>NZ_JAUKUC010000001.1:0-4355437 GCF_030505015.1 Maribacter confluentis
TTTTACCACCTGCGGTAGAAGTTTTTAATACCAAATCCGATGCTATATCGGTAGATTTAATTACCGCACCATATAAATCTGTAGATGGATCGTTACTGATATCATCGTTTATACCATCTATAGATGCGATTAGTTCATCTTTAGAAGGGGTCAAAGCATTCAATAGGTGAAGTTCATCTTCACCATCAAACCAATAGATAGCCATTTTTACGGACTCTTGGGTGGTAGATGGCATTACGGCGTCAATAAAACTGGTGGAGGCCAATTTTAATTCCTGCAAGCTACTGCTCAACACGCTATTACTTAAATCTAACACCAATAAGGTATTGTTAGAGAATATTTGGGAATTTGGAGAAATCCTTGCAGAAGACTCAGAGTGGAAATGGTTTGAAACAATCATCATTACGTCCTTGCTCATAAATGGTAAATTGATTTGCCGTTAAGCCTGGAACGGGATTTCCGCTTGTATCGGATACTCTAAAGAAAACGGACACTTTTCCAGGCAATGTGGTATACTGTTCCTGAATGGAAAGCACCAACTCACCTTCTTCCAATCCTAAGCAATCATCTACCGGCTCTCCTTTCCCTAGACCGTCCCCAAGATTCAGGTCCAAACTTACATCATCATCTGCATTACACACACGAAACCAGTAAAGACAGTACAAAAAACACACTGAAGGTCTTTAAAAATTTTTCATATTCAATATTTATATGTTCAACTAGCAGAACGGACAAAGTGTATTTAAATTATAGAAGATTTTAAAATTAATGTTAAAGATTGTTAAAGATGAATTACCTGTTTATATTGAAAAATTAAAACCCATAATTTTAGTAGCTTTATAGCAAATCTAATAAAGTCCTAAGCTATATAAAATGTTACTTATAAACATAATACAATAAATGACCCACGAACTTAAGACTATTTTTAATGCGTACGAATTGGCAAAAAAAGAAAATGTTAGTTGTGTTCTGGCAACCGTAGTTTTTCTTGAAGGTTCCTCGTATAGAAAACCAGGTGTCCGTATGCTGATCCGTGAAGATGATACAATGATCGGAGCTGTCAGTGGTGGTTGTGTGGAAAAAGAAGTACTTTTTCAGTCACAGTCCGTCTTTAAGGACCATTCTGCCAAATTAATGACCTATGACGGTCGCTTTCGTTTAGGGTGCGAAGGTATTTTGTACATCATGTTGGAATTTTTCTCTCCAAACGAATCCGTTGTACATGCCTTTAAAAAGGTAATAGAGAATAGAATGGACTTTACATTATCAACAACATATGAGAAAGAATTTGGGCAATTAAATGGTTATGGTACCTTTATAACACTAGGTGCAAAAACATATCCTTTAAATCCTTACACCAAGCAACAGTCTAACGCGCACTCCTTTGAGCAAACAATGCCTCCTTGCAAACGGTTATTGCTTATAGGTGGTGAACATGACGCGGTTCAGCTAGCTCACTTTGGAGTTAGTATGGGTTGGGAAGTAAGGGTGGCCGTAACTCCACAAGAGAATAAGTCCATACTGGATTTTAAGAATATAGATGAATTATTGAATTATGAACCCGAACTATTCCCCGTAGAACAAATAGATGAAGAAACGGCTGTGGTACTTATGACGCATAGCTTTGCCAAGGATTTAAAATATCTAATGGCCTTAAAAAATGTAAAGCCTATGTACTTAGGTGTTTTAGGACCTATTAAAAGGAGGGAAAAATTACTGGACCATCTATTGGAACAGGATATGGACATTTCTGTAGATTTCCTTGAATCTATTCATGGTCCTGCCGGATTAAATATTGGTGCAGAAACGCCTCAGGAAATTGCAATTTCAATTTTAGCGGAAATACTAACGGTTATTAGGAAAACCGAACCCATGATGCTAAAAAACAGGGCACAAAAACCGGTTTAATGATTTCTGGAAAAGACATAACTGTTTTAATAATGGCCGCAGGGGAATCTAAACGCATGCAGGATATTAAACAACTTTTACCGTGGAAAGATTCCAATTTCTTATTAGAGATCATAAAAACAGCCAAAAATAGTAGGGTAGGCTCGGTACACCTTGTTTTGGGCGCTCATGCAGCGCGTATTGTGGATAAATGTTCCCTCAACGACCTCCATGTTGATTATATGATAAACCCCAATTGGCAAATGGTTTGGGAAATAGTATAGCATATGGTATAAACCATTTACTTTCATTGGCATCCAGACCGCAAGGTATTTTAATTTGTCTTGCGGACCAACCATTAATGACATCCGATTATTTAAATTTAATGGTGGAAAATTTTATACAAAATCCAAATAGAATAATTGCGACCAATTATACCCAAAAAACGGGTGTACCGGCTTTGTTTCCTATTACCTTTTATGAAAAACTTTCCCAGCTTAAAGATGATTATGGGGCCAAAGAAATATTGAAACGTTATAGAAAAGAGACCATTGGCCTAAATGCAGGAAAAGGAATTATTGATATAGACACTAAAGCGGCATACGAACAACTAATTACAGATACCCAATAACCAACATGATAATTAATATGATGTACCACCTTAAAGCAATACTAATCTCCAGTGTTTTCCTTATTCTAGTTAATTTTGCATATTCCCAAGAATTGGGATTTGAAGAGTATAACCCTATTTCTACATTGGTTATACGGGCAAAGAAATTAAAACGGCCAAATTTCCATTTATTGATGTGCATAGCCACCAAAGGGATATGTCAGTAGAAGCACTTACGGCATTGGTAAAAGATATGGACGCCATGAACGAAGCCATAATGGTGAACTTAAGTGGACGTTCAGGTGAAAGTCTTAAAGAGAAAGTTGACAATATCAACAAAAGTTATCCCAATAGGTTTGTTGTTTTTGCCAATGTGGATTTTGAGGGAGCAAAGGATTTACAGTGGGGCAAAAAGGCTGCCGCCCAGTTGGAACTGGATATCAAGAACGGGGCTAAAGGCTTAAAGATTTTTAAGAGTCTAGGTTTGCGTAATAAAGATGCCGATGGAAATCGTTTGGCAATTGACGATTACAGATTAGATCCTATTTGGGAAAAATGTGCGGAAATGGGCGTCCCAGTATTGATTCATGCAGCTGACCCCAAATCATTTTGGGACGAAATGAATGCGGAAAACGAGCGTTGGTTAGAATTAAAAACACATCCTAGAGAAAAAGGTCTGCCACGGATCCGGCACCTTTTGAACAAATTATACAGGAACAGCATAACGTTTTTAAAAAACATCCAAAGACCAAGTTCATTAATGCTCATATGGGATGGCATGCCAATAATTTGGAAAAGCTAGGCGAGTTACTTGATGCAATGCCCAATATGAATGTAGGTATATCTGCCGTAATTGCGGAGTTGGGTAGACAACCACAGCATGCAAGGGCATTTTTTATTAAATATCAAGACCGTATCCTGTTTGGTAAGGATAGTTGGAAACCAGAGGAATTTCCGACATATTTTAGGGTGTTGGAGAGCAATGATGAATACTTTCCGTATTACAAGAAATATCATGCCTTTTGGGCAATGTACGGGCTTGATCTACCAGACGATGTGTTGAAGAAAGTATATTATAAAAATGCGCTAAATCTCATTCCAGGACTGGATAAATCCTTGTTTCAGGAATAAGATTACACTTTTTTCAATACTACTACATCCTCTGCTTTGACAGGGATATCCTTAGTATCTTGAAAAATACCACATGATATTTGCTTCTTGGCTAGTGCAGCGGTTTTTTTACGTTTTGTCAAAGCCTCAATTTCCTTGTTTAAAAATTGCATAACCTAATAATTTTTAAATAAAACGAACATTTGTGCCCTATGTTGCATAGACAGTTTTAAATATATGCTAAACAGCTGGTTATCGTTATCCTAACCATAATGGGATAGACGTTATGTACGAACCAAACGATAGCAAAAAACAAAAAAATTATAATTATCTGTGACAAAAAGGTTTGTTCATATACCAATAGGGAAAATAACGGTTGTACATGTCCAAAGAAGTTGAATTTACCAATTTGATAAGAGATCATCAAGGTTTGTTGTTTAAGGTTACCTCTAATATACCGATACCAAACAAGACCAGGAAGACCTTTTTCAAGATGTGGTATTTCAGTTATGGAAGTACTTTGATTCGTTCAGGAATGAGTCTAAAATTACCACTTGGATGTATAAAGTTGCCATGAATACGGCCATTACTTTTTTAAAAAAAGATAAAAGAAGACCGGATTCCGTTTCTATGGCAGATACAGTTTCACAAATTATGGAACCTGGCAATGATGACGTATATGAAGAGCGATTACGGTTGTTATATGCACATTTAAAGCATTTAAATCATTTGGACAAAACCTTGATTTTTCTTCTACTAGAGGCAAAAAGCTATAAGGAAATAGCAGAAATAACTGGGTTACAGGCCAGTAATGTGGGAACGCGAATCTCAAGAATCAAACAAAAATTAAAATCTAACATGATAAAATCATAATCTATGGAACTGGAGGAATTACAATCTGCCTGGGTGCAAATGGGCAACGAACTGGAACGGCAGAAAAAATTGACGAATACAATTATCTTGAACATGACCAAAGAGAAATATCAAAATAAATTTAAAAGCGCACTAACCTTAGAAACAATAGGTGCTGTAGTATGTTTTGCACTGGCTTTACTTTTCTTATATAAATTCAATGTTTTGGATACTTGGTACTTACGTTTATGTGGAATTTTGACCATAGGCTATATGGTTATTTTTCCCATTCTGGTATTGGATGCCTTGCGTAGGATTAAAAATTTAGACCTTTTAAACGGTAGCTATAAAGCCAATCTTTCCCATTATTTAAAATCTAAAAATCGCCTATTGCGCATACAGCAGATAGCTATGGGTATTGGAATGGCCGGTATGGTATTTATTTTACCTACTTTTTCAAAAATTAGTTCAGGCAAGGATATCTTTATGGAAGGTTTACGATCTACACAATGGATATTCCTAACCATAACTTTAATGATTACCCTTATTTTTTGCTTATGGGGTTATAGAGGATATATGCGATTGACCAAATCTGCACAAGAAATTTTGAAAGAACTGGATTAATTATTCGGTCAATTTTTTCTGGATGTAGTTTAAGATAAGCATCCAGTTCATTTTTAATAGCAGTGATGCCGTAGGAACGTTATTATCGGCAATGGCGGCTATTATGGATTCATGTTGGTTATCGGATTTGTTATAGAAGGAGTCATCATTGGTAAAGGCCCTTTCATAAAAGAAAATACGGGTTTTAAGGTCGTTTAGTATCTGTAAGGCCAAATCGTTCTCATAACCCTTGGTAAGCAGCCTATGAAATTCCAAGTCCGCTTGTATCCGGGAAATGGCATCTTTGGCATTTTCAAATACTTCTTGCTGCATTTTTAGTTGTTCAATATCGTCTTGGGTAAACTCCGTGTTTTCAATGGCCATTACTTCTAGATTGGCAACTAGGCCATAAAGGTCCTCGGCTTCTTTAACATCCAGTTCGGCAATGATGAACCCTCTGTTAGGTACGGCCTTGATGATATGTGCCTGCTGCAATTGTGCCAACGCTTCCCTAATTGGGGTTACACTAACATCTAAATCGCGCGAAAGGGCCGCCAAATTAATGGTCTTGCCCGTTTTTAGATTTCCGGTAATCATCTGAGAAAGAAGGTAATCCCTTACTTGGTCCCTTAAGTTTACTTTTACCAACATGAGTCAAAAATAGTATATCGTATATGATTATAAGCGAATATTTTAATGTTTTCGTATACTTTGTGGATTTTATATTCTAAGAACATGGCATAAAATTAACGGTCTTTATAATTAATGGTGTTTTTGTACGTTTTTATAGCACAACCCTACAAGCAAACAATATGAAAAAAGTAACATTAATTTTAAGAAAATTATCTGCCGTACTTCCGGTATTATTCATTGCCTATAGCTGTAGTGATGATAATGCTATGGATGAACAAGCAGTTATTACAGAAACAGAATTGCAAGCAGTTTTAACCACCGATGATTATTTGGACGGTGTGGACCTTGCACTTTACAATATGTCATCTGCCCAAGGTACTTCGGGAAAATCATCGAATGAAGAATGCTATACCGCAGAATATACGGATACCGGCTACACAGCGGTATTCAACAATTGTGTATTGAACGGAACGGATCAAGTAAACGGTACGTTGACCGTAACCTATGACCTTCAGGGAGAAGAAGGTTCCTTTACCGCAAGCTATGTGGATTTTTATATTGGGGAAATCAAAGTCAACGGTTCCAGATCTTATGTGTTCAGTAGCAATGATAACGAAAGTGCCATAACATTTGAGGTTACAAGCGATATAACTGTAGAAATGGAAGATGGCTCAATAATATCCGATAACGGAACAAAAAGTACGACCATAACTTTTGATGAAACGGCTTCATATAGTGTAACAGGAGAGTGGACTGTGGTATATGAAGGAAACACGTATAAAATTGAGGTAAATTCCCCCTTAAAAAGCGACTTAGGCTGTACCTATATTGCTGCAGGTGATTTGGATATCTCCAAAAATGGACTTACCGTTAATGTAGCATTTGGCGATGGTACTTGTGATGATAGTGCCACTATGACCTATCCTAACGGCGTTCAAGAGAATATTACCCTAAAGGATTAGGGTATATATCATATTAATAATTTAAAAGAGGGGTTTAAACGACAGTAGTTTAAACTCCTCTTTTCATTTTCAGGACTATTATTTCCTGTATTATGACATCTTATAATCCATATTTCTTGGCTATCTATTAAATAATGGTAAACTCTTTTAAAAGTTTATTAGTTTGATGCCCCGTAATGCTAAATAATTGAAATACAAATCATATCTTTGTTGGACTTTAAAGGGGTGCAGATGATTCTTGCAATGGCCTTACAACAAATGGCAGCATAGTTTACTCAAAAAACTTACCATTGGTTCTATACGTCACCACGTATTTCAATTCCTTTACAGTAAAATTCAAGTATTATCATTAAAATTTCGAATGGCAAAATCACAACAGACATTTAATAAAACTGAAAAAGAAAAAAAACGCTTAAAAAAGCGAGAAGAGAAAAAGAAAAAAATGCTTGCGCGCAAGGCAGCGGCGAAGGAAAGTGGTACTTCTGGCATACCATTGGCCTATGTGGACTTCAATGGTAATTTGGTAGATACACCGCCAGATCCTGCCATGAAGGTAGAAATAGAAGCTGAGGATATTGTTTTGGGTATTCCTAAAAAAGAGGAAGGTGATGTTGAGGAATTTGATCCGGTAAGAAACGGTAAGGTTTCATTTTTTGATACTTCTAAAGGTTTTGGTTTTATCATAGACGCTGAAAACAATGAAAAATATTTTGTTCATGTGAGCGGTCTTATCGATGAAATCATGGAAAATGACAAGGTTTCGTACGAGCTTGAAAAAGGAATGAAGGGTATGAATGCCGTTCGTGTCAAAAAAATATAGCCAACACATTTCCCTATGGCAAAACTGCAACGCAATACCGTTCTGGTAGTATTGTCTTTCTTTGCCATTTACTTCATCTGGGGATCTACTTATTTATGGAACAAAATTGCGGTAACGGAATTACCTGCCTTTATGCTGGCAGGTATTCGTTTTTTAACGGCCGGCAGTTTAATTTTCATCATATCCAAAATTTTGGGTCTATCCTTAGGCATTACCAAAACACAATTTAAGAATACGTTTATTGCAGGGTTTCTTTTTTTAACATTTGGAAATGGGGTAGTGGTGTGGGCCTTGAAATTCGTAGATAGCGGTTTTGCGGCCTTGGAGGTTTCCGCACAGCCCTTGGTAGTTTTATTGATGATGCGTGTGTTGCAAGGTAAAAAAATTCAACCCATGTCCGTAATAGGTGTAATATTGGGTATTACCGGTATTTTTTTATTAGTTGGGCAAAAGCAAATAATAACCCAAGAAGGCGCAGTATTGGGAATGTTCCTCATCTTTATCTGTATGTTGAGTTGGTCTTATGGAAGTTTATTTGTCGGTAAGGCAGATTTACCACAAAACTTTTTTGTCAATACCGGCTATCAAATGTTGACCAGTGGTTTTTCCCTTATTATTATTAGCTTTTTACTTGGAGAGAATTGGTCTTGGCCATCACAATGGAGTATACCGGTACTTTGGTCCATGTTATTACTTATTATTTTTGGCAGTATTGTAACCTTTACGGCCTTTAATTATCTGTTACGGTTTGTTTCTCCAGAAAAGGTGGCCACTTCTTCGTACGTTAACCCGATCATTGCTATGGTATTAGGCTGGTATTTCTTAAATGAACAGATTACATTACAATCCATAGTTGCCTCAATATTGCTTTTGACAGGGTCTATTTTATCAATTCTAAAAAAAGCTTAACGATTTTCTCTAGGTTTTCAGGTAAAAAAATTCCTAAATAATATCCGTATTTAAGGTTATTGGCTCCACTTGTCCGGGTTGCATGTGTCCCAAATAGATATTCCCTATACGTACACGTACTAGTCGTATGGTAGGATAACCGACCGCAGCCGTCATTTTGCGTATTTGCCTAAATTTACCTTCGGTAAGTATAATTCGTATCCATGAAGTTGGTCTATGCCTTCCAATACGGAGCTTAGCACTGGGTTCGGGTAATGTGGGGTTAGTCAATAATTGCTCTACCGTACAGGGTTTTGTACCATAGGTAGTGCCAAAAAGTCCAATATTTACCCCGCTACTTAGTTCTATAATGGCTTGTGTACTAATTAGCCCATCTAACTGTGCCAGATACTCTTTTTCAACTCCTTTACGATTTATGATATCGCTTAATTTACCATCAGTTGTCATGAGTAAAAGACCTTCTGACTTCTCGTCCAATCTACCAATAGGCATAATTTCAGAATTGAACGAATAAAGTTCACTTAAAAACTTTTTCTTGCGCAACTGCCGTTCTTCGTTGGAAGTCAATTGACTCAACATTCCAAATGGTTTATACACTTTAAAATGGTAATGTTTCATTATTTTGTATGGTCTGTAAAAAATTGCTTACCAATGGTCGCAAAAGATACCCTTTTTAACCCATGAATTAGTAATCTACTATTGATAATGTTACCTTTGCAACTTCCAGAAAAGATTTTATGCAAGAGACAGTTTTTGAACTACAGGATAAGAAAACCGATAAGGAACTATATAGCTACCAACAGGGTGCTATTCAACAAATTTTTAACAAGTTCGATTCTGAACGTGAAGATTACCATCTTTTATATCAATTGCCAACCGGTGGTGGTAAAACTGTTATTTTCTCTGAAATAGTAAGACAGTACCTTAAAAACCATAGCAAAAAAGTTTTGGTGATGACCCACCGTATAGAACTTTGTAATCAAACTTCTGAAATGCTCACCAATTTTGGCGTCGTTAACAAAGTGGTTAACAGTAAGGCAAATTTGGATGACCAAGAGCGTTACAGTTGTTATGTGGCCATGGTAGAAACCTTGAACAATCGTCTAAACGACGACCAGCTGGATATTTCAGATGTTGGCCTGGTCATCATTGATGAGGCGCATTACAATTCATTTACCAAACTGTTCAAATTTTTTGAAAATTCATTTGTTCTTGGTGTAACGGCCACTCCTTTAAGTTCCAATAAGGACTTGCCCATGAACAAGAATTATGATGAACTTATACCCGGGGAAAGTATTGAAAACCTTATAGAGAACGATTTCTTGGCTAGGGCAGAGGTGTTTCATTATGATATGGGGCTAACTTCATTGGAAGTAGGCTCTAATGGTGATTATACCGTAAAATCATCTGCCGATCTATATACTAGCCCGGCTATGCTGAACAAGCTATTAGAAGCTTATTCAAAACACTCCAAAGGTAAAAAAACATTAATTTTCAACAATGGTATAGAAACGTCCATACAAGTATACCATACATTCAAAGCCGTAGGATTGCCCATTATGCATTTGGATAATACGGCGACCAAAAAACAACGTAAACAAATATTAAGGTGGTTTAGGGAAACGCCAGATGCAATCTTAACATCCGTAAGTATCTTAACAACCGGTTTTGATGAACCGACCATTGACACCATTATCCTTAATAGGGCAACAAAATCTCTTACGCTTTACTATCAAATGATCGGTAGGGGATCTAGGGTCTTGAACAATAAATCCAAATTCACCGTAATTGACCTAGGGAACAACCTTTATCGTTTTGGTCCTTGGGGTGCGGACCTAGATTGGGGCGCTATTTTCAAATCCCCTAATTTCTACATGGACCGTATTAGGGATGATGAGGATATTGAAAGTGATTTTAAACTGGATTTGTCCGAAGAGGTCAAAGCAGAATTCAAAAACTCAAAGGAGACCTATTTTGATATCAAGGAAACGTATGAAACCGCTACGTTTGCAGGAGAATCATCTAAAGTGGTTCTGGAGCGTTCCATAGCACAGCATGCCCATATGTGTATTGAAAACAGTGAAGATGTTTATGATGCCATAGCATTGGCAAAGCTATTAAAAGAAGATATTGATAATAGAATTCACGTTTACGGAAAATGTATTAGCAAAAGCACCTATAACTTTTTAAGTTGGTTAAAGGACGACTACCAAAAGAAATTGAACGCATACCTAAGAGAAAATTTCGATACTGTTTTTGAAGACATTCATGGACATCCGCCAGAGGATTAACTTTCGACTAACCTATACGTTCATTTTTTTTATTACTTGTAGATACTTGCAAAATTCCTAAAACCTTACCGACACTTTGCCTCTAAGATAGAATGGTGTTCCGGGAGTAAAGTGAATTTCCTCAACAGATGCGGTTTCATTAAACAATCTGCTTTCTGTAGCAAATTGGGTCTCGTTCCACTCCGTATCAAATAAATTCTCAATTATCAGACCCAATGTCCAATTTTTAATATGATAATTCAAGTTTAAATCGGTTACAAAATAACCTTCCGCTACTATACTATTATCTTCGTTTGCGGCCCTATCACCTAAATAACGATAATTCAATGACCCGAAAAGTTACCTAAATCACTTATGGATAAGCCACCAACCGAGGTAAGGTCCGGCGCAAGTGGAATATAATCCTCTTCTTCTAACTCCTCCGTACTTCTGGCGTAGGTATAATTAATATCATTATATGCATATAACCAGTCCAATAATTGATAACGGGCTCCTAGTTCTATTCCTAACCTTCGTGTCTTTCCACTAGGTTCAACAATACCGGCATCACCTACGTACACAAATTCCTGATCTAATAAAAGTCCCCATAACGTAGCGTTCAATACAAGTTTATCCACAGGTTTTACTATAGTACCCAAATCTAATCCATACGCTGTTGGCAATATATCCCTACCTTCATTCGCGGTTACAACACGTGTATCGTTAGAATGAAATCCTAAACCTGTTTTTAAGAACATTTGCCAATTGCGGTTTACCGTATATAACGTATTAAGTTTTGGACTAACTTTTGCTTTGTTTTCACTTCTGCTATCGTAAGCTTCGCTTAATTTATTTTCATAATCGAACTTAAAATAATCTAAACGTACAGAGGGATTAAAAGTCCAATTTCCGGTTTTATAAGTGCCATCCAAAAATCCGTATATATTGGTTTCATCGACATCCCCAAATGCATACTGCTCTAAAGTGGTCTTCCTGTTTAAGGTATGTGATAGCGACACATCATCTACATTATCATTTCTAAAACCTATTCCTGCTTTGTACCCAACCATATCATTTTCACCAACCGTAATATTGATTTGCTCAAAAGCTGTTTCAGCACCCATAACCGTCCTATCCTCAAATTGACGAATTTGATCTCCGTTTACCGGATCTTCCAAAAAGAATGTAAAGTTTGAGAATAATTCAAAATCATATTTGCTTACAAATGCCCTCGTCTTTAAAAACTGGTCATCGCCCAAAAATCTGGTATGGTTCAACATTAAATTTGTTCTACTGGTCTGTCCTCCTTCGGTATCATCTATGGCGCCAAACCTGCCAATAAGGTTTTGATCAACCGCCCTTTGAGGAATTTGTCCCGAGGCATCCCATTTGCTTTGAAAATGAGAGGCGGTCAATGTAAGCTCTTCCTTACCAAGGTCCTTATAATTGTAACGTCCTAAAATATTTATCCTATTGAAATTTTGTGGGGAATCAAACGGTCCGTCGGTAAGATAAATTTCCGAAGCCAAATAGGCATCACTTTTATTTCCTTCCAATAATTTAAATAGTCCCACAAATCTATTGGTATTGAACTGTCCGGTTTCATAGGATACCATACTTTTGTCAATACTTTTTTTCAAGCCAAGGTCAACGTACCCAGCGGTGTTAAAATTTCCCTTATCGGCATAATACAATCCTTTTCCAAAATTTATATGTTCTATTGTTTCCGGTATCACAAAGTGTAGATCTGCATAGCCCTGGCCATGCGCATGAGATACCATATTCACCGGCATACCATCTACACTAATGGCTACATCCGTACCATGGTCAATATCAAAACCTCTTAAAAAAATCTGTTCTGCCTTACCGCCGCCTGCATGTTGGCCAATTAAAAGCCCGGCACTTTTCGTAAAATTTCCTGGGAAGATTTTACCGGATCATTCTGTACATCTATATTCACAATTTTACTCATTGCATCTACTTTGGACACCACAACAACTTGATCTAAGTTTATGCTGGACTCCTCCAAGGTAATCTGTACCTGCTCATTAAAATGTTTAGGTTCTATGACTAGAACAAAAGTTTTATAGCCCAAATTGGAAAAGTATACGGAATCGTTTATATGTGTAGCAGGAAGTGAAAATGCCCCCGATAAGTTGGTATGGCTATGTTGGCCTGAAGTCTGGTTGAAAATACCGACATTTTCCAAGGCCGTACCTTTATAATCGGTAACCTTACCTTTAATGTTCTGTGCTTTTACTGAAGTGGATATTAATATTATGGTTAATACTTGTAACAGCCTAAGTGCCCACTTGTAGCTATAGTTCATTTTTATATTTTTTAGGTTAAAGAATGTCTTTAACGTACCTACGACAAAAAAATAATATGGTTTTGTAAATCTGCAAATTTATGGTAGAACCCTAAATTTAATATCCTCAGCAATTATTTTTTCCACATTTATTTAGCATTCAACAGCACTCATTTATGGTAAAACCTAGTAAAGATTTGCAGTGTCCATTTTTCATATATGATAAGTTTTTATTGAGACGAGTTAATAATCATGCCGATAATGTTAGACTTTTATGAACTGTTAGAAAACAAAAGATAGCTATGAATACAGAAATATTATTAACACCATATCGTAAAAACATACAACTTAAAAATAGGGTCGTTATGGCTCCCATGACCAGGAGTAGGGCGGCTAATGACGAGAATGCCCCTACGGAGGATTTACACGTACCTTATTATACGCAAAGGGCTTCTGTGGGACTTATCATTACTGAAGGTTCCCAAGTTTCCAAAGCTGCAGTAGGTTATGTAAACACTGCTGGAATACATTCCAAGGCCCAGGTGGAAGGGTGGAAAAAAGTTACCGAATCGGTACATGATGCAGGCGGTACCATTTTTATACAGCTTTGGCATGTTGGCAGAATGTCTCATCCAGATTTTCATAATGGTGATCTACCTATGGCACCATCAGCCATCAACCCTAATTCAAAATCGTTTACCTCAGAGGGTTTCAAGGATACCGTTACTCCTAAGTCAATGAGCAAGGAAGAAATCAAGGCAACCGTAACAGATTTTGTCAATGCGGCAAAAAATGCGGTAGAAGCCGGATTTGACGGCGTAGAAATCCATTCCTCAAATGGGTACCTGTTTCATCAATTTTTTAACGCTACGTCAAATACAAGGACAGATGAGTACGGTGGTTCTATTGAAAACAGAGCGCGTTTTTTCTTTGAAGTGCTTGATGCCGTTAAAGAGGTAATACCACAAGAAAAGATAGGCGCGCGCTTTAATCCTTCTCTAAATGGTTTATTTGGTATGACTATGGATGAGGAGACCATTCCCACTTTTGAATATATCATTAAAAAATTGAACGACTACAATTTGGCCTATATTCATTTGTCAGAACCATTCACCGATGTTTCCGATATACCTTATGCTGTGCAGCATATTGCAAAACACTTTAGACCATTGTATAATGGTACTCTAATGATAAATGCAGGATTTGACCAAGAAAGCGGCAATAAGGTAATTGAAGAGGGCAATGCAGATTTGGTGGCCTATGGTAAACTATATATTTCAAATCCGGATTTGGTGGAACGTTTTAAAAACGGCAATGAATTATCTAAATGGAACGAGGATACCTTTTACACACCTGGAAAAGAAGGGTACTTGGATTATCCCACATATCAAGAAAAAGCGCAAATTGTCTAATACATAGTGTTGGGAAATAGCACTTAAATCAAATAAACTACATTATTAATTAAAATATAAGAAAATGAATTTTACAAGAAATGCAAAGGCACAATGGAAAGGTAGCGGCAAAGAGGGCAAAGGAACGTTATCTACCGAAAGTACCGTTTTAGACAATACCCCTTATGCCTTTAATACAAGATTTGAAGATGAAAAGGGTACAAACCCCGAAGAACTTATTGGAGCGGCCCATGCAGGTTGCTTCTCCATGCAATTGAGTTTTTTATTGGGTGAAGAAGGCTTTACGCCAACCACACTGGACGTAGCGGCAAAAGTAGCGTTCAAGGATGGCGAGATCGTGAAAGTAACTTTGGACCTAGTAGGTGACGTACCGGAAATTAAGGAAGAAGAATTCAAGAAAATTGCCCATAAAGCTAAAGAAGTATGCCCTGTTTCCAAATTACTAAAGGCCGAAGTAGTTCTTAATGCCAGTTTATCTTAAATTTTAAAATAGATTTTATAAGGCGGCCATAGCCGCCTTTTTTATGCACTATAGTCCCCTTATGATTCAGGTCAATTAAATAGGTATTTGCATTGATCAATACCAATGACAATCATGAACTTGCGTAAAAAATAACAGGAAAATGGAAAATGTATTAGTTGCCGGTGCCAATGGTACAACGGGAAAAAAAATTGTAAACCTTTTAAAAGTTTCACAATATTTTGTTCCAGTGGCCATGGTTAGAAAAGAAGAACAGCAAGACCAATTTAAAAAAGAAAATATTAAGACCGTAATAGGTGATTTGGAAAAAGATATTTCACATGCGGTCAAGGATATTGATAAGGTCATATTCGCTGCTGGGTCAGGTGGAAAAAAAGTAGTTGAAGTAGATCAAGAAGGCGCAAAGAGATTGATCGATGAAGCCAAAAAAGCAAATATCAAAAAATTTGTAATGCTCAGCTCAATGGGGGCAGACAATCCAGAAGAAACGGAAGATTTACAGGAGTATTTAAAAGCTAAACATAATGCGGACGAATATTTAAAATCTACAGAACTTGTACATGCCATAGTAAGACCAGGATCCTTAACAAATGATAAGGGTACAGGAAAAATCAAATTACAGTCCAAGCTTGGGGAAAAAGGTTCAATTACCAGAGATGATGTTGCCCAAACTTTGGTGCGCTCTTTACATGATGATTCTGCCATGAACGAAACATTTGAAATTATCAATGGTGAAACCCTGATCGGTAAGGCATTGGATGCTGTTTCCGCTCAATAAACCTATTTATTGATTAGTTTACAATTAAGGCTAATTTCTTGACGGATCTCAGCTTTTTTTTTGTTCGTTTATCTTTTTCTCAAAACAGCTTTTAATTGACTAGAGTGCCTTGTTTTAAAACAACTTATGGTTATGTATCTTCGTATAAACAAAAACGAACCCTTATGACAACTAAAATTTATAACATTATATCGCTGGCCATTTTGGTCATAGCGTTTTCCTCCTGCAAGGACAAAAAACAGAAAGAGGCTACAGAGGTAGCCAATGAAGTAGTAATGGACAGTACAGACTTAGCTTTGCTAGAGTTAAACCTACCAGAAGGATTTAATATAGAAGTGTATGCTAGAGGAATAGATGGTGCGCGCTCAATGGCTATGGGTGATAACGGTACCCTTTTTGTTGGCACTAGGAATGAAAACACGGTGTATGCCATACAGGATAATGATGGCGACTTTAAAGCGGACAATGTTATTATACTGGATACCATGGAAGTTCCTAACGGTATAGCCATTAGAAATGGGGATCTGTATGTTGCGCAGGTAGGTAGTCTTTGGAAATATCCCAGTATTGAAGACCAATTGGGCAAATCTGTGGAAAAAGAATTGGTATATGATGATTTCCCAACTGAATTTCATCATGGTTGGAAATATATTGCTTTTGGACCGGATGATAAATTATATGTGCCGGTAGGTGCACCTTGTAACATTTGCAACCGTACCAATGAAGATGAACGTTTTGCGACCATTTCCAGAATGGACCCTGATGGTAGCAATCGTGAAATTTATGCCCGTGGCGTTAGAAACTCCGTTGGTTTTACTTGGCACCCAGAAACCAAGGAAATGTGGTTTACGGATAATGGCAGGGATATGCTCGGTGATGACATACCTCCTTGTGAACTGAACAAGGTGACCGAAGCTGGTCAGCATTTTGGGTATCCGTTTTGTCATGGTGGTATTGTCAAAGATCCGGAATTTGGTGACGAACATCCGTGTTCGGATTTTGTTTCGCCGGCACTTCAACTTGGAGCTCATGTGGCTCCCTTAGGTATCAAATTTTATACCGGCACCATGTTTCCCCAAGAATATAAGGGCAGGGCATTTATTGCAGAGCACGGTTCTTGGAACAGAAGCAAAAAAGTAGGATATAGGATAATGATGGTAGATATAGAAGAAGGGGAGGTCATAGGCAACGAAGTATTTATAGATGGCTGGTTAGATGAAGTAGAGCAAAAAGCATCTGGAAGACCAGTGGATATGTTGATGTTAAAGGATGGCTCCATGTTGATTTCTGATGATTTTGGAGATGCCATTTACCGAGTCACCTATAGCGAAACTGCGCTAGCACAAAAGTAAACCTAATGTTGAAGTAAATAAAAAAAGCGATCAATATGGTCGCTTTTTTATGCGTATCATATTAATTTTAATGACTATGATTTATATTTATTAATCACAAGTACAGTTTTAAATCTATACGTATGAATAATCCCAATTCACGCAGGACCTTTTTGAAAAAAACAGGTGTATTGTCCGTTAGTTCCATGTTACCGTTATCGGTATTGCCATTGGATTATAAATATAAAATGGGATTGCAATTATTTACTATTCGTGATGCTATGGCAAACGATCCTATTGGTAGCATAGCTTATGCAAGAGGGCTGGGATATGAGGATGGGGAAATATATGGTTATGATGGGGAAAATGATAGCTATTATGGTATACCTTCCAAAGAATTTAAGAGACAATTAGATGACCTGGATTTTACGATATCTAGCGGCCACTATAACTTTTCTAATCTATTCAATGAACCGGAAAATGTACTTATGCGTTATGTGGACCAATGCATAAAAGGTGCAAAAACCTTACAAAGTACATATATAACCTGGCCATGGTTGGCACCTGAATACCGAACCATAGAACATTTTAAAATATTGACCGATAAATTAAATAAAATAGGGGAGCAGGTCAACAATGCCGGACTACAGTTTGCCTACCATAATCATGATTTTGAATTTACCGATCATAACGGCGAACAAGGGTATGCTATAATCTTAGCGGAAACCGACCCCAATTTGGTGAAATTACAAATGGATATGTATTGGGTTGAGCATTCTTCCACCAAAAGCATTCATGATTTAATACGGGAAAATCCGAAACGATATGTTATGTGGCATATTAAGGATATGGATAGGATTACGCGGGATTATTCTGAAATGGGAAATGGTTCAATTGACTATAAACAAATCTTGGCCAATATCAATAAAGAGGATTTACAGTATTATTATTTAGAACAAGGCGGTAATTTTGCAAAGAATTCCATGCAAAGCATAACGGATAGTGCCCAGTATTTTAAAAAACATCTTCAACGTTATTTATAACCTATGTCGTACCCTGAAAAAGTATATCTAAACGGTAAGATTGTTAATGCGCAAGAGGCCACTATATCAGTATTTGACCGCGGATTTATTTTTGGCGATGGAATATATGAGGTCATGGTACAGATCAATGGTTCTTTTTTTTATGGTCAAAAACATTTGGACCGATTGCAGGAAGGACTGGATAAAATTAACATCAATTTTGATGTAGGATCACTGACAACAGAAATACCTAAGCTACTCAAGGCAACCTCTTTAACGGATAAGGACTGTTTACTTTATATGCAAATAACCAGAGGTGTTGCTCCAAGACAACATTCATATCCTGCAGATATACACCCAACGGTGATGATGTATGCATTGCCTAAAATATTGCCCAATATCAATCAGGCAAATACCAAAGTTATTACCAGGGAAGATTTTAGGTGGTCTAGATGCGATATAAAGATGACCTCGCTTTTGGGCAATGTCATGTTGAACGAAGAAGCTATGCAACATGGTAGCTTTGAAACCTTGCTGTACCGTAATGGCCTTTTTACCGAAGCATCCCATTGTAACGTATTTTTTGTCAGGGATCAAGTAGTGTATACACATCCGGCAAATGAATACATATTGAACGGCATTACCGGAGCAATCGTTAAAGATCTATGTACATCCCTTGGAATAGCACTAAAAGAAATTCCATATCCATCAAAGGAACTTGCTTTATTGGATGAGGCATTTTTAACGGGCACGAGCACGCAAATTGCGGCCATTAGTCAAATAGACAATCATTGCTTGTATATGGGAAATGAAAAAGGCCCCATTACAAAAAAATTGCAAGAGGCCTTTTTTAATCTTAAATAAAGTAGTTATTTAACCTTGAAGTTTTCAAAGAAATCAACTGCATTTACAATTTTCATTTCACCAAGTATATAGCACACTTCTGACAAATCGGAGAAATCCAAACCACCATCAGCGACGCTTTCGTTCAAATATCTTCCATCTTTTCCATTGTATTGATTGCCCAATCGTATAGAAGTATTCCAAATATCGATTAAATGGGTATCGTTAATATAGGACTGCCAATCAATTTCACCTTCAGATTTAAGTCCAGGTGTACCGTTACCTTCGGCATTACCATCTGCAATCTTATGATAATCGGTAGTTTTTTGAACATAGGCCAATTTATCGGGGTCTGTAGCGGACTCGTTCCAATCACTATGCTGTACCACATGAATCCTATTACTAATTTCAATATCAGGATTTTTTTCCATAAGTAATTGAACCCAGTCTGCGGTAAATTCTGATTGGCCAGCTTCTGCCACCCATACATCACCCCCTTTGGCAATTATTTTATGAACTTCATTGACGACTTTTTTAACTGCTTTTTTCCAATTTTTATGGGCATCCAACCAATTTTTTTCAAAGGCTAGTTGCATCAATTCGTTTGGAGGAACATATAATCCTTCCTGTATACCATATGTACCTACAATTGGCAAATAATTTAATTCTGCATATTTAACATGATGCACCAAGGTCGCTAAACCAGCTGTGGTATGCAAGTCATCTATATCCGTCTTACAATCCATTTGGACCAAAAGTAAATCTTTGGACATATCAATTTTTTTTTGTTGCGCCATTACGTTGCAGTTAACGAGGATGGCGCAGAAAAGAAAATACAGCGTACGTACTGTCGCTAAAGAATTTGTCATGTTGTTAAAGTGATTTAGTTGTTGCTACTAAAGTATTATAAAATACACTACTATAATTGAGGAATTGTATTAAATAGGTGTGAGAATTTTATGGATTTGGAAGAATGTTTCCAAAAAAAATGAAAGTAAATACAATGAATTTGTCTCAATTTCAATGTTTTAGAGATTTAAACTCATAAATAAATCACAATTAATGCATATAAATGTAAATAAGGGGTCCTATGTCAACTATTGGCGTCATCTTTGCGCAACAATAAGTATTAAAAATTAAAATACATTACAATGAGTAAAGGAACAGTAAAATTTTTCAACGACACAAAAGGATTCGGTTTTATCACTGAAGAAGGAGTTGAAAAAGACCACTTTGTACACATTTCTGGATTAGTAGACGAAATTCGTGAAGGCGATGAAGTTGAATTTGATCTTCAAGAAGGAAACAAAGGATTAAACGCAGTGAACGTAAAAGTTATCTAAACATATATACATTCTAGTTTAAGAAAAAGCCCTCACAATGTGAAGGGCTTTTTTAATACCAAATTTTAAACAGATACCTCAAATTAAAGACGTAGTTTCGCAGCCGCAAAAAAGCTGTGTTATGAAACGTATCAACGAATACAAAAAACTTTTTGGGGTAGAGAAGGAAATTGAACTTAAAGCCTTAAAAACCAAGTACAGAAACTTGGTTAAGGAATGGCATCCAGATAAATTTCAAGAGGGTGATGAAAAGAGGGAAGAGGCAGAAGTGCAAAGTCGTAGAATTATTGACGGCTACCATTTTCTAGTAAGTATTGCTCCAGAAACCAAAGAAGCCAATAAAGAAGCTTACGAAGAAAGCATTACTTCTGGCATTGCAGATTTTCAACATAACGGTCTTGTTTTAGAAGTTACTTTTGTTGATGGTGCTACATACGAATATTTTGGAGTTACAAAACCTATCTTCCAAAAGATGATCAATGCCAACAAATTAAACAGATTTGCCAAAAGAAGTATTTTTCCAAATTACTTATATAGAAAATCTAAACGAGATCTTCAAGAAGCATAAAATCATATTTTTAAAAGGTTATAACGCATGAAAAATCAAAAGGATATTTTATCAAAATTGAATATCAATGCGTTAAACCCTATGCAAGAATTGGCATTAGAAACCATTTCTTCGTCGGACAACACCATATTACTTTCACCCACGGGTACTGGTAAAACCTTGGCGTTTCTATTACCGGTCCTAGACCTTTTAGACCCAAACAATCCTGAAGTGCAAGTTCTTATTTTAGTGCCATCTCGAGAGCTGGCTATTCAAATAGAGCAAGTGCTGCGTGATATGGGTACCGGTTTTAAGGTAAATGCCATTTATGGAGGTAGGGCAATGTCCAAGGACAAGATTGAACTAAAACATACACCTGCCATTTTAATTGGCACACCTGGTAGAATCTTAGATCATTTTATGGCAGATCGTTTCACCAAAGACCATATTAAAACGCTTGTACTTGATGAGTTTGATAAATCGCTCGAAGTTGGTTTTGAAGAGCAAATGACCGAAATTCTGCTGGAGTTGCCAAACCTTAAAAAGCGCATTCTTACCTCTGCGACCGAGGGCGTTAAAATCCCAAAATTTGTGGGTATGGAAAACCCAAAAAGAATTAATTTTCTAAAAAAGGAAATTCCATCACAGTTAACCATAAGTACTGTTGTTTCCAAAGAGAAAGACAAACTGAACACTTTGGTTCAGTTACTTGAATTTATTGGTGAAGAACCCGGCATTATTTTCTGTAATTACAAGGATAGTATTGAGAGTGTAAGCTCATTTTTAAGCGAACAAAGTATTTTGCACGAATGCTTTTCCGGTGGTATGGAACAACGAGATCGCGAACGTGCGCTTATTAAATTTAGAAATGGCAGTAGCAGAATTTTGGTGGCAACTGATCTTGCTGCTAGGGGCATTGACATTACCGAATTAAAATTCATCATACATTATGAATTACCACATCGTATAGAAGAGTTTACCCACCGTAATGGTAGAACTGCGCGTGTAAATGAATTGGGAACAGCCTATGTTTTAAAATGGGATAAGGAAATATTACCCGAGTTTATTGAAGCATCGACCCCAATTAAAATCAATACCTCAAAAAAATTAGGCGACCCGTTTTGGGAAACCTTATTTATATCTGGTGGAAGAAAAGATAAAATATCCAAGGGTGATATTGCGGGACTTTTCTTTAAGCAAGGCGACTTAAATAGAGACCAATTGGGAGATATAGAACTAAAGCAAGATTGCGCTTTTGTTGCTGTACCCAAAAGTCTATCAAAAGAACTTGCGAATAAATTGAACAACACCCGATTAAAAAAGAAGAAAGTACGCATTACCGTACTTTAAACATTGTTAGTATTTTTGCCCCTATTAAGGTAGTACCATGAAGGAAGAACAGCAGTTTAAAGAAACAGAAATCGACTTAAACGAGATTGAAAGTTGTATTGATATTTTAAATCGTTTAGTAAACGACACCAACCAGATTTTTGAAATTCCCGAAGATAGACGTATTGCCTTAATTAAAGCTGCCGGCCAATTATCTCGCCCTAGCAAACAAGAATTTGCTAAACGGGTAAAGGACGCCAAAAGAAATGAAAAAAGAAAGCAGGCTGTTCGTGACAAACATGCCCGTAAAGAAACCGGAATTCGTAGTGCGCGTGAAGCCCATGTCTTTGTTGCGCCAAAATTACTACCTGCAGCCGAATTGGCCAGTAAAGATTTGCCGGAGCTTACCACTCCTCGCAATTGTTATGTGTGTAAGGCCGAGTTTACAAAACTTCACCATTTTTATGATACCATGTGTACAGATTGTGGCGATTTCAACTATGCCAAAAGATTTCAGACTGCGAATGTTAAAGGTCAGGTAGCGGTGATTACCGGTTCACGTTTAAAAATTGGTTATCATATTACCTTAATGTTACTTCGTGGAGGCGCAACGGTCATTGCTACCACGCGTTTTCCTGTAGATTCTGCATTACGTTTTTCTAAGGAGGAAGATTTTATGGAGTGGGGGCACCGACTTAAAATTCATGGTCTAGACTTGCGCCATATACCCAGTGTAGAAATCTTCTGCAATTTTGTAGAACAGCAATATGACAAACTGGATATCTTGATCAATAATGCTGCGCAAACAGTGCGTAGACCAGCAGGATTCTACCATCACTTAATGGAGAACGAAGAGCGCGAATTCTCATCGTTACCAAAATTTGCCCAAATGGTTTTAAGCGACCATGAAAGCTGTTTGGAAGAGCTTAAAACATTCAGCTCAAAAGCATCACCAAACCAAAACATGCCGGTTACATGGCACGGACCAGAACCCGGTATTGGCTTGAGAGCTTCTGCTCAACTATCACAAATACCGTATAGTTTTGACAATGCATTGGTTGCCCAAGAGGTTTTCCCAACTGGCGAATTAGATGCCGATCTTCAACAAGTAGATTTACGTAAAACCAACAGTTGGCGACTAAAATTAGGGGAGATTGAAACTACCGAAATGATCGAGGTTCAATTGGTCAACTCCGTTGCACCTTTTGTACTGTGCAACCGTTTGGCAGAAATGATGAAAAAAGAAAACACCGGTCAAAAACATATTATCAACGTTACTGCCATGGAAGGTAAATTCCACCGTTTCTTTAAGGAGTCGCGCCATCCGCATACCAATATGGCGAAAGCCGCACTGAATATGTTAACGCATACCGCAGCTGGCGAACTTGCAAAGGATGGTATTTTTATGAACGCTGTGGATACCGGCTGGGTTACCGATGAGGACCCTGCGGAATTAGCGAAAAAGAAACAAGAAGTACATGATTTTCAGCCCCCTTTGGATATTGTTGATGGTGCAGCCAGGGTTTTGGATCCATTATTCGATGGTATAAATACCGGTAAACATTGGTGCGGCAAATTTTTGAAGGATTATTTCCCGATTGATTGGTAATTTCACAAACTTTAATAGCTTTTATTGCTTCATTCTGAATTGATTAAAAACTTTTAATAAAAAGTTAAAAATCATACTCTTCTAATTTACTAGTCTGAATCTTATTTCGTTTTTTTGCGGCATGATTAGGCTAACTATCAACCCTTTACTATTTTTTGTTGTATGCTGTTGTATCGGTATTACAAATTCGCTGAATGCCCAAGAGGTCAAAAATTACAACGGTCCGTTACAGATTGGCAAATACAACGGTAAGGCAAACTACACGTATAAAATTGTTGATAACGACACGGTTTTGGATGGCGACTTTTTAGTGGTGCGTTCCAATCTTCAAGAATTGTTACAAAAGCAGGATTACTCTTTTCAATTTAAAGGTAGCTTTGTGGAGGGTACGGCCAATGGCCCTTGGAAATTTCAATTCGGGGAATTTAATTCCGAAAGTCAGTCAGAAATTATAGATTATCAATATAGGGTTTTGGTAAGTGGTATTCAAAAATCTGCTTCGGGAAAAATAAATATGGGTAAACCTAATGGCAAATGGACCATTTTGGAGGAGCAAATAGAAAATTCTGAAATAGTCAATACCCTTTTTAAAAGTGTCATTTCTTTTGATAATGGCGTTCCACAACAAAACTTTAGTATCAATAATGAGGATTATACCTTAATTGGTAGATTCTTACGGGATGGCCTGGCCCATGATGAGTGGTCCCTGTTTCCCGTAAATGGTATAGATCAATCTGAAAGTTGGTTTTTTAGGGACGGTTTGTTAATGTCTATTCGGGTAGATGATGACAACGATCATAAAACTATACAGGCATACAATGATTATAATGGCAAAACCCAGGCTATTAACTTAAATGAAAGTTATATCAAAGCATTGGAAATACAACTTTCACAAGAAAATATAGAAATTTTACAACATAAATCCTTACCTCGATTATTGACCCAAAATGCCAATAGATACCAAGAAATAGATGCTATTTTATCCTCTTTGGGGAAATCTGAATTTCTACCGGAATTTAAAGTGAAGGTGCCCTATTATCCTTTGAATACCATAGAAAGAAACAGTGTAGATAGTATTGTATCCTTTTATCAAAAAGCGAAAATATTAAGTGAGACTATTTTGCACAATTCCCAATTAAACCTTCTTAAACTTTCTGATAGCACTACGGCCTATCAATATAACAGTGTATTGGCATTAAAGAACCAATTTTTAAAACCCATAAAAAATGTGGTAGATTTTGATTCATTGGGCATTGTAGAATTTGCGGCCCGTGAACAATTGCAGAAACATTTATTTCCTAACGGTTTTCCTTCTAAAAACCTTACTATAGAAATAGCAATTGATAGTACAACGGGTTACAAAGCTTATGAAATACCTACATCCGCTTTTATTGATGTAAGCAAAAGTACCATAGAGAATTTAGTAGCTATTTCAAAAGCGGGTTTAGATGGTGTAATGGCCATTGCAGATGAGGTCAAGGAAACTTTGGCACAGGAAAAACGGCAGAATGAACTGGTTTATCTTGAAGAGCAAATCATCATGGAAAATGACTCCCTCATTAAATTTTCGGACTCCTTACTGGTAACGGATATGCCAGTACTTTATAAAAAACCGGTACAACATATTAAATCTTTTGCAAACCGTACTTTAAATGATTACTCCAAGGTTAAATCGGCTCAAAATAGATTGGTCCAGGCGCGTAAGACCGTAACTTGTTTGGCAGGTCTTAACCAATTGGTCCGTACCGTTGAGAAAATGCCGAAATATAAAGACACCTTAAAGGATACATATACAGACCGTATTTGGAACCCGTTCATGGCCACACTTATGGATGAGGACATTAAAAGACGTATTACCACCGCATACAATAAAATTTTGGAACCTTATTTTTTGAACGAGACTTCTGCATTAGATTGTGATAAAGTTTCTACGTTGAATGACCAAATCAATTCTACTTATCTTCAAATTTTAGAATTAAGGGATCAAGAGACCAAAAAGTTGGAACGAAAGCTTAAAAAGGAAAAGGATCCTTTAGCTATACTACAAATGTTGAACGTACAAAACACTGTTAAACAATAGTCTATGAGCACGTTTCGTACATTTCAGCATAATTTAACCGTATTGGTCTGTATACTATTCTTGTTTCGTGTACTTGCCCAAGAGAGTGAAAAAGTTGAGCTACCTCCATATTCAGAGTACAAGGACCTAAAGACCAAGACGTGGTTTAATTCCTATGGAAATATAAGAATAGGAAAACGTCTTTTTTGGGATGCCCAAACACATTTAAGATTAGAGGAAACCAAGGAAACACCTTTTGTTGGACAAGTGGCCCAAATATATAATAGGCACGCAATAGGATATATTCACTCCAAATATTTCAATGTTCGTTTAGGGGGCGTACTCCGCTTAAACTTCAATACGGACGAAAGTTCAGAAGACCGCAACCTGGTACCGGAATGGCGTATTTGGCATCAGTACCAATTTGCACAATCCCTTTCCAGTATGATGATCTACCACCGTATACGTATAGAACACAGGTGGACACAAGGTTTTGCCGAGGATAGTGAGTATATTTTCAGAAATCGTTGGCGGTATATGTTTAGAATGAAAATTCCATTGAACAGTCACAAGCTAAAACCAAAAACATTGTATGTTGCTCCGGAAGCGGAGCTGATCATGCAAAGTGGAAAAGCCGTAGTGGCAAGCCCCATGGAAGACTTACGTTTAACATCCACTTTAGGCTATATTTTGACCCCTAGGTTAACTGTAGCGGCCGGTGCAATGTATTCCCAAGGTCAAGACCTAACCAATGGCGGATATTTTAAACATAGCTGGGCCATGCGCTTTCATGTATATTACTCCCCAGATTTTAGAAAGGTTAAAAATAAACTGCCGGAAATTCACTTGACGGATTAAAGCTAGTCAACTATCATGAAGAAAAAGCAATTACTACCTTACGTATTGTTGGCCATTGTGTCTGCTTTTGCCCTATATTTTGGTATAAAATCCAATGCACTACAGAATGAAGTAGGGGAAAGCAAGAAAGCCAAAAAAGAATTAGATGAATTGGTGACCGGTAATAGGGAACTTTTATCCATAGATTCGGTATTAATGAAAGGTGAATATGATAAGGCGATAGAATCGTATCATACCACCTTGGAAAACCATAAGGAACTGAATACGGTTATACCTCTGCGTATTGCTTTAGCGGAGAAATTAATGCAGACGGATTCCCGAAATAATTTTGACAATAGAACGGACCAAAATAGACCAGATTCAGTATCCAGTACATCCATTTCACCTAAAGAACTAAGAAGTATAGACTCGTTGAATTTTGCGCTTGAGAAAGCTAGGGTTCAACTGAATAACATGCGAAACCAACTCAATAAAAAATCATTTGGGGAATACTTGAGTTTCAAAAGCAAAAAAGGCACCGCATTGCACTATGTTGGGCAAGTGAAAAACAATATGGCCAATGGCGCCGGTATTGCCGTTTTGGAAACCGGAAGCCGTTATGAGGGTCAGTGGAAAGATAATGAACGTAACGGTCAAGGTACTTTTTATTGGTCAGACGGAGAATATTACGTGGGTAGTTACAAAGACGATATGCGGAATGGCGAGGGGTCCTATTTTTGGCCAAATGGCGATAAATATGTGGGTCAATGGAAAGATGATAAAAGAAGTGGCAGGGGCACATTTTACACTAAGGACGGTAGCATTCTAAGCGGTATTTGGGAAAAGGACAAACTGAAGGAAGCGGATAAAAAAAACAAGAAATAAATACTGTATTCCTTTTATAAAATTCAATTAATGCCAATTAGGCAAAACTACACACAGACTTTTCTTAAAATTGAAAGGGTACAATAGGAAAATCATAAAAATTTGACTTGATATATGAATTGGATATAGGTTTAAGTAACTTTAGGTTTTAACCAACCTATTATCTAGTTTAAAATGAAAACGCTCTTTCACCGCTTTACCTATTTCTTTCTTTTTGGTATTTCCACAGTTCTTGTAGCACAGGACTTCTCCGCTTTTGAATATCGTACCATTGGCCCATTAAGGGGTGGGCGGGTAACGACGGTAACGGGCACGCCCAATGAGCCCGGAACTTTTTATTTGGGTGCATCAGGTGCAGGAGTTTGGAAAACCGAGGATTATGGAACTACCTGGAATAACGTTTCCGATGGGTTTTTTAAAACACCATCCATAGGTGCCATTGAAGTTGCGCTAAACGACCCCAATATAGTATATGTTGGCACCGGGTCAGACGGATTGAGAAGTAATATTATTGGCGGTAAAGGTGTCTATAAATCTATAGATGGCGGAAAAACGTGGAACCATATAGGACTTGAGCATGCCGGACAGATAGGTGCCGTAGAAATAGACCCCACCAATAGTAATATTGTATGGGTAGCGGCTATAGGCAATGCATTTAAGGCCAATGAGGAACGCGGTATCTATAAAACTACGGATGGTGGTGTTACTTGGCAGAAAATGTTTCATATTTCCAACACAACCGGTTTTGCAGATTTGGAACTGCTACCGGGAAATCCAAATATCGTGTACGCTGCCGCTTGGAAAGCTCAACGAACACCATGGACCATTATCTCAGGTGGTGAGCAAAACGAAGGTGGCATCTACAAATCCGTAAACGGAGGAAAGGATTGGACTAAACTGGAAAAAGGGCTGCCAAAAGGATTGATCGGTAAAATTGATCTAGCGGTCTCTGCAGTTGATTCAAGCATTCTTTATGCGGTAATTGAGGCGCCCGGTGATGAAGGCGGTGTATATAAGTCAATAGATCAAGGCAATAGTTTTGTACAGACTTCGGATAACAAAGGTTTGGTGAACAGACCGTTCTATTATACCAATATTGAACTTGACCCTACCAATCCTGATATTGTGTATTCCAACGCCAATCCACTTTTAAAATCTACAGATGGCGGCAAATCATGGACGATGATGGCGGTACCACATGGTGACAACCATGATATATGGTTGAATCCTAACAATCCAGATTTATTGATTCAATGTAATGATGGCGGTGCCAATGTGTCCCATAACGGAGGCAAGACATGGTCTTCTCAATTTAATCAACCTACTGCAGAAATCTATCAAGTTGCCGTTGATGATCAATACCCGTATTGGGTCTATGGCGCGCAACAAGATAATACAACCATTGCCATTCCTAGTTCCGCTCCAAGTGCCACGGGTCCTCAAGGAACACAGATAATGATCAATGTGGGAGGATGTGAAACGGGTCCGTCCATACCTAAACCTGGCAATCATAATTTAGTATATAACAACTGTAAAGGCCGTTTTAGTGTTTATAATAAAATAACAGGGGTAGATAGGGAATATTCTATTGGCGCATCCAATATTTACGGACACAATCCAAAAGACCTAAAATATAGATTTCAACGTGTGGCACCAGTTCATGTTTCTCCACACGACCCAGATGTAGTATATATGGGTTCTCAGTTTCTACATAAAACAAGGAACGACGGTGTTATTTGGGAAACAATCTCTCCAGACCTTACGGCATTTGAAGAAGATAAGCAGGTTATATCCGGTAGCCCGATCACTAGGGATATCACAGGTGAAGAATACTACAGCACCTTATATGCTATTAGGGAATCTAAAATCAAAAAAGGATTGATTTGGACAGGCTCCAATGATGGAGTAGTTTCCGTAACCCAAGATGGGGGATTGACTTGGTCCAATGTAACTCCCAAAAAAATGCCGAAAGGGGTAGGGTCGAGTCTATTGAACCTTCCCAATTTGACCCGGCAACGGCCTATTTGGCCTTGGACAGGCATTTATTGGGCGATACAACCCCTTACTTTTATAAGACCGAGGATTTCGGTAAATCATGGGAACTGTTGAGCACGACAACCAATGGAATACCAATGGACCATATCGCCAAAGTATTGAGGGAAGACCCTGTGACTAAAGGGCTATTATATGCCGGCACGGAATATGGGATGTTTGTTTCCTTGAACGATGGAAAGGAATGGAAAAACTTTCAACAAAATTTACCTATAACACCAATTACGGATATTATTCTTCATAGGGGCGATTTGGTATTAAGTACCATGGGCAGAGGATTTTGGATTTTGGACAATATAACTTCATTAAGAAATTCTGCCATAAGCAATTTAAACGATACCCCAGTATTATTTGCACCTGACAATACTATACGATATAGGGTTCCAAGAAGATCAAGGGACTTTCCCAATTATCCGGATACCAGCGTATTAATAGATTATTACCTTCCAAAGGAATTTACCAATGAAGTAAAATTGGAAGTGCTGAATGCGGATAGGCAAATTGTAGCTAGTATTGTAAGCGATTCTACCAAAACAAAGACTACAAAAGAAGAAGTTGAAAATATGGCACTAAGTATGACTTTCAGCTATTTTGACAATAAACTGGAAACCAAAAAAGGCATCAATAGATTTCACTGGAATATGCGGCAAAAAGGTGCTTGGGACAAAAGAGAGTCCAGACGCTATAAAAACGGACCTATGGTGCCACCAGGAGATTATATAGTTAGATTAACCGTTGGAACCGAGGAATATGAACAACCTTTTAAAATTATGGTCGATCCGCGTATGGCCAAAGAGGGTATAGACAGTACAATCATTACTGAACATTTAAGTTTTGAAAATAAAGTACTTCAGTTATTGACCAATGTTAGAAAATTTCAATCCAATTTAGAATCCGAAATTAAAAAAAGTAAAGGCGATAAAAAGGAAAACTTGGAAAAAATCCTTAAGGAAATAAAAAACGATGAAGGTGCTTACCCTCAACAAATGTTGGCGGCTCAAACGGCCTACTTATCCTATATTGTGGGAGATGCGGACAAAATTATAGGTAAGGATATGAAGGAGCGATACTTGGAACTAGTTGCGGCGCTGGAAAAATTGGAGAAAGAGGCCAATTTATAATTTTAAGGGAAAGATTTATAAAAAGGTATGTTCAAAAGACATACCTTTTTTTGTTACTTTTAGGTTTAGAGCTTTAAACCAACCCTAATGAATTTGAAAAGTACGCTTAGGCAATCATTGACCTTACTAACACTTCTGACGCTTATATCCGCTTGTAACACCAAGAAAAAAGATAATAAGGGCACAAACGAATCTATTGCGGTTTTAGAAGACACAATTTCCCAATGGGTCTCACTTTTCAATGGAACTGATTTAACCGGGTGGACCATTAAAATTCCAGGACACGCTTTAGGAGAAAATTTTGGAAATACCATGCGTGTGGAGGACAGTATTCTTAAAATACGGTATGATGCATACGGCCCAGAGTTCAACGATCGTTTTGGAACGGTATATTATGACAAGTATTACAGTAATTATAGGTTAAAGGTAAGGTATAGATTCGTAGGTGAAACCGCTCCTGGCGCACCTACTTGGGGGTATCGTGATAGTGGGATTCAATTTCATGGTCAACCACCCGCAACCCAAAAAATGGACCAGGCATTTCCCGTTTGCCTAGAATATAATTTTCATGGAGGCAATGGTATAGAGGATAGACCATTGGGCGCTGCTTGTACAAATGGTATGTTCATAGAATATAAGGGAACGCAAAATACCACTACTTGTATTCCTGCAGAGATACCGAAGACTTTTCATGGTGATCAATGGGTCACGGCAGAGATAGAAGTGAACAATGGTGAAATTAAACACTTTGTCAATGGTGAAGAAATTTTAAGATATGCCAATCCAACCTATAATACGGAGAATGAAATGGCCAAATCATTGATAGACGGTGATAATACTCAAGTAAAAGGTGGCTATATCTCTTTACAGTCGAACAGCCACCCTATAGATTTTAAAACTATTGAAATTATGGAATACTAATGTTATCCTAGCTTATAGCATTACTTTTTCCCCTGTCTTGGTCGCTTGGAAAATAGCATCTATAATTTTCATATCCTTAACGCCTTCTTCGCCATCAACAGGTACTATAGGTTGAACCCCATCAAATATTAATGCAGCCATACCATCCATCTGTAAGGTTTGATGGGTAAAATGTGGCTGGGTCAACGGACCTTCATGAGTTCTTCCTTCTATGGGGCCATACCCCGTAGAGGGTTGCATCTCAACAAACCCTTTGGACCCTGTCATAAAAAAACGGTCTAGATTATTCATATTGTACGTACTTAAACAGTTGGCTACCGCACCGCTTGGAAAACCCATTTGAAATTGTATGGTCTCATCTATTCCTTCCTTGAATTTTACCGGATCCGTTTTAGTTTCCTGTGCAGTTACCCAAACAGGTTCCTCGCCCAACATATATCTAGCACCGTTAATGGAATATATACCTATATCCATCATGGCGCCACCACCGGAAAGTTCCTTATTTAATCGCCATTGGTTGGGATCACCTATCGTAAACCCAGATTGACCTTGAAAAAATTTGAGGTCACCAAATTGACCTTCTTTCCTCATTTTTATTACAGCCACTGTCTTGGGTTCAAAATGCATTCTATAGCCGATCAGCAATTTTACATTGGCCGCCTTACAGGCATCTACCATAGCTTGCCCTTCTTGGGCATTTATTCCCATTGGTTTTTCACAAATAACATGCTTACCTGCTTTGGCTACTCGTATTGTTTGGTCTTTGTGTAATCCGTTGGGGGTAATGACATATACTGCATCTATATCCTTGTTTTCCTTAATAGCTTCAAAATTATCATAGTTATAGCAGTTTTTAGAAGGAATACCGTAAGTAGATTGCCATTTTTTAATCTTGGAAGGTGTACCGCTAATTACCCCTACCAATTTAGCCCTTTTACAAGCCTGCATGGCTTCGGCAACACGTGTACCATAACTACCCAGTCCCATGATTGCAACATTCAGTACCGGTCCTTCATAAGGAACGGTTGAGGAGGCAAAGAGATTTAAAGGCGAATACAATAATGGCACGGCGACCGAGGTGGCCGATATTTTTTCCAAAAATTTTCTTCTAGTTGTCATTGTATATGGTTTTATTGTTAAGTAAAGTGATTTTAAATATAGGGATTCTACGTTAGCAAAATACACACAACCTGTAACTTATAACAATTTAAGGCCAACCTGTAGGAACTGATTAGGGTAAAAAAACTTGCAATGCCATTACATACCTAAATCAGTAAATTGTATGTTGTCCCCAAAAGAATATATATGAGCAGGGGATTTGTTAAAGAAGATGATCAAGAGGAAATACCAATGGTTCCTCCAAGGGCAGATTTACCTAAGGGGGCCATTAATTATGTTACTCCACATGGGTTCGTTCTATTACAGACCGAAAAAAAGACACTAATTCAGGAATTTGAACAATTACCTAGCGGCAATGATCAGGAACGTCGGATTACAAGCAATTTTATCAATGCCAAACTACAGCTTTTAAATGCCCGTATCGCAAGTGCCAAAGTAATCAATTTTAAAGACCAACATTTAGATAGTGTGCGTTTTGGAGCGCAGGTTACCGTTATGGTCAATGGAAATAAAATACTAGAGACCTATCAAATAGTTGGGGTGGATGAAGCCAATATAGCGGCAAGGAAAATTTCATATGTTTCCCCAATAGCGAGAATTTTAATTGGAAAAAAAATAGGGGATAGTGCCATTTTACAAATGGGCAAGGAACAGCGAATATTTAAAATAATGGCTATTGACTATTAGACGATTGACTAAAAAATTTGATTTTCAAATAGGATATAATAATTCTGTATTAGTTCAATAAATCGGGTTTCATTAGTTTTTATAATTACTTAAAATTGAAGTTATCTGTATAAATTTTTATATGAGCCAGTTTTAAAGTTTAAACAGCAAAAGTTCATCTGATTTTACCCCTAGTTTTAAGCTCCTTAAAACAAACAATCGTACACTATGAAAAATAAAGAATCAGCGTCCAAAAAAATCAAGGACCTAGAGCATTATCAAAAAGATATGAAAAACAAACCTTTGACCACCAACCAAGGATTAAAGGTTAACGATACAAATAATAGTTTAAAATCCGGGGAACGTGGTTCTACATTGTTAGAGGATTTCCTTTTACGGGAAAAAATTACAAGTTTTGATCACGAACGTATTCCAGAACGTATTGTACACGCCAGAGGTAGTGCGGCACACGGTTATTTTGAATTATATGAAAGTATTGAAGAGTATAGTAAAGCCGGCATATTTACGGATACCGCAAGAAAAACGCCAGTGTTTGTACGTTTCTCTACCGTAGCGGGCTCAAAAGGTTCACCTGACCTAGCTAGGGATGTCCGTGGTTTTGCAGTAAAATTTTATACCGAAGAAGGAACATGGGATCTTGTGGGAAATAACATGCCTATATTCTTTATACAGGATGCTATGAAATTTCCAGATTTGATTCATTCCGTTAAACCGGAACCGAACAAGGAAATTCCACAAGCTGCATCTGCACATGATACATTCTATGATTTCGTTTCTCTCACTACGGAAACCTTGCATAACCATATTTGGGTTATGAGTGATCGGGCCATTCCTAGAAGTTTACGTATGATGGAAGGTTTTGGAATACATACCTTTAGATTGATCAATGCGAAGGGAGAGGCACACTTTGTAAAATTTCATTGGAAACCAACACTTGGCGTACACTCCGTAACATGGGAAGAAGCAGTAAAGATTAATGGTGCCGATCCGGATTTCCACAGAAGGGATTTGTGGGATGCCATTGAGGCCGGACAATATCCTGAATGGGAACTTGGTATACAGGTAGTAGCGGAAAAAGATGAACATAAGTTTGATTTTGACCTGTTGGATCCAACTAAACTTATTCCTGAAGAAATGGTTCCTGTTAAAATAATTGGTAAAATGACCTTGAACAGAAACCCGGATAATTTCTTTGCGGAAACGGAACAAGTTGCTTTCTTGCCTGGTCACATTGTTCCAGGTATTGATTTTACGAACGATCCTTTGTTACAAGGTAGATTATTTTCTTACCGAGATACCCAGTTGTCCAGATTGGGAAGCCCTAATTTTCATCAAATTCCAATCAACAGGCCTATTGTAGAAACGCATAACAATCAAAGGGATGCTCATATGCAAATGTCCATTCCTAAAGGAGAAACTGCATATTTTCCAAATAGCTTAAGCGGTGGTTGCCCACACCTTTCCAAAATGGCGGAAGGTGGTTTCCATTCATATGAGGAACGTATAGATGCAAAAAAGATACGGACAAGAAGCGAGAGCTTTAACGATCATTTTTCGCAACCGGCATTATTCTATAGAAGTTTGGCAGATTGGGAACAAGAGCACGTGGCAGCGGCCTATACTTTTGAGTTGGGCAAATGTAACCATGAACACATTAAGGAGCGCATGTTATGGTTGATCGCCCAGATAGATGATGATCTTGCCAATAAAGTAGCGGAAGGTTTGGGTATGGAAATACCAAAGGATATTGAACGACCCATTAATCAGGCTATAGGTGCCGATGCTGATGCGGACAAACATCAACCTGGTGAAAAGAAAAATTACCTGGACAAATCAAAGGCATTAAGTATGGCCAATACAAAATTCAATAGTATTGCTACCAGACAGATAGCTGTACTTGCAGCAGATGGATTCAACATGAAAAAATTCAAATCCATGACAGAAATATTGGAGAAAGAAGGCGCTATGGTTAAAATTGTTGCGCCTCACGGAGGAAGTATTACTTGTGATGAAGGTATGAAACATAAAGTTGATGCGGCTATAGCAACGACGGAAAGTGTTTTATTTGATGCAGTCTATATTCCTGGAGGAGAAAAATCTGTGGAAGCTATTTTGGATAATGGAAAGTTTATAAAATTTATAAATGAAAGTTTCAAATATTGTAAGGCAATAGCCGTAGATGATGAAGGTGAAATGGCTTTGGACAAATCATTTATTAAAGCATATAAGGATGATAACGCCATACATATCAATGATGAGCCCTCTAAATTTGTAGACAGTATTTCCAAGCACAGAAATTGGGAAAGACGCAAATTGGCCGATAAAATTCCCGTGTAATTAAATGGTTATATATGGGATAAATCCACTGGAGCCTATGGTTTCGGTGGATTTTTCATTTTTAAAACATATTAAATGGCCTTGCGAAGTTTCAATTTCTTGGGTATGGTAAAATAGATAGTTGATCCTTGGTCAATTACACTTTTTACCCATATTCGTCCACCGTTCATTTCTACCATTTCCTTACATAAAAACAATCCTAGTCCTGTTCCTTTTTCATTATTGGTGCCATAAGTAGATTCATAATTGTTCTTGTTAAATAAATTCTCCTGTTTTTCCGAGGACATACCAACACCATTGTCCGCCACGGAAAGTACCAATTCGGATTCATTTTCCGTAGCATCAATAGTAATCTTACCATTTTTATGCGTGAATTTTATTGCATTGCCAATAAGGTTTCTTAGTACAATATCCACATGTGCATCATCACTATAACTAACCAAATTCTTTTCCGCATTACTTTTAACTTGAATAGATTTCTTATCCGCTAAAGGTTTTAATAAACGCATATTATTTTCTATCAAATCATTGATGTTGATATTTTTAGGTTCATGTTTGGTACCGTTAATCTGTGTTTTACCCCAAATCAATAGATTATCCAACATATCTGCAATAGAACTTAAATCCTGTAAGGCTACAGGCAAAAATTTGTCCGTTTCTTCCTTGGTCATTTGACCACGCACATAAAATTGCATAAGGCCATGAAAGGAATGAATTGGGCCTCTAAGATCATGCGCTATCAGTGAAAATAACTTATCCTTGGTATTATTACTTTCCTTTAACTGTAATTCCCTATTGACTAGTATTTGTTGCTTTTTCTGTAGAATACCATTAAAACGTCCTTGAATTTTAAAGTTTCTATAAATTAAAACCAACATGATAATCAATAGTAATAGACCTGCCAAGGCAATATAGGTCAACGCTTGCTGCCCTGCCAGTTCCCTGTTTTTTTCATCCAGAATCTGTTTTTTTTGCGCCTCGTATTTTTGATAGCTACGGAGCATTGCCAAGCCTTTCTTAAAATTTTCGGTATCTGCTTTTTCCGCAAGTGCTAAATACTCATCCTGGTAATCCAACGCCACCTCAAACTCACCTTTTATCCTATTAATATCAGCTAGAGTTTTTGCGGATTTCATTAAAATTTCTGGGTAGTGGGTGGTGCTTGCCGCCTTATTGGCCTTAAGTGCATAATGTTCTGCGGAATCTATTTGACCTAGGCCTATATATGCTTCTGCCAGACCATTATAGGTGTTAATGGTACCCGTAAAATAATCAAGGTCCTCGCAAAGTAAATTACTTTCCATATACCATTCCAAAGCATCTTCAAATTGCTTTTTTTCCAAGGCTATAATTCCCTTAACCTCATAGCAAAAGGAAAGCCAATCCATGTTATCCTCTTCAATGAATATAGGAATAGCCCTTTTTAATACATCTTCTGCATTTTCAAACTTGTGTAAATATGCATAGGCAAAGCCCATATTACTTAAGGTCTTTGCCATAGTAAATGCACTCTTGCTTTTTTCACTTAAAAGAAGTGAGTTTTCATGAAAGATCAACGCGGTCTCATAGTCTTTTAGACCGGAATACATAATGGCAATATTATCATATAAAATGGGCAACATAAGGTTATCCTTATTTTTTTCACCAATCTCAATGCCTTCCAAGTAATATTTTAAAGCCTCATCTACATCACCATTTATAGAAAGGGTAGTGCCGTAATTGTTGATAACAATTAATTTTAATTTCTCATAAGAGTAGTTATCGGCTATTTCTATAGCTTTATCATAATACTTTTTATAATTATCCTTATCCATTAATTGGGAATAGTAGTCACCTAAACGTAGATAAGCATAACCTTCTCCTTTTTTATATTTGGTAAGTTTACTTAAAGCAAGCCCCTGGTTTGCCAAAATATACGTACTGTCTTTATTCTTGTAGGTATATTCCTTGGCAAGATCAAACAGTAAATCTATGTAAAGGGGGGTTTCAGGATTAAATTCTGGTTGCGCTTTTAATTCCTCTATCTGTTTAAGAAGCTTTTTTTCCGATTGTGAATACGATGTAGGTATCAACATCAATGATAGTACTACTAACAGTATACATTTTTTATTATTAGTAGGGGACAAAATAAACTTCATCACTATGAGGGAATTAAGCAATAAATATATAATGTAAATACAATACTTCCTTATTAATGTTGTGTAACGCCAAATTATGTATGTATTTTCTTACTATTAACTAACGTGCAAATCAATTTTCTCTATGAATCCATTTTTTATTTTTTACAGTTCTTTTTAAAAATCGGTTAACATAAACAGAAATTGTTTAACTAATTATTAATACACAAGTCATGGTTTTCAGCAAACTAACATCTGTAATTATACGTAAATAGTATAATAACAATATCTAAAAACACGGAATTATGACACTAAGAAATTTAAAAACTTTGGTATGTTCAGGCATCGTACTTTTTGCATTAAATTCATGTAAGGATCAAGCCAAAATAGATGCCGATAAAAAGGCAATGGAGGATCAAATAGCAATGGAGGAAGCCAAAATTAAGGTAGAAGCGGAAAAGGCAAAAGTCGAGGCCAAAAAAAACGAAATGAAGGCTAAAAGTATTGCTGCACTTGCTCATAAAAATAATGAACTTTCCACGTTATTATCCGCTGTAAAAGCAGCTGATTTGGAAGCAATGTTATCTGAACCTGGTAATTATACCGTATTTGCACCATCTAATAATGCTTTTGAAAAATTACCTAATAATAGGTCTATTGCAGAATTGGGCAAAGAAGAGAATAAAGAATTATTGACCAACATATTACAGTATCATGTAATAAATGACATAATTTCTACAGATAAATTGGTGAATAATATTAAGGAAGCCAATGGTAAATATTTAATGTCGACAGTTGCCGGATCAGAAATTACCGCTGGTTTAAAGAATGACAAAATTGTTTTAAAGGATGAGAAAGGAAATAAAAGTGAAATTGTCTTAGGAAATGTAAAAGCTTCTAACGGAATTATACACATAATCAATGATGTGCTACTGACAAAATAATCCTTGATGGGTATATTATAAAGAGGGCCTTAAGTGCCCTCTTTTTTATTGCATATTTATGAATTTTCATAAATGGTGTTTTAAATTAAATAAACCTAAACGGTATGTTGAAGTCAAAATAAAACAGGATTTAAGGGAGAATCAATAATTCTACCGATTTTAGTGCCAGGACACCATGTTTCCCAATCATTCTGTTGTCCGTCATTAGTGGGTTGTTTTAATTTCATATACTTATCCATATAGATTATGGTCATGACCTTTCTCATGTTCCGGGTAGTATTTGCACCGGCACGATGAAAAACCCATCCAGAATGAAAACTTATTTCCCCAACATCAAAAGGCGATATAACATGTTTAAAATCGGTTACTTTTAATCTATTCTGTATAATCTGTTCACTCTCATCACTTATAGATAATTCCCTACCATCCATAATTTTATGACTACCTGCGCTAAACTCCAATGGTCCCATTGATAATGGTGTTTTTTGTAGGGGTATCCAAGCAGTTATGGTTTTATCAGAGGCCAAGGGCCAATAGTATTGATCGGCATGCCACGGGGTAATACCCCCGCCAGCTTCCTTGAACAAGGCTTGGTCATGGTACAAACGTACACCTTCAACTTGCATTAAGGCACTGGCAATTTGTGCTAGTCTCTTTGAAAATACCAAAGTCTTTATCAATTCATCTTCTTGCCATAAATTAAAAAGCTGCATAAACGCCTTGCCATAGGTGTCCCTTTGTTCCATTGGCTGCTTTTCTTTGGATAACTCCATTACTTTCTTGGTAATGATCCCATTAAATAATGAAATGGTTTCGGGATCAAAAACATGTTTCAATTTAATATAGCGATTGGAATCATAAAATTGTATTTGTTCATGAGTGAGTACGTATTCCTGATCTAAAAGTGCCATTGTTTTCATGTCATAAATTTTATGTTCATAAAAGTATATAGATGACAGCGGTACATATTTTACAATTTTAACCATTAGTGTGCATATTTTATCCCATATGATGTAATTTGTAAACATAAATAGTTAATTATAACTTATAATGAAACCCATCATTGAAAGAATAGACCTTAAAAAATCCCAAACATCTTTTCGGTATTTTAAATTAAAAGAACAACAATTTAAACCCTTTTGGCATTATCATCCAGAGCTGGAACTTACTTTAATTACCAAGGGTAGCGGTACACGGTTTGTTGGTAACAGTATACTTAACTATACTGAAAATGACTTGGTCCTTTTGGGTAGTAACCTACCTCACAATTATATATCCCACTTAAATAACCCATCAATGACCCAAGAAGCGATCGTTATTCAATTTCCAGCCCATTTATTTGATAGTTTTATAGAATGTGAGGCTTTTAAAACACTGTATAGTTCTGCCACTAGGGGTATACAGTTTTTACATCCCGGCCCACAACTGTTAGAACAATTATGCTCGTTTGATGATTTATCAAAAACAGGGCAATTGGCCGCTTTAATTGAAATAATTCAGCAATTGCTTCTTCACGAAGACACGGTTTATCTCTCCTCATCCTCATACCTTCCGCAAATAGTAACCGATAAATCAAAAAGTAAAATAAAAGTCATTACGTCTTACATTCTTGAAAATCTTACCAGTAAACTTACCGTAAACCTAATGGCGGAAAAAGCCCATATGATAGCTCCGTCTTTTTGTAGATGGTTCAAAAAAAGTACAGGGCATTCGTTTGTGACATTTTTAAATTTATCCAGAATAGAATTAGCCTGTATGCATTTATCCACCACGGATAAACCTATACAGGCTATTGCTTTTGATTGTGGCTTTGAAAGCTTATCCCATTTTAACCGAACATTTAAAAAATTGAAAGGAGTAAGCCCAAGGGAATTTAGAAATTCAATGCTATCGCATTAAACCGTTACCTCATTTTCACTCTTCAAACTTTCATCTACTTCTAGTACAGGCACCGAATCCTTAAGTTCAGTAAATTTTTGAATACGCTCCAAATCATCTTCTTCACCTGAAAAATAAGGAAAAACATCCATGATGGGCGATTCAGTAATGGCAGGAATGGTATAATCTCCCATAGTATCCTTCATTACACTAACCGTATTGTCATAAGCTTCCTTAACATCATTTGCCTGAACCAATAAATATTGATTGGTTTTACGTTCCTTGCCACTCTCCTCATCAAAGGCGATCAAGGAAATCTTGGACTTAAACCATCTATCCGAATTTTCAAACGGATGGATTTCTGCGTAATTGGCAACCTTAATGTTCGTAATTTTTATTTCTTCGCTATCACTTAAATAGGCGGACATTTCTTGGGTTATTCTACTTTCTGCTTCAGTATAGGAAATGGCATCTACCAAGAACGGTTCTGTTTTAACCTTTAGCATACCACTTGCCTCATCCAATTTTCTATATTTTACTTTACACTCATACCAAATTGCACTCATATCATGTTTTTTTAGGGGTGGCAAATATAGCAGTTAGCCTTAGTTCCCATCATAAAAAAAACCATTAGATATTCACAATTTCACGAGGTATGCCATAATGTATTTACTAAGAGACATTTAGATTTCTACAGCTAAAAAAAGGGAATGAGGTAATGATATTTAGAACACCTCTTTCTTTATAGTATTGGGTATTTTAATGTTAAAAATTGAATTACAACGTGTTAACAATCAATTCTCTATAAAAAACACTTACTTTTATAAGGCTTACAAAACATAATCCTCCGGTTTTTACGAGCAGTAACCTTGTAAAAAATACCAACATGCCAATATACATGGATAGACACGATGTGTCTCAAGGAGTAACCGCAGAGGATGTAGCAGATCTGCATAATCAAGATTTAATTGTTCAGCATAAATATTGCTGTAAAGGTCTGAGCTATTGGTTCGACGAAGACCGTTCTACGGCATTTTGTTTAGTAGAAGCTCCAAATATGGATGCGATAATAGAAATGCATACCAATTCTCATGGTGATGTGCCCAACACTATAATTGAAGTAGATACTAGTATTGTAGAATCTTTTTTAGGACGGATTGAGGACCCAACCAAATCTCAAAAAAAAGAACTTAATATTGTCAATAATCCAGGATTTAGAATTTTGGCCGCACTTAAATTTATGGATGGTCAATACTTAACCTCTCCGAGTAAAGAAGTTCTGGAAAAAATAAAAAACATCATTGAAAATTATGCGGGCCGACTGATAGACAGTCATAAAGAATATTTGCTGATATCCTTTACATCTACAACCAACGCACTGCATGGTATTTTAGAATTGAAAGAATATTATGTTTCGACTAAAAAAAGTAAAGAGCAAATTCGTATTGGTATTGGAGCGGGAGTTCCAATTACCAAAAACCATGGTTTTTTTGAAGAAACGATTAAGACAGCAAAACGTTTAACGGATATACAGCATTCGCATATCATTATAACTACAGAAGTTAAAGAGTTATATGAGAGTGAAAATCAGAACAAAAGATTAAATCCTGATATATTTAAAATACTCCTTTTTCAAGAAGAAGAGTTTTTAAACGATGTTATGAATTATTTAGATAGCGAATGGCAAAATCCCAATTTAGGTGTAGACGATTTTTGTTCGCATTTGGGGTTAAGCACTTCTCAATTATATCGAAAAACTAAAAGTCTACTACAGACATCAACCAATTATTTAATTCAAAGACATCGGTTGAACAAGGCCATTAAACTTTTGATTAAAAAAGATATGAACATTTCTGAAATAGCATTTGAAACAGGTTTCAATAGTGCAGCATATTTTACAAAATGCTTTCAAAAAGAATATAACATCCTGCCTTCCAATTATTTGAAAAGTGTATAAAAGCATAATTTGACTTTTATATCAATGAACGAAAAGTTATAGTATTTGGTTGAAATGTAGAATTTGCAATGAATAACCATGGCTAGATTTGAATTGTAAAACCAAAACAATCAATGTCATGAAAAAAATTATCATCCTTATTTACGGTATTCTAGCTTATTTCATTTTCCTAATTGCTTTTCTGTATGCCATAGGTTTCGTCAATAATTTATGGGTGCCAAAAAGTATAGATTCCGGTGTTGAAATAGATACACTAAATGCTTTACTTATAAACGTTGGCTTGCTTAGTGTTTTCGCCTTACAACATAGCGTTATGGCAAGACCGGCATTTAAAAAATGGTGGTTTAACATTATAGGCAAAGCAGCAGAGCGTAGTACTTATATCCTCTTATCCAGTCTGGCGTTACTATTAATTTATTGGCAATGGCAGCCAATGACTACGGTGCTATGGTCTGTAGATAATGCAGTTTTAGCTTCTATTATTCAAGGAGTATTTTTTATGGGTTGGTTAATCGTTTTATTATCAACGTTTATGATAAGCCATTTTGAACTGTTCGGTCTCACTCAAATCGTAGATAACCTTAAAAACAAGGTTACCAAAGAACCTTCATTTAAGGTCAACTATTTCTACGGGCTGGTACGTCATCCTATTATGCTCGGTTTTATAATCGCTTTTTGGGCTACACCAACTATGACGATAGGTCATTTATTATTCGCAGTAGTAACCACCAGCTATATTCTAATTGCAGTTAAATTTCTAGAGGAGAAAGACCTAAAAAAAGCATTAGGTACAACTTATACCGATTATCAAAAAAAGGTTCCCATGATTATCCCTTTTACCAAATTATCGAATAATAATACCATAGACCCACAGGGTTTGAAAAGTGGAATTTAATAATTTAAAATATAAAATCATGAATCTAGAAACACAATCATGCTCGGAAAGTTTAGTTGAAAGCTTACGAAAGCTAATAAATTGTGCCTTAATAACACCGACCGACCAAGACTATAATACGTCTCGTAAAGTATATAATGCTATGATAGACAAACATCCTGGAGTAATAGTTATGTGCACGAATTCTACTGAAGTACAAACCGCTTTAAACTTTGCAAGAAATAATAACTTACTCGTTGCAATTAGAGGAGGTGGACACAATGGTGGCGGATTAGGATTATGTGATGACGGAATGGTCATTGATTTATCAGGTCTAAAATCAATTACCGTCAATACAGAAAATAAGACCGTAAAGGTAGGTGGTGGATGTATTTGGAACGAGGTAGATAATGCCACGCATGAGCACGGTTTGGCAATACCTTCCGGCATGGTTTCAAGTACCGGAGTTGGAGGACTTACACTAGGTGGTGGTGTTGGATATCTTTCTAGAAAATACGGGTTAACCATTGATAACCTCTTGGAAGCTGAAATGGTTTTGGCAGATGGTTCCTTAGTTACCACCAACAAAGATGAACATCCTAATTTGTTTTGGGCTATTCGCGGAGGTGGCGGTAATTTTGGAATTGTAACTAATTTTACTTTTCAGGCACATCAACAGAAAATGGTATATGGAGGACTAACCTTGTGGCCCATAGAACAAACAGAGGAGATTATGGGGTGGTTCGATGGTTTTATTAGAAAGGCGCCAGATGATATAAACGGCTTTATCGCCACTATGATAATTCCCGAATCGCCATTTCCTGAACATCTACATAATAAGAAATTTTGCGCCATTGTTTGGTGTTATACAGGTGAAATGGATAAAATGGAAGAGACTTTTGCTCCGATTTTAGAAAAGAATCCCTTATTTGCTCATATGGGAGAAATGCCTTATCCGGCTATGCAATCTATGTTCGACGGTTTGTTTCAAACAGGAATGCAATGGTATTGGAGGGCCGATTTTTTTAAATCTTTGACTCCTGAAATTACCGCTCAGCATTTAAAATTTGGTTCTGAAATTCCGACGCCTCTATCACAAATGCATTTGTATCCAATAACCGGTGCCGCAAGTAGGGTAGGAGCAACCGAGACTCCTTGGGCATACCGTGATGCTGATTATTGCGGTGTATACGTTGGTGTTGATCCCAACCCAAAGAATGCTGATAAAATTACGGATTGGTGTAAAGGATATTATGATGCCTTGCATCCATATTCAGCAGGTGGTGCCTATTCCAATTTTATGATGGATGAAGGGCAGGAACGGGTACAAGCGAGTTATAAACACAACTATAATCGTTTGGCAGCTATAAAACATCAATATGATCCCACTAACTTTTTTAGGGTAAACCAGAATATTGTTCCAAAATCATAATCAAGGAATAATTAAATCGAATTTGATACAGTTTGTTTTGTTTTAAGTAATGAATTCAATTGATGGATATATAGAGTTGATGATAATATTAGTGGATTTAGGATGAAGGTTACAACTTAACACAATACGTGTCCCTTTTAAAGAAATATGAAATATAATTATGGATCAATTAGCAATGGAGCAGAACAATTTGTATCAAAAATATTAGGGTTTGATTACCATATAAAACCAAAAAAAAAAAGCCTGCAAACAGCTTGCAGGCTTTTATATTCAATATGAAATGCTATTATTTCAAAGCTTCAAAAAGCTTCTTGGCAACCAATTCAGATGAAGCAGGATTCTGACCCGTAATCAAATTTCCGTCTTGTACGGCATATGCCGCCCAATCTTCTTTCTTGGAATAAATTCCGCCGCTTTCTTTTAACATATCCTCTACCAAAAACGGAACCACGTTCGTTAACTGGACCGCTTCTTCCTCAGAATTGGTGAAACCGGTTACTTTTTTGCCTTTTACCAATTTATTGCCATCCGCACCGGAAACTCTTTTTAAGGCTGCTGGGGCATGACATACAAATGCTATTGGTTTTCCCTGCTCATTAAATGTTTCTATCAATTTTACCGATGTAGCATCATTGGCTAAATCCCATAATGGTCCATGACCTCCTGGATAAAACACAGCATCAAAATCTGCTGCATCTACCTCTGCCAATAATTTGGTATAGTTCACCAAATCTTGGGCTACCTTATCTGTCTTAAAGCGAATGGTATCCTTGGTTTGTGCGTCCTCCGTATCACTACTTGGATCAATTGGCGCTTTACCGCCCATTGGGGTTGCCACGGTAATTTCCGCACCTTTATCCAATAAACTATAATAGGGCGCAGCAAATTCCTCAATCCAAAACCCTGTTTTCTTTCCTGTGTCTCCCAATGAATCATGGGAAGTCAATACAAATAATATTTTCATTTTCTTTATTCTTTGGTTCATTAATATATGGTCCAATTATTATACCTTTACTATCATCTTTCCTTTATTCTTACCGTCCATCATATCCAAAAAGGCCTGTGGCGTATTTTCAAAACCTTCTACAATGGTTTCCCTATATATTAATTTGTCCTCGCCTAGCCATGTAGCTAACTGTTTGATGGCCACCGGAAATTTATCTGCATAGTTAGAAACAATAAATCCCTGCATTAAAGCACTGTTCTTTACCAAAAAAGGCTGTACGGCAACGGCCATTGGCAATTCTGTCTTATTATAGACCGATATGGCACCACAGATAATAATTCGTGCAAATTGGTTGATACTGAACAGTACCGCATCTGATATGGGTCCGCCAACATTGTCAAAGTATACATCCACTCCATTGGGGGCTGCCTCTTTAATGGCCGCTTTCATATCCTTGGTGGTTTTATAATTGATGCCATGATCAAATCCAAAATCAGATTTGAGCATGTCAATTTTTTCATCCGTACCTGCAATTCCAATTACAGTAAGTCCAAGAATTTTTCCTATTTGGCCAACAACACTGCCTACTGCACCAGCAGCTCCAGATACAACCATGGTTTCGCCCTGCTTGGGCTTACCTATTTCATGAAGGCCTAAATAGGCGGTTAAACCCGTCATACCCACAATGCCTAGATATGCACTTAAAGGCGCTTTACTTTTATCTATTTTTTGTAGACCCTCGCCATTTGACACTTGTTTTTCCTTCCATTGCAATAATCCATAAACAAAATCTCCTACCTTAAAATTTTCATTTTTAGACTCCAGAACCTTTGCAACGATACCTGAGCTTATTGGTTCACCTACTTTAAAAGGAGGTACATAAGATTTAGCGTCGCTCATACGGCCACGTAGATATGGGTCTACCGAAATATATTTTGAAACAAGGAGCATTTCCCCATTTTTCAATATGAAGTTATCATCTAATTCTTCAAGCGAAAAATCATCTAGGGTAGGGGTACCTACCGGTCGTTGTTTTAAATTAATCGAAGTATTCATACACTATTACTTTTCAATTTCATTAATAACTTTATCCCATTACCATCTCCTACAAACCTAGAAGAAAGACTATTAGGACATTAGGTTATCCGGGACTTAAAATTCTTAACTATTTTACCTTACAAAGGTATCAAAAAAAAGAATGAACGTTCATTTTTAACATTGCTTAACAGAAATGTTGAACTATTTTAAAGATAATTGTTCTACTGTTGATCTCCTAAAACCAATAGCGATTGCGTTAACAAACAATAGTTTACGATCAAAAGAATTTTACCTGTATAATAATTTTACCATGGAACAATTTATATGATAATTATGTTTACTGATTGTATTTCTTTTACTCATTTAAAACAGCAGATAAATGGTAGTAGGTTTACTCCAAAAACAAAATTACGGCATCCGGTATTGCTAGTGCATGGTTTTGGATCAAACAGAATTGGGGTGGGTCGTTCATTTATAAACCTTGCCCAACATTTATATGATAATGGTTTTGAAGTATATGCCTTTGACCGGTTGGGTCATGGTGAAAGTGAAGGATGCTTTGAACATATTTCCGTTTATGATGAAATTGAGCAATTACATGCCATGGTAGATTATGTTTTAAGCAAGTATAATAGAAAAGTGCATGTACTGGGCCATTCCTTAGGGGGTATGGAGGCTGCAAAATTGGCCGCACAACGACCGGACGTAATAGCATCTTTGACATTATGGGCACCAGCTGCGGTGTTTGCCCATGAAATTGCGGAGCAGGGGGTCATTCAAGGAAAATCAATTGAAGGAGCAGCGGAAAAGGGTTATTTTGATTTTAAAGGTCAAAAATTAGGTTACAAATTTATTGAAGAGGCCAAGGGGTTTAAACCGTATGAAGGATTGGATAATTATGACCAACCTGTATTTATCCATCAGGGAGAAAAGGATGATGTGGTACCTATGGAATATGCTAAAAAATATGTGGCGTGCTGGAAGGGAAACAGTAAATTATATACGTATAAAAATGCTGACCATGGCTGGAATGTACTTGAAGAAAGGGAGTCTTTAATACACCAAACGGTAACTGACCTGCTTGACCTTCAATACTGATAAGCACCCAAAAATTTATAAAAAAAGCACCCGAAAGGGTGCTTTTACTTTACGCTGAATTTTAGAATCAATCTTCTGAAATCATTATGGATTTTACATTGACAAATTCCTTCATACCAAAACCGCCATGTTCACGACCGTAACCGGAGTCTTTAACCCCACCAAACGGCATAGCTGGCTCCGCTAAACCAAAAGAGTTAACAAAGATCATACCGGTATCAAAGTGTTGTTCTGCCAACTTTATCGCTTTATCAACATCTTTGGAAAAAATACCGCCACCCAATCCAAATCGGCTATCATTTGCAATTCTCATGGCATCCTCGTCATCTTTGGCCTTGATCAAGGAAGCTACGGGGCCAAAAAGCTCTTCGTCGTAAGCAGGTTGACCAGGTGATACTTGGTCCAAGACCGTTGCAGGATAATAATACCCATCACCATCCATTAATTCACCGCCACATAATAATCGTGCTCCTTTTTCTATACTTTTCAATACTTGCTCATGGATGGTTTCACGTAAATCCTTTCTTGCCATAGGGCCCAGTTCCGTATCTTCTGCAGTGGGGTCCCCAATGGTTAAGGCTTTCATTGCTTTAACAAATTCTTCCTTGAACTTATCATATACTTTCTCCGTAGCAATAAATCTTTTGGCAGCAATACAGGTTTCCCCATTATTATAGATTCTACCTTTAACACTCTTTTCCACAGCTGTGGCTATATCGGCATCGTCCAAAATTAAATACGCATCGTTACTACCCAACTCCAATACGGATTTTTTCAAATTTTTACCAGCAAGTTCACCAACCTTTTCACCAGCACCGGAACTTCCCGTTAAGGTTACACCACGTACCAATTCGTGCTCTATTATGGTATTGGATTGGTCATGGTCAATTACCATTACATTAAACAAACCGTCTGGCAATCCTGCCGTATCAAAAATGGATTTTAATAATAATGCAGTACCGGTTACATTGGACGCATGTTTTAGCAAAATACTGTTCCCTGCCATTAAGTTAGCTATGGTATACCTAATTACCTGATAACTTGGATAGTTCCATGGCATGATACCATAAATGATTCCAATTGGGGAATATGTGACAATGCCCTTTCCGCCATTGGAAAGCTCACGTTCCTCTTTTTGAAATACCTTAGGAGCATGAGCTGCGGAGTAATCGCAAATAGCGGTACACAGATCTACCTCTTGTTTACTTTGTTTTAAAAGCTTACCCATTTCTTTGGTCATCAGCTCGGCAAGGTCAGCCTTATAATTCTGTAGTTCCTTACAAATATTTTCAATAACCTTTCCGCGTTCCTCTACACTTTTGGTCCGCCATTGTAAAAATGCTTTATGGGATTGTTGAATGGACTGTTCTACTTCATTATCTGTCATATAGGAATAGGTAGTCAATTCCTTACCCGTGGTTGGATCAATTGTTTTAAATGTTGTTCTTTTTGTTGTCGTAGACATATTCTTTTTCTTTAATGATTTATTGTTGTTCGCTAGGCACTAAATACACATCGTTGATGTTTACTCGCGCAGGTTGCGACAACGCATAATAAATGGCGTCCGCGATATCCTCTGCTTCCAAAGTTTCCATTTGTTGCATTTCCTTCATTTTCTCCTTGATATCGTCATCGGTAATAGTATCGGTTAGATTAGTTGCAACGGCTCCCGGTTCTATTGAAGTTATATTGATTCCATATTTAGGGGCCAATTCTTGCCGTAATCCTTCAGAAAACATTTTTACCGCTACTTTCGTTGCACAGTAGACCGCTCCACCTGGAAAATAGCGATGTGCAGCCATGGATGAGATGTTTATGATATGTCCGCCTTTATTCTTCTTAAGTTCTGGCAGTACCGCTGCAACACCGTTCAAAACGCCCTTCATATTGACATCAACCATTTTATTCCATTCCTCTGTCTTTAATTTTTCAACAAAGGATAGCGGCATTAGTCCCGCATTATTGATCAAAACGTTTACAGTGCCATAAGTGGTTTTAGCTTTTGAAACCACTTTCTCAAAATCTTCCATTTTGGTTACATCACCAGAAACCACCAATGCTTCTCCGCCTTCTTCCTCAATATTGGATTTTAAATCATTTAATTCATCCTCGCTTCTGGCCATCAATACCACTTTGGCTCCGTGAGCAGCCAACTTATGTGCCGTAGCTTTGCCAATTCCACTAGAAGCTCCTGTTACTATTATTACACTATTTTCTATTTTCATTACTCATATTTTTTGATTCCTGAGCAAGATAATAGCACTAAATAAGTATGATTGACTAGTTAACCACTAGCATTGACCTATTTGCAAATAGAGGATAGAATTATTGCTTTTGAGCTAAAAAAAAGGAAGGTTGAAATAAGTAAAAGGGGTTGCAGAAATAGGACAATAGTTTATTGTTAAGTAAACATTATTAAAATTAGATAAGTTTATTCGATTACCTCTCCTTTTTCCGCGGCAACAATTTTTCCCCACTCAGCAATAGATGTCAATACCGGAGCCAAACTCTCTCCAAAAGGAGTTAATTGATATTCCACCTTTAATGGAGGTTTTTTGGTATAAACATGTCGCGTAATCAATCCATCCTCTTCTAACTTCTTAAGCTGTAAACTCAAGGTGCGCTCAGTAATTGTTGAAATTAATTTATAAAGTTCATTATAGCGTTTCTTTCCATTCAACAAATAAATTAGAATAACACTCTTCCATTTACCACCAATTAATTCCATAGCAATACTGGTAGTACATGAAAACATTTTATCATTATACTTAATAAGCCGCTTTTTATGTTCAATTTCCATGACTACTGAATTTATATTTCAAAATTAGCAAACTATAATATAGCATACAACTATACTTTTTATAGTTTATTTAACTTTTTGTAATTTGTTGACAATCAGTTATTTATAAGTTTCCAATTCGTAAATGATAGTACTATCATTTTTGACCGTTATTGCAAGTTCTTAATAGCTATCCTACTTTTGAACTATACTTTTGATAGTATATATTCGATTATTTAATAAAAGGTTACAATCATGAAAATACCAAACATTGCAAAAGAAGACATATTAAATGCTTTTAATTACAGACACGCTACTAAGGAATTTGATGCTAGCAAAACCATTTCTGATGCCGATATGAAATTTATCTTAGAGACGGCACATTTATCGCCTAGTTCATTTGGTTTTGAGCCCTGGCATTTTGTAGTGGTACAAGATAAAGAGTTACGCGAATTATTAAAACTTGTAGCTTGGGGCGCGCCTTTAAAATTAGATACTGCCAGCCACTTTGTTTTAGGTTTGGCAATGAAAGCCCCTATGGTAAAGCACAACGCGCCTTATATTGAACATATGATGAAAGAGGTAAAACAAATGCCTGCCGAAGTTATAGAAATGTACTCTAAATTTTACAGAGAATTTCAGGAGCGCGATTTTAACCTGGATACGGATAAGAAGCTGTTCGACTGGTCTTCTAAGCAAACCTATATAGCATTGGGTAATATGATGACATCAGCGGCATTAACGGGCATAGACTCTTGCCTCATTGAAGGGTTTCATCAAGAAAAAGCAGAGGCTTTATTACAAGAGAAATTTGGAATTGACACCAATAAATACGGACTAGCTTTTATGGCAGCCTTTGGATATAGAAAAGCGGACCCAGAGTTTCCTAAATCTAGAAGAAATTTTGAAGACATTGTAACTTGGAAGTAAAACACAATGAAAACATCATTAACAATACTAGTTATACTTATAGTTAGCGTTATCTCAACGGCACAAACACCAACAACAGATTCGGTAAAATCTGTAAATGAAGTGGTAACCGCAGATAATGTAAAATGGGGTTGGTTAAATCCGTTACGAGGCGATAAGAGTCCCGCTGCAGGAAAACTTTGGGGAGACAGAACCAAAAACGAACCAGAGGGATTTTGGTAAAATTCAAAAAAGGATTTTCATCGCCTCCACACATTCACAACATTACTTATAGCGGTGTAGTAATACAAGGTTTACTACATAATGATGATCAAAAAGCAGAAAAACAATGGTTACCAGCAGGTTCTTATTGGCAACAACCAGCAGGAGAAGCGCATATTACCCCTGCTGACGGTGAAGAAAATATGGCGTTTTTAGACATTCAAGAAGGTCCGTATTTGGTGAAACTTACATCAGAAGCCTTTGATAATGGCGAAAGACCTGTAAATGTTGACAAAACAAACTTGGTCTGGTTAAATGCTAACGACATCCAATGGGTTTCCAAAAAGAATAATGTAGAAACTGCTTTTTTATGGGGAAGTCATCAAAAAAATCAGCTACGTGCCGCACTTTTAAAATTGCCAGCAGGTTTCAAGGGAAGTATCAAAAACTTAACTCCCAATTTTAGGGCTGTAGTTATCTCTGGCAAGGTAACCCACAAATTTTCTAAAAAGGAGGCTAAAAATGTCTTAGAACCAGGTTCTTATTTTGGAGCTGAAGAAAGTGCTGAGCCTTTGTTGGATACAGATACAGAAACGGTTATTTACATCCGCTCTAATGGGGATTTTGAAGTGAAATAAACCATAAGAATTGTTATGAAAAGGAAATATAGGTAAGACAAGTAGGTATTTCCCCTAAAAAAGGGGTTGACATTCTGTACAATTTAAGTATGACAGATTTAGCAAAATCAGGTGAGTATTTTGATAATGACCGTGGTGGATATAACAAAGCTCATGCGGATGCTTATAATGCTTCCAAAATAGAAGAATTAATACAAATTACCGATCGTTTTTTTCCTAACATATAATTTTGGCTTTGCTTTATAATTCTAATGTACCGTAGCTCACAAAATTCAAGTAATTTTGCTTTTTTAAAAAAATATTGGAGAAGTTACTATTTTTAAACGTTCGCTTTATTTTTTTAGATAGCTAATTTCTTATCTAATGGATGATTTAATAACCTTTTCTATTACCGTATTTACTGGTTTTTTTGCCATTACCAACCCTATATCCAATATGACGGTATTCCTGTCGCTAACCCAAGGAGCGGATAACAGGACCAAACAGGATATCAATAAAAGAGCCAATATCATAGCGTTCATAATTGTTTTGGTATTCGTTCTTTTGGGCAAGTTTATTTTTGAACTGTTCAACATTAGTATTCCTGCATTTAAGATAACCGGGGTATTTTAATATTTTATATTGGGTTTGATATGCTTCAATCCAAACAATCCAGTATTAAGAGTATTAAAAATGTGCATATTGATGAGAATATAGCGGTATCCCCGTTGGCTATACCCATTTTGGCCGGTCCGGGAACCATTGTTACTTCAATGAACTTTGTCTCCAACGTAGAACCTATACAGATTATAATTGTGATTGCAATTTTCGGGTTTATGAGCTTACTTACCTATTTTACGTTTAGGCTCAGTAATCTGATCGTACGGCTTGTTGGCTATAATGTTATATCCGTAATAGGTAAGATTATGGGATTGATCATTGCCATCATAGGCACAGGTATGATCATTGAAGGTATTAAACTTTCGTTTGATTTGATTACAAACTAAATATCAGACCATATCCATATATATTCGACCATGAAAAAAGTGCTGGTTTTATTCGCTCATCCAAAGTATGAAAAATCCAGGGCAAACCAAGTTCTAATAAATGCCATTGCAAAAAAAGAGGGGGTTACTTTTCATGATCTATATGAAATATATCCGGATTTCCATATAGATGTAGACGCGGAAAAAAAATTGTTGGAAGCACATGATGTCATTATTTGGCATCACCCTATGTATTGGTACAGTTGTCCTCCTTTATTAAAACAGTGGATAGATATGGTGCTCGAGTTCAACTGGGCATATGGACCCAAGGGTAAGGCTTTACAGGATAAACTATGTTTAAATGCAATAACTACGGGTGGCTCTAAAGAACTGTACTGTTCCCAAGGAAGTAACAGTTATACCATCAATGAATTTTTAAGACCTTTTGAACAAACGGCCAATTTATGCCTCATGAAGTATCTTAAGCCTTTTGCGGTAATGGGCACCTATAAATTGACCAATGAAGAACTAGATGGTTATGGAGCCGCTTATAACGCGCTAATAGATAGTTTACAGCAATTTTAATATATCTGTTCAGGACGGTATAATAGTTAATAGTTTAAATCAAATCAATATGACGGGAAGTATACTTTTTGATGCCATAGTTTTCTTACTTGGTGCCATAATTTGCGTTTCGGTTGCCAAAAAATTAGGGCTTAGTTCCGTACTGGGATATCTTATGGCTGGAGTGTTGATAGGACCATACGTATTGGGGTTCATTGGGGAAGAAGGCGAAGATATTCTTCACTTTGCGGAATTTGGGGTGGTAGTCATGCTTTTTTTGATCGGTCTGGAAATTGAACCTAGGAATTTTTGGAATATGCGTAAGACCATTGCCGGGATGGGCGGCTTGCAGGTGGCTGGTACGCTATTGATTACGTATTTCTTCTTTTATGCCATAGGTTTTGATTGGAAAGTATCTTTGGTGGTGGCCATGGCCGTAGCACTTTCCTCCACAGCAATAGCCATGCAAACCATTAAGGAAAAAGGGCTTATGGAAACAACTTTTGGCACCTCAGCCTTTTCCATATTATTGTTTCAGGATATAATTGTGATATTTATGTTGGGTGCACTTCCCCTGTTATCCAATTCGGAAACTGAGGTAGTTGCCGGCACTCATGAAACATCGGGTAATTTATTGGATAGCCTGCCATTGGGTTATCAAACCTTGGCGATTATTTTATCGGTCGTGTTGATTATTATAGCCGGTAGGTATTTGATCGTTCCCATGTTGCGTAAAGTAGCGCAGACCGGAGTACGAGAATTACTGATTGCCTCTGCACTGCTCATTGTATTCAGTATATCCTTTTTAATGGAATATGTTGGCCTATCGCCAGCATTAGGAGCATTTTTGGGTGGTGTTGTATTGTCCAATAGCGAATATAAGCACGAGTTGGAAAGCACGTTGGAACCTTTTAAGAACCTGTTACTTGGACTGTTCTTTATTGCCGTTGGTGCATCTATAAATTTTGTGGTCATTGCTAAAATCCCGTTCACCATTGGAGGAATACTGATTTCCGTAATCCTTATTAAGGCATTGGTCTTATGGATAACCGCCAGGGTATTTAGTCTAAAGCTGGACCAAAAGTTGCTATTAACCTTTAGTTTGGCACAAATAGGGGAGTTTGCCTTTGTACTTTTGTCCTTTGCCTTTCAATTAAATATCCTTGACCAAGAGCAAATGGATATTATGTTGGTCATTACCGCACTGACCATGACATTGACCCCTATAATCAGTATTATCAATGAACGATTCATATTACCAAAAATTGGTACTAAAGAATCTATTAAACGCCCAATGGACCATATAGCAAAATCTCAAAATGTCATTTTGGTTGGGTTTGGACATTTTGGAAGTACTGTGGGCCGCTTTTTAAGATCTCATGGTATTGAAGCGACCATACTTGACCAAGATTCCAATAGAGTAGATTTTCTTCGTAAAATGGGGTTTGAAGTCTATTATGGGGATGCCACACGTATTGATCTTTTGGAATCTGCCGGTATTGCACAAGCTAAGATTTTAATTTGTGCCATAGACAATCCGGGGGTTACCAAAGAAGTTACCAAGTTAGTCAAGGAAAAATACCCGCATGTTGAATTAATGATACGTGCTAAAAACAGATATGATGCCTATGAACTTTTGAATATGGGTATTGAAAACATTTATAGGGAATCATTGGATACATCACTGGCCCTGGCCAAGGATGTACTTAGTAAATTGGGCTTTAGAAAATATACCTTGAATAGGCAAGTACAAAATTTCATCAAGTATGATGAAAGCAGTTTACGTAGATTGGCATCTGAACCCAAACGAGATGAAAATTATATTTTTAAAGCAAGGAAGGAACTTGAGGAGCAGGAAAAATTACTAAATGCAGATTTTGAAAGAGGCGTAGTGGCCTATGATAACCACTGGGATAGTGAACAGATCAGAAAAGCCTTGGATAAAAGCAATCCAAATTCCACTTCCTAAATTTCCGCTATGTTTCCATTATTATGCAATCCCTTAATTTTTGGTTAATTTGAATTTCTGTTTCTTTGAAATTCTTTAAATTGTAATATATTCTTAAAAATTGTGGTCATTTATCGAATGTTGGCCATTTCATACACTAAATAAAATAGTAGTACCGTTATAATAATACCACTAAAAAAATTAGCATGAAGATTATAGCCAATAGAATTCATTTATTCACCAGTATATTATTGTTGGTTATAACATCTTGTGCCAAAGGAATTGATGTTTTGGATGAGCTACATACCAATAATTCAGTAAAGGAATAGATTATAGAGTTCCTGTTTACCAATTCAATCGCTTATAATTTTACCTTTCTGGCCCTTTCCATAAAATGGTCCTCAAAACGTTGAAGCATCGTATTCATCTGTTCCGCATACAGCACATATTGACATTTAAAAATACTTTGGGATATGGCCAACATAGCGTTGTATTCCGATTTCTGTTTTAGGAACTCTCCATCATCAATACTACAAATTTGTAATTGTGATGTGCTTACCCCGTTCAACAAGAATAGTTTGTGCAAATTGGTAGGCGTTGTGATCAATACATCTATTCCCTCAAATATTTCAGATTTTTGAATATCCACATGTTGTTCCTTATATCCCATGTATACCCTAACATCCGTATATTTTACATATTCTTGAAACGCATCGTGCATTTCAATGACCCGTTCCTTATCCTCAACCAAGACCAACGCCCTGGGCGCATTACCTAACGCGCTACACTTTATTTTTTGTAGGGTAGTGAGAATCAAAGCAGTTGTTTTACCACTACCGTTTGGTGCAATACAGTAGACATTGGCTCCACTTTTTATAACAGGTATACCTTTTTCTTGGAGCGGTGTAGGCCCCTCAACTTTAAGCCGCTCTAATGCTTCTTTAAGATGTGGATGTAATTTTTTAAATGACATAATTCAACAATTACTACTTTTAAATAAAGGAGATTCTGTTTGCAAATATACAGACTACCATGGGAGTACCTAAACTTATGGACTATTAAAGAGCCTTGGAAAAACAACCATACCTTATGCATATAGAATGAGGAAAACCCCTAACATGATTCCGGTTAGCGGCACTAATTTCTTACGCTTATTCTGTTCTTTAAAGATAAAACCTCCTACTACTACAGCTATTAAAATCTGACTGCGCTTTATAGCGGATAATAGCATGATCAACGCATCTGGATCCTGTAACGCCTTAAAATAAAAGTAATCTGCCACTTGTAACAAAATACCCACCAAAGGTATGGACCACCGCCATTTAAACGCTTTTCTCTTTTCGGCATATGGAAACCACATAACAGATAAGATGAGAAGCAAAATAAGTACGGTATAAAAACAGAACCAAAATTGCAATGTCTGTGGATTTAAGGTTAAACTTTGTATTAAAAACTTATCGTATAGTCCGCTGGATGCTCCTAAAAAGGTAGCCCCAATTATGGCAAATATCCACTTGTTCCGCTTAAAATGGATTCCTTCTTTCTTTCCTATTCTGGAGTAAAGTAATACAGAGAATATAATGAGAAAAAAACCTATCCATTGATAAAAATTAGGCTTTTCCTGATAAATGGTAATGGCTCCTATAAAGGTAAAAAATGGTCCGGCCGAACGTATAGGTGTTACAATGGTTATGGGTAAATGTTTTAAAGCTTGGTACGCCAATAGCCATGATGCAGCCATAATCATTGATTTAATCAAGATGTAACCATGGGTCTTCCAAGATATATCGGTAATATATAACTGAATGCCCATCATATAATCCCTATAAAAATGAGAACCAATGTAGAAGGGGAGGAGTAACAAAAATCCTGCGGAAATGGTTCCCAATAACACGGGAAACACCTCATTTCCTTGTACCGCATGCTTCTTGCATAAATTATGCAAGCCTAAAAACAATGCCGCCAAAAGACCTAGGTACATCCACATAACGGCTGCGAAGATATTGGTTTTTTAACAATACCACCTACTAAGAATTATCGTCCGGATTTAGAGAAAGTCCCCAATACAAAAAGGCTTCCTTATCGGAAACCTTTTTGTATCATTTACAGAAAATTACTTAATATGCCATTTTCACGATCTTTTCAACCTTATCCGGGGAGAGGTCTTGATGTTCTCCCAATCCATTCCAACCACGATCGGTAAAACGTTTTGAAATCTCTTCGGCAGTACCTTCATATTTTTCGGTATAATCAGATAATTTTGTGGCTATCCCAAGTTGTTTAAAAAAAGCTTCTGTCTTTTCAATGGCCGCATAAGCTTTATCATCCTGACTGCCTTCCGTAATATTCCATACGCGCTCACCATATTGTGCTAATTTTGCCTTTTTAGCTTCAAAGTTATATTTATAGTGGCTTGGAACTACAATGGCCAATGTACGTGCATGGTCTATACCGAATAATGCCGTTAGTTCATGGCCCATCATATGTACTGCCCAATCCCCAGGAACTCCTTTTTGGATCAACCCATTAAGCGCCATTGTACAACTCCACATAAAATCTGCCGCAGGCTTATAATCCGTTGGATCCTTCAATACTTTTGGTGCAACTTCAATAAGGGTCTGCAAAATACTTTCCGCAAACCTGTCCTGTAAAGTTGCTTCAATAGGGTAGGTCATATATTGCTCCAAGACATGTGTAAAAGCGTCCGTTATACCATTGGCCAATTGCCTCTCCGGTATTGAACGTATTACCTGTGGATCTAATATTGAAAATTCCGGAAACAATCCTGGTCCGCCCATAGTCAATTTTTCCTTGGTTGACGCCCTAGTAATTACTGCTCCTGAATTCATTTCTGAACCTGTAGCCGGTAAAGTCAATACGGTACCAAAAGGCATTCCCTTTTGGGTCCTAATATTCTTTGTCAATATATCCCAAGGCGTATCGCCATCATATACTGCTGCTGCAGAAAGAAATTTGGTTCCATCAATTACGGAACCTCCGCCCACGGCCAATAGATAGGTAATATGTTGTTCCTTGATAATCTTTAGGGCATCCATCAAAACATCATATTCTGGATTTGCGGGAATGCCTCCAAATTCAACCACTTCTACATTGGACAATGCGTTACTTACTTGCTCGTAAATTCCATTTTTTTTAATGCTTCCGCCCCCATATAAAAACAGAACCTTTGCATTTTCTGGAATTTCATTTTCCAACTTTTTTATCGTGTCCTTACCAAAAATAATTTTGGTAGGATTCTTAAATTCAAAATTGTTCATTTCTTTTCTAGTTTATAGCGTTTTTAAATAATTTACTCTATTACAGTTACCAATTCTTTCATTGGTTTTCTCACTTTTTCTAAATTGACCAACCAGTCCTCGCTCTCGTTTCTGTACCCTATGGGCAACAAGACCGTACTACGCAATCCTTTATCTCGCAACCCTAAAATCTTATCTACGGCATCCGGTTCAAAACCTTCTACGGGAGTTGCATCTACCCCTTCAAACGCCGCTGCACTTATAGATTGGGAAAAAGCTATATAGGCCTGCTTTGCAGCATGGTTAAAATTTTCCTCTTCACTTTTTTGAGGGTAGGACTCCAATAGCATTTGACGGTAATTTTCCCAACCTTCATTTTTAAATCCCCTTATATCATTGGTTAGATCAAACATATAGTTTATTCTATCTGCCGTATAGGTATCCCAAGCGGCAAACACCAGTAAGTGCGAACAATCTGTAATAACGGATTGATTCCATGCTACCGCCCTTATCTCTTCCTTGACCTGTTGATTCTTTACTACAAAAATTTCAAAGGGTTGTAATCCGCTGGAAGTGGGGGCCAATCGTGCAGCTTCCAGAATACGCTCAATCTTTTCTTCTGCAACTTTTTCGCCATTCATTGCTTTTGCCGCGTATCTCCAATTTAATTTATCCAATAATTCCATAAACTCCTTTTATTTTTTTTTTGCTAATTGTTTAATATCGTTCGATGTAATAATTACCGCCGCATGACTGGAAGCATTTGCCAAATTGATCATTGCTTGGGCTATCTCTTCTGCCTTGATAATCTTATATTTTTTTAAAGGCCCAACAAATAAAGGCTGTAAGACCTTAAATATCTTGATACCTATTTTTTCCATGGTTCGTTGTTCATCACGGTCCCCATCAATAAGTGAAGGTCTTAATATGGAGGTGTACCTAATTTCCTGTTTTAGCACCCCTTGTTCCATTTCACCTTTTGTTTTGTTGTAAAAGATGCGACTATCCCTATCCGCACCCATTGCGGATATGACCAAAAATTTCTTAATATCATTTTGACTAGAGAGTTGAGCGGCGGTTACAGGAATACCCATATCTATTTTACGATAAAGTTCCTTGTCCGGTGTTTTATTGGTCGTTGTACCAATACAGCAGTAAACCTCATCGGCCGTAAAATGATCTTTGAACTTTTCCAACTGAAGGACATCGCCAATATGCTGCTCTACCTTATTGGAAAGCCCTTCTATCCTAGACCTTGAAAATAATTTTATAGTACCGTAACGGTCGTCCCGTTCTAGTTTTTGCAGTAAAATACCACCGGTTAAACCAGTAGCTCCTAAAATTATGGCTGTTTTATTCATTTTATCGATTGATTTTGATACTGCTCCACGCTGCTTGAAAAGCTTCCTCTAGCTCTTGGGGCCCAATTTTGATAGCTCCTCTATTTTCAACAAGCATTAAGAACGATAACGGATTAATGGAATAAGCGTATAATAGATAATCTGAAATGGGTTTGATGATACCTTCAGCCTTACCACGTGCCCATAGGTCCAATAGAGGTTGCAGGTGCTTAATGCCTTCACGTCTACTGGGTTCATCGATCATGGGAGTATTATCGCACTGTGCCAGGAACATGGCATCGGCGACTTCCTTTAACTTAAAATCTGCAATACGTTTCCAAATAACCTCAAATCCTTCTTCGACGGACATAGTTTCCCTATATGTTTCGAAGGCGTACGCTGTATATCTAGATTTTACCTCAATATAAGTTATGTTCACCAAGTCCTGCTTATTATCAAAATAGAGATAGATCGTAGCCGGAGATACATTGGCCATTTTAGCAATCTTGCTCATTGGAGTAGCATGAAAACCGTCATTGTTTACCAGTTCAATTGTTGCCTCTATAAGTGCATTTCTTTTATCAATACTTTTCTGAAGTGCTGCCATAATTCCTAAACTAGGTTACAAATATATTAAAAATGAACGTTCATTCTTTTTATTAACACAACTTTATATTCAATCATATTCGGTAGGGGGGGTAGAATTTTATATGAAGTTCAATTAAAAAGTGACCATTCATCGAAAAAACAATACTTCCTCATATATTCTAAGGTTCTTCTATAATGGTTTTTAAAATGCTATCGTTAAATTTAATGCATACAATCAAGGTAGTTCCCCCTCCTTTATCGTTTTGATCAAGTGCCATCATCAAATGGGCTTTAACACATTATTGAAAATGTTTAAAATCTTATCCCTAGACGGCGGCGGAAGTTGGGCAATAATTCAACTGTTGACCTTAAAAGACCGCTACGGTAATATCAAAGGACATGATCTTTTACAGAAATTTGATTTGGTTATTGCCAATTCCGGCGGCAGTATAGTCCTTGCCGCTTTAGCCGAAAATTATACGCTAAATGAAGCCATTGCACTTTTCAAGCTAAAAGGGAACAGAACGCTCATTTTTCATAAAAACACATTTGCAGAGCGCTTTTTTCCGGTAGATTATCTACGCTTAATTGGTATAGGATTTGGACCAAAATACAGTTCAAAAAAGAAAAAGGAAGCTTTTGAACACCTATTTCCGAATATTGATAAGATGCAGATGTCGGAATTGCCTTTGGCCATTGGCAAAGCCTCCCTAAAATTGGTAGTTTGCACCTACGACGCATTGAACAACCGTGCAAAATTTTTTAAATCCTATATAGCCGGCGAACACGGCCATGATTCGGTCAGGCTTACCCAAGCCATTAACGGCTCATCTAACGCACCGGTACAATATTTTGATTTTCCTGCCAGGTTTAAGGCGAAGGACAGTGAGATATTTTATGAGTTGTGGGATGGTGCATTGGGTGGATTCAATAATCCGGTATTATCCGGTATCATTGAAGCCTATAAATTGGGAATTGAACTAAAAAATATCAGAGTGGTTTCCCTAGGGACCAGCAATAGCTTAATGTCCCTTCATGACAAAACCAAATTTTGGGATTGGAAACAAACGGCCCAGCAATTCAGGAGAAAAAAACTACATTTTTTAAAACTGGGACATCAATTAAAGTTTTTCCAAGCTACCGTATTCAATCAGGCAAAGACAATTTTATATCAACCGCCCGATACTGCCAATTATATTGCCATGATGTTCTTAAGGGCAACTACTGGGCAAACGCCAAAAGATAACATGATACGTTTATCCCCTTTGATTCATTTTGACCGGCAAACACCAACAGAGGTAATCCCCCTTATTGAAAAACTATATCAATTGGATATGGATGTGACCAAAGATGAGGAAGTACTTACTTTATTGAAATGTTATGAAGCCTGGAAAAACGGACATATATATAATCAACCTATAGAATTTAAGGTTGAACGCAACAACGATTTACGCTGCATAGAAGGGGACAAGAACTATAAGGACGGCATGGAAAGATGGCGCAAATGGGAAAGTGCCTCGTAACCAAATCCATAAAAATTATTTGCTTCATTCTTGTTCACTTGTTACCTAAAAAGCACTGCTTTTAAACTGTAAGGTTCTTATGACCATAGCGACAAAATCTTTCGCTAACTTTTTTAAGGGAATGATTTTCAATTTAAAATATTTCCTAAAAATGGCTTCATAAAAAAAGTCTAAACATATTATTAGAAGCACATAAATGAAAAAAACTACATATTCCATCTTAGATCTTGCATTAGTATCCAAAGACCATACACTGCAGCAGACATTTGACAACAGTCTTAAATTGGCGCAACATGCAGAACGTTATGGGTATTCGCGTTATTGGTTGGCAGAGCATCACAATTCTCCAAATATTGGGAGTAGTGCTACCTCTATTTTAATAGGGTATATTGCCCAGGGGACCAAAACCATACGCGTGGGGTCTGGAGGAATTATGTTGCCTAACCATTCTCCCTTGATCGTTGCGGAACAGTTTGGCACATTGGCTTCGCTTTATCCCAACCGAATAGATTTGGGACTGGGCAGGGCACCGGGAACGGATAGGGAAACCGCAATGGCCATCCGTTCAGATTTTATGCAGGCGGCACAATCCTTTCCAACGGAACTGCAAAAAATTCAGACTTATTTCTCTAAGGAGAATGCAAATGCTAAAATACGTGCTACAGTGGCAGAAGGCACCCATGTCCCTATCTATATTTTAGGTTCCAGTACGGACAGTGCGCATTTAGCGGCCCATAAAGGGCTTCCGTATGCTTTTGCCAGCCATTTTGCAACAACACATTTATGGAATGCCATGGAAATTTATCGTACGGAATTTCAGCCTTCCAAAGAATTAGCGCAACCATACATGATAGCCGGAATAAACGGTATCATTGCTGATACCGATGAAGAGGCGGAACGTCTATATACATCGTTGATACGCATGATCGTTGGTATTTTTACCGGTAAGCGAGATTTTGTGCAACCACCTACTGAAATGACCGATGAGTTAAGGGAAATCGTTCAAAATCCTCAAGTTCACCAAATGCTTAAATACTCCTTTGTGGGCAGTAAAGAGACGGTTAAAAAGCAGGTAAAGGAATTTTTAAAGCAAAGCCAGGTAGATGAGCTTATTGCCGTTACCAATATTTACGACATTAACGCTAAAATACGCTCCTATAAGCTTTTTGCCGAAATCATACAGGAACTTAACAGTGGACAGTAATTGTTTATTTTAGGGAAATTGCACCTAATCAAATATACCGAAATCGTAATAGCAGTCATAAGATTGTCCAGTATGGGAGATTGAAAAATTTTAAGTCATATAAGTTTTTAGAAAACACTATTTTTAAAGAATGTATTAAGGTTTACCTATGCACTTTTAAAAATGTTTCTCTCATTTTTGACGAAGTAAATCTTAGTAATTGAATAATACATCGAATATGGACAAGACACGTAAAGTTTCGCCTCTAGTGGAAAATTCAATTGCAAATTTAAATCCGTTGGAGAAGGATTCCATTATTGAAAGGCAACTGCGTTTTCAAGAGTTATTGATCAGTATCTCTACAACATATATCAATTCAGATTTATCGGATATTGATAAGTTGATTCGCGAGTCGCTACAACAGATAGGGGAGTTTGTTGAATCTGACAGAAGTTATATTTTTTCCTATGATTTGGTCAACAATACCACTTCTAACACCTATGAATGGTGTGCCAAGGATATAGAACCTGAAATTGAAAATCTACAGAACGTTCCCATAGATTTTATTCCGCAATGGGTTGAAGCTCATAAGAACGGTGAGGCATTTTTTGTGGAAGATGTAAGTCAGTTGCCAAAAGATGGAGAATTAGGTCTACGTGCGGTTTTAGAGCCACAGGGAATTAAAAGTCTAATTACCATACCTAAAATTAAAAACAAAGAATTAATAGGTTTTATTGGGTTTGATTCTGTGCGGAAAATCAATAAATACAACGACCTTGAAAAGGAAATACTCTTTGTTTTTGCGAACATGCTAGTCAATGTTATACAACGTAAGGAAAATGAGGAGCGTATTAAGGAACAGGAACAAAAGAAAGAGGAACTATTGCAATACCTATCGCGCCAAAACGAGGAACTGAACGAGTATGCCCACGTTGTATCACACGATTTAAAAGCTCCGCTTATCAACATAAGTACCTTGATCAGTTGGTTTATGGACGATAATCAAGAAGTATTGGATGAAGGTGCCATGGCGCCCTTGCATCAAGTGATGTTCAATGTGGAAAAAATGGATTTTCTAATTAAGGGTATTTTAAATTATTCCACTATAGACCGATTGGAGAGCGATGATAAACATATTGATTTCAACATTATTGTGGACGAAGTTGTTCAGACTTTAATGGTACCAGAACATATAAATATTAAGGTCCAAAAAAATCTACCTCACATTTACGGTAATACTTGGAGGTTTAAACAGATATTTCAAAATCTTATTCAGAACGCTATTGATTATAGCGACAAGCCCCAAGGAAAAATTAATATTGGTATGGATGAAAAGGATAATGAGTTTGAATTTTATGTCAAGGACAATGGGGTAGGTATCAAATCTACATATTATGACCGTATTTTTAAGGTGTTTACAAAATTGGAAAGTACAGGCTCTTCTTCGGGCATTGGACTTTCCATTGTTAAAAAAATTGTTACTTATTACAAGGGTAATATCTGGATAGAGAGCAAGGAAGGGGAGGGTAGTACCTTTTTCTTTACCATTCCTAAATAAAACCAATTAATAGCGGCTAACCTCAAAAGTAAAATTGGTCAAAGTGAGCATTTATTAATTAATGGACGCCCTAAACTCCTTGGGGGAATACCCTACTTTTTGTTTAAACAAGCGACTAAAATGTTGGGGATATTTAAACCCCAATTCATAAGCTATTTCACTTACGGTTTTGTTAGGGTCAAAGACTTTCTCCTTGGCAACCTCAATAAGTTTGCCCTGTATATATTCTTGAGCTGATTTTCCGGTTTCCTTTTTGACCAAATCACCAAAGTAATTGGAAGACAAATGCAGTTGATCCGCAAAATATCCGACGGATGGTAAACCATTTGTTTTTGGTTTATCCGATGAAAAATAACCGCTAAGAAGATTATCGAACTTTTCTAAGGTTCCTTTGTTAACCACCTCTCGTGTAATGAATTGACGGTCATAAAAACGAAGGCAGTAATCTAAAAACAACTCAATATTGGTCACGATCAGTTTCTTACTGTGTTTATCTATCGGTAATTCCAATTCAAACTGGATTTTATCCAATAAACTTAAAATCACTTTCCGTTCTCTAGCCGATAAATGCAAAGCTTCATTGCTAGAATAGGCAAAGAAATTGAACTCTTGTATTTTTTTGGCCAAGTCGGTACCCAATAATAGGTCTGGGTGAAATAGCAATGCATAGCCTTTTGGTACATAATTGGGGTCGTACCCACCAAATTCAATAGTTTGGTTAGGTGCCATGAAAACCAAAGTACCCTCATCATAATCATAAGAATTACCCCCGTACATTATTTTACATCCCACGGCATCCTTTAAAAAAATGGCATAACACCCATAATGAAAACCATCGTAAGCGCTAATGGAGTATCCGTCCTTGTCAACTTTATCAAAATCTACGATACCTACCAACGGGTGCAACACTTCATATTTTCGCAGTTTAAAATAATCTGCAATTGTTTTAATTTCTAAAATATTCTTCATGGCCCTTTATATTTAAAATAAAGATAACGTATTGATTACCATGTAATCAATACGTTATCTAAAATTCAGTAATTAGGGTATAAACATCCGTTATTTGGGTATTACCCTGCCTTCTTTCTTATCCTAAATTTGTATCAAAAGGTAAACTAACTTTCATGAAAAACGTAGCCTCAATTACATTATTTCTACTTTGTTTTACGGTTTGTGCCCAAAATAATAACACTGAGGACAGCAATAAATTTTTAGATGATTTTAGGGGTACGGCAAGTATTACCCACAATGGCGTTTCATTGGTGCCTTCTTTTTCATTAGGTGACCCAGCTTTGTTGTTCGATTTAAAATTTAGGAAGGACAAGTTAAGTTTTGAACCCGATATGCGCTTTTCATTGGATGCAAAACCGTGGACCATGCTTTTTTGGTTTCGATATAAGGCGATAGAAAAAAATAAATTCTCACTTAGAATAGGTGCACATCCTGCTGTCAATTTTAGAACGGTTTCCGTAATTCGTAATGGATCTACCGAGGAACTATTGGAGTCTAGAAGGTACTTGGGTGGGGAAATTGTGCCTAAGTATCAAATTACAAATAAGATTGGGGTAGGCATGTATTATCTATATGGCCGTGGTTTTGATGCGGGAGTCAAACAAACCAATTTCTTGGTATTGAATGCCTCTTTTAATCAAATACAAATTTCAGAGCAGCTTGTAATCAATTTTACGCCCCAAGTATATTATCTTACATCAGACAAATTAACAGGATATTATACATCTGCGTTTTTGACCTTGGCAAAAAAGAATTGTCCTTTTTCGTTAACAGGTGTAGTAAACAAAGGATTAAGAACGCAAATTCTGCCCGATGACGATTTTACATGGAGCGTGTTGTTGAATTATAGTTTTTCATCTAGTAAAAGAAGTATCAAAAAGCTAACTAAAGTTTAATACTAATTAACAACAATAATAAAATGAAAACAAAAATTAAGATTTTCGCCATTCTATTTACTATTATAGGAAGTTTCAATGCTTTAGCACAATCCGGAATCGAGGAAGAAATCAAGTCACTTTCAGCATTGAAATGGCAATGGATGGCCGATAAGGATGTAGATAATCTAGAACAGCTATTTCACGAAAAATCCAAATTTGTACATATGAGCGGTTCTTGGAAAAAGGAAAGGGAACTTGAAATCATAAAAACGGGAAGTATTTGGTACAAAAATGCCGAAGTGCATGACGTGGCCGTAGAAACATTTGGTGACGACACCGCCGTACTCTGGAATCGAATTACACTTACCGCGCATGTTAGGGGAAATGATGTTCAAAACGAATTTACAGTGACGGAATTTTATAAAAAGGAAGGTGACCATTGGAAATTGTTAGACCTTACCTTTAGTAGCGTTAGGGACACCCATCAAATTGAACATTAAATAAAATCACGATGATAAACAAAAAATTGATTTTAGGCGTATTGATCGCTTTTTTAAGCATACCAATGATTATGGCGCAATCCACGGATATTGAACAGCAAATCAAAGAACTCTCCACCCAAAAATGGCAGTGGATGGCAGAAAAAAATGCAGACAAGCTTGCCGAACTTTTTCATGATAAGGCAAAATTTGTCCATATGGGGGGTACTTGGGGAAAAGAACGTGAGGTAGACATTATTAGGAGCGGATTCATCCATTACAAAAAGGCTGACGTCCATGAGGTCATGGTAGAGGTTCTGAATGAAAATACCGCTATACTTTGGAACAGAATTACACTCATTGCGGTTGTAGGTGAGAACGAAGTGACCAATCCCTTTATGGTCACCGAAGTTTATACAAAAGAAAATGGAGCATGGAAATTGGCCGACTTGTCATTTGTAAAACAACTGGTTAGGGAATAAAAGTATACATCACCATGAAATCCATATTTATTTTGAAAAATCATATCCTGCTACTATTGGGCCTATTACTGTTCACTATATCATCTGGTTGTTCGCAAACCAATCCGGTATTGGATATTTTTCCAAAAGGAACGGTGTTACACGGAAATATCAACTATAACAATGATACCTTACAAAAGCATTTGTTGGATATTTACCTGCCTAAGAATACCAAGAAAGAAGTTCCTTTGGTCATTTTTGTACATGGTGGTGGATGGTTGGTCAATGATAAATACGCAGATATAGGCTACATGAAAAGGACAGTGGCAGAAATCCTAGATCAGGGATATGCGCTTGCTTCTATTGATTATCGTTTTTCGACACAGGCCATTTTTCCAGCACAGATTCAAGATTGCAACCGTGCTGTATCCTTTTTAGTGGATAATGCCGATACCTATGGTTTTGATACTGAACGAATGGCCGTTATGGGCTTTTCAGCTGGGGGGCATTTGGCAACGATGATGGGTTTATCAAAGAATAACGACATCCCCAACTTTTTTATGCCAGATACCAATACAATGTTCAAATTCAAAGCTGTGGTCGATTTTTACGGCCCGGCAGAATTGATACTATTTCCAGGGGCCAATGACCCTAAATCTCCGGAAGCCCTATTGATTGGTGCTGCTCCCATTGATCGCCCTGATCTTGCCAGGGAGGCCAGCCCAGTAACGTATGTAGATGAAAAAGATCCTCCATTTTTGATCATACATGGTGAAAAAGATGAGTTGGTTTCGCCAAAACAATCTCAATTATTAAGTGGTTGGTTAAAGGCCAAGCAAGTAGAGAACGAACTTATTATCGTTAAAGATGCCCCTCATTTTGGGGAAATGTTTGATGTGGATGAGATACGCACCAAGGTTATTGCTTTTTTACAAAAGCATTTAGAATAAATATTAAAAAGAAAGCAAAATGAAAAAGAAGCATACCATGTCAGACCAACCTAAAGAAACGAGCAAACAAATCAACAGAAGGGGATTCATATCAAAATCAGCACTTTTTGGAGCAGGTATGGCAGTAACTCCATTGGCCTTTGCCAGTGAAAACCATGCTTCAACCAAAAAATCAATGAATAACCCAACAGTAAGAAACGGTAAACGCATGTTGGGAACCCTAGAGGTTTCGCCTATAGGTTTAGGATGCATGAGTATGAAGAGTGGTAGTTACAATCCTCCTCGCGATAAAAAAGACATGATTCCGGTAATACGCGGTGCTGTAAATTTAGGCGTAACTTTTTTTGATACGGCAGAAGTTTATGGCCCATTTACCGACGAGGAATTGGTAGGTGAGGCTCTCCAACCTATCAGGGACAAAGTGGTCATTGCCAGCAAATTTGGGTTCGAGTTATCGACTGGAAGTCGTGGAGGAAGAAATAGTAGACCTGAAAATATAAGAAACGCTGTTGAAGGCATGCTAAAAAGACTACGCACGGATCGCATCGATTTGTTGTACCTACATCGTCTAGATCCAAATGTACCCATTGAGGATGTAGCAGGTACGGTTAAGGATTTGATCAAAGAAGGTAAAGCACTTCATTTTGGGTTGTCGGAAGTATCACCTTCAACTATTAGAAAGGCCCATGCAGAACAACAGGTTTCCGCACTTCAGAGTGAGTATTCCCTGATACAACGTGCCCTAGAAAACGAGGTCATCGATACGTGTGGGGAACTGGGTATAGGTTTTGTGCCATGGGGCCCTGTGTGTAGAGGTTTTTTGGGTGATAAATTCAATGAATACAGTCGTTTTTCCGAAGACTCCCGTTTTGCTGCGGTTCCTTATTTTACACCAGAAGCTATTAAGGCACATATGGAAGTGTTGAATCTCGTTCGTGAATGGGGTAGAAGAAAAGATGCCACCCCTGCACAAATTTCTTTAGCGTGGTTATTGAGTCAAAAACCATTTATAGTGCCTATACCCGGAACAACAAAATTACATCACGTAAAACAAAACCAAGGAGCGCTTAATATTTCATTTACAGATGCCGAGAAAATTGAGTTTAGAACTGCCTTGGAAAAAATTCCTTTGGTGGGTGTAAGAGCGCCAGAGTCTGCTTTGGTAGACCAATAAAATAGGAGAGAAATTTATGACCAAGCTTTTAATTTTATTAACATTCTTTAGTTCTTGTTTCTCATCTGTAACAATGAAGGAGATACGATTACAGGAATCGGATAAAGTTCTTGTGGTTTATTTATCCCGAACTAACAATACCAAAGCTTTGGCAGAGATTATTCACCAAGAAGTAGGTGGCGATTTAGTTCCCTTAGAGCTTATAAATCCATATCCTGAAAATTATCGGGCTATTGTAAAACAGGTGGCCGAAGAAAATGAAACCGGGTTTTTACCACCGTTAAAGACTAAGGTCGATATAAAAAAGTACGAAACCATATTTATTGGTTTTCCTACTTGGGGTATGCAGCTTCCCCCTTCTTTAAAGAGTTTTTTAACTGAAAATAATCTTGAAGGCAAAACGGTGATTCCGTTCAATTCCAATGCAGGTTATGGTGTTGGCAGTAGTTTCGACACCATTGAATTATTATGCCCGAAGAGTAAAATTTTAGAAGGCTTTTCAATAAAAGGAGGAAAAGAAAGGGACGGTATTTTTTTGGCGATTAAGGGAGAAAAAGAAAAAGAGGCCAAAGTTGCTATCAAATCTTGGCTATCTAAAATTAAGTTAGGTGTGGTTGATTAGCTGATAATAAGAGATTTAACATTGTTTTTTTCTTAAATAGCCCAGTTTTATAATCGACCCAACTAAATAAATTATTAACTTGATACAAACCTTGAATATTATACGATCATGGAAACATTTACTTTAAAAATTAACGGAAGTACTAAAAGCATAGAAGTCGACCCAACTACTCCCATGCTGTGGGTCTTACGAGATCATTTTAATATGGTAGGCACTAAATTTGGCTGCGGTATAGCACAATGTGGTGCATGTACCGTACACTTGGGCGACAATGCGGTACGTTCATGTCAATTACCTATTTCTGCTGTGGGTGATCAAGATATAACCACTATTGAAGGGCTTTCAGAAAATGGGGATCATCCTGTGCAAAAAGCATGGTTAGAGACAGATGTGCCTCAATGTGGTTATTGCCAAGCTGGACAGATAATGACCGCTTCGGCATTTTTAAAGAAAAACCCTAATCCTTCCGATGAAGAGATTGAAGGAGCCATGAACGGAAATATTTGTCGTTGTGGTACCTATACAAGAATTAAGAAAGCCGTGAAAATGGCCGCAAATAGTGAATTATCCTAAAAACTGAATCCATGACACACGTAAAAACACAGATAGGAAGAAGATCATTTCTTAAGAATACAGGTCTGGCCAGTGGAGGTTTGATCATTGGTTTCAGTTGGTTGAATTCCTGTAAGCCCAAGGCAGTACCTGAAAAGGAAATGGAGTTGGCTCTGAAAATGCCCAAGGAATGGTCAGAATTCAACAGCTATATTAAAATTGGAGAAAATGGTGTGGTGACTTTGATGGCACCCAATCCGGAATTCGGTTCCAATGTAAAAACTTCCCTACCCATGATATTGGCCGAGGAATTAGATGTGGATTGGAAAATGGTCATGATAGAGCAGGCTAATTTCCATCCTGAAAAATTTGATAGGCAATTTACCGGAGGTAGTCAAGGGATTCGCACGGGATGGCCTGGACTAAGAAAGGCCGGTGCCACTGCCCGTCAAATGTTACTAATGGCCGCTGCACAGCAATGGAATGTTCCTGTGAATGAATTGACTACAAATAACGGAACTGTTTATCATAAAACTACTGAGCAGGAAATAAGTTACGGTGAATTGGCATCCTTAGCCAAGGACATTACCATTCCAGAGGAGCAAGAAGTACCTTTAAAAGCAGTGAAAGACTTTAAAATAGTCGGAGTTTCAAAAAAAAATGTAGACACTAAAAATATTGTCACTGGAAAACCACTCTTTACCATGGACTTGCATGAGGAAGGGATGTTGGTCGCAATGATAGCACTTCCACCTTTTGGTATGAAGATTAAATCTGTAGATGACTCGGTTGCTAAATCTATGCCAGGAATAAAGGATGTATTTACCATAAAAACCTTACAGGATGATTATGAGCGTAACTTTTTTGACACCACTACCCATACCAAAATAGCCGTAATAGTAGGAAACAGTACATGGGAAGTAATGCAGGCAAAAAAAGCGCTACGAATGGAATTGGAAGAAATTTCGGATTCCGAATTTGTAATGGCCGGTTTTCGAGGTAAAACCACGATTAAAGTACCAGCCGGACTTGAAAGTACCGAGGAACATAATGAAAAAATGAAGGAAATGTCCTTGAAAAAAGGGAATGTTCTAAGAAGGGACGGTAATCCGGAAGAGGCGTTCCTAAATGCTGACAAGGTTCTAGAGCGAACCTATACAGCCCCCTATTTGGCCCATAACTGTATGGAACCCGTCAATTGCTTTGCCCATGTGACCGAAAAAGAAGCAGTGCTCTATGCACCGACTCAGGCTCCTGAGCTTATTTCCGGTACTTTGGCAGCTAGGTTGGGACTTCCGGAAGAAAACATTCATATAAACCTGACTCGAATGGGGGGTGGTTTTGGCCAAAGGGCATACGGTCACCATCTTGTAGAGGCAGCTGTAATCTCTCAAGAAATAAAGGCTCCGGTAAAGTTGGTTTATACTCGTGAAGATGATATGACCTATGGTATCTACAGACCTACCTATACCGCAACCTACCGGGCTGCCTTGGACAAGGACAATAATCTCATCGGTTTTCATGTACGTGGTGGTGGAATACCGGAACATCCAGTCGCGGCGAACCGTTTTCCTGCTGGGGCAATCGATAATTATTTGGCCGAAGGATGGGCTTTGGAATCTAATATTACCATTGGTGCCTTTAGGGCACCCCGTTCCAACTTTATTGCCGGTGCGGAACAATCCTTTTTAGATGAGCTAGCAGAGACCATGGGCAAAGACCCTATTGATTTTAGGTTAGAGCTGCTCGATAGGGCCACGCAAAACCCCGTAGGCGAAAACAATGACTATGAAGCGGAACGTTATGCCGGTGTACTTAAATTGGTAAAGGAAAAATCAGGTTGGAAGCAAAGTGAAAAGCTAGGAATCCATAGAGGGGTTTCCGCCTATTTTTGCCATAACAGTTATGTAGCGCAAGTCTTGGAATTGTCCATGAACGGTGAAATGCCCAGAATGGAAAAAGTAACGGCTGCAATCGACTGTGGTATTGTCATAAACCCCGATTTCGCAACCAATATGGCCGAAGGTGGCATTGTAGATGGCATAGGTAACGCCATGTTCGGGGAAATGTCCTTTACAAATGGTGTTCCAGACCATAAAAACTTTGACACTTACCGAATGATTCGATTTAACGAGGCACCAGAAACCATAGATGTACATTTCGTTGAGAATGATACGGACCCAACTGGATTGGGTGAGCCTCCATTTCCGCCGATATTCGGAGCTTTGGCAAATGCATTGTACAAAGCTACAGGTAGAAGACATTATAGACAACCTTTTATAACGGATAAACCGCCTTTGGTAGGGTAATTTGTCTAGTATTTATATTAAGTAAGAAAATAAGTTAATTCCATATATATTCTGATTTGGATATGATAAAATATAAAGCGCTATTTTTTTTAAAAACTGTATTTCTATGTATGTACTCCGGTTTGGCTCAACTACAAGTTAGCGATGAAAATGGAGAAAAAATGATGATAAGAATTGCAGCTCTAGAAATTTACCCAGAATATTTAGAGGATTATAATTCTATCCTAAAGAAGGAAGCAGAATCTTCAGTCCGCTTGGAAGAAGGAGTAATCTGTATTTATCCTATGTTTCAAAAGGAAAATCCGACCCAAATTCGTTTGCTAGAGATTTATGCTGATAGCGCTGCCTATCGATCCCACTTAAAAACACCTCACTTTTTAGAGTATAAAACGTCTACCTTAAAAATGGTAAAATCTTTGAAATTGATTGATATGGAAGCAATAGACAAAAAAGCAACCGCAAAAATTTTCAAGAAAATGTATGCGGATTGAAAATTCAAAAACTATATAATTATATAAAAACTAACAACGTATAGTGGGTTTTATAACTATAAACCCTATAAAAGTTGTAACTTAAATCAGTCTTTATTTAAACTAAAATATCATGGCAATCTTCAATCTAAAAATTAACGGAAAAACTCACGAAATTGAGGTCGACCCAACTACCCCAATGTTGTGGGTCTTACGCGACCACATTAAATTGGTAGGCACAAAATTCGGCTGCGGTATTGCACAATGCGGTGCATGTACCGTTCACTTGGGTGAGAATGCGGTACGTTCATGTCAATTACCTATTTCTGCTGTGGGTGAGCAAGATATAACAACTATTGAAGGACTTTCGGAAAATGGGGACCATCCTGTGCAAAAAGCATGGCTGGAAATTGATGTGCCTCAATGTGGTTACTGCCAAGCAGGTCAGATAATGACCGCTTCGGCATTTTTAAAGAAAAACCCTAATCCTTCCGATGAAGAGATTGAAGGGGCCATGAACGGAAATATTTGTCGCTGTGGCACCTATACGAGAATTAAAAAAGCCGTTAAAATGGCTGCCAATATCAACCAAAATACATAATAGCCATGACCCATATAAAAACAAAATTAGGAAGACGCGCATTTATAAAGAATAGCAGCCTTGCCGGTGGCGGACTGGTTCTGGGCTTCAGTTGGTTCAATTCATGTAAACCAAAGGTAGCAGAGGCGCTGGCCGTAGAAATAGAAATGCCGAAAGAGTGGTATGAGATTAATGGCTATTTAAAAATAGGCGATAACGGGGTGGTTACGATTATGTCGCCGAATCCTGAGATTGGCCAAAATGTTAAGACATCCATGCCCATGATCGTGGCAGATGAATTGGAGGTCGATTGGAAAAATGTCGTAGTTGAACAGGCCCCTCTTAATACCAGCCTTTATAGTTGGCAAATTGCAGGTGGTAGTAGATCAATAAGTAGTTCTTGGGAGAACCTTCGAATGGCAGGTGCTACAGCTCGCCAAATGCTAAAAGAAGCAGCTGCTAAGGCTTGGCAAGTACCGGTTGAAGAAATCACTGCGGTTGCTGGGGTTCTTTCACATGAAGCAAGTGGTAGTTCTGCTGGCTATGGTGAAATGGCATCGGCAGCATCTCAACTAGAAGTACCTGAAGAAGTAGAATTGAAGAAAATATCGGATTTCTCCATTATTGGAACGTCACGTAAAAATGTGGATGGCAAAAAAATAGTTACAGGAAAACCTTTATTTGGATTGGATGTTCAGCGAGAAGGCATGTTAATCGCATCGTTGGTACATCCACCTGCCTTTGGTATGAAGTTAAAGTCTTTTGATGCGGAAGCAGCAAAAGAAATGCCAGGTATACGTGATGTATTTTCTATAAAATTATATGATGACGACTACAAAAAAATGGCTTTCCATTTTACGGCTTTTAATGAGTTGGTCGTCGTTGTTGGGGAAAGTACGTGGCAAGTATTTCAAGCAAAAAAAGCGTTGAATATTGAGTGGGAAAACAATGCGGATATTACGGATACTATGACCATGTTCGGTAACGATATGAAAGTTACTTACCCTGCTGGCATGGAAAATTCAGAGAGCCACACTGCTAAATTGAAAGAATTGACCAGTCTCAATGCCAAAGTAGCACGTAAAGACGGTAATCCTGAAGCTGCTTTTAAAAATGCCGCTAAAATAATTGAGCGTAGCTATAGCTGTCCTTTCTTGGCACATAATACTATGGAACCCATGAATTTCTTTGCCTATGTAACAGAAGATCATGCAGAGTTATTAGGCCCCACCCAAACTCCAGAATGGATGGAGTCTGCCGTTTCAGAAGTTTTAGGCCTTCCATTAGAAAAAATAGATATTCAAATGACACGCCAAGGTGGTGGTTTTGGGCGAAGGTTATATGGTCATTTTATGGTAGAGGTAGCCGCTATTTCTAAACGCATGAATGCGCCTGTAAAATTGGTGTATAGCCGTGAAGATGATATGACCCAAGGTATTTATCGCCCTGCATATTATGCCACGTATAGAGCAGCTTTCGATGCAGATAATAAGTTAACAGCTTTTCATGTAAAAGCTGGGGGTATTCCAGAGAGTCCACTTTTTGCAAATCGTTTTCCCGCAGGGGCAATTGATAACTATTTAGCCGAAGATTTTACTGTTGATTCGAATATTACAACAGGGGCATTTCGTGCGCCACGGTCTAATTTCATCGCAGGTGCAGAACAATCCTTTTTAGATGAGGTTGCCGAAGAAATGGGTAAGGATCCCATCGATTTTAGATTGGAGCTATTGAAGCGTGCAGAAGAAAATCCTGTAGGAGAAAAGGACTCTAACGATTATGATGCTGCCCGTTACGCCGGGGTATTGGAATTGGTTCGTGAAAAATCGAATTGGAAACAAACAGAAGCTGGCGTTCACAGAGGTGTCTCTGCCTATTTCTGCCATCAAAGTTATGTGGCCCAAGTATTGGATATTGTCATGGAAAATGATATGCCAGTGGTACAGAAGGTAACCGCTGCCATTGATTGTGGCATTGTCGTAAATCCAGATGCAGCTTCCAATTTATCCGAAGGTGGAGTCATTGATGGCATTGGTCACGCTATGTATAGTGGCCTAACGTTTAAAGATGGCATGCCCGAACAAAGCAATTTTGACCGTTATCGATTGATTAGACATAAAGAAGTCCCTAAAAGGATTGAGACGCATTTTGTACAAAGCAATATTGACCCTACCGGTATGGGCGAACCGCCCTTTCCGCCAATAATGGGTGCCCTGGCCAATGCGTTATACAAAGCAACCGGCCAACGCCACTACCATCAGCCATTTATAAAGGAAAGGCAAATTATAGGCTAAACATAATATACTTAATAGTTACTCAAAAAGTATGAAAACAAGACTTATGTTTTGCTTTCATACTTTTTGTTGCTCTTTTAGGAGCACAGCATATAAGTACTCCTGATCCTTCTTTAACTTTGTAGCAAGAAAGCATTGTCAAAATTGCAAGCTATACTGCGCAAGGTGATTTAGAGAACTTAAAAATTGTCCTTCATGATGGGCTGGATAATAAATTCACCGATAATCAAATCAAGGAGGTGTTGGTACACCTCTACGCCTATGCCGGATTCCCTAGAAGTATACGTGGTTTACAGACTTTTTTACAGGTATTGGAGGACCGGAAAAATACAGGAATTTTTGACGAAAGGGGAGTAGAAGCTTCCCCAGTTACCGATCCACGGGATAAATATGACCGTGGAAAGGAAATTTTGGAAACCTTGGTAGGCCGATCGTTGGACGGTCCAAAACCTGCCTATCAAGAATTTTCACCGGAGATGGATCGTTTCTTAAAAGAACATTTATTTGCCGATATTTTTGAGCGCGATGTGCTTACCCATAAACAACGAGAATTGGTGACCATCTCGGTCATTGCAAGTTTGGGAACCTTAGAGCCTATGTTAAAAAGCCATTTAAATCTTTCGTTAAACGTAGGATGGCAGCCCGAGCAATTGCGGGAGTTCACCAAAGTACTAGATGGAACTACGACAGCCAAAAATGCAAGGGCAGCAAAACTGGTACTTCAAGAAGCACTTCATAATCGAACAGAATAAAACGGAAGCGATGAAAAGTAAAACCTTATATCGGACATTGTTGATTCTAGTCCTGTTTATTGGTTGTAATGAATCAACAGAAATTCATAAGGATGCTACCTTGTTTTCCAAAGGCGAAATAATAACCAATGAAAATTTTACGGGCACCACGTGGTTAAATATGATGGCAACACCAGATAGTTTAAACACCATGTATGCCGGCTTGGTTACCTTTGAAGCTGGGGCAAGGACCAATTGGCATTCTCACCCAGCAGGGCAAGTTCTTATTGCTACCAAAGGAAAAGGCTATTATCAAGAAGAAGGAAAAGCCAAACAAATTATGCTTCTAGGCGAAACCATAAAATGCCTGCCCAACATAAAACACTGGCATGGGGCTAGCCAAAATTCCGAATTTGCTCATATTGCAATATCGGACCGGGAAAAAGGACCTGCCAAGTAGTTTCAACCCGTTACTGCAGGGGAATATATGCCTTAATTATTTTATCCTTATGTACTCCTTTTTTCAATTTTTACCTAGCTATTGTAGTTTTTAATTAAATATGTTAAATTTAACAATAACTCCATTTTAGTTATAAAACTGTTTAATTATTAACCACTAACACTTTATTTATTTATGAAGAACACTATTAAAAGCTCCCTGCAGTTCATTGGTTGCAGTATGGTCCTTGGATCCCTATTGCTAACATCTTGTAGTCGTGAAACCTTTTCTAACGAAACATTGGAACCAACCGATTCCCAAGAATTTGACATTTCCCTAAGGACACCTTCCAGTGACCTTATAATTATTGATGATTTAGGCACGGATGCTCGTAAAACGACCGAGGCTCCAGGGGTAGACCGTGGTAGGTTCAATATCACCTTGAGTTACCTTTTGCCTCCAACTCCAAGACAACAGGAAGTTTTTGAAGCTGCCGCTGCGCGTTGGGAAAGAATCATAATTAAGGACGAGCCCTCATTTACAGGCACGCTACCTTCAGCCTTTCAAGGTTTACCACCGTTGGTAGATGAAGGTGTTGTAGATGACATTATTATTGAAGTGGTCCTAGCACCAATTGATGGTTCCGGTGGAATCCTAGGTCAAGCAGGTCCACAATTTGTACGTAGCGATGATTTCTTGACCTTATCAGGCGTTATGTTCTTTGATGTGGCCGATTTGGATTTTTTGGAAGAGCTTGATTTATTCGAAGAGGTTATCGTTCATGAAATGGGCCATGTATTGGGCATAGGAACACTCTGGAATACAGTACCCTTTGGTTTTGACAGAACATTACGAGGCGGGGATGATAGCAACCCCTACTTTTTAGGTAAAAAAGCAAATGTATTTTGGAATGCCGAAGGAGGTACATTGGAATTGCCCGTAGAGGGAGATTTTGGACCTGGCACTGCATTGGGACATTGGGATGAGGAAGTATTGAACAATGAGCTCATGACAGGTTTCCTTAATTTGGGTGAAAATCCATTAAGTAGAATTACTGCCGGTTCTATGAAAGATTTAGGTTATGGCGCAGCCTCTGTTGGCGAATCTTACGATCTACCAAAAGGTTCTCCTGGTGTTGCGGCAAAATCCAATCCTACTGGCTTACACATTGGTTCTATGGAAACCTTATTACAACCCATAGGTATCGTTAATATGAAAAAGTAAGTTTAGACCACTTTTTAATTGTTGGTCTTGATTAGACAAAAGATCAAAAATATTACAAAAAGAGCTTGTAGCATTCAATTCCTACAAGCTCTTTTTTTATCGCATAGTAATTAAAACTAAAGTCTTAAAAACATACTTTCTTAATGTTTTCCTATATTTCTAATACATACCCTCAAAGACGCTGCTTATGAAATCGCTTTAAAACAGTATAATAAGTTGTAATCCGAGTATTAAGCACTTCTCTTGCCATAAATCCTGTCATACACCAAATCGATGGACTTAAAAAATGCCTGCTTGGAGAAGGGTTTGGCAATAAAGTCAACGCACCCCAGCTCCCTGGCAATAACCTCAAAATCCAATTTGGTAGAGCTAGATATGAACGGTAAGCGATTTCCGTACATCTCTAAAAAGGAAAAACCGTTCATTCCCGGCATTTCAATATCTGCCATCACCACCTGTGGCTTGGCAATCTGTATATGTATCCATGCATCATAGGAATCTTCAAAAGTAAGTACACCGCCTACCAAAGGGTGTGCGCTGGCCAGTTTCTCTGCAAGGGATAGCCATAATGGGGAATCATCAACAATAACTAATTCAAGCTTCATAAAAATAGAATACGATTTTTCAAAGGCGAAAATTACCGCATACTTCAATTATGGAAAATAATTTCGGATGAATAGCCTGAAAGTTCTTTATAAACTAACGCTCAGTACCTAAGCACGGCTCAATGACATTTTTCTTCGGTCAATAACCAGGGCCAATTTGGGGTTAGACCAATGTAGGCTTACATCGATTCTCTACAAATTCTTACAAAAAAAGTGCAATTCCTACAAGATAACTATCAATATGCACAAAATTATAACTTCCTAATAATTAAGTAATTACATTTATACAACCAATTTCCTCTCATATATAACATTGTCCCGACACTGATCGGATTATCCTAGTAGGTACTATTTCTGCAGCAGATATTATTATCATCCGCTTCATAGTGCTTGCTAATTAAAAGCACCTGAGCGCTATATGTTTATTGTCGGTTAGATTTTTTATCCAGTCCCCCTTACATAGTATTAAAGTAACAACAGCCCTTACAGGCATTATTATAAACTAATCCTTTAAATAAGCAGTTATGAACAACAATCATGGACAACACAGTTTTTATGGCAAGAATATGCTATGCACGCTTAAATCCTACCAAATTGAATCCATAGGTAGGTTTGGAAGAATGTTCCGGGAAGTTTCGCCCTTATATATCAATCCGCTCGAGCTTAATAAATTGGGTGCACCTGGTGGACCAATGGAAGGGACCTCACCGGCACAATTGACCAGTGATGTGCCATTGGGAATGATATTTTTTGGCCAGTTTATTGACCATGACATTACGTTTGACACACAATCCAATTTTAGCAGTATCAACAATCCGCTAAAAATAGAAAATACCCGAACGGCCAATTTAGACCTGGACTGTATTTTTGGTGGCGGACCGGAGGACGAACCGTTTCTATACGATAAACCCAACGGTAGGGGGCTTTACCTGTTAACCGGAAAAAGCAACCAAAATCAAGGTCAAGCGGCCAAATTGGAAAAGCATGACCTCCCCCGTACCGGTACCGAAACTGCCATGATCGGTGATCCTAGAAATGATGAAAACCGGGTAATATCCCAATTTCAGTTAGCCATGATCCGCTTTTACAATGCAAACTATGATGCTATTAAAAACGCGGACCCCCATAAGAGTGCGGTTGAAATCTACGAAGAGGCACGTGAGCTAGTCATGTACCATTACCAATGGATCGTAGTGAACGAATTTTTGCCCTTGTTATGTGGGTCCAAAATTGTGGGCGACATACTGGGATCGGGACGTAAGTTTTACAAACCGTGCAATCAACCTTTTATACCTGTAGAATTCTCGGTCGCTGCATATAGATTTGGACACTCCATGATCAACCAGACCCTTAAGTTACAGCCTAGCGGGCCTGTCCATAGTATTTTTTCTCCCCAATTTGGTAGGGGCTTCGAGAAGATAAAGAATGAGGCACAGGTTATCCATTGGGAAACCTTGTTTGATTTTGATGGTACCTATCAACGTGCGGAAAAACTGGATACCAAACTAGCCGCAATCTTATTGGATTTACCTTTTATACAGTCCGCAAACCCTGCAGATAGGTCGCTTGCCACCCGAAACCTGAGAAGGGGGCAGAGCTTTTTATTGCCTTCCGGGGAAACTATTGCCGAGTGTATGCAACGAGATACCACAGAAATCAACGATGTCAAAAATTTAATCCGTAACCTGGCACAGACCCATGATATTAATTTGGAAAGCGGTACGCCTTTATGGTTCTATATCTTGGCAGAGGCCGAAGAAATAGGTAGAATTGATAGCGCTGGCAGCAAACCCGGCGAAGGGCTGGGACCTGTAGGTGCAACCATCGTTGCCGAAACCATTATTGGTCTTTTGGAAATGGACGAAGCTTCATACTTGGGCAGCAATAGGGATTGGTCCCCAACCTTAGGCACCAATGGTGTTTTTACCATGAAAGACCTTTTGACCATGGCCAACACCGCCATTGATCTATAATCAAGATTTGCAGCTCATTATTGAACTGTTATTATAAAAATTGTAGTGTTAAGAAAATAAAAGCACAAAAGTGCACTTCTTACTGTCTCTGTATTCCATAATCGGTTAAGAGCTGAAGGGTATACAGGGACTTTTTATTGAACCTATTATGTTGGTATGCTATAGTTTTTAGTCTTTAGGTAGGAAGAAAAGTAAGGTGTTTGAAACAGATTTTTATGCAAAATCGCTAAAAAGACAAAAAGTGTTACAGTAATTTTGTGGTTCAATTAATTACAGAATCTTGCTAGAGAAAAGACACCAATTACCCCAAGAACAATTTACGGATGAAGAAAATTTCATTTATTGTTTGGAAGGCGTTCAAGATATAGAAACCGACAAGGTTACCGAAGCTCAAAAAAGTTTGACGCGCCTGGCCATGAAATATGGCATAGCAAGTATTTATAAAACATGCGATACTATTGAAGGACTTGAGGATAGCCTGAATGCGCTGGTTTTGGATGACCATAATTTTAAGGATTATGAAATCATTTATTTGGTCATGGCCGGTGAGGCCAATAGTATCTGCCTAAACGATTACTATTACACCCTACAAGAAATCGCTGAGCTATTTGAAGGTCGATTAAAAGGAAAGATCCTGCATTTCTCCAATGCCAAAATTTTGGATCTGGACGAGGAGGAAGCACAATACTTCTTGGATATCACCAATGCCAAAGCTATTTCTGGTTATGGTAATGCATACAACGGAGTAAGTAGTGCCAACCTAGATGAGGCATTCTTCAACTTATTTAAAGAAGATGATGATATGTTAGATGTAGTCGAGGAGCTACACCAAAGGCATTACAATGTCTGTAAATTGTTAGATTTTAGGTTGTATTATTAAAAGTACCGTTTAGGGTAAAGTTTGATCATCCTATTTTTTTTAATAATACGCAGGAGCATGGTTTGTAATCCAACCCTAGCTTTAGTGAGTTTTAGCACAATTGAGTTAACCCAATTTAAAGATTATTTATTTTGTTTAATTATAATAATATATACTTAAACATTTTGTATTTTTGATGTATACTTTGTAGAGGTATATTCATTAGAAATATGAAAACTATGTTCGGAATATTTAAAAAGAAGTCGGAAAAAGAAAAATTGCAATCTCAATATGAAAAGTTATTGAAAGAAGCGCATACCTTGTCCACTACAAATAGAAAAATGAGTGATCAAAAAACGTTTGAAGCCGATGAAATAATGAAAAAAATAGAACTACTTGATTAATTAGTTGTTATTATATAGAACAACTCCAATCCATTGTTAATGACCTTTTTGAACATAGCCATTTTAATATCGAGCATAGGTTTCCTGTACTATGGATTTGAATGTTTATTTTCCCAAAAAATGAAAGATGAGTTTATTCGGTTTGGCTTAAGCAAACAAAGGGTTCTAACGGCATATCTTCAGCTTACCGGAGCATTAGGTTTAATTTTTGGATTTTTTATATCACCCTTATTAGTCCTAATTTCTGCCGCAGGACTATCGCTCCTAATGCTTTTGGGATTTGGGGTTAGAATAAAGATAAACGATAGTATTTCAGCGTCTTTGCCGTCGCTAGTTCTTGCGCTAATAAATCTATTTATAGCGTATCGTTATTACCAACAATATATTTCGTAATACTGCTACAAAAAGGCAATTAACAGGCATAGTGTTAAAAACAAGGCTGCAGGAAAAGATTTGAACAAAGGATCTTTAATCTTAAAATGCATAATTATAGAACCCAACAATAAAGCAGCCAACCCTAAGGCAGCAGGTTGTGTCAATCTAGGCACCCAAATACCTACGATAAGCAAAATGGCAAGGGTCACTTTTAAAAACCCAACGATATAGCACATCGTTTCAGAAAGCCCATAAACCTTGAATTCTTCAACAATCGTTTTAGCATTTCCGCCACGCCATTTTGTTTCTTTTTTATATTGTATTAGCCAAACATTGAGTATGCTTAGTCCAACAATTAATTGACAAGCAATAAGAAAATAATTCATATTAAAGTAGTTTTGTTTTAAAGGTCACTATTAACCTTCTTTCAAATATATTATTTTTGTTTATTTTTATTTAAAATTAGTTAAACAAAATAAACCGTGAACAAACAGGACTATAGAATACATATTGTTGGTGCCGGAATTAGTGGCTTAATAGCTGCCATTGTATTGGAACAAAACGGATTTTCTCCCATAATACTTGAAGCAACCGAAAGGGCAGGAGGTAGGGTCAAGACGGATATTATCAATGGATATCAATTAGACCACGGGTTTCAAGTGCTGCTTACCGCTTATCCTATCGCTCATAAATATCTCAATTTAAATTCTTTGGAGCTACAACGATTTTTACCTGGCGCGGTTATTTTTAAGAATAGGAAACAACACATTATAGGTGATCCACTTAGAGATATAAGTCTCATATTCTCAACGCTTTTCGCAAATATTGGTACCATTTCCGACAAACTGAAAATTTTACGATTAAACACAACACTTAAAAATAAATCTCTTTCAGAAATTTTTGCAACCAAGGAAGAAACCACCCTTACCTACTTAAAGAATTTTGGCTTTTCAGCAGGTATGATACATGACTTTTTTAAACCGTTCTTTGGCGGTATTTTTCTTGAAGACCAGCTAGAAACATCCAGTAGAATGTTCCAATTTGTCTATAAAATGTTTGGTGAAGGTGATGCTGCCGTGCCAAAAGGAGGGATGGAAGAAATTCCCAAGCAATTGGTCCGTCGGTTAAAAAACACTTCTATACAATATAATACCGCCGTAACTTCCGTTAGCGAAAAAGAAATACTACTTGCTAACGGTACTACGTTAGAAAGCGATTTTACGATCGTTGCTACAGCACCTAGTCAACTGATTGGAAATCTAAAGAACCAGCCTACGGAATGGCACGGTTGCGATACCCTTTATTTTGAAATCGATAACAGAAAAATCAATAAAAGATTAGTGGGACTTCTTCCAGAAACGGATTCGTTGATCAATACTATATTTTATCCTTCAAGTCTTGAATCCGAGGTAAGCGGAGCTAAGGAATTACTTTCGGTAACGGTAATCAACAATAAAGGATTATCTGGAAAAGAGCTTGTAAATGGCGTTCAAGAAGAATTAAGTACCTATTGTGGCATAACCTCCTGTACCTTCTTAAAACATTACCATATTCCCATGTCCTTACCAAAACTGAGCGAAGTACAATATGAAGTACCGCCTTCTGAAACACGATTGACCGAGACTATTTATTTAGCCGGGGATGTACAGCTAAACGGTTCTTTAAATGCTGCAATGCTCGCTGGCGAAAGTGCTGCGCTAGGCCTGCTGGAAAACTTAGAAGGTGTATTCAAATAGTTTACCGCCTTAAACTTTAAAATTGTTCCATTCAGCATCGCCCTAAATTCCTATGGTTTGTAAACCTGATGTGGAAATAGGTAGCACAATGTAATTTTAAATAAAATCTACCCAATAGCGGGTATTGTATACGGCCCTGTTCAAAAGTAGTTTTGGCTTAAAAGCAGACGTATGAAATTAAAAATTCTGATTGCAATATTTGTAATGGCACTTACAACACAATGTTCGCTCATAGAAATAGAACATGAGGAAGACCTGATTGTACAAATAAAAGGGAAGTGGAAATTAACATCCATCACCTTTGATGGAAGACAGAATATTACGCCTTGTGACAAAACTACCTATTCTGAATTTACGTTGGACCCGTACGATGACAAGGACTTTAATTTTGATTATTCGGGTGATTATATAGGTACTGCCTATTTCTATACCGAGGCATTGGAAAGCTGTAGTCCCGAAATCTTTGTAGGTAGTTGGGATTGGGACGATGAAGAAGTAACGTTAACCTTAAACATTACTGGAACATCTACTGGCACTGTTTACACCAACGAATTCGATATGGCTTATGGATATTTGGAAGGCAGCGATAGTATTGTGGATACCATCTATCTTACCTTTAAAAACGAGGACGAAGATTTTGAACGGGTATACTTATATGAGAGGGAAGAGTAAAGTTTTGTTTTTATGTTCTTTTTAGGTCGAAGTAGTTCAGAAACCCATGCATTCTGAAAATAATTTATTTGTAAAACAGATAGTATATACTACCTGCATACGGTCCACAGAATATTAATTCTTAGGGTCATAAATCAATGTTGGAACTATTGGCAATAGCTACAACTAAGCTAGGACTAATCTAAAATTAGGTTTAACTTTTTGCTATTTTATATAACCTCTGATTATGATACATTTTTGTATCATTTTGTTCCGCGTAAGGTAACTTGAGCTTTGGTTAAAGCGAAAGTTGGTACTGGGCTTCCTGAAAAATTTCTTCTAAAAACTTCCTTTAAAAATATAATGGAATACTGTTTTGCCGAACCCGCAGAGTGGGGGAGGTGAAAGTGTATGGAATGGGATTAATTACTATAATTTAAACCCTGTACACTTTGATTATATGTAATCAAATACTTGTTAACATTTATTATATTGTGTTCATTCCCCAAATCAGAATTATCCAAAAATTTAAAAAATTAATATATGGGAAATAAAATTGGGCGCAATGAAAAATGTCCATGTGGTAGTGGAAAAAAATATAAAAAATGTTGTCTTGAAAAGGTGAATCTTAAAAAATCAGATCGGGCGGACAAGACTCATCCCTTATCAAAATTTAATGTCCAATTTTTGATTGACAATATTAGTTCAAGTTCTCTTTTGCCAAGTAATTATGGCAAAAACATAAGGCTGGAACAACTAATACGTGAGAGTTTAATTTATGGGCAAAAAGATACTGGTTCCCATGATGTTGATGAATTAATAAAGGCTCTTAACAGTAATTATTCTTATAACTACCTTGAAGATCCTCCAATAAATATATTCACTAATGTTATTACTTTTTATGGAGGAGATTATCTAATTCTACCAGGTATTTCTGATGGCGGTGATTTTATTTTATCTAATGTTTTAGGGGCTATTTTTCATACGAAAAATAATCTCCCAGAAATTTTCAAAAATCTTGTTTATCAAATAAGTCTTTTAACTCTTAATATTTCTGATAAAGTATTAAAAGACGTAGATCTAGAAAGGTATTTTGAAGCAGAAACACTAAATGATGAAATAAATTTGGTAGAAGCTGAAAATCAAGAAAAATATATTAGTGCAATCACTTTTACCTATGAAGAATTGGAAATTTTATGTAATGAACTTCATATAAAAAGTGATATTATTAAACTTTTAGTTTTAGAGAACGATGATAATTTAAAAAATGAAGATTACAATACAAATCCAATTATTGCAAAGCCAATAATTGAAGTTGATGATGGCTATAAAGTTATATCGACAAGTAATATACATGTTGCTCTTCTACATGTTATTTTAGAAATAGCTATTTCTCACAAATGCTTAAATGAGCTAGTCAAAATTTATACATCAATACTTTGGAATAATATTAATGTACATCTAGGTCGTGCTGGTTATGAATTATTAAATGATTTCAAAAAACCAGATAACAACGGAGTTGATATTTATGAAGAATACTATAGGATTGATAAAGACAAAATTGCTTATGTAAGTCTTGAATTTGATGATGGGAAAAATTACAATATTTTGCATCCCTTTGCTTCCAGAGGTGAATTTGATTCTGTTAAGTTAGATAAACAAAAAGACCAAGTAATTAAAGAGTTAATAGAACAATATCCTCAAGACAAATTATTATCCATTAAGATTCTTGCAGGTCTCGGTAGAGAATACTTAAGGGCTTATAAAAAGCATGAAAAGATTAGCGAAATAATTTTCCCTGCATATTACTTTGATATTGTAATGAATTCAAGAAATTATGAAGCACTAGATTTCTGGAACTATTCCCAGGCTAAGGAGCATTTAACTTCTACAACACAACTCTCACCTTTTACCGATGAGATCAATCTATATGCGATGTACAAGGATTTAAAGGATTCATTCTACATGAATGATGACAAAAGACCAGATTTTATGATGGTTGATGTAGGTTATTCTCGTAAATATATTTACAACTCTTGTATAAATGAAGACCGGCATTCAATAATTAGAGAAGATGAAAGCGGAAAATTTTCTAATGTGCTTTGTACTAAAATTAAAAGAGAAAATAATTTATATTTTCCACTCGCAGAAATTGGCAAACGACTTACAAAAGTAATTACAGGATATAGACAGCCTATTTGGGTAGAATCTCTAGAAAACATATCTCATATTCCCAATGATTACAAAGGGATTTATATCGAATTCCTAGATGCCATTTGTTACTGGATTTGGCAAATGACAGATTATTTGTCAACTGTTTTAATCGCCCTAGGTTCTAATCCAATAACAATAAATTTCGGATTAAAAGAAAAATCAAAATTTCATGAGGTTGAGTTTAAATTCGATAGGGAAGAAGGTTTAGAAGATGATTTTGAAATTACCGTAAATGATAATATCATCAATATTATAATACCACATAAAATTCTACCTTATTTATATGGAGAAGATAATTTAGGAGAACAAATATTAGTCACAAAAATTTTAGCTGGCTTTAACGAGTTGGCTAAGAATAAATTGGGGAATTCAATTTTAACACCAGAGATAATTAGTGAAATAATAGAGAATGTTGTAAACATTCCTCATAAGAAAAAGATATATCGTATAAATACTAATAACAATTTACTTTTAGACCCAAGAGGAACCTCAAAGGTTAGGTACTTGCAAGAATACAATGTTAACAAAAGACTTGATGAACTTTTGCCAAAGCTTATTGAAGCTAAAATCATTGATGACAAAACTGAAACTATAGAAGACCAAAATAATTTTATAAAGAAAATGTCTTCTAAAATATTTCTACCAGACTTAATAAAAGAAATTGAAAAATACGATAGTCATTATCTTTTAGTGCATTTTATAAGGTCAAATGAATCTCTAATTTATAAAAGAAATAAGCAAATATTAAATACTCCCTCAATGATAGCTTGCTTTGTAAGCAAGGAAAAACAGATAGAAAATTTAAACGAAGTTTTTCAAGATATTGATAGAACTACATTATCAATTAGATGTTTAATTGAACATATTGCTGCTTGTCCAGGAAAAGGAAAGTTGATACCAAGCCAGGAAAATATAGATGATTTACTTGCTATGATGGATCAAATAATTAATTGGGGAATGATTGGTGATCAAGTAAATTATAATTTATTTGAAATAAAAATAGATGTTCTAAAATCTAGAAGAATTGGAACAGATAAGATATTGTCAGAAAAGGTATTCCAACCTTTTAGCATCTCAAAATCAAGCGAAAACGTTAATGATGCTATAGAAATTTATGCCAATAATTATGCCGATTTGCCTGAAGACAATGGTAAAGAGGTTTTTACAAAAAAAACAGAAGAAGCTTTCAAAGAAGAGTATGGAGTTACTTTAACTCAACTAATTCAATTTTCTCAAGCATTGAGTGGCATTTGTTTTTTTAAAGATCCAGGCTGTTCCATTTTTTATGAGGACGAGTTAATTTCAGAAATAATAAAGATTCTACCAGAAATATGTGAAAACGAAATCATTGAATTATTAAATCATTTTTCCCTAAGTAAAAGAAAACATATCATGGACCTCCCAGAAGGAATGGAAACCTATGACGTTTTTCCTTGGAGATATAATAGAAGATTATCCCTTAACCAAAAGCCACTTGTAAAAGTTTATGATGTAGAAAAAAAGGAAAACAAATATTATGTTGGACCTAGACAGTTAATAAAATCAGGAAAATTTTTACTTTATTTATTTAATTCAGGAAAATTAAGAACTAAGCCTGGAGGAAAATTAAATAAATTAATTGGCAGGAATTTAGAAAAAAAAGGAGAGGATTTTACAAATGAAGTCTTTAAATTTTTTAAGGAAAAGAGTGAATATTCCTTGATAGATAAGGAGGTTAAAATCAACACTAAATCTCAGTTAAAACATTCAAAAGATATTGGTGATATTGATGTTTTAGTGATTAATAAAGAATTAAAAAAAATCTATTTATTGGAATGCAAGAACACTGAAGCAGCCAAAAATATCAAACAGTTAGTAGAAGAAGTAAATAACTTATTTGGGGGTAAATCACAGAAAGGATGGTTAAAAAAGCATCAAGAAAGATATGAATGGGTTCTGGCAAATAAAGATTTGCTTGGAGCCAAATATGAAATTGATTTAAAAGAGTTTGCTGTTATTCCAATTATATTAACATCGGAACAATTAGCCACTGAATTCCTAAAAAAAGAAGAGTTGCCATTTAAACTAGTTAACATTTATAGTGTTAAGGAGAAATTATTCAAGGCTTTTGAAAACTCTTAATATAAATTAAAAGTATTTCCAAATTACCGTTTTTCATTCTTCATTTTATGTTGTGAAAAAAGAGAAAGTGATTGCTAGAAGAAAATGCGGGCCAGTAGGGGAGTGAATTTGTGGTTTTACACAAAGAGCCATTGTCCTGGGCTTTGTGTGGGGTGCGCAGCACCTATATAGCAAAGCTATTGAGACACAAATGGAGCGTGGAAGCATATTTTATTGAATTTTTGTTTCTTTTGTTTCAAGACAAAAGAAAATAAGCTTCCTGATAAACATGCACGGCCAATGGTTAATTTGGAAATATGGTATAATATTTGTACATTTGTATGTACATAATTTTGTACAATATTAAATCAATGTCATGAGAGCAATAACTATTTCCACATTAAGAAAAAGTATAAAGAAGCATTTTGACTATGTTTCTAAATCAATGGAAGTTATTATTGTGCCTAGAAGCAAGGGCGATGATGCCGTCGTCATAATGTCTATAAGCGAATACAACTCATTGAAAGAAACAGAACACTTGTTGTCTACAAAAGCGAATAGGACTAGATTAATGGAGTCTATTGAGCAAATAGATAAAGGTGAATTGATTGAGTATAATGAGGACGAAGTTGAACTAGCTAATTGATGAATGTAGATTTCACCTCACATGGATGGGAAGATTTTAGCTATTGGATTGAAACTGACCAACAAACTGCGGTTAAGATAAAAGAACTCATAAAGTCAATAAAACAGAATCCCTTTAGAGGCCTTGGTAAACCAGAACCTTTAAAGCATGGGTTAAAAGGTTATTGGTCAAGAAGAATATCTGGAGAACATCGATTAGTATATAGGGTTACTGGAAAAAAAGGTGTTGACCAAAAATGCACAATAATTCAGTGTAGGTTTCATTACGACGATAAGTAATTAGTCAAATCCAGTAAGTTCAGGTGAGCAAGTGCTTAGAAATTTACGCTTCGCTAAATTTCTAAGCTTTTGCGACAAGTTGACGAAAAGCCTCTGAAATTTTTCTTCTCCAAATTTTCAATTAAGCCAAAGGTTTCAATAAATACGAAAAGCTGAGCTTTTAATGGCGCTGGAGAAGTGGCTGAGAATTGCGTATAAAATAAAATGGCAAAGCATTTTGATTTTATGAAAGCAATATGCTGTTGGCCGAGCGGCTATTTTACATAACGGCAAATTATAGATACAAATAAATTATTTCGTCGTGCGCAGCACACCGTTAAAAATGTTTCATGACCCTGTTGTGAGTTTTAATCGATTCTCAGGGCTTGAGGGATATTTTACATAATAGAATTATAGCTACTGATAATTACAACATTCCAGTAAAACGGCTTTGACATAATATCTGACGATATGAACCTAAAGGCGTCATATCTGATATTATATCAAATGCAAGCATGCGCCGTTTTACGACATATACCAATCTGTACTATAATGTCTTGCGTTATGTAACTTGAGCTTTGGTTAAAAGCGAAAGTATCTACAATTTTCTTTGATTTTTTTCTTTATAAAATTTTTCTTCTAAAAGGTAACGAAATCGAAAAGCAATTTCGCTTTGAGATTCATGAATACCTTTAAAAAATAATAAACAAGCAATGAATAAACACTTATTAACTGACCGACGATAGGAAGGAAGGCAATGTGTGTGGAGTGAGTAGGAGCCTTAATAGGCTAATTATCAGAAAAGTGTTTATTAAAATGTTGAAAACTAAGATAGATTAAATTCAAAAATCAGAATTGGATTGTTAAATTTATATTCTCAATAATCTCCCTGATACATTTAATTATAATAATTGGATGATTTTATACCATCCATGGAATAACTATCTGAAATTTGAAAGATTTAATCTTTATTAGCCACGCCGTTCCACAAGATGATTACTTGGCTGTTTGGCTGTCTTCGAAATTGAGTTTAATGGGTTATAATGTTTGGGTGGACAAGGAAGATTTAAGGTCTGGTAGTGCTTTCTGGAATGATATTGAGGTTAATATGAGAGATAAGTCAATAAGATTTATTGCTCTTGTTTCATATTCTTACATAGAGAAGTCTAGAAATAAAAACACTGGTGTATTTAGCGAAGTTACTTTGGCAAAATCGTTGTCAAAAAAAATTGAAAATTACATAATTCCTTTAAAAGTGGATGATTGTAGTTATGATGATTTTCCTATTAACATTCTCCCTCTTGATACTATTGACTTTAGTAAAAACTGGGGTTCTGGACTAAAAAAACTTTTAAAAGAGTTCGAAATTCAGAACATACCGAAAAATAATAGTGCAAGCAACGTTCTAACACTATGGCATGATTACCAAGACATAAGGGGTGAAGTGCTTAAACAAGAGGAGTTTTATGGTTCAAACTGGTTCGTTTCATCTCTACCCGAAACGATTTCGATTTATAAGTTTACCGGAGAACCAAAGTCCATCTATGCAGAAATACCTTTTCCGGTTATTAGAAATGGTGATTATTATCTAGGTTTTTTTGATGACTCTAGTTTGTATTTAAGAACTGAGTTTAAAGAAACTATTGCTGTAGAAGAATTTTTAGCAGATGATGTTTGTGTTTTGAATAATGGGGATAAAATTTTAGATACGGAGCCCAAGTTTACCAGTTTAATGAATAAATCAATCTATAATCATTTCTATCATAATGAAGACTTTAGAGCTTATCCTATTTCTAACAAAAAACGGGTAATATATCCAATTCACACAGGGTCTAGTAGCGGCTTTGTCTCATTTTTCCGAAATGGGCGGAAAGGGAGAAGAAAACTAAAAGGGAATAAACCAGTTAATTGGAGCTTTGGTCTAAGTTTTGTTTTTCAACTCTATCCTTTTCCCCATTTTATTGCTAATCATCATATTCTGTCTTCTGATGAAGATGGTTTTTTTGATATAGATAAACAGCTAGAATATAGACGTTCTATTCCCTCTGAGTGGTTTAATAGACATTGGTTTGAAAGAATTTTAGCCTTTATGGCATTAGCCTCAGGCAGTATTGAAAATCAAGAGATAATAATTAATTGAGGAACAGAGAAATTTGCTATAAACTTAGCTACAATGTCATTTATTTCAGATTATGGATATAGAGAAACTTAAATATTACCCTGAACCAAAATTGACATTTGGCAGTAATCAAGCTGCTGAAGACCCGCGGGATGGTTTAATGTTATTCGGGCCGAATGAGAAGTTTTCACGAACATCTATTAAAGCTGGAGTTGTAGGCACTTCTGAAGGAATTCAGTTATATAAAGATTTTGTAAATAAACTTCAATCTCCAATAATTTCATCAAAAAAAATGTATGGTAATGATATTCAAATTGAAGCCCAAAGGCCCAGTTTTGTTGGTTTTGAAGCAATTTATGGCATTGAGTGGGATGATAAGCCAATTTTAACTAAACAACTTCTAGAAATTCAAGTAAATGCTATTCTAGAAGAAAAAAACAAGAAAAAAAGAACAAGAAGTTTAGTTGATTTTTATGCAAAAAAAATAATCGAATCAAAACAAAAAGATGACAAGAGGGTTGATATTTGGTTTGTTATTGTTCCGAGGAATGTTTACATAAAATGTAGATATGGTGCAAAAGGAGAGGAGCTTTCTAAAAAGCTTGACAAAAAAATCACAATGTTGAATGAGGGTCAGTTTAGTTTATACCCTGATTATGATGAAGATTTGAAAGAGCTTGAAAAGCTCAAAGAAGATTCTTCAGATTTTCATAATCTATTAAAGGCCGTTCTATTGAAGAATAAAATTGAGAGTCCAATACAAGTTTTTGTGGAGCCCACACTCAGGTTTAGAGATAAATTAAGAAATAAGGAGTATTCAGAGGATATGAAAGCCCATTTAGCTTGGACAACTTCCGTAGCCATATATTATAAATTAGGCAACAAACCATGGGTGTTAAATGATGTTAGAAAAGATGTATGCTATCTAGGTTTAATTTTCAAACAATTACCTGACAAGTCCAATAAACAATCCGTTTGTAGTGCTGCACAAATGTTTTTGGAAGATGGTGACGGCTCTATATTTAGGGGAAATATTGGTTTATTCAAAAGTGAAAGAGCAGAAGGGTATCATTTAGACGAGATAAGTGCAGAAAGTCTTCTTGGAATGGCGTTAGATGATTTTCAAGAATCAAAAGGATACTATCCAAAGGAATTGTTTATTCATGGAAGAGTAAAGTTTCAAGACAAAGAATGGAAAGGATTTAATAATGCTTTGGAAGCAAGGAAAGCTGAAACAAATTTAAATGGTATTTTGATTAAGGATACAAGGTCGGACGCAAGGAAGAAGCTTAAAATTTTTAAAGATACAGATAGGGAAGGACAAGATAATAACTATGGAATTATGAGGGGTTTGGCTTGGCATATAGACGAAAAATCAGCCTACTTATTTACAAGAGGGTATATACCAAGAACTAATTCAACAAATCATCTTGAAACTGCAAATCCACTTTACGTAGAAATCAATAGAGGAAATTCAAAAATTGAAACTGTTTTGAAAGATATTTTGGCTTTAACAAAACTAAACTACAACGCCTGCGTATATGGAGATGGATTACCCGTAACATTAAGGTTTTCAGACCTTATTGGTAATATTCTAACTGCAACCTCTGAATGGCAATCAGAAATGCGACAATTTAAATACTACATATAACCAAACAAGAAATGATAATCCAAGATGTTCCAGATTTATTAGACATAAATATATTAGCTATTGATGCAATGATTTTGTCGATGATGAGATAAATATGGAGAGAAATTTAAGGTATTATGAAAAATAAAGGGTTCAGGATAATCAATCTTCAAGTTAAAAATCATTATATACTTAAATCTAATGACTTTAAGTTTTATGATAGTAATGATGGCGATGTAGGGCCATATTTTACAGTTATAATAGGTGCAAATGGAACAGGAAAGAGTGAAATTTTACGCTGTTTATTAGAAATATGGAGAGATTTCTACCAACAATTTAATGAAGAAGAATTTCGACCTTTACAATTCTCTTATACTCTTCACTATTCCTTAGAGGGAAAAGAATATAAATACTCAAATTTAATCAGCTCTACGCTTATATCATTAACTGGAAAAAATAAAGGCTACCCTAAATCAAAATTATATAATTCTAGTAATGAGGAAGTTACATTTAATAAAGACAATTATTACAAAGTTTTCCCATTACAAGTAGTTGCTCAGTCCATTATGATGACTGATAAATTTTTTGTACCAAGAAATGAAAAGGAAAAATTAAGATTTGCTCCTTATCATTATTTAGGTATTCGAAATAGACCTCAACAATCTAGTACTGGCTATTATGTAAGACGAACTGTTGATTTAATTATAAGAGCCATAGAAAAAAAATATTTCAATAATGGTATAAAAAAGCTTGTTGAATTTATGGAAACTTCAGGTTCTTTTATAGTTCAATACAAAACAAGTAACACAAAAATGTTCTTTACAGGTGAGTTAACACCTGAAATACTGGATTCTCATTTTAAGGAAATAGAGTTAAAATATAAAGATAGACAGGCACCATATAAATTAGGACATTTCAATAGATTAAAAAAGAACCCAAAAGCACTTCTCAATTTAGTGGATTTTATAAACCTTTTAGTTAAAAATTCTAGATTAGAAAAAATTGAGAGAAGCTCGGCAAAAACTTTAAATTTTGACCTTTTAATTGATGGTCACTTAGACTTCTTAAAAAAACATCAATATGATATTGATTGGTTAAGAAAGATTGGGTTGCTATCTAATCCAGTTATTAAATTTTCTGATAATAATGTAGAATTGCAAAGGGCAAGTTCAGGAGAATTTCATTTGTTCACAACAATGATAGGTATAATGGCGTCCACTAGAAAGAATAGTTTGGTTATTATAGATGAACCTGAAATTAGCTTGCATCCAAATTGGCAGATGCGATATATCGAATTTATCAGAGAGCTATTTAAAGATACAAATAGAGTTACTGCTCATATCATTATAGCAACTCATAGTCATTTCTTAGTGTCTGATTTATATGGTGAAAGTTCTAATATAATTGGACTTAGAAAAGAGGACAATATGATAAAATCAATAGAAATAAATAAAGACACTTATGGATGGTCTTCAGAAGATGTTTTGTACAATGTTTTCAATGTAAAATCTCCAACGAACTATTATTTACAAGCTGATTTAACTGAACTTTTAGGAATGGTTTCCAATAATATCAAAGATGCTAATAAAATTGAATCGATTATTAAAAAACTAAAGAAGCTTCCAAAAAGAGATAACGACCCTTTACAAGAAATCATTATTGAATCTGAAGAGTATCTAAATTCAATCAAATGATTAATCAATTAAATAGACCATATAATTACTCGCTAGAAGAGAGTACTTGTGTAAACAACTCAGGAAATAACTGGGGAAGTCAAACAAATTGTATCAAGGCATTAAAAGTAGCTATGAATACGCATTTTGATAATCATCAGAATGAAAAGTGTTGTTATTGTGGTTTATTATATGATAGAACAGGAAGAGGAGAAGTAGAACATATTGCGCCAAAAGAAGTGGCTAAATACCCGCAATTTTCATATACTCCAAATAACCTAGCAAAAGCTTGTCAATTATGTAATTCATCAAGTATGAAACATACCTATGATTCGGTAAGTCAATTACATCAAGTTTATGAACAATGTGAATTTAAAATTGTTCATCCATATTTAGATAATCATTTATATCATTATAAATTTAATTATGGAGTAAGACAAGTTCTTATTGCAGTAAATAATGATTCAGATAAGGCTAGAGAATCTATTAGGCTTTTTGAATTAGATTCAGAAAAAAGAACAAGAGCTAGGGCTATTGAAAGAAATCAAGAACGCTTAGAAAACCTATATAATTTGCCAATAAATATTAGAAATAGAATTAAAAGAGCTGTGAAATTTAGATAACTATTTAAGTGACACGAAAAACTTACTAGTAGCCTTTAATTCTTTTGTAAATAAAGAAATGCGTTTCTACCCAGACGATGCTTTGGCAGAACGGCATAAGAGAATTTTGGCAAAACAATAGGCGAGGGGAGCGGCTATATTATAGGGGGCTGGTTACTATTTTTCTTGACAATTGAAAAGATACTTTTGCCTTAAAACAGTCTTAAGAGTTACAATGGATCCTAAAATATAGCGATTGAGCCGTACATTGTTTCTAAAATTATCTGTAAGCCTTGATTTTTTTGTTTCTTTTTTTATCAAGAAAAAAAGAAAAGATAAACCTCTTTAAATGAACCAAAACTTTAGCAGATTACAGGATTCAATATTAGTATTATGTACTCTGGAAGCATTACTTTCAGAATATAAAAAGTGCCTTTTAAAAGAAAAATCTGATTCTGTAGTTTATTCGGCTTTAACAAGTCAAATTGTTTTAAACGCTTGTTCATATTTAGAAGAATGGGAATTACTTGGAGCACTTTCTTCTGAAGAACCTAGAATATTAGAGTTGCGCAAAATTGCCAAACCAGCCATAGATAGGATAAAGAAATGGAAAGATTTAAAGCTAGTTAGAAACTCAGTTATTGCTCATAATCATAGGCTTCCTAAACAGGATAATTCTCTTACAATCACCAGCATTAAAAGACGACTAAGTTGTCCAAATTCTCTTTTTGACTATAAGTTATTAATTGGTTGTGTTTATGTAACTAAAAATGCTCTTTTAAGAGTTTTTGGTGAAGAATATAATGAGATAGTCCCATATTTAAAGAACATTGAACAGATTACTCCTGTTAATGAAATTATTAACGAAAAAAGATATCGAAAGGAAAGGGATGAAGTGGTTCTTAATGTTCAAACAGAATTGAATGAGTATTATGCCAAAATAGACTTATCAGATTCTATTTGACATAATGTTAGAAGTGCCTAAAGAGAATGCTTCAAACAAGACGAGAGTAAGCAAGTGCTAAGAAATTATCTCGTAGAGTAATTTTTAGCTGTTGCGGCAAGCTGACGACAATGCTGTAGAAAAAAATCTTGCACACATTTCCTCGAATACGTGATTTTTAATAAGAGCAAAAAGGTTAGCTTTTATTTTGGCGTTGGCAAGCGATGGAAAATTGTGTTTAAAATAAATTGCCAAAGCAATTTGATTTTATATAACAATCGAGCGATTGGTAGCGGCTATTTTACATAACGGCTAATTATAGATACAAATGTTCAATAAACGCTGCGAAGCAAACCGCTTATTAGTTTAATGACCCAAGTTCCAATTATTCTTATGAAAACAAATGCTTCTGGGATATTTTACATAATATTACATTATAGCTATCAAATGGGCTTCTACCATAAATAACCAAATGATAACATTTGTACTATAATTTATATTATGTCAAATAGACTTTTTAGAATGCTACTATTACTTCTATAATAAAACTTTAAAAATTACATCAATATCCGACATACTAAATCCTATGCATCATCTTCGCCGATAATTCAAAATACTCGCGTATGTATAATAGACTTTTTGATTACCCACTATTTAAATAAAATTTCATCCCAACAGAAAAATCTGATTGAGCCATATATTCATCAAACTAAAACAAAAAAAATGCCCATCATTGCTGACGGGCATTACATTTAAAAGTTTAAGCGTCTTAATCTATAACTGTTACGTTTACCGCGTTTAATCCTTTTTTTCCTTGAATTAGCTCAAACTCGACTTCATCGCCTTCGCGTATCTCATCTACTAATCCTGAAATGTGAACGAAATGATCGTTCGTTGAACCTTCTTCCGTAATAAATCCGAAACCTTTGGTCTCGTTGAAGAATTTTACTGTTCCTTTACTCATGGTACTCTAATTAAATGTTACTAATTAATGTACTACATTCAATTATAGTGCCATACATATGTTTTGGCTACGCAGCTTATCTCTTACAGCCTCCGTATTTATCACTATTTGCCGGAAAATTGTAGCCTAATAGGCAGTTTTGTCCTGTTTGGCATCCCAGTCCCTAAAGACGGTCAAGGCTTCCTTACGGGCCAATTGTACAAACTTTATCTGTCGCCCGTCTATATCCTTTTCAATTTCATCATAAATAAACTGGTCATCAAAATCTATGGCCGCGGCGTCCTCTCGGTTACATCCAAAAAATACCATTTTAGGCCTGGTCCAATAAATGGCACCCAAGCACATTGGGCAGGGTTCGCACGAGGTATAAATGGTGCAATCCGTTAATTCAAAATTGTTCAAGGTCTTACAGGCCTTGCGTATGGCCACTACTTCTGCATGTGCGGTGGGGTCATTGGTAGAGGTTACTTGATTGTATCCTTCGGCAATGATCTCACCATCTTTCACCACCACTGCGCCAAAGGGTCCACCTGCATTGGATTGCATTCCTTCCGCGGCGAGAGCTATGGCTCTTTTCATAAAATATTCATCCTGTTCCGTCATCTCTTCTATTATTTTTAACGCTGGCAAATTTCGTATTTTCTTGATTTATACCTGTGCCTTTTCGCCACTAAGTATGCCTTATTCCGTTGCCAAAGCCGTTACCAGCATTTTTGCCGTTCTTACCTTAGAGGTATCATCCGTATAATCGGTCCAAGCAAAATATAGGGTTCCCTCTTCTATTTCCATTTGTGGGAATCCAGATTTGCGTGAACCTTCCATTACGGCTATCGTCCATGGTGTGGACAATGTTCCGTTTCTATCTACTTGCATCACTTTAAAAAAAGCTTTTCCCGCTTCGGATTCCATCCAACTTACTACGGCCGTTTCCTCGTCCGCCCAAAGGACATCTACCCTGCCCATAACATGTTCATCGGCAATTAAAACGGGATCGGAAAAATGCTCGCCACCATCATCGGAAAATATTACCTGTACCCTGGGCGTTTCCTGTGCGGCCGTAAACCACGCAGCGACCAGATTATTTCCCATTGCGGACACTTTTGGTCCGTTGACGGGACAACCTTTTATGACCCAATTATCGGCATGGATGGTTTTTGGTGCCGTCCACTGCCCCTGTACCTGTCTTACAATGCTGATATCCCGCACTTCATCTTCGGTACGGTCACGGTACAGCACCACGGGCCCGTTATCGGTAATGGCGGAAGTGGTCTGGCAGCAGTCGCACGTACTTGCATCCAATTCCTGTTCCTGGACCAATTTTCCAGCTACGGAAACCACACCCGCACGCAAGGTCATTGCCCCCCGCTCCCCTACCTCATTTTGCATGGTATTTCTACCGTCCAACCAATTCACGAAAAAGGCATCCTTGTATGGCGTAACGCTCACAAAACCGTGTTCCGTAGGGGTTGCATCGGTATGTAACGCTAATCCCGTAGTCCATTCCTGTGCATTACGGGGTTTTACGTTCATCTGAATATCATAGGAATAGGTACCCTTGCTGGATTTCTTAAGCACATGGGACCATAAATGGCCGTTGTTTTCCGCGATTATTGGATAATCCGCCCAATTGACAAACCAATCGCTCCCCATTATGATCGTCTGTGCCCCTTGCCATTCCCCATCCTGCAATTGGGCATACTTAACGGTAAAGACCGAATCGTTGACCGCCTCTACCCAAGAAAGTAGGGTCAGGTCTTTATTGGATACGATATGCGGAAGCGAGCTCATTGCCTTGGCGGGCGATTTCATTTCCTGAAGATCCAACTGCGCCACCTCCTTTTTTTGGGGCCGCTCCTGCTGTTTTTTGCATCCTACACATAGCAGGAAAAGGACCAAGGACAACCTATATACTACCTTTTGCATCAGTTTATATTGGTTAACCGTTCTACCATTTCTGGGGTGTTCCATGACATACCGCCGTCAAAACGGGCTACCTGCTCCCCTACTTCATTATAAATCAAGGTTACGGGCAAGGCGCTAATGTCCTTCTCTGGATACGACCCATTGTATTTTATAAACTTAAAATCAAAGCCCCTGTCCAACTTGAACTTTTTTATCTTTTCCACGGATTGGTCCGATGCCAGTAGAAAGACATAGTTTTCCTTTTCCAGGATGGATTGCAGTTCCAGCAAATCGGGCATTTCCTCTATACAGGGCCTACACCAGGTGGCCCAATAGTTCATTAGGATGCGTTTTCCCTTAAAGTCCTTCAACGATACCGCATTGCCCTCTAAATCCTCATAAAGTGATGTTACGGCCTTTTCTTGCACCAAGGGTTGGGCTTTTACGGGAGATGTAGTTTTTGCGTCTTTGTTGTCCTTACAGTTCAAGAATACCAGACAAAGCAAACTGTATGTTAGATACTTTATGGAAGTAGAAAAATAATTTATTCGTAGATACATGTAGAATTATCGGGTTTTATGTAATAGGATTTATAATTTTTGGCCTTTTCATCCATACAGCCACAGAGGTTCAATACCTCTATCCGTTTAAAATCTATGGGATGGGATTCTGCCTGTATGGCGATGTAACCTTCCTTTAACGCCTCTCCTTCCTTAAAGGCGGAATCCAAGTAGCCGGCAATATTTCCACCGCCAATAGTGGGCGAGCTATATGCCATGACCACTTTATCCTCCATCTTATGCTGTATCAATGAATCGCCCAAAACCAAGACTTCCACGGTTACCCATTGGTCCCCATGATAGGTATTGGAAACGGAGTTTACGCAATGGGTCGTAAATAGACTATCGTTCAAAACCACATTGGTGCCCGGGGTACATAGATTGGCCGTAGTGCGCGGTTGGTTATCATCGCCCCCTAATAATTGCAGTTCCAACGAAATGGGAAAATCCTGGTCCAGGCCTAGAGTGCCCGGTTCTTGACAATGCAACATCAGTCCGTTATTACGAAAGGCCCATGCAGGACCATCGGTCATTTGATCGCCAACAAATCTGTAAGTGGCCCTTAGTTTATAATGCGAAAATTTTTCCTTGTAAAACAAATGTCCAAAATTGCCCTTGAACGTATCGGTCTTAGCATACCTGACACTCAACAGTCCATCATCATACACAAAACGGTCCCTATAGTTTACCCCAAGGGCGGCACCGGTAAATTTAGGGGTCCAGTCCCCATAGTTGCTGCCATCAAAAATAGCTATCCAGTCCTCTTCCGCTTCATTGGTGGACTTTTCCCCACAGGCAATGCATACTACGATGACCAATGGTAGCACCAATATTTTAATACTTGACCTAAAGGCGTTTTTACTTGAAAAAATAGCTATCAATTTCATGGAAGTTCTAAATGGGTTATTCAATAATGTATTCTTGCTTAAGCACCTTTACGTAAGCGTAAAAGAACTGTACGAACTTACTTTAAATCACGATTGAAAACAAAAAAAAACCGTTCCTATTCAGAACGGTTTTCCTATAATTGAATACTATTTATTTTATGGCTACAAGCTCTAGCTCAAACGTAAGGTCCTCACCGGCCAATGGATGATTGGCATCTATCACAATATTGTCATCATTTACTTCCGCAACACGCAGTTGCTTTTCACTACCGTCCGCATTGGTGGCCATCAGTGCCATATTTACTTCTACCTTTAAATCTTCAGGCAAATCCGATTTGTTTACGGTCTGAAAAAGTTCCTTGCGTTTTTCGCCATAGGCTTCTTCCTTGGCAATTACGATGGTCTTTTTTTCATTGGGCGCCATATCCAACAATCCTTTTTCAAAACCGGGGATTAAGCTACCTTCTCCTAATTTCACTTCCAAAGGCTCCCTGTTTACGGAACTATCAAAGACTTGGCCATCACTCAATTTTCCTGTGTAATGAAGTACTACTCTGTCGTCTGCTTTTACTTTGCTCATACTGTTTTATTCTACTAATTTTCTTTTATAAGAAACAAAGGTATCGTTCTCATAGGCCAAAAAAGAATTATAGCGCAAAACCTTGGGCTTTTAGGTTTAGTTTAACGTAAATAAGCATGTATTAAGCGATTTACACTCCATTTAGACCCAATTTCACGAACGTAGTTGTGCATAGCTCTACCGTTTCTTTAGGGCCATACCCCATTTCTGAAGCAATTAAAACCGTATATTTAAAGGTCAACTTAACAACCAACAAAATTACGTTCATTATGAAACTACACTGCTCCTTAGGCATATGGGTATGCCTTTTTCTATGCTTTAATATTACCATAGCCCAACACACTATTGGAATTTTTGACGGAAATACCGCCGTAGGCAACCCAAAAATCAAAGGTACCGCCAATTACAATGCAAAGGACCAGACCTATACCTTAACAGGATCAGGTACAAATATGTGGTTTGGCGCTGATGAATTTCAATACCTATGGACCACCATACAAGGTGATTTTATAGTGAGGGCCACCGTACATTTTAACGGTGAAGGAAAAGACCCCCACCGTAAGGCCGGTTGGATCATCAAGGACAACCTGGATACCAACTCCAGACATGTTAACGCCAGCACACATGGGGACGGACTCACCTCTTTACAGTACCGTAAAACGGTTGGAGGAATACCGAAGAATTAAAGTCCGACCAACAATCGCCCACCATAATACAATTGGAACGCCGGGGAACTACCTACATAATGTCTACGGCCAAATTTGGGGAGGAATTCGTAAGTGAGACCCTCACCGATATGGAGTTGGACAATGAAGTTTATGTAGGTATCTATGTCTGTTCCCACAACCCTAAGGTATTGGAGAGCGCTACCTTTAGTAACGTAAGAATTATAAAGCCCGTAGCAGAAGATTACACCCCGTATAGGGATTATATTGGCAGTAATTTGGAACTAATGGATGTGGAGAGCGGTCATAGAAAAATACTCCACCATTCCGCCCATTCTATCCAAGCTCCCAATTGGACAGTCGATGGCAAAAAATTGATTTATAATTCCAAAGGACATCTTTATAATTTTGAGTTGGAAACTTCTACCATAACTCCGTTAAATACCGGATTTGCAGTACATAACAATAATGACCACGTACTTACCTTTGACGGAAATCTCTTGGGCATAAGCAACCATAACCAAGACGACGGGGGTAAATCCGCACTTTACTATTTGCCCACCCAGGGGGATTCACTACCTAAAATTGTGACCAAACCAGGGGTCGGTGCCTCCTATTTTCACGGGTGGTCTCCCAATAATAAGGAAATGTTGTTCACGGGCGAACGCAACGGCGCTTATAACATATTTTCAATCAATGTAAAATCAGGAAAGGAAGAACAACTGACGGATTTTGCTACCTTGGATGATGGACCTGAATTTGATGCTAAAGGCAAATATATTTATTTCAACTCCGTACGTTCCGGAACCATGCAATTGTACCGTATGAAGGCCAATGGAAAAAAACAGACCCAACTGACCTTTGATGACTATAACAATTGGTTTCCCCATATTAGTCCCGATCAAAATTGGATAGTCTTCATTTCCTTTCCAAAAGATATTGACCCTAGCCAACATCCGTTCTATAAACATTGCATGTTAAGAATTATGCCCGCCAAAGGAGGAACACCCAAAGTTTTGGCCCATATTTATGGTGGACAAGGTACTATTAATGTTCCAAGTTGGTCTCCGGATAGTAAGAAAATAGCTTTTGTAACGAATACGGATAGTTATTAAATGATAACTTTATATAGAATAGCTTAAATTATTGATTATTATCTTTATCAATTTCCTTTATAGCACCTTCATAACGTATGGATAAACGGTCTGATGATGTGACCGATACTTGTGCGGTTCTATTTGGGTAGACCAACAAATTAACGGTATACTGTTCGGTATTGTTTTTGGCCTTGAACTGAATTTTAAATGCGCTTTTGTCTGCATCATACACCCCTGAATACGATTTTGCACGACCATCAAATTCAATACCGGTAGCGGATCCATAGCCTGCATTGAACTGTCGCTCTCCATAATAGGGCAAATTACCGGATACAGAATCGCCCATCACCCTTAAATAATTAGGATTGCCCATTAGATTGATGCGGGTAACATTACTTCCAGGAGGCAAAAGACCTGCATTGGAAATACTATTTAGACTACGTGTAGCCATAGGGTTTGCCCATTCCGCAATGAATTCAAAGGATTGATGGTGCATAACCTCCTGCAACGAACTGATCTCTGCTTCTGTGGGTGCCTTGGTTATAGAACAATTCCACAAAAGCGCTGAAAATAACAAATACAAAATTTTCCTTCCCATAGCTTTTAATAGTATCGATAATGCATTATAACCCACTAAAATTATGCCAGTTAAGGATTCCTTCACAAAAATGATGCTAAAATTCTTCCTCCTCGAACTGGGTATCGGCTAAGATCGTTTTTTGCACCTTTTCGGAATTCAGGTCCTTGTAGAGTGCCTTGATCAGTCTAAGTCTCTTTTTTTCGGAAATATCCAAAGTATCCAGCGCCCTGATCTTTTGCAGTAATGCCATTCTACGTTTTAATTGTACCGCTGCATAATTTGGTTCAAACTGGTACATAATAGGTCCGTCTTCCTCAACGGACCAGGATGACTTTTTCTGTAGGCTGTCCGTTTGCGCATGTACTGTTGCTACACTGAATAATAAGCAGCAAAATGCAAAACGATATAACGTTTTCATTGTTTGATCATTTAGGTTCTTCCCTAAAGTACTAACAAATTTCAAAATAAGAACATGTATGGTTTATTTACTTATCCAAAGATTTCCACTCAACTTTAATGTAAATGATAACGTACTAAGAGTTCTTACTGGATTTTAAGGTGTAGTCCGTAAAATCATCCTCAAGTTCAAAGGTTGCTTGAATATGATAATTTACATCATGAAATTGATCGGGCATTAACTCATTGGTCCCACGTAAGTAATTCAATAAGGACTCGTTGGCAGCGATCAATTTCTCTATTTTTTGTTTTAGATATTCCTTGGACTCGAAAAGTGCACAGGTAGAAGGCTCATATAGGTATGAATCTATCTTAATTCTTATATGCTGAAGAATGTTATAACAACGTTCTAATTTTCCTAAACATTTAGATTTGTCCTGAACATTTTCCATAGCACAAAGGATTTAAATGGTTTGTGGGAATTTTAGTTCAAATTAAGGAAGTTGATCGAAGATAAATGGACTTTTACATGCTTTAACTTAAATTTAAGTTTCCCACCTATAAGATAACAATTTAAAAACAAAAGGGTTAGAAATTCATAACTTAAATGAAAATTATTTTTAAGTTTTTTTTAGTTGTACGGATTAACGGAAATGAGTACCTTAAACTAAACTTTCAACCTATGAATATCAATTTTGAATATGACGATGTCAAAGCCAGCAATCGTTTAGAGATTATGGCTGCCCAGAAATTAGAAAAATTAATGGACAAATTCGATTTTATAGTACGATCCGATGTTTTTTTTAAGAAAGAAAACACCTCTTCCCCAGACACCGGTATGGTATGCAACATCCGCTTGAGTGCCCCAGGGCCACGTTTGTTTGCACAATCCTCCACCGCTAGTTTTGAGGCCTCCATTGCCTCGTCCGTAGAAGATTTACAACGACAATTGGAAAAACGTAAGGCCAAGATGCAATCGCATTAAACACTATTATTCCGGAGCTACGGAAGATGTTGCTTCCTTAGTCTCCTGTTCATTGGCTATTACTTCTTGTATTCGTTCAGAAAACGGATTGCGTTTTAATTCCTCGATCAAACGCTTTCGTTTTCTGTCCGAAATATCAAGGGTGTCCAATATTTCCTTAGTGTGGTATTGATACGCAATTCTACTCTGCTTTAATGCAATTCTCTTAGAAGCCGGAAGCACAAAATCCGACTCAAATTGGTTCAATAGCGTACGTTTTTTTACGTAAGATTTCACCATTACGGTGTCTTGAGCCTGCGTTGTATGAATTCCTACAAAAAATCCTACAACGACAACCCCAAATAGGGTAATATTTTTCATGTCAATAACGTGTTCTAAGAGAAAATTAATACATAATATACAAACCCCAATATTCTACTATAAACTTATCTCTTTATCGAAAAAAGTTTACATTTCGTCCATACTTCTAATCCACGATTTTGTCGGTAATTTTTAAACTTAAGTTGTAAGTCTATTTAATTTTTTTAAGTGCGAATGTAACCATAACTTTATATGGTTCTCCATTCATTTTTAAAAGCAAATTCCTCTTGGGGCTTACGTTTACGTTTGGCTTTTTCTGCCTCTTGCAATTTCTCCGGTAAATCGCTTAACGTTCCACCGTAATAACCAATGGCAATTCCTGTCGTAATATGATACTCCTCTGGCACATTAAATATGTTTTGGGCTTTTTTCCAATCCAGACCTGCCATATGGTGCATTGCTATGCCCATATGTTCCGCTTGTATGGCCATGGTCCCCAAACACATTCCCAAATCGTGCAGGGCATGAAAATTTTCCTTACCCTCCGGATTGGTTTTCTTATAGGCGGATAGCATAAGTACCGGAGCATTGGTAGCCCATGACTGATTGAACTCTCCCAAACATTCCGCTATTTTATCATAGGTATCCGATCCTTTATGCGCATATATAAATCGCCATGGTTGCCAATTATTCGAACTGGCAGACCACCTAGCAGCTTCAAATAAAGTCTGCATTTCTTCTTCACGTAGTTCTTGATTGCTGAAAATCCTTGGGCTATACCGCTGTTTCAGTAGATTTAACAGTTCATGATCCGTATCCGCAACTTTTTCCTTTGCAATGTGTTCTTGCTGTACCATATTTATTTTTTACAGTTAAAAATTTATTTTAAAAGTACGTTTATATGAAAATTTTGATTGATCTTATCCCATTAATTTTTAATGTATTGAGTTGATTCTCAAGCTGTGAAGAAATTGCTAAAATAATTTTCAAAAGGACTATTTATAGTACCTTTGCCTCTTTTAAATTTGAATATGATAGTCTGGATCGTTTTTATTGCCTTTGTACTTGTTTTTCTAGCCTTAGACCTTGGAGTGTTCCATAAGAACGACCATGTCATAAAATCTAAGGAGGCCGGAATATGGACAGCTATATGGGTAACCGTTGCCTTAAGTTTTAGCGGCGTGATCTATTGGTTGTTCAATACCGGACTAATTGAAAACCCAACCGGACTTACACCCAACAATGCCGTATTAAAATATATTACGGGTTATTTGATTGAGTTGTCCCTGAGCGTGGACAATGTTTTTGTCATAGCTGTAATTTTCAGTTCTTTCAAGATTCCGCCTTTGTACCAACATCGTGTTCTATTTTGGGGAATTTTGGGAGCCATAGTATTTAGGGCACTGATGATTTTCTTTGGGGTTGCCCTCATCACCAAATTTGAATGGATTATCTATATTTTCGGTGTTTTTCTGTTATACACTGCATTTAATATGCTCAAGGGCGAGGATGATAATTATGATCCAAAAAATTCCTTTGTATTTAAACAGATCAAAAAGATTTATCCCGTGACCACCCAAATGCACGGACATGATTTTTTCATTAGAAGAATGGGCATTAAAGCTGCTACTCCACTATTTGTAGCCCTAATCGTTATTGAACTGACCGACATTCTTTTTGCACTGGACAGTATACCTGCTATTTTGGCCATTACCGCTGACCCATTTATTGTATTTACCTCTAATATTTTAGCAATATTAGGCCTAAGGTCTATGTATTTTCTAATTTCAAGAATGCTTGAAAAGTTTAGGTACATTAACTATAGCCTGGTGGTGATCTTAGCATTTGTTGGACTTAAAATGCTCTTTTCGCATTACATTGAACTACCGGAATGGGTATCCTTAGCGGTTATTTCAATTTCATTGGTATCTGGTATTTTAGCCTCGGTACTGATCAAGGAGAAAACAACACCATAATCAGTAATCTGATTAAGGTTATGAAGTATTGATGCAGCTATTGATAACAACTTATTTTTGCGATAGTTTTGCATCTATAATGGCCAATGCATCATTTACCGTTTGCATCTGATCCATATCCTCATTCTCTAACCTGATATCAAAAGCATCTTCCACATCCAATACAATATCCACTAAATTGGCCGAATTAATGTTCAGGTTTTCCATAAAGTGACTATTTTGCTTAATATCGGCAACATCCACATCTTCAGGTAAATATACTTTTACAATATTTTTTAAAGTTTGATATTTTTCATCCCTTTCCATAAATACTAATTTTAATACCGATTGGTTTATGAATCCGATTTGTAGGATTTGAAAATGACACAAGCATTAACATCTCCAAAGCCAAAACTTGCCTTTGCAATAATTGATGCATTATAAGAAATTGGTTCCCGAGGAACACATTGTTCACTAATAATAGATTCAATGTCCGGATGCAGATCATCACAGTTTATATTCTTAAAAATAGTATTTTCTTGAAACTGCAATATACTTGCCACACATTCTATGCTTCCGGCGGCTGCCAAACAATGACCAACCGTTCCCTTAAAAGAATTAATATACGGAAAATCCTTGCCAGAACGCCCCAAAGCCTTGCTCCAATTTTCTATTTCCAACGCATCTTTGGATGTCGCCGTCAAATGTCCGTTAACTACTTCGATATCCGCTGCACTAATACCTGCATTGGAGATAGCCTTGCGGATACAACGCTGCACCGCCATACTATTTGGTGCGGTCATGGATCCACCGCCCAGTTGTCCGCCACTATTGAGCTCTCCACCCAAAACTTCTGCATATATTCTTGCACCCCTTCTCCGGGCACTTTCCAACGATTCCATTACCAATGCCCCTGCACCACTACCGGGTATAAATCCGCCAGCAGTGGCACTCATAGGTCTACTGGCCTGGGTAGGATTATCGTTATAGGTCCTTGGCAGTATGCGCATTGCATCAAAACCGCCCCAAACGTAAGGTCCGCTATCACTACAACTACCCGTTAAAATTTGTTCTGCCCTACCTTGGCTAATGCGGTCATACGCCATGATGACCCCTTCGGTACCTGTGGTACACGCCGCAGAATTCGTCGTCACTTGATTTCCGCACCCTAACAATCCACCTAAATAGGCACTTATACCGCTTGCCATGGTCTGTATGACCGATGTGCTTCCCAACCGACGAACGTTTCCCTCATCAATTAAATGAATGGCCTCCCTAAACTTGTCGACCCCTAGAATACCGGTACCAAAAATAATGCCTTGGTCCCAATTTGGAATTGACGTGGTATTTTTACTCAAACCGGCATCGGCCCACGCATCCATACCCGCTATGACCCCATATACAATTCCGGTTGCGTTTAAGCCCCGGAGTTCCAATGGCGTAAAATAGTTGTCCAACATGGCCTGGTTTACCGGTGGCTCACCGGCTACCTGACAACCAAAACCTAATTTTTCAAGTTGTGGCCGGTGCGTAATTCCACTAGTGCCCTGAATAAGGGCTTGGGTAAAATTGGTTAACCCTATACCGTTTGGGGCACAAACGCCCATACCTGTTATCACTACGCGCCTACCCATTATTGAAACCTATCATGCCCGCTATGGTACCCTTGCAAACCAAGTTATTCTCCTCATTAAACATTTTTACGCTACATTTTAATTTCTGAAACCTAAAATATTCCAGTACGGATACTACCCGTACAATCTCTCCCGGAAAAACCGGCTTAAGAAACTCCATTGCGGTGCTGCTCATGCCAATGGTCAGCTGCTGTAAATTCTTTTCATCCTTCAATAAAAAAATTCCTAAAGACACTATACCTATTTGCGCACAGCACTCCGTCAACAATACCCCCGGCGTAACTGGGCGGTCCTTAAAATGTCCTTTATAAAAATAAGCATCCGGTGGAAAACGATACTGACCTTCCGCTCCCGTGGCGTGTATATTCGTAAGTTCATCCACAAACAAAAAAGGTTCAGTATATGGTAAGGCCTCCAGTACCCATTTCCATGATCGTTCACTCATCTTTTTGCTATATTCATTACTGTAAACTTTCCCCTCCATCGACCTTTATGACCGTGCCGGTTATCCATTTTGCTTCATCAAGCGTCAACATATATACTGCATTGGCCACATCTTCCGGTGTTGTCAACCGTTTATTAGGATTGCGGGCCAAGGCATGTTCTTTTATGGATGCATAGCCTGGTATCATTTTTAAGGATTTGGTGAGGGTAACTCCCGCTTGTATGCAATTGGCCTTAATTCCCTTTGGTGCAAATTCCAAGGCGATATTTCTCGTTAACGCTTCCAACGCGACTTTTGCCACGGAAACTGCGCCATAATTGGGCAATGCCCTTGTATTGCCCTCGCTTGTAAATGAAATGATACGTGTATCCGCAGCGAATACATCTGAGGCAAATAATGCTTTGGTCCAATCATAAAGGCTAAGCGCCATTGCCTCTAACGTAATCTTAAAATCCGCATTTACCAAGGTTGACCCATGGTCCGAATACATTGGTTTCAACGTACCTTTGGCCACACTATGCACCAATACCTTGATGCAATGTCCTTGAGGAAGCAGATTCTGAATTTCCATAACGGCCGCAGTGCGTTTATCCGCATTAAAAGCATCTATATTCATGGTAATCAACTTATTTCCATAAGCCCTGATCATATTAAACGAAGCTTCAATATCCTCCAGCTCCGAACGCCTGTCCCTATGTATAATAATTACATGATAACCATGAGCGGCCAACTTTTTGGCCGTGGCAAATCCCAGGCCACTACTGCCGCCTAAAATTAAGGCCCAAAACGTATTGTCGTTGTTTGTTGTACCCATAATACATTACCATTCTATTAATACACGCTGTGCAGAAAACCCAGGACCAAAACTTAAAATTAGTCCCTGCTCCCCAACCGGTATCGGCTTTTCCAAAAAACGCTCTAATACATATAATACGGTGGCACTGCTCATATTGCCATATAAGCGCAAAACTTCACGGGTATCATCTATATTCTTACCCAACGCTCCAAAAAGCGATTCTACCGTCTGTACGATTTTCTTGCCCCCAGGATGAAAGATCAAATGGTCCACATCGTTTATAGAGGTTTTATACTTTTTTAAGAAGGGATGCACAATATCTTCAAAATGATCGGCAATGGTTTCGGGTACTGCAGGATCAAGTATCATTTTTAATCCGTGATTGGTCAAATCAAAACCCATCATATGGGTGGCATCCTTAAAATGGTACATTTCCTCTCCTACGATCTTGGGCCCTACTGCATGTTCCTCCGATGATAACAGAACACATGCCGCACCATCACCAAATATGGCCGCACTAACCATATTGGCCATGGAAAAATCATTCAGTTGAAAAGTAGCGGTAGGACTTTCAACGGATATCAATGCAATACGTTTTCCCGGATTGGATTTAAGGAAATTATGAGCATATATAAGCCCGGACACTCCAGCGGCACAACCCATTTCAGTTACCGGAAGCCTTACGACATCCTTTCTTAAACCCAACGCATTAATGAGATAAGCATCCAAAGACGGAATCATGATACCCGTACAACTTACCGTAATGATATAATCCAAGGAATCTGCCTGCCATTTGCTTTTATGCAGGGCATTTCTGAGCACATTTTCGCCCATACGTTTAACCTCCCGTACATAAATCCTATTTTTATCCTCAAAAGTGGTTGCTGAAAAAACCTCTTCGGGCGGCATTATGGAATAACGTTTATCCACGGCCGCACCCTCAAATATCTTAATTACCTTTCTGGTAAAACGTTCTTCCTGACCGCTTAACCAGAACTCCACTAAGGGTAGTATTTCTTTTGTCTCCCTATAATATTTGGGCAATTCTTTGGTGACACTAACAATTCTTGTATAATTCATAGCCATTCTTACCCTAATCTACTACTTCTTTTTTAAAATCCACAGATACCTGAAGGCCCATTTCCATTTAATATAATGATCCGCCCCATCAACTTGATGCGCATATCCCATTAGTTCCCTTCTTTTAAAAGCCCTCAGAATAGATAAAAGTCCATCCTTTTGGGCAATTTCCGTCTTAATAAAAAATAGCCCAAACACCTTGAACAAATAGTATGCAAGTGGATTTCTTTGTAAATCATTAATAACTACACCTATGGAAGCCAATGAAACAAACCTTTTTAAAAATCTAACAATTTCCATATCGTTAAAATGATGAAGGGTCAAGGTGGTCATTACAATATCAAATTGCGCTGGTAAAAATTCCGCGGATAAAATATCACGTTGCATATACCTAATTTCCGGAAATTCAACCGAATTTCGCCGAGCCAATTCCAAACTTTGTGCATTGAGGTCCACCCCTATCAATTGAACCTTAATCTTTCGCTTTCTAGCGGCCAAAGCGAGTTTTCTTAGCATAGTACCCTCTGCACAGCCCATATCCAAAATCGTATACGATTCTTTTCTTTTTTCTGCAATTAACTGAAATACAGCATTTAATGTTATAGCGTATCCTCCTAATAATCGATTTACCCTATTGATATCGTTTAAAATGGCTTGTAGTGACTCTTTGGACCCTTTATAGTGATCCATAATTTCAATCTCCGTACTTCTTTTAGAAAAATCCTTCATCAATGCACTAGTTTACCATGTGTTTTAGAAATAATATAATTTAAGACACGGGGAGACTTTCCTATAGTGCGAATTCCTAACGAAACCCACTTATCGTGCATTAATATAGACTGTAATTTTCTACCCATCCATATACGCTTTCCAAAATTTGCGGACCAGGCTTTTATATATTCTTGTTCCAATTGTGTGCGATCGTATGCCGAATCATTTTTATAGGCCACAATTAACTCGGCCACAATTTTTGCACTATGAACCGCCATGGCCATACCATTACCGCACAACGGATGAATTAGTCCAGCCGTATCGCCACACATTAACATATGATCTACAACTACCTCTTTTTTGGAAAATGAAATTTGGGCAATGGTCATTGGTTGTTCAAAAATTGGAGTTGCCTCTTCCAAAAATTGCTTTAAATACTTGTTCTGGGCCACCACTTGGTTATTGAACTCCTGTACATCCTTATAGCGCTTAAAACTGTTATAATGTACCAAATAGCAAAAGTTAATGTGACCTAGCTCCGTTGTTGATAGTCCGCCGTACCCTCCTTCAAAATTATGAAGACCCACAACATCCGATGGAAAATCATTCCAGGCATAATGACCTTTTACCGCCAACCAACCGTGCTTCATTAAACTAAAATTCCGTTTAAGGCTTTTGTCCAATAAAGAACGTTTACCATAGGCACCTATAGCCAATTTGGACGTGTACGCTCTGGTATTCGTGGTTATAATAAAGGTATTTTCCCTAAAATTACATTGAACTACTTTTTCAAAATAGAAATGAACACCTAAAGCTTTGGCCCTCTTATACAATAAATTATCCAAGGTATATCTACTGATCCCGTATCCCCCAAGGTCCAAATTGGTCTGCAATAAATCACCTTTTACGGCTGAAAGCTGAAGTCTTTTTATATCTACCGCACCTACATTTTGGAGATCAATACCCAACCTGCCCAGATAAGGTGCTATTTCCTTAGACACATATTCCCCGCACACCTTGTGGTGCGGATATGTATTGGCTTCCATAACTGCTACGTCCATACCTTCTTGCGCCAAATGTATCGCAACGGTCAAACCGGCCAATCCACCACCTATGATAACAATTTCGTGTTCTTTCACTTATGGAAAGTTACGTCAAAACAAAAAACCCTGCTATTAGCAGGGTCTTTATTTCTAATTCAAAAGCATAAAAATATGCCTCTTAGTTTGTTTGGGACTTCGCCTCTTGTTTTAATTCCTCACTTGCAACAATGGCCAATTCCACACGTCTGTTCTTTGCCTTACCCTCAGACGTAGTATTATCGCCTACAGGTTGGTTCTCTCCATACCATTTGGTATCGAACCTACTAGCGTCTATACCTTTTGCAACTAGGTAGTTGGTAACGGATTGTGCCCTTTGCTTGGACAGATTCATATTATATTCGTCCGCCCCGGCACTATCGGTATGTCCCTCGACCAAAATATTGGATTTTGGATATTCCTTAAAAATGTTCGCCAATTTATCCAAAGTTGCGGCCGATGTTCCTTGTACGTTAGATTTATTGGTATCAAAATATACCCCTGCATCTTCATTAAAGGTTACATTGATACCTTCTCCAACCCTTTTTACTTCCGCACCAGGTATTTCCTCCTCAATACGTTCTGCCTGACGATCCATTCTGTTACCAATATATCCACCAGCGGCTCCACCAATGGCAGCACCCAATATTGCACCAAGGGCCGTATTATTTCCACTACCTACGTTATTGCCCAACACTCCGCCAATTACGGCACCACCAGTGGCCCCTATAACTGCACCTTTTTGCGTTTTATTTGCATTTTTTACCGTACTACAGCTCATTACCATTGCCAGTGCAAGAATATAGCTGGTCTTACGTAATATCATTGTTTTCATATATTTAATTTTAATTATTAAGTAGGTTATTATTTTTACTGAATTCATAGACCACGTTCACAGGTGAACCGTCTACCATAACGTTGGATTTTAATACCATTGCATAATCTGTAAGGGTATCAATAGTCAATCGATATCCTGCACCGCCCGATATATCCTGATTTTTTTCATTGATGAATTTAAATTGTAGCTGACTGCTATAATTTTCCTCTCTTTCTACCACAGACCATCTAATATAGCGGTCACCGCCATTACACAGTGTTGACGGACTAATAGTATATCTTCCGGTACTATTATTATCACGAAAGAACCACTCGCTACCTTCTAAGCAGATATCCTCCACATCATTGAACAGTACAGCTTTTACATTACCGGTGTTTCCTTCAAAAGCAACATTATCCAAAGTCCAGGTACCGCTCAACAAGTTTCTTTTAGCTCGTGCATCCTTTGAGATGGAACAAGACGACACTAAAAGAACGATACTGACTAGCCAAACTAATTTCTTCATAAATAAATGTATTTAGGTTAAGGTTAAAACGTATATACGTTATGTCTTACTTTTTGGATGGGCAATCTTTATAAATTACCTCAAGACATTGCAAAGATGACTGATTACCCGCATATCTTTTGGCTCTAAAAAAAAAGATGTTAACGTGTATCCTAGTAAGCTATTAATTCTTGAAGTATAACGGCAAATCTGTCTTTTGGCAAATACTGTGCTTCCAAAGCGGCATTAAAAGGAATAGGAGTTTCCAAACTACCTACCCTTTTTATGGGGCCATCCATATATTCAAAGCAATGTTCCATGACCAAGGCGGAAATATCACTAGCAATACCACCAAACAAACTATCTTCCTGAAGAATGATCAGCTTACCTGTTTTCCGTACTGAACTGTATACGGCATCTATATCTAACGGTTGCAGGGTACGCAAATCAAGCACATCTGCTGAATCTATCCCTAATTTATCCAACGTTTCCAATGCCCAATGAACCCCTGCCCCATAGGTAACTACAGTAATGGATGCACCTTCCCTAATCAAACTTGCCTTGCCAAATGGTAGCGTATAGTAATCTACTGGTACTTCTTGATAGCTACTTCTGTACAACCCTTTATGCTCAAAGAACAACACCGGATTTGGGTCTTCAATGGCCGTGGCCAATAAACCCTTTGCATCATAGGGAAAAGCCGGATACACTACTTTAAGTCCCGGGGTCTTTGTAAACCAGGCCTCGTTGGTCTGTGAATGGAACGGACCGGCGGCTACCCCTCCACCACATGGCATACGGATTACTACATCCGCATGTTCCCCCCATCGATAATAACTTTTGGCCAAATAGTTGACAATGGGATTAAAACCCGTACTTGCAAAATCTGCAAATTGCATTTCCATGACCGCTTTCATACCGTTTATGGACAAGCCCATTGCCGCGGAAACTATAGCCGATTCACATATGGGCGTATTACGCACACGTTCCTTTCCAAAATCGTTGATAAAGCCTTCCGTTATCTTAAATACACCTCCATAGTCCGCCACATCCTGACCCATGATAACCAAATTGTCAAACCTTTGCATTGACTGCTTTAATCCTTGAGATATGGCGTCTACCAAGCGGATACTTTTTGTATGTATTGAGGGTTCAATTAATTTAAATTCAAATATTTTATATAGCTCACTTAATTCTTTACTTTCATTAGGTACAATTGCATCTTCATTAAATGCCATTTGCAAATGTGAGTCTATTTTGTCCTGTATATCTTTTTGAAATTCTTCAATAGACTCCTTGTTGACTATATCATGCTTCAGTAAAAATTGCTTAAAATTATCAAGCGGGTCTTTAACGGCCCAAGTATCCATTAATTCTTGTGGAACATATTTGGTTCCACTGGCTTCCTCATGCCCCCGCATACGAAAGGTTTTAAATTCCAATAATACGGGTCTAGGACGATTACGCATATCTTGGGCCAAAGTCCTAACCCTAGTATACACCTCAAGGATATTATTGCCATCTATTATATGGGACTCCATACCATAGCCAATACCCTTATCGGCCAAATTCTCACACTTAAACTGTTCATTGGTAGGCGTGGAAAGTCCGTATCCATTATTTTCAATACAGAACAAAACCGGTAAATCCCACACGGAAGCCACATTCAACGCTTCGTGAAAATCACCTTCGCTCGTGGCCCCTTCTCCCGTAAAAACCGCAGTTACCATTTTTTCATTACGCAGTTTATGGGCAAGGGCAATACCGTCTGCCACACCTAATTGCGGACCCAAATGTGATATCATCCCTATAATCCTATATTCTTGGGTTCCAAAATGAAAACTTCTGTCCCGCCCTTGTGTAAAACCACTGGCTTTACCCTGCCATTGTGCAAACAAGCGGTGCAAAGGAATATTCCTTGTCGTAAAAATACCAAGATTTCTATGCATGGGCAAAATGTACTCATCATCATTTAGTGCACTGGCCACACCTACAGAAATAGCTTCCTGACCTATACCACTGAACCATTTTGATATTTTACCCTGACGTAATAAAATCAACATTTTCTCTTCAATCATTCTGGGCAACAGCATTGATTTAAAGAGTTTTATCTGAATATCCTTATCAACCTTAAATTGTTTATAGTCCATCAACTGGTATTGTAAGTATTATAAAATATAAATGTAACAAAAATGCCTACAGCAACTAACATTTATAACACAGCTTATAAATCGGCAATTATTATTAATTTTACATAAATATCATAAAATTATGAGCTTGGTACCTAGTGTTGATTTATCTGATTTTCTTTCGGAGGACCCAAAAAGAAAACAAAAATTTATAAATGAGATCGGTAAGGCATTTGAAGAAATAGGCTTTGTTGCGCTGAGCGGTCATTTTCTATCGGACGAACTGGTTGATTCCTTGTATGACGAAATTAAAAAATTCTTTAATCTGCCCCAAGATGTTAAAGATTCATACGAAATAGAAGGTATTGGTGGCCAACGAGGTTACACATCCTTTGGAAAGGAACATGCAAAAGGCAGAAAGGAAGGAGACTTAAAGGAGTTTTGGCATTTTGGACAGTATGTGGAGAACGACCCTAAATTGGAAAAGGAATATCCGGACAATGTATTGGTCAAAGAGCTACCCAAATTTAATGAAGTTGGAAAAGAGACCTATAAAATGCTTGAAAAAACCGCAAAATATGTTTTGCGTGCCCTGGCCCTACACTTAGATTTGGATGAATATTATTTTGATGATTTCATTAAAAACGGAAATTCCATATTACGCCCCATTCATTATCCTCCTATTACCACGGAACCTAAAAATGCGGTAAGAGCGGCGGCACATGGTGATATCAATTTAATTACCCTTTTAATGGGGGCACATGGTAAAGGTCTACAAGTAAAGAACCATGAGGGCGAATGGGTAGATGCCATTGCAAAGCCGGACGAATTAATGATCAATGTAGGTGATATGCTTTCTAGATTGACCAATAACCGGTTGCTTTCTACCATACACCAAGTGGTAAACCCACCTAAGGAACTTTGGGGCACTTCTAGATATTCCGTACCATTCTTTATGCATCCGGTTAGCGAAATGTCATTGAACTGTTTAGATAATTGTGTTGATGAAAATCATCCAAAACTTTATTCCGACATTACTGCGGGCGAATTTTTACATGAGCGTTTGATTGAATTAGGATTGATAAAGAAGTAACAATGGACTTACAAGACCAGCTTAAAAATCTTTTTCCCGATCATGAATCCCAAGATATTCCTGTTGAAAAAGAACCACAGGACCATATCTGGTTACAGGATGAGCCCATAATTTGTAAATACGAAAAGCGTAAAGGCAAGCCAATTACCATTTTGGAAGGATATACCGGTGCAACGGAAGATTTTAAAAAATTGGCCAAGGATATCAAAAAAACGTTGAGCGTAGGCGGTAGTTTTAAGGATGACAAAATCATTATCCAGGGAGATTACCGGGTAAAGATCATGGACATTTTAAAAGAGAAAGGCTTTAAGGTAAAACGCGTAGGAGGATAATTTTTATAGTTTAATAGACTTGCAATTAATTTGTTTTCTGTTAAATTATTTTTTAGCATTGTTATAAGTCTTATTTTTAATGTTCACCAAACTAAATCATAATCTGGCATGAGTTCTGTTTTACATATTACCAATGGCGATATTTTTACGCAACGACTCCAAAAATTGAATTTAAAGGGAGATGTCATCACATGGCGCGAAATGCTATGTGAAGGAAAGACATTGCCCACTGTAGGCACCGAAACTTTCTGGAAAACCAGGTTTGAATTCCTTCATAAAAATTACAAGGTTTCAAAATCATGGTTCATCGAAAAAACCTTAAAGGAATATCGCTCATTATGTAGCCATAAACAACAGGATCAAATAGTATTATGGTTTGAATACGATCTTTTCTGCCAAGTAAATATGTTGGCCGTTATCAGTTGGTTGCTTACCCATCGTAAATATGCTGAAATATCTTTGGTATGCTGTGGTAAGGAAGATGAAACGGATAACATGTACAGTCTTACGGAACTCACCGATGATCAGCTACTTGGTCTATACAGAAATAAAAAAATATTAACGCAGGACGATACCGAATTTGCGGATTACGTCTGGCAATTATATTGTAGCAACAATCCTATACGATTGGAGAATCTGACCGATTTTAATGATTACCAGTTTGACTATTTAGGAGATGCCATTAAAACACATCTAAAAAGATTTCCCAGTATCGTAAATGGACTAAACGATATGGAAAACACCATTTTGAGATTGGCTATGGACGAAAAGCCAAAATCAAAAAAAGAATTCATGAACGTTCTCCTCAATAATCAAGGTAACCTTGGTTTTGCCGATACCCAATATGACCGTGCAATTACAAGGTTAAAACCATTGATCAGCAGTTTAAATCCGGTTAGGTTATCTAAAAAGGGAAAGGAAATTTTAGAGGGCAAAACAAGTTACTATTCCTGTATACAGGATAATGATGTTTACTTAGGCGGGGCATTGAAGTACAATTTCCTTTATAATACCAATGCCAATAGAATTCTAAAATTATAGCATGCAATTAAGGCCTGCTGAGCTGATCATCAATGATGACGGCAGTATATACCATTTAAATCTACTTCCAGAAGATATAGCGACCACTATCATAACGGTAGGTGATCCCGATCGTGTACATCAAGTCTCCAACTATTTTGATCGTATAGAACTAAAAAAAGGAAAACGAGAATTTGTTACGCATACCGGTATAAAGAACGGTAAGCGAATTTCCGTTATATCCACGGGTATAGGTACGGACAATATTGATATTGTGCTTAATGAACTGGATGCCTTGGTCAATATTGATTTTTCCACCCGCACCCTTAAATCTAAACATACCCCACTTAATATTATTAGAATCGGTACAAGTGGTGCCATTCAACCCAATATTCCCGTTGACTCTTTTTTAATCAGCGAATACGCCATTGGTTTTGATGGACTCTTACATTTTTATGAGCATAAAAACCTGGGTTATACGAATATTGAGGATGCTTTTATAACATACTGTGATTGGAATGCCAATAAAGCACGACCATATATACTAAAATATGCAGATAATCTAGCAAAATTATTTATTGATAATCGTATACGATTAGGATTTACAGCAACAAATACAGGCTTTTATGGCCCTCAATACCGCCAATTACGTCTTAAGCCCAGCCAAATGGAATTAATGCAAAAACTATCCTCATTTTCCTACCAAAACCTGCAAATTACCAACTTGGAAATGGAAACGTCCGGTATTTATGCCCTTGCCCATTTATTAGGCCATCATGCCGTTTCCTTAAACTGTATTCTGGCAAATAGAGAAACAGGGGAATTCTCCAAAACTCCTTCGGAATCCGTAGATGAGTTAATAAAATTTTGTTTAGGGCGTCTTAGTTAACGCATTTTTAAAAGTATCCTGACGTAGTCTTCTTATTTTTGTGCTTATGAAAAATAAAAATTTGAAGCATAGGGATATTAATTGGCTTTATTTTAATGAACGTGTATTACTTGAAGCAGCCAATAAGTCAACTCCCCTATTGGAAAGACTTAAATTTCTTGCAATTTTTTCTTCGAATTTAGATGAGTATTTTAAGGTAAGGGTTTCCGGTCTTCGCCAAATACGGCAGTTGGACAAGAAGTTGCGAAAGAAACTAATGCTCAAGGCAAATAGTACCTTAAAACATATTTTAAAAACTATAGAACAACAACAAATTACTTTTGGCAAGGTGATAGCGACTACCTTGAACGAGTTGGAAAAGCACCATATATTCTTAAGAAACCCAAGTGAATTCAATGATGAACAAAAAGTTTTCTTAACCAACCTATTCCATACTTCTATACAGCCTTATTGTAAGATCCATAGTACAACAAACAACGTATCGCTTATAGATGGTGCATTATATTTGGTCGTTCATCATAAGAACAACGAGTATAGCCTAGTGCAAATTCCTACCGATCAAGCAGATCGTTTTATAAAATTACCGGGCGACCATCACCAATATTGCTATTTGGATGATGTTGTTCGACTTAATATGGATAAACTATTTACCAATCAGGAAATTACACAGTGCTATTCCATAAAATTGTCTCGGGATGCGGAGTTATATTTAGAAGATGATTATACGGATGCCGCACTGGTAGAAAAAATATACAATTCCCTGAATAAAAGGGAAACCGGGCAAGCTACGCGCTTATTGTACGATAGTAATATGCCCAATAAATTATTGAATGTACTTAAAACCCATTTGAATTTAGGTGAGGCCGACTTATCCCCAGGAGGAACATACCACAACCTTTCCGATTTTTTTAGCTTTCCGAGGCCAAAGGGTACCGAACATTTGCAATACGAGCCAAAGCCTGCCTTACCACATCCAGTTCTATCAACATCTAAGAATGTTTTCGAAACAATAGCTAAAAAAGACCAATTAGTACATTTTCCCTATCAGGATTTCAATGTTATTGAAAAATTTTTGGAAAGCGCGGCAAACGATCCACAGGTAACTGCCATTAAAATGACAATTTATAGAATTGCAGAAAAATCGGCTTTGTCAAATGCATTGCTAAAAGCCTTGGACAATGGAAAAGAAGTTACTTTGTTCGTAGAGGCCCAAGCACGTTTTGATGAGGCAAATAATATTAAATGGGGCAGAATATTCCAAGAAAAAGGAGCCAAGGTAATATTTAGTATTCCACAGGTAAAAGTGCATTCTAAAATTGCTATGGTATTTAGAAAAGAGGATGATAAATTAAGACGGTATGCCTATATAGGTACTGGGAACTTTAATGCAAAGACCGCAACAATCTATTGTGACCATGGACTCTTTACGGCCCATAAAAAAATAACAAAGGACCTGAAACAGGTTTTTGAGGTCTTGGAGCGAAAATTAATCATACCCAAGTTAAAACGTCTTCTAGTTTCACCTTTTACCACGCGCATTACCTTTTTAAATCTTATACAAAACGAGATTGATGCCGCAAAAAGTGGAAAACATGCCGCCATTACCGCCAAAATGAACAGTTTGGAGGATGCCGATATGATTAATGCCCTATATAGGGCGGTCAATGCCGGAGTTAAGGTTAGGCTGATTGTCAGAGGCTTTTGTTGCTATCTAAAGGCTATTGGCGATCCTGATGCCCCAATGAAAGATTCTATTCTTATTACAAGTATCATAGATCGCTATTTGGAACACGGCAGGATCTATCTCTTTGAAAACGGTGGTAATGAACTCATGTATGTGGGCTCCGCAGATTGGATGACCAGAAATTTGGACCGCAGAATTGAGGTGCTTACCCCTATTCTTGACCCAGATATTTTTAGTGAATTAAAACATATTCTAACTTTACAACTTAACGATAACCAAAAGGCTCGAATATTGGATATTGAAAATTCCAATAAAAAAGTGACCGCCCAAGACCACCAGGAACTTGTAAGGTCACAATATGCCATTTATGGCTATCTTAAAAATAAATTAAATGAAAACCGTTAAAATTATAGGTGTACCGGAACATTTCAACCTTCCTTGGCATCTGGCCATAGACGAAGGAGCTTTTAGGGAAAGAGGTATTGATTTAGTGTGGACAGATGTGCCAGAGGGTACCGGCAGAATGTGCAGTTTACTAATGGATAACGAGGCGGACCTAGCCATAATCCTAACGGAAGGAATTGTAAAAAGTATTACTGAAGGAAACACGGCCAAAATCATACAAGAATTTATTGCCTCTCCCTTGCTGTGGGGTATTCATGTGGATACCAACAGTAGTTTCAAGAATTTAAAGGACCTTGAAAACACTACTGCGGCCATAAGCAGGTTTGGTAGCGGAAGTCATTTAATGGCCTATGTACATGCAAAACAAATGGGGTGGGATTTAGAAAACCTGAAATTTAACCTTGTAAACAACCTTGAGGGTGCGGTCCAGAGCCTTTCTACGGGAAATGCAGATTATTTTATGTGGGAACGTTTTACGACAAAGCCATTGGTAGATGGTGGTATTTTCAGGCATTTAGGAGATTGCCCCACGCCATGGCCCTGTTTTGTACTTGCAGGAACGACATCTTTTATCGCCGAAAACGAAAACCTTATTGCCCATATAAGGGAAATTATCAACACCTATACCGTAGAATTTAAACAAATACCCAGTATTGACCGTACATTGGCCCATAGGTATAAACAGAAATTAGAGGACATACAACAATGGCTACAATTAACCCAATGGAGTCAAAAGCAACTATCTGAACATACATTGTTTAAAGTACAGGATACCTTAAATGAATTAAATTTGATCGACCAAATAATTCCTGCCGATCATATTTTGACGTAATTTAAATCTCAGCTAAGCTAAAATGCTTTTGAATAAGCTGTTTAAAGGTATCGTCAGATAAAGGTTTCTGTGAGAAATCCGCTATATGTGGATTGGTTATGGCGCGATCTTTATCCTCTTGGTTGTCACTTATGGTAACAAGAACGATGGTAATCTGGTCTTTTAATTTTTTTGGGACCATTTCTTCATAGGCTTCCATAAATTGCCATCCGTCCATAACAGGCATTCTAAGATCTAGCATGACCATACAAGGTAATTCCAGTTCTTCTTGACCTTTACCTAAAATGAAATCCAATGCTTCTTGGCCGTTTAGGGCAGAATTTAAATTAACATCCAAATCAAGCTTATTGATGAAGATGGAATGAAGAAAGTTGCTTGCCTCATCATCATCCACTAATAAAATGCTGTTTAATCTGTCTAAATTTTTCATAGCGAGTTGTTGTTAGTTAATGTTATACCTATAAAATAGTGTCTTCTTAAAGTTATAAAAAAATTATTAATAAATAACTTACCAAATAATAGATTTATTGCCCATACCTGTCAATATTTTATTACAATGGGAAAAATGCTGATTTCCAAACCAATATCCCCTATTTGCGCTTAAGGGCGACGGATGTCCGGATTCTAGAATATGGTGGGCGTTCATATTAATTAATTTTTTCTTTTTCTTGGCAAAACCGCCCCATAACATAAAAACGATATCTTTTTTCTGACTAGATAGTTTTTTAATGACCGCATCGGTAAAAACTTCCCAACCTTTTCCTTGATGACTGCCCGGATCATGTTCCCTAACGGTCAATGTTGCATTTAGTAATAAAACCCCTTGTGCGGCCCATCGCTCCAAATTTCCACTTAAGGGGTATGGGTTTCCTATATCTGTTTCGACTTCCTTAAAAATATTTATCAAAGAGGGTGGATGTTTTACCCCATCATTTACTGAAAAACAGTATCCGTTAGCCTGATTGGGCCCATGATAGGGGTCTTGCCCTATAATGACTACCTTAACATCGGCAAAACTACTTTTTTCAAAGGCTGCAAAGATGTGTTCTATAGCCGGGTAACAGGTAAACTGCCGATATTCCTGTTCCACAAAGGTTATTAGTTGCCGGAAATATTCTTTTTCAAATTCTTCCTTTAATTCCTGTGTCCAAGTAGGATGCATATTTTTTATAATCATGATGTAAAGTATGTTTACCAGGTTACAAATTTATCTAATTGTCAATGTAATCAACATATGTAACCCAAGTAACATGGCCTCATTTGTTAATAGGAACTACACTACTTAAAATAACCGTAAGTAGGACCAAACAACGCTTGCTTCGTAAATTTCAGATATCGCTCTCAATCCTTACCTTTACCCTATATTAAATTAGCTCGTGGCCAATATACATTCCAAAACATTACAGGATTTAGAATTTCCTTCCATTTTACAGCAGATCTCAGCGCGTTGCCATACTGAATTGGGCAAGGAGGCAGCATTGAATATAACACCTTTCTTAACCGAGGAAGTTATTAAGATCGAATTAGGCAAAACGGCCGAATACCTTTCTTCCCTGGTGAGTGAAAACCGTATTCCAAATCATGGATTTGATAGTATCAATGCAGATTTAAGGTTGTTAAAAATTGAAAATACCATTTTAGAGCTACAGGGATTCAAGCGTATTTCGAGCATTTGCACCACGGTTGCCCAACATCAAAAATTCTTTAAGAAATTCAAGGAGTATTATCCATTGTTCCATGAATTTGCATTAAAACTGGAACTAACAACCGAAATACCGGTGTTTATCAAAAACGTAATTGACCGTTTTGGTGAGGTAAAAGACAATGCATCGGACAACCTTCAAATTATCAGAAGGCAAATCAACCAAGTCAGGGGTAAGATCAGCCAGAGCTTTGGCGCGGCACTTTCAACTTACCAATCATCCGATTACCTGGATGAAATTAGGGAGAGTGTGGTGGAAAACAGAAGGGTCCTTGCCGTAAAGGCCATGTACCGTAAAAAAATTAAGGGTGCGGTAATGGGCACTTCCAAAACCGGCAGTATCGTTTACATTGAACCGGAAGCGGTTTTAAAATATAGCCGGGAACTAAATAATCTGGAATACGAAGAAAAAGAAGAAGTACAACGGATACTAAAACAATTAACCAATCAAATCAGGCCATATAGAGCGCTTTTAAGCGATTATCAGGATTATTTGTCACAAGTGGACGTCATTGCCGCAAAAGCGAAGCACGCGGAAGATATCAACGCCCTAATGCCTACTATCAATACTAACAACAGACTCTATTTAAGGGATGCCTATCATCCGCTTTTATATTTAAGCAATAAGCGAAAGAACGAAAAAACATATCCCCAGACTATAGAGCTGCACCAGGAAAATAGGATCATCGTTATCTCAGGCCCCAATGCTGGAGGAAAAAGTATTACGCTGAAAACCATTGGCCTATTACAGGTTATGCTTCAAAGCGGTATGTTGATACCTGTACACGAACGTAGCGAAGTCTGCTTTTTCAAAAAAATATTGACGGATATTGGTGACAACCAAAGTATTGAAAATCACCTAAGTACATACAGTTACCGCTTAAAGAACATGAACCAATTTCTAAAACGCTGCGATGACAATACCTTGTTCTTGATCGATGAGTTTGGCACCGGAAGTGATCCGGAACTAGGGGGTGCCTTGGCTGAAGCATTTTTAGAAGTGTTTTATGAACGGGGTTCCTATGGCGTGATCACTACCCACTATGCCAATTTAAAAGCATTGGCCAATGAACTGCCCCATGTTACCAATGCCAATATGCTTTTTGATGGCAGGACACTTGAGCCCACTTTTCAACTTATCCTTGGGCAAGCAGGTAGTTCATTTACCTTTGAGGTAGCACAAAAGAACGGTATCCCCTATTCCCTGATCAACAAGGCCAAAAAGAAAATAGAGCGCGGTAAAGTAAGGTTTGATGCCACTATTGCCAAATTGCAAAAAGAACGCAGTAAAATGGCACAGACAGGCTCTAGGCTCAAAGAGGAGGAAAACAAGGTGCGAGAGGAAAGTGAGCGCTTGGAAAAGCTGAATGCCAAAATCAAGAGCAAATTGGAAAATTATCAAGAGTTATACGACCATGATCAACGTATGATTCAATTGGGAAACAAGGTTAATATTGCTGCGGACAAATATTTTTTGGACAATAAAAAGCGCCAGTTGGTATCTGAGTTATTACGAATTGTGGAAACGGAGAATAGCAAGCGCAAGAAAAAAACTGCAAATGAGGCCAAGGCAGAACGTGCAAAAAAAGCAAAAGTAGCCCAAGAAGTCCAAAAAGAGGTCAAGGTCATTCGTGAAAACAAAAAGGTTGCCAAGAAAAAGGCCATAACAAAAGAAAAAAACAAACCTAAACCAGTTTTCAAAATTGGTGATCGTGTTCGTATGTTAGATGGCAAGTCCGTAGGGTCAATTGATTCCTTGGAAAAAGGGAAGGCGATAGTCAACTATGGTATTTTTACGACCAATGTTAGTGTTGACCAATTGGAATTGGTAGAACGAAAGAAATAATACAGTAATAACTTTGTTTTCAATAAGTTAAATTAAATCGTATACGATTTAATTTATAGTTTGTGTTTACAATTAGTCATAATGAAGTACTTTTTTTTATATAAAGTATTGTAATCGACCAGATTTATGCATTGCGTTGGCAATGTGCGATTACGAGGTAGTACCATGTAGTAATTTAATGGTTTTTTGTATTGGATTTTAAAAGATTTAAGCTTTAGTAGTACTAACGATAAATAGCTTTTAAAAGCAACAGTCGGCATCAAGTTGCTGATCCTAACTTGAGCGGCCAACCGTCACCAATTTTTAAATTTACTTAATCCTCACCGCTTTAAAATGAGCCTTTATTTTTGCATTATAGCTAAGGGTAACATTCATTTCTTCATTAATTTTAAGAGTATCCAATTTTATACTTTCGAATTTGACGCCTAAACTTGGATTTCCAAATATTCCATTATAGTCTTTAAGCTCGCCAGAAAATTCAATTTGATCAATTGCCCTATTTGGACGATAAGGTTTAAAAACATGAATTGAACCTATACTATGGGTCTTATCATTCTGAACTTCAACATGATTACTTGCCGACTTGCTCCAAGTTAGCCCATCACCTAAATAACTGGAACCAACTTTCATTTTTATATAAAGTTCTCCGTTCACCTCTGTATCGGATGGCTGATCCCCTGTAATCTTATCTATGGTTACCTGATATTCTGGGTATGCAAGGTCACAATCTCTAATTTGATACTCTGTAGATAATACTACCTTAGCAACCGGAAAACCTTCTTTTACATAATTAAGCTTGTAGGCCAATGGGGCACCTGGGGAGTCCTTTGAATAATTTCCGCCCTCAGCTATGAAATTATATACTTCTCCCGGTCCATTAATAGCTTGTACCGCTCCATCTCCAGATCCACCAATAATAAGCGCTTGGATATTAGAGGAGTTGATAATATTTTGATATTCAACGTCAATTGTTCCATCTGTTGAGCCTACCGAGGCATCAAATGCGTTTTTGACATCGGTTTTACTAAAATTGGATTCTACCGTATATAAAACCATTCTTCCATACTGTACTGAACTAACATAAACGGGATTAGTACCCCCAAGAATAGCTATATTTGGTAGTTCTGTAAATAAATCTGATGGTGATTTACCCGGTGTATCAACATCTAAGGTGTAATACCTTTGTATAAATTTTAGAACAAAAGTATTTTTATATGATGAAGAACTAAAATCTAATGTATTGGACACCTTTTTACCCACTCCCCTATAATTAACTCCTACAGAAGCTTCTAGATGTTGTGCGGAATGAACTTCTTCAATTTCCAAGTTAATTGCTGCCGCAGTTGCCCCATTAACCTCCTGATTAAGCAAATCTGCTATTCCTTGTCTTACGTTGGATAGTTTATCAGGGTTTTCAATTTCTACCTTTACCTTTTTTATATTCTGTAAAGAAGCCGAAATTGTAATAGGAGCTCTTGACCCGCTTATACGTTGATATTCCCCAGTCGGTATTGTTTCTCCCTTAAGCAAAGCACCAGGATAAATAACATCTGTGGTTGGATCTAAAGTAAACATCTCATTAAATCCAGGAGCTCCTTTAAAGGTCTTAGTCGTACATTCCAATGTGGTATCTTCTTTATCACGTTCTGGATTACTACTTTCCGTCTCTACAACTGGAGATTCTACAGGCTGGTCAAAAACTTTTAAACTTGCAACCGTACCATTAAATTCCATAGCATCTTCTACATTGAATTTAGGTTCCCCAAGTGCTACGTCCGGCTCATCTTTGCTACAGCTAGTATTAACTGTAAGTACTAAGCCAAAGACCGTTACATAAAAATTTGCTCTAAAAAATGATTGATTTGTTCTCATAACTAATTGGTTTTTAGGATTCAACAGCTCTAAACTAGCGCAGAAAACAGGCCTTGCCTAATTAAGAACATGGACATAGTATGGACAAGTACCTATTCTGCATAGCACTTAGTATATGGACAACACCACAAATACATTTTAAAATTAAACTTATAAATATTTGATAATTAGTAACTTAATTTAATTTTGAAATTTTAATTTTGGCAAAAACATATGGACAAAGCATGGACGTAAGGTTTTTACCCCAAAAAACCCATAACTATATTTAGTATCTTGAAATGAATCATAGAACCTTGGCTCATGAAATCATTACCTTATATCTTATTACTTGTTACAATTTCCTTTACGCAACTACATTCTCAGGATAAAAAAAAAGTAGATAGTCTCCTAAAACGCTATAAAAACGCTACAGAAGTTGCTGAAAAAGTTTATTTACTTGACGATCTCGATGAAATTTATATTTACACCAAACCAGATAGTGCCAAAATATATATTGACCAGATGTTGAAAATCTCGAAAGAAAGCGAATTTAAACATGGTATACTTAGGGCAGAATTTTTATTAGGACATTATTATTCTACCATCGGTCAAATGGAAATAGGTGCCGAATATTACCGAAAAACATTAGAACGTTCTTTAAAAGATGACGATGACACTTTTTTGGCAACTGTTTTAAAAAACCTCTCCATTTATGAGTCTCACATTGGAAATTACCCAGAAGCCATAAGATTGATGGACTCTTCAGCAAGGATTCAGAAAGAATGGGGTGATTTTATCCGTTATGGTTCAGCCCAAAATGTTATTGGAAAGAACTATTATGAAATGGGTAATTATCCTAAAGCAATGGCAATGTACCAAGCAGCATTGAAAACTATGGACACCATTGCTATAAAAACCTATCATAAGGCAGATGTATTAAGTAATATTGGAAGTTTACACAATACTCAAGGAAATTATGATAAGGCGTTAAAATACTTTGATAAAGCTATGCAAGTGTATATAGAAACCAATGACAATCTATATCAAGCTACTACTTTGGTTGATATTGGCAATGTCTTCGATTCAAAAAAAGAATATTATCTAGCTATTGAAAAATATGAGGAAGCTTTGGAAATTAGTAATAATTATGATTTTCCTACGACAGAAGTCCTTTGTTTAGGAAATTTAGGGTGTATATATAGAAAACAAGGCAAATACGATGACGCCATTAAATATCTAAAACAGGCTCTTCAAATGAAAAATGCCGAATCTTCGGCAATAAACCAATCAGGATATTTTGCAGAATTAGGCTATGCGTACGTTCTAAAGGGCGATTTAAAAAATGCATTTAAATATTTAAATCAGTCCATAGCAATTGCTGAATCTAAAAACGTGAGTGTTGAGTTACAAAGTGCATTGCAATATAGAGCTTTGACTTATGAGAAGAATGGACAACTTGAGCTTGCCATAGAGGATCAAAAGCGCTCCCAAATGCTTAAGGATAGTATTTTTTCCTTGAAAAAGGCTAAACAAATTGATGAATTACAGACTATTTATGAGACCGAAAAGAAAGAGACTGCAATTGCCATTCAACTAGAGGAAATCAAAACATTGAATGAAAAGGCCAAAGTTGACAAGCTCACCAAAGGACTATATGCAGGAGGTATGTTTACTTTTTTAACGGTTTCCGGGCTACTATTATTCAGTTTTAAACAACGTATGAAAAAGAATCGCATTGCCCGTGAAAAACAGGAGGAAATATACAGACAGGAAATTGAACATAAAAAGAAGGAACTGGCTAGCCAAACCCTACATTTAGTTCAAAAGAACACATTTATCCAAGAACTTATGGAAAACTTGGAAAACATTAAGAACTCCCCGGAAAGGTTTAAAATGGAGTTCAGGAGAATCGTCATGTTATTGAAAAAGGAGAATGCATCGGACAAGGATTGGGAGGTGTTCAAAAGTTATTTTGCCGATGTACACAATGACTTTGACCAAAAGCTAAAGACTATTTATCCAGATATTTCTGAAAAAGAAATTAGGTTGGCTGCTTTTTTACGAATGAACTTAACTACCAAAGAAATAGCAGCCACACTTAATGTTCTTCCCGATAGCATTTTAAAATCTAAATATCGATTAAAGAAAAAATTAGCGTTAAAAAAAGAAACAGATTTAACTTCCTTTTTAAGCACTATCTAATTTAAATGTATTCTTTGTGATTATCTTTGTGAAGTGAATTTAACTAAAAAAATAATCCTGTTTGATGGTGTTTGCAACCTATGCAATAGCACGGTACAATTTGTTATTAAACATGATAAAGAAGACGCATTTAGATTTACTGCCTTGCAAGAACCTTTAGGGCAACAACTTTTAAATGAACGTCAAATTGATACTGAACTAATCGATTCTATAATTCTTATAGACCCAGGAGTTGCTTTTTACACCAAATCTGACGCTGCGTTGGAGATTGGAAAGCACTTAAAAGGATATCGAACTATTTCAAAATTATTGTTATTGATTCCAAATACGTTAAGAAATATCGTATACGATTTTATAGCACGAAATAGGTACCAATGGTATGGCAAAAGGGAAGAATGTATGATTCCAACGGATGAAATAAAGCAAAAGTTCATTTAACATTATTGATAAATTGGTGCACCTAAAATTTTACTGACCCAAAGAATAATAGTTTTGCCCCTATCCCCTTTATATCAACTACATACCAAAGATTTAAATTATATTATCGCCATTATTGAAACATAATGAGCAAAATTAAAAGACGGCGATACAAGAAAAAAAGATACCTACTACCTATAACACTTATTGTAGTGTTACTTATTTTTCGCATTGCCCTACCGTATATCGTTAAAGATTATGTCAATAAGGTTTTAGCGGATATTCCCGGATATTATGGACATGTTGAAGATATTAACCTTGCTTTAATCCGCGGTGCATATACTATACATGGAATGTATTTAAATAAAGTAAATGCAAATTCCGATGTTCCTTTTCTAGACTTTAAGAAAACCGATATTTCCATTGAATGGAAAGCATTGATTCACGGAAAAATAGTGAGTGAAATTATCATGACAGAGCCAACCGTGATCTATGTTTTTGAAGACCAACAACAAGATACGGCCCAAACCGATACCGAAGATTGGTCCAAGGCACTTACGGACTTAGTTCCTATGGACATCAATCAACTAACCGTGAAACAAGGTAAGTTTGCCTTTCTACAATTACAGGCAGACCCCAATATTGACCTGAACCTTTCCAACGTAAACCTTTCTGCGTCCAACCTTAGGAATGTGGTAGAAAGAACAAGGACATTACCTTCTACTATATACGCCACAGCAGTATCCATTGGTAACGGAAATGTTATTCTAAAAGGAGACATGAACTTGGTCAAGGAAATTCCGGATATGGACATCTCCTTTAGTTTGGAAAAAGCAAATGCCAAGGCTTTAAATGATTTCACGAATTTTTATGCAGGCATAGATTTCGACGAAGGCACTTTTGACCTTTTCGGAGAAATGGCCATTGCCGATGGATACTTAAAAGGTTCGTTTAAGCCTATTTTACGGAATGCCAAATTGATCGGCAAGGATGATGGTTTCTTGAAAACATTATGGGAAGGCTTTGTTGGCTTCTTTAAATTCTTGCTAAAGAATCATAGGCAAGATACATTGGCAACAAAAATACCTATAGAAGGAGATTTAAATAGCGCAAAGACAAAGATTATCCCTACCATTACCGGTATTTTAAAAAATGCTTGGATAAAAGCCTATAAAGGGGTAGTAGATGACGATTTAAATTTTAAGGATGCCACAGAGGGTGCTGACGCATTAGAGGAAAAAAAATCTAAATAAAACTGGGTTAAGGATGTTTACAACTTTCTATGCCGTTTTTAATATTCTACAATTGCAAAACATCAAATTGGCTAAAATAGCCAATGTAGCTTTATATATTTAATCCTATGAACCAAAAATTAAGGAAGATTGCCGTATTGGGCTATATTGCCAAAGGAACCGTTTATGGCATTACCGGTGTTTTAGCGCTTTTTTCCGCATTTAATATGGGAGGTCAAAAGGCTGGTAAATTAGAGGTTATCGACTATTTGGAGAACCAACCCTTTGGAACCGTGATTATTTTTATTTTGGGACTTGGTCTTCTCTGTTTTGCACTATGGAGATTTATCGTCAGCGTTTACGACCCTGAAGATTATGGAACGGACATCAAAGGCCTAGGAAAACGTGTGGGCTTTTTCGTTAGCGGCTTGGTATATGCTTCAATTGGAGTTTTTGCAATTTTGGACGCACTCAACATTACGTCCTTGATAGCTAAGGGTGGTGGAGGCGGTAATACAAGCTTACAAAACGGGACGTTGAGCGCATTGATATTTATCGTCGTTGGAGCGGGACTGGCATTAAAGGGAGTTTTTCAATTTTTAAAAATCCAAAATGGAGATATACTTAAAAAATTCAATCTCCAAAATATCAATTCGGTCATTAAAAGAAAGACCGTTAAACGTATAGGTTATGCCGGACTCATTTCTAGAGGTATCGTAACCTTGATCATTGCTTATTTCTTTCTTGCCGCTGGCTTTAATTTAAGAGGAAACTCTTCCAATACGGTCAAAGGTACTGCTCAAGCTTTTTCCTTTATCCAAGAACAAGTTTATGGACATTGGTTATTAGGCACCATTGCTATAGGTTTAATTTGCTATGGGCTATATATGTTTACCATGGCCGCTTATCGCCAATTTGACATTTAAAGCATAAGCACCTTAAAATCCCTACTTTTTATAATTGTCGTCCCAGTTTTTAACTTTGGGCGAATGCAATTTATCTACGGACTTGGCAACCATCATGGAAACAGTAGCATCACCGGAAACGTTGATTACGGTACGGCACATATCCAAAGGTCTGTCAACAGCAAATATTAATGCCAATCCTGCTTCTGGTATTCCTGCCTGTGCAAGAACAATGACCAACATTACCATTCCCGCACCCGGTACCGCGGCACTACCTATTGATGCCAAGGTAGCCGTTACGATTATACCCAATTGAGCGGTTAGGCTTAAATCCATACCAAAAGCCTGAGCTATAAAAACAGCAGCTATAGCTTGATAAAGGCTTGTACCATCCATATTAATGGTAGCACCAATAGGAAGAACGAAACTAGTAACTTCCTCATCAACGCCTAAATGCTCCTCTACCCGTTCCATGGTCACAGGCAATGTAGCTGCACTTGAACTTGTGGAAAAAGCCAACAATTGCGCTGGGGACATGCCTTTCATAAAGGTATTTGGCGATGTTTTCGTAAAAACCCAAACCATTAACAGGTACACCCCTAACATTAAAGCTAGTCCTAATACCACACACAGGGCGTACCAAGCCAAGGCCTTGAACAAATCCAAACTTGGTGATTCTACCACCAGTGCCGCTAATAAAGCAAATACTCCAAAAGGAGCTGCAAGCATTATCAAGTCAATTAACTTTAAGATCACTTCATTGAAGCCATCAAAAAATTTCTTTACCGGCGAAGCTTGTTCTTCAGGTATTAAAATTAGACCTATACCAAAAAATATAGCAAAAAAGATTACTTGAAGCATATTTCCGTTATCGGATGCCGCCTTAAAAATATTGCTTGGAACCAAATCTTCCAACGCCTGTAAAGGACCAGCTTCCTTTTGCTTGTCCGCCTTGGACTTTATTGCATCCGCATCTCCTTTGTAATTTTCTACCAATTCCGATCGGGTCTCCTCACTAATTGAAGCGCCAGGTTTTACAATATTTACTACCCCCAAACCAATGGATACGGCAATAACTGTGGTGATTATATATATAGCTATAGTTCTTCCACCCATTTGTGAAAGCTTGGAAATATCCTTAAGATCAGAGACTCCTTTGATCAATGATGCCAATATCAAAGGAACTGCAATAAGTTTTAATGAATTGATAAAAATATTACCGAATGGTTTTACCCAATCCGAAATAAATTTTGGTCCCCATTCCAACTGTACCATGGCCAATGCAAACAATACTCCGGCCAACATTCCCAATAGAATTTGCCAATGCAACTCTAGCTTCCTCATATATAATTTGGTTTTGGGAAGTAAGATAGTATTTTGCTTGTAAAAGTGCTAAAAAGGATACCTATAATTTAATGGCTCTGTTGATCAACGTAAAGTCTGCCAGCACCAAGGCAGTCATTGCCTCTACTATGGGAACGGCTCTTGGAACCACACAGGGATCGTGCCTTCCTTTTCCTTGGGCCTGTACTTTATTCCCTTGCCTATCTATGGTCTCGTACCCTTGTATGACCGTTGCCACAGGTTTAAATGCGACATTAAAATAAATATCCATGCCATTACTTATGCCACCTTGTATACCACCACTATAGTTGGTTTTTGTAGTACCATCAGTATTAAACTGATCGTTGTGTTCACTGCCTTTCATGATTACACCATCAAAACCACTACCATATTCAAAACCTTTAACGGCATTTATGGATAGCATTGCCTTACCAAGTTCGGCATGTAATTTATCAAATACCGGTTCACCTAAACCTATTGGTACATTCTTGGCAACACAGGTTATAACACCTCCAATAGTATCCCCTTCCTTTTTAATGGCTTTGATATAGTCTTCCATTTGTGAGGCCACTACTTGATCCGGACATCTCACTATATTATTTTCAATTTGGGAAAGGTCAAGCTCCCTATAATCTTTGTTCAATTTTAAATTTCCCACTTGGGATACAAAAGCCTGTATTTCAATACCCTTTAAAAATTGCTTTGCAATAGCACCGGCAACTACCCTACTTGCCGTTTCTCTTGCAGAACTTCTACCGCCACCCCTGTAATCCCTAAATCCGTATTTCTGGTCATACACATAATCCGCATGGGATGGCCTATAGGAGTCTTTGATATGACCATAATCCTTAGATTTTTGATTGGTATTGTGAATTGCAAAACCAATGGGCGTACCTGTAGTCTTCCCTTCAAAGATTCCGGAGAAAAATTCAACTTCATCCGGTTCCTTGCGCTGTGTTACGATAGCCGATTGACCGGGTTTACGCCTATCCAAATCTTTTTGAATTGCTGCGAGGTCCAATGTAATTCCAGACGGACATCCATCTATAACCCCACCTATGGCCTTGCCATGAGATTCTCCAAACGTACTAACTTTAAATAGGTTTCCAAAGCTATTTCCGGCCATGATAAATTATTTCAATTATTAATGGATAAACAATCTATAGACTATAAAAGTCCATGCTTCAAAGGTAAAAGTTAAATGTTTGATACAAAAATATTACAATCGCTTATTACCTAAACATAATAATCTTTTCCAGTAATAATTATTTAACCTTAGCATCATGTAAAAATGATGCTGCTACCAACTGATAACCATACCATTAGGTTTAATTTTGTACGAAAATTACGCCTTTGAAAAAACGCCGTCTAGAAATTGTCGTACTATCCGATATCCATTTGGGTTCATATACTTGTCACGCAGAAGAACTACTAACCTACCTTTCTAGTATAGACCCAAAGATTTTAGTGTTAAATGGTGATATACTAGATACCAAAAAAATGGAAAACAACTATTTTCCACCGGCACATCTAAAGGTCATTAAAAAAATATTCTCCCTAGCGGCCAAAGGTACTGAAGTACATTATATTACCGGTAATCATGATGAGCCACTTAGAAAATTTGACCCAATACATATGGGAGCCATTAAAGTATCCAATAAATTGATCTTAAAACTTAATGGGAAAAACACGCTTTTCTTTCATGGCGATATTTTTGATATTTCCCTTAGATACTCCCATTGGTTGCTTCATTTAGGAAGCATAGGTTTTACGACCCTTTTAAGGTTTTCCAAATTAAAATCTAGAATTTTCAAAAAAATAGGCAAAAGGAACAAGCCCTTTTTAAGTACGGAATACCAAAAAGTACGGGACCCGAACCTTATTGCAAAGTTTGAACACAATGTGGCCCACTTAGCCATTGACCAACATTTTGACCATGTTATTTGCGGACACAGCCATCATCCTAAAAAACAGGTTATAGAAACAAAAAAGGGCAGTTGCCTATATTTAAACTCCGGGGATTGGGTTACTCACAAGACCGCCTTGGAATATTCCTTTAAACGATGGAAACTATATCATTATGACAATGATAAACTAGCCTCTTTCTATATGGACGAGGAATTAAAATCCATGGATATCAACGAATTGATTGCCACCATCACTAATAAAGCCGACAAAAAAAAGCAACAAAAACAATAAACCTCAATTAAGATACCAACGCGTCGTTCAAAATACTGACCGGATGCTTTGCTATTCTTTTGGTACCATCAAAAATTTGGTGCCTGCAACTGGTTCCGTTTGCTGAAATTATGGTATCCGGTGACGATTTGGAAACAGCAGGAAACAATTTTAAGCCACCTATTTTCATACTGGTCCCGTAATGCTCTTTTTCGTATCCGAATGAACCTGCCATACCACAGCAACCGGAAGGGATAATACTTACTTTATAATTGACCGGTAAATTAAGAATGTCAAAAGTTACTTTTTGATTGCTCAATGCTTTTTGATGGCAGTGATTATGAATCTTTACATCTTTTGACTCCGTTGTAAAGTAAGATGCACTCAAGTTTCCGTTAGCAATTTCACTGGCCAAAAATTCTTCTATTAAGAAAGAATGATCGGCAATATGTTGCGCACCGATCCGATCGGTGGTCAACCGTTTATATTCATCCCTGAAAGATAGTATTGCAGATGGCTCCAGACCCAATATATGAATTGATTGATCTGCAAATTTTTTCAGCTCTACCATATTTTTGAGGGCAAGTTTTTTTGCCTGTTTCAAAAAGCCCTTAGATAAAAATGTACGGCCACTTTCAGCATAAAATAGTTGAACTTCATATCCTAATTTAATTAAAAGCGTAATTGCATCCTTCCCAACTTCAATATCCAAATACCTGGTAAATTCATCTATATATAAGACTACTTTATTTCTATTTATAGGATATTGATTAGCAATATTTTGAAGATGCTTATCAAAATTAAAACTATAAACTTTTGGCAGACTTCTTTCTGGGGCCACACCACTGGATTTTTTCAATAAACCTCCAAAAAACTTGGATTCATATACCGAATTTGTCAAGCCGGAAACTTTACTTGCCAACCCGTTTAATTTGGTATTATATGCAAACAATTTTCCTCTTAAAGGATAGCCGTTGGCCTCTTGGTATTGATATAAAAATTCCGCCTTCAACGTAGCAACATCCACATTACTTGGACATTCACTGGCACAAGCTTTACAACTTAAGCACAAGTCAAAAGCCTCCTTGATTTCTTGACTGTCAAAATTGTTTTGTGCCGTACTTTTCGGATTTGTCAAAAATTCCCTTAATGTATTTGCTCTGCCCCTAGTGGTATCTTTTTCATTTTTTGTGGCATGGTAACTTGGACACATACCCCCGTTCATATGATGGGTTTTTCTGCAGTCCCCACTACCATTACATTTCTCCGCAGCTTTAAGGATACCCTCACTATCGGAAAAATCCATAAGTGTTTCTATATTGGGTTCCTCACGGTCCACTTCATAACGGAATGATTGGTCCATAGGATAAGCATCTACTATTTTTCCCGGGTTCAGTATACCTTTGGGATCAAAATATGATTTTACCCTCCTGAGCAGTTCATAATTTTTTTTGCCAATCATGAGCGGAATGAATTCTGCCCTTACGATACCATCACCATGCTCCCCACTAAACGAACCCCTATACTTCTTGGTAAGCTTGGCAACATCTGTTGTAATGTTCCTGAACAAATCAACATCCGTAGACTTTTTAAGATTTAGAATCGGACGCAAATGAAGTTCACCGGCACCGGCATGTGCATAGTACACCGCGTTCTGCTTATACCCTTTCATGATTACGGAAAATTCTGCTATAAAGTCCTTTAGATCAGGCAGAGCAACGGCCGTATCCTCTATACAGGCTACCGCTTTCATATCTCCAACAATATTGCCCAAAAGCCCCAAACCGGCTTTACGTAGCTCAATGGCTTTACTAATTTGACTGCCGACCAATACAGGATTTGCATAGCTTAGTCCGGACTTTTCCACGGTCTTGATCAAAGCATCTACCGCTTTATTTAGCTCTATTTCGGAATGGGCAGAAACTTGCAACATTAATAATGCTTCCGGATCACCTTCTACGAAAAAACGATTTGCAAGTTGCGCACGGTTATTTTTTGTACAATCCAAAATAACCTTATCCATCATTTCACATAGTTGCAATGGGTGCTCCATTACCGGTACTACATCCATTAAGCAATCTTCTAACGAGGTATAATGGGTTACGACCATGGCAGATAATGCCGGTGGCAATTCATCCAATTGAACGGTAATTTCAGTTGTAAATGCCAAGGTACCTTCACTTCCACATAGCAGTTCCGCCATATTAAAATAATCCAGAGGACCACCAAATACGTTGGATTTTAAAAGTTCGTCTACTGCATAACCCGTATTTCTCCTATGAATTTCAGGTTTGGGAAACTGTGCAATTATTTCATTGGATACTTCCTTGTCAATTAGTTCATTATAAATCTTTTTATAAAGTGAAGCTTCAAACGAAATACCTTGCATTTTTTCCTGAAATTCGGTAGAAGAAAGCCTACCAAATTCAGCCTCGCTACCATCGGCCAAAATTGTTTTTAGTGAAACAACCTTATCCCTGGTCACCCCATATTGTATAGAAGTAGTACCTGAGGAATTATTACCTACCATACCACCGATCATACACCTGTTGGAGGTTGAAGTGTTAGGTCCAAAAAATAAACCATACGGTTTTAAATGTTGGTTGAGCTCATCCCGTATTACCCCTGGTTGTACCGTAACCTGCTTTTTTGCCTCATCTACTTTGATAATTTTTGTGAAATATTTAGACACATCTACCACCAAACCATCACCAACACATTGTCCAGCCAAGGACGTTCCGGCCGTTCTGGGTATTATTCCAATACTTTCATGATTTGCAAATTCAATAATACGTTTGATATCCTCTACGGATTTAGGGAAGGCAGCTCCTAATGGAATTTTTCTATAAACCGAAGCATCCGTTGCATATAAACTTTTTGTAAGGTCGTCGTATAAGACCTCACCTTCCAAATCTTGTTGTAACTTTGACAGGAAATTATTTTTCAAGATAGCACAATTTTGAGTGCTAAATTAAGTTTTATTGTGTGAGCCACATTATAAAAAAGCTCATTTTTCATCACAAAAAACATGAACTATATGAAGATTTTAAAAGGAATTACCGTACTTATTTTTATGGCCACCTGTTCGCTTTCATCGGCTCAGGACATAGCCAATCATGCATTAGGACTACGTTTGGGGGACAGTGACGGCTTTGGTGCCGAAATTAGCTACCAGAAATCATTAGGCCTTAACAATAGGTTGGAAGTTGACCTTGGATGGAGGGACAGTAGAAACTTCAACGCTTTTAAATTGGCTGGACTTTACCAATGGGTAAGAACCATTGAGGGTGATTTTAATTGGTATTATGGTGTTGGTGGCGGCCTAGGAAGTGTTGACTTTCCAGGACTACCAAATGATGATTATGGCGGATTGTTCGTATTTGCCGCGGGCGACATTGGTATTGAATATAATTTTGATATTCCGTTGATTCTCTCCTTGGACTTTAGACCTGAACTAGGTGTTTCCGGTTATAACGGATTTTCAGATAATTTTGATTTTGATATTGGACTTGGTATCAGATATCAATTCTAAGACAAGATACCTTAATTCAAAGACCTTTGGCGCAACCGTCAAAGGTCTTTTTTTATATCCTTTATATAAGTACATTTGCAACCTAACCTAAGTGTATTATATGAAAAATAGTATTGTTATTCTACTGGCCATTGGCTTATTGTTCAGTTGCAACTCCAACCCAGAGGGTTTTACATTAAACGGTAATTTAAGGGGGGAATTAAAAGATGGTACAAGTGTATTCCTTAAAAAAATTGGCGATAACAACCAACCCGTAGAAGTAGATACGGCAACTACTACAAATGGCGAATTTACGTTTACCGGAGTTGCCAATACGCCAGAACTACATTACATATTTGTTGAACAGGTACCGGGCTACACAGCCGTAATCCTTGAGAACGGAACTATTGAATTTAACGCCCAAAAAGATAGCATGGGTTTTGCCGAAATAAAAGGCACGTTCCAAAATGAAAGTTTTGCCGATTACATGGATCAATCCAGGGCAATCTCTTTGCAAGCAAGATCTATTCAGGAAGATATGAAATCTGCCACGGGAGAAGCAGCGTTGGCACTGCAGGATGAAATGACAGAACTACAGGAAGAGTACAAGGATTTTGAATTGAATTATGCAAAGGCCAATCCAAAGGCTTTGATTTCTGCACTTGTCTTGGACAGGGCCATTAGTACCAAAGCGGTTGAATTTGAGGAAGCGGAAACTATTTTCAATACGTTTACGGAAGAAATTAGAAGTTCTCAACCCGGCAAAAAAATTCAGCAAAACTTAGAAAAGCTTAAAAAATCTGCAGAAGCCAGTAAAAACACCAGTATAGGCGCAAAAGCACCGGATTTTTCAGGTCCAAACCCAGATGGCGAAATCATTGCCTTAAAGGATGTAATGGGCAAGGTTACATTAATAGATTTTTGGGCAGCATGGTGCAAACCTTGTAGGGACGAAAATCCAAACGTTGTTGCCGTATATAATAAATACCACGACAAGGGCCTAAACGTCATAGGCGTTTCGTTAGATAGAACTGAAGAGGCTTGGAAGAAGGCAATTGCCGATGACGGCCTAGATTGGAACCATATATCCAATATTGCTTATTTTAATGATCAAATTGCCCAACTATACAATGTAAAAGCTATACCAGCGGCATTTCTCCTAGACGAAAATGGCGTTATTGTTGCAAAGAATTTAAGAGGACCCGCCCTTGAACAAAAGGTGGCGGAGCTTCTAAATTAAGATTCCAAACCAATATGAAACGAAAAATCCCCTAGCACCATCTGTTGCTAGGGGATTTTCTATTTTTAATAGGTCATTTAAAATCTATTGAAGTAGTCATTAAAAGTACCGGATATCGTCGTATCTCCATTCTTTATAACATTACCTACTACAGCGGCTATGGATGACTCTCCCAAAAACTCCACGGTAGCACCATCCTCAAGAATTAAATCGCCATAAATAATTATATTTCCCTCAATACGCAACGTAGAACCTGCACCAACCACTACATCACGAGATCTATATTGTCTACCTATTGTAATGGCTCCATTCATTTCAAAAACACTGTTGTCATCAATATCTATACCATTGCTAACTGTCCAAGTACCACAAAGCAACAATGAACCGTCCACAGCAATAGAATTGAATCTTTTGGAGCCTGAGTATGCTTCCTGTTCCCCATTTGACACACTATAGTTTGATGTACCGTTATACGAAGGCAAATCTTCGCAACGCTCCACAAGACTTTCGCTAGGCCTGTTCAATTTTATAATCTGAAATCCGGACCTACCGGATGCGGCAAATACATAATCCCCTTTTGATGCAACATAGTTAATGGAACCTGTCAACTCTATAACACCAACTCCTGTAGTATTATCCGCCCTGGTCTCTGAAAGGCTTAAACCACCGGCGCCATTGGCCATTAACAAAACATCCTCGTTCACGGCAACACCATTGGTAACGATATCTCCCGGCTCTGCATTTTCCGGATTGGTCAGTATGGGCATATGCTCAACAAAACTACCGGTAGTAGCATTATAGATACCCGCTCCTTTATTTCCTTCGGATACAATGATATTCTCACCAGAAAAATCCAATGTGCGCTTAGCATCTATCCCAAAATCAGAATCTATAGCGATTGAATTTTTTACCGACAAGCTTTGATCTAAGACACTTACCCCTTGGGCGGCATCCAATACAGCTATATCGCCACCATTGACCGCAATAGATCTTAAATCTGAAAATGCGGCTTCATTTAAGGCTGTCATGTCACTCTTATCATAGGCAACGACAAATCCTTCCTGCCCACTGGTAACATATACTGCGTTGCCCACAACCTGTATATCCGTAGCATTATCACCTTCCTGAAAGCCAAATGTTATATCCGAGGTATTTAACCTTCCGTTATTTACTGCAATTTTGGCAACCAATGAATTTGATGTGGCCGTTACGGACTGTTCCGCATCTACACCACCAGCTACATATACATAACCACCGTCATATGCAATGGAATTTAGATCCGCATTGGTAAAATACACTCTAGAGGTCAAACTAGGATTATAAGGATCACTGATATCAATAACATCTATGGTACCTACAAAGTCCTCACCCACCGTATTATAGGAAACATAACCATAATCTCCGTCCAATGCCACGTGGGTAGCCGCCAAATTCTCGCCGTTTTCAAACGTTGGTGGCGATATCTGGGCAATTAGGGTAAGCGGATAATCTCCTGCCGGCTCAGCTTTTCCGGTCATATTACCGTACCTTTTGGCACTTGTTGCAGGATCTTCATAAATATCAAGTACACCTGCACGGTCAAAATTTACGCTGTTGTCCAGTTTTTGCTGATCTGTTTCTTTGATTAAATTATCCTCGGGGTTTTCGAAAATGGTAGTCTTATCACTACAACTCGCAATCATAAACACTGCGAATATGGCCAAGAACCATATTTTTCTAATAGATAAAGTTGATCTCATTTCAAATTTGGGTTTTTGCAATAACGACGAACCTTGCTGATTGTTGCCGTTTATTACATAAATCCGATGAAATGCATGAAATTTTAGCTAAAAAACTGGTTTTAAATCTTCCGTGACCAAAAAAACTATATTTTGCCCATTTTTTCCAAGACAAACAGAAGTATTATAGGCAAGGCCAACAACCCCACCATTAACGTATCGGTCTGCAAAAGACTGGGCATGAACAACAAGGTACAGGCATAGCCGCCAATTGCACCTCCAAAATGGGCGGTATGTCCAATATTACCCAAACGTTTTTTCATACCATATATAGAGTATAACAAATATCCAATACCCACTACATAAGCAGGCACAGGAATGGGAATAAACATGATACCCAATTGCATGGAGGGCTGTAGTAAAATAGCCGCATATAGAATACCCGTAACCGCACCACTGGCACCTACTGCAGAATAATACGGTTCGTCTTTATGAAAGTTCAAGGCCAGCAAACTGCCCGCCAAAAGGCTTACAACATATATGATAAAGAACTTTACCGTTCCAAACCAGTTGATGACCACACCGGCAAAAAAATACAAAGTCAACATGTTGAACAACAAATGAGAAACATCCACATGTAAAAATCCAGAAGTAGCCATGCGATCTTTTTGACCTGCGTTAATGGCCCCTATGCTAAATTTATATCGTTCAAAAAAAACGGTATCATTAAATCCCTTTAACGATACCAATACGTTTGCTGCAATAATCGCTATTGTTGCCAAATGAAGGTTGTACATTCTATGCCATTTAATTAGCCTCAAATATAACTATATTTGCCCATAATTTTTCCGTGAATGCAACTATTGGCCTTTGTTCTGACCTATCCCCTCTTATGGTTCATTTCCATATTACCACATTCTTTGTTCTATGCCTTTTCTGACGTTGCCTTCTTTTTTGTCTATCATATTTTTGGGTATCGGCGAAAAGTGGTACAGGAAAATTTAAATCTTGTTTTCCCCAATAAGAGTAAAGCGGAAATAGCCCAAATAGAAAGGGAATTTTACCATCATCTTTGTGATACATTTCTAGAAATGGTAAAGACCATGAACCTGAGTAAGGAGCAGGTAGCCAAAAAATACCACATTGTAAATCCTGAGGTATTACGGGAAATTGAAAAAGAACGCAGTATTATTATTCTTTGTGCCCATTACGCCAATTGGGAATGGAACGTGAGCATTAACAATTATGTTCAATCCAAAGGATATGCCGTCTACCAAAAAATAAACAATAGTTATTTTGATGCATTTATAAGAAAAGTAAGGGCCAGATGGAACACTACCTTGATTACACAAAGACAAACGGCAAAAACGGTCATAGAAAATTACAGGAATAATGTTAGGGCAACTTATGGCATGGTGAGCGATCAATCCCCACAAGCACATAGAGCTCAATACTGGTCAAAATTCATGAACATTAAGGTGCCCATCTTCAATGGTGGTGAAACTTTGGCACGCAAGACCGGATTGGCCGTGGTTTTTTTAAAGGTAAGCAAGGTAAAGCGAGGACATTACCAGGCAGAATTCATTCCTATTGCTCGAAATGCCAAAAAAACCGAAGAACATGAAATCACCAATGCTTTTCTACGATTAACGGAAGCCCAGATTATAGAAAAGCCAGAACATTATTTATGGACCCATAAACGTTGGAAGCACAGAAACAAAAAACCTGCCTCCTTTGCAGAAACAGGTTAATTTCATCTCAATATAATTTTATGGCATTATTAGCCTTGGGCTATTTTACACCTTAATTATATACCGGCAATTTCCTTGATTTCCCCAATAATCTTATTGGCAAGACCATCTGCTTCTTCCTGGCTTTTGGCTTCGGTATATATTCTAATAATCGGTTCTGTATTTGATTTACGCAGATGAACCCAATTTTCGGCAAAATCTATCTTAACCCCATCTATCGTAGACAATTCCTCATTTGCATATTTACTTGCCATAGATTCTAAAATTCCATCAACGTCCAGTCCTGGCGTAAGCTCAATCTTCTTCTTGCTCATAAAGTAACTGGGATAACTGGCCCTAAGTTCAGCCACGGTTCCTCCCCTTTCCGCCATCAACATTAAGAACAATGCCGTACCGACTAAAGAATCCCTACCGTAATGGCTTTCTGGATATATGATTCCCCCGTTACCTTCACCGCCAATAATGGCGTTATTGGCCTTCATTTTGGTAACTACATTTACTTCACCAACTGCTGCGGCCTCATAGGTACCACCATGTTTGTGCGTAATATCCCTTAAAGCACGTGATGAGGATAGATTGGATACGGTATTTCCTTTTGTTTTGCCCAATACATAATCCGCACAGGCCACCAAGGTATATTCCTCCCCAAACATCTCTCCATCATTACTTATAAAAGCAAGGCGGTCTACATCTGGATCCACAACGATACCAAAATCCGCATTCTCTTTGACTACCAGGTCACAAATATCCGTAAGATGTTCCTTTAACGGTTCTGGATTATGTGGAAAATGACCGGTAGGGTCACAATACAGTTCTACTACTTCTACTCCAAACTCTTTAAGCAATATAGGAATAGCAATACCCCCGGTAGAATTAACGCCATCTACCACAACCTTGAACTTAGCTTTTTTTACCACTTCGGCATCCACCAAAGAAAGATTTAATACTTCATCTATATGAATGTCTATATAACTATCATTTTTTATAATCTCGCCCAAATCATCAACTTCTGAAAAATCAAAATCTTCTTTTTCAGCAATTGCCAAAATTTTTGCCCCTTGCTCGGCATTTAAAAACTCGCCTTTTTCGTTCAATAATTTTAAAGCGTTCCATTGCTTTGGATTGTGACTGGCCGTTAAGATTATACCGCCATCTGCCTTTTCTAAAGGTACCGCAATTTCTACGGTGGGTGTGGTTGAGAGATCTAAATCTATAACATCTATACCCAAGCCAACTAAAGTTGAAACCACCAAATTCTGTATCATTTCTCCAGACAAACGTGCATCACGACCTATGACGACCCGTAAATCATCTTTCTTTGAATATTCCTTTAACCATATTCCATAAGATGCAGCAAACTTTACAGCATCAATTGGTGTTAAATTATTACCTGGCTTTCCACCAATGGTTCCCCTAATTCCTGAAATGGATTTTATAAGTGTCATATATTCTTAATAAGTTTTTGCAAATATAAACGGTTCATTTGTACCGCTATTGTCCTTCTTTGTAAATTCGATTTATATTGCATAAAATAGGTGAATGAACTTTTTAGCCCATATTTATCTGTCATTTGACGATGATGAAATAACCTTAGGAAATTTTATTGCCGATAGTATTAGAGGCAATAAGTACCAGCATTTACCTAAAAGGATACAAAAGGGGATTAAATTACATAGACATATAGACACTTTTACCGATACTCACCCCATACCGAAAATAAGCAGTAAACGTCTCCATGAGAATTATGGACATTACAGCAGGGTCATCGTGGATATCTTCTATGATCATTTTTTGGCCAAAAATTGGAAAACCTATTCCGATGTTCCTTTGGATGTCTATGTAGATCGATTTTATGATCTTCTTGAAGATAATTTCGAGGTGTTACCGGATGGTGTAAAACGTATGATGCCATATATGATCGCCGATAACTGGATCTACAACTATTCCAATATGGATGGGATAGCAAAAGTCTTGAATGGAATGAACCGCAGAACTAAAAATAGGTCCAAAATGAATTTTGCGATTACGGACCTGGAGGAACATTACCACGCTTTTGAGCACGAGTTTACAGAATTTTTTACCGAACTCATCAACTATTCCAAACTAAAATACAAATCGATAAATGAAAAAATATAAACATTTGATATATATATATTTATAATATATAATATAAACCTATAATACCACCAAAAATGAGACCACTAAAAACTGTGTTTGCGTTGATAACGCTAATTATTTGCTGTCAGTGCAAACAGAATCCGGCGGTTCCAACAGGAACGGTTACGAAAAATGCCATGGTAGTTTCCGCCCGGCAAGAAGCTTCCAAAATTGGGAGCGATATTATGGAAAAAGGCGGTAATGCATTTGATGCCATGATCGGCACACAATTGGCACTTGCCGTAGCTTACCCCAGGGCCGGAAATATTGGTGGTGGAGGATTTATGGTCTATAGACAGGCTAATGGCAATATTGGCTCATTGGACTTTAGGGAAAAGGCCCCCAAATCCGCCCATAAGGATATGTACTTGGATTCGTTGGGCAATGTTATTCCGGACATGAGCACATTGGGCGCAACCTCCGTAGGGGTTCCAGGTTCGGTCGCAGGTATCATTGAAGTACATAAGAAATTTGGGAAAATGCCCTTAAAGGAAATTTTTGAACCCGTTATTGCCTTAGCGCAAAATGGAGTTAAAGTAACTGCCAAACAAGCTGAAATACTTAAGAATTATCAGGAGGTATTCATTGAAGTCAATAGCGACAGTACCAAATTTGCCCAAATTTATAAAGAAGGCGATATCATAACATATCCAAATTTGGCACGGACACTGCGCACCATTTCCGAACAAGGCAGGGACGGTTTTTACAAAGGTGAAATCGCTAAAAAATTATCAGATTTTGTACAAGCAAACGGCGGTTTTATAACCATGGACGACCTTGCCAATTACAATGCGGTTTGGAGAACGCCCGTGGTGTTCAACTATAAGGATTTAAAAATTATCTCCATGGGACCTCCTAGTAGCGGTGGCGTTACCATGAACCAAATATTTAAAATGATAGAACCTTATGATATTGCCTCATTTGGACATAATAGCGAAAAGGCGATACAATTGTTTACCGAAGCTTCTAGGCGTGCCTATGCGGATAGAAACTATTTTTTAGGAGATCCTGATTTTGTTGATATCCCAACATCTTCTCTTCTAGACAAAACTTATCTAAAAAACCGTATGGAGGATTTTTCTTGGGATAAAGCAACAAAGTCGGAAACTATTGCCCATGGTAACGTTGAAATTGTTGAAAGTATGGAAACCACACATTACTCCATTGTAGACAAGGAGGGCAATGCCGTATCGGTTACAACTACGTTAAACGGCAATTTTGGCTCCAAACTATACTGTGATGAACTTGGATTTTTCCTAAATAACGAAATGGACGATTTTAGTTCTAAAGCTGGAGTTCCCAATATGTTTGGATTGGTAGGTGCAGAAGCCAATAGCATTGAACCAGAAAAAAGAATGTTAAGCAGCATGACCCCCACCATTGTTGAAAAGAATGGAGAATTGTGGATGGTGGTAGGTACCCCTGGGGGATCTACGATTATTACCGCGGTAGCACAGACTATTTTAAACGGATATGAATTTAATATGAGTATGCAAGATGCTGTGAACGCGCCACGCTTTCATCATCAATGGTTGCCCGATGCGGTTATATTTGAGCCCAATGGATTTTCAACACCATTAAAAGAAAAATTAAAATCAAAAGGATATTTAATAAACGAAGAGCGCACCCCTATCATTGGAAAGGTTGATGCAATACGCATTCTTAAAAACGGTAAACTTGAAGGAGGAGCCGATCCACGCGGAGACGATACTGCAGTTGGGTTTTAGGCTAATCTAAATACATTTTGAAAAAGATTTTATTTTCATCCTTTTTATCTTAAAATCAATTAATTAAACAACATATGCTAAATAAATTATTTAAACTATTAATCATAGTATTATTAGTGTTGGGCCTGGGGTTTGGACTGCTATATTATACATATAACAAACCTTTGCCACAAGGTGTTTCCGGACCTGAAGCAGATGCATTGGCGTATAGAATGTTAGATGCTTTACACTTTGAAAAGTATAACAATTCCCAAGTTTTGGAGTGGGCATTTAGGGATGAACACATATACTCCTGGAACAAAACCAAGGCAACGGTTCAAATAAAGTGGGATTCTTACAATATAGACCTTGACCTTATAAGTCCTTCCTCAAGTATTGCTTATAAAGATGACGTTCGGCTATCTTATGAAGAAAGTCAAGACCTTATTGAAAAAGCAATTGGCTATTTCAATAATGATTCCTTTTGGTTAGTTGCCCCGTTTAAAGTATTCGATGCTGGTACAGAACGCTATTTGGTAGATTTAGAAGACGGTTCCGAAGGTCTTTTAGTAACTTACAAAAAAGGCGGCGACACCCCTGGAGACTCCTATTTATGGATTTTGGAGCCTAGTGGAAAACCAAAAAGTTTTCAAATGTGGGTGAATGTTATTCCTATTGGAGGCTTGGAAGCTTCCTGGAACGATTGGAAAGAAACAGAAACCGGTGCACTACTACCTACCTCCCATTCCATAGGACCTTTTACCATTTCTATGGGAACGGTCAATGCTTTGCCTTAAATACGACTCATTACAAAATTGTTCATTATTAAATCTTATAATACCCAATTATGACCATACAACTATTAACCAAAGAACAAGTTAATACCGATCTGCAACAGCAATTATCCCAGTTATACCTAGAACTGAAAGCCGAATTAGATCAATTGGATTTAAATTCAATTTTTAGTGCATACGGAACTACGGACATCGTTATCTGCATGGATAACAATGAGTTAATAGGTATTGCAATGATGGCCAAATACAAAGTAATATCAGGACATAAAGGTATGATCGAGGATGTAGTTGTCGCAAAAACCCACAGGGGCAAGGGCATTGGCAGAAAGCTAATGGAGAAGCTTTTAGACCATGCCAAATCTGAACAACTTAATGATGTTTTATTATTTAGCGGCCACCATAGAACAGCAGCCATTTCGCTATATAAAAGCTTAGGGTTTACATTAAAAGAAAGCGGACTGTATATTAAAAAGATTTAAAGTATCACTTTAATTTACCTTTTTAACATGCTGTAATTGATTCTTTAACTCTTGCATAGACTCTTGTAGTTGTCTCAACAATCCATTATCCGTGGTAGCATCTACATTAAACGTAATCTTACTACTTACCTCCCAAATTTCCTGAATTTGGAAAGGTTTGATATCATAAGGCGGATATGTCTCGTTCAATGAAACCAATGTTACATTATTGGAATTTGGACGTTTTTCTATTTTCTTCACCATTATGGAATCCTGTAATACCACCACGTACATTTTATTGGCACTAACATAATCAATATGTTCTATTGCCCTTGCCAAAACCCACTCACCAGGGTGCAGATTGGGAAGCATACTATCTCCTTCAACTTGAAAGCCCCTATAGGTAGCATTTCTAAATTCGGGAATTGGCAAATCAAATGCCGGCAATTGTTGGTACCAGCTAGTATCGGATATATTTTGGGGATATCCCGCCGCAGCTTTAGCATTTACCAATACCATATTTTCTTGGTTGGAAGTATCCACTGTAACCACTTTTGGAATAACACTGGTCTTGGAGGTTTCCAGATATTGTTCATCACTTTCCCCAAAAAGCCAAAGGGGATTTATCTTGAATTGTTTTAGCAACTCAAGTACTACCTTGCCCGACAATTTGGTACGCCCTCTTTCTATATCTGCCGTAGTATTGGATACGCCCAATAACGACGCAAAATCTGCTTGTGTATAGCCCAAATCCCTTCTAAGATCCGTAAATCGTTTTAATGTAAGCTCGTTCTCCATAATCAAATCTGTTTAACTAAGTGGTTCTCCGCCATTCTTCTTCAAATATAGTCAATATGGATTATATCCAAAATTTTATTTGGATTATTTCCATAATTAGGAATATATCCATAAATTTGGAATAATTACTAAAATGCTATGGACTTCAATAGAATAAAAGAAAAACTAAATATTTTGGCAGATGCGGCCAAATATGATGTTTCCTGCTCCAGTAGTGGTAGCAATAGAACCAACAAGAACAATGGCCTAGGAAACACGGGAAATGGAATTTGCCATTCATATACAGAAGATGGCAGGTGTGTATCGCTATTAAAAATACTTCTGACCAATCATTGTATTTTTGATTGTGCTTACTGTGTAACGAGGAAAAGTAACGATATACAGCGGGCCGCCTTTAAAATTCAGGAGGTTGTAGACCTGACTATCAATTTCTATAGAAGAAATTATATTGAGGGATTATTTCTAAGCTCCGGTATTTTTAAAAGTGCGGACCATACCATGGAACGCCTCATTGCCGTTGCCAAAAAACTGAGGGAAGAGGAAAACTTCAATGGATATATTCATTTAAAATCCATACCCGGTGCAAGTGATGAACTTATGTACGAGGCCGGATTATATGCTGACCGCTTGTCGGTGAATATAGAAATCCCCACAATATCCGGTCTCAAACTTCTGGCTCCTGACAAAAATCATGCAGATTTCATAAAACCGATGCTTAAGGTCAAAAATGAAATCATTCGCTATAAAGATGAGAAAAAAATTATTAAACATACCGCTAAATATGCCCCTGCCGGGCAAAGTACCCAAATGATCGTAGGTGCCACAGGAGAAAGCGATAAGGATATAATGTACTCCGCAACCCATTTTTACAAGAATTACAATATGAAAAGAGTGTATTACTCCGGGTATGTTCCTATTTCTATGGATAGCAGATTACCATCCCTTGGAACGGAGGTTCCCATGCTACGGGAAAATAGATTATACCAAACAGATTGGTTGTTGCGATTTTATGGTTTTAGCGTAAATGAAATTTTGGATGCAGACAATCCAAATCTAGATATGGATATTGACCCTAAATTGATGTGGGCATTAAGGAATCTAAATTTCTTTCCCGTAGATATCAATAAAGCGGACAAACATATGCTTGCGCGAATACCGGGTGTTGGAATGGGCTCGGTAAATAAAATACTTAACGGTAGAAAATTTAGGAAATTAGACTGGGACCATTTAAAAAAAATGGGGGTAGCACTTAATAGGGCCAAATTTTTTATCATTTGCAATTCTACGGACTGGGAACGCAGAGACCTTGATGCCGCACGTATTAGAAGTATGATAATGCAAAATTCACAAAGCAAATTCAAAAATCAATATACCAATCAATTATCCTTATTTAACTAAAGTAACACTTAAAATGATTTAAATGATATCCAATCAAAATTATACACTAAAGTTTACTGACAATACGAGACCGTTAAACACATGGGACTATTGCCGTTCCCATGTTTTGGCCTTTGGTTACCAATTGGTATTATTAAGAAGTAACCTTAAGAAAAGAGCAGCTATTTTAAGGCAACTATTTACACTATTTAATATTTAAATCATAAATATGGAAACTACAAAAACCCTTGTTTACGATGGTAGTTTTAACGGTTTTCTTACGGCTGTATTTATAGCCTATGAACAAAAACTATCTTATGCGGATATTCAACGTCAGGGTCAAAACCAAGGCGGTCTTTTTGCTGAAACAGAAACAATCTTTACAAATGTGGAAAAGGCACAGCGAGTATGGAACGGTATTCGCAAGAAAAGTAATGCTGCTATCAAGAATATATATTTTACGTTTTTAAGTGAAAATAGGAATATTGAAGCCCTGCTTTATCACTACATCAGAAAATTAATGGGAAGTAAAATTAATAGCGCAACTAATTTCAGTGATGATTGTATCTTAAAAATCAATCAAATTGCACACAAAGTGGGTCGTGAAAAACATCGTATGGAGGCCTTTATAAGATTTCAATTAACAAAAGACGGTGTCTATTTTGCCAATATTGAACCTGATTTTGATGTTTTACCATTGATTTCCAAACACTTTAGAAATCGTTATGCAGACCAGCAATGGATAATTTATGATGTTAAACGTAAGTACGGATTGTTCTATGACCTAAAATCGGTTGAAGTCATATCATTAGATCTTACTGAGATACACACCAATAGTCTTGAAAAGAGTACTGCTTTTACTGATGAAGAATACGAATATCAAAATCTTTGGACCAATTATTTTAAAAGCACGAATATTAAATCCCGTATTAACACAAAATTGCATACCCAACACGTACCAAAACGGTACTGGAAATACCTTTCAGAAAAAAAAGAGGCGGTGTAACTTGTCGGTTCATTCAGTATTAACAAGTCTCATATATTATTAGGCTATTCCATATTGTTAAAAATTAATTGAAAGTTTAAATTAGGGTTTAGAAATTCGTTTACCCCTCTTACCAATCATGATCTTCATTGTGGACATATTATTCATTCTTAATTCATATTTTTAAAAAGAGTTAGTTTAATCCTCTAAATATTATAAGATAGCAGGTATTTTTTTAAACCTATTACTTAAATATTATTTAGTTTTAACCTATCTGAATCAACAGAAGCTCTTATTACTCCAACGTCATTGTTCAAAACACCTTAATGAGGGATATTTACTTTTATTCCAAACTAAAAAAATCGACCAGGGCACTGAGCGAAATTATTGGTATTGAAACTGAATTCTCAACGATTCCAAACTCCTGGCATGTTGTTGTTGTGGATGTGGAAAATTCAACACAAGCGGTTGAAGAGGGAAAACACCATCAAATAAACCTTACTGCAACCGGCGCTATCATATCTGTTTTAAATACAGTCAGGAAAAAAAAGAAGAATATAGAAATACCTTATTTCTTTGGTGGAGACGGAGCTACTTTTTTACTTCCGGATATGCTGTTGTTGGAAATAATCACTGTTCTTAAAAATTATAGTCTCCATATTAAAAAAAATACCAATCTTTTACTAAGGGTCGGCCATATATCCACAGAAGAGTTGGTGTCCGAAAAAACATGTATTAAAATCCTAAAACATCAACTAACACCACAATTGACCATTCCTATAGTTTTAGGAAACGGTTTAAAAAAAGCAGAGGCAATCATTAAACGAACATTTGTAGCACAAACCAATACCAACTTTAAAAAAAATCTTTTAAACCTTGAAGGTATGCAATGCAGGTGGGAACAAATCAGCCCTGTTCAATTACAAAAAAAAGTAGTGTGTCTATTATTGGATGTAGCAGATGAAAATCAGCAGAGCGCAATTTATAAGGATGTGCTTACACAGATGAACCTCCTCTTTGGTACATTCAACAAAAGACAACCCATACGTTCCAATAGTTTAAAATTGGACTTTAGGTTAGGTAAAATTTTAGAGGAAATGAAAATTAGTATTTCCAACAAAAGTCTCATTTACGTATTTAAACACTGGATACAGACACTATTTGGAAAAGTATATTTTAATTTTTCAAAAGAAGGAAAACGGTATTTAACCCAAATTGGCCAACTTTCGCACACTTTTATGTTAGACGGAACCATCAACACCATCTTTACGGCAGAGCAGTCAAAAATAAATGAATTTATTTCCTATCTAGATCAGTTAGAGGCTGCACAAAAAATTATATACGGAATTCATGTTACACATGCATCCGTAATGTCTTGCTATGTTTTGGACAGGAAGACCAAACATGCCCATTTTGTGGATGGTACAGAAGGTGGCTATACATCAGCTGCCAAAATGTTTAAAACCAAACTTGCTACCTTAAAATAAAAATGATTTAAATTCATACATCTAATTTTAAAGTGAAACATATAGCATTAAAAATGAAACAACACAACTATCAGACACAGGTAATATGGACGGGCAATCAAGGGCAAGGGACATTAAAGTATGCATCATATAGCAGAGATCATGAAATCATGGTTGCAGAAAAATATGATGCCATTCAAGGTTCATCTGACCCTTCTTTTTTAGGTGATAATTCCAAATATAATCCTGAAGACCTATTTCTATCTTCCTTGTCCTCCTGTCATATGCTATGGTTTTTACATCTTTGTAGCGTACATAAGATTGTGGTCACCAGTTATGTAGACAACGCTGAAGGAACAATGGAAGAATCAGTTGATGGTAGCGGTAAATTTACTATGGTAACCCTTAACCCTATCGTTACCATTACCGATGGAACATTAACAGCATTGGCCAATTCACTTCACGAAAAGGCAAACCGTATGTGTTTCATTGCAAATTCATGCAATTTTACAGTACATCATCAATCCACTACATTGGTTGGATAAGCCATACAATTATCCATAAGTCTAAAAAGTGTACCAATGAACCTGAACCAGATTACCGTTCCTTCGCTGAACCTAAATGAATCTTTTGAATTTTATTTAAAACTAGGGCTAAAGCCAATTGTAAAGTCCCTACCCCATTACGCCCGCTTTGAATGTCCGGAAGGCGGTTCTACTTTTTCCATTCATCTTGTTGAAAAATTACCGACAGGAGATGGCGTTTACGTCTATTTTGAATGTAAAGATCTAGATTCATATGTTCAAGAGCTGCAAAACAAAGGCATAGAATTTGATCAATTACCAATAGATCAAAGATGGCAATGGAGAGAAGCCCAATTAAAGGATAGGGACGGTAACCAAATTATTTTATTTCATGCTGGAGAGAATAGACTAAATCCACCATGGCGAATAAAAGATTGAACCACCCAACATTTCAACAATTCTAATTGGCTGACTTGGCTCCCGTAAATTGATCGCTTTTATTTTTAAACAGCACATTAAACGTTGTTAAGCTACCATAAATACGTGTTATATATTGCTGAAGGTCCACTTTCTCCTGATCATCTAGATTTTTACTGGAATTTATTTTCTGTTCCATAACCCTAATGCGATCACGTACCATAACGATCTTATGAAAAAATGTATCTATAGGAATTTCTTTATTGGTAAGAGAGGTATCGCCCGGCTCTAGAACAACATTACCTCCTTTCCATTTATCGGCTATAGCTACCCGTTGGGTAACATCGCTCCATTTTTGCAATATGGAGACCAATGTTGTTTCCACATCTAAAAAGCTTACCGTATCTACCTCTGCCTCTACGGCCTCGACCACATCAAACGTTTCATCTATAGCAATGGTTTCCAGTCCATTTTCCATAAAGGTAACCCAGTATTGCTTGGAGGATACATTGGTAATTACACCTTTACCAAATGTTTCATGTATAATCCTTGACCCTATTCCTAATAACTTCATTGTTTATTTTATTTTTAACGCTAAAATATATGCTGTTTTACAAATCGACAACATATTCCTATTATTTCATTCAAGGATATTAAAACAGGAGTTTTTGTAATCTAAACTACTTCATGTACATTTAAAGTCAAGATATGCATATGTACTAAAGCATATGCAACTTAAATAGCAAAACCATGAAAAAACTAATGGCATTACCATTATTCTGTTTGTTGATGATTTCTTGCGGCGAGAAAAAAAAGGAAGTCCAAGAAGAACCGCCTGCTAAACTTAAAGCATTGATCATTGATGGTCAGAACAATCATTATATATGGCCCAAAACTACCATGATGATCAAGGACTATTTGGAACAAACAGAACTCTTTACCGTAGAAATAGAACGTATGGATTCCGTTTGGTTAGGCATTAAATACAACCAATCCAGACCGGAAGCCTATACCATGTTCATTGAAGATTATCCATTAAATGATAAGGAATACGCCATATCCGATGCACCGATTACTACATCTGACTTCACAATAAATTTTAGCGATTACGATTTAATCGTATCCAATTTGGGCGAAAGATCACCACTATGGCCCGCAGATACAAGAAAAGCCTTTGAAGACTATATGGCCAAAGGCGGTGGATTGGTAGTATTACACGCCGCTAACAATGCCTGGGGCGAATGGGAAGAATACAACAAAATGATAGGTTTGGGTGCCTGGGGAGGGCGTGATGAAAGTTCAGGCCCATATGTTTACTATAACGAAGCTGGCGAATTGATCAAGGACAATGGTAAAGGTGTGTGTGGGTCCCATGGTGCCGAATATGAATTTCAATTGACCACAAGGGCTCCAGAACATCCAATTATGAAAGGTTTGCCTAAGAAATGGCTGCACACCCAAGACGAACTCTACGAGCGTATGAGAGGTCCGTTTGAAAATGCTACAATTCTTGCCACCGCATTTGCAGATGTGGAGAAAAACGCTCCACCATGGGACCCGAACGTAAAAGGATTAGGACAACATGTAGCGCAACTCATGGCCATAAACTATGGCAAGGGAAGGGTTTTTCATTCTACATTGGGTCATTTTGATTATAGTATGGAATGTGTAGGCTTCATTACTACCCTACAGCGTGGAGCAGAGTGGGCTGCTACAGGAAAGGTAACACAAAAGATTCCAGAAAATTTTCCAACGGAGGATATGGTACAATCCATTGACTGGAGAAAGTAATTAATACAAATTTATCTTATTTCGGGGTTGAAGCTTTACAGTCTTCGACCCTTCTTGTATCTATTAAGTATATAATTTTCCATGTATTGTTTTCTTTAAACAATTGAAATGAGTTAACGCCGCAATGATGAAATTCATTATTAAACCAAAATTCATACTTGGTCCAAGCGTTGGCCATTGCCCCATCTATTTTAATGTTATAATCCAAAATACGCTCTTCAAATTTTAATGTATCCGGTATTTTTGTTATTGAGCCTACTAGTGTATCATATGCTTCATTAAGAAGAACGGGTTGTCCATCTTTTGATGTCTTTATGGTCTGTAGCCGTATAGTTTCGTGAACCATTTCATATAATGCCAAAGAATCTTTTTTATGAAAAGCCTTAAAAAAATCTTCAATAGTTTGCTTTACCGCCGCTTCCTCTTGGTTTTGGGCAGTAAGAGCTATAGTGAACAACCCTATTAAAAAACAAAGGACATATTTCTTAATCATGGTAATCATGTTTATGCGTAAAATAAGAATATAAATTGATTTTCTTTTCAAAATCGGTCTAGTCGTTAAAACTCCTTACTTTTATGGTGCTAAAAATCAAAAACTAACTATGTCAACAGCAAAAAAGGAATATAAAAGAATCACTGTAAAATCATTGGTGGACATGAAACAGCACGGGGAAAAAATATCCATGCTGACCGCTTATGATTACTCTATGGCCAAAATCGTTGATGCGGCCAAGGTCGATGTGATTTTAGTTGGTGATTCTGCCAGTAACGTTATGGCCGGCCACGAGACTACACTACCTATTACATTGGACCAAATGATTTATCATGCATCTTCCGTTATCAGGGCGGTACATAGAGCGCTTGTGGTGGTAGATTTACCATTTGGAAGCTATCAAAGCGACCCAAAGGAAGCATTGCGTTCTGCTATACGGATAATGAAGGAAAGTGGTGCCCATGCAGTAAAATTAGAGGGCGGTGCAGAAATCAAGGAATCCGTTAAACGTATACTAGCCGCCGGAATACCGGTTATGGGACATTTGGGTTTAACTCCACAGTCCATATACAAATTTGGCACTTATACCGTAAGGGCCAAGGAAGAAGAAGAAGCGGATCAGCTTATGGAAGACGCAAAGCTTTTGGAGAAGTTAGGTTGTTTTGGTTTGGTACTTGAAAAAATTCCGGCAGAACTTACCAAAAAAGTATCCGAAAGTCTAACTATACCAACAATTGGTATTGGAGGGGGCAAATATGCAGATGGACAAGTATTGGTAGTCCATGATCTATTGGGTATGACCCATGAGTTCAATCCTCGTTTCTTAAGGAGGTATATGAACCTTTATGAAGAAATGGGCAAAGCCATATCCAATTACGTGGATGATGTTAAACAATTGGATTTCCCAAATGACGATGAGCAATACTAGAACCCTTATGAATGAAAGGCGCTACCCACTTTTCTAAAATTTGGATTTCATCTATTGTATTACTGACCTTAGCAAGCGATCAATTGGTTAAAGTTTTAACAAGGTTAGAAATAGTACCACAATCGTACAATTCCGTAATAAAGGATTATTTTATAGTGACAAATGTTGAAAATACTGGCGCAATGTTAGGTTTTGGTCAAGATTTTCCTCCATTGGTCAAGCGCATTTTTTTTCAGGCCATACCATTATTGGTATTGGGAATTCTTTTATATAGAATTCTAACAAAATCCTCCTTTAAACCTTTATCCCTTACTGCTTATGCATTGGTTATTGGTGGTGGTCTAGGTAATTTAATTGATCGGATAGTATATGGCTCAGTGACAGATTCCTTTCAACTAAGATTTGCTTTTTTGCGCACAGGAATTTTTAACCTAGCGGATGTTGCCGTAACCATAGGCATTGTACTTTTATTATATGAAATGGTCAAGAGTAAAACTTTATCATTATAAAAAACAGTTAACTTTTTAATTTCCACGTGCATTATTCAATTTATTATAATTTTTTTAGCCCAAAATAATTTGTCAAACAAACAACATTCTACAATAGAAAATTTACAGGTCCTTTATGAGGACAATCACCTTATTGTAATCAATAAACGCGCTGGAGATATTGTTCAAGGAGACAAAACTGGAGACCAGCCATTAAGCGAGACCGTAAAGGCTTTCTTGAAAAAAAAATATCAAAAACCGGGTAATGTATATTTAGGTGTTGTTCATCGTTTAGATAGGCCTACTTCCGGTATTGTGGTATTTGCGAAAACCTCAAAAGCTTTACCCCGACTTAACAAGATGTTTGCGGAAAAAGAAGCAAAAAAAACGTATTGGGCCATAGTTAAGAACAAACCCAAGAATAATGAAAAAAGATTGGTACATTGGTTAAAACGCAACACCAATCAGAATAAATCATACGCCCACCAAAAGGAGGTAAACGACAGTAAAAAAGCAATTCTTACGTATCAACTCTTAAAGAGTTTGCAAAACTATTTCTTATTGGAAATTGATTTGGAAACCGGAAGGCATCATCAAATAAGAAGTCAGCTTACCGCCATAGGATGCCCCATAAAAGGAGATCTAAAATATGGTTTTAATCGGAGCAATGCAGACGGAAGCATCCATTTACACGCCCGCAAGCTCTTATTCATGCATCCCGTCAAAAAAGAACAAATGGAAATTGTGGCCCCACCTCCTAATGACCCTATATGGAACGCATGTCTTTAATTTCACTATTTTTAAAGCAATCTAAACTTATTATTTTTATTATTATTATTATGAGCCGATTTCCAATTTTCATTTTCCTTCTTGCTATTTTATCTTCTTGTGGCGGATATAATTCTATTGATAATTTTTACAATGACCATAAAAACGATGATCAGGTAACAGCAATACGGGTTCCCCAATTCATGTTGGCAATGATCAGTGAAATTTCTCCAGAAATGAAAGCTTTGGTAGGTAATACAAAAGACCTGCGATTTATGCAATTTCCAAGTGCCACCCCTGCTAGATCACAATATTTAAATGCGCAAATGAACGGTATTACGGGTTCTTCCTTTATAGAAGTCTTTAGGAAAAACGATGAGCTTAAGCGTAATGTGGTTTCCATACGTGAAAAAAGAAATTCAGTAAAGGAAATCCTTATTTATAATAACGATAACCTGTCCGGTTCCTTTTTATATTTCAATGGTGATTTTGACCCTGTAAAGGTTAGGGAAATGGCTAAAAATGAACAATTCACCAAATTCGGAGAAAATATAATCAGTCAATTTGGTCCCACTACAAGAGGCACACAACCCTATAATTAAATCTTGCTACTTTAAGATTTGGTTCTAATACTTTCAATCACAACAGAACTTAAAATAAGTATACCGCCAACTATTGTATTGACCTGTGGTATTTCTGCAAGAAACAGTGCCCCAATTAGTATTCCATAAATTGGCTGTATACTACTCAAAATACTTACCGTGGTAATGGTAAAATGTTTAAAGGTCATTAAAAACAAGGTATGGCCAATAGCAGTTGTCAATATTGCCAAGGCAATTAATGCCTGCCATTGAGTTACCACCTGTACCAAAGGCACCGTACCCAGAAAAGGCAGTAAAACAACCCCTGTTATCGCTGTTTGATATACCATAATAACAGATCCATTATATTCCGATACCTTTTTTTTCAACAAGATATTTCTAATAGCATAGACCAATGCGGATAATACTCCAAACCCAACTGCAATGGAATTGGAATTTTTAAGATCCAACGAAGGACTTAGCATATACATACCTACCAAAACCAAAACTGCCAAGAGAAAATGTATCCGCTGAAATTTTGTACCAAGCACTAATGGTTCCAAAAAAGCGGTAATAACAGGATAAGTGAACAAGGATAACATACCTATGGCCACACTAGATAATTGCAAGGCATAGAAATAGGTTAACCAATGCACACACATAAGCACTCCCGTTAGCCCAATTAATTTCCAATCGCTACGTTTTATCTTAAAAGAATATTTTTTGTACCAGCAGAATGCTACCAGTGCAAAACATGCTAGAATGGCCCTAGCCCCTATAGTTACGGTTACGGGCAATTGAACATATCTGCCCAATGCGCCAGAAGTGGCAATAAAGAACATGGCCAGATTAATTTCAAATAAATGCTGTAGATGTAATCTCTTCATAACAGAAATTACCTTAACGACTATGCGCCATCGCTTTTTCGCGAATTATTTGCGACACCGGCTTATTTTGTAAATGACTTTCCAACCATGATAGGATATCTAAATACAAAAAGGCCCTTTTCTCATAAGGATGATTTTCATACTTTTTTAATTCTGTATATAATTTTTGAAACTCTGCCTTTAACTCGTTAGGGTAAATGCTACCTAAGCCCCTCAGAAATTTTATCATCTCCTTTTGCACGGCATGCATATCGTTCATTTTTAAAAGAAACTTATAGGTACTTTTTAACTGAATTTCCAAGTGATAATCCATACCAGCTTCATAATGCGCCACAAGGCTTAAAACACGTGCAAAACACATAAGATCTTCACGCATCTTCAAATTTTTATTATCAATGATCTTTTTAAGATATTGAATACAGGTTTTGTTATCCCCTATACCAAAATACAAACAGGCTATTTTATAATAGAGAACCATAACATGGTGCACATCTATACGATCCCTGTGCTTATTGATTCCGTATTCAATAATCTTTACCAAATACAACCCTTTTTCAAAAGTACCCTCTAAAAAATGCAGGTTTAACTTATTGGCATTGATGTACATAAACACCAAAGAATTTATATTATCATTATCAGGAAATTCCTTTTCCTTTATGGTTCGTTCCAAACGCTCAAGAACTTCCTTAAATTGTGAACTGTACTGGACATAAAACAATGATTCCAATAAATAATGGTTACCCTTTAAAAAGAAAACAGGGTTCAGGTAAATCATGTCCTTATGGTCATAAAAAAGATCAACCCACTTACTGGAATATTTAAAGCACGACAGGAAATCCTGAGTCAAAAAACTATACCATAAATATGCTTTGTACAACCACAATTTTTCACGAAACCCTAAATCCTCAATATTGTACAAGGGCAAATGATCATTAAAATACGCTTTCACTTTTTGGTAATCCTCATCGCTGCGCACATAACCTACTTTCAGCATCATTCCATATAACTGAAGGGAAAGATTGGATAATTTGCTGGTCATTACATTATGACCGGACAATTCCTTGGCCTGTACGGCCAATTCATTAGCCCTATCCGGTATACTGCGCGTAATATATTGGGTTTCAATGATTTTTTCCAGCTCTACGATCTCATAGGCTATATTCTTTTCCTCGTTTTCAATGGCAATCGTTTTTACCTTGTCAAGAATTTTAAGACTTTGCTTATACAGTCCTTTTTGGTATAAAATGGTGGCAAAATCCAATTGCTCACGTATTTGCACCCTAATATTCTGATTTACGGGATTTAAGCGTAAGCTCACTAAAATTTGCTTATAAAGATGTGCTTTTAAGTTTGATAACTGTGCTTTCTTAACTATCCCACTTTCTAGTATTATTTTCTCATCATATTGCTTAATTTTATCCAATAAATTGAAAAGCGCCAGAAATTTTGCATCGGTATTTACCCCTAATCTGCCAACATAAAGCTTGAACTGTCGCTTCTCAGATTTTGAAAGAGATTTCACTAAAACAAACAAAGCATCTTTATGGGCATTTGTCATCGTAAAAAAAAGTATTTAAATAATTGCAATTCAGCATTTTATATACCTAAAAATCTGTCTTAACGTTGTAAACGTGATAACAAAATTTATGAATTTTGTGTATTAGGTTATATATTCGTTTGACGAGTAAAATTACATAAATATAATGAGTAAAGATATAGTACAAATATTTGACACGACATTAAGAGATGGAGAACAGGTCCCTGGCTGCAAGTTGGACATGGACCAAAAATTGGTCATCGCTGAGCGTCTAGATTTATTGGGCGTTAATATCATCGAAGCCGGTTTCCCTGTTTCAAGTCCGGGTGATTTTAAATCTGTCGAAGCCATAGCAAAACTCGTTAAAAATGCTACCGTTTGCGGATTGACCAGAGCGGTAAGGAAAGATATTGAAGTGGCCGCAGAGGCGTTAAAACATGCCAAGACACCAAGAATACATACAGGTATAGGTACATCTGACTCACATATTAAATATAAGTTCAATTCTAGCAGGGATGCCATTATAGAACGCGCTGTAGCAGCGGTCAGTTATGCCAAGACTTTTGTAGAGGATGTTGAGTTTTACGCTGAAGATGCAGGAAGAACGGACAATGAATTTTTGGCACGTGTTTGCGAAGCCGTTATAAAAGCAGGCGCTACAGTACTTAACATACCAGATACAACAGGTTACTGCCTTCCGGAGGAATATGGCGGCAAAATCAAATATTTAAAGGAAAACGTAAAGGGAATAGAAAAGGCAATACTTTCATGTCATTGCCATAACGACCTGGGCCTAGCTACGGCAAACTCCATAGCGGGCGTTATGAACGGTGCCAGGCAGATAGAATGTACCATTAATGGTATTGGGGAGCGTGCAGGCAATACTTCCTTAGAAGAAGTAGTGATGATTATGCGCCAGCATCCGGACCTAAACCTAGATACCACCATAAACAGCAAGCTTCTTTATGATACCAGTAAAATGGTTTCCAATAAAATGGGAATGATGGTTCAGCCCAACAAAGCTATCGTAGGGGCCAATGCATTTGCACATAGTTCCGGTATTCATCAGGATGGTGTTATCAAAAACAGGGAAACTTATGAAATCATGGATCCCTCTGATGTAGGTGTAACGGAATCATCCATTGTGCTTACCGCACGGAGCGGAAGAGCCGCTTTGGCCTATAGAGCCAAGATTGTAGGTTATGAACTGACCAAAACCCAATTGGATACCGTGTATGAAGAATTTTTGGCCTATGCAGATTCAAGAAAAGAGGTCAAGGACGAGGATATTCACCAAATTGTTGAAACCTCAAAAATAGATTTACAACGTATTAGTTAATTATGCATTTAAATATCGCGGTATTGGAAGGTGATGGTATTGGGCCCGAAGTCGTAGCCCAATCCATTAAATGCCTACGTTCTGTTGAAGAAACCTTTGGCCATAGCTTTACTTTTAAAAAAGGGTTAATAGGCGCAACTGCGATAAAAAAAACAGGCACCCCACTACCCGATGAAACATTGGAAATCTGTAAAAATACCGATGCCACCCTATTTGGTGCTTTGGGCTTGCCAGAATTTGATGATAATCCTAAAGCCAAGGTTTGGCCGGAACAAGGTCTGTTAAAATTACGAAAGGAGCTTGGCCTTTTTGCAAATATTAGACCCGTAAAGGTATTTCCCTCTCTCGTAAAGCAATCTCCGCTGCCCAAAAAAAGTGTAAAGGATACGGACCTGGTCATTTTTAGGGAATTATCAGGAGGCATATATTATGGGGACAAAGCCGTAGGCAACGACCAAAGTTCAGCCACGGATACCTGTACATATACCGAAGCGGAAATTAGTAGAATAGCACATTTAGCCTTTAAATCAGCACGTTCAAGAAAGAAGAAAGTTACCTTGGTAGACAAGGCCAATGTATTGGAAACTTCAAGATTGTGGCGCAGGGTGGTCCATTCTATTTCGGAGAGCTACCCAGATGTTACTTTAGATTGCCTTTTTATTGACAATGCCGCAGTGCAGATGATCTTGAATCCATCTCAATTCGATGTTATACTTACGGACAACATGTTTGGCGACATCCTTTCCGATCAAGGAAGTGTAATTGCCGGATCCATAGGTTTGTTACCGTCAGCCTCCGTAGGACTGGAATACGCTATGTTTGAGCCTATTCACGGTTCATATCCAGATGCAAAAGGTAAGAATATTGCCAACCCTGTCGCATCTATTTTAAGTATGGCCATGTTATTGCAACATTTTAAGATGGATGAAGAATCGGATGCTGTAGTGGCTGCCGTTTTGAAATCGTTTTCTAAAAAAATCGTTACTCCGGATATTATGGGAAGTTCCAAATATGGAACAAATTACGTAGGTGATTTCATAGCGGACAACATCATGGAACTGGATGGCACCTTTACCATGAACGATGAAAATATAGGTTTAGGCAAATCTACCATCATTTAACCATTACTCTTGTAGCAATTGCTCAATAAACCCGTTAAATTCCTTTTTAAATTCCAAAAATTTATCACCCGTTGCTGGACCGTTGAATCCGGTATGAATTTTTCTTACATCACCTTTTTTATCAATAAAGATGGTAGTTGGGTAGGATAATACATGATTAAGCATAGGTAGTTTTTTCTGGGCCTCTGCCTTATCATAAGAACCATATTGCGCTAATAAAATAGGATACTTTACCCCTATCCTATCCGTAAGACGCTCAATTGCCTTAATAGCCTTCTCCTTTGTCTTGGCTGATTCAAATGCCAAACCTATGATTGCAACATCCTCATTGGAGTTTTGCTCAAGGTAATTCACCAAAAACTTTGTCTCATCCAAGCAATTGGGGCACCATGTTCCCATTAACTGTACAATGACCACCTTATCCTTAAATTGGTCATCTGCCAAAGAAACCGTAACCCCGTTAATATTTGGAAATTCAAACGCCAATTGATCATATCCCTCTTTTATAAAAGTTAATGAATCTGGACTTGGTAAATCAAAACCTTCATTTCTACTCGCAATAAATGGTTCCTTAAAATGATTCCCGGAATAAAATATGCCGTTCATACTAGAATCCGTAACCTTTGCGGTAAACAAGAAGGCATGAGCCCCATCAAATGCGGAAAGTTTTAACGAGTCCCCGTCTACGACACCGTCCAAATATCTATAATCCCCAGTGGTAGTTCTAAAAGTACCTGTAACCTTATTATCTTCTTGCAAGAATATACCTTTACCCAGATAACCATCATCCGTATGGGGACTAAAATAAGTTTCCCATATGCCGGATACATTTTTTTTGCTGGAATTTTTTATTGAAAAACGCTCTTCTTCTCCATATACGGCCTTAAACGGTACTATTCTGTCCAAACTTTCCTTTACGAAAGAACCAGTTATTAAAGAATTGGTAAACGTCCCTGCCAAATATCCCTCAAACACAGGGGTCTGCATTATAATTGAATCTCCAAAAATCTTTATTTCATCTACTTCAATCACTTCATCCGCATTAAGGATTTTCATGATATATTCCCCATTCTCACCCTTATTCACTTTTAGATTAAACGGTAGTAGTTGGTTGTCCATTACTTCCAATTCTACACGCCAGATTCCTTCGTTCAAACTTGTATCCTGTACTTGCTCCTTACAGGATATTATCAACATACAAAAGATCAAGATTCTTACACCTATTTTCATCACAATACATTTACGGCCCGAAATAACGATATATAACCCACAATTAAAAATTAAAAGAAACACTTATCTCCATATTGAATGTCTACGGGCATTGTTTTATCTTTGCGCCCTTAAATGATTTGAATGAAAATATCATACAACTGGTTAAAACAGTTCATTAAAATAGATTGGGAATCTGATGAAACCGCTGAACTATTGACCGATTTAGGACTTGAGGTTGAAGGTGTCGAAAAATTTGAATCTGTTAAAGGAGGACTAAAAGGAGTGGTCGTAGGCCATGTCCTTAGCTGTGAAAAACATACCAACGCGGACAAGTTGAATGTTACCATGGTAGATATAGGCTTGGAAGCTCCCCTACAAATAGTTTGTGGCGCAAGTAATGTCGCGGCAGGGCAAAAAGTACCTGTTGCTACCATAGGTACTACTCTATATACCGCAGAAGGAGAAGCCTGGACTATAAAAAAGGGAAAAATACGAGGAGAGGAAAGCCACGGTATGATTTGCGCCGAAGACGAATTAGGATTGGGCACAAGCCATGAAGGCATTATGGTATTGGATAAAAATTTAAAGGTAGGTACGCCTTGTGCGGAGCTATTTGATATTGAGCTGGATGAAATTTTTGAAATTGGACTAACTCCCAATCGTGCAGATGCCATGAGCCATTTTGGAGTGGCAAGAGATCTAAAGGCCGGTCTAAAACAAAAAGAAATTACCAAGGAACTGATTACACCTTCTACCAGTCATTTTAACATTAACGATCGTTCGTTAAAAATTGACGTAGATGTAAAGGATTCTTCTTTGGCCCCTAGATACTGTGGGGTTACGCTAAGCAATTTAATTGTACAGCCCTCTCCTACTTGGCTACAAAATAGGCTTAAATCCATAGGATTGACACCTAAGAACAATGTCGTAGATGCTACCAATTATGTATTGCACGAATTAGGTCAGCCCTTACATGCTTTTGATGCCGCAAAAATAAAAGGACATAAAATTGTTGTTCAGACCATGCCCAAAGGCACCAAGTTTACAACGTTAGATGGTGTAGAAAGAACCTTGCATGAAGATGATCTAATGATATGTGATTCCAAAAATCCACTTTGCCTGGCAGGTATTTTTGGTGGATTGGATTCCGGTGTTACCGAGAGTACAACCTCTATATTTTTAGAAAGTGCTTATTTTAATCCGGTGGCTATCCGGAAATCTGCAAAGAGACATGGATTAAATACGGATGCATCGTTTAGGTTTGAACGCGGTATTGATATTGAAAATGTGGAATACAGCCTTAAACGAGCAGCTTTGCTCATAAAGGATATTGCCGGCGGCGAAATAACATCAGATATTATTGACCTGTACCCCAATAAAGTCACCAATTTTGAAGTATTCCTGGCCTTTGAAAAAATAAATAAATTAATAGGGCAAGAAATTCCGCAGGATACCATTAAATCCATTTTGGCATCACTTGATATTAAAGTAAAGAACGTTACCGAAGCTGGTATGGGGCTTGAAGTACCTTCCTACAGAGTGGATGTTCAGCGCCAAGTTGATGTCATCGAAGAAATTTTACGGGTATACGGATATAACAATATTGCTTTTGGTAATAAATTAAATGCCTCTATAGCTACCACTTCTCCTACAGAGGACCATATTATTCAAAATACAATAGGCAACCTTTTGGCATCTAAGGGCTATTATGAAATACTTACCAATAGCCTTACCAATCCAAATTATGCCGAGCTGTTGCAAACAAATGACAGCCAAACGGAATCCGTACAGATCATTAACCCCCTGAGTGGAGATTTATCAGTACTTAGACGAGCTTCCTTATTTTCTGCCCTAGAAACGGCCAATTATAATATCAATAGAAAAAGAGGAAATCTTAAATTATTTGAATTTGGTAAAACGTATTTATCCAAAGAAAATAAACGCATAGAAAATAAATACCTCAGTATTCTTTTGTGCGGAAACACCTTACCAGAAAGTTGGACCAGCAAACCTGTTGCAACCAATTTTTTTGAATTAAAAACAATTGTAGAAACTATTCTTACCCGTTTGGGACTTAGTGATCTAAAAAGTTTGCCAACGGAATCCAATTTATTCTCAGAAGGCCTTTCTTTATTTTATAAGAAAAACAATTTAGTTTCTTTTGGGTTGGTCAAAAAAACCATTCTTAAGCAATTTGATATTAAACAGGATATTTTATTTGCCGATTTTAATTGGGACGTAATTCTGAAACAGTTGAGCAATACTCCAGTGCTATACAAAGAGATTCCTAAATACCCAGAAGTTAAGAGGGATTTTGCTTTGTTACTCGATCAGAAAACTACGTATAAAGAGCTTTATGAATTGGCTGAGAGCATAGAGCGCAAATACTTAAAGGATATTTCTCTTTTTGATGTCTATGAAGGTGCTAATTTACCGGAGGGCAAAAAATCCTATGCAGTCAGTTTCACCCTCCAAGATGATAAAAGTACACTGACGGATAAGCAGATAGAGAAAATAATGAGCAAGCTTCAAAAAAATTACGAACAAAAACTAGGAGCAAGTTTACGGTAATCAATAAATCCGTACAGGTAGAAAGACGGCATCAATCTCATGAATAACCCCATTAGATTGGGTGGAATCTGCCCGCACAATTGTAGCTTTGTTCCCAGCATTATCGGTGAGGACAATATCAATGCCATTCATTGTAGCCGTTATCTTTTCTCCCAAGATCGTGGTAAACCTTGCTACACCATTACCCCTACACATGGCCCTAAGAATTGAAGATGCAGAAAAATTCCCCGCAATGATATGGTATGAAAGTACATCTCTTAAAACTTTATTGTTTTTAGGGTCCAATAATTTATCCGCCGTTAACTTGGGTAATTTTTTAAAAGCTGTATTTGATGGTGCAAACACCGTAAATTCCCCATCATAGGCCAAAACCTTATCCAAATGGGTAGACTTTAATATGGAGGAAAGTGTAGAATAGTTTTCAAAGCTTGCCGTACGCTCCTCTATGGTCTTTTTTGACACTATTAATTTAGAAGGCAATTGCTCCATGGGGAGCTTGATCAAGGATGTTTGCGCGTTTGCATAAATACCTAACATTAGGGTGCACAATGACATGCACAATGTCAATCTTTTCATATAGTAAGTTCAATTAGGGCTCAAATAATAAAAATCGATGAAATGCACGATTTATCCGTCAATATACAACATAGGCAATGTTATACCTATACAAAATAAGTCAAATCATCAATTTAACAAAATATTAACATTTTTTAAGATTAAACAAAATTTCATCAATCTCATTAATTGGCTAACTTTGAGAGGATTGCTAAAGAAAAAGATATGTTATTTCCTAAAACAGACCTTGAAAAAAAATTACACAAAGCCAAGTCTAAGCGTATACAATCAGAAGAACACCTACTTAATAACGTTTTAGAAATTTTCGCTCAAGTAGATGAAGATTTTGACCGTATTGAGACCAACGTATCCTCATCCTCAAAAATGTTACAAAATGATTTTAAGTTAAATGAATTGAAACTTGAAAACATTTATCACATTGAGGATATAAAAAAGATTTGTATAGATTACCGCTTACGCTTTTTGGATACCAAATATTTTAAAGGAAAACTACCGGTTGAAGCCCTCTCCAAAATAAAACAATTGGAAAATTTACATCAAACGGAAATTAAAGGGTTTAAAATTATAGCTCCATCCAAACTATTTAAATTGGAAGACAAGGATGATCCTTTACTTTTTGCCCCAATAGGCAATGGCTATTTTTATTTAATTCATAAATGGGGCAATGACCTACACCCCATGAGAAAGTTATTGATGTGGCCGTTTAAAAACATAGTGAATTTAGCGGTTCTTATACTAATGATCAGTTATGTAGCCACATTGATGATTCCCAATGGTCTTTTCTCAAAATCCAGTACTAATGCCCAATTTTGGATCATGTATTTTTTTGTGTTCAAGTGTATTGCTGCAGTAGTTATTTTTTATGGCTTTGCCCTGGGTAAAAATTTTAATCCGGCCATTTGGAACAGCAAATATTTTAATAGTTAATATTCATTGCTATTTTACAAAAATGCTTTGCGGAACACCTTCTAAATCTATATAATCAATTAGCTTAAAATCTGGAGTTATACCGACTCTTAAAATTCCCCCATGTTGCAATTGGTTCTTATTCTGATAGCCTATCAGGATAAAACCATTGGCATCATCGTAACCAATTGCGGTCGTAGCTCCGATATTATATTTTACATCCATCTCTGACTCCGTTAAAAAATTTTCGAATAGATAAACTACCGTACTGTTTCGTTCAAAATTATATATGGCGGGTACGGTATTGACCACAGCGGACGATTCCGTCTTTTGATAATAGATTTGGCCGGAACTATCCATGTACACATCTTTTGCCGTTAAAAACCCCGGTTCGGTACCTTTGCCGTACATGGTGTAGGTCTTATCCAAACTTACAGGATCTAAGGTGGTGTGCAACTCTCGGTAAGCCACAATGACCTGATTACTGTGATTTCTTAACAGTTTGGCTGCATCGTTCCCCATATCCAATTCCGTTAGTTGGCCTTTTGATTCTTCATCAATAACTGTTAAGTAATAAGCATTATCTACATATTCATTAGCGGTCAATACAAATAACCTTCCAGTAGAAGGTATCATATCCACAGGTTTTTTATCCAACATAATATCTACAAACGAAGCCTGACCACCCGTTCTTGAAATGGACCGTATAGCGAATTGGTCATTCTTGCTGGCTAATTTCTATATATAGGCTATATATATTGCATTTTCAGTATAAGCAATAGCAGTAACTTCAATATCACATGGATTTATATCGGTAAATGCGGTTATGACAAAGGAATTATCATTTTGTGCGTTGAACACTTGAACAAAGGCTTGACAATTATTGGTATAATAATAACCTATACTTTGTTGGTCCCTATAGTTTTGGGAAGTATTAGGAATCTTTTCAAATCCCACGGATTCTTCCTTTTGTTCCATACCATCTTCCGCAGCGGCCAAAATCACTGCAGATGTAAGGCCATCCTTTTCCAAAATAACAGTATAATCGGCATCGATTAAGGAAGAAGGCTCTTCCGTATCAATATTGGTAACCGTATCACAAGCTAGGATACTTAGGGCCATACCAATATAGGCCACATAGTTGTAGGTTTTCATAAAACATTGATTTGGGTTAATCTATTTTATGCTTAAACAGCGTACATCTTATTACGTTGCTCCTTTAATGCCTTGTCAGACATATATTCATCAAACGTAGAATACCGATCAATGTTGCCCTTAGGAGTTAATTCTATAATCCTATTTGCAACCGTTTGGGCAAATTCATGATCATGGGTGGTAAACAGTACCGTTCCCTTAAAATTCTTTAGCGAGTTATTAAATGCAGTAATACTTTCCAGATCTAAATGGTTGGTAGGTTCATCCAACATTAACACATTGGCCCTTAATAACATCATTCTACTAAGCATACAGCGTACTTTTTCTCCTCCGGAAAGAACCGTACATTTCTTTAATGCCTCTTCTCCACTGAATAACATTTTACCAAGAAATCCTCTAATATATACTTCTTCTCGCTCTTCCTCGGTTTTGGCATACTGTCTTAACCAATCTACAAGATTTATGTTTTCGTTAAAAAATTCAGCATTATCTGCCGGAAGATAGGATTGTGTAGTGGTAACACCCCATTGAAAAGATCCCTTATCCGCCTTTTTGTTCCCGTTTATAATTTCATAAAAAGCTGTTGTAGCCCTTGAATCCCTTGAAATTACAGCAATTTTATCCCCTTTGGCGAGATTTATATTGATATTGTTAAACAACAATTCTCCTTCATCCGTAGAAGCGGAAAGTCCTTCTACCTGTAAAATCTGATCGCCGGCCTCTCGTTCCCTATCAAAGATAATTGCCGGATATCTTCTACTAGAAGGCTTAATATCATCTACCTTTAATTTGGACAACATCTTCTTACGAGATGTAGCTTGTTTACTTTTAGCTACGTTGGCACTAAAACGTGCAATAAACTCTTGCAACTCCTTGGCTTTCTCTTCAGATTTCTTATTCTGTTGTGCTCTTTGGCGGGCTGCCAATTGGCTACTCTCATACCAAAATGTGTAGTTACCCGAGTATAGATTAAGTTTTCCAAAATCAATATCCCCAATATCCGTACATACCGTATCCAAAAAGTGACGGTCATGCGAAACTACGATCACTGTATTTTCATAATCTGCCAAAAAGTTCTCTAGCCAACTAATTGTTTCATAATCCAGATCATTGGTAGGTTCATCCATAATCAATACATCCGGATTTCCAAATAAGGCCTGTGCCAAAAGTACCCTTACCTTTAATTTGGAATCAAGTTCCGACATCAACGTATAATGATATTCTTCATTGATTCCTAAATTGGAAAGTAAAGCCGCGGCATTGCTATCCGCGTTCCATCCGTTCATTTCTTCAAAGCTAACCTGCAGCTCCCCTATCCTATCTGCATTCTTATCATCATAATCAGCATAAAGTGCATCTATTTCCTTTTTAATTTCATACAAAGGCTTATTACCCATTACCACGGTTTCCAATACCGTATAGGCATCGGCAGAATTATGGTTCTGCTCCAAAATGGACATTCTTTTACCTGGCTCTAGATGAACATGGCCGGAAGTAGGTTCAATTTGTCCTGCAAGAATCTTTAAGAATGTAGATTTACCTGCACCATTGGCACCAATGATACCATAACAGTTTCCTTGGGTGAAAGCAACGTTTACTTCATCGAACAACACCCTTTTTCCAAATTGTACAGAAAGATTAGATACAGAAAGCATAATAACAGTAATTTAAAAATCCGTGCAAAAATACAGAATAAATAAGCTTTTTCAAGTATGTAAAGCATCTATTTCCATTAAGTTATTATACTTTCAACTTCACAATATTTAACTAGCCGTTAACAGCTACCAGCCCTTACGTTCCTTATTTTTGGAATGTATCAGTCCCTAATACCATATGATTAGAATTCTACTCTGTACAATTGTACTTTTTTCTGTAGCCTGCACCTCTTCCAAAAAGGATTCGGAAACCGTTCTATTCGCAGGCGAAATCGTAAACCCTACCAGTGACCAAGTAGTACTTTTTAAGGGCGGGGAAAAAATTGATTCTGCCAAACTGGACAGTAAGAATAGATTTAAATTCAATTTGGCCAATATAGAAAATGGTCTTTACCATTTTAACCTTGCTCCCGAGTACCAGTATGTATATCTAGAAAAAGGAGATAGTTTAATGGTTAGGCTCAACACCATTTATTTTGATGAATCCTTAGTGTTTTCCGGAACAAACGAGGAGCTTAACAATTTTCTTTTGGAATTGTTTTTATCTGCAGAAGAGGAAGATAGAGCAATGTACGCTGAATATTATGAAATGGAACCTCAGGAATTTCTTTCCAAAATTTCAAGTCTTAAGAATGATAAGTTAAAACGATTGAACGAACTAAGAGCAGAAACTGCCATTTCTGATGATGGCTATGAACTTTTGGCCGGTAATATTGAATATACGTACAATAGGTATAAGGAAATTTATCCTTTTCAACATAGAAGAAAAACTGCAGAGGAAAATATACATGAACTCCCAAAAGGTTTTTATGCCTACCGTAACACCATTAATTACAACAATAAGAATTTTACCTACCTAAGACCCTATTACGATTTCATGAAGGCCCATTTTGGTAATATGTCCTATATGAACTGTATAAAAGGCTGCGAAAATAGAAACTTTAATACCAGCAAACATTTACATTTTAACAAGCACAAACTGCAATTGATCGACAGTCTTGTTGTGGAGAAGGAATTAAGGGATAATTTGTTCAGAAATGTGGCTTTTGACTATCTTTTAAAAAGAAAGGACAAACCTGAGTACAATGAAATGTTCTTGAATGAATTTAAAACGGTCTCCAAAAACAACATGCATATAGAGGAGATTGAAAATCTATACCAAGGAATAGCTAACCTACAGCCTTCCAAGGTCATACCTAATTTAAGCGTTGCCTCATTTGATAATGAGACCAGAACACTGTCAGAGATTGGAAAGAACAAAAAGGTAATGTTCTATTTTTGGTCAGGAAACAATAAAAAACAATACCAAGAAATTTTTAAAAGAGTAGCGGAACTAAAGGACAAAAAACCCGACCACGAATTTGTAGGTATCAACATTAGGACGGACTACAGCGATTGGAAGGTCATTTTAAAAAACCTAGGTGTGGACACCCGATCCCAATACCATACGGACAACTATAAGGAATTTACCGAAACATTGGTCATCTACCCTATGAACAAGGCCATAATAACCAATAATGGCGTAATAGTAGACGGTTTTTCCAACATTTATTATAATTGAATTTAAATCCGGTATTCTTCCGGTATATCCTTAATTGGCGCTATGCCGCTCCAATAATCTTTCAAACCAAAGACCCGGCAAAACACTTTTAAGAGTCAATGAAAGTTTTTGAATAAAAGACCCAACCTTGTAATGGGGCCTAGGATTTTTTGTTTCAATAATTTTAGCAATCTTTCTGCCAACATCACGTGGATCGCCACCACCGTCCACATCTTGATCAATAGATTCCAATGTGCTTTGATACTTTTCTTTATAAGGAGAGTTTTCAAATACAGGAGTGTGATACCTCCCTGAAGCTATATTAGTTGCAAAATCCCCTGGTGCCAAAGTGGTAAATTTCACCCCAAAAGGTTTGGTCTCCATTCTGTAACTTTCAGTTACCAATTCCAAAGCTGCCTTACTTGCAGAATAAATACCCCTATAAGGTAATCCCATATAACCGGCTATTGAAGTAATATTGATTATTAAACCATGTTGCTGACGACGCATTATGGGCAAAACTTCATTGATGACACTGAGAGGACCGTTAAAATTAGTAGCAAAGGCCTTAATGATTTCCTCTTGAGGAGTTTCTTCCATAGGTCCCGTAATACCCACTCCGGCATTGTTTATCAAAACATCCAAGGTATCTTCTTTTTCCATTAGCGTTGAAACCGCTTTAGCTATGGTAGCAGTGTTACGAACATCCATTTCCAAAAGTGGAAAATCTTTAAACAAGGGGTATTTTGACTTGTTACGTGTAGTGCCATAAACTTTATATCCTTGCTCTGTTAGATAAATGCCTACCGCCTTTCCTATTCCCGAAGAACCGCCTGTTATTAAAACTACTTTTGAATTCATTTTTCAGAAAAATAAGTGAATCAAAACCATAGATAATTCTGGTTTTTAACAAGTTACCTTTTTAAAAATTATTTGAATATAAGGTACAAAAAAAGGCAAGCTACCTACATCGCACCGCTACGACCATATACCCTTGCTGCGTTCCCGCCCTGGGGGATTCTACAGGAGCTGGTCGTGTAGGACTTGCCAGCTGCAAATATACAATCTTTTAAATCTTTCACAATCCTTTTAGTTTCTAATTTTTATGAATTAAATTGCCTTCTCTAAACAGCAATTCTTACGTGCTGAAAATCAGTATAGAAACATAAATACCAAAAATTTTTAATGAGAATAGTTAAGATAATTTGCATAATTCTTATACCGAGCCTTTATATGGCATGTGGCAGTGGCAATCAAAAAGCATCGAATTTATTTGAAATCACCATTGATAAAAATGTCAAAAAAATTACACAATTTGATGAAATAGGTGTTACCATTAAAAATAAAAAAAATAAGGATATTAACCAGGTCACCTATAGTATAGACGGTAAAGATGTTCCACTTACCAACAATACAATTAAAATTGATGTATCCACTCTAGGGAATAAAACCCTTACCGCTAAAATTAATTTTGAAGGTGAAACCGTTATAATCAATAAGAACATTAAAGTTTTTTCAGCAAAAGCTCCTGAAATATATACGTATAACATTATAAAGGAATATCCTCATGATACAGGTGCCTATACACAAGGATTGGAGTTCTTCAATGACACCCTATATGAAAGTACGGGTAAGAACGGAAAATCATTTTTAAGGAAATTAGATTTTTCAACTGGCAAGGTTTATGAACAAATAAATTTGGACGATAGTTATTTTGGAGAAGGCATTACCATATTAAACGACAAAATTTACCAACTTACTTGGAAAAGCGGACTTGGATTTATTTATGACCTACATACCTTTAAGAAATTGGATAATTTTCAATATGGAAAAAGTCGTGAAGGATGGGGACTTGCCAATGACGGCAATAAAATATTTAAGAGTGATGGAACGGAAAAGATTTGGTTCATAAACCCTAATACCATGACCGAGGATGGTTATATTGAAACCGTTACCAATTCATCTATCGTAAATTCCGCAAATGAATTGGAATTTGTTGATGGAAAACTTTATGCCAATGTATATCAAAAGCCTAGTGTCATGATTATCGATAGTAATTCTGGTGCCATCGAAGGAGTTATTAATTTTAGCGGACTTAGTGATTTAATAACAAAATCGGCAGATTGGGACAAGGTAAACAATGTTTTGAACGGTATAGCTTATCATCCTGAACGGAAAACTTTTTTCGTTACCGGAAAATTCTGGGATAAAATGTTTGAAGTAAAAATCCAGAAAAAATAATATGGATGTATACAGGAAAGAACTTATAGTTTCTAAAGATGACCTGGATGACCTGAACCATGTTAACAATGTTCGTTATGTCCAATGGATTCAAAATATATCAAAAGAGCATTGGCAGCACAAAGCCCCCAATGAGCTGCAAGAAGAAGTAATTTGGGTAGTACTAAGTCACCATATTGAATACAAATCTGCGGCATTTTTAAATGACCCTATAGTCATGACAACTTATATCAAGACGAGCATAGGAGCAAAATCTACCAGAATTGTAGAAATGATTCATGGAAAAACACAAAAGGTATTGGTTCTTGCCCGTACGGAATGGTGTTTATTGAACAATAAGACCAATAGGCCTATTAGGGTGTCCGATAAACTAAAGGATATTTTCCTTTAACCTGAAAAATATAACGGTTGTGCGAGTAAATTTTCTTATTGTATTCTCTGCCATCATTGCCTTAATTGTTACTACTTCCTGTAGAAAGAATTTTGAATATTCCCCAAGTATGGGGCAATTGACCTTTTCCAAGGACACGGTTTTTCTCGATACCGTATTTACCAATATTGGCAGCAGTACATACACATTAAAAGTGTATAACCGCACTAAAGAGGATATGTTTATCCCTGAAATATCCTTAAGAAACGGCGCCGATAGTTATTATAGATTAAATGTGGACGGTGTGGCGGGTAAAACATTTAACAATATTCCATTATACGCTCAAGACAGTCTGTATATACTAATTGAAACGACTATTGAGATTACGGATAATAGTAATGAAATTATATATACGGATGCCATTTTGTTTGATCAATCTCCTTTTCAACAATCCGTTGAATTGATTACATTGGCAAAAGACGCCATTTTTTTGCATCCCAATAATTGGGGAAGCAATGCAAACAATATCACTTTATATACCGATGAAAATGGTGATGAAGTAAGCGTAAACGGTTTTGAACTTAGTGAAGATTCGTTACATTTTACTGCCAATAAACCATATGTGATTTTTGGTTACGCCATAGTACCTGATGAAAAAGAACTTCATATCGATGCTGGTGCAAGGGTATATTTTCACAACAATTCCGGTTTGGTCGTAAGGGAAAAAGCTCGTATTACAATTAATGGCAAATTGAGTAATGATAAGGAGCGTTTAGAAAATCAAGTGATTTTTGAAGGAGACAGACTTGAACCTGCTTATAATGATATGCCCGGTCAATGGGGGACTATCTGGATAAGTAAAGGAAGTATTGGAAACACTATAGATTATCTGACCATTAAAAATGCGCAGATCGGATTATTTATTGAAGGGGAAGCAATACAAAATACAGAATCACTGGTCATAAGAAATAGTCAGGTTTATAATAATGGCCAACATAATATCTGGGCCAAACAAGCAATTATAATAGCAGAAAACCTTGTTTTAGGTGGTGCAGGCTCTACCTCCTTGCAAATAGAAAACGGAGGCCACTATAATTTTACGCATTGTACCATTGCCAATTATTGGAATAAAGGGTTTAGAATTGTACCAACCCTTACCGTTTCCAATAGTTCCAGAAGTAATCCAGAACTTCATTTTGATTTAGTACAACTTGATTTTAAAAATAGCATCATTGATGGCAATACGGCATATGAACTAGAACTTACCCCATCTAATGATAAATTGTTCAACTTCAGTTTTCTAAATTGCCATATACAATATACACAAGACCAACTACCCGCTGAGGATGGTCCGTTATATGATTTTCTAAATACGGATTATTATTCCAACATCTATACGGGAGGTAATTTGGATTATTTCAAACCTTCCAGCAATGATTTTAGAATAGGTCTGGATTCTTATGTAATTGGTAAAGGCGACCAAAATATTGCCAACAATGTACCAAATGACCTACTTGGAACCACCCGGACATTAACTTCAGATTTGGGTGCATATCAAGCAATAATGAAAGAAACGAGCGAATAACAAGCTTCAACTTGAAAGGTTTTTCTCTCACAAAGCCTATATACATTGATTTTATCAAAAAGTCCTCCATTTTTATAAGGACATTCTTGGTCCGTAATTAGCTGGCTATAAGTAATTTCGTAGAAGACACTAATTTCTTTTGGATTACACGTACACCATAATAGATTCTGATGCTGTTTCCAATTTGCAGTTACATGCATTTTTGGATGAATATGGTGATTTTGAATGTATTAATACCACCACAAATCCCAATGATGGATTAAACGATATTTTAAAGTTTAGTCCAGATATCGTGTTTATCAACCTTAACCATGATTATGCATCCATATTTTTAATGGTCATGGAAATACACCAATACGTAAATGAACTACCTATACTTATTGGTATAGCTACTTCCAAGGATTATGCCTATGATGCTATAAAAAATGGCTTCTTTGATTATTGGCTTCAACCCTTTAATGAATTTGACATTAGAAAATCATTATTAAAGTTGAAAAAGAGGATGCCAAAGGAGAAAGCACCCGCAACCTTGTGCTTAAAATCATATAACGATTTTCAGTATTTGAACACTAATGATATCCTTTATTTAAAAGCCGACAATAATACTACAGAGTTTTTTATGAAGGACGGTACCGTAACCAATGCCTTCAAGACACTAAAAACCTTTGAAAATACGTTACCTAATAACTTTATACGTATTCACCAGAGTTATATCGTCAATACTGATTATGTTTCTAGGATAAATTTTGGAAAATCTATTTGCGCTTTAAAGACCGTCAACGAACAATTACCGTTCTCTAAAACGTATAGGGAAAATATGAACAACCTTAAGAAAGTATTGTCTAGAAATACACTAAGTTCCCTAAATTAACGAATTCTCTCAAAATCAGGTCATTTACTAGCAGATTCCACCTTTTCACTAAAGTGTGGAAAAACAAACTATTTAAGTGTTATATGGATATTACTTTGGCAGTATAATAAACCAAAAACCCCTAAAAACACACAAAATGAAAAAAGTAACGAGTATTTTAGCAGTAGCAGTAATGGCGTTAGGCATGGCAACTTTTGTAATTGAGAATAGTGCCAATGAATTTGATTTTTTAAATGATATTTCTAAAGCTTTGGCTTGTTCTGATTGTTCAGCTGAATTGCCTCCTAGAGGTGGACAGTCTGGCGTAAGCTAGTCAGCTACTATTACCATATAAAAAGTCTTCAACCTGCGGTTGAAGACTTTTTTTTTATACCTTGGTTTCAATAATATCCCTTAAACCTATTTCTTGCTTAAAAAATACCTGCATACAATTCTAATCTTAATCTCACTTCAAGCTTGTACCAACTCGGATATTAAATTGGACGATAACGTTCCATCTACTAACAATGATAGCATTAGTATTTGGATTAAGGAGGGTCAAAGTATCAAGAATAACAATGATAAGAAACTACAATTACTGCAAAAAGCGGTACAGTATGCCGACCAACAACCATTCGATACTGTAAAAGCCAAATACTATTCCCAATTATCCTTTAACCAAAGTTTTACCTTTGATAGTACACTCTTCCGTTTAATCAACAAAAAAGCAATACAACTAAATGAGAGAATCCAGGATTCTTTGTCCTTAGCCAATAGCTATTGGGATCTGGCTCTTTATTATGATAAATATGCCGTTCAGGATAGTGCATATTACGCATTTAACGAAGCTCAAAAAGTCTTTGAAAGACTCAATGAAATAGAATTATCTGGAAGGATACTGTTAGAAATGGCTAAAATTCAAATTGAAATAAAAGACTATATAGGAAGTGAATCAGCAATTATAAAAGCTATTGAACAATTTAAAAAAACGGACAATACACTTTTGCTTTACCACAGCTATAACTTATTAGGTATTTTATCAGGTGCTTTGGGTGAGTATGACAATTCTCTTTCTTACTATAATGAAGCATTGTATTATCTAAGTTTCTTAAATTTTAAAAATTACGAAGAAGCGCAAGTTATCAATAATATAGGGGTTCTATATAGAGATAAAAAAGAATACAAGAATGCAATTGAAAATTTTTTCAAAGTAATTACAACTAAAAACATATTACAGGACAAACCTAAGTTATATGCTATAGCGTTAAGCAATTTAGCAGCTTGCAAACTTTATAGCGAAGACACTTTAGGGGTAAAAAGCATTTTTAAGCGAGCAATTGACATTAAGACTAAAGAAGAACAAACTGCAAGCCTTGCCGGTTCTTATTTTAATTTTTCTGAATACTTAGTTTATTCTAAGGACACATTAGCAGCTATAACAAGTGCCAAAAAAGCGGAAACTCTTTCATTGGAAAGTGAAAACCTTGAAATCCTACTTCAAACTTGGTCACTATTGGCGACTTTAGACAAAAAAAATTCAATAGATTATTTTGAAAAATATATTCAATTAGACGATAGTTTACAAAAAGAAGAACGTAAACAACAAAACAAATTTGCACGTATCCGGTTTGAAACCGATGAATTTATTGCAGAAAATGTGGAGCTTGAAAGTGAAAAGAACATTCTTTCCAGACAACGCAGTATTTGGATTGCCATTGCAGGGGGGTTATTTTTATTAGGACTATCCATCTATATCATTATTACCCAACGTGCCAAAAACCAAAAACTTCGTTTTGACCAACAACAGCAGGCCAATAACCAGGAAATTTTTAACCTTATGCTTACCCAAAAACAAAAAGTTGACGAGGTTAAACGGTTGGAACAGAAAAGAATTTCAGAAGAGTTGCATGACGGCGTACTTGGCAAAATGCTGGGCGCTAGAATGATTTTGACCGGATTAAATAAACGTGTTACTGAAGAAGCCATTGCCGAAAAATCAAAGGCATTGGGCTCTCTCCAAGAAATTGAGAATGAGATTCGTTCAATTTCTCATGAACTGAGCCATACCGCTTACCAGAAGATCAACAACTTTACAGATTCTATAGAATCACTTTTAGATGCTGCTAAAAGAAATGTGGCCATTAATACTTTCTTTAAATTCAATGAAGATGAGGATTGGGATAGTTTGGACGGGGATATTAAGATCAATGCCTACAGAATTATCCAAGAAACGTTTCAAAATGCAATTAAACATGCCCAATGCAGCATATTTGAAATAACGTTTCTTAGAACGGATGATGAATTTAAGATAATTATGAGTGATAATGGGGTAGGTTTTAAAAATGTAAAAGGCAAAAAAGGTATAGGTATCAGAAATATTACTTCTAGGATCAATAAGCTAAACGGTGCATGGAACATAGAATCCGCAAAAGGTAAAGGAACCACAATTACGTTAAGGATACCCATTAAAAATAAATCAAATAATTTTATTGATAATAATAATACAAGGTTTGAAAACGTTTAGTAACTTACAATAGCATAGAATAACCATAATGGATTCAACAGTAAGGATTTTAGCGGTAGATGATCATGAAATGACGACTTTAGGATATAAATATATCTTGGAAGATTCTGATTTTAATGATTTTAACGTAAAAGTTGAAATCGCAAAAAGTTTTGAAAAAGGTAAGGCCAAGATTGAACTATCAAAAAGAGCCATTCCCTATGATATCATTCTATTGGACATCCAGCTTTTCTCAGTAGAATCCAAAGACCCCAGAACTGGTATTGACCTTGGTATTTTAGCAAGAGAAGAAGTACCTAAATCAAAAGTTGTATTTATGTCTTCATACAGTGACAATTACCGTATCAACAATATTTTTAAAAAAGTTAATCCGGACGGCTACATGGTAAAGTCAGAGATAGATGAACTTTCTTTAAAAAGTATGGTAGAGACAATTATGAAGAATTCATCTTATTATACTGCGAGTGCCTTGGCTGCCATAAGAAGAAGAATGTCCAGTGATATTGTAATCGATGATCAAGATCAAAAAATTCTTTATCATCTATCACAAGGAATCCATACCAGGGATATTGCCCCTTTGATCGGTTCTGCCAATACTACGGTCGAAGCTCGTAAAAGACAACTGAAAGCGTTATTTGATATAAAAAACGGCAACGATTTAGCACTAATCAACGAAGCCAAAAATCGTGGTTTTCTTTGAATATCAACTACTTGAATTAAGTAATTGATTTACAGGTGATTATGATTTATCATTATCATTTTATTATAATATCCTCCAAAATTATATGGTTTTCCTAGTTTTATAAAATTGAGGGGAAAAGTATCTTTATAGAAAGAATGCTATAAAAAATTGCTTATGCCTTTCAATTTTGAAAACTTTATCAACAATTCTAGATTAAAATTAGAATACAATAAAGAGATAATTGGCTTAGATGAATTTCTATCTACCCTAGAGTTTTATTACTTTTCTACAATAAAATTAAAGAGTAAGAGTATAACCTCTAACGGAATAAATCTGGTACTGGAATTTGATTGTAACTTGGATTTAATGGAATTATTTTCACATTTCAATACAGGTAGATGGGGCAATAACCATAAAAACGAAGCGCCTTTACAACACGGTTTGGAAGTACTTAATTTGAAAAACAAACATGTAATAGATATAGATGAGCTTACAATTTCGTTAAATGATACCAGTATTGTAATAAAGCGCATTTATGATAAAAGTATTCCTACTCAAATTAATGATATTTTAAAACAGATTGCGTGTAATTATGTCTTTATGACCAAGGGACTTACACAAAAACCTTATGAAATTTTTGTGCCCATTTTTGAAGAAAATTTGGAAAATTCAGAAATTTCAGATTCAGCCATAGATTTTGCCCCAAAATCTTATTTAGAATTCTGGGGCATTTATCTTGACAAGGATGATGAGGCCTCTATTTATGACGTAATGCGTAATACTTACGTTAGCGGAGACCTCGAGTTTCTAACAGAATAAATAGATTCATGACCTAGGCGTTGAAAATAGGCCTGGTATTCATCATTGCATTAACCTTGGACTTTACGGTTTTCAAGGTTTCTTCATCTTCTGGGTTGTTGATGACCTGATCAATTAAATCAACCACAACCCCCATATCCGCTTCTACTAGACCACGTGTGGTAATTGCTGCAGTACCAAATCTAATACCAGAAGTTACAAAAGGTGATTTATCGTCAAAAGGTACCATATTTTTATTTGCGGTAATATCTGCTTCTACCAATGCTTTTTCGGCATCTTTACCGGATATATTTTTATTTCGCAAATCGATCAACATCATGTGGTTATCCGTACCGCCAGAAATAATATGATAATTACGCTTTACAAATGCCTTGGCCATTGCATCGGCATTTTTCTTTACCTGCTCAATATATGTTGCATACTCACTTGTTAAAGCTTCACCGAAAGCAATAGCTTTACCAGCTATCACATGTTCTAACGGACCTCCTTGGTTGCCAGGAAAAACGGCCAAATCCAATAAAGTTGACATTTTTCTTAGCTTACCGTTTTTTAAGGTTATCCCAAACGGATTTTCAAAATCTTTTCCCATCAATATTAAACCTCCCCTTGGCCCTCGCAAAGTTTTGTGCGTTGTTGTAGTCACAATATGGCAATGCGGTATTGGATTGCTCAATAAACCTTTTGCAATTAAACCTGCAGGGTGAGATATATCTGCCAATAAAATAGCGTTCACACTATCCGCAATTTTTCTAAAACGGGCAAAATCCATGTCTCTACTATAAGCAGAAGCACCTGCAATTATCAACTTAGGTTGCTCTTTGGTAGCGATCTCTTGAATTTTATCATAATCCAATCTACCAGTCTCCTTATCCACCCCATAAAATACAGGCTTATACAATCTTCCCGAAAAGTTAACCGGAGATCCGTGGGTCAAATGCCCACCGTGCGATAAGTCAAAACCTAAAATTTTATCTCCTGGCTTTAAACATGCATGATAAACGGCAGCGTTTGCTTGCGAACCCGAATGTGGCTGCACATTGGCATATGCGGCACCAAATAGCTCTTTTGCACGATCAATGGCCAACTGTTCTACCTTATCCACAACTTCACAACCACCATAGTAACGCTTTCCAGGGTAGCCTTCTGCGTACTTATTTGTTAGAACGGAACCTTGGGCCTCCATTACTTGGGGACTGGTAAAATTTTCTGAAGCTATCAATTCAATTCCATTGATCTGACGTTGCTTTTCTTCTTCTATTAGATTAAAAATCGTAGTGTCGCGTTGCATGCTGTTCTTTCTTTTGAATAAGTTGCAAAAATACAAATAGACTATCTAATGAAATATAAAAAAGTTCAAAAGGGATTATTTTTTATTAAATAAAAGTTAATAACTATCTATGGTTTATCTGTTTTATTCCAACCATGTATGGATTTCATCGAAAATATACTATTAATCACCCCCATTCGTTATCTATTCAGCTATTTGTGGCACGGCTGTTGAAATAGCTCTATTGAATTCTAAAATTATCAGTCATGAAAAAATTTCTACTATTCAGTTTTATAGGAATACTCCTTTCATGTAGCGGAGTTAAAAAAACACAAGAAGCCCTAAATACAGGCAATTACCTTGGCGCAATCAACAAGGCACTTGTAAACATTGCAGAAAACAAGACCAAAAAAAGCAATCAGACCTATATTGTTCTTTTGGAAGAAGGTTTTAAAAAACATGCTGAGCGGGAATTACAGCATATAAAATTTTTAAAAAAAGATGGCAATCCTGCTAATTTTGAAGAGATATACAATACCTATAACAACCTAAAGGCTATCCAAGAGCGGATCAAACCGTTATTGCCGTTATATATTCAGGATGAAAACAGGAAGGCTCAATTTAGTTTTAAAAATTACGATGATAATATCATAGCTTCTAAATTGAATCTATCTGACTATTTATATGATAGGGCAAACAACCTAATAAACAACGCCACTTATAAATCTGATTATAGGACTGCTTACAATGAGCTGAATTATTTACAGCAACTTAATCCTAATTTTAAAGATGTAACTTTAAAAATAGATGAAGCTTACCAAAAAGGATTGGATTATGTTTTGGTAGAGATGAACAATAATACGGATATGGTTATTCCACGACGTTTAGAGGATGAACTCTTGAATTTAAATACTTACGGACTTAACAACCAGTGGACGGAATACCATACCAATGAAATTAAAAATAGGGTGTACGACTATTTAATGGAGCTATCTTTTGAAAATATAAATATTTCACCGGAACAGATAAGCGAAAAGCAAATAAGCAAGGAGAAGCAGATTAAGGATGGGTATACGTTTGTGGAGGATCGCAATGGCAATGTGGTATCGGACAGTTTAGGGAATAGCATTAAAATAGATAAGTTCAAGACGGTTCGTTGTGATTTTTATCAATTTACACAATTTAAGAGTGCGGAAGTTACTGGTGTTGTAAATTTTATAGATTTAAAAAAACAACAAAAAATAAATCAATACCCTTTGAGCAGCCAATTTGTTTTTGAGCATATATATGCCAACTATAGCGGTGACAAAAGAGCCTTGGACAATAATTTAACGGCATTGTTACAGCGTGCAAGAGTACCTTTTCCAAGCAATGAGCAAATGGTATATGATGCAGGGGAAGACTTAAAGAACAACCTCAAAAATATTCTGAACAGACAAAGTTTTAACTAAAAAAAAGCCCCAAATTTCTGGGGCTTTTTTTTATACATATTCTTCTAAGTCTACATCTGAAATTGCACCATGGGAATTATGGTAGACCACTACCCCATTTTTAATGATGAGCATCTGGGGCGATTGATGCATAACGTTAAACGTAGCGGCAATTGCATTGGACACCTCTCTATAGGCAAGTAAGTCTAAAAAATGAAAATCCATTTGCCCTTCATCCAGCTTATAATTGCCCTTGAACATATTCAGGACCATTCTACTGATACCACATGTGGTAGAATGTTTAAAAATTACTTGTGGCCTTGCGGCGGATGCTTGCTTTATTTCTTCTAATTGGGCAACCATGGTCAAATCTTGCCAAGGAATTGATTTACTATTTTGCTCTCCTTTGTTTTTTGCCCCTCCAAAAATTCCACTAAATATTCCCATAAATTATCTTCGGTTTAATGTTCTTGATACACATTGAACCTGACTATTTGTCTGTTATTTTTTATTAAATCAAGCCATTTTGTCTTACCTTATTACTTGGTAAGATTATTGAACATCACACCTCAAAAGTATTACAATTAACTAAAAATACAGATAATGAACATAAATAATTTTACTATAAAATCCCAAGAGGCTATACAGCATGCCCAACAGATTGCACACAATTTGGGGCATCAACAAATAGAGAATGAACATTTATTCAAGGCCTTAACAGAGGTTGAGGAAAATGTTATGCCCTTTTTACTTAAAAAATTAGGGGTAAATTTTACATTGGTACAACAGATATTGGATAAAGAGCTACAGAGTTTTCCTAAAGTAACGGGTGGTGACATTCAGTTTTCAAGAGAAGCAGGCAAATCGCTCAATGAAGCCAGTGCCATTGCAAAGGAAATGGGAGATGAATTCGTTTCCATTGAACATTTGTTTATATCCATTTTACGCTCTAAAAGCAAAATTGCCCAAATATTAAAAGACCAAGGTGTTGCGGAAAAACAATTGAATACCGCAATTGCAGAATTAAGAAATGGTGATAAAGTCACCTCGCAAAGTGCTGAGGATAATTACAATTCATTACAGAAATATGCAAAAAACCTAAATCAACTTGCAGATAGTGGTAAATTGGACCCAGTTATTGGTAGGGATGAGGAGATTCGTAGAATTTTACAAATCCTATCTAGGCGCACCAAGAACAATCCAATTTTAGTAGGCGAACCTGGTGTGGGTAAAACAGCCATTGTAGAAGGTTTGGCGCATAGAATTATTCAAGGGGATATACCGGAAAACCTCAAGGAAAAAGTTATCTATTCCTTGGATATGGGCGCCTTGATTGCAGGAGCTAAATATAAAGGTGAATTTGAAGAGCGCCTTAAAGCGGTTATTAAGGAAGTAGTTAGTGCAGATGGCAACATTATCCTATTCATAGATGAAATACATACTTTGGTAGGTGCCGGTGGCGGCCAAGGTGCCATGGATGCGGCCAATATTCTAAAGCCGGCCTTGGCACGTGGTGAATTAAGGGCAATTGGGGCTACCACATTAGATGAATATCAAAAGTACTTTGAACAGGACAAGGCTCTTGAACGAAGGTTTCAAAAAGTTGTCGTAGACCAACCTGATACTGAAAGCGCAATTTCCATCTTACGGGGTATCAAGGAAAAATATGAGGCCCACCATAAGGTCCGTATAAAGGACGAGGCCGTCATTGCTGCCGTTGAACTTTCCCAACGTTATATTTCCAATAGGTTCTTACCGGATAAAGCTATTGACTTAATGGATGAAGCAGCATCCAAGTTACGAATGGAAATTAATTCCAAACCAGAGGAATTGGATGTGCTTGACCGTAAAATCATGCAATTAGAAATTGAAATTGAAGCCATAAAGCGTGAAAACGATAAACAAAAGCTAAAGGTCTTAAATTTAGACTTAGCCAATGTTAAGGAAGAACGTAATGAAATATTTGCTCAATGGGAAAGTGAAAAAACAGTTGTGGACAATATTCAACAAACAAAGTTGGACATTGAAAACTACAAGGCAGAAGCCGAGCGTGCAGAACGTAACGGGGATTATGGTACGGTTGCCGAAATTAGATATGGCAAGATTAAAGAGGCACAGGAAAAACTTACCAAGTTGCAAGATGACCTCAATGCGCAACAAAATTCGGGAACACTTATTAAAGAAGAGGTTACCAGTGAGGATATTGCAGAGGTAATTGCCAAATGGACTGGAATTCCGGTTACCAAGATGCTACAGAGTGAACGTGAAAAATTGCTGAAATTAGAAAAGGTATTGCACAAACGTGTGGTTGGCCAAGAGGAGGCTATTGAGGCCGTTTCAGATGCCATACGAAGAAGTAGGGCCGGCTTGCAAGATGCCAAGAAACCAATTGGATCGTTCTTATTCTTAGGCACTACAGGTGTTGGTAAGACTGAATTGGCCAAAACATTGGCAGCATATCTGTTTGATGATGAAAACGCAATGACCCGAATAGATATGAGCGAATATCAAGAACGCCATTCGGTTAGTAGATTAGTAGGCGCCCCTCCAGGATATGTGGGGTATGATGAAGGAGGCCAATTGACAGAAGCGGTCAGAAGAAGACCATATTCAGTAGTACTTTTGGATGAAATTGAAAAAGCCCATCCAGATACGTTCAATATTCTTTTACAAGTATTGGATGAAGGTAGGTTAACCGATAATAAAGGTAGGGTTGCAGATTTTAAAAACACTATTATAATCATGACAAGTAACATGGGTAGTGCAATCATTCAAGAGAAATTTGAAAATACAGATGATATCTATAGTGCAACTGAAGCGGCTAGGATTGAAGTTCTTGGTCTACTGAAAAAAACGATTAGACCTGAATTTATCAATAGGATAGACGATATTGTAATGTTTACGCCTTTGACCAAAGATAACATTGAGGAAATTGTAAAGTTGCAGTTAGAAAATTTGAAGAAGATGTTGGATAAGCAACAAATTACTTTGGATGCTACCCAGGAAGCTATAGAATATTTGGCAAACAAGGGATATGATCCACAATTTGGAGCACGGCCCGTCAAAAGAACGATACAGCGGGAAGTGTTGAACAATCTTTCCAAATCGTTGTTAGGCGGTGAAATCAAATCTGATAGTGTAGTACTGTTAGATGCTTTTGACAACAGCCTTGTATTTAGAAATCAAGAGGATATTACCGTATAATTTTATAAATTGATAATTAAGCGTCCATATAAATAATATGGACGCTTTTTTTTATCAACAATATATACCATACAGTATAGATTTTTTATATTCGCATAAAACCGTCGAATATGTCTACCAAAGCCGAAAGAACGACCGCCTATATTATTGAGACAGTCGCACCAGTGTTCAACAAGCACGGTTATATTGGCACCAGTATGAGCGATTTGACCGAAGCCACCAATTTAACCAAAGGAGCGTTATATGGCAATTTCGAAAATAAGGAGGCGTTGGCCCTATCTGCCTTTGAATATAACCGCACTTTGTTATTAAACGCGATAGATGAACAACTGGCCATTGAGGGCACCGCAATGGAGAAAATCGGTAACTTAATCGCTTTTTATAAAAAATATGATGTATTTACCCTTACTATGGGTGGCTGCCCCATTCTTAATGTGGGTATAGATGCACAACATAATAACCGGTTACTGGCTTCCGCTACAAAGGAAACCATTAAGGACATTGAGGGTAAAATTGCATTGGTCCTTGAAAACGGGGTAAATAAGGGCGAATTTAAACTTCCTGTTACGCCCTTACAGTTTGCAAAGCAATTATTTACCATTATACAAGGCTCTATTGCAATGGCAACCTTGACCAAGGATAGAAAATATTTATTGAATACGGTTACCTACTTGGAAGTGCTCATTAGGAGAGAACTTAAATAAAACTTAATACCCTTTTATAAAAAAAGGGCATCCTTTCACAATAGATAAAAGCAATACTGGGTATAGGTATTATACCCCATAACTATTTACCCGTAACCCTAAATATCCATAACTTTTCAGTATAACGGCCATTTAACTTTGAATCTCTAGCCTGTCTGGCTTCTTTTATTGTGTTATACTTTCCTAAATATACATAATTGTACTTATTCAATGAACGGTAAAAAGATTTAGGATTTAAGCCTTTTTTACCCATATCCGCCATAAAGGCATCTAAATACTTCTTGGTTCCAAATACATTAGCTATTAAATAATAACCTGGGGTCAAAGAGCCTTCTTTTTCCACTTCTTCATACTTCTCTCCTGCCCTTGGCTGTACCACTTCATTACGTGCGGCCAATTGCTCCGCTTCGGCAATAGCGGCATTTGCCTTTGCTATTGAATTTTGCTTTTGCTGCTGCAACGCCGCTAAGGCCTCTTCCTTTTGTCTTATATCCAATGCTATGGAATCCTGCTTCCTTTTTTGATCCAACGCCCTTGCTTCGGCTAGTGCTTGTGCTGCTTTGGCTTCTGCAATGGAATCACGCATTTTTCGTAAATCTCTTTTGGAAATCTTTTCCTCAGCTTCAGCCAATCGTGTAGATTCCGATATGGAATCCTGTATTCTTTGGGCCTGCAACTTTTCCAAACGGTCTTGCTTTTTGGCCTCTCTTTTAACGGCAAGCTTTTCTGCCCTAGTCAATTCATCCTTAACCAGTTCTTCTTTTTCCTTTTGGGCCGCTATCAACTCTTCTTCAAGTTGATCCTCCGTAGATTGTAATTTGCCCAATTTATAAGACGTTACCAATTCAAAGGATGGGTCCTGACCTTTCAGGTCGTTATTGGTACCTACTTCAACAAGAGCACCTATGGACAATCGTTTAAAAAACCTGCCACCTACTCCACCAGATATACCATAAAAACTATTATAACCTCCTTGCACCCAATATTTGTTAGTGGTCAACAACGCTTGTAGCCCCAATTGATTATCCACGCCCGGTACGGTTTTATAATATAAGGAAGGTCTTAGAACTGAATTATTATCCCCATTTAAAATTGAAATGGGAATATCGTAACTGGCCAACGCAAAAAACATTCGGTCACCCGGGTCGGAGTTACGTTCATTTGTGCTAAAGTTATAGTCAAACAAATTTTCGGACATTAAACCTATATTGAATTTATCGACCCTTAAATTTATACCTGGCGCCATTTGAATAATAAAATCATTGCTAATGGTGGCCTGAATTGGATTGGGCACAAAAAAGCGTTGATCGGCCAATTTTTGCTGAAATGCAAAAAGGTTAAGTCCAACACCCAGAAATACATCCTCATTCAATTGAATGTTGTACGCATAGTTCAATGCTGCGCCCGTATTTAAATAAATACCGGTATTATGTTGAAAAAAACCCACACCTGCTGCGGAGACTTCATTGATATTGGCCGTATAGTTTATAAATAATGATGTAGGATCGGCATCATACGTTTGCCATTGCCATCTGGCCCACATGGCAATGGAAGACGGATTGTTGCGCCCTAAGCTATATGCCGGATTTAATAAGCTACTATTATATTCAGTAAGGTTTTGTTGTCTAAAATCAGTAGGCAGTACGACATCCTGCGCCCTTAAGCCTAAAACTACAAAACCAATAAGAAGTGCCCCACAGAATTTTTTCATATGCAAAAAAACAAAAAATAGACTATTTATAGTACTATTTTAAACTAATTTTAGTTATTAAATTAATCCAATAAATTTAATTTTATGAAAGTTGTAAAATTTGCGCTTCTTATACTGCTAACCTTTACACTATCCTGCAAGGAAGAACCAGCAAAAGATAAACCAAACGAAGAAATTACGGTTTCAACTTTTTACTTGATTAGACATGCGGAAAAAATAAGAAGTAACCCAGATGATGCGGATCCAGAATTAAACCAAAAGGGTTTGGGTAGGGCAATGCATTGGGCAGAAATATTTAATGACGTAGAGTTGGATGCCATTTACTCTACCAATTATAACAGAACATCCATGACTGCTGCTCCCACATCGGTCAAAAAAAATATTGACGTTCAATATTACGACCCTAGAATCCTTGACATTGAACAATTTAAGGCAGATAACCTCAATAAAAATGTTCTTATCGTAGGCCATAGCAATACCACCCCGGAGTTTGTCAATTTATTGATTGAGGAAGATAAATTTACAGATATCGATGATAGTGAAAACGGTACTTTGTTTATCGTTCAAATTGTCAATGATATACCCACCGTAACCAAACTTTTGTTTAACTGTAATTGCCCTGACTAAGTAATGGCCAATACGTTAAAACGCCACTTAATCAAATAATGACAATTTTCCCTCACTTTCATACAATTGTGCTTATTTTTGCTTTTAATGCAAAAGAATATTAACATTAAGAACAAAAGAGCTCGGTTTGAATATGAGCTTCTGGATAAATATACAACGGGAATAGTTTTGGCCGGTACCGAAATAAAATCTATTCGTGAAGGTCGTGCCTCCATTTCCGAGAGTTTCTGTGAATTTAACGACAAGGGAGAATTATTTGTCATTAATATGCAAATAGATGAATATTCCCATGCGTCTCATTTTAATCATAAACCCAAAGCTGAACGTAAATTACTCTTACAAAAAAGAGAGCTTAAAAAATTGAGCAAAGAGGTAAAAACATCAGGACTTACAATTGTCCCCTTAAACCTTTTCATAAACGAAAGAGGATTGGCCAAGCTACAAATAGCATTGGCAAAAGGTAAAAAATTATACGACAAAAGAGAAGTACTTAAAGACCGCGACAACAAACGTAACCTTGATCGTGTAAAAAAGAACTTTAATAATTAGTTCTTAAATAATTAGTTCTTATTTTCAAGTAAGGGCACAAACTTAAAAGAACCGTATTCTGTTTTGGAAAATTCTTTTTCGGTCGCTCTTACGAACAAGGTCATAATTTGTTCCTCAAATCCAATTGGTATGACCAATCTACCCCCTACCTTTAGCTGAGACAACAGAGCCTTTGGTACTTCTGGAGCACCTGCTGTTACTATTATACGATCAAACGGTGCATTTTCAGGAAGCCCCTTGTATCCATCCCCAAATATGATTTTTTTAGGGCGATATCCCATTTTTTTAAAGAATAAGTTGGTTTTCTTGAAAAGTTCCAATTGACGTTCTATGGTATAAACCTTTACCTTAAGGTTCAATAATATTGCGGTTTGATATCCGCTACCCGTACCTATTTCCAACACTTTGTGCCCTTCTGCCAATTGCAATAATTCAGTTTGAAATGCAACGGTGTAAGGATGTGAAATGGTTTGGTTCGCAGCAATAGGAAAAGCTTTGTTCTGGTAGGCATGCCCTTCAAAACTGCTATCCATAAATAAATGTCTAGGAATTTCTCTTACGGCGTCAAGAACTTTATTGTCCGTAATTCCCTTATCAATCAATAGTTGCGCTAAATGATTGCGCATTCCCCTGTGTTTTAAGGTATCTCTCAATGGTAGTTGGTTTGGAAACCAAAGTTAGCAAAGTTCTTTCAACCAACGAAGACCCTGTTCAAAACTTAAGTTCAAATTCATAAAAATTGAATTTCCTCATGGGATAAAACTACACAACTATGCGTATTTTTGAGAAAAAAGAAACAAATGTTAAAAGTTGGTGTTTTAGGAGCCGGGCATCTTGGAAAGATACACCTTAGATTGCTTAAAGAATCTCCAAAATATGATTTAATTGGGTTTTATGATGCGGATATTATTAATGGCAATAAAGTAAGTGCAGAATTTGGTTATACTTATTTTGATAACATTAATGAGCTTATTGCTGCAGTAGATGTAGTAGATATTGTTACTCCCACCCTTTCTCATTTTGAATGTGCCAAAAAATCAATAGAACAGGGGAAACATATTTTTATTGAAAAACCAATTACCCATACCCTACAAGAGGCACAATCTTTATTGGATTTGGAAAAGAAATTCGGCGTGAAAGGCCAGGTAGGACATGTAGAGCGCTTTAACCCTGCCTTTACATCTATAAAAGATACGATCAAAGAACCTATGTTCATTGAGAGTCATCGTTTGGCGGAATTTAATCCAAGAGGTACGGACGTACCCGTGGTGCTAGACTTAATGATTCATGACATTGATGCCATTCTCAGTGTGGTAAATTCTAAAGTTAAACAGATAAACGCTAGTGGTGTATCGGTGATAAGTCAATCCCCAGATATTGCAAATGCGCGCATTGAATTTGAAAATGGTTGTGTAGCCAATTTAACGGCCAGTAGAATATCGCTGAAAAATATGAGAAAATCAAGGTTCTTCCAAAAAGATGCGTATATCTCGGTAGATTTCTTGGAGAAAAAGGTTGAGGTAGTAAAAATGAAGGATGCTCCCAAGGAAGCTGGTGATTTTGATATGATTCTACAAAATGCTGAAGGCATCAAAAAACAAATATATTTTGAAAACCCCTCTATTGCTTCCAATAATGCCATACTAGATGAATTGGAATCTTTTGCAGATGCCATAAATAATGATACTACACCGGTAGTAAGTTTACGACAAGGTACACAGGCCCTAGAAGTGGCCTTACAAATTATTTCATCATTTAATACTACATCTATATGAAAACAATTGCCGTAATTGGTGCCGGTACCATGGGTAATGGTATTGCCCATGTTTTTGCACAATGCAACTATAATGTACATTTAATAGATGTATCACAAACGGCCTTGGATAATGGTATAGCCACCATAATCAAAAATTTGGACCGTATGCTGGCAAAGGAAAAAATAACTAAGACCGACAAGGAAAATACGCTATCCAATATCAAATGTTTTACAACTTTGGAAGAAGGGGTTGTCGGTACCGACCTTGTCATAGAGGCCGCAACTGAAAATGTAGAGGTTAAATTGGGTATATTTAAAAAACTAAATACCCTTTGCGATCCGGAAACTATTTTGGCATCCAATACCTCCTCAATTTCCATAACCCAAATTGCCGCAGCCACCACTAGACCACAAAAGGTAATTGGCATGCACTTTATGAATCCGGTACCTATTATGTCGCTAGTAGAGATCATAAACGGTTATAGCACATCAAAGGACACTACCGATCTCATTATGGACCTTTCCAAGAAATTAGGTAAAACACCCACAAAGGTAAATGACTACCCTGGTTTTGTAGCCAATAGGATTTTAATGCCCATGATCAATGAAGCCATAGAGACTTTACACCATGGTGTTGCCGGTGTTCAAGAAATTGATACGGTTATGAAATTAGGAATGGCACATCCTATGGGACCTTTGCAATTAGCGGATTTTATTGGTTTAGATGTTTGCCTATCCATATTAAATGTTATGTATGATGGTTTTAAAAATCCAAAATATGCACCTTCTCCCCTATTAATCAACATGGTCATGGCTGGGAAACTAGGAATTAAATCCGGAGAAGGTTTTTACGATTATTCCAAAAGTAAAAAGGCGGAAATTGTCGCTAACCAATTTATAATTTAAAACTTATGTCCATAAAGGAAAATTTAGCCGCTATTGTTCAATCTCTTCCGGACACGGTTACATTGGTTGCCGTGTCCAAAACAAAGCCAATAACAGATTTAGACCAAGCTTATGCGGAAGGCCAACGTATCTTTGGAGAAAACAAGGTTCAAGAAATGACCGAAAAGTGGCAAGCAATGCCAAAGGATATAGAATGGCATATGATCGGACACTTACAAAGAAACAAGGTCAAATATTTGGCGGAGTATGTAGCTTTGATTCATGGCGTGGATAGCCCAAGATTACTTAAGGAAATAAATAAACAGGCAAAAAAACACAATAGAACCATTTCCTGTCTATTGCAGGTACATATTGCAGAAGAAGATACCAAATTTGGATTCGACGAAAAGGAATTAATAGAACTTGTTGATAATGAAGATTTTAAATCATTTGAAAACGTTAAAATCGAAGGATTAATGGGGATGGCCACTTTTACCGATGATAAGGAGCAAGTACGCCGTGAGTTCAAAAATCTTTTTACGTTATATAAACAACTACAATCTAAATATGCAGATTTTAATATTCTTTCTATGGGCATGAGCGGTGATTATAAAGTTGCCATAGAAGAAGGCAGCAATATGGTACGTATAGGAAGTAGTATCTTTGGGTCACGAAATTAATTGTAAACCAACCTCACTTAAAAAACCATTTTTACTGAATGTACGCAATTTTAGATATTGAAACCACTGGTGGTAAATTTAATGAAGAAGGCATTACGGAAATTGCTATCCATAAATTTGACGGTCAACAAGTGGTGGATAAATTTATAAGTCTTATAAATCCTGAAAAGGAAATACAGCCTTTCGTAGTCAAATTAACAGGAATCAATAATAAAATGTTAAGGACTGCCCCCAAATTTTATGAAGTAGCCAAAAGAATTATTGAAATTACAGAGGATACCGTTTTAGTAGCGCATAATGCTCAATTTGATTACAGAATCCTACGGACGGAATTTAGAAGGTTGGGTTATAACTTTGAGCGCAAAACCTTATGTACCGTAGACCTTTCAAAATTATTATTACCAGAAGCAGAATCATATAGCTTGGGAAAATTGGTAAGATCTTTGGGTATTCCGGTAAGTGATCGCCATAGGGCTAATGGTGATGCCCTGGCCACCATAAAACTATTTAAATTATTGCTTGCCAAAGATTCCGAAAAAGTAATTATCAAAGAAACCATACGCAAAGAAAGCCAAGGTGAGCTTTCTGAAAAACAATTAGATATCGTTAGAGACCTGCCCAATAAAACAGGAGTATTCTACATGCATAATAAAGATGGGGACATCATATATCTGAATAAGACTACCGATATTAAAAAGAAGGTAAACCAACTCTTTACCAAAAACGGGGACAAATCACGAAAATTGGCCAAAGACACCAAAAAAGTCACTTATGAGGAAACAGGAAATGAATTGGTGGCCATACTGAAGGAATACGAAGAACTTTTGAAACTTAGACCTAAGTACAATGCCATACCAAGAAAAAGAATGTACTCCCATGCCTTATGTAAAGAGAAGAATGAAAATGGGTATATAACATTACGCATAAAACCATACAAGGAGTGCAAGGAACCTCTAGGATTGTTCAATGGTATTTTTAGCGGAAAAAATCATTTGTTTAAAATAACCAAAGAGTTTCAACTTTGCGAAAAACTTAACGGCATAAGTGAAGCACGATCAAATTGTTCCAATTATGACGATGGATTATGCCTTGGAGCATGTATAGGCAAAGAACCTGAAGTAACTTATAACAAAAGGGTTACGGCTTCTATAGAGAAGTATAATTTGGCCCAGAAAAACGTGGTATTGTTGGACAAAGGAAGGGAAATTGGCGAACAAAGTGCTATCTTAATAAAAAATGGCTCACTGGTTGGTTTAGGATTTTATGATCTTAACCATCAAATAAATAATATTCATATCTTGGAAAACCTTATTACACCAATGAACGGAACCAGGGATGCCAATTTTCTTATTGAATCATACTTAAGAAAAAAGAAAGTACTTAAAACAGTAGAGATATATTCATAAATTGAAAGAGGAAGAAAAATTATCGCCTTGGCAGAACAAGCTTCATGAAATTATTTACGAAGCGGATACCCCTATGGGTAAATTGTTCGATATAATTCTTTTTATACTCATAATTTTCAGCATTATACTTATTATGCTGGAAAGTGTAAAAAGTATTGATGTTAAGTACCATAGGGTACTACTTGTTTTGGAATGGGTTATCACCATATTTTTTACCATAGAATATATTGTCCGTATCATTTGCATTAAAAAGCCGTCTAAATATATATTCAGCTTTTATGGTATCATTGATTTTCTATCTACCATACCATTATATATCTCCTATATTTTTGCAGGATCTCAAGTCCTATTGGCCGTTAGAGCCTTTAGACTTTTAAGGGTATTCCGGATTTTAAAATTGGTTCAGTTTTTAGGAGAGGCGTCACAACTTAAGAGTGCATTAAAAGCCAGTAGGGCCAAGATTACAGTATTTCTTTTTGCCGTACTTATTGTATCAGTAATGATGGGTACCCTAATGTATATTGTAGAAGGAGATGAAGCAGGATTTACTAGCATACCTACCAGCATCTATTGGACCATTGTTACCCTTACCACTGTTGGATATGGAGATATTGCACCTATTACCCCATCTGGTCAATTTATTGCTACCATAATCATGCTATTAGGTTATGGAATCATAGCCGTACCTACGGGTATCGTTACAGCAGAATTTGGTAGACAGACCAGGGACAAGACAGGAAATTTAAGTGCCGGTAATTATATTCATGTAAACACCCAGGCCTGTCCGTCATGTACCAAAGAAGGTCATCGTGATGATGCTACGCATTGCTATAATTGTGGATCAGTATTAAATGAATAAAAAAGCACTGATTTCAGTAACCGGCCCTACTGCCATAGGTAAGACCAAACTTGCCATAGCATTGGCAAATCATTTCAATACAGAGATCGTTTCAGCTGATTCTAGACAGTTTTTTAAAGAAATGAGTATTGGTACCGCGGTGCCCACAGCAAGTGAACTTGCACAGGCCAAACACCATTTCATTCAACATAAAAGCATTGTGGAACCTTATACTGTTGGTGATTTCGAAAGAGAGGCACTCAATAAAATTGCCGCTCTTTTCAAAAAGCATGAGGTAGTGGTTATGGTAGGAGGCAGCGGACTATATGTAAATGCTGTTACAGAGGGTTTAAATAACTTTCCATACGTCTCTCCAGAAATACGGTCAAATCTTAATCAAACCTTGGAAAATAAAGGATTACCCTATTTGCAGGAAACCTTAAGGGAATTGGATCCGGAATATTTCGGAAAGGTTGATATACATAATCCACAACGCGTAATAAGGGCTTTAGAGGTATGTATTGGAAGTGGCCGACCCTATTCAACTTTTATCAATAAACCTAAAGAAAAAAGAGACTTCAGCGTCATTACCGTAGGCCTTAAAGCCGATAGGCCTGTAATATATGACCGAATAAATAAAAGAGTTGACCTTATGATGGAAGAAGGTTTGTTAGCAGAGGCCAAAAGCCTACATTTCTATAAATCGTATAACGCATTACGAACTGTAGGATATAAAGAATTGTTCAGATATTTTGAAGGTGAATGGACTTTGGATTTTGCCATTGCCGAAATCAAAAAGAATACTAGGAGGTTTGCAAAACGCCAACTTACCTGGTTCTTAAAAAATATAGACACACTTTGGTTCAACTATGATGATGATCTTAGCACGATACTTCTTAAAATTGATGAAGAACTAGTAAACCTAATTCATGAATAATCCACAGATTTTATTTGTAATGGGTGTTTCGGGTAGTGGAAAAACTACCATAGGCACACTATTGGCACAAAAATTAAATATTCCTTTTTTTGACGGAGACGATTTTCATCCGGCTTCGAACATTAAAAAAATGAGCGATGGTATTCCATTAAACGATGACGACCGCCAAGGTTGGTTGGAACGATTAAATAAACTTGCCCTAGAACATACAACAACGGGCGCTGTAATTGTTTGCTCCGCTTTAAAGGAAAAATACAGGGTTATTTTAGGAAATCAATTAGAAGGTTTACACAAAATAGTTTACCTGGAAGGAAGTTATGAACTTATCAATGATCGGTTGATTCAGCGCAAAAATCATTTTATGCCCAAAGGATTATTAAGGTCACAGTTTGATACTTTGGAAATCCCCCATGATCCCATAACCGTATCCATTGACCAATCTCCTGAAGCCATAGTAGCGGATATTATAAAAATGTTATAACTAAAAAAGCATCCTAAACCGGATGCTTTTAATTTTCATAGGATTATAGGTAGATTATTCGCCCTCGTTCTTAACAACTAAACGGAAACCTTCACCGTGAATATTTAAAATTTCTACGGTATCATCCACTTTTAGGTACTTACGTAATTTTGCAATGTATACATCCATACTACGTGACGTAAAGTAATTATCGTCCCTCCAAATTTTGGTCAATGCCAATTCCCTGGGCATTAAGTCATTTTCATGTAAGGCCAATAAACGTAGAAGCTCATTTTCTTTAGGAGATAATTTAATAGCTTCATTATCCTTATATTTCAAAAATCTTAGTTTAGAATTTAGATGAAAACCACCAATTGTAAATTCAAACTTTTTACTATCCGCCAAACCATTGGAAGCTTTACGTTGTAAAATGGCCTTTAGCTTCATCAGCAATACTTCAGAATCAAAAGGTTTGTTCAGGTAATCATCCGCCCCTGCCTTATATCCCTTCAAAACATCTTCCTTCATTGTTTTCGCCGTAAGAAATACTATTGGAACGTTCTCATTTTTCTCCCTAATTTCCTTCGCCAATGTAAATCCATCCTTATAGGGCATCATTACATCCAAAATGCAGATATCAAAATTATCCTTCTTGAACTTTTCAAATCCCTCCATTCCATTTTTAGCCAACGTAACATCAAAGTCGTTCATTGACAAATAATCTTTCAATACAATTCCAAAATTTGGATCGTCCTCAACTAAAAGTATTTTCTTATTTATTGTTTCCATAATATTTATATTAACGGCAGTTTGATGTAAAATGTACTTCCTTTTCCTTTTTCGCTCTCGGCATAAACTTCGCCTTGATGATCTTCAACAATTTTTTTAACGTACGCAAGCCCCAGCCCGTGTCCTTTTACGTTATGGATATCACCTGTGTGCTCCCTGTAAAATTTTTCAAAAACTTTTTTAACAACGGCTTTGCTCATACCGGCACCTTGATCCTGTACCTTAATGATTATATAATTTTTAGCCCGTTCCGTAAAGACATCTATTTTAGGTGCCTCATTGGAATATTTAATGGCATTGTCCAGCATATTAACGATTACATTGGTAAAGTGCATCTCGTTTGCCAAAACCTCTGAGCGTTCTGCATCTAAATGGGTGTGTATATAACCTCCCCTGTCCGCAACGATCAAATCTACATGGGTTATTGCATCCTCTATGATTTCATGCACGTCTACCCTATCCTTACTGATATCCAATTGATTTTTCTCCAATTTGGATATTCTTAAAACGTTCTCAACTTGTGCATGCATACGCTTGTTCTCATCACGAATCATTTGCAGATAACGTAATACCTTTTCTTGATCCGCAATAATTTTTGGATTTCGAATTGCCTCTACGGCTAGGTTAATGGTTGCAATTGGTGTTTTGAACTCATGCGTCATGTTATTGATGAAATCCGTTTTTATCTCGGAAATCTGTTTCTGTCTTATCAACTGATAAATTGCGCCTGCATAGGCCACTACAATTATTATCGTGAACAATAATGACAATAGCGCAAGTCCCAAAATAGACTGTACTAAAAATCGTTTCTTTTTAGGAAAGGAAATTAACAGGTCAAAATTGGAAATTCCCTCAAAATCAACAAACATTGGCGCTTTATAAACATTGGTCTCCGCATATTTAAATTTGGAAGATTTCACCTTGGTGGGCAAACCATTGCTATATACTCCGTACTCAAACGCAATATCTATTCCCCTATTCTCAAGTTCTCGCTGTAATAAAAGTTCAATTTCCTGTTTGGAAACTCTTTTATGAATAGGAACCCGTTTTGCATATACCATGAACATCTCTTCCATAGCAGCCTTTTCCATCTTATTAAGGCCATCAATCTTCTCTATACGTTGAATGGGGTTTAAACGAAAACGATTGCCTTCCAGGTCAAAATCCTCTTTCCAAATCGTAGTTTTTCGCCTACTGGTCAAATTTTTTATAATGGTGGTGTCAACACCATCACCGTTATCAAAGAACGTAGATGAAATGCCATAGTCCTCTTCCAAAATGCCGTGTTCATACAGCATTATTTCATTGGAGTTGACATCTCTATCAATAAAGAAAAAATTAAACAGCTGCGTACCCTTAAGTTCACCGATACTATCCTTAGCATTCAAATATCTATCAAAATAGTCTTTAGTCTCTCTTTCCGATATTTTATTGGTGATGCTGTTCAATGCTTCTGAAACACTACTTGAAAATTGCTCTTCACTGTTATCAATGGATTTTTTGATCCAGAAACTTTGAACGAAAATCAGACCAATAAGCGAAAGGCTCATTAAAACTATTAAGAGCACAAATAACTTTTTGTTCATTGGAGCATAAAATTAAAGATTTAACAGATAGAGGATTGTACGTTTAACCTAACCTTAACAAAAATGTTAAAATTGGGGGACTAGTAGTATTTAGCAAGGATACGCTTATGTAGGTCCAAAACATTTTGACGGGTTTGGTCAAGGTCAATGTTTTCAATTATATAATCTGCCAATTTGACCTTCTCCTTATCTTCTAGCTGATTTTTAATTCTAGAAAGAATCTCTTTCCTAGTATTTTGATCTCTTTGTAAAACCCGCTCTATTCTTAGTTCTTTTGGAGCGGTAACCAAAATTACCTCGTCATATAACTTTTGGGCATTGTTCTCAAATAAAAGTGCGGTCTCCTGTATAACATAAGCAAAAGTCTGTACCTTGGACCATTTCAAAAAATCCTTTCTTACTTTTGGGTGTACTATAGCGTTTAACTGTTCTAGCAAGTTTTTATCCTTAAATACTTTCTCCGCAATAAAAGCTCTATTTAATTTCTTGTCTTTAAAAGCCTTTTCGCCAAAAAGTGCTATTAACTCTTTTTGTATATTCTTTGAGGAATTCATTAACTCCTTGGCCCGAACATCTGAATTGTAAACGGGCACACCTAAATCCTGGAACATTCTTCCCACAGTAGTCTTGCCACTACCAATTCCACCGGTAAGTCCTATTACAATCATTCCCGCCTTAATATAAATTCCACTTCATTAGCATTCATCTGGGCGTTATGTAAGGTTTTTGGATAACGTTCCAGTGTAATGGAAAGCCTATTTTCTGTTTCATCAGCAACCTTTAAATAATCTGCCACTACCATAAAATCATTGATCTCAAGTTCTTTTAGATCTTGGATGGTACCTTGGCAACGCACTTGGACAATTTCGGGAAATGTACGCACCTTAACTCCTTCCGGCACATTGATTACCGTAACCGGTATTTCCATTACCTGTTCAGAAAATTTTACGACCTTACCCTTTATCTGCACATTGGTAGCTGAAAAATTAATTCCGTCCAAATCTTGAGGAAGCTTAAGGGCCACTTGTTCCGAAAATGAGCTAGTGATATTATTTAATTGTAAAAGTTCCGTTTTTAAGGTATTAATGGTATCTATCTTACTTTTTGGCCCTGTTATTTCTATAGAATCCGGAAGAATACCAATTTTACCCTCTAAAATATGGTTGGTAGCATACGTGATATCCAACGTGGCGATAACGGGAACTTTCTTTGTTTCCAAAGAAGTAAAATCAAAATAAATGATATCACTATCAAAATCGGTTAATGTACTGTAATTATTCAGTTGGTCCTCTAATTGTATTCGTATTTGATCGGAGGTTAAATAATACAAGGAATCCTTCTCTACCATTTTACTGACATCCAACGTAATATGCTTTGGTTTTAGATGATAACCCAGAAATTGAAATCCGGCCGCCGTTAGCCTTACTTGAATTTCCTCTTTAGGCGAATTGGCCAACAAATGCTTAGAAGGTACATTTATATAATTGACATAAAACGTTGTATTACTAGTATATGTTTGGGACAATTTATTAATAAACCATGCTAATGAGGCACAAATCAAAAACAAAAGAAAAACCTTTACTTTTCTTTTTTTTAATCCCGTACGTATCCATTCCAATAGCGGTTTCATTGCGTTTATTTAAAGAACAGTTTTGGAAATATTTCATTGGCTTTTTTACTGCTGACCGCCAAACAAATTGTTGATTTTAGAAATCCATAACCATATCCTATGAACTGCACTCCTGTTGCAAAAATGGCTAAAATAGAAACTAAAATGTTTTTGGTTTTCAATAATGCATCCAACCATAAAATACTAAAATATAGAACATAGCAAAACAATGGTAGATAAACTCCTAATCCTACCAAAATTACTGCGAAAACAAGGCCCAACGAGAATAACGTTGGAAACCAATAGGTAAGCTTTCTAGTAGCTGGGTGCCATTTATTTAAAATTGGACGTACCATTCCAAATTTATTGACCTGTGTATAAAATTTTTTCCAATCTATACGTCTTTTGTGATATACAAAGGCTTCAGAAATTAATTTTGTCCTATACCCTTTGTTCCAGATGCGTATGGTTAAATCTGGATCTTCGCCAGGATGTATTTTACCGTACCCCCCAACTTTACCAAACACCTCTTTGGAAAGTCCCATATTAAAACTTCTAGGTTGAAATTTATCAACCGCCCTTTTACCACCGCGTATACCACCTGTGGTCAAAAAGGATGTCATAGCATAATTTATTGCTTTTTGAACGACCGTAAAAGATTCATGCGCGGCATCTGGACCTCCGTAGCAATGCACAAAATCCTTTTGTAAACTTTGCTCTACCTCCGATAGGTAATTAGATGGAAGAATACAATCCGAATCAAGAACAATAAAGTAATTACCCTTGGCCCTCTGCATACCATAATTTCTAGAATCCCCTGGGCCTGAATTGTCTTTTTTATAATATGAAATAGCAAGGGCATTTGAAAATGCCCTTGCTTCTTGTTCTGATGAAATGGTAGAGCCATCCTCAACAATAACCACCTCAAAACCCTTTTGATAGGTCTGTAAGGACAAGCTATCCAATAACTCCCTAATTTCATTGGGTCTATTGTACACGGGAACGATAAAAGAAAACGATAATTCCATTATTACTTTCCTCTAATGAATAGGCTCCAAAAAAATTGGAATATTAAAAACCTGATTAAAATTTCTCTATTACTTCTTGACTTACCCCGGTGTTGGAGAAGCCTCCGTCATGGAATAAATTTTGCATGGTCACTTTTCTGGTCAAGTCAGAAAACAATGTAACGGTGTAATCCGCACAGTCCTGAGCAGTAGCATTACCAAGTGGCGACATTTTTTCAGCGTAGCTTATGAAACCATCAAAACCTTTAACACCTTGTCCAGCAGTGGTGGCGGTTGGTGATTGTGATATAGTATTGACCCTAACCTTTTTTTCCTTACCAAAGAAATAACCAAAACTACGGGCTACTGACTCTAAATAGGCCTTGTTGTCCGCCATGTCGTTATAATCTGGAAAAGTACGTTGTGCCGCCATATAGGTCAATGCAACAATACTACCCCACTCATTCATGGCATCTGCCTTATACAACGATTGCATAACCTTATGGAACGATAAAGCGGAAACATCCCAACCTTTGGCCGTAAAATCATATTTTTCATCGGTATAGGCGCGGCCCTTACGCACGTTTACGGACATTCCAATGGAATGAAGTACGAAATCTATCTTGCCTCCTAAAATTTCAACTGCTTTTTCAACTAAATTATCCAAATCCTCTACACTGGTTGCATCTGCAGGAATTATTTGAGAGCCGGTCTTTTTTGCCAATTCGTCTATTTGACCCATTCTCATTGCTATTGGGGCATTTGTCAATACAAAAATACCGCCTTCATCGTGTACGGTCTGTGCCGTTTTCCAAGCAATGGAATTTTCGTCCAATGCACCAAAAATAATTCCCCTTTTTCCTTTTAATAAATTATATCCCATGTTCGTTGATTGTATTGTTTAGTTAAAGACCAAAGATATCCAAAATATGTTAAAACCTTATTGCAGGTTTCTTTAAAAACTCCAAAATTGACCTATAAATTAACTTCCCTAATAGTTGATCAAAATTAAAGACATGTAGTTAGAACGTACTATAAAATTAAATAGAGCTACCCAATAATTGTTTAGCATGTGCCAATGCCGAATCTGATAGATCTTTACCACTTAACATTTGTGCCAGCTCTACGATTCGCTCTTCTTCGGCCAATTTTTTCATATTGGTCATGGTACGCTCCTCTCCTTCAGTTTTGAACACTTTAAAATGATGGTTTCCTTTAGAGGCCACTTGTGGTAAATGTGTAATGGAAAAAACCTGAAGGTCTCCGCTCATTTCCTTCATTATGTCCGCCATTCTATTGGAAATTTCACCTGAGACCCCTGTATCGATTTCATCGAACATAATGGTGGGTAATTTTTCATATTTGGCTAAAATGGCCTTAATGATCAACATAATCCTAGAGAGCTCACCTCCTGATGCCACTTTTTTCAATTCGCCATAATTTCCTCCCCTGTTTGCGGTAAAAAGAAAATGTAGCTCATCCATACCTGTTGCCGTAAAAGAATCTACGGCATTGAGATTAATTTGAAAAGAGGCACTGGGCATACCTAGTTGGGCAAGGTCTGCCTCTAATTTTGATTTTAAATCTGGTATTACTTCTTTTCTTTTTTCCCGTAATACTACCGCTTGCTCCTCCAATACGGATTGCATATCCTGTAGCTCCCTGGTCTTTAGTGCAATTTTCTCATCTAAATGTGCCGTTTCAAAAACCTTGTCGGCCAATTCGTTCTTAATTTCTATAAGCTCTGAAACATCGTTTACATTATGCTTCTTTAGCAGGTTATAAAGCAATTGCAGCTTTGAACTTACTTGTTCCAGTGCTTCGGGATTAGGCTCTACACCCTCTTGTATATGTTGTAATTCCGAATTGATATCATCCAATTCTATTAAAACGGATTGTACACGCTGATAAAGCTCTTTGTAATTTGCTCCAAAATCCACCAATTTAGAAAGTGACTGCCGCATTTCGGTAACCAAAGACAATACCCCAATTTGCTCATCATTGAACAACTGATCCCCTTTGGATAAATGTTCCATGATCAATTCTACATTGTTCAACTGCTCATATTCCTCTTCCAAGGTTTCTACTACCCCAACTTTTAATGGTGCCTTTTCCAACTCGGACAATAAAAATGTATTATAGTCCTGCTCCTTGTTGGCGGTAAGTTGCACCTCCATCATCCGATCCAGTTCTCCCTGTGCCTTGCGGTATGCCTTTAAAGACTTAACATAGGCAGCAAGACGCTGTTGGTTATTGGCCAAGGCATCTACCAGTTTTAACTGAAATTCATTTTCAGTAAGCTGCATGGTCTGATGCTGGGAATGGATATCTATAAGATTTTCTCCCAAACGCGACAACACATCTAATGTAACCGGCGTATCGTTAATAAAAGCCCTTGACTTCCCACTGGGCAAAATCTCCCTACGGATTACGGTATGCACATCATAATCCAAATCATTTTCCTCAAAAAAAGATTGAAGTCCATAGGTATCTATTTTAAATACACCTTCAATTATACATTTTTGATCTTTTAAACGTAGGGAAGATAAATCTGCCCTTTTGCCTAGAACCAAGGATAGACCTCCTAAAAGAATGGATTTACCTGCACCCGTTTCTCCCGTAATTACGGTAAAACCTTTATCGAAGCCCACTTCTAAGCTATCGATCAATGCATAATTAGTAATGGAAAGGGTTGAAAGCACGTTTCGGAATTTTAGAACTACAAAGGTAATCTATATTCCGTTTTGAAAAAAGGCTCAATATTTAATATCGTTCCAAGTAGATGCGTATAATGGAGCAATTTTGTTCAGTGTTTCCTTCAGCTTAACGATATCTACTTTTGGACCATCCGAAAAAATATTCAATATCTCCTCTGATTTGGCATCAAAGAACGTTGATATTAAAAATGCATTTGGTCTTCTATTGATCATGGTTTGAAACAAATTCATAGTACCCGCTATCACCTGCTTGCCCGTGCTATTATTGTCTGGCATGATATCCAAGCCTTTTCTATGATAATTGTACATAGCAATACGGTACTCCCTATAGGTATTGGACAGTAGATTGTCAACCAGTTCAAACCTACTACGGTTAGAGTCCGCAGATTGGCTCCAACCGGCAGAATTACTACCTTGAGCCATAGTTACAATATTCTGGGCTTTTCTATAATATTCCGTGCCACCTTCCAACGAGAACGTATCCGCATCCAGCCCTATGATAATATATGCATAATACGCCAGTACACTTACCAAGTTGGACTCAAATTGGTTATCGTTAAAGATCAATGGCTGAAACTCGATATACTGAAAATTGAATTGATTGTCCTTATAATTAAAAATAGGCGAAGAATAAGAGGTATTATAAACCGGTCTTGAAGATTGTATCTGAATATTACCTTTAAATCTATTTGATTCATATTCCGTTATGGTAATGAACATTTGTGCGTTGATCCGCTCATTTTCCTTAAAAACCCTACTCGTCCATTTAGACTTATTAATAAAATCATTCAACGAACGCTCTAAGGTTTTGAACACTTGTAGATCTCCTTGTGATAACTGATCGGAGTTTACAGTAACCGTGCAGTTTAATTCTTGCCCACTTACCCCAAATACCATAAAACAGCAAACCACTAGAAAAATAAATCTACGCATATCGTCTCTTGATAATTTCATTAAAAATGTCGACCGCAACTTCTGCCTTGGTCTTTAGTTCAAACGCAGTTATCGTTGAATTGGTATCTATAAATGAAATTTTATTGGTTGTACCACCAAAGCCGGCCCCTTTGTCCTGTAGCGAATTTAACACGATGGCGTCCAAATTCTTACGCTGCAATTTACCCAAGGCATTAGCAACTTCGTTTTGGGTTTCCAAAGCAAAACCTACAAGGAATTGTTCCTTTTTTTGTTCTCCGAGAGACATTAGAATATCTACATTCTTAACCAATTCCAAGGTGAAACTGGCATCGGATTTTTTTATTTTTTGTTCCGCTACGGTTTTAGGCTTGTAATCCGCTACGGCTGCAGCACAAATAACAATATCGGCATCCTTAAAGTATGCATGTGCATGCCTGTACATTTCGTCTGCAGAAACAACCGGAACTACTTCAATATTATCATGGACAACACTATGCCTCGTAGGCCCCGTCACCAAATATACCTGGGCACCTAAATTGGCCGCAGTTTTAGCCAGCTCGAAACCCATGAGCCCTGTTGAATGGTTTCCTATAAAACGTACAGGGTCTATAGCTTCATACGTAGGACCAGCGGTTATGAGGACCTTTTTACCAGAAAGCGGTAATCCTTTGTTCAATTGCGCTTTAATAAATTTGATGATTTCTTCGGGTTCCGCCATTCTACCTTCCCCATGTAGACCACTGGCAAGTTCACCACTGGCAGCAGGGATAATGTAATTACCAAAAGATTTCAGAATACTCAGGGAGTTTTTGGTACTGGGATGCTTGTACATATCCAAATCCATAGCCGGAGCTACATATACAGGACATTTGGCAGAAAGGTATGTGGCCAACAATATGTTATCACAAGCACCTGAGGCCATTTTGGACATCGTATTTGCAGTCGCAGGAGCTATGACCATTAGATCGGCCCATAGCCCAAGTTCTACATGATTGTTCCACTCCACACTATGTTCCTCAGATTTCACAAAATCCGATATGACCGCATTCTTGGATAAAGTAGCCAAAGTAAGTGGCGAAACAAAAGAGCTGGCACTATCGGTAAGGATAACCTTAACGTTAGCGCCAGCTTTTATGAATAAACGAACTAAGAAAGTAGTCTTATAAGCAGCAATCCCTCCGGTTATGCCTAAAAGGATGTTTTTGCCGTGCAACATATTCTTAGGCGTCTTTTTCTGTATTCCTGTGATAAATTTTATCCATTAACCACTCCTCTACCGCCATTGCGTGAGGTTTTGGTAATTTTTCATAGAACTTGGAAACTTCTATTTGCTCCTTATTTTCAAAAACCTCTTCTAGGCTATCACTATATGTAGCAAATTCTTCCAATTTCTCCAAAAGCTCTTTTTTAATCTCAGAATTTATCTGAACAGCACGCTTTGCAGTAATTGAAATAGCTTCATAAATATTCTCGGTAGGCTTGTCAAACTCATTACGGTTAATGGTAACAGTAGAAACAGCAGCTTTAGAGTTTTTTAAATCGTTCATATTCATAATTAAATTATTTACTTTGATTCAACGCCTTGATCTTGAAAACGTTGTAATTCCTTATCAATTTTTTCTAAAAGATTGGTCGCTTTTTTATCGTATTTAGACTCCGGATACTTCTTTTTTAGTGCCAAATATGCGGCCTTGGCCTCATTTAAACGCTCTTCTTTTAAACTTTCAAAACTGTTCATGGCCATATGGGTAAGAGCATCCATTTTAATGAACATGGCATCTTCCCTGTAAACGGATCCAGGATTATCAGAAACGAAGTTATCGCTTGCGGTCACCGCAGATTTCAACATATCAAGATTAAATTCTCCCAATTTGTTGTACTGCTTAACAATTTCAAATGATTTACGCTCCTTTTTTACCGTTAATTCCCTGGCCATATTGTTGGCTTCAGCAAAAAATTCAGAATCAGGGTAGGTATTGATAAAATTTTGAAGTTTTAAAAGGGCCTTATCAGTATCAGATTGATCTAAAGAATATTCTGGAGAAAGTTTGTAAAAACTTTTGGCTCCCAAAAAAGATGCTTCAACAACCTTATCACTCTTTGGATAAGATTTTACAAAACGCTCAAATTGATAGCCCGCCATATTGTAATCACCACGCTCAAAGTAACTATTGGATAAAAAGAACATAACACGTTCACCTTGTGGCTTACCAACATATTTTGGTGCTATTTGTTCATACAGTCTATTGGCTCTTTTAAAGTCGCCCTCCGCATAAAATTTTTCTGCCAGATCATACTTTGCTTTTACATCATCGTTCTTAAGCACTTTTTGGTACTCGTTGCACGATTGTAAAGCAATGGTAATCAACAGAATTGGGAATATTCTCCTCATATTAAAAAACATTTTGCAAAATTAGTGATTATCAATGGATTTAAAAAACATTTTAAACCAATAAAAATACATGCTTTCCATGGCAGAAAAGTCCCTTTTATGGAAGATTTAACGAAAATTATGCAGGTATGCGCACTATGGATTCCATAAAGGAAACTATACGATGTTTCAATGCATCTGTTGCACGAATCAATGGTAAGCGTACGTATGGTTTGGCAAGACCTAAGTATTCTATCATTACCTTAACACCCGCCGGGTTTCCTTCTTCAAAAATAAGTTGCATGCCTTCCTGCATTTTATAATGAAGTACGTAGGCCTCCTCCACATGTCCGTTCATGGCTTCATGGACCATTGATGAAAATTCTAGCGGAAGTCCCTGCCCTATTACGGAAATAACCCCTTCACCACCTGCTACTATGGTGGGTAACGCGGTGATATCATCGCCAGAAAGTACTAAGAAACCTTTTGGTCGCTTAGCTATTAATTCCTGTATCTGTATCATATTGCCACAGGCTTCTTTGACGGCAACGATATTGTCAAAATTCTTTGCCAATCTTACCACGGTATCGGGCAACATATTACTTCCCGTCCTACCTGGTACATTATAAAGTATAATTGGTAATGGAGATGCATTGGATATGACCTTGAAATGTTGGTAAATACCTTCCTGGGTTGGCCTGTTATAATAAGGGGACACAGATAATATGGCGATATACCCCGTTAGATCAAGGGTTTTTAATTCCTCTATAAGGCCCATAGTATTATTACCACCTACACCTAGCACTAACGGAAGTCTACCGGCATTGGCCTCCTCTACCGTATTCATGACCAGTTGCTTTTCTGCTTTGGTCAATGTTACCGATTCTGCTGTAGTACCCAATACTACCAAATAATCTATATGACGTTCAATATTATAGGCTACTACTTGTTTAAGAGCAACTACGTCTACTGTACCATCTTCTTTAAAAGGCGTAATCAATGCAACACCTGCTCCTTGTAATTCTTTCATAACTAAATCTCCTTAAAAATGCCTAAATATTTTTTCAGTTCCTTTTTAAATACCTGAAAATCCTTTAATGGTGTATCAAAAATTAAATCATTGTACAATGGGTCCACTTCTTTAAACCCTACTTTTAACCGTGCTTTTGTTTTTACCGTCATCAAGTTTAACAAAAGACTATCTTCATCATAATAATTGACCAAAAGATCATATTCCCTTCCCAAAAACTCATGGGCATAACTATTCTCTATTTCACCGTTCCAACCTAAATCCTTATCTGAAAATACAGGTGTGGCATAGGGTGAATTTTTATCATATAACCGCTTGTATCCTATTATTTTAACTGCATTTGGACGTAAAGAAAACTCTTCCTGAAACTGAAAAAACACTTCAGATTTTTCAAACCTATCCAAATCCACAATACAACCTAAAGAACGTATTCCCTTTTTCTCACGGGTTACTGCTACAGGATTGACCGATAATTGTTTCAATAATTTTCGACCAGATTTCTGTTTGAACTTGTCCTTAATAACTTTTAAAAACATGTATTTTTACATTTACACAAATGTAAATAATATCCCTGCAACTCTATGGCGAAGTTAAAACACTTTGATTATTTAAAAATAAAACACTTTGTTATATTTATAACAATTAGTCTCTCCTTATCGTGTAAGGAAGGGATACCAACTATTTCCTCTATTGAAGGAAACAGAATTACCATAGACAGCAATTCTACGGCCATTGATTCCATACAGGAATTTATAACACCCTATCACGATAGAATTGAGGAAATATTAACTAACCCTCTTGCCTATGCCCCTTTTACCATTAGCAAAACCGATGGTCAATATAATACTACGGCCGGCAACCTCATGGCAGATATCGTATTGCAACAATCTCAACCCATATTTAAACAACGTACAGGAAACAATATAGATGTTGTCCTTTTAAACCATGGCGGAATACGCGCTACAATATCAAAAGGAAATGTAACGGCCAGAACGGCCTATGAGGTAATGCCTTTTGAAAATACAGTAGTCGTAGTAGAATTAAAAGGCAGTTCGCTACTTAAAATGATAGATTATTTAAGCAAGGCAAAGAGAGCACACCCAATTGCTGGTATGCAGTTGGTACTTAATAAAGACTATAGCGTACATACGTTTTCCATCAATGGAAAACCTTTGAATAAGGAACAAACTTATTTTGTGGCAACCTCCAATTACCTGGTCACAGGTGGGGATAACATGAATTTTTTTAAAGAATATGTATCCATCACCGAAACCGAATATAAGATACGTAATGCCATGATAGATTATTTTACCAAAGTAGATACGCTTGCACCAAATGTAGATTCACGTTTTTATCAGCTACAGTAATATGAAAAGAAGAACATTTATTAAAAATACCGCAGCAACATCCGGTTTATTGACTTTGGGTGGACTTGGGTTGAATGGGTGTACCACCCCATCCAAAAAACATATTACTATTTTACATACCAATGATGTTCATAGCCATATAGACGCCTTCCCAATGGACCATGCTAATTTTCCCGGCCTTGGAGGATTGGCCCGTAGGGCCGGACTAGTGGAGCGCATAAGGAAAGAGAATCCCAACACCTTGCTATTTGATGCCGGAGATATCTTTCAAGGCACACCGTATTTTAATTTTTATGGGGGCGAACTTGAATTTAAATTAATGAGTATGCTCAATTACGATGGGGCAACAATAGGAAATCATGATTTTGATAATGGCATAGATGGACTCCTTGCGCAAATGCCTCATGCTAATTTTGATTTTATCTCCGCTAATTACGATTTTTCCAATACACCATTGCAAGGACTGACCAAACCCTATCAAATATATATAAAGGATGGTTTAAAAATTGGGGTTTACGGATTAGGAATTGAGCTGAATGGTTTGGTAAGCAAACAATTATATCAGGAAACAAAATATTTAGATCCTTATGAACTTGCCATTGAAACAGAGCAGCAATTAAAATTAACGGAACAATGCCATTTAATCATCTGTCTTTCGCACTTAGGATATGAATATGCCTCTATCAACAAACCAGATGATTTAAAATTGGCAAAAAAAACCAAATACACAGATTTGATTATTGGAGGCCATACCCATACATTCTTGGAAAAACCTACTATAATCAGCAATGCTAATGATAGGGACGTCTTGGTGAATCAGGTGGGGTGCTTTGGCGTTCACTTGGGCAGGATAGATTTTAATTTTGATACCGAAAAAAATACAGCCTCCGGCTATTCCATAAAAGTCTAAAATTGTAACTAATGATTCAAATACTGCGTACAGACTCTCAAAACCCGGATTTTAAGGATTTAGTTAGCCTTTTGGACAACGACCTTGCAAAACGTGACGGTGAGGATCATAGTTTCTATGCCCAGTTCAATGGTATTACCCATCTAAAACATACACTGGTTTTGTATGAGGACGATATGCCTATAGCCTGTGGCGCTATTAAAAAGTTCAATGAAACTTCAGTTGAGGTAAAACGAATGTTCGTACTACCAGAAAATCGCGGTCAAGGTTTTGCTTCTAAAATTTTGACAGAATTGGAGGAATGGGCAAAAGAATTAGGTTATAAAACCTGTGTGTTGGAAACTGGTTTGAGGCAGCCAGAAGCTATAGCCCTTTATAAGAAAAATGGTTATCAGGTTATTGCCAACTATCCACCTTATGTTGGCATAGCAAATAGTGTTTGTTTTAAAAAAGACCTATGAAAACAAGAATAAGGGACTTTATGAGAAGCAAATAAAAATTTAACGATATAGATTTCAATTGTTTAACACAACGAAGGGCAATTTTTTAAGGTTATTTTTATTAAATTTAGCTTGCATCAACTTAAAAACAACACTCATAAAAATGTACAGTCAACTACGTTCCACAATTTTACTCTCCGTTTCAATATTTTTTGCCATTTCTTTCTGTTTTTCACAAAATGAAATTCAATTTCCTGTTGAAGTGGGTGTTAAGCCAGAAAGTATAACCAAAGGTTTCAACGGCAATTATTATGTTACTTTAATGAACGGCAAAGATGAAGGTGATGGTTCCGTAGTACAAATTTCTACAGAAGGCGTCACGACCTTTGCCAATGGCTTTAATGAACCAAAAGGAATAGTTTACCTAAATAATCACCTATACTTTTCTGATATTACCCGTATTTGGAAAATTGATGAACAAGGAAACAAAAGTATATTTGTCGATAAAAATGACTTCCCTAAAGAGGTGTTATATTTAAACGATGTGTCCATAAATGCAGATGGCACAGGAATTTATGTAGCCGATATGGGTGCCACCCAATACATGCGCGACAAAGACAATAACCTTTGGCCCCTAGAAAGTGATGAGGCTAAATTAGTACCAGAGCTAGGTCGTATTTATCATATAAATTTAAAAGGCAATATTACTATTGCCCAAGACACGAACCCGTTAATGCTAAACCCAAATGGCGTTGGTGTTGACAATAATGGCGATATCATGGTTGGTGCATTTTTTAAAGGAAATTTCTTAGTAAAACGTAATGGACAACTAACTCCTTTAAAAGGAGAATTTAGAGGTGCAGATGCAGTTGAGCAAGACAGTAAGGGAGATTATTATATCAGTAGTTGGGCTTCTGGTACAGTATGGAAAATAGATGGTACTACAGAAGCGTCTACTGTATTGATTGATAATCTAGAATCTGCTGCAGATTTTTATTTGGAAGAGGAACAAGGTAGATTGCTCTTACCTGATATGATGGCCGGTAAAATCTATTCAGTAAGTATCAATAATTAAAACCATTTGGGCAACCTAATTTTAGACAATCCTAATATGAATAATGAACTAAAATTTACCTTTAAATTAGGTACACGTAATTCATTCTATGACTAATTTATTAAACGAAACTGTACCTATAAAAGTAGTATTAGGTATTGTCATCGTACTATTAAGTGTAGCGTTGTTCATCTTTTACCTATTCTTAAAATCAAATAAGGGTAAAAATAAAGTTGACACTATTACGAAAAAAATTCCACGTAAAACTGATGTTCCTAGCCATACAGATGTACACGGATGGATGGAAAATTCAAAAAAAGCATTATTGCAAATAGACCATTTATCCCAAAACGAAATTAACGCATTAAAGGATGAAATAGCTAAAAGGCAACTGATGTACAGTACCTACACCACTAACCCCATAATTTCCAACAATACGATTAAAAACCTACTGGGTACGTACCATATCATAGGCTTTAATCAAAATGAAGACAAAAGTAGGTATTCAGGATTTCTACACTTAAAACAAACGGGAAATCACAGGGTTCATGCAGAATGGGTAATTGGTGGTGAGCAAACCCAAGTTGGTACTGGTTTTTATAACAATAATATTTTGGTCATTAATTTTTCTTATGAAGGTGATGCATATAAAATATATAAAGGCGTAGTTGTATATAAAGTCTTGAATCAATCTATTTTAAACGGATTTTGGTCAGAGAAACATGCAAGCGATTCTTGGCTAGGAATTGAAGAAGGTAGAAAGTTAGCTGACACAGAAACAATAACAAACCTGGCTACATTAAATTAGTTATTAAACTTCTTATATATAAAATTTTAAGAATTAGTCACGATGGGATTTAAACTGTTTCCACTAATGTTGACCGCATAAAAAAGCCCAACCGAAGTTGGGCTTTTTCTTAATATCAGTTTTCATTTTCATAGCCTACCGGGCGTTTCCACCTTACCGGTGCCGCGGGTTCCGGTTTCATGATAAACTCTTGTGTTTCCAATAGTTTCATGGCTTCTTGAACGGCGCGCTCCAATTGTGGGTCTTTACCGGCCACAATAGAATTTGGGTCTTGTATGACTTCTATATTAGGCGATATTCCTATACCTTCCACATCCCACTCTCCATCATTGTTATAGAATCCGCCACGTGGCGCAACCATACGTCCGCCATCAATAAAACGCGGAGTATCCCAAGTACCTACCAGACCACCCCAAGTTCGGGTTCCTACCAAGGGACCAAGACCTTTCTCCTTAAACATGTAAGGCAGCAAATCACCTCCGGAACCGGCGCGTTCGTTTATGATCATAACCTTAGGTCCCCAAATTCCTGCTATGGGAGAGGTCCAAGGTCTATTATCGTTGGCTTTACTATTGAAATAGCCAAAAGGTTCCCGTGCCATTATATCAATCATATAATCTGCAGCGGAACCACCACCATTGTTTCGCTCATCCAAAATAACCCCTTTTTTATCCTGCTGCGAAAAATAATATTTATTGAAACTTTCAAAACCCGGATTACTGGTATTGGGAATGAATACGTAAGCTAATTTTCCGCCAGATAATTCATCAACCTTTCTTCTATTCCCTTCTACCCAATCAATAAAGCGTAATTGGTATTCATTTTCAACAGGTTTCACGGTCAAACTTCTAGACCCGTTCATTGATGGTGAATTATTCACGGAAATATTGATAGTACGATCGGCGGTCTGTTCCAACAAAGCATATATATTTTGATTTTGAGCCACTGGCTTTCCGTTGATGGCAACTATATAATCGCCTTCTTTAATATCAAGACCGGGCATTGCCAATGGAGCCCTTATGTTAGGATTCCATTTTTCCCCGGTGTAGATTTTCTCAATTCTATAATACCCATCAACCACATTGAAATCGGTACCTAGCAATCCTACGGGAACCTCATTTATTTTGGGCATATCCCCTCCAGATACATAGGAATGCCCAATGGCTACTTCCCCACTAAGTATATCCACTATATAGTTAAGGTCCGTTCTATGCCTTACATGCTTTACCCAAGGTTGGTACCAACTATAAACCTCATTCCACGGTGCCCCATGAACATTGTCCACATATAGGAAATCTCTCATATAACGCCAGCTTTCCTTGAAAATCTGTGCATATTCTGCCGTAGGGTCTATTTTTAATTGTGCCGAAACCGCTATTTTATCATCTGGTTTGGGTGCATCTTTTGTTCCGGTAATGGTCCACCCTGCTTTATGCTTTAAAAGGGTATGTGCACCATCTTTTGAAACTACCATTTGGGTTACCCCATCTTCAAAATCGGTCGCCTTTTCCTTGGCAATGTCATAATTGTGTATTTTTAGCCCACCTTCATTTGGGATGGCTTCGGCAACGAACACCTGCTTTTCCGAACCCGCCTGTAAAAATTGATAGTCACGCGCAGGTAAGTCCAAGGCCACTATCCTATTTTGAATGCCAGAAAATTCTATTTGTACCGGTTTTATGGTTTTCTTAGGTTCATCTTTGTCCTTTTTATCCTTTTTGGATGATGTTTTGGTCTCATCGGACTTAGCTTCGTCTATATCTTCTTCATCGGTCTTTGGAAGATTTGGGGCTTTACCTTGTGCGCTCAACACAAGGGCATAAAGGCTACGGGTAATACTTGGGTCATAGGAGCTCATATCTAACCACCCCGATGCCAGTCCATAATCCGTACTTGCCAAAAAGTAAAGGTATTCACCCGCAACGTCCCACACCGGACTGGTAGCATCTGCTGTACCATCCGTTACCTGCACCGCTTTTCCGCTTTGGGTATCATAAATAAAAACCGCTTTAAAATGACTGTCCAGTTGTTTTTCATAAGTTAACCAACGGCTATCTGGCGACCATACAGGGTTCATGGACCTATTAGGGTGTGCATAACGGTCCGTATCAACCTTATTAACCTTTCCTGTAACAAGGTTTATGGTCCAAATGTTATAATCCGTATCGGTATAGGCAATGAGATTACCGTTGGGCGACCAATCCGGTTTAAAATAAAATGTAGGATTCTCAAGGGGGTATGTTTTCCTGTTTTGCCCAAATTGGTCTGCCACCACCAACTGGTATTCCCCACTTGCATCAGAAAACCATGCAATTTTATTTCCTTTAGGGGACCATATGGGAGACCTATCCGCAACCCCGCTACTCTGAGTAAGGTTTCGCCAGCTACCCGCTTCCTTTGGGAAAGTGAAAATATCGCCACGGTATTCAAAAACGGCACGTTTGCCATTGGGTGAAATATTGGGATTAATTACATTGTTGGCGGTGACCTCTTCCCAACGGGAACGACTAAAATTCAAATCCCCCTTAACACTGATGTTAATTGTTTTGGCCTGCTTGGTGGCAATGTCCAAAATATGTAAACGCCCACCTTGTTCATAGACTAATTGATTTCCTTCGGCATCTAGGCTTTTAACATCAAATTTTTTATGAAAGGTTATTTGTTCCTCAGTTTGGGTAGCGGTATCATAGCTCCAGATATTACTGGTATAATCACGCTCCGATAAATAGTATACTTTTTTTTCTATCCAAACCGGATATAAATGACGTTCTTGATCTAATTGTGGGGTGGTGGTCAACTCATAGGTATTTAAATCTACGATCCAAATGGGCATGGCCTGTCCACCACGGTAATTACGCCACTCCGGGTCCCAAGAAGTGATCGGTGTATATGCTATATGGCTTCCATCTTCAGAGATTTCCCCATAGGCCCCTCTAGGAATTTCCAAAGCCTTGGGCAGACCACCCTCTATGGATACCGTATAGAACTGACTGGTCATGGTAGGTCTTGCTTTTCGTGTAGAACGGAAAAGAATTTCACCATTAGGTGTCCAACCCTGAACCTCGTCTACCGAAGGGTGAAAGGTAAGCCGCTTTGGTGTACCACCTGTTGCGGGAATAACATACACATCATCATTGCCCTCATATTCTGCCGTAAAAGCGATCCATTGCTCGTTTGGCGAATAATGTGGCGCATATTCATAGCCCATACCGCTGGTTAACCGTATGGCATCACCACCGGTAACCGGTGCCTTCCATAGGTCATTTGCGTAAATAAAGACTACTTCGTTCTTAGATAAGGTAGGTTGCCGTAGCAATAATGTTTCTTGGGCAGCCATGCCCCATACCACCAATACTGTGGCGGCTAAAAGGAATTGTTTTTTCATACGGTTTTGTTTAGATGGCAACTTTAGGGTAACATACTACAGCACCCTTCATGATGACTAAAATTAAGGATTAAAAATGGTTGCAATAAACAACTTATGTTAAGATGTTCTTACAAAAGCTTTATAATTACTCGTAGTATTCTTTGGAAAAAAAACGATCTTCGTTATCAACAACTACCAATATAAAACCAATTAATTAAACAGCAGAGCAATCACTATAACAATGATAAAACGGCTACTCATAACATTATTGACTACTGTACTATTATTATCCTGCAAACAGGAACATAAAAATGAGTTCACCCCTAAATCGTTAGCAAATACGACGTTGACTTCTACAGCATCTAATGAAAACCAAAAAATACAATTAGATTCCATTGCCGCATGGATAGATACTACATATCTATACACCAATACAAAGGGAAAACAAATTATTGTACAAAATAGTTTGCCAAAAGGTGGCCATACCCATACTTTTTCCAATGGACAAAAATTTGTCTACGCTATTTTTTGGTCACGTATCATCAATACTACAGAAGCACCTTTTGAACTATCACTTAAAATGCCCAAAACTTCCATTCCGCAGGGAACATCTTTCGACAATACCCTAAACGTACTACTGCCAAATGCTACAATGCGTATTGATAAGGTACCGTTATTTAACTATGGCCTTACAGATTTAGAAGCTGCCCTAGAAAATTCGCTCCAAAAACGAACGTCATTAAAATTGACCATACCACCTAAGGAAACCAAAATATTTTATGTGATTACACTCTTTAGAAAAGGATTGAACGATAAAGTGCGTGCGGGTTTCATCTTTAAGGATAATAAGGCTTGGTACAAGGTCAATTATACAGAAATACCATGTGGGCTGGTTTATCCAGAAAACCTAGTATCAAGGCATTAATAGAGTGGCCATCCATAAGCATTTACTTTAATCTTAAGCTTTTGAAATAGCATATAACACAGTTCTAAAAATCGTAATTATATAATGCAAAAATCCATATTCCCAAATCAACTAGCCGTTACCCTCTAAAATAAACTCAACAATTTTTTGTAATTCAACATCCAAAGAAATATCCGGATAGGTCCTACCAGCCAATCGATACCAATAACCTGCGTTAAATCGGTCTCCCTCTTTTCTATGTAAGTATGCATGCATCCAACTACCCAATTTACTATGAAGTTCCTGTGCAATATCATGTGCGGCCTCCCAATTTTTCTGAGCATCATACCACATTGCCTTTAATGCATCGGGCCAGTCCTTTGGTGGATCGGAAAGTTGTAAAGTGGAATTAAATTCCGAATAGTTTTGTGGCATCATGTTGTTACCCTTTTTACCAATTTACCTACCGTTAATCCCTGCCCTATAATTGAAAAGACAACTACTATATAGGTAATAACCAAAAAAACATCCCTATGCATGGCTTCTGTAAGTCCTAAGGCCAACGCAATGGATATTCCTCCCCTTAACCCGCCCCAAGTCATGACCAAATTGGTTTTGGGAACAAAATCCAACCTTTTCTCAAAAAATTTAATGGGGAGCAACAATGATAAGTACCTACATAGCAATACTAAAGGTATGGCCATTAGACCGGCAATTATGTAATCCGTTTTAAAAGATAGTACCAGCATTTCCATACCTATCAATACAAACAATAATGTGTTCAATAAAATATCCAACAGTTCCCAAAATTTATCCACGTAAGTCTCGGTTGTTGCCGACATGGCAGAATTACGTACCGTATCGTTACCGACCACCAAACCTGCCGCCACCATGGCCAAAGGGGCCGATAAATGAAATTTTTGTGCAATTAGGGTTCCAACCATGACCGTAGCCAAGGTGATAATAACTTCAATGTCATAATCATCTATGGACCTCATTAACTTATAGGTGCCCCAACCCAAGGCAAGGCCCAGTGCCAGACCACCAATGACCTCAACACCAAAAAGCTCTAAAATTTCCAATGGGGAGACCGCTACCTCCGTAGAGGATGCCAATTGAAAAATAGTTAAGAATACCACTACCCCAACTCCATCATTGAACAATGACTCCCCAACGATTTTAGTTTCCAACTGCTTAGGGGCTCCTGCTTTTTTTAATATGCCCAATACGGCAATGGGATCCGTAGGCGATATCAATGAACCGAACAATAAACAATAGATAAAGGCAATATCCATACCCAATATTTGAAGTAGATAATAGACACTGGTGCCTACTAAAAACGTTGACACCAGAACGCCTAAGGTAGAGAATACCAATATAGGCCAACGTTGTACCCTTAACTGTTCAAAATTGGTATGCAATGCTCCTGCAAAAAGTAGAAAACTCAACATGATATCCAACAAAACAGATTTGAAATCTATCTGTGTAATGATATATCTTTCCGCGTTTATCAACGTATCATCTACATAGCCAATAGCAAATACCACTAAAGTAAATACAATGGTTATTAACATTAAGCCAATGCTGTTTGGCAATTTTAAAAAACGGGCATTGATATAGCCAAAAATGGCCGATAAAAATACCAGTACTGAAGTTATCGTAAAAATATCCATATTCATTTTAGGTCAACATGTTTAAAAATTCCTGTTCAGTAATTATGGGTACTCCCAATTTTTCCGCTTTAACTCTTTTGCTCGGTCCCATTTTATCTCCGGCCACCAAGTAGGTAGTTTTTGAGGAAATGGATGAGCCCACTTTACCACCGTTATCCTCAATTTTTTTCTTTAGTTCGTTCCTACCCAATTGTTCAAATACACCGGAAACTACAAAGGTATTGCCTTGCAATATATTTGTCTGGTTTTGTAACTTTTCCGCAGAAATGGACATTTGCACACCATAGCGCCTTAAACGTTCTATGGCATCTAAATTCTTTTCATTGGCAAAAAACTGGATAACACTTTGTGCAATGCGCTCCCCTATTTCATCTACTGCCGTCAGATGTTCCAAAGGCGCTTCCTTGAGCGCATCAATATGTTTATAGGCCTTTGCCAACTTCTTGGCTACGGTTTCACCTACATAGCGAATACCCAAGGCAAACAACACCCGCTCAAAAGGTACTTTTACGGATTCTGCCACACCTTTTATTAAATTCTCCGCTGATTTTTCTGCCATACGTTCCAAGGGCAAAATATCCTCCTTGGTCAATTGATATAAATCTGCATAATCATTGATAAGTCCTTCCTTAAACAATAGCTCTACCGTTTCTCCTCCCAAACCTTCTATATCCATGGCCTTTCTTGAAATAAAATGCTGAATACGACCCGTAATTTGGGGCGGACATCCATACTCGTTTGGACAATAGTGCTTGGCATCACCGGCTGTACGGGTCAATGGTGTTCCGCATTCAGGACATTCATGGATATACTCCGTAGGTTTAGAATCCGCAGGCCTTTTTGTAAAATCTACCGCTATAATCTTAGGGATGATTTCCCCACCTTTTTCAACAAAGACCGTATCGCCCACACGAATATCCAATTTCTCTATCTGGTCCGCATTGTGCAACGAAGCCCTTTTAACGGTAGTTCCTGCCAACAGCACAGGTTCTAAATTGGCTACCGGCGTTATAGCACCCGTACGCCCTACTTGATACGTAATTTCATTTAAAACGGTGAATACTTGTTCCGCCTTAAATTTATAGGCCATGGCCCACCTTGGTGCTTTTGCGGTATACCCTAGTTCCTCTTGATACTGCAGACTATTAACCTTAATGACCACTCCGTCAGTTTCATAGGGCAGTTCATGACGCTTAACATCCCACTCCTCTATAAATGCCATGACCTCAGTGGTAGTCTTACAAAGCTTGGCTACCGTAGGAACCTTAAAACCCCATTCCCTGGCCTTTTCCAACATTTGGAACTGGGTTTCAAAATTTAAATCCTTTCCTACTATACTATATAACAAACAGTCCAATGGTCTTTGGGCCACAATGCTACTATCCTGAAGTTTAAGGCTGCCGGATGCGGTATTTCTAGGATTCATATAAGGCTCCTCGCCTTTGGCAATACGTTCTTCATTCATTTTCAGAAAACCATCAAAAGGCAATACAATTTCCCCCCTAATATCAAATTTTTCAGGATAATCGCCTTTTAATTGTAAGGGTACGGATTTTATGGTCTTGATATTATTGGTGACATCATCTCCCTGAATACCATCACCGCGAGTTACGGCCTTTACCAACTTGCCATTTTCATAGGTGATACTTATTGACGCCCCATCATATTTTAGCTCACACGTAAATGCTACCGTCACATCCCCTAAATTGCGTTGTATTCTTTTTTCCCAATCCTCCAAATCCTCTTTGGAATAAGAATTGTCCAAGGAATACATACGGTGTTCGTGTACCACGGTCTCAAAATTCTTGGTGATCATACCGCCTACCCTTAACGAAGGTGAGCTGGGATCATAGTATTCTGGATGCTTTGCCTCTAGCTCCTGCAACTCCTTAAGTTTCATATCAAATTCAAAATCAGATATGGTAGGATTGTCTAATACATAATAATTATAATTATGCTCCCGTAGTTCTTTTCGTAATTCTAATATTCTCGCTTCCATTTAATTTATAGCTGCTCTTTATTCATCCTATATTGGGTAGGTACAGGTGGCTAACCGTTCATTATTTACAGTAAACGCTCCACATTGACAGTTACCTGATTGATCTTTGAATCTTCTCTATTCTACCATAATCCTTATAACTATCGCCAAATACCATAATACTTTTTATTTTTTTATTCCCTTTAACATTCTGTGATTGCCATAAAGATCCTTTCGTAACTCCACATTCTTAAACTTGTTTTGGACCAACAATTGTTTGGTTTCTTCACCTAAATACTGATTGATTTCCAAATATAAGCTACCATTTTGATTTAAATTCCTTGTTGCAAAATGCACAATGGCCCTATAATATTTTAATGCATCATCATCAGGAACAAAAAGGGCCAAACCAGGCTCATTGCATAAGACATTTTTTTGCATATTAGATTTCTCCTGTTCCCTTACATAGGGCGGATTGGATACGATTATATCAAAACGCTGTACATTATCCGTATGGTAGTCAAAAATATCCGCAAGTTGAAAATCTATCTTAACCCCCTGTACAGCAGCATTTTCTTTGGCAACCAATAAAGCCTTTGGAGATATATCCAAGGCCTTTACGTGAGCATTAGGTAAATTTTTAGCCAAGGAAATTGGAATGCACCCACTACCGGTACCCATATCCAAGATATGTATTTTGGTATCTACACCTGCTTTATCTTCCAAAATCCACCTTACCAATTCCTCGGTCTCGGGCCTAGGTATCAAAACATGTTCGTTGACTTTAAAATCCATATCCATAAAATGGGCAATACCGGTAATATATTGAATAGGTTTTTCCTTCTTTAACTGAGACAAGGCATTGAACAATATCGTTTCCTGATCTTTATCAATAACCAAGTTAGGTTCAAATACCAGAGCAAAACGTTCCAATTTAAAATAATGCGCAGTAAGTATATAAAAAAAGCTGGTAACTTCATCTTTGGAGTAGAGCGTATCGAGCTCTGAATGAAATATGTTCCTTATTTCCCGTAGTAACACAACTATAATATTTTAAGCATGAACACAGGACAGGAATAATGGCCTGTATCTCCCATTCTAGCGTCTATATATTCAAACCCCATTTTCTTATATAGTTTCTGGGCCGCCTTCATGTAAGGCATGGTTTCCAGATAACAAGATTCAAAACCATATTCCTTTGCACGTTCCAAACACGCCCGTATCATATTATGGCCAATTCCCTTACCCCTTGCCGATTCCAGGAAATACATTTTTTGAAGTTCACAAACATTACCCTTGTAATTATCCAATTGGGCTATCCCTGCACAACCTAAAATTGTTCCTTCATGTTCCACAACAAAGTAGGTAGCCCTAGGCATATCATAATGCTGGTACATGTTATCTAAAGATGGGTCTTCATATGCGGTACCTACCTTTGGAACCCCCAAATCTATCAGCACTTGCCTTATCACCTTGGCTACTTGGACATTATCCTCTTTTTTGATTTCCCTGATCACAACATTTTCCATGGCAAAAAGACAATAGGTTTTAAAGTACTATTTTTGATCTGTGAAGATACGTGATATGTGTAAAAAGGTAAAGTTTGATGTCCATTAATAATCCTCAGCCAAATAAAAAAGTACCGCCATCTGTAGATTTACTTACTAATGATGAAATATACATGCTACGGTGCATAGAAATCGCGAAGTACGGCCTTGGCTCTACTGCTCCCAACCCTATGGTAGGTGCAGTCATTGTCCACAACGGAAAGATTATTGGAGAAGGGTTTACCAGTGCATTTGGAGGAAACCATGCAGAAGTAAACGCCATACATTCCGTAAGCGATAAATCCCTATTAAAAGATGCGACAATTTATGTGACCTTAGAACCGTGCTCCCATTTTGGCAAAACACCGCCCTGTGCGGACCTGATCATACAAATGGGCATACCCAAAGTGGTTATAGGTTTAAAGGACCCTCATGAAAAGGTTGCAGGGAATGGTATTAAAAAACTTAAAAATGCAGGATGTATCGTAAAAGTGGGTATTCTGGAACAAGAATGTAAAGATCATCATGCACGTTTTTTGACCAATTGTAATAAGAAAAGGCCTTATATCATCTTAAAATGGGCGGAGACCATAGATGGTTATATAGCACCAGACACGTTACTACGTGGTGATAAAAAAGAACCATTTTGGATTACCAATACCCGATCAAGACAATTAGTGCACAAATGGCGAAGTGAGGAACCTGGTATTCTTGTAGGCACCAATACTGTAATGGCCGATAATCCGCAACTAAATGTTAGGAATTGGACCGGAAAGAACCCTCTACGCATTGTACTTGATCGCGAACTAAAAATACCTTCAACCTATCATATCTTTAATGGAAAACAGCAAACCTTAATTTGTACCCAAGTTGTAGACAGCAAACAATACAACTCCAACGCAAGGTATAAAATCGTCGATTTTGAAGCTAATTTGGCACAGCAACTATGTAAAATCCTGTACGAAGAAAATATTCAAAGCATCATTATTGAAGGTGGTTTGCACACCTTGCAAAGTTTTATAGATGCAAATATTTGGGATGAAGCCAGAATATTTAAGGGAACCAACCGTTTTGGCACTGGCTTGTCCGCTCCAAGGATCAAAGGTTATATAACACAACACTCTCAAATTTTAAACGACCAATTAACCGTATTACATAATGATCAAGAACATTATATTTGACTTTGGCGATATCTTTATTAACTTAAATAAAGAAGCGCCCTTATTGGAAATGGCTAAATTTGGATTTACCGAACTGACTCCAGAACTAGATTCCCTTTTCAAGGAATACGAAATGGGACTTATGGGTTCCGAAGAATTCCTACATCGACTACAATCGGTCTTTACTACGGCCAGCATTCAGCAAATAAAAGCGGCTTGGAATTCTATCATCTTGGATTTTCCAGAGGAGCGTTTACAATTTATTGAACTTTTACGGCAAGAAAACAAGTATAGATTGTTTCTTTTAAGCAACACCAACGACCTTCACATAGAAAAAGTAATAGCATCAATGGGGATGGAACGTTTTCAAAGGTTCAAAATATGCTTTGAAGCATTCTACCTTTCCCAAGAAATTAAGATGCGCAAACCAAATGCGGATATTTTTGAATATGTATTACAAAAAAATGCATTGGTTGCCAATGAAACTTTTTTTGTGGACGACACCAAAGAAAATACGGATAGCGCCGCCAAATTGGGTATGCAATGTTGGAATTTACAAGTAGGCAAAGAGGATATCCAAGAAATTTCAAGGCATCTGTAAATGTTATACCTAGCGTTAAGCATTCTCTTCTCTAGCCTAATTTTTGTTGTTTTTAAATTATATGCCAAATATGGTGTACAGACTCTTTTTGCAATTATTGTAAATTATTTTGTAGCCTGTAGTGTTGGACTTTTTAATTATTCAGGTCCCATTACCTTGGTAGACGTGCCACAAAAAAGTTGGTTCTGGGGCAGCCTATCATTAGGTCTGTTATTCATACTTATATTTAATTTAATGGCGGCTACTTCCCAAAAACTTGGTGTATCCGTAGCATCTGTAGCAACCAAAATGTCTTTGACCATACCGGTTCTTTTTGGTGTATTTTTCTACAAGGAAATTCTTGGCATACTAGAAATCATAGGTATTATCCTTGCGCTATTGGCCGTGTATTTTGCCTCCTTAAAGGAACAAAAAATAAAGGCCAATAAATGGGCATTTGCCCTACCCGTACTTGTATTTCTGGGCTCAGGAGTTATAGACACCAGTATCAAATACGTTCAAGACGCCCATATGCCAGAGGAAGAATATGCCCTATTTTCCGCTACGGTATTTAGTTCGGCAGGGGTTATAGGACTTTTTTACATCTGTTTAAATTCTACCAAAGTACCTTTAAAATTTAATTTTAAAAATATCATTGGCGGTATTTGCTTGGGAATACCCAACTATTTTTCAATTTTTTATTTACTAAAGGCTTTACAGCACCCCACTTGGAACAGCGCATCGGTATTTACGATCAATAATGTGGCCATAGTCATGTTTTCCACCCTTTTAGGAATTATATTGTTCAAAGAAAGACTTACCCCTAAAAATTGGTTAGGCATTGTTTTAGCCGTATGCAGTATTATTATGGTCGCTTTTGGACAACATCTAACAATGCTCATATAAACATTTCAAATTCAAATGGATTCCTATCGTACTATTCTGAAACCTACTTCACCTATCCTTTTCAAAGAACGGAAAAGTAAATTCTTTGGGTATTGTTTTCCGGTGAACGATGAAGAACAGATAAAGCAATATATAGCTTCCTTAAAAAATGAATATCCTACGGCCAACCATGTTTGTTATGCATGGCAAATTGGTACGACTAAAAAAACTTACCGAGCCAATGATGACGGCGAACCCAATAATTCTGCAGGTATGCCAATTTATGGACAGCTACAATCGTATGATGTTACCAACACCCTTGTAGCCGTCGTCCGCATTTTTGGAGGTACAAAACTTGGCGTAGGCGGATTAATTACAGCTTACAAGGAAACTGCCAAGATAGCATTGGAACAAGCACAAATCATTACCAAGATTATAAAACAACAATTTAAAATTGAATTTGAGTATGCTGAAATGGATGTGGTCATGCGTATGATCAAAAAACATCAACTGGAAATTATATCCCAAGACCTACATTTAAAATGTTCAATGGTGATAGCTGTTAAGAAAAGTGATTTTAGACGGACACTGAATCTTTTTAAGACACAACACAAACTAAAAATCAAAACTGACCAATAGAAATCAGTAGTTCAATTTTTTTAACAAAAAATCAGGACACCTAGTAGGTCTTTTTCTCTTTATATCCATAAATACCAGAACAGTATTTGCCGTGGCCAATAGCTCACCCGCCTCATTGGTTATTTCATAATCAAATTCTATTCTAACCACGGGTTTTTTGTTCAATATTACCTTAACGGTAATCAAATCATCGTACAATGCAGGCTTCAAGTAATTGATTGATAAACTAATAACAGGAAGCATAATTCCATCCTCTTCCATTTTTTTGTAGGAAATACCCAACACCCTTAACCACTCTACCCTTGCCATCTCTAAATATTGAGCGTAGTTACCATGATAGACAACGCCCATTTGGTCGGTTTCACTGTATCTTATTCTAAAAGAAATTTGATTTGATCGCATTTATTCGGAGTAAAAAGTATATATTTAAAAGCTCCCCCTATGGGTTGACGAACATGAGAAAAAAAAAGGTCATATTCAATGATAATCAATTTTTTTTTTAAATAAATTGTTCACATATTTGCCCAAGTTGAATGAGAACATTGATTGAATTTTTCAATCGCCTTTAGCTAAATGCTAACCTTAAAAAGTGAAGATTTTATTATGAGTGTTACTGCTAATTCCGTATGGAAAAACTGTTTGGTGTTTATTAAGGATAATATCCAACCGCAGGCATTCAAAACTTGGTTTGAACCCATTAAACCAATTAAGTTAACCGAAAATGCATTAAGTATACAAGTTCCCAGCAAATTCTTTTATGAGTGGCTGGAAGAACATTATGTGAAACTTTTAAAAGTTGCACTGACCAAGGAATTGGGAGAAACCGCAAAGTTGGTCTACATTATACGCATGGAGAATACCTATGGTAACAAAGAACCTTTCACAGAAAAGATTCCAAGTTCCAACAGGGGAGCAATGGCCGCCCAAGAAATGGATGTACCCATTAAGTCTAAAAACCCAGAATTACGCAATCCGTTCGTAATACCAGGTATACGTAACATAAAGATAGAATCCCAGTTAAACCCAAATTATAATTTTGATAATTTCCTGGAAGGGGATTCCAACAGATTGGCAAGATCGGCGGGTATGGCAGTAGCCAACAAACCTGGCGGAACATCCTTTAATCCGTTATTGGTCTTTGGTGGCGTTGGTCTAGGCAAAACACATTTGGCCCATGCCATAGGAGTTGAAATAAAGGATAAATATCCAGAACGTACTGTGCTATATATTTCTGCTGAGAAATTTACACAACAGTATATAGAATCTGTTAAGAAAAATACTAGAAATGATTTTATCCATTTCTATCAGTTAATAGATGTACTGATCATTGATGACGTACAGTTCCTATCTGGAAAATCCGGTACCCAAGATGTATTTTTCCATATATTCAACCATTTGCACCAAAACGGCAAACAGGTAATCCTTACTTCTGACAAAGCTCCTGTAGACATGCAGGATATTGAACAACGATTGCTTTCAAGATTTAAGTGGGGCCTATCTGCAGAATTGCAAAGTCCGGATTATGAGACAAGAATTTCTATCCTTAAGAATAAATTATATAGAGACGGGGTTGAAATTCCAGAAGATATTATTGATTATGTTGCCAAACATATCAAAACAAATATCAGGGAATTAGAAGGCGCAATAATTTCATTGATTGCACAGTCTACCCTGAACAAACGGGAAGTAACAATAGAACTTGCGCAGCAAGTCGTAGAGAAATTCGTGAAGAACACCAAACGAGAAGTATCTATTGATTACATCCAGAAAGTAGTCTCCGATTATTTTGAGATGGATGTTGCTACGCTTCAATCCAAAACGAGAAAGAGGCATATTGTACAAGCAAGACAATTAGCCATGTTCTTTGCAAAAAAATTCACCAAGGCCTCATTGGCAAGTATTGGATCGCAAATTGGCAAAAGAGACCATGCAACCGTTTTGCATGCATGCAAAACAGTGGACAATCTTGCGGAAACAGATAAACAGTTTAGGAAGTACATTGACGACCTTACCAAAAAATTCTCATAATACCCCTGCCCCATGAATGTGTTGATGGTTTGCCTAGGAAATATCTGTAGGTCCCCATTGGCGGAAGGTATACTCCAAAATAAAGTAGCGAACTCCCAAATAAAAGTAGATTCTGCAGGTACTGCCGGTTACCATATAGGCAACCCACCAGACCCAAGATCAATAAAAATAGCTTTTGACCACGGAATAGATATCAGCAAGCAACGATGCCGAAAGTTTTCTATTTCAGATTTTGACCGTTTTGATTTAATCTACGCTATGGACAAAAGTAATTATAGAACTATTATTGCCCAGGCCCGTAATACAGAGGATAGCTCAAAAGTAAGGTTAATTTTAAACGAAATAGATGCTACGGACCGTGAAGTTCCGGATCCTTACTATGATTCCAACGATGGATTTGAGAACGTATTTCAGATGATCGATGAAGCTTGTGAAATAATAGCCGCCAAAATAAATAAATAATATGAGTACACAGCACAGCGAAAAATCTGGAAGTGTTTATTTGATTCCATCTACCTTAGGAGATATGGCCCCTTTAGAGGTGTTACCAATTTCCATAAAGCAAACAATAGAGCGGTTAGATCATTATATTGTAGAAAACGAAAAAACCGCTCGCCATTTTATTAAAAAGATAAGTCCAAGAAAATCCCAGCCATCACTTAAATTATCCTTATTAAACAAGTTTACTGAACAACAAGAAATACCTACATTCCTAAACCCCTGTTTAGAAGGTTTTGATATTGGTATCCTTTCAGAGGCCGGTTGCCCCGGTATTGCAGACCCGGGTGCAGCGGTAGTCAAAATCGCACATGAAAAAAATCTACAGGTAGTACCCTTGGTAGGCCCTTCATCCATATTATTGGCATTAATGGCAAGTGGCATGAACGGCCAAAATTTCGCCTTTAACGGCTATTTACCCATTGATGGAGCCGAACGCAAAAAACATATTAAAACCTTGGAACGAAAAAGCAAGGAGGAAAATCAATCGCAAATATTTATTGAAACGCCCTACCGCAATAATAAAATGTTAGAAGAACTGATTAAGACATTGGCCCCAAGTACAAGAATTTGCGTTGCCGCAGATATTACTTTGCCTACGGAATATATTAAAACCAAAACGGCTATAAATTGGAAAAGGGAACATGTAGATTTACATAAACGACCTGCAATCTTTATTATTCAAGCATAAAAAAACCTTGACAAAACAATGCCAAGGTTTCCCATTTTCATATCTACTTAAACTTTTAAATTCTAGGGTTTCTTTTTGGTGAAACTATAGAAATATCATAACCTGAAAACTTTTTCATATAATTAGATATACTTGTACCATATCCGTCCTTTATGTCCATTCTTCCTTGTGACCTTAAGAAGATCTTTACATTTCCTGGACCCGCTAGATGCGCAGCGGCCAATATTCCGGATTCCGTAATCTCAATTCCCCGCATTTTCATTCCTACAAAACGCTTTATATCTTTACGTAAAATCCACTTATTACGTGAAATATTAACATAGAACGCACGTTCCTGCAATTCCGGATTGCGTAAAAAATGATTGCCGTCATAGATGCCTACAAGTGCCAATGTCCCTAAACCAAATTGATATTTTCCTAAATATCCGTAAGTATTGGTAACAAAATAATTTCCTTGAGATTCTTTAAAGGCCAAGGCTTCCTTAAATCCTATAAACTGACTGCCAATATAGGGAGGTCTAATTTTATAACCGGGTAAAGATGTTTCGTCCTGAGGAAACGAAACTAAAGTAGGTTCTTTCATTTTAAGCTGATCCGGAACACTAACCTTTAATGTTTTAAACCCGTAACCAGATAAAATAAACATCATAACAAGAGGACAACTTATCAATATCCATCTTTTCATAGTATCTATTTCTTAAGACCTACGGCGACTACTATTTGCCTGCTTAAATTTCAAAGACAAAGGTAGAATGGAAATTTATGTAGAATGAGAAGGTTCTGTTAAAACTATCAAGATTTAGTTAACAAGTGCTAAAATTCAGGTAATTTACCTATCTTTTGATTTTACGGGAGTTTATCCACCGGATGTATTGTGCTTTATTTCGGTTATGTTGCGCCAAACTTTCCGCGAACATATGATACCCAAATTTTTCAACATTGGCTACAAAGTAATAATAATTGTGTTTTTCCGAATTTAAAACAGCATCCACTGCAGTAATGTCCGGCATGGCAATTGGTCCAGGAGGCAAACCTAAATACTTGTAGGTATTATATGGAGAATCCAATTCCAGGTCTTTATATAGCACACGTTTAATAACCGTATCAAAATTTCCCGTTTCTTTTTTTATGGCATAGATTACGGTTGGATCTGCTTGTAACAACATATTTTTTCTTATTCTGTTCAAGTAAACTCCCGCAACCCGTGGCCGCTCATCTACTTTTGCAGTTTCCTTATGTACTATGGAAGCCAATGCCATAACTTCGTTTGGAGATAACCCCAAAGCATTTGCCTTATCCTTACGTTCCTTGGTCCAAAAACGTTGATATTCCTTCAGCATTCTATCCCTAAATCTTGTAGCAGATGTATTCCAGAAAAATTCATAACTGTTTGGAATATATACCGCTAATTTATTGGCATCATTAAAACCATTTTCATCTAAAAAAGCTTTATCCTCAAATGCTGCCAACAATGCCATACTATCCGCCTCTATCTGTGCCGCTATCCTACCTGCCAAATCCTGTAGGGTCTCTTGATTATTAAATGAAACCTTCACCGGTAAGTTGCCGCTTCTTAGGGAGTTTACCAGCTCATTATTATTCATGCCCTTTTTAAGCCTGTATTTACCCGCTTTAATATTCTGTAGATATCCTTTCTTGTCCGCTGCAGATTTAAATGATTCCCAATTGTCTATATAAGGTGTCAATTGTTCTTTCAATAAATCTATTGAAGAATCGGTAGGAATGTACACATAAGCTTCTTTCGTTTCAAAACTGGTATTGGGCGTAAAAAAAGTACTATAAAGAATATAGGCAAATATTGCTCCACCAATTAATCCCAATACTGCTACCCCTAAAATAATTCGCTTAATGTTCATTACGTATTCAATTTTTGCAATAAAATTTCATTCTTGTATGTACTCCCCACACGTACCCAATCTTTTTTTACACCTACGGGAATGAATCCTAATTTTTGGAACAAATGCATACTTGCCATATTATCTTCCAATATATTGGCATATACCTGCCGTAAACCCAACACCTGAAACACATAATTACACAATAAACTTATGGCTTCTGCCCCAACACCTTTATTACGCAGTGCCTCATCATGAATAACTATTCCGAGACCTGCCCGCTTATGGTTGGGGTCAAAATCAAATAGATCGATCAATCCAATTGTCTTATGTTCAAGATTGCTGATTACCAAACGCAATTGTTTTACATCATAAATATCCCTATGGGCATTGTCCAAATACAGCTGTAGCACATCTTTGGAATAAGGTGTAACCGTGCCACTTATTTCCCAGACCAAGGTATTGTTTTCCAATTCATATAGGAAATTCAGGTCCTTTTGTTCCAAGGCCCTTAAATACACAATATTTCCTTTTAATGTTACCACTCCATTTCGCCTTTAAATACTTGTTTAGCCGCTCCTTTTAAATAAATATCAGTGTAAGAGCCATTATTATATTTAAAATCAACATATAAATTACCGCCCAATGCATTTATCGCAATTTGGTTGGTACTAGTCTTTCCTAAATGGTGCATTGCCAAGGCTACCGCAGTAACCCCGGTACCACAAGATAGTGTCTCATCTTCTACACCACGTTCATAAGTGCGTATATTAAATCCGTTCGTTGTATTTGCTTCAACAAAATTAATATTACTTCCTTTCTCTCCATACACCCCGTACCGTAAACGAGCTCCTTCTTTTTTTACATCATATTGCTTTAGACCTTCCACCATTTGCACATGGTGTGGCGAGCCTGTATTCATAAATAAGGCGTTGGACTTTTCCTTTATTTCACTAACATCCTGCATTTTTAAACTTACCATGCCCCCCTGTATTAGTGCCTTATGGGGCCCATCTATGGCCATAAACTCCATTTCATCATCAACTATACCTAAAAAATGGGCAAAAGCCACAATACATCTTCCGCCGTTACCGCACATGGTACTTTCATTACCATCCGCATTAAAATATACCATCCTAAAATCTGTGTCATCATCATTTTCCAATAAAATGAGGCCATCTGCACCTATTCCAAACCGTCGATCACATAAATGCGCGACCAAGGTGTTATCCGTATGGAAAAAGTCCCCGTTTCGGTTATCGATCATGACAAAATCGTTCCCTGTACCCTGATATTTATAAAATGTATTTTTCATATTATTTTAAAGTGACAAATATACCACATAATTAAGTTGCAAAGAGTAGTTAAAAAGTAGTTAAACGCTTATAAATACTCATAAAAACCAGTAATTTTACAGGTAGTTTGCTAAATTTAAATAGATTATGAAAAAAATAGCTAGTCTTCTTCTTGTAGCAGTTTTTGCAGGTGCAATTACCTTAGTGGGATATAAATTTTTCATCGAGAAAGAAAACTTTACCATTATTACCCAAACTAGTGAGAATGGTTTTGTCAATACGAGCTATACACCCACTTCCGCAAAAGGAGCGGGTATAAATGAAGTGGATTTTACCACAGCTGCAGAAAATACGGTCAACGCTGTAGTTCACGTGGCCAATATTACCCTCAGGAAAAGCCCCACCACCATATTTGATATTTTCTATGGGCATGGCGGTAGTACCGTTCCCCAAATTGGAACGGGATCAGGAGTCATTATTTCATCTGACGGATATATAGTTACAAACAATCATGTCATTTCCAAAGCAAATCAGTTACAGGTTACCTTGAACAATAATAAAACCTATGATGCGGAATTGATTGGAACAGATCCCAATTCAGATATAGCCTTATTAAAAATAGATGCAAAGGAAAAACTTCCTTATTTGGCATTTGCGGACTCTGACCAGACTAAGATTGGGGAATGGGTCCTTGCCGTTGGCAATCCGTTTAACCTTACCTCTACGGTAACTGCAGGTATCGTTAGTGCCAAAGCGCGTAATTTGGGCAAGCACCAATCCTTTATCCAAACGGATGCCGCGGTAAACCCTGGAAATTCCGGTGGTGCATTGGTAAATACAAATGGTGACCTGGTGGGCATCAATACAGCAATATCATCCCAAACTGGTTCATATATAGGATATTCCTTTGCAGTGCCCAGTAATATTGCCAAAAAGGTAGTTCAGGATATCCTGGAATATGGTAATGTACAAAAAGGATTTATGGGTATTAGTCCCGCTCCTGTAAATACACGTGATGCCATTGAAAAAGGAATCAATAATATAGATGGTGTATATATTGAACGTATAGAGCCTGAATCCGCTGCAGAAGAGGCAGGTATGAAAATTGGGGATATTATTAAAAAAGTGGACGAAATTACCGTACACAAATATCCCGACCTAACCGGATATCTTTCTACCAAACGACCTGGCGACACCTTAAATGTTGTTATCGACAGGGATAAGGAACTTATGGAATTGCCGCTAACACTAAAAGAACGGCAACAGTTGGTAGTTCCAGAAATGGGTCTTGAAGTCAGAAACCTGACCGAACATGACAAGAAAGTGTATAGGACCAAAACCGGGGTTAAGATTATTGGTGTGCCCGAACGGTATAGAGGATATGGTTTGTCCGAAAAAGTAATCATAAAAGTAGATGAGGTAGAAATTGGGAATATTGACGATGCATACAATGCATTTGGCGCTATTTCAAAATATGATAAAACGGTCATTACCATGTTGGGATCCAATGGTGAACGAGATCGATTGATTTTCCAATAGTAAACTTCTAAAAATTAAAGCCTTCGCAATAACGAAGGCTTTTTTAATAATAATTCACATTAAAAGCTTTTAATTTTCATAATTTCGCAAAAAACAACAAAAAATCCATCAACTGATTATGGTTCCAACCACCACGTATGAGAAGGAATTGGCCTTTCAGGCCGATCGAAGAAAGGCGACAACAGAATTCATAAAAATTGTAAGTGACCTATGGTATGATAAATCGATAGAAATTGTTCTGTTCAAGAACCAAGTAATCGATAAAAATGTAAGTGACATTATTCATTTGCATGAATATGCAGGTGAGTTTGTCCAGAAACCAATATCAATTTTTGATTCCGTAGAAATTTTACGCGCAATATCAAGTATTCCTTTACCTCCTGCCAAATTGGACATTGGTAAACTAACCTATGAATTTCACTCTGACGATAATACATTTGACAATGTAAAGGAATTTGTGTTCGATAAATTAAAAACCGCACAGAACTACAAAACTATAGAACCAAAGGATGTTGTGCTTTATGGTTTTGGCAGAATTGGCAGATTAGTTGCCAGAGAATTGATGTCCAAAACCGGTAAAGGAAACCAAATGCGGTTAAGGGCCATTGTGGTTAGAGGAAAGGATACTAGCGAAAATCTTGAAAAAAGAGCCAGTTTATTACGTACCGATTCCGTACACGGAATATTTAACGGTACCGTAAATACCGATCATGAAAACCAAAAATTAATCATTAACGGCACAACGGTCCATGTAATCTATGCGAATGCACCGGAAGAAATAGATTATACAGCATACGGAATCTCCAATGCCCTAATCATTGATAATACAGGGGCCTTGAGAACTAAGGAACAGCTAGAAAGGCATTTAAAGGCCAAGGGAGCAGAAAAAGTATTACTTACCGCTCCCGGTAAAGGAATAGCCAATATTGTACATGGTGTCAATCATTTAGAATATGATCCTGATAGCGCCCAATTATTTTCAGCAGCATCCTGCACCACAAATGCAATCAGTCCTATCCTAAAAGTTATTGAAGAAACCTTAGGTATAAAGCATGGACATTTGGAAACCATTCATGCATATACCAATGATCAGAACTTGGTGGATAACATGCACAGTAAATATCGTAGAGGTAGGGCCGCAGCATTAAACATGGTAATTACGGAGACCGGTGCCGGAGAGGCGGTTGCCAAGGCTTTACCCTCCCTTCAAGGCAAGCTGACTTCAAATGCCATTAGAGTGCCCGTACCAAACGGTTCCTTGGCCATTTTAAATATAGAAGTTGACCAAAAAACCTCCTTGGAAGGTATCAATACCATGATCAAAAAATATGCTTTGGAAGGAGATTTGGTAGAGCAGATAAAATATTCGCTCAACAAAGAACTTGTATCTAGCGACATCATTAGCACTTCTGCTCCATCTATATATGACAGTTGCGCTACCATAGTTTCAGATACAGGAAAAAAAATAGTACTTTACATATGGTATGATAATGAATACGGTTACTCGCATCAAGTCATACGATTAGCTAAATATATTGCCAAAGTGCGCCGCTTTACCTATTACTAATTTTAAGAAAAAACATCTTTTTTTTAATACGCTACGTACATTAATAAAGGCTTATAACCTTTGCCCTTTTTTTTTTCTAAATTGACTTTAATAAATTACTTTAGCCCACTCTAAATCATTTTTTTTTAATACAAGAACCTATTACATGAAATTCAATAGAATACTATTAGTTCTGGCATTCCTACTTGTTGCAAACCTACAATATGCACAAGAAATTGAAGAAGATGACAAACTATCTTTAGATGAAGGACCCATTAGCAATCAGTTCGACTATATATCCAAACGCTCCGGTAATTACAGGGCAGATGGAGTCAGGTACGAGGTCGTCAAGGAATCCAACTTATTCAAGATACGTAAAAACGTATTGGATTCCATCGCTGCTATGAACAAGAAAACGAGTGAACTTAAGGCTACAATATCCGAACATGAGACCACCATTAGTTCTTTGAATAAAAAGTTGGAAGAAACCACTACTAACCTAGTGGCGGTAACAGAAGAAAAGGATAGCATGTCATTTATTGGTATTCCGGTATCAAAAGGAACCTACAATTTTATATTATGGACCATTATTGGAGGGTTGTTCCTGTTACTGGGCTTATTTATTTATAAATTTAGAAACAGTAACATCCTAACTCAAGAGGCAAAACAGAATTTATCCGAACTTGAGGTAGAATATGAAGATCATCGAAGAAGGGCACTGGAACGAGAGCAAAAGATCAGTAGGCAGCTTCAAGATGAAATCAATAAACAGAAAAAAACGAAATAAATACACAAGCTCCTTACCAAGGAGCTTTTTTTTACCATGAATACTATTTTACAAGTTGATTTAGCACAGGTCAGGGATATGGTTCATCTCTTTGACGGCTACCGTATTTTTTACGGACAGCAGTCAAATATCCATGCCGCAACTTTATTTTTGAACGAGCGAATCAAAAACCAAGAATCAATCATTTTCACATCATATATAGATGGCAAGGCCGTAGGATTTGTACAATTATACTTTACGTTTTCATCTGTAAGTCTAGAACCCTCCCTAATTTTGAACGACTTGTACGTTGATCCTATTTTTCGCAATAAAAACATTGGAAAAGATTTGTTGCTAAAAGCCCAAGAGTATTGTACTTCCCATAATTATAAAGGTTTGGCCCTAGAAACTGCCGTAGACAATCCTGCCCAGAAATTATATGAAAAATTAGGCTGGAAAAAAGATTCGCATTGTTTTCACTACTTTTGGTCGGTTAAATAATCCGCTTACACACCATGCGTATAGACATCATTACGGTATTACCCGAATTATTGACCAGTCCTTTTGAAGCTTCAATACTTAAAAGAGCCATTGAAAAGAATTTGGTTGAAGTCCATTTTCACAATCTCAGGGATTATACCACAACTAAATATAGAAATGTAGACGACTACCAATTTGGTGGTGGAGCAGGAATGGTACTCATGATTGAACCAATTGACAAATGCATATCCAATTTAAGGTCACAACGAGATTATGATGAAATCATATATATGACCCCAGATGGCGAAACCCTAAATCAGCAAATGGCAAATCAATTGTCCATGGTAGACAACATCATAATTTTGTGCGGCCACTATAAAGGTGTTGACCAAAGAATAAGGGACGCCTATATCACTAAGGAAATTTCAATTGGCGATTATGTGCTCTCCGGTGGCGAATTGGGGGCAGCCGTCCTTTGTGATGCAGTAATTAGACTTTTACCCGGCGTACTCAATGATGAAACCTCAGCCCTAACCGATACTTTTCAGGACGGGCTCTTGGCCCCACCGGTTTATACAAGGCCAGCGGAATATAAAGGTATGAAGGTACCCGATGTACTTTTAAGCGGTAATTTTGGCAAAATAGAGGAATGGCGCGAAAACCAGGCCATGGAGCGAACCGAAAAACTACGTCCGGACTTATTAAAATAAAATATAACCCCTATAATTTTAAAAATCGCAAAAAATACTTGTAGGTTATAAAATTAGGATTATTTTTGCACCCTGTTAGAACAACCTCTGACGAAAATCGTGAATGTTGCTTTAACCTAATTCCAATTAACAATACAATGGAATCATTAATAAAATTTGTACAAGACGAATTCGTAACCAAAAAAGAATTCCCTAAGTTTTCATCTGGTGACACTATTACAGTGTACTATGAGATTAGAGAAGGTGAAAAGACCAGAACACAGTTTTTTAAAGGTGTAGTAATTCAACGTAGGGGAACCGGCGCTACTGAAACTTTTACCATCCGTAAAATGTCAGGTACCGTAGGTGTAGAGCGTATCTTCCCTATCAACTTACCTGCTCTTCAAAAAATTGAAGTTAATAAGCGTGGTAAAGTACGTAGATCTAGAATTTACTATTTCCGTGAATTGACCGGTAAGAAAGCCAGAATTAAGGAAGTTAGAGGATAATAAATATCCGCAATCATATAAAAGCTCCGTTTCAATTATGAAACGGAGCTTTTTTTATAAACAATTGTGAACAACGCAAGTTTACAACCTGTTGATTAATAAATAGTTAAAAAAAAACGAAAACAAACAAAATTTTTTATATCTTGAGGTGTGATTCTTAAATAAGGATAACCAAGAAATCCGATGTTAAGGTCATTTCAAAGTTTGCGTTCTTTGGATTATTACTGAACTTGATAGTTGCAATGCAATAGATTCAAGTGAGTTAAAACAAATAAGGCTGTCGCTTTATCCTAGTTTTAATGAATTAATTATTATGACTTATGTAATTAAGCATTATGTAATTAATGAAGGTAATAAAAATGAAATATGATGTTATCCTGAACGGCTTGTTAAGGATATCCATTATTTCAAACGTTGAATCAGTGAAGCGGGTGCAATCAAGGGTTGCCGTTTTAATGAAAAATTAAAACAAACTGTCCGTAAACTTTTTCTAAAAAGCCATATCAATGTACTTGTACAATGATATGGCTTTTGTTATTTCACAAATCTTCCTTTCTATCCTTAAATATTCAGGCAAATCCTATCTTTTTAGCCTATATAAAATTGTATATTTGTTCCGCTTTAATTAAAAACAAAACCAAATATGTCCAAAATATTTTATACCAAAACTGACGAGGCGCCAGCATTGGCAACAGAGTCATTTTTACCTATTGTAAAAGCTTTTACCAAAACTTCGGGAATACAGATTGAAACCAAGGATATTTCACTTGCAGGCAGAATAGCCGCAACTTTTCCAGAATTTTTAACGCCAGAACAAAGGGTATCTAACGATTTGGAAGAATTGGGCAAAATGGCCAAAATGCCGGAAGCAAATATTATTAAGCTACCTAATATCAGTGCCTCCGTACCGCAATTGAACGGCGCCATTAAAGAGCTGCAGGCAAAGGGATATAACTTACCCAATTATCCTGACGAGCCTAAAAATGACCAAGAAAAAGAAATAAAGGCAAAATACGATAAGATTAAAGGTAGTGCCGTAAACCCTGTGTTAAGAGAGGGGAACTCTGACCGTAGAGCTCCAAGAGCCGTTAAAAACTACGCCAAACAAAATCCACATAGTATGGGGGCCTGGAGCTCAGACTCCAAAACCCATGTTGCTACTATGGGTGAAGGTGATTTCCAAGCCAATGAAAAATCCTTGACCGTGCCCAACGCAACTGCCGTACAAATAAAATTGGTAAGCAACGGTGCTACATCCATACTAAAAGAAAATATTGACCTATTGGCCGGTGAGATTATCGATGCCACAGTTATGAGTAAAACAGCGTTATTAGACTTTCTTAAAAAAGAGATTAAGGACGCTAAAGATAAGGGTGTATTATTTTCCGTGCATTTAAAGGCTACAATGATGAAAGTATCGGACCCAATTATCTTTGGACACGTAGTAGAAACGTTTTTAAAGCCGGTATTCAAAAAATATGAGGCCACTTTTGACAAGTTAGGTATTAGTCCTAACGACGGTATGGCCAGTTTATATCAAAAGATAGCACAATTACCTTCCGAAGAAAGCAGCCAGATCCAAAAAGATTTGGACGAAGCTTTTAATGACGGTCCAGATTTAGCCATGGTAAATTCAGATAAGGGAATTACCAATCTACATGTACCTAGTGATATAATTATTGATGCTTCAATGCCAGCAATGATTAGAAATTCTGGAAAAATGTGGAATGCCGAAGGTAAATCACAAGATACGAAAGCTGTTATTCCAGACAGTAGCTATGCCGGTATTTATACTGCAACAATAGATTTCTGCAAGAAACATGGTGCTTTTGACCCCACCACGATGGGCACGGTACCTAATGTAGGCTTAATGGCACAAAAGGCAGAAGAGTATGGCTCCCATGACAAGACTTTTGAAATTCAAGAGCCTGGTAAAGTTCAAGTAGTGGACATTGCTTCCGGAAAAGTGCTTTTAGAACATGAAGTTGAACAAGGGGATATTTGGCGTATGTGCCAGGTGAAAGACGCCCCGGTTCAGGATTGGGTGAAATTGGCCGTATCAAGAGCTAGGGCAACCAATGTCCCTGCAATTTTTTGGTTGGATAAAAACAGGTCCCATGATGCGGAACTGATAAAGAAAGTCAATGTTTATCTAAAAAACGAAGACACCCAAGATCTTGATATTCAAATTATGGCTCCTACGGCAGCTACGGAATTCACCTTAAAAAGGATGAAGGCCGGTAAAGATACTATCTCCGTTTCAGGAAATGTTCTTAGGGATTACTTGACCGACCTATTCCCAATTTTAGAAGTGGGTACCAGTGCAAAAATGTTATCGATCGTTCCTTTAATGAACGGTGGAGGATTGTTCGAGACTGGAGCAGGTGGTTCCGCTCCTAAGCATGTGGAGCAATTTATGGAAGAAGGACACCTGCGCTGGGATTCGTTGGGAGAATTTTTGGCCTTAGGCGTTTCTTTGGAATTTTATGGCGAGAAAAATGATAATGCCAAAGCTAAGATCCTTGGGGATACATTGGACAGTGCCACTGAAAAATTCCTATTGAACGATAAGTCTCCATCAAGAAAAGTAAAGGAACTGGATACTAGAGGTAGTCATTTTTATTTAGCCAAATACTGGGCGGAAGCTTTGGCCGAACAGAATGACAACGCAGATTTAAAAGCTATATTCACCACGGTAAGCAGTCAAATTAACCAACAAGAAAACCAGATTCTTCAGGAATTGATCGATGCCCAAGGTTCTGAACAAAATATAGGCGGATATTATAAACCAGATGAAGTACTAGTGGAAAAAGCTATGCGTCCTAGTACAACGTTAAATAATATTCTTAATACCCTATAAAAGCAATAATATTTACAGTCAATACCCTTAACCAATGGTTAAGGGTATTTTTATTGGGTCTATTTTTAACTTAGGAACATCTTACTTTTCTAAGTATTTTTACAAAAAAAATTGATGAAGGAATATTTACTCATTATTCTTTTTTGTGCTTTTCTTTTTCCGTCTGTTTCTTGTGGCCAACAAAAGTATACGCTAAGTGGTACCATTTCAGAAAATCAAAGTAATGAAACACTAATTGGGGTTACCGTTGCGTTTCCTGAATTACAAACAGGGGTTACTACCAATGAATATGGTTTTTACTCCATCACCCTACCAGAAGGAACCTACAAACTCCGTATCAGCTATTTAGGTTTTACCGATATCACACAGGAAATCGTTCTATCCGAAAATAAAAAAATAGATTTTTTTATGAACGAAGAGGCCGAGCAGTTAGATGAAGTCATTGTTAGCGAGAACGTGGAGAAAATGGATATTAGAAAACCTCAAATGAGCGTCAATACCTTATCCATTGGCACTATTAAAAAAATACCGGTTATTTTAGGCGAGGCAGATGTCATAAAATCTATTCTCTTACTACCTGGAGTAACAAATGCAGGTGAAGGGGCATCTGGTTTTAATGTTCGTGGTGGAGCTGCCGATCAGAATCTAATTTTATTGGATGAGGCCATAATCTTTAATTCTTCTCATTTATTTGGTTTCTTTTCTGTATTTAATCCAGATGCGATAAAAGATGTAAAATTGTATAAAGGGGGGATTCCGGCTCGTTATGGTGGCAGGGTTTCATCTGTACTGGATATCTTTCAAAAAGAAGGAAATAGCAAGGAATTTAAAATGAATGGCGGTATAGGAGCCGTGGCAAGCAGACTATTATTGGAAGGCCCAATTAAAAAAGATAAGTCCGCCTTCTTGATTGGTGGAAGAGCTTCATACGCACACCTTTTTTTACCCCTGTTCGATATTGATAATACCGCTTATTTTTACGATTTAAATACCAAATTAAATTATAGGCTTAACGAGAAAAACAACATTTTCCTAAGTGGTTATTTTGGAAGGGATGTTTTTGGAATCAATGATAGTTTTGTAAACACTTATGGTAACGCTGTTGGAAATTTTAGGTGGAATCATCTATTCTCAGATAAATTATTTTCCAACCTATCATTAATTTATTCCGACTATTATTACGGGCTAAAATTGGATTTTGTTGGGTTTAACTGGAATTCAGGCATACGTAATTTTAATGTAAAATATGACCTTAAGCATTACCTAAGCGACAAACTTCAAGTAAACTACGGTATCAACAATGTATATTATCAATTTAATCCGGGTAAGATTAAACCTAGCAATTCCGAATCCGGAATTGTAGAAGAGCAATTAATACAAAAATATGCCAATGAATTTGCCGCTTACATTGATGTGGAACAACGTATTACGGATAATTTAAGCGTTGGTTATGGATTACGCTATAGTCATTTTATGCGTTTAGGCCAAGATGAGCTAAATGTCTATGCCAATAACAATCCTGTGGAATTTGATCCTTTATTACTAATTTATAAGGAAGCGGAGCCCATAGATATAATCAATCCCGGTAGAGGCACCACATTATCTACTTTTGGAAATTTTGAACCTAGAGCTTCCCTATCCTATACAATGACAGCGACCAGCTCGGTCAAGGCCAGCTATACCAGATTGGCACAATACCTACATCTCTTATCCAACACAAGCTCCCCTACCCCTTTAGATGTCTGGACGCCAAGTGGCCCATTTATTGAACCACAGTTGTTGGACCAATATGCCCTTGGCTATTTTAAAAATTTGGCAGATGGGGATTATTCTGTGGAAAGTGAAGTATTTTACAAAGATGTACAGAATAGAATTGACTATATAGACGGTGCAAACCTTATAGCCAACAATGCCATTGAACAGGTAATTCTAAACGGCGAGGCAAGAGCGTATGGTCTTGAACTTTTGTTACGTAAAAATGAAGGTAAGTTACAAGGATGGCTAGCATACACACTATCTAAATCTGAACAACGAACACCGGGAAGAGCAGCGGTTACCGATAATGGCAGGAGTAATTTGGAATCTGGCATCAATTTTGGCAATTGGTACAATACACCGTATGATAAAACCCACGATATATCCGTATTCGTTAGCTACGATTTAAATAAAAAATGGAGCTTTAGCAGTAATTTCACTTATCAAACCGGTCAACCTACCAATTACCCCATAGGCCAATTTGAATTTGAAGGGTTAACCATTCCATACTATGGACAACGAAATAGCGAGCGCTTACCGGACTATAATCGTCTTGACTTATCCGCAACTTTGACCCCTAGAAAAAATTCGGAAAGAAAAATTAAGGGAGAATGGGTTTTTAGCCTTTACAACGTCTACAACCGTCGTAATGCCGCTTCAATTAATTTTAGACGCAATGATGACACCGGGGCCAATGAAGCTGTTAGAACCTCTATATTTGGCATTGTGCCCGCAGTAACTTATAATTTTAAACTGTAAGATCATGAAAAAACTAGCATTGATCCTATTGATGATTTTGGTTGCATCCTGTGAGGATGTAATAGACGTAACCTTACCGGAAAACGATATAAGACTTATTGTCAACGGCGTTATACGCGTAGATGAAACGGAAGAATATGTGCCTATTGAAATCACGGTAACACAGAGTAGTTCCTTTTTTGAAACCAATACTGTTGCCAATATAAAGAACGCTGTTATATATTATGGTACACCAAATTTAGATGCACCTGAAATACTTGAAGGAGGCGGAGTTTCTAATTTAACCGAACTTGAACCTGGTAGTGGTAAATGGGTGCCTGATCCATCATTTGATAGTGATCAAAGAATTAGGGTTCAAAATATTAATGAAGGAGATGTTTTTCAACTTATTATCGAGACCGAACAAGAACGCTATTTTGCTTCTACCACATATGTAAAATCAGTACCAATAGACAGTTTGGAACAAGGGGATCAAACTCTATTTTCCGGAGATGAAACCGAGGTCATTGTAACTTTTACCGATAATGGAGAACGAGATGATTTTTATATTCTGGATTTTGACTTTAATGAATATTTAGTTACCGAAGATGAATTCTATCAAGGTCAAACATTTGTATTCTCCTATTTTTACGATGCCGATCTGGCCTTGGATACAGATGATACCGTAGAAATAAGTCTATTGGGTGCTACAGAGGCATTCTATAATTATATGAACCAAATTATTGTACAATCAGGTGGTGACCAGGGTCCTTTTCAAACTCCTGCAGCTACGGTTAGGGGCAACATTACCAATATAACTGGTATTGACAATGATGACGTCAAAGATAATGTAGAGCGGTCAAACAATTTTGCACTAGGTTATTTTGCAATTGTGCAGGAATACAAAAAAAGTATCGTTATTCAACATGAAGAGAACTGATAAAGATTTGCTTGTTAAAGGCCTTAAAAGACTAGCAACCACGGTAGTGTTAATGTTTACTGCACCGTTTGTGTTATGGCAAGCTTTTAAAAATCAAGAACATCCGTTATTTTGGCCTGTGTGCATTTTGGGGATTATTTTAGCCGGCTGGGCAGTCATTATGGGGTTTAAAGGAATATCCACCATTGTTGAATCCGTCTTCGGCAAAAAAACAAAAAACAGCTAATCCTTGGGTACTTTGGTCGTTTTTTTCCATTTGTTGTAAAGTTGGTCATAATCATAGTCCAACACGGTTGCCTGCCGTTCCAATTTCCCTTTTGAAAAAGCGCGCTGTAAGATATCCTCGATAAGATAATCCTCTTCAATCTGGTCCGGATGAAACTCTTCCTTTATACTGATTTTAAATAATTTGGCCGTGGTATTGTACCAAAAAGCACGCCATCCATTTCTTAAATCCTTTACCAAATCAAATGCGGTAGAACCGGTTTGTCTATATATCAGTTTCACCAAAATTTGGCCTTCTGTACGGGTAAGCTTTTTTAACTCTTCAGAAAATTCCTCTTCAATGTATTTCTGAACCTTTTTTGTATACTTATTACGTTTTCGCTTATTCTTTATACTTGCTAAACTATCATTCAATTCCACCAACCGTTCTGCGGCAAGTTTGGCATAAGGATAGACTTTTTCAGTTTTTCTACGCAGAATATAATACCGCAATTTATCGTCATATGACGAAAATTTAAGTTTCCCAAAAACATAGGCCTCTTCAAGTGCAATTGAACTTTGTATCAATGAGTCACCTGCAACAATGATCATTCTTTCGGAAATGGAATCCAATTCCTGTTCCTCTACTTGGGAAAAACATAATGATATGGAACCTCCTATAATTAAAAAGAATACGAATACATATTTCATTGACACAGGTTAAGCAAAAGTCTTGCCAAAATTAACGATTAATACAAAAGGTTATTATTAATACAACGCTAATATTGTTAAGTTTGTATCTTAAAATTATGTAGATGGCGAATAAAAAAATAATTACGGATAAGTCCTTGGACTTTTTTGAAAAATACTTAAATAATGCTGCACCAACCGGTTATGAATGGGAGGGGCAAAAATTATGGATGAACTATCTTAAACCATATGTGGATACCTTCATTACCGATACTTATGGTACGGCCGTAGGTGTTATTAATCCAGATGCCAAATACAAAGTGGTTATAGAAGGTCATTCCGATGAAATTTCTTGGTACGTAAACTATATTACGGACAATGGTTTGATCTATGTCATCAGAAATGGAGGTAGCGATCACCAAATAGCAACTTCCAAATGGGTAAATATCCATACTAAAAACGGTATTGTAAAGGGCGTTTTTGGATGGCCTGCCATACACACCCGCAAAGGCGAAAAAGAGGAACTTGCTCCAAAATTGGACAATATCTGTATTGACATTGGCGCTAAGGATAAAGCCGAGGTAGAGAAAATGGGCGTACATGTAGGATGCGTTATAACCTATCCGGATACATTTCATGTTTTGAACGGTGATAAGTTTGTATGTAGGGCAATAGATAACCGTGCCGGTGGTTTTATGATTGCAGAAGTGGCCCGTTTACTTCATGAAAATAAAGTTAAACTACCTTTTGGTCTTTATATTACCAATTCCGTTCAAGAGGAAATTGGACTTCGCGGGGCAGAAATGATTACACAGACCATAAAACCCAATGTGGCCATTATTACGGATGTATGCCATGATACCACCACACCAATGATCGAAAAGAAAACCCAAGGTCATACTGAAATAGGATTGGGACCTGTAATTTCCTATGCCCCTGCGGTACAGAATAAACTGCGTGAACGTATTATAGAGACCGCAGAAGCAAAGAAAATACCTTTTCAACGAATGGCCGCATCCAGATCAACAGGTACGGATACCGATGCTTTTGCCTATAGCAATGGCGGCGTTGCATCTGCATTGATTTCTTTACCTTTAAGGTATATGCACACAACGGTTGAAATGGTTCATAGGGAGGATGTTGAAAATGTAATTCAACTTATTTATGAAACATTATTAAATATTAAGGAAGGGGAAACCTTTAGTTATTTCGATTAAACTTTAAAATCCCTCCTCATTAATATGGAGGGATTTTTTTTACAAATGGATGAACTAATTGATATATTACATGAGGATGGTTCCGCTACAGGTACATCTCAAATGAAGTCTATTGCCCATGCAAAAGGGCTATTTCATGCAACGGTACATATTTGGTTCTTTACAAAAAGGGGACAAATTCTATTGCAGAAACGGTCTATTACCAAAGATACATTTCCGGGATTGTGGGATGTTTCCGTTGCTGGCCACATAGGGTTCGGAGAAACCGCACTTTATACTGCAATAAGGGAAGTAAAGGAAGAAATAGGGCTGGATATCAAAAAAGAACAACTTATAAAAATCGGAATTTTCAAATCGGTTCAAAACCATTCCAATACGTTGTTGGATTGTGAATTTCACCATACCTATATTTCTGAATTATGCGTACCGGTAACCTCATTGATTAAACAACAAAGTGAAGTAGATGACCTTAAGCTAATGTCCTTGGAAACTTTCCAAACTAAAGTGGAAAATATAAATACCAAGCAATACGTTCCACATTCACTGCAATATTACAGCACAATTATCAAAGCCATACAACATGAGCTGCTAGAGGGTTGAAATAAACTTATCCAATTCAGAAAATGAATAGGTAGTCTGTTCACCACTTTCCATATGTTTTACTATAAAAGAATTTGAATTCAATTCTTCCGCGCCCAAAAGAATGACATACGGTACTTTTCTATTATTGGCATATTTAAATTGCTTCTGGATTTTGGCATTGGACGGATACACATCTGCAAATACACCATTTTTGCGCAATACGGTTATCAACTTTAAGGAGGCAAGTGCCTCTTTTGCCCCAAAATTAAGACATAGCACATCCAATGTTCTATCAACGGACTTCGGAAAAAGGTTTAGTTCCTCTAACACCAAATAGATTCTATCTAATCCAAATGAAATTCCCACTCCGCTCACATCCTTCAATCCAAAAATACCGGTAAGATCATCATATCTTCCTCCACCGCCAATAGAGCCCATTTTAACACCGTCTGGAGCTGCTACTTCAAAAATAGCCCCAGTGTAATAATTTAGTCCTCTGGCCAAAGTAACATCTATAGTAAGTTTTGCAGTTTGCAGACCAATGGACGAAATGGTTTCCAGGATATACCGAAGCTCCTCCAAACCTTTCTTACCTTCCTCTGAACTTTCAAGTAAGGTTTCCAAACGTTCTAATTGATTAACATTACTGCCCTGTGGTTCAAACAACGGTGACGCTTTATCAATAGCTTCTTTGGAAATGCCTTTTGACAGCATTTCCTTTTTTACACCTTCTTCTCCAATTTTATCCAACTTATCCAAAGCAACCGTAAAATCTATCAATAAATGTTTGGCACCGATTACTTCCGCAATACCGGCCAAAATTTTACGATTGTTCATTTTAATGGTTACGCCGTCTAACTTTAAATCTGCAAATACCGCATCATAAAGCTGTATGAGCTCCACTTCCTGCAGCAATGAGTCTGAACCAACCACATCCGCATCGCACTGAAAAAACTCTCTAAAACGGCCTTTCTGTGGTCTATCTGCACGCCAAACCGGTTGAATTTGATAGCGTTTAAAAGGAAAATCCAATTCATTCTGGTGCATAACCACGTAGCGGGCAAAAGGAACGGTCAAATCATACCGTAATGCCTTTTCCGTTATTCTAGGTGCTATAGTTGCCGAGTTTTTAGAGCTATAGGTAACATCGTCTACCTTGCTTATAAAATCGCCCGAGTTTAATATCTTAAAAATTAAACGGTCTCCTTCTTCCCCATATTTACCTAATAAGGTCTCGGAATTTTCAAAAGAGGGTGTTTCTATAGGTTGAAAACCATAGGTTTGAAAATTTTTCTTTATACTATCGAAAATATAATTACGTTTTGCAATTTCTGAAGGAGAAAAATCTCGCGTACCCTTTGGTATGGATGGTTTTTGTGCCATGAATGTTTGATTGATATTACAAATATAACCTTCATTGACCTAGACTACAATGAAGAAGAACTAATAAATAAATGCAAGTAGTTTTATGACGGTTCAATTACATTCTCAAACCATTGGTACAACTCCCCTTTGGTTATGACCGCACCTTGTTGCAGCAACAAAAACTTATCTACGTTCTTATCATCTGTATAGGCTTTGGAAGCCGTAAGGTATTCTACAAAGTCCGATTGCCAATTTTTCTTGAACCAACCAAAGCCTTCTTTTGTGGTGAGGTCAACTTCTGGGTTCATTACCTTGACCGAAATCAACTTCATTTCCTTATCCGTAAGATGAAACAAATGCATTTGATCCTTAGAAATATTTTCCAAGTAGCCTACCTTGGTCAACACTCCTTCCCACACCAAATCACTAAAAATATCTATTTCCTCTTCTGCCACTTTTGGCTTATCCTTTTTTATCTTCTCCCACTCATCTCCCGTAATGGATTGTGTAGCCAAAAAATTAATGAATTCTTGGTGCAATTCTTCCAATTGTTCCTTTGTAAGTCTTGTATACTTCATATTGCAAAAATAAAAAGCCCCAACAGAATTGTCAGGGCTTTTTTAACTTTATTTCACTTTTTAAAAAATATAACGTAGACCAAATTGAGCTTGCCATCTTGACAATAGACTTGCATCATAACCAAAAGTTTCCGTTAAATCTGGATTAAATGTATAGGTAGGTACGATTGTATCCGAATCTACAGATACACCAACCGGCTGTATATTATTTGGTTGTTGCACCAAGCCCCATTCAGAACTGATCATATTTCCAATATTCAATACATCTATACTGAATTGTATAGTATTTATTTTGGTGGCAGATACATTAAACTTATAATCCTGAAGAATTTTAAGGTCCCATCTACCTCTCCATGGCGCCAATGCCCCATAGCGTTCGGCATACTGTCCTCTTCTACCGCTCAAATAATCGTCCTGCTCAATATAGTTATTGAATGCAGCTCCCTGTCCAGCAGCTGAAAATTGCATTTGATCAATTTCGGCTGGTGTAGGTACATAGATCAAATCATTGATCCCGGAACCGTCACCATTAATATCACCTCCATATGTGTAGTTGAATCTTCCTCCTTGTGCATATTCAAAAAATGTTGAAATGGTTGTCCCCCATTTATCATTGCCATAAGTCCAATTTTTACTGGCCACACCGATAAATCTATGCTTATCCCCATATTTTGAAGGTGCTAGAACATCTGCATTGGCGTCGTTGACCACTGGGTTACCTACAAAGGCATCTGATGTAATCTCCGCTTCAATAGAATTTACATCCTTGGCGTCCAAATAGCTATAAGCCACCATAGTATACAGACCGTTATCAAAAGTTTTCTCAGCTTTTAATGATGCGTTCCAAATTCTACCCTTATTGGAATTGGTAAATACATACGGACCGGCACCTAGACCAAAACTATTCAATAAATCGGCATCTGTATAAATTGCCCTTGTATCCACGCCGGATAAATTACCAGAAGGGGACGTCAATGCCCAATTCTGGACATGTGGACCATTAATATCTTTGGTGTAGGAGACATCAGCAGTAAGTACCAGACCGTTATCCAAACGCTTGTCCGCACCTATGTTGGTTCTCCAAACTTGTGGAAATTTATATTCTGGATCCACAGCCTGAAGGAAAAATACATCTGGGGCAGCTATTTGGTTTCCTAACCATACAAATGGGAAACGTCCTGTAAATAATCCTGACCCACCACGTAATTGCAATGAACGATCTCCGTAGACATCATAATTGAAACCTACTCTTGGAGAAATCAGCCAATCATTGGTTGGCATTTGGGTATTATCAATAAATACCGTTTCTCCTGTATTTGGGTTTTGATAAGGTTGATCTGCAATTACAAAAGCCCTATCTATGACATCTTGTGCTTTTTCTGCAGTATCATAAAACAAAGGCTTATCAAACCTTACGCCATAGGTCAACTTGAACTTTTCACTCAAGTTCCATTCGTCTTGTACATAAAATGCCAATTGACCCACATTGGTTTCTGCCAGTGCCCAACCTTCACCATCCGGAACACTATTATTTGCGTTAAAGGTTGATAGCGGCCCTGCAAAGTCATATGTGGTTGCATCGAAATCTGCTATATCAACACTACCGAACAAATCAAAACCATAAGCAGTAAGGTTAAATGAATTGTCGAACATAAATTTTTCCAACGAAAAACCTACAGTATAGGTATGATCGCCCTTGTAGAAATTAAGATTGTTCGTTACCTGAAATACTTTTTGATCCAATCTGTTATTTGCGGAAAACGGTTCATGACCCGCAATAATGTAATTAGAACCATCCTTGGATATATTAATTGATGGCGCTGGAGTGGAAAAAGGATTTCTATAGTCGTTGAAATGGGTATACCCTACCTGTAATTTATTCGTAGCAGTTTCCGATAGGGTACTGTTCAATTCAATTTGAACCGATTTTAATTCATTGTTGATCTCATAACCAGAGTTCTGGAATTGAAGCGTATTGGCACTTGGCCCTCTAAACTGAATAGCAGTAGGGTGCGCCGGCTTTTCCTTACTGGCGTTCAAGAAATTATAAATGACCGCCAATCTATTGTTATCATCAATATTCCAGTCTAATTTAAGCAAACCCTTGGTAGACTCTGCCTTATGCACAAAACCTTCATATGCGCCGGGATCATAACCAACTGCCAATAATTGATTTCTCACTGCAATTAAGTCGCTCTCTAACACCCTAGATTCGTTAATTGCACCAGAACCTGTATTAGGCACCCAACCATTGGTTCCTAAATCTGTTCTATCATCTTTTTCAAAATTGGCAAAAAAGAATAATTTGTTTTTTATAATAGGGCCACCTATACTTACACCATATTGATTTTGTTCCAATTTTGGTTTAACAACATCTTCCCCTTTTACCTTGCCCCGGTCATATCCTCATTTCTAAAAAAACCGTAGGCAGTACCATGGAATTCATTAGATCCACTTTTTGTTACAGCATTAACGGATGCTCCGGTGAAACCTGACTGTGTAACGTCATATGGTGCAGTAGAAACCTGTATTTGGTCTATGGCATCCAAGGAAATAGGTTGAGAATCTGTCTGGCCGCCAGGTGTTGCCGCATCTAATCCAAATGGGTTATTGAATATGGCACCGTCCAACGAAAAATTATTGAACTGATCGTTTCTACCCCCAAAAGAATTACCGCTAGCCGTTGGTTCCAATCTTGTAAAATCCTGTGCTGATCTGGTAATTGTAGGCAAACGTGTCAGCTCCCTTCTGCCCACATTGGTCTCTGCCCCTGTCCTATCACTATTAAAAGTCCCTGAACGATCAGATACTACGGTCACCTCGTCCAACGATTGACTTTCGCTAGTTAACTGGGTATCAACATTAAATGTTTGGCCCAAGGATAAATAGACATCATTTAGGGTATAGGTCTTAAAACCAACATATGTAATCTCCAATATATAGGGACCGCCTACACGGAGGTTTAATAAATTGAACCTACCATCTTCATTTGTAATGGAACCATACTTTGTTCCCGTTGGAGTATGGACCGCTACAATATTGGCGCCAAACAAAGGCTCCTTTTGATCATCTACGACCAAACCCCTAATGTTGGAGGTCGTAACCTGAGCGTAACTTGTTACTGTTAGTATGAAAAATAACAGTTGAAACAATACTTGTTTTTTCATAAAATTAGTTTTGAGGTGGTTATGAGTTATCGGCCAAAAATAAGCATAAAAAAAAGAGCTATGCATGCATAGCTCTTTTTATATTATTAACAAATCTTGTTATTACTTTTTCTCGGCAACAACTTCAAATCCAAAATCAACAATAACCTCACGGTGTAATCTGATCTGTGCATTATATGGTCCGGTTCTTTTAACCGCACCACCCAAGATGCTAATGAATTTTTTATCGATTTCATGCCCTTCTTTTCCAAGTGCATCTGCCAAATCACCATTAGTTACAGAACCAAACAATTTATCTGCAGCTCCTGTTTTAGCAGTTATCTTCAATTCTAAAGCCTTTAATGCCTCTTCTGTCTTTTTGGCGGCATCAATTACTTTTTTCTCTTTGTGTGCTCTTTGCTTTAGGTTTTCGGCCAAAACTTTCTTAGCCGATGTAGTAGCCATAGCGGCCAAGCCTTGAGGAATAAGGAAATTTCTTCCATATCCGTTCTTAACATTTACTATATCGTCTTTAAAACCTAAATTCTGTACGTCTTCTTTTAATATAAGCTCCATGATACTTTTCTTATTATTTTAATAAATCAGCAACATATGGCATTAACGCCAAATGACGAGCTCTTTTTACCGCTTGGGCCACTTTTCTTTGATACTTCAAGGAAGTTCCGGTAAGTCTTCTAGGTAATAATTTACCTTGCTCGTTTACCAACTTCAATAAAAAATCCGCATCCTTATAATCCACGTATTTAATACCGGATTTTTTAAAACGACAATACTTCTTTTTTGTGTTGGTTTCAATGTTCAATGGAGTTAGATACCTGATCTCCCCATCTTTCTTTCCTTTTGCCTGTTGTTGTAATGTTGCCATAATACTTAAGCTTTAGCGGTTTTTTTGTTTCTTGTTCTTCTTTTTTCTGCCCATGCAATGGCGTGCTTGTCCAATTTAACGGTCAAGAAACGCATAACACGTTCGTCTCTTCTAAATTCCTGCTCGTAAGGCATAACGACCTCACCGTTGCTAGTGAATTCGAACAAGTGATAAAATCCACTCTTCTTGTTTTGGATAGGGTAAGCTAATTTCTTAAGCCCCCAGTTCTCTTTGGCTACCATTTTGGCGCCATTCTTAATTAAGAAATCCTCGAATTTCTTAACTGTTTCCTCTATCTGAACATCAGATAGAACGGGATTCAAAATGAAAACAGTTTCGTAATGGTTCATATTATATTTGTTTTAAGGAGTGCAAAAATAGATATTATTTTAAAATAATTATAAGAAATGTGAATATTCTTCGTTATTGAATGGTAACAACATTAAAAAAATAAACCAAATCTTAAACATATGATCATTACCAAGTACACGATCAACACTGCATTGTTCACATCTTTAGTTGTAGTTCAGCAGGTTTTTTCGGTTATTTGTCGATGATTTAACCCCACAAATCAGCCCTTATGAAGTTAAGAAGTATCATCGTTGACGATTCGTCCATGCAAAGGATGGCCGTAGCAAAGTTGGTAAACAATCATCCTAATTTAACTATGGTAGCAGAATACAGCAATGCTATCGAAGCAAAAAATGGAATCAAGAACCATGAGATCGACCTTATTTTTCTTGATGTTGAAATGCCAATTATCACAGGATTTGACCTACTCGAGTCCCTAGAAAACAGTCCTCAGGTAATATTGATTACCGGAAAACCAGATTATGCACTAAAAGCATTTGACTATGATGTAACGGATTATTTACATAAACCAATTACCATGGCACGCTTTGATGCATCTGTGAAAAGAGCGGTTGCAAATTATGAACAAATGCATCGCGTGAACGAAGATGAAGAACACATTTTCGTAAAGAGCAACCTTAAGAAAAGAAAGGTTATATTAAATGATATTAAGTGGATAGAAGCACTTGGTGACTATATAAAACTAGTAACCGATGAGGCAAATATCGTAATCTTATCAACAATGAAATCTTTTGAAAAGCAATTGCCGGAAGACAAGTTTTTAAGAATACACAAGTCTTATATCATTAACCTAGAGAAGGTTGAAAAATTCAATAGTAAAAATGTTGAGGTTAGCGGTAGATCAATACCATTGAGCAGAAATAAAAAAACAGAATTGGCCGAAGCGCTAAGTAACGTATAAGAATATGAGATAATTCTACTTTAAAAGACCGCCTAACAGCGGTCTTTTTATATTATATATGGTCTACATTATAAATTACGCGTACACTACGGTACAAGGATACCGCCTTAAAGGATGTTTCTATACGCCTGATATTGGCTTTAGTCCTTGCCAAGGATTCCCCACTATGCACCTTTACCATAATATGTTTTAAATATTGATTTCTTATCCTGGCAACAGGCGGATACTCCGGACCCAAGACCGTTCCTCCAAAATTTGATCGTAACGCCCCAGCAAACCAATCTGCAGCCTCATTGATTACATTATAGTTTTTATGTTTAAACGTGACCTTAATGATCCTACATATTGGCGGATACTTAAATTGCCCCCTCTCATACAGCTGTTCCGCATACATATTTTCATAATCGCCCGTGGTAACCTGCTTTAAAATTTGATGGTAGGGATTATAGGTCTGTATAAGGACCTTACCCCGCTTTTTCGTTCGTCCAGCCCTTCCTGAAACTTGGGTCAATAATTGATATGTACGCTCGTGGGCCCTATAATCCGGGAAATTCAATAAGGAATCCGCATTCATAACACCTACCAAGCTCACATTCCTAAAATCCAGACCCTTGGTCAACATTTGCGTACCTACCAAAATATCCAATTCCTGTTGTTCAAAAGCTGTTATTATTTTTTCGTACCCATGTTTTCCGCGGGTAGTATCCAGATCCATACGGCCAACCTTTGCGCTGGGAAATAATGCAGAAACCTCTTTTTCTATCTGTTCCGTACCAAAACCTTTGGTATCCAATTCTGGACTACCGCATGCAAAACAACTTTCTGGTAAAGCGGTATGATGTCCACAATAATGGCAGCGCAACTGGTTTCTGTATTGATGATAGGTCAAGCTTACATCACAATTGGGACATTGAGGCGTATGGCCACATGTTAAACATTCCAACAATGGTGCAAAACCCCTTCTGTTCTGGAACAAAATAATTTGACCGCCTTCGTTTAGGGTTTCATCTATACCCACGAACAGTTGTTCAGAAAAATGTCCTTTCATCCGCTTTTTACGGGTTGCTTCCTTTATATCCACAAGCTCCATATCCGGCATGAGCACATTGCCATATCTTCTTGTAATTTCCGCATAGCCATATTTATGTGACTGTGCATTAAAATAACTTTCTATACTAGGGGTTGCCGAACCCAAAAGTACATTTGCCTTGTGCATAAGGCCAAGCACTATAGCAGCATCACGCGCATGATATCTGGGAGCCGGATCAAATTGCTTAAAAGATCCCTCATGCTCTTCATCTACAACTACCAAACCTAATTTGCCAAAAGGTAGAAACATGGCCGATCTAGCCCCAATGACCAATTGCGCCTTTGGCTTGCCCTGCAACACATTCTGCCATACCTCTACCCGCTCCTGAACATTATATTTAGAATGATATATTGCAATCTTATCACCAAAATATTCCTGTAGCCTACTTATCAACTGGGTAGTCAAGGCAATTTCCGGTAAGAGATACAATGCTTGAAGACCTTTTTCCAAACATTCCTCCAAGAGCTTTACATATACCTCGGTTTTACCGGAAGATGTTACTCCTTTCAGCAACGTAACCTTATCTTCTTGAAAAGATGCTTTAATATCCAGCAAGGCTTGTTCCTGATACTCGTTCAGCGCTTTACTATCAACATGCTCCGTATCTCCATCATAGTTTACCCTATCGGTTTTTATAAAATATTCCTCTAGAATAGCCTTGTCCACCAAAGATTTAATAATAGCTTTTGAAGTATTGCTCGATTTTTCCAGCTCGGAAACCTTTATTGGTTTTCCGGTACTTCCCTGTAATTGAAATAAAGTGAGTACAACTTGGCTTTGTTTAGGTGCCCTAGTTAAGGTATGTAATAGGGCCTCTAATTTCTCATCCGTTGAATACTGGGAACCTAAACGAACATAGCGGACCAACTTAGGTTTATATTGTTCATATACCTCTTCTTTAAGCACAATGACTTTTTTGGCCAATAACCGTTCTAGGACGGGCAAAATGTTTTTCCGTTCCACAATGGCAGAAACTTCTTGAACCTTAAGGACAGATTGATGCTGCAATGCCTCGAACACTAAAAATTCATCGTCCAACAAATCATTTTCATCAATCTCATAAGCCGTATTACGGAGTACCAAGGTTTCACTTTCCAACAAAAATGCACTTGGCAGTGCACTGCGCACCACTTCCCCCAATGTGCACATGTAATATGAAGCTATCCATTCCCAATGTTTTAACTGTGTATCATGTACAATAGGATAATCATCTAAAAGCTGGTGAATCTCCTTAGCTTCATAGGCTTGTGGCGGGTCTTGGTGTATACTATATACCAAACCTGTATAAATTTTTGATTTGCCAAAAGGTACCGCAACACGCATACCAGGCTTTAACAAACCAGCTTCTTCACTTGTAATACTATATGTAAATAGACGCTCTAACGGAATGGGCAATATGACATTGATAAAGTTTGCCATACCAATTACCCCTCTACGCGGACCCAAGTTTGCGTCCTATAGATAAAGGCCAAATACCCCCTTACCTTCAATTCATCTGAATTATCAGGATTCAACCAAATCTTAAACCTGAATGTCATGGCCTGTTCTGGGTCAAAAAGCCTTTTACCTTTCCACTCCCCATCATCATTTCGTTCTCCTGCCGTAATAATTTCCATGCCCTCTACCGGTTTATCCTTTAACTCCCCATCGCATTTAACACAGGTTACCCCCTCTTTACCTTCTTCCAATATTTTAATGACCTTACCATACATTAAACCGTCCTTTTCATAAATTTCTATGACCCCTTTTGGTAATCCGGTACGATCATCTATGGTTTTCCATTTACCAAATACGGATTGACCGTATGCACTTACCGTACACATTATTATACATAGGTAACTAAACTTTATAATTAGGTCTCTCATTCTTTTCTTGTGATTTTTCTAAGTGTATTCAGGGAGGCATTAAGCTCAAACCCCAACAGCAATATATTGGAATTTAACCAGATGTATACCATTAATATCAATAAACCTCCCAACGCCCCATATAATTCATTATACCGTGCAAATTTCTCTACATAAATACCGAACAAATATGAAGTGATTAAAAAAAGAATGGTTGTCATTAATGCTCCAAAGGAAAAAAACCTAGCTTGCTTTCCTTCCCTGGTTCCAAAATAATATAAGATTGCCGTAGTAAAGTACGATAGAACAATAAAAAATAACACTTTTGCAATTTGGACACCTACTACTTCCTCTTCACCAAGAATGTATCCTCCTTGCCTTGCTGCAAATTCCGATAAATAGCCCAGTACGTAAAATTCAAAATATACAAAGGCCACAAAACCAAAAATTATTAAAATGGCCAAAATAAGACCTACCATTAACGCATAAAGATACTGCCTGAAAAAATGACGTGTAAGCTCTATATGGTACGATGTCTCAAAACCCCCAAAAATGGAGTTGACACCATTGGCAATTAGAAAAATGGACAATACAAAAGATGAAGAAAGAAGCCCACCTCTCTTTTGATCCTTGATCTGTTGAAACACCTCTCCAAAATATTCTCCTGTGGCCGTGGGCAAAAATGATTCCAAGAACAATCTAAACTGTACCTCAAAATCTCCATGTTCAATATTAATATAGGGTAATAAAAAAGGGACCAAAGTCACCATAAAAATCAATAAAGGGAAAAGTGCCATAAACAGGCTAAATGCAATTGCACTTGCGCGTGTGGACAAAGTTCCTTTTAATATGCCCAAAACATACATTTCCAAAAGGTCATATACAGATAGCCCTTCAAAGCCTGGCAACCTAATCTCTTTCAATAACTTTACGAGCCAGTTAATAATAGGGATTTTATCTAGTTTTTCTTCGACCTCCAATGACATTTACACCGCTTTTAAGCTTAAGTCCATATTATATACAGAATGGGTCAAAGCCCCAGAGGAAATATAATCTACCCCACATTCAGCATATTCCCTAATGGTTTTTTCATTAATACCCCCAGAAGATTCTGTAAGGCATGTATCTCCAATTAATTCTACTGCTTTACGGGTATCTTCATAATTAAAGTTATCAATTAAAATCCTGTACACACCACTGGACTGTAATATTTCCTTTATTTCCTCCAAATTTCTTGCTTCCACGATAATCTTTAGATCTTTGCCGGTAACATCTAAATATTTTTTTGTTTTTTCGATAGCTTTGGTAATACCTCCTGCAAAATCTATATGGTTATCCTTTAACATAATCATATCATACAATGCGAATCTATGATTTTCCCCTCCTCCTATTTTTACCGCCCATTTTTCCAATGCACGTATTCCCGGTGTAGTTTTTCTGGTATCCAAAATTTTTGTTCCCGTGCCATTTAATAAATTGACGAACATATTGGTCTTTGTTGCAATAGCACTCATTCGTTGCATGGCATTAAGTACTAAACGCTCCGCCTTTAAAATACTTTGTGAACTTCCTTCAACATAGAATACAACATCACCATATTTAACAGATGACCCATCCTTAATCTTTACATCAATTGTTAAATCTGGGTCTACATAATAAAAGACCAGTTTTGCAAAATCTACACCAGCTATTACACCTTCGTCCTTTACGAGTAATTTTGCCTTTCCGGTAGCCGTATTTGGTATACAGGCCAATGAACTATGGTCTCCATCACCCACATCCTCACGAATGGCATTGGCTATTATTAACTTTATCTCCTCCTTAAATTGTGCTTCTGAAATCATATATTAGAATGTATTGCTATGCTAATTTACAAATCCATTTGTGAAATTGATTTACTTTTGAACTATGACTATAAAACTTTTGGCCATTGGCAAAACCGATAGTTCCCAATTACAAGAACTAATTGATGTATACGATAAACGATTACAGCACTATATCAATTTTGAAATAGAGCTGATACCCGATTTAAAGAAAACCAAAAATCTATCCGAAGAACAACAAAAAAGCAAAGAGGGCGAATTGATTCTTAAAAAAATAGCCCCTACCGATGTACTTATAGTCCTTGACGAAAAAGGTAAACACTACTCTTCTGTAGAATTTTCTGCTTTTTTACAGAAAAAAATGAATTCAGGTATAAAGCAACTGGTCTTTCTAATTGGTGGACCTTATGGCTTCAGTCATGAAATATATGCCAAGGCTTCTGGTAAAATCAGTCTATCCAAAATGACCTTTTCACATCAAATGGTGCGCTTATTCATTACAGAACAAATATATAGGGCCTATACCATTTTAAGAAACGAACCCTATCATCACCAATAGATTAGCCTTTGTAACCGTTTTAAACTTTTTATATGTACAAAAAAAGTCCGAATTTAAGTGCTTAACCCAATTTCGAACTTTTTAAGATGTTATGTTTAAATTTCTAAGAACATTTAATATAGTACCCTAAACTTAATGGTATTCTCTACTTTTTTCAAAGCCTTGATTACATCCTTATTATATTCCCTATCCAAATCCGTTATTACATAGCCTACTTCATTATCGGTAGATAAATATTGACTGGAAATATTCAACTCATATTCTGCCAATACCTTATTGATTTTGGCCATAATGCCAGGTACGTTTTTATGAATGTGTAAGAAACGGTGAGATTTATTTTGCTTTGGCAAACGTATGTTTGGGAAGTTTACCGCATCTACCGTGTTGCCGGAATTGATATAATCCATAATCTTGTTGGGTACAAAGTCCGCAATATCCCTTTGTGCCTCTTCTGTACTGCCACCCACATGTGGAGTTAATATTACATTGTCAAAACCTTGAAGTTTTGTTTGGAAACTACCGTTACTGGCAGGTTCATCCGGATATACATCTATGGCCGCACCGCCAATATGACCTTCTTTTAACGCATCTGCCAAAGCATCTATGTCCACCACAAAACCACGAGACAAATTAATAAGCATGGCTCCTTTTTTCATTTGCTTTATCTCACGTGCCCCAATAAAATTCTTATTGGCCTTATTATCGTCTATATGCAACGTGACCACATCCGATACGTTTAGCAAATCTTCCAATGAGTTGCATTTTACCGCGTTGCCCAAGGCCAATTTGTCATCCACATCATAATAATATACCCGCATGCCCATGGCTTCTGCAAGTACGGATAATTGTTTACCAATATTTCCATAACCTACAATTCCCAAGTTCTTTCCACGTACCTCACGAGAGCCTGCAGCCGTTTTTTGCCATTGCCCTTCGTGTATTTCCCTACTACGATCAAATACACTACGCATTAACATAATGATCTCACCAATGGCCAATTCTACCACTGATCTTGTATTGCTATAAGGAGCATTGAATACTACAACACCTTTTTTCTTAGCATGTTGTAGATCTATTTGGGTAGTTCCTATACAAAACGCACCTACTACCAATAATTTATCCGCGGCGTCCAAAACTTTTTGGGTAACCTGGGTCTTTGACCTTATACCCAAAACATGTACGCCCTTGATCTTTTCAAGTAGCTCCTCTTCTGGCAAGCTGTGTTTAATAAGTTCTACGGAAAATCCGTCTTCAGATAGATTTTCAAATGCAGCGGTGTGCACATTTTCTAATAATAGGACCTTAATCCTATTTTTTGGGTACGAGATATTTCTTGGCAATTTATTCACAAATAAAAATTCATCTAAACTTGGTGTAACATAATCCGCATTGTTTGCGGCCTTTTCTCTATGCACGTTCTCGGTATATGCAAAAAATTTATCTGCAATACCTGCCTCGCGCATTACGTAATCACTATGCCCATCCCCTATTACTTGAACCTCTCCGTCCAAATCCATTTGCCTAAGACAATCAATTTTGCCATTATGCTGAGATAGTACATTTTTTTCATCAAAACCAATGATATTACCTTCTTCGTCGAATTTAAATGTATTTGCATACACTCTTTCAGACGGAATATTATATTCCTCTACAATTGGATCAATAAATTCTTTAAAACCACAGGATATCACATAGATATCATCTGCGTATTTCTGAAAAAACTCTTTATTGGATTCAATAGATTTTGAAATCTTATTACGTAGTTCCTTTACCAAACCGTCCAAATCTTCCTTCTTGGCATTGAGCAACTTGATACGACGTTCCAAGGATTCCGTAAACGAGATATCTCCATCAATACCCAGATTAGTGATCTTCTGTATTTCCTTGATCACATCTTCTTTATTGGACTTACCCTCTAAGGTCATTTCCGCAAGAACATCCAATGCCTCTACCCTGGTCAAGGTACTATCGAAATCAAAAACGTATTTTCTACTCAATTCGGTCATTGCCAACTACTGTTTTAGATTTAGGTTTCTGGTTAAAATTAAGCATCAAAAGTAAAAATTAAATTTGTCCTGTTAAACGATATCCTGTAAATAAAACAAAAAGGATTGGTTATGATGCATATATAATCAAAAGGCATGGACCTACTCCAAAAATTGTAGTATTACGCTGGCAAAACCCTTGGTCTTATATGTCTTGTTATGATCTCCTTTTACTATGGCAAACTTACCGTTTTTAAAGGCTTTGCTCAAACTTTCTGAATTTCCGTTTTCAAGATCCTGATCTCCGCGCACCACCAAAACTTCCGTTTTAACGGCCTTCAATTCTTTTTTTAAAGTTACAGGTTGATATTTCTGCTGCAAATGCAATGACCTTAGATCTGCATTAATCGACTTTGCATAATTGACCGCACCAATAGTTAGTTCGTTTACATCTCCGTTGAATGCATTTGCGAACATGATCCGCCTATCCCACTGTGGGTTGATAAAATCTATTCCCATACCGCCCAATACCGCTTTTGATATTCGTTTATCCTCGGTCAACAATTTGGCCAACAAAATACTTCCCCTGGAATATCCAATTGCTAAATATGCAGTGATCCGCAAATGATCCATTAATAATTTAAGATCCATAATTTCGGAATTACCGGCATATGCAGCATCCTTCTGGGGTTTTCCAGATTCTCCATTTCCCCTTAAGTCTGGTATTATTACCCGGTAACCATTTGCCAACAAATCTTTTTTTAGTTCGGTATTGTCCCATGACTTTCGTGTATTTATAAACCCATGTATTAACAATACCGGCTTTCCTTCCCCTTCATCTGTATATACAATAGGTACCCCATCAAATGAAACAAAGGTATTTTCCTGGGCACCACCAATTGAACAAAATAGTAAAAGGCATGTTATTAGAACACTTTTTCCATACATACTAATGGTATTGAGACATATATAATAATCCGGCCAAAATTGCCAAACCAAAACTAACCAGAGTTCCTATCAAAATATATTCCGTAAGCTTTCTATTGTTTCGTTCCTTAAGGTCATTAAACCGGAATACGGATTTAGCGGCTATCAATAGACCAATGACCTCCCACCTGCCAATAACGATGAAGATCAAAACAAATAGACGCTCTATCATTCCAATATATTTACCGGCATTTGGCAAGGATTTATGATCTGTTTCTATCTGGTTGGCCATGCCTTCCAAAACTTTACCCATTATGATCGCTGCCGGATAAGTTACAAATACAATTGCCGTAACCAAGTACCAGTCCATATCCTGAAACAACAAAACGGTCCTTCCACTTAGATCCCCATAAAATACACATATGTATATCAATAACACATGTAATCCTTGATCTATAAAAAAAGGAATGCTCTTATTTTTAAACATGGGATCGGTATATAATTTAAGAATATCTATACCTAAATGGCCAATAGCTATGACCAACGCCATTTTCCATAGGGCAAGGTCCCACAATAAAAGCATATAAAGTACAAAATGCAGTAAAACGTGTAAGTACAAATACTTGGAGGAAACTTTATTGGATTCCTTATGTACCACCCACTTAGTTGGCTGAAGGACAAAATCCCCTATTAAATGTGCCAAAATTAATTTTATAAATATCAACATCTTAAATTTCCGTGATTATCTCTTTATAATAATTCAATAAATTCAATACCAAATCCAGCCTGGCACGTTTTAAACGTTGGCTAACCGCAGATTGCTTTATTCCCAGTTTTTGGGCTATTTCTTTTTGGGAATCATCAGGATGATCTAAGACCAAGGCTACAATTTCTGCAGATACCACACTCCAATCATCCATAAAATCAAGTGCTAATTGTAACATTAGGTTCAAAGTACGATCATATTGGGCCACACCTGTTGCAATGCTTAAATTGACCTTGCTATCCTTGAGCGATTCAAAATTCCTACCTGAACGTTGGTATGCAGGACCATTAGATTCCGTTACCCCAGAACCTATATAGGTTTCTAACCCTATTCCTATTCCCATTCTAACATCAAGACCCTTTATGGTCTTAAGCATTGCCTTTATTCTTATTGCAGTAAACAGCGCATTTTGTTTGGTAACCTTTAATTGAAATTCATCTCCTCTATAAATTTCCCAATTCATGGGCGATGCACCAAATTGATTAAAATATGTTTTTAACATATCAATCCATTGTGAGGATGGATAATTTTCAGAATTTATAATGTCACCTGTTATAATTGCAATCATAACTATTATTTAAAACACTAATATATTCAATTATAAGCAAATTAACTAATATTTTTAAGTATTAGTGATTTAGATAATATATACATTGTAAATTGTCTAAAACCAACGTCTGGTCAACGTACAATATTCCTTATATGCACGCCCAAATTTTTCCTTTAAAACCAATTCTTCCGGAATTATCTGAAAACGGTTCATATAAGCAACAAATGCAGCGGCTACCAGAGTATTAAACGCATTGCCCAAATACACGCCTAAGGCCAATAACGTAAGCAACATGGCTAAATACATAGGATTTCTAGAGTATTTAAAAATACCATCTACCACTAATTTGGCCGCCTTGTCCGGACGGGTTGGATCTACGGTAGTCTTTGCCCTATAAAACTGAAATAAGGATATAAAAACAATTACAAAGGCTGAAACCAATAAAGCCTTAAAAAGCAACAAGCGTCCAAAAAAATCAAAATGGCCAAAAGGCAATACAAGATCAAGACCGTACATTAAAAAGCCAAAGACCAAAAACACCAAAGCGGGAGGTAACTTTAATTCCATTTTATAAAATTACTACTTTTGAAAATCAAAACTAATTAATTGGTCCCCCAAATTATTGCAATGAAACTTGTTTTTGCTACACACAATCCTAACAAATTAATAGAATTACAAAAATTGGTTCCTCCTTCGTTAGAACTAATAAGCTTAGAAACGCTGGGGTGCCACGAAGCCATTCCAGAAACCGAGAATACTTTGGAAGGCAACGCAAGATTAAAGGCCAATTATATTACGAACACCTATCAATTACCATGCTTTGCAGATGATACAGGACTGTTGGTAACCTCACTAAATGGTGAGCCCGGCGTTCTCTCCGCACGATATGCCGGTCCTGAAAACAATGCACAGGCCAATATGTCCAAATTATTGACCAAATTAGAAGGGTCAACCGATCGTTCGGCTTATTTTAAAACCGTTATAGCACTAAATTTAAACGGTGAAACCCATATATTTGAGGGAAAGGTGGATGGTGAAATTACCATGTCTCAATATGGAGAACAAGGGTTTGGCTATGACCCCATATTTAAACCTACAGGCTATGACCAAACATTTGCACAATTACCTTTGTCCGAAAAAAATAAGATTAGTCACAGAGGCAGGGCGTTTCAAAAATTAATAGCGTATTTAAAGCATACTAATGTCACAAGATAAAAACTACAGGGAAACAGTAGAAGTTTCGGTCGCATCTGAAAAAGCGGAAGCCATAGGCGGTGTCCTTATTGCAATATTTGCCGCCCTCATGGCTATTTCACAAATGGTAAACGGAGAGCTGGAGGAAGAAATGATGATCGCACACAACAATGTAGTCAGCTACTCCAACTGGTACCAATCCAAAAGTATCAAGGAAAGTCTCAAGGAAAGTGAATATGACTATTTAAACGCCTTGATCAGCACAGGAATCGTTACCGAAGACAAAATTCCCATTGTAGAAGAAAAAATTAAAGCGGTACAATACAAGATAGAGAAATATGGAGCCGAAAAAACTGAAATTCTAAACGGTTCCGCCAGTGTAGGACAAGATAACTGGACCCAAGACCTTGAAGGCGAATTAGGAAAAATAACCGGTGTCAAGGAATGGCAAGAACTGGCAGCATCCTATGATTATGCCACCAAAAAATTTGACTATGGTATGCTTTTTTATCAAATATGCATTGTATTGGGCGCTGTCTGTATAATTATTTATGATAATCCCTTGTTGCAAAAAAGCCTAATCGTACTTATGATTATATTTGGCATTATAGGAAGCATCCTATCTATATACGGCTATGTATTGGCTCCTTAATACTTTCCTATTTATTATACTAGTCCAATAATTCGTAGTACCTTTGCAAATTAATTAACGCCGCTGGTATAGCATGTGTTGCGCTGAGTCTAATTTAAGGTTATATCGATAATCGCTCTATGCAACATTCATATTTGCGATTTAGTATAACATATTTATGACAAAGTTTGAAGCACTGGGACTGCAGAAGTCCTTATTAGATGCTGTTACCGACATGGGTTTTGAAAATCCATCTGAAGTACAAGAAAAAGCAATTCCAATTTTATTGGAAAGCGAAACCGATCTAGTTGCCTTGGCACAGACCGGTACCGGTAAAACCGCCGCATTCGGTTTTCCATTAATCCAAAAAATTGATAGTGACAGTAGAACCACACAGGGTTTGATCCTATCTCCTACCCGTGAGCTTTGCTTACAGATCACCAAAGAAATGCAAGCCTATTCCAAATACGAGCGCAACATCAACGTTGTAGCCATTTATGGTGGCGCCAGTATTACGGAGCAAGCAAGGCAAATTAAGCGTGGTGCCCAAATTATTGTGGCCACCCCCGGTAGAATGAAGGATATGATCAGTAGAAGACTGGTAGACATTTCCAAGATCGACTATTGTATTCTTGATGAAGCTGACGAAATGCTGAACATGGGCTTTATGGAGGATATCAAGGATATCCTTTCCGGAACCCCCAACGACAAATCTACATGGCTGTTCTCTGCAACCATGCCCAAGGAAGTCGCCATTATTGCTAAAAAATTCATGCACTCACCACAGGAAATTACGGTGGGAGCCAAAAATTCAGGCGCTACTACGGTACAGCACGAATATTATGTTGTAGGCGGACGTGATCGTTATCCTGCGCTTAAAAGATTGGCAGATACCAACCCGGACATATTTGCAGTTGTTTTTTGTAGAACCAAGAGAGACACCCAAAAGGTTGCTGAAAATTTAATAGAAGACGGATATAATGCAGGTGCACTGCATGGTGACTTGAGCCAAAACCAACGAGATTTGGTAATGAACTCGTTCCGTAAACGCCAAATTCAAATGTTGGTAGCTACGGATGTTGCTGCACGTGGAATTGATGTTGACGATATTACCCATGTAATCAATTACCAGTTACCTGACGAAATAGAAACCTATACACACCGTAGCGGAAGAACGGGACGTGCAGGTAAAACCGGAATTTCAATGGTTTTGATCACCAAAAGCGAACAACGCAAGATCAGGGCAATCGAAAACAAGATCAACCAAAAGTTTGAATTGAAAAAAGTACCCACGGGAATGGAAATCTGTGGTATTCAACTTCATCATTTGGCCAATAAAATCAAGGATACCGAAACCAGTTCTGATATAGACAGTTACTTACCCGCCATTAACGAAATATTGGAAGGTATAGATCGTGAGGAACTGATAAAAAAATTGATTTCCGCGGAATTCACAAGATTCTCAAACTATTATAACAAATCCAAGGACCTAAATTCACCTGATGGCGGAAAGGACAGGGGAGATAGCAGAAGAGGTGGTGAAATACCTACTAATGGTGCGGTTCGTTACTTCATCAACGTTGGTGAAAAAGATGGGTATGACTGGATGTCATTGAAGGATTTTGTACGAGATACCGTTGGTCTGGGACAAGAAGACGTATTTAAAGTAGATGTAAAGGAAAGTTTTTCTTTCTTTAATACTGAATCTTCATCCACGCAACAAATTTTGGACAAGTTTACAGATTTTAAGGTAGATGGTAGATTTGTTAATGTGGAAGTATCCAAAAACCCCGGTGGCGGTGGCGGCGGTAAACGTAGAAGCTTTGGCGGAGGCGGTGGCTTTAAAGGCAAAAGAGGCGCAAAAAGGGATGATGACAGAAGTGGTTCCGGCAAGGGACGAAGAAGGGAACGGAGCAAATCTGATAGTCCAAACTCGGGAAAAAGAAGATCAGGCACTAAAAGAAGAGGTGATTTCTTTTAGTTAATTGTATATTAAAAAATACGCTTCGGCGTATTTTTTTGTTTTGTTTGCATATTAAACCCCTTGTTAACAGCATGAAGCATATTCTAGTCTTATTTTTTATTTGTTTATCATTTATTGGTTTTGCCCAGGACGGGGATGACGCACAACGTATAAAAGCAGTGGTTATCAATGCGCAGACAGCTTCTCCTTTAGAAAGTGTGCACGTTGTCAATTTAAACCAGGTATTTGGCACAATAACCAACGAAAAAGGGGAATTTACCATTACAGCGGCAGTAAATGATACGCTATACTTTTCATTTCTTGGTTTTAAATCACAAAAAGTACGTGTAACCAATGATATGTTCAAATTTGAAAATACTGAAATTGCCCTTACTGAATTGGCCTATGCCCTTGAAGAAGTTATCGTAAGGCCTTATCAACTTACCGGCTATTTAGAAATTGACGTCAAAAACCTTCCGATCAACAATGCATACCAATATAGTATTTCCGGATTGGGCGTAAGCTATGAGGGCGGAAACAAGAACCCTAGCGCGGTAACAAAGGTATTGGGAGCCATATTAAATCCTGCTGACCTGTTACGGAATCTATTTGGCAAAAAACCCGCACAATTACGTAAATTAAGGCAAATGCGCGAAGACGACGAAATAAGAAATCTACTTGCATCTAAATTTGATCGTGAAACTTTGACGGAATTTCTTCAATTGGAAAAAGTTGATATTCAAGACATCCTTAATAATTGCAATTACTCCAAATCATTTATCACAACGGCCAATGACCTTCAAATTTTGGATGCCATAAGCAGTTGCTATGAAGAATACAAAGTTCTAAATAGAAAAAAATAATATTTTTTAGACTCGGTTCCTTGTTATAGCTTTAGCAAAAATAACACGGAAATGAAATCTAACATACTTACCATACTTTCTATTTTTCTTTTTGTAGCCTGCCAGCCTACCGTTAAAGAGAATAAAGAAAAAACCCAGAATTCATCCCTCACAACAGGTCAAGCGGTTACACCAAACCCAAATTTTCAATGGGAATCTGCCACAATCTATTTCTTACTTACCGATCGTTTTAATAACGGCAACCCTAGTAATGATATTAATTATGGGCGCGATCAAGAGACTGGCAAATTAAGAGGGTTCATGGGCGGTGACATACAAGGAATAATCCAAAAAATTGAAGATGGTTATTTTACGGACCTGGGTGTTAATGCAATTTGGTTTACTCCGGTAATTGAACAAGTGCATGGCGCAACGGACGAAGGTACCGGTAACACATATGCCTATCATGGATATTGGGCCAAGGATTGGACCTCTTTGGACCCTAATTTTGGTACCGAGGAAGATTTGAGGAATTTGGTAAAAAAGGCACATGAGAAAGGAATTAGAGTTCTGTTGGATGTAGTTTTGAACCATACCGGCCCGGTAACGGACCAAGATCCGCTCTGGCCGCAAGAATGGGTCAGGACCTCACCCACGTGTGAATTTACAACCTATGAAAATACTACAAATTGTACTTTGGTTGAGAACCTTCCAGATATACTAACAGAATCCAATACAGCTGTAAAACTACCCGATGCCTTATTGGCCAAATGGAAAAAAGAAGGTAGACTTAGTGAAGAACTAGATGAGCTTGACGTATTTTTCAACAGAACAGGACACCCCAGGGCACCCCGCTTTTATATCATGAAATGGCTTACGGATTATATACACCAATTTGGAATAGATGGCTTTAGGGTAGACACCGTTAAGCACGTCAACGAAAACGCATGGGCAGAATTATATACGGAAGCTGCTGCTGCATTTAAGCTTTGGAAGCAAAAAAATGCATCATTGGTCTTGGACGATAATCCGTTTTATATGGTGGGCGAAGTTTACAACTATGGTATCTCGAGCGGAAGGGATTTTGATTTTGGGGATAAAATGGTTGATTATTACGCCAACGGTTTTAAGAGTCTTATCAACTTTGAACTAAAGACAGATGCAGAAAAGGACTATGAAACCATATTTAAAAAATACAGTAAACTGTTGCACACAACCTTAAAGGACAAAAGCGTGGTTAATTATCTTACCTCACATGATGATGGCCAACCGTTTGACAAAGAGCGTAACGACCCGTTTAGGGCTGCCAACGTGTTATTATTGACCCCAGGAGCCTCTCAGATTTATTATGGTGATGAAACGGCAAGAAACCTAACGATTGAAGGTACCCAAGGTGATGCCACACTGCGGTCCTTTATGAATTGGAACGAGTTGGATAGCATTCCACAAACAAAAAACATTCTGGAACATTGGCAGAAAATTGGGCGTTTTAGAAATGATCACCCAAGTATCGGTGCAGGAATCCATAATCGCCTTACTGAAAAACCTTATGCTTTTAGCAGATATTTCTCTAACGAAAAGTACACGGATAAAGTCGTAATTGGACTAGACCTTCCTAATGGCAAAAAATCAATCTCCGTAAAAGGCATTTTTGGCAATGGCACAAAATTATATGATCGGTATACGGATACCTATGTCGTTGTGGCCAATCAACAGGTTGAATTGGAAAATGAGTTTAACACTGCTCTTCTGGAACTCGCCGAGCAATAATTATTTGATTTCATATAATCACATGATAATTAATTAGAACGAATAAAGAGCTGCTGTAATAGTTTGTACCCAATATAAATAACGATAGCAAAATTGATATAGACCGCTTTAAAATTTTATGAACTCAAAATGTGAATTCTGTGCCTTCGAAAAATTCTAACCATTTAAGATGGTATGTTTACGAATAACTAATTTATTCACCTTACAGTTGATCCTTTAAATTTTGCAATCCTTGTTCAAAATCTTTACCTACCATTTTATCCATGTTCATAAACAACATCAATATGCTCATTGGAAATTTATTTCGCCCGGCAAAGCCCCATGTCAATTTACTTTTATTAGGGCCTAATTCTATTAAATCCATATAACATTCAGATTCGGACTTATAAGGTTTTAAGAACCTTAAATCTTGTTCCACACGCTTTCCTTCTACAATTTTGGTGATTTCTTGCTCCCCCTCTCCTACTTCTTTATTACCGTTCCAGTAACTAACAGCACCTACACTACCATCTGTACCAATAATTTTTTGTTCCATGTTAGGATCCTTTCTAGACCAAGGTGACCATTGGGTCTGCTTTTCCAAGTATTTAATATGTTCCCAAACCTTACTAGTTGGATGATCTAATTCAATACTTCTGTAGACATGATAATTTTTAGGCGCAATCAAGGCAAGTACCAATACAATGAACAATACTATTCCTAAAATAATGATGAGGGTATACATGTTGGTGGTAAATTGGTTATTTACAACAAGTTAATAAAAAATTAATTATCCCGTTCATATCGTTCAAGAATATCATCAATGCTTTTAATGGATTTTTTGGTCCAATCCAATCGCTTGGCGATCATTTCATCTGGAGTTAGTTGCCAATCTATTTCGGTTGATTTTAAATGTGTGGTCAATTGTTGAAGGATTATTGCAGCCGAGACGGAAATGTTCAAGCTTTCCGTAAAGCCTACCATTGATATTTTTAAGGAGGTATCCGCATTATTTAACACATATTCACTTAAACCCTTCCTTTCCGTACCAAAGAACAAGGCTATTTTATCCGTTACTTGAAAGTCTTGAAGTAAGGAACTATTGGCATGGGGGCTCGTTGCAACAATTTTATAACCTTGGCCGCGCAATGCGTCCATAGCTTCACTTGATTCCTGATAACGTATAATGTCCACCCATTTTTGGGCGCCCATTGCAATTTCGCTATCCAAACGTTGACCGTATTTACCCTCAATAACGTGTGCTTGCTGTATTCCAAAAGACTCACAGCTACGAATGACCGCACTGGTATTGTGCATTTGATATACATCTTCTATGGCTACCGTTATATAATTGGTCCTTTGGCTCAACACCTCATTAAAACGCTCTATTCTTTCCTTGGAAATAAATTGCTCCAAATATGTTAAAAGCTTTTCATTTATCATGTTGACAAGATAAGAAAAGTATATTTTTAAGCTGAAATGAACGACTATATGAAAAACATTGTTGTATTGACCGGAGCTGGAATTTCTGCAGAAAGTGGATTAAAAACCTTTAGAGATGCCAATGGGTTATGGGAAGGTCATAATGTTATGGAGGTTGCCACCCCAGAAGGGTTCAATAAAAATCCGGAGTTAGTGCTTGAATTCTACAACCAACGCAGAAAACAGCTACTGACCGTTTCGCCCAACCAAGCCCATAGGGCACTGGTAAAGTTGGAGCAGCTCTACAATGTTACGATAGTTACCCAAAATGTCGACGATCTTCACGAAAGGGCCGGCAGTAGCCATGTTGTGCATCTTCATGGAGAATTATTAAAGGCCAGAAGCACAAAAAATCCACATGATATATTTTACTGTTCCAATAATATCTGCGTAGGTGACCTCTGCGAGAATGGTTATCAAATTAGACCACACATTGTTTGGTTTGGCGAAGCGGTACCATTATTGGAGGACGCCGTTGCGTATACCCAAATGGCAGATATTTTGATCATCATAGGAACTTCCATGCAAGTATATCCTGCCGCTAGTCTAATAGATTTTGCCAGACCGGAAACCCCTATATATTTTGTTGATCCCAATCCTGCTTTAAGCAGTGCAAAAAATTTAACCGTAATTTCCAAAAAAGCGGTGGAAGGGGTCCCTACTTTGGTAGCTTCCCTAATTGATAAATAACTCGAGTGCGCTTTACCCAATCTAAAATTTCATTTTTTTCAATTTCGGTCAGTGCGGCCTCACGGTGTAAATAGGTATATGAAGTCAATGGCATCTCTTCATTGCCTACCACCTCTTCAATTTCCTGTAACAAATGATTTTTTTTATCCAATGTGTAGTGCTCCCATTTTGAAAAATTCAAATGTTCCTTACCTTCCTGTACATGGTCAGCGATCCAATAAGATATAGGCGCAATATTATTGTACCATGGGTAGGCCGTATTGTCACTATGACAATCAAAGCAAGAGTTTTTAAGGGTATTTTTAAGGCTTTGTGACGGGTTCGTTTCCTTAGTAAAAATTACGGTATGATCACCAGGGGAAATATTTTTTGTAGGACTATAAAACTGCATGGCAACCAATATCAAAACCACGCCTAGGCTAATTTTTTTTAGTATTTTCATATTTGGGGGAAATATGAAATAAAGATACAATTTTATGACAAAGGAAATGCTTTGTAATGCTTTGAATTACATCAATGCATCACGGGAGAAAAGAGGTGAAATGGCGGCAACCATTTTATCCCAACCCTCGTTAATACCTTTGCTAATCGAAATTATGAAAGACGATAAGGCTCCGTTGTCCGCCAAGGCCAGTTGGGTCTTGGAATTTGTTGCCAAAGATGATATTCACCATATATTCCATAACATACAACCTTTTAAGGATGCTTTGCCTTATCTATCACTTGAATCTTCCATTAGGCCCGCATCCAAGATCTGTGAACTATTGGTAAGCTATCAATACGGCGACGGCCCAAAATACAAACTCACCAAAACAGAATTAAATACTATTGCAGAGGTAGCTTTTGATTGGTTGATAGGTGAGCATAAAGTGGCCACCAAAGCATATGCAATGACCACATTATTCTCACTAGGAAAAAGTATTGATTGGATACATCCAGAATTGGAGCAAATCTTGAAACTGAACTTTGAATATGGGAGTGCCGCTTATAAAGCCCGCGCAAGGATGACATTGAAAGCAATTGAAAAGCTTAAAAAGGACTAAGACATCTACCCGTATACCTAATTTTAAATAAATGCCCTTGTAACTTCTGCGCATAAGTGTTTTAAACTATAGCGCTAATAGGTATATTTGCCGCTTAATAATACAACCATTGATTATGTCTCTTAACGCACTTAATGCCATTTCTCCAATTGATGGCCGCTATAGCTCAAAAACCAAAGCACTATCTCCCTTTTTTTCTGAAGAAGCACTTATAAAATACAGGGTTAGGGTAGAAATTGAATATTTCATAGCACTATGCGAAATACCATTGCCCCAATTGGCCGATTTTGATAGCAATAAGTTCGAAGCGCTCAGAAAACTATATACAGATTTTTCGACCGCTGATGCACAAGAGATAAAGGAAATTGAAAAAACTACCAACCATGATGTCAAAGCTGTAGAATATTTTATAAAAAAAGCGTTCGATTCGTTGGGCTTGGCAAAGTATAAGGAATTTATCCATTTTGGATTGACATCCCAAGACATTAACAATACTGCTATTCCGTTATCGATCAAGGAAGCCATGAACGATGTTTATGTTCCCCAGTATCAAGAATTACTGGAGAAAATCAACGCCCTATCAGAAGAATGGAGCTATGTACCCATGCTTGCCAGAACACATGGGCAACCTGCATCCCCTACCCGTTTGGGCAAGGAAATTATGGTCTATGTAGTACGCTTAAAAGAGCAATTTAATTTATTGAACGATATCCCTAGCGCTGCAAAATTTGGTGGTGCTACAGGAAATTTTAATGCACATTTGGTGGCATACCCATCTATAGATTGGAGAACGTTTGGTCGCAATTTTGTTCAGGAAAAATTAGGTCTTCAACATTCATTTCCTACAACGCAAATAGAGCACTATGATCATATGGCCGCTTTATTTGATTGCCTTAAACGCATCAATACCATTGTCTTGGATTTAGATAGAGATTTTTGGACCTATGTTTCCATGGATTATTTTAAACAAAAAATTAAGGCTGGTGAAATTGGCTCTTCCGCAATGCCGCATAAAGTGAACCCTATAGATTTTGAGAATTCCGAGGGTAATCTTGGTATTGCCAACGCTATTTTTGAACACCTATCTGCCAAACTACCCGTCTCCAGATTACAAAGAGACCTTACGGATAGTACCGTTCTACGTAATGTAGGAGTACCTTTTGCACATACGATGATCGCTTTTCAATCTACCCTAAAAGGATTGAACAAATTATTATTGAACAAAATAAAGTTTGAACAAGACCTTGAAAATAACTGGGCCGTAGTTGCAGAGGCAATACAGACTATATTAAGACGAGAAAGTTATCCTAATCCTTATGAAGCTTTAAAAGGTCTAACACGCACCAATGAAACTATAAATAAAAATTCCATTGCCAATTTTATCGATACTTTAGATGTATCCAATGAAATTAAAGAAGAGCTAAAACAGATTTCTCCAAGTAATTATACGGGAATTTAAATCACTTTTAATTCATTTACATTTTTCTTTGGTCCATTTCGATTAAAGCTAATGATTTGACTTTCAAAATTTTAGTTTTGTGTTTTAACATTATTAATTAAACACAAAATTAAACGTATATGCAAGCAAATTTCTCAGTAGAAGAATCAGTTAGTAGTCTTTGGGAAAAATTAGGGGGCTGGTTAGATGCCATTATTTTAAAATTGCCAAATTTGATAATGGCAATTTTGGTCATGTTCTTATTTTATTTATTGGCCAGGGGAATACGTAAAGTTTTACGAAGAACCATCCTAAGGAAAATCTCTCAAGTATCCATACAGGAAATTATTGCAAAAGTCGTTTTCGTAACCATTATTTTAATAGGGTTTTTTATAGCTCTTGGCGTATTGGACCTTGATAAAGTACTTACCAGTATTTTGGCCGGTGCAGGTGTTGTTGGTTTGGCCATAGGTTTGGCCTTGCAGGGCACACTTAGCAATACATTTGGCGGATTGATATTGTCCTTTATGCCTCAGCTTAAAATAAATGATTTTATAAAGGCAGACGGTGTATCTGGATTTGTTACCGAGATAAGTTTACGCAATATCATTATAAAACAACCGGACAATAATGTTGTGGTTATTCCAAATTCAAAATTTATTGACGGTTCCTTTACCAATTATTCCATGAACAACAGAAATAGAATTTTTGTTCATTGCGGTGTTGGTTATGAAAGTGATCTACAAATGGTAGAAGACTTGACAGTGAAGATTATCCAGGATAATTTTAAACAGAACGACGGGGAATCCGTAGAGTTCTTCTTTACTGAGTTTGGAGATAGCTCCATTAATTTTATGGTTCGGTTTTGGGCAGATTGTGTCAATGTAAAACAAGAACATGCCGCAAGACATAAGGCCATTAAATTGATCAAGACCCATTTTGATGATAGGGAAATCAATATTCCGTTCCCAATACGTACCTTGGATTTTGGCAAGAACAGTCTACAAATGGTTAAAGACCAAGCATAAATAAAAAATCCCGTAGTAAAATTACAACGGGATTTTTATTAAAATTCAACTAATCTATTTATTAATTTGTACTTCATGTGGATAAGGTATTTCAATACCAGCTTTATCCAATGCATGTTTACTTCCTTCAACCGTAGCAAAAAAAACATCCCAATAATCTTCTGGCTTACAAAAAGGTCTTACCACCAAGTTTACGGAACTATCTGCCAGTTCTGAAACATTAACCGAAGGAGCCGGATCTTTTAGCACTTTAGGGTTGGCCACCAACATCTCTAACAGAACTTCCTTGGTTTTTTTAAGATCAGAACCGTAATCCACACCTACTGTCGTATCTACCCTCATTTTACCTTCTGCTGTATAATTGATGATATTACCGTTGGCAATGGCTCCATTGGGTACAATAGCCAATTTGTTCTGTGGGGTAATCAATTTTGTGGTGAAAATTTCAATTTCCTTTACATTTCCCAAAACACCTTGTGCTTCGATCAAATCACCAATCTTGTAAGGTTTAAATATGATTAAAAGCACACCTCCTGCAAAATTGGACAACGATCCCTGTAAAGCCAAACCTATGGCCAAACCTGCCGCTGCAATAACGGCTGCAAAACTGGTGGTTTCTACACCTAATACGGATATCACCGTAATAATCAAAAAGATGGTAAGTGCCCACTTTACCAAACTCAACAAAAATTTCTTTAAAGATTCATCGTAATCTTGGTCGGCCATTCCTTTTCTTATTACCCCTACCAATTTCTTTATAATCCATGAGCCTATCAAATACATTATAATGGCCATAATTACTTTTGGCCCATATTCCAATACCAAATCAATTCCTTTGTCAATCCATAATTGTGCTTTCTCCATGTTTTTCAATTTTAGGTTGTTATTTATTGTTCTTATTTATAAGACACCATAAATTGTTTAAAGTCACTTTAATCGCTCTCTACTGCGTTAACAAAAAAAAAGCCCGTTATCTAAAAATAACGGGCCGTTTATAGTTAAAACTCAAAAACTCAACCTTTAAAAAAACTTCCTAACTGTTCCAAGCCTTCTCCATTAAAGTCGGATTTTTCCATAGCTTGCAACAATTGAACGAAACTGGCGGGATTCATATCGTCACCCAAGACACGAACGAGAATCAACCCTTTTTCATCATTATCGCCGTAAATAACAATTTCGTCTATTGAATCGTCATCACCCTTTAATTGTATAGTGGCTTTACCAAAGGAGGTATTCATTTTCATTAATTCGCTAAAATCACCACCTTTTAAAATATTCTTTATCGCTACCTTCTGCGTTTCATAATCGGCCGCGTTCACTTCGTTTTTCTTGAAGGCCAGAATATTTAGCTTTTTGAGAGAATTTGCGGTCTTTGCCTGGGTCTCGCTTAAATTGGCCTTTTCTACGTTAAATATACTTGCCGGGATATCAAATGACATAAAGTTGGGGTTTTCCGCATTTGCAACAAAATATTGTTGTAGGCTCTGTTCAGAAGAACACGAAGTAACCGCAACGGCCAATAAAACAACCAAAATCCTTTTTATATTTTTCATACTTCTCAGTTATTAAATGACAAAGGCCTTTTCCAAAAGGAAAAGGCCTTATATCCTATTTTATCTATTTGCCCGATGCCTTGTTCAAATCCTTTGGTAAATTCATTTTATTGGTCAATGAACCAATTTTATTTAGATCAATATCACCGGTGAGACTTACCAATACGGTCTCCAATTTGCGACCATGATCACCGACCTCAACATTTTCCAAACCGGATACGAACATTAACAGTTCTGTGACATGGTCCTTTTTGGCTCCATCCCTAACATAGAATTTTACATTAACATCTTTATCCTTTACACGCATCAGTTCCTCAAGTTTAGAAGATTTAAGATATTTTTTAACGGTCGCCGTCATATCTGCCGAAACCCCGGCATCCTCTGTCATAAAGACCTTAACATTCTTTAATCCACTTGCGATGTCCATAAATTCCTTAGCTTCGGCATCATCGCTCATACCGCCAATTTTAGAGACCAGGTCTATCATCCCCTTATTAACGATTACGGAACCTACGTTGTCCATATTCTCGTATTTGTCGAATACAGATTGTGAAAAGCCCATTAAGGGTACCATTGCCATTAAAAATACTACTGCTACTTTTTTCATGATTGTTGTTTTTAGACCACTTCACTTAATTAGTTTCCATGATCGATTAATTGATGAATTTTAGACGTTCATTTATGATGCGTTGTGTAAGGGCCACCATATCCTGAACTTGTTACTTATTTCCCTTATTTCCTGCTTTACCTAATTGGTCGCCACCAGGTAAATCCATCTTATCGGTTAATTTTGAAACTGATTTTAAATTGATATCTCCCGTTAAGGACAATAGTACGGTTTCCAATTTTTTACCGTTAATATCAATATCCATTTCCTTCATGCCGGTCACGAACATTAGCAATTCCTTTACGTGATCACTATCCTTGCCTTCCTTGACATAGAATTTCACATTAGAACCGCCATCGCGTACGCGCATCAACTCTTCAAAAGATGAACTCTTTAACCGGTTGGTCACCCAATTATCCACGTCCTTGGAAATGGCCGGGTCCTCCGTTGTTATTACTTTAAAACTGGTGATTGAATTGACCAGTTCAAAAAACTCCTTTGCCTCTGGATCATCTGAACTTACACTCATTTTACCGAGCATCTGAAACATTTTTGGCTGCATGGCAACAAATGTTACCTTATCATTGTCCTCATACTTTTCAAATATATCCTGTGCTTTAGAAAGTATTGGGGCCAATACAAACAGGGCCAATAGTATTATCTTTTTCATTTTATTTACTTTTTCGTTAAAAATTTATTCGTTGTTTTCTCAAATTCCTCTAAGTGATAGAGTTGCTCTGTGCCTTTATTGAAATTCATTGCCAATAATGCAAAGGCCTCTTTTGCGGACTCTATTTCCTCTTGGGTATACTCATCTGCCAAAGTAACCGGCGCCGGTGTAGGTTGATAAAAGTATAGCCCACATATAAAGACTGCAATTGCAGCTACAGAAACCCATTTTAAATACTCTTTTCTAGGTTTTAATGGGACCAGCTTTGTAAAGCATTCTTTTTTTGCCTGAGTAAAATAATTGAACATAGGGGCATGCTGCGCTAAATGTGGTGCAACATCGTCACCGGAGAAATACGACCTTAACATTTCTTCCTCTGCTACCGTAGTGGTCGCTTCAAAATATTTCTCTATTAATCTTTCTATATTATGCAATTCCATAATTATGCTTTTCCATTAATTTTTCTCTTACCGTTTTTCTTGCCCTGGACAATGCAACCCGTATAGCCGTAGGTTTCATGTCAAGTAATTTTTCTATTTCATCGTAATCATATTGTTCCACATCCCTTAATTGTAACACCATTTTCTGCTGTTCCGGCAATTCATCCATTATACGTTCTACCCAATTGACACTATCCTTAGCTTCTACCTCGTTCTGCAACGATGTGCTGGAATCCGTATAATTACTATGGACCAATTTTAAATTTCCAGCTTGTTTTGACTTTAATCTATCCAAACAAAAATTTTTGGTCATGGTCATGGCAAATGCCTCTACGTTATTATAGGATGTAATTTTACTCTTCTTGGACCATAACTTGATCAGTATCTCTTGCGTAGCGTCCTCAGCTTCTTCCGTAGATACCAACAACCTTTTGGCCATGCGAAAAAGTTTATCCTTAAAAGGCATTACAATATTTAAAAACTCTGTTTGTTTCATTTTTGGTTTGGCTGTTCATAAGCTTGCTAACAGGCTTACAAAATGAAGACGAAGTAGAACGATTTTTGTTACAATTAATTTTTATTCTGATGACTTGTGAGTAAATTTAACATCTTAAAGCTTGTAATTTACGTACATAAATGAAAATGCATTTACTTAGGTGCTATACAAACATTCTATTTTTGGAATGTTTTTTGTTCTTTAGGTAAATATTCACTAAAAAAATTATTATGAAAAAATTTTTCCTGTCCCTACTGTGCCTAGGGTTAATTGCAACTTCTTGTAACAAAAATGACGACGACCCCATTATTGAAGAAGAAGAAAAAGAAGAGATTGAAACCCCCGTTGAGGAAGAAGAAGTTGTTGACATTGAAGTACAGAATTTTTTATGGCAGACCCTAAACCTGTATTATTTTTGGCAGGGTGAAGTTACGGATCTTGCGGATGACCGTTTTGATACACAAGCTGCTTATGAGGCCTATTTAACGGAAAATGATAATCCAGTAGACCTGTTGGAAAATAAGTTGCTTTTTTCCGAGGACAGATTTACCTTTTACGATGAAAATTATAGAGAATTGGTCAACAGTTCTGCAGGGGTATCCAAAAGTAACGGTCTACAATTTGGACTTTCCTTGATCGGCAATACGGATGATGTATTTGGTTATGTAGAATATATTATCAAAAACTCTGATGCAGCCGGTAAAGATATTAAAAGAGGTGATGTTTTTATTGGTGTTAACGGTACCCGGTTGAACAGGGATAATTATATTTCGCTTTTGTTCGGCGATAATGATACCTATACGCTTAACATGGCTGAAATAAATAATAATACCATAAGCCCTACCGATAAGGAAGTAACACTGACCAAGGTAGAAGGTTTGGTAGAAGACCCAATTCATGTTACTGAAATCATTACTGCTGGCGACAGGAAAATCGGCTATTTCATGTACAATCAGTTCGTTTCTGGTACGGAAGATGAAATGAACGCAATTTTTGCCGATTTTAAAGCGCAAAACATCACGGACTTGGTATTGGATTTAAGGTATAATCTTGGAGGTCGTGGCTCAACTGCCGCCGTATTGGCCAGTTTAATCTATGGTACCAATACCAACGACCTTTTTTATAGAACCAGGTACAATGATAAACTACAATCGCAATTTGACAGTAGTTTTACCGATAATTACTTTGTAGGTACTACAGGTACGCAAGATGGTAATAGCGATGCGGCATTGACATCGTTAAATTTACCTCAGGTATACATTATAGCCACAGGTAGCTCTGCCTCTGCCAGTGAATTGGTCATGGTAGGCCTTGAGCCATACATTAATGTGGTACACGTTGGTACGACCACCATAGGTAAAAACCAAGGTTCAGTCTTATTTGTAGATGACCCGGAAGGCGGTAATGTTTATGATCCAGAAAGAGAAGATCAAATTAACCCCAACGTGCAGTGGGGATTACAGCCTATTATAAGTAAAGTGGAGAACGCCAGTGGGTTTTCTGACTATTCAGAAGGTTTAAATCCAGATATTGAACTTGACGAAGATATTACCAACCTTGGAATTTTGGGAGATGCTAATGAGCCCCTATTGGCAAGGGCTATTCAGGAAATCGTTGGTCAAGGGGCCAAAAGAAATTTTGAGGTACAGATACCTGCAAACCTTATTTCCAGTTCTAAGCTTCATAATCCACGTAACGCCACGCTTTTGCTTAATAATGGTAAAATGCCTACCGGTGATCTACTATTGCCCAAAGAATAAATAAGGAATAGTTTAGTTTAAACATATATGAAAAAGAAATTTTTGGCGCTACTCATCTTTTGCCTTGTACTATCATGCTCAAAGGATGAGGATTTAACCTTGCCCACTACGGTAGACCCAGATGGTTCCGCAGATGTAGAGGTACAGGATTTCATGTGGAAGGCCATGAACTTTTGGTATTTCTGGCAAGAAAATGTAGATGACCTTGCAGATGACCGGTTTACAAATACTACTGAAGGTAGGGCAGAATACACCGCTTTTTTAGATTCTGAAGACAGTCCTGCTGCGTTCTTTGTAAACAAGCTTCAGTATATTGAGGACCGTTTTAGTTTTTATAACGATGATTATAGGGAACTCACCAATTCATTAGCCGGTATTTCCAAGAGTAACGGATTGGAATATGGTCTGGTACGTTTTCAGGATAGTGAAGAACTGTTTGGTGTGGTTCGTTACGTTGTTCCCAACTCCAATGCTGCAACTACCAGCATCAAAAGGGGCGATTTGTTTACGGGAGTGGATGGACAAACATTGAACTTATCCAACTATCAGCAACTCTTATTTACTGGCAACGATACCTATACGTTGAATATGGCCGAATTTGTCAATGGCTCCATAAGCCCTACCGATGAGGAAGTAGAACTTACCAAAGAAGAAGCTTTAGCGGAAAACCCGATTTTAATTTCCAAATCCTTTGAAATTGGCGGTGCCAATATTGGTTATATCATGTATAATCAATTTACCAACGAATATGATGATCAGTTATACAGTGCCATACAAGCCTTAAAATCAGCAGGTATTACCAGCTTGGTGATGGATTTAAGATATAATCCGGGTGGCTCGGTAAATACAACACGTTTGCTTGCTAGCATGATTTATGATACCAATACTTCTAATATTTTTTTAAGGAAAAGGTACAATGATAAATTGCAGGAGCAGTTTAACGATAGTCAATTAGAGGTGTATTTTACGGACAAGATAGATGGTACTACTATTAATAGCTTAGGACTTGATAAATTATATGTGCTAACATCCGCTAGTTCTGCCTCGGCAAGTGAATTGTTGATCAATAGTTTGGAACCTTATATGGACGTTATTCAGATTGGGGATGTTACAAGAGGTAAGAACGAATTTTCAACCACTTTGGTAGATGATCGTGACAATTCCTATTTATATACACCATCAAGGGTCAATAAAATTAATCCTGACAATCAATGGGCCATACAGCCCTTAATAGGTAGAAACGAAAATGCGGAAGGTTTCTTTGACTATACCTCTGGATTACAACCAGATATTTTCTTAAAGGAAGATTATGGCAATCTAGGTATTTTAGGTGATCAAAATGAACCTTTATTGGCAAGGGCCATACAGGAAATAACGTCAGAAACGGGCAAGCGCGATTTTACGGTCCATAACCCTATAGATATCATCGGAAGTTCAAAGATGACAAATCCTATGAACAATAAAATGATCGATGATACCGTCTATGACCAATAGTTTTTATTTAACTTTAGTAAAGAAATAAGGGCAGCTTTTCAGCTGCCCTTTTTTTGCTATAAACTTAGTTTAAACCCTAATCTTAAATTTAGACCTTTAGTGGTATAATCAACTAGTTCTGTATATTCTTCATTCAAAAGATTATCAACACCTACAAAAGCCCCGAAATTATTTGAAAACTGATGTTTCACCTGAAGGTTTACCAATGAGAAACTATCTAAGTTTACATTGGTAAAGGTGGCAAAATCGGTATCGGTACGATCAGATACAAACTGATAAGATGCGCCTAAAAATGTTTTATCCGCAATAGTGTAACCAATTGTAGCGTTAACCTTGCTCTTTGGTATTCTCAACGCCAAACCTTCTTTAGAATTGGTATACGTGTAGTTGGCGTTAATAGTTAAATCTTTTGTTGGTACAGCAGAAAACCCTACTTCTACCCCATTAAAATGTGCTGTATCTGCCAAATTGCGATACTGACTTTGAAACGTATTTGGGTCTATGGTTACATAATCGATTCTATCATCTTCGGTTCTATTAAAATAAACCGCATTTATCGTAAAGCTATTTGAAAGTCTATATTCTAAACCTCCTTCAATAGTAGTATCCTCTTCAGGATTCAAATCTGGGTTTGCACCAAATGGTCCATATAATTGTGATAAATTAGGCGCTATATATGAGGTAGCAAATGAACCTAAAAACTTCAGATATCTAGAATTAATATTTATTCTATATGATGGATTAAAATTGTAGATAAAATTAGAACCATAATCACTATGGTTATTTAAACGCACACCTGCATTTATGTTAATTCCACGCTTACCCACATACACAACATTTACATAAGGGTCTACTGTATTTGTGTTTTGCTCTTCACTGAACAAAGTCTGACTGTCTATATAATTCAGTCCTACAATAGTATGTATGTTTTTATTAAATGTATACTTATTGAATACATCTAAAATATAAGATTGTGAATCGTATGCCGCGGGAAAACTTGAAACAAAAGACCTGTCTATTTGATTAAACGCCGTATTTACATGGATACTTCCTTTTTCATACCTATACGTTGAAGCTAGACCAAAACGAGATTGCTCACCGGAAAACGAGAAATCGGCATCTTCAATTGGAAAACCGTTGTCATAATCACTGTTCAGTTTATTATAAAATGCAGAAGCTGTAACGCCAAAACGTTCTGTAAACTGATAACCTACTTTCAAATTACCATCAACTCGTGAAAAAGCATCTGCTTCAGTACCAATAGCAGCAGATAGCCCATCGGTAAATTGATGTCCACCAGAAGCCAATACAGAGAGTTTTCCATGTTTTGCCGATACATTTACCGTATTGGAAAAATCAGAGATATTAAAATTTTGGTCATCCTGAGATTGGTTGGTTCCCATACTCGAAATCACTTCCGTAGAAAGCCCTTCTTCCTTTGCCTTTTTGGTAGTAATATTAATTACAGCTGTTGCCGCTGAATTACCATAAAGTGTACTTGCTGCTCCTTTTAAAATTTCAATACTTTCGATTTGAGAAGTATTTAATAAACGTAAATCATACTCTGCACTGGTACCTGATGGGTCAGAAACCTGAATTCCATCAATTATAACCAATACCTGGCGGTTATTTCCTCCCCTAACATAGGTTGATAAATTTTGACCGGCATAACTTCTTGTTCCATTTATTTCTATACCGCTTTTGGTATTGATGATTTCGGCAACGGACCTACCTTGATTTTGTTCCAATTCTTTTTGAGAAATGGAAATGACGGTTTTACCGGAATTTTCACGCTTTAGCTCAAATCGTGAATCACTCACCACGACCTCGTCTAGTTGTAAAATGTTGGTTGAATCCTGTTCTTGTTGCGCTCCTACTTTAGCGCATAACAATACTGTGACCGTTGGCCACAAAAAATAATTTTTCATTCGTTTAAATTCATAAACGGGAGCATAGTATGTCTGTACCCATACGTAAACCTTTATCCCGAAAGTTTAACATTGTTGTTTGAATAAGGCAGGTCTCCTGACTCGTTTTATGTTATTTTGCCTTCCCATGTTTCTATACCGGATTAGAAAACAAAGTGGCTATGCAGTAAATAACATCCTCTTAAACGAGGTACCAATTAAAACCTATTCGTCAATAGATGTGGTTGGCATAAACTTACAGTTGCGGGAACAGTTCCGGATTTATACCGGATTCCCTTTTAATTTCACTGCCATAAGCAGCGAAAACCAAAATTCACGGCGAAAATAAACATTTTGTTTAATCTTTCTAGGTAAACTTTTATAATACTACTTTTGAAAAAAAGACGTAAAAACAAATGCTTAAAAATCTTCTCATATTCGGTTACGTACTCTTTTTATGCGGATGTAAACAACAAAAGACAGAATCGCCCCCACTAGAATCTGCAGTTGAAAATGTAGCTATTAGCCATGCAAATGGTTTTACAATAGAAAAACAAGTCTCTGGCATTACGATTATTAAAATATTGGCACCTTGGCCAAATGCGGAAGCTTCTTTTACGTATGCATTGATTCCTAAAGAGAAACAAGCATTCATATCCTTGGATAAAAATCAATACGACGCCATCATATCCGTACCAATCGATAATATTGTAGTAACCTCAACTACCCATATACCTGCACTTGAAGCTTTGGGAGTCCTGGATAAGCTTGTAGGGTTCTCAGATACCAAATACGTATCTTCTAAAGCCGCGCGAAAACGAATTGACGCCGGTCAAATCAAAGAACTTGGCATCAATGAAAGCTTAAACACAGAAGCTGTTTTAGCACTTAAACCCGACTTGGTAGTGGGTTTTGCCGTTAGTGGAAGTAATAGCGCTTACGAAACATTACAACGCTCTCAGATACCCGTAATTTATAATGGTGATTGGGTAGAAGAAACACCATTGGGTAAAGCGGAATGGATTAAATTTTTTGCTCCCTTCTTCAATAAAGAATCTGAAGCAAATGTCATTTTCGCTGAAATTGAAAAGTCGTACCTCGTTGCAAAAAAATTAGCAAAAACTGCACATACAACGCCCACTGTACTTAGCGGCGCAATGTATAAAGATGTATGGTATTTACCGGGTGGTAAAAGTTGGGCGGCAAATTTTCTTAAAGATGCCAACGCAAATTACTTATGGAAAGAAACACCTGATAGCGGTAGTCTATCCTTAAGTTGGGAAAATGTTTTACTCGAAGCCAAAACTGCAGAATATTGGATTGGACCTGCGCAATTTAAATCGTATACTGAAATGGAATCTTCAAGTGCACATTATGTTCAGTTTGATGCGTTTAAAAATAAAAAAGTATACACTTTTGCCAATACCGTTGGTGAAACCGGTGGTAATCTGTATTATGAACTAGCACCGCAACGCCCTGATATTGTGTTGAAAGATTTAATTCATATTTTACATCCCGGTCTTTTACCCGAGCATGAACCTTTCTTTTTTAAACCGCTAAATTAATTGCTTAAACAACCTACATATAGTATTCATTTTATTGCTTTACTCATAGTATTGTTTATTTGTTTGGGCTTAAATATAAGTCTTGGTTCTGTCAGCATTTCGGTCATGGACACCATTAATGTTATTTTTGGTGCCGATATTACCGATTCATCCACTTCGTATATTATTTGGAACTATCGTATACCAAAAGCCCTAACCGCCATTTTGGTTGGTAGTGGTCTGGCCTTAAGCGGTTTATTAATGCAAACCCTTTTCAGGAATCCACTTGCTGGCCCGTATGTTTTGGGTATCAGTTCCGGGGCAAGTTTAGGCGCAGCGTTATTGATTATGGGCTCCTCCCTATTTTCAGGAATTATGACGTTTTCCGCTTTTAACGATATTGCTTTGGCAGTTGCAGCTAGTACAGGTAGTTTTCTTGTGCTTTTAGTTGTGCTTACCGTAGCCGTTAAAATTAAAGATACCATGGCACTTCTTATTATTGGTTTAATGTTTGGCAGTATTACTAGTGCTATTGTAAGTGTACTCTCCTATTTTACAAAAGCTGAAAAATTACAACAATATATCTTTTGGGAATTTGGAAGTCTAGGTAATCTTACCTGGACGCAATTATCAATTCTGTGCCTTTGTACATGCATAGGCATACTATTAAGTATATTTTCTATTAAATCTCTCAACGCATATTTACTAGGTGAGAATTACGCAAAGAGTTTAGGAATCCATTTGAAAAAATCGCGTTATACCATTATCATTGCGACCGGACTTTTAGCCGGATGTATAACCGCATTTGCAGGACCCATAGCGTTTATTGGTCTAGCGGTACCCCATTTAACCCGACAACTATTTCACACAACCGACCATAAAATTTTAATACCAGCTGTTCTTTGTTGTGGCGCTATCTTAATGTTGATTTGCGATACAATTGCGCAACTACCAGGTTCAATGAGCGTATTGCCAATTAACGCCATAACCAGCTTGTTTGGAGCTCCTGTGGTCATTTGGTTATTGGTCCGGAAAAAGAAAATGATGTTTTAATGCAAACGAGATAAAGTTATCAAAGACAAAAACATAAATAGCACACTGACTGTCAGTAATTTATCTATTGGATATGACAAAAAAGTCATTGCCGATAGTATTTCATTCGACTTAAAAAAAGGGGAACTTGTTGCTATTGTTGGCGTTAACGGCATTGGTAAATCTACATTACTACGCACCATTGCCGGATTTCAACCAAAACTATCCGGTTCCATACAAATTGAAGGAAAAGAATTAGCAAATATTGATTCGTTGGACTTGGCCAAAAAGGTGAGTGTGGTACTTACAGAACCTATCGCATCTAAGAACATGTCCGTAAAAGAGTTATTGGCATTGGGAAGACAACCATATACGAATTGGTTAGGCAAATTATCTGTTGATGACATGGCATTCATTACCAAAAGTGTAAAGCTATTGGAGCTAACCCCATTTCTCGATAAGAAATGCTTTGAATTAAGCGACGGACAATTGCAACGTGTAATGATTGCTAGGGCCTTGGTTCAAGACACAAGTATTATACTTTTAGATGAACCAACTACGCATTTAGATTTATATCATAAGGTGCAGATTTTAAAACTCCTGAAATCTATTGCTCATCAAACCAAAAAAACAATTCTTTTTACGAGTCATGAAATAGAGTTGGCCATACAGTTATGTGATAAAATGTTGATTTTAGACGGACATACCAATCCGTTTGAAGAGCCTTGTAAACATATTGAACATAAAAATTTTGAAACTTTATTTCCTGCAGAACTGATTTCATTTGATGCCAACTCTGGTACTTTTAAAATTAAAAAATAAAGGGTTTAAAATCTATATCAATTTAGGTCTTCCTTAAGTTGAATAAATCAGGATAGGTGCTTTATATTTTTAATACCTGATCCAGTATCTTTACTGTATCACATTTAAACACTCATGAACGAACTATATATATACTTCCTAATTGCTATTCTATGCCTTGCAATCGGCTATTTTCTAGGTAATTATATACAGCAATTAAAAACAACTTCTAAGCAAAGTGCTTTGGAGGAGCGCGAACAGCAAATGCAAGCTAATTTATCGGTTTTACAAGAACGCCTTAAAGAGACAGAGCAACAGAAACTTTCGCTACAATCAGAAAAGGAACAGCTTGGTAACAGAATTGTACGGGCACAAGCTGACATGGAGCATTTGCACGATAAAAACCGTGAACAGAAAGAAGAGGTAGAAAAGCTCCAGGAAAAATTCACAAAGGAATTTGAAAACTTGGCCAATAAGATTCTAGAAGAAAAAAGCTTAAAATTCACGGAGCGGAACGAGAAGAATATTAAAGATATTCTAACTCCTTTAAATGATAAAATACAGCTTTTTGAAAAGAAAGTAGAAGCTAGTCAGAAAGAGAACATCAGTATTCATTCTGCCCTGAGAGAACAACTTTTGAATCTTCAATCTCAAAACTTGAAAATTACCCAAGAGGCTGAAAACTTAACTAAAGCCTTAAAAGGTGATAGTAAAATGCAAGGGAATTGGGGCGAATTGGTCTTAGAACGTGTTTTAGAAAAATCAGGTTTAGAAAAAGACCGAGAATATACGGTTCAACAAAGTTTTACTAGAGCTGATGGTAGTCGTGTACTGCCCGATGTTATTATCAATCTGCCCGATGGCAAGAAAATGATCGTAGATTCCAAGGTTTCCCTAACGGATTACGAGCGTTATGTAAATGCAGATGAAGAGCTTAAGGATTCCTATTTAAAAGACCACATCAACTCATTACGTAGGCATGTTGCCCAGTTGTCCGCTAAGAAATATGAGGACCTTTATGAAATGGAGAGTCCCGATTTTGTATTGATGTTCGTTCCCATAGAACCCGCATTTGCAATTGCTATTAATCAAGATAGTTCGTTATACAATAAAGCCTTTGAGCAGAATATTATCATTGTTACTCCCTCTACCCTTTTAGCTACGTTGCGTACCATAGACAGCATGTGGAATAATGAAAAACAACAACGAAATGCCATTGAAATTGCACGACAAGCAGGTGCACTCTATGATAAGTTTGAAGGATTTGTAAATGACCTGATGAAAGTGGGCAAAAAAATGGATGAGGCAAAAAGTGAGTATAAAGGGGCTATGAACAAACTGGTAGAAGGCCGCGGCAATATTGTAACGAGTATTCAAAAATTAAAGAAAATGGGTGCCAAGGCCAAAAAAACGATTCCGGAAGCTGTTTTAAATAGAGCTTTGGAAGATGAAGACATAGATGAAGAACCAAAATTGAAATTATAAGAAACTTTAACAACTACGGTATAACATATTAAAGGTTTACTAGTAAAACTAAAATTTCAGCTATATCTTGACCCCGCATTAATTTTGTTGTTGAACAGATTTTTTTAAAATTTAAACCACATGAAAAAAATACTTTCACTTATAGTTTTTGGTGTTGTAGCACTGGGAGCCATTTATTATGCCTTTATCTACTTTGTGTCATTTAGCGAAGGAGTGCGTTCCGGTGAATTGATAAAACTTACCCGTAAAGGCGTTATTGCAAAAACATGGGAAGGTGAGATCAGTCAAGGAATATCCGGTGCACAAATTTTTTCTTTTTCTGTTCTGGACAAGGACAAAGAGGTCATAGAAAAGTTAAAGGAATACCAAGGCCAGTACGTTAAGGTAAATTACACAGAGCGTTATGCCACTTTTTTCTGGCTGGGAGACACTAAATATTTTATTACCGATGTAGAACGTGAACAATCTCCACATTTTAGAAATTAGTTGAATTTATAATTGTTTAAAGCACATCCCCAACAGATGGAAAAGTATAAAAACGTAAAGGAATCAAGGGTATCCATAACAGAACTTATGCTACCCTCACACTCCAATTTTGGAGGCAAGGTTCATGGCGGCTATATTTTAAACTTAATGGATCAAATAGCATTTGCATGTGCATCCAAACATTCACAACAATATTGCGTTACGGCATCTGTCAATAGGGTGAATTTTCTTAATCCCATTGAAGTGGGCGAGCTGGTTACCTTAAAGGCAAGCATTAATTATACAGGCCGTACCTCAATGGTGGTTGGTGTACGCGTGGAATCTGAAAATATTACCACAGGAAAGAAAAAGCATTGTAATTCCTCTTATTTTACAATGGTTGCCAAAGGAGATGATGGCAAAAACGTTCCCGTTCCCGGACTAATCATATCCGATGATCAAGGGGTACGCCGTTTTGCAAGGAGCAAATACCGCAAATTAGAAGCCCAGGAACGTGATACCAAATTTGAATCAAAAACGTTTAACCCGCAAGCCTATATCAAGGAGTTGGAAAATGAAAATATTAAGATTGATCTAAAGTAAGCAGTTTTGCCGCTGCGGCATCCATGAACCAAACTAAATCCTTAGTCTTTGGAGATACATGACTTGCAGGGTAATCCAAATAGTCCTCTTCCCGATCAATTATAACCTTTACTTTCTCCGCCTTACTTTTTCCAGTAACCAAAAACGTTACTGTTTTTGCATTGTTGATAATCCTACCGGTCAATGAAACCCTAAGTTGACCCGATTCCGGATGCATGGCCACCTCACAATTGTCCGGTGAGACCCACAACTTTAATTCATGTGGAAATATGGATGCCGTATGCCCGTCATCTCCCATTCCAAGTATGACCAAATCAAATTGTGGCAAACCCAATTCCTTGGGCAACAGATCTTCTAAGAGTTCACCATAGCGTTTTGCCTCTTCCTTTGGATTTTCTTCACCTTTAATTCTATGGATATTTTTCTCCGGTATATTAATTTTGGACAACAAATGTTTTACCGTCATCTTATAATTGCTCTCGTCATCATCCGGTGCTACACAACGCTCATCTCCCCAATAAAAATGAATAAGGTTCCAATCTACTTTATCGGAAAATTTTTCCGCTAGGACATCAAAGACTATTTTAGGGGTACTACCACCAGATAACGCCACATGAAATGGGCTTTTAGTGAATGATTTTTCTATAAAATACTTTGAAAATTCCTCTGCAACCTTTTCTTTATTTTGATAAACTTTAATTTCCATTCTCTATACTATATTTTATAACGTATTACAGGTTTTAGCAAATTACACAGAAACCTGGGTCATCGGCTAAATTTTCACTAGGGTTGCGCCACTCCCCTAGACCCTCTATCAAATCATTGGCATTTTCCGGACCCCAAACACCTGCGGCATATCCGTACATTTTAACATCTTTACCATTTTTCCAGTAATCCAAAATAGGATCAACAAAGGCCCATGCCGCCTCCACTTCATCTGCCCTGGCATACAAGGTGGCATCTCCTTGCATAGCGTCCAATAACAGTCGCTCGTAAGCTTCCATAACATGATTTTCGGTCAAGCTAGAATAGTAGAAGTCCATATTGGCACGTTCCACCTCAAAACCTTGGCCCGGAACCTTAACACCAAATTTCAACAATATACCTTCATCTGGCTGTATCCTAATAATTAATTTATTGTCTTTATTGCTTACACCCGATTCCTTAAAAATTTGATGATGTGGTGTCTTAAAATGTATGACCACCTCTGTTACCTTTGTGGGCATACGTTTGGCCGTTCTTACATAAAAGGGTACATCTGCCCATCGCCAATTATCAACAAAAAACTTAATGGCGGCAAAGGTTTCCGTAGTTGAATCCTCGTCCACACCATCTTCTTCCCTATATCCCTTAACTTCCTCCCCTTCTATTTTAGAGGCCACGTACTGTGCCCTTATTGTATTTTCATAGAGGGTTTTTTCATCTGTCATTATCTTAAGGGACTTCAACGCCTTTAACTTCTCATTACGTATTTCCTCTGCATTGGCACTTAATGGGGGTTCCATTACGATCAAGGCTACAATCTGTAATAGATGACTTTGAAACATATCCCTTAACGCCCCACTCTTATCGTAATATCCTCCACGTTTTTCCACACCAACGCTCTCCGCATTTGTAATTTCTACGTGGTGTATGTAATTTCTGTTCCAAAGCGGCTCAAAAATACTGTTGGCAAAACGGGTAACCAATAAATTTTGAACGGTCTCCTTGCCTAAATAATGATCTATTCTAAATATCTGTCCTTCTTTAAAATAGGAATGTAGCCCTTTGTTAAGATCCTGTGCTGTTTCTAAACTATATCCAAACGGTTTCTCAACGATCAGCCTTCGCCAACCACTGGTCTGATCGTTTAATCCTTGATCGGATAAATTTTTAGCTATAGGCTCGTAAAGACTTGGTGGGGTAGATAAATAAAAAATATGGTTTCCGTTAGTGCCATATTTTTGATCAAGGTCAGAAATGCGTTTTTCCAAACGTTCATATGAAGTATCATATTCTGAACCCAAGTCCTCATAAAATAGTTTATTGGCGAACTTTTGAATAAATTCCTCATCAAACTGCTTACGGTCCTCCTCAAGATAAACACTTTCCAAAACTACCTTGTTCCTGAATTTTAGATCACCAAGGTCACTTCTACTAACACCAAGCACCACAAAGTTCTCCGGAAGATGATTGCCCTTATATAAATTAAAGATTGCGGGAATTAATTTTCTTGCGGTCAAATCTCCAGATGCTCCAAATATGATGAGCATTTGATTGTCTGTGTTCTTCATAAACGCTTTCTATACTATTTTTAGAATATATTGATAAGAAAAGCAAATTTACGTTGCTTTGCAACTGCATTAACCATTAAAGTCAATATTTTAAATTAATTTTGAACTATACCGTATAGGGCCTAGGAATTCCTATAACAAAATAAATTCCTAAAGTGATAATTTAATTCTATAAACAACTTTTTATGTACGATTTTGGATTGGTAGGTCTTGGAGTAATGGGACGTAATTTTATACTTAATGTTGCGGATAACGGATTCTCTGCCTTTGGGTATGATCTAGATGCCGAAAAGGTGAATTCCTTAAAAAATGAAGGGGGAAATTTAGAGCAAGTAGATGCCTCTACCAATATTAAGACCTTTGTAAAGAATCTTAAGCAGCCACGTAAAATAATGTTACTGGTACCTGCCGGAAAAGTTGTAGATGCCGTAATAGAATCATTGTTACCACATATTGACAAAGGCGATATCATCATTGATGGCGGTAATTCCTTTTTTACCGATACCGACCGTAGGGAAGCTACGTTACAGAACCGGGGCATCAATTTCTTTGGGGCCGGGGTTTCAGGAGGTGCCAAAGGAGCTCGTAAGGGCCCAAGTATTATGCCCGGCGGATCCAAATCTGCCTATGAGCATATAAAGCCCATATTTGAAGCTGTATCCGCAAAATATAATGGTGAACCCTGCGTAGCTTATTTAGGTCCAAAATCTGCAGGTAATTATGTTAAAATGGTGCATAACGGTATTGAATATGGCCTAATGCAACTTACTTCCGAAATATATGATGTATTAAGAAAAGGGGGCGATCATGATAATGATGAATTACATGACATTTTCGCCAGTTGGAACGCTGGTAGGTTACAGTCTTTTCTTGTAGAAATAACCTCTGAAATCTTTAAGCAAGAGGACACACTGGTCAAAGGCCGTTTGGTTGATCAAATTTTGGATAAGGCCAAGCAGAAAGGTACGGGTAAATGGACCAGCCAAAATGCGATGGACCTGGGTATACCGGTCCCCTCTATAGATGTGGCCGTTAGTATGCGCGAGATTTCTGCATTAAAAGATGAAAGAATCAAGGCAGATGCCCTTTATGATAGACCAACCGTGCAACATATGGAAAAGGCACAATTGACCGATCTTTCAGAAAAGGCATTGTATTTCTCGTTTATTGTTACCTATGCCCAAGGATTGCACCAATTGGCAGATGCCTCTAAAGAATATGGATATCAACTGGATATTTCTGTCATTGCTAAAATATGGAGGGCCGGTTGTATTATCCGTGCAGGCCTACTAGCAGATATCACCGAAGCATTTAAGGCGGAGCCTGCATTACCTAACCTTTTGCTCTCTGCCACATTTGTGGATAAGATCAAAGATACCGTTGATGCAGCCAGGAAGTTAGTTGCCTTTGGGGCAACAAACGGTATACCGCTTCCAGGACTATCCAATTCACTTACCTATTTTGATGCTTATACCTCTAGTAAGTTACCGCTGAACCTTATTCAGGCTCAACGCGACTACTTTGGGTCTCATACCTATGAGCGATTGGACAGAGAAGGAATTTTCCATACCGAGTGGGAAGCTTAATATCACAAAATTGAAAACATCCGTATTTAAAATATTTGGATATTGTACAATGGCACTTTTGGTACATACCATGAGTTCCTGTAAAGAGGTCAACCCCAAGGAACAACCTGTAGAAATTTTGGATGACCATACATTGAACAGAAGGGCAAATGCCGCCATTAGCGATTCATTATTGCGGCAGGTTTATGTGCCAATCTATTCCGATATCTATAACCAGACGAGGGACACAAGGACGTTGCTTACCGCTACGTTAAGCATACGAAACACCAGTATTCGTGATAGTCTATTCGTTAGTAAAATAGATTATTATAATACTCAGGGAGATTTGGTTAGAAGTTATCTTGATTCCCCTATTTACCTTAAGCCTATGGAAACTATTGATTATGTTATAGAACAGCAGGACACCTCAGGAGGTAGCGGAGCCAATTTTATCATAGATTGGTATTCCAAGAAAAAATTGAATCCCCTGTTCCAGGCAGTAATGGTAGGTGGTCTTGGCGCACAGGCTTTTTCCTTTACAACGGAAGGTGTTGAAGTAGAGCAAGAATAGACCTTTTTTAATCTGGTATTGGCAAGTTTATTATGAACTATGACAACAAACATTTTAAAGTTGTTACAACTTCAGAAAATGGGGAAACCGGCAATGAAACCATTTTTCTTTATAAACAAAACGGTGCTGTACTTACCGCCACCTATTCAGGAGGCCAAATTAAAACAGGACACATACTCGGTATTGTTGATACCAACGGAACAATAGATATGCGCTATCATCAAATTAATGTGCAAGGTGAGCTCATGACAGGCATATGCCGATCAACGCCCCAAGTTCTGCCAATTGGAAAAATTAGACTTCATGAGCAATGGCGTTGGACATCAGGAGATAAATCCGAAGGGGTTTCCATTATAGAAGAGATTTAAGCTAAAAACAGTACAATGCAAACGTTCCACAATAAGATTGCCCTCGTAACCGGAGGAGCTTCGGGTATTGGAGAAATCATGGTTAGATTACTCCTTGAAAGAGGGGCTACGGTCATTATATGGGACATTGACGATAGTGCTTTTACCAGGTTGCAATCTACTTACGGCACTTTGGGCTCTTTGGTGCTTATGAAGGTTGATGTTACCGATATCCAAAGCATACATGCTACGGCAAAAAACGTTTTAAACGACTTTAACGGGGTAGATTTTCTTATTAATAATGCAGGTATCATTGTAGGCAAGTATTTATCTGAACATACCGTAGAGGATATAGATAGGACCATGCAAATTAATGCTAATGCCCCTATACACGTTACCCATGCATTTATAAATTCCATGATGGAGAGAAATACGGGTCATATATGTAATATTGCTTCGTCCGGCGGCTTATTATCTAACCCAAAAATGTCCGTATACGTAGCAAGTAAATGGTCCCTAATAGGTTTTTCCGAAAGTGTACGCCTAGAAATGGAACAATTAAACAAGAACATTAAGGTAACCACCGTAATGCCTTATTATATAGCTACCGGAATGTTTAAAGGAGTACGTTCAAAAATTCCCATCTTGAAACCTGAAGCAACTGCAGTGACCATCATCACCGCTATAGAGAAAAACAAAAAAATGGTTACGATACCCGGTTATATGTATAGATTGATACGTTTTGCGCAGGCTGTACTTCCAATAACAACTTTTGATTGGCTTACCGGTAAAGTCCTTGGGGTATATCATACCATGGACCATTTTACTGGAAGACCACCTAAAGAATAAAAGTTTCCTATTTTAATAGCTTACTGGGTGGATATCCAAATTGTTTTTTAAAGCAACGGCTAAAATATAACGGATCATTAAACCCAATTAAATTCGTAACCTCAGAAACATTGTACTTTTTTGTTTTTAATAAGGACGCTGATTTTTTCAATCGTACCGTCCTAATAAATTCCGTAGGTGCCAAATCTGTCAGTTCCTTTATTTTCTGATATAATTTAGAGGAGCTCATTCCCAACTCTTGGCATAGAAAAGAAGTTGATAAATCTGATTTATCCAAATTGGAATTGATCAACTCCGTAACCTTGAGCATAAGCGACTTATCTACGGGAGAATGTGTGAGCAAGCTGACCTCACTTTCTGTTTCGGCCGCAAATTTTGCTTTAAGATCCAAGCGTGTTTTAATAATATTCTCTATCATTAATTTTAACAATGACGGATCAAAAGGTTTTATCAAATAACCGTCCGCACCTGTGCCATATCCTTTGACCTTATCCTTATTATCTGACAATGCAGTCAATAATACTACGGGAATATGACTTATAAATTGATCGTTCTTTAGTTTCTCACAAAACTCGAGTCCGTTCATTACGGGCATCATTACATCCGATACACATAATGTAGGTCTTATCTGTCTACAAAGAGTCAATGCCTGATATCCATTTTCCGCTTCATATACTTTATAAAATCCAGACAAATAATCCACTAAATATTTTCTTAGTTCCGCATTGTCATCTATTACCAATATTTTTTGTTTTAATCCGGTATCTTGAATAATTTTTTTGGGTGCATCTTTCAATTCTTCGTTTTTGCTATGTTTTGGCAACGAAAGTTCAAACACCTCATCGTCCTCATAAAATCTACGTTCTATTGGCAATTCTACCATAAATATGCTACCCTTGTCCAAATTACTTTTTACCTCAATGTTACCTTTATGGAGTTCCACCAATGATTGTACTAATGAAAGACCAATTCCTGACCCCGTGTTGTTTTGTTTGGTGGAGGTGGCTTGGTAAAACCTATTGAAAATCTTTTTCTGACTTTTCTTGGAAATACCTATCCCATTATCACTTACTTCTATATTTAATTTTCCTGTTTTTTCATTATAGCGTAAATAAAGTTCTACGTTACCAAAATCCGGCGTAAATTTTAATGCGTTGGATAATAGATTATACAGAATTTTATCAAATTTGTCATTATCTATCCAACCATGTATATCTTCATTTTCCGTGATAAAACTTAGTTCAATATTCTTGTTATTGGCCAATTCCTTATATGAATCGAATATATTTTTTGAATAGGCCAAAATATCCGTTTCCATTGTTTTTAGCTTAAGTTCACCACTTTGTGCTTTTCTAAAATCAAGAACCTGGTTTACCAAAGAAAACAACCTGTTTGCATTGTTATGAATTAGCTCATACCTGCTTTTTTGGTACGTTGTCACTTGCTGTGCATTATCTTCCAACAGTTGTTTAACAGGTCCTAAAATAAGGGTCAGTGGTGTTCTGAGTTCATGTGAGATATTCGTGAAGAAACGTAATTTTTCATTGTTCAATTTAACATCATGTTCCCTATTGACCTTTTCCGTCAATAATTCTTGTTTTAACCGAATACGATTCTTAATCTCCCTCCTTACCAAATAAATTACCGAACCTAAAAGAATCAAAAATAATAGGATTGCCTTGGGGGTCATCCAAAAAGGGGGGTAATCTCTATTTGATAAGATGCGGTCTCACTCCATTGTCCATCACCGTTTCTGGAACGAATCTTGAATATATAATCCCCTGGAAATAAATTGGTATACTGTACCGTACGGGAAAAACCTGTGGTAGTGATCCATTGATCATCAAAACCCTCTAGCATATATTGAAAACTGTTCAGCTTTTCGTTGGCAAAAGTAGGTTCTGAAAATTGCAACGAAAAATTTCGGTTATCATAGTTGAGCTCTACCTTTTTGGAAAGGTTGATATCCGATCGTAACGGAACTTGGCCGTTGACTTCCATACCAGGCGTAACTTCTTTGTTCTGTATCCTAAACGCAGTTATGACCGGTGTTGTGCTAGATAGGTTCCTCTCCAATGTTTCCGTAGAAAAATGGATAATGCCACTTTTGGCGCCAAGATAAATATTCCTGCCATCTGCGGTGTAAAACCCCCCGGAGCTAAATACGTCTAATCTATTACCACTATTTACTTGATAGATATTTGCCTCATTGGTCAAAGTATTGAGTTTTGCAATACTGTTATTGTTCATATTGAGCCACAGGTTATTATCACTATCGTTCAAAATATCGGTTACCCATCTGCCCGAAAGTTCTTTATGTTTTAAGTAGGTCTGAAAACTATCTGATGTACGGTCATAATAACTAAATCCATATCTTGAGGAAGCCCAAATAATATCGTTATCATCTTTAAGGATATCACTCACGTTATTAGCATCAGGAAAGTTTATTTTTTCGTCCGAAAGTGCATCATAAACCTTAAATTCCCCAGAATCCATACTCAAACGAACAATACCTGTCTCTGTTGCGGACCATATGTCATTACCATCCTTGACCATGGTATTGATTTGAAAACCATCTAAAAATCTTTGATCATAAGGTGTTACGCTTAAATTTTCCGTATTCAAGAGTACTGCTCCCTCACCAAAAGAACTTACTAAAACAGTATTTGTGTTGAGCTGTGTAAATGCCAACACTGGCGAAGCCGTAAAACCGGTCTCAATGACTTTTGCTTTATTACGGATGTAGTCATATACCTGCACTTTGCCGTTCCATAGTCCACAATAGAAAAGCTTACCATCTACCGTATAAATACTGGCCATATCCGTACCAATGTCCAATAATGCTTCATACCCATTACCATTGGAAACAAAAAGACCGTTATTTCTTGTAGCTACAATGATCCTATCATCAAATGCTTTTGAGAATCCCCTGATTCTAGGTGCCTTGTTACCTATTAGTCTTGAGATATCCTTATTGAGCGCAAACTGATTTTCAACCGGATCATACTTATCCAGACCATCTTCAGTGCCTATCCACAACACACCAGATTTATCAAAAAACAATGCCGATACCAAATTGTCCACCAACGATGTACCGTCTGACAAAACGGATTGGTGAAGTTCATACTTCCCTTCGGTCAAATCTTCCATTTGATGGCATACCACTACCCCATCTAAAGTCCCTAACCAATATTTGCCATCAGGGGCCCTTGCCAATGCCAAAAAATACGGTCCTAGATTATTACCTTGTTCATTTTTAGAAATAACCAAATTGTTAAAGCCATCTATTGCCAAATCTAATTTATACAGTCCCTCTCGTGTTCCTATAAATAGGTCTCCCTTATGATCTTGATCTATGAAATTTATATAGGGGTTTATTTCGGTACTATTGGGAATATCCAAAGTATACCTTTTAATCTGTTGAATGGCTCCTGATGCATTTAAATAAATTTTTGCCACCCCGCCAGAGCCATAACTACCGATCCAGATATTACCTTCCTTATCTTCAAATATATCTTTAACGTAGTTAAAACCCTCTATTTCAACATGCTCAAAACTATCTTTGTCAGGATACAGGATACTTAACCCCTCATTCTTTGTTCCTACCCAAATCCGTTGAAATTGATCAATATATATAGATCTGATCTCTTGATCTGGCAAGGCATCTTTTTTATTGTCCTCAGGAAGATAGGTATGGAACGTGTGGGTATCCATATTAAAACGAGTTAGTCCGCCACGGGTACCTATCCACATGGTATTGGTCCGCTCATCTATCTCAAGGGCGGTTATATCATCGTTCAACAATGTTTTTTGTCCTGGAGAAGTACTTAGATATTGTTTGAATTGATAGCCATCAAATCTATTAAGCCCGGAAAATGTACCAAACCATAGAAAACCATGTTTATCTTGGTTAATATATCTAACCGAATTATGGGAGAGCCCGTTGTTATCATTATAATGATTGAATTTCAGGTTTTGCGAACTTAACTGTAAGCTCACCAACACCATCAACATAAAACTATAACAATATTTCATTGAATGTTCACTATCTATTTATTCTCATAAAATAGGCATTTAAACGCTTAACAAACAAACTTTACCTAAAGCTTTTCTAGTTGTTGCAAAAGCTCCTCATCTATAGAATTAATTGATGCATCTTTGAGGATAATCTCACTTTTATTACTTTTTGGCACCACTAATCTTGAAAGTGTAATATTGGAGACATCATCAAATATTATGGCAGGTCTAAAATCCTCATTTTCCAAAGTAAAGATGATATTTTTCATAGTAATGCCCGTTACATGACGTACATATAGCCCATACGCAGGAAGCTCTCCAAACATGGAAAATTCTGGATAGCCTTTTACCTCTTCCTTTACTTGATTTAATCTACTCAATGGCACATAGGCCATTCCTTTGGACGCCCTGCCCGGATATCTAATCGTAATATTTTCTAATTGAACATTTTCTACATGGTGCCCTTCAATACCTGTAATAGAAGATGGAAATGGATTATGAAAGAAATTTACTTCTGGTCCCCTTAAATCATAGTCGATATCTGGCCTGCCAAATGGCACCTGAACATCTATATTCGTTATACTAACATCCTTGACTACACCTGCTCTGTCCCCTGATCGATGACCCAAACGTATAAATAATGCATTACCGGTATTTAAGGCCGTTATGTTATTTACCGTAACGTTTTCTATAATTCCCCCATCAACCGATTCTATGGCAATGGCCGATCTAAACGTATCAAAAACTTTAATGTTCTCTATGGTTACGTTCTTGAAACCACCTAAGGATGCAGTACCAAACTTAATGGCACTGGCGCTGGACCTAATGGTGCAATTTGCAATATATATACCATCATTATAATGGTCTTTAGAATGCGATTTTAAACAAATACCGTCATCTGCAGCATCTATATTACAATTGGTTATACTAACATTTTTACAATCTACAATGTCAAAACCATCGTTGTTCCAATAGGCTCCGTTATGAATAGTGACACTATCATACCTAACATCCGTACATTGCTCAATGGTCTGGAGCCAACTGGCGGAACTCTTTAGGGTAACATTGGAAAAATTTACATTGGTACACCTAAGTAAATTTATCAATTCTGGTCTTTGCAACTCATTTGGCCGCATGCGCTTCTTATTATATTTAGGGTCTATACGCTCCCCAATGTGGTGAAGACTATCTATGGCCAATGCCAATTTCCTCCCTTGTCCATCTATAGTTCCTTTACCGGTTATAGAGATATTACTGGCTTCCTTTGCCACGATCAAAGCCAGGTTACCCTGCTCCAATTTCTTATATTGATAGGCGTCTGTAGTGCCCAATAATACAGCACCCTCATCTAATTGCAAATGTACATTATCCTTTAGCTCAATGGTACCTGACAAATATGTACCCTTTGTTAAAACAACCTTGCCTCCCTTAGCCTTATGTGCCGCATCTATAGCTTGCTGTATGGCTTGCGTACTTAATTCATCTCCTTTGTCCGATGCCCCAAAATCAGTTACTTGGTACTCTTTTATGTTTTGGAGTTGCGTTTGGCCCATTGTGGTACAGTGGGTCAACAATAACAAGGTAAATACTAATGGTATATATAATGGATTCGTTTTCATTCCTGTTTAATTTGCACTGTTTTTCATATTCAATATTAATTCTCCTCCTTTTACAATATCTGAATGCCGTATGTTATAATTGGGCAATTCCGCACCATTGAATACCGGTATGTCAGAATATATATTGGATGCATTGTTGTCCTTTGCCTGTATAATAAATGTTTCTCCTTGATAATATCCAGGATGAAGTTTAATGCTAATTTTATTGAAGATAGGACTCCCTATTTGGTATTCAGGATTTTCCTCTGTGCCTCCGTTCATTTGAAATAATCCTATTTTATATAATACATTAAGGCTTCCCATTAACCCCTGATCTTCATCGCCATTATATCCTGTATTTGGTGCTAGTCCGCTAAAGGCTTTTTCAACAACCTTACGGGTCCAATATTGCGTTAAATCTGGTCTACCCAGTTTATTGAACACAAATGGAGTCTGTATAGAAGGTTGATTACCTAGGTTTACGGGAATTCTTCTATACTCCGGATGCAGTTCACTTTCATGGGAATTTCCCGAGGTAAAATTCAATTCCTCTGCCTTTTTAAATTGCGCGTTCAATTTGTCAACCGCAGTATCCTTTCCTCCCATTAAAGCACTTAAGCCATCCATGTCATGGGGAACAAACCAGGTAGATTGGGCCGCATTAGATTCCACAAACCCGTTTTCATATACGTAGGGATCAAAATCTTTTGACCATTCCCCCTCCACATTCCTAGCCTGCATCCATCCGCTAGCAGAATTGAATACGTTTTTGTAATTCTTTGAACGATTTTCAAAATATTGCCGATCTTCCTCCCTGCCAATTTTTTTGGCCAATTGAGCCAAGGTAAAATCTTGATAGGCGTACTCCAAGGTTTGTCCAGATCCATCTAAATGAATCCCAAATTTACCCTCTGGCAAAGGCCAAGGCACATAGCCTTTCTCCAAATAATATTTTAGCCCTCCGCCTATATCCGTATCATGTTCATAACCTGCTTTGCCCATGATTCCTCCAAGCATATGGTTTTTTTTCAGAGCAGAATAAATGGTATCCAATTGTTCGTTTACAATTCCTTTTTGAATGGCAGATACAATAAAGGGTGTTGAGGATGCGCCAGTCATTACATTGGTATAGTTGCCGCCAGATGGTCCTCTTGGTACCAGCCCACCATCTTTATAATACTGCATTAACGATTGGCTAAATTCATGCATAATATCAGGGTATACCAATCCCCAAAGGGTATTTATCGTCCATTGCGCACCCCAAAAGGAATCCGAGTTATAGTGGTTAAACTTTGGAGACCCTTGTTCATTAAGGGGTAATTGCCCTATTCTAAACTCCTTGCCCGTATTGTCCGGATACGCCCCATTGACATCACTAATAATCCTTCTTCCCTGTAAGGCATGCCACAGATCGGTATAAAATCTTCGCTGGTCCTGATCGGACCCCCCTTCTATCTGAATACGGGACAACATTGTATTCCATTCCAACTTGGACTCGTTTACAGTTTTACTAAAGTCCCAATGAGGAAGTTCCGTAATTATATTGGTCTCCGCATTATTGATAGAGGTATATGAAATACCAACCTTCATCAACACAGGATCTTCAGTGTCGTTCAATACCACCATATAATTATTGGTCTGCTCATCCTGTTCAATAGTAGCTATGGGTGTATTGAACTTTATTTTAAAATATGTAGTCAACGGTTTTGGTCTTCTTCTGGTAGGTGTCATCACAAAACTCCCGGAAAGTTCCATATTGGAATCTTTTTGCAGGGTGCCATCAATATTCTCGTTTGGTCCCAATACGGTATTCAAATTCAATAGAACCGAACGTGACTTAGTTCCTTTAGCATAGGTATATTTATGAAAACCTACCCTCTTTGTACTGGTCAATTCTGCTGTGATACCATACCGCTCTAATTCCAAATAATGATACCCCGGTGATATAATTTCCTCATTATGGTCAAAACTTGAATAAAAATCAGTAAAAATAGTGCTATCCCTTTCTGTTGTGGTTTTTATAGGCATAACGGAAAGACCGGACATTTGCCATGCATGTATATGGCTAAATCCTTTAATAGTGTCCACTTTGTAACGATAACCACTGCCCCAAGCACCATTAATTTCCGTATCTGGACTTAGGTTTACCATACCAAAAGGCCTGTTGGCAGATGAAAAGAAAAACCAACGTGAATTTTCAGTATCCAATTGTGGGTATACCAAATCTACCAGTTGTACTTCCATATCATTCTTATCCTTTTCGCATGAGGCAAGGCACAAGGCTAGAATTATCAATTTTAAACTATCCCAGAATAACGATTTTTTCTTGTTGACCATTGGTGTGGTTTATTGATTGCTTACTTATAATTTTATATTGATTTTACTTCAACCTTAACTTAAGGTTAAGCTATGGGCAAAAGGTGTAATACCTGTTATATATACATGTTCGCCATCTGTTTGTAGTGTCCCGTTATGATATCCGTATTGTTCACTTTCCAATCTAGAAACCCGATCATGCACGTACAGCCCCGGCCCAAATGTAATTTGATCCTCTCCTACCTGATACATTCCAAAACCCGATTTAAGTAAATGTTTATCGGTATCCAAGGTTGTTGTTCCGGTTAACGTACCCCCTTTTTCAAAACACATCTCCAAGGTAACTTCCACATGGGGCGGTCCATCTACCTTGATATCAATGTTAAGTTCTCCGTTTTGCTCAATTAATGTTATGTCCGTAACCTGTGTTTTAACATTACTCTTTTTCCTAGAATCAAAGTCCATTTTGTTCCAAAATCTTTTATCGTGAGATTCCGATAATTTATAATCCCCATTATCCAAATGATACTGCTTTTCTAAAGGCTGGTAATAATAGGCTTCTTTCTTTTCATGTAATTTATAGGATGTTCCTTGTTTTGTAATTCCTTCGCTTCTAAAATAACCCATTCTAAAGAATGATGTTGACAATCGCATGTGTTTTAATATCACCGCTCCCTTACGATACGTTAGAAAATTTGGGTTCGATGATTTCCCCGATACAATTTCCAGCGGCCTATCAATACCACCAAATAAGGTCATTGTAATATTACCTCTCTTTATCCTGACCAAATGGGACGATGAAAACATCTTTTCATACTCCTCAAATACAAGATTGGATTTAGGCAACTCATACCCCAATTCTGGCTCAATCATAAATTCTATCAAGGAACGGGAAAGAATAACAGAATCAAAATCAGCAAATCCTTCTATTTGTTTCGTCATATATACCAGTAAAGGATTTTTAGTCCGTAGAGCCATATATCTATACTGCACATAAAACTTGGTTATTGTAGAAGGTCGTAATTGATCTTGCCTTCGAGAATCAATAGAGACTACATCACCATTTGGCTCTGTATAATAGCAATAAGTAATCAAGTTTTTAAGAACTGAATCTAGAAGCGCTGGCCTTTGTAGCGTTTTTGCAATGGTTATCAATGCCCTGTTGATGACGGCGGAATAATTGGCACTACGCTCAAGATAATGACCATCATTATTGGTATAAACACCTTCCGCCAACCATTGCTCTATCCTATTGACGTATTTTTCGTCAGGATAAAGTTCATAAATTCCCGCTATAGCTGCACAGACCACCCATCTATGGTTTGGGGTATGTACACCACCAGTTACCATTGCTTCCCCGGCATTTAAGATAAATTTTTCTATGCTTTTAGTCAAAATATTGGTGTTCTTGAAGTTGTCTTTTTTCAAAACACTCATTGCACCACATACATGCTCCAATACAAATGCCGTATCCGGAGGTGATTGCCGGTTTCCTCCAGAATCCAACGTACCATCTTCATATTGACCCTTCAATAAAATATCAGCATAAAGTTGCAAAGCTTCCAATACGGGTTGTGACCGATAAAAATCTGAATCCTTATGGGAAAAAGAAGCTGCCATAACGGATATATTCCTGGCAACACTTCTATAGGAAGAAAATCTTGTTGAACTGGACAATTTCTCTTCATTTAACAATGATTCGACACTTTGATCATTGGCCTCTAAAAATCTTGATATTAGTAACTTATCACTTTTTTTATCTGCAAGTTTTGTACCCATTGCCCATATACCTTGACTATACCATAATCCGGCCATGGCCAAGCTACCCACTGATAAAAATTGTGCACGACTTATATTATTTTTCATGGTATGTTATAATGGCTAATGATTTCTTCCTTTAAATGTACTATTTCATTCTCTTAATTGATCCTGAACCATTCAATATCCTAAGCTGATAATAGGTATTAATGTATTTCTTACATAGTATAAAAATGAATAGAAGAAGGGCGGACAAACCAGTCCGCCCTAACTAACAAAAAACTGCTCACTCAACTAACAAATTTTCATGTATGCTTTTAATATCCAGGATTTTGCTCAATGTTATTATTGGATAAAATAATTTCCGTGGCCGGAATTGGTCTTAACAAATGAACAGATGGATCAAATGAACCATGGTCCACTACATGCGGGTTGTATTGATTAATACGCTCCTGCAATTTTCCGGTTCTTTTCAAATCGTTCCACCTACTGGCTTCACCGGCTAGTTCCAGGGCTCTTTCATTTAAAATATCATCAATTGTTACGGTAGCATAAAAATCCGCTTCTCCTGTTGCTCTTTCCCTTACAATATTGATATGGAAAAGCGCTTGTGCCGGACTTCCCGCTCCCAAATAAGCTTCTGATGCAATTAAATGCGTTTCTGCAATCCTAAATACAAAAGTATCCCGGTAACCGCCTTCAAGCTCATCAAAACCAACATCTTCAAATTTTTTGAATATCGGGAAATTTGCAAAGATTGTATTATCCGTATACTGATAATTAACTCCGGCCACATTTTCCGGCGAATCATTAAAGTAATATTCATCTGGCTGATACACATAGTATCTGTTTAGTTTATCCGATAGGTCATCTTCTGAAATCGCCTGCTTTGGAAAATAGATGATGGTATCACCAACCGCAATGTTATCCGTACCTACCGCATCCTCAGTATCTGTATACAATACCCTATGAAAGGTTGCCTCATCCCTGGTATCGTTTTCATCAAAAAGGGAATAGAAAAATTCTGTAGGCATAACATCACCACCTCTTATACCGTATGGGTTTTGTCTACTCATACCCGGTAATTCATTCACTGCAAATCTTATGATTGAATGCTTGGTGTTGTTTCTATCCTGAAAATCTCCTCCGAAACCATATTGAATGGAAAACAAGATTTCATCGTTTACCTGATTGTCATAATCAAAAACTTCAGCATAACTCTGTGTTCTGATATCATATCCACCTATAGCGGTTTCCGCCAAACTTGCGGCCGTACTAAAATCATTACTATCTCCAAAAGATGTATAAGCCCTAGTCAAATATACCTTTGCCAATAGATGCTGTGCCGCTCTCTTTGAAAGTCTGCCGGTTGCGGGCGCATCCTCCAAATTTGGAATGGACTCTTCTAAATCGGTAATTATTTGTGCATATGTTTCCTGCTCACTAGCACGGACATAATCAGAACTAATTTCATTGATTTCCTCTAAGGTAAGTACTACCCCACCAAACTGTTGCACCAGATTAAAATAAGCCATAGCACGCATTGTTCTAGCTTGTGCAATACCATTGTCCCTTGCAGGAATATTAGAAGGTGTCCATTCTATTTCATTGGTATATCGGTTTATTGCAATATTGGCTTTACTGATAACATTATAATTATCCCGCCACTCATTGGCAAACTCCCCTGTACTACTATTAATGTTTACATATACGTTTAAAGGTTGTAAATCTGTATTTACATTGCCCTGGGAGGTAAATATATCCGTACCGAGCATATGGATATCATATCCTTTGTACACGGCCCGTAATGAGTTATACACACCAACAACCAGCCTATCTGCATTGTCTTCCGTTATAAAATCCTCCCCTGTTAAATTAGAGAAATTTTCCTCTTCAATATATTTATTACAAGAATAGGCAGTAACAGCTAGAGCTGCAAGCATAAGCAACCGCCCTACATTTTTTTTATATCTATTCATTTTCTTAAATTTTATTTTTAGAATGCTACTTTTAAACCAATTAAGGTAGTCCTGGTCTGAAAACTCATATCATATGAATTCTGTAAACCTGTTTCTGGATCGGGTCCTTGAAAATCAGTGAACGTAAAAGGATTTTGAACATCTATGGACAACCTTGCGCTGGTCATATGAAACTTATCCAACAAGGTTGCAGGAAAACTATAGCCTAGACCAATATTTCCAATTTTCACAAAAGACATATCCTCAAAAAAGTATTCGCCTTGTGTTGGGCCTATTCCCGGTAACGGGTTATCTGCATTTGGTGAATCAGGTGTCCAATAGGCAGCATCTATCTTACTAAACCTCGTTTCACCATTGGTATCATGATGTTGATGAAATTCCGAATGGCCAAAAACACCTTGTCTTGTATACATCATCACTGACATATCCAAATTCTTGTATTTAAAATTATTGGTCATACCCCCAGTCCAATCCGGTGCCGTAGTCCCAATTACGACCTTATCATTGGCGGCATCTAGTATACCATCATTATTCTGGTCAACATACTTATGTTCCCCTGGTACTGCATTATATACTGCGGCCTCAGCTGCTTCGTCTATTTGCCAAATACCATCCTTTTCATAAGAATATATAGCATCTGATGGCTGGCCCACTATTAAGGCACTATGCCTACCAAATACTTGTAAGTCCAAATCTCCTTCCAGCTTCAAAATCTCATTTTTGTTCTTGGCAAAATTTAAACTTGTATTCCAGCTAAAATCCTCTGTCTGTATATTCTTGGTATTCAAGGTAAATTCTATACCTCTATTGTTCATAGAACCAAAATTCCCTACCGCACTGCTAAATCCGGTAACATTCAACAAGTTTCTTGAAAATATGGCACCTTCCGTGGTCTTGTCATATAATTCCAACGAAAAATTAACCCTGTTGTTCAGCATACCAAAATCTACACCTAGGTTCACCTCGTCTGAAACTTCCCATGTCAATTCCGGATTTGAAAGACCGCTTACAATATTTCCGTTCGTTAGATCATCACCAAATAGATAATTGCTATTGTTCAAGAAAGCAAACGATCTATAGGGCGATACCGTATTGTAGTTTCCGGATTTACCATAACTGATCCTGAATTTTAAGTTGGTCAACCAATCTGCATTCTGTAAAAATTGCTCTTCACTGGCACGCCATGCAAAAGCAGCGGATGGAAAGAAATTCCATTTATTACCTTCGGCAAGTTTAGAAGCTCCATCATATCTACCTGTAAAAGTGAACAAGTACTTATCATTGACATTGTAATTTATACGTCCTGCAACAGAAGCCGTGGTTTCCTTTTCATAATAAGAACTATATTGCCTAACATCCGTACCGGCGCTTGTATTATAAAAACCGTGAAAATCCGGAACATTCCTGGTTTCTATATTATTTCCTTCCAATTGGTTGTAATATACAGAAGTGATTAATGTTGCACCCAGTTTCTGCTTGTCCGTAATGTCAAAATTAAAATCGGCCGTATTATCCCATGTATATGAGTTCCTTAAATCTACCCCATAATAAGCCCTGGTCCTGGAGGGATCGTTTCTTGCAGATTTAGTAAGTAACCCCCTATGCTCACCATTTCTGGTAGATGATAAATTAGGGGAGAACGTAGTTTTTAACTTTAACCAATCGCTAGGCTCATATTGAACATAGAAATTAGAGATTACATTTAAAATCCTTTGATTGTTTTTCCATGCCCCGTTTACCTCATAATACGGATTTACGAATCGCTGGTCCTCGTTATCAGGATATAATATCAATTCACCATTATCATCAAAAGGATCTGCGGTAACCGGCAATCTATAGGCGCTTCTAAATAGTTCCCTACTTCCTTTTTCTTGTTCTGAATAGGAGAGATATGCCCTTAGACCAATGGTAAAACGATTCATCTTTTTGGACAAGGAAGTTGAGGCGGTATACCGCTCATATGCCTGGTCATTACCTACGACACCCTCATCTTTTAAGTAACCTATAGAACTGTTGTATACCAAACCATTTTGCCCTCCGGACATAGAAACTGTATGGCTTGACTGAACCGCTGTCCTGGTAATATAGTCTATCCAATCAAAATAATTTCTATTGGCGATATTGTCCGTTTCCCCATTATCAAAGAATGATTGGCTTCTATTAATCGTATAATTATCAAAATCTGCAGGGGTAGGATCTGGTGTTGAACTATTCAACCATTCTGCCTTCCATTGCTGTGCCCTTAAATTATCATCTATAAATTCAATATATTCATCCCCGGACATGATATCCACCAAATTGCTCGCGGAACTTACCCCAAAAGAGGCGTCATATGAAAATTGTGTTTTACCTTCAATACCGTTCTTGGTGGTAATTATAACAACACCGTTAGCTCCCCTTGATCCATAAATAGCAGTGGCCGAAGCATCTTTTAGAATATCCATTTGTTGAATATCCGCAGGATTTAAAATATTGATGTTATCCAAGAATATCCCATCTACCACGTATAAAGGTCTGGATAAATCTGCCGTAACATCATCACTCTGCCCATCCGCATTTGCCTGGTTACTATTGGTAATTACCGTATTACCCCTTACCCTAATGGATAACGGTGAACCAGGCTTGGAATTTAAACGCCTTACATCTACACCGGCAACCGTTCCACGAACCGCCTGACCCAAATCCGTTCTACGCTGTTCCGTTAATTCCTCTGCTCCAATAGATGCTACAGCGCCCGTTAAATCTGTTTTCTTAACGGACCCATAACCAATGACTACGACTTCATCTAGTTTTGCCGTATCCTCTACAAGAATTACATCTATTGTAGTTTGATCTTGGTATATAATTTCTTGACCCTTAAAACCTAGATAACTGAATACCAATGTTTCTCCTTTAGAAACCCTTATTTGATAATTTCCATCAAAGTCAGTTACCGTTCCGTTAGAGGTTCCTTTTACCATAATGTTTACCCCGGGTAAAGGAGTACCGGTTTCATCATTCACAACCCCAGAGAGTTGATCTTGGGCCCATAACGTAGAGCCCAGGCCCAGACAAATGACCCATATTAATTTTTTAAGTCCGTTCATAAGTTGATTGTTTAGTAGTTACGGACCTAATATATTTTACCTTAAGGAAATTAATATGGACAAATCATTCCGAAACATGGATTTAAAGTTTACAAAACAATTAATTACTTGATTTTCAGCTATTTATAAGTTTTAAAAAATTAACATTTTGTTTACAAACGATGTATTTTTTAAAAAAATACATGCATTTTCTTCAATTTTATAGTATGAATTTTAGCAAAACAAAACAATATTGACATGGATTTATTAAGATTAGTAAATTGTACACCCTACTATTGCGATTTTAAAAAAGATAATCGCCTATATAATGCAAAAAGGTTGATTTTCTTTTGGTTTATAAACCCTAACTTGTATGTAGAATTGTTATAATTATATTCACTCCACTAGGTATGGCAAAAGCACAATATTCCATTTATGTTATTGAACTATCCAAGAAAATATATACTGAAAACAAAAAGTTCAGGGAGGCCAACCCTCAATTTAATGGTGTCCTGGAATGTTTGTATGTAGGTATGACCAGCAAAACACCCAAAGAACGTTTTGAACAACATAAAAACGGCACATTAAGTAAAAAAGGAATTAATATTTCATCATCCATCGTAAGAAAATATGGGCTATATCTTAGGGGAAGCCTATACAATCATATACCATTAATACCAACTAAAGTAGAGGCGTTAAAGATGGAAAAACAATTGGCATTGGAATTGCGCAGAAAAAAATATGCGGTCTGGTTCAATTAATATAGATTGTCCTGTAAAGCATTACACGTTTTTCATAATCTATTGTACTGCCGGAGTAACGGCATCTAACAGTTCATCCTCCATACCAAAATATTTTAAAGCGAAGCCGAAAGCAATTACGGATAATATAACGCCAACCAAAAATATGGTATAGGTCCAACGTAGCAATCTATACTTGTGCTGAAGTACTTTTCCTAAATAGTAAAGATCCATGGTCAAGGAGTCATATATTGACTCTTTATTTTTTATTATGTTCCTTATTTTTGATTTAAAATCTGAAAGATCCATTGAATGAAAGTTGCCAAAAAATAAAAAATTGGTATCCTTTTTCTTTATATCATCTTCCATAAGATTAGCGTTATCCACTTTGGGTCTGGTTGCTAAAACGGACATAATCATAGAAGCAATACTAAACAATATAAAGATTACTGTTGGGTAAATTAAATATGAATTGGAGGGCGCATCCAACTTGGGCAAAAGATTGGCCAATAACAATGAAATGATAATAGCATTGACCGATAGTAAAATATTTGCTTTTGTATCTGCTATATCACTTAATTTAATATGGTTTCTTAATTCAATACGGTAAAGGGATTGTATAGCACGTTGAGGACTTTCATCTTTCAATTTTGCCTTTAGCGTCTCTTTTTTATAATTCTTTTCCGCTTTTTGGATGGAAGAAATTAAGGAAAGCATATTATCTTCCTTTTTTTCCTGCCAATTTTCCTTGGCATAATCCGTATAGAACGTATGCTGAACCCTAAGTTTTTCCACATATTCCATTCGCCATGTATGCAGATCGGGAACTTTTTTCTCAAAATTTTGAAGTTCTAAACGCAGTAATTGTAAAAGTTCCTCAAAAACATTAGAAGCATAAAAATAGGTATTGATATCCTTAACCAATGCTTCCTCATTAGTTGTAGGATGTTCATTGGACCAAGCTTTTTCAATAAGCTTACCAACTTGATCTATTTCTTCTTCCGCAACTTCTTCTTGCCTTAAAAAATCTACGGCCAATTGCACACTTTCTGTAATGTGCCCATCATAATCTTTAGCGTATCCTGCATTTAAAAAATAAATTGCGACCAATACAAGATTTTGATCTATTTGGGTGTTATCCTCCTCTAAAATCAATTCCGCTTTTTTCACCAACTTATTGGTATACCCTTGACTATGAAAAAGAAAATTTTTATTCAATTGTTCCGCTAACAAAATTTTTACATATTTGGCCGCTTTTTTTACATGGGTAGAATTCATACTTGTGGTATTTACCTTATTTCTTGATTATGACTTTTAATGTTTTGATTTATTATCTTTTATTGTTATCGTTCCCCGAACAACTGAAACAGGCCAATTGGGTGTCATTCAACTTTAAATCCTCTGAGCCGTTTAATGGTTCGGTTACTGGTTCTGCGGAAGCAACAACATCATAAAATTCCTTGGCATAGGTTACCAAATCATTCCTTCTTTGCTTTATTTTACCAATCAAATTATCGGCATCCAATTCACGAATTTCTTTAGGCCATACCGCAAATGCCTTGGTAATTTCCTTATCTGATAATAATACTTGCAGTTCCCTAGCTTCCACCTTAAAAATATTTTTATCAAAATCTTTCATAAAATAAATATCAAAGGGAGAAACCAAACCTTTTAAAAAATCGATATCACTTTCAAATGATTGAACCTCCGGCAGAAATGTATTATTGGAAATTAATGTGGGGAGTACACCCTCAAGATTAAAAAACGCATTATCTCGATCACAGGGCATGGGAATTGCTACCTTCATCTCTGAACTATCCTTGATTGCCCAACCCCACTGTTTGGAATGGCGGTCCCAATCACCAATAAGCAGATCGAACAACCTGGCCCTTACCAAGGCGGTATGATCAATAATTACATTTTTATTTTTCTCAAATTTAAGTTCTTGCAGATCCTCAGTGTCAAGCAATGTCCTTACCGCATTTAATCCTAACCATTGTGCGTTTCCTTCTGTCTCATATTCCAATAGAAATAAACGGTTACCGAATTTCTCGTTATAATTGCCCAAAAAGTCCTGTTCAGGAACAAAGACCAACTGTGGTCTGGTATTTAATATTTTTGCCGCATCAGCTAATTTGGCGACTACCAAGGCTGCATAAGGATGTTGTGCAGAAATACCATCCACCACTATATTTTCCAATCCAAGTGATTCTGCCACTTTAGGAATTAATGGCGAGGGATCTTTACTAACACTTCTAAGGGTAAGCAATGTACCATCTGCTGTTTTCAGCTTTAAGGAATGTGTCTGGTGACCTCCACCCTCTTCTAAAATATGTACCCCGTCAAGTAAGGTATCCAAAAAGACGATAGGTACTTTTACTGGAGTTGACCACGCTTTTCTATATTGCTCTCCTTGCATTATGTTCTTTATAGTATTGCCTTCATAAAGTGTGCTGGCCGCAACCAAAACAGAATCAAATTCCCTAAAATTGATTTGTTTCATTTCTTCACGACCAACAATTTCACAAGTGTCGAAGGTTTTAGAAGTACTTGAAAGCGACCAATAACTGAAACCCACAAAAAGTGCTATCACAATAATTACAGCTAAAAGAACTTTTTTTCCCATTTCTACAGTTAGATTCCCATACTGTAAGATTACCTATTTTTTGAACGAACTTAGTTTGCTATAAATTTTTATTTTAACCTTAAACAATAATTTTAAAAGGATATTATAGGTTTTATAGGGTATTGCCGAAAGTTATCGTTACACTAAAAATCCGGTATAAAAAAAGGGGTAAACAACGGCCTTGGCCATGTTTACCCCAAATTTTCTGATTTAAATTTTTTATTTACTTAAATACATTTTACGCCTTGCGTAAAGATTGTAAAACTCATCGTCCTTAAGACTATCTATAAATAATATACTTTCACCTGTACTCTTCATTTCAGGCCCCAAATTCTTATTGACATTAGGGAATTTATTGAAGGAGAATACCGGTTGTTTAATTGCAAAACCTTCCAATTGCGGATTAAATGTGAAATCCTTGACCTTTTTTTCACCCAACATTACCTTGGTAGCGTAATTTACATAAGGTTCCTTATACGCTTTTGCTATAAACGGCACCGTACGTGATGCTCTTGGATTGGCTTCAATAATGTAGACTACCTCATCCTTGATAGCAAATTGTATATTGATTAGACCTACTGTATTCAATGCCAATGCAATTTTCTTGGTATGATCCTTTATCTGCTGCATTACCAATTCCCCTAAGTTAAAAGGTGGCAATGTAGCATTGGAATCCCCGGAATGTATACCGCAAGGCTCAATATGCTCCATAATACCAATAATGTAAACATCTTCCCCATCACAAATGGCATCTGCCTCTGCTTCTATTGCACCGTCTAGATAATGGTCAAGCAATAATTTATTATTTGGTATTTTGCGAAGAAGGTCCACAACATGCTCTTCCAATTCCTCTTTGTTGATTACAATTTTCATTCCCTGACCACCTAATACGTAAGAGGGTCTTACCAATAATGGAAAATCCAATTCTTCTGAAAGGGTCAATGCTTCATCTGCCGTTTCTGCTACCCCAAATTTTGGAAAAGGAATATCATTTTCTTTTAACAGCTCTGAGAAGCTTCCCCTATCCTCTGCCAAATCTAGCGATTCAAAACTAGTGCCTATGATCTTAATACCATATTTGGATAATTTCTCCGCCAATTTCAATGCGGTTTGACCACCTAACTGAACAATTACACCTTCTGGTTTTTCATGACGGATGATATCATAAATATGTTCCCAGAATACAGGCTCAAAATATAGCTTGTCCGCAGTATCAAAATCTGTAGAAACCGTTTCTGGATTACAATTGATCATTATAGTCTCATAACCACATTCTGCCGCGGCCAAAACACCATGTACACAACAGTAATCGAATTCTATACCCTGACCAATACGGTTAGGTCCCGAACCTAGAACTACAATTTTCTTTTTATCGGTAACTATACTATCATTCTCCACATAACGGGCACCTTCAGCAGTTTCAATTTCTGCTTCAAAAGTAGAATAGTAATACGGTGTCATTGCTTTAAATTCTGCGGCACAGGTATCTACCAGTTTATACACCCTGTTGATGTTCAGTTCGGTACGTTTGTTATAAACTTCGCTTTCATAACAATCCAACATATGGGCAATTTGTCTATCGGCAAAGCCTTTTTGCTTGGCCTCTAACAACAAATCCTTAGATAAAGTTGCAATGGTGTATTTGGATATTTCCTTTTCCAAGAAATGAAGCTCCTCATATTGCTTTAGGAACCACATATCTATTTTGGTGATTTCATGAATCCTACTCAACGGAATTCCTATTTGAATGGCGTCATAGATCACAAAAACACGGTCCCAACTTGGAATGGTCAATTTACTGATGATCTGCTCATAATTTTTATAGCCTTTACCATCCGCTCCCAATCCATTTCGTTTTATTTCCAGGGATTGAGTTGCTTTATGCAAGGCCTCTTGAAATGAACGCCCAATACCCATAACTTCCCCTACGGATTTCATCTGAAGCCCTAAAGTCCTGTCCGAACCTTCAAACTTATCAAAATTCCAACGAGGTATTTTTACGATGACATAATCCAAAGTTGGCTCAAACAATGCCGATGTAGACTTTGTAATCTGATTATCCAATTCATCAAGCGTATAACCTATTGCCAATTTAGTTGCAACCTTTGCTATAGGATACCCAGTAGCTTTGGATGCCAATGCCGATGACCTTGATACACGTGGGTTAATCTCAATTGCTATAATATCTTCTTTCTCATCTGGACTAACGGCAAACTGCACATTACACCCTCCTTCAAAATCTCCAATACTGCGCATCATATGAATGGCCATATCACGCATTTTTTGGTATGTTTTATCAGATAGGGTCATTGCCGGCGCCACGGTTATGGAATCTCCGGTATGAATACCCATTGGGTCCATATTTTCTATAGCACAGATAATTACGACGTTATCGTTCTTGTCCCTTAATAGTTCCAGCTCATATTCTTTCCACCCCATCAAGGCCTTATCGATCATTACCTCATGAATAGGTGAAATCTCCAGACCATAACTCAACTGTTCGTCAAAATCCTCTGCCTTATAAACAATGGAAGCTCCCGCACCGCCAAGTGTATATGAAGCCCTAATTACCAATGGAAATCCAAATTCCTGGGCAATTTCCTTTCCTTGCAAGAATGAGGTTGCCGTTGCTTGTGGTGCCATGCCTACACCAATTTTCAGCATAAGTTCCCTAAACTGCTCCCTATCTTCGGTTATATTGATTGCATCGATATCCACACCGATCAACTCTACTCCAAAATCTTCCCAAATACCCTTTTTATCGGCCTCTATACAAAGATTCAATGCTGTTTGACCTCCCATGGTGGGCAAAACCGCATCAATTTGTGGATGGGCCTTTAAAATTTCAACAATAGATTTTGTGGTCAATGGTTTTAAGTATACATGATCCGCCATAGAGGGATCCGTCATAATGGTTGCCGGGTTACTATTAATTAAGATAGTCTCTATACCATCTTCTCGTAATGAACGCAAAGACTGACTACCGGCATAATCAAATTCACATGCTTGGCCTATTACAATTGGGCCTGATCCTATTAATAAAATTGAGTTTAAATCTTTTCTTTTCGGCATTTTTGAAATATATATTTTGGGAATTGGTCAAAAAAAAGGTGTTACTTTCAGAAAAGTAACACCTAAATATTTTAAAAACTATACAATCATTATTTTTTATGTCTTGTTTCAGAGGAAACAGTCAATTTCTTTCTTCCTTTTGCTCTTCGTCTAGCAAGAACCTTTCTACCGTTTACGGAAGCCATACGCTCACGAAAACCATGTTTGTTCTTTCTCTTTCTCTTTGACGGCTGATATGTTCTTTTTTGTCCGGGCATCTCTTAAACCTTTTCTATTATTTGATATTTTACAGAATCCTCTGTGAAACTGGGCGCAAATATACAAAGAGTTTTTTCTTTGGCAAGTGCTTATGAAAAAAATATTTTTATAATTCCGTACGGCTGAAAACAATGCTTTTGACTAATTTTGCCAGAATTAAACTTTAGTAGTGCCGTTGCCTATATTTTATTGGACTTACATGTACATACCATAGTATAGGCCAACAACCAATTAGATAAAAACAAACCTAAAACATGTTCAATAAAAATTTAAAATTAGTCATAGCCGGACTCATCATTGCATTTGCCATTTATCAATTTATAGAAGGATATATAGGTAATGGTATAAGCCTTCTGTTGTTATCCACTATTTTTATCTTCCTTTATTTCAGAAATGAAATCATTCTTTTGGCATTTATGCGCATGAGAAAACAAGATTTGGAAGGAACTAAGAAATGGCTCGATAAAATTAAAAACCCAGAAGCGGCATTGACCGTAAAACAACAGGGATATTTTAATTACCTACATGGCATTATATTCTCACAGACCAATCTTACCCAAGCGGAAAAATATTTTAAGAAAGCCCTAAAACTTGGCCTGACCATGGATTATGATGTAGCCATGGCCAAACTAAGCCTTGCCGGTATAGCCATGCAAAAAAGACGTAAAAGAGAGGCAACTACGTTACTGAACGAAGCTAAAAAATTGGACAAAAACAATATGTTGACCGATCAGATTAAGATGATGCAACAACAAATGAAAAAAATCTAGTTCTTTTACTTAGCCATTACATAGTATCCTTTGTTAGGAATTTCTATAGTATATTTTTTACCGGAGGCATTATTTAAATGGGGTTCCCTTAACCAAGGATTGTGGCGCTTTAAAATTTTGTAATTGATTTCGTATTCCTGTGCAAAGTCGGCAAAATCACTTACAGGTGTATCTACCTCTACCGTAAAGGTCGGTACTGCGGTATACATATCATCCTTATCTATATGAAATCCATATTTCTCAGGATTGGAAAGTATTTCCTTAATGGCCATAATCCTAAATACATACCTACCGGTTTCGCTACCCAATAAAAGATCCCAATACGTATCTACCTGTTGAATCTTTAAATATTTGTTCACGGCCCCAGGGCCTGCATTATATGCTGCCGCTGTCAATGCCCAACTACCATACCTCTCCTTCCATTTTTTTAAATATTTACAGGCAACTTCCGTGGACTTTTCCAAATGATAGCGTTCATCTACGTTAGCGTTAACCTCAAGACCGTATTCCCTACCAGTATCCCTCATTATTTGCCAAAATCCTGTTGCACCTGCGGGTGAAACCACATTGGTAAGACCACTTTCCGCAACTGCCAAATATTTAAAATCATCTGGAATACCATTTTTAGCCAATATTGGTTCTATGATCGGAAAATATTTGTTCGCCCTTTTCATTAACAATAAGGCATTGGACTGCCAATAGGTATTGACCAAAAATTCCCTATCCACACGCTCCATAATTTCTGGATCTTGCTGTGGTACCACCTCGCCGGCAAAATTTAAGTCCTCCGGAATATCTATAGACGAGATTCTATACTCAGATGCTACATTAATTTGTACACTATCATTGGCAACCACTGTAGCGTTTAAATTATTTACACTAGTAGATTGTACGGCAAAAATTAAAGTTCCCGCTACAAAAACGACACCCAAAAGCATCAATATATTTTTTATGACTTTCATATATGACAATTTAAAATTTTTCAACCTTAATAGGTTTCTACCAAAGGTATATATAGAACTTTCTTATTCCAAAATAATTGCAGGCAAGTTCTCATTAAACCATTTTGCGCGATGTATTATCATCGTATGCGTACCGTTGGGAACCGTAATACAATCCTTTATTTTGGTTATGGGAAATACCATATCCTTTTCTCCGTGAATATGTATTAGATTATTGGGCAACGCACTTTGTTTCCAATGAACCATTTTGTCAATACACCAATCTATATAGTTTGTATCTCTAACGGACATATAACGCTTATACAAGTCCAACCTTTTGACCACTGGTTCACCAAATGCATATTTGGCCAGAAATTCAACATTATTCACCAATCTGGTAGGTAAAATTTTATGAACACCAGTATAACGGGCAAAATTCATCTTATTGGGCATTTCTTGGGTCAACTTAATGCTTGATATTATAATTACTTTTTTTACCTCTATAAATTTCGACATTTCCTGCACCAATAGCCCTCCCAAAGAAACCCCGAGCAATACACTGTTCCCATGTTCTATCTTTTGGCACATCTGTTCTGCATAGTTTGTAAACGTACAGTTGTGCGGAGGTATATCCCATTCTAAAAAATGCATCTTAAAATGCGTGTTGGGCAATTTTATATATTCAAATATAGCTGAACTAGCAGCCATACCGGGCATACAATAAACATGTATTAAATTATCGTTCATACGCATCAAACCATGTAAAAGATAGGAAATTAGGGATTTTTTAACTACTTTTGGTACAGAGTGTGAAAATCACCTATAACGATATAGGAAAAATTACGTACAGCATTTCAACAACAATAAATTACGATAGGAGAACGTCGTAATTTTTTTGTCTAGTACCAATACAAAAATAATCTATATGAACGATGTTATCATTAAGGACAATTCTTTTTTGCGCCAATTTGAAACGACCGTAAACGGTCATCTTGCCAGAATAGAATATTCTTCTCAAGAACGCAAAGTATTTCTTACCAAATTAGTTGTTCCCGAAGAAATTACCGAAGAAGGTTTTAAAGAAAATTTCATCAAAGCCGTTCTTAGCACCATACAGGAAAAAAATCTAAGAGTGGTACCTACCAGCCCGCACATTGCAGGATTTTTAAGAAAGAATCGATTACAGTATAAAGAAATGCTTCCTATCGGTATTCGAATTTAAGACATGTAAAAAGCCTTTCCGTTGGAAAGGCTTTTTTTTATACTTCTATACTTTGTTTTATAAATTCAAATCTCACTAAACCATCATTGGCTATTTCGGTCAATCTTACCTCATGCAAGGTATTTACCAAGTCCGGGTCCCAAGGTGACTTTACCTTAACGTAGTTTTCCGTAAAGCCATGGATATACCCTTCTTTATTTTCCCCTTCAAACAAAACCGTCAGTTCGTTTCCTAATTGGCTTTCATAAAACGCCCTTCTCTTTTTTACGGAAAGCCCACGTAACATTTTGCTTCGCTTACTCCTTACCTTTTTTGGAACAACACCTTCCATATTTGCAGCGGGAGTATTGTCCCTTTCAGAATAAGTAAACACATGTAAATAAGAAATATCCAAATTATTTAGATAATGATAGGTCTCCAAAAAATGTTCTTCTGTCTCACCTGGAAAACCAACAATGACATCTACACCAATACAACAATTTGGCATGATAGTCTTTATGCGTTCAACACGCTCAGTATACAGTTTGGTCATATACCTGCGCTTCATCAATTTTAATAACCTATCGCTACCACTTTGCAGAGGAATATGAAAATGAGGTACAAAGGTATTGCTCCGGGCAACAAAATCTATGGTTTCATCCTTAAGTAGGTTAGGCTCTATAGAAGAAATGCGTAACCTATGGATGCCCGATACGTTGTCCAACGCCTGAACCAAGTCTAGAAAAGTATGTTCATGTCTTTTGTTCCCAAATTCACCTTTACCATAATCACCTATATTTACCCCTGTCAAGACAATTTCCTTAATTCCCTGTGCAGAGATATCTTTGGCATTCTGCAATACATTTTGCAAAGTGTCACTTCTAGAAATACCACGTGCTAACGGTATAGTACAATAGGTACACTTATAATCGCAACCATCCTGCACCTTTAAAAAGGCTCTTGTACGGTCACCAATGGCATAACTACCTACGTAAAAATCAGCGTCCGCAATTTCACACGAATGAATTTCACCATGGTCATTCTTGGTCAAATCATTAATGTAATCCGTAATCTTGAACTTTTCCGTGGCACCAAGTACTAAATCTACCCCATCTACATCTGCCAATTCTTCTGGTTTTAACTGGGCATAGCACCCAACCGCAGCAATAAAGGCATCTTCATTATTTTTTTGTGCCTGTTTAACAATGGTCTTGAATTTTTTATCCGCATTGTCCGTAACCGAACAGGTATTGATTACGTACATATCTGCCCTTTCGGTAAAATCTACACGCTCAAATCCTTCATCGGTAAAATTTCGGGCAATGGTAGATGTTTCCGAAAAATTCAATTTACATCCTAACGTATAAAAAGCTACCTTTTTTTTCATCCTACTATTTCTTACAAGGTGCAAAAATACTTAAAGTTTATTGGAGCCACCAAGAACCAAAGTACCTCATAATATACTCACTGCTTAATACTTTCTCCATTTTTTGGTAATCTCGAACACATGCCTTAAAATATCCGCCTCTATTTCGTTGAATTCCACACCCCTTCTTGCCATCATTACCTTAGCTACATCAAATGCCTTTTCTGGCTGATAGGAAGAAAATCCAGAAGCGCCTCCCCAACTAAAGCTAGGGACAAAATTTCTAGGAAATCCCGGGACGTAGATATTACTGTTTACCCCAATAACCGTACCCGTATTGAACATGGTGTTAATGGCCGTTTTACTATGGTCCCCCATCATGAGCCCGCAAAATTGCAGACCGGTCTGTTCAAAACTTTCCGTAGCATAATTCCATAAACGCACTTTTGCATAATTGTTCTTCAGGTTAGAGTTATTGGAATCCGCACCTATATTACACCATTCTCCCAATACCGCATTACCTAAATACCCTTCATGCCCTTTACTGGAGTAGCCAAAAATTACCGAATTGCTTACTTCACCACAAACTTTACTATAGGGACCAATGGTAGTCGCCCCATAAAGCTTGCCTCCCATTTTAATGATAGCGTGGTCACACAATGCCAAACCTCCCCTAATAAGACTACCTTCCCATATTTCTGAATTCCTACCTAAATATATTGGTCCGTCAGTGGCATTTAATATACTATATTCCACTTTTGCCCCTTCTTCCAAAAACACCCGCTCAGGATGTATTACCTGATTGGTCTTGGGTATAGGGCAACTTGTTCTGCCTTTGGTCAAAAAATCAAAATCTGACTGTAAAATAGTGGCATTTTTCTCAAAAATATCCCATGTATTGTTTATTTGCTCTATTGTCTGATCAAACACAATTTGCTCAAAAACAGAAAGTTGTGCATTATCCTTAACACTTGCACTACAATAGGCCACCACCATATCATCTTTCATGAGTACTTGTTCCATTTTTAAAGAATCAATTGCCTTTAACAATGCGTTTGACGGTAAGATGGATGCATCAATAAACACATTCTCGCTCTCTTTGTGCAATGGAAACTTAGCCCTTAAATAATCCTCGGTCAAGGACGTAACCCCAACTTTTAAGTAAGCCGCCCAGCGTTCACGCATCGTCATAATACCAACCCTAATTTCAGCAACCGGACGTGTAAAGGTAAACGGCAATAAATGATCCCTACGTGGACCATCAAAGAGAATATAATTCATACAAGATGATTTTTAACAAAATTAATAAATATCCGCAGAGGTACTATATTTTATGGTTAAGTGTTCCTAAAACCAAGTTGAATGCAAAAAGAAACGCCCTCGAACAAATTCGAGGGCGCTATATTCTAGTATATAAGAAAAATTAATTGTACACCAATTTCTACTCTTCTTTCTTTTCTTCCTTAGCAAATTTCTTGTACTTGTTCTTAAACTTATCGATACGACCTGCGGTATCCAAAAATTTAGCCTTACCAGTGTAAAACGGATGTGATGTTCTTGAAATTTCCAATTTGACCAAAGGATATTCAACACCTTCAACCTCTAAAGTCTCTTTTGTTTCAGCTGTTGATTTCGTTAAAAATACTTCATCATTAGACATGTCCTTAAAGGCCACTATCCTGTAATTTTCTGGGTGTATATCTTTTTTCATTTTAAAAACTTTATTGCGCCCATTCCGACGGGCACTCATTTTAAGGCTGCAAATTTAGTGAAAAACTCCAAAGTAACAATTAGAAACAACAAAAAATATAAAAAAATAAATTGCAGACTTATGTAACATTGTCATACATTACCATACCAATATAGAAATCAACCTTTAAAAATAAAAATCATGGAAGAAAACCAACCAAAAACTGGCAAGTTTGCCTTGAATTATGGGCTAGTTACTGGAATAATCGGAGTTATATTCGGCATCATGCTCTATATCATGGACATGCATTATGAGCAAGGAGCGGCCGTACAAATTACACAGACCTTAATTCTTGCCGCAGGTATTGTTATGGCAATCATACAATTTAAAAAGACCGGCAACGGACTTTTATCAATATCTGAAGCTTTAAAAATTGGTGCAGGTGTAGCTCTAATTGCTGCAATTGTAGGATTATTATATTTCTTTTTACTTTCCAATGTCATAGAACCTGACTATTTAGATAAAGTATACGAAATAGGTAAAGTAAAAGCTATGGCAGACAACCCCAGCCTTACCGAAGAACAAATTGATCAAGGTATAGAGATGCAAAAAGGGTTTGCATGGGTCATGTATCCTATAGGTCTTATAATTAATGTTGTAATTGGCCTGATCATTGGCCTAATCACCGGTCTTATTCTAAAAAAAGAAGAAGCGGCTTATTAATACCTAAGTAATTGTAGTATTTTTGGGGGCAATACCAGAAGTAGCACATGCAATTATCTATTGTAATTCCATTACTTAACGAAGAAGAATCACTTAAGGAACTTCATGATTGGATTGTATCCGTAATGCAATCCAATCATTTTTCTTATGAACTACTTTTTGTGGACGATGGCAGCACGGACGGTTCCTGGAATGTCATCAACCAACTTTCACAGAAAAACCCATTTGTCAAAGGAATCCATTTCCAAAGAAACTTTGGCAAATCACAAGCCTTGCACGCCGGTTTCAAGGCGGTTACAGGTGATGTAATTATCACTATGGATGCAGACCTACAGGATAATCCAGAAGAAATACCCCAGTTATACCAAATGATAACCGAACAAGGTTATGAGCTGGTATCCGGTTGGAAAAAGAAACGTTATGATTCTATAATCTTCAAAAATACCCCATCTAAATTATTCAATTGGGCCGCCAGAAGAACATCTGGAGTTCGTCTTCATGATTTTAACTGCGGCTTAAAGGCCTATGCCAAGGATGTGGTCAAAAACATTGAAGTTTCTGGAGAAATGCACAGGTATATCCCCGTATTGGCAAAAAATGCGGGTTTCTCAAAAATTGGGGAAAAAGTAGTTCAACACCAAGCCCGCAAATACGGCAGCACTAAATTTGGTATGGAAAGATTTATAAACGGTTTTTTAGATTTATTGACCATTTGGTTCGTATCAAGATTTGGAAAACGGCCCATGCATTTGTTCGGTGCCCTTGGTGTACTTATGTTCTTTATTGGCTTTTCTTTTGCCATTTATTTAGGTATCGATAAATTATTCATAAATCCGTTTGGAAGATTGATTACGGATCGGCCTCAATTCTATATTTCATTGGTTGCCATGATTATTGGTACTCAGCTATTCTTGGCAGGGTTTCTTGGTGAAATATTGATCAGGTCTAAAAAAGGGGAAAACAGATATATTGTATCCGAAGAAATTAACACGTCGCTTTCTGATAACTAAAATTCTCATTAACTTAATAGCATATAAACAACAACCATATGGATAATATCCTTGACACGGCCAAAACATGGCTGACCGATTTTTTTGATCCTGCAGTCAAAAAAGAAATTGAACACCTGATCGCCAATGATCAAGAGGAACTGAACGACCGTTTTTACAAAAATATGGAGTTTGGTACAGGTGGCATGAGGGGCGTAATGGGCGTAGGTACCAATAGAATAAATAAATACACCTTGGGCAAAAGTACACAAGGACTTAGTAATTACCTGAATAAAGTCTATACAGGTGAGGAAATCAAGGTCGTAATAGCTTTTGATTGCCGTAATAATAGCGATACTCTGGCAAGAACCGTCGCAGAAGTGTTTTCTGCCAATGGTATCAAGGTTTTTCTATTTTCAGAATTACGGACCACCCCAGAACTTTCATTTGCCGTAAGGTATTTAGACTGCCATGCCGGTATAGTTTTAACGGCATCCCATAACCCACCGGAATATAATGGATATAAGGTTTACTGGACGGATGGCGGACAAATTGTACCACCACAGGACGGAGAAATTATAGCGGAAATCAACGCCCTTGGTTTTGAAGATATCAAATTCACTGCCAACAATGCGCTTATCCAAGTTATCGACAAAGAAGTTGATGATGCCTTTATTCAACAATCGGTTCAGGCCGGTAGTTTCAATGCAGATGGCAAAGATGATTTTAAAATTGTGTTTACCTCATTGCACGGAACCTCTATCACCGCAATACCGGAAGTATTAAAACAAGGTGGGTATGATAACGTTACGATTATAGAAGAACAAGCAAAACCAGATGGTAATTTTCCCACGGTGAAATCCCCTAACCCAGAGGAGTCAGAAGCACTTTCCATGGCCGTAAAAAAAGCTAAAGAAATTGGTGCGGACATGGTTGTAGGTACTGATCCAGATAGTGACCGTTTAGGTATTGCCGTGCGTAATCTTGAAGGTGAAATGGAAATTGTTAACGGAAACCAAGCTATGGTTTTAATGACAAAATTCCTTCTTGAAAAAAGAAAGGAAAAAGGCTTTAAAGGAAATGAATTTATTGCCACAACCATTGTATCTACCCCAATGATGGAGGCTATGGCTAAAGCTTACGGAGTAGAGTTCAAAACATCACTTACTGGTTTTAAATGGATCGGCAAAATGATCAAAGACTTCCCTGAATCTGATTTTATTGGCGGAGGCGAAGAAAGCTTTGGATATATGGTAGGTGATTTTGTACGTGATAAAGATGCGGTTACCTCTACCCTATTGGCATGTGAAATAGCCAGTCAGGCAAAAGCTAATGGCAGTTCTTTCTATAAAGACCTAATTCAATGTTATGTTGATTATGGCTTCTATAAAGAGCATCTAGTTTCCATTACCAAAAAAGGAATCAGTGGTGCCGAGGAAATTAAGCAGATGCTTAAGGATTTTAAAGAAAACCCAGTGGAATCAGTTGCTGGCTCCAAGGTTAAATGGATCGAAGATTACAACACATCAATCGCAAAAAATGTATTGACCGGTGAAGAAAAGGCCATTGTTATACCAAAATCCAACGTATTAATATACGAAACCGAGGATGGTACCAGAATTGCCGCAAGGCCTAGCGGTACGGAACCTAAGGTTAAATTTTACATCAGCACGAATACAAAATTGGAGAAGACTGAAGATTACAAAAAAGTATCGGCAGAACTTGATCAGAAAATCAAGAATATTCTTTCTGAGCTTAACTTAGGTTAATGAACTATTTTAAAAAGATCCTTCGCTTTGCGAAGCCTTACAGGATATACGCACTACTGAACATTATTTCCAATATTTTTTATGCACTGTTTTCAACATTGGCAATGATATCCTTATTTCCAATGTTGAACGTGCTTTTTAAGCAAACAGAGAAAATATATACCAAACCAGAATGGACAGGTATTTCTAATTTAAAAGATTATGTAACCGACACTTTAAACTTTTTTGTTACGGAACAAAGCGAACAAAGTGATCCTGGGGAGGTGCTCATGCTTATGGTTGGGTTGATCATTACAATGTTTCTTCTTAAGAATCTTTTTAATTACTTAGCCATGTACTTCATTACATTTCTGCGCAATGGCGTTCTAAAAGATTTGAGAAACGAACTGTATGACAAAACAATAGAATTGCCCATATCCTATTATTCCGAAAAAAGAAAAGGTGATACAATTGCCCGCATTACATCAGATGTATTGGAAATTCAACATTCGTTTTTATCTATATTGGAATTAATTGTAAGAGAACCATTGACCATAATTTTTACAATTGCAGCCATGTTGGCTATTAGTCCCAAGCTAACACTATTTGTATTTTTATTTCTACCGCTCTCCGGTTTTCTAATTTCATTGATAGGAAAATCCTTAAAACGAAAATCTGACAAGGTTCAAAATGAACAAGGTTTCTTTTTATCCATCTTAGAGGAAACTCTAGGTGGGTTACGAGTCATTAAAGCATTTAATGCGGAATCTGTATTTGCCAAAAAATTCCAATCTTCCACAAAAAGGTTTTTCAATTTTTCCAATAGTCTGCTCAATAGACAAAACTTAGCATCCCCAACGAGCGAGTTTTTTGGTATAGCCGCCATAGGCGTAATTCTTTGGTATGGAGGTCAAATGGTTCTTGTAGACAAAACATTGGAAGCTGAGCTCTTTATTACGTATATGGCACTGTCCTATCAGATACTTACTCCTGCCAAATCTATAAGCAAAGCATCTTATAGTGTCAAAAAAGGTAATGCGGCGGCTGAACGTGTTTTAGAAATTTTAGAGACAGAGAACCCTATTGCAGAGATTAAAAATCCTATTGAACAAACGTCATTTGACAGTGACATAAAACTTCAGCATATTTCGTTCAAATATGAGGATGAATACGTACTTAAAAACTTTGACCTGACGGTAAAAAAAGGTACGACCGTAGCCCTTGTTGGGCAATCCGGTAGCGGTAAAAGTACCATAGCCAACCTTGTTACAAGATTTTACGATGTCAACGAAGGTGAAATAAGTATTGACGGCAACAATATTAAAAACCTGAGTAAAAAATCGCTCAGAGGTTTAATGGGACTTGTTACCCAAGACTCCATTCTGTTCAATGATACCGTAAAAAACAACATAGCGCTAGGAAAGGAAAATGCTACGGAAGAAGAGATTATGGCTGCGGCCAAAATTGCCAATGCACATGATTTTATCATGGAACTACCTAAAGGTTATGACACCAATATCGGGGACAGTGGCAACAAATTAAGTGGAGGACAAAAACAACGGCTGTCCATTTCAAGGGCTGTCTTAAAGAATCCGCCCATTATGATTTTAGACGAAGCAACATCTGCCCTGGACACTGAGAGCGAACGTTTGCTTCAGGACGCATTGGAGAAAATGATGAAGAACAGAACCTCCATAGTAATAGCCCACCGTTTATCTACCATACAAAACGCGGACAACATTGTAGTTCTGCAAAAAGGGGAAATTGTGGAACAAGGTACCCATACCCAATTGTTAGCGTTGAACGGCACTTATAAAAAATTGGTACAGATGCAATCGTTGGCATCCTAAAGGCCGCTTATATTGAACAAGCAGTAGCGAAAATTAACGTTGCCGTTAAACCTTTTTATAATTTCTTAGTCCTAATGATGAACAAACCTCAAGAACCATTGATAGCAGAGGAAACACTTGTACAGGAACTCAAGACCCAGAATACCCAGGCAAAAGCCTTTGAGGTATTGGTAAGTACGTACAAAGAACGACTCTATTGGCAGATCAGGGGCATTGTACTAAATCATGACGATGCTGATGATGTGTTGCAAAATACGTTCATTAAAATCTATAAGAATATTGATGGCTTTAAAGGTGACAGTCAACTTTTTTCATGGATGTACAGAATTGCCACCAATGAAGCTTTAAGTTTTATTAAACAAAGGGCAAAAATTCAAGGTTTGAACGATGTAGACTACCAAGAGAAGCTGGTTGCCAATTTACAAAGTGATGTTTATTTTGAAGGTAACGAAATACAGTTAAAGTTACAGAAGGCAATTGCAACATTGCCCGAAAAGCAAAAATTGGTGTTCAATATGAAATATTTTCAAGAACTAAAATATGAACAGATATCGGAAATTCTTGAGACAACCGTAGGGGGACTAAAGGCCTCTTACCACCTTGCGGTAAAAAAAGTAGAACAATTTTTAAAAGAGGATTAAACTATTTATGTATTTGATAGTCAAATAAGTATAATGAACAATAATAACAAACATCCGTTTAAAACACCAGAAGGCTATTTTGATAGTTTTCAGGATAAACTTATGGCTAAATTATCAGATGATCATGTAGCTATACCAATGGATAATGCTTTTAAGGTTCCCGATAATTATTTCGAAAACTTCAATGAAAAGCTTACTGAAAAGCTATCTGAGGAAACCAAAGTAATACCATTGTTCCCAATCAAGAAAGTAATAGCTATTGCAGCATCCGTAGCGGCTATTGCCCTTGTTTTTTTCGGTTATCAATGGAACAATGTAGAAGATGTCAATTTTAGCGATTTGGCCAATACCGATATTGAGGCCTATTTTGAAAATACGGAGTTTGACCTAACCTCTTATGAAATAGCAGAAGTGCTGCCTTTTACAGACACAGAGTATTCCAATATGTTGAGCCTACCTATTGATAATGAAAACATATTGGACTATTTAAGTGATAATATAAATGATTTTGAAGAACTTAATTTACAGGAAAATGAATAAATATATTGTAATACTATTTATGCTTTTTACCGCTTTCTCTTTTAGTCAAAATAAAAAAGATTGGGAAAAAATAAAATCCTTAAAAGTAGCCTACATTACAGAAAAATTATCCTTGGACAGTAGGGAAGCACAAGAATTTTGGCCTATATACAATGAATATGAGGAGAAAAGACATGCTTTAGGTCGTAAAGACCATAATGAAATTAGGAGCAAATTAAAGAACAGTGATGATCTTACGGAAAAGGATGCCAAAAAATTACTGGCGTTAAAAATTTCCATTGAAGAAGATGAAGAGGAACTGGACAAGGCCTTACTTTTGGAAGTCAGTAAAGTTACTTCTGCTAAGAAAGCATTGCTTTTACTAAAGGCCGAAGAGGATTTTAAACGTGATCTGATCAAACAATATCGCCATAACAAAGGTGGTAAATAGCCTATTGAAATTTAATTTTGGCAATGCGGTTCTTGCCTGCGGCGTAAGCTATGCTATCATTTTGAAACCTAAGGGTGTAAAATGACTCTTTTGAAAGTTCTCTCCAACTGTTACCCCTGTCAGATGAATAGGAGATACCGGTGAAGCCAACCGCAACTATTCCGTAACCATTGGTTCCCGGCACAAATTGTACACAACTTTTATATCCTGGCTCCATGTTGTTGGCCAATAGGTTCCAAGTTTTTCCTCCATCTACCGTAATAGCCTTATTGGCATTGGCATCATCTGGTTCAGTATAATCACCCCCAATGGCAATTCCCGTATTGGCATCGTAAAAATCTATGGAATAAATTCCTTCCGTAGGTTGGGTATTGCGGATGGGCGTACTGAATGCTTGCCATGATTTACCTTTATCCGGGAGAACAAGATTCTACCCGAAGTGGTGGCCAGCCAAATATTATCCCCAATAGTTTTGATATTGCTATTACTGGCAGCAAAAGCACCTTCACCCACAATACCTTCCGGTAGTAGGCTACAGGGTATCTTGGACCACGTATTTCCTCCATCGGCGGTTGTGATAATACTTAAGCAACCGCCTACGCTATCACCAAGTGCTATACCGTCCAAATCATTTAAAAATGTCATGGCATCATAAAAAACACCTTCTCCCTCCTCTTTGTATACCACTTGCATCTGTCCATTACCACCCGTTTTATACAATAGAGCAGGTGATTCTATGGACAACATAAAAAAATCATTAGATGTATGTGCCACAGCCCTAAAATGCGGATTTCCTTCTGGTGAAGAAATCGTATTGGCCCTTACTTTTCCAGTACCTAATTCAATAGTGCCAAAAACACCGTTATTGGCCACAAAAGCCAAACTATTACCCATAAGCTCAATAGCTCTTACACTAATAGAATCGATATAAAGGGTTTCAATTGTCGCAGATGTAAATGTCACCGGTTGTTTGCTTTCGGTACAGGAAACCAGTAAAACAATCAATAGAAGTACATAGCGCATGATATTATCGTATAAAGTTTCTCAAAAATAAATGGAATCACTTCTAAAACAATACCTTTGCACCCTAATTTTTTGAAAGACCACGGCTTAAAAGGTGCAAGCTTTTTCTCAGTGACACAATCTTTCAACCATAATAAACAATATCTCTTCTCATGAAATTACATAGAAATCTCGTGTTTGCCGTAATAGATGCCCTTAATCTCATTTTTAACGAAAATGAATATGCGGACAAGGTCGTTCAGAAAGTACTTCGTTTTGACAAACGATGGGGTGCTCGCGACCGAGGATTTATTGCCGAGACCACTTATGAAATGGTAAGGTTCAAAAGATTATATGCAGAAATTGCAGAAGTAAAAGCACCCTTCAGCAGGCCGGACCTGTTTAGAATGTGGGCCGTTTGGGCGGTTTTGAAAGGAATAAAATTGCCGGATTGGAAACAAATAGAACCCACACCGGAAAGAAGGATAAAAGGAAAATTCGACGAGCTTTCAAAAATTAGAAAATTTAGGGAAGCTATTCCAGATTGGATAGATGAACTGGGTGAAAAAGCTTTGGGCGATAAGTTGTGGACAGAAGAAATAGCCAAACTCAATGAGCCGGCTGAAGTTATTTTACGTACCAATACTTTAAAAACCAATAAGGAAACATTAAGAAAAGCATTATTGGACGAGAATATTGTAGCCGAACCTATACGTGGTTACCCAGATGCCTTAAAATTGGTTGAGCGTGCAAATGTATTTGTAACACAAGCCTTTAAAGATGGTATGTTTGAAGTACAAGATGCTTCCTCTCAGTTGGTTGCCGCATTTTTGGATGTAGAACCTGGTCAACGGGTAGTTGATACCTGTGCAGGTGCCGGTGGAAAATCATTGCATTTGGCTTCCTTGATGGAGAATAAAGGACAGCTGATTTCCATGGATATTTATGGTAGCAAGCTTAAGGAACTAAAAAGAAGGGCAAGACGTAACGGAGCACACAATATTGAAGTTAGGGAAATAGATTCTTCCAAGGTATATAAAAAATTATATGGTAGTGCAGATAGAGTGCTTATAGATGCCCCATGTACGGGATTGGGCGTTTTAAGAAGAAACCCAGACTCCAAGTGGAAAATGCAACCCGAATTTCTGGATAAAATCGTGCAAACGCAACATGAGATTATTAGAAACTATAGCAAAATCGTCAAACCTGGTGGAAAGATGGTCTATGCTACTTGTTCCATACTGCCACAGGAAAATAGTCATCAAGTACAGTCTTTCCTTAAATCTGAAGAGGGTAAGGATTTTACGTTGGTTAAAGACAAAAAAATATATGCCTCAAAAAGTGGTTATGATGGTTTCTTCATGGCTTTATTGGAAAAAAGCAATTAATTAAAAAATTCAAAATCTATAAGCAAGTTTCAATAGTAATATTCTTGGCAACAACCTATATTCAGTTGTTGTATTACCTACATCATTAATAGAGAATGTTCTAAAAGTGTTATTGTCAAATAAGTTCCTACCATCAAAAAATAACGTCAACTTATTTTTCTTTAAAACATACTTTGCGGTCACATCTAAAAAGTAGTAAGTATTTACACCTTGAAGATTGCCAAAGAAATAGCGTTCGGTTTTAACGTCTAAAGTTAACTTATCGGTAAAGGCAAAAGCTAAGTCCAAATAACTAGTGTTATTAGTGAATTTATTATTAAACGTGCTAATTTCTATTGAATTTGATAACCACTCGGTTCCTACATTGTAATTAAAAAAACCGCTAAAAGCAGATTTTAATTTTATTTGGTAACTGTTAGTTTGATTTTTAACTATCCTAAGGCCAGTATCATTAATATTATTCTGAAAATTAGATTTTGAGTACCCTAAACTAAGTTTAAGAGTAGATTTCAATTTCCTAAAATAAAAGTTTGAATATGCAGCAGCATTTAAAAATTCTCTATCCTTAATTAGTATTTTCTCCGACAATGAAAAATTTGGATCATACGAAGTATTGGTTGAGAAAAAATCATTGTTCTTCATATAATTTAGAGACAATCCCGAAAAAAAACGGCTTGAAAAGTCGCCTACTTTATAATTGAAAGAATAATTAAATGCGTTTAATTGATTAAAATCTCCTGAGCCCTTCGAAAAAAACCTAAACCCTGTAAGCGAATAATTGTTAGAGGTACTTAAAACATCAGCGTTATTTGTTGTTATACTTACCGATGTATCTATTTCATTAGATTTATTTATTTCCCAGTTAAGACCTAAGCTTGGGTTAATAAAAAATACTGATTGACTCTTGTCGTTTTCCGAAAATTCTAAATTATTGAAGAGTTGGTGAAAATCTAATTTACCTATAAACCCAATCTTATTTATTTTAAAAAGATACTTGGTTTTAAAATACAAATCATTAGTTCTATATACTAAAGTATTCTGAAAGCCATCTGGATTTTCTATAAGTGCATTGTTATTTTTTATATTAAAAATTGATTGTAAATCATCTATTCGCAGTTCGTTACCTAACTTAAATTCTAGTAAATTACCATTTTGTTTTTTTCTAAAAGATGACCTTCTACCCCAAAAAATTGATATTGATTCTCACTTATTTGAGAAATATTATTAGCATTTGAGATTTCAGGAAACAAATCTTGATATAAAAAACGGTTAACAGTAAAGTTTTGTGGCGAACTTTCTTTTATATATCGCCCTGTTAATAAGAAAACTTTTTTATCAGCAAACCTATCAGAGTAACCGATTTTATAGTCAAAAAGATTATTATTAGATGCTAATGATTGCAAAATGGAAAGTCCGTTAAAATTTAAATCAGAGTTATCCTTAAAATTAGAGTAATTAAATTTTGTTGTTGATTCCAACATTTTACGTTCTGATATATCATACGTTATATCTATCTTACCAAAAGCAGTAAGCTTATTATTTGATATTATAACGTCCTCTGTGTTTGTAAAACTAAATCCACTAGAATTAAAATTATCTATAGTATTGCTAAAAAACTGAATTTCGTCTGTATTTAAAAACCCCAAGGTTTTCAATTTTACTTTATTAGACAGGTTATAAATAGCATTCAAGGAAAGTAGTTCTGCATCATTAAAGTTAGTTCTGCTCTCTTTAAAATCATTAATACTACCACTAATATTGTTTAAGGTCTGTAATCGCTGATTATCACCTATACTTGAGGGCTCACCAGAACGGTAGGGTCTTATTAATTGGTTAATATCACCTGTAGAATCATCCCCGGTATTATTAAGATTACTTAAAAAATAAAACTTTTTCTTTTTACTGAAATTAGCCAGATTACCCTTAATGGTATAAAAATTAGAAAATTCTAAGCCATATCCCATGGTAATATCCCCAAACCAAATGTTTTTAGCTTCTTCCTTAAGTTTCAAATTAAGCGCAACTTTATCGCTATTTTCAATACCTTTTAATAATCTACTATTAGAATATTTTTGAAGTAACTCAACACTCTCCAAAGGGTGTACCGGCAAACTTTTTGATAATATTTTATATCCTTTCTCAAAAAAATCATCACCGTCTACCATCAATTTTTCAATTTCTTGGTTTCCAAACTTTATTGTCCCGTCAGAATCTACATTTATTCCTGGTAAATTTTTAAGCAAATCTTCTAGCACTACTTCATTACCTCTTAAAAATGTTTTTACTTTATATACAACCGTATCCTTTTTAATATCAATAGGTAGATCTGCATTGACACTTACCTCATTTAATTCAAAAAGTTTCTCTTTAAGTTCAAAATCCTTTTTTAAATTTTTAGTGTTTTTAGTAATAGAGATAGGCTGTATTAGTTTTTCATAACCTAACATAGAAACAATGAGGTTAAAATCTCCTGTTTCATCCAACTCTAGCTCGTAAAAACCGCTATTGTTACTATAAGTATAAGCAACAGTTATTGAATCTTGTGATTGAAGTAATAGACTACTGTAAGGAATTGGTTTTTGGAAGGCATCCATAATAAAACCAGTAATATTTGTTTGGGAAACAATCGTGCCTGTCGTTAGAAAACTTAAAATCAGAACAAAAAATTTTATCCGCACATTACCTTGATTTATAAAATCTATTATTCTTTATTTGAACCGTTCTTTTCCCACTCATATATAAGCTCAAGCCCAGGTGGCTCTGTATAGCTAGAAGAAACGATAGTAGTATTTCTATCGGTATTCAGAGAACTGACATATGCAAAAAACTCTTTTTGCTTTTCAGGCTTTTCTTTGGTTACAAATTCTTTTAAGGACATTTTTTTAGTCCCTACCGGAATCTGTATGTTTTCGCCTTGGTTTTGGGTAATATATTTTGATAACCTGAAAAGTATTAAACCCTCATCATCTGTAGCTTCTACAATCAATCCAGGTAAACCCTGTAATTTCCAAGGACCATAAGGCACGGGGATGTCATTTGCAAACCAGACTATATAAGTTCTACCCCTAAAGTATCCAGTAGCCTTCTGACATATTAAAGTATTTAGATTTTTGAATTCCTTTTCTATTTTCCAATTAATATTCGGTATTTCTTCATCAAGAATATACACTTCTCTAAATCCGTAAACTTTATTTAAAAAGATTTTTAATTCTCTATTTAAATAATATTCCGGTCTATCATCGGAATCAGGTAAATTTATTTGCACGTTTCCATTTTCATCCAATGTTCTTTCTTCTTCAACAAGTGCCTCTGATTTTAATAAAGTATAATTTGAATGATTGGATGTAAATTTTAAAACTCCATTACTTTTGTAATTAATAATTTTATTTACATATACATATTCTGCGACACTAGTTCTTTGAGCATATGAAAAATATCCAACTAAAAGAATCAAATAAATAAATTGTTTTATCATAGCATTCGTTTTAATGACAAAACCTTTATTATAGGTTTTGTCATTAGATTTCTTTTACTAATTGGACTCCAGAAAAGAACAATTTCATTCTAGCATCAAATTCAGCTACATTGGCTGCAGCAGTAAAATTTGGATGGCATAATTTCTACAAATGAGGTGTGTTCTATAGTTACTAGTTATATAAGTCTATTTAAGTTAAACTAAAATACTACTCTGATTTCAATGTTGGATACTGAATCCCCAACTGCTCTAAATAAGTATCATACTTAGTCTCATCATAATAGAATTTTTCCAAAGCAGGTCTAAATTGTTCTTGTTTATCCTTGTTCAGGTAAATTGGAGGCATATCACTTTCTGAAATCATAGGTTGATATTTGGTATCCTTTTGTTGTTCATTGTTAAAATAGTCCCATGCACCTTTCATCAATTCGGGTTTTAACAGAAAATCCAATATGGTCATGGCTTCAACCTTTGCTCCGGCTACAACTCCTTTATGTGCTATTGGTGTGGCCATGGCAATGGCATTGCTCCAATGATGGCCTTGAAGTCCGGGTATGTTAGACGGATACCTCAGGGTAACCGTTGGAACTTTCCAAGAAATATCACCAATATCATCAGAACCACCACTTACGGGTTCAATTACAGGAAGGCCCAAATCAGCTAATTCCGTAGATAGACCTTCTACCTTTTCCGAACCGACTTCTGTCTGTACCGCCTTTGCCAATTTTTGGTCCGCCTCTGACCATTCCGGCAAACCTACTTGTTTTATATTCCCGTACATAGTTTCGGCAATAACCTTATTATAGTGCCTTGGCCAGGCAGTGCCCAAAACCTTGGAGGACATGGTAGTGCCGGTCATCATTGCCGCTCCTTTTGCCATATCGTTGGCCATGGCATACATTTCCATGATCCCTTCATATTTAATATCCCTAAAATAGAACCATATAGATGCTTTTGAAGGTACCACGTTTGGCTGATCTCCAGAATCCGTAAATATAGAATGGGAACGTTTTAAGGGGTGTAGGTGCTCACGCTTGTAGTTCCAAGCAATATTCATTAGTTCAGCAGCGTCCAGGGCACTTTTCCCTCGCCAGGGAGATCCTGCGGAATGTGCGGCTTCACCATCAAAACTATATTCAACGGATATTAGACCGGTGCCCCTTGTGGGTCCATAGGAGACTCCTAAATTATTGCCCACATGCGTAAAGATGCACATGTCTATATCATCGAACAAACCATCTCTAACGTACCACGCCTTTGCGGCCACAAGTTCTTCGGCAATACCGGGCCAGACCAATAATGTACCTCCTATTTGCTCTCTCTCCATAATCTTCTTTACGGCAAGGGCAGAAGAAATATTCATTGGAATTCCGGAATTGTGACCTTCACCATGGCCAGGCGCACCTTCTACAATGGGCTTGTGATAGGCTACACCAGGATATTGTGATGCTTTAGGAATGCAATCCACATCACTGCCCAAGGCTATAACAGGGCCGTCACCATTGCTCCAAGTAGCAAACCACGCCGTAGGTATGCCAGATATTGAAGTTTCTATTTCAAATCCGTTTTCGATTAATATCCCGGTAAGGTATTTGGACGACTCTACTTCCTGAAAGCCTAATTCGGAAAAACTGAAAATTTTATCGACCATGACTTGGGATTGCTTCTTATTATCCTCGACTATGGATGCGACTTCGGCCTTTAATTTTTCAATTTGTTTGTTTGATCTTTTCTTTTGGGCAATTGCACTACTCATCATAGAGAGTGAGCAAATTGCCGCTAATAGGATAGTTTTTTCTTTCATGGTTGGTTTGAATTAGCTTCTAAAAAGATACGCAAATTCAATCGCCCTACCGTGGCTCTACATTAATTTTTGTCTAATTAAGAACCTACAACCCATTTTTTTGATATTAATAGCAATTTTTGCATGCCAAAACCATACTATTGTAAAGCTGTCTTAAAACAACGGCAACTGTTGGTTCTGCGGCGCGTCTGGCACAACTACTTTTTCCGTCTGTTGTTTTTGCCCCCAACGCATCATAGCTTGTACAACAGGTAACAAGGACTTTCCTGCGGGTGTTAAAGTATATTCCACACGTGGCGGAATTTCTCCATATAAAGTGCGGTCCAATATGCCCGTCTTTTCCAATGATTTTAATTGTTTGCTTAACATTTGGCGATTTATCCCATCTATGGCTTCAAATAATTTATTAAATCTATTCGTACCCTTAGAAATATGATATAAGAGTATGGGTTTCCATTTACCTCCTATCATATCCATACATTTTGATAGCGCCTGTATATCGCTTTTATGCTTTGTCATTTTGTCCCAAATTTAATATTGATGCCTATTTTAGTCGTGTAAATATTGCCTTTCCAAAAGTCTTAAAAACAGACTATAATTTAATCTTATATAAAAATCTAAAATTCGAACCTAATTTAAAAACTATCGGCAATTTTTAGTTCATTGGATAAAGGTAAAACAAAATCCTACTTTTTTCATTAACAATTACTGTTTAAAAGTGTTTCAAATTACCGTGAAAAGTAACTGCTAAAACCTTAATTTTGTACTTTAAAAATCAATACCAGACTCGTTATAATGATTCACTTTTTTGGGGAACCTAGCAAAAAGGTTTTTGCGGTACAGACCGCTAAGGAACTTTCAACTGAAAATACCGGTAAACTTATATGGTTGTTTGGCAACCTACCGAAAATAAATGCGGCGTCACTTGACGCCTTTTTTGTTGGGCCTCGTGCCGCAATGATAACTCCCTGGAGTACCAATGCTACTGAAATCACCCAAAATATGGGTATTGAGGGTATCATTAGAATTGAGGAATTTAATGCCGTAGATGAGCATTTTACAGGATTTGATCCAATGATTTCGCAGAAGTATAAGGTATTGGACCAAGATGTGTTCACTATTAGCGTTGCACCCAAACCTATATTGGAAATTGAAGATATCCAAGCCTTTAATCTACAAGAAGGTTTGGCCCTCAACGAAGAGGAAGTGCAATACCTGGAAAACTTGAGTAAAAAAATAGGTCGTAAATTGACCGATTCAGAAGTTTTTGGTTTTAGTCAGGTCAATTCTGAACATTGTAGGCATAAAATATTCAACGGTACATTCGTAATCGACGGAGAGGAAATGCCTACCTCCTTATTTAAATTGATCAAGAAAACATCCCAGGAACATCCTAATGATATCATATCTGCCTATAAGGACAATGTAGCTTTTGTAAAAGGACCAAAGGTGGTACAGTTTGCCCCTAAAAGTGCAGATAGACCAGACTTTTATCAGGAAAAGGAATTTGATTCCGTTATCTCCTTAAAAGCGGAAACCCATAATTTTCCTACTACTGTAGAACCTTTTAACGGGGCGGCAACCGGTGCAGGTGGTGAAATACGGGATCGCTTGGCCGGCGGAAAAGGGTCCTTACCTTTAGCTGGAACGGCCGTATATATGACCGCATATTCCCGTTTGGAACAAAACAGACCTTGGGAAAAGGGAATGCCAGAAAGAAAATGGTTATACCAAACACCAATGGATATCTTGATCAAAGCATCTAACGGTGCTTCTGATTTTGGAAACAAATTTGGTCAGCCGCTCATCTCTGGCTCGGTTTTAACCTTTGAACATGATGAAGCTTCCTCGCCTTTTGACAGTACCGATGACAATATGTCGTCAGCTTCACAAAATCAACGCAGATTAGGCTTTGACAAAGTTATTATGCAAGCTGGTGGTATAGGCTACGGGAAAGTTGAACAAGCCATTAAGGACAAGCCCCAAACCGGAAATAAAATTGTAATTCTTGGGGGCGATAATTATAGGATCGGTATGGGCGGTGCGGCTGTGAGCAGTGCAGATACGGGGGAATTCAGTTCCGCGATAGAACTCAATGCTGTTCAACGCTCTAATCCTGAAATGCAAAAAAGGGCCGCAAACGCTATTCGTGGTATGGTGGAAAGTGATGAAAATACCATTGTCTCCATTCATGATCACGGAGCTGGTGGTCATCTTAACTGTCTTTCTGAACTTGTTGAGGAAACAGGCGGAAAAATAGATTTAGATAAATTACCCGTTGGCGACCCTACATTATCAGCCAAGGAAATTATAGGCAATGAATCACAGGAGCGTATGGGGTTGGTCATTGGTAAGGACCATATAGATCTATTAAAACGAATTGCCGATCGCGAACGCTCACCAATGTATGAAGTGGGCGATGTTACAGGTGATGATCGTTTTACGTTCGAATCCAAGACCAATGGAGACAAACCAATGGACCTGGAACTTTCAGATATGTTCGGCAGTTCTCCAAAAACAATTATGACCGATAATACCGTGGCTCGAAATTATGCCAATGCCAACTATTCGCTTGAATATTTTCATGATTACTTGGACGAGGTTCTTCAATTAGAGGCCGTGGCCTGTAAGGATTGGCTTACCAACAAGGTTGATCGTTGCGTAGGTGGTCGTGTTGCCAAACAGCAATGTGTGGGGCCGTTACAATTACCTTTGAACAATTGTGGTGTAATGGCTTTGGACTTTAAAGGCAAGGAAGGGATTGCCACTAGTATTGGGCACTCCCCTATCTCTGCTCTTATAGACCCATCCGCAGGTAGCAAGAACAGTATTGCAGAAGCTTTGACCAACTTGGTTTGGGCACCGTTAAAAGATGGTTTGGCCTCCGTTTCCTTATCCGCCAACTGGATGTGGCCCTGCAAAAATGAAGGAGAAGATGCCCGTTTATATAAAGCAGTACAAGCTGTTTCCGAATTTGCAATTGAATTAGGTATCAATGTACCCACTGGAAAGGATTCCCTTTCCATGAAACAAAAATACAAGGATGGTGATGTAATATCTCCGGGTACCGTGGTTATATCCGCTGCGGGCAACTGTAATGATATTACCAAGGTTATAGAACCTGTTCTACAAAAAGATGCCGGGTCTATCTATTACATCAATCTATCTAAGGATGCCTATAAATTAGGAGGTTCTTCATTTTCACAATCAAGGAACAGTATTGGTAGCGAAACCCCCACCATTACGGACTCCGCATACTTTAAAACTGCTTTTAACACCATCCAAACCTTAATTAAGGAAGATAAAATTGTTGCAGGGCACGATGTTGCCTCCGGCGGGTTGATCACAACACTTCTGGAACTGTGCTTTGCGGACACTGAACTAGGGGCCGATCTTGACCTTACCTCATTGGGCGAGGCAGATACCATAAAAATTCTATTTTCTGAAAATGCAGGAGTTGTGCTACAGGCAAAAGATGACAGCATAGCCAATATTTTTACATCTAACAATATAGATGCAATTAAATTGGGTACCGTTACGAGCAAAGCCGTTCTTACCATAAAAAACAATGGTATGGAAATGGGACTAAATATAGAAACCTTACGGGACACTTGGTTCAAGACATCATTCCTTCTTGACAATCAACAGACTGCAAATGGTCTGGCCAAGGACAGATTTGAAAATTATAAGGTTCAACCTTTGCAATATACCTTTTCCAATAAAACCCCTATAAGCCTGCCAAGTAAAACCTTAAACGCAAGCAAAGACAGACCTAAGGCCGCCATTCTCCGTGAAAAAGGCAGTAACTCTGAACGCGAAATGGCCAATGCAATGTATTTGGCCGGTTTTGATGTGAAAGACGTTCATATGACCGATTTAATTTCAGGACGCGAGAATTTGGAGGACATTCAGTTCTTAGGAGCTGTTGGAGGTTTCTCCAACTCAGACGTTTTGGGAAGCGCCAAAGGATGGGCGGGTGCCATCAAATACAATGAAAAGGCCAACACCGTTATCAAGAACTTCTTTGCTAGACCAGATACGCTATCGGTCGGTATATGCAATGGTTGCCAATTGTTCATGGAACTGGACCTAATAAATCCAGAGCATGAAACCCATGGTAAAATGACCTATAACGATTCCCATAAACACGAAAGTAACTTTACATCCGTAGAAATACAGAAAAACAATTCCGTAATGCTTTCCTCATTGGAAGGAAGCAAATTAGGGGTTTGGATTTCTCACGGAGAAGGTAAATTCTCATTACCGCTTTCTGAGGACAACTATGATATCGTTGCCAAATATGGTTATGAAGGATATCCGGCAAATCCAAATGGTAGTGATTTCAAGACGGCAATGCTTTGCGATAAAACCGGTAGACACCTGGTGACAATGCCCCATATAGAACGTTCTATTTTTCCATGGAACTGGGCACATTATCCATCAAACAGAAAGGATGAAGTTTCACCTTGGATTGAAGCTTTTGTGAATGCCAAGGATTGGATTCTTAATCACCAATAATTAAATTTTGAGAATAAAAAACTGTGTGCGCCCCCTCAATTGGGGGAACACAGCTATTTAAAACCTAAACATCTATCTTACCAATATTCTACCACTCCATGTTTTTTCATTGGAATTTTTTAATTTATATAAATATAGTCCTGGATCCAGGTCTTTACGTTCTATAATTATTTCATTTTGACCTTCTACACTATCACCTTCAAGATGATGACTACCTAACAAAGTACCATTTAAAGTATATAAATCAAGGTCAAATGATCCTGCGTTTTCGTCATAAAAATAAAGGCTTGTTCTTTCTATCATAGGATTTGGGTATACTACAGATTTGTTTAAATTATTATCGACGAAAACTTGTGCCGCCTCTCGGTTATGGAAATCTATATTTTGTAGCTCCAATGATCTCTCTTCGGCATATTCATTATTAGCTACTAAATTGAAGGAAATAACCTTAATGTTGGAAAAGTCCGTACCTTCATCCGCATCATTCTTAAAATCAGCATTAAGAAGTGTATAACCTTTCATTTCTGTAGTTAAGGCTATAAAAGTCTGAAAAATTGTGCCGTCACCTTTTATCAACTGAACTTCTAAGCTTCCTGTGCCCATAGCCTCAAAACTCATTTTGGCGTATTCGTTAAGGTTTACAGCAGAAAACCTAGGATTTAAGGCCCTGTAGACTCCTAAGTAACTTTTTGTAGTTCCTGTTAATTTAATATTTCGCTCTATAGGGTATCCGTCTCCCACATAAGGTCCGTCGGCTGGCAATACCTCATAATTAGATACCATGGTATCAACTCCAGAATCATCCAATCCCCAAGGGGCATCAGCAACAAAAAGGTCATCTGGTGTTTGCCCTAATCCGGCACTTATCCTAAAGCCCATATCAAATAAAGTACCGGTTTTAAGAGCAACTGCATCCAAATATCCTTCAATATCCGCTGTTACCCCTAAACTCTCCGTGTCACTGGTTTCCGTTAATTTTAAACCACCTTCTAGATTAATATGATCCGAATTATTGTTGTTCACTATATTTAACAATACCTCTCCATTTTTATAGCTGGCCGATTTAACAAATACTGGTGGCGGTGTTGATCCGTTATATTGTGAAATTTCAGAATTTGCTTCCAAAAGATTTAGTATCTCATCTGCCAATAGCAATAGATCATCTACTGAACTGGACCAAATCTGAAAATTATAAAAGGAGGTATTACTCGTATAGGCATCAATGTTCCAATGAGATTCTATTATAAAATTACCGTCATTATTAACCCTTGCAGAGAACGTCAAAGCAAATTCTTGACTACCGTCCGGTTGTTTAATAATGGATTTGATGAAGTCTTTTTCCCTTAATTGTATGTTAGAGACCGATAATAATTGTGCTCCAAGAAAACGGTCACAGATAAATTTGCTATGCTCATATACCTGATTATCGGTTTTAATTACCATTAAAGAACCTAAATTATCCATTCCATTTAAATAATCTACGGAATAAATGTCCGATGCATTGGTCAAATCCAGCAAATCACTTGGAGATGATTCAATTGTACTTGTCTCGCCAATAATACCCAAAGGAACCAATGAATTTAGGGGAATATTGAAAATGTCAGTTTTGGCATTTAGACCGTACAAGGCACTTTTCACTAATTTTTTGGCCGTTTTCTTATCAAAAACATAATTTGCCTTGGCTCTATTATAATTACGTTTACTGATTAAATTCGCCAACCTGTCATTACTTTCCAATCCACCTTTATTAGCACTAGAAGTCGTAACGATTACCGGGCAAGTAGCTACACCTGAACAAGAGGGGTCATCACAATCAATTAATCCGTCACCATCATCATCAACACCGTTTAAACAATCTTCTTGCGGCACTGGGGCGGTAGGACAACGTGCACCATCATTACTTGAAGCTGCCGGACCAAAGGCGAAAATATTGGACTGTATAACGCCCAACGCAATATCTTGCACTTGTTCTATCTTATATACCGAACCGGTCTGGTTTGCAGAAACATAGAAATTGCCGTCCACATCAAAATAAACCGCACCAAACGTATAATTTAACCCTTGAAGTATGGGTACAACTCCTAAAGCTTTAACCACTCCTGTATCTGGATCAATCCTATAAAGAATATTGGTACCTTTTTCTACAGTATACAACATATTGTCCGCAGCATTAAATGCCCAGTCCGCTATGGACATGGACTGAGTTAATTCAAATGCTCCTAAAAATTCTAGATAAGTAGATGAGCTAGGATTAATATCTACTTTGTAATATGAGGATCCTCCTGCTTTAAAATAATATATACCATTTGCGGAAATATCACCTACATACTTATTTCCTGTTGGCAACTCAGGAATGGTATATTGCTCTATGGAATAATCCTTACCAATACGCACGATTGTGCTGGAAGGGGTAGACAAATAGCCCCAAAGAAATCCATCTGTAGTGTTATAACCTACACCATTAATATTACCAGCGGTAATATCCTCAGCAACTAAGTAGGAGCTACCCGATGCCAAATCCAACGCATAAATATCATTATACTGAAATAAATAGGCATTATAGTCACAATTAAATGGTTCCGCTTGGGAAAGGACTTTGCTACACGCCAATACTAGGATAAGCAAAAAGGTGAAGTTATAAAATGGTAAAATGGTGTAATTTTTTTTCATGTTTTCTACAATTTCAATATAAAAATTAGGAACAAAAATAATTCTAAAAATTAAGGAATTTTCCTACTTTTATTTTAACTGCATACATAACCCGTTCATTTGCAATTTATTGTAGACGAATAGTTAAAATTATCCCCAAGGCTAGCTGAACCTTCAGATTAAGAAATTTATAATCATAAGCTATTTTATTTGTCAATACAATTTTAAAATACCGAGTTCTTTCATTATTTTGCAAAAAAGTTTATAATCTGCATATGCAAAAAATAACCCGTCTATTCGATATACCTTATTATCAATTAGAGCATTTTAACCTTGAAAAAGCTCTAGTAACCAAAAAAAACGGGAAATGGATCGCCACTTCCACGCAAGAGTATATTAATAAAGCAAATGCCATAAGCAGGGGTTTGCTTCGCTTAGGAGTTAAACCTAATGACAAAATAGCCGTTATCTCATTGACCAACAGAACGGAGTGGAATATTTTAGATATTGGAATATTACAGATCGGCGCACAGAATGTACCAATTTATCCCACTATTTCTGAAGAGGATTATGAATATGTGCTAAACCATTCAGAAGCACAGTATTGTTTTGTATCGTGTACAGAGGTATTGACAAAGGTCAACAATATCAAGGGCAATGTAAAATCCCTTAAAGGAGTATACTCGTTCAATGAAATAGATAATTGCCCTAATTGGCAAGAAGTATTGGACCAAGGTGCGGATACGACCAACCAAGAAGAAGTAGAAACGTTAAAGAATAACGTTCAACCATCTGATCTTGCAACTTTAATCTATACTTCGGGTACCACGGGAAGACCAAAAGGTGTAATGATGAGCCATAATAATTTGGTGTCCAATGTTGTAGCAAGTAAAGAACGTGTTCCCTCCAGCACCAATGATACAGCGTTAAGCTTTTTACCCGTTTGCCATATTTTTGAACGTATGATTCTTTATCTCTACCAATATTGCGGAATTGAAATTCATTTTGCCGAAGGGTTGGATAAAATAAGTGATAACTTAAAGGAAGTAAAACCAAATTTAATGACCGTAGTACCCAGGTTGTTAGAAAAGGTATATGAATCTATAATTGCAAAAGGATCAAGTCTAACGGGTATAAAAAAGAGTCTGTTCTTTTGGGCCGTTGGTGTAGGTCTAAAATTTGAACCTTATAAGGCCAACGGGTGGTGGTATGAATTTAAACTTTCCATAGCACGCAAGTTAATTTTCAGCAAGTGGCAAGAAGGCCTAGGAGGTAATCTTGGCATAATGGTATCCGGTAGTGCCGCTCTACAGCCCCGTTTAAGTAGAATTTTTGGCGCCGCAGGTATTCCTGTAATGGAAGGTTATGGTCTTACCGAAACTTCACCTGTCATTTCTGTAAACGATGTACGCAACAACGGGTGGAAAATTGCCACCGTAGGTAAGGTCATTTCAGATGTGGAAGTAAAGATTGCCGAAGATGGCGAAATTTTATGCAAGGGCCCTAACGTAATGATGGGTTATTATAAGGATCCAGAAAAAACCGCCGAGGTTATCAAGGATGACTACTTCCATACAGGGGATATCGGTGAAATAGACCATGAAGGTTTTTTGCGGATTACCGATCGCAAAAAGGAAATGTTCAAAACTTCCGGCGGTAAATATGTGGCACCCCAATTGTTGGAGAACAGATGCAAGCAATCCCGTTTCATTGAGCAGATAATGGTTATTGGTGAAGGTGAAAAGATGCCCGCTGCACTTATTCAGCCCAATTTTGATTATATCTATGAATGGGCCAAGAAAAATAAAATTACCGTAGGTGAAAATTCTGATATCGTACTTAATGAAAAAGTAATTGCAAGATTGGACGAAGAAGTTACCAAGGCCAATGAAAATTTTGCCAAATGGGAAAAAATTAAGCAATTTAGGCTTACGCCGGACATCTGGAGCATTGAAGGCGGACATCTTACCCCTACAATGAAATTGAGAAGAAAAATCATCAAGGAAAAATACATTGACCTGTACAATGATATTTATGGATATTAAGACCATATTCCACAGAAATTAGAAAATCCCAAACGGAATTTTAATCTACTGCCCGGGTTTAATTAATCTTTTAGCCAATTCTTGTTAAATACGGCATTCCGTAATTTTATATAGGCAATTGTAGCAAATTCAAAAAAGGAATAGGTTTTGCTTAAATATTTCATAAATTTATTATGCATGCATAATAAATTTTATTATATTTGGGCTGCAACCACCAGCGTATGAAAGAAGTTACAATTGATTATGCACTTAGAGCTACTTGGCAAGCCGTAGCTAGAATGTATAATGAAGAAGCAAAGAATTTTGATTCTACAATGGCAGTAGGTTTTACTTTATTGAGTATTGACCCCAAAACGGGAACTCCATCTACCGCTTTAGGACCTAAAATGGGCATGGAAGCTACAAGTCTTTCCAGAATCTTAAAGAGTATGGAAAAAAAAGGGCTCATTCTAAGAAAGCCTAACCCAGATGACGGAAGAGGGGTATTAATCTATTTGACCGAAATGGGTCTGGAAAAAAGAAACCTTTCTAAAAGTACCGTACTTCAATTTAATGAAGCTATTAGGCAAGAAGTGGACCAGGAAAAAATTCTGAACTTCTTTGAGGTTACGGAAACCATCAATAAACTAATTGCGGACAAAAAATTATTTTCAAAAAATATATCAAATTAATACCGATTAAACTACATGAACAAGCATATTAAAAAAGTAGCAGTTATCGGCTCTGGAATAATGGGTAGTGGCATTGCTTGCCATTTTGCCAATATTGGAGTCGAAGTATTACTATTGGATATCGTACCAAGAGAACTTACGGAAAAGGAAAAAGCCAAAGGCTTAACACTTAACCATAAAGTTGTTCGTAATAGATTGGTTAACGATTCATTGGCTGCAGCACTAAAATCTAAGCCCTCCCCTATTTATCATCAAAAATTTGCAGATCGGATATCTACTGGAAACTTAGAGGATGATATTGCAAAAGTGGCCAAGGTTGACTGGATCATTGAAGTGGTCGTAGAACGACTTGATATTAAAAAAATGGTGTTTGAAAACTTGGAAAAGCATAGGACTCCAGGTACATTGATTACATCCAATACATCGGGCATTCCCATTCATTTTATGAGTGAAGGCCGTAGTGAGGATTTTCAGAAACACTTCTGTGGAACACACTTTTTTAATCCCGCACGATATTTAAAATTGTTTGAAATTATTCCTGGACCCAAGACTTCACCTGAAGTACTGGAATTTTTAAACGGATATGGAGAAAAATTTCTAGGTAAAACATCGGTTATCGCAAAAGATACCCCTGCTTTTATAGGCAATAGAATAGGCATATTCAGTATCCAAAGCCTTTTTCATATGGTCAAGGATATGAACATGACTGTAGAAGAAGTAGACAAATTGACCGGTCCGGTAATAGGTCGTCCAAAATCCGCAACGTTTAGAACCGTAGATGTTGTTGGTCTGGACACTTTAGTGCACGTAGCCAACGGAATTGCGGATAATTGTAAGGATGATGAAAAGTTAGAACTCTTTAAACTGCCTGGTTTCATCAATACCATGATGGAGAACAAGTGGTTGGGTAGTAAGACCGGCCAAGGTTTTTATAAAAAATCCAAAGATGAAAAGGGCAAGACTGAAATTTTGACGTTGGATTTGGATACCATGGAGTACCGTTCCAAGAAAAGTGCAAAATTTGCCACTTTGGAACTTACCAAAACAATAGATAAGGTCGTTGATAGATTTAAAGTATTGGTTGCAGGAAAAGACAAGGCCGGTGAGTTTTATAGAAAGAACTTTGCGGCCCTTTTTGCTTATGTATCACATAGAATACCTGAAATTACGGACGAACTTTATAAGATTGACGATGCCATGAAAGCTGGGTTTGGTTGGGAACACGGACCTTTTCAAATTTGGGATGCCATTGGTGTCGAGAAAGGAATAGAAATAATGAAAGCGGAAGGAGAAACACCTGCTGCTTGGGTAACGGAAATGCTCGCAGCCGGAACTACTTCTTTTTATGCCGTTAAGGATGGCGCTACCTACTATTATGATATTCCAAAAAAATCGATAGAAAAAATACCTGGACAGGATTCGTTTATCATTTTGGATAATATTAGAAAATCCAAAGAGGTATTTAAAAATAGCGGCGTAGTCGTTGAAGATTTAGGAGACGGAATCTTGAATGTAGAATTCCAATCAAAAATGAATACGATTGGGGGCGATGTTCTTGCCGGACTTAATAAGGCAATTGACCTTGCCGAAAAAGATTTTCAAGGTCTTGTTGTTGGTAATCAAGCCCCAAACTTTTCTGTTGGTGCTAATATCGGTATGATATTTATGATGGCCGTTGAGCAAGAGTATGATGAATTGAACATGGCAATAAAAATGTTTCAGGATACCATGATGCGCATGCGCTATTCCGCCATACCAACAGTATCCGCACCCCACGGTATGACTTTGGGCGGTGGCTGTGAGCTGTCATTACATGCAGATAAAGTAGTAGCCGCTGCTGAAACCTATATAGGTTTGGTTGAATTTGGAGTTGGTGTAATCCCAGGTGGTGGCGGTTCTAAGGAGTTTGCCTTGCGAGCACAAGATTTGTTTCATAAGAACGATGTTGAACTGAACGTACTTCAAGAATACTTTTTAACAATAGGTATGGCCAAGGTCTCCACTTCTGCCTATGAAGCGTATGATCTAGGAATTTTACAATCGGGCAAGGATATTGTGGTGGTGAATAAAGACCGACAAATTGCTACCGCTAAGGCCCATGCTCAATTAATGGCCGAGGCAGGGTATACCCAACCTGTAAAACGTAAGGATATTAAAGTTTTAGGCAAGCAGGCTTTAGGTATGTTCTTAGTAGGTACGGACTCTATGCAAGACAGTAACTATATAAGTGAGCATGACAAAAAGATTGCAAATAAACTGGCATACGTAATGGCCGGTGGTGATCTGTCTGAACCAACACGCGTATCGGAACAATATCTTTTGGATTTAGAGCGTGAAGCATTCCTGTCATTATGTACGGAACGTAAGACATTGGAAAGAATTCAGCACATGTTAAAAACAGGTAAACCATTAAGAAACTAAAAAGGATATGAAACAAGCATATATAGTAAAAGCATATAGAACGGCAGTAGGAAAAGCACCAAAAGGGGTTTTCCGTTTTAAAAGAGCTGATGAATTGGCCGCCGAGACCATTCAGCATATGATGAGTGAGGTACCCCAATTGGATAAAAAACGTATTGACGATGTTATTGTGGGCAATGCTATGCCAGAAGGTTCCCAAGGTTTGAACATGGCACGTTTAATATCACTTATGGGATTGGATATTGTGGATGTACCGGGGGTGACCGTAAATCGTTTTTGTTCTTCAGGAATTGAAACGATTGGTATTGCAACTGCAAAAATTCAGTCAGGAATGGCAGATTGTATCATAGCAGGTGGTGCAGAAAGTATGAGCTCCGTTCCCATGACAGGTAATAAACCGGAATTAAACTATGATTTGGTAAAATCTGGCCATGAGGATTACTATTGGGGAATGGGTAATACCGCAGAAGCCGTTGCTAAGCAGTTCAATGTATCTAGGATAGACCAAGATGAGTTTGCATACAATTCCCATATGAAAGCACTTCGCGCCCAGGCCGAAGACCGTTTTCAAGAACAGATTGTTCCCATAACGGTTGATCAGACTTACGTTGATGAAAATGGTAAAAAAGCAAATAGAAGTTATACCGTTTCCAAGGATGAGGGACCAAGAAAAGGTACCAGCAAAGAAGCTTTGGCCGGTTTAAGACCTGTGTTTGCCGCAGGTGGTAGTGTAACAGCCGGTAACTCCTCGCAAATGAGCGATGGTGCCGCTTTTGTTCTTATCATGAGCGAAGAAATGGTCAAAGAGCTCAATATTGAGCCTATTGCACGTTTGGTAAATTATGCCGCTGCCGGTGTAGAGCCTCGTATTATGGGTATTGGACCTGTAAAAGCAATTCCAAAGGCACTAAAGCAAGCTGGTTTAAAACAAGACGACATTGAGTTAATTGAATTGAACGAAGCATTTGCCTCACAATCCTTGGCCGTTTTGCGTGAGCTTGACCTAAACCAAGATATCGTGAATGTTAATGGTGGAGCAATAGCCTTAGGACATCCATTAGGATGTACCGGAGCCAAACTTTCTGTTCAATTGTTTGATGAAATGCGTAAGCGTAATATGCAAGGCAAATACGGTATGGTAACAATGTGCGTGGGTACAGGACAAGGTGCCGCAGGTATTTTTGAATTTTTAAACTAAAATAATTTTGCAGTAAATAAGTAATGGTTATAGCAACAAGGCCATACTTCTAAAATTACATAATACTAAAAAAATGAGTGCAGAAACAATAAATAAAGACATTCTTAGAGGAGGACAATTTCTCGTCAAGGAAACCAATTGTGAAGATATTTTCACCCTAGAGGACTTAAATGAGGAACAACGAATGATGCGTGATAGCACCAAGGAATTTGTTGACAGGGAATTGTGGGCGCATTGGGAACGTTTTGAGAAAAAAGATTATGCGTATACGGAAGAAACTATGCGCAAAGCCGGTGAATTGGGCTTATTGAGTGTTGCCGTTCCAGAATCCTATGGTGGAATGGGAATGGGCTTTGTTTCTACTATGTTGGTCTGTGATTATATTTCTGGCGCTACAGGTTCTTTTAGTACTGCATTTGGAGCGCATACCGGTATTGGCACCATGCCTATAACATTATACGGTACAGAAGAGCAGAAGCAAAAATATGTGCCTAAATTGGCTTCAGGTGAATGGTTTGGTGCATATTGCCTTACTGAACCAGGTGCCGGATCAGATGCAAATTCCGGTAAAACAAAAGCGGTGTTATCAGAAGATGGAAAAACGTATAGCATTACCGGTCAGAAAATGTGGATTTCAAATGCTGGTTTTTGTAACCTGTTTATCGTATTTGCCCGTATTGAGGATGATAAGAATATTACAGGATTTATCGTTGAAAATGACCCTAGTAATGGCATATCATTAGGAGATGAAGAAAAGAAATTAGGAATTCACTCCTCCTCTACCCGTCAGGTATTTTTCAATGAAACAAAAGTTTCTGTGGATAATATGCTCTCAACAAGAGGAAATGGATTTAAAATAGCAATGAATGCATTGAATGTAGGTCGTATTAAATTAGCGGCTGCATGTTTGGAAGCCCAAAGAAGGGTAATCAATGAAGCAGTAAATTACGCCAATGAACGAATCCAATTCAAAACTCCTATTGTTAACTTTGGTGCTATAAAAGCCAAATTGGCAGATATGTCCACCAATGCCTATGTAGGAGAATCTGCCTGCTATCGTGCCGCAAAGAATATTGAAGACCGTATTGCTATTAGGGAAAGTGAAGGTAATACCCACCAAGAAGCCGAATTAAAAGGTGTGGAGGAATATGCAATTGAGTGCTCAATATTAAAGGTAGCAGTATCCGAAGATGTTCAACATACCGCTGATGAAGGTGTTCAGATTTTTGGCGGAATGGGCTTTAGTGCAGATACACCAATGGAATCTGCTTGGAGAGATGCAAGAATTGCACGTATCTATGAAGGAACCAATGAAATCAATAGAATGTTAGCTGTAGGTATGCTTGTTAAAAAGGCTATGAAAGGTCATGTAGACTTATTGGGACCTGCAACTGCCGTTGGTGAGGAACTTATGGGAATTCCTTCCTTTGATACTCCTGATTTTTCTGAGTTGTTTGCCGAAGAAAAAGATATTTTAAAAAGACTTAAAAAAGTGTTTTTAATGGTGGCTGGATCTGCAGTTCAAAAGTACGGGCCTGAATTGGAAAAGCACCAACAATTAATGTTGGCGGCATCTGATATCCTAATTGAAGTATATATGGCAGAATCTGCCCTATTACGTACGGAAAAAAATGCGAAACGTTTTGGTGAAGAAGCACAGGCTACGCAAATAGCCATGTCCAAACTTTATCTTTTCAATGCCGTTGAAAAAATCATCAATAAGGGCAAGGAAGCTATAATCTCCTTTGCAGAAGGTGATGAGCAACGCATGATGCTAATGGGACTTAAACGCTTTACAAAATATACGAACTACCCTAATGTAGTAGCTTTACGCACACAAATTGCCGATAAAGTTGCCGCAGACAACGGGTATACCTTTGACTAGTTCAGATTACCTTTTTGTTGTTTGGTAAAATGAATAGGAACCGCCCTTAAAAGGGCGGTTTTTTATTTGCTCAAATTCTAACATACCGCTAATTTTGAACAATGCACAAGGAACTACTCAAACAAGTATATAGTCCATCTGAATTTAATTCCATTGGCCATTCACTTATTGACCAATTAACAGAACACTTGAAAAACAAGCTTTTTCAATTATCCAATACGGCAATACCATGGAACACTCCAGAAAACGAGCTACAATTCTGGAAAGAGTTTTTGCACCATGGAGACAAAGCGGATATATTCAAGGAAATAGCAAAACACACCACTTATATCCACCATCCCCACTATATGGGACATCAAGTTGCCCCTCCTGCTCCTATAACCGCGCTATCTGGATTGATAAGCTCGTTATTGAACAACGGCACAGCAGTTTATGAAATGGGTATGGCGTCAAATGCCATAGAACGTATAATAACTAAAAAACTATGCGAAAAGATAGGATATGGCCCCAACTCTGCCGGTTCCTTACTTCTGGCGGAACCCTAGCCAACCTAACCGCTTTGTTGAGTGCCCGCAAGGCCATTACCCAAGCAGATATATGGAACAAGGGTACGGTGAACCAACTAGGTATTATGGTTAGTGAAGAGGCTCATTATTGTGTTGATCGTGCCGCGCGTATTATGGGCATGGGTGAGCAAGGTATCGTTAAAATTCCCGTAACCGATGATTTTGCAATGAATACAGACGTGTTACTTGCAAAATATGAAGAAGCTAAGACAAAAGGCATTGAAATATTTGCAATTGTTGGTAGCGCACCGTCTACGGCAACCGGAATTTTTGATGACTTATCAAAGATTGCCGCATTTGCCCAAAAAATGAATATATGGTTTCATGTGGACGGTGCCCATGGAGGTGCAGGGATATTTTCAGAAAAATATAGGCATACCTTAAAAGGAATAGAACATGCGGATAGTGTAGTGATAGATGGACATAAGATGATGATGATGCCCGCCTTGACGACTGCTCTCCTTTTTAAGGATGAAGTCAATGCAAAGGCTACGTTTAGCCAAAAAGCAGACTATTTATTGTCAGACTCGGAACATGAAGATTGGTATAATTCTGGCAAATGTACCTTTGAGTGTACAAAGAATATGATGGCTATCTATTGGTTTGCGCTACTAAAATTTTATGGTGAAGAAGTTTTTGACGCTTACGTAACCCAATTATATGATATGGGAAAACTGTTTGCGGACCTTATTGAAGATGAGCCCAATTTTGAAGTTGCCATAACTCCAATGTCCAACATTGTTTGCTTTAGATATTGTTCCCCATCTTTGACCTTAGAACGTGAGAATGCGCTAAATGCAAAAATTCGCCAATCTTTGTTAGAAGATGGCGAATTTTATATTGTACAAACCAAATTAAGGCAAAAATTCTATATGAGGATTACCGTAATGAATCCGTTTACGAACATTGACCACTTTAAGAATCTCATACAAAAAATAAAAAGATTCGTATTATAATCAATCTCGTAACGACTCTACCATTTGATCTTCACTGTCTTTCTTTGAAAAGTTAATGGCACATTCTATTAACGCTAGATGTGAATAGGCTTGTGGAAAATTACCGAGCAATCGTTTGGTCTTGAAATCTATGTCCTCACTAAATAATCCTAAATGATTGCTATAGCCCAATAAACGCTCAAAATATTCCAAAGCCTTCTTACGCTCGCCAATTTTAAACAAACTATTGATATACCAGAACGTACATACGGTAAAGGAAGAAGATGGCAGTCCAAAATCGTCCTCATTTTTGTATCGGTATAACAGTCCATCATTACTTAACTCTTTTCCAATGGCATGGACCGTACTAATGTAACGTTCATCTTTGGCATCCACACATCCGTAGGATTCCATTAACAAAACTGAGGCATCCAATTCCTTAGACCCATAAGATTGGGTGTAGGCGCCAACTTCATCATTCCACGCGTTGTCATAGATATCTTTCCATATCTCCGCTCGTATTGGCTCCCATTTTTCAATTTTATGCTTCTTATCAAGCATTTCCGCTACTTTGATCGCCCTGTCCAATGCAGTCCAACATAATACCTTAGAAAATGTAAAATGTCTGTCCTCAGCTCTAAATTCCCAAATACCCTTATCCGCATCTTTCCAGTTATTACTAACGATCCAAACAATTCCTTTGGTAATGGCCCATAGATCCTCCCCGTTATCGATATCAACACTAAACTTTACCATTTGCTCATATATGACATCCATTAAAATACCATAAATATCATTCTGCTTTTGGTGATAGGCCGCATTACCTACTCTAACGGGTTTGGAACCTTTGTAACCGGCCAAGTGATCCAATGTTTCCTCCGTTAACTTCTTTTCCTTATTAATCCCGTACATTATCTGTAGTTTTTCTGCCTTATCCGGGATTAAATCAATAATAAACTGCAAGTAGCGTCTTGCCACATTTTTATGGCCAAGTTCAGATACTACCTTGATTACCATAGATGCATCACGGATCCAACAAAAACGATAATCCCAATTCCTAACCTCACCTATGGTTTCTGGCAAGGAGGTTGTTGCCGCAGCCAGTACGGCACCGGTCTTATCATAACTCAATAACTTTAACGTAAGGGCACTTCGTGAAATTTCCTCATTGAATTTTTTATAGGTTGGCGTTAAATTGGACCAATTCAACCAATAGACCCTTGTATTTTGTAAATCTAAATAAGCACGTTCCGTAGTAGGCAACAACAATTTTTCATTATATCCTATTAATATATATCCATCCTCAGTAAGTTCTATTTGCTCAGAATTTACAATACGTTCTTTAGCAAAGGATGAATATAGAAATATGGTATCAAACTTTACATCATGGGTTAAACTGGCCACAAAATCTTTTTTTATAAAGGATTCCGTTGTTCCTATAGCATATTCAAGCTTTGGATCATATAGTACCGAGAATTTGGGTGTACCGGATACGTATTTAAAATAGCGAATCAATTCTGGCGGAGCATGATATGCATTACCTTCCTTCCTATACCTTGGCATAAAATCATGGATCTCAAAATGATGTTCCCCAGATTTAAAGGAAGTGATCAATATATTGGTATATGGTTCATATTTCTGGGTAATTTTATAACTATCATCAACATGTATTTCAAAACTACCCCCTATTTCCTCATCCAGTAATTTTGCAAACACAGATGGACTGTCAAATTCTGGCAAACAACACCAATCTATGCTTCCTGTTTTTGATATTAATGCTGCACTTCTACAATTTCCTATTATTCCGTAGTCTAAATTATCCATTCAATAAAATTCTTGATTCATTTGAGGTTTCAATTGGTATTGCCCTCCTTTTTCACGAAATTTAGAAAAATAATTTTCAAGAAGAAGCAAATAAATCTCTTTTATGGCTAAAACTATCATTATCTCAAATAGATTACCTGTTCAATTACAAATTAGCAATGGAGACATTACGGCCGTTCCAAGCGTAGGAGGATTGGCAACCGGTATGAAATCCGTTCATTCTGGTGGAGATAGTCTGTGGATCGGATGGAGCGGACTTACGGATGAGGAAATACCAGAGGAACTTGTTTCTAAAATTGACAGCGCCCTAGCCGAACATGGTTCCAGCAAGGTAAACCTTACCGAAAAGGAAGTGGATGGTTTTTACTATGGTTTTAGCAACAGGACCATTTGGCCCTTATTTCATTATTTCTTGGAATATTCCGAATTTGAACTGGAAAGTTGGGAAATCTACAAAGCGGTCAATCAAAAATTTGCCGATGCCATTTTAGAAAAGGCCAATAACGATGATACGATTTGGGTACATGATTATCAATTAATGCTTGTACCACAAATGGTACGTGCAGAAAGGCCGGATATTTCAATTGGTTTCTTTTTGCATATCCCATTTCCCTCTTATGAGATTTTTAGAACATTGCCATGGCGTAAAGAGGTACTTTCCGGGCTTTTGGGCTCTGATCTAATTGGTTTTCACACCTATGATTACGAACGTCACTTTTTAAGTTCCGTAAGAAGGCTTTTAGGCTTGGAAGTAAGCTTTAATGATATTTATTTGGATGACCGTATTATTAAGGTGGATTCTTTTCCTATGGGCATTGACTATAAAAAGTTCAGCAATGCGGCCAAAGAACATTCCCAACGAAGCGAAGACGAAAAATCAGAACTTCAAAAAAGGTTGGATACCCATAAGAAATCTGCTCCAGATGCAAAATTCTTTTTGTCCATTGACCGCCTTGATTACACAAAAGGTATAGCCAAACGTCTTAAGGCATTTGAGTATTTCTTGAACAAATATCCGCAGTATAAGGAAAAAGTACGTCTTATTATCCTTGCCGTTCCTTCTAGGTCAAACGTTCCCCAATACCAGTTATTGAAAAGGGAAATAGATGAATTGGTGGGCAGAATCAATGGTGAACTTTCTACCGTAAGCTGGACACCTATTTGGTATTTTTACAGGTCTATGCCTTTTGATAATCTGATCGACCTTTACACATCATCGGATATTGCATGGTTAACCCCCATTAGGGATGGTATGAATCTGGTAGCCAAAGAATATATTGCTACAAGAACAGATCAGACCGGAGTGCTTATATTGAGCGAAATGGCAGGTTCTGCCAATGAGATGAACGAATCCTTATTGATCAATCCAAATAACTTTGAACAGATCGCCGATTCTTTGAACGAAGCCTTGAACATGCCTAAGGAAGAGCAGATTTCACGTAATGCCCTGTTGCAAAAAAGATTGGAACGCTATAATGTAGAAAAATGGGCCAATGACTTTATGAACTCCTTGATCAATCAAAAACATAATAATCAAACTTATGTATCTAGCCGTTTATCCGTAGATGTGATGAACGTGATCATGAAAGAATATAAGAATGCAAAAAGAAGGTTGGTCTTCTTGGATTATGATGGCACGTTGGCCGGTTTTCATAATGACCCCCAAAAAGCTTCACCTGATGAAGCGTTGTACGAACTGCTAGATCAAATTTCTTCACAGGAAAATACGGATATGTATTTAATCAGTGGCAGGGACAAGGAAACATTTACCAAATGGTTCCTTCCCAAAAAATACAATATGATCGTTGAACATGGTGTATGGATCTCACAAGATGGAGAAGAGTTTAGAATGCTTGAAACGGTCAAAAAAGATTGGATGGAAAAAATTCTACCGGTTCTTGAGTCTTTTGTTGATCGAACACCTGGAAGTTTTATTGAAGAAAAGAATTATTCTTTAGCTTGGCACTATAGAAATACCGATCCAGATTTTGGACAAAAGAGATCGGTAGAACTAAACACGGTATTAACCAGTCTTATAGCCAATGATGACCTCAGCGTGCTAAATGGAAACAAGGTTATGGAAATAAAGAGCAGTAACGTAAACAAAGGTAGAGCCTCTATGCGAGTTTATACGGAGCATGAATATGACTTTGTTTTTGCTATTGGTGACGATTGGACCGATGAATTTATGTTTCAGGAATTACCTGATGACGCCGTAACCGTTAAGGTTGGTAGGCAAAAAACACAAGCTAAATACTTTGTGGACAACACTAAAAACGTGCGTTCCATTTTAAAAAGGTTTGCAGAGAAGCATTGATACTTACCTCAATTTAATTTTATGACATTTAAGTGTTTTTGGCTATTGCTTAGTATTATGCCCTTTATTCATCTGCAAGCCCAACTAGGCACAGAGGTATATTTGACCAATTTGGAAATGGAAGTTGATTCCTTGTATATAAATAATGCCATTAATATTTCCAATAACGAAGGTTATGATAATCAGCCTTCGTTTTTTGATAATGACAATTTGTTATTTGCAGCTACGAGAAACGGTCAAACGGATATTGCGTTGTACCATATTAACGACAGGTCTGTTTCATGGCTTACCAATACCACAAATGGCAGCGAATATTCCCCAACGAAAATACCAGGGAAAAATGCGGTTTCAGCTATTAGATTGGATGATAATGGTTTACAAAGACTTTATGAATATAATTTGGACACCAATGAACACGGCGTTCTTTTGGATAGTTTAAAAGTTGGTTATCATGTGTGGTTTTCTAAAGACTTACTGGTCTGCACGGTTTTGCGCGAAAATAGAATGGACCTAGTTATATCCAACTTAAAAAATCTTACCAATATTACGGTTCAACAAAATGTGGGCAGGTCTTTACATAAAATACCTGATAGCGATCTTATAAGTTATATTTCAAAATCTAACACCACAAATATGGTCAAATCGTTAAATCCTCAATACTTAAATTCAGAGGATATCATATCATTGCCAGAAAATTTAGAAGATATTAGTTGGTTGAAAAACGGAATCCTAATTACTGCTTTTGACAATAATATTCTATCGTTTAATCCAAAAAAGGATAAGAATTGGAAAATGGCCTATCAAATCAATAATCCAGATGTGAACAGTATCTCTAGGTTGGCCATAAGTCCGCAAGGAAATTATTTAAGTTTTGTTTCCAATGATTCACAAAAAAGAATTGTTGACCAGCAAGTTGAAACGTTCAATGCCCGAGATGTCAATGCATTTGCAAATTGTTTTTCCGAAAACGTTATTGTCTCTAATTATCCAATGGATACACTGTATGTTGGACGACAAATTCTCAAGGAAAAATATCAACTTTTCTATGATAGAACACCGTCTGTAGAGGTAAAAGTCGCCTCTAGGATACATCTGGGGCAGACCGTCATAGACCAAGAACAGGTTACCGTTGGTGGAAAACAGCATCAACAAGTTGCAATATATAAAGTTGATGGACTTATAAACAGTATGACCTTTATCCAGGATTTACCCACTAAATATGATCCGGAAATACTTGTACAACGCCAGCTTGAAGGTTATAACCAAAAAAACATCAATACTTTTTTAAGCCCGTACGCTGAAAATGTAAAAATTTATGGTGACAATGGCGTACTTAGAACAGCGGGTATTGAAAACATGCGAAATCGATATTCTGATTTTTTTGCAACGACACCAGACCTACACTGTGAATCAAAGAATAGAATCGTGATCGGTAATATTGTCATAGATGAAGAATTTATAACGGCCAACGGTAAGTCCTTCTCGGCAATAGGTATTTATGAAATTGAACATAATAAAATAGCCAAGGTTACCTTTTTACATTGATCTATTGAAGCAAACGCTACATATACTCCCTATTATAATAGTTTCACAGTTTGCCTGTACCTCAACTTGGTTTGCGGGCAATGCCATTATACAATCGTTGGCCAAAAATTTAAATTTTGGTCCTGATATTGTTGGTTATGTCATCTCATCAGTACAATTCGGATTCATAATAGGCACATTGATTTTTGGAATTCTAATGATTGCCGATCGATTTTCGCCCTCAAAAGTTTTTATGGTGTGCGCTTGTTTGGCTGCTTTATCCAATTTAACCCTTATTGCACCTAATTTGAACATCTCTGGTTTATTGCTTGCTAGATTTGGTACCGGCTTTTTCCTTGCCGGTATCTATCCGGTAGGAATGAAGATTGCAGCCGATTATTATGAAAAAGGACTAGGGAAAGCTTTGGGCTTTTTGGTGGGCGCCTTGGTTTTAGGTACTGCATTTCCTTTTCTAATAAAAGGTACATCTTGGGCAAATGATCCTAATAGTGTTATAAAGCTTACTTCTGGTATAACCGTCTTGGGAGGTTTTCTACTAGTAGCACTTGTACCTAACGGTCCCTACAGGGTGGCAAGCACCTCTTTACAATTAAATGCAGGTCCAAGACTTTTCAAAAATCATGATTTTAAAAAAGCCGCTTTTGGGTATTTTGGCCACATGTGGGAGCTTTATGCCTTTTGGGCATTTACCCCTATTGCCTTGCAATGGTTTTCTAATAAGACCGACAACGATTTATCGGTTTTTTTATGGACGGGAATCGTAATTGCGCTAGGTGGGCTATCCTGTGCTTTTGGAGGAATGATCTCTCAACGTATAGGAAGTAAAAAGGTTGCATTGAAAGCGTTGCTTACATCCGGCATATTCTGTTTTATTTCGCCCGTAATATTCGTATTGCCCGTATATCTATTTTTGACATGTTGGTGTTTATGGGGAATAGCCGTTACAGCAGATTCTCCTCAGTTCTCTAATCTGGTAGCCTCTTCTGTATCCCCACAATTAAAGGGTACAGCGCTTACTATTGTAAATTGTATTGGTTTTGCAATTACTATTATTAGTATTCAGCTCCTTGGATTGCTTCAAACAATTATCCCAATTAATTTGTTATTCATACTGCTAGGTATAGGCCCATTATTAGGTGTCTACTACCTCATACAAAAGAAAACGAAAAAAAGCTATTGAAAACAACTCTTTAAAACTTTTTAATTACGGTTAGACCGGATATAGTTTTTCGCATCAAATTATGGTCGCCCTTATATTTTACTTAATTTTAGAAGCAAATTGCCAACACTATATTTTCCTATTAAAAAACTTGAAATGAAAAACCTTTACCTATTCCTATTTTTAGCTTTTACGTTTGTAATAAACGCCCAGACCGATCAACGCATTTATGATATTATAGATGCAGTTTCTGCCGAACGAATTAAAAACGATGTTACCAAACTGGCAAATTTTGGTACAAGGCATACATTAAGCGATACGGTTTCCAGTACCAGGGGAATTGGTGCTGCAAGAAGATGGATCAAAAGCGAATTTGAAAAAACCTCAGCTGCATGTAATGGTTGTCTAAATGTGTTCTTTCAAAAAGATTTGGTAAAAAAAGGAGCCAATCAACGTATTGTAAAGGATGTTGAAATTGTAAATGTCCTGGCAATACAAAAAGGAACAACTTATCCTAATAGATTTATCATCATGAGTGGTGATATAGATTCACGTGTTAGTGACCCTACCAATTTTACAGATGATTCACCGGGCGCAAATGATAATGCTAGTGGAATGGCCGGTACCTTAGAGGCTGCCCGCGTACTTTCTAAATACACCTTTGAAAACAGTATAATCTATATGGGACTTTCCGGAGAGGAACAAGGTCTCTTTGGCGGTGGTGGCGTAGCTCAATACGCTAAGGACCAAGGCTGGGAAGTTATCGGTATTTTTAATAATGACATGATAGGTAACATTAAAGGTGTGGACGGCACGATCAGCAACGTAGATTTTAGAATTTTTTCAGAGCCCGTTCCCCCTACGGAAACAGAAGAACAAAGAAAGGCAAGACGTTTTTATGGAGGTGAAGTAGATGGCGTTTCTAGACAATTGGCTAGATATGTTCACAAAAACGTAACGCTGTATATGCCCGAAATGAACCCAATGATGATATACCGTCTAGACCGTTTTGGTCGTGGTGGTCATCACAGGCCATTTAATGACGCAGGTTTTCCAGGTATACGTATCATGGAAGCCCATGAAAATTATACCCAACAACACCAAGATATACGTGTAGAAGATGGCATTGCCTATGGTGATGTACTGGAACACGTAAATTTTGAATATGCCGCTAAACTGACCGCGGTAAATGCTATCAACCTGGCATCACTGGCCTGGGCGCCACCAGCACCTATGACCGTTAAGATTGGCGGTATCGTTCAGCCTGCGGCAAAATTTCAATGGAGTAAGGTAAATGGTGCCAAAGGTTACAAAATCTATTGGAGGGATACTACTTCCCCTACTTGGGACAATAGCCGTTATGTTGGCGATGTCACTGAATTTGTTTTGAACGGTATTGTAATCGATAATTATTTCTTTGGCGTATCTGCAGTTGGTGAAAACGGATTTGAAAGTCCCGTTGTATTTCCAAATGGAATATTTAGGTAAACACCTTTTAACATTATTGAATCCCAAACTATTTTAATCGCAAACATGAGAAAAACAGCATTTGCAATTTGTTTAGGTCTTGCTGGACTATTACAAGCCCAAACTTTTACTGAACAAGATACCCTTAGAGGCAGCATAACTGCAGAACGCGCTTGGTGGGATTTAAATTACTATCATTTAAATATTGAAGTTGACCCTGCCGAAAAATATATCAACGGTACCAACACTATACGTTACAAAGTATTACAACCGCATCAGGTCCTACAAGTTGACCTACAACCTCCTTTGCAGATTGAAAAAGTTATGCAAGACGGAAAAGTTTTGGATGTAGAGCATAACGGCAATGCCCATTTTATTACATTGACAAAACCACAGATTAACGGTGATTACAATGAGGTAATTATCACATATTCCGGAAAGCCCAAAGAAGCGGTCAATGCTCCTTGGGATGGCGGATTTTCTTGGAAAAAAGATAATAACGGCAAAGATTTCATTGCCACTTCCTGCCAAGGTCTGGGAGCAAGTGTATGGTGGCCCAATAAAGATCACATGTATGACGAGGTAGATAGTATGTTGATTAGTGTAAAAGCCCCAAAAGGTCTAATGAACGTATCTAATGGACGACTAAGAAGTATCGACAAAGAAACCAATACCTATCATTGGTTCGTTTCCAATCCTATTAACAATTATGGAGTAAATGTAAATATTGGAGATTACGTTCATTTCGATGAAATATACCAAGGAGAAAATGGTGCCCTGGATATGGATTACTACGTTTTAAAGGATAATTTGGAGAAAGCAAAAGAGCATTTTAAAGATGCCCCAAAAATGATGAAGGCTTTTGAACATTGGTTTGGTCCCTACCCGTTCTATGAAGATTCGTTTAAGCTGGTTGAAGTACCTTATCTAGGCATGGAGCATCAAAGCTCCGTAACTTATGGCAATCAATATCTAAAAGGGTATTTGGGTAGAGACCTATCACGATCTGGATGGGGACTAAAATTTGATTTTATCATTATCCATGAAGCGGGTCATGAATGGTTCGCCAATAATATCACCTATAAGGATGCAGCGGATATGTGGGTGCATGAAGGTTTTACCTGCTATTCCGAAAGCCTGTTCTTGGACTATCATTATGGTACTGAGGCAGCGAACGCTTATGTTCAGGGTATTCGTAAAAATATACGCAACGATAGACCAATCATTGGTATATACGATGTTAATTATGAAGGTAGTGGAGATATGTATTATAAAGGCTCCAATATATTACATACGTTAAGACAGGTTGTCAACAACGATGAAAAATGGCGCACGATACTACGAGGTCTAAACAAGGAATTTTATCATAAAACAGTTACTACGGCACAGATTGAAACATATATTGCCGAGCAGATGGACTTGAACTTAAAACCTTTCTTTGACCAGTATTTACGTACTGTTGAAATTCCTGTCCTGGAATATAAAATTAAGGACAATAAATTCATGTACCGGTACACCAATACTAATACAGACTTTAGGCTTCCTATACGTATTTATGTAGAAAACAACCCCTTTTGGATCAAACCTGGTAATAAGTGGCAAACCAAAAAACTTAAGGGCGATCTAAGTACACTAGCAGTAGACCCAAATTTTTATATCAATAGCCAACAGGTAAATGAATAACAAGCGTATTAAGTACAATGGTTATAAGGTATAAATGTTGGCCTTAGCGTCAAGGGTGCACAAATAATTGTGTTATTTTTAGTGCATACCATCCTTAATCAATGAAAAGAACTTTCGTAAAATTTAGAAATAGTGCTTTTAGAAGTTTTATTCGAAGGCATTCTAAATACGCCCCCATCCTTTTCTTCATTGGGGGTTTTATATTTGACACATTGACCTTGGGCCGCATAGACCGTACTTATGACCTAACGGTTCTATGCCTACACATGACATCCCTTTCCATTACCCTTTACCTCTACAATTTGGCAGACGACGGTAAATGGAAACATACATTCCTTGAACGATATACAGAGTATCTGCCCTTGGCAATTCAATTTTTCTTTGGAGGCCTTTCCAGTGCGTATGTCATCTATTTTTCAAGAAGTGTCTCCTTATCCAAAACGGCATCATTTTTTATAATTCTGGTCCTATTATTGATTGCCAATGAATTTTTAAAAAAAAGAATCTCCAACAAATACCTGCAATTTGGGGTTTATTATTTTATCAGTTTTACCTTCTTTGCATTTATGGTACCCGTATTCCTAAAGGAATTGAACAATATGGTCTTTTTGATTTCTGGGGGAATAAGCCTATTATGTACCTTGGTTCTTTTGACCTTTATTTACAGTAAAAGTCCTAGCACAAGAAAAGAAATACAATTAGGCAAGATGATCGGTATTATATTGGTCATATATGCGGTAATAAATCTGTTCTATTTTATGAAGCTCATACCTCCGGTACCCCTTGCCCTGGATAAAGGAATCGTAGCCCATAACATTGAACTGAAGAATAATGAATACCACGTTACTTATGAGGCAGAAGATTCTTATGTTTTCTGGCGAAAACATAATTTGGAATTTAGCTATACTCCAGACCAGAATGTCTATATCTTTTCTTCAATCTTTGCTCCTACCAATTTAAAAAAAGCGGTTTTTCATCGTTGGAGATGGTATAACCCAAAGACCGAAGAATGGGAGAATTTAGATGACATTGGTTATGATATTACCGGTGGTAGAGATGGAGGCTTTAGAGGATATACGTTCAAAAATAATATTAGGCCCGGGGAATGGGAAGTACAAGTGCTAACCGAGGAAGAGCAGGTCTTGGGGGTGATCGGGTTTACCATTATTGAGAAAAATACCAATTATGGCAAAAAACTAAAAACAGAACGATTTTAGTTGGTTTTACTACGTACCCCTATTCATTTATAGTAAAAAATATCATAATTTTTCAAAGCTTTTGGTCGTTGTATGCAAACTTAGCCTACCTTCGTTTCCCTAATTTTTATTGATTGTCAATATACCATAAAGTCCGAGCCGTAGAACGTGTTTTCTACCAATTGGAAAAGGAGGTGGGCTCCTTTCAAAAATCCACTGGGTTAGGCTGTGTTGCCGGTTGCGGCAAGTGTTGCACAAAACCGGATATCAATGCCACTGCTTTGGAATTTCTACCTTTTGCCTATTCATTATTCAAGAATGGAGAGGCGGAGCTATATTTGGACCAATTGAACAATGATCGCTCTACAACACTTTGTCCTATACTGAATTCAATTTTATCCCCCGGGAAATAGGCTTTTGTTCAGATTATGCACATAGGGGTCTAATTTGTAGACTATTTGGTTTTTCAGCTATGCTCCACAAGAACAATAAGCCTACGCTAGTAACATGTAAACCTATTAAGGAAGGAAAAACGGAAGCCGTCCTTCATGCAGAAAGACATATTGCCGCAAATAAAAATTATCCCCTAATCAGTGATTATTACATGCAACTTAGGTCAATAGATGCTTCATTGGGAGAAGAACTATACCCTATTCGCATAGCTATTGCAAAGGCTATTAATGCCGTACTAGGCTATTATGCTTATCGCAGACCGCCCAGAGGAACTAAAGTTGCTTAAAGTATTTATGACTTCAAAAAGATAAAATGTACATTTATTGGTCTAAATAAGTTACAACCCCTTTAGTGGGCATGAACACAAATTATAATGAGTATTACTTCTGAAATTCCTAAAACAATAACTGACGAATTAGGGAATGATCACCCAAATTGGGCACTGGTCTTAAACGCCACCTTGAATTTTTTCGATTGTACCACGGGTACCATACATACACTTGACCAAAACTCACTATTACAATTGACGGCCCATAAAGGAATTCCCGAATTCTTAATACCTAAACTTACCACCATCCCCATAGGAAAAGGTATGGCCGGTATTGCTGCAGAACGAAAAAAACCAGTAGAAATGTGCAATTTACAAACCGATGATTCTGGTGTAGCCAGACCCTCTGCCAAGGATACTAAAGTAGAAGGTTCATTGGCCGCACCCCTATTACATGACAATACCCTTTATGGTACTATTGGAATAGCAAAACCTATTCCCTATGACTTTTCCGAAAAAGAAATATCCCTGTTGATGCAAATTGGAAATTTGATCAGTAAGAAAATGATCAAATAAAAAGTATGTAAACAATAGAATCTAATTATATATCAAAAAAAAAGCCCGCTATTAGCGGGCTTTATCATTTTTGAATTTCCTATTTAAAAATAGCACTGGTCAAGGCCAGCTGTGAAAGTTCCTTACCTTCCTCCCCTTTAAAGGTTACATAATACGGGCCGCTACCTGAAATCGTTCCCGTTATGGGAACTGTGAACATGGTACCTTGCGTGCCTTCTGGCTGTGCATTTAATCTTCCAGATCCCACAAGAGGACCATCTGGAGTGTTCTCATGGATTTCAAAATCAAAATACATAGTAGGAGGCGATTGCCATCCTGCGGTAAAAGAAACTGATTTTACTCCTTTTAAAGATATGTCTTCCAACATGAACCAACCGCTAGATTTTCCTATCAGCAGTAAGTCCATGCCACCAAATTGCATAGCCTGCATTCCGTCAAGCTTCATCTGGTCATTAAATTTTAAGGTACTGCTAGGTATTGCTATTGATTTGGAACCTGTTAACGGTATGGTACCTTCCGCACCATCATCAGTATAACTTGCCGTAATTACGAGCATATGCCCTGGTGTAGTCGGTGCTGCGGTTATACTGCCTTTGGCAGGTAATGATTTCTCCTTCTTCTGCTCTCCGGACAATGAAAGAATATATAACGCAATCTGTCTAGACTCATCTGAAGTAATTTTTGGGTGTGCGGGCATGGTAACCTCTCCCCAAACACCACTACCACCGGTAACGATTTTACCCTGCAGATATCTGGCGGCATCACGCCTATCCTTATACTTCATTGCAATATCCTTATAATTTGGTCCTATGGACGCTTCTGCTTCCTTATGACAGGTTTTGCAGTCCATTGCCTGTGTAAGTGCTTTTCCGGTCACCGCCGCTGATACCTGCTGATGTCCTAAATTCATAGCTACTTTATCCATGCCTTCCAAATAATCGACACTAACAAAAATATTGTCCGAATCTATAGGAGTCCCATCTGCATCAGTAACGGTAACATCGTAAGCTATCTTTTGTCCCGGCAGGTAAAAAGAGGGGGTTTCCCCACCTAATGATATATTGACCTCCGGCCTTGAATTTCCTGCTACAATACTTGAACTTTCACTTGTAGCGGACGCTCCTTTATCATCGCTAACGGTAACGTTCAATTTATAGGAACCTGCATCATTATACGTGTAATTTACACTTGGATCCGTCGTTTCCTTGGTATCTCCGTTTCCAAAATCCCAAAGATATTGTACGGCATCGCCCTCACGATCATTAGATACTACATTGGCCGTTACGGTCAACGGTAATTTACCCGATGTTTTATCGATTGTAACTTCGTTTATTAAAGGTGGCCTGTTTCCGCCATTGAACTCTATGTATCCCAAGGCTGAATTTGCATTCTGTGAAAACCATCCACTACCATATTCCAACAAATAGATCTTACCATTGGGACCTACTTCCATATCTATAAGGTTGTTCAGTTTTATTTGGGGTGCAAATGGCTCCATTTTACTAAAACTGCCATCCTCCGCTAAATGAACGGCAAACATCCACCCACGCATCCAATCATATATTATGACCTTGCCGTCATAATAACTCGGTAATTTTTCATCACCTTCATATAAATCGGAATAGTATGTTGGACCGGCCATTGCATTTCTACCACCAGTTGTTGTTTGTGGAAAGCTAGCGGACTCATCATAAGGGTAATATACATAAGCTGGTATTGCTGGTGGTAATTCATTTAGCCCCGTATTGTTTCGGGAGGTGTTCATTGGTCTTTCCGGATTAAATTCCTCACCAGTTTCGCCCGTTTCATAGTTATATTCCTTGTAAGCAAAGTTGTCCCCAATAAATAAAGGCCAACCAAAATTGCCCGGTTTACGCGCCTGGTTCATTTCATCATATCCTTTAGGACCTCTTGTGGCCAAACTATCTGCCCTGGCATCTGGCCCTACATCTCCCCAATACAAATAGCCCCTTTTGATATCTACGGATATCCTATAAGGGTTTCTATGTCCCATGGTATAAATTTCCGGTCTTGTTTTCTCGGTTCCTACGGGAAACAAATTTCCTTCTGGAATAGCATAACTACCGTCTTCATTGACCTTAATCCTTAAAATCTTACCTCGTAGATCATTGGTATTGGCCGATGTTCTACGGGCATCATATTGTTCATGACCCGGGGTATCGTTCAACGGGGCAAACCCATTGTTTACATATTTTTGGTCCGGCTCATTAAATGGTGTAGAATTGTCCCCTGTTGAAAGATAAAGGAGATTATCGGGTCCAAAGGCAATGGATCCTCCCGTATGGCAGCATATTTCCCTTTGGGAATCTACCTCAAGAATCACTTGTTCAGATGCTAGGTCAAAATTACCATCCTTATATTTAAAACGCGATAATCTATTGACCCAATCATCTCCTGTTGGTGCGTAATATAGATAGATCCAATTGTTATTTTCAAAATCTGGATCTTTTTGTAGGCCCATCAATCCCTCTTCCGCATTTACTCCCGGGGTGTTCAAGGTTTTGCTGTACACATCTAATTTTGCAACCTCGGTCAATGCTTTTGTCTCATCATTATATAAGATCACTTCTCCCCTACGTTGGGCAATCAACACATCACCATTGGGCAAAACGGCCATTTCAGTAGGTTCAAAAAATCCTCCTTCATTTAATGTAACCTTTGCAAAACGGTCAGCATCTGGGGGTATTTGTGACGATACCTTGGAATAGTCCAAATTTAAATTGTTACCAATGGCATATTGTATTCCGCCCAATACATGTTTTAGAAACAGCTCCTCGGAAAAACTGGCATCGGTATGGCCTCCTCCTGTATAAAATGCGCGTCCTCCATCAAAATCATGATACCAAGCAATAGGATGGAAATCTCCATTGGCCCCTCCTTCATAAGTTGACTCGTCCAAGGTCATCAATACCTTAACTTCTGGATTGATATTTTTGTAATTGTAGAGTTCATCTGTCCTGTTCCAAACCGTGTCCGTGAAAAATTCCGTGGCTTTAAAGGTATTGTCCTTAATGATAAAATCCGCCGTAGGCGTACCACTAGGATGGCTTAGAAATTGGGCGCCGGCAAGTTTATTGTACCATCCCCAGTCATATTCCGTATCTGCCGCTGCATGAATACCCACATAGCCACCCCCGGCCTGTATATAACGTTCAAATACTGCTTCTTGATATTGGTCCAGCACATTGCCCGTGGTACTTAAAAAAATAATGGCGGCATACTGCCCTAAATTTTCCTCGGTAAAGAGTGATGCATTTTTAGTGGTATCTACCACAAAGCCGTTCTCCTTACCCAATTTTTGAATTGCCGCTATCCCGGCAGGAATAGAAGCATGTTTAAACCCCATGGTTTTAGAGAAGACCAAGACCTTAGGTTCTCCCTCCCGTTTATTGCCACCACAAGAGACAATAGTAAGTGCAAAGCCCAAAAGCAGCACCAGTAACATTTTTTTCATACGTAAGTTGTTGATTAGTTGTTGTTGAATTGCTAAAAGTAGGGCGTGTAATTGTAAATACCAATACTTTAAATACCAAAGATTGTATTTTTATGAAAATTTAACCCTTAAAATGTAGGATTATGACAAAAATACCTGAATTCTATTTCAAAAATGATACTGAATTTAGAGAATGGCTACACAATAACCATTTGCAATATACGGGGATACATCTCATTTTTTATTCCGTTGCCCATATAAATGAAAGCATGCGCTGGGAAGAGGCGGTACAAGTAGCTTTATGTTACGGCTGGATAGACAGTACGGTTAAAAGTTTGGGTAACGGTAAGCGCAGGCAATATTTTTGTCCTAGAAAACCTAAGAGCGTTTGGAGCAAAGTCAACAAAGACCATATCAAATTTTTGAAAGCTGAAGGTCTTATGCATTCTGCCGGATTGGATGCCATACAAGTTGCAAAGAAGAATGGTTCCTGGACCGCTTTGGATGATGTTGAAAACGGAATAATCCCCAAAGACCTTCAATTAGCTTTCAATGCCAATGCACAAGCTTTTACCCACTTCAAGAATTTTACCCATAGCCAACGGAAAAGCTATCTGTATTACTTGAACCAAGCCAAAAGACAAGAAACCAGAGATAAAAGAATTATAGAAATTATTTACCATTGTGAACAAAACCTTAAATACAGAGGCAATGGAGGTTGGCAAGCTTCCAAAAAATAAAAAACAGCTTATCCGTAACCCCTTAGTATAAAATCCTACATGTTACAAAATGCCGTTTCCTTTAAAAGAATGATCTATCATATATTCTTTTTACCTTTCCTTGACCAAAATACAATACATTATGAAAATTTGGAAAACGGGAAAGATATTTACCGCAGGTGCGATCATATTCCTTTTGGGTTGTAAGGAAACTAAACCGACCTATGATGTAGTTTTTAAAAACGGAAACATCATCAACCTAGAAAATGGCAGTATTGTCAATGCCGATATTCTGATAAGGAACAATAAAATTGATACCATATCCACAAACACCGACTTTAATTCGTTTGAGGCCAATACCATAATAGATGCCAAGGACAAATATATTGTCCCCGGCTTTTGGGACAACCACACACATTTTAGGGGTGGCGACTCGTTAACGGAAGCAAACCAAAAGTTTTTAAACCTTTTTATGGCCAATGGAATAACCACGGTCAGGGATGCTGGCGGAGATTTAACGTCTGCCGTTCTTTCATGGCGTAAGGCCATTGCGGAAAATAAAATGATCGGTCCCAGAATTTTTACATCAGGACCAAAAGTTGACGGCGTTGGAGCTACTTGGGCCGGTTCTTTGGAAGTGGACAGTGCCAATGATATTGCAAAAGTGTTAGATTCATTGCAATCCATACCCGCAGACTTTGTAAAAATCTATGATAGCCGTATAACTGCGGACCATTACTTGCAGACCATTGCAGAAGCTGAAAAAAGAGGTCTAATTACATCTGGTCATATGCCCTTTACCGTTGAATTGGATGCTACAATTAATGCCGGTATAGATGCCATTGAACATTTATATTACATTATGAAAGGTTGCTCTACCAAAGAAGAGGCTATTACCCAGCAACTGCTAAAAGATGAAATTGGATTTTGGGATGCCATGCCCTTACTACAGTCTTCCTTTGCAGATTCAACTGCCTTAAAAACATTCAAGAACCTTAAGGATCATAACGTATTTGTGGTACCTACCCTTCATATAGGAAGAGTACTTAGTTATTTGGATGAAGAAGACCATACCAATGACGACTATCTAAAATATATTTCCAAAGGCATACAAAAAACCTATAGGGGAAGAATTGCGCGTGTAGAACATGCTACGGAACAACAAGTTGCAGACCGCAAGGCATTGGACCAATTTTTTGGGGAACTTGCCCTTAAACTTCAACAAAACGGCGTATCCCTCTTGGCGGGTTCGGATAGTGGTGCCTTCAATAGCTATACGTACCCAGGTATTTCCCTCCACAAAGAAATGGAGGCTATGGTCAACATTGGTATTTCACCATTAGATGCGTTAAGGGCTTCCGCCTACAATGGTGCCCTATTTTTAAAACAGGATGCCGATTATGGAAGCATTGTGGCCGGTAAATACGCAGATATTATTTTACTGAACAACAATCCGCTGGAAAACATTAGACATACTAGAGATATCTTTATGGTCCTGTCCAACGGAAATTTACATACAGCATCAGATCTGCAACAACTTTTAAAAGAGGCCGAAGTCAATTAAACATTATAAATTATGAGATTAGCATTCTTTATCTGCCTATTCTATTCAGCATCCGGTTTTGGTCAAATACTCTTAAAACCAGACCGGGTTTTTGATGGTACCGAACTGCATGAGAATTGGGTCGTTTTAGTAGAACAAAATCAAATTACCTATGTGGGCAAGTCAAACGGCGTAGCACTACCGGTGCATACCCAGGAAATAGTATTATTGGGAAGTACCTTAATGCCGGGCATTATTGAAGGACATTCCCACGTATTGCTGCATCCTTATAACGAGACGGATTGGAATGACCAAGTATTAAAGGAATCGCCAGTGGAACGTGCCATAAGAGGCACCGTACACGTAAAAAAGTCATTGATGGCGGGTATTACCACTATGCGCGATTTAGGTGCGGAAGGTGCAGGCTATACAGATGTGTATTTAAAGAAAACCATTGACCAAGGTATTATTGATGGACCGCGTTTATTGGTTGCCGGCCCTGCAATAGTTGCTACAGGTGCTTATGGTCCCAAGGGCTTCCATGACGGGGTAACCGTTCCCCTTGGCGCAGAACCAGCAAGTGGCGTGGATCAATGTATAGCGACCGTCCGTAGACAAATGGGAAATGGTGCCGATTTTATTAAAATATATGCAGATTATCGTTGGACTCCCGGAGCAGATTCCCAACCAACATTTTTACAGGAAGAAATCAATGCCATGGTTCAAACTGCCTCTACAGCAGGGAAATATGTGGTTGCCCATGCCAGCACCCCAGAAGGTATGAGACGAGCTATTTTAGCCGGCGTGGAAACTATTGAACATGGCGATGGCGGTACTTTGGAAATTTTTAAGTTGATGAAAGAAAAAGGAATTGGACTATGCCCTACCCTAGCTGCCGGGGACGCCATTACCCAGTACCGTGGCTGGAACAAAGATATGGACCAAGAACCCGAGCGAATAGTGCAAAAACGCAACTCCTTTAAAAAAGCCTTGGAATCTGGTGTGCAAATTGTTTTTGGTGGTGATGCAGGTGTATTTCCACATGGTGAAAATTACCGCGAAATGGAACTAATGGTAGCATATGGAATGAAACCCATAAAGGTATTGCAAACTGCAACGACTGGCAATGCAAGCATGTTTCACCTAAAACGCTTAGGACAGTTGAAAACAGGTTTTTTAGCCGATATCATTGCCGTAAAAGGCAATCCTACCAAAGATATATCTACTATGAAAGATATTTCTTTTGTGATGAAAGATGGTAAAATCTATTAATCATAAGTAAATATATCCATTATATCAAGGTCGGTAATGGCTACAACCATCTCCACCCTGTTTTTATAGGTGGGTATATATTGTGACAGTTCAAATTTTTGAGATGAACTCGCACATCTAGGATAGTAGACCGTCATTGTTTTATCCTTAATTTGTTGCTTATAGGAAGATGTTTCCTGTATGGTATAGTTATAAAAAGTAATCTAGGGCAATACATTATATAACCTAGCAACTGTAGTGGATTCTTGTTGTAAGCAATGGTGATTGCCTTGTTCATCCTGAACAACCCTTATGGCTTCAATCGCACAAATTATTGTTTTAGGCCGTAATAGTAGGCTTCCCAATATGAATATCAGTAAAACCCAAATTTTCTTATCCAATGTTTCATTAAATTAAAAGTGAATGATGTCATCTTTAACCAATACCTTAAAACATAAATGTAGATTGAAATTCAAAACGAATATTACAGGAATTTTAAGTTTCCTGATTCTTAATTTTAACTGCACTGGATACAATAAAAGTAATGAACGTTATTTCAATGACACGCTGCAGTAACCCTTTATAATTGGATTCCGCATCAGCAAAAAGTACCGCAACAACTACACCGCTTAATAAAGCCATTGCAAAACTAATTCTGGACAAGTTATGGTAAGATGTAAATTTTTGCAATCCCATGCCAATTATAAGTATGCATAAGGGAAACACCAAATAGGTCAACGAGGCCGCAGCATTATGTATAAGTTGTGCCGTACTGGAATTGCCTATGGTGGTTGGGCACCCTGCATCACAAGGAAACAAACCAACTAACATTGTTCCAATCCCATAAAAAATGGCAAGGCCAAAAAATCCAGTTTTTATCCTACTGGAATTTGGTAGATATTTTGGGGCTTTAAAACAGTATAAGGTGGTAAACAAACCGCTAGGCACATATCCCAAATATTGTAAATAAGCTCCATACTTGGTATTAGAGGCAAAAGATTCACTAATATATTGACCAATTATGCTATAATCCTCTATTAATAATGGACCAACGATAGCCGCAACGGCAAATAAAGCTATTCCCGCTATTCCAATGTACGCTACTAATTTGTTGGTCATTTAATATAGATGTTGATTAACCCATATGACGATATTATAATGATTACGTTACACTATTTAACCATTTTATTGGATTCCTCCCATGATTTCCTTAAATCTGAAGAAAGTACACTACTACCGTCATGGCGCCATCCAGGTGGTTTCACCAAATATTTTAACCTGTTCCACAATGAGGTTTTGGAAGTAAAGAAATCGTCCAGCATTTTATACCATTCCAAGAAGGCAATTTTTACTGGGTTATAGCTGTCTATATTCTTTACCAATCCATAGACCGGTTTTTCGTCTTCCGGTTCAAAAGTTCCAAACATCCTATCCCAAATTATAAAGATTCCTGCATGATTTCTATCCAAGTATTGGGGGTTAGTTGCATGATGAACCCTATGGTGACTTGGTGTATTGAAAACAAATTCGAACCAGTTGGGCATTTTGTGTATCAGTTCCGTATGTATCCAATATTGATAAATTAAACTTACGGACATTTGTACCAATACCATAACAGGATGAAAACCAATTATTATTAAGGGAATCCAGAAAATAAACGTATAAAATCCACCGGACCAGGTCTGTCTCAATGCCGTACTTAAATTATAATTCTGTGAAGAATGGTGAACAATATGACTGGCCCAAAACAGTCTACTTTCGTGACTTGTCCTATGAAACCAATAATAACAGAAATCTTCGGCAAAAAGTAATATCAACCATGCCCACCATGAAAACGGTATCGCAAATAGGTGAAATAAATTATATAAAGCATAAAAAACACCCAATGCCAGGCCTTTGGTAAACAAACCTATAGCTACATTACCCAGACCCATAAGTATCGAGGTACAGGCATCCTTAAATTCGTAATCTTCCAATTTTAACTTAACGGTCAAAATAACTTCCAATACCACCGTTGCCGCAAAAAAGGGAATTGCGTAATGAATTAAATTAGGAATTTCCGGAATCTCCATATATTGATATTGCCCTTTACAATTTACGAAACTATTGTAATCCCAGCAATTTGTTTATAGTAGAAGTTGCTCATCTAATATACCCCGCGTATATGTACATGCACCTTTTCTTTATAAAAAGTGTCCAAATCGTTCATTAGTTTTTTAGATAATGGAGCTAATTCACTTGCTTTGGCATTATCTTTAATATGGTTAGGAGAACTTGCTCCAGGTATTATGGTAGTTACCTCTTTATGGTCCAAAATCCACCTTAGTGCCATCTCAACCATACTTATTTCCGAGGGACAAATTGTTTTAAGCTCATTGGCAAGTTGCACCCCTTTATTGAACGGTAGACCCGCAAAGGTTTCACCTACATTAAAAATTTCACCATCCTTATTAAAATTTCTATGGTCGTTTTCCGAAAATGTGGTACCCGAACTAAATTTACCGGTGAGCAATCCACTGGCCAAAGGCAAACGTACAATGATGCCCACACCTTTATCAGCGGCTTGTGGTAATAACTTTTGAGTCAATTTTTGTCTAAAAATATTATAAATAACTTGGAGCGATTGTAACCCTTCCTGCCTTAAGCAAATTAATCCTTGTTCCACACTTTCCACACTTGCTCCAAAATGCAGAATTTTACCTTCATCTTTTAGTGTTCTCAGCCAATTGAAAATATGTCCATTTTTTAATTCTTGTGTGGGTATACAATGCAATTGAACCAAATCCAGACACTCTACATTAAGCCGTTTTCTAGATGAATCTACACTTTCCCTTAATGCTTGTTCCGTATAGGAATTTGGAAATACATTGGCCCCACGGCCAAACTTGGTCGCTATTCTAATATTTGCTTTTGTACGTTTTAAAAAATCGCCAATGAGTTTTTCACTTCTGCCATCTCCATATACATCTGCGGTATCAAAAAATGTAATGCCACTAGCTACGGCTTCTTCCAATATTTCAAAAGCCTTGTTTTCTTGAATGCCTTTGCCCCAATTGCCGCCAATCTGCCAACAACCTAAACCCACTTCACTTATTTCAAAACCTTTATTACCAAGTATTCTATTTTTCATTCAAGTATTTTATTTTCTATTTACCATTGATTAAGATAAAAACCAATGTATAAATTTTGTTCGTTATTTACCTCCTTTATTATCCTAGACTTAATACTGGGTCATTAGATGAATACTACCAAAACCTTTAATTAGTACCATTCTGATTTTTTTTTAAATTTTTAAACGATGGCTTCCTGGTTCAAATCCAACGCAATACCCAGAAGGATTGAGGTATTGCTTTTGGTTACAGATTGAAGGGTGTGCAATTTGCTTTTCTTATCACATACTGTTTATGGGTATTGTCCGCAAAAATTTTTATTCCTCTAACAGTATAATAGTTAGGTCGAGAAAGCCTTCATTATAACTAACAAAATCTAGCTGATAGGTGTAATTACCATTAGTCAGCGGTGTTTCACCAACATAATCAATTGGTTGTATAGTATACGTTTCCTCTCCAATATTCAATTCAACATAGGCATATCGATAGGCTTTGTTAAAGTTTTTGTATTCAGAAACTTGGTTTGACTTTAAATTACCATAGTTGGTGGTATTGACTATAATATTTTCGAAGTCCATATCGGTGACATTATATAAGCGAATGTTCACATCATTATTGGAATCATCTTTTGAACAATTAGAGAAAAGACAAATTGCAAAAATTAAGATTAAAATTTGTTTCATTTTTATTGTTTACTGCTCAAATAAGTTTTCACATTAAGTTAATTCTAATTTTTACCAACGCTTTAGTATAATCGTCAGTTATGGGTTATATATGTTAATTTTCGTTTTACACTGACCTTTCTTTATTGTTCATGTTTTTGTTTTCGTTCTTAGCCGCTATTATTTATGTACCATGTTGTAAAATGTGTTTTAATTAGTTTGTTCCGTTTTTGGCATCAATAAGTCCCTTTTGCATTTCTTCCTTAAATTGTGTATCTGGGTAATCGACAAGACCTGCTTCAAAATATTTGATCGCATTTTGGTAATCTTTGTGTTTTAAATAAAATTGGCCAAAACGATTTTGCCAGTAGCCTGAAGAATATCTTTTGGTCGTCAAGACATCACTGAATTCATTCATAAAGAAATTAAAATATTCAAAATTATCCCTGTTCCATGCTAACCAAATCAATGCATTTTTTGTGCTATTATCTATTTGTCCATCACCCCCAAAACGTCGTGCTCTTTCTTTGAAATAAGTAGTCAGGTAATTCATTCCGCCTAAATCTATAAATTGTTGAATACTTTCAAAAACTGGTGAATCGTAATTATGATAATAGTATTTTAACCCTTTATATAGCGCTAAATAGGCTAATGATTCATGCACTTCATCATTAAACAAATCGTATTTCCAAATAAGGTTCTTAGGATTGTTCTCTTTTAATATTTTATGGAATGCATCTGTTGAACCTATATAATAAATATCTTTTCTGGAGTTGGCCATAAAGAGATATTTATCTTCTTTTGAAGTAAACTCTTTCACTAAATCTTCATAAGCATAACCACCGTCAGTTATAATAGCTCCATTAAATTCACTTGTTGTTAAAATTAATTCACTTAAATAATAAGCGGCAGCTTCCCAGCCAAAAATGACCCTTTCATTATTTGTCCTATAATTAGTATCTATGTAGTGTACTATTTCATTAATTAAGAATTCACTAAACTTTTTTCTTTCATCATTGAACAATGTTCTTCTTAATGGATTGCTATTGTTGATACCTACAACAATCATTTCTGGTATAGCACCAGGAGTTCGTAGGCTTTTTTGAATTGCTACGCCGCTTAAAAAATACCATTGTCCATCTAAAATATATAGAACAGGATAGTCTTGATTTGAATCTGAATAACTATCTGGTGTGTAAATTTGAATTGTCCTATCTTGGTTTAATATAGCAGACTTAATAGTATGATTAAGGCCAATAGTAATTTGAGAGGTATTTTCCTGTGCTATACCTATTGTACTGACAAAGCCGCAAATGATAAAAATGAATGTTAACTTCATGGATTTGAGTTGGCTTAAAGTTAATATTTTCAAGTTAGAAGGATGGCAAAACCAAACTACAGCCATTGTTGCAACCTGTGTTTCTATTTTAAATATTAAATTTTATTCTCTGTAAAATAGAAAAAGTTATCCATTAGTTTTCTTTTATTCACACTCAATCTTGTAAAAATAGTAACTGGCCTAGTAATTAACATTGTTTTAAAATTCAATACTTTTGGCTTACCAAATTCAAATTGATTATCATGAATAGAATTTAAAATTTCAAACCCTTTACTATTTGTTTTAATTTCACCATTATTCCATAATTCCCATCCAAATTTAATTGTAATTCTATTTTTTCTAAGAATTATAAAATCAAAATCAATAGAGGCATCATAAGCACAATATTTTTCAACTACCTTCCAATCTTTTTGGTATAATTCATGAATATATTTCCTCCAAAGTTTATAATATATATTAACGGCAGTCTTCATTTCAAAGATTGGCTACAAGGTTTGGTCCAGGTGTAGGCGGAGGCGAGGAAACTTTTTATTACCATCTACTCACGCAGCAAAAGCTTATTGTTTAGTTTTATTTTTTTATTCAAAGCTAAATTGGAAGATTTAGCGACATAGAAAATATACACAGACCTTTAGATTTAGCCCTAATGTCCGCATTTTTTCATTCTAGGCATTGTTTTAGCTAGTTTCTTGTTTTTAGGTATTCTTTGATCCTAGAGTCAAATCTTGGGTCTTTCCCATAATCATAACCGTCCGCTTGCCCAAACTTTAATTTAAAATCTAGTTTTGGTTCTGAATAAACACCACCACAACCGTATGGAGATTCTGAGTTCAAAAACCAGAAACCATAGATTATCTCTCCATTTAAAATCATGGCAACCGCTAATCCGTCCAATGGAATTTTTAGTAAATCAATTTTTACTCGTCCTTTTTCTGTTAAAATAAGTTCTTGAGAATTCCAATCGAAATGAGCAATATCTGAATCTGTTAGAATTGGTTTGTCAAATAGGTCCTCCTGATTAATCTTTAAATCACAATAATTTCCTTTCCTATTATTTTCAAGAAAGTCTATTGACCTCCAATTTAATTGATATATTTCAATTCCATTTTTACCATTAAAATCACATGAAAAAAGTAAAAGAGTAAGAATGAACAACAACCATTTCATATTATTTAAATTAGTTATATCGTGTTTGTATACTATTAGTTGCGTGGTTTAAGTACTAAATTTAGCAAATAAATCACAGATAGAAAGTGCTCCAGGACTTTGGCAAGTAGGCTAAAAATCAGTAATTAAATTTATACGGTGTTGCCAATTCGTTATTTTTAATCGTTCATATTATTCAATCATTCTGATTTCCATATTCAGCGTTTGAGTGAATTTAGTCAGCATTTTAATTCGTAAGCATATTAATTTCAAGTATAGCAGCAAGTGTAATAAATCTCAAAATATGTGATATTATAAGTACCAAAAACACTCTTAAAACTAAATATATTTTTTTGTATCGGTATCCTGAAAAAAATTGATAAAAGAACCAAAAAGCATAACCAAAACCAATTAACGCATATATATTAATTAGTGGTCTTATCAGCGATTTATCATCATTGAAAGCAAATGATAAGGTAAGAGGTAATCCCAGTACAATTAAACCAGACCAAGAATAGATATTCATTATTAAATGTTCAGCAAAATTTAGTTTGCTTCTTCTAAAAAACAGATAAATGGAAATAGTTGTGACACAAATAACAATTAAATAGGTGAGTTGCGGATAAGTTTCGAAAATTTGATCTAGTGAATCCCCAGAATTCTTAAACATTTCCGGTAATGCCTCATTACTATTTACATTGCCAAAATCGAGCAAAAATTCAATTGCGATTAGTAATATTAATAGACTAAAAGCATTAATATGTCGTATTCTTTTTCCTTGAATATATTCTCTGATGCTATGCCCAGGTCGTGTAAAAAGCTCTTTTATAGTGAAGAAAAAACTTTTGTTAACGTTAAAAATTCCGTTTAATACTCCATTATCAAAAATATAACTAAACGAAAACCGGTGTGTTGATGTTTTTTGTCCACAATTTGGGCAGAAATTTTCCTTGACCGAATTATTACAATTTAAACATTGCATTTATTTGTGTTTTTTTCTTTAGTTAAAAATTGCATTCCACGATGAATGGCAACAGCTAAATATCAGTACCAGTAACTATATTAAGTTGTTGCGCGTATAAATTTAATTTTGGAAATAACTATTCTACTTCTTTCATCAATACCTCAATGGACTTTTCCAATTGTTGATCAATACCCTTTACAATTATTTCTGGTTGGTTTTTAATTAAAATATCTGGATTGGTCTCGTTGTTCTCCATCCACTCACCTGCTTTGTTCTTTGCACTAATTGGAACAACGCCCCAACGCCCACCATTGGGCAAACGTTCCCAACCGGCCCAACTACAGGTTCCCGGTACCGGCATACCAACCGTTTTACCAATTTTTAAATCAACATATCCACTTGCAAAGCATGAACCATCACTGTACATTGATTCATTGAACATGGCCAATGTAGGCTTGGTCCATCTAGACGTAGGTTCACCGCCTACTACCCTGGTCTCCGTTTCATAGGACAAAAAGGGTACTCCCGTAAAGAACATGGCCAAATCCGCAACTAAATCTCCACCTCCATTAAACCGCGTATCTACAATAACCCCCTTCTTGTCATTAAACTTACCCAACATTTCTTCATAAATGCTTCTATAAGGCCCGTCACTCATACCGGGAATATGCACATAGCCCAATGTACCGTTACTCTTTTCCAATACATCCTTTTCATTGATGTTGACCCAGCGCTTATACAACAATTTATTTTCTTCGTTCAAGGAAATGGGTTTTACGGTAATTTGCTTTCTTTTGTTATTGTCTCCCAGAATATCTAACAATGTGAATTCCCCTTCTATCCGGTTTAAGTAATAGGCTGCATCTACTGTCGTATCAATTTCAATACCGTTTATCCTTTCAATGATCATTCCCGGTTCTATATCAAATCCGGCTTTGTCCAAGGGTCCATTTTTAATGACCTCCATAATTCTTAATCCTTTACCCAAATAACCATAATCTATAAAAATACCAAGAGAAGCTGTCTTATCACCGTTTTCAATTGTATCGGTGAACCGGCCTGCGGCATGGCTTACATTCAACTCTCCCAACATTTCCGAAATCATTTCTGCGAACTCATAATCATTGCCAATGTGCGGCAAATACTTTTCATATTCGGTACGCATAAAGTCCCAATCTACACCATGAAAGGTAGAGGTATAAAAAATTCCCTTTGTCCTTAACCATATGTGACCGAACATATATTCTCGCTCCGCATCCACGTCCAAAACCATTTCGGCATTTAGTTTTACCGGTTCGGTCTTTTTTGCCGTTAAATCAACTTTTGAAATCTTACCGTCCGCTAAAAGAAACAAATTTTCCTTTTTTGTATCCCATTGCAAACTTCCGGATTTGGCTCCCAAGGCAACCAATTGTTTGGTGTTCTTGGTCCGTATTTCGGTTTCCCATAGATTAAGATTTTTTTCAAAACGGGTCAGGTAGTATAATTTTTCGCCATCCTTGGACAACACGGCATCCGCCAATAAAGAAGAGTGAATGGTTAAACGGGATTTTCTTTGTTCCACATCTTCCAAATCAAATATCAAGGGTTTTACCTCTTCTTTATTATCCGCTTTCTTTTTCTTCTTATCATCATTGGAAGCCGCTTCCTTTTTTTCCTTTTCCGCATCCTCTATCAGTTTTAACAAATCATACTCTTCCTTGGATTTGTTGAACTTGTCCCATGAATTTTTATTTAGGAACATACTGTACACATCTAATTCTGACCTACCGCTTGTAGCGTAACTTTTAAGACCATCCCTATTGGAGAAATATAGCAACTGGTTTCCTTTGTCTACCCATTTTGGCGAACCATCATAATAGCCACTTTGCGTTAAATTCTTCCTTTGCTTGCCATCTTTGGAAATCAGCAATACTTCTGAATTACTTAATGATACCCCCCAGCTTACCAGCAGCCAATTACTATCTGGGCTCCATTTAAAATATTGGTCTCCATCTTGCATATGGTAAAGCTCCTTAGGGGTTAGCAATGTAAATTCTTCCTTTGTTTTTAGATTCTTCACTTTTAAGGTTCTTCTGCCTTCTACATAGGCCATATAGGTACTGTCCGGGGAGAATTCCGGTAAATAATTGTCCTCCTTTGAACTCACTAGTGTATCCTCCCTAAAAACGGTTGCAGCAAAAAAATAAGGCTCCTGTGATCGTGCTTTTGAAGTTTTAAAAATGGACCACTTGCCATTTCGTTCACTTGCATAGGCCACACTTTGGCCATCTGGCATGAACTTTACAAATCTTTCCTGTTGCGGGGTATTGGTAATGCGTTTGGTCAACGCACCATCTACCGAGGTAACAAAGACTTCCCCCCTGCTTATAAAAGCTATTTCCTTTCCATTGGGCGCTATATCCATTTCACGTACACCACCGTTAATGGAAATATACGCGGTAGGGTTATTTTCTTCTTGTGTTCTAATGATGATATTGACCTTTTTTGGATCTTGACCCTCCTTAAGAGTATAAATTTCACCATCATAGCCAAAGGCCAATATATTGTTTCCTATACTTAAAGAGCGGACGGGATGTGTCTTGAAATTAGTTAGTTGGGTAGGCTGAAGGTTTTCATCCAAACTTTTGGAAAATACGTTGAACGACCCTTTGCGTTCACTTAAATAAAATATGGCCTTTCCATCCTTTGCAAAAACCGGATTACGGTCCTCCCCCGCAAAATCGGTTAATTTTACATGCTCCCCTGTTGCAGGTATATACGACCAAATATCTCTGGTAATGGCAGATACGTGATGCTTTCTAAATACATCTTCATATCCTTTTTTATCATGATACACCATTTTTGTACCCTCATTGTTTATCTGAACATCTTCTGCAGGAACGGTCAGTACCTGCTCCACGCGCCCTCCTTCCTTGGAGACACTATAGAGTTCCGGTTGTGTGCCGGTAGGATATTGTCTGTGCGCAACGGCATCTAACCGGGTTGCCCCAAATAACACTTTATCATTTTCCGCGGAAAAACAAAAGGGTGTTTCATCATTGCTATGAAACGTTAGTCGGTTTGCGGGACCACCATCTGCATTCATTACAAAAACATCAAAATTTCCATACCTATTGGACGAGAAAGCAATTTGCTTGCCATCCTTACTCCATACGGGAGCGTAATCATGGGCGGCATGAAACGTTAGTTGTTTGGCAAGACCACCAACTGCATCAACGGAGAATAGATTGCCCTTATAGGTAAACGCTATGGTTTTACCATCTGGCGCTATAGATGGATACCTTGCCCATTTAGGGTTGGTTTGGGCAAAACCGGCAAGGGTAAAACAAGGTAAAATTATGGCACAAATAAATTTTCTCATACGTTATTCGTTGATGGTTAGCTGGTGGGTAAGGTAGGAAATTGATTTGTTTGCCACAAAGGAAGAATGACCAATGGATCGGTTTTCTACATACTTGGCATTACCCTTAAATCTGCTTAATTTTATAAATCAATAAATATCCTGATTTTGAACGAAGAGCAATATTGGACACAGCGCTATAAGGAACACCACACCGGATGGAACATTGGATACCCGTCTACCCCCATAAAAGATTATATAGACCAGCTAGACGACAAAGAAATTAAAATATTGATTCCCGGTGCGGGGAATGCCTATGAAGCGGAATATTTATGGCAACAAGGATTTAGGCAGGTACATATTTTAGATATTTCTATTTTACCATTACAAGCTTTTATTGAACGAAATGAAAGTTTTCCTAGATCACAGGTGCATCATGGGGATTTCTTTGATTACCATGACCAGTTCGACCTTATCCTGGAACAGACGTTCTTTTGCTCCTTTGTACCTACGGATGAAAATAGAAGGGCCTATGCCAAACATATGGCCAGCCTTTTAAAATCTAATGGTAAACTTGTTGGTGTCTGGTTTGATTTTCCCTTGACAGAGGACATGGAAAATCGCCCATTTGGAGGAAATAAAGAATTATATATCAGTTATTTAACCCCTTATTTCAAAACGATCACTTTTGATCGCTGTTATAATTCCATTCCCCCAAGATTAGGTAAAGAGTTGTTCGGTATTTTTGAGGTTCTGTGACCATAATTTGTAGTGCGTTATCTTCTGCTCGCTTTTCGTTGTCCCATGTCCTTTTTCGGTCATTCTGGTTGCGTTCCATTAACAGTTTGGATCTTTGCCACATCTTACGTTATCGAGATGTTAGGAACACTGATCTTATGGATTGCATCTTACCTTGCTATTAAAAAACTGAACATTGCTCGCTGATTCTGGCACGGATACGAACAGCAGCACACTGAATACCGTTGATCGGCAACAATCAACCAATAACCAACACCAAAACTGTTAAAGGATTATAGATTCTTCAAAAGTATTCACTGTTAACATCCTTTTAAGAATACTTCCCTTTCTTTTCTGCTATTTTTAGAAACATAACTAACAAACCGCTCAAATGACAAGAAAATTACTCTCCATTTTGATGCTTTTCGCATCTGTTTTACTTCCTGCCCAAGAATTTAAAATGGACCTCGTACAGGACCTTAAACCCCGTAATATTGGACCTGGCGGTATGAGTGGCCGGGTTACGGCAATTGATGTCGTTAGCAGCAATCCAGATATTATGTATGTAGGAACAGCTTCGGGAGGATTATGGAAATCTACCTCAGGCGGTATAAAATGGGAACCTATTTTTGACAAAGAGGTCACGGCGTCCATAGGTGCGGTCGCAATCCAACAAAATAATCCTTCCGTAATCTGGGCAGGGACCGGTGAAGGTAATCCTAGAAATAGTTTAAATGGAGGGTACGGTGTCTTTAAATCCTTGGATGGGGGAAAAACCTGGAAATCCATGGGGCTTGAAAAAACGAGACACATCCACAGAATAAAAATAGACCCCATGAATCCTAATACCGTATATGTGGGAGCCATTGGTTCCCCTTGGGGCGAGCACCCGGAACGTGGTGTCTTCAAAACTACGGATGGTGGCGATACTTGGGAGAAAGTTCTCTTTGTAAATAATAAAACCGGTGTGGCGGACATGATCATGGACCCCACAAACCCCAATAAACTGATTGCGGCAATGTGGGAACACAAACGTGAGCCTTGGTTCTTTAACTCCGGTGGTGCCGGCAGTGGACTATATATGACCCATGACGGCGGTAAGAATTGGAAAAAATTGACCGAAGAGGATGGGTTGCCCGCAGGTAATCTAGGAAGAATTGGTGTGGCCATAGCCGCAGGCAAACCTAATGTGGTCTACGCTTTGGTAGAGGCCAAAAAGAATGCGCTCTATAAATCTGAGGATGGCGGATTTAAATGGAAAAAGGTCAATGATAAAGGAGATATAGGCAACAGGCCTTTTTATTATTCCGAAATTTATGTAGACCCGGAAAACGAAAACAGGGTATTTTCCGTCTTTACCTATGTCAACGTATCCCAAGATGGCGGTAAGAACTTTGAACAATTAATGCCGGCCTATGGAGTGGACAACGGGATACATCCAGATCATCATGCTTTTTGGATACATCCGGAGAATGGTCAGTTCATGATGGACGGTAACGATGGCGGACTCAATATCTCTAAAGATGGAGGTAAAACATGGCGCTTTATCGGCAATTTGCCGGTGGCCCAGTTTTATCATATAGCCACGGACAACGATTATCCGTACAATGTTTATGGCGGAATGCAGGATAACGGTTCTTGGCGTGGACCAGCCTATGTTTGGAAGGCACAGGGCATTAGAAACAGTTACTGGCAAGAAATCAGTTTTGGAGACGGTTTTGACGTGGTTCCCGATCCTGAAGATTCCAGATATGGCTATACCATGAGCCAACAAGGTTTTGTACAACGTTTTGATCACGAAACGGGTAACAATTATATTGTTAGGCCTACCCCGCCAGATGCAAAAACAGAACTGCGATTTAATTGGAACTCGGCCATAAGCCAGGACCCTTTTGATAATAGCACCGTATATTTTGGAAGTCAATTTGTTCATAAGAGTAGTGATAAAGGTTTGACCTGGGAAATAATTTCCCCTGACCTGACCACTAATGATCCAGAAAAACAAAAACAAAGTGAAAGTGGTGGACTTTCCATGGATGCAACAGGTGCAGAAAACCATACCACGATTTTGGTCATTGAACCTTCTTCAGTAGAAAAGGATATGCTATGGGTTGGATCAGATGATGGTCGTGTGCACTATACCCAAAACGGTGGTGAAACCTGGACAGAGGTAACCGCCAATTTAAAAGGTCTGCCCAAAGGAAGTTGGATTCCCCAAATTAAAGCATCTACACGCAATAAGGGTGAGGCCCTCTTAATTGCCAACGACTATAGAAGGTTCAATTACACCCCTTATGCATATAGAACAAAGGATTATGGCAAAACGTGGACCAGGATAGTAGATGCCAATGATGTGGAAAGTTATACCTTATCTATTATTGAAGATCCTGAAAATCCTAATCTAATGTTCTTGGGAACGGATGACGGGTTATACCTATCGTTCAACGCTGGAGAAAAATGGCAAAAATGGACCGAAGGATTTCCAACCGTATCAACAAAGGACCTGGCCATACACCCAAGGGAACAAGATTTGGTCATTGGTACATTTGGAAGGGCCGCATGGGTGTTGGACGATATACGTCCGTTACGAGCCTTGGCAACGGATTTAAGTATATTGAACAAGGACGTTGAGCTATTTGATCCTCCTACCGCTTATCAAGCAGCCTATCAACAACCAACGGGAAGCCGTTTTGGTGGAGATGCCCTTTACCAAGGTGAAAATAGAAAACAAGGTGCAATGATTACGTACTACCTGAAAACGGGCAAGAAAGAGGGCAACGCAAAAAAAGATAAGGAGGAAAAAGGCACCACAAATAAAGCCGATAAGGGCAACGTGGCCAAGGATACCTCATCTACGGAACAACCCAAATTAACCGGGGTACAGAAAAAGGATTCTATACAGTTTGATTTTTATGATGGTGACCGACTTTTAAGAACCTTAAAGTATAAGACGCCTGAAAAACCTGGGTTCCATAGAATATACTGGGGAATGGATGAAAAAGGACCGGAAAGGCCATCCCGAAAAATTCAGACCAGGAAAAGGGAATCCGGCGGTGTAGACGTTAAACCGGGAACGTATACTATTAAAATGATGTATGGGGATGCAATTGAAGAATCCTCCATTACCGTAAAATCAGACCCACGTTTACAAATTTCACCAGAAGCAATCAATGCAGTATATACCAATGGAAAGCTTTTGGAGTCCTATATGCAAAAGGCTACGGATGCCGTTAAGCAATTGGTAGAAAGTAAAACAGTCGCAGAACAATTTCAGAAAGACCTAAAGAAATTGGACGAGAAGAAATACAAGGAACAAATTGAAGCATCCAAAGATATTATCAAACAAACAGATTCTGTAATAGCCCTTTACCTGGGTAAGGTGGATAAGCGTCAAGGAATTACCCGAAATAAGGAAATTACGGTTATGCAACGGCTTCAAAACGCAAGAAGCTATGTAGGATCCCGCAAAAATGGTATGACCGCTACAGAAACCCAATTAATCAATTTTGCCAAACAGGAATTAGGAACCGCATTGGACAAAACAAATAGTTTTTATACGGATGATTGGGCAAAATACAAAGCGGCAATGGAACGTTTGGACCTATCGCCATTTAAAGAAACCAAAACATTTAACATCAATTAATAGATAAAGAAGCGTATAAAAAATGAAGAACATTATAGCTATAATGGCATTATGTATTGCTACACTACATGTCAATGCCCAAAATGAAGGTACGGGTGAAGATGATTTTGGCAGTTGGTTCATGTATTTTGGCACTAATAAAGTTTCAGATAAATGGAGTGTTCATACAGAAGCACAGTTTAGATATTATGAAATGGCAACCAATTTTAACCAATTGTTATTGAGGACAGGTGCAAATTATCATATCAATGACAACGCTATAGCTACTTTAGGATACGGTTTTATAGAAACGGATCCTACCTTTAGTGCATTTGATATTCTAGGTGATGATGTATTTTTTGAAAACAATTCCATATCAGAGCACAGGATCTTTGAACAGTTTATTTTGAAAAATAAGGTATGGGAATTTAAGTTTGAACATCGTTACCGATTGGAACAGCGTTTTGTGCAGGACAATTATACCAAGGTAAGCAATACCTTGCACCGGGCCAGGTACAGAATACAGATGACCTTGCCCCTAACCGATATTTTTTTCTTAAATTTCTATGATGAAATTTTCATAAATCTACAAGACAATGCTTTTGGTCAGAACCGTGCCTATGCGGCACTTGGGGTAAATGTTACTGAAGATTTAAGCATGCAATTTGGATACCTAAAAAATCATTTTACCGGGGCTAATTTTGACCGTTTGCAGGTTGGGGTATTCTATAATACGGATTTAAGCGGTCTGTTCAAGAAAAAGGAATAATTTTCAGCCACATATAAATGCAATCGTTTTTCATGTTAAAATCGATTGTATATGAGCAAAGATTGTAGGTATTAATATGTAACTTTATGGTCTAACCTAAAAAACACGAATATGAAAATATTAAAATTTGAAATAGCATTTTTAGCGCTAATTGCAGCCTTTAGCTGTAAAGAGGTCAAAAAAGAGACCAATGAGGCCAAAGAAGAAGTAGAGGAATTAATGGAAGAAGCCAAAGCGGAAATGAACGAAGAGGTCACTACCATTAAATTCATGATGGAACCCAAGAGCGATAGCGAGGTAAAAGGTGAAGTTACTTTTACCGAAGAGGATGGTGAAGTAAGCATGACGGCAAATTTAACCGGTCTTTCTGAAGGAGAGCATGCCATACATATTCACCAAACTGCAGATTGTTCTTCTGCTGATGGAACATCTACCGGTGGACATTGGAACCCTACCAATGAACCACATGGAAAGTGGGGAGCTGCAGAAGGCTACCATAAAGGAGACATCGGTAATTTTACCGCTGATGCAGATGGTACTGCCAATGTTGAGTTTTCCACAGATGAGTGGTGTATTGGTTGTGGTGATGAAAACAAGGATATTCTTGGTAAAGGTGTAATCGTTCACCAAGGTGTTGATGATTTTACCTCGCAACCCAGTGGCGCAGCCGGGGCACGTATAAGTTGTGCGGGCATTATTGAATAGAGTTAAATATAAAATTTATAAAAGCTGTTCTAAGAGCAGCTTTTTTTATTTTTAACGAATATAAAAATTGATGTATGCAACTAGACCTATTGGTTGAGCAGTTCAGGAAAAAAGACCCCAACGCTTTCAAAACACTACACGAAATGTATGCAGATAATATCTGTGGGGTCATCAATACCATTGTAAAAGATGACGGAGTAGCTCAAGAAATCTGCCAAGACGTATTTATTAAAATTTGGAATAATGCAGAAAGCTATAATTCCAGTAAAGGAAGGTTCTTTACATGGATATTGAATATAGCCAGAAATGCGGCTATCGATGAAATACGCAGTAAAACGTATAAAAATCAAAAAAAGAACCTTTCTGCAGATTACTTCGTAGGTATTTTAGAAAGCAGGGAAGAGGAACATATGGCGGTAGATACCAAAGGGTTAAGAAAACTCGTGAAAAATTTAAAGGAAAAATGTGTTCAGATCATTGAACTATTATACTTTAGAGGTTATACGCAAAAAGATGCTGCCGAAGAGCTGAACATTCCTATAGGAACTGTAAAAACAAGAAATAGAAGTTGCATTTCCCAACTAAGGGAAAACATGGAAAGCATATAGAATGGATGTACAAAAATACATAGCATCGGGAATATTGGAACTTTATGTGGCCGGTATCCTTTCTGATAAGGAAAATTTGGAAATAGCCAACTATGCCAAGGAATATCCGGAAATCAAAAAGGAAATTGAAGCCATTGAAGCTTCCATATTGACCTTATCCAAAAAAGCATCTCCGGGTGTTTCTTATACCTTTCAATCCTTAATGGACAGAATTAACAAGGGAGGTAAGGTTATTTCAATGAATAAACGATCTAGTTCCGCTATGACGTATATTGGTTGGGCCGCCTCATTATTATTGGCAATTGGTCTGTTCTTTATGTACCAACAAAATCAGGAACTTAAATCTAACATTGAAGTTGTTGAACAACAAAATACTTCTTTGGAACAGCAAATAGCGGACACTGATTCTTCATTGGAAAAAACGCAAGAATTATTGAATACGATTAGGGACAAGGATATTAATGTTATTGCCCTTGGCGGGCAGACGGTATCCCCTACCTCCTATGCAAAGGCTTATTGGAACAAAAAAGAAGAAAAGGTTTACATAGATGCCAAAGGCTTACCGGAACCACCAGATGGTTTTGTGTACCAAGTCTGGTCTTTGAAATTATCGCCCCTTACACCAACAAGTATGGGACTCCTTGAAGATTTTGCTACAGATGAGAACAAGGTATTTGCTTTGAACAATCCTAACGAATCAGAGGCATTTGGTATTACACTTGAACCAGCGGGCGGAAGTGAATCTCCCACCTTGGAACAATTATATACACTTGGTGTAGTGTCCGCTTCTTAAAAAATATATGTATAGTTTAAAAGGGCAGTTAGTTATTAACTGCCCTTTTTTTATTATTTTTCGCCCATGAATTTAAAGAAAATTTTTGGGACCGTATTGACCTTATTAGGTATTGGCGGTCTGGTATACGCGGCAATCTTATTTGGAAACAGTTCCGGCACTACCAAACAACTTATTGTATATGGAGTGTTGGGCGCAATATTTTTCTTTTCGGGCATTGGATTGATACGAACGACGAGTAAGGGTTAAATGATTATTGAGGGCTATAGGTCTTTGCTTACCTTATGCAGACCAAGACTTTTAACCAACCATTTAGGTAGTGTTTTATACGGATTTCTTTTCTTGAGATTTAAATATATGCCCAATGATTTTAAGATAGGTACCTTATGGGTTTCTACCAATTCTATCAACGTACCGTCCGGATCTTCTATATAACTAAAGTGACCCGCGGCATCTCCCATATCAAAACTGTTGGAACTATCCACCGTGAAGGGCGTTTTCAGAATCTTGGCCTTTTCCCTTAAGGAGTCCATACCCTGTACATCAAAACAAAGATGTATATAACCCAAATCTCCCCATAAACGGTCCTTGAAAATTTTTGTAGGCGTACCTTGTAGCATTTCCACCAATTCTAATTGGGTGGGACCCAATAAATCCCCAAAACCACCTATATGCTTACGATTTTGACCAAGGATTACCTTTCTATACTTTTTATTGGCTGCAGTACCATTAGTCTCTATATCATCAAACAGCACTACCGTATAGCCCAACATCCTTTTATAAAATTCTAAGGATCGCTCCATATTGCTAACTCCTATAACAGCACCCATAACACCACCACATTTAGACTTTTGCGCACTGAACATATAGGAATCCTGTACCATTTGCACTTTATTACCAAATGGATCATCAAAATAAAAACTGGCACTATGTGGTAATGTATTTATGATACCGGTTAACTGCAATACCCCTATTTGTTCTAGGTAACCATGCATGGATACAAGGTCCTTACACCTTATCTTCATGGCATATATTCCAAGATCACCCAGAACAATATCATTTTGAGCAGCTGTGGGAAGCCTATCCTTAAATTGCCAAATTTCCAGACCGCCACCCCCCATTAAATTTAATGATAAATAGGCATCACGCTTTTCTGCCTTACCATTGGTATACCGTGTCATCAACGACGCAACTGCCTCATCCTTAAACAATAACACATTAAAACCTAAATGCTTTCTATACCAATTAAATACGGTTTTAGTATCCAGGACCCCAATACCAATTTGCTGAATACCATTTATTACCTCAACCATTATATGGGGTTCGTATCAATTTATTATGAAGACTTTTTAATGTGCAACTGGGACAACCCAATTTGAACAACATTACTAAAAGCAAATTGGAAAGGTTAACCCTAAGATAAGAATTACACTCATACTTACGAGCAGAAACCACTAGATCATTTTTTATAATGGTATATGGCACCTTGCCCTTTTTCATACGGTTAAAAAATTCAAAATCCTCCATAAGCACCTGTTGCTCATCAAACGCGCCTAAATTGTTAAAAACAGATTTACGTATGAACAGACATTGGTCTCCCCCTCCGGTAAAAAAACCATCCTTTGCGGTAAACGATGCGTTCATTTTAAGAAACCATGTTTCCTTATCAAACCTATAGGAAAAGAAACCGGCATCAAAACCATTCTCCAAGCGGTCTAAAATATTATCCAAAAAATTGGCCGGTGGTAAGACATCTGCATGTAAAAAAACCAAAACATTGCCCAATGCCATTCGTGAAGCTTCATTCATTTGGGCCGCACGACCTTTGTTAATACAATTGATTACATTAACTTTTGGAATACTGCTTAGCGATGACGTTGCGTCATTTGTTGATGGGGATGCGGCAATGATAACTTCCAGAAGTTGCCGGTGATGTAAAAAAACCGCACTGTTAAAAAGACGTTCCAAATTAACGTACTCATTATGTGCTGGTATTATTATACTGATCATATATTCGTACTACTTTTGGAAAATTTTTACCTTAGAAATACCGTCTTTCAATTTTTAATGTTTTGACTTTCCTCTACCTACGCAAATTGATGAAAATAGTTTTAATTCTGATACAAATTATAAAAAAAAGGTCTTTGTAATCACTTAATTATTGATACGACTAACAATCCACAAACCTTTTCCCCATATTTACGTAATTAAGATATTCTAATAATACATATATGAAAAATTACCTGTATTCCTTGTTGGTGTTCTGCTTTACATTCTTGGTCCATTGTGAAACTATAAACGCACAAACTTCGACAGATACACCAGAGGACTTTAATAAATTGTCAGAATTATTTCTACAAAAAATCATTGATAAAGAAAACACGCAAGAGCTACAGGATATTTTTGCTAATACCACCATTGCAACACTTGACGAGGCCCTGGATTCCAATGCTAAACGGTTGGCATTTTGGATAAACATCTACAATGCGTATATACAGGTGATATTACAGAAAAACCCAGAATTATATGATGATCGTGGTAGTTTTTTTAAAAAAGAGCAAATTAAAATAGCCGGAGAAACCATTTCGTTTGCCAAAATAGAACACGGTCTTATACGAAAGTCACAATTTGAATATGGCCTTGGCTATATTAGAAAATGGTTTCCTAATAAATTTGAACGAAAATTACGTGTTAACGATCCCGTGTATCATATTCATTTTGCATTAAACTGTGGCGCAAAGGACTGTCCGCCCGTAGCAATATATGAGTGGCAACGTTTAGATGAACAGTTTAATAAAGGTACCCAACAGTACCTTGAAAGAACCACCGACTATGACCCAAGTACCAAAGTTGCTACAATTAGTTCTTTATTTAATTGGTTTAGGGGCGATTTTGGTGGGAAAGGCGGTATTAAAAAAATATTGAAGAATAAAGGTTTTATACCTACTACCAAGGGTATAGACTTGGAGTATCAAAATTATGACTGGACTTTGGACCTCAATAATTTTATTGAGCTTTAATAAGTTTAAAATGCCTCGTTTATGGTAAAATAAAATTGACCTCCTTCACTGGAGATTCCATAGTCTACCCGTAATCTTGTACCTTCCTTTTTGTTGACTATATATCTGAACCCACCACCAAATGCACTTTTGTAGGAGGTATTAATAGCCTGGCTCAACGATGGTATTACAGTTCCCGAAGCACCAAATACAGCTCCTTTAAATCTTCTATAAATAGGAAAACGCAATTCCGTTGCCAAACTAATTTCATTCTTATCAAGATAACGCCTGTTATCAAATCCCCTTGTTCTCTTGGTTCCCAAATAATTTAAATCCTGAAATGGCGTACCACTACTACGGGTACCAAAAAATAAGTTGGAAGCTAAAATGATATCCCCTTTTATTCGCTGATAATAGCGGGTATCCAGCTCAAATTTCCGATAGGAGAAATCAGATCCCAGCCATGGGGCACTATTGTAAAAGACCCCCTCTATATACCAACCTTTTGTAGGGTGAAATATATTATCACGTGTATCGTAAAGGGCCAACAATCCAATATTGGATATTGTTCCCCCATCCTTTCCTATAATATCCGCTGTTGCATCAAGAAGTCCATTAGGTTCTGGCTCCAATACATTATATCCATCAAATTCATAGCCCAAACCAACAGAGAATCCTTGAAACAATTCCCTATATGCAGCTAGGCGAAACCTAGGAAAATCTGCAGTATACAGCTCTTTGTCCTCCTCTCTGGAATCCATTCCCAAACCGTAATAATTATAGAAATATTTATAATAGCCCAGCTCTCCCTTAAACCTCCAACGTTCCTCATCCAAATAAAATTCATATGGCATGAACATTAAAAACTGTTTTTTAGAGGTAAAGGTAATGCCCAGTTGTACGGAAGAGGGTCGCGTAGTTGTTTTTTCACCCTTTAACCTAAATGTGGATAGACCCAATGCCCCATAACCCAAACCGGTTTCCGGTGTATAAAATACTACGGGCAAGACATTTAATCTTAAGTTTTTTATAGTGTCCTTATCCACTTGCTTTGATTGTCCATGTAAAAGGTAACACCCACCTGTAAGCAACACAAAAAGTATTCTTGCTATATTTTTTTGCATATGGGTAAAATAACGACATAATAGTTGCTATTAATGCTCTTAATGCAGTAAATACTAACTAGAATGGTAAATTTGCACTGGAATTATAATTTTCACCTCACTTCGTTATATGAAGGTCAACCTAGGTCTACTCAAAAAAATATGTATAGGGGTATTTGTATTGTTGGGCACAGTATCCGCCACTCAATTGGGCAATTTAAAATTCTCCTTTGATTTTAGTCAGTTCTTTCCCGAAGAGGATCCGGACTTGGCGTTTTATGATGATTATGTTGAGAAATTTGGTACAGATGACAACTTCTTGCTTATAGCTGTAAAAAACAGTCCCAATATCTTTCAACAGGAATTTCTAACCAATTTTAATTCCTTTTCCCTTGAAAGCAAGGGCTTTGAACATGTGATGGAGAGTAGTTCCTTGACCACCCTATCATACCCGCTAAAAACATCGTTTGGTTATACTACCCTACCCATTATACATATTGATGATACTTTACAATATGAAAAAGACTGGCGCAAAATTCAGGAAGATTCCTTATTTACCAATGTACTCATAGATGCCAATAGATCATCAATTGTACTGGCCTTAAAAACCGAGGATAATTTGGATTATAAACAGTCCGGTGTGTTATTGGACAGTGTACGTGCCTCCTTAAAAAGGCATCATTTAAATTCCTACCATATTTTGGGAAGGGCGTTTTTTTACGAGGCCATAGTGGATATGCAGAAAACAGAGGTACTAACCACCACCATTGTTGCCTCTATCCTTGTTTTTATAATCCTACTATTGGTTTATCGTAGTATGCCCGTTGTCTGGATTTCCGTATTTTCAATCGCCCTTTCATTGTTACTGTTCATGGGACTATTAGCAGTTTTGGGGAAAGAACTAAATGCAATGGCCGTATTTTATCCTGTGCTAATGCTCATTGTTGGTACGTCAGATGTTATCCACCTTACGGATAGTTATATACGAAAACTTCAAAACGGCTTACCGCGTTATACCGCTATACTATCTTCGTTAAAGGAAGTAGGTATGACTACCTTATTGACCTCGGTAACCACTGCTATAGGTTTTGTAACTCTTCTATCGTCTAGATTGGTCAGTATCCAAGACTTTGGAATCAATGCCGCAATTGGTGTTTTAGTTGCCTATTTTACGGTCATTTTCCTGACCGGTTCATTATTAATCAGTCTACCGGAAAAAAAACTGATTGGTGGCAAAAGTGTTTCTATAAAATGGACAACCTATTTATTGCGCCTAAATACATTTACTAGGGAATATCCTAAAAGTATAATTTTTGGGACCGTAGTTTTTACACTACTCTGCTTTCTAGGAATTTATCTCATAAAAACCGATTATGAATTTAAGCAAGCCTTACCGGCAAGAAGTAAGATTGCTGCAGATTTTGATTTTTTCCAAGAAAATTATGCAGGTTTTAGACCACTGGAAATTGCAGTAACCAGCAAGCCAAAGTTCAAAGTGACCGATTTTGAGGTTGCGCAAGAAGTTGAAAAATTATTGGTCCATTTAAAGACCCTTAAAAGCATTGGCAACGTACAATCTGCAAACTTGCCCTATAAAATCATCAATAAGGCCTACCATCTGAACAACGCCGATTATTTTAAACTCCCACCAGACAAATCTTCTTTTGAAAAATATAAAAAAGATGCCAATCGCTTAGTACGTAAACAATTGGGACAGTTTATCTCTGAAGATGAAACCGTGGCCCGTATCAACGGAAAGTTGCAAGACGTAGGAACGGACAGCCTTAGCGTAGTTTATAAAAGTATTACTGATTTTGCCACAACCCAGATGGATACTTCTATCGTTACGGTAAAGATTACAGGCAAAAGCATCTTACTGGATAAAAATTCAAAATACATTAGAAAAAATTTGTTGGAAGGACTGTTGTACGGTCTTCTTTTAATTGGGGTGATCATGGCATTTATTTTCAGGGACATTAAAATTTTCCTGATATCACTTGTGCCCAATATTCTTCCAATTTTATTTGCCGGTAGTGTACTTGGCTTTTTAAATATACCGCTAGAGGCATCATTATCCGTGGTTTTTGCAATTGTATTTGGCATAGCGGTAGATGATACCATTCATTTCTTGGGAAAATACAAACTAGGCATGACCCAAGGGCTAAGCAAAGAGGCCGCGCTGGAAAAAACCTTTGTACAGACTGGTAGGGCATTGGTCATCACCACCATTATCCTGTTCTTTGGATTTATGGTCATGTTATTCTCCATTCACCAACCCAGCAGAACAATAGGATTGATCATAAGTGTAACCCTGGTAACGGCCTTAATACTGGATTTACTCCTGCTACCGGTACTTTTAAGAAAATTGATTAAATAGAATTATTGGTTTTATTAAGCGTTTTTTGAAGAGATCTATACGCGAAAATTGTTTTTCCAACCAATAAAATCATTAAGCTAATCCATAATGTGAAGAGTAGGTATTCCATAACATTACTAGTTTTAGTGACAACATTTAGTTAACGTATTTAAGATGCTGGGGCATTTTAAATGTATTTGGTCGATAAATATATGCATTTCATCCATACAAATCTTAAAATCTGTTAATTTTTCGACGAAATACCTAAAAAATAACAGAGCCGCGGATAAACCACGGCCCTGAAAAAAAACAATCCAACCTAAAACAAACCAGAAATGAAAATAATTGGGCAATCAATTACAAATCTTGGATCTGCTTTTCCATATGGGGCCCTAGTTCATATAACGCCCCTATTAATTCTCCTTTAAGTTTTTTGACCTTGTCATAGATACCATTGGCCTTATATACTTCTGCCGCCTGATACAATAAAGCGGGCTCAAAGGTTTTTCCATAAACATGGGTATCCATTAATTCCATAGCCTTTTCTTTATCACCCTTTCTTAAATGGCTAAATGCCAGCCAGCTATATGACTCTGGCGTAGGTCTGTTCATTACTTCACGATTAGCCAAATTGAGCGCTTTGTCGTATTGTTCGGTTTCGTCCAAGTACAACCCTAAATTATATGCATTGTACATGTCACCATAGGCCGGGTCCTGCACCAAGGTAAAATAGCGATCTAAATTTTTTGTACGAACCAAGTCGTTCCCCATATAATCCGCTATTTCCGCTTTTAGTAAAAAGTAGTCCGGAGCACGGTATGTCTCGGTCACGGAATCCAAAATTCTAATGGCTTCCTTAGGATTGTTATCATTAGAAAAAAGAATCCAGGCAATACCTTTTTTGGCATAGGCATTATGTTTATCAATGGCCAACGCTTTTAGATAATGGTCATATGAATCCTTTATTCGCCCCGCATGTCCGTAATAATCCGCCAAGTTGGTATAACTCCACAGCATAAGTTCACTGTTTTTAGCCGACTCCGCTTTTTTTCCTGCCAATTCCATAAATTTTATGGTCGTATCCAAATCTCCCTTATAATCGTTCCATTTGGCAAGGCGAATCATATATCCAAAATCTGACATATTCCTTATACTATCCAAATACTTTTCTGCTAGGGTATAATTGCCCAACTCCATATGGATATCAAAATAAATGCGTTGTCCCTCTACTTTACTACCATTTATCGCCATGGCCGAATCCGTTAATTGTAAAGCTTCCTTAAAACGGTGCTGTGAAATATAATTTCTTGCCAAAGCCCTGTAATAACCGGCCTTACCAATTGCCGCAATTTCTACGGCCCTTTTAAGGCTTTGCTCTGCCTTTTTCAAGTATTGGATATCCCCAGTCCGTTGAAAGTATCTGCTGTATTCACCGCCTACTATACCAAAACTGGTTAGCTGCATACTATCTGGTCTAATTTTAGAGTTCCATAAATCAAAATATTTAGATGAGGTGCTCAATTCCTCCACTTCTAAATAGTTATTATAATCCGCTTGTTGTGCTATACTCCCATTATTCTCTTTGGAACTACAGGAGGATATCAATATCATTATTATTAAAAGCCTTACAAATATCATTAGGTTGTGTTTTATTTTGGATTGTTTAAAAAAAGGGGAGCTTTTCAACTCCCCCGCCCTTCTTTTTCATAAGCAATTAGGGTTGTGCCTTTCTTATCATAGCTATTACGATAAGGGGAAGGCAACTTTTTATTCTGGAGCTCCCAAATATGGGAAGGTAGTACCTACAGTTGCGGTAAGCCCAACACCGTCTGAAGTTAACCTTGGTAAATCTGCCATACCGTCATCATTGGTATCCTGTCCACTAAATCTAGCACCGTCACCACCACCGAACAATAAGATCAATGAAACATCGATTACATCATCCTGAGGGGTTCTTCCGGTTAGACCTACTGCACCTTCATAATTTGGAGCACCACTACCTCCATTAAAATATGTTGTTGGCAAATTTGGTGCTACTTCCAATACATCGTTGGCCAATACAGTTGTCAAAACCGTAGCCGTAACCGGGTTATTGGTATATCCATCATCTGTAGGCCCGTTCAAAATATCACCTAAAATATTAGGCTCAAAATTTACCGCTTCTGGGTCAGCTCCTAAAATGTTTGCATAAACATCATGGTATGCTTCCAATCTTGCTTCAAATGCAGCTTGAAACGTTGCTTCCATTTCAGAAGGAATAGAAACGTTATGCATTTCCTTGGTGGCCTCATCTGCACTTAATACCGTATTGATACCTGGTCTACCCATAAAATCCACCTGTGCGTAGGTCCCAGAGAAATCCGGTTCCATAGGCTCCATAGCATCTTCACAAGGTTCACAGGTAGAACCGCCGCAATCCACGCCCGTCTCATCACCGTTCATAATACCATCATTACAGGTTGCAGTATCTACAACCGGTGTATTATCATCATCATTGTTACAAGAAGCCAAAGCCATCATTGCACAAAGCGACAAAAACGTATATTTTATATTTTTAAATTTCATTTTATTACTTTTTATAAGGTTATTATTGTTTAACATTGGTAGTTACCCAAGTTTTGTAAACAGGTAGTTGTAATACATTTACAGCGGTTGTTTCGCCTAACATACTATTTGGTATTTCAATGACAATGGACATTGTGTTTGCACCATCAAAAGTATCCACTGCGGTTTCATCATCATCGTCTGATGTATTGGGGTCTCCAGCAGGTTTAAACCCTAAGGGAGCCGTACCACCAATTACTTCGTTAAACTGAAAAAAATCAAAGAAAAATGCATCTTGCCTAGGGCCTGCAAATAACGATACCCCGTCTGCCGTAGTTTCTAGAATTGCGGTTTCAGCCGAAATATCTACCGAACCTAAAGGGGAATCTACCATAACGGTACCGTTCAATCCGGTTTCGCTAGGTACAACGGGTCCAAAAAAGTACATTTTACCGTTTCGTGGAATGGCCTGAATGACCAAATCTTCAACAAGATCACCGGTTCTGTCTATATTGATTTCCATCAATACGTTTTCATCAAATGTACCATAGGCCAAATCTGGCAGCACATTGGTTTGTAAGTCTACCGCAAAAACGGTATTGTCCGAACCTTCTGTAGGTTCAAACGCATAAAAATCGGCAATGTCTGCCGTTGTGTTGGTTACCCCGGGCGCATCAATATGATCTGCCGCAACTAAAAGGCCCCCAACTAAGGCCAAAGCCCCAAGTCCCATAAATAATTTTGATTTTTTCATTATCTTATTTTTAGATTAGAATCACCCTTACTTACGAGACATTAAATGGAAGGTTCATTTTTTTTCAAAAAAAAATTAAAATATCCTATATAATTCACTAAAATTCAGAATACAACAATTATAAATACCCTTTTTTATAAGACTTTAGATAATATACATTACTTAACCAACCTTATAATATTTGGCTAACTTTGCGCATTAAAACAGTGAAAGTATGAACCCGTCTGCCTCTGGCTGGATTGAAAAATATGGCTCGGTCGTTCAAAAGAACCAAAACGCATATCCAAATTTTGATACCCTATATTCCGCTTTGAGAAAAAATGGATTTGTGTATGGACTAAATGCGGACATACCCCATTTCATACGACCGGAACATACCTTATCTGAAGATGAAAAGGCAAAGATAAATTTATTGAATGCCCTATATTTTACCTATAAGATAGAAGCGCACTCCACAGATTATACTGTTTTTATTACCGAGGTCTTTAAATTTTATCAAATTCTAAAAATTAACAAAGTAGGTTTTTTCGATAAATTGCTTACAGGAAACAAAACTTCCTCAAAGTTGGAAAAACTCATGGCCTCCCGTATATATATAGAGGACAACATTTTCAGCAAAACATTCAATAACCTTATTACCAACTCCTTACTGTTTATTGATGTATTGCTTTTTAAGCATTATTTAAACCATGCCGTTAATTTAAAGTCAAAAGCCGAAGAGATTGAATATTTGGCCATTAACATTACCTACCATGCCTTAAGTTCCAAGGAAGCTCAACGAAAGGATAACAAATTATCCCAATTACTAGCTTCATCATTAACCTATATAGAATGTGCCAGTCATACCTTTGATGGGTCTTATAGAGATCGATTGCTTAACAACAAGGATATATGGGAAAATAGATATTTTCTGGATATGGCCTGTTTGACCGTTTGGGAAGACCACTCCTTAGATTATACGGAGTCTGATTTTATTTTTGGAATAGGAAAGGATTTGGGACTTGCCAATGCTATTATCTTGGAATCCATTACCCATGTTACCGCTTTTTTTAAGCTTAATATGCATACTATTCATTATTTGAAGGAGAAAAATCTGGCCCATCAATTTTACGACAGTATGGGTAAGATCGTAAAAAAATTAATTCTCAGAAATAGCAAACGTCTGGTTAAAGAGCTTTCACAAAGTGCGGAATTGGTTTCCTTATTATCCAAATCTACGGTGAGGGACCTCAGTAATGATGAAAAGAGAAAAGTACAAAACCAACTCTTGGATATTTTTAAGAGCATACCCTCATTGGCCATTTTTATTTTGCCCGGTGGGGCTATATTACTACCTATATTTATCAAATTAATTCCTAAATTACTGCCGTCTGCCTTTGACGAAAATAGGATCGATGATGAAGATTTTACTGATTAAGCAAAACAGCATTGACCATTATGGTTATTCCAGCCACAATTTAAAGTCCTTTACCTTTTCCCTACTTACTATAATTTCCAATTGTGGATTGTTGTTCAATTTAATCTGTAGTCTAGAATTGGTGTAGGAGATGATATCCTTTATATAATCCACATTCACAAAGTATTTGCGACTTACCCTAAAAAAGGTTTGTGGCTTCAATTCCGGTTCCAACTGTTCCAAGGTAGTATCCAATAAATAATTACGTCCATCCTTGGTCGCCGCATAGGTCCCTTTATTTTCACTAAAAAAACACTCTACATCTTCTGCATTGATGATCTTTAAATGTTGCCCTACCTTGGCCGTAAACCTTTTTTTGTATTCCCGTTCTAACGGATTTACCAACAATTTCTTGATGTCCTCAAAATCCAAAGCTATTTTATTGGGCTCTACGGCTGTTTTAAAACGAGTACGGTATTTATTTACCGCCTGTTCCAAGTCTTCATCATCAATAGGTTTAAGGATATAATCTATACTGTTCAATTTAAACGCCTGTAAGGCATATTCATCAAAAGCCGTTGTGAATATTATTGCACTATGCACCTCAACCACATCAAAAATTTCAAAGGATAGACCGTCTGATAACTGGATATCCAAAAAAATTAAATCTGGATGCTCATTGTTCTGAAACCATTCTATGGCCTCGTCAACGGAGTGTAACATAGTCGCTATGGTTACATCTAGTTCTTCCAGCATTCTAGATAGTCTGCGTGCCGCAGGTTTTTCATCCTCAATAATAATGGTCTTCATAATTCCTTTTGTATAATATCCTGTATCATTTTTTGTTCCCACTTAATCAGCATTTCAGGCTTGGTCCACTTAAAACGAACTAAACGTATCCTGAAGACTACCAGCGCATGAATTGTTAGAACAATTGACCAAATTATTGGAATACTTGCAATATTCCACATAACCCATTGCTTAAATCCATTGTCCGTAATAGCCGCTATATCAAACCAATTAAATATATCTTTTGACACAAATAAAATCAATACGTTGGCCGTGATGAACAATCGACAATGTTTGAAAAATTTTTTAATACTTTCAATACGTAGAAGGGCCCTTTGCTCTTTACTATGTTGTTCCAATTTGTTCATGCCTATCTAAATTTATCTGCTTCCTTTTGCTCTTGTTCTACAAATTTTCGTATTTGTCTTTCCTCCCAATCTTTTGAGAAAAAGGGATTAAAATGGTATACCCTTGCCCCATGAAATGCTAAACCAATCCCCCAAAAAAACGGCGTAGAAAAAGTTCCAAAGTTAAAGAACGCTTCATTGAAAGATTCCCCGCTGTTCATTCTGGCCATAACGGTCAAACTCATTATAAAGAGATTTACCAATATGTAGACAAATAAATGAATATAAAATCCTTTTAACTCCTTAACCTGTTTTTTGGCTCTTGCCAATTTCTCGTTTTGTTCAAATTCGTTTATTTCCATCTTTGTTCGTTTTCTTCCTGTTGAATAAAATCTCGTAACTTTCTTTCTTCCCAGTCCCTACCAAAGAAAGGATTAAAGTTAAAGATTTTAATTGCCTTTAAAAAAAGGCTAATTGCGAATGCAAATACCACCCATAAAAACCAAGGGTAACGCCATTCATTAAAATAATAATTTATTGCGGCTACGATTACTATTGTACCTAAGGCCGAAAATACCTTGCCATAGAACTCCTTTAACTCAACAACCCGCTCTTTTGCTTTATTATATTTTGTATTGTCCATGATGCCTATATTTTTTATTAAAACTCATTCATATATTCCTTGATCTTTCTCTCCTCCCATTTCTTTCCGAATAAAGGATTATATCCATATGCGTAAAGACCGTTCATCAACAAACCAAACCCCCATCCTAGCGCAGGAAAAATAGCCCATGGAAATTGAGTAGTCCTATAATTTATATACGCCAAAATGGGTATTACTATACAATAGGCCAATAGATTTCCGTAAAATCCTTTTATGGCATTTACTTTTTCCTTTGCTTTTTGATACTTATAGTTTTCGCTGTTCATTAAATTGGTTTCCATCTTAATTTGTTTTAGGTTATTATTTGTTTTCTATACCTCAAATCTCGGTAGAAAGTGCAGGTTTTAAAAAATAGAACTACCCAGTTGTAAATTTTAATGACTGAATTGTAAAAAGTGGTGTTATATAATTTTAAAAGCCAAATTACCATGCCCGTACTATATAGAAGTTTGATGACGGTACGTGCAAATTAACTCGTAAAATCTCCTAAAAGCGGACCATGAAGTTTAAAATATTTGATCAGGAATAAGGACATAACCATCCTTAAAATGTGAGATATTATAAAATTATCCAATACTATTTATATAGGTGTATAGCTATCATACGGGTATGGGTATTTAAGCAAAGATGAAAGCCTAAAAGTTCTCATCCTCCATATATTGTTTTATTTTGCGTTCTTCCCAGTTCTTACCAAAGAACGGATTATAGCCATAGGCTTTAAGACCATGGCCCACAAGACCAAAACCCCAACCCAAAGCCGGAAAGATTACCCAAGTAAAACTTGTTGTTCTATAATTGATATAGGCAAGTACGGGAATCACTATACAATACGCCATAAGGTTTCCATAAAACCCTTTGATCATCTCAACGCGCTCCTTTGCCTTTTCATAGCGTTTGCTACTTATAAAGGATTCCTGCGTTTCCTTAAATGCAATTTCAGTGGTCAACATAGGCAAACGTACCTTAAACTCCCGGTCGTTCTTAAAAATCTGCATTTCTTCTTTGGTAAGAATGGCATATCGTTGACGTATATTTTGTAGGCCTACCCCACTACTTTTTTTAACCACTTGTTTTTCCTGCAAATTATTACTTACGTACAAATAGTTGCCCTCTTCGTAAATTTTAATATGAAGTGGTTTGGCAGAAGTTACAATATTGTGCTTTACGGCATTCTCCAATAATAATTGTAGGGATAAAGGAACAATTTTTGCTTCCGGGTTTAAGGCCCTTTCCGGAATTTCAAAAATGATACTGTCCTCAAAACGCATTTTTAACAAGCGCACATAGGTTCTGGCAAATTTAAGTTCTTCATCTACCGAAATCAGATTTTTACTTTTCTGCTCCAATACATATCTATAGACCTTGGATAGGGATGTTGTAAATTTTTGAGCCTGATCGGGATCTTCTTCAATTAAGCTGGTCAATACATTTAAACTATTGAATAAAAAATGTGGGTCTAATTGATTTTTAAGTGCATCGAACTTTGCAGAGGCAGAACCTGCTATGATCTTTTGTTCCTTTACCTTGGTATCCTGTAGGGCCTTATAAAAATAAAAAGCGTGCAAAAAGAGTGAAATAATAAGGGTAATGACCAAAATGCCCAAGTAATGACCAAGACTCTCGGTCTCTAAAAATTTAGAGAAGTCATTTCCAAAAAGTACTACCTCTATAAAACATCTTAGTAGGGCAAATGCTAAAATAGTTAGAAGTATAGAACCTATGGCACCATACCACAATCGTTTTTGAGTATGTTTTTCCCAACTATATATTTTGGAGATATATTGGTTGAAATAAGCATTTACGAAGGTCAGTACAAAGGAATAGAGAAAAGTTATACCTGCAAATTGAAGTTCCCCATACCACGTCATAGTGTCCCAGTCGGAAAATAAAAGATTTATGATTACAATGAACAGGGTAATAATTACCCCTATTTTCAACACTTTTAAAAAATTACCCATACCCTTCCTTGCTCAATTAACATTACGCCAAATACGCAGTACCTCTTCCAAAATTCTAAAAATAGGTATTTGTTTCATAACCTGTAATCTTAAACTGGTTCATAATGCAAGCCTAAAATTGCAATCCTTTATATAAAACAAAAATAATTACAGTCCGAAATGTCAAAAATGACCTCCGAACTGTAATTAGGATTGGTTGCTTGGTTGTTAACTCGTAAACGTAAAATTAGGTAATTTTATAAGTTCACCGCCTTTCATGGCAGATTCATGGGACAGTATTCCTACACACGTGATATTTGCGGACTGTCTAGCATTAGGATAGGGCGAAGTACCTTTTACCAAGGCATCTATAAAAGCATGCACCAAATGCGGATGAGAACCCCCATGTCCCGCTCCTTGGGTAAAGGACAAATGCTGATTATCATCTTCATCATATACTCCTTCTGTCGTGAAAGATTGAATTTCCTTTGGTAACAGTTTTGCAAAATCTGGACTTTCCACTTCTTCCGGAATTTCCGGTTCCGGTTTTTTAGCGGTATGGACTACCAAAGGTTTGCCTTCAATTAAAGGCCATTCCACTGATTTTTTGGAACCATAGACTTCTATACTTTCCCGGTACTGTCTGGCTACATCAAACAAGGAACGGTATACCTGGGCACTTAAATCAGAATTTCTAAACTTAATATGTGTAGTTTCTACGGCATATGGCGAATTGTATTCCTTTATCAGTTCCTCACGTATAGTTCCGGAACCGAAACAAGAAACATATTCCGCTTCATCCCTGGTCAAACCTAAAACCGGGCCAACACAATGGGTAGCGTAATGCATTGGCGGTAAACCAGGCCAGTAATTTGGCCAACCATCCATATCCTGTTGATGGCTAGCTTTTAAAAACTGAACCTTACCCAATTCTCCATTATCGTATAGCTCCTTCATATATAAAAACTCACGCGCATAAACCACGGTTTCCATCATCATGTAGGTAAGACCTGTTTGCTCCGTTAACTCCACTATTTGTTTGCATTCATCCACAGTCGTAGCCATGGGAACGGTACAAGCAACATGTTTGCCCGCCCTTAATGCCTGGATAGATTGTTCTCCATGGTTTGGTATAGGCGTATTTATATGAACAGCCTCTATTTCATCATCCTTTAGTAGTTCTTCATAAGACGTATATCTTTTAGCTATACCAAATGCATCTGCAATTTCATTTAATTTATCTTCATTACGTTGGCAAACCGCTACCAGCTCCGCATTAGGGTGCTTCTTATAAATAGGAATAAATTCTGCACCAAAACCTAGTCCTATGATGGCTACTTTTATTTTCTTTTCACTCATTCTTGATCTCTTAATCGTTAAACGTTCTTTTTAAAAATTCCAATCCTTGTTTAGCAAAAGAATCTTGGTCATCGGCTAATTTTCTCCAGATATTTACAGCGGCGGCCAACTCCTTTATTTCTGGTGTAAAACTTTCAATTACCATTGCACCGTTATACTCAATATCCTTTAGACCATCAGCAAAATCTTGCCAAGGGGTTAGACCAGTTCCTGGAATTCCCCTATGGTTTTCAGAAACCTGTACATGTATCAATTTATCACCAACGGAATTTATGGCCTTACGTATATTGTTTTCCTCTATGGTCATATGAAAACCATCTAACGCAACTTTAACACAATCTTCATTGATGTCCCCAATTAAGCGCATTACTTCATCTGCGGTATTTATAAGGTCGGACTCAAACCTGTTCAAGGGTTCCAACGCAATTTGTAGTGCATGTTCCCGAGCCAAGGATGCAAGCTTTCTTAAATTCTTTACCGATCTATCCCATTCTATTTTACGTTGTTCATCTGTTGCCAACCTGGCCTTACCTACGGCTGCATATAATGGACCTGCCACAAAATTAACCTCCAACTCTTTTGCCTGTTCAAAACATCTTTTGGCAAATTCAAAACAATTGTCATGGAGAACAGGGTCCGCCGCGGTCAAATCCTTATCATCCCCAAATACAATACATACGGTAGGTGTTAAACCATTATCGCCTAAAGCCTGTTTAACTTGGGCAACATCTACAAGCGAAGGGTTTTCCAATGGAATTTCCACCACATCAAAACCCATTCTTTTTATCTTGGGAAAAAGTGCGATCGAATTGGTCGTAAACGGTGACTGCCACAACCAAGTACTTACGCCAAATGTTATGTTACTTTTCATCATTGCTATACTTACTCCTCAATTATTCTACAATCATTACCCCTTGCATAATTCTCCAATGCCCAGGGAACGTACAAATAAAAGGATATTCCCCCGGCGTAGAGGGCGCTTTGAACTTTAGGGTATAGGTTTCATCTGGATTCAACAATGGTGTCGCAAAAAGAACATCACTCATTTGTGGTACATAATTTAACTGTGCCGCATTAGGGTCAGCGGCCATCTTATCCGCCGCGGTACCCACTACCTCTTTTTTTCCGGGTTTGGTAATTACTAGGTTATGCTGCATAAAATCAGGATTCTCTAAAACCAAGGCAACTTGTTCACCCGCCTTAACCCTAAATTGGGTTACATCATATTTCATTTCATTGGTGATGGTTTTCATCTGTATGACTTTAGCATTAACATCCTCTATTTCATCTGCCATAGATTCTGTGGCACCTTCTCCATAATACTTCATCAATAGCGTGGCGATATCGGTGTTGGAATATGTTTTGGCCAATTGCCCAGTACTATTTATTTCCACCTTATATTTCCATTGCCCATGAATCCTGATCAATTCATCACCTGATTTAATATATAATTGCCAAAAATTACCATAAAGTCCACCTTCTCCACCATTATCCTCTACCCTTACGGCAATTGTGTTTTTTCCTGGCCTTAAAACTCCCTTGGGAATATCATAAGTTCTGTTGGAACTATAACTAGAAGCCATTCCACCAACTTCAACACCGTTAACGTACGTAATATCAGAATCATCAATAGGTCCCAGGGAAAGAATACTGGCCTCTTTGGCCATTGCGTCCGGTACATTTACTTCTTTTCTAAACCAAATGACACCGTCCATGTCCAAACCGGCATCCTCTATATACTGGGGAATTTCCATAGACTCCCAGTTGCTATCGTCATATGTTGGCGAACTAAAATCACTCACCTCATTACCGGGAGCTTTAAAACCGGGATTTGCTTCCATAAATGCATTTAGATATCCACTTACATGTTTTGCCGCAGCGGCATATAACGCTTTGAACAACCATAGGTCATTGATAACCTCATCCTTTTTTCCAAGATCGTGTAGTAATGAACCTACTTTTTGTGATGATGGCCTTGATGTAAAATAGATAAGGGCGGACAACTGTACATTTGGATCGCGATCATTTAAAGTATTGGCCTTGAACAAAGCATCATCACTATCATCATTTTTAGGTAATAACTGAATGGCCGCCTTACGTACTGCAGAGGCTTTATGGTACAAAGCTCCCTTAATAACACCCACTGCATTGCTATCGGTATCCATGGCATCCAAACCATCAATAGTCCAAAGGGCATGCATTGCCGCATTGTTTAAGCCTTCATCATCTACTTGTTTGGTATTTACCAATTTATATAGATCGTTCAACACATCTGTCTTACCTCTTTCTACCAATAGGCGCTGTGCCGTTAACCTCCAAAATTGATTATCGCTACCCAAAGCTTCGAGTAGGGCGTCTGGGTCATCCTTGGATAATTGCATTTCCTCATAGGTATAATCATTTTTGGGTACAATACGCCAGATTCTTCCATGTCCTTTATCACGTAGCGGATTAACATAGGCATTTCCCTCTCCATTTTCGGCATCATAACCACCCCTTTCCGTATTGGGCGTGGGGTTATGCTGTACAATAAAATTATACCAATCCGCTATCCAAACGGCACCATCAGGACCGGTTTTAGCATCTACAGGTGAACTCCACTCATCTGAGGAGGCAAATAGATTTCCTGCATCTTCTTCCAAATATCCTGCTCCATCCCTTACAATTTTTGCTTGATGTACCACACCACCGGTTGGCTCACATACAAAAGCAATACGGTTCCAATATTCCTTTGGATATGCCCTTGCGGTATAGAAATGATGGCCTGCAGCTGCCGTAAATCCTCCAAAAACATCTACTTGCCTTACGTTTGGCGTAATAGGCTGCATAAAATAATGGCCGTCTATTTTTGCACTACCGTCTTTTCCAATACCTTCTACATGGGCCAATGCCGCATTAGGAATCCCAACAAATACACTATGGGTATTATTGGCAGTGGATGCAAAAATTGAATTATCCTCTGTAAGCCCCAAACCCCACGTATTGTTGCTAGTATTGGTCAATACTTCAAACGTCTTACGCTTGGGATGAAACTTGTATACATTTTGATTGAATTTATATTCATCTCCAAAAATCTCACCGTCAAACCCGGAATATCCTACTACCCCATAGAGGTTATTGTCTATACCATATTGTAGATTGGACGGTCCTGCATGGGTATCGAACGTACCCCAACCGTCTATAAGAATCTCTTTTACATCGGCCTTATCATCACCATCTGTGTCCTTTAAAAAAATAAAATGTGGAGCTTGTGATACGACAATGCCTCCGTCATAAAAGGTAAAACTGGTAGGGATATTCAATTTATCCGCAAAGACGGTTACCTTATCTGCCTTACCGTCTCCGTTGGTATCCTCCAAAATCTTCACTTTATCATCACCTTCACTATTATCGTTACGTACCGTATTGGGATAATCTACGGTTTCAATGACCCATAGCCGACCTTTTTCATCCCAGTTCATAGCAATTGGATTAATAATTTGTGGCTCCGAAGCAAATAGTTCAACTTTGAAACCGGCAGGTACCTGAATTAATTTCTTCGATTCTTCTGGCGACAACGGTAATTGATATTTTGGCGCGGGATCTCTCTTCTCATAATTAGGAATATTTGCGCGTTCCTCATAAGTTAAGGTCGGCATATCTTTCATAAAACCCTCCCAATTCTTTTTAACCTGATCATTGACCGCCCAAAGTATACCGTTCTTTACCAAGTCCTGAAATCCTTTGTTCTGCCATGTTCGCTCATCATGTCCATAAGCGGTATAAAAAACCTTACCCTCTCCTAAACGTTTAACCCATGTCCAAGGTTCATGATGGTCTTCCTCAACCCTTTCCATTAAAACGGTAATATCATCTGCAATTTTATCATGTACATAGGTTTCGTCCCATGTTTCAAAAGGGGTCAGATTTTTTGTGATAGGATGCGCCTTATCTACAATATCCGCAGTAAAGGTATCGGTCTCGTGACTCATGAATTGCGCCCCTACCAAATTGATGTATTCAGGAGAATTTTTAAAACAGAAGCTAGCGGAATGAATAGGAATAAATGCATTACCTTCCTTTACAAAATTGAGCAGGGCGTTCTCCTCTGCTTTTGCTAATTCCTCATGATTGGCATACACAATGAGACCATCATATTTTGCAAGATTTTCGGTATTTAGGTCAGAAGGCTTTTCTGTATACGATATATTAATACCATCCTTGGTCAACGCCGAAGCCAATATTGGAAAATATTCCCTTGAGTTATGGTGCTCTATTTCATGTCCTAAGAATAAAAGTTCTATCCTGCGAGGAGCATCATCCGTTTGTTTCTTTTCGGTGGGTGAACATGCCGCAAAAAACAAGAGTATAATTAGTACTTTGAGCGACGGGTAGTTGATTTTCATAATGAACGTTGTTTTGTTATTTCAATATTACATAAAATAGTACCTTGGAAATCACTCTTATTTACCACATACTGACTGTATTTTATCATTTCATTTTATAAATGATAGTTTTATTGATAAATTAGTATGCAATTACGACCTTTCAATTTGTAACACCTTAATGAAATCTGCTCTTCAAAAATCTCCGATTCCAGAAACAAAGGCCTATTTGGCTAGAACATTGAACGAACCGGTTTTTGACCCACATTGGCACTTTCATTCTGAATATCAATTGTTCCTTGTGCTGGAAGGAAGTGGCACCAGGTTTATTGGTGATAACGTAAAATCCTATAAAGCAGGAGATATTACCTTTACAGGTCCAAACCTACCACACATGTGGCGTAGTGAACATGTGCATGAACAGGAAAAAAATATTGCATGGTCCAAAGGGGTGGTAATTTATTTCCATGAAAATTTTTTGGGGGAGAATTTATTGAAGACCGATGAGGCGATACGCTTAAGACAGGTATTCCATAAAAGTCGTAGGGGTATGGAATTTACTGCAACGACCGCCACAATTTTACAGAAATTAATGCTGGAGTTATTGGACAAAGATGGCTTTGAAGGAATTCTACATCTATTAAAAATACTGGACTTCATTAGCCAAACCAAGGAATATGGTATATTGGCCAGCCCCGGTTATACCAATACCCTACGCGAAGCCGATACCCAACGTATGTTCAATGTCTATGCTTTTGTAATGAATAATTTTAAACGTAGGATGACATTGGATGAACTGGCTCAATTGACCAATATGACACCTACCTCGTTTAGTAGATATTTTAAACTTCATGCCAATAAATCATTTTCTGAATTTGTGAGCGAAATACGCATAGGCCATGCCTGTAAACTGCTTATAGAACAGAAAATGAATGTATCCCAGGCTTGCTATGAAAGTGGATTTTCTACCTTATCCAATTTCAATAAACAGTTTAAGAACATTACCCAACGTACGCCCTTGGCCTACAAAAAAGAATATGAAGTCTATTAATAATTAATGGTACCCGCTATATAAATTTGACTGTGGATTATATGGCTTAAAAATTCAGCATGCTATATTTTAGAATATGTTGTTTTTGATTTTATTGGCACCGTTATGAACAGTCCACCGGTATCCATGGCATGTACCAACTTGTACTGATGGAAAATGTCTGACTTTCGTTCACCATTTTGGTACCATACACATTCTACGTAGCTATTATTATATAAAACGCCAAAAATGGGATTTTTTTTTGAAACGTATTTGAGCACTTGCATTTTAGGCGAATTGAGCAATCCTTTGACCTTTACCCAATCACCTAGTTTAAATTTTCTTGACATAATACTACCTTTTAAATGATTGAACATTTTGGTAGTTAGGAGGCCTATTGGCCTCCTATTATACCATTCTTTAAACTGTAATTAAGAAATTTTAATATTCCTTGCCGGCTTTTGTTTGGCCTCTTCTTTTTTGGGCAAGAGAATACTTAAGATACCATCCGTGTAATTGGCATTGATCTTATCATCATCTACGGTTTCAGGTAAGGTAAATGATCTTTTAAAAGAAGCATAGCCAAACTCCCTTCGTGTATAATTGGAATTTTTTTCTTCCTTATCTTCCTTGGTTTCCGTATATATGGATAAAACTTGATTATCTAGGTCAATATGAAAATCAGATTTTTTAAGGCCCGGCACTGCCATCTCCACCATAAAGGCATCGGCAGTTTCCTTGATGTTTACTTTAGGTAAGGATATTCCGGTATTAAAATTAGAGGTGAATACCGATGGTAAATCCCGGTTAAACAAATCATCGATCCAATTAGACCATAATGGGAAGTTTACATTTGAAGTAGTGTTTGTTAAACTTCCGTTTTTAGGAACAGTTACTAAATTGCTCATAACTACAAAATTTTAAATTAAACATTATTTCAAATCTGAAATCGTAAAGACTTCATTATCATACAAGCAAATTAAATACCAAATTAGAATAATACCATAAGTTGACCATGATCCAATTATAAATTCTGTCAAATTATCAGAAGTGATGTCAAATTTTCTTTTTTTAAAAATGTCAAATTGACATTTTTAAATGACAGCATTGCACCTATTATAGCTTTCTCTTTATTGTACCTATACTTTATCTGTTTTACCTTAATTTAATGTTTTTATTGCTATGGGTCAAATTTGCCATCTTTCTTAATTTATGAACCACGATCAACCAATACAATTATCTGAACCAATTTCTATAACCCTTGTCATCCCATGCTATAATGAGGAGTTTCATATAGAACATACGTTAAGACAAATTACTTCACATCTTCTTGAATACCCTACCTTTTCTTTTCAAATCTTGGTCTTGGACGATTGCAGTACGGATAGTTCCCTGGTTATTTTAAACCAAATTGCCAAAAACAATCCGGTAGATATCACAATTTTGAGAAATGAAAGCAATAAGGGAATCGTAACCTCAACCAAAAGATTATTGCAAACCGCGCTGTCCCTAGGACCACATTATATTCTAAAATGTGATATGGATACCGATGTACCCCATAAAATGGCCATTTCAATGTTCTTGGAACTCATTGAGCAAAACAGATCCAGCAAAATACAAATTCTTATAGGTGAACGCTTTGTTGCAGATCAAAACCAACTATCACCACTGGAAATTTCGGAGCAAGAAAAAATGAGGGTCTATCTAATGGAAGGTTTAAAAATTAAAAATTACAACCCTGTTTCTTCAGGAACGGTACTATTCACAAAAAATGTCATTGAACAACTTTTGCAACTGCCCATTGTAATCTCCTATGATATGAAATGGGGATTGGATTTTTTATTATGTCTACTGGCCCATCAATTAAATTTTCCGGTGCAGAAAGTAACTATTACCAATGGTAACTATAGCCCCAGCCGACGCAGTATTGCCAAGATCAAAGCACAATATGCAGCGTATTATAACGTACTTCAACTCGTGGAAAATTGTAAAAAGCTCAATTAGTACCACTCCATAATTCGATATCAAAAATTATATAAACAAAACCGTACTATACATAGCTCAATACAATCAATACAGTAAATTTGCAGGTGTAAAATTGGTACCTTGAACGCATGAACTTAACCATAGAAAACATATTACTGGTGGGCTCCTTATTGCTATTTATTAGCATTATAGTCGGGAAAACCTCGTATAAGTTTGGTGTGCCTACCCTTATTCTGTTCTTGGCCATAGGTATGTTGGCAGGATCGGACGGTATTGGCGGCATTAGGTTCAATGATCCACAACTTGCACAGTTCATAGGTATTGTATCGCTTAATTTTATCTTATTTAGTGGTGGCCTGGATACCCACTGGAAAGGGGTTAAACCTATTTTAAAGGAAGGCTTGGTACTTTCTACCCTGGGGGTATTGCTTACCGCGGTTACCCTAGGTACCTTTGTGTACTATATTACGGATTTCACCATCTATGAAAGTATGTTGCTGGGCTCTATAGTCTCATCAACAGATGCGGCGGCGGTATTCTCTATATTGAGGTCAAAAAATTTAGCCCTTAAAAACAACTTACGGCCCACCTTGGAATTGGAAAGCGGAAGTAATGACCCAATGGCCTATGTACTCACGCTTGCTTTCTTGACCTTGGTCATCAATCAAGATTTAAGTGTATTCTCTATTATCCCCTTGTTCCTACAGCAAATGGTTTTGGGCGGAATTGGCGGATTTGCATTTGGGAAATTGAGCGAGATTATCATCAACAAGATTAAACTTGGGTTTGAAGGTCTGTATCCCGTATTGGTCATAGCGCTAATGTTCATTACTTTTTCTGCCACGGACGCCGTTGGTGGTAATGGTTTCCTTGCCATCTATATTTGTGCAGTGTATCTGGGCAATCAGGATTTGATCCATAAATCTACCATTATAAAAATGTTCGATGGTTTGGCATGGCTAATGCAAATTGTATTGTTCCTTACATTAGGACTTTTGGTATTTCCCTCAGAAATCATCCCGTATATGGGACTTGGAATCCTTATTTCCGTATTCTTGATCGTTGTGGCGCGCCCCGTAAGTGTATTTCTAAGCTTAATGTTTTTTAAGATGAGAATGCGTAGACGGTTTTATATTTCTTGGGTAGGTCTACGCGGTGCCGTACCCATTGTGTTCGCCACTTACCCATTATTGGCCGGTATAGATAAAGCAAATATGATCTTTAACATCGTATTCTTTATTTCCGTAACCTCTGTTCTTATACAAGGAACCACACTTTCTTTATTCGCAAAATGGTTGCATGTGGCCTTGCCAGATGAAGTTAAGCCAATTACAGAGAATGATCGGTATATTTTAAACCTCCCCAAGTCAGAGATGGAAGAGGTAACTATTCCTGAAAATAGTTTTGCGGTCGATAAACGAATTATTGACCTGCATTTCCCAAGGTCCGCATTTATTGTAATGATCAAAAGGGACAATAAATTTGTACGTCCCGGAGGCGCTACCGTTATTAAGGCAAACGATATCTTGGTATTGTTGTTGGATAATGAAGATAGCTTGAAAGAAGTGAATCAAATTCTCGACCAAAATGTTGTCGCGTAACATGAAAAAAGTGGGTCAATTACTTAAGGTTTTTACACTTCTCTTAACGTATAGTTTTGGGATGTTTAACGCAACGGACAATGCTTCCACCGTAAACGAAATCCATGTAGTCCAGGATGAAGGTCAAAATCAAATTTTAAAGGCCTCCTCAAGGGCCCTGTCCCCGCATGCACAACAGCCCCAGATAACATTTTCCGATAGCACCGAAAGTATTACCCTAGATTTTAAGCTATCGCTATCGAGTTTTAGCCTGCTAAACAGTAACCAAGAACTTTTCTTTTATTCTAGTTTTAAGCAGTACAACAATTACTTTACTACCCTACTGGTCAGACACCGAAAGTCTAACCTCATATTTCCTTTTCATAATTTCTGGTAAGTCCGTTCCCCTGCCACATATTCCATTATGTTGGCTATATCCTTAATATAAAGCAAATCAATTGCTTTATATACATAGCAATCTTATCAATTTTAATAATTACCAAAATGGAAATAGGAGTTGCCGTAATTGGCCTTACATCTGTTGCACTCTGTGCAATACCTTTTATTCTAACCAATAGAAATAGAAAAATAAAGGAAAGAAAAGTATTTACAACCTTACAAAATGTTGCAAAGAAGCATAATGCAATTGTAGAAGAATATGAGCTATTTGGCCATTATGCCATAGGTATTGATCAAAAGAACAAATTTGTGTTTTTTACTTCAATCACAAACGAAATAATTCAAGAACAATACATTGAATTAAGCAATATCCTAACATGTGAAATTGCAAATATTGGCCGCAATAATCATAAGAAAGAAAAAATAACGGAACGGTTAAACCTAATATTTTTTCCAAAAGATGTAAATGAGAGCAACAAGGTGCTGGAATTTTACAATGCTGAAACGCATTTTCAATTAAGTGATGAATTTCAATCTATTCAAAAATGGAACAATAGAATCAAGACCTTGTTGGCCTAAAACCAAGTAATTTATCATTAAACAAAAAACAGCAGGTGCATGGTCATATCATTTAGCTTTTAAAAGTTCAAGTACCTGCTGTTCTCTTTATTATTTTTATAGCCATTTGCTTAATACACATTATGAATCTGTAACCTAATTTTATATTGGGGATACGCAGTAATTTCCTGAAAAGGATTTATAAGTTATTGAAATAGGATCGCTTTATTTCATTTAATTTTGCGGCATGGTCAGAAATGTACAATTGCGGTTATCATTAAAAGAAGAAGCTACACCTAACGGTCTAGAATTGCGTACCGCCAACTATTTAGGTCTAGAAGAAGGTTCCTTTAAGATCAAGGTGCTTAGAAAATCTATAGATGCCCGTAAACCAAAAATTGTTTTCAACTATAAATTGGCCGTATATATCAACGAACCGGCTCCTAAAGATGCCATAAATTTTGACTATAAAGATGTTTCCAAAGCCAAACCAATACATATTATAGGCTTTGGTCCTGCAGGAATGTGGGCCGCACTGCGCTGCTTGGAAATGGGGTACAAACCCATTGTACTGGAACGGGGAAATAATGTTAAAGATCGTAGGCGAGATTTAAAAGCCATTAACCAAGACCATCAGGTAAATCCGGAAAGCAATTATTGTTTTGGTGAAGGAGGCGCAGGAACTTATTCTGACGGTAAATTGTATACCCGTAGTTTAAAACGGGGAGATGTTCGTCGCATCTTTGAAAGCCTTGTATACCATGGCGCTACAGACCAAATTCTTGTAGATGCCCATCCTCACATCGGCACGAACAAATTGCCCAAAATTGTACAGCATATTAGAGAGGTGATTATTGATCATGGTGGCGAAATTCACTTTAATACCAAGGTGACGGATTTAATCATTAAAAACAACACTTTAAAAGCCATTATTCTTAACGAAAAAGATGAGATGCCCGTTAAACGGGTAATTCTTGCTACCGGACATTCCGCTCGAGACATTTTTACATTACTACATAAAAAAGACATTGCCCTAAAAGCAAAATCTTTTGCCATGGGTGTGCGTGTAGAGCACCCGCAACATATTATTGACAGCATTCAATACCATTGTTCCGGTGAGCGACATGAATTGTTGCCCGCAGCGTCATATAGTCTGGTAGAGCAGGTTAAGGACAGAGGCGTTTACTCCTTTTGTATGTGTCCGGGTGGCTTTATTGTTCCCGCCGCTACATCACCAGGCGAAGTTGTGGTCAATGGCATGTCACCATCAAAAAGAAATAACCTTTATGCCAATTCAGGTATTGTAGTAGAAATTAACGTTGACACGGATATTCCCAAATATGAAAAATTTGGCGCATTAAAAGGTTTGGAATATCAAAAGGATTTAGAACGGTTGGCATTCACTTCTGGCGGAAGAACGCAGACCGCACCGGCACAACGTTTAACTGATTTCGTAAACGGAAATTTGTCCGAAGATTTGAATCCTACCTCCTACCAACCCGGATTGAAATCTGCACCATTACATTCACTATTGCCCAAATTAATAGGTAGTAGATTACGACAAGGCTTTAAAGCCTTTGGAGAAAAAATGCATGGCTATTACACGCGTGAAGCTAATATCGTTGGGGTGGAATCACGAACTTCTTCTCCGGTAACCATCCCAAGGAACGAGCAATTGGAACATCCGGACATTAAAGGTTTATTTCCTTGTGGAGAAGGCGGTGGATATGCAGGTGGTATTGTTTCAGCAGCTATGGATGGCGAAAGATGTGCCGAAGCTGCCATGGCGGGACTTTAAAATCCAAGTACAAACCCAAAAATTAAGTTCAAAATAAGTTGTTGGTTGTTGGAAAAATGAAAATTTACAAAGCAAATTTTTCATTACCAAAAGTCTTTCCTCTCTACTCTATTTTCTCCTTTCCACTTTGTACTTAATACTGTAAACTGTAACTGGCAACTGAAAACTGAATACTGAATACTGAATACTGAAATTATGCCATTTTTGGTTTGTTGGCCTTAGTGATGAAATTCAACGCTTTTTTAATTTTTGAATTTTTATACTTGTACAAACGCGCAACCTCCATTTTATTGTTAGCAGTTTCTGTGATTGTAATGTCTTCTACAATGCTCATTTCTATAGTAGCTACCTTAACTTCCTTTGTAGAATTTTGAGCTTGGGCAGTGAAGCTTAAAAAGATGATGAAGATGATTGTTACTATTGTTTTCATGACTTGCGTTTGTTACACTAATAGAACGCCCAAGACCTTGTTTTACTAGGTGGTGAATCGCTGAAAAACACCAAATTCTCGTTACTTGACATAGATTCGGACTAAGTGCAAAATCTTGTCGATAAACGACATCAGCCCTGCTTTCAGCTTACCGATATTTAGTGTCGTTAATCGATGTAAAGGTGAAATTCAAATACAAACTCAAGTACATAAAAAGAAGATAGAATAAAGATTTTGATTGTTGATTGTTGGTTGTGGGTTGTGGGTTGTGGGTTGTGGGTTGTGGGTTGTGGGTTGTGGGTTGTGGGAAAAAATAAATTTTGCGAAGCTAAATACACTTGATTAGGAACTAATCAAAAAAGTCTATTCTCTTTGTTCTATTTTCTATATTCTTACTTCCAACTACTTTATACTTAATACTTAATACTTAATACTTTATACTTTGTACTTTGTACTTAATACTTTATACTTTGTACTCTAACCTCACTTTACATTTCCTTCCACATTTAAGTGTACCTTTGCGGCTTATTAAAAATTATGACATTTAAAGAACTCGGCTTAGCCGAACCCATCCTTAAAGCCTTGGAAGCTGAAGGATATACCCACCCAACACCAATTCAAGAACAATCTATACCTATATTGCTAAAGGGCAAGGACCTTTTAGGGGTTGCACAGACCGGTACAGGAAAAACCGCTGCTTTTGGCATTCCAATTCTTCATCATCTTTATGAAGGAATTAGTCTTAGCCAATCCAAAAGAAAGGTAAAAGCTTTGGTAGTGACCCCCACACGTGAACTTGCCATTCAAATAGGTGAAAGTTTTACCGCTTATGGCAAACACACCGGACTAAGGAATACCGTTATTTTCGGTGGAGTAAAACAAGGTAAACAAGTTAACGCCTTAAGGGGCGGAGTTGATATATTGATTGCCACACCTGGGCGTTTGTTAGATCTAATGAACCAAGGTTTAATCTCCTTTAGGGATTTGGAGCATGTTGTTCTGGACGAAGCCGACCAGATGTTAGATATGGGCTTTATTCACGATATTAAAAAAATTATAGCCAAACTGCCTCCAAAAAGGCAATCCCTATTTTTTTCGGCCACTATGCCAAAAGATATTGTGGAGCTATCCCGTAAAATGTTGGGCGATTTTGAACGGGTGACGATTAAACCTGAACAGGCTACCGCAGAAAAAGTTGAGCAGGGCGTATATTTTGTGCAAAAAGCCAACAAACCTAAACTATTGGTGCATTTATTGGAACAACAACCACAAGATTCGGTACTTGTATTTTCGCGCACAAAACATGGCGCGAACAAAATTGTCAAAAAATTGGCCCAAGCAGATATTCGTTCTGCCGCAATTCATGGCAACAAGTCCCAAACAGCAAGGCAAAAAGCTTTGGGCGACTTCAAGGATGGCAAGCTAAAAGTATTGGTAGCTACTGATATTGCGGCAAGGGGTATAGATGTTGAGGAGTTGTCCTTGGTCATTAACTATGACCTACCCAATGTTTCTGAAACCTACGTACACCGTATTGGTAGAACAGGTCGTGCCAATGCAAGCGGTACTGCCCTTTCTTTTTGTGATAAAGATGAAAGACCTTATTTAAGGGATATTGAAAAATTAATCAAACAAGAAGTTCCCCGTTTAGGTCCGCATCCTTTTATGGATGATTCTCCAGAGGAAAAGGAGGATAGGCCACAAAGACAGCCAAGATCCAACAACCGTTCCAGGGGTCAGAACAACCATAAAAAAAAATCCGGGAATTCAAATTTTAGAGGTAAGAACAACAGAAATACCAATAAACCAAAACCTAGAAATTTTAATAGCAGTTCTGAATAGCATTTTATAAAATACGATGTATCCTGTATCTTTAACCTTTATTTTGGCAAGGCATGAAGAAACAGGTATTGGTTTATGGTAGCGGGCGACATACAGTGCCCTTTTTAAGATACATGGCAGAGGCAACCGGTAAGGATAGACCCAACCTCTGCTTTATACCTACAGCTAGTGGTGAAGACCGGGATTATATAAATTCTTTTCATGAAGTCTGTTCCCAGATTAATGTAGTACCACATGTCATGAGCGTTTGGATCAATTCCTATGACCAAAAAGAAAGTTTCGAGGAAATTATCTCTAATATGGATGCCATTGTTGTGGGCGGCGGCAACACCCTAAATATGCTTGCCATTTGGAAAGCCCAAGGTATAGATACCGCACTTAAAAATGCATATGACAACGGCGTAGTAATGGGTGGCGGAAGTGCTGGTTCCCTTTGCTGGTTCAATGGTGGAACTACGGATTCCAGACCTAAGGAATTGAGTATTGTAAAAGGGATGTCATTCATTGATAAAAGCCACTGTCCACATTACAACTCAGAAAAATATAGACGTCCACTCTATCATGAAAACATTCTATCCGGAAAACTTTCAGAAGGCTACGCGTGTGATGACCGATCTGCTATTCATTTTATTAACGAAGAAGTACATACGTCCGTTTCATTAGATGCAGATAACCACTCTTACCATGTTTACAGTAAAAATGGTGAAATCGTGGAAAATTGCTTACCAAATTCCATAATCAGTTAATCTAACTTTGATATCGAATTTATAGGTAGATATAAAAATTTCAAGGTTTTAAAGATTGTTTACTGCCCAAAAAGTAATTTCAAATGGTTTTACTCACTCAAAAAATTATAGCGGAATTTAAAACAAATCAGCTATAACCCTATTCATTCGGCAATATTCAATTAAAAATCAGGATGTTAAGCCTTTAAGTAAATTCTATTCAGGATTTAATACAAGTTAAAGCTAATTTCCTTAATTTAAACAACTACAAAGTCTCCCCAAATTTTATTTTGAAAATCAAATTATGATTGGTCATTAAATTGATCAATTAGAATACGGTTTTGTTTTTAAATATTTAGAAATGGCCTTAAACTCCATTGATAGTATTATATACTTCATTTTTCTAAATAGCCGTAGTTATATAGTATCGACCAAGTAATGAAACCGACCAAGCATATTGAAGTTACGGCATTAGATGTTTTTAATAAGTGGTTACACAGTTATTTAAATGTCTCCGCAAAAACCTATGTTTCTAATTTTAATTATGACACTTGTTTTAACGGTACTTCCTTATATGGAACATTTTTAATTTGTTCTACTACTACCAATTTATTTACTGGCATTATTGAACAAGGTTCAACCTCAGAGTCTATAATTCATAGATTTAACTTTGGCGTGAGCATGAGCTATGATATGGTATCCAAACCACACGGTAAAGAATTCCACGAAACCACAAAAGAAGGTGAAGGCACCACTTTCATAATTAACTTAAGAATACATGATTAAACAATCCCTCCTATTCATCACGCTATTTTTCTGTATGCTATTTACGGCAAGTGGGCAAGAAAACCCGGTAGATAAAAATGGATTGGCACTAGATACAATCGTGCATTTTACGAAAGCAGATTTAGATTCAATTTTTGGTTTAAGGTTGACAAATAAAGCAGGTTGGATTTTTAAATCAGGAAATAGCCAAGATGCATCATCCATAGACATTGATTTAGGGGGTTGGGAACGATTAAACCCTTCTCAGATAACCAATGATATGGCAGATAGTTCTGGCAAATTTGAAGGCTGGTTCAGGTTGCAATTTACCATTGATAGTGCTTTAGCAAAGCTTCCACTCTATTTGGACAAAGAAGACCATGCAGCAGAGGATATTTATATAAATGGAAAGTTGTTCCGTCAATTTGGAGAAAAAGGGAATGACAGAGCCTCGTTTAAAGAGCATATTCAAGATTTTGAGATACGATCTCCTATTTTTTTAGAACCTGACACTACATATACATTAGCCATACATTATGTTGACTATAGTACCTATTGGGGCATTGCTAAATTGCTTTATTTGGGCTCTACCAGATTTGTTACCAATGACTATTTTGACTACATGAGTTTTATAGGATATAAACAATTATTTGACTTATTGAGTTCTTTGATTTTCTTCATTCTTTTCTGGCTTCTTTATTTCCTTATTAAAGAGGAAAGTGAACTACTTTTTATCGCTCTTTTTTCTACTATAATGGTATTAGAGAATTTTAGCACAGCTTTCTATGGTGGTGATAGTTTGTACTTTACAATTCCTTCTCATTACATGATAATACTTACATATTGCGGATTCTATTTACAATTATGTTTTTACTTATTCTGCGTTTTGTTCGCCTATAAAATATATTATGGAAAAGTTCCTAAATGGCTTATTTTGGCAAGTTTGATCATACCATTATTTTTCTTCTTTTTAAATAACGATATAGGGAATTTCCTATATTTTATATTTAAAATCAGTATTGGCCTTTTCTTAATCTACCTATCCATAAAGTCTAAGAATAAAGTTTTATCTGCTAGAATACTTCTTTATTGTTTAACATCATCTTATGTCCTTACTCTTGTTGGACTTTTAGTAAGACAATCCTCTACAAAAGATGATTTTAGTCTAAGGTTAATAATGGTTCATAGTGATACGATCGGTAAAGCCATTCTCTTTTTAGGCATGTTGGCATTTGTCGCTTATCGCATGAGAGAGAAAAATGAGGATATGAGGCAAAATGCAATGGAACTTGTAAAGGTTGAAGCTGAAAAGAGTGCACTTATTACTTCACAAAATGAAAAGTTAGAATTAAAAGTAAAAGAAAGAACATCAGCATTAAATCAATCTTTAGAAGAATTAAAAGCCACCCAATCTCAACTCATCCAATCTGAAAAAATGGCGAGCCTTGGAGAGTTAACTGCTGGTATTGCCCATGAAATTCAAAACCCTTTAAACTTCGTCAATAATTTCTCAGAGGTAAGCAATGAACTTGTTGATGAAATGAACGAGGAATTGGATAAAGGAGATCTTGAAGAGGTGAAAGCTATTTCGTTGGATATCAAACAAAACCTTGAAAAAATAAACCATCACGGCAAACGTGCGGACAATATTGTAAAAGGTATGTTACAACATTCTAGAAGCAATAGCGGCACAAAAGAACCTACGGACATCAATGCCCTTGCAGATGAGTATTTGCGCTTGGCCTATCATGGTCTGCGGGCAAAGGATAAATCATTTAATGCAGAACTCATTACAAATTTTGATGAAAGCATTGGAAAAGTAAATATTGTACCACAAGACATGGGGCGGGTAATTCTCAATTTGATCACCAATGCTTTTTATGCGGTAAACGAGAAAAAACAAAAGGATGTTAGTTTTAAGCCCATAGTAACTGTCAGTACCAAAAAGTCTGATGAACATATCACCATTAGTGTTTCTGATAATGGTGATGGTATTCCAGAAAAAGTCAAAGAGAAAATATTCCAACCGTTTTTCACCACCAAACCTACAGGACAAGGTACCGGCTTGGGCTTAAGCATGAGTTATGATATTGTAACAAAAGGACATGATGGAAAGTTAAAAGTGGAAACAACAAAAAATAAAGGAACCACATTTATTATAGAATTACCAAACTAGACCAACAACCAAACCAGTATGAAAAATACACAACAAAGTAAACTTGTACTTATAATTGGCTTTTTCTGCTGCTTGTTTTTGGTTTCTTGCCACAAACAAAGCAAGTCCGAAACGGAAACTACAGTAGGTGATTTTAAGGTTCCAGAAACCATTCCTTTACAATTTACGGAACCAGAACCTTTTGAATGGGAAACCATAACCAACAACACCCTGACAACTCCCGTTACTTATGATTTAAACGTAGATGCCTTGCCCAGCAAACCATTTGAACTAAACACGTTTAAACCGCTAAAATCCGCAATGAAGGAATACGATTTGGACTGGAACAGTTTTCCGACAGAAAATATAACGTTTGATTCTATATCCTTTACTATCACAAAATCTACCATAAAAAAACCAATCATTACCAAAATGAAACCCCCTGGTAATATTGCCGGTACGAACGTAAATCTTCTACAGCTTTCTACAAATGAAGGATTGCCCTCTAATGATATTACCTCCTTTTTAGAAACTGAGGATGGTAGTATTTGGGTAGGTTCATCCTCCTTCACATCATTAACACTTTATGACGGTGAAAATGCATTTATCTATGACTACAATACAGTTTACAAAATGGAATTTGACAAACAAGGCAAACTTTGGTTGGTTAGACCTGCAGATCGTATTATCAACGTATTAGATTTTGATAATAATATAGAATACACCATTACTAGAACTGAAAATTTTACCCCGTTCGATGTTCTCTGCGACTATACCGGTACTATGTATATAGCATCGCTAAACGAAGGCTTCTATACTATGGATTCGGAATTAAAAAGTTTTCAAAAAGTAAGCAACGTAAATAGTAATAAACCCTGGAGACTTTTTGAAGATAGCAATAATAACCTTTGGTTAGGTTTTACAAATCATTTGAGGGTTTTAGATAGAGACAGAAAGAAACTTAAAACACTTTCAAAGATTGCAAATATTGAAATAAACTCAATAGTTTGGGATGTTACAGAAGATCAAACGGGTAACATTTGGCTTAACTATCCATATTCTTCTGCAACTAGTAATATTACTAATCCTAGGGTTTTACGACTCTCCTTAAAAGAAAATACAGTAAAAGTATTAGATGCTGAAAATGGCTACAGCATAATAGGTACCGAATTGGAAGAAGATAACGAAAGTAACTTCTGGATATTGGGAGCCAAAGAGGCGTTTATATTAAGTAATAATCTGGAAAAACATAAAACAATAGCTTTAAATAGCACACTACAAGGCTCTCTAAAGATTCCTAGACCCTTAAAAAGAAATGATGGCTCTTTATGGATTGCCAGTACGGATAATGGAGTGCTAATTACCACAGATTACACTTTACAAACAGAATATTTTGATGACACAAGAGGTTTATTAAATAATGAAATATGGGAAATAGAAGAAGACTCAAATGGTGACATATGGTTAGGTACGGCTGCGGGAATCAATATTATTAACTTGAATAATAATTCTATAAGAGCTCTTAGTTTTGAACAATTACATTGTAATCCTAACACAATTAATTTCATTAAAGAGATTACACCTAATATGTACTTTTTAAATACTAGAGATGGCTTTTCTATTCTTGATCGGCAAAAAAATAAACTCACCTCATACGCCAATGGTTCTGATCTTTTCGGAGCAGGTATTGCAATTATCAATGAGCATACTTTTGCCATATATTCGAGAACGGGTCTGTATGTCTATAATATTAAAACCAATAGCTTTAAAAAAATAGTATCCAAAAGTGACCCTGATATTTTAATAGCGGGAAGCGGATCAATAATGGTTTATGACAAAGAAATTCTTTGGACCCCTACTACGAACGGATTAGCCAAAGTAAATTTAAAAACGAACACCGTAAGTTACCTTAGAGAAGAACAAGGTCTTAGCAATAACAATGTATCCACAGCCAAAATTTCAAATGAAAGAGAGCTATGGTTAGCTACCGAAAATGGTGTTAACATACTTAACTTAGAACAAAATACGCTAACCCCAATAAAGAAAGAAAACGGACTATACCCTACTGATTTTTATGATCTGACAGAAAAAGGAGGTATCATGTACGCTGCTAGCGGTAATGGCTTAATTGCCATGGAAAAAGCCACTGCAAAAACAACAGATAAAGGTTTCTACAATTTTAATGCAGGACTTGGTTTTAAATCGAACGATTATTTACAAGATTCCCCTAAATTTTTAAAAAACGGTCAGTTTTGGTCAGGTGTTACGAGTACTTCCAATGAATGGAAACTACTTGTTCTTAACTCAGAACCACAACAAAATAGTACTAATGGAACAGTGAAAATCAACAACATGTTCGTCATGGATGAAAACCCGTGGTTCGATTTAACTATTATAAAAGATTCTACAAATGTGCAAACTTCAGCCTATGCCAGTACCAATAGTATAAGTTGGGATTCCGTTAAACCTCCTTATAAAATTCCCGAAGGTCTTACACTCCCCTATGACCAGAACAGTATTAGTTTTAGCTATGGTAGTGATGCTATATTTAATAGGGATAAACTAAACTATCGATTTATTCTAGATGGTGAAGATGAAGATTGGAGCTATGCTGCAAATGCCACAAAGACCAAAAATTATTATAACTTAAAACCAGGGGATTACACCTTTAAAGTGGCTGTTAAAAGTGCTAATAGCGATTGGTCCGTACCAGATGCACTTTCATTTAAAATAAAGCCGCCATGGTGGCAAACTTGGTGGGCATACTTGCTCTTCGGTTTAATTGCAGCTAGTATTTTAAGGGCATATATTGTATTTAGAGCTCGAAAACTAACTAAGGAAAATAGAATATTAGAGGAGCGAGTTAGTCATAGAACAGTTCAGCTTAAGACTAAAATAGACGAATTAAAATCCACACAATCAAAGCTTATACAATCCGAGAAAATGGCAAGTTTGGGTGAACTCACCGCTGGTATTGCCCATGAAATTCAAAATCCGCTAAACTTCGTCAATAATTTCTCTGAAGTAAATAAAGAACTTCTGGAAGAACTGGAAGAAGAAATTGAGAATGGTAATTATGATGAAGTAAAGGCTTTGGCTAAAGATGTATCTGCCAATGAGGATAAAATTATCTTTCATGGCAAACGTGCCGATGGTATCGTAAAAGGAATGCTGCAACATAGCAGAAGCAGTACCGGTCAAAAAGAAATGACCGATATCAATACTTTATCAGATGAATACCTACGCCTAGCCTACCATGGTTTACGGGCAAAAGACAAAAGCTTCAATGCCACGTTGAATACTGATTTTGATGACTCAATCGGCAAATTGAATATCGTAGCTCAAGATATGGGTAGAGTTATTCTAAACCTTATAACCAATGCCTTTTATGTGGTAAAAAAGAAAAAAGAAGAAAACCCAAATGGTTACGAACCTACCGTTTCGGTAACTACAGAAAAGAAAGATACTATGGTATTTATAAAAGTATCGGACAATGGCAACGGAGTGCCTAAAGAGGTATTGGATAAAATATTTCAACCTTTTTTCACGACCAAACCTTCTGGGGAAGGAACCGGATTAGGACTATCACTAAGCTATGATATTGTAAAAGTACATGGCGGTGAATTAACTGTTGATACCAAACAGGGAGAAGGCACCACCTTCACCATAGCATTACCAATAAAATAACCACAAAAAACCACCTTATGAAAATATTAGTTGTAGATGACGAACAAGATGTTAAAGTGCTTTTTCAACAGCGTTTTAGAAAAGAAATACGAAAAGATGAATTAGAGTTTGTATTTGCCTTTTCTGGCGAAGAAGCCTTAAACTTAATGAAAGCAATGGAACATGAAGCAGTACTTATATTATCTGACATTAATATGCCTGGTATGAGCGGATTGGAATTATTAGATACCATCAAAAAAAATTATGTAAAACCGCCTCCTATGGTTATGATGATTACCGCCTATGGAGATGATGAAAATAGAACAATGGCAAAAAATCTAGGTGCAGATGACTTTCTAACCAAACCTTTAGATTTTTCACTCCTTAAAGACAAGCTGATAACCTTAACCTAAGACTATGGCAAAGATAATGGTAGTAGATGATGAGACGGACTTAGAGATACTCATCAAACAAAAATTCAGGAAGCAAATACGGCAAAACGAATACGAGTTTGTATTTGCTATAAACGGTAGAGATGCGCTAGAGAAACTTGGGGAAAATCCCGGTATAGATATTGTTTTGAGCGATATTAACATGCCTGAGATGGACGGTCTTACCCTACTCTCGGAATTGCACGAATCTAGCCCTTTAATTAAATCGGTTATTGTTTCCGCCTATGGTGACATGGAAAATATTCGTGTAGCCATGAACCGAGGTGCCTTTGATTTTATCACCAAACCCATAAACTTTGAAGACTTGACCATTACCATGGAAAAGACTTTAAAGCATGCCATGGAAATTAGAAAAACGCTGCAGGCCATTAAAGAAAACAATATTCTAAAAATGTATGTTGACGAAAACGTACTCAATTTTATGGGTGGCCAAGAGTATGAGTCTAAAATAATGGCAAACGAGAATATTGAAGGTACTATTATGTTTGTTGACGTATGCGGATTCACAAAAATAAGTGAGACCACTAGTCCTGACATTGTTGTTTCAATGCTCAATACCTATTTCGATACCATGGTAAAAGAAATAATGGAGCAAGATGGTATCATAGATAAATTTATAGGTGATGCCGTTATGGCCGTTTTTAGAGGAGAATATCATTTAGACCGTGCCATTGATGCCGCATTGGCCATTAGAAATCAAGTGAACAACTTACCTAAAGAGGAAGGCAAAGAAACATACCAGCCAAAGGTTTCCATAGGTATTAAAAGTGGTGAAATGATTTCGGGCAATATTGGTTCCGCCACTCTTAAACGTCTAGATTACACCGTAATTGGCGATACCGTAAATACGGCCGCCAGGTTGCAAGATGCTGCTAAGGAAAATCAAATAATTATTTGCGAAGGTTGCTATGAGCAGGTTAAAGAAGCTTTTAAATGTGAGAACCTAGGTAGTATTAACATGAAGAACAAAGCACAACCTCTTACGGTGTACAATGTTATAGAATAGTGATTGAAATTAAACTTAAAGCCATGACCAAACTGATTGACAATAAAAACCTGAATTCCAATAAAACCAAACAAAAGCATAACCCATTGTCCGCTTTTGAGAAAGGTCTTTTAGATGAATTAAAATCCAAGGGACATTCAGAAGAATTAGTAGATCACTATTGGGGCACCATTAATTATGTAGCTGGACTCATAAAAGCTTCGGAGTTAAAAGCCGGACTTATACTTTCCTTCTACGGTATTATTTTAAACTTTATCTACCAAAGTGCTGCTCCTGTTATGCATTCTGTTTCGAACGCTATTTTGTTCTACATACTAATTGGATTGTGGTTTGTAGCTACCGTAATATCTATTTTTTATAGTGTACGATGTTTTATACCCAAGTTAGAAGGCAACTATAGTGATAACGTCTTTTATTTTGGTGATGTCATAACCAAGTTTGGTACTATAAAAGAATTTTCAAAGAAATTTTATGATGTAAGCATTAATGAACAAGAAGTTTTTGAGCAATTAGGGGAGCAAATCTATATCAATTCTAAAATATCGGCTTGGAAGTTTAGAAATGTGCAACGATCTATTCGGTTTTTAGCCATTAGTCTAGTGCTTTTACTACTAACTGCAATCTATTATGGGTTCCTAAGACTGCTATAACAACTATGAGTACAATTTTAAAGAAAGCACAGCATATGTACTTTTTCTCATAAATAACTATGCGGGACATATTAAAACTAGAGCATCATATATTAATATTTTAATCAACCGATCACTTATAAAAAATTTACAACCAGTTAGTTATGATTAAAGTGAGATTACACTTTTAAAAAGTGAAAATGAAAAAAGTAAGATTTATATTCTTTCTAATATGTCTTCAAAGTTCCGTTTATTCGCAAACAGAACTAGATTCTTTATACCAGATATGGAATAATGAAAAATTGAACGATAGTATAAGGGCTCAAGCATATAATGACTATATCTATGACGGATTTTACGCTTCACAACCTGATAGTGCTCTTATTTTATTAAAAGAACTATATCAATTTACCAAAAAAACAAAAAACGACCAGGGCCTTATTGAAGCCCTTACCCTTAAAGGTTACCTACAATTTAGAATGGGCGATTATACCAATGCCCTAGTTTCGTATGACGAAGGTCTTGAACTTGCCGAAAAGATTAACGACAAATTAGGTACAGCTGATATTCTGATAAAAATCGGATATATATACCATGACAATGAAGATGTAGTTAACGCCTTGGTATACTATCAAAAAAGCTTGAAAATCTATGAGGCAGAAAATGATCTCAATGGCAAGGGCTCTATCTATAATGAGTTTGGTAGTATTTACTTATCAAAAGATGAATTTGACAAAGCATTAGAGTATTATAAAAAAAGTATAGCCATTAATAATGAGTTGAATGATGAAGACAGTAACTCTTCAATGTACATCAACATTGGCAATCTTTACCTCGCAAAAGAAGAATTTGAACCAGCCTTGGAATATTATGAAAAAGGTTTAAAAATTGAAAAAAAGAAAAATGACAAATTAGGAATTGCAGCTGGCCTATCGGGTATTGGCACTGTTTATCTTGAACAAGGAGAAACCGAAAAAGCCCTAGATTTTCTTCAAAAAAGCTTTGATATCAGTGAAAGCATTAATGATATACAAGGTGGTGCGAATTCATTATTAACGATTAGTGATATTTATCTTGATAAAAAAAACTATCTAATGGCAATTTCATTATGTAAAAAAAGCCTTGAAATGACGCAAAAAGTAGGCGATTTAGGCGGACAAGAATTCGCATGCGAGTGTTTATATGAGGCCTACCGAGCATTAAACAATAATAAGGAAGCTTTAATTTATCATGAAAAAATGATTCTTATAAGCGATAGTATTAAAACCGAAGATTTAGCCATAAAATTACAGCAAATAGAATTCGCAAAGAAAGTAATGGCAGATAGTTTGGTTCAAATTGAGAAAGACATGGCCGTGCAATTACAGCATAAAGCAGAGGTTCAACGAAAAGATAAAAATAGAAACTTGGCAATTGGCGTCGGTTCAATCTGTTTTCTTTTAGCGCTTGGTTTTTTCTCAAGATGGCATTATGTAAAAAAGTCAAAGGATATTTTAAAGAAGGAAAAAGATCGATCAGAAAGTCTTTTGTTAAATATTCTGCCAGCGGAAATTGCAGAGGAATTAAAAGAGAAAGGTGAGGCACAAGCCCGTGATTTTGATTTAGTTTCTATCTTATTTACTGATTTTAAAGGTTTTACAGAAATGTCGGCAGAACTTTCTGCAGCTGAATTAATTGGTGAAATCAATCACTGTTTTAAGGCGTTTGACCTTATCTGCGAAAAATATAAAATTGAAAAGATTAAAACCATTGGAGATGCCTATATGGCGGCGGGTGGCTTACCCATTCCTTCTACAGATTCCGTACAGAATACGGTTTTAGCCGCTTTAGAAATGCAATCTTTTATGACCAAACGATTTTCAGATTTAGAAACAACGGACGGATTTACATTTGAAATGCGATTGGGCATACACACAGGTCCCGTGGTTGCCGGTATCGTGGGGGTTAAGAAATTTCAATACGATATTTGGGGAGATACCGTAAACACTGCAGCACGAATTGAAAGTAGTGGTGCTGTAGGTCAAGTAAACATTTCTCAAAGTACCTATGAACTATTAAAAGACAACAATCAATTTAATTTTACCCACAGAGGAAAAATACAAGCAAAAGGAAAAGGAAAAATAGATATGTATTTTGTAACACCTAAAGACTCCGGTGATTAATCTATAAACTATAAATTTTCAATTGGCAACATAGCCTTTCACATAATATTAATCTTGATGAAATTTATAATTCTCATTTTTTTTTTGCGCTAACTATAAATGATTCTCCTATGTATAATAATTACCAAAAAAACTACTCCATGAAATTTCTTTTATCCATTATTACATTTGCGTTCACGTGTATATTAACAGCACAAACCGATGCCGAAATGGCATTGACAACAGTCAATAAAAATGATATTGAAGGCCACATCTATTTTTTAGCAGACGATGTTTTAAATGGCCGTGCAACAGGGTCGCCAGAATTAAAGATTGCCGCATCTTACCTTGCAAATACCATGCGTGGCTATGGTATAAAACCTAACCCAGCTACAAAATCTTACTATCAAACTTTTAATCTTTTACAAACAACTCCACCAAATATGCTAAAAGTTGCTATAAATGGAGATAACTACCCCCATACTATTGCAGTGGAAGCTAATGAAACTGAACTTTCTGGTGAAACCGTATATCTTGGTTTTGGTACCGAGGACGATTATAAAGGAAAAAATGTAAAAGGTAAGCTTATCATAGTAAACGGGGGAACCCCAGAATCTTCCGATGCCAGAGCTGTTTACGGTGCCCATAAGGTAAAACAGCAATTGGCAATTAAAAATGGTGCTATAGGTATGATAGAAATGACTTTGCTAGAAGAGGACTGGTGGTCTAGAATTTCTCATTTAATGGGAGAAAATGTAAAGATTCCGGATGCAACCGATGCAGAAGGTTCAAAAAATGATTTCATTCATCTTTGGGTAAATACGACCGCAGAAAAATTAAGTGCATTCAATACTTCCAAGTTATCCTATTCTATTGAAACCGACGGAAAGAAAGAAAAAACACTGGTCACCCAAAATGTTGTCGGGGTATTAGAAGGGACAGACCCAAAACTAAAAAATGAATACATTATGTATTCAGCTCATTATGACCATGTGGGTATTGGCACCCCTGACGCCAAAGGAGATAGCATTTATAATGGAGCCCGAGACAATGCCATTGGTACCACTGCAGTTTTAAGTATGGCAAAGAATCTTGGCAAGTACCCTACTAAACGGTCTGCCGTATTCATTTTTTTTACGGGCGAAGAAAAGGGTTTGTTAGGTAGTCAATACTACGTAGCGAATCCTTTATTTCCGTTAAAGCAAATTGTATATGGTTTTAATACCGATGGTGGTGGCTATAACAATACCAAATTAGCCACCGTAATCGGTTTAAACAGAACAACAGCCAAAAAACACATTGTTGCGGGAGCTGCCGCTTTTGGTCTTGAAGCTATTGATGACCCTGCTCCCGAGCAAGGACTTTTTGATCGCAGCGATAATGTCAGCTTTGCCAAGGTAGGAATACCTGCTCCCACCTACTCCACCGGTTTTGATGTTTTTGATGATGAAATAAACAAATACTACCACCAAGCCGGTGATGAGGCCGATAGTTTGGATTATGACTATCTATTGAAATTTTATCAAGGGTATGTACTTTCGGGTAGAATGATAGCCAACGATCCTGAAACCCCTTTTTGGGTAAAAGGTGATAAATATGAAGCGGCAGCCAATATTTTGTACGGTAAAGTTCTTGAAGCTCCTATTAAAAATTAAAACCCTCTAAAACAAAATTATTTGAAGCCGAGAAATTGTAACGATTGACCAATGATTAATTTCTTTAGAAAAATCCGTAGAAACCTGCTCGAAGAAGGTAAAGTCTCCAAGTACTTCAAATACGCAATCGGTGAAATTATTCTCGTTGTTGTTGGAATATTGATTGCATTACAGATTAATAATTGGAATGAGTCTCGTAAAAGCAGAGAAGTAGAATTGAATTACCTTAAGAACATTCAAGAAGATATACTATCGGATTCTTTATATTTTGAAAGAAGTTGGTTTAAAAGTGGTGATAAAAAAATACAAGGCTTAAATAAAGCTAAAAATTATTATCTGAACGGTATTATACCAACAGATACCATCACATTTATAAATGATGTTGCTTATGGTGGTATTTATGGCATCGGCAGGCTTACCCCTAATAACAGAACTTATAATGAGTTATCAAGTACAGGTAATATTAGCCTAATCTCAGACCAAGACATTCGTGATGAGATTGTTGCGTACTATTTAAATTTAGAATTCTTATATGAATATGGTGCCGATTCACGTAGTGATTATCCTCATTTTATGAACTCATATAAAGTATTTAACCCTAAATTTCCAGATTCAGTAAGTCCCGCCGAAATCCCCATTCTTTTAAAAATGATGCGTAAGGATAAATTTTACCAACTCACTAATTCAGAATTAACCTATGCCTATTCTATTCTAAATAGGCTTGAGTATGTCAAAAAAGATGCTGCACTCTTATATCACAGAATAGATAATTATTTAGAGCATCATGAAAAGTAAGATTCAAGCTAGTTTTTAATTACTCATCACTTACCACTCCACGTTGAAGAAAATGATTGTGCTCAATGTATACTTTTATTATAATTTAACATTAAAGAAAAAATTCAGCAGACTCAAAGAACCCACCCCTTAATTCCCTCCCAAGAGGGGAAAAACACGTTTTAGTTTGTGGGTTTCTGGCAAATTTGAAGTTTTAAAAACAACAATAATCTACCCAAAGTTCTTTTAAAGCAATAAACTATTCCCCTCCCTGGAGGGTCTAGGGGTGGGCAATACAAATGGTGAATCAATCTGCTAGTGCTCTCAAAAATCTACAAACCTTTATAAGCCTTTAACACATTCTCAATCTTAGCCTCTGTCTCTTCATCCATGTTTTGAAGTTCTGGATGCTCTAACAACCACTTTACGGTCCTCTTTATCCCTTCCGAAAAAGGTATCGTAGCTTTAAAACCCGGTACAAAGGTTTTTATTTTAGTATTATCAAAAAGTACACTTTCTGCCTTATCCGCTAATAATGTCCCTGTAAACGATGGTTCTATCCTGCATATGAAATCTGATGCAATATGAACTATTTTCGCCTCTTTGCCCAGGGCATCGGCTAAAATTTTATAAATCATGTTCCAGGTCAATACCTCATCTGATGTGATATGAAAAGCGTGGCCAATAGCAGTTTGTAATCCTAAAAGGCCTACAAATCCCTTTGCAAAATCATCTGAATGCGTTACGGTCCACAGCGATGTTCCATCTCCATGGATGATAATTTCCTTACCGTCCAAAATACGTTGAGCGGTATTAAATTTATCAAATCCGCCAATAGCTATTGGTATGACCGTATCATAGGTCAATGATGGCCTTACAATTGTAATAGGGAATCCATTATTTCGGTATTCTTCCTGCAAACGTTCCTCACAAGCAATTTTATCCTGTGAATAATCCCATAACGGATTGTGCAACGGCGTAGATTCAGTGATTACCGGATAACTTAACGGAGTCTGGTAACAAGACGCGGAACTAATAAATATATATTGCTTGGTCTTTCCCTTAAATAGTTCAATATCACGTTCAATATCTTGTTTGGTAAACGCGATCCAATTGACCACAACATCCCAATCATGTTTTTTTAATTCGCTTAATTCCTCGGGTTTATTAATGTCACCAATTATAGACCGAGCACCTTTGAGCTCAACTTTTGCCTTGCCCCTGTTCAACACATATAAATCTATTCCGTTTGCAATGGCCAATTTACTACTAGGTGTACTTATATTTCCGGTTCCACCAATAAACAATACTTTCATCTATTATTTTATTTATCTGATAATCAAATTTTCAAACTAACTTATATTATATATCCCTATAAAAGGTCAAACCATTTTTAAAGGGATCGTAAAAGGCAAATTCCTTGGTACCCCACGCCGTTTCTCGCAACAAGGTGTGGGGATTAAAAATATCCTTTTCTGCGTATTCAGTATACAATGCTTGGATATTTTGGGTAACGATACGCAACATGGGCCGATCAATTTCCAATTCCCATTCCTTAACATCGTGCCATTGTAAATGTATTTCTATAGCATCTCGTATGACCCCGGCATACTTAGGTTTTTTGGCATCATCCGCAAATGCAATCCTAAAACCCAAACGGTTGACATAAAAATCCAACGCCTCTACAACATCCCAAACGGGAAGCACGGGATGTATTTGATATAAATAGCCTTTTACCTCCATACCGTGAAAATACAAAAAGCAATAAATAACAGTTGTTAAGAAAGCGTTTATACTTTGAATTTCACCTTATTCGTGAGTGAAAAGAATAACAATATCATTATCTTCATAAAGCGAAAACAATATATAAATTCAATAAATGAAAATTGCGCTTCAAATATTAATGGTCCTACTATTTACAACAACTACTATAGCACAAGATGCCATAGTAATGAGCTATAACATTAAATATGACAATACCGGTGACACCATAAATAATTGGAACGATAGAAAGGAAGCCATGGTTAATCTAATTACACATTATCAACCGGGTATTGTGGGTATGCAAGAGGTGTTGGACAGACAATTGAGTTATTTGAACCAACATCTAAAAGGATTCAATTACGTTGGCGTAGGTCGTGAAGATGGCAAAACAAAGGGCGAGTACTCCCCTATTTTATTCAATGCATCAAAATATAAAATGATACAAAGTGAAACTTTTTGGCTGTCCAATACTCCCCAAAAAATTTCTGTGGGGTGGGATGCGGCACTAGAACGAATATGTACCTATGCCTTATTCCAAGACCTACAAACGCAAAAGCAATTTTGGGTGTTCAACACACATTTTGACCACAGGGGAACGTTAGCCAGGGAAAAATCCGCACAGTTGATCGTGGCTAAAATAAAAGAACTCAACACAGAAAATTTACCCGTTATACTTATGGGTGATTTAAATTTAAAACCCCAAGAAGCACCAATTCAATATTTAAAAAATGTGCTACAAGACGGCCAATTAATTTCCAGACAACCCTTTTATGGGCCAACTGGTACGTTTAACGGGTTTGACCATAAAAAAAACCTTACGGATAGGATAGACTATGTATTTATAAAGAATGCAACCGTTAACAGGTATATACATATTGATGACCGAATGGAAAATAATAAGCATATCTCTGACCACCTTCCGATATTGGCACATGTTCAATTAAATTGAACACTTAATTCTGTGGGGTCATAAACAAAGCTCAAGGCCTTATTGAACAACCGTTTATAAGGATGTAGCTACTAAACTACTATGAACGAAAGCCTTTTTACCGCTGGCGGTAAGTACATGGGCCCACTTGTTTGTATAGCCCAGTAATTGTAACGTATCACTTTTAATTGCCTCTCCCACAACCAAACTATTGGTGGTAGGACTATTTCTTAGATTGGCCCTTGTTGAAGAAACCTTTAGTTGAGGTGTGATCGGCAAAGGATTCGTCAGTTCCGGCTTGGTGGTCTTCCATACAAATGGTAACGGATTAACCGCTCCTTTACCGGTTTTATATATACCGAAATGTAAATGCGGCGCAGTAGTCCTGGCATTGCCTGTATTACCTACCAGACCCAATGTATCTCCTACGTTGACCCTATCTCCTACCTGTGCCATAATACTATCTAAATGGGCATAGTAAAGCGACTTTCCCAACAAACCGGTACGCAACCACACTTGTTTACCGCCCAACCCCCTATTACCTGCTGAAGTAATTCTACCCTCCGCGGCGGCAACCACCGGGGTGCCGCGTGTGGCAAATATATCTATACCTTCATGTAAACGTGCGCCGGCATCGCGCTTGGCACCCCAAAAACTTTGTACGGCATCATTAGTGCTCCCTGCCACAGGAAACATGAACCTGGGCGTATTGTACATTTGTATCTCAAAATCACCTAGAGCATTTATTTCCGGTTGTATCAATATTTTATAGGTACCTGTTGTTTCAATGTCAACCTGCAATATAGGGCTGTTGATTTCATTTTGTGCAAATTGAGTAATGCTACTATCTGATGCTATTTGCAAGACGTCTATAAAAAACCGACTCTCTTCTTCCCTATTTTTTATATCAACATGTAATGTTACTCCCTCTTCCAAAAAGAGGTTATAACTATAGACCACATACCTATGGGAAAACCCTTTGGCTATTTCCACATAGGGCAAATTAATGAGCAAACTATCTTTTCTTGCTTCTTTAAACGCTCTTTCCCATATAGCAAACTGTTGATTATCGTTCTCAAAATTTCGTGCATAAATTTCCCTAGCGGTAGGTTGTACCAGTACATCTGCCACCTTTCTTATCTGCTTGCAACCTATTGAAATCAGTACAAGAAGTAGAATTGCACATTGTATAAAAGTCGTTCTTCTTTTCATGAAACTTCTGGAAAAGAAAAAATCGGGCAAAATGGCCCGATCTTTTCAACTTAGTCAAATGCTTATTTTTTTAAAAAGTCTATTAGGATATCGTTCAGTTCTTTGGCATGGGTAATATTAAGTCCATGTGGAGCCCCTTCAATGATCTTATAGGTATTATCGTTAATTTCCGCTGCTGCCTGTTTGGCCGAGGTTTCAATGGGCACCGTAGCATCTGCATCTCCATGTACGATCAACGTAGGCACATCCACATTCTTCAGCTCGGACCTAAAATCTGTATGCATCCAAGCCAAAGCAGTCTGTATGGTAGCTCTGGGCGAAGCAAAGGAAGCAATGGTAAAATCATAATCTAATTGTGCCTGACTTACCCGCTCACCTTTATTCTCGTCAAAATTATAGAACCCTTTACTGAACTCCTTTAAAAACCCTACCCTATCATTTTGTAGAGCATCTATAATATCATCCAATTCCTTTTCCGCTACGCCATCTGGATTATCAGATTTTTGCTTTACCAAAGGAATAATTGAGCTGATCAATGCCGCTTTTGCAATTTTATCAGAACCGTAATCCGTTAAATAACGGACTACTTCTCCACCACCCATAGAAAAACCGACAATAATGGCATCATTTAAATCCAATTTTTCAATTATGGCCTGTAAGTCACTGGCCAAAGCAGAATAACCATAGTCTTCCCATGGTGCGGAAGATGTACCAAAGCCTCTCCTGTCATAAGAGATACACCGAAACCCTTCCTCAACGATTTTCCATACTTGTTGTTCCCAAGATTTCCTACTTAACGGCCAACCATGTATAAGTATGACCGGTTGTCCACTTCCATAATCTTCATAAAATATATCTACAGGTTCTTTTGCTTTTGTTATTGTTATAAATGGCATATTCTTTATTTAAAAATTTCAATACAAGATAGCTATCGTCATTGAGTAGACTTAGCGTAAAACATTAAATAATTTGCTCATAAAAAGGAAGGAATATCGTTTATATTTACGGTATAAAACGTAATCCATGTTTATACCGGAACACTACAGGAACAATGACCCAACAGAGATACGCAACTTCTTAAAAAATAATAGTTTTGGTATTTTAATCAATACCATAGAAGGTAAACCTTGGGGTACACATATTCCTTTGGAACTTACCCAAAATAAAAAAGGTACTGAGGTTTTGGTAGGACATATAGCCAAGGCAAACCTTCAAAGTAAAAATCTAGCAAACGGAGATCAAGTCCTATGCATTTTCAACGGTCCGCATAGTTATATCTCCTCCTCTTGGTACACAAAAGAAGAGGTTCCAACATGGAACTATGTTGCCGTTCACGTTTACGGAACGGTTAAATTACAAAGTCAAGAAGAGCTTCTAGATGCCCTGCATCAATTGGTTAATAAGTATGAAAAAGCTTCTGAACATCCTATCTCCTTAAATGATATGTCCAAAAAAACCATGAGACAGGTTACGGGCATAATAGGATTTGAAATTACCATTAATGAGATACAGGCCGTTCACAAATTATCGCAAGGCAGAAACCAAGACCATGCAAAGATTATTGACGAATTGGAAAAAAAAGGCCCTGCAGAGAAGGCGGTTGCGGGTGAAATGAGAAAAATGATGCCTTAATATAGCAGAAACAACAAACCATTTCCAATTTTTGACGTAAATAAGGTAGATTCTTAAAAGGCTAATATCATGACCTATCTACTTTTTTCCCTTATTATGACGTTTGTATCGGTATTATTATCAATTACCTATTTTGCCTATAAGGACTTAGAACACTATTTAGAACAAAGGCCATAAATGGAGAGAATATAACATGGCCCCTTTTTACTACTCCAATTTTATTAAGTCAAATTATACTCTAAATGGATGTACATGTACCTTAGGCATCGTGTACTTTTAAATGGTTATTAATTTAAGGAAATTTATGAGCGATGTTTTAATGATTTATCAATTTTCCAAGGAAAGGAAACTTAGCAACTGGCATATAGTAAATGATGAGGTCATGGGCGGTGTCTCCATGGGACTTGTTCAATTGAACAAAGAGGGTAAAGGTGTTTTTAGCGGACATGTATCCTTAGAACACAATGGCGGTTTTTGTTTGGTGCGGTACGATATGGATAGGATTGATGTATCAAAGTTTTCATCTTTTGAAATTAGGTTAAAGGGCGATGGAAAAAAATATCAATTTAGATGTAAATCCGGAGAGCATCAACGGCACTCTTATATTTATCATTTTACGAGTAGCAAGGAGTGGAAAACCATTACCATACCATTCTCGAAAATGGAACCATTTTTTAGAGGAGATGCCCTAAAGATGCCTAATTACCATGGCGATTTCCTTACTCAGATAGGTATTTTAATTGGTAATAACAAAGAAGAGGATTTTAATCTTGAATTGGACTATATCCAATTAAAATAACACCTTTACATAACATCTGTAAGTATTATATTATCAACGCTTTATCAATACCATTATCAGCATTTATTAGAATTAATACCATAATTTAAGACCATCTGTTCAACCGTAGGATTTCATTTCCAATTTGGATTAATAATTTAATGATACAGTAAAATCATTTATAGGTTCTAAATATAGTTTTTGGTAACTTTATAGCCTTAAACTATACATATGACCATTACCCAATTGCAATATGTACTTGCCGTAGCGGAATATAAAAACTTTACGCTTGCTGCAGAGAAGAGTTTTGTTACACAGCCTACCCTTAGTATGCAAGTACAAAAGTTAGAGGATGAACTTGATATTCTTCTTTTTGACCGTAGTAAAAAGCCCATTACCATAACAGAAGTTGGTAAAAAAATTGTGGAACAGGCCAAGAATATTGTCAATGAGGCATCACGGATAAAAGATATTGTTGAACAGGAAAAAGGATACATTGGCGGGGATTATGTGTTAGGAATTATACCTACCATAATGCCAACGTTACTACCTATGTTCTTAAAAACCTTTATACAGAAGTATCCAAAGGTAAATTTGATCATAAAGGAGCAGAATACGGAAAGCCTGATCAAAAACATACAAGATGGCCATTTAGATGCCGCAATAGCGGCTACTCCTTTAGAGATAGATTTTATAAAGGAAAGACCATTATACTATGAACCTTTTGTTGGCTATGTACCTAATGAGCATCGTTTGGGCAACAAAAAAGAACTGGTCCCGGAAGATTTGGATATAGCCGATATTTTATTGCTACAAGACGGACATTGTTTTAGGGAAGGCGTATTAAATCTTTGTAAGACACCAAAAATAGGCGGTGAACATTTTAGTCTGCAAAGTGGAAGTTTTGAAACCTTGATCAACCTATCTAACGAAGGACTGGGAATGACATTACTCCCCTACCTGAACACCATTGAACTAGATACCGGAAAAAAGAAACAACTTAAATATTTTAAAGAACCTTCACCTGCCCGTGAAGTTAGTTTGATCTACCACAAAAAAGAACTAAAGGTACAAATAACCGATGCCCTAAAAGATGTAATTACAAGTGTAGTACGCGGTGCAATTGCTTTTCAGGATGTTAAGATTATTAGTCCGTTGAACAAATAAACTACTGCTTCTTGTAGCGGTAATAACAGCCTTCTATACACATATTGGGGTACGTAGGCGACAATGTCAAAATTGTTTTCACGTCATTAAAATTGGCGTTAAAGCCCAAGGTATCTTTTGCCGTATCGTTATTAACGTATAGCATAAGTTCATTTTCATTTATTTCATAATCTCCTGTTTGCCCTGGTGTTGTTGCCGTGGCCGTTTTTTGAAAACTACCATCTGATCGGAATAAATACATATGCCCTTCGGCTACATCTTTCCAATCGGTTTCGCCACCTGGGCTTATATACGTTTCCTTTAGCAACCACTCACCCACTATACCCGTTTCATCTATTGGGGTATCGTAAAAAATATCATCTTTTTGACACGTTAGAAAGAACAATAATAAAATTGATATGGAAATTTTCATAACATCTATTTATTAAATAGATACAGGAACAGCTAATTGGTTGCTTACAAAAAGAGCCACTTTACAGTGGCTCTTTGTTATGATTTTAAATAAATTAAACTTTGTTGTAATTCTGGCTTGTCCGTAATATAATGTTCCAACCAGATTTTCAATTCTTCTACCTCTTCCGGTAGTAAGGTCATGAGCGCTTTTTTTAATTCTTTGCAAAAAAGCAATGTATCAAAGCTCACTTTTTTAAGTACTGTTTTACTATACTCTAGCATTGAAATAGCCATGATTTACATAAATTAATTAGTTTGTTGTGGTATAAAGATAAACAGATTTGGAGGGTTAATATTGTATATAAAAAGTTAAAGTAAACGTTTGCGTGTTAAATTTTTCAAGACTTTAAAGATGAATCTTTTGTACTTTAGAAGCCATGAAGAATTTACTTTATATCCTTTTAGTTACATTGACCTTTACCGCTTGCCGTAGCTCTAGGGCCTTGCTTACAAAACAACTGGATAATAAGTTATCTACCCCATTTTACAAAAATCAATTTACAGGTATTTTAGTGATCGATGCCGAAACCAAGGATACCATATACGATCGCGAAAGTGATAAATATTTTATACCTGCCAGTAATACCAAAATATTCACCCTGTACACCGCTATTAAAACCATCCCAGACCACATACCCGCCCTTAAATATATAGAATCTAATGACACCCTATATTTTGAGGGTACAGGCGACCCATCATTTCTACACCCGTATTTAAGGGATTCCACTGCATTTACATTTTTGAAAAGCAAGACCAATTTGGTGTATGTAACGGATAATTTTCAGGATAAAAAATATGGTCCAGGTTGGGCATGGGATGATTATCAATGGTATTATTCCCCAGAAAAAAATGCTTTACCCATTTACGGAAATGTGGTAATGATAAATACAAATCAAGGAATACAGGTCACTCCCCCTTATTTCAAGGATAGTGTGCTAAATATGAACCATACCGACCAACGCAAGGAAACTTCCAATTTATTTTTTTATCCAACCCAAGGTCGTGATACTTTAGAAATACCCTTTATCACGAGTACGGTAACTACACGCTCTATCTTGGAAAATACCTTGAATCAAAAAATTACAACACGGCCGGGTATGCCCAAGGGAACAAAAAAAACCTTGCGTGGCATAAATGCAGATTCCCTATACATTAGAATGATGCACGAAAGTGATAATTTTATTGCAGAGCAGTTATTGATCCTTACGGCATCTGAGTTAAAAGATACGTTGAGCGGTGCTATGGCCAGAACTTACATCTTGGAGAACCAGTTGGCCGATCTAGTTCAATCACCGCGTTGGGTAGATGGTTCCGGATTATCAAGGTACAATTTGTTTACCCCACAGAATATGGTTGAAGTTTTAAACAAACTATATATAGATTTACCTAGGGAACGTTTATATACTATTTTCCCTGCCGGAGGACTATCCGGTACATTAAAAAATAGATTTGCCGGCAATCAAAAACCATATATTTATGCCAAATCGGGTAGTCTGAGCAACACTTATTGCCTAAGTGGATATTTAATTACAAACTCTGGAAAAACCTTGATTTTCAGTGTAATGAACAATCATTTTAGAAATTCAACAAGTGATGAACGCACCCATCTTGAAGCAATGTTGCAAATGCTGCGAGATCACTACTAGCTAGGTTACCCTTGTAGAAACATGTTGAACATACTTCTCTTTCAACAATTTAATCTTGGGCGCTATGTGGGTTTTACAGAACGGTTTATCAATATCGCTGAAATAATAATTTTGAAATTGTTCTTCGGATGATTTAAAAGTTCCGAACGAAAGTATATCCGTAATTAATGGGGCATTAAAATCTTGTTGCAACTCTGACATAATTTTTAATAGAACAGGCTTGTCATTTTTCTTAAAATAATAAATGGCAGAACGATACTTGTTACGCATAGAATGGTTATTGGTACTTCTATGAGTATCTAAATGAATGGCAACCAAATCCTTCAAATCTATTATCTCTGGACTATAATGTACAATCACCGCTTCCGAGAAATTTCCCATATTCTCCAATGGCGCAATAAAACCTTGTTCAACCTTAACAACGCCTTTAAGTGCCATAAATACAGCTTCCGTACACCAATGACAACCACCTCCAAACCGTATGGTATCTAAATCATCCATATATTTTTGTCGGATGTTTTTGCTTAAACTATCCCATTTAATTTGGCATAATGTAGCAGTACAATAGTTTTTGCGTCATTGATTTCACCGGTGGCGATCATTTCCATTGCTTTATCAAAAGGATATTCCAATACTTCAATATTTTCAGTTTCGTCCTCAGCGCCACCACCTTCACTGACTTTCATGCTGTCATCGTACTCACCAACGAACAAATGCAAGATTTCGGTTACGGAACCGGGGACATATAAGTTTGCATCACTTTTTTGACATTATTGATCTTATACCCAGTTTCCTCCTCGGTTTCCTTCCGTATACAGTCCGCCGGGTTGTCACCATCCAATAAACCGGCACAAACCTCTATCATCATACCATTATCATTTCCGTTTACATAGGTAGGCATCCTAAATTGCTTGGTCAATACCACTGTACCTTTATCCGCATTGTACAAAAGTATGGCCGCCCCATTGCCGCGGTCATATGCTTCACGATTTTGCGTTTCCCAAGTACCATCTGGTCTTTGATATTCAAATGTATATTTATTAAGGGTGTACCAATTATCCGATAAAATTTCCCTCTTTATATTGCGTACTTTATTATTTTTCAATCTACAAGAAATTTAAGTTTGACCATAAATATACCTTAGAATCCTGATTTCATTAATAAACCATCATAAAGAATATGCCTTATGATGGTCTATTGTAGTGAAGCTATTTAAAGCATCTCATTAGAATTTTAAAAACTTAACCTAAACTCCATTTATTCCCAACCTCGGAAAGCGGCTTGCAAGGTTCATATTCTCCTGGAACGGGATCATAATTCAAAACATTTTTACCAATTTCTTCAGACGTCATATATGCCCAAATGGCCATGGATTTCATAGACCTGTAAAAACCAATTTCTTCTTGAGGCCCTACACCAGTACCCCATACGCCTTTGCCAAATTTACCTGAACTTTTTTCGGCCTCATTCAATACGGCCGTTTTATCGTCATCGCTTAAATTATAAAATACATCACCATATTTAGAAGAACAATTTTCATTAAAAGCGGCTATATCCGCCCTCATGTGTTCTTGTCCGGCCTTATCGTAAGATTTAGCAATTACCGTATCGATGAAAATGTCCGATTTTACATCTAAGGCACCTGGTGTATCTGTTCTAGGTAAAATCTTATCTACCAAGGAAGCAATAGTGTTTGCCTCTACATCCGTAAAGAACAACGGTTTCCAATCTAATCTATTTTCAGATTTACAAGATTCAAATAATGAAAGCATGGAAGGCATTAAAAATGTTGCTCCCGCAAAAAGTCCTGTTTTTTGTAACGCTTTTCTTCTGTCCATTGCCTAGATATTTAATTTTTTTAATTCTGATACCGCATAGTCCGCTGCTCTGGCCGTTAATGCCATATAGGTTAATGACGGATTTACACAAGATGACGAGGTCATACACGCACCATCCGTCACAAATACATTTTTAGCGGCATGCACTTGGTTAAATCCGTTTAATACGGAAGTCTTTGGATCACGCCCCATTCGTGCTGTACCCATTTCGTGCACTCCGTATCCTGGCGGGTGCTCATTATCAAAGCCTAAAACATCCTTAACCCCGGCTTTTGTGAGCATTTCTACGGCATCTTCCTGTATTTGTTTGTTCAACGCTTTTTCATTTTCCTTGAATTCAGCATCTATAGTTAATGTCGGTTGCCCCCATTTATCCAAAACGTCCGTATTCAAGGAAATTTTATTATCGTGGTACGGTAGGCATTCCGCAAAACCTGTTATGAACATTTCCCATGGACCGGGTTTTAGTATGCTATCCTTATAACCTGCCCCAAATGCTTCTACATTTGCCGCATTACCTCCTCTATAGGCTCCTCCTTGATAACCAAAACCACGTAAAAATTTATCAGATTTACTCTTCTCATCAATGTTCACATATCTGGGAATATAGATGCCATTAGGTCTTCTCCCTTTATAATATTTATCTTCAAAACCTTCTACCGTTCCTATTGCACCTACTCTATAGGTATGGTCCATTAGGTTATGGCCCAACTCACCACTATCATTACCCAATCCGTTTTCAAAACGGCTAGATTTAGAGTTCATGAGTATCTGTGTTGTGCTTAAGGTCGATGCGTTGACGAATATTATTTTTGCCGAATATTCTATGGCCTCATTGGTCTCGGAATCAATGATTCTTACTCCGGTGACTTTTTCCTTTTTTTCATCATAAACCAAGGATTGAACAATTGAGAAAGGTCGTATGGTCAGGTTTCCTGTAGCATTTGCCGGAGGTAAAGTAACGGCATTACTACTAAAATAAGCTCCGTACGGACAACCACGGCTACATCTATTTCTATTTTGACATTGGCCCCTACCGTTGTGGGGTTGGGTTAAATGGGCTACCCTTCCAATAATCATGTTTCTACCGGAAAACTCCTCCTCTATCCTACTTTTCACATGTTTTTCAACACAATTTAATTCCATTGGTGGTAAAAAATGACTGTCCGGTAATTGCGGTAAACCTAAGGCCTCTCCACTAATGCCCGCAAATTTCTCCACATAAGTATACCAAGGTTCTATATCCTTATATCGGATAGGCCAATCTACTCCATGGCCGTCCTTGGCATTTGCCTCAAAGTCCAAATCGCTCCATCGGTAGGTCTGCTTGCCCCATAACAAAGACTTCCCCCCCATTTGATGGCCTCGCAACCATAAGAAAGGCTTTTCTTCCGTATATGGATTAGCTTTATCATCTGCCCAAAAATGTTCCGTATCTGTACCGATCCAACCAGACCTGATAGCCTTATAATGTTTTTCTTTCTGCTCTGGTGTTAGACCGCCCCGTAGTTCCGTATCCCAAGAATCCACGTTCATGGTAGGATAATCCACTACATGCTCAACAATACGCCCACGCTCCAGCACTAATGTTTTCAATCCTTTTTCACAAAGTTCCTTTGCCGCCCATCCGCCACTAATTCCCGATCCAATAACGATCGCATCATAGGTGACCTCCTTCTTTGCATCAATATTAAAATTTGCCATTATTTGGTTTGAGTTGATTTCTACACCCAATTTAGTTGATTTAATGCACGTGTCAAACTTTGTTCGTTTTCTAGCTATTTACTATCTACATAGATTACAGCCTAAACTTTAAAATTAAGTATTGTGTTTACATCATAATATGGATTAAACAATCCAAAAAACCAACATCCATACCTTCGAAAACCTTTTCGTAAAAAGTGTACCTAACAGGTTATTTTATTACATTGATAGCCTCATACAGGTTATCGGGCAAATACTATTGGTTTTAACACCGCTTTTTTTCTATCTTTTCATAACAAACCATAAACCAACTTCTGTATTGAAAACTACTTACATTTACTTGATTCTGTTCGTATTGGTTCTTTCTTCCTGCAATGAGGGTACAAAGGATCTGCAACAAAAAAAATTACCGAGAATTGCCATTGCCGGTCTAGGAATTGAAAGTAGCACGTTTTCTCCCGCCCTTTCTACGGAAGAAGCCTTTCATGCAAAAATTGGGGATTCCGTCTATAACAGATATCCTTTTTTACAGCTGGATTCATTACAGAGACAAAGGGCAGAATGGATACCAACACTGGTAGGCAAATCTTTACCAGGAGGTACCGTAACGAGAGAGGCTTATGAATCCTTGTTAGCCAAAAGTTTAAAACTTCTTGAAGAAAACGGACCGTATGACGGACTTTTTTTTGATATACACGGTGCAATGAGCGTTGTTGGTTTGGATGACCCAGAGGGAGATTTAATAGCACGTATACGTGAGGTCATTGGCGATGATGTTCTGGTATCAACTTCCATGGACTTACATGGCAATGTCTCTGAACGATTGGCACAACATTCCGATCTCATTACATGCTATCGTATGGCGCCGCATGAAGATGCAATACAGTCTAAAAAAAGAGCTGTGAGCAACCTTATAGATAGATTGGAAAATGGCAAAGGTAAACCTGCATACAAAGCTTGGGTTCCCGTACCCATACTTTTACCAGGGGAAAAAACGAGTACACGCATAGAACCGGGCAAAAGTCTGTATGCAAAAATTCCGGATATCACAAAACAAGACGGAGTAATTGATGCGGCTATCTGGATAGGCTACGCTTGGGCAGATGAACCAAGAAACCATGCCGTGGTTATGGTGACCGGTGACAATAAAGAGCAAGTTGAACAGGGAGCTGAACATCTAGCACAAAGTTTTTGGGAGGTTAGAAAACAATTTGAATTTGTAGCCCCTACCACCACTTTGGACGAAAGTTTGAAATTGGCATTGGCCAGTGACAAAAAGCCATATATGATCAGTGACATGGGAGATAACCCTACCGCTGGCGGTGCAGGTGATGTAACATGGACATTAAAACAATTGCTCGCAAGGCCAGAGTTTGCATCTGATAATGGTACATCGTTAATTTATGCCTCCATTCCCGGACCAGAATTTGTAGCTAAAGCCCTTGAAATAGGAGTCGGCGGAAAAATTAAAGCTGAAGCTGGAGCTGCAGTGGATAACCGCTTTGCAGGACCATTGACTTTAGAAGGTACTATTACGACCATAAAGCAAGGCGATGTCAATGCAGAAGTTGAGGTCGTAGTGAAAATTGGGAGCATACATGTTATAGTTACCAAAAAAAGAAAGCCTTACCACCATTTGAGCGATTTCACCAATTTAGGGCTGAACCCAAAGGAAACAGATATTGTAGTCGTAAAAATAGGTTACTTGGTACCTGAACTATATGATATGCGGGGGGATTGGATTATGGCCCTGACTCCTGGCGGAGTTGACCAAGACTTAAATAGATTGGGGTACAAGCGTATTAAAAGGCCAATGTTTCCTTTAGATGCCGATATGGAAAACCCGGATCTATCCGCACGGTGGATACCGGCTTCCAATGCCGAATAACTAAACCGTAATCGCCTTGTTCAAATAACGTCTAAAAGGCAGCATTTCTTTATACACCTCAATTAATTTTTCATCAAAATTTTGATTGAAGGTCTGCGCTGTCGCAAAAGTTGTTTCAACCCCGAAGGTTTTATTTCGAAGCAATTCTATGTGCTTATGGTCATTAGAAAATCCTTTCGGGGATTTAGTCAATTTCGCATCTTCATATAATCCACCAAAAAGTGTTTTGAATGATTTTTTATTCAGGATTTTTTGAAGTTTATCACCATTATAATCTATAGCCTCCCTAACACTACGTACTACTTTTGGTTCCGGTCTCCATAAACCGCCAGCAAAAATGCATCGTTCTATACCCAACTCAAAATAGAAATCTGCTGTATTTGGTTTTTTATCAAATCCGGCACCAAAGTGATCTTTGTACACGGGTTTGTTGGGATGAAACATCAAATTATTATTAATTCTATTGATGCCCTTTTTACCGGGCGTATCGTAATAATCCTTATCAATATGTGATAGTCTATTATTCATACTATCTAGCCAATTGATATATTCATCCCGTACTTCCTTATACCATTTTCGGTTTGCATCCATCCATTCCTTATTGTTATTCTTTTGAAGTTCTTTAAGGAATTCTATTTGATTTTTGAAACTCATTAATTAGTTGTTGGTTGTTGGTTGTTGGTTGTTGGAATGAACCAAATTCAAGTTCAAAAGTCAAGTTCAAGTGCAAATTTATAACCTACCTCATACTTAGTACTTAGAACTTTGTACTTCCGCTTAATACTTTGTACTTAATACTTGATACTTGATACCTGATACTTGATACCTGATACTTGATACCTGATACTTGATACCTGATACTTGATACCTGATACTTGATACTTGATACTTGATACCTGATACCTGATACCTGAAACTTAATACTTAAAATTAAAACCGATTATCTCCACCAACGATATCTCCTAATGTACCTAGAATACTTCCTTCACCTTTGTCCTTTCCTCCACGAGGAATAGAAGCAAGAACCCTGCCCGCCAAACGACTGAACGGTAATGATTGAATATATACGGTACCCGGACCTCTTAACGTCGCAAAAAACAGTCCTTCACCCCCGAATATGGTATTTCTGATACCCCCAACAAACTCTATATCATAGTCCACATCTTTTGTAAAGCCAACAATACATCCGGTATCAACTTTCAACACTTCTCCAGGACCTAAGGTTTTCTTAGCCAAGGTTCCGCCGGAGTGAATAAAACTCATTCCGTCCCCCTCTAATTTTTGCATGATAAATCCTTCACCTCCAAAAAGTCCACGTCCCAATTTCTTTGAAAATTCAATTCCAACTGAAACGCCTTTAGCGGCGCATAAGAAAGCATCTTTCTGACAAATAAAACGACCACCCATTTCAGATAAATCTACTGGTAAAATCTTACCTGGGTATGGCGATGCAAAACTGACTTTTTTCTTTCCCTGACCAATATTCAAGAAAGCGGTCATAAAAAGACTTTCTCCCGTTAACATACGTTTACCCGCAGAGAATATTTTACCTAAAACACTATTATCTTGATTACTGCCATCTCCAAAAATGGTATTCATTTTTATATCCGTATCCATCATCATAAAGCTACCCGCCTCGGCTACTACCGCCTCCTGTGGGTCTAGCTCTACTTCTACATATTGCATTTCTTCTCCAAAAATTTCGTAGTCTATTTCGTGTGCGTTCATTGTATAATTTATTTTTGATTGATGACTATTAGATGTGCATTAGCATGCAAATGTTACATATCCGGTAAGATTTTTTTAATGACACCTGATAATTCTTTCTTTTTTTGGGTGCCAATCAAATACTTTGAGCCATTTTTTAAGATAATGGCCAGTCCAGTATTTCCTTTAACGTTATATACCGTACCATGTTTTAAACTTAGCCGAATACCATAGCCTACAAAACCATATGTAATCATTTCGGCTTTTTCAATATCCTTAGTGTTGATAATCTTTTTTACAAATAACAAATGCCTAATTTGTATAGTGTCTTCTGTAATTATCGTCTTTAGTTTTGAGAATGCGATAAATAGAATTACCAATAACAATACTAAAAAACTAATCCAAAAACTTTTAGGTGCTGTTATAGAAAATGAAAGATTGCCAGATGTATTGGGAGCGGTCTGAAAAATAGGAGCTAGAACTTGATATACCAAAAGAGCCAAAGGAGTTATCAACAATATCCATAACCATCCTTGGGTGAATTTCTGAGTTTCCTTAAAATATATTTTGTTCGCCAAAGGTTGCTTAAAATGATAAACTTCCTTAAATATAGGGGAAATACTACTTTGTTAATTAACCGATTGCAATTCTATATCAAAAATTAAAACGGCTCCACCAGGAATTCCCGATCTACCCGTATTACCGTATGCCAAACGAGAGGGTATCAATAATATACCACTACCGCCTTCATTAAAATATGTGATGCCTTCTGTCCACCCGGCAATAACTCCACTTAAATTAAAGGTAATGCCATCTCCTTGACTATCGTCAAATACAGAACCATCTGAAAAATATCCTTTATACGCCACGGTAACATCAGAACTTGCCGTTGGTGCCGCACCTGTTCCTTGATTTTCAATTACATAATAAAGTCCGGAAGGACTTTTTTGAGCATCTAAATTATTATCGTTTATATAGGTAATTATCTCTTCCTCGTTCTCAGCCGTAAAATCGGTCGTTGGAATTTCTGATTTCGAATTATCGGGTAAACAACTTACTACCAACAATAACAACAAGGGAACTAAACACTTTTTCATTATTATATATTATTATTTATTCAATTAAATTTCTTTCTATTTTGGGTAATTCTCCCGTACACTATCTCTTTTTTAAACGCACCGTCCATTCAAAATTAAATGTACTGACCACAACCCCTTCCTCGTTTACACCTACGGATTTCATCCAAATGGTCTGCCCTTCTCCCGTGGCTATGGTTCTTTCCAACGCACCTTTTATTAAATGCCCATCCGTACAGGTAAATGTTATCTTACCTGTTGCCTTTTTAGAAAAATTGGCTTTATTATTGGCCACCAGCATTGAAATTTTTTTTCCAGTAGCCTCTATTTGGTCTATCATCATGGCACCTGTGGACAACTCTGCGGCCATTCCTTGCACGGCCCAAAACATGGAATTGAACGGATTTTGATTGATCCATCTATGTTTTACGGTAACAATTGCACGTTCCTTATCTATTTCCCTTAAACGCACTCCGCACCACCAGGCGGCCGGTAGTTTCATAAAGGCGAACATATTGAATTTACTAGCGGTAACAGCCATATACTTTTATTATTTCGATAAAAGTAGCCATAATTTACAGTATTCTAAAATGTTAAATTAATGTTAAATATTAGTACTATGCGTTACATAGTACCTTTTTTTAGACATATATTTGCATAGGAAGTTAATAGGTTATCAACGTAATTGGTCTTAACCTAGTAACCAAAACATCAATCATCAAATAATACATCAATCATGACAGAAACATTAACCAAGCACGAAAGAAACCTCTCTGCAATTATCCATGCAAGTACGTTTTCCAAGTATTTTATTCCTTTTGGGAATTTTATTATTCCCCTTGTATTGTGGACCGCCAATAAAAAGGAATATGATTTCGTAGACCATAACGGTAAGCAAGCGCTGAATTTTCAAATTAGCATTTTGCTCTACTCCATTTTAATTGGCATGATCAGTTTGCCCTTCTTTTTAGGCGGACTGATTCCAAATCTCTTTGATTTTGACCATTTTGGATTTTCAACATTTTCAAATCTGAACTCGGTAAATTTTCATTTTGATAGTGACCATTTCTTTGGACCGTGGATGATACCTGCAGGAGTTTTGGTTTTTGCCCAATCAGCTTTGTTCATCATTAATATTGTGTATACCATATTGGCTACCATACGTACTAATGAAGGCCAACACTTTCAGTATCCGCTAACCATTAAGTTTATCAAATAATTACCGTAATCATTAAAAATAGGTACTCATCACACCTTAAAGAGTTTATCGATCAATCAAAAAAAATCAATCAGGATGTTTATTCATCAATCAAAAAACGAACAGTTAATCTATGCAGACAACAGGGACCATGGAGCAACCCCAGCAAGAGGGGGACTGCATAAAAAGCAAAAAGACATTATGAACGTAGAAAACACAAAAGCACAAATGCGAAAAGGGGTTCTGGAATACTGCATCCTGTCCATCTTAAACGGGCATGACAAGTATGCATCAGAAATCCTAGAAACGCTAAAAGATGCCAAAATGCTGGTAGTAGAAGGAACAATCTATCCGCTACTTACCCGGTTAAAGAATGCCGGACTCTTGAACTACAGATGGGAAGAATCCACATCTGGACCGCCAAGAAAATACTATACCTTAACCGAGACGGGAAAACTCTTCTTAAAGGAATTGGACACTACTTGGGACGAACTGAGAAAAGCAACCAACCTGGTAACCAACACTAAAAACAGCTAACAATGAACAAGACAGTAAATATAAATCTAGCAAACATGCTCTTCCATATTGACGAAGAGGCATATAATAAAATGCGAAGGTATTTGGAATCGGTAAAACGGTCCTTTGCCAACACACCTGGAAGTGACGAGATCATTGCGGATATAGAAGCCCGTATTGCAGAATTATTCCATGAAAAACTGGAGAACGACAGACAGGTAATTACCCATAAGGAAGTGGACGAGGTCATTGCCATTATGGGCCAGCCCGAAGATTATATGGTAGATGAGGAAATTTTTGAAGATGAGCCAAGGGCAAAAAGTACCGGTACAAAGACTAGGGTCAAAAAATTATTTAGGGATACCGATAAAAAATATGTTGCAGGTGTTTCTTCCGGACTTGCCCATTACTTTGGCATTGACCCCCTTTGGATACGTTTGATATGGATTTTCCTTACCATTTTTACATGGGGCGGCTTCATCTTTATCTACGGCCTGTTATGGATCCTTATTCCAGAGGCAAAGACTACCTCTCAAAAATTGGACATGAGCGGCCAAGCCGTTAACATTAGCAATATTGAACGTAAGGTCAAAGAGGGTTTTGATGACGTAGCGGATCGTGTAAAAAGTGTCGATTACGAAAAAGTAGGTGACACCGTCAAAAAAGGAGGGAAAACAATTTTTGACACCTTTGGTGATATTGTCATGTTTATTTTTAAGATTTTTGGCAAGTTTATAGGTATTTTATTGGTCATTATTGGGGCCACAACCTTAATAGGTTTATTTGTAGGTATGTTTACCGTTGGTATTTTGGATGTGATCCATGTACCGGGTATTGATTTTTACAATGTGGTGAATTCTACCAACATGCCAATCTGGGTGGTATCTTTACTGGCATTTTTCGCTATTGGTATTCCTTTTTTCTTTCTAATGTACCTTGGGCTTAAAATACTGGTGAACAACCTAAAATCCATAGGTAGTATTGCTAAGTTTTCATTGCTGGGCTTATGGCTCATATCCATAATTCTATTAATTGTCTTTGGAATTAGGGAAGCGGCATCGCACGCATATACGGGTAGCACATCCGTTGAGAATGAAATTACGAGCGTAATACCTTCAGATACCATTGCCCTAAGAATTATAACGACAGATGAGTTCGATTATGAGAAAAACATGCATATGGGAGATACGTTTATTTCTTATGATGAGGCAGGTAACAAGATCTTGGTTTCTGATGATGTGCGTTTCCGCATAAGAAAGTCAAAGGACAGTTTAGTGCGTATTCAAGTACGTAAAGAAGCAGACGGACCATCTAACAGGGAAGCAAAGGAAATTGCGGAGCAGATAAATTATGATTATGAGATAAACGGTAATACCATTTCCTTAAATGATTATCTGACCACACAAGGTCCAAAGTTCAAAGATCAGGAAGTACGTGTAAATGTATTTTTACCGGTAGGCACCATATTAACCTATGAACAGGACAATAGCAGAAATTGGATTACGACCATGTCTACAGACAGGGATGTGGATAACCTGGAAGGCTATGTTTGGGAAATGCAAGATAATGGTGAACTCCATTGTTTAGACTGCCCTGATTATCTGGGTATTCAAAATGAGGATGAAAACAAAAACCGTATCAACATTAATGGCCAGGGCATAGATATCAATATTAACGGCAATGGGGAAAAAGGAAAAATTATGATCAATGAAAACGGTATTGATATCGATGTCAACGATAACGGAGAAATGTTTAAAATGAAAGTGGACGAGAACGGCGTAAAGATCAACGCCAATGACAGTATCAATTAATTACAGTTCGGTTACCAGTATCTACAGTTGGGTAAGATATTGTGGTAACAACCTTATAAAAACATCAAATTTACATCAATCTAAAAACAAACAATCATGACAACATTAGTAAGAATTACAGTAGCTCTAGTCTTAGCCCTCTTATTATCCTCTTGCGGCTTTGACATTAACTTTGGGGATTTTGGTTCAGGGGAAAAAGGTAACGGCGTGGTCGTTGAGGAAACCCGTGAAATAACCGAAGAATTTACCGTAGTATCGGCATCGGAAGGTCTTGAGGTATATGTTACCCAAGGAAGCGATTTTGATATTCTGGTAGAGGCAGATGAAAATATTATGGATTTGATCGGTACCGATATTAGAAACGGCAAACTTAAAATTCATGCCATAGAGAACATTGGCAGAGCTACCAAAAAAGTATACGTTACTTTACCAAAAGTAAGTGGTCTTTATGCTTCTAGTGGCGCACAATTAACGGCAGAGAACATGATACAGTCAGAAAAACTGGAAGTAGATGCAAGTTCCGGTGCAATTTTAAGCGCCAATGTAAATGTTACGGATATGGAAGTCGATGCCAGTAGCGGAGCCAATATTACATTATCCGGCACGGCCAAAGAAGTATATGTGGATGGTAGCAGCGGTGCCAATATCAAAGCCGGCGACTTAAAGACGGTTGCCTGCAATGCGGATGCAAGCAGTGGTGCAAATGTGAGCATCCATGTACAGGATAATTTAACCGCAGAAGCATCTAGCGGTGGCAACATCTCGTACAAAGGCGAACCTTCCGTACAAAAGAACAAATCGGTTTCCGGTAGCGTACACAAGTATTGATTACAAGGAACAGGATAATTAAAAACCCGCTGAACATTCAGCGGGTTTTCATTTTTTAGTAGCATCCTTATCTGTATATTAGTACTATGCAAGTACTCTTAAAAAAATATTCCCTCCCCCTAAAACATACATTCAGTATTTCCAGGGAGTCCCATGATGTTCAGGATACCCTCATCGCTGCCTTGACACTAAACGGTAAAACCGGATATGGTGAAGCTACCTCCAATCCCTACTATAAAATTACTGTAGATAGTATGGAAAAGGAGATAATGGGGATCGAGGAAGAAATAACCACCTTCAATTTTACCACCCCAGAAGTATTTCATCGATTTTTAACCTCCAAAGGCTTATCCAATTTTGCTGTCTGTGCATTAGATTTAGCGGCACATGACCTTTATGGTAAATTGAAGGAAAAACCACTGTACACCCTTTGGGGCACGGAGAATAACCATTACCCCATAACCAACTATACCATAGGTATTGCCAGTATTGATGTTATGCGGGATAAGATGCAGGAAATGCCGTGGCCTATCTATAAAATTAAATTGGGCACTCCAGACGATGTAGCCATAGTGAGAGAATTACGAAAACATACCAACGCCGTTTTTAGGATAGATGCCAATTGTGCATGGACCGCCCAAGAGACGATATTTAACGCCCCAATTCTTAAAGAGCTAGGCGTAGAATTTTTGGAACAGCCCTTAAAAGCCAATGACTGGGCCGGTATGGAAGAGGTAATGCACCATAGCGTATTACCGGTAATTGCAGATGAAAGCTGTATTGTAGAGAGCGATGTTGAAAAATGTGCCCTTCACTACACGGGTATCAACATAAAATTGACAAAATGTGGCGGTCTTACCCCTGCCCTGCGCATGATCAAAAAAGCCAAACAATTGGGCCTAAAAGTTATGGTGGGTTGCATGACGGAATCTACCGTTGGCATCTCTGCCATTGCGCAATTATTGCCACAGCTAGATTATGTAGATATGGACGGTGCCTTATTGTTAAAAAAGGACATTGCTACGGGAGTACAGATTACTAACGAAGCAAAAGTTATCTTTCCTAAATTGGCCGGCAGCGGTATTCAGCTCCTAGAATAATGTATAACCTAAATGAATTTCCGGGAAGAGAAGTAAAAATAGGGGGTAAAAATTATCTGTATTTTGGCGGCACCTCCTATTTAGGGTTACAGACCAATATGGCTTTTCAAGCGCTTTACCTTGAAAACATGAAAAGATATGGTACGGGGTACGGTGCATCGCGTAAATCCAATATTAAACTTTCCGTGTATGATGAAGTAGAGCATTATTTAGCCCATATCGTTGGTTCAGAACAATGTATGACCATGTCCTCCGGTTATCTTGCCGGTCAGTTAATTTATCAATTCTTGTGCAAGAACGACCACAAGCTATTTTACGCACCACAAACCCATTCCGCATTATCCAATGAGATGACCAATAAGTATGCTACTATTTTAGCAATGATCACGGATTTGAAAAAATTTCCAAATCAGGAAAAAGTAATCTTATTGGACAGCATAGATTTTAACGGTCAGCATTATCCGGATTATCATTGGCTAACGTCCATACCCTTACAACATACCACCTTAGTGGTCGATGATTCCCATGGAATTGGCATTACCGGAATTAACGGTAGTGGAAGCTATCGATTTTTACAATCCCTTAACCCTAAGAACCTAGTGGTTTCATGTTCCTTAGGAAAGGGATACGGTATAGGTGCCGGTGCCATTTTTGGCTCTAGTACCATGATAGAACGATTAAGGGATACAGAAATGTACGGAGGCTCCAGTCCTGCCGCTCCAGCTGCTTTAGCTACAATTAAGGATGCGGAACACATCATTCATGAGAAACAATTGGTATTACAAAAAAATTTAACCTTGTTCACCAAGAATGTACAGTTACCATCCTTGTTCAAGTTCTCTACAGGCCATCCTACGTTTAGCTTTCAAAATGAACAATTGACATTGTACCTAGAAAAAAATGGAATTATCGTTACCAATTTTAGATATCCTACTTCCAATGATGCGGTAATGAGCCGTATTGTAATCAGTGCGTTACATACGGCGGAAGACATTCTTACCCTATGTGATACCATAAATCGCTTTGACCCTTCTTGATTTATTATATCAACAATCAAATAGATACATAATTATTAAATCCATAATTAACATGGACAATTTATGTTAATTTATAAATAATTATCGTATCTTTTTAGTACTCATTCAACACAATTATTAACTTAAACCTTACCATTATGAAAAAAATTATAGGATTAATTGCATTATTGCTCATTTTGGTTTCAGCAGCCTCTACCAATACCCTTAAAACTGACTATATGCACACTATTGAGGGCACTTGGGAATTAGAAAGTTTTTATAATTATGATGGCCAACAGGTCATTGATACCGTACCCACAACAGACGGTTACCGGCAGGTTAAAATGTACTACAACGGTAAAATAATGTGGAGCCGTTATGTACCGGTAGACAAAGTAGGAAGGTTCGGTTATGGAACGTACCATATTACTGAAGACCGCCTGGTAGAAACCTTGGAATACGGTGACAATGAAATGATACAGGCTATGGATACTATGAGGATCTTTACCTTTGAACTAATGCTGAGCGATGATAAGTTCAGCCAAATTAGTTTAGACGAGGAAGGAAACCGGACGTTCTCCGAAAATTACAAAAGAATCGATTAGACCGTTTCTAAACATGAAAAAGCGCCATTTTCTAGAAAATGGCGCTTTTTTCATGGTATTCTTGCAATTTATATTTTATACTGCCCTGCAACGGTCTCTTCCACAGAACCAATTTCTGCCAAATATCGTTCCGCATCCAATGCGGCCATACAACCTGATCCAGCAGCGGTAACCGCTTGCCTGTACTCTTTGTCCTGAGCATCGCCACTTGCAAACACCCCAGGTAAATTGGTCTTGGTTGACTTGCCTTTGGTTATTAAATAACCCGTCTCGTCCATATCCAGTTGACCTTTAAATATATCCGTATTTGGCTTATGCCCAATGGCAATGAACAGACCCGTAATGGCAATTTCATCTTTTTCGCCGGTTTTATTGTTCACCATACGTAAACCTTCTACCACTTGGTCGCCCAAAACCTCATCTACTTCCGTATTATAACGTACCTCAATATTCTTAAGGCTGTTTACCCTATGCTGCATTGCTTTGGAAGCCCTCATTTCATCCCTTCGTACCAACATGGTCACCTTATTACAAATATTGGCCAGATAAGAAGCCTCTTCCGCAGCGGTATCACCTGCCCCAACAATGGCAACATCCTGACCTTTATAGAAGAATCCATCACAAACTGCACAAGCAGATACGCCGCCGCCGCGCAAACGCTGCTCACTTGGAATATTTAGATATTTTGCCGATGCTCCTGTAGAAATGATAACCGTTTCTGCCTCAATCTCCTTTTCGCCATCTGCAATAACCTTATGGATGCCTCCCGGTACTTTGGAAAATTCCACTGCAGTAATCATCCCGATCCTTACTTCCGTTCCAAAACGTTCCGCTTGCTGCTGCAACTGCACCATCATCGTAGGCCCATCGATACCTTCAGGATACCCGGGAAAATTATCTACCTCGGTCGTGGTCGTTAACTGACCTCCAGGTTCCATACCCGTATACATTACCGGTTTTAAATCTGCCCTGGCGGCATAAATTGCCGCAGTATAACCTGCGGGACCAGATCCTATAATCAATGTTTTAACGCGTTCTATTTTATCAGACATAATTTGAAGTTGTTCAGTTTTCGTTCTACTACAAAAGTAGGTTTTTGAGCAAAAAACTTACAATTAAGTTATCAAAAGTTTTAATCTGCATATAAGGAGAATATATGCTAAACAAAGGGATGCCAATAGTTGATGTAAAATTATAACGAAGTCTTAATTTTTTGTAAATTTATGAACCCCAACACCTTTTCTCCCGTACATATTAAGAGAACCATTAACAATTACTATATGAGAACATTAAAATGTGCCATAGTAGAAGACTCCAACGTACACAGGATTTTACTGGAAAGACTGGTTGAAAAGAACGTTCAATTGCAACTATACCGATCTTTTAGCAGTGGTTCAGAGGCACTGTCGGTAATTAACAAATTACCGGTTGATCTCATTTTTTTGGATATTGAAATGCCCATTATAACCGGATTTGAGTTTCTAAGAAAACTTAACGTACCGGCACAAGTCATTATTATAAGCCAAAATCCCAAATATGCCCTAGAAGCCTTTGATTACAATGCGACTGATTTTTTATTAAAACCTTATAGCAAAAATAGATTTGATATTGCGATAGGAAAAGCCATTGAAAAATTTAGAAAACGCTCGTTGTCCAATACGGACGGTAAATTAATGGTAAAACATAACTTAAAACAGGTAGAACTCAATATACATGCTATTCAATGGGTAGAGGCCTTAGGCGATTATGTAAAAGTCATTACCCCAGAAAAGAACTATGTAATCTTGTCCACTATGAGTGCTTTTCATGAACGACTAAAAGATGATAAGTTTGTTCGCATCCATAAATCCTTCATCATCAACTTAAATATGGTTGAACGGTACAATCATGAATTCATAGAAATAAAGGATAAAAAAATACCGATAAGCCGAACCAAAAATTTAGAGTTGGACAAACTTCTCAATTGTGTGGATTAATGAACTTATTGCAGCATTTTTACAGTTGCAACCGTTCTAAACCCTGTGTGTTCCAAAGCAGAATCCATGCTGGAACCCATACGTGCCGATATACGATAGCTTGCACAATACGATGCACTACATAGAAATGACCCCCCTTTTATCACCTTCTCCCTTGCTAAAGGATTGTTCGGTGTAAACGGTTCCAATGCCCCTGTAGGATTTAAGATCACTTTGCCCCTATTTGTATACTCCTTGTAATACCCACTATTATACCAATCACTGGTCCATTCCCACACATTACCCGCCATATCATATATTCCATATGCGTTTGGTGGATACGATTTAACGGGTGCCCTTAATTCAAAACCATCTAGTTTAGTGTTTTCATTTGGAAAATTTCCTTCCCATGTGTTGGCACTCTTAACCAGTTGGCCGCTATCATTGCCCCACTGATAGATTGTTCCAAATTTTCCAGCCCTAGAGGCCAATTCCCACTCGGCTTCCGTAGGTAGGCGTCTTCCCGCCCATTTGCAATAAGCCATTGCATCTTCATAAGCCACCTGCACCACTGGGTAATCCTCTTTACCCTCAATTGAACTTTCAGGCCCATTGGGATGTTTCCAATTGGCCCCAATAGACCATTGCCACCATTGTGAAAAATCATAAAGATTTGCAACCGGAGATTTGGTTTTTTTGAATGTCAACGATCCTGGGCGTAAAATGGAATCATGTGGTTTTGGGGTTACTTCGGGTACTTGCTTCTTTAATTCATTCCAATCTATACCGCGCTCCGCCACGGTTATATATCCAGTTTCCTTGACAAATTGCGCAAATTCCTTATTGGTAACCTCCGTGACATCCATAAAAAACCCGTCTACCAAGACTTCTATTGCCGGTTTCTCATGCCCCATGGCCATTTTATCCATACCTACGGCTCCTTGCTTAAATGCCGCCCCTGGCACCCATATCATACCCTCCGGTACGGCAATATCAGCTGGTTGTTCCACAAAAAGTTTATGATTTGGTGCTACACCACCCGTTTCTTGCACAGCTTCTTCATGCGCGTTAGCATTGCTCTTTGGTTCCGTTTTGCAACATGCCAACATAGAACAAATCAGCATCAATACAATTAAATTGGTCCTTCTTTTCATCATAATCATTTACATGCCCAAACTAGTTTTTTACTGGTTTACTTAGGACCGATTATATAAGAAAATGATAAATTTTTCGGTTTTATCTGATACTCGTCATGTGGCAACAATCCCCAACTATTATCCCCGCCTACTCCCATCTGACTATGGTCTATGTTGATATTTATCAAGTCTCTGTTAGGAATATCATAAGTATGTTGCTGTCTTTTTTCATCGCCCTCATCAAAATCTGAATTTAACTGGTGATGCGCACTAAATCCAAAGAGTTGAGGAGCGCTTACGGTAATCCCCTGTCCGGCATCATTGGTAAAGGATACTGTCCTAATATCCGTTCTATACCCATTTTCTTGAGGTCGGATATATTCATAGTACAGATCTGATACTTTAGATTCATATACCCCTACCAACGCGGAAGTTTTACGATCCTGGTAATTTTCATGTTCTCCACGGCCATACCACGTTACATTGTCATAACTTTTATCAATGATCAAATTATTTCCGAATCTTGGCAATATTGGCAGATTATTATCAATGCCATCCAATGCAGTACGTACCAATATTTGCCCTTTGTTATTTATGGTATAGGTTACGTTCACCTGCCCTTTTACGGAGGGTAACCCATATTTTGCGGACAATTTAAAATCTTTCCGAATCTTAAATGGATTCTTGGTCAGTTTTACGGCATCGATACTCTTTTTTCCTTCATTGGAATTCACCTCTAAACTGACTAAACTTTGAGTTTCCGTAGCCTCTTTCCAAACTTTTAGGCGCTTGGGCATATTATAGCCATAATCATTATCCGTTGGCGCCCTCCAGAAATTTACGCTCGGACCTTTTTGCAGTAAATTTCCCTGCCCATAATCTATATTTACCAACATACCATTGGCACTGTCAAAACCAATTTTAAAGCCATTTCCCGTTACGGTAATAATCTTATCCTCTTTGGTAACTTCAAGTCCGTCTATATCTTCTTCAAAAATAGTGGGCGTATAATCCGTAAGTTGAAATTGCTCATACGCCAGTAAAAAATGTTCCGGTATCAAGGCATCTGCCTTTTTAGTGGTCATATAGACATTTAATAAATACTCGGCATCTTCTTCCTTGAGCTCCGGTAATGCTATTTGTACGTCTTGAGTGGCATAAGGGGCAACATTGACATCCGCTATTTTACCATTGGCGATCTGTTCACCGTTCTTCAATAGCCTCCATGAAAAATTATATGCCGATAAATTGGTGAAATCATACATATTCTTCAATGAAATTACACCGGATTTAGGATCGTCAGAATTGAACTTTACATACTGGTAAACCTTTTTCACCTCATATAAGGATGGGTGTGCAGAGCGATCCGGATCTACCAAGCCATTTAAACAGAAATTATTATCGTTCTGTATTTCGGCACCGCCTAAATCGCCACCAAAGGCATAAAACTCCTCACCGTTCTCATTTACCGCCTTTAAACCTTGGTCTACCCAATCCCAAATGAATCCTCCTTGAAGAACATCATATTTTTCTATCACATCCCAGTAATCTTGAAGATTGCCTACACTATTACCCATGGCATGGGCATACTCACACTGAATCAAAGGGCGTTGTGGATTGTTTTCCGCATATGCAATAGTTTGTTCTATGGTAGCATACATGGGTGCCTGTATATCTGAATTTGCATAATTAGTGGCACCCTCATACTGCACTGGCCTAGTCTCATCTTTAGACTTTAACCATGCATACGTAGCTTCAAGATTTTTACCGTTACCCGCTTCATTGCCTAAAGACCATGTTACGATAGAGGTATAATTTTTATCCCTTTCATACATCCTAATGGTCCTGTCCAAATGCATTGCTTTCCATTGCGGCAAATAACCCGGATGTATTTTTTTTGCCTCCTCATTATTGTCCAATCCTTGATTGGTAGTACCCATACCGTGTATTTCTATATTGGCCTCGTCCACCACATAAAAACCGTATTTGTCCGCCATTCTATAAAAGAATTCATTTTTTGGGTAATGGCTGCACCTAATGGCATTTATGTTACTGCGTTTCATCACCTCCATATCCTTTAAAGTAATTTCTTTACCGATTACATGCCCCGTAACCTCATCATGATCGTGAAGGTTTACCCCTTTGACCATTACTGGTTGGCCGTTCACCAAGAACTGGTTGTTCTTAATCTCTATTTTTCTGAAACCTATTTTAGAACTAATGGCCTCAATAACATTTCCTTTTTTATCTTTTAGGGTAAACAATAAGGTATGGAGATTGGGTTGTTCAGCATTCCAAGTCTTTATATTAGGTAATTCCTTTTCAAATTGGATTTCGGTACGTCCTTTTGGTAAATCTATTTTTTGACTAGTAGCATACACCTCTTTTTCACCATCTAATAGGGCTAAATCTACCTCGTATCCTTTGGCATTTTTACCAGTGTTACTATACTCTAGATTCAAACTTAATTTTCCGTTAGTATAAGTATCATCTAAATCTGCAATTACCCTGTAATCATATAAAGTTGCGTCATTTGTGGCATATAGATACACATCTCTGTCAATACCGCTTAATCGCCAAAAATCTTGGTCTTCCATATAACTGGCATCAGACCAACGCAACACCTGTACAGCCAAAGTATTGTCACCTTCTGTCAAATAATCCGTAATATTGAATTCCGCAGGTGTTTTACTGCCTTCGCTATAGCCTATCATTGTACCATTAAGATATACGTACATTGCCCCGCTAACGCCGCCAAAATGCAAATACACTTGCTTACCGTCCCAATCCTTTGAAATCTTAAAATTACGTTTATAGCTACCAACAGGATTTTGATCATGTGGTATGAACGGTGGATTCTTTGGAAAGACGTATTCTATATTGGTATAGATAGGTATACCATGCCCTTGCAATTCCCAATTGGAAGGCACCTTTATCTTGTCCCATCCAGAAGTATCAAAGTCATTTTGAAAAAAAGTTACAGGCCTTTCCGGAACACTAGCCACATATTTAAAATCCCATTCTCCGTTCAAGGATTGATACAATGGGGAATTCTCCCAGCTTTCATTGGCCAAGGCATTTTCTATATCTGCATACCTATAAAAAGAAGCAGTAGGGTCTAAACGGTTTATTTGAAATATTTCCGGATTCTCCCACTCAGGGTTCTCCCATTTTGGAGCCTGGGCCTGACCAAAAACTGAAATTAACAAAAAAGTGAATGCGTAAAATTTTAAGCTGCTTTTCATATTATGCGTGTTCTACTGTATGCTTCCGTACAACGGAAAATTGGATTTAATACTATTGTTTTCTCATTTTGGCCCTAGCCAATTACCAATATTCATATTTTATAGCTTAAAAATATAAATTTTCGGCAATTTTGAATCCCTGCAAAATACAACTAAACTTGGTAAACGAGAAGGAAAAAATAAGTGAACGGGGCCATTTCCTTTCATAAAATGAATAGCCAATAATTATTGACTTAACAATCCATTTTCCAATAAGGGAATTTGAAAACGTACCGTAGTAGGCATGGTATGCTCTATTTTGAAAATGCTGTCCGCCCTTTGTAGTATTTCAGGATGTTTAGATGCAATATTGTGCTGTTCCAATGCATCTACATTTAGGTCATAAAGTTCTAAGGTGGGCGGCATATCATCCTTTATATGTTGGCGTACTACCTTCCATTTGCCCATTCTAATGGCAATCTGGCCTCCGTATTCCGGAAACTCCCAATACAAAAAATTATGTTGTTCTTGATTTTGTTGACCTAGCAGCGTAGGCAATAAACTTATACCGTTCGTTTCTTGCTTAATTTCAAAATCTGTAATATCTGCAAAAGTGGCCAACATATCATAATGTGCAGATACGTGGTCACTAGTAGTACCTGGATTAATTTTACCTGGCCAAGTAAAAAATGTAGGCACTCTAATACCGCCTTCATAAACAAATCCTTTGCCCCTACCATACCCACCCTTAAATGGTTTGGCACTATCAAAATATTTGGGATCCGCTCCACCTGCATAACTTGGTCCGTTATCCGATGTAAAAACGATCAATGTATTTTCATAAATATTCTCATCTTTCAATTGCTGAACCAACTTACCCACATTTTCATCAAAATAGGAAACCATGGCGGCATAGGCGGCATGTGGTGTGCGATGCGAAAAATACCCATTACCGTTACCTGAAAGGTAGGGTTCTTCTTCACCGAATTTTTCTATATAATAATCTACCCAACGCTGTGGTGCCTGTAATGCTACATGCGGAATGGGAGTTGCCCAATACAGGAAAAAAGGATGGTCCTTATTCTGATCAATAAAGCCGGTAAGTTCTTGGAACATTAAGTCCGGTGCGTAGTCCGTTAAAGTGTAGTCCTTATAATTCTCAAGATTTATTGGATCCAAGCCTTTTGGAAAAGGTGAACTAGGTGCAACGGTATCATTTGCCAAGTGCACACGGTTTCTGTTCTTGTATAGGTGTAACGGGTAGTATGTATGTGCCTGACGTTGGCAATTGAATCCATAGAAAAAATGGAACCCCATTTCGTTGGGTATGGAATGCGTATGTGGCGCTCCCAAACCCCATTTACCAACCAACGCCGTTCTATAGCCAACATCCTTTAAATAGGAAGCAATTGTTTTTGTTCCTTGAGGTACCGGTCGCTGACCCTCTAACGTAGAATCCATTGCCATTGCTTTGTAATTCCAGACATCACCACGCTCGTTCCACTCATCATTACCACGAATAAAGGCCTTACCGGAATGTTTACCGGTAAGAAACATATATCTGGCCGGTGCACATACCGGAGCACTTGAATAATGCTGGGTAAAAATCATACCCTGTTTTGCCAGGGCATCTATATGGGGTGTTTCTATCTTTTCCTGACCAAAAACACCTATTTCAGCATAGCCCAAATCATCTGCTAATATGTAAATGATGTTCGGTTTTTGTTCTGTAGGCGCTTCTGACTTCTTTTCTTCATTACAGGACAAAAAAGACAAAGCAATAAAAAGACCTAGAAATAGATTTCTCATGTGGTATAGGTTGATTGATAGCTTTAAAGATATTGAAATATCTAAAACTTTAGGGGCGAATAGCGTTCTCAACCATTACATATTCATATGTTCAACGTTGTCCTATATCTTAAGAATTCAGTGCTATATAACCGGATGATTTTGCATCTACTGAATAAACGCACAGATAATTTTAACTTCTAATTACTTACTGATAATTTGGGATTTATATCGTACTATTATCACTACCAATTAATTGAAACCCTTAAAAGTCATTGTAGCAACCTAAAAAACTTACTGCTAGTTGGTAGGTATTCTTAAATATTAAGAATTAATGGAGATCATATTACATTAAGACATAGTTAGCAGAAGTTTTTACTCTATGTCATAATATATTTTTAGAATGTCAACAATTTTACTTTTTTCAATTCCATTTCCCATTCAATTTATTGACTATAATTTAGGCTAGAAATTATCAATCGTAGTAGAAATTCTTTTTTACAATGTAATACGACGGTTTGAGTCCCTGAACAGAACAGGGTTAACTAGCGTTACTTTTTCGCCACACTCAACAATTTTTTTCCGTCTAATATAAAATTTAAAAAAATTTGCGGACATCATAAAATATATAGCCCTAACGAATAATCACCTTAGCCAACATTTGGCATTGGTTTAATACCACCAATTGCATTACATAGAATTGAATACAGGTTTTTAGCGCAGTATAAATTTCTATTGCTCATCGATTTAAGAACGATTTCATTTTATTTACGCAGATTAGCACGTTTTGAAACCCATTCGAGTAACGTCTATTAAGAAAACTAAGCTGAGAAGTCCATAAGAGTAAATGTTACCTTTGAGTAAAGTCCATTCACTATTTATTCAAATATAAATGGGCTTTAAAATTCTTATTATTTTTTGCTTTTTATTTCGTTCCGGACTATTAATATTATACCAGCAATGATTATTAAAATTGCGCTAATGAAAAGGGCAAAATCTATAGAGTTTACTTTGTTTGAAAATTTATAATTTAAAACATTTATTAACATTGCAATGATTATGAGAATGGAAGATAGATTGCGCTTAATCATAATTAATATTTTTCAAACTAAATAATGGTAATAAGCCTAATAACAAATAATTATATGCCACCTATATACATACTAATATAAAATAAAATAAAAGCATCACTTTAAAGTGATGCTTCTTATATCAATTAGACTAATTGGTTACAATTAGTTTCCTTTTTTATAATCGGCCAAGAACTTCTCCAAACCACTATCAGTCAATGGGTGCTTTAAAAGTCCAGTAATGGCACCTAAGCCACCGGTCATTACATCCGCACCTATTTTGGCACAATCAATAATATGCATTACGTGACGTACAGAAGCCGCTAAAATTTCTGTTTCAAAACCGTAGTTATCATAGATCAAACGGATATCCGCTATTAAACCTAAACCATCCGTAGAAATATCATCTAAACGGCCAATAAACGGCGACACGTAGGTTGCACCTGCTTTTGCAGCCAATAATGCCTGGCCAGAGGAGAATACCAACGTACAGTTTGTTCTGTACCCCTTATCGGAAAAATACTTAATTGCCTTAACCCCTTCTTTAATCATTGGCACTTTAATGACGATCTGTGGACTGATCTTAACCAGCTTCTCCCCTTCTTCGATCATACCCTCAAAATCGGTAGAAATTACTTCTGCACTTACATCACCGTCAACCAGATCACATATTTTTTTGTAATGTGCCAAAATATTCTCCGCGCCGGTAATGCCTTCTTTTGCCATCAAGGAAGGATTAGTGGTTACACCATCTAAAATACCCATATCCTGAGCTTCCTTGATCTCGTCTAAATTTGCTGTATCTATAAAAAATTTCATCCTTATCTTATTTTAATATTGTTATTTACTTTAAAAAATCAACTACTTGTTGATATACCTGATCTCCGGTAAAGCCAAATTTCTCATCAAGAACCGTTGCGGGTGCAGAATATCCAAAATGCTCCAATCCAAAAACCTTACCATTTGGTCCGGCCAGACCTTCCAAGTTTACGGGCAAACCTGCCGTAAGACCAAATACCGGTTTGTTTGGCGGAATTACCTTTTCTTGGTAAGCCTGCGGCTGCTGTCTAAATATACCTTCTGATGGGATAGATGCAATATTCACCTTCAACCCCTCTTTTTCTTCCAATAATTTTGTGGCCGCTACCAAGGTAGAAACCTCAGAACCATTGGCAATTAAAATAACATCCGGGTCAGCTACTTCCTGTACCAGGTAACCTCCTTTTTCCGCTCCCAAAGCTGCCTCGAAACGGGTACCGTTCATTGCCGGAACATCTTTGATACCTTGTCTGGACAAGATTAGGCCCGTGGGTGTCTTTTGGTTTTCCATTGCCATTTTCCAAGCTACGTTCGTTTCTTGAGAATCTGCAGGACGCAAGGCAACAAAACTCTGCTCATGACTATGGTTCTTTAATTTTTCCAACAAACGTATTTGGGCTTCTTGCTCTATTGGCTGATGTGTAGGACCGTCCTCACCTACCCTAAAGGCATCATGCGTCCAAACAAACTTTACCGGTAATTCCTGAATGGCACTTAAACGAATGGCCGGTTTCATATAATCAGAGAATACAAAGAACGTTGCCACCACTGGGATTACCCCACCATGAAGGGCTATACCGTTTGCTATCGTTGCCATTGTCAATTCTGCAACGCCGGCCTGTAAGAATGCACCGGAGAAATCACCTTTCTGCAATACGCTTGTTTTCTTAAGGAATCCATCGGTCTTATCACTGTTGGACAAATCTGCGGAGGAAACGATCATGTTTTCTACATTTTCCGCCAAGTACGCCAATACATTGGACGATGCCGCCCTTGTTGCCTGACCTTCTTTTTGCTGAATTGAAGAAAAATCCAATGCTGGCATCTTCCCTTCCAAGAAACCATCTAGCTTAGCGGAGAGCTCGGTGTTTTGTGCACGCCATGCGTCTATTTCCTTCTTTTTAGCTTGGGCCTCATCTTTCTTTCTATTGATGATGCCTTCATAATATTCCTCTACCTGGGCATAAATATCAAAAGGATTTTCTACATCTGCCCCTAAATTGACCAAGGTCTTCCCATAGTCCGCCCCTGTATCGCCAATTGGCTTACCGTGTAGTTCCGTATACCCCTCATATGAAGTACCATCTGCGGTTACACAACCTTTTCCCATAATGGTCTCCCCAATGATCAACGTAGGTTTTTCGGTTTCAGCATTGGCATCTTTTAACGCTTGTCTAATTTGCTCATGATCATGACCATCTATGGTCACAACTTTCCAACCCCATGCTTCATACTTCATTGCGGTATTCTCAGAAGTAACCTCATCTGTTTTAGAGGAAAGCTGAACATCGTTGGAATCATAGAACATAATAAAATTGCTCAATCCCAAATGACCGGCAATCCTTCCTGCCCCCTGTGATATTTCTTCCTGTACACCACCATCGGATATAAATCCGTAAACCTTATGGTTCATCCAATTTCCAAAACGTGCTTTTAGAAAATTAGCCGCAATTGCCGCACCAACACCCATTGTATGACCTTGGCCCAATGGACCAGATGTATTTTCAATACCCCTTGCCACATCTACTTCTGGGTGACCCGGTGTTACCGATCCCCATTGTCTAAAATTGGCAACATCATCCTTTGCATAATTACCCAATAAATAATATTGGGCGTACATTAGCGTGGATAGGTGACCAGCATCCATGAAAAAACGGTCACGAAATGGCCAGTGCATGTCAGATGGATCGTAGTTAAAAAACTCAGAATATAAAATATGCATATAATCTGCCCCGCCCATTGGTCCGCCTGGGTGTCCGGAGTTCGCCTTTTCAACCATGGCAACCGCCAATGCCCTAATATTATCTGCCGCTAATTGATCTATTTCCTTATTCATTTATTAATCAGATTATTTTTTAAGGTTCGTGTTTTTTTGATTTCTTAAAAATCTACCCAAAGATACTTTATCTAAAGCGCTAATTAAAATATTTGAAGCAACATAATTCTATAGCTTTCAAGTCATAAGCCCCTTTATACCGATAGTGTGGATTATTAGCGCTTTCGAAAGGGTTTTCGAAAATATATTAAGGAAAAAAAATAACCTATAACCTTTCTTAGTTACTAAAAACAAGACCATTACACCTTTAAAAAGATATACTCACTAGTAACCTTAACAATACCAATATTCCTTTGCTAATTATTTCCAGCCGCGTTAGGGTCCAATTTCACCTTTATTAATGTCACAAAATTTTCTTTTTCTGTATTTAGGACCGGAAGGTATTACCCACCTACAAATAATACTTACGACCAAAATCAAAGATTATATCCTTGTTCCTAACGACACCATTAAAGCTATCTTCCAAGCAAGCTACCTTTTTCTACTTACCGCTTTTTCTCCTTCTGCAACAATGACCACATTGGTCGTGGTTAAAAACAAGCCGGTTTCTACAATCCCCGGTATAGCCTTTAAGCATTGCTCCAAATCTGATAACGGTTCATCACAATTCCAAATATTTACATCAATAATATCGTTATTTTCATCTGTCCTATAGACTTGATCACCCTTTAATCGTTGTATAGGTTCCAAATTCATGGCCTCCAGTTCACTAATGATCAATTGGGTAGCAAACGGTATGGTCTCTATGGGCAATTTAAATTTTCCCAATCTTGATACCCTCTTGGACGAATCTGCTATGATAATATTTAAATCGGTATTATGGGCCACAATTTTTTCCCGTAACAATGCACCTCCCCCGCCTTTAATCAATTGAAATTCTTCATTGACTTCATCCGCACCATCTATGGTAATGTCCAGCCTTTTTGCCTCAGCAAGCGTAATTATTTCTATTCCTAGGCTTTTTGCCAATTTTTCGGTCTCCACGGATGTTGCCACTGCTTTTATATTAAGTCCGTTCTTGACCATTTCGCCAATGGCCTGGATCATATAAAAGGCCGTAGAACCCGTACCCAAGCCTACCTTCATTCCAGATTTTACATATTTTACCGCTTCCAAGGCAGCAACTTTTTTTTCGTTAACCCCGCTCACTTTTCGTTTATTGTTAGTTACTAATTTCTGGCGCTAAAGATATTTATAATAAACCGAAGCGTTTGAACTATATTTTGCAAATGCCGAATAATTAGTGATACCCATAACTAACTTTGCCATATTTCAACAAAAGCCTTATCCGGTAATCTTTTTCGGCCACACATTTAGAAATATTACTATCAATAAAATCCAAATTATGATGGTTATTTATTGGCTGAAGTTAAAAGCTGACAAATGTCATAGTATTACAATGTCATCATTTTCATCTTTGATATAAGTTTTAGCAATAACTATGCAGACTACAAATTGTTTTCATTGCGGGGATACATGCACGGGTACGTTAATTACATTTGACGAAAAACCTTTTTGTTGTGCAGGATGTAAAACGGTCTATGAAATCTTTAGCAGTAACGATCTCTCATACTATTACGACCTGCAGGAGGCTGCGGGTACAACACCTAAAGCTATAGAAGGTAAATATGATTTCCTTGATAACGAAGAAATCATATCTAGGTTAACGGAGTTTAATGATGGCGCCGTACAGATCGTAAACCTTTACATCCCTACCATTCATTGTAGCTCCTGTATCTGGATATTGGAGAATTTAAACAAGCTGAACCCACAGGTAACCAATTCTCAAGTAGATTTTCCACAAAAAACTATTCGGGTTACCTACAAGCAGGAAGGCATTAGTTTAAAGGAACTGGTATTGCTATTGGCAAAAATTGGCTATGAACCTTACATATCCTTAGAGGATTTTGAGGGCAGTAAAAAAACAACGGATAAAAGTCTGCTCTATAAGCTGGGCGTAGCCGGATTTGCATTTGGGAATGTCATGTTCCTATCCTTTCCGGAATATTTTGACCTAGGCTCTAGCGCCGCTTCTGGGGGAGAATACTGGCTGAACAAATATCAAGATGTTTTCCGTTGGCTCATGTTTGTTTTCTCGTTACCTGTGGTTTTCTATGCCGCAAGTGATTATTTTGTATCCGCCTTTAAAGGCTTACGTGCCAAAATCTTAAATATTGATGTACCCATTGCCCTTGGCATCGTAGTTCTTTTTCTTAGAAGCACGTTTGATATAATCTTTAACCTTGGCAGCGGATTTTTTGACTCGCTTACCGGGTTGGTATTCTTTCTCCTACTTGGTAAATTCTTTCAACAGCGTACCTATAGCTTTTTGTCCTTTGAGCGAGATTACAAATCTTATTTTCCCATAGCCATAACTCGCCTAACCCCTAATGGAAAGGAAGAAACGGTACCCGTACAGGAAATTGCCAAAGGTGATAGAATCTTGATCAGAAATGAAGAAATGGTTCCGGTAGACGGCAAGCTTACCTATGGCAATGCGCAAATAGATTACAGTTTTGTTTCAGGAGAGTCAGAACCGGTATCAAAAAAAATTGGAGAACAAATTTTTGCAGGCGGAAAACAATTGAGCGGGGTCATAGAAATGATTGCCTCCAAATCCGTTTCCCAAAGCTATTTAACCCAGCTATGGGGCAATGCAGTCTTTAAAACGGATAAGGCTACCGCATTCCAAAACCTTACGGACAGTATTGGTAAACGGTTTACCGTTGGGGTACTATCCATTGCTTTTTTAGCCACGGCATTCTGGCTTTTTTATGACCCCGGTAAAGCCTTGAACGTATTTACCGCGGTATTGATCATTGCATGTCCTTGCGCAATAGCATTGGCCTCTCCTTTTACACTTGGCAACATGCTCCGTATTTTTGGGAAGAAAAAGTTCTACATTAAAAATACGCAGACCATTGAACAATTGGCCAAGATAGATACTGCAATATTTGATAAAACAGGGACGATTACGACCACACAAAAAAGTACGGCGCACTATGAGGGTATGCCTTTAACACCTGATGAGGAATCTATATTGAAAAATACCATTAGGGCCTCTAACCATCCTTTAAGCAGATCTTTATATGATCTTCTTAAAGAACAGGATATCATAACATTAGATGAATACGAGGAACATATTGGCAATGGGCTAAAGGGCTCAAAAGACGATATTAAAATGAAAATTGGTTCAGCAAATTTTGTGGGTAAGTTTACTACTGAAAATTTAATGGATACCTCAATTTATATCAGCTCCAACAATGCGTATAAAGGGCGCTACGTTTTTCATAATCAGTATCGCGAAGGGTTGTCCTCCGTTTTCAAGAATATGTCAGAAACATTGAATTTAGCAATCCTATCAGGTGATAATGAGGGTGAAAAAGAACGCCTAGAGGCACTACTTCCTAAATTGACCCCGTTGTATTTTAACCAAAAACCGGAAACAAAACTTAATTTCATCAAAACTTTACAGGATCAAGGAAAAAAAGTGTTGATGGTTGGTGATGGACTAAATGATGCCGGTGCCCTAGCCCAAAGTAATGTAGGCATTGCCATATCAGAAAACATCAATGTATTCTCCCCCGCATGTGATGCAATTTTAGATGCTTCCAAATTTCAACAGTTATATCAATATATCCTAGCATCCAGAAAGTCAATACAAATAATTAAAATGAGTTTTGTTCTATCCTTGCTCTATAATTGTATAGGCCTCTACTTTGCCGTCACCGGGCAATTAGAGCCAGTTATTGCAGCAATCTTAATGCCGCTTAGCTCTATAAGTATAGTTGTGTTTACGACGATAATGACCAATCTTTTAGGAAGAAAACTTTCTTAAAATTGAACACTAACCCAATTGGGGTATTCAATTTATTTTTAATAAAAAATCAATTCTTCACTCCTTTAGTTTTTAACTCATCGGAATTATCACATTACCCTAAATTATTGATTTAAAGCAATATAACAACACGTTATTTACATTTTTAAAACCCGAAAATACGGTTGTACTCGGAAAATAATAAAGTATGACAAATGTCATTTTCTAAGGGCTTTTCCACTCCTAATTTTACAGCATAATTCAATTAGGTATGAGTGTAATTTATGTGTTATTGACGATTAGCCTGGTAGTGGCAATCATCTTTTTTATCGCTTTTATCATTTCGGTCAGGCAAGGCCAATATGATGACTCTTACACCCCTTCTGTTCGCATGCTTTTTGAGGACGAACTGGTTAAACCTAAAAAAAAGTAAAGTAAAGAGTAAATGATTAAACGTGTAGGACATTTGCAAATTAAAAAGAGTCTGTTCTCTAATTTCTTTTCTCTCTGCTCTCCATTCAATAAAAATAAAATCCAACTAAATAAACAAGTATAATTATGGAAGTACAGCAGTTTTATTACGATAACAAAATCGTGAAAAATTTCCTTTATGCAACCATGTTCTGGGGTATTGTGGGTATGTCTGTAGGCTTATTATTGGCCTTCATGTTCATGTTTCCAAATTTAACCGACGGTATATCATGGTTAAGTTTTGGTCGTTTACGCCCGTTGCATACCAACGCGGTAATCTTTGCATTTGTAGGGAATGCCATTTACGCAGGAGTCTACTACTCTACACAACGATTGTTAAAAGCCCGTATGTACAGTGATTTTCTCAGCAAATTTAATTTCTGGGGATGGCAATTGATCATTGTAGCCGCCGCTATTACCCTTCCGTTGGGTTATACTAGTTCTAAGGAATATGCAGAGCTGGAATGGCCCATAGATATAGCCATTGCATTGGTATGGGTGGCTTTTGGTATTAACCTTATAGGCACCATGATCAAAAGAAGACAGCGCCACCTGTATGTGGCCATATGGTTTTACTTGGCAACATTTGTTACTGTAGCGGTACTACATATTTTCAATAGTTTAGAATTACCTGTAACGGCACTAAAAAGTTATTCCGTATACGCTGGGGTACAAGATGCTTTGGTACAATGGTGGTATGGGCATAATGCCGTGGCATTTTTCCTTACTACTCCCTTTTTAGGGCTTATGTACTATTTTGTTCCCAAAGCTGCGAACAGACCGGTGTATTCATACAGACTGTCCATTGTACATTTCTGGTCATTGATTTTTATTTATATCTGGGCCGGTCCTCACCACTTATTATATTCCGCTCTACCAGATTGGGCCCAAAACCTAGGAGTAGCTTTTTCAGTCATGCTTTTGGCTCCATCATGGGGCGGTATGATCAACGGATTGTTAACCTTACGTGGTGCTTGGGACAAAGTGCGTACCGATCCGGTCCTAAAGTTTATGGTTGTCGCGATTACCGGTTATGGTATGGCCACTTTTGAAGGTCCTATGCTATCCCTTAAAAATGTAAATGCCATTGCCCACTTCAGCGATTGGATTATTGCCCACGTTCATGTAGGTGCCTTGGCTTGGAACGGTTTCTTGACCTTTGGTATGATCTATTGGTTGGTTCCAAAAATGACCAAGAAGAAATTATTCTCTACCCCATTGGCCAACTTCCACTTCTGGATCGGTACACTTGGTATTATACTTTATGCCCTACCTATGTATGTTGCCGGTTTTACTCAAGCCTTGATGTGGAAAGATTTTAATCCTGATGGCACTTTGGTGTATGGAAACTTCTTGGAAACCGTAAACGAAATTATGCCTATGTATTGGATGCGTGCCATTGGTGGCAGTCTTTATATAGTTGGTGCAATCGTAATGGTTTACAATGTAGTACGAACCATTAAAGCCGGTAGTGTCATAGAAGACGAATTGGCAGAAGCTGCTGCCCTTACAAAGGTTTCAAAAAGAAGAACGGCCGGTGAAACATTCCATACTTGGTTAGAGCGTAAACCAATTCAATTGACCATTTTGGCTACCATTGCCATATTGATCGGTGGTATCATACAGATTGTACCTACCATATTGGTGAAGTCCAATATACCGACCATTACTAGTGTAAAACCTTATACACCCTTAGAATTGGAAGGTCGTGACCTGTATATTAGAGAGGGCTGTGTAAGTTGCCATTCACAAATGGTTCGTCCTTTTAGAAGTGAGGTTGAACGTTATGGCGAATATGCCAAAGCCGGTGAATTTGTTTATGACCACCCTTTCTTATGGGGAAGTAAGCGTACAGGACCAGATTTATTAAGGGTTGGTGGTAAATATTCCGATAACTGGCACTTGAACCACATGTACGACCCACAAAGTACATCATCTGGCTCCATTATGCCTGCATATGCGTGGTTGGTACGTAATAAGCATGACAGAAGCGATATTCAAGCAAAAATGGAAGCTATGGTTACTCTTGGTGTTCCTTATACAGAAGAAGACATTGCAAACGCCAATGCCTTGATGGATGCACAAGCGGAAAAAATAGAACAAAACCTATATAGTGATCCTGACTTTGCAAGAACCTATGAGGCCGATAAAAAATATGCGGCAGAAAACGGTGAGGAATTTACAGAAATGAGAGACCGTGAAATTGTATCCTTAATAGCCTACCTACAACGATTGGGTACGGATATTAAAATTAAGGAAACTGGCGAATTATTATCTGATAACAAAAACTAAAAAACATGTTCAAATTTGTAAAAGGTTACATGGAAACCATAGATGGCGTAGCAACCTACCCCATGATATCATTGCTCATATTCTTTGTTTTTTTCACCCTCTTGTTTTGGTGGGTTATAACAGCCTCTAAATCATATATCAAAGAAGTTAGCGAATTACCCTTAGAAGAAGATAACCAACAAAATAAAGACCTATGAAAAATAATACAGCTTGGTGGTTTAGAATAACAGTGGCCTTTTTTATGGTCGTTGTACTTATGGAGATTTATATAGAAAGTGGCGATAAACCGGCTTTCATTACCTACCCTACTATGATGATCGGCTTTATGGCCTTGATTTTACTGTTACTATTGGCCATTGCATTTATTGTTCAGGCTATAGAAAACGTATTGTTCAACACCTTGGATGAAGAAGCCAAACTACGGTATCTGGCAGAAAAAAATAAAAAATGGGAATGGACATGGGGCAAAAAAATGTATGCCAAAATGTTGGGCAGCAAGCCTATAGAGTCTGAAGAGGAAATTATACTTGACCATAATTATGACGGTATACGAGAACTGGACAATAACTTACCACCTTGGTGGGTATACCTGTTCTATGCATCAATAGTATTTGGTGTAGTTTACTTATTGCGCTTTCATGTCTTTAACGATTACGACCAAAAATTGGAATACGAGCAAGAAGTTGCAGCAGCCCAATTGGAAATTGAAGAATACAAAAAAACGGCTAAAGGCCTTGTAGATGCCAGCACGGTAGAACTATTGACCGATGCCGGCGACCTTAATGCCGGTAAAGGCATATTTGAAAGTAATTGCGTGGCCTGCCATATGGCAGATGGTGGCGGTGGTATAGGTCCTAACCTGACCGATCAGAATTGGATTCTTGGCGGAGGCATTAAAAATGTGTTCAACACCATTTCCGAAGGTGGTCGTGATGGTAAGGGTATGATCGCTTGGAAACAGAATCTAAAACCAGCAGAGATAGCCCAGGTTGCAAGTTATGTACTGAGTTTTCAAGGCACTACACCTGCAAACCCTAAAGCGCCGGAAGGAGATATATGGGCAGATCCCAATGCTCCGGCCCAGGAAGCTCCGGTAGAAACTGATGTACCTGAAATCGCAATAGACTCGGCATCGGTTACTATGAACTAATATTGATGGAGGGCCGTACCTCCCAAATGCAGTAAAGAAAATAGTATGTCGCAAGATCAAGATCATTTCAGGGATTCTATAGGCACCATAAAGGAAGATGGTAAACGGGCTTGGGTATTTCCAAAAAAACCCAGTGGCAAGTTTTACCAGTACCGTAAATATGTTAGCTATGGACTCCTTGCATTCTTGATCTTGTCCCCTTTTATCAAAATTAACGGCAACCAATTTTTAATGTTCAATGTCCTGGAAAGACGTTTTAATATTTTTGGTTTTCCATTTTATCCTCAAGATTTTCACCTATTTGTAATTTCCATGATAATTGGGGTGGTCTTCATTGCATTGTTTACCGTTGCATTTGGCCGTATTTTTTGTGGATGGATGTGTCCACAGACCATATTTATGGAAATGGTCTTTCGTAGAATTGAATATTGGATAGACGGTGACCGTGGTGCCCAAATGCGATTGGACAGACAGGAATGGAACGCTGAAAAAATTAGAAAAAGAGTGCTTAAATGGAGCATCTTTTTTATCATTTCCTTTATTATTGCGAATGTGTTTCTTGCTTATCTGATTGGTAGTGACCGCTTGATACAATACATTACGGACGGACCGGCACAGCATATAAGTACAATGATCTCTTTGTTGATTTTCACGGCCGTGTTTTATTTTGTCTTTGCTTGGTTTAGGGAACAAGTTTGCATCATTGCCTGTCCTTATGGCCGTATGCAAGGAGTACTATTGGACAACAAATCAATTGTTGTTGCCTATGACCACAAACGTGGTGAGGCCGAAAATGGAAGAAAAAAATGGCGTAAGAACGAAGACCGTGAAGCACTTGGCCATGGTGATTGCATAGACTGTTTTCAATGTGTAAACGTTTGTCCAACGGGAATAGATATCAGAAACGGAACTCAGTTGGAATGTGTTAATTGTACGGCATGTATTGATGAATGCGATACCATCATGGAAAAAGTAAACCTACCAAAAGGTTTGATCCGTTATGCCAGTGAAGATGAAATTACCAAAAAAGAGAAATTTAAGTTTACGCCCCGTTTAAAAGGGTATACCGCCGTATTGATTATATTGACAGGGGTACTAATAGGTATGATGTTCCTGAGAAACGACCTTGAAGCAAATATCCTAAGGCTACCAGGGCAACTGTACGAACATAAAGAGGGAAACATCATCAGTAATGTGTATACCTACAAATTGCTGAACAAAACCACTAAAACGGTTGAGGACGTTCAATTTAAATTAATATCCCCAAAAGGTGAAATTAAACTGGTACGCCATGAAAATTTTGACGTAAAACCAGAGGCCTTGGCAGAAGGTACGTTGTTTATAGAGATAAATGCAGCTGTATTAAGCGGGGATAAGAACAACCTTAAGATAGGAGTTTACAGTAAGGATAAATTAATAGAGACCACCACGGCGCGCTTTTTGGCACCACGCAGTTATAAATAGCAAAATAAAATCACCATGAAAATTAATTGGGGTACCGGTATTGTTATAGCCATAATAGGTTTCATAAGTTTTATCATGTTCTTCGTTGTCAAAATGACCACAAGCCATGATGCCAACCATGATTTGGTTACCGAGGACTATTATAAGGCAGAGTTAGGCTATCAAAAAGAAATAGATGCGGAACAAAAAGCAAAGGACGAAATAGAACCGCTACAGGTAACGAATGTAAAGGAAGGTCTTTTGATCGTTTTCCCAAACCATTATGACGTATCTGCGGTATCAGGAAATGTGTCCCTTTATAGACCATCTAATAAGCACTTGGATTTTGACTTACCCATTGCCTTGACAAACTCAAAATTCCTCATACCTAATGAACGCTTGTTGGATGGTCGTTGGGACATTAGAATAGCATGGAGCTATCAAGGAAAGAATTTCTTGTTTAAAAAAAGTATAACCCATTAATAAAAAATGGTACTATCTGCCCTCATATTAGGATTTATGGGAAGTTTGCACTGCGTAGGAATGTGCGGACCCATTGCCTTTATGCTTCCGGTAGATAGGACAAACCCTTATAAAAAATTTGGACAGATATTCATCTATCATATAGGACGTTTATTGGCATACGGTATCATAGGTCTTGTATTCGGATTATTGGGTAAAGGGCTTTCCATCTTTGGTATACAACAGAAACTTTCTATTGCTATTGGTATTATAATGATCCTGATTGTTTTGATCCCGTATCAAACTTTCAACAAGTATAATTTTTCCAAACCTATTTTTAAATTGGTATCCAAGGTAAAGAATAGATTGGGCAAAGAGCTCCAAAAAAAATCTCCCGATACCTTCTTGACCATAGGATTCCTAAATGGATTTCTACCTTGCGGTCTGGTTTATATGGCCCTTTTTGCTTCTATTGCAATGGGTAGTTCAATACAAGGCGGACTATATATGCTCCTATTTGGCATAGGTACCATACCACTAATGACTACCGCAATTTATTTTAGCAGTCTGTTAAAGGGCGGTATAATACAGAAAATTCAGAAGACCATACCTGTATTTGTAATTGCCATTGGTATTCTATTTATACTAAGGGGTTTAGGCTTGGGTATTCCATATATCTCTCCCGCTCCCGCTCCTGCTACGGATATGGTTAGCAACTCCATAGAATGTCATAACTAATTTCCAATATTCCAAACCATGAAACTTTCACCAAATGATATTGTACTTAGGCCAAGGTTTCAGCTTACATTGGTACAGGATAAGGAAACCATATTGACCCATTTTCAACATGCTATGGACCACCCTTTTGTCATTAAGCGATTGGATGAACATGTCTTTATAAAATTCAATAACCTCAACAATCACTTTTGGTCGCCACAATTGCATTTAGAAATTGTAGATGAGGATAATACTTGTAAACTATATGGAGTTTTTGGCCCCAACCCTACTTTATGGACCTTTTTTATGTTCATCCATTTTGTCATTGCCATACTATTTATTGTGGTGGGGATATGGGCCTATTCAAGTGCTTCTCTTGGCAAAAACTACCATATACAATTAGGAGGAATGGTCATACTTATACTTTTATGGACGGTACTTTATTTCCTTGGCAGGGCAGGAAAAAAAAAGGGAAAACCACAAATGTTACAATTATATAATTTTATGATGAATGTTCTTACAGAATGAATTTAAAATCTTTAACTCACTTTAGTATATTTGATTCTTGTTCAATAGTCTAATAACCAAACTAATGAAGCGTATTTTTATTTTTTTACTGACCCTATTTTCTCTACAAGTGCATATGACCGCACAGCAACAGGACATTGAACCAACGGGTACCGAAAACATTGCCTATAAATGGGGCAAAATGGCATTGGACGCCACTGCATCCGATACCGAAAAATTTAAGCCAAGGCCAACCATCACCTCCCGATATTTAGGTTTAATATTTACCACAATTTTCGATGCATGGTCCAGATATGACCAAAACGCTATTCCGGTATATTTAAAAAATGTGGAAAGAAGACCTTTGGCAGAGCATTCCCTATCCAATAAAGAAATAGCCATTAGCTATGCCGCATTTGGCGCCTTGAAGGAATATTATTATTCCGATACCGATATGTTCCGAAAATTTATGATAGATCTAGGCCTTGATCCGGATAACGAATCTTTGGACCCCTCTACTGCAGAGGGCATAGGCAATCTAGCAGCAAGGGCTACTATTGAAGCCAGAAAATATGATGGAAGCAATCAATATGGTGAAGTATCAGGTTCCAATGGCAAACCCTATTTTGATTATACTAATTATAGTCCTGTAAATACCGCAGATGAAAGTACGGATATCAACCGTTGGCAACCCAAATATTTTTCAGATGGCAAAGGAGGGCAGTTTGCACCTGGTTGCCTAACCCCATATTGGCAAAAGGTTACCCCCATCACCCTTACCTCAGCCGATCAATTTAGACCTGGACCGCCACCAATGGTGGGCTCGGAACAATTAAAACTTGAGGTTAAGGAAGTGGTTGACCTGCAGGCAAACCTAACCGATGAGGATAAAGCCTTGGTTGAATTTATGCGAGATGGACCACAATCTGTTCAACAGGCCGGTCACTGGCTAAAATTTGCGCAAGATGTTTCTAGAAGGGACAACCATACCCTAGATGACGATGTAAAAATGTATTTTCTAACCGAAATTACCGCCATGGATGCATTTATTGCCTCTTGGGACTCTAAAATGTTCTATGATTTTGCAAGACCTTATGCGTTGGTTCATGAATATTATAAGGATAAGACCATTAAAGCGTGGGGCGGACCCGGAAAAGGTATCGTAGAAATGAAAGGTCAGGAATGGAGACCGTATTCCCCAGATGTTTTTCTATGCCCTCCTTTTCCCAGCTATACCTCTGGCCATAGTACCATTAGTGGGGGCTGTGCAGAAGTATTACGGCTCTTTACCGGGGATGATAATTTTGGGGTATCCGTTGAATTGGTTCCAGGAACCTTAACGGAATTAAATGCCAAATACTATGGAAAACCGGTTACCATAACTTTCCCGACCTTTACAGAAGCAGCCAATATGGCCGGTATTTCCAGGGTTATGGGAGGCTACCATATTCAAGCTGATAATATTGCCGGATTACAATTGGGAAGAGATGTAGCGCACCAAGCTTGGAAGTTCTACAACAAACACCTAGGTAATTAAAATTTTACAGGGAATACATTAAATAAATAAACCCAAGGCATATGCCTTGGGTTTATTTATGTTTATAGATGTGGTTAGTAGCTATATCTTAAATGTAATTACAGGAATCCTGGCATGGTTAACAACGTCCTCACCTATACTTCCATTAAAAAAATGCGATATGCCTTTACGACCGTGGGTAGGTATGGCTATAGCATCTGCTAAAATTGTGTTCCCATAATTAATAATACCCTGCTCTACGCTATAATCATTATATACTTCAACTTGGTCCGCTGCGTTTGCCTTGGTCAAAAATTTATTGATTTTCTGATAAGCATCCCTATTGCTCATAAAATTATCGTTGGGGGTATTGATATATACGACTTCCATAGACGCTTTGAACAGTTCTGCAAATTCCCTTGCTTTTTGAAAAGCCGGTAAACTATCATCATTAAAATCACAGGCAAAAACAAATCTTTCAATAGTAAAATCTGTTATTTCCCCTTTAATGACCAAAACGGGTACGGTAGCATTACGTACTACCCGCTCGGCATTGCTACCGATAAAGATTTCCTCAAAACCATTTGTGCCGTTAGATCCCATGACGATTAAATCTGCACTATGGTCTTCGGCAATTGAATCCAATTCACTATACACCTTATAATGTTTAATAATGGGGGTTACCGTTAGTCCTTCCAGATAAGGCTTGGACAAAAATTCCTTCAAATTCTTTTCTGCCAGTTTTACTAGGAATACGGTCTGTTCCGCATACACCCCATCTGGTGAGGTAAGCAAAGCTTGATTAAGCTCCAACATATGAACCACCAACAGCTCCCCGCTGAATTTTTTAGCCAAGTCCGCCGCAGCCTTAAGGGCATGACTGGATTGTTCCGAAAAATCTGTAAGTACAATAATCTTTTTCATGATTTTGTTATTTGAAGTTCATTTTATGTTATCTAAGTTAATTCTTAAACGGTCATTGAAAACAACTTTGTTTCCGGTGCTTTCTTTTGCAATGGTAAATCAAATGCCATACAAACATTCCTCACAAAAGGTCTTCCCTTTTCGGTTATCTTTAAGTTACCTTCCGTAATTTCAACTATACCGTCTTCCTCTAGCTCACTCAACCTTTCCAATATACTGTCCATTTGGGGCAAGTACAATTTAAAAGCGCTCCAAGAAGTCTTGAAGTGGCACATTAAATTTAAGATATGTCTACGTATAATTTGGTCTTCTTCAGTTAAAATATGACCCCTATACAAGGGTATAATATTGTTGTATACCAAATTTTGATATTCTTCAACATTCTTAACGTTCTGCGCAAATCCGTACCAACTATCACTAATACTGGATGCACCCAAACCAACCATTAAATGGGTATTGGAGCTGGTATACCCCATAAAATTCCTATGCAAGCTGCCCGTTACCATAGCCTGGTACAATGCATCTGTCTCCAATGCAAAGTGATCCATACCAATTTCTCGATACCCACTGGTCTGCAACATTTTTTTACCCATTTCATACTGGGCCCTTTTTTCATCGCCCGCCGGGAGATCTGCATCATTATATCCCCGTTGACCATTACCCGCCAACCAAGGCACATGGGCATAACTGTAAAAAGCGATCCTGTCTGGTTTTAACTCCTTGGTTCTTTCAATAGTATGTACCACATGTTCCAATTTTTGATGTGGCAATCCAAAGATGATATCATGGCTCACGGACTCATACCCTATTTCCCTGGACCATTGGGTAACGTTACGTACATTTTCAAAAGGTTGTATCCTATTAATTGCTTTTTGTACGGTTTCATTGTAATCCTGTACCCCAAAACTGACCCTTCTAAATCCTACATCGTATAATACCTGTAAATGTTCCTTGGTGGTATTGTTGGGATGACCTTCAAAACTAAAGGAGGCATCTGTAGCCTTGTTCGCAATCCTTAGAATTCCCTCTATGAGAAATTTTAAGTTTTCTGGTGAAAAGAAGGTTGGTGTACCACCACCCAAATGAAGTTCTTTGATTATTGGCCTATCATCGAACAACGCTGTATAAAGTCGCCACTCCTTAATAACGGATTTAAGATAGGGTAATTCCACATCATGCCTCTTGGTTATACGTTTATGACAACCACAGAAGGTACACATGCTTTCACAAAAAGGCAGATGGATATAAAGGCTTATACCCGTAGTTGAATTGCTCGCATGAAAGCTTTTTTTGACCGTTTCTTCCCATTTTTTACCGGAAAATGTAGAAATATCCCAAAATGGTACGGTTGGGTAACTGGTATACCTAGGGCCTGGTACATTATATTTTTGAACAAGCGAACACATAGTATTTGATTTTACTACAAACTTATGTACCCATCCTAAAAAATAATATGACTTTTATCAGTTTCATATTGGGTACAAGCCATTAATTTTGATTTTTTGGGATATCAACTTAACCAAGGCCTTGTGTAACCATTGTTACGTTATCAAAAAGTGCAATCCAATAACTTTGCTCTAAATTTTAATCATATGCTATTAAAGGGTACCAAACTATATAGTATACTTTTTATTAAGTGTCCTAGGTGTCATAAAGGGGAATTTTTAGAAGCCAATCCCTATAAATTAAGTAACTTCAACAAGGTGAAAAAACACTGTCCCAAGTGCGATTTAAAGTATAGCATAGAACCCAGTTTCTATACGGGGTCCATGTATGTCTCGTATGCTGTTGGTATTGCCGTAGCGGTTGCAGTTTACGTGCTGACCTTACTTTTTGGCCTACAGACAAGCATAGGAACATTGTTTACGTTGATTGTTGTTGCCTTGGTATTGACAATGCCATGGATTGCCGCAGTCTCTAAGATTATTTGGGCCAATTTCTTTTTTAAATTTGACAAGAAAATAGCACAGAACGTTAACTAAAATTGATATGATACAGGATTTAAAAGAACAGTACGGAACTATTTTTGAAAATGAACTAATCAATGAAATTGTTCAGGTAGGTACTTTTAAAGAGGTTCCCGAAGGTTTTAAGTTAATTGAAATAGGTGATTATTTAAGGGGTATGCCCCTTCTCATATCTGGAGCTATTAAGATTTTAAGAGAGGATGAGGATGGTGATGAGTTATTGCTATACTATCTTGAAAAGGGAGACACCTGCTCAATGACCATGGCATGCTGCATAAACGATGCAAAAAGTGAAATAAGGGCCATTGCCGAAACCAATGCAAAGTTGATAATGGTGCCCATTCAAAAAATGGAGGAATGGACGGCCAAATACAAATCATGGCGCAACTTCGTATTCAATAGTTACCACGAAAGATTGAACGAGCTTTTGAGTACTTTGGATAGCATCGCTTTTCAAAAAATGGACGAACGCTTGGTAGGCTACTTAAAGGAGAAGGCCAGGGTTACCAAAGATGATATCATACATAACACGCATCAGGAAATTGCTTACGACCTACACAGCTCTAGGGTGGTGATCTCTAGACTATTAAAAAAATTAGAGGAAATGGGCAAAATAAAACTTCATAGAAATTATTTGGAAATAATTCAATTATAGTGCCTCTGTAACCATTGTTACTGCCAAGGACGGGCACCCGCAATACTTTTGTGGTATTAAAAAAATATCATGGAAATATTGCATATTATTGGATACTTCAGCGCCTTGGTCATTGGCATTTCATTAGGACTCATTGGCGGTGGCGGTTCTATTTTGGCCGTACCTGTTCTGGCCTATCTGTTTACCATCAATGAAAAAGCTGCTACGGCATACTCCCTATTTACTGTAGGGGCCAGTGCGCTTGTTGGAGGCTGGCAACAACATTTAAAAGGATATGTAGATTGGCGTACCTCCATAGTTTTTGGCATACCTGCCATTATTGGTGTTACTATGGTAAGACATTATGTAGTACCAGCAATGCCAGATGTCCTCTTTGAAATTGAACAATTACAATTTACCCGCAGAATGGCCATGTTCGGCCTATTTGCACTTTTAATGATTCCAGCGGCATACTCCATGCTTAAAAAGGAAAAAGTTATAATTACTAAAGGTGACGTTGCCTATAATTATCCGTTAATTCTTCTAGAAGGATTATTGGTTGGCGGTATTACAGGACTGATCGGTGCTGGTGGCGGTTTCTTGATCATACCCGCATTGGTCATTTTGGCAAATGTAGAAATGAAAGTCGCCGTAGGAACCTCATTGGTCATTATTGCCATAAAATCTTTGCTTGGTTTTCTTTTGGGCGATGCTATGACAATGCTCATAGATTGGAGCTTTCTCTTCCTGTTTACCGGCCTTTCGCTGATAGGCATCTTTATTGGTAGCTACCTTGGCACTTTCATTGACGGCAATAAGTTAAAAAAAGGTTTTGGTTATTTCATTCTTGTTATGGCTGCCTTTATTTTTTACATGGAATTTTTTTAATATAAAATTCCTTATGTGACCAATGTCACTGTACAACATGTTTTCTTCAAGTAATTTTAGGTATTAATCAATACAATTATATCATGAAAGTAGAACAAATTTATACCGGATGTTTGGCACACGCTGCCTATTATATAGAAAGTAAGGGTGTAGCCGCAGTTTTTGACCCATTGCGCGAAGTTCAGCCTTATTTGGAACGTGCCAAAAAAGATAATGCAAAAATCAAATATGTCTTTGAAACACATTTTCATGCAGATTTTGTCAGCGGACATTTAGACCTACAGAAAAAAGCAGGAGCTGAAATCGTATTTGGTCCCGGAGCTAAACCGGCATACAAGGCAACAACGGCAAAGGACAATCAGATATTTGAAGTTGGCGATTATAAGGTGAAGGTTATCCATACCCCTGGCCATACCATGGAGAGTACCACGTATCTTTTAATTGATGAAAATGGTAAAGAACATGGATTGATAACGGGAGATACCCTGTTTATTGGTGATGTAGGTAGACCAGATTTAGCACAGCATGTAGTGGCCGATCTTACCGAAGAAAAATTAGCGGCACATTTGTACGATTCGTTAAGGAATAGAATCATGCCCCTAAATGATGATTTGATCGTTTACCCTAATCACGGGGCGGGCTCAGCTTGCGGTAAAATGATGAGCAAGGAAACAACGGATACTTTAGGCCATCAAAAAAAGGTCAACTATGCTCTAAGACCGGACATGACCAAGGAAGAGTTCATTAAAGAATTGTTGACCGGTTTAACCACACCTCCGGGGTATTTCCCCAAAAATGTCATTATGAACATACAGGGGTATGAAAGTCTAGATAAAATTATGGATCGGGCAACCACGCCATATTCTCCAGAAGCTTTTGAAGCCGTAGCCAATGAAACAGGTGCATTGGTACTGGATACCCGAAATGCGGAAGATTTTGCAAAAGGCTTTATTCCAAACAGTATCAACATAGGACTGGATGGTAGTTTTGCCCAATGGGTAGGTGAAATGATTCCTGATATAAAACAGGAAATTCTCTTGGTAACCTATAAGGACAAGGAGGAGGAAGCCATTACTAGACTGTCCAGGGTTGGATATGACAATACGGTAGGATTCTTAAAAGATGGATTTGATTCTTGGAAAGGCGCAAATAAGGCATATGAAACTAGTGATCGAATAGACGCTACCACATTGGAAAATTTAATTGCTACCAAAAAGCCTTTGGTTATCGATGTAAGAAAAAAGAGCGAATATGATTCTGAACATGTTATTGGGGCTATCAATGTTCCTTTAAACGAAATAAACCAGCACCTTGCTCAATTTCCCAAGGACCAACCTTTTGTCCTACATTGTGCGGGTGGTTACAGGAGCATGATCGCCGCATCTATTTTAAAACAAAGGGGATGGCAGGATTTTACCGATGTCAAAGGTGGATTTGAAGCTATTTCCAAAACTTCTATTCCTGTATCTGATTACGTCTGCCCCACAACACTATTATAATTTAAACCAAAGAGAGCCTTGTAAGTACGGGGTTCTTTTTTTTGCCCCCTACCCTATGTAACTTTAGTTACTGTGCATGAATGGCCCAATCAGTAATTTTGACCATAATTAAATCATTGAATAATGAAAGTAGAACAAATTTATACAGGTTGTTTGGCGCAAGGTGCTTATTATATTGAAAGTAATGGAGAAGTTGCCATAATTGACCCATTAAGGGAAGTACAACCTTACATAAACAAAGCAAGGGCCAATAACGCTACTATAAAATATATTTTTGAAACCCATTTTCATGCAGATTTTGTTAGTGGTCATGTAACCTTGGCCAAAGAAACTGGTGCTGATATTATATACGGACCAAAAGCAAATCCGTCTTTTAAAGCTATAATAGCAAAAGATAATCAAGAATTTAAATTAGGTGATATTACCATTATTGCATTACACACTCCTGGTCACACCATGGAAAGTACCACATATTTACTAAGAGATGCCAATGGTAAAGACTATGCTATATTTAGCGGAGACACTTTATTTTTAGGTGATGTGGGCAGACCTGATCTTGCTCAAAAAATGGGCGAATTGACAGAGCGTGACCTAGCCGGATTCTTATTTGACAGTCTACGTGAAAAAATTATGCCTTTAGCAGATGACGTCATCGTCTATCCCGCTCATGGTGCCGGTTCTGCATGTGGTAAGAATATGATGAAAGAAACAGTAGATACCTTGGGCAACCAAAAGAAAATGAATTACGCTTTACGTTCAGATATGACCAAAGAAGAGTTTATTGATGAAGTGATCGATGGTTTACTACCACCACCTCAATATTTTCCTTTAAACGTAAAATTGAACAAAGAAGGTTATGAAGATATAAAAGAAGTCTTGGAACGTGGTACAAGAGCTCTTTCCCCAAAGGCTTTTGAAGCTGCTGCAAATGAAACAGGTGCCATTGTATTAGATGTGCGAAACCAAGATGATTTTGCGGCTGGTCATATACCACGTTCTATTTTTATTGGTCTTGATGGTAGCTTTGCTCCTTGGGTAGGTGCTTTAATAGCCGATGTTAAACAGCCTATTTTATTGGTTACTCCTGTTGGTTTGGAAGAAGAGGCAGTAACTAGACTTTCTAGAGTTGGTTTTGATGGTACTTTAGGGTATTTAGAAGGAGGTTTTGATGCTTGGAAAAAGGCAGCAATGGAATATGATACCGTTAGCCAAGTCGATGCCAACAAGCTTAAAGAAGTTCTTGAAACTGAAAAAGCACCTGTATTTGATGTGCGTAAAGAATCTGAATTTCTATCTGAACATATCCTAGATGCAAAAAATGCTCCGTTAGATTTCCTAAATGATCATTTAGCAGAATTTCCAGAAAAGAAACAGTTTTATGTACACTGTGCCGGTGGTTACAGAAGTATGATTGCGGCATCTATTTTAAAAAGTAGAGGTATTCATAATCTAATAGATGTAAAAGGAGGATTCAAATCAATAAAAGAAGCAGGGATACCAGTATCAGATTTTATCTGCCCTACTACACTATAGTCAAAATTATTATTGGACACGATATTTTATTATGTTAAAACTTGATTTAGTTTTTAATGCTGTTTAAAGGCAGTTTGGTTGATGTTAGGAGGGATACTTTTTATACTAAAGTACCCCTCCTTTTTTTTCTGATTTATTTATGCTATGTAACTAGTGTTACTGTACCTATTGCCTCCTAGCTGTACCTTTAGTTAAAACTAGATGAACATGGAAACAATACAAAATAATGAAATAGCAAGCATGCCTAGAATTGGGGATATTGCTCCAGATTTTGAAGCTGTAACAACTATAGGAAAAATTAAATTATCTGAATTTGCAAAAGATAAGTGGATCGTCATGTTTTCGCATCCTGCAGATTTTACACCGGTATGCACAACTGAAATGAGTGGATTTGCACTAAGAAAACAAGAATTTGAAGCACTTAATACTGCGCTGTTGGGTTTAAGTATAGATAGTGTGCATGCGCATTTAGGATGGGTACAGAACGTTCGCAAAAATACAGGTGTATATTTTGATTTTCCTATTATAGCAGATTTGGACATGAAGGTTTCCAAGAAATACGGAATGCTTCAGCCTAATGAAAGTGAAACTGCAGCAGTACGTGCCGTTTTCTATATAGACCCAAAGAAAAAAATAAGACTAATAATGTATTACCCACTAAATGTTGGGCGAAACATGGACGAAATCTTAAGGGCTTTAGAAGCTTTGCAAACATCAGATGAGTATAAGGTAGCAATGCCTTTGGATTGGAAAAAAGGTGACAAGGTCATTGTATCCCCACCAAAAACCTTAAATGAACTTAATGCTCGTATTGCCGATGATACTTTGGAAAAGGTTGATTGGTATTTAGCTAAAAAAAGTCTTAATTAATTTTTTATTGGTTGGTTTTGAAAGTAACGGTCAAAAAAAAGATCGTTACTTTCTATTATTGAATATTCATTTTAAATAAAACACTATGTCATTTTTAAGTACCCTCTTTGGTAAAAAAGAAGTAACCACAGGTAATATCACTATATTGAACAAGAACGAATACGCAACCCAAATCATCACCAATAACATTAAGCCTATTGATGTAAGAACTGCCTTGGAATATGGTGGTGGCCATATAAAGAATGCTATAAATGTGGATTTTTTCAATACTGGTAATTTTGAAAAATATTTTGAAAAATTAAATAAAGAAAAAGCAGTTTATGTGTATTGTAGATCAGGAGCTAGAAGCCAAAAAGCAGCACGTAAACTGTTAAAGATGGGCTTTGAACAAGTGTTTGACCTAAGGGGTGGTTATAGTGCATGGAAATAAACTATAAAATTGATTTAAATGAAACATTTTACTTTACTATTAGGGCTGCTTTTTTTAATAGGGTGTAAAGAGTCTCCGAAAAATAAACAGGAGAGCTTAGATGATGTTACGAATGAATCCAAAATCAATAATACTATGGTCGTTGACCTGAAAACCAACGATAGTATCCTGCTAGAAAAAGGAAAAAAGTTTGCACAGAGTACCCAAAAAGTTCTAGGTAAAAATCTTATGACAAGCTTACAAAAAAGCGGTACCATTAGTGCTGTAGAATTTTGTAATGAAAAGGCATATCCGCTTACCGATAGTATGGCACTTGTTCATCATGCCAAAATTAGAAGGGTCAGTGACAAACCAAGAAATATCAACAACCAAGCAAACCAAAAAGAACTGGAGTATATTGAATTTTTTAAAACAAAAATCAATAATAATGAGCCTTACGAAGCAATAATCTCAAACGAGGAAGGTACTACTAATTTCTTTTCCCCAATTATTACCAATGCTATGTGCTTAAATTGCCACGGAGTTCCCGAAATTAATATTGATCCAAAGGTTACACAACTTTTGAATAATAAATATCCAAATGATCAAGCGGTTGGCTATACAAAAAATGAGGTAAGGGGTATTTGGAGTATAACTTTTAATAACGAACTAAATAAATAAGATATGACATCAATAATTCCTATACAAAATTTAAAATGTGGTGGCTGTGCCAAAACTATTATATCTAAACTAGAAGAAATTCCTGCTATTACCAATGTATCCGTAAATGTTGAATTATCATCGGTTTCTTTTGAGGCTTTAAAAAAAGAAGATATCGCTACGGTAAAATCTAAATTAAAGTCCATAGGATACCCCAGCTTAGATGAAGAAAATTCCGTCTTGTCCAAAGCCAAGTCGTTTGTAAGTTGTGCTTCTGGTAAACTAGCAAACTAAAATTAAGAATAGAAAAAGGAGAAGGAACTAAATGTTACTTCTCCTATTTTTAAAACCGTGGGTAACCTGCCCTAAAAAGTCCTTTGGTAAATTTTCGTCACCAGGATAACCCAACTTCACCTTGCCACTGTCTTCAGGTATATAATTGGTCTTAAACAAATAATCCCATAGACTAAGGCTAATTCCAAAATTAACACCATACGTACCTGGCGGCAATTCATAGGCATGATGATACAGATGCATGACCGGGTTATTGAACACATATTTTAAAGGTCCCCAAGTAATTTTTATATTGGAATGGTTTATATGACCAATTGCAATAGCAGCAAAATGAACAATATAAGCCTGTTCCGGTTCAAAACCTCCCAATACCATAACCCCAAAAGTCTTTAATGGTTTATAGAGTATATTCTCCATCCAATGGTACCTTAGGTGGGCTGCAAATCCCATTTCTTTTACGCTATGATGTACCTTATGAAAATTCCATAGAAAAGCATATTTGTGAAGCAAGATATGGGTAAACCACTGAACAAAATCCAACACTATAAAGAATACCAATAACTGTCCCCACATGGGCCAAGTAGATATATCGATCAAGGCCAAACTATTGGATGAAATGCCAATATCCTCAAAAAATACTTGAAGTATCTTATAAATACCGCTTATCGCAATTGCAAAGAGAAAGAAATTGAAAAACATATAAAAAGCATCCAGCCAAAAATCCTTTCTAAAAACACCTTGTTCCTTACGCCATGGAAATATAATTTCCAAAACCCACACCAACAAGGAAATCAGTATCAATCCCCAAAAATAATTCAGGTACCATGGAACATTAAAAATAATTGATTTCCATGTCCAACTTAACGTTCCGGTGATTGCGTTTAAAAATGCATCTAAATATGCTTCCATTGATTATTAGATTTTTACAAAAATACCATAAATACGCCCTCCTATATGCAACCTATGTTACCTAAACCATACTTTTGACTATCTATTGAACATGACCAATGTCATACCATATTTAATTGATTGCGATTACTTTGCAAAAGTAAGTCCAGCTATAACAGGTAACTTTAAACAAGTTAATGCTTGGCTGGAATCTTACATCTTTGTTTAATTAGTAAAACAACCTATCATGAGAAAAAATATGGGAAGTACAGACAGATTTATTAGAATCTTTATTGCCGTTGCACTTTTAACTACTTTTTATACGGATACCGTAACTGGAACTTTTGGTTATATATTGGCTGCTATTGCAGGCGTTTTAATTCTTACCACATTTGTTAGTTTCTGTCCGCTATACACGCTATTGGGCATAAATACCTGTAAAATGAGAAAGTAGGCTTACTTTAATATTTATTAATTACTTCATCTTTGTACTATTTAAAAATTATAGTTTAGAATTATATCTAAATGAAACAAATCAACCTTATTGAAATAGAAATTAGGGTTATCAGGAATATCCCCATTTCCCATTTTAGAGGTAATCAATAATTCTGGTCGTAGGTTTTTAATTTTCTTTATTTTAAAGAAAATATCCAGGTTGATATGGGTATAATCTGGCATTGCATATTTATTTAAAATAGCATTGGTTACATCTGGTTTCCAATGCTTTCCAATACTCAACATTGAAATTAAGTTTAGATCCTCTTTAAGAATTTTAAACTCTTGTTTATAGTTTAGAACCAGTGCATGATTATCCGCAGAACCTTCGCTACGCTCTCGTTTTTGGAAGCTGAACAAGTCTTCCCTACCCCATTCTCTTGGAGAAATGAATTGACCTTGTGGTAAAATTCTATTATAGGCCAAAGAAACTAATCTTACATTATCCGTATAGACTATTTTCAATCCTAAAACATCTACTGTATTTTGATTAAAATATCGAAGGGAATCTATAGCATTACCCCCATCTCCAATTTTATTTTGATGTAGCCACTCCCCTGCTATTTGCACAGATTTAGATAACTTAAAAGAAGGTTTAATATAAATAGAATTGAACACATTTTCTACATATTGGTTCCATACGTTTATTCTTAAGTTCTTCGCTAATTCAAAATCTGAATTAAACATCAGTATATAATCCGACTCCGTATTTTCAGTATATAGGGAAGCATTTCCAAACCTATTTCTACCTACAGGGTATGTTCCTATACTCTCGCCTATACCATAAAATTGACCTGTAGACCTTGGTGCTATTTCATTTAATAATCCAAATTGAAAGGTGTTTTTACCTATTTTATAATTATACCAAAAACCCTGTACTAAAGTTGGTATCATTCTACCATCTTCAGGGTTTATAAGAGGTGTATTAATCTTCATACGCCCTAGGGTAAAGGCATGCTGGTTCAATTTATATTTTGCATATAATTCACCCAATAAAAAAACTGCATCGTTATTTAAGTTCAATCGATCAAACAATCCTTCTTCATACCTACTAATTCTACCAGTAGCATCGTCAGGAACAGTTAAATCCTCTAGTCCTATATTAGTAGAATTATATAAGGCTGCACCAACTTCTAAATTATCTGTAAATTGATATTGGTATTTTAATTTACCGCCTGTGGCCAAGGCATTAAAGTTTTTTAAATCACCTTTGTTTGCTGTCCGCATATAATAGGTTCGCCATTGTCCGGAAAAGGTTCCTTTCTTGGTGCTGAGGGTATCTTGACCTATGGACAAAAACGGAAGGCAATAAATGAGTATTAATAGAATTCGCATAATGCCTACTTTGTTTTTGTAATTCCGTATTTCTTTTTATAAAATTCCATGATGGGCGGAAACGGTCCGTATTTGTGTTGTTCTGGAGAAAAATCATCTACCCAAGGACCGTAAGGTGTAGATACCGGTTTTAGTTTTTTGTCCGGATAATCATTTTCGGTATTAAATTTATGAGGGCGAGAAAAACTATTGATATAGCCCGCTACATGATAAGCTTCTTCGTCCGTAAGTTTAGGATTGTCCCAAGTAGCCTGTAAATAAGGCATATTACTTTTAATGAATTCTGCAGCGGTAATAACCCTGTTCATACCTGCACCATCGTTAAAGCTATCCGGTCCCCACAAGGGCGGATAGGTATATCCCTTACCAACTTCAGTATTTAGAACGCCAGCTCCATTTTCACCATGACAAATAACACACTCTTTGCTATACACTTGCTTACCTTTCACTAAATCTACCTTTTCATCTGGAATCTTAATTTTGGGATATCCCTTAAACTCAGCCTTTTTACTTTCCGGAATATCTTCGCCCAACCATTCCATATATGCTATAATGGACTTCATTTGTTCTGAATCCACTGGTAGTATTTTACCGTTCATACTTCGTTCCATACAACCATTGATACGATCTTCAATGGTGCCCATTTTATTTGCTCTACCCCCAAATTGTGGAAAGCGCTCCAAAATACCTACCCAAGAGCCGGAACCTGCCTGGGCCCCTTTTTGCAAATGACAATTGGAACATGCCAAATTATTGCCACTATACCGATCTTCTGGCCTAACGGCGTAAGGACCCATATAAGCAGACGTTTCTGAAATAAGATAATATCCAGATTTAACCCTACGGGGCATATTGGTCAACTCTAAAATTGCATCTTTAGCTTTCCAATTTTCAATAGAAACTATAATTTCAGTTTTATCTAATATTTCATTTTTAGAATTCGGTTTATAGGTCAACAACCATATAAAGACAAGGCCTATTAAAACAAAGACTATTATAAATAGCTTAAAAAGTTGTTTTGCCAATACCCGTAATTCATTCATAGAAATATAATCTTAAGCTAATTTAAATAACGAATCTATAATTATACGATCAATAGTACTGTAACCAAGGTTACATTTACGTTAAATACATTAATTTACTTTTATTCCTTTTAAAATAACTGACATTAGAGATAAATAATATTTAAATTTAAACCAACACTATCTTTGAAAATTCAACGAAAATGAAAAATGCACTTCTAATTGCCATTGTACTTATGGGAACACAAATTGTAACATCTCAAGATTGGACCACGCCCATTATAGATGGTTATGGAAAAATAAAAGATTTTAAAAATATGGCATCTTTACCTGACCCCACCAAAGAATACAATGTGGTCTTTGACCTTAAGGATGAGCGGGAAATGGAAGGTACCAATATTGGGTATTTTAAGATTGCCCGCTTGATCAACATGTTGGGAGCCAATGGTATTTCTGCTGACAAGGTTCATATAGTGGCCGCCATTCATGGTGGTGCTACCTTTACCGCCCTGAACAATGAAAAGTATAAAGCAAAATATGAAAAAGAAAACCCAAATGCCGAAGTTATAAAGCTTTTAAAAGACTATGGAGTACAATTTTATGTTTGTGCACAAGCTACTGCGGCCAGAGGAATTGAGGCAAACGATTTAAACCCAAACACCGAACTAGGTCTATCGGCTATGATGGTCCTTGCCAATTATCAAATAGATGGTTATATTTTGATGCCTTAAATACTGTACTACTTTACTAAAAACTAGAGGGGCTTTTGGCCCCTTTAGTTTTTATATATCTTTTTGATTGTTCTTACCGTTAAAATTCGTTAAAAAACCTTCAAATGTAACTAAGGTTACCTCAATCCATACGACTATAAACTAAGTTTATCAACTGTTAATTCAGTAATAAGAACAACTGATCAATACATCCAATTTAAATAGAAAGATTATGACAAATTCAAGTTTATCAAATATTGGTTTAGATACCAACAGCTCTAATGAAACTGCCAAATTTTTAAATGATTTACTCTCAAACTATCAAATGTTCTATATGAACTTAAGAGGTTTTCATTGGAATATTAAAGGAAAAAAATTTTTTGAACTACATCTCAAATTTGAGGAATTATACAACGATGCTTTGATAAAGGTCGATGAAATTGCGGAACGGGTACTTACCTTAAGCAATACCCCACATCATTCCTTTTCAAAATATATTGAAAACGCTGAAATTAGGCCTGTGGAAAATGTAGTGGATGGCGATAAAGCTGTTGATCATATTTTAAGTAGCTTGGGCATCTTATTGCAAAAAGAGAGAGCTACCCTTAAAATAGCCGCTAAAGCCGATGATGAAGGTACCGTTGCCCTAATGAGCGATTATATTGTTCAACAAGAAAAATTGGTTTGGATGCTTTCCGCATACAAGGACTAATTTTATATAGTATTGTAACTAAGAATCCTGGAGTCAATTATCAAACTCCAGGTTTTTTTTTACATTAACCTATGTCTCAATTTATTTATGTCAGTGATATCATTATACAATTTCATTCGTAGTTTCATTTTCGGGCAATTTGGACAACTTGTAGGTTCATGGACATTCTTTAACATTAGAACTGGATATATGTAACCTTTGTAACCATATAAAAATTCCCTAGTTCGTATCTTTGTTATCTTCTTAACAAATTGATTTTTTATGGAAAATATAGATGCTGCAAGACTACAAATGGCGTTTACCCTTATTTTCCATATTGTATTTGCCTGCATTGGTATGGTTATGCCATTTTTTATGGTGGTATCCCACAAAAAATGGTTGAATACACGCAATCCCATTTACCTTACACTCACAAAATCATGGCAAAAAGGTGTTGCCATTTTCTTTGTAACAGGTGCCGTATCCGGTACTGCACTTTCCTTTGAACTAGGTCTCTTGTGGCCTGAATTCATGAAACATGCAGGCCCCATTATAGGAATGCCGTTTTCATTAGAGGGTGCAGCATTTTTTGTGGAGGCCGTTGCTTTAGGATTTTACCTTTACGGATGGAAAAAAATTCCCGAAACTTTTCACTGGTTTACCGGTATCATTGTAGGTATATCTGGAGTAATGTCCGGTATTTTAGTAGTTTCCGCCAATGGTTGGATGAATGCACCTTCCGGTTTTGATTACATTAATGGCGAATTCTTAAATATAGATCCGGTAAAAGCACTATTTAATCCTGCATGGTTCAACCAAGCTTTGCACATGACCTTAGCCGCTTTTACGGCTACAGGCTTTGCCGTAGCAGGTATTCATGCTTACCAAGTTTATAAAAAACGTAATGTTGAACTACATAAGAAAGCATTTAAAATAGCCATAGCATTTGCCGCCATAGCTGCTATTCTACAGCCCTTAAGCGGAGATCTTTCTGCCAAGGATATTGCAGAAAGGCAACCCGTTAAGTTGGCTGCCATGGAAGCGCATTACGAAACCAAAAATGGAGCTCCGCTCTATATTGGCGGAATTGTGGATAACGAAACTCAAGAGGTCAAGTACAAGCTGGAAATTCCCAATGCCTTATCCTTTCTTGCTTTTGGAGATTTTAATGCCGAAGTAAAAGGATTAAATGATTTTCCTAAAGATGAGCAACCTAATGTTGCCATGGTCCATTACGCTTTTCAGACCATGGTGGGACTAGGCACACTTTTAATGATAGCGGGTATGCTATTTTTTGTAGCCAAGTACAAAAAGAAATCTTGGTTCAATATGCCAAAATTCTGGTTGTTGTTTGCGCTTTTAGCTCCATTGGGCTTTGTTGCCCTTGAAGCTGGTTGGATCGTTACCGAAGTTGGTAGGCAACCTTGGATCATACACAACATTATGAAAACCAAGGATGCCATTACCCCAATGCCGGGTATTGTATTTAGTTTGTATACGTATATAGCTGTATATACCATATTGACCATTGCGGTAACATGGTTAATGGCCAGGCAAATTAAATTCTTGAACAGTGTTAAAACCAATGAAGCATGATCTACGTTGTACTAGCCTTTCTTGCCGTTTCTTTATTGCTCTACGTTTTACTGGCAGGAGCAGATTTTGGCGCGGGAATCATTGAGTTGTTCTCCTCTAAAGAAAACCAAGCTATCAATAAGAAGACCGTCTACCAAGTAATGGGTCCGGTTTGGGAGGCCAACCATATTTGGATCATTATTTTAATCGTGATTCTATGGATCGCCTTCCCCCATTACTACAACATTTTAGTGCTCGCCCTACATATTCCATTGACCCTGGTGTTACTGGGTATAACCCTTAGAGGTGTTGCCTTTGTATTTCGATATTATGATGCCTATAAAGACAGTTCACAAATTTTATATGATTGGATGTTTAAAACCTCTAGTCTAGTTACCCCAATATTCTTAGGCCTTACCATGGGCGGCGTGGTCAGTGGAGACATTATTAATCCATCACAAATGGAAAACCATAGTTTTTTGGAAGTTTATGTACACTCTTGGTTCAATATTTTTTCTATTTTAACGGGATTCTTTTATGCAGCCCTTTGTGCTTTCTTGGCATCGGTATTTTTAATTGGTGAGGTAGATGACACCAGTAAATCCATGTACATGAGAAAAGCCTCTATAGCAACTATAGTAGTAGTTTCTTTGGGTTTTATAACATTGGCATATGGGTATTTGTCAGGTATCGCTTTTGTTGTAGATTTCATTAGTAACATCTGGTCGGTCTCTGCCATTATCGTTTCCGGCATTTTATTGTTTCCGCTATGGAAAAATATTAAATCCGGTAGAAGAATTATTTCTAGGGCATTGGCCGGTATGCAAATATTCTTTATTCTATTTGCGGCCACCATTACACATTTTCCAAACATACTTTTCACTACCAACGGTAGCATCAGTATTTATGAGCATCCTGTTCCTGATAGTGTAATGAATGTTTTAGGTATTTCATTGCTCATAGGTGGTGTACTGATTATTCCCGGACTTATTCACCTTTTAACATCTTTTAAATTAATCAAACTATTGGAGAAATAGCTTTTGTAACCAGGGTTACACAATACTACTTTTAAATTCCATTACTTTGCAAATTAAATGAATATTATGAATTTGATTTACGATCCCTGGCCATGGTATGTAGCCGGACCTTTAATTGCCCTTACTATGTTTGTTTTGCTATATATCGGCAAACAATTTGGTATGTCTTCCAACTTAAGAACCATGTGCTCTATTGGTGGTGCCGCAAAATATTCCGATTTCTTTAAGTTCGATTGGAAAGCGCAACGATGGAATCTAATTGTTGTTCTTGGTGCGGTCATTGGCGGATTTATCGCTTCTCAATTTATGTCCAACAATACGGTAAAAATAAATCCTGAAGTTGCACAACAACTTTCAACGGATTACGGAATTGAAAGCGCGAGTGAAGCTTATTTACCAACGGAGCTTTTTGCTTCTGAAAACCTAACTGATCCATTTGTACTTGCCGTGCTGATTTTAGGCGGATTCATGGTTGGGTTTGGTGCGCGTTATGCGGGTGGTTGTACCAGTGGTCACGCTATATCCGGACTAAGTAATTTACAGTTGCCTTCTTTGATTGCCGTGATTGGTTTCTTTATTGGCGGCTTGGTTATGATTCACCTTTTATTCCCCCTAATTTTTAGTTAACATGAAGTATTTAAGTTATTTGACCATAGGTATATTTTTCGGCATTATCATGTACAAATCTGAAGCTGCTTCGTGGTTTCGTATTTATGAAATGTTTCAGTTTGGGTCTTTTCATATGTATGGCATTATTGGCTCTGCCCTTGTTCTAGGTGTAATTGGCGTTCAGATTATTAAAAGAAATAACATCAAAGCCATTGGGGGAAAAGAAATGAACTTGCACCCCAAAAGAAAAGGTGTTACCAATTATTTGATTGGTGGAATCATTTTTGGATTAGGATGGGCGTTGGCAGGTGCTTGTCCTGGTCCTATGTATGTTTTGGTAGGTGCTGGTTACTCTTCTATCTTAATCGTAATTGCAAGTGCTATTCTAGGCACTTTCGTTTACGGTTTGCTAAAAGACAAACTACCGCATTAAAACCGATTTAGCTTTGGGCGGATAATTTTGGTGATAACCACAACCATCCAATACCCAGTAAAAAGAGTATATAAAAGAATAGTAACGATATAGGACGGTTTACCATAACTGTCCTATTTTCTTTTAATGCATTACCAAACTGTTTTGCATTCGCTTCTCTTTTATGAGATGCTCTTAAAGGTTTCCAATCATCGACATCATAAACGTAATAGGAAAATTGGGTGGTACTGTCTCCCTCTACTGCCAGAGTATTCCACCCTGCTTTCTTCGGATAGGTAGTACCCGAATATTTAAAGGACACGGTTGCATCTTGTATCAATGGAATACGTCTTTTTTCTGTATTCATTATCTGAAAATTTTCCAAACCTGTACGTAATACAAAAGAGAAAGGCTCGCCCACTTTTGGCAATTGCGTTTGCGATTGCCATGCTACCACTTGTTCTTTTCGTTGTACGATCTTATCTAAAATCTTAGTCCAAATGCTCTTATAGGCTTGATTCTTTCCCTGCAACACTAACTGATAACTATTGAACAATGTTGTGGTTGCAACTCTACCCAAGCCCAATTGCCTGTAATACGATAATTTTCCAAGTTCATTTGAATCTATAGCATTCACAGCGAATGTTTCATTAAATGTAAATGGATATTTTTCTATGTTGACGGTACTATTAGGCAATTGCACCTCATTTATGCCATCGCTTTTAAAACTAAAATAAGGCATTGCTTTACCAAGTTTAAACAGTAGTTCCGTTGGTTGAATAAAAAAGCCTAATCCATTTTCACGCATGCTATGTTCAAAGTGATCTTTTACCGTTTTTCCGAAATTAAAATAGGTTTCGGTATCTGTAATAACTACATTGAACTTACTTAAGCTCTCCTTGGTAAATAGATAAATTGGCGATGCTTTCGTATTAAAATACTCGAACTTATACTTGCCTTTTGTCAACTGACTACGAACCGTAACGTCATACCCCTGATCCGCTAAAAAATTCTTGAGGTATTTTATTTCAAATGTTGGAAAAGTGTTTACGATCAACACACGAAAAGGTTCTTTTTCACGAATTGTAATTGGTAGCGGATTCGATGCTAACACCTTACCCACACTATCTTTCTGGGATAATTGAAAAATAAAATCACCACTAACTTTTGGCACTGTTTTTAAAGAGAAATTTTGCGAACTCCTGTCTTCTAAAAGAATGGAATCCAACCCATTACCACGTGAATCTTGCAATACCAAGATGGAACCTAGTTTCGGTTTGGCATAAGTTCCGTTCAGCCTAAACTCATCCCCTAAAACAAGGTGATCATTAAATTTTACTTTGGTAATACCTGGGGTAATTTCGTTAGGCAAGTAGCTTGTGGGTATACTATCAAACCTATAAAAATCATAAGGTGCTACTCCATCGCCAATAATCACCAGACTTGTGAGCGAATCTAAAGCCCTACGAACCGATTGCTTGTGGTTATATTCCAATACCTGAATTCCCTCATAAATAGACTCTAAACTATCTTGTTGTGCCGTTCGGTAACCTTCGGTTAAAAGTAGTCCTTGCTTGTGCTGTATTTCTACTTCTTTGCTAGGTTCTAAAATAATTAAAATTAAGGCGAACAGGGTTATAAATGCTATTATAGCATTTAAAGTAAACCTACCCTTGTTTCGTGTTTGCCATTCCTTAAAAATAAATGCAGCAAATAACAATACACCACATAAAATTATAGGTAGTAGCAATTCTTTCTGTACAAACAAAATTCCATCAATCATACACTTTCAATTGTTTTAGAAATAGTGAATTAATTTCGTCTGTATACACTTTTTCTGATCCGGGTACTTGCGGCGTGCTTGGCAAAGCCAATAACAATCCTTTTTGAACGAATTGGTAATTTTCAAGGGTTCTTCCTGTGTTGTTCTCTATACTTTTTAAGCCTTGCAAGACCTGCAAATATTTACCCGGGTTGTCTATAGCCAACTGTGCCAGCTCATTGCCTGCAGCAGTAAAAAGTATAGTATCATCCTCCTTAAACTCTTGTTCGCCTTGCACCAACTGTTCCAAACGGCTAACTGCGTTTTCAATAGCTTCAAAAGGTAGATCTGCACTAGTAGTTTCGTTTTTAATATAATTTTTAATGTCCTTTATTTTTCCGGTAAGCCTACTTTCCTCCTTAATAGGTGGTGGGTCAAATCCTATTCGGTGCACATAAATACGAGCACTATTTTTAATTTCTTGAATATATTTTAAAGCCTCGTATTGAAATGGCAACGACTTTTCTGGTTCGTATAATCTCAGATATAATTCGGCATCCCACATGATACTTAATGCCTTTCTTAATTTTGTTTTTAAGGATTCTTCGAACAAGGTGGATTCTTCTGGATCATCATGATTATGAAGGTAATCATGCAAAGGGTCTTCTGGTTCTTCGCTTGTATCTTCATTTTCATGCTCATCCTGTTCTACCAAGTTATGCTCGTTATCACCATCATGGTCATGCATAAATTCTTTTAGTATATTTTCTTGATCTTCAGCATGATCATGGTCTTCACCTTCTTCATGACTTTCGATCACGGCAGGTGCTTCTTCCATCTCAGATTCATCGCCCATAAACTGTCCGTATTTTAAACGCAGCGCTTTTTGATCAAACCCCAATTCATTACTTCTCGATTTAAATTCTTGAATTGAAATGCTGGGTTTATCCTTTATTAATTTCTCGGTATCTATAATCAATTGTCGCTGACTTCTAAAATAATCGGGCATTTGGTCTACGCCTAAAGTTCCTTCTACACCAAATTGCTCTCCCACGGTATCTTTGATTACTGCAAAATACGTTTCGCTACGTGCCACATTACGCTTCGGCTGTTTTTCATCAAAGGCTTCTATATAAAAATAAAGCTCATCGCCTACTTCCATTTTCAAGGCATTTAGATCTAGTGTTTTGGTGGCTCGTATAGATTTGGTTCCTTTTGAAATGGCTTCCTTAAAATTCAATTTTTCTTCCCTAAACTTTACAGACTCTCCCGTTCCTTTACTTACTGTTGCAATAATGTAGCTTTCATCAATTCCAAAATCATCTGTAATGGTACTTTGCAGTTCTACCAATTTTTTATCGGAAAAATCAAAATAGGTGTATTGCTCCAATCCTAAAATCTCTATCTCGGGCGGATTATCCGCTACTGCCTCCAACGAAAACAAATCGGATGTAAACTCTGTTCCTTCTTCATTTTGAAATTTGAAACTATAAAAACCTGATGCTGTTAAAGGCAATTGTACTTGATAACCTGTTTCTGATTTTTGCATGGGCTTTAACTCGCCCATCACATCTAATACCGGTGCTACAACTGCGGCATCAAATTGTAACTTCCAGTGAATTTTGGCTCCGGTAACAGCCTTTATATTTGGGTCTGCTGTAATTTTACTTCCCAATCTTGTGTACGATGGATAAATAACCCGTATTTCCTGCTTCTCAATTGCCGGTATACTGCTTTTAGCTTGTACACTATCCGTTCCCACGAACTGAATTTGCTCGGTATTTTTAGGATTGTTCAGCTCGTCTACTACCCCGCGAAATATAGCCAATTTGTGCAATACAAAGCCAAGTAATATACAACCTAGCATGACTAAAAATGCTTGTTTCAGGGCGTTTGGCGGACTTATATCTCCCAATCTTTTGGTGAGTTCTTCCGAAACCTTATAGCGTTGTAATCTGGCTAAATTGGATAAGCTGTCTTCTGGTTGTAACAGCAGCCCCGTGCTGAATGATGCTTCTGAGACGTGGGCATCTATATAGGAACTTGTTGCGTTCAAATTATGCTTCCAAGGCTTTTTCCTGAAGACAAAAAGTAAAACACTCATAATGAATGTTACCAAGCCAAACCAAACAGTTTCAGTAATAAAATAGCATAGTACGGCAATGCCCAAGGCATACAGAAAAACCTCGGCGTATGACAACAACTGCCATCGCTTTTGAAATTTCATTAAATGCAACTTACCTTGTTCCATCACTGTTTGAGTTTATATGCTACAAAGCGTTCCACCAATAACAATACTAAGAGGATTAACCATAAGTACGGATTCACATTCTGACTTGCCAATTGTTTTTGCTTCTTTTTACTAGGTGTATAAGTGGTTTCCAATTCAGTCGCAGTTACCGAACGATGATCTACCTCAGCTATAAATTTTTCAACTTCACTATTATTATCCAGCAATTGCAACAATTGCTCCGTTAAACGTTCCGTAACCGCATTCTCTGAATTTATGCGTTTGGTCAAATAGAACGTATGCTCGGCTACACCGGCAATTATCATTGATTTTGATAGCGCATCCTCTTTAAAAGCTAGTAACTTTTTAGCCGTTTTAGGGGAAGGTTTTGCACTCAGCCAGATGATGGCATCTGCTACTTTGTTGGCTACTACTTCCGTATCTAAGCTAGATTCTACCTGAATCTCCCTATCCGAATAAATGGAAAGTGCCTTTAACGCTGCCTCTATATACAACTTGTCCTTCTGTAAACTATCGGAATAATAAAGTGCTATTTTAATGGGTTTCTGAACATACACAGGAATTTTCTTAGACGGATTCGTTCCTGCAATTACTAAACTATCACCATTAGTGTTAAGCGTAAATTCATCGCCTAACTTGATATTTTTTTTGCTGACTTTGGTATCAAACGGAGTACTCTTGCCTGTAAACACTTGTAAACCGTTCTTCTTTTTATAGGCTAATAAAGGTGTCTCCTTCGCTAATGCAGAATCAATGACTACCCAATGCATCTTATGCTTGGTTTCCGGTCTAGCCCCTTTTAATCCTTTTGCAAAACCCTTGGTAAAGACAACAATACTATCGGTCTTCAGGGCATCCATTTCAGATGCCAAAGCCCAATAATCAGGTAGGAAATGCTGCGTAGTTATGTCTTGTTCATTTTCCTTTAACGGTAAGCCTTTACGCAACAGTCTAATTTCTTGATCATCGCTTATTTCATTGAAGCGAGACATAAAACCAGTATGCTGCATCAGCTCTGGTTCAATGATGTAAGTCAGGGATGTAGTAATCACTTTTGAATGCAATTGTGGTTTTGCCATCAACAATACCAATAGCGAAATGATGCCCATGCGTAATACCAATAACCACCATTCATTCAATTGAATACTGCTAGATTGTTTTGATTTTGATTCTGATAACCACTGTACACTACCAATTTTTATGGTCTTTGCTTCCTTTTTACTCCATAAATGGATGGCTATGGGAACTAGAAGTCCCAATAAAGCCCATAAATATGAGGGATGTGCAAATGACATACTAACCGATTCTTTTTCGTTGTTTTAAAAATAACTGAATTGCTTCACCCAAAGGTGCATCCATTCTAAATACATGATGGTCTATTCCGTTGGATAGCAATTCTTCTTTTATACTTTTCAATCTATTTTCAAGAGCATTTAAATATTCGGTTTTTGCCTGCTGCGTATCTACCTTTATTCTTGCCCCTGTTTCCCAATCCTCAAAAGTGATGTTAGCACCGTAATTGAAATCCATCTCGGCAGCACCCATAATTTGTAAAACCACCACCTCGTTCTTGGCGGATTTTAATCCCTTTATAAATTTTGAAATCTCGTCACCAGTTTCATACATATCCGTCAAGAAAAAAATCAGCTCCTTCCCTCCTCTGTTCGGTATGCGCTTGTTTGAAATATGGGCTGCCGGCCACTTTCCATTGTTTGAGAGTTTAATCAACTCTAACAGCAACCTGTTGTAATGCTTTTTATCCGCTTTAGGATATATGCTAACGGCATCTTTTTCATTTAAGGCGAATAAGCCCACGGCATCACCTTGCCTATGCGCCAAATACGCTAAGGTAGCCACCAACACGCGAATAAAATCTACCTTTGACAATTCGGTTTCCTTGTGCAGCATAGATGCACTGGTATCTACAATAAACTTAATAGTTACCTGACTCTCAATTTCCGACTGTTTGATGTAATACCTGCCCGAGCGTGCCAACATTTTCCAATCTAACAGCCGTAAATCGTCACCGGGTTCGTAACCTCTGTACTGACTAAATTCCATTCCAGGACCTACGCTGGCACTTCTATTTAAACCCGCCGTAAAGCCCTCTACTACAATGCGCGATATTAAGGAAAGTCCCTCAACCGTATTGATGACCTCTGGTTTTAATAAATCTTGATAGTCCTGTTTTGCCATAAACTCGATAATCCAGAGTTATTATTTACTTTTTAGTTAAATGGCACTCAGTAAATGGGTTGCCACTTTATCAGACGTAATGCCTTCCGCTTCTGCCCTGAAATTCACCAAAACCCTATGACGAAGTACGGGCAATGCCACTGCTTTAATATCATCTAATGTTACCGCTAACCTACCTTCTAACAAGGCATTAGCCTTTGCCGTTAAGATCATAGCTTGACCTGCACGCGGACCTGCACCCCAATCTACCCAATCTTTCACATACGCATCGGTCGTGGTTTCTGGGCGGGTTGCCCTGATGATATCACTCACAAAACTGATGAGCGCATCACTGATGGATACCTCTCTTACCAGCTGCTGCAAACGCACAATATCATCACCCGATATTACTCGGTTCAATTTCTTTTTAAAAGTACCCGTTGTCGCTTTTAAAATGGCTTCTTCATCTTGCTGTGTTGGGTATCCTATTTTGATGTACAACAAGAATCTGTCTTGTTGTGCTTCGGGCAAAACAAATGTACCAGACTGCTCAATCGGGTTTTGTGTAGCCAGTATAAAAAATGGTTTATCTAACTGATAGGTCTTATCTCCGTAAGTCACCTCAAACTCCTGCATAGCTTCCAACAAGGCTGCTTGTGTTTTTGGTGGCGTACGGTTAATTTCATCCGCCAGGATAATATTAGAGAAAATAGGACCCTTATTGAACTTAAAGAACTTTTTACCCGTAGTATGGTCTTCTTCTAAAATCTCTGTCCCAATAATATCCGAAGGCATTAGATCGGGCGTAAACTGTATTCTTTTAAACTTTAAATCGATGGCATTTGCCAAAGTTCTGATCATTAGTGTTTTTGCCAAACCGGGAACCCCTTCTAACAATGCATGACCACCAGCTAAAAACGTAATCAGTAATTGCGATACAGTATCTTCCTGCCCGATAATCACTTTCCCGATTTCTTGCTTTAAGGCACTTAATTTACCGGAAAGCATTTCTACCTCATCTGCAATGCGTTGTAATTCTTTATCCATTCAAAAATGTGTTTATGAGGTTAGGGCATACATGACAATGTTTACCCCAAACCGTGTATTGTCTATTTTGTACCAACGTTTGTTTCTAAAATCATAATCCCACTCGCAACCATAATCCTTATTACTGTACAGTACCCCTATTCTACCGTTGATGACTATTGCCTTTAAATAATCGTGCACCAAATCATCGCCCCAGCCGTTCAGCTCTTGTGATGTGGTGGGCGGACCGTCTTCAAAATCAAAGAATATGGTATAGATTTCATGGTCATTGGGTATTTTTTTTAATTCGGAAGGACCAAATATTTCTTCCATTTGCCGCTCAAAGGATTTTGCGAACAAGCCGTCTATATCGTGATTGCAGTCATCGACAAAAACAAAGCCTCCGTTGCGCACATACTTCTCAAAATTCTCTTTTTCCTTCTTGGTAAACTCTACCAACTTATGACCTGAGATATAACAAAACGGACTCTTGAAAATATCATCGCTTGCCAAGGTGATTATCTTCTCTTGCGTATCTACTTTCAAGGTGGTGTACTCTACCAATGAGTTCAACAGATTGGATGGCATGCGCTGATCCACATCCCAATCACCGGACTCATACTGTAATCTCGTAAAGAAAAATTCGTTGCTCAAGGGCAAGTAATTAGTGTTTTTATTCCGATTGAAAAAAGAAAACTGGCTGATGTGAAATTTCACAATCAACCAGTTTATAGTGCTTTATAATGCCTTACACCGCATCTGAAAGACTGGTAAACGTAAAGTCGCGCACCTTCATATACGGTATTAAATTACCATTGATACGTACTTGTTTTCCTAAAGTTTCTAGATTGTTCAGCATGATGATCGGACTCTCATTAAACCTGAAGTTTTTTACAGGATATTTAATTTCACCGTTTTCTATGTAGAACGTTCCGTCCCTGGTAAGTCCCGTATATAATAAGGTTTGTGGATCAACGCTACGTATATACCATAAACGTGTTACCAAAATTCCTTTTTTCGTACTCTTGATCAAATCCTCTAAACTGGCATCGCCACCAGCCATAATTGCGTTCGACGGAAAAGGAACTGGCTCCACACCTTTTTCCTTTGCCCAAAAACGGTCATACGCCAAGTTTTTCACCACTCCGTTTTCAATCCAACTCGTCTTTTTTATAGGTTGCCCCTCTCCGTTCCAAGTAGCTGTAGGTACTTCTGGGTGCAATGGGTCTGAATAAATATTGACACGCTCATCCACTATTTTCTCCCCTATCTTATTTTTACCTTCAGGAGCGGACATAAAGCTTCTTCCTTCATCTGCAGAACGCGCATTTAAAGAACGAAACATGTTACGTAACAAATCTGCCGAGGCAGCTGGCTCTAATATCACCGTATATTTCCCTGGCTCAATTGCTTTCGCCTCTCTTGAAAGTACTGCTTTATCAATTGCGGTCTTTGCGGCTTCTTTCGCATCAAACTTATCTACATCGTTAAAATCTCTTGTTACCCAACCAGAACCGGTACCATCATTGGTACGCATGGTTACTGTGAAATCAACATCGGTAGATTGATTGTAAGCGAACAGCCCCTTAGAGTTGATCATAGCGCTAAAACCTGCGGAATCGTTTAAAAATCCTGCTGCGGTAACATCTTTTGCAGCTGCAGGTACAATACTGCTACTTGCTACTTCTGCTCTATACTCCGGCGTTATGTTTGCTGTTGACCCACTATATGTGATCGATTCATCATACTCTTGCGGACCTAAAGGTTCCATAAACTCAGGATTCTCAGGAGAAAGTTGTGCCAACTCCTCAGCCCTTCTCACTACTTTTTCCAACGATGCATCATCGAACTCATCAATAGTTGCCGTACCTGATTTTTTACCGAAGCTAGACTGTACCGCCAAGCTTTGGTTAGAACTGTACCCAGATGTAGATACCGTATTTCTTGCATATCTTATATTACCACTATTATACCCGCTTAAATTAATTTCGCAGGTATCGGCTTTGGAAAAGCTCAATGCCTTCTCCAATATTTTTCTTGCTTCTTCTTTTGTATAAATTGCCATTGTTGTTCTTTTTAGAGTGAAACAATTAAATGTTTCTACCTGTGTTAATTACGTTTACATCATTGAACCTGGCAGTAGAACTACCATGAGATACAGCGCTCACCTGAGAAGGCTGCCCTTTACCATCGAAGAACGTACCAAACAAACGGTAATCATCCTTATCGCAAATCTTAACACATGAATTCCAAAATTCTTGGGTGTTACTTTGGTAGGCTACATCTTCTAACATACCTACAATTTCACCATTTTTAATCTCGTAAAAAACAGTACCACCAAACTGGAAATTATAACGTTGCTGATCAATAGAGTAAGAACCTCTACCAGCAATATAAATACCTTTTTCTACATCCTTTATCATTTCGGCAATAGAGTACTTTTCTTTACCTGGCTCTAATGATACGTTTGGCATACGCTGAAACTGAACATCGTCCCAACTTTGTGCATAGCAACAACCGTGAGATTCCTCTTCACCGATCATATGTGCTTGGTCACGTATGGCTTGGAAATTTGTCAATACGCCGTTTCGTACCAAATCCCACTTTTTAGCTTTCACACCTTCATCATCATAACCTACAGCGCCTAAAGAACCCACTTGGGTCTTATCCGCAACAAGATTTACAATGTCGCTACCATATTTAAAGTTGCCCGATTTTAATTTATCCAATGAAGCAAAACTTGTACCTGCATAGTTGGCTTCATAACCCAATACACGATCCAATTCCAATGGGTGACCTACAGACTCATGAATAGTTAAACCTAGGTGATTAGGCTCTAATACCAAATCGTACTTACCGGCATCAACAGATTTTGCCGTAAGTTTTTCTCTTGCCTGTTTTGCTGCGATAGTGGCATCTTCTACCATGTCATAGCTATTTCTATATAAACGCAATCCAGCAGGACCATCAATTTTCTCGGATTCCAATCCGTCTAAATACTCATAGCCCATACCAACTGGAGCACTCATATTCTCCCTGGTCTTAAAAGTACCGGCAGTCTTGTCCACGGCAGTTACTCGTAGTGTTGGCCACAAGCGATGAATATCCTGATCAATATAAGAACCGTCTGTTGAAGCAAAGTACTTTTGCTCATTGACCATAAATAAGGCGGAGTTCACAAAGTTTGCTCCGTTATCCAAAGCAGCGGCATTTGCGCTTAGCAAAAGGTCTACTTTTTCTGAAACCGGAACTTCCTTAAAATCCTTTTTGATCGGAGTCTTCCAAGACACTTCTCCGTATGCGTTAACAGGAGCTAACTTCACCGGTTCTTTTTGAATTTTAGAGTTAGCTTTTGCAATGGCAACTGCCTGCTCCGTCGCTTTTTTAATACCATCTTCGGTAACACTATTGGTAGAGGCAAAACCCCATGTACCGTTAGCGATTACACGTATACCTATACCAAAGGATTCTGTATTGACCACGTTTTGAACTTTGTCTTCCCTAGTGAATACATACTGATTTAAATACCTGCCTATACGGGCATCTGCATAGGTAGCACCTAATGATTTGGCAGTATTTAAGGCAACATCTGCCATTCGTTTTTTCACCAAGGCATCCATACCTGGTTCCAGTAACGCCTCTGTAGGGATGTCGTTACCTAGCAAAAATGATGGCATCATCAATGCTCCGGCACCCAACCCGGCGTACTGTACAAAATCTCTTCTTTTCATGTGTTCGTTTTAAAATGGTTTTTATGATATATATTTCTAGAGAAATACATAAGTAGAATGCCGATGTGTCAATGCCAATAATGGAGGCGAAAATAAAAGAATGCCGGTCATACACATAATCCACATTGCATGGCTACTATCCTTCTTTAAAAATAGAGAGGCTTTTTTAACAATTATGTTAATCTTAACATAAAATATAACTTTAAACGCTGTTTTTGAGAATAATGTAAAATTGTATACTACCTTTTGATTTTCCCCTTATATAGCTTTCAAAAAATTGGTTAACCATAATTGAATTGTTCTGCCTTTCAGTACCATAACCATACAGATGAAATGAACATACCTGATTTATATCATAGGTTGTCCTCAGCATGCTACCTACATTTAATTCATCATCAAAACACAATAGCTATGAGAAGAAATTTAACTGAAGAGGAATGCAAGGCAATACTGGAAAAAAATTATATTGGACGGTTAGCTTACATATCTGCAGGATTTCCACATATACTTCCTATTACTTTTTACTATGATGTAAAACATAATACTATTATAAGTTATTCTGCCGATGGACATAAGATAAAGGCCATGCGAAAAAACAATGCAGTTAGTATGGGCGTCGATGAAATTTCTTCAATAGAAAATTGGAAATCCGTTTTGGTGCAAGGTACTTTTGAAGAATTGTCTCGCATTGATGCCAAACATATGCTACATGAATTTTCTGAAGGGGTAAAAGAAGTGCTGCTAAATAAATACGGGGCATATCCAAAATATATCAGTGAATTTTCTGCTAAAATAAATGCCGAAGATGCACCAATCGTATTTCGCATTAATATAAGCGATTTTACAGGAAAACTTAGGGAAAATAAGTCAGCGAATTAAAATTTTATACCTAATAAATACAAAAAGCTCCCATAATCAATTGGGAGCTTTTTAAATTTCTATTCATCCTTAATTACTTTCGATCAAGAACCTTTTTTCAAAACTCTCCTTTAAAAATCTACGGGCATCCGTTAAAATCCGCTCCACCTCAGTAAAATTGGTCCCTCTAATGTGCGCTATTTCCTTTAAGGTAAAACCTTGATGTACAAAAAGCTCAAAGACGGTCCTCATGGCTGTATTCATTTTTCCCAGTACCAAACGCATATGACGTTCAATCCGTTCCTTGTTCAAGGACTCATCTAATTTTGCGGCAAGTTTCTTTTCATCATCAGTGATAAAGACATGATCCAAGCTATAATCTCCTTTATCATAGGAAGAATCATCCAGTTCCTCTAGCATGACCAGGTCACCATCACCATCTGTACTATAATTTTTCTCCATGGCAGCCCATTCCGGTTTGGAATACGCATCTATATTCTCAAAAAAAAGCTGATCAAATTCCTCCTCCACTAAACTATCCTCTAACAAGCGGTCTACCGTTTTAAAAAGAAATGCATGAAGTTCATCCTCATTACCAATTTTGTCCATATGATCATAGACTTCTATAAATAGCTGATCGGTAAAATCACTGGGATCAAACATATCCTTGTTCAACGTACCATTGGCAACAGCACTATTGAGCCTATTGGAAACATACCGGTAAATTCTGGGTAGTATTTTCATTAGTTCATTGTTGAATGCTTCTTGGTCATCTTTCTTTTTTAAAGTAATTAAATTGGTATATGTCTCTTCTAAAATAATGCGAACAGTCTTGTTTACGATTTTCATAGTACTGAGATTAAAGTTTTTATAGTACCCTAAAATTGCATCCTTTTACACATAAATACTATGATAATTATCAGTACCGACCAATTGATTTTCCTATAATTTGGTGATTTTCAAACAATAAAGAATTATCTTAAAACGGTCTATCAATTTGCATTCATGAATACACCCAAAGATTTTGGAATTTCTGGCCTTACGGACCAAGAGGTGATGGCATCACGGACCAAATATGGCTCCAATACCTTTGACCACCAAAAGGAAAATAGCTTTGTGGACGCCCTTAAAAGTTTAGCCAAGGAACCTATGGTCATTCTTCTATTGGTAGCCTCTGCTATATATTTTTTTACAGGTAATTGGGGTGACGGTATTTTTTTGGTTGCGGCCATTATATTGGTAGGTTCCATTTCCCTATATCAAGATTCAAAAAGCAGAAAGGCCCTTGAGAACCTCAAAAATCTTACTCAACCCAAAAGTAAGGTCATACGTAACGGTGAGGTAATTGCCATTGATAGTCATGAATTGGTCATAGGCGATTATTTTATGGCAGAAGAAGGTAGCACCATTTCTGCTGATGGTGTCATTCAACATTCTAACGATTTTTCTGTAAACGAATCTATTTTGACGGGCGAATCTTTACCGATCTACAAAGATGCCAATGGCCCAAATCCGGAAATATTTACTGGAACCACCGTTGCAAGTGGATTGGCCATAGCACAAATTACAGCTATTGGCGCCAAAACCTCATTAGGTAAAATTGGTAAGAGCCTAGATCAAATTACCGTAGAAAAAACCCCATTAGAACTAAAGATCTCAAATTTTGTAAAATTAATGTCCATCTGGGGCGGAGCAGTATTTATCCTTGTTTGGATCATTAACTACCTTCGTTCCGGTGCCGTTCTTGATAGCTTATTAAAAGCACTCACCTTGGCCATGAGTATTCTTCCTGAAGAAATTCCCGTTGCCTTCACAACCTTTATGGCTTTAGGCGCATGGCGACTCATGAAAATGGGCATTGTGGTCAAACAAATGAAAACAGTGGAAACATTGGGCAGTGCCACGGTCATTTGTACGGATAAGACAGGTACCATTACCCAGAACAAAATGGCCTTGGCCAAACTGTTTACGATGCAAACCTATGCCATTGTCAATGCGGATGAAAACCTGGAACAACCAGAAAAAGACCTAATTAAAATGGCCATGTGGGCCAGTGAACCTATACCATTTGACCCTATGGAAGTGGCATTGCACAATGCATATGGTAGCTTCTCCCAAGTTGATGAGCGACCAAATTATAAAATGGTTCACGAGTATCCTTTAGGGGGTAAACCACCAATGATGACCCATTTATTTGAAAATGAAAATGGAAATTTGATCATTGCGGCCAAAGGAGCGCCAGAAGCCCTAATTGCAGTCTCTAACCTTACGTCAAAGCAGATAGAAAAACTACAGGAAACTATTTATAACCTAGGAAGGGAAGGGTATAGATTACTGGCCGTTGGTCAAGGTATTTTTACGGGAATAACCTATCCAGAACACCAGCAGGATTTTAAGTTTGATTTTATGGGGCTTGTAGCATTTTACGACCCTCCAAAAGATAACATTAGCCAAGTATTACAGGATTTTGACAAAGCGGGAATACAAGTTAAACTGGTTACGGGGGATAATGCAAATACCGCTATGGCCATAGCCAAACAAATTAATTTTATTGGCTATGAAAAATCAATGACCGGTGATGAACTTATGAAATTGACCGATCAGGAATTAAAAGAAAAGGTCAAGACGGTAAATGTTTTTTCAAGGATGTTTCCAGATGCAAAACTTAGAATCGTAAATGCCCTGAAAGAAAATAATCAAATTGTAGCCATGACGGGGGATGGAGTTAATGACGGGCCAGCCTTAAAGGCTTCACATATAGGTATAGCCATGGGCAAAAAAGGAACGGAAATAGCCAAAGAGGCCGCCTCCTTAATCTTGGTGGACGATGATCTCTCCAAGATGGTCGATGCCATTGCCATGGGCAGAAAAATCTACACCAATTTAAAAAAGGCCATACAGTATATCATATCCATACATATTCCCATAATATTGACCGTTTTTATTCCCTTGGCTTTGCGGTGGATATACCCAAATATATTTTCACCTTCACATGTTATTTTATTGGAGTTGATCATGGGACCTACATGCTCCATTATATTTGAAAATGAGCCTATGGAAAAAAATTTAATGGACAAAAGACCTCGCCCGTTCTCCACCACTTTTTTTAATTATAAAGAATTGGCCACTAGCATTCTACAAGGACTTGTCATCACCATTGGTGCACTTTTTATCTATCGTTATGCGGTTGAAGCTTCCTATAGTGAAAGTACTACCAGAACTATGGTATTTTTGGTCTTGATCATAGCCAATATCTTTTTGACCTTGGTCAACCGCTCATTTTATTATTCCATTTTTACGACCATTAGGTACAAGAATTCCTTGGTCCCCATAATTATCGGCATCACCGTACTTTTAACATTATTCTTACTCTACCTACCCGTATTGACCCACTTTTTTGAGTTTGAACGTTTGACACTAACACAGATTGGAATGTCAATCATCGTAGGCACGGTATCCGTTTTATGGTATGAACTGGTGAAATGGGGCAAACGCCGCTAAACCCTATTAAACTACAGTTTTTGACCGTAAGCCAAATCGCCCGCATCCCCAATACCGGGAAGAATGTATCCTCTGGTGTTTAATTCGGGATCAATGGCGGCGATCCATAAATGGGTGTTATCCGGAAAAATATTGGCTACCTTATCTATCCCTTGCCGGGAACCTATAACCGAAACGATATGAATGGCCGCAGGAGTTCCGTGCTCCTTTAATGCCAATAGTACATTTTCCAAAGTGCTTCCCGTGGCTAGCATAGGATCTGTTAAAATCAATATTTTACCAGTCAAGGTAGGTGCCGCAAAATAATTTACGATTACTTTAAAATCATCGGCATCGCCTTCATGTTTACGAAAGGCGGATATAAAACCATTTTCCGCAGTATCAAAATAGTTCAATAATCCTTGGTGAAGGGGTAGTCCTGCACGTAAAATAGAGCAAATAACCAATTGTTCCTTACTAAGGTTCATTGGTTTAGAACCTAAAGGTGTTTCTACCGTAGTAGTACTATACGACAATGATTTGCTCAGTTCATAACCTAACACCTCCCCAATACGTTCTATATTTCGTCTAAAGCGCATAGAATCTTTCTGAATATGTACATCTCGTACTTCAGAAATAAACTGATTTAGAACAGAATTTTCTTCACTTAAATTATGAATGATCATGGTTGTCAATTTTAAGGTAAGGTACCATTTACAAATATAAAAACTTGAATGTATCAATATCACGTATCAATACATTCAAGTTTTTCTCATCATTTAAACCGACTAATATTAGGCAGTGAGCATTCCACCATCTATTAAGTGTGTACAACCGGTAATGAACTTACTTTCATCAGAGGCCAAGAAAAGGGCTATCTCGCCTACCTCCCTAGATGTGGCATAACGTCCAAAAGGTACTGCAGCAGTGAAGCCATCCTTTACCGTCTTAGGACTTTCCGGTGACATATCGCTTTCAATCCTACGCATCATATCATTATCAACCGGACCGGGATGTATTGTATTCACACGTATTTTCCTTGATGCATTTTCTATGGCAGCAACTTTCATTATTCCTACCACGGCATGTTTGGAAGCCACATACGCCCCAAGATTGGCAAAACCCTTTAAACCTGCAACGGAAGACGTAATCATAACGCTACCGCCAATTTCCATTTTAGGGATTATGTATTGACAGCCAAACCAAACGCCCTTTATATTTACATTGATTACCTTATCAAATATATCTTCCGGATAATCTGCTATATTCTGGGCAACCCCCTCAATACCTGCATTGGCAAAAAAGATATCTATTTTGCCAAATGTCTTTAAGGTAAAATCCAAAAACTTAAGGGTATCAGTCTTACTGGAAACATCCGCTTGAACAAAAGCTATGTTTTCATGTGTTAACTCTTTACGTAATCTGTCAATGGCATTGGCATCATTATCGACCAACACTACTTTTGCACCTTGATCCAAAAATAAATTTGCCGTAGCCATACCTATACCTCCAGTACCCCCGGTAATAACGGCTACTTTATTGTTCAACCTTTTCATAATTCTTAATTTTTTGTTTGTAGTTGTTGTATGACCCATCCTTGATCTGGCTTATGGGTGGCCACTAATTGTGCATTGAGCATTTTTGCACCAATAGTGGGTACTTTGTACCGTTTAACGGTCATTTGTATATGGTCTCGTTTTCCAAAATATTCGGCAATCTCACCGTTGCTAGAAATAAGTACATCAAAAAATTTATATTCATAAATTTTCAGCTTGAATTCATTTTCGCCCTTGAATGTTTTGTCGACAAAAACAGCGGTAGCGTAACCATCATTAAAGGGGGTCACATTTAAGAACTGTGGGGGGAACACCACCGCTCCTGTTTTATCCATGAATCCAAATACGGGTACACCATCTTCAACTTTCTGTGATATGGCACAAAGTCCTTCATTGAACATGGGGTATGGTGCACCAAGAGCAATTGCGTTATCTTGAGATGGGTTCCAATACACATCATCACGAAAATCTACCACCAGTTTTCCTTCCTCATCTATAAATCCCCATTCACCACCTTTGCGAACAGCGGCCAGGCCTTCACTAAAAGGTGCTATTTCATCTATACCTTGTACCATTTGTGCCGAAATGGGAAGTACGGCCAAGACGGTTATCGCTAAAAACATCAATCTATTTTTCATAATTCTCATATTTTAAGTTTATTAAAGTAATTCCTTAATAATCCATTTATTATGACCATTGTCATATAGGTAGATTACCACTATCCATGCTCCGTAAACAAAATTTCAATTTTTGATAAAACAATCAATTCTGCCTTATTTTTACCGGCATAAGAATTGGCCATTGCGTTGGCCGTATCCAAAATCAATCGTTTTACCTCAGGAGTAAATAGGTTATAATGTTCCTTATAGAACATGTTAAATTGCTGAAGACAGTCCGTAGATTTTTTATCATATTCCAAACACCAGTCAAAGGTTGTTTCTATCCTAAAGGCAGCATCAGAACCATATTCATCCTCTATATCATCAATGTGCAACCAATAACTTCGAATAAAGGACCTTAAATGATCAATTTCCTTTATATGTACCGTACCGTCCGCACTTGCCAAAGCGTAAAATACTTTCCCTAAATTTTCATATAGCTCCAGACCAAATTTTTGAGAGTTCAACATTTTTGTATATTTAAGATTATCAAGTAGAAAATTTACTTTTATATTATCACCTTTACTATGATAATTATCAGTTAAGGATTATATTTAGAAATGAATGTTTTTGAAAAGGACAGTAATGTTTTCCATCTGCTTTCAGAAGGAATATCCGAAGGAATTATTTTAGTAAATACCGCACAGGAAATTGTAGCGACCAATTCCTCTGCCGAGGAAATGTTTGGATATAAAAAGACGGAACTCATAGGAAAATCATTAGATTGTATTATTCCAAAACGGTATCATCATAAACATGATGGGCATTTTTCAAGCTTCATGAAAAAAAGTGAAAAACGGAAAATGGGACATGGCCGTGATCTTAGCGGACTAAGAAAAAATGGCGAGGAATTTCCTGTTGAGGCCGGTCTTAATCCTTTTACGCTATATGGAAATACGTATGTTATGGCTTTGGTCACCGATATTACGGAACGTAAAAACTATACGTTAAACTTAGAGCAGACCGTACAGGAACGCACAAAGCAATTAACCGATGCCCTGGAGAAGGAAAAAGAACTTAATGAGCTGAAAACCAGATTTTTATCTTTGGTATCCCATGAATTTAAAACTCCCTTGAGCAGTATTCTTACCTCCGTGACCTTATTATCCAAGTATACAGAAACTGGCCAACAAGAAAAAAGAGACAAACATGTAGACACCATAAAATCCAAGGTACGGCAGTTAGATACTATACTTAATGACTTTTTATCCGTTGAGCGCCTTGAACTGGGCAAAGTTAATTACAGCATTGAGGATTTTCCTTTAAGCAGGGTCATTAATGAGGTGGTCTATGATGCCAATATGTTATTGAAAACTGGACAAAAAATCCGCTATCCAGACAATATAGATGAAGTGGTCGTTACCTTTGATGAAAAAACATTGGCCCTAGCCCTGTCCAATTTGCTTCAAAATGCCATAAAATATTCTCCAGAGGAAACCACTATAAAAATAATTTTCACCATTAAGGATGATTACTTTACCATTCAGGTTACGGATGAAGGTATAGGAATTCCCAAAGAGCAACAAAAACATATATTTGACCGGTATTTTAGAGCAGAAAATGCCCTGCTTAATCAAGGAACCGGTATAGGTCTAAACATATCTAAACAACATCTTGAAAATTTGGGGTCTACCCTTTCTTTTGTAAGCCAAGAAAATGTGGGGTCAACATTTACCATCCAAATTCCAAGAAACATAAAAAGTAATACCCAATGAAAACCGTTTTACTCATAGAAGATGACAATATTTTAAGGGAGAATACCGCAGAACTTTTAGAATTATCAGGTTATGATGTAGTCACGGCTCCTAATGGAAAAATTGGTATAGCGACCGCAAAGGAAAAAAAGCCGCATATAATTGTATGTGATATCATGATGCCGGAAGTGGATGGCTACGGTGTGTTGGATGCCCTTTCCTCCGATGAATCCACCCAATATATTCCGTTTATATTCTTATCCGCAATAACGGAGCATAAGGCTATACGCAAAGGAATGGATCTTGGTGCCGATGATTACCTTACCAAACCTTTTGAAGAAGAGGATTTAGTTAGCGCCATTGAAAGTAGATTGGCAAAATCCAAATTGCTCCATCAGCTAAAAACAAATACTACTGAAGAAATTAACGATCCAGATGCCATTGGTAACCTCAATCAATTAAAAAACTATTTTGACGATCATGGAGAGATCATTAAAATGAACGAAGGTGAGACCATTTATGAAGAAGGGGTCCGATCAACCTACGTATATTTAATTTTAAAAGGAGCCGTAAAGTGCCATACCATGGACCAAGATGGTAAGGAATTGATTACCACCCTATACCATGCAGATGATTTCCTTGGATTTACCTCTTTGATGAACAATAGTGTAAACCAAGAATCTGCTACTGCCTTGGAACAGGTAGAACTAGCTGCGGTAAGTAAGGAACATCTACACCAAATAGTTGCCGAAAACCACACCATACCGTTAGAGCTCATGACACTTTTATCGGATAATATTTCTGAAATAAAACATCAACTACTACAAATGGCATACAGTTCCGTACGAAAAAAAACTGCCCAAACTTTACTGCAGTTTGCGGAAATCATGAACAATGATGCCTCAAAGCCAATACGAATCTCACGTGCAGATCTGGCAAGTGTAGCTGGTATTGCCACTGAAAGTCTAATACGCACCTTATCTAGCTTTAAAAAGGAAGGACTGATTGAAATTGAAGGAAGGAACATACGTATTAAAGAACTAAAAGTACTGCAATACGTAACCTAATTCAACTTAATAACGCTCACTTTACGCTCCTCATGACATTTATCATAGGTTTTCTTTTGGACCTCAAATACTTTTATCACGTCCATAAAAAGAATTGCCATGAAAAATATACTCATTCCTACAGATTTCTCCGGTAACGCAGATCATGCTATCTCTTACGCCTTAAACCTGTTTAAATGTGAACGTACCAATTTTTATTTCATCCATGCCTATGCAGATGAAGTATATGGTCCTTTTCATAATGTGGACGATACCAATTTTGAAAAAAACAAAAATTCAATTGAAAATTTAACCAATGGCAAATTAAACGAATTAGTAACCGAAATTAGAGAGCGTACGCACAATCCCAAACATGTATATGAAGCGGTATCTTCTTTTGAATCGCTCGTAGATGCAGTCAATAATTTTAGCAACCTTAAAAATATTGACCTAATTATTATGGGGACCAAAGGCAAGACAGATGATGCACGTATAACCTTTGGAAGTAATACCATACAAGTATTTAAATATGTTCAATGTCCGGTTTTGGCCATACCCGATGGAATTGAGTATACCCAACCTAAAAAAATACTGTTTCCTACGGATTATATGGTACCTTATAAAAGAAGGGAGCTTAAGCTTTTGGATATTTTGGCCGCCCAATTTAAGTCGCAGGTCCATAGTCTGTACATTTCGGATTTTGAGGATCTGAGCGTAAGGCAACTGGATAATAAAAAATTCTTGGAGGAATCGTTGCCCAATGCACGACTTTCTTTTGTGGTTACCGCTGTAGCAAACCGGGCCACAGCAATCATGAACTATATTCAGGAACACCAAATCAACCTTTTGGTCATGGTAAATAGCAGGCATTCCTTTTTAGAGGATATGCTATATAGGTCCACTATTGATGAAATCGGACTCAAACCACCGGTTCCTTTTTTGGTCATGCAAAATTTACCGCGATAACCTTAAACCCGTTACCATGAAAAAAATACTTGTTACAACAGATTTTTCAGAAAACTCTTGGAATTCTATTTTCACGGCATTAAAAGCGTATGCCCAAACGCAATGTCACTTCTATATACTGCATGCCTATGAACCCTCTGCATTAAATGTTATGGGGAGTAAGACCCAACAACGACTGGGGGTAATTTATGATTCCTTAAAAAAATATTCAGAGAAGGAATTGGAAGAAATGTTCTCCTATTTCAAGATCAACCATAAAAACCCACTTCATGAAATTTCCACAATTTCCAAAGCAGGTGCTTTGACCGATGCCGTTGCAAACATTGTTGCAAAAAACGATATTGATCTTCTAATTATGGGGACACAGGGAGCAACGGGAGCCAAAGAAGTATTTTTGGGCAGCAACACCGTTAAAGTTCTTAAGTCCATTACGCATACCCCCATTTTAACCGTACCTGCGGGATTTAACTTTCAACGTTTAAAAACCGTTTTGTTCGCCACGGATTTCGCAGAACCGTTCAAAAAGAATGAGTTGGAACCACTTGTAGAACTTGCCAAAATATGGCATGCGAGCATAGAAATCGTGCATGTTGCCGTAGAATTTATCCTTAGTGATACGCAGCAAATGAACAAGGAAAAATTAATGGAACGCATGAAAGGTCTTGACCTCAGCTTTAAGAATATACCTTTTGAAGTCAATGTTTCCACTAGTATTAATAAATATATTGCCGATGACACTGCTAGTATTTTAGGAATTATTAGACATCAACATACATTCTGGGAAAAGGTAATTGGAGAGGCGGTAGTCCATAAACTGGCATTTCATGCCAATATACCGGTATTGTTTCTGCCCCAATAAATAGTTAAGGTAATCGTATATCAACAACAGAGAAAATGAAAAATATTTTAATCCCGACAGATTTTTCAGATAATGCATGGAATGCCCTGCTTTATGCAATTTCTTTTTTTAAAAAGACCCATTGTACGTTTCATATACTTAATGTAAATGCAATAAATACAAATGTTAGTGGAGAAACGGCAATGTACATTGCCCCAGAATTATTGGAAGAAACATTATTGGCGGAAAGTAGAGAAAAATTAAAAGCCCTGATCAAAAAAATTGAACAACTTCCGCTCAATGTAAAACATGAATTCAATACACTGTCACTCTATGGTTTTCTGACCGATCATATTAAAATGCAAGTAAAGGAAAAAAATATTGACCTAATCGTTATGGGGACCAAAGGTGCTACCGGTTTAAAGTCGGTTTCTATTGGAAGTAATACCGGAGATGTGATTACTAAAGTACCATGCACTGTAATGGCAGTACCGGAACATGCTACCTACCATAGTGTTAAGGAAATAGGATTACCGTCAGATTTTCAAGTGAAATATCATTATAAGATTTTAAGTATATTAAAAGATATTATTTCACTTAAAAATGCGGCAATACGATTATTGTATGTTTCGTTAAGAAACGAAAAACTTAGTCCCATACAAGAAAGTAACAAAGCATTTTTAATTGATTATTTTAAGGATAATGAGTGCTCGTTCCATTTAGTTACGGGAAAAAAAATAGATGAATCCATACAGTGTTTTACGGAAAGTAGAAATCTGGATTTATTAGTGATGGTTGCAAAAAACCTGAATTTTTTGGAACGTATACTTTTTAGGCCTACGGTAGAGAAAATAAGTTATCACACCAAAGTGCCATTTCTTGTCATCCACGAAACATAATAGCTATTTTTTTGGCTACCCTATCTTTTGGAACAAGCTTTAGGTTAGTTCAGATATTATTTTTTTAAGTTCAACTTTTTCCAACATACCTACGTGTCTCCATAGGGGTTCCCCATTTTTAAACAGAAGTAAAGTGGGTACACTTTTGACGGTATATCTACGCCCAAGTTTCTTCTTGACATCCACATCTATTTCCAATATGTTGAATGGACCCTGCACTTCTTTATTTATCGTGTGCAGCATTGCGGACATGGTTTTGCACGGTAAGCACCATGGTGCAAAAAAATGTACCAATGTTGGCACTTCTGAACTTATTTCTTTTCTAAACCCCATAACGATAGCTTTTAAGTTCTTTAATACTAAGAAAATACAAAAAGTTGACAACTGACGAATATCATAGCCTATATAATGGTCTCTCCTTAATTTCATATCATAAAATTTACTCCTATGACACGTATTTTGTTACCTACGGATTTTTCTGCAAATGCCTTGAATGCCATAACGTATGCACTTACGTTATATAAAGACGTTAAATGCACATTTTATCTATTGAACAGTTATATGCCCCCTGTATACCATACGGAATACTTAATGGGCAGCCCGGCACAAATTGGTCTGGGTGACGTGGTTCAGCAAAAATCAATGTCTGACCTTGAGGAGTTGAAGGAACAACTTATTCGTGATTTCAACAACCCTTTACATACCTTTATTACACATTCTGCCCTAAATGTACTTTCTAGCGAAGTTACCCGAACAATCCAGGCAGAAGGTATTGACATTGTCATTATGGGTACACAAGGTGCTACAGGGGCAAAAGAGATATTGTTGGGCACCAATACCGTACATGTAATTAAAAATGCACAATGTCCGGTTATGGCCATACCTTCCGGGTTTGAATATGAAATTCCGGAGCAAGTTCTTTTTCCTACGGATTATGAAGTATCACTTAATGAGCAAAAGTTATCACAACTGTTGCAAATCGTAAGGATACACGGTTCCCTTATCAACGTTATGCATGTACATACCGGTTACGACCTAAATCCCGTACAAAGAAAGTACAAAGAACAACTGGAAAAAATATTACATAAAAAAGCATTGTTCCATGATGTTCCCAGTAATGAAATTACTACAGCTATAAACAATTTTCAATTAAAGCAAAAAATTAATTTACTGGTCATGGTTCAAAACAAACATACTTTTTTGGAGCGCCTTTTCATTGAACCGGTTATTAAAAAAATAGGGTTTCATGTCAACATTCCTTTTCTGGTAATTCCTCAATTTTAAGCTATGCAATTAAAAAATATTCTAGTCGCCACAGATTTTTCCCATGAGGCATATAATGCACTCTTTTATGCTACCCAGCTTTTAGCTTCAGAAAAATGTACCTTTCATATCATTAATTGCTATAATGACCAAAGTTCAGCCTTAGGTTCAAGCAAAGGGCTTTTTATAAGTAAGAAAGAACTTTCCGACTTACATCATTTATCCCAGGAAAAGCTCACCGAGACTGCACATAGAATAGTGTTGGACACCAATAATACATTACATAAATTCCATACAATATCCGAAAAGGGAACATTATTGAACGTAATATCTAAAGCTTTGGAAAACCTTTCCGTTGATCTCATTGTAATGGGCAATAAAGGGCAAACCGGTGCCAAGGAACTTTTTATGGGGAGTAATACCATACAAATTGCCAAAACAATAACACAGTGTCCTATTTTAGCAATACCCAAGGAAATTGCCTATACTTCATTTGATGATATTGCATTTGTGACTGACTTTAAAAAGGGATGTACGCGTAGTACTTTGTCCATGCTGTTGACCATTTCCAAAATTGCAAAAGCAGCTATTAACGTACTCCACATCAAAGAGTCTGAAATAATGACCCATAAACAGGTCTCAAATAAAAAGCTCCTGAAACTTTCACTTGCAAAAACACCCCATGATTTTGAAGAAGTCTTAAATTATACGAACAAGGCCAACGTTATTCAAGATTTTTTAAACTCAAGGGATATTAAATTTCTAGCTATGGCCTATCACAGAAGAAACTTTTTAGAACGCCTGGTCAAGGAACCCGTAATTATGGATTTAAGTATTTATGCCGCAGTTCCTTTCCTGATCTTACCGTTAAACGACTGATATTTATCATAGTAAATAAAAGGATTGCGCTCTACATTTAGTACACAATCTAACACGTATTTACTATGAATAAGCGTATACTTATACCCACTGATTTTTCTAAAAACGCATTGAATGCCGTAAGATATGCTATAGACCTATATGCAAAACTTCATTGCGACTTTTACTTTCTAAATGTCTTTAGCGTTGAATCATATACGAACACCAATTTATTGATGCCAGATGAGGATAGTGAGGTCTTTATCAGGGCAAAGGAAAAGTCAGAAAAAAATTTCTTAAAACTCCTGGAATCCCTTGCTGCCCATGGCGATAATTTTAAGCATAATTTCTTTACCATTTCTACCTGTAGCTTTTTATCCGAGGCCATTAAAAAAATTATCGGGGAGAAAGATATAGAACTGGTGGTTATGGGTACCCATGGTGCAAGTGGCTCTAGAGGATCTTTAATGGGAAGCAATACGGTTATGGCAATGGAAAAGATTAGGGAATGTCCCGTAATGGCCATTCCTAGCGAATACTCCTTTTTCCCGCCTACCGAAATTGTATTTCCTACGGATTACAAGGATGCCTTTAAAAGAACGGAACTAAGATATTTAATGGAGATTGCAAAAATGCATGAGGCAAATATTGCGGTTCTTCACTTAAACATGTCTAAAGAATTAACACAAATACAGGAGGACAATAAAAAATTATTACATGCCATTTTAGGGGAAGTTGCTCATGATTTCCATGTATTGGCAAAACGTAATCTTGCTAAGGGCATCCAATCTTTTGTTGAGGAGAGAAATAGCGACATAATCGCATTTATCAACCATAAACATTTCTTTTTCAGTAGTGTTTTCACCAAACCTTTGGTCAAGGCAATTGGTTATGATTCAACTATCCCAATTCTGGCCCTACATTAATTATCAGTAAAATATTGAACATGAAAAATACAGGTATATGGCTTAATAGCAAACATGCATATGTTGTTCACCTCACGAACGGAAAAGAGGAAATGGAAAGCATAGCATCCAATATAGAATTCTTCAATAGGACCGGTACAGGGGGCAGCCGTAAAAAAACTGGAGCTACACAAGATATTAGTAAAGAGAAAAAATATCTGGAGAAATCTAAAATTCAGTTTAAAACCTATTTTAAGGCTATTGCAACTGCCATTGAACACAGTGATCGCATTGTCCTTTTTGGACCTGCGGATATTGACCAAAAGTTGAGTAAGGAATTGACGGAACATTACCCGGCCATTGCTCAAAAACTTTTAGGAACGGTGAAGGTTGATCGTATGTCACAGAATGAAATCGTAGCATTGGTAAGGGATTATTATCTCAAAAACCAGTAATTAGCAGCAATAACTAACCCGTATACCTCCCTTTCACGAACAGTTTTTAAAAGTAATCTATGGATACTATAGCACAGCTGACCGAAAACCCAACGGTATTAAAAGTGGCAAAACTTCTTTTATGGATTTTAAGTATAGTTCTTACCATTGGTTTTATACGAAGAACACTCAAAAAACGGATAGAAAACATAACCATACGTTACAAGGCCCAAAAAGGTGTAGAGGTTATTGGCTATATGCTTATCATTTTCTTAATATTAATGGCGGTAACCGTCGACAGTATGAAAGATTATACCATTATTATAGGGTTATTCACTGCCGGTATAACTTTTACTTTACAGGAACTGATCTTAAGCATCGCAGGGTCTTTCTATATCTTTTTTGTGAGAGTCTACAAACCTGGTGATCGTATAGAAATCAATAATATTAAGGGTGATGTTATTGATATTGACAGTATTTATACCACTATAATGGAAATGGGAGAATGGGTAAATAGCGACAATTATTCCGGTAGAATCATAAAAATCAGTAACGCTTTTGTGTTCAAGGGACCAATTAAAAATTACTCTATGGATTTCCCTTTTGTTTGGGATGAGCTAAACATATTAATCACCTTTGACTCTGACACGGATTTGGCCAAAACCATAATGATGGATTGCGCCACGCAACTATTATCATCGTATACGGAAAAATCAAGGGCCAAGTGGCAAGAAATGGTGGAACATTACTATATAGAAAATGCCACTTTGGAACCTACCATTGCTATAGAACTAACGGATAATTGGATTCAGTTGAACCTTAGGTATATAACGGATTACAAAAGAAGAAGACATACAAAACATGAACTTTTTGATCACATAAAAAAAGCAATTTCCAAATCTGAGGGCAAAGTAAAACTAGCTTCTACCACCCTACAATTATTACCGGTACCACCATTGGACATTCATTTAAAAAATTGATATGAACACGCACCATACCATTGAAATCATAAAATCATCTGGACAAAAGGTAATGTTTTCGCTAGACAAGTTAAGAACTTCCTTAAAGCATAGTGGAGCCGATCATGAATTGGTAGAAGAAATCCTGAGCAAGGTTACCGATGAACTTTTTGAAGGTATTACCACCAATGAAATTTACAACCGGGCATATGCATTGCTTAAACAGCATAAATCCGTATACGCTTCTAAATACAAATTAAAAAAGGCCATTTATGAACTAGGGCCTACCGGTTTTCCTTTTGAGCGTTTTGTTGGTGCCATTTTACAATACTCCGGCTATACGGTAAATATAGATATTGTACTAAATGGCGCATGTGTAACACATGAAATTGATGTCGTTGCCGAAAAAAATGAAATGGCTACCGTGATCGAATGTAAATTCCATAACGAGGAAGGCCGTAACTGTAATGTAAAGGTTCCGCTTTATATACATTCAAGATACAACGATGTAAAGGCACATTGGGTAACCAATAGCAACAACAAACCATTGGATAAGGGTTGGGTGGTCACCAACACAAGGTTTACGGAAGATGCCCTGGCCTATGGTAAATGCGCCAACCTCTACCTCTTAAGCTGGGACTACCCCACAAATGATGGACTCAAGGAAAGGATAGATAGATTAAGCCTCTACCCTATTACCGTTAGCAATCTACTTACCAACAGGGAAAAACAGTTCTTATTGGGACGCAATATTGTACTCTGTAGGCAATTGATAAAAGATAAATTCTACTTGGATCATTTAGGTGTTTCAACGGAAAGAAAAGCTAAAATATTGAATGAAATAAAGCAACTCTGTAAAGCATAGACCCATGAATAAAATAAAAATAACCTTCCTAGGTGCTTCGGGCACGGTAACAGGCTCCAAGTTTTATTTGGAAACACCGGAAAAAAACATAATGATAGATTGTGGTATGTTCCAAGGTTTAAAGGAATTACGCACAAAAAATTGGGAACCTTTATCCATAGATGTTTCCTCAATGGATTATGTTCTGCTTACACACGGGCATTTGGACCATACTGGATATTTGCCAAGGTTGGTGAAAGAAGGATTCAAGGGTACCATATTGGGTACGGAACCAACACTCTCCATTGCAAGGACCATATTATTGGACAGTGGAAAAATTCAGGAAGAGCAAGCCAAAAAAGCCAATGAGGAAGGGTTCTCAAAACATACTCCCGCATTGCCATTTTATACGGTTAAAGAGGCAGAAGCCACCATTAAACTGTTTTCAAGTTGCGATAAGGATGAATGGATTACATTATCCGATCATTGTAGGTTCAAGTTTAGATATAACGGTCATATTATTGGGGCAACTTTTATAGAATTGGAGATATTTGAGAAAATATTTGTATTCTCAGGTGATATAGGAAGGTTAAATGATGAACTGTTAAACCCTCCTGAACGCCCCCAATGGGCAGACTTACTTTTTTTGGAAAGCACATATGGCAACAAACTGCACCCAAAGGAAGATATTACTGAAATTTTAAGTGAACTTATCAGTAAGACCATACATGACAGGGGCACCCTGATCATTCCTTCCTTTGCCGTAGAAAGGTTACAGCTGCTCATGTATATATTATGGCAGTTGTACAAAAAGAACGCCATTCCCAATATTCCAATTTTTATAGATAGCCCCATGGGCAATAATGTATTGGACGTATTTGAACAATTTCCAGATTGGCATAAACTTACGACCAAGGAATATCAGGCCATGTGCGATCATTTTACCATTATATCATCCTTTGCGGATACCTGGAAAACAATTGATGATAAAAGGCCAAAAGTTGTCATTGCCGGTAGCGGTATGGTTACCGGAGGCAGGGTCCTTACCTATTTAAAACAACTTGTAGACATCCCAAGCACCAAAGTGCTATTGGTAGGGTTTCAAGCAGAGGGCACCAGGGGAAGGCAATTGTTGGACGGTGCTCATGAAATTAAAATTCATGGAAGGTATTATCCTGTAAAAGCAAGCATACATCTTATTGAAAGTCTTTCTGCCCACGCCGATCAACATGGACTACTGCATTGGATAGGTGCCATTAAAAACATTCCTGAAAAAGTATTCCTTATTCATGGTGAGGCTACTGCCTTAGATGCGTTTCGGGTAAAAATTAAAGCTACAAAAGGTTGGGACTGCCATATTCCCAAGTTGAACGAGATTTTTGAGCTGTACATCTAGTTTGCTAGTTAGACAAAAATCAGGCTGACCATTATCATTTTCTGACATTTTTTTAAATACTACATTGTCGGTTGTAAAGACCGATAAAAATAGTTCCATGAAAAAATTACTGATTATCCTATCCTTGACATTAATGAGCTGCTCTTCCATCAGTTTGGTGGAAAACTGGAAAAATCCGGATATTGTTTTATTCCACGCCAATAAGGTTCTTTTGGTAGGAATGGCCAAAAATTCAGATACCAGAACACATTTTGAGACCGAACTTTTAGAGGAGTTCAAAAAAAGAAATGTTGATGCCATGCGCAGTATAGATGTCTTTGACCTATCCCTAACGGATTCCAGAAAAACCGATAAAGAACTTGACGATGTGGAACAAAGCCTTTTGGACAAGGATTTCGATGCCATTTTATTGACCAAGATTACCGGTTCTGAAGATCGTGAAAAGTTTTTAAAATCCATAAAAAGATGGGACGACCACCAAGCCCGGTTCAATGATGATTATCTGGAACATCAAGGTATTTATTGGGATGACAATTACTATGAAAAATTTACCGTATATCACGCGGAAACAACTTTATACTGTATCTGTGAAGGTAAGGAACGGTCCATGATATGGAGGGGAATCATTGATATTACAGACCCTAACGATATTGATAAGGCTATTGAAGATTATATTAAATTAGTAATTACGGCAATGGAAGAGCAGGATTTGGTCTTCCTATCACAAGATGATTGATTAAAACAGCGGACTTAACACCCTACCAATACCTTCCTTAAGTTTTTTGCCCCAAGGTCTTTCTATGTACTCCGTATAATTTAATTCCTTACCAATGGCGCAATCCTGAAGAAAATCTTGTTTTAACAACTTAGCGAACTCTTTATTGTAGACCAGTGCATTTACCTCATAATTCTGTTCAAAACTACGGTCATCCAAATTAGCGGTCCCTATGGAGGATACCGCATCATCGCTTACCATTATCTTACTGTGTAAAAAACCATCCGGGAATAGATAAATTCTAATTCCGGCTTTTAAAAATAGCTCAAAATAGGACTGTACCGACCAGCTTACTACCGTATTATCTATATTTTCAGAAACCAGTAAACGTACATCTACCCCACTAATGGCCGCAGTAAGCAAGGCTCGTATCAAGGCCTGTCCTGGAATTATATACGGATTAGTAATGAAAATATAATTTTTGGCCATATTGATTATTGAAAAATAGGTCTGCTCCAAAACAGGAAAATCATCATCTGGGCCACCGGCAACGATCTGTACCAAATTTTTTGAAGGTTCAAATTCATCTTGCTCTAAATATTGCAAAGGCTGTAGAACCTTACCACTCACCAAATACCAATCTGTCATGAATACTTGGTTTAAATGTAATGCGGACGGTCCTTTCAACATTAAATGCATATCATGCCATTTGCCCAAACCAACTTGACCCTTTAGGTACTTATCCGATATATTGATACCTCCGGTAAAGGCTATCTTACTATCAACCACAATAATCTTCCGGTGGTTTCTATAGTTTAACGACGAAAAATAACGCCCAAACTTAAAAGGCAGAAACGGATACACCTCTACCCCTATTTTAATAAGTTGTTTAATGTATTTTTTACTTAACGAAAAACTCCCTATGCCATCATATATCATTCTAACTTCCACCCCATTGGCAATCTTTTTTTCAAATAGGGCCAAGAGTCTATCCGCTAATTCACCCTCCTCAAAAATATAATACTGAATATGAATGTGCTGCTGTGCATTTTCCAATGCATTAAAAATTGTATTGAAGGTGGTACTGCCATCCTTTAATAATTGTAACGTATTATGAGGTGTAGGGGGAAAATGGGAAGTAGCATACCCATGGGTCATTAATTTACCGTATTTTCCATCAAATACATTGATATGGCTATCCTGGGGCTTTGGCAGTTTATTGAAAAGGTCTTTCTTTAACCTGATCAACTTATTCTTTCTTCTATTTCTGCCCAATAGTAAATATAACAGAATTCCGCCAACAGGAATGGCAAATATGGCCAATAGCCATGCTAAACTTTTGGTTGGCCTTGCACCATGAATGATTATGGAAATCACGATTACAATGGTCAGTACAATATAAATGCCAATAAAAATTACCGTCCACATAGTCTTACAATTTACGACCTAACTTTAGAGTAACCCATAGGCTACCCCATTTATTGGTATCACTTACAAGATATACCTGTACGATCAATAGCTCAATGATATTTGTCATACACCACGATCACGGTGGTAACCATAATCACTTTTCTATTTATGCATCTTATCCAAAATATCTATAATCTCGGTTTTCTTTCTAACCGAAACGGGAACATTTTCTCCATTCTTGAGCATTAGATAACCGCCATCTGTTTTGATATAGGCGCTTATGCATTGCAGGTTGACCAAGTGACTTTGGTGTACACGAACAAAATCATGACTACTTAATAAATCGGCAAAGTATTTTAGTGTCTTTGTTACGAATATCTTGCGTTTATCTTGAAGGTGGAAAATGGTGTTGTTACTATCGGATTCACACCGAATGATATCGTCTAGACTGACAATGATAATTTGGTCTAGTGTATGTAACGATATCTTATTAGGTTTTTTCTCTGGCGCTGAAATGGTCTCCTTTAAAATCTGCAAACGCTCTTTATTGGGCTGTAATTGCTCTTTTGCTCTTGCAATTGCCAAACTTAAATCGTCATTAGAATATGGCTTTAATACATAGTCAATAGCTGCGAATTTGAATGCACGTATCGCAAATTCATCACTTGCAGTTACGAATATGATCTTCGATTTTAAGTCTGGAAAAATCTCTAAAATATCAAAGCCTGTACCGTCACCTAACATGATATCCAAAAACAGAATATCGGGCTGATTTTTACGTAGCACTTTAGCGGCTTCCACTACACTCTGCGCCGTGGCGATAATTTCAATTTCTGGGTGCTGCGTCTCAACATCCCTTTTTAAAAGGGTTAAGGCGTCAATCATATCTTCTACTATAATCGCTGTATGCATAGGTGTTTAATAATCTGTTAGTAAGGGTATTTTAAAGGCAATCTTGGTTCCATCAACACCACCATCTTCATTTTTTATTTCACTGATATGCAAGGTATTTTTACCTGCAATGGATTCCAATCTTTCTTTGGTAACGGTTAATGCCATAGATTGATGGTCCGTTTTTACCTTTTCGTTCTGTGATTTAAAAATACCCAATCCGTTATCAATGATACTACAATGTAAATCGGTTTTTGAAGTGGTGAAGCCTATTTCCAATTTCCCTTCCTTTTTGCCTTTTAATATTCCGTGTCGTATAGCATTCTCCACAAAAGGCTGAATAAGCATGGGCGGTATCAATATCTCTTCGGCATCGGGAGTGGTTTTAACTTTTATCGCGTATTCAAAAGGTTTTTGCGCCATTAACTGCTCTACCTCTATGTAATGTTTTAATGCTTTTATTTCTTGGTCTAGACCGATATGCTCTTTTCTTGAATTTTGTAGTGTTTCCCGTAACAGTATGGCAAAACTATTAATGGTAGCATCCATCTTATCTGGTTTGGTGCCTGCCATTGCCTTTACACCATTTAAAACATTAAAAATGAAATGCGGATTCATTTGTAATTGCAGCGCTTTTTGCTCTAGGGTCAACAAATAGTTTTGTGTTTTCAAGCGTTCCTGTTCCGCCCTATTTTTTGCCTTTATCTTACGTATATACCACCAACCAAAGCCTAATAACAGTATCACCGCCAATGCCAAAACCGACCATTGAAACCAGTCTTTTTGGTATAGCGGACTATCAATGAAAAAGCGGAATGCTATAGGCTCACTTTCCTGCCATCTGTAATTTCTGGATTGTACCGAAAAGGTATGTGCGCCATACGCCAAACCTGCAAAATTTTGCTTATTCTCCTTTACCCAAGGGCTCCACTCATTATCATCTAGCCGAGTTCTATACGCTACTTCGTTTGGGTGGTCAACATCTACCGTTCTAAAGGAAAAACCCAATTGTGTTTGATCGGGAGTTAATTGTAAAATTTTGTTCGTATTCGTCCAATCTTTTAAGATCAAGGAATCGATAGTTTTATACCGCTCTTCTACTCCCGTAAAATATACTTTTGGTGCAGCCGCTGTTTTCTTACTTTCGCTAGGGATATGCTTGGTCAACCCATAAATAGCACCAAACCACAAATTACCATCCTCATCTTTATCGACCGCATTTAAGCAGGTTTCTATACCTAAGAATCCGTCGTTTCTACCAAAATGATAGATATCTACAATTTCGTTCGTTGCACTAAGTTCTATTTTATCTACACCGCGTTCAGAACCTGCCCACAGGTTGCCTTGATCATCAAAAATAAGCTGATATATGTTATTGGACGATAAGCGTTTACTCCCCTTTAGCTGCTGAAAATTTACCGGATTCGAACTGTTGGCATACCAAATTCCCTTACCTGAAGTTCCCAAGAAAATAGTATCATCATGAAACAAAATGGAACCGATTGCAGTTTGTTCTTCCAAGCCTGTTTCTACAGTGGTTACTTTATTATTTTCTATATACCCCAAATGACCCTTCTGGGTTGCGTACCAAAATTTACCATCGGTATCTTTTACCATGCTTTTAATGAGCATATCTGTAATACCATCTCTACGAGAAAAGGTTTTGCCAATGACCAGACTGTCTTTTTCTGAATAGTACTTGAATTTCACTATACCATGGGCATAGGTTGCCGCCCATATGTAATCATCGTCTGCAATTACGGTTCTAATCCAATCGGAAGGAAATCCTTTGCTTTCATCAATGATATGATTTGCCGTGCGTTCTACCGAAACCGTATCAATTTGTATAAGGTAATTTTCGCTCGATGAAAACACCAAGCTGTCTACCATCTTGGTCTCTCTAAAAAGCAAGCCTCTATTATCTGACCCTGCCCAAATATTGCCCTTGGCATCACTAGTGATGGTCTTGATTTTCACATCAAAAAAAGTACCCTCGTTAGTTAATGGGTGAATGCCTTCAGAATCAATTTTTGTCAAGCCTTTTTCCGAAGTGGAAAACCATAATCCGTCCGGAGCGTTATGTACCGCATAAATGCGATTGCCCTTTAAGCCCGTTCGCTGATCATAATGTTTAAAATTGTTCTGAAAATACTTGTAGAATCCGCCACCCGATGTAGCGATCCAAATATTGCCGTTTTCATCATTTATAACCTTTCTTATGTGTGGTGTTGCCAAACCACTAGCAGTATTCAATCTTTTTATTTCTGAAAATGTTGTGGTCTCCACAATGGTAACTCCCTCATTATCTGTAGTTATCCACAACTCATCTTCATTTTGAATTGACATGGAATTTATACGTGAGGGCTCTGGCATTAAAAAACGATTATCGGTTGTAGCCTTATCGATTATAAAGACACCATCATCAAATGTTGCTGCAATAATGTGGTTGTTATGTGCTATGACCGACTTGAAATTATTCTTCTCAACTTTTACAATTTCGGTAGCGTTGTTACCCAATTCTTTTAATTTCCACAAAGCTTTGTTGGTCGCTAGCCAGTAATAATTTCCATCAAAAAAAACCGAATTGATTTCACTATTGTCAACTTCTGAATTGAAATTAACCTTGCTTACCAGCTTATTTTTGCTGTAGGTATAGAGTCCATTTTTGGTCGCTAAAAATAACTGACCAACAACTGGAAAAAATTGAAGTATTTGCGGAGCTTCTAAATTAACAAAGTTGTTTTTTACCTTTATGGAAAGTCCTTTTTTTGATCCAATAAACAAGGAGTCGTTAACGGCGTAAAGTGCATCAATATAATTGGAAAGTAAGCCATCACTCTCATTCCATACTTCAAAAATTTCTCCGTCAAAATTTGCCAGTCCGCCACCTTGAGCCCCTAGCCACAAGTAGCCCATATCATCTTGTACAATATCATATACCTGTGATTGCGGTAAACCATCTGCAATGGTATATGACCGTAACTGACTGTTTTGCGCAGACAATTGTATTGTTATAAAACAACAGCAAACAATCAAAAAGTATTTAATTATCAGATTCAAAAAAAACGGATTTCTTTTACGTAATAAACTAACGCCAATGCTACTATAATATTTGATAAAGCGAACGGTCTTCTACCCTTACATTTTGGTACTCATTAGCACCATTAGACTGCAAAATAGGTGCCAATACGCACAGCACCGTAGTTTTTCCTTTTATAATTAGCGTATTACCATTTACCGAACTTCTCCAACGAAATTTTTCTATCGGAATTTGCAAGGCAAACAATACCTCCGCCATTTCTGGGGATTCTGAAACCCAATCCATGATAGCTTCCTTATCTGCCAATTTAGGCATATCGTTGCTGTTCTCAAAAGTAAATTCCCATTCAACCGGAATATTAAATTTAAAACTATAAGCTTCACCAAATGAAGACTCTTGTCTAGTGGTTAAAGCAGTTAACCAATCTATATGTACATCTGGGTAGTTTTCTCTAAATTCTTGGGATAGAAATGCCGGTCCTTTAGACTCTGCCGTTGGGTAATACCCATAGTAAGGTTTTGCCAGATAATGTTCTGCATATTTACCCCCAAATACATTAAAATAGGGCGATGCACTTACTTGACCTGCCTTAAAAACATCCTTCAATTCTGTTAATAATGCTTTGTTTTCGCCCAATCCACATGAATGAAAAATAATCTTGGTATTGCCCGTATATTCTTTGCAAATGCTTTCTACGTTATACTCCCTAACTGCATGTGCTAAACTCTTTAAAGTAATACGTTCGCCATTTTCCTTAATTCTCATGGACATTCCTAACCAGGCATTGCTATGGCTTACTACGTGAATTTCTTTAAACCGAACTTGGTTTTCCCCTGCATTATTGATGTAAGCGATTATCTCACTAATGGTATGCAAACCCTCTACAATAGGCATTCCCTGTTTTTGAAAATACTGTTTTGCATTGCTGTAATAGGAATTGTCACTCTCATCAAAACCAGCTATAAATACGATAGATTCTTGAATGCTTATGTTTGGTAAAGCAAGTGCCGTTTCCGACTGCTGCGAAAACGGCTTATTGCCACCAAGCATTAGCACACTCACCAATACGATAATAAAACACTTGTTCATCATTGCTTTATTTTAAAAGTCTATACTTACTACGGCATTGTCTTTTATTTCACGGTTTTCTTGCTTTTTTATCAGCTTAGAACCGTTCCATATATACGGCGTGGTAATAAATTCTACATTATTTTGAGCCAAAGCATCATCTAAGGATTTTATGTTCTTTGTAATCGTTGTTTTCAATAGAATGGTACTTTTTACCCCTTGCATATCAGACGGAAAAACAAAATGTTCTGTCTTTAAATAATTATTATCGGCATAATCCACCAAATCTGCCACTTTTATGAATCTGCCATTGTTCCAAAATACATAGCTCTTCCCTACTTGATATCCGGATTCCGCATCGGCCAGATCAACTGTAATAACATCTTCTACATTGAACAAACCAAGACTACCATGGTTTTCAATATGAACAGGTATTGCATGTAGGCTATCGAATACGATCTTATCTAACTGTTGGCCGTTTTTAAAAGCCCGAAGTTGATAGTTTACCTTGGTAAGACCTGCTTCGTTTTGCGTGCTACTTTCATAACCGTACACAAATTTTACTTGATTGTCCGCAATACTACCAAAGGATTTTTGAGCTATCATACCGCCCCAAACCCATCCGGTTTCATTTTCTGTGGTAACCCTGTACCAATGACTGTTTACACCGTCTATTTCTTTGCTGTACAGACTTTTTTCCCATAATACCATTTTGGTACCGATATCCAACAAACCTACTTTTTTACTTCGCACCGATGGCTTTTCCCGAAGAAAAACCTTGTGTGCAAGCAGGTATTCATAATTTAATTCTTCCACAGGAATTTCTTGGTCCATAATTTCAAATTCTACTTGTTCTGTTTGGGCAAATAAGTTTACCATAGCGAACAAGCTTAGGAACAGGGCACTTTTCTTTACATTTCTCATTTTTCTAAAATTTAAGGGTTAATAATTAATTGCCGTTAAGGCTTCTTCCTGACCAAAGTCATCATCGTTCCAAGCAATACTTCTTAAAACTGAGATATCTTTAATCGTATGGGTTTCCGTGTATTGCACCACTGCGCGTAATATGGTTCCTTCCTTCCCAAAGGGTTGATTGGGAAAAATGTAGTGTATATCCGAAATTGGATCATAACCGTATTCATTTTTAATACCAGGCAGCGCTATAACATCATAATCTTCAGTTACCAAATAATACTGTTCTTCCGTACTTGCACAACATGTATTATATTCTAGGGTGATTTTCAAAATTTCGGTGATACCTTCTAATGCCGGTTCTTCTAAAACCGAGATTCTTATTTCATCTAACAGACCAAAATCTGCAATATTTAAAGTGGCAATAGACTTCTCTGGATTGTTGGTTACAATGACATCTACCGCCCAGGTGTCTTCTTCCTCTTGCCCAACGGTTCTTTGGTTAGTAACATCATAGGTATTAGTTAGTTTAAACTCTTGTGCATTAGTGGCACAAACACAAATTACGAACGCAAAAAAGATGAATTTTCTCATGATAATTATTTTAGTTGTTTTCTTTCTACACTACTAAATTACTACGGAGACAAGGCTTTTATAAGGGTGTTCTAGTATTCGTAGCTATTCATCTAGAATTCGTTGAATAGCCCATATTTATTCAAGTTTCAACATGTTTATTCTTCAATGTATTGCAAAAGAAAAACCTGCAAAATGACAGACATCTTACAGGTTTTCTTCTCCTTTCGGAGAACCAACTAACCAAAACTAACTACTTATTTTTTCAATGTTAATGTGATTTCTTTTTTAACGGATTTTAAACTTATTTTTACAAAATCCAACAGCATACTTTCATCAACTGTCCAGCTGCCATTCTCAAATTTTTCTACACGTATAACCTTGCCTTGAGCATTGAATTTTATACGCAGACTTTCATACTTTTTTAAGTATTCCGAAACTAATTTGGCATACATCACTTTAAATTCCATCGTTAACTGTCTTTTTACATTCTTTGCTATCTCGTCTTCAAAAATGATGTTGAACGTACGTTTGAATTTACTGGTTTCTTTGACCTCAGCTTCTGCTCCTACGGCGGAATTGTTTACGTTATCTGGCATTGGCAACGGCTGTTTTACCTTCGTCAACGTACCATCTTTATTGACTATGGCTTCATCAACCGCTACAAAAGAGGTGTAATTCGTTAACAAGTTATATTTGAGTCCTAGTGCCACCACCTCAGCTTTCACATCTTCATTAAATAGCTTGTGGTAATCATCCAATTCCCCTATTCGCTTTCTAGCCCACAAATAACCCAAGGCTTTGTTCTGCTTGCTTAATTGCCCGTCAGATACGTTAAACACCTGTCTAAAACGTTTTTTACCTTGATATCCAGTGACGATAATTTTCCCTTCTGCCTTACCCTTATATTTGCCGTGAACCACAACCGGTCTTGCTGCAAATACATCTGGTATGCTTTTTTGGGCAAGGTCGTACATATCAAACCCTTTCGATTCAATCTTTACTCGTGTCAATAATGGAGTTGCTATATAATTTGCAAAGTCTTTAGCCACTTCTGCAGCTTCTTCAGACGTTGTGGCAATGAACGATTCGCTGTTAGAAACCTTTGCCATACCTTCAACTAAATACCTATTGACACTAGAACCTATACCAAAGGTGAAGACACTGGCTTGGTCTAGATTGTTACGTACAAGTTCAAAGGCTTCTTTTTCAACGCTTACATAACCATCGGTGATGACCACCATAGACCTTGCTACACTCATATCTTTTCTAGGCAGTTTATATGCTGTTTTTAGCGCACTTAACAATTGTGTGCCTCCACCGCCTTGACCTTCGGATAAAAACCGAATTGCCGCCTCTATATTCTGCTCGTTTATTTCTACAGGCACTGCGCTAAACATAGTTGAACTTGACGCAAACAGTTGTACATTGAATGTATCCGTCATTCGTAAACCACATAGAAGATTGCGCATTAAGGTTCGTGATACTTCTAAAGGATACCCGTTCATAGAGCCCGATACATCAACGATAAACAAATATTCACGTGAAGGAATATCGGCTAACACTACATTCTTGTGAGGTTCCATTTGAAAAGAAAAGAAGTTTTCTTCTTCGCCTTCGTATAGCAATAATCCGGTTTGTATTTGATTGCCCCTTAAATTGTATTTCAAGATAAAATCTCGGTTCGATGGATTTTTATTTTTTTCGGATAGTACAATCTCGGCTGTTTTCACATCAGGATAATCCACTTTAATTTCGTGTGATGCACTATTGACATGCTGAATGACCATACCTGCGTTTAGCCTAACCGAAATATCGAAATCAAAACTATCTGCAATACCTTTTGCCGTGTAGGGCATTGCAAAACCACGTTCTATTTCAGTACTTTCCCCAGTAAATCGTGGACCCACTACGGCAGGTGCCACAAACTGATATTCCCCATTTACAGGCACTAACATTTCGGTATAGTAAATATCAATGGTTATTTCATCGCCAGGCATAATATTGCCCACATTCATTTGAAACACATTGGGTCTATGTTGCTCTAACTTTGCAGCACGCTTACCTTCTTCAATGGCGGTATCGTAAACTTTTTTAGCTTCTTGCTTTTCAAATATTTTGGCAACTACAAGTCGGTCATCAACAATCATATGCATTTTATGAACCGCTGCCAGTGTAGATAGCGGAAACACATACTTAGCTTCTATAGCCTCCGTTCCTTTATTTTGATACACTTGTGTAACGCGGACATGAGCAATGGTACCCGCTATATTTGCTTCTGTAATGGAAGATTTTAAAGGTATAATGGCGTTCTCGGTAGAGAGCAATAAATACGGACTGTCAGTATCTTGGGAAAAACCTGCATAGTAGATTGCGCACAGTAAAAAAGTGTAAAATAGTTTCATGATCTTTGTATTAGATTAATATTTCTTAATCAAATCTAACAGTGAACAATCGCTAAAAAGGATGGGTTTTAGTATTCGTTGGGTATTATCTAGAATTCGTAATTAATCTTTCCTTTAAGATGGTATATATGGTCATAAGTGATATCCGTTAAAAGACAAGGAAAGTTAAATTAGTCCTTTAAAAGAAGTATACCTTAAAAAATATCTTTGCTAGTATTGGAAATGCGCATTATCAATTGCACTTAAAAGATATAACTGATTATAACTTAAAAATTCGTTCCATCGGCACCCATTTTTGTCCGGGTTTAGCACTTGGAATAGCTTGTTGATATTGCCACATTAATTTTTCCCATTCTTGTACTTTGGGATTTTCCGCATCATTTTTTGCTTTCGTCTCCGCATCATAATCTTTGCCCACCTCCATGATCATGTAAAGTCGATTGGCATGAAGATATATTTCCATATCTACTATTCCCGCATTCTTAATGCTCTGTATAATCTCTGGCCATACCTCCTTGTGATAAGCCCTATACTCCGCAATTAATTTTGGGTCATCCTTAAGATCGCAAATAAAACAGTGCCTAATGGTTTTCAAGACCTACATTTTTTTTAAGAGATAATTTAAATACATAATGACCATAAAATGTTACAACAAGGAAACAAGTAAGGGGTAAAACGAACGAAAAATTGACTTCCGGTACGCCTAAAATTTTCAAATCGGTATAACCTACTCCTCCCATATCTAAAATTACTCCCTGTAATGTAGGCGTTAATGCCCCGCCCACAATAGCCATGACCAAAAATGCCGCTCCAAATTTTGCATCTTCCCCTTGACCTTCCAAAGCAATGCCATAAATGGTTGGAAACATGATGGACATAAAAAATGAAACCATAACCAATGCAAATAGCCCAACCATACCGGGAACAAATATGGTAATTACAGTACAAAGGCAAGCGCCAATGGCGAACAACCGCAAAAGTTTGCCAGAATCTATATATTTTAACAATAATGTTCCCGTGGCCCTGCCCACCAAAAACAATATTAATGCCGCAATTCCAAAATTTACTGCAGTGGCATTGTCCATACCAAATGATTCCGCATACTGGTAAAGATAGGTCCAACACATGATCTGTGCCCCAACATAAAAGGCTTGTGCCACTACTCCTCCTACAAATTTCCTAGATTTAAAAAGGCGTCCTATAGACTTACCTACGGCCACTTTATTTTCCTGTTCTTTATGACGGGGCATTTTTAAGACCGCAATGACTACCAAGAATATTAAAACAACCAAACCCAAAAAAACGTATGGATCACGAATTACGGCCAAATCTGCAGTACGTACCACTGCCTTGGCGCTATCCGATAAAGTAGCATATACGGCAGAACCATCTGGTAATGTATCATCTGACCGTAAGGAGGATAAAATAAATTTTTGCGCTACCAATAAACCTAAAAGTGCTCCAACGGGATTAAAGGCCTGTGCCAAATTTAGACGCTGTGTAGCCGTTTCCTCTGACCCCATAGACAAAATATAAGGGTTTGCCGTAGTCTCCAAAAATGCTAGGCCAAAGGTTAATATATACAATGCCGCCAAAAAAAAGTTGAATTCCTCATAGGCCGCCGCCGGATAGAATAACATTGCACCCAGGGCATAGAGTGCCAGTCCCAGAATAATTCCCTTTTTATAGGAAAACCTATTTACAAAAATAGCCGCCGGTAGTGCCATTGTAAAATACCCGCCATAAAAGGCAAACTGGACCAAAGAGGCTTGAAAATTATCCAGTTCCAATACCTTTTTAAATGCAGAGACCATTGGGTTGGTGATGTCATTGGCAAAACCCCACAGCGCAAATAAAGAAGTTATCAGCACAAAAGGAACAATGACTTTTTTGGAAACTATTGGTGTTTTTTGTGGCTGATCCATGGGTAGTTATAATACTGGTTTATCTAAATGGGTATAACCTCCGTCCACAAAAACAAGCTGACCGGTGGTATGGCTAGATCTTGAAGATAGTAGAAAAAGTACCATATCCGCTATTTCTTTTTCTGTCGTCATGCGTTTTTCAAGAGGAATTTTATCGGTAATGGAACGTAATTTTTCTTCTTGATTATCAAATGTTTTGATCCAACGCTCGTATAATGGGGTATAGCACTCCGCAACTATTACTGCGTTTACACGTATTGAATAAGGTACCAATTCTACCGCCCATTCCCTGGTCAACGCATTGCGTCCTCCATTGGCCGCCGCATAACCGGAAGTACCGCCCTGCCCCATTACGGACGTCTTTGAGCCAATATTCACTATTGACCCCTTGTTTTGTTTTAGCTGTGGCAAAACCAATTGGGCCATTTGATAATAATGTGTCAAATTTTTATGGATCGATTCCGTAAACTGTTCTACGGTACCATGTTCCAATCCTATGGAATCATTTACCCCTGCGTTGTTAACCAGGCCGTCTATTTTACCAAATTCGGCAATTGCATCATCTACGGCTTGCTGACATGCTTGCCCATCCATTAATTCCGCATAGGCCTTACCTGCTCTAAACCCTAAGCGTTCTATTTCCGTAACGGTAGCATCTACGGTCTGTTTATTTCTACCAATGATAAATGGAATTGCTCCTTCGGCAGCCAAACCCATACTTATACCCTTACCAATACCGGCGGAACCACCGGTAACTAAAATCACCTTATCCTTTAAGTATAAATCCATTTACTATTAGAAATTAATAACTAGCCTAAGGTATAAGAATTTTTGGATTTAACTACCTATTGAATAAAATCCGCAGGCTGTACCACCTAAAACCAATGCCCTTTCCTTATCACTTAACTTTTTCAAATAATTATCTACCAATGTTTTGACCTTACGGTAATCGGAAGCCAAAAGACATACGGGCCAGTCTGACCCAAACATGATTCTCTCCGCCCCAAATACATTAAATACAACATCGATAAATGGTATTATCTCCTCTTCTGTCCAATTGGTCCAATCTGCCTCTGTAACCATACCGGACAATTTCACATAAACATTAGGGAACGCAGCTAATTTTTTTATGTCATTAGACCAGTTGACCAACCCTTCTTCCTTAATTGCAGGTTTTCCAATATGATCCAACACAAATTTGTTATCGGGAAAACTATGTACCAAATCTAAAACATGGGGCAATTGGTTGTGGTAGACCAATAGATCATACGTTAAATTAAACTTGGCCAGTTCTGCCAAACCTTTCCTGAACGCGGTATCATAAAAGAAACTATCGTTCTCTGCTTGTAATATCCAACGAACTCCTTTAAAATAAGGGTCTTCCTTATATTTACTTAAGCGTTCGGCTACCTGCTCATTACGAAGGTCTACCCAACCTACGACCCCTTTAATACAATCATACTGGTTGGCCAAATGCAACAAAAATTCTGTTTCTTCCTCAGTTTGTGCCGTTTGTACCGCAATACAACCGTCTACACCATTTTCTTTTAATATGGGCTCCAGGTCATGCGGTAAAAAATCGGTTTGAATAATGGACATATCATCAGAAATCCACTCATGATGTTCTGGATGGTAAATCCAAAAATGTTGATGACTGTCTATGACCATTACCCCTTATAATCCATTACCTTTTGCTTTGAAACTCCTAACCCATCAATACCCAATTCCATAACATCTCCGTTTTTAAGGTAAAGAGGTGGGTTTAATCCCAGTCCAACACCAAAGGGTGTTCCAGTAGAAATAACATCACCGGGCAACAAGGTCATAAACTGGCTGATATAGCTAACGACTTCCTGCACATTGAATACAAAGTCCGATGTTGAACTGTTCTGCATCATTTTACCGTTTAATTTTAACCAAAGGTTTAAATCATTAGGATTTTCTATTTCTTCCTGTGTAACCAAATAAGGTCCTAATGGTGCAAACGTATCGCAACTTTTACCCTTTACCCATTGGCCTTCACGTTCCAATTGAAAGGCTCGTTCACTGATATCATTGTGCAAAACATAACCTGCAATATGATCCATGGCCTCCGTTTCCGATACATAGGAAGCTTTTTTACCAATAACTATCGCCAGTTCTACCTCCCAGTCGGATTTAGTACTGTTTTTGGGAAGAATTACCGTATCATAGGGTCCTATGATCGAGGAAGTAGCCTTAAAGAACAACACAGGTTCTTTAGGTATTGACATACCGCTTTCGGCTGCATGTTTGGCGTAGTTCAACCCTACGCATACTATTTTTGAAGGTCTACAGATCGGAGATCCCAAACGTACCGCACCGTCAACTCTATTACACGTATCCGTATTTTCCTCTAGCCATTTGGCCAATCTCCCTACTCCATTACTTCCAAAAAATGCTTCAGTGTAGTCCTCTCCAAATGAGGAAACATCTATCCGGTCGCCATTTGATAATTGTATACCCGGTTTTTCAGAACCTACCTCTCCAAATCTAATCAATTTCATATGTACTAATTTTCAAATTTTATTAATTCCCTTCTAAAGCATCAACCATTCAATTTTATGAATCCGCCGTCTATTGGGAAATCGGTTCCCGTTACGAAAGAGGCTTCGTCCGCGCACAGGTATAAAGCTAAATTAGCTACTTCTTCTGGAAGTCCCATACGCCCAATAGGTTGTGTTTTGGACAATTTAGCAAACATTTCCTTTTCCTCCCCTGGATAGTTATCCTTAATGAAACCATCTACAAAAGGCGTATGTACCCTTGCCGGCGAAATACAATTACAGCGAATGCCATATTGTACATAGTCTTTTGCTATGGAATAGGTCATGGTCAATACCGCGCCTTTTGACATGGAATAGGCAAACCGATCTGCCACCGCAACGGATGATGCCACGGAAGCCATATTGATGATTACACCTCCTTTTTCCTTCATGTGGGGCACTACGCTATACAGACAATTGTACACACCCTTTACATTTACATTATAAATTCTGTCAAAATCCGTTTCACTGGTCTGCTCCACATTACCTACATGAGCAATACCTGCATTATTGATTAATATATCTATGGTATGTTCTTTCGTAATTGAACCTACAACTTGCCCTACATTTTCTTGATTGGCCACATTACATTGATAAACAGAGGATTTTCCACCTTCTTCCAAAATTTCGCGCTGGGTCTGTTCCGCATTTGCAACGTTCATTTCCAGAATCATAACATGGGCCCCTTGTGCCGCCAAGGTTTTTGAAATTGCCTTTCCAATTCCACTTCCACCCCCTGTAACGATGGCCGTTTTATGTGCTAAACTAAATTTCATATAACTTATTATTCATTTCCGACACCCAATATTCCCCTTTGGGAAAACTGTACGTATCCATAGATGCCGTTTTCATGGTAATACTATAACCGGGGTTTTCCGGTGCCATATAGGCCCCATTCTTAATAATGACCGGATCTACAAAATGTTCGTGCAAATGATCCACATATTCTATAATCCTATCGTTCATGGTGCCGCTAAAGGCTATAAAATCTATCATAGATAAATGCTGTACATATTCACAAAGACCAACGCCTCCCGCATGGGGACAGACCGGTATCCCAAATTTGGCCGCCATTAACAATATGGACAGTATTTCATTAACACCGCCAACCCTACAACTATCTATCTGACAAATATCCATTGCCCCGGCCTGCATTAATTGTTTAAATATAACCCGATTTTGACAATGTTCACCCGTGGCCACCTTGATCGGGGCTATGGCATTTGCTATTTTTGCATGACCAAGAATATCATCTGGACTGGTAGGCTCTTCTATCCAATACGGATTAAATTTCTTTAAGTGCTCCATATTTTCAATGGCCTCATCCACGTCCCACTTTTGGTTGGCATCCATCATTAGCTGTAAATCGTCACCAATTTCTTCCCGTATGATACCCGCCCTGCGCATATCATCCTTTAGGTCAGAACCTACTTTCATTTTCATATGCTTAAAGCCCTGATGCTTGGCTTGTTTACATAAATTACGCATCTTATCATCAGAATACCCTAACCATCCGGCAGAAGTAGTATATGCAGGATAACCATTTTCCACAAGATATGCCATACGCTCATTTTTTGTGGATTCCTTGGCGGTAAGCAATTCCAAGGCCTCATCTGGCGAAACAGCATCCGTTATGTACGTAAAATCTATACATTTTATCAATTCTTTCGGAGTCATTTCCGCAATTAATCTCCATAACGGTTTGCTCTCGGATTTAGCATATAGATCCCACACCGCATTTACCATTGCTGCCGTTGCCAAATGTATTACACCTTTCTCAGGACCTAGCCAACGTAGCTGGCTGTCTCCCGTAATCATCTTATAAAAGGTGCCCATATCCTGGGTAAACGTGTGCAAGGATTTATCTTTGACCAAATAAGAAAGGGCTTCTATAGCCTTGGTACAAATCTCGTTGCCCCTACCAATGGTGAACGTTAGTCCATGACCTTCCAAATTGGGGATATTTGTTTTTAGAATGACATACGCCGCAGAATAATCGGGGTCCGGATTCATTGCATCTGACCCATCAAGTGCTTTACTAGTGGGGAACCGGATGTCCTTTACCAAAACATCCTCTATTATAATTTCATTGTTCATTAACCATACATTAAAGATTGAAAGTTATATTGATTTGAACCCCACAACAAATGAATTAACGACCAAAACCTATACTTTTTTTGCATCCCGGTTTTTGTTATTCTACTACTTATACTTTGAAATAAATTCGGTAGGAGTTATTCCTTTTATAATCTTAAACTGTCTGTTGAAATTTGAAATATTGTTAAAGCCCGATAAAAATGCAATGCCAGTAATGCTCTCTTCATCATTCAACATTAATTTACAAGCATATCCTATACGCATTTCGTTTAAGTATTTGGTAAAGGATTTTCTGTGCACCTTTTTAAAATACCTGCTAAAAGCAGATTTGTTCATCCCTATTTTGTCCGCTACGTCACAAGCACTTATTTGGGAATTAAAGTTTTCATAGATGAACTCATAGATCTGGTCCAATCTTTTGTTCTCTGTTCTACGAAAAGAGTCTAAATAACCCAGACTTGAAAGCAGTTCATAATGTTCATGATCGGCAAGTAATGCAAGAATATCCAGTAATCTAATGATTTGATCAATTGGTCTCAATTCATTTAATTCCTTTATTTTATGAATAATTCCGTCTTCAACATCTATAAATTTAATTCCTAATTCCGCCCGGTCCAAAAGCTGGGAAATTTTGTTCATTTCCGGTACTTCCAAAAAATCATCGCCTAGAAAATTTTTTAAAAAATGCACGGATATGGCCTCTGCACTTAGCCCACTTCCCTCTTCAAAATATGCGTCGTCATTTAACCACATATGGGGAATATTCTTTCCGATCAATACCAAATCGCCCCCTGTAAAACGTTCTATATTATCGCCAATAAAACGCGTACCCGAACTTTTGACCACATGGACCAATTCTATTTCTGGATGATAATGCCAGACCCTTAAAAAATTACTTTTGACCTCACGATTTATGGTCAAGGACCTATTTAATTCACTAGTTCTGTTAAGTAGATGTAATTTCACGTTTGCAATTGAAATTTAAAAGAACATGAATTTACGAATTGTATAAATAGTATTGGTGATGATTTTGGTTTTAACACAAAGAATAATGGTTTTCTTAATTTTAGCACCTTACTTATGGCTTAATAATTCTATAGAGGCCAAATCTAAAATTCTTGACAGGTCATGGCAAACCGCATTTGTTTCTAGAATAAATACGGTATTTTTACTTTAATATTCAATCTTCATTATATGGGCTATTTCCAGTCTTATAAAAAAACCAATCTATTTGCCGTTACCATGCTATTTTTAAGTTTGGCAGTATGGGGCCAAAATCATGGAACTGAGAAAAAACACCCTTTCACCAACGGATTGATTCATGAAACCAGCAGCTATTTACTTGAGCATGCACATAACCCGGTCAATTGGCAACCTTGGGACGAAACTATCTTAAAGGAAGCAGAAGAATTGAACAAATTAATAATTGTGAGCGTGGGGTATTCCTCTTGCCATTGGTGCCATGTTATGGCCAAGGAAACTTTTGAAGATGAGGAAGTAGCAAAATTAATGAACGCCAATTTTATCAACATAAAAGTTGATCGGGAAGAACGCCCGGATATTGATCAATTATACATGACAGCCGTGCAATTGATAAAAGGACAAGGAGGTTGGCCCTTGAACGTTATATTATTACCCAATGGAAAACCGCTATATGGCGGCACCTACCATACCAAGGATCAATGGATGAACATACTTCATAAAATTACCGAATTGTTTACCCAGAACCCTGAAAAACTATATGAGTTTGGTGACACCATTACCGATGGTATTTCTTCTCTTAATTTTATGTCTCCTGAGGATTCCGCGGATTTTGCATCTAGTGGTCAATTAAACGAGTCAATCATTAAATGGAAAAATTCTTGGGACACCATTTGGGGCGGTACCAAAGGTCCCGAAAAATTTATGCTTCCAGAAAATTTGACTTTCCTACTAGATTATGGATTGCTTTTTAAAGATGACACTGCCCTTGAACATGTAAGAACTACCTTAGACAATATATTGCTTGGTGGTATTCATGACCATATAGAAGGTGGGTTTTATAGATACAGTACGGACCCGTATTGGAAAGTTCCCCATTTTGAAAAAATGCTTTACGATAACGCCCAACTAGTAAGCATATTCTCAAAAGCCTATAGTGTGTTCAAAAAAGAATCCTATAAAAATGCAGCTATAAGAACCCTTTCTTTTCTTGAGTCTAAAATGAAAGATCAGGATGTAGGATTTTTTGCCACCATTGATGCAGATAGTAACGGTAAGGAGGGCGCATTCTATATTTGGAGCGAACAAGAATTTAAGAAGGTCATCACCAAAAATTATGACCTTTTCGCCACCTATTTCAACATTGATAAAAAAAATGAGATCGAAGGCGGAAATTATATTTTACATCTTTCCAAAAACGATCATGAGTTTGCCAAGGAACATGGATTAAGTCTGGCAGATTTCACAAAATTGCGCAACCAATGGATCAATACACTAAAGGTCCAAAGAGATTTGCGCAATGCACCACGTATAGATAGCAAAATAATTACTTCTTGGAACGCTTTAATGATTACCGGATATGTAGATGCATACCGGGCGTTCGGCACAAAAAGATATCTTGTAGAAGCTCAAAAAACCATGGATTTCATTAAAACGGAAATGTATACGGGTACACTTAGTCATTCTATGGTAAACAATAACCTTAACACCAATGGCTTCATAGAGGATTATGCATTCGTAATACATGCCGCCCTCAATCTCTATTCCGTTAGTCTTGATGAAAAGGACCTTTATTTTGCCCAAAAATTAACAATACAAACAAATTCATTGTTTCTAGATGAGGAAAGTTCATTTTACAGGTATACCGACCATACCAAACATATTGCAAAAATCATTAAAACCGATGACGGCGTCATTCCTTCCCCAAATTCAATTATGGCGCTTAATTTATTGAAATTGGGCCATTTGTTGTACAATACCGATTTTATGGAGCAGAGCGACCGAATGTTAAAGGCTATGCAGCCCCAACTACTTACGCATTTAGAAAGTTACAGTGTTTGGGGTTCTTTACTTTTAAAAAAAACGCACCCCTACTATGAAGTTGCAATTGTTGGCAACAATGTTAGCACAATGATGCGGAACTTAACTGCAAACTACACGCCCAACACCTTGGTCATTGGCACCCGGAACAAAAGCGAACTTCCGTTGTTCGACGGCAGGTTCATTGAGAACGAAACATATATCTATGTCTGTCAGAACAGTACGTGTCAACTTCCGGTATCTACTGTAGAGGAAGCATTGCAACAAATGCATTAACCAAAAATGATGCTTTAATCCGTATTGATCTTTATGAGCTGAATTTCATCATTATTATTGCCAATGATAAAATAGTCAGAGTCCTTGCCCTTTAATTGTCTTATCCTTTTAGCGTCCTTGTTGATGAACAATCCTGTTTCATTAATTGTTTTTGCCGCAAAAGAACCATTCCCATTTCCCAGCATCAATAAGCCAGTGCCAGCATCGTTTCTAGGAGTTTCAACTTCAAATCCGTAACAATTACCAACGACCAACACATCTAAATTACCGTCATTGTTAAAATCATGCACTACCATATCCTCAATATTAGAGAATTGGGCCTGTACAGGTAAAGGAGAATGTTGAAATCTACCATTGCCTAAATTTTCAATATAGATAGATGCAAACGTATCTGTTATATAATGCAGGGCTTCTTCTAAATTGTCCTTGCCATAAACCTGGTCAATTTCTAATGAGGCAAATAGATCATACTTTTTAAATTCTTCCTTTAGGCTTGGTATTTGCTGGGACGAACAGGAAAAACCCCTTAACGGAAAATGTTTGTCATTGTTATAGTATCCCAAAACAATATCACTACTACCATTACCATCAAAATCATCATAATACACATCAAACGGGGTTTCATTAGTCGTTTTGTATTTATTATTTAGACCTAAGTTTCCCGCTATCAAATCTATATCCCCATCATTATCAAAATCTCCCTGTTGTACACTATACCACCAACCAGCAGTAGTTTCAAAATCATTGACCATGGCTTTAGAAAGTGTTCCATCGGTATTTGAGAACAATGTAATTGGCATCCATTCCCCTACCAAAAACAAATCTGTATCACCATCTGCATCATAATCGGCCCAAATAGCATCGGTAACCATACCAACCTCATTGAATTCCGGCGCCAATTCATCCGTTTTATTAATCAATTGCCCTTTTTCATTAACAAACAACATACTTGAACTTGGTAAGGGGTACTGGTGAGGTATATGTCTACCTCCTACAAAAACATCCATATCCCCATCTTTATCGTAATCCATAACCTTTACTACGGAACCACTTATTGGTTTACCGTTCAGCAAGGCTCCTTTATTAAAATTTCCCTTACCATCGTTAAGGTAAAGGCGATCCATATAATGGATATCATTTTTTACGTAGGCATTGCCACCACTAACTACAAAGAGGTCTTTGAACCCATCGCCGTTAATGTCCACAAATACGGCATCTACGTCCTCATAATTTTTTTCCCCTTCCCATAAACGTTCAGCAATACTTTTATAACTCCCCGTTTTATCTTGCATATACAGCATAGCCTTCTCCCCAAATGCACCACCAATGAACACGTCATCCAATCCGTCATTATTAATATCGGCAACGGCCAATGCAGGTCCAAATTCTGACATAGTATGGGGCAATAGAACTTGAAGTGCATAGTCATTGAATCTGTTTTCCTTATGTTTAAATTTTAATGAACCCCCCGTATGCTCCGAAAACATTTTCGGCACTTCAAAAGAGGACGATATCACTTTTTCCTTTCCAGAAGTAATGCTCACGTCTATCTGTTGGTTTATTACCGGATCATAGATTTCGGTACGCAATCCAGTAGGCCAGTTAACGAACAAACTATCAACACGGGCGTGGTTTCCCAAACCAAAATGAATAACGGGTTCACTTACCGAAAACATGCCACGTGCGCTAGTAGTCTCTGCATATTGCTGTTTACCGTCACCATAATAAATTTGCACATTTGCCCCCAATACGACTTCATTCTTGGGGTCTGACAATTGTATCCTTAAAAAATTGTTATTTGTATTGTTCCTTAAAATATGTGCTATTTCATTGACATTGTTCAATACCATATCCAAATCACCATCATTATCCAAATCACCATAGGCAGCACCACTTGAAAATGTTTTTTTATCGATTCCCCAATTTTCGGATACATCCTGAAATTGATACCCATCTACGTTCTTGAAGGACTTGTTTTGCATTTTAGTTGAAGGAAATAGGGCCACCATTTCATTATGGTCTACCACATCCCAAAGGGAATTATAGTCGGCATTGCCATGTTTGCCTACATATTCCTGTAATTTTTTGTTGATATACAGTTTTATCTTTACATCTGCATCTGTGTTTCTGATATCCCTAACAATACCGTTTGAAACAAAAATATCCTTGTACCCATCATTATCAAAATCAGCGATTAACGGAGACCAACTCCAATCTGTACTGGATACACCAGATAGCTGCCCGATCTCACTAAACGTACAGTTTCCATTATTTAATTGTAGGGCATTGTACATATATTGATAATTCCAGCCCTTATCCACAATTTTCCAAAACTGATCTGGATTCATACCGCTCATATTGGATTTTAGCCTAAAATTATCATTGGCCGCCATATCTACCGTAAAAATATCCAACAACATATCATTATTGATATCGGCAATATCTACCCCCATTGCATAATATGAAGTATGTTTAAATGCCTTATTGGACACATTTTTAAACGTTTTATCTCCCTGATTGATATAAAGTGCATCCGGTGCATCAAAATCATTGGCAACCACAATATCCGGATAACCATCTTTGTTGATATCCCCTACGGTTACCGCATTGGCATAAGAGGGACTCAAGACCTTTGCTTCTTTGGATACATTATAAAATATACCGTTCCTGTTCTCATAGAGTTGTGGAGCATATTGTTCATCTGTTAGCTCCCCATTATCTGACATGACCTTATATTTGGAATACAAACCAGGATTAGGTGGCTGCCTCAACAAGAATGCATCTAGGTCACCATCTAGATCGTAATCCAGAAATGCGGCACCACGGGTTCTTGTAGTATCTCCCAAACCAACTTTTTGCGCTGCTTCCACAAATGTGCTGTTGCCCTTATTGATGTATAATTTATTACGCCTCCAGTCCGGACGATCATCATACAATTCTTTGGTCACATAAATGTCCAAGAGTCCATCATTATTGATATCAATCATGGATACAGATGAGGACCAACCTTTATCCACCGCTAGAATGCCACTTTTTTTGGTAATGTCCTCAAATACAAAATTGCCCTTATTTAAATATAACCTATCTTTTTCCTGATTTCCACAGAAATAAATATCCAATAATCCATCATTGTTTACATCTCCCAAGCCAACCCCGGCCCCTTGATAAAAGTTATCGTAAATGAAAAAATTCTCATTGTCCGTTGGTTTTAATTTGTTATTGAAATCAACGTTGCTCTGCCTAGCCGGAACATAGTCAAACAACCTAGCTTGTTGGCCATTGACATACACTGAAATAAAAAACATTAAAAGAATGATTTTCTTCATGAACCTAGATTGAATAGGGTTATTTAATAATTATTGATTGGAGAAAAGTAACAATTTCCAAAGATATAATCTTGATAGCTGTTTGTAATATGAACTTAAAATGAAAAAAGGAGATTTATACAAATCTCCTCTTTCCTTTACACTAACTCAACAATTGTATCTGTACTAAAAGATGAACTAATAAAACAGATTTCATATTTTAAAAATTATTCGGCATCCCACCATACTCTAGTGGTAAGCAAATCCGGACCTTGACTTGCAACGGCCGCATCATAATTTTCTTTGTTCGTTACGGCCTCACCCGTAAAATAAGTCAACCTTCTAGGAATGGTACCATTGGTAACATTACCAGGATAGTTTACTGGAGTCAATACAGGAAACCCTGTTCTTCTCCAGTTTGCAAATGCCTCATATTCGTTCAAGAACGTAGCAGCCCAGTATTGGGTATTGATTTGCTCCAATGCATTTGCCGGGTCATATGGGTTATCTGCCAAGTAAGTTGCAATATCCGCATCATCAATGGCTGCATCCTCAGAATACAGTTCTAAAAACTTCATGGCAGCGGTTACACCAGCATTATAGTGATCTTCTGCAGCTGCAGCACCACCAGCAAGACCCCATCTTACGGCAGATTCTGCCAACATAAATTCAACTTCTGCATATGTTTGGAAGAACATTGGTGCATCCAATCCTTGCAACGTGTTGGAATTTACTTCAGAATAAGTAGACATATCATCACCACCCGGTGCATTTGCAATGGTTGTACCATCATACCCATTTGGCAATCCTTTCTGAACAGCAACATCATTATTACCATCTGGCAATGCTACCAAAACCGGCATTCTTGGATCACCTTGCAAGAAATCCATGAAAGTTTTACTGATTCTTGAAGAACGGTCGGCAAGGAATACCTCACTATTTCCGTTTTGTAAAATTCCGTTACCAGATTGGTGAATTACATAAGCTATATCCTCATTTGAGGTCATTACACCACCCTCTATAGCGGTTTGTGCCCATTGTTGCGCCAAGGCAGGATCTCTCTTTACCAATCTTAATCCTAAACGTAACATCATAGAGTTGGCCCATTTCTTCCATTTGGTCAAATCACCATTGAATATGATATCTGAAGTACCCAAGGCACTTGTACCACCGCTCAAAGCATCCGATGCTTCCTTAAGTTCGTTCAACATGTCTTTGTAAATGAACTCTTGGTCATCATAAACCGGTCTCAATACCCCATCAATAAATCCTTTACCAGCTTCACTGTAAGGAATATCACCATAGATATCCGTTAATCTGTGAAAAGAGAATACACGTAGTATCCTAACCATAGCATACTCAGGAGACGCGGTCAATTCATCGGCCTCTAATTGAGCTTTCATGTCTTCCAAGGTCTTAATGGCCTGTGGATATTCCGCTTCCCATAAAGCACCGGCGTAACTTGTACTTAACGTATACTTATCCCCATTCCAATATCCTTGCGTGCTTGCTAGGTGTTGCATCATTACGGAACAGTAAATAAAATTACCTCTCCAAGACTCATAACGTTGCCCCGCAGTATACAATACCGCTTGTGGAAATTTGTATTTCACATCTAATGTTGGAGCATATGTAGGGTCTACATTGATATCCTCAAAACCTTTATCACACGACGTGAAGAAGAGCATTGAAAATACCGCTAAATAAAATATATTTTTCATAGTTTTCCTTTTTAAAATTTAACATTTAAACTTAATCCGTAACTTCTAGTTGAAGGAAGACCAAAACGCTCTAAACCTGCACCAAAACTAGCGTTGAATGAAGATTCTGGATCAATATCCTGTGTATTTCTCATGATGTAGAACAAGTTTCTGGCTATCAAGGAAATGTTGGCACTCTTTAAGAACGTTTTAGATATTACACTAGATGGCAGATTATAGCCTAAACTAAGTTGTCTAAGTTTAATAAAGTCGGCATCTTGAATATGCGCCTCTGCTATAGAGTATATTCTCTGATAGTAAGAACTTACATTTTCTGGGGCTATAGTAGTAGAGAAAGGCGCTCCTGCAGCATCTACACCACTAACTGACAATCCGTTTTCCCTTCCTTCCAATGTGTTTTTACTTGCACCGTAGTAGGTAGCATAAGCACTGGTACCAGAGGCAATCTCTGCTCCAAATTTAGCATCGATCAAGAAGTTAAGGTTAAAGTCCTTGTAACGGAAGTTATTGGTAAGACCCATTGAGTAAGGTGCTACACCGTTGCCCAAAAATTTATTCTCACCTATGGATGGAGTACCGTTACTGTCATATTGAATTTCACCGGCATCATTTCTTACGAAAGAAGTACCGTAAAGCGCACCAATTGGTTTACCAACTATTGCACCAGACTGAACATTAACACCAGTTGCTTGGTCACCTGCAAATATAGGATTGTCATCAGCATCTGTCTTGACCACCATATTTTCGTTATATCCTAAGTTATAGGTAATGTCCCAATTAAAGTTTTCCGTTCTTACAGGAGCACCGGTCAATAGAAGTTCCACACCTTGGTTGGTTACCTCACCAATGTTGATGACCGCTTTTGTAAATCCTGTAGTTCTTGAAATATCTATAGGCACAATATCATCTGTAGTCTTATTGTTGTAATAAGCAAAATCGATACCAAATCTATTATTGAACATCTTAAGATCAAAACCTATTTCATATTCTGACTTGGAGAATGGCGTAAGGTTGATGTTCGGTAATTTATTGGAATCCGCACCACCTACACCACCAATGGAAACAGGAGTACCCGTAGCAGTATATGTATCATTGATACCATATACCAATGACAATTGATAAGGGTCGTTAGCTCCACCACCTATATCAGAATATCCTGCACGAATTTTACCAAAGGTAATCCAGCTAGGCATTTGAAAGGCATCGGAAAAAATGAAACTTGAACTAACCGATGGATAGAAGTATGAGTTTGGAGATGTTTTCCCTGCCAACGATAATGTAGAGAACCAGTCATTTCTACCGGTAACGGTAAGATATAAATAGCTGTCATAAGAAAGTTCCGTTGAAAAATAAACACCTGATCTTTTATTCTTAGAAAAAGAATATCCGTAGTTTTTTCTAGCAACGTTACCTATGGTCACTAAATCAGGAATTACAAAATCCTGACCATTTAACTCTGTTCTTTCATTGGTGAACGTATTACTGTTGGCCCCTAAAACAATGTTGGTAGCAAACTTCTCCGTAATATCTTTTTCTATACCTAAAATTACGTCCGCATCTACCGTAGATACATTGTATGTAGTTTCGGTCATTCCTCCCAAGTTCTTGTAAGCCGTACCGTAAGGTTCTACATTGGTAATACTTGCAGTATATTGATCAATACCTGCCCTACCCATTGCATATAACCAATCTGTCAATTCATATCTTAAAGTACCGGAACCAATGAACCTGTTTTTATCACTCTCATTGTTAAATCTTTCGGTTACCCAATATGGATTTTGGTGATAGGTACTTGCCGTAGAAATTAAGTATTCTGAACCAACTTCATTGTAACCTGGTCTTGAATCCAAACCTGCAACCGTTGTTCCTTCCTGAAAGAATCCTGGTTGGTAGTCGGCCACATTTACGTTGGCCGGTGATAAGGCAACCGTAAAGTTAGAGTTACCTGGAGAATCTGAAAGTCTTGGTCTGTTCTTAACGTTCTCTATTACATACTTACCGTTAACGTCCAAGGTTAATTTTTCGTTCATCACCACTCCTGCGTTTATAGAGAACGACTTTCTGTTCAAACCTGCATTTGGCGTAATATCAGAGTTAGTTAAATCCGTACCTGAAAACCTAAAGTTATATCCGTCACCAGATTTGCTTACCGCAACCGTATTGGTAAAGGTAGTAGCTGTGTTGAAAAAGTTTTTTACGTTATCTCCAGCATTACTATATGGTCTACTAACACCATCAAACTGAACAACGCTTGAACCATCAAGTTTTGCTCCCCAAGAGTTGATACCGGCATCCAATGCCTCTAATCTATCAGATGGGGCAACGCCATTGGTTCCTTGACCATATTCTTTTTGGAAATCGTACAAATCTGTCATAGCAGATTCCATCAACAATGAACTTGAATATTCAACACCAAAACCATTTTGTTGTTTTCCTGATTTTGTGTTGATGATAATAACACCATTTGCTGCCCTAGATCCGTACAATGCCGCGGCCGCACCACCTTTAAGTACACTCATACTGGCAATATCATCTGGGTTGATACTGGAAATACCATCACCAAAATCCGCCCCGCCCCAACGGCTTGCAGATCCTAAATTCTGGTTGTTGATAGGAATACCATCTACAACATATAAAGGCTGGTTGGTACCACTTGCAGAAGAAGCACCACGAATAACCACGTTACTGGTACCAGAAGCTCCCGTTGCGGACCCGGTAATATTAACACCAGCTACCTTACCTTGTAAGGAATTAATGGCACTTACTGTTTTTACACCGGAAAGCTCACCACCGTCTACCTGTGTAAGGGAGTACCCTAAGGCCTTTTCCTCCTTTTTAATACCCAATGCAGTAACGATTACCTCGCCCAACTGTTCCGCATCCTCTTCCAAGGTTACGTTGATAACTGTTTGGCCAGATACCGCAATTTCCTTTTTGGTATAGCCAATAGAGCTAAATACCAAGGTAGCACCATCGGTAACATTGATGGTATAGTTACCATCAAAATCTGCAGATGTACCATTACTGGTACCCTTTTCTACAACATTCACACCAGGGAGAGGAGAACCCGACTGGTCTGTTATTGTACCTGAAACCGCTTGTGAAAATGCTCCTTGAAAGGACAGCATAGCCACAAACAGCAATACATAGTTGAATTTTTGAATCATTATCGAATTGTTTTAATTAGTTACTTAGTTTAATGTTATCTTAAGGTTTTCTTAATACCAAATATATAGTCTATAGAAACCTTTCAAATGAAGGATATTCGCCATCACTTGTACAATATTTGCAATACCATTTTTTTTCATTTCTGAACCCAACTGATTTTCAGATCAATTCAGATTTTCCTCACCTCCTTCCATTCTGGTTGTGCAACTTGGCTTATATGTTAATTGATTTTAATTTCATCCATGAACAACCATGAACCCCCGTCATTTCCAGGATAGGGACCATTGACCGCATGAATTTTTATATACCTGGTCTTGGTATGGCCAAAAGAAATCTTAACCTCCTGTATTTCATCCGTATTGGCATTTTTAAACGGAATTTCCATGATATCCACTTCTTGAAATTCAATATTGTCCTTGGAAAGGGAAATGGAAATTGCCGTGGGATAGAAAATATCCGGACCTTGGTTTTGTAGAAAACCCAATACGATTTCAGAAATGTCTTTCTGATCCAACAGATCTATGGTCAGCTCCACATCCTTGTTCAGCCAAGCCTGCCATTGTCCGTCGTGAAAATTTTTACTGCCCCGCAACACATTGACCAATGTAGATTCTCCCTCACCTGCATAACTACTATTATATAAGGTATGATATGTAACCTTTGCACCCACACCTTTATGAAAATCATATTGCTGTATAAATAATGGAGAAATAGCTTTACCGTCCTCATAAGCTTTTGCAGTAATCGTTACCGATGAATCAATAGTAACGGGAGCGGTATAGGGTATAAAATTATCGGCATCATGGGCAAATGCATAACGTATATCGGCATCATCAAATTCATTATGCAGTTTAACCGATATTGATTTTGAACCAATGTCCACGGTTGCACTATCCCTAATGGCATACGCACTTTTGGAAACATTGACACCCATGAACTCCAACCTTTCGTTGATTACTTTTAATCGTTCGGAAAAATTGCTCCAATTACGTTGTTCCTTGGTACTCCATAAGGTTTCCGATAAGGCGAGCAACCTAGGAAAAAGCATATATTCAGAATGTTCTTCCGTAGGTATATATTCTGACCATAGATTTGCCTGTCCCCCCATTACAAAAGATTCCTGTTCCTTGGTCATAGTTGGAATTACAGGGTCAAAACCATACACTTTCTTAAGCGGCAGATAACCGCCAATGGCAATGGGCTCCGTATTCTGTGGTCCTTGGTATTGGTCAAAATAACAGAACTCCCCAGGCGTCATTATGACCTTATGCCCTTGTTCTGATGCCTCCATACCTCCTTGTGTTCCACGCCAGCTCATTACTGCAGCGCCTGGTGCCAAACCGCCTTCCAAAATTTCATCCCAACCAATTATCTCCTTGCCTTTAGCATTAATATACTTTTCCATTCTACGGATAAAGTAACTTTGCAATTCTTCTACGGACGCCAACTTTTCTTCTTGCATTCTTTTTTTGCAGTGGGGACAAACTGCCCAATTGGTCTTGGTGGCTTCATCTCCCCCAATATGGATATATGTTCCTGGAAACAAGTCCGCCACCTCATCTATTACATTTTCCAAGAATAGAAATGTTTGTTCCTTGCCAGCGCAATAAATTTCTGTTATTGGCCATACTCCACCGGAAGGTACACCAATAGGATTTTCAAAACAGCTCAACTCAGGATAAGCGGCAATTGCACTCATTACATGTGCAGGCATTTCAATTTCAGGTACTACGGTTATTCCCAATTTATCCGCATAATCAACCACTTCCTTAATTTGTACTTGAGTATAAAATCCACCATAACCAGCTGCTTCACCTGCTTGGGTAACTTTTCTCGAGTTCCAGTGTTTATCTTCCTGATCTGCCCTAAAGCCGCCTATCTCGGTAAGTTTTGGATATTTTTTAATCTCTATGCGCCAACCTTGATCATCTACCAAATGCCAATGAAACGTATTTAATTTTAGGAGGGACATTCGGTCCAAGGTTTTTTTAATATATGCGATATCAAAAAAATGTCTTGAGACATCTAACATTACCCCTCTGTACTCATATCTGGGACTATCCTCAATTTCCATGACCGGAACCGACCAATTTACGTGAGATTGTATTTGTTTGCTTTCCATTTCCTTGGGCAAAAGCAAACGCAAGGATTGCATACCATACACCAAGCCATTTTTGGTTGATGCCTTCAACTGTATATACCCTTCATTGATGGATAGTTTATATGCCTCGGCAGCAAGACTGGTATCTACCATTATTTGTACATAATTGGCCGTGGGAGGGCTAGATACTATGGCCATATCAAAACCTGCGGCAATCTTCAACCTTTGGGACAAGATCAACGTTGGTTCTACATATGCATCATTTTTAACAACCAATACGGTACCTTTATCAAAAGTAAAGTACCCTTGGTCCTTTTTCATTTGGTTGGGCTGTGGAATAATGGCCGAAATACTATTGGCAGGACTTTCAGCTGGGTCATAACACGATGTGAGCACCAACGCCAAACCCATAATAATTAACTGCCGTATTTGTTTCAATCCCACAATACCTTGATTTGCAATACCATTCATACCGTTATGTATTGTATTACTTAGCTTTTGATTCCTTAAAATCCTTTATCATCTTCCATTGGGCTTCGGTAATTGCCGGACCATCAAAGAAGGATACGCCCTTGGCCCCGTTCTTTTGTGCATATTTCATGGCACTCAACAATTCTTCCGGTTGCATATCCGGTACATAAATACCTGTATGTAATTCCACATTACGCTTCTCAAGATCATTCACCCCTTGCCCTGTTGCATAACCTATCCAATCTATTTCCTCATTATAAAATTGATTGTATATCATAGGCAAGACGGCGTCAATATTCCATTTATCCCAACGTTGGCGTACCATATGGTCTGCCATTTCCGGATACGGAAATACGGCTGCAGTTAATTTTTTACCATTTTTATGTGCAATTTCATAAGAGGCATCCACCACTGCCTTTACCCTGTTCAACCTAAAATTTTTCCATTCCATATCAATGGCAGGATTATCAAAATCGTTAGGGTTCTTATGGTGCATTTTTTCAAAGGTTGACGTACAAACCTCACAATAACAAAAATCATAGGTAGGTAGCTCTACCTCTTGCTGTAAGTTATATTTTGGTAATAGACCTATTGGCAAGAAAATGTCCGAATAGCGTATATAATCCAAATGTACACTGGCCACACCATCGACCTTAGACAAGCCTTCTACCAAGCTTAAAATGTGCTCTCTAGATTCCTTTCTGGTAGGACAAAGCCACTTATAATATCCTACATAAGGCGGTTCATCATAACATGATTTCCCATCCCTACTTACCGCATACCACTCTGGGTGTTGCTCCGCAATCTTATCTCCTGGTCTATTCATGGTAAACATCCATGCATGCACTTCTAACCCCATACCTAAGGCCAACGGTGTCAATCTCGCCAAAAGTTCAGGATCAGTGTAGGTATTGATCAATACGGCATCTATGCCATTATCCGCGTATTTGGCAAACTCTTCTACATAGGAATCATCTGTACGGGACGCGTCTGCGGTTATCCAAGTCCAAAATTTAAATGGGCCGGACTCCTCTTTCTCCAATAGTGCCGTTTCCTTTTCTTCCTTATTCCCATTGCATGAGACCATAAAAACACTTAAAAGAATACAGGACATGATCATGCCCACATTATCTCTGTTCAATAAATTTCCCATCTGTATCTATCACTAATTGTTTACCACTAAAAGGACTCTTGGTATAAACCAAATAACCCTTTAATTCCTTTTTAATTTCTACTACTATAGATTTACCCTTTATCTCCTTGGGCGGATAAGTAAAATTTTCCATTTCATTTTCCTGTATCATTTTGCGATATATTTCATACATATACCACTTTATATAGTCATCATCTGGAATGACCACCTTATCCTGTTGTAAATTTTGTTCCGCAAAGTAAATATAGCCCCATCGTTCCGGTTCATGCATATTTATGACTTCTTGAGGGCTCCATACCCAGTTGTATTCCGGTTCATATTGACCATTTTCTTTTTTCTTCCTGCCATAACGATCGTTCTCCAGATCAAACTGCCAATTGACCCTAGAAAAATTTATTCTCCAAAACTGGTCCTTAGGTGGTACTGCTCCTTTACTGGCCTCTCCCAACACATTCCATGGTATGGATATCTCAACGGCCCATCCTTTATCACGATCTTTTGAATTGTTTAAGGTGCCATTAATATGCACAGCAGATTTTACACCCTCCATATTCCAGTGATTCAATACATTACCTTGGTTTCGGTATGGTTTGGTGAGGTACAGATCCCAAATAGTATTTAAAACATTAATTTCAAATTCCATATAATTATGGGTATCCCCATCTGGATCTATAAATATTTCAAAATCGTTATTGTAGAAAATAACCGTATCGCGCTGTTTTAACGTTCCCCAGATATGGGGTTCTTCCATTTCCGCATAAAAATGCAAATAGGTATCGTCCCATACCATCTTTACCCGTGTTCTGTATTTAGGCGTTAGGGTTCCTTCTATATCTATAAAATCCGAGGTCCATTTTGCATTTTTCCATGCGACTTCATTAGCAAGTCCGTCAATGGTCAGTTGCCCCTTAGCCTTAACGGCTACGTAAGTCTTGGGTACTTGTTGGGCAGTTCCCGTACATGCAAAAAGGATGCATGTTACCATGGTAATGAACAGGTTTGGTGTTTTTGGCATTAAGATTAGTTAGTTGGTCTGTTTAAAGCTAGAACCGCTTTCATATCAATTTTCAGAAATCTGATTATGACGTCTAGAAGACGGCAAATTTAGGTAACGTCCAATAAAAATTAACAGCGGTACTCTCAAATATTGGAAACCATTTGTTATTATCGCATAAAATTTAGACCAACAACGGGTTTAGAAAGTCGAATACAGTATTTGAATAGCGTAAATTAATGGCCGCAAAGAAGAAAATAAATGACATTATAGAAAGTAAAGGCTCCGAGAGTTATAAAATTCATTACAAATATCATATCATCTTCTGGTCTATTTATATATTGTTCAACACATTACGTTGGGGAAGCTTACATAACGACTATATTTATTCTATCAAAACCAATTTAATAGGGTTTCCCATACACATGGCATTGGCATACTTCAATGTATATTTTCTAATGCCGGTTTTCGTTTTTAACAAACGATATTCGGAATACACCCTGGCCATTTTAGGGTCATTGGCGCTTATGCTTGTCGTAAAATTTAATTTAACCTACTATTTGATCGACACCAATGTAATGCCAGAGGCTTCTGAAGTAGTCAACAGTATCACCCTTAATTATGCCATTGTTACCATGTTCGGTGAGCTGTATGTAGTATCCTTCGTTACGGCCATAAAAATTACCATAGATTGGCTAAGGGAACACCAAAAGCTTCATGAATTGGAAACCAGGCAATTAACATCTGAACTAAGTTTTTTACGATCACAGGTATCTCCCCATTTCTTCTTCAATACCTTGAACAATATTTACTCACTGACATTGGAAAAATCAGATAGGGCACCAGAAGTGGTTTTAAAACTATCTGAATTAATGCGTTACCTTTTATATGCAGCAAGGAAAAACAAACAGGATCTACAGAGTGAAATTGAATTGATACAGAACTATCTTGATCTGGAAAAAATAAGGTTTAATGACTCCCTGACCATTAATTTGAACATAACGGGCAATCTTGACAATAAACGTATTGCACCTATGCTGTTGATCCCTTTTGTAGAAAATAGCTTTAAACATGGCGCCAATAAGACTATTGAACCCTTGACCATAGATATTAATATTTCCGTCAAGGAAAAAAAACTATATTTTGAAATCGCCAATCCTATACCCGAAACCTTGGTCACGAACAGATTGGCCGAGGAAGAAGGCGGTATTGGCCTTTCTAACGTTAAAAAACGGTTGGAACTGGGATACCGGCCAGATGAATACGAACTGAACATTACAACTACAAATAATATATTTAAAGTGTTTTTAAAATTGAACGTATGAAGAATTTAAAAGCTGTAATTATAGATGATGAACCATTAGCGGTCAATGTTATTAAAAAATATATTAAAGAGGTCAAGGAGCTTGAGCTCTTTAAAACCTTTACCAATGCCGTAGAGGCATCTTCCTTTGTACAAAAAAATCCAGTGGACATCCTATTTCTGGATATTAATATGCCAATACTCAACGGACTGGATTTTTTGGAAAATCTAACGAACAGACCAATGGTAATCATTACCACGGCCCATGAGGAATATGCACTTAATTGTTACGAACTAGAGGCTATAGATTATTTGGTAAAACCTATACCTTTTCCAAGATTTCTAAAAGCCGTTAATCGGGTACTGGAATTAAAGACCAGTACCAAGGAAATTGTTTCGGAAAAAGAAGAGGTAGACCATCTTTTTATAAAAATAGACAAGAAAAAGCATCAAAAAATATACTTTGCCGACATCAGCATTGTAGAGAGCTTAAAAGATTATATAAGGATAAAAACAACCAAAGGAAATTTCATTGCCCATAGGACCTTGAGTAGTTTTACAGACGAGCTGCCTTCGCATAAATTCATAAGAATCCATAGATCGTTTACCGTAGCACTGGACAAAGTAGAATTCATTGAAGGTAACAGCCTATCTATTGAGGGGGTAAGATATACCATAGGCAGAAGCTATATTGAAGATGTAAAAAAAGCCATTTTTATGTAATCTAAGGATTAGCAGTATCTTTATTCGGAAATTTAAAGGTATAATTTAAACAAATCTGTATTTCCAAATTCATTAAACATATTGTTTGAAATTACATCTACTACATAAAAATTTAAGGTCCAACGTTTTATTTTCTTCATTTACCGGAGATGAATTTTTAAAACTATGGCATTACCACCCTGAACTGGAACTTGTATATATAGTTTCTGGAAAGGGCACTTTATATGTAGGAGATTTCATTGGAAATTTTGAAAGCAACAACATTTTCCTAATAGGCTCCAACATTCCCCATATGTTTGACAGTGCCCCTAATTTTGAAGGTGAATCCTCTTCTATAGTGGTACACCTTAATTATGATTTTTTAAAAAAATTGGGACAGTTGGGAGAAGAATTCAATTACATAAATTCATTACTGCTTTTAAGCAACCGGGGCCTAAAATTCAACACCAAGGAAAGCCAAAAATTCAAATACCTTTTTCATGAATTGGCAGAAACCTCCTCAGATGAAAAAGTATTGCAGACCTTAAAAATTTTATATCGTTTGTCCTTAATTGAAAATCTAGCCAAATTAGGCAGTATTGAGTGGATAGAGCAAATTAATATTGCTGATGACCGTATTAATACCGTTATAGAATATATCATGATGAATTTCAAGAACGAAATTCAATTAAATGAAATTGCTGAAATGGTAGCCATGAACAAAACAGCATTTTGTCGCTACTTTAAACAGAACACCCAAAAAACATTCGTGAATTTTTTAAATGGCGTACGTATTAATTATGCATGCAAATTACTTAAGGAAAACAATGCCTCTAATACCATTTCAATGGCATGCTATAATTCCGGATTTAACAGTCTATCCTATTTCAACCGTATTTTTAAAAAAAATATAGGATGTGCGCCTTCTGAATACCGATAGACTTTATACCCTTTTCTCTATATAATTTTGACTTAAAACATAGGAGGCATTCATATTTTGCACAATTTGTATTGGTTTAGGTAAAAATTTAGTTTGAATTCTTTTATTATTCCATTTATTTTGGCCTCAAATTTTAAGCTTGTCCATAAGCATTGAAAAAAAAATCAAATCTATAATTTAATGTACAGACCTAATATTTCACTTAGTTCCCCCTATCTCCTGTTAGTACTTTGTTTTTGCATTCTTTTCATACAAAGTTGTTCGCAAAAAAATGATACTATATTGGTGTTTAGCAAAACCCAAGGTTTTAGGCACGGGTCTATTGAAGCAGGAAACCTTGCATTGCAAAAATTAGGCACGGAAAATGGATTTAAGGTCGTTACTACCGAAGATGCCGACTATATCGTAGAGGACTCCTTAAAAAGCTATGCTGCGGTAATATTCAACAATACTACTAGGAATATATTAAATGACGTTCAGCAAGCAGATTTTGAACGCTACATCCAGGCTGGCGGTGGTTTTGTTGGTATCCATGCCGCCACGGATACCGAGTATGATTGGCCATGGTACAATAAACTTGTGGGTGCTGTCTTTAACGACCATCCGCGCATACAAGAAGCCAAATTGAATATTGAAAACAATGCTCACCCGTCTACACAACATTTAGGGGAAAAATGGTCCAAGAGCGATGAGTGGTACAATTTTAAAAATATCAATCCAAATATAAATGTCCTGATTTCTATTGACGAAAACAGTTATGAGGGCGGTACAAATCCTGAGGGCCATCCCATAGCATGGTATCACGCATATGATGGCGGTAGGGCCTTCTATACCGAGATGGGACATACCAATGAGACTTTTGAGGACCCGTTATTTTTGAAGCATCTATTTGGCGGTATTACCTATGCCATAGGCGATGCTACCTTAGATTATTCCCTAGCCACTACGGACAGGGTGCCGCCAGAGGACCGCTTTGTTAAGAACGTATTGGATTTTAACCTAAATGAGCCCATGGAGCTCGACGAGTTGCCCGGAAGGGGAATTTTGTTCATTGAACGCCACGGTACTTTGAAGCTTTTTGATTTTGAAACGGAACAAACAAAGACCATTGCACAGCTAAATTTGTTCTATGGCAACGAAGATGGATTATTGGGACTGGCAGTAGGCCCCAATTACCTTGAGAACAATTGGGTATATCTGTTATATTCCAACAAAGGGGATATTTCCAAACAACATGTATCCCGTTTTACCTTAAAGGATGACATCCTTGATCTGGAATCCGAAAAAATTCTACTGGAAATTCCTACGGACAGGCAGTGTTGCCATAGTGGTGGCGCCTTGGAATTTGGTCCTGACGGAACCCTTTTTATAGCCCTTGGCGATAATACCAATCCTTTTGAATCTTCAGGATTCTCACCTATGGACGAAAGGTTGGACCGTGCAGGGTTCGATGCCCAGCGCTCTGCCGCCAATACCAATGACCTTAGGGGAAAAATATTGCGGATAAAACCAGAGGAAGATGGTAGCTACACTATCCCAAAAGGCAATCTGTTTCCCGTAGGTACGGAAAAAACAAGACCGGAAATCTATGCTATGGGACTAAGAAACCCTTTTAGACATTCTATAGATAGCAAAACTGGAATTCTATATTGGGGAGATATAGGTCCAGATGCAGGTAAGGCTGATCCCAACAGGGGACCTAGCGGAATGGGAGAATACAACCAAGCCAAAAATGCAGGTTTTTGGGGCTGGCCTTTTACTAGAGGGTACAATGAAGCATACAATGATTTTGATTTTACGACCAATATGTCAGGTGCAAAATTTGACCCAGATAACCTTATCAATGATTCCCCACATAATACGGGTATCCAGAAATTACCTCCGGCACAAAAATCCATGATTCCTATGACCTATTATAGATCAGAAGAATTTCCATGGATGGGCCAAGGAGGAATCAACCCTATGGCAGGCCCCGTATTTCATAAAACGGATATGCCCAACGCAGAAAATCTATGGCCTCCTTACTATGAAGACAAATGGTTTGTTTATGAATGGATGAGAGATTGGATTTATGTGATCACTCTAGATAAGGAGTACAATTATGTTAAAGCCGATGCCTTTATGCCCAATGAGGAATTCTCCCATCCTATGGATATGATCTTTGCGTCCAATGGCAATATGTATATTCTGGAATATGGTCAAAAATGGAACTCCCAAAACCTGGACGCCAGATTGAGCAGCATATCGTATATCAAAGGCAATAGGGAGCCGGTCGCAAAATTTACACACGACAAAACTGTAGGTGCGGCACCGTTGACCGTTGCTTTCTCAGCAGAAAACTCAAAAGATTTTGACCATGATGCGCTTACATATGACTGGTATTTTACAGGAGATTCTCCTCAATCGCAAGAAATGAATACCGAGTATACCTTTACCGAAGACGGAATTTACAATGTAACCTTAAAGGTAACGGACAGCAAAGGAAACACAGCGTCTGCCAACACGAAAATTTTGGTCGGTAACGACGCCCCTACCCTAAACATACAAATAGCCAACAATGACACTATATACTGGGATGGAAAAAAAATAGATTATACCATTATCGTAGAAGATAAACAGGATGGCTCTACTGCTGATCAAACCATTGCCGCAGAAGATGTAAAGGTAACTTTTGACTACATACCGGAAGGCCGTGATTTCGTTATAGCCACTTTAGGGCACCAACGCAATCTTGAACCCATTGGCAAAAAGGCCATTGAAGTTTCCGACTGTAAAGCATGCCATGCCGTTAAGGAAAAAGTCAACGGTCCAAGTTATATAGACATTGCAAAGCGTTATGGCGCGGAAGATACCGGTTATTTGGTCTCTAAGATCATAAAAGGCGGTGGTGGTGCCTGGGGAGAAAATGCTATGTCCGCCCATCCCCAGCTTACCGTAGAGGAAGTTACGCAAATGGTAGATTACATCCTTAGTCTAAAACCACAAAAAAAGACAGGCCAGAAATCATTGCCGTTGTCCGGAACCATTACATTCAACGATCATTTAGGTAAGGCAGGTGAAGGTAATTATGTACTTATGGCTTCCTACCGGGACAAGGGCAACAAAACCCAACCTAACTCTGAACTTACCGTTAGCGAACAGGTCATCTTTAAAAGTCAAAAAATTGAAGCAGAAAACGCCAACGAAATCAAAGAGGGCACGGGTACCTGGAGTACAAGCAAATCTCGGGTTGTGGGTGTTTTACAGCATGGGGCATATCTAAAGTTCAATGCTATTTCTTTTCAGGACCTAGAGCATTTAAAGTTTGCCGCCTTCTATAATATGGATCAAGAATTCAAAGGTATCATGGAGGTTCGTGAAAATAGTATGGACGGACCATTGATAGGCAAGCAATATCTAGAACATAATGGTAAGGAAGAAACCATTTACTATACCATTCCTATATCCCCTAATGTTGAAAAGGCCGATCTGGTCCTTGTTTTTAAGAACGAACAGGACACCACTCAAAATATTTGCCATGCAGACTGGATTTCATTTGACTATAAACGATAACACAGTATGGTAATGTAAGAGGGCTTCAAACTTTTTGAAGCCTTTTTTATGCATTGATTATTCCGTTATTGGCCAGATACTATACGCCCATCCTCCATTTCAATGATATAGTCCGTTCGTTTGGCAAAATCTTCGTCATGGGTTACCACTAACAAAGATAGCCCTTCCTCTTCCTTTAATCTTTTAAAAATATTGAACACATTGTCAGAGTTATAACTATCCAAATTACCGGTAGGTTCATCCCCCATTAATATAGAGGGATTATTGATCAATGCCCTGGCAATCGCAACCCGTTGTTTTTCACCACCAGAAATGCGCGACGCCTTTTGCTTTGCCAATTTTTCAATTCCTAGCATGCTTAATTTTTCATAGGCGTCATTCTCTATTTCCATATTGGACTTACGGGCCAATTTTTTAGCGGGTAGCATTACATTTTCCAATACACTAAATTCCGATAACAAATAATGGAACTGAAATACGAAACCAATATGTTCATTTCTAATTCTGGAAAGTTCAGATGCAGGTTTACCCGTTACTAAGGTATCGTTTAAGAATAACTCTCCGGTGTAATCCGTATCCATTGTTGAAAGTATATACAATAAAGTAGATTTCCCAGACCCAGACTTTCCCATAATTGATGCAAACTCTCCTTCTTTTATGGCAAAGGAAATATCCCTTAGGACATGAAAATCCTTAGGTTTCAAAAAATGCTTATTGATATTTTTTGCTTCTAACACATTATTCATTCCTACACTATGTTAAGTACCTCTAATAATTTTTACCGGATCAATATGCTTTGCCTTATTGGATGGCAGCCAGCCCGCAATACAGGTAGAGATCAGCGCAAACACAATACCTATGATATAGTAGGTAACACTAAAATTTACCGGATACGTATTTATGGTTGGCAGCGCTTCAGTCTCAAAAGGTAGACCATCAATGATTACAGAAAGCACATAGCCCAATACCAAACCTAAAATGCCTCCTACTATACCAATAATCATTGCTTGACTCATAAATATAAATTGAACATCCGTACCTGAAAAACCTGTAGCTTTTAAAATTGCTATATCCTTCATTTTTTCATAAATGAGCATATTAAGGATATTATAAATACCAAAACCCGCAACGATGAGCAAGGTGATGGATACGGCATAGGTAATTAAATTTCTAATATTTGAACCGGTCTCAAATTGTGCATTGGCCTCATTGATGTCCGTGGCCGTAACATTAAATTGCTTTTCAAGAAATTCTGCCAATTGTGGTGATTGTTCAATATCGTAAAGCTTAATATTGATGTCGGTTATATAATTTTGAGATTCACCCAGAATACGTTGTACCGTTTTTAAATTGCAAAAACTCTGAACATTATCCACATCCGCAATACCGCTTTGATAGAGGCCTACAATTTTAAGGGGCACAAGTGCCCCGGCTACCGTGCTCACTTGCACCCTATCTCCTACAGATAAGGACATTTTATCTGCCAACCCGGCACCCAATAAGATTCCTTTATCCATATTTTTTAATGCTTCTGGCGAACCCTGAACAATGTAATCGCGCATATTGGACAATCTGGTTTCTTCCATAATATCCACACCTACTATACTGCCCCCCAGTTCAATAGACCCGGATAGGTAAAAAATCTGTGCGCGTACTTGGGGAGTGGCCCCCTTTACTACATCTTTATTTTTTAGATAATTAAGTATTGGTAGCGCATTGTGAATTTTCTTTTGCCCCTGTTTGGGTTTAATGGAACTTATTATATGCACCGAGTTTTCAAATTCTTCATAGAGTGAAATAGGTTGATCTTTTGTTGGTGCAATTTCATTGTATAAATGAATATGGGGAGTTTGGTTTAAAATTAAACTGTCCAGCATAGTATTGAGTCCGGTCATAAAACTGACCAAGGTGATATAGGCCCCAATACCAAATGTTACTCCCAAAGCTGCCGTTACGGTGGATTTCATCTTGGTTAAAAGATGTGTTTTGGCAATATTTAAAATTACCTTCCAGTTTATCATTGCGTTGGCTTAATTATCAAGGTGGTTTCCGTTATACCGGACAGAATTTCTACCTGTTCTAAATTTTGTAACCCTACCTCAACATCTATATCCCCTTTTGGCGTCATAACCTTGTTGCCGTCCATCAAATAATCACGCGGTATGGTAAGAACGTCTTTCTTTTGGGCTATTACAATATTTGCTTCACCGGCCAATCCTGGGTACAGTAATTTAGGTGGTTCGTTGAATAATGCCTCAATTTTAAAGGTCTGCAATCGCTCTTCTTTTTGCGGGTAAATCTTACTTACCCTTGCAGTATATATTTCATTGGGATATGCCTCTAAAACAATAAGTACCTGCTGATTTAATTGTATTTTGATGATATCTACCTCATCAATCAACATTTCAATTATAAAATCATTGGCACTACCAATGGTACCAAGCGGCTCTACGGTGCTAACCAGTTCCCCAGGTTCCTTATATAGTGCGTATACCCTTCCTGCAATTCTGCTATTTACCGTAAAATCATCTGTGGTTATCTTGTTAGATTGGTAACTGTTCTTTGCCTGTACCATTTTCGTTTCCAATTCAAAACGCGTTCTGGCATAACGTGCTTTTAAAGTTTTATGTTGATTTTGCGATAGTTGAAAAGCCAACATTTTGGTGTCATACTCGGCTTTGGAACCAATTCCTTGTTCCCATAGGCGTTGCTGCCTGCTAAAATTAAGAGAATCGTTCAAGTATTTTAATCTAGCCGCATAAACCTCGTCTTCAATCTCTTTTAAAACTGCGGCATTACCTTCTAAATTCTCTTTGGATTGTCTTAATGCCAAGTAGGCATTCTCGGTCTGTAGTTGTGGGGCACGATCAATAATTTGAAGAATGGGGTCACCTTTTTGAACCAGATCTCCCTCTTCTTTAAAGTTATTGTCCAAAATACCACCTACCGCGGCGTATAGTTGGTATAAACTGTCCGGCTGTATAGTTGCGGATGCATACACGGACATGGTAAGGGTCGTTCTTTTAGGTAAAATGTTATCTTCATAACCTTGACAACCCCCAATTAACAATGAAAGAGCTATAATTTTAAAAAAGCGCATATTTCTTAGATTACCTTAACCAAAGTAACTACTAAAGAATATGTTAGCCTATGAGTAAAATCATATAAATTTAATTACCACCCCTAATATAAAGGCATTTAGTAAAAATCCAATTCTGCAATAGCCGCCTTAAGCCCATTGCCCGCAATTTCATTAGCCTGTAATTTAATATACCTTGCTTGGAACTTCTTATTGAACCTAAAGGTACGTTGTGTAGGGTCATTGATCAGGTTGCCAAAGGTAAAACTATCCTGTTGGGTCCAAACCTTACCATCTAGACTGGAAAAAATAGTTCCTTTTTCAATCATGCTTTTGGATATTGAAGTGGGCGGTGTATATGCAAAAGCACTAATTTCCAATTCTTCACCCAAATCAATTACTACGGATTTATTCCCATCATTTTCTTGGGATTGCCAATATGTATTGGGATTCTCATCAAATAGTAATTCTCCCTCATGCTTTTTCTGTGCGCTACTTGACTCTACCAATGTCCAAGACATTTTTGGAATTCCAAACCTAAACGTGGCGGTACTTCCTTTCTCCCCATTCATAATAGCCACCGCTTTGACCTCACCTTCTCCAAAAACAAAGGGATCGGTAAACAAGGAAGACGATGAATTTGGTACTTGCCCATCCGTAGTGTAAAATATCTGCATGCCCTTGTTTAAATTGGCCCCGGCGTTCTCCCCATTGGGATTCCATCCAAAATCAGACATTTTAGGAACAATACTGACTTCTCCCTTACTATTTCTGCTAAACTGTAACTGTGGTGGCCTACTCTTAAAATAATGCGCTGAAATATGCTGCAAAACGGGTGTATATCTTGATGCCAAGATACGGAGCCTTAGTTTGGTAGTCTCAATTTCCGGAAAACGCAATATTCTTTTGTAACCAATGTTGGTTGCACTAGCAACTTCTTTCCATTCATCATTGATCCAGGCATCCAACGCATGTTCGGATACACGTTCTCCATATACCTCAACATGTTCCTGAACTAAAAATCTATTGATCTTAGTAGCCTTAGGTAACGTCACCTCAACAATCGGTTCCGCATCCTGCAAAATTAAATGCGTTTTATTATCCTTTTCCAGGAGTTCCTTAGGCCCATCTGCGCCGTCCAATAAGCTTACCCCGTACGTTTCCTTAATTCTTTGGCCGGTTTCTTTAAGTACCTGTACATCTTGGTCAGAAAATTCCCCTTCCCTATTGGGGGGTATGTTCAATAAAAATATAGAATTGCCACCAACAGAACGTTCATATATATCAAAGACATCGTCTGTAGTTCTTACCTTTTGGTCGGTATCATCCCTGTAAAACCATCCTTCCCTTATAGAGGTATTGGTTTCTGCTGGCTGGTAATGTAAAAACTTACCGGCAACCAATTTTTTCATACTCCCTACATCTTCGTCCGTTATATCGGCAAAGAGATTCATTGTTCTAGGGTCTTCATCATATGGCACAACGTTCCACTCGGTATCTCTGGTTGCCCCTGCTTCATTACCGCACCATCGCGTTCCTTCTTTTCCAAAAACTACAGCATTAGGCGCTAGGGCAGTTATTAATTTCTTCCAATCCCTATATTTATATTGTTGATTTCCTTTACGTTTGGGGTGGGCACCATCAAACCAAACCTCATCTATAGGTCCATACTCCGTCAGTAATTCAAACAATTGGTTTAAGAAATACTCATTATAATCATCCACTTCAAACTCAAAAGTGGTTTTATTTTCAAAGGGTCGTCCTTCTACCTTCCTAGGAATCGTACGTTTGGTATACTTACTTAAATTGCCATAAAGACCGGCTGAATTTTCTATTTGATATAAATCTGCTGGAGAGAGATAGACTCCCAATTTAATGCCATATTTTTTACAGGACGCAGCTAATTCCTTAACGACATCTCCTTCTCCATTTTTATATGGAGAAGACATTACCCCGTGTTTTGTATACCTGCTCTGCCATAATACAAAACCATCATGATGCTTGGCCGTAATGATTACTTTTTTCATTCCCGCATCTTTCATTGCCTGGCACCATTGATCTGTATTTAGGTTTTTTAAATTAAAGATAGCAGGGTCTTCCATACCATTACCCCACTCCATTCTAGTAAAGGTATTGGGGCCAAAGTGTACAAAGGCGATAAATTCGTCCTTTAATGCTTCAAATTGATTTTTGGATGGAACAATATGTGCAGCTTTTATCCTTACGGAATCTTCAATGTCATCATTATCCAATGCCATCGTGTTTTCAGTTGACAAGGCCAATGTAGGCTTGCCTTTTGGCGTACAGGATGTCAACCATATGCACAATGTAATAATGCTTAAGAAATAACCGTATTTTTTTGGGGCTATCATACACATATCCATAATTTTTAATTATTAAGAATGTACATATTGTACAGACATATTCAAAACTAATGGAATATATAAATAAATACCTACGCAAAGATGACCAAAAGCAATACTTTTTTTGCAAGCTTTACTGTTGACCAAACCTTTTAGTTCAATGAAATGCAAATAACAAAGTGAAGGCTATCGCCTACCCACTTTTTGCTCCCAATTCCTTACATGAACTATGTTCATGACCTATTTGAAAACAGGATTTGTATAATCCTAATGAACCCTCATTGTAAATAATAAAGTGAAGGCTATCGCCTATCCCCTTTTTGTTCCCAATTCCTTACATGAACTATGTTCATGACCTATTTGAAAACAGGATTTGTATAATCCTAATGAACCCTCATTGTAAATAATAAAGTGAAGGCTATCGCCTATCCCCTTTTTGTTCCCAATTCCTTACATGAACAATGTTCATGACCTATTTGAAAACAAAAAGTGAACTGCTTTCACAGTTCACTTTCTCATTCAGTCGGGATGACAGGATTTGAACCTGCGACCACTCGACCCCCAGCCGAGTGCGCTACCGGACTGCGCTACATCCCGAGACTAACAATACAGCAAAAAATAAAAGTGCTATACCGTTTATTTACTTGAAAAGTAACCGGATAATAGTTCTTAAACTTTTTATTTAACGATTAGATTCTCAAATTAAGGTTGCAAAAATAAAAAAGTTAATCGGTTTCCAAACTATTAATCCAATCTAAAACCAATAAAGGCCATTTTCTTAATATTTCATTGTCCTCTGCCATCCCAAATCCATGCCCCCCTTCTTCAAAAATATATAATTGGCCACGCTCGTTGGACTTTGCATTGTGCAAGGCAAAAAAATGTTCACTATTGGCCACCGGAACGGCTTTATCATCCATTGCATGAATTAAGTACGTAGCCGGGGTATCTTCATTAATCTGCAGATCGCTGGAAAATTGCATGACCTTTTCGGCAGATGGATTTTTTCCCAACAGATTATTCCTTGAACCTTTATGTGTGTTTTCTCCCATGGTAATTACCGGATACATCAAAACCATAAAATCCGGTCTAGCACTTAAGCTATCAATCTTATCCACGGCCGTATATACCATATTATCGTATTGGGTACCTAAAGTTGAGGCTAAGTGCCCACCAGCGGAGAAGCCTATTATACCAATATTGACGGGATCAATGTTCCATTCTTTTGATCTGCTCCTCACCAACCGTATAGCCCTTTGGGCATCTATTAAGGGCACATAGTGCTTATCTATTTGAGTTTCATCAGAAGGCAATCTATACTTGACTACAATGCCCGCTATACCATGATCTACCAAAAACTTGGCAACCGAAGTACCTTCCCAGTCATAGGCCAGAATACCATACCCTCCTCCCGGAAAAATTAACATTGCCTTTCCCGTAGCTTTTGATGCATGTGGTAAAAAAACTTCTATTGTAGGTTTTTGTACCCTGCTGATTTTTAAAATGTCCGTATACTCTTGAACTTCTTTTATATCGGTTTTTAATTGGTTGGGAATTTTATCTTTGGGCCAAATATCAATAACCAATTCCTTATTGGCGGCACATCCTCCCAAAAGGGTCAGTGCCAGGACAAAAATCATTATAAAAGGCAGCCTAATCATTACACTCCCAATTAAAATTAGCTATGGGGTCATTAGAGGCTCCTTGAAGGTTATAATGCCACCATTCTGTCCTAGTGGACCAAAATCCATGTTTTTCCATTGTTTCCTTCAATAATTTCCGGTTGTCCAAAATTTGTTGGGGCAGGTCATAATTATCGTGATAAGCTCGCTTTCCAAAAAAATCAAAATCTGTTCCCATATCCAGTTCCTCACCGTTCAATGATACCAAGGTTATGTCAACAGCCCCTCCTTTATTGTGTATTGAGCCCTTAACGGGATTGGCGACGTATTGTGGATTGGGAACAATTTTCCACATTTTATATTGAACAGAATTGGGACGGTAGCAATCAAAAAATTTAATCTTGACCCCATTTTTATGAAAATCGGCATTTGCAGCCATTAAGGCCTTAACGGTTTTAACCCTGGTATAGCATTCCGCACAGTCATAAACCTTTTCCTTTAAAAAATTGTTTTGGGTAGCGTATCTTAAATCAAATGCAAAACCATCACTGTAATCGGCTAATCTCACAAAGGTGGTGTCCCTTAACGAATCCAATGGTATTATTGTTTTCAACCGTGGCGTTTTCGCAATATCGGTTTTGGATATGGTAACCGTTTCGGGAATAGGTTTATGGGTTTCAAAATCGCCATTTGCGGATTTAACAGTATCCTTACAACCTACAAACATAACAGTAAGTAAAAATAAGCATATCAACCTTTTAAAATATGATCCATTTTTAATCAAACCCATCCATTTCATATTAAGCAAACTAACTTATAATTTCTTTTAAGCTGTAAGCCAGTAGTAAAGATTATTTACCTACCTTATACCTACTGCTTTTTAAGCAATTTAACCAAAAACAATGAACCAACATATTATTGTTCCCTTCTGCATACTATTCTTATTTATTTCCTGCGGCACACCAAAAGAAGTCGTTTTGGACACTAACCACATAAAAGAATCTCCTTGGTTATTAGGGTTTGAAAAAACAGCCCTTAACCCTATTATGCAGGCAGATTCATCTTACTCGTTTATTGATCCTATTTCGAAAAAATCAGTTTCTTAGCAAAAAGCCGATGTTTTTAACCCTGGTGCCATTGTACGGAACGATACCGTTTTTCTATTGTTTAGGGCAGAGGACAATCCCGATGCCATATTAGGTGGAAGAACTTCAAGAATTGGGTTGGCGTATAGTACAAACGGCATCAATTTTACCAAATATCCTACACCGGTGCTATATCCTGACAATGATGAATTTGCACAATGGGACCAGCCTGGTGGAATAGAAGACCCAAGAATCGTTGAAACAGAAGATGGGACGTATATTATGCTGTACACCAGTTGGAACAAGAATATTGCCAGACTATCCAGTGCCACTTCCAAAAATTTGAAAAAATGGACAAAACATGGCCCTGTTTTTGAACAAGAACATGGTGGTAAATTCTTGAACGAATGGAGCAAATCCGGTGCTATCGTTACAGAATTGGTCAATGGTAGATTGCTAGCCAAAAAAGTAAACGGAACATTCTTAATGTACTGGGGCGAGTTATTTGTTAACTTGGCTACCTCCACTAATGGCATAGATTGGAAACCGACACTGAACGAAGAAGGGAAGTTACTGGATAGTTTTACCCCTACCCTCAATGAATTTGACAGCCATTTAACCGAACCCGGACCCCCTGCAATATATACTGATGCCGGCATTCTTTTATTATATAATGGAAAAAATCTTAGTGGAGAAGGCGCTACCTCTAAATATCCGGAAGGAACCTATTGTGGTGGTCAAGTATTGTTTGACAAGGAAAATCCTACAATTATGATAAAAAGACTGGAAACCCCTTTTATATGCCCAAGCCTACCTCATGAAATTAGTGGTCAGTACAAAGCGGGGACCACCTTCATCCAAGGCTTGGTATTCTTTAAAGAAAAATGGTTCCTGTACTATGGTACGGCAGATTCAATGGTTGGTTTAGCAGTAAGAAATAAATAAAACCATTCGTAAAGCCAGTGTACAATGAAGTTAATTAAACTATTCATTCTTTCCCTTTTTATAACAGGTATTGGCTGTACAGAAAAGAAAACCATAGAAAAACCTTTGCCTACACAAAAAAGACCAAATGTCATCCTGTTTTTGGCAGATGATCAAGGTTGGGGCGATTTGAGCAGTAACGGAAATTCCAATCTGCACACACCACACATAGACGCTATTAAAAATTATGGGGCATCTTTTGATAATTTTTATGTGCAACCCGTTTGCTCCCCTACAAGAGCTGAATTATTGACCGGAAGATATTTTACCAGAATAGGCGTATATGAAACTTCATCGGGTGGCGAACGTTTTAACCTTAATGAAACCACCATAGCGGAAATACTTCAGGAAACAGGTTATAGAACGGCGGCATTTGGCAAGTGGCATAATGGTATGCAACCGCCTTACCACCCTAATTCTAGAGGATTTGAACAGTTTTATGGTTTTGCGTCTGGGCATTGGGGTAATTATTTTAGCCCCATGCTGGAAAACAATGGGAAACTTGTTCAAGGAAAAGGTTTTTTGGTAGATGACCTTACCAGCCAAGGAATTAATTTTATAGAAAAGCATGCAAACGAACCTTTTTTCCTTTACCTACCCTATAATACCCCACATAGCCCCATGCAGGTACCGGACGAGTATTGGAACAAAATGAAACATAAACCATTAGATTCATTAGCCTCCGTAGATAAAGATGAAGACCTGCAATTTACGAAAGCCGCTTTGGCCATGGTGGAAAATATCGATACCAATGTAGGGCAAATAATGACTACCATAGAACAATTGGGATTGGAGGAAAACACCATCATCATCTACTTATCTGACAACGGACCTAATGCATACAGATTGAACGGTGGAATGAAAGGTAAAAAAGGAAGTGTAGATGAATGCGGCGTGAGAACACCTTTCTTTATCAAATGGCCCGGCCATATAAAAAACGGATTAAATCTTGTTGATAAAGCCGGAAGTATTGACTTGCTACCTACTCTTTGCGGCTTATTGGAAATACCTGTAAGCACCAATAAACCTATTGATGGCAAAGATTTAAGTGCTTTGCTTTTACAAAAGGACACAACGGTAAAGGAACGTTTAATATTTAACCATTGGAACGGAAAAACAAGTGTTAGAAATCAGCAATTTAGGTTAGATGAGGAAAACAGGCTTTATGATATTACCATAGACCGCGGACAGAAAATAGATGTTTCCCACATATATACCACATTAAGAGATTCCTTGATAGCGGCCAAGGAGAATTGGCAAGTAGAAACCATGACACTTCACAAAAACAACGATAAACGTGCTTTTGCATTAGGCTATCCACAAGCAATATACACACAGCTACCTGCAAGAGATGGTATTGCCCATGGTGCCATAATACGCAGTAACCAATGGCCCAATGATTCTTTCTTTACCAATTGGAAATCAGTCAATGATTCCATTAGTTGGGATGTTGAGGTAATGGAAGAAGGACGATTTCAAGTTCATTTCTACTATACCTGTCCAGAGAAAGATTTGGGTTCAATAGTAGAATTAAGTTTTAACGGAAGCAAAATACCAAGTAAGATAACGGAAGCCCACGACCCAGAACTATTAGGCATGCACAATGATCGTGTACCGAGAATGGAATCTTATGTAAAAAATTTTAAAGCGCTTGATTTAGGAACTATTTCCCTTACTAAAGGTAACGGCATTCTTACCCTTAAAGCTCTGGAAGTAAAGAAAAGCCAAGTTGGCGATTTTAGGTTGTTACAATTTAAAAAGGTGGAATAAAATAAAGCTCCAATTCAATTATGATCGGAGCTTTTTTTGTGTACTATATCCTTGAGGCTATTCCAGCGATTTTAAATACGTTAAGCTTTGCGGTACCTGAGATACCACATTTGTAGATTCATCTTCAATAAACATATATTCTATACCCAATTTCTTTGCTTCGGCAACAATACCTGCAATATCTATTTGCCCTGTACCCAGGACTACATTGGTTTCATCATCTTCATGCCCTGTATCATTACCCTCAACACCTTTTTCCATATCCTTTAAATGTAGTAATGTAATCTTACTAGGATACTTTTTCATTAATGCCAAAGGATCCTCACCGCCATGTTGTGCCCAGAATACATCTAGCTCAAACGTATAATTGGTAGCATTCTTTGCCATATAATCAAACAAAGTTCCTTTTCTATAAGGTCTAAATTCGTAGCCATGCGGATGATAAACCAAAATAAGTCCGCTTTCCTGAAGCTTCTTACCTGCTTGGTTGAATACTTCACTGGCATGTTTGGTTTCTTCCAAAGCCCATTTATTACCTTCATGCGGCACCCAAGCGCACATTACATATTTTGCGCCAAAATCCTTGGCATCCTTAATGACTTTGCCCACATTATTTTCAAGGTCTTCAAAACTGGCTCCTACACTAACCATCTCCAGTTTATTCTCTGCAAGCAAGGCCTTAAACTCCTCTAAAGGCATGTCATACGTTCCACCGCCTTCAATTTTAGTAATACCCCACTCATTGATCAACCCCAGTGTATTGGCTACATTTACCTTAAACTGATTCCTAAGACTATATAGTTGAAGTCCCACTTCTTGGGCCTGTGCCATATATCCGCTACCGATAAAAAAGGCTGCAATGATTATTTTTTTCCTCCTCATAATCCGTTTATGTAAGTAAATTGCCTTCATCATCCCATTCAGCAATGACATTTCTCTTGCTTTGGTCCACACACTTGGCTATCCATTCCGGATCATAGGCAACACCGTGCTGATCTAGAACATCTTGCGGAACGCCATCCCACACATTAGGGGTATTCCCTTTATATCCCAAATCTGCAATACCTACTTCAGAAGTATAATAACCAGTTACCGTGAGGCCCCTCATGGTGTAAAAAAACTGAATTTCCAAAGGTTGTTCACTCAATGGCTTTTCCGTATCATGCCAACAGATCTCATCACAAATCTGTTTTTTCTGTTCCAAGGTTGTCGATTTAAATTCGGTTCCAAATTCCGTATTACTTTTATGATCCAACCACATTAGTCCACCAAGAAGTGTAGGAGCCATTTCAGGAATATCCTTGCCCATAAATTCAACAAGTTCCGGTACTCCTGCCTCTATTGGTCCGCCATGGGGTTCTTTAGGTGGAAGAATTACTACTGCCAACGCAGCTATAGTTTCCATTTCATGCTCATTGAACAATTGTTCTGCATTCAATTTTTCTATACGCTCCAATTCGGCGGGGGTTCTTCCAAAATATTTTTCAGTACTGGTAATGATGGTTTCATCTATAGACTCGCCATTTTCAGTCTTACAGGAATTGAACACCAATCCGGTACCCGCAGCGGCACCACCAAGTATTAGGGTTTGTAAACTTTTTCTTCTATCCATCTTCTAAATATTTTGTGCCTTTAACTGTTCTATGATATAATCAGATGCCCTCCATGAAAGTGCCATAATGGTCCAAGTACAGTTTTTGTCCGCTTGTGATACAAATACCCCTGCATCCACTATAAAAACATTATCTACATCGTGCAATTGCTGAAACTTGTTCGTAACCGATGTTTTTGGGTCATCTCCCATTCTTGTCGTACCAACTTCATGAATAATCTCACCTGGTTTATGCAATCCATAATCTTGGTCTTTACCGGGTTTTTCCCCTAAATAATGTCCGCCCATGTTATGTATGATTTCTTCAAAGGTATCATGCATATGTTTGGCCTGGTTTCTTTCATATTGCGACCATTTATAATTGAACTTCAGTACGGGAATACCGTATTGATCAACAGTAGTTGGATCAATCTCACAATAATTATCATAGCTGGCCAAGCCTTCTCCACGACCACCAAAACCTATGACAGAACCATAGTATTTCTTAACATCGTCCCGTAAACTATCGCCATATCCTCCAGACTTTAATCCAAAATATTTATTCATTGCATTTGGGTCCCAACCAAACCCATAATTAGGCTGACTCATACCGCCCCAAACCTCTATATGGTATCCTCTAGGGAAATCCAATTTGGAATTATCTCCCCACCAGGGTGAGTAAACGTGCATACCCCCAACACCATCTTCATTATATGATGTTTTACGGTTCATTAGACCTGGTATTACTCCAGCGGCACTAGCTCCGGTTGAGTCATGCAGGTATCTTCCCACAAGGTTACTACTGTTTCCAAGTCCATTAGGATGTTGTTTACTCTTTGAATTTAAAAGTATACGTGCTGAGCTACAAGCAGATGCGGCCAAAACTACTACCTTGCCCCTTAATTTATACTCTTTTCTGTCCTCTTTGTTGATATAGGAAACGCCGGTAGCCTTACCTTCTTCATTGGTCGTTATTTCACGTACCATGGCATTTACGAACAATTTTACTTGACCACCACTTTTTTGGGCAGGAAAGATTAAACAGCTACCTGCGGAAAAATCCGCATAAATTTGGCAAGATCTACCACATTGGCCACAATAAAAACAGACTCCACGATCCTCATTGATACGTTTGGTCAACATTGAAAGCCTACCAGGTATAACCGGTATGTTAGATTTTTTTGCTCCGTTAATATAGAAAAGCTCATGCAATCTTGGTTTTGGAGGAGGCAGGAAAAATCCGTCAGGATCGTTTTCCCTTCCTTCATTGGTTCCAAAAACCCCAATGAGTTTGTCCAATTTATCATAATAGGGTTTTACGTCCTCATAGCCAATAGGCCAATCATCTCCATGCCCATCCCTTGTTTTTCCTTTAAAATCCTTAGGTCCAAATCTCAAGGATATTCGCCCCCAGTGGTTGGTTCTACCACCTAGCATTCGCGCTCTCCACCATTTAAATTCGGTACCTTCTGCATGGGTATATGGTTCTCCCTCAACTTCCCAATCTCCCCAGGACATATCCCATTCTCCAAATGCACGGGTGGTTCCCGCTCCCCTTCTTGGGGAATCATAAGGTTGTTTTAACTGGGTCATGGTCTTTGGGTCCGCAGGATCAAAAAATGGACCTGCCTCTACAACCGCAATATTAAGGCCGGCATCTGCCAACTGTTTTGTTGCCATACCACCACCGGCTCCTGAACCGACTATGATGACATCATAAATTTCTGAGGATTCTTTTATCTGCATAATCTTTCTATTTGTTCGAGCATACAATGTAAATATTAATAAAAAATTGTAAATATGTTTTTAGCTGAATAACGTAATATGTTCTACAGGCGTCTGCTTTTATAGTGCTATCGATACCTATTTATCCTGTTATTATTCGCTGGTAAATGTAGAAGCGGGCAAGTCCGCCTCATTAAATAGATTTCCTATAGCCGTACTTTTCCAAGCATAACGCACATGCACCGGGGCTTTCACTTCCTTGGCACTTACACGCACCACTCCTTTCTTTAAGCTTGCCTTGGCAGGATACCAAACCCCATTCTCTCCACTAATTTCAAAATGGTCTATTTGCTTACCCTTGACATACATTCCTTCATCATTATGAAAAGATACCTCTAGGGCATTCCCCTGGACTTTAACCATATCATACAACGGGCCATTAACTTCCCCGTCAAAAGTATTAAAATGATATTTTAGGGCGATATTGGCAAGTCGCAATCCCACATCCTGCTTGTTTTGGGGATGAATATCATCAACAGTGCAAATATCACTTGTTATGGCCATGCCGGTATTCTTTAAGGACAACGTTCTGCGCTGTTGGTCCCTGACAATACCTCCTTCATACGTTCCACCATACTTGAACGGTGCTATTTGTACATAATAAAATGGAAAATCATATTGCCATGCCGTCCTCCATGAAGTAATCATATGGGTAAAAAGATTTTGGTAGGATGATGCGTTGGCTGTGTTGGATTCTCCTTGATACCATAGAACCCCAGAAATCTTAAAATTGGTAAGCGGGGCAATCATTGCATTATATAACACAGACGGTTCAATGGTAACCCATTTATTGGGTTTTAGGGATTTATGCGCATTAGCTAATTCCGGAAAAGATTCAAAAACATTTTCCGGTGTCCATACTTCGGCACAGGATGCTCCCCAGGAAGCATCGACCAAGCCAATGGGTACATTTAACTCCGCTGCCACTTTCTTAGCAAAAAAATAGGCTACTGCACTAAAATCGGGCATGGTTTCCGATGTACAGGCTTCCCAAGTTCCCTCTACATCTTCCAGTGGATGAAGTGCCGTTCTTTTTTGCACGGTAAACAATCGTATTTTATCATTGTTCGCATTGGCAATTTCAAATTCCTTATTGTCTATTGTACTGTTGGCGCTCCACTCCATATTACTTTGTCCTGAGCATAGCCAGACTTCCCCGATCAATACTTGCGTAAAAATAATTTCATTTCCTTTTCCGGTAAACTTAATGGAATACGGCCCACCTGCTTCAGGTGTTTGCAAAGTTACCTGCCATTTTGCATTATTCCCGGTCTTTACTGCTACCGTCTTATCGTTCCAACCCGTATAAATTTCAAATTCCTCGTTGGGGTCTGCCCAACCATACAGTAATACTTCCGCTTCTCGTTGAAGCACCATTTTGTCCGAGAAAATATTGGGTAAGGTAATTTCCGCTTTGACAATAGCCGTTGAAAAAATGAAAATCACTAATAAATAAAATCGCATTTTAAAGATAGAAGTGTTAACGGATTTAAATATAAGCAATTATTCAACCTATTTTTTAATAAATAATTAATTTGCACTTTCTTTTTATTGCTAATTTCATAACGATGAAATAATTTATTAATACATATCCCTGATTAAAATTGAACATTATGCCCAATACCCTTCATAGACGACATTTTTTAAAAGCCGCTTCTGCCTCTCTACTCCTATCATCCTTAAGCACTTACGGATTTGAATTCTTTAAGGACGAGCAGCCTAAAAAAGTTGCTTTGATCGGTACCGGCTGGTATGGCACAAGTGATTTATTGCGACTTATACAAGTAGCCAATGTGGAGGTCACTGCGCTTTGTGATGTAGATTCGGTTTTTCTAAACAATACCGCAAACTTAGTAGCCCAGAGACAGAAAAACGGTAAAAGACCAAGATTGTTCATGGATTACAGGAACATGCTGGATACCATGGATTTTGATATCGTGCTCATTGGCACCCCAGATCATTGGCATGCGCTTATGTGCATAGCGGCACTACAATCTGGCGCTCATGTATACGTTCAAAAGCCCACGAGCGTAGATGTTATAGAAGGTGAGGCCATGATTGCCGCGGCAAGAAAATACAATAAAGTAGTACAGGTTGGCACACAACGAAAGAGCACGCCCCATTTAATATCGGTCAAAAAAGAAATTATAGATACAGGATTACTTGGCACTATTGGCCATGTAGACATGTGCTGCTATTACCATATGCGCGCCAATGACAATCCGCCCGAACAACCGGTACCTGATCGTTTGGATTATGAAATGTGGACGGGTCCGGCCCCTATGCGGCCCTATGACGGGTTACCGCATAGAAGGTGGTGGCGAACATTTAGGGAGTATGGAAATGGTATAACCGGGGATATGTGCGTTCATATGCTGGATACCGTTAGGTGGATGTTGAATTTAGGATGGCCCAAACGCATAAGTTCCGAAGGTGGAATTTTTGTTCAAAAAAATGGTAAGTCAACTATTTCCGATACCCAATCTGCAGTATTTGAATACGAAAATTTCAATTGCAACTGGCAGCACCGTACCTGGGGAAATGCCGCTGATCCGGAATACCCTTGGGCCTTTAAAATCTATGGAGAAAAAGGTGTGCTCAAAGCCGATGTCATGAAGGCGGAATTTGTTCCTGTAAACGGTGATGCCCCAATAAAATTCGAGGTGCTTTATGAGCGAGAGGCCTATCCTGAAGACCTTAATGAAAAAGACATAGAATTACATGCAGCACCGGCAACTAGAAGACATATGCTCAATTTTTTAAAAGCCATACAAAATGGCACAAAACCTATTGCGGATATTGAAGAAGGACACATCTCCTCTGCCAGTTGCATATTGGCCAATTTGTCAATGGATCTTAAAAGGCCATTGGTATACGACCCCAAAAGCAGAACGGTTGTTAATGATCGGGAAGCAACTGACCTCTTGCAACGTACCTACAGGGGAAATTGGGTACACCCACATCCAGATACCATTTAGACTATTGCATTTTTTTGGTTGAGCCCCTTACCAATAAGCTGGTCTTGACCGTTTTGGTCTCATAAGGAAGTCCCGGATTTTGTATTCTATTGATCAAGAGTTTGGCAGTAAGTTCACCAATATATTTTCCATGTTGGCTAACCATGGTCAATGACGGAGTTACATACTTGGACAATTGCCCATTGGTAAACCCAATTATAGAAATATCATTGGGCACATTATACCCCCTAGCCTTTACAATTTCCAATACTTTTACAGCAGTAATCTCATCAAAGCCAATAATACCCTCTATGGTCTTATAATTTAAAAGAAAGGACATTAGCAGATCAAGGTCGTCCTTGGGCGTTAGGTTCATGACCAATTTGGCATCGAACGGAATCTTAAATTCCTCTAATGCCTTCTTATAGCCCAGTAACCTTAATTTCCCTACACTTGAACTTCCCGTTGGGTTAACGACCGCTATATTGGTACAGCCCACATTGATCAAGTGCTTTGTCGTTTTATAACCAGCCTCAAAATCATCTACTACTACCTTATCACATTCCAAAGCATCTGCAACCCTATCGAACAAAACAACAGGTATATCATTGTTTATAATATCTATAAGGGCATCATGCTTATTTTCATTTTGCGTTTCCTCTGCCAGGGATATAATCAATCCATCAACGGTGCCAGAATCAAAAAACTCCAAGGTTTTACTCTCTTTTTCACTGGACTCATCGCTTATACAGCTAATAATATTATACCCGTTCTCATTGGCCACTTTTTCAATACCGTACAATACTTGAACAAAAAAATAATTAAGGATATTGGGTACTACAACACCTATGGTCTTGGTACTTCTATTTAAAAGGTTTAGGGCCAGCCTGTTTGGCTTGTAATGCTTGGCTTTTGCATATTCCTGAATTTTCGCCTTTAAATCAGCACTGATTTCATGACTATCGTTCACAGCTTTGGAAACTGTTGAGATAGAAACCTTAAAATGCCCAGCAATGTCCTTTAAAGTAACTTTCTTCATGCGTTTATTGATTAAAACGTCCCATTACAAACTTAGCAAACCTTTTATATATAAAAAGCAAACTGTCCCAAAGGAATACCAAGGGACAGATCGCTAGTATATTAAGCTTTTACAATCCCTAAACCAACATGTTAAATGCCGGTATAAGGAATCGGTGCATTATATATATTGGTTGATGATATTTTCAAACAATTCTTGCTTACCGCTTTGCAAGGTCAACTCACCATTTTCCTTTGCAATTTCATAAAGATCCATAAAGTCCAATTTGCCATTTTCGAAATCTTTTCCTTTTCCGGCATCAAAAGAACTATATCTTTTTTCACGTAACGCATTGTAGGCCGATGAAGAAATGATTTTATCCGCAGTCAATAATGCTCTGGCAAAGGTATCCGCACCTCCAATATGTGCCAAGAACACATCTTCTAGATCGGTACTGTTTCTTCTGATCTTGGCATCAAAGTTTACGCCACCACCTTGTAAGCCACCTGCGGCCAAAAATACCAACATGGCTTCGGTGGTTTCTTGGATATTGTTAGGGAACTGGTCCGTATCCCATCCGTTTTGGTAATCTCCTCTGTTCGCATCCAAACTACCTAACATGCCGGCTTTGGCGGCAACGGCCAATTCATGTTGAAAAGTATGTTGGGCCAGAGTTGCATGATTGACCTCTATATTCATTTTAAAATCCTTATCAAGACCATACTCCTTTAAGAAACCAATAGCTGTAGCAGAATCAAAATCATACTGATGTTTCATTGGCTCCATTGGCTTGGGCTCAATAAAGAAATTACCTTTAAACCCTTGTGATCTAGCATAATCCCTTGCCATGGCCAAAAATTGACCCATGTGGTCCAGTTCACGGCCCAAGTCTGTGTTCAACAAGGACATGTATCCTTCACGACCTCCCCAGAATACGTAATTTTCACCACCTAAGGCAATGGTTGCGTCTAAAGCCAACTTAATTTGGCCACCGGCCCTAGCCAGTACATTAAAATCTGGATTGGTAGCTGCACCGTTCATGTATCTTGGGTTAGAAAAACAGTTTGCCGTTCCCCATAATAATTTTTTCCCAGACGCCTTTTGCTTCTCCTTTACATAATCTGTTATAGTTGCCAATCTCTTTTCAGATTCCGCAAATGTGGGTGCTTCCTGTATTAAATCAAAATCATGAAAGCAATAGTAATCAAAGCCAATTTTTTCAAAAAATTCAAATGCCGCATCGGCCTTATCCTTTGCCGCTTGTACGGGATCGGATGATTTATCCCATTCAAAATTTTGGGTACCAGGACCAAAAGGGTCCGAACCCTGACCACAGAACGTATGCCAATAAGCGGTAGAAAACTTAAAATGTTCTCTCATGGTCTTACCGGCAACTACTTGCTCTGGGTTATAGTATTTGAAAGCCAATGGATTATCGGATTCCTTCCCTTCAAACTTGATTTTATCAATTCCTTTAAAATATTCCTTGTTTGACATTATGTTGATTTTATTTGTTGTTTAAGATTAATTCCAATTCATTTTTCCATGCGGCATATGCTTTTTCATACCCCGTTTTGTCCGTTTTGGGACTAAAGGTTGTCACATAATCATTCTCTAAAATTGCCTTGCCGTATGCCTCAAAATCTCCCTTATGCAAATTAGCGGCCCTGGCCGCACCAATAGCACCGGTTGTATTATAAATTTCAATATCGTACCCTATTAGCGTTGCCACGGTGGAAGAAAATATTTCCGACCTAAAAAGGTTATCGTTTCCTGCACGCATGACATTGACCTTTATACCGTCTGATTTCATGATTTCCATGCCGTAAACAAAAGAGAAAGCAATACCTTCCAATGCCGCCCTACATAAATGTCCTTTGCCATGATTGTTCAAGTTCAGGTTTACGATCCTTGTTCCAATATCCTGATTTTTAAGCATTCTTTCCGCTCCGTTACCAAAGGGTATTAGCGCAATACCATCAGAACCGATCGGTACTTCATTGGCAAGGGTGTTCATTTCATCATAGGATGCTACATTAAGGTTGTTCAATAACCAACGGTATTGTATTCCAGCACCATTAATACATAATAACTTACCAATTCTTGCAGGTTGCCCGGGGTATAGTTGACATGCGCAAAATTATTTACCCTAGAACTTTCCTTGACCGACAAATTATCCGTAACCGCATAAACTACACCAGATGTACCACCAGTAGCCGCCACTTCACCCGGTTTAAAAACATTTAAGGTCAATGCATTATTGGGTTGATCGCCGGCCCTGTACAATATAGGTGTGCCAAGCTTAATGCCACTTTCCGTTGAGCCCTTCTCGTTTACGTTGGATTGTACCGAAAATGTATCAACAATATCAGGAATCAGTTCTTTTTCCAAACCATAATGATCTAACAATAGTTGGGCAACGGCATCATGTTTAAAATCCCATAAAATACCCTCTGACAACCCTGATACAGTTGTATTTACCACTCCCGAAAATTTATAAGCAATATAATCCCCAGGCAGCATGATCTTGTAAATTTTAGCGTATACCTCCGGTTCATTTTCTTTTACCCACTTTAATTTAGAAGCGGTAAAGTTTGCAGGAGAATTCAACAAGTGGGTATCGCATACTTCCGGTCCAATTTCTTCATAAGCTTTTTCGCCAATTTCAACTGCCCTACTATCGCACCAAATAATGGATTTACGTAACGGGACACCATCCTTATCTATTAGGACCAATCCGTGCATTTGATAAGAAATGCCAATACCGGTAATCCCCGTTGCATTAATATGGTATTCATTACATAAGCGTTTTATGCCACTACATACATACCCCCACCAATCTTCCGGGCTTTGCTCTGCCCAACCATTTTTAACCGCCTGCATGGACATTTCTGTCTCCGGTTCCGTAACTACACCAATACTTTTGCCTGTTGAAGCATCGACTAAGGCAATCTTTATTGATGAACTTCCTATATCTAGTCCTAGATGATACATATTTATTGTGAGTTGATTTTAGCTGTAATAAGTTAAACCAAAAATAACTACTATACGCCCACAACATGTTTATTGCCACGAAAATAAATAGTAGAGCGCTATATCCTGTAGGTCAAAAAAACAAAAACATCCTATAACAAATTAAAAATCAATTTGTTATAGGATATTTTACTGTTCGAAAATTATCGAAAGGGTTTTCGTAAAAGGCTATACTACTATAATTACAATCTGCTAATATTCCTCCAATTGGTTTTGTAACCGTTCCAATTTGGTAAGTGCCTCTGATTTGGAATTTACATCTAGTTTAAGATAAATGTTCTGGATATGGAAATTGACCGCGCTGGGTGTCACGAACAGTTTTTCCGCTATCATTTTATACGTTGCACCTTGACATAGAAAATCTACGATCTGGTTTTCACGTTCAGAAAAGAAAGCAAACGTTCTTTTATGGAAATTGCTTATAAACTTTTTTACGATATCATTGCTCATAGCAGCACCTTCCTTTTCTATACTGCTTAAGGCATGCTCAAGTTTATCCAAGGTCAATGGTTTGGTCAAGTATCCGTTGGCCCCTTTTTAAAAGCTTTTTTAATAACTTCAAAATCATTGATTTCACTGAACATAATAATATTGATACCCCAGTTCTTTTTCCTAAATAATTTAATGGCATCTATACCATTAATATCATCCAAGTCAATTTCAGATAACACTATTTGTGGCCTAGTATGCTTAAAATCCTTTAAGGCTAGGTTGGCAGAAGTATAACTTCCAACTAGTTCATAATCTTCCAATGCATCAAAATGGTTTTTATAAACAATGTGCATTGAGCTATCTCTTTCTAAAATTATTATTCGAGTCTTAGTATTTTTCATGTCTTCCAATATTTAATACTGTCATGCCGGGAGCCGCACAACAAAAGTTTTGTTTTAAATACAATTTGGAATCTAAATACGTACTTGAAATTTTTACAAAATCTACCCTAATACACTTATACCCTGTAAAAGGATATTGTATTAAAAGGCGTAAAATTGTCCTATAAAAATTCTGTACTGAAGTAGTAGTTTAAATTCCGGTTACAATTTAAAATCTAGCTATTGACTTGTCTAGATGTAAAATTGAATGAATTAAAACGCAAACAACTTTTTAGGAAAATGATTTCTAAAAGGAATCCAGAAATTGAAAAATTACGATGAATGAAATCGCTTAAAAATAGTAGGTAATTGTTTTTCATGGTTTTGGGGGGATTTGGGGTTAAACAATGTTTACAATTAATTTGGTTCGAGAAATATATAGTTAAATGTTATAACATCGTTAAAATCATAAGAATTTTCGTTCAAATGCAATGTTTTGAATAAAAATGCTACCGTTCATCGATGTTTTTACTTTCCCCAAAAAAAAAATTATGTTCAACCAATAAGAAAAAAAGGAGGGGCACCCGTTATCCCCCCGGACAACACCCCTCCTTTTATTGACAATTTAAATCAATCATAAATCCCCGTTATCTAAATCATATTATTCAATACTCATATCATCGTCTTCAAACGTGTTGGATACTGTAGCAGTGGTTTCATTCACCTGCATTATCCATTTTTCATCATTATACTTACCGTTTAAATTTGTACTTGCGGCCATTTGGGCCTCATTCTTATAATCATAATCTGCCAGGTATACATAGTAAAGTCCGTTTTCCTTATTATAAAATTGTTTTGGATCTAAGCCTTTTGACCTTAACTCTTTCATAAAAGCATTTAAATATTTTGTTTGGCTGTATACATTGGCAATTACATAATATCCGGAATTCATTCCTATAACATCTGAATCTACCATCATCTTTACGGGCAGTTCCTTGAAATTGGCCCTTCTGCTGTTTGTATTTGCAATTAAAGATTCATCTTTCTTATTTATTTCATTGGCTACATAGGCAGTGGGTTCCTCTGCACTGTAGTCCTGTAACGAATTCTTGATGGTGGTGTCTATATCATTTCTTAACATCCTAACAATAAGATTGAACCTTTCTTCGAAAGCTGCAATTCTTACTTCTTCAATAGAATCTTGCCTCATGATCAGCTCATCCAAGACCATTTTATTCTGGTAGGCCAAATCTGTTGCACTTGCACTATACATCTCTTTGGCATTGCTTGTTTCCATTGCTTTTTCCACGTTTTTGGCTTTGCTAGATGTTCTGGCATTGTCGCGTTCCTCTATAAGGTGGGCTATTTGTTCTTCGTAGTTTCGCACAATATTATCTATTTGATTATCTGTACTATTATTCGCAACGGTAATGCCCAAATCATCATCCTTAAACGTATAGGCCAATGTTATTTCATGGTTCCAACCCAAATTGGCATCTTGCTTTGCAATATCTTTTTCCATTAAATATCCCAACGACATTTTCTCGCTTAGATTAAACCCAAGACCTGCAGATATACCGTAATCCCGATCATAAGTAGTTTGAATCCATCCATAATTTGGCATATCCAACAATAATGAACCAAAGTAATACAGACTACTGTCATAATTTTGTCCTACCTGCACCATGGGCATAAAACGGGCATTTTCAAATAGCCCTCTAGAATTTTTAAAGTCATGGGTATACTGCATAGAGGCCTTGACACTTTTTGTGGAAAATTCTGTTAAAAACTCATTGGTTGTTTGGTTATATTTCAACAAATCCTCAGCGTATAGGCCAAAATCAAACTTGCCCAATGATAGATTAATACCTGGTTGAACAGCTATTTTACTTTCTTTTCTGGCCTCTGATAGTTCTGGATCTTCTTCACTGATCACAATCCTATTTTTGTCCAACCCTTGATTAAAATAGGTAATATTGGTACCGAACGTTAATACCGATTTATCAGCCAAACGTACAGAGGAGGCATAGTTGGCATTAAAACCAAATTCCTGGACCACACCGGCCCATTGGCTATATACCCCTATACCTACGGCTGTTTGATCACTTAGCTTGTTACTGAAGCCTAAGAAATAATTTTGGCTATTATCATCGAACGTGGCATATTGGTTTCTATGAAGAATATTTAAATATGATTTATTCTCTCGTACCAAGGAATAAGTGGGGTTAATAAAGAACCTATTGAAATATAATTGATTGTGGTACGTACTACTGGACCCAAGATTGGCATTGGTTTCCTGGCTTTTTACAGTCTGGATCAGAGCCAACAGGAACAAAGCAATAAGAAAACTATTGATTTTTAATGGACTTTCCATAACGTATGATTTTATGATTAAAGATTTATTTTGTCTGGGGTTTGGGGGGAACTATTTCAATGAATAATTGGGGGAGTTTATTCATCATCAAATACAGAACTTGAATACTGCATTTGTTTATCTGTATTAAATGCTTCTAAAAAACGATAATCTCTATCTTTTTCACTAGCCGGCTTATCATTTAGGTTAAATGCTACGTGATTTCCTATTCCAGTAGTAGAATCCCTATTGGAGACTACAAATCCGGAACCATCTTTTTGCAACATGTTTACAGAATACTCATCATATGCGCTATTAATGTTTTCTCCCATATTTACGGCAAGGCCTACATTTCTTTCCCCTACCTCAACAAGGTATACATCTAGGCCTCCAAAACCTTCATGGCCTTCTGATGCAAAAACCAATTGATTGTTGGAAAGTGGATTAGGATGCATATCATCTTTGACGGTATTTACCTTTGTTCCAAGATTTTTTGCCATACCCAGGCTTCCATTTTTATGAATGGTGGCCACATATATATCATATGCCCCAAAACTGCCCGGCATATTGGAAGCGAAAAATAAACGATTACCATCTGGAGATACGGCAGGGTGTTTTGCGGAATAGTCCGAAGGGCATACGGCCACCTCGGTGATTTTTTTCCATTCGCCCGCTATCTTATCGGCCTTGTAGATTTTATGTACTTTCCTTTTTTTCGAAAAAAGCCCTGTAACCGGCTTACGATAGGTTGCCTTACTGAAATAAGCCGTGTTACCGCCATTGGTCAACGCTACGGGTGGTGCATACTCGCCGTCTAGCTGAATATCATTGGTTCCGGTTGATACCATTTCTGTATTGGAAGAAGTGGTGTTCCAAGGCAAAAAATTGGACCTATTATTGGAAGAGAGTTCTGTAGGTGCCACATAATGGGTCATTTTGTAGTCATCCTTTACCAGTTCCGTCCAGTTTTCATCACTAATTTCATTCTGGACTTTTTTACCCAATTGGGAAACGGCATGGTCGTATCTTTTCTGATAGCTTTTATTTAAGGTTCCATCTTCTGAAACCTCAATTAGCCTACCATACCAATACAGTGCATTTTCGTATTTTTTAGAAAGAAAATTGGCATTACCAAGGTCTTCAAAAATTTCTTCATCTTCATAACCGAGCGCTTTTAACTTATTATAGTTTTCAGTACGTTTGGAAATTTCCGAAACCTTACGTTGTTGAAATTTGGTGGGTTCTTGATTCATGGCCAAATTTTGACCATAACCCACTGTAGCCATGCAAGCAAGCAAAAGGCCACATTTAATTGAATTGTTCATGATTGTAGATTTTGGGGGTTAATACCCCAAAGTTCCAATAACAAATTCAATACGTTCTTAATAAAAATTCATAGGTTTTTATAAAATATATGAACCAATTCATTCATAAACCAACTTAAGTTATTGATAATCAATTACTTTTTAAAATTTACAGCCCCTATGAATTAATTTTTTTCTTTTTCTTTTTATCCGATACATATTTATATCCTAAATAGGCCAGCTGTAAACCTACTGCGGCAATCTTTAATTTTCTACTACGTACTAGAAGTTTAGCAACTCCGAACAAAGGTGATAATCCCATAATTCATTCATTTTTATGTGAATCACAAATTACCATTAGTACTAGAGTTTGCTTAACTCTATCCATTTAAAATATAGGCATAAACCCACTAACTTATTGATAGAATGCAAAACATATATTAAATTATGCTTACAGCAAAACTCTTGATGTTTAAGGTCAACTAAAGGTCTTTTTTCAATCTAATTTAGAGTTGAAATGAAACCGTAAGGATTACCCTTACATAAAACAAAATAATATGAACACAGATATAGAAAAAATTGAAAATCGTTTAAAAGACTTAGTTTCCAAGAACGAAGATGCCATAAAAGGTTTTGAAAAAGCATCTGAAAATGCAGAACAAGTAGGTATAAAAAGTTATTTTGAGAACAGGGTTGTAGAGCGTATGCAATTTTTAAGGGAGTTAAGGGCCGCAGTGCCGGAACTGGATTTGGGCAGCGTTGAAATTAAAGGTAGTGCTGCAGGAGCCGTTCATAGAACGTGGATGGACGTTAAATCATTTTTTGCCGGAGATAATGACGAGGCCATGTTAGAAGAGGCCGTTAGAGGAGACAAGGCCGCTATTGAAGATTACGATAAGGCTTTAGCGGAAACCATGATACCTCCCAGAGTCAAAGACCTTATAAGAGCGCAAAAAGAGAAATTGCAGAACGACCTGGAAACTTCTGAAATATTGGAAGAATATAGGTAACAACAAACAAAAGCCCTTGCAAATGCAAGGGCTTTTTTATTTTCATAAGCATTAATTATCTACAAATTTTTACGAGGTCTTAAGACTTTTATTCTTTCGCTTTTTTTGTAACCATTGCTTATAGAACTTTTTACCAAAATAAAGTATTAGGGCCTTCTTCATTGTTTTAATAGGTTTTTAGTTTATCCTTCCTTTTTCTTAACTGTCGCTCCAGTTCACGTACGGACTCACTCACCGATTCCTCAAAATTTTCGTTACTGGCTTCAGCAAAAATTCTGGGACCGGGCAAACTCAATCTAATATTACAGATTTTACCCGTATCAGTAGATGATGTGTTTTCATCCTTAAAAAACACATCTGCCCGTATTACATCATCAAATTTAGCGTGCAGTTTATTTAATTTTTCCTTGGCAAACGCTTCAAGCCTATCACTTGCCGTTACTCCGTCATACTCATATATAATATCCATATATCTATTTTCTATTTATCAACGTTAACCATCCAACCAATTCCAAAACGATCGGTACATCTACCAAAATGTCCCCATTCACGTTCCCTAAATTCATGATGAACCTGTCCTCCACTGGATAAATCCTTGAACAATTGTTTTCCCTCGTCCAAATTATCCAAATCAACACTCATATTAATCTGGTTTCCATTGTTCAAAGGGGTATCTGGTGAAGCATCATAAGCCATAAAATGAACGCCTTTACCTTTTAATTCCGCATGCTGTAATTTTTGACGGTATGATGACGGAACATCTATTTCCTTATCTTCATACGTTTGCCTATTCTTTACTTCCGCACCAAACAAATTGGCGTAAAAATTCAATGCCTCTTGGCAGTTTCCGTTAAATGCTAAATATGCTTGTATTTTCATTTTATATTGTTTTTATACAAGGTACAACAAGAAGCATTTTTGGTTTGGCTTATACCATTTTCTTATTGATTCATTTCATTTTGCTCAAATATTACTTCAATACAATCTTATTATCATCAATAAATTGAAAAAACGATAACTTTTCATCTGTACCTGTATACATCAAATTAGTGGAAAGATCAAATAAATGTGCCTCCGTTTCGAAAAAATGCATCATATAACCAGCTGTATTTACAAAAGCGACATAATCCCCAATGGCCGGTAGCCTGTTTAAGCTTATTTTTCGCTTCAATAACACATCCCTTTCTAAACAATATGCTCCAGTAAAAAATACATCAACGTTCTCCTTATCTAAAGTTTCACTGGTATGAATTATATATGGATCCAATAGAAAATCTGCGCTTGAGCTCATCATCTGGCTCATATTCATCTCAAGACCAACCAACCATTGTTTTTTGGCATCTTGTTTTCTATAGACTACTTTGGCAATGGTCATGCCTACTTGGTCCAATAAGGAACGACCAGGTTCTATCCTAATTTCAAAATGGTTTTTACGCAGTAATGCTGCCAAGGATAATCTAGAATCGGCATCTACAAAATCCAAAACTTCTTTTAAAAATGAATTTTTGTTTACCTTATTGAAGTACGGATAGGTATTTAATTTTCCACGTAACTTACCATCTTCTAACCTGTACCCCAACCCATTATCATTGAAGGTAATGGTATTGTTTCCGGTTGTAACGGCTTTTTGTAACGAATCATTAAAATCTATCCATTGGCGTTCATCTTCTAAATAATTCATGAGAATACCCCCGCCCATATCAATAAATGTAATAGGATACCCTTTTCCTTTTAAGTCATTTCCAATTTTAATACACGTTAATAGTGCAATACTACGCTGGTAGGTTGAATATCCGTCCAAATGAAAATGAAGTCCTGTGACATCTAAGTTTTCAAAGGTCTTTGTATCACCTACATATGATTCAATAAAATTTGTGACTTGGTCAATATCAAAACCAAACCTGCTATATAACTTTTCACCATTGACCTCAAATCCACTTATACGGAAACCAACTATGGCCCGCAGACCCATTTTTTTTGCTACTTGTTCCGTTAACACACATTCATCCTCGTTATCTAAAATTATTGGAACCTCATTTTTTATGGCCAGTGCTATTTGTTCTTCAGTCTTAATGGCCGATGTCAATACTAAATTTTTACCATTTCCTCCTAGGGCCAAAGATTGTTCCAACTCTTTAAAACTTGCGGTATCCACTCCTATGCCAGATGCAAACGCTTGTTTTACCAAGCCCTTGGATTTATTGGCCTTTCTAGCATAGAAAATTTGATATTTTAATTCGTACGATTCAAATAAATCTTTATAACGTGCACAGTTAACGTTAAATGTAGGTAAATGGTGAACATTAATGGGAGAACCGTACTTTTCCATTACCCCTCTTAATACTTCTTGGTCATTAAAAATTTCGTGCATCCAATGCGACGTAATTGGGGTCAACCCTTTTTTTTGATTGCCTTTATAATACTTGTTCTTCTCTTTCATAATGTGCTATTCTTCTATCTTTGTTCTGTAGGACCTTACAAATATTTTTGGCCCAGATCGTAGCAAAATCATTGCGGGTACGCGAAAGGGTATCATTATCATACGTTATACCCTCTGTAGGTGTTCCGTAAAACGTAAAGGCCTTATTGACCTCACCATATTCATTTACTGGATTTCCATTTTTATTTAAAGCGATACAACCGGGATGATAAGTAGAACTTGATGAATTTATAAAAGGAGTGATATACTTGTTTTTCTCTAAATTCTGATAAAGTTTATTTTCAAATCCCTGCTGTCCGGCCCTGGGAATGGTAGCATTGATTAAAAATTGAACCTTTGTTTTTTTTCTCTTTTCCCCAAATAGCGACCATTCCCCATCATCATTACCTTTCACCACCGTTACCGATTTTGCAAAGGAAAAATTTAATAACCCACTGGTATGAAGCGCCAATATTTTTTTCATGTTCTCAATAGGTGGTCCGTACGACAGCCTATTGAACAGCCCAAAATAAAATGTGTCAAATTCTTTATGCGAAGCTGCATCCAAACCGCCATAACTATATAGTTCATTAAACAAAGGACTTATTTTTCTCCAGGTACTTACGGCCGCAATAAATGGACTTTTATCAGCCCCCAATTCCGCTTCATGAATTAAAAATTGAATATACTCCCTTAATTCCCCATTAGTAATATTCCTTTTTTCCGCAAAAGGATTTACAATATGCTGCCAACTAAAATAGGCAACATCTCTAAATTGCTTATGAAATTGCACTACTTGCGCCCTTATCTTCTCAAAATCAATACCTCCCTTTAGCTCCCAACCATATTGTTGAAATAAGGTACGGTAATATGCCCAATAGAATTCTTTCTTTATTAATGGCAAAAGAGTCTCATTAAAGTTGATTGGTCTTCTCGCTTTTATTTTGATAAGCGCTTTCTCGGTAAAAAATTGAAGGGGTTTATCATCTAACGGGGTTCCATCCCTGGGAACCATTGGCAACCCAGACCTTGAAAATAGATGCATTTGTTTGGGTTCCTGACCAGATGCCACGTAGCTAAAAAAATTATCCGCATTTTTAATAAAATTACCTCCCCTACCTTCCGTTAACCCTAAAACGGCATCTATGCACGTTAGCCCCATTCCCTTAATCGCCACAGACGTTCCTGGCGCTACCACAACAAGTTTTTTATCGGTAGGGTATATAAAGCCAATATTGTTCTCGGATGCCCGTTTCGGCGCAATGTGAGATTTATATGTAATGTGCCCCGTGGTAAATAGGATTTGATCTACCGCTATTGTTGATTCTTGTTTTTTTTCATTTGTATAATACAAGGCAAAGCCCTGTTTACTATTTTCCACATTTACCACCCAGCCTATGTGAGGTACAACTTTAACATTAACAGGTAAATGGCTTATTAGATTATGATAGCACTCATTTAAATATGTACCCACCTTTGCCCTAGGGGCAAAATCAGTAGTTGAACTATTTTTCACATTTCTTTCCTTCAACCATGCTACAAAATCTGGAGTATGGTTTGTTATCGGCTTTGGTAATTGCTTGGGCCACACGTTAATGTTTCCATTGGCGTAATTCATGATAAGGCAGTACGGCTGATCGGTTCTATACACATCACCTGCACCAAAAAAGGAGGTACTATTGAAAATATGAACCTCAACATTTTTTGAGATTGCCCTATCTTTCAAAAAAGCCGTAAGACGCTCAAGACCATACAGGCCCTTAGGTCCAAAACCTACAATTGCAATCTTGTATATATGTTCATCGTTCATTTCATCCATTCCTCTTACCATCCACCTAAAGGGGTAAATGCGGATTTACTTTCCGGCAATTCCCTTAACAGCCATTTTTTGTTATAAATAGTATCCAAATACCGTTCACCGCGGTCGCAAAGAAATAATGCGCAATTGCTGTCTTCCCCAATCTTATCCGCATACTTTCTTACCGCACTTATCATACCGCCAGATGAACCACCACAAAGTATTGCCTCTTTTTCTAACATAGACCAACACCCCCTAGCGCAATCAACGTCATCAACATATATATAATCATGTATTCTGGAAGTATCCAAAAATTGTGAGGGCACTCCTGCACCATGACCTGGAATAAGTCGTTTTAACGGTGGACCGCCAAACAACACACTACCAACTGCATCTACAGCAATGATTTTGGTGTTCAAATTATTCTCATATATAAAATCGGCACAGCCCATAAGCGTACCACAAGTACTTGTGGCAACAAATAGATAATCTAACTTTCCATGCAGTGCATCTAATATTTCCGTCATAGTAGAATGATGGGTCAACGGATTATCCGGATTACCATATTGGTTGGTCCAGAAACTATTGGGTATGGTATTTAACAACCATTGTACCCGTTCTAACCTTGCCCCCAAGAACCCCCCATTATCCAAAGGTTTGGTTACCCTTTCAATACGTGCGTTATAGGTTTTCAATATTTTTTCCGTGTGTGAATTCAATTTTGGGTCCACCACTACCACAAGCTGAAGTCCATAGTACAAACATGCCTGGGCCAGGCCTACGGCCATATTCCCGGAGCTGGACTCCACAATAGTATCTCCCTTTTTTATCCTGCCATTTTCCAACGCCTGCTTAAGAATAAACAACGAAGTCCTGTCCTTTATACTTCCTCCCGGATTTGCAGCCTCTAATTTGCCATATAGATTAAACTTTTTCTCTTCTACCATATTTGCAAGATTGACCAAAGGAGTACTTCCAATAGTGTCTATAATAGATTCTGATAGTTTATGTGTTATATTTTGAGTTATCATATGCTACGAATTTTGACCATGTTCAAGTTACAATGAGCACAGTCTTTTTGTATTTCATAAAAATACCCGCATCCTGCGCAAACAAATAGCACAATACCATCTATAAATAGCTCTTTTACCTTTAGAAGCAATAATTTGCAAATAAAGCACAGGTATACTTTTTTTGTTTAAATCTCCCCTCATAAATCAAGCATAAATACGAGCTCTTATTAAGTCACCCTTTCAATGCCATACGCCTTGCTAATTTTAACGCTAATTAATTGGAATTTTATGACCGATGCATATAAAAAATCCTTAATTTCAAAGGACTCAAACAAACAGTAAAAACAAATGGCTAATTTCAGTTTAAAAATCAACGGAAAAACAGAACAAGTAGATGTTGACCCTACCACCCCAATGCTCTGGGTGCTACGCGACCATTTACAAATGGTAGGCACCAAATTTGGTTGTGGTATAGCCCAGTGTGGCGCCTGTACGGTACATTTAAACGATAATGCGGTACGCTCCTGTCAACTTCCGGTCTCGGCAGTTGGAGAGCAAGCAATTACGACTATTGAAGGACTCTCAGAAAATGGCGACCATCTTGTACAAAAAGCTTGGTTAGAAGAGGATGTATATCAATGTGGCTACTGCCAAGCCGGACAAATCATGAACGCTAGTGCATTTTTAAAAAAGAACCCTAACCCAACTGATGAGGAAATAGAAAATGCCATGCACGGAAATATCTGCCGATGTGGAACTTATACGCGAATAAAAAAGGCTATTAAAAATGCCGCTAATCTACAAAATGCGTAGTTTTTTTACCCCTTTAACCAAAGGGTTGTTCACCTCCATAAAATTTTAAACAAATGACACTCATAAAAACATCAAATAACAGACGCTCCTTTCTTAAAAGCAGTACACTTGCCGGTGGAGGCCTTTTATTAGGTTTTAGCTGGTTGGTCTCATGTAACCCAACACCGGAACAGGTAAGCAGAATGCCCAAAGAATGGTTCAATATCAACGCCTTTTTAAAAATTGGCGACAACGGCATTGTAACGATTGCATCACCAAACCCTGAAATTGGTCAAAATGTAAAAACCAGTATGCCCATGATCGTTGCGGATGAACTCGGCGTAGACTGGAACAATGTAATCGTTGAACAAGCACCATTGAACACAGAAATCTTTCAAAGGCAAATAGCCGGTGGTAGCCAATCTATTCGTGCAAGCTGGGAAGGTCTACGTATGGCCGGAGCCACCGCAAGACATATGTTGATCGCTGCCGCTGCTGATACGTGGCAGGTACCTGCTTCGGAAATTACCATTGAAGCAGGTGTTATTGCACACAAAGGTTCCGATAAATCCGCAGGATTTGGTGAGATGGCCTCAAAAGCGGCCACCATACCCGTACCCGAGGAAGTAGTGCTAAAGGATACCAAGGATTTTAACATCATTGGTACCGATAGACGTAATGTGGACGGACCAAACATTGTAACAGGAAAACCATTATTCGGTATCGATATTCAAGAAGAGGGCATGTTAACGGCAATGATCGTACATCCGCCAGCTTTTGGAATGAACTATAAATCAATGAATGCAGAATCCGTATCATCCATGCCCGGGATAAAAGAAGTATTTCCCATAGATGTATACCCTGATGACATGGAACAACAATGGTCTGACGGTGGCGGTATTGCAAAACTGGTAGCAATAGTTGGCGAGAGTACGTGGCAATGTATGATGGCAAAGAAAGCGCTGAACGTTGAATGGGAAAACTCATCTACCCTAGAAAGTACGGCTTATCATGAAGAGGCTTTGGAAAAATTACTGAATACCAACGCCAAGGAACCGGCACGAAACGATGGTAATGTCACCAAGGCTTTTAACCGTGCCGCACAGGTCATTGAACGTACCTATAGTGCACCCTTTCTTGCGCATAATACCATGGAGCCCATGAATTTTTATGCTGATGTCACCGCTGAACGCGCAATACTGAATGGGCCTATACAAACCCCGGAATTTTTGGAAAAATCCTTGGCTTCACGTCTAAATCTGCCGGTAGAAAAAATTGATATAAAAATGACCCGAATGGGCGGCGGGTTTGGAAGAAGACTCTATGGTACCTTTGGCGTTGAGGCTGCGGTAATTTCGCAAAAGATGCAAGCCCCTGTAAAATTGGTCTATACCCGTGAGGATGACATGACACAAGGAACGTACAGACCCACCTATAAAGTGAAATATAAGGCCGGTTTGGACAAGGATGGAAATTTAATTGCCTGGCATGTAAAAGGCGTTGGCTCCAATGACGACCTCATTTTTGAAAATAGGTTTCCAGCGGGTGCGGTAGATAATTATAAAGCGGAGAAATTTGTTCTAGAAACCAATGTTACTACAGGAGCATGGCGTGCGCCCCGTTCAAATTTTGTTGCAGGTGCGGAACAATCCTTTATGGATGAAGTTGCCGAAGCGGCCGGAAAGGACCCTATAGAATTTAGATTAGAATTATTTGACAGGGCCATGAAAGATCCTGTGGGCAACCCTGAAAAGAATGATTATGACCCAGAACGTTATGCAGGTGTCCTTAAGTTGGTCAAAGAGAAATCTGGTTGGGACGGAAGTGTAAAAAATGGCATAGCAAGAGGAGTATCCGCTTATTATTGCCATAATTCCTATGTTGCCCAAGTGTTGGATTTGGCCAAGGATTCCAATCCGCCAAAAGTAGATAAAGTTTGGTGTGCGGTAGATTGCGGAATCGTAATCAACCCTATGGCGGCAAAAAATCAAATTGAGGGAGGTATTATAGATGGTATTGGTCATGCCACTTATAGTGAAATGACCTTTATTGAAGGTAAACCCCAACAATCCAATTTTGATACTTACCGCTTAATTCGGTATAAAGAAGCGCCAAGGGAAATAGAAAGTTATTTTGTGGATAACGGCATTGACCCCACAGGACTTGGAGAGCCTTCATTACCACCGGTGGTAGGCGCATTGGCAAATGCCTTGTACAAAGCAACCGGTCAAAGATATTATAAACAACCGTTTATTACGGAAAAACCTGTTTTAGGTTAATACCCTTATGCTATAGTGAAATTTGAAAACGCGGTAATGGGTTACATTACGGCGTTTTCTTTTGCTATTATTCCTGTACCAAATCGCGGTTTAAACCTAAAATTTCATTGGACTTTTTTAGGCAAGTATTAAACAAATTTTTGGTAACTTCCTGGGTATAAAACGGCACCATTTTTTTAAGTAATTGTGTACCCTTATCCGTAGTCATTATTTCGGGAAACGCTTTTTCCAAAACATTCAACATAATCTTCACGGAAGTAGATGCCCCAGGTGATGCGCCTAACAAACAAGTGATCTTGCCATCCTTACTGCTTACCAATTGGGTTCCAAATTCCAACGAACCGCCTTCAAATTCATCTTTTTTAATGGTCTGCACACGTTGACCGGCCACTAAAATTTCCCAATCCTCATTTTTGGCATCTTTTATAAATGTTCTAAGGGATTCCATTCTATCCTCAAAACTCATGGCAACCTGTTCTATAAGATATTTTGTTAGTGGTAAGTTGTGCCAAAACACGCCCCACATAGAAGGTATATTGTCAAAATTGATAGATTTCAACAAATCCAAATTTGAGCCTTCTTTTAAAAATTTGGGACTAAACCCTGCAAACGGCCCAAATAGAAGTTCACGCTTACCATTGATATATCGTGTATCTAAATGGGGAACCGACATGGGTGGATCACCTATACCCGCCTTACTATATACTTTTGCATTATGTTGTTCAATAATCTCCCTATTCTTACAGACCAGCCATTCCCCACTCACCGGAAAACCGCCGTAACCATCTTTTTCTTCAATTTCCACTTTTTGCAACAATAATAGACTGCCACCTCCAGCACCTATAAATACATGTTGGGCATCTAAGGTACTTTTTTTGCCATTTTTAAGGTTTTCCATTTTAAGAAGCCAATCCTCATCATGGTCTGGATCAATATCCTCTACCTCCGTATTAAACAAAACTTTTGTATTATATTCCTTTTCTAGTATGGCAAATAGATGTTCAGTTAACGCCCCATAGTTCATTTCTGTTCCCCTATCTATTCTAGAGGCGGCCATAGTCTCTTCATTTGTTCGTCCGCGTATCATTAGGGGAAACCAATTCTCCATCTTATTCACATCTCTAGTAAATGTTATGGTATTAAACATAAAATGCTCCTTCAACGCTTTATAACGTTTTTCCAAATAGTCCGCATTCTCTTTGCCCCTTACCCAACTATGATGTGGCACCGGATTTATAAATGATCTGGGTTCTTTAATTAATCCTTGGTCCACTAAATAAGACCAATATTGTTTAGAAATTTCAAATTGTGTACAGATATCAATTGCCTTGGTAATGTTTACATCCCCATTTTTATCCGCTGGCGTATAATTTAACTCGCACAAAGCTGAATGACCTGTACCGGCATTGTTCCATGCAGCTGAACTTTCTTGTGCCACTTTATCCAACCGTTCAACAATAAGTACCTTAAGATCTGGCTTTAACTGTTTTACCAGTAATGCCAAGGTTGCACTCATTATACCCGCCCCTACACATACTAAGTCATATTCTTTTCTTAACTCCATTCAAATCACTATTTTATTTCACTATAAACGTTTGAAAAGGTACTTATTTCAAATGGTATTTACTAAATGATTTGGCATTTTAAACCTTGTTCCAAAAACAAAAAACAGGCCTAGAGGCCTGTTTAATATCTTGTTTTAGCTAGCGGTTCAGTCCATTACAAACTTAAATCCTGCGGTAATAATACTGGAACTAAACGTTGTATTTCTATCGTATTTATAAAATTTCACATCAATACTCTTAAAACCTAATTTCCAAATATGCATTGTGGTAAAAATGTCCGTATACGATATACCCACTCCAAATTGATTTGCCGAATATTCCGATAAATCATAATCTGAAGTGTAAAATGTATCCGTAGACAAAGCTTCTTCATATCCCTTGAAATAATCTGCGCCAGACTGTTCGTAAAATCTGTACGAAGGATATACCGTAAACTTATCCGATAATTTAATGGGCAGTTCCACATTTGCGGTGTGTGACCTTATTCCCCAATCATCATTATAATACCGATAATAACTTCTTACAACAATGGTTTCATTAACAAACCAGTTTAAACGCACGCCCGCCGCAATTTTAAATCGGCTATCGGGTAATTGCTCTATGGCATCCGCAAGTTGAAAGTTTTCTATAAACGAATCGTCAACATCTGCAAAATATACGCGTTGAAACGGTGTGGAAAGCAACCCTTGTTGCCTAACCAAATCCAGTGCTAATGAACCTTGCAGATTTTTACCTAGAATTTGGGAGAACCCAAAGCCCAAGGTGTAAGAATTTCTGGATTCATCGGTAAATTTTTCAAACACAGGATCGTAATTGGCATTACCAATTATTGTTTTATTTGAAAAGAACCCATTGGCCAAACCATTGGCTCCGCTGGCAAATGGCCTCAACTCCGTGGGATAAATAGAATTCCAAGTATCGAGATATACATTTGCATTTATACTAACCTCGGTATTTTTCTCATTGAACAATTTGGTTAATCCTCCCCCAAAACCAACAGAAAAATAATCGTATTCCGAGGATACCGAAAGTTTACCTGAAACGATTGTATTTCTATCATCTGAAGTATGGCTATATGCGCCCGTAATATTTGCCCAAGTATCTGAACTTGAAGCTCCGGAACTAGCTACAAAAGGATCTGCCGGTTGTGCGCCGTCAAATGGATCAACATTACTTGATGATGCCGATGTATACGCTGAAACGCCTGCATCAATGGTTAACACGTCATCATCGTTAAGAGGAATGGCCACTACAAATGTCCCCGTAATGTCAATTAACTCTTCAGTTCCCAAACCTCCACTTACAGCGGCATTATCACCATCCTGTGAATAATAACTGGTCAAAAAATCCACCTCGGTAGTTTCCAAGACTCTTTTTTTATACGTCCTAACAGAATCTTGATTTTGCTGGGCATAGCCCGTTGCCGTTAGGAACAGTAATACCAAACTACCTATTTTCTTGAAAAAATTCATTTTTTGCAACTTTACGCACCCATTAATTACAACCACAACCTCCGCCTGTTTTACCTCCATTGGCCCCAGCGGCAGCTTCCCTATACGAATGCATAATCGTTACATTACGGTCCACCTTTTTATCCTGCAAAGCCATATCCGGGTCATTGATATTTATTTTTTCATATTCCTTTAAAACCGTACAGCTACTCAACGCGCTAATAACAAGCACCAGAACTAATAATGTTCGTATCATGATTTTTCTATTTCTATATTTTTTGATGTAATGATATTTCCTTTATCATCTATAATAATGCACGCTACTTTTGGCAATTGTTCAATACGATTTAACCCGACATTCTTACCCATTACAAATACCGATGTAGCGAGGGCATCTGCCAATTCCGCTTTTGGCGCAAACACTGTAACACTAATGATTCCCGTAGCCGGATAGCCACTCCTTGGGTCTATTATATGCGTATATCTTACATCCTCAAAAGTTACGTACTTTTCATAATTTCCGGAAGTTACTACCGCCCCATTGGTAATGGGCAATACAGCGAACACCTTGTTTTTGTCCATAGGGTTGGTTATGGCAACATTCCATTCGTTTCCATTTGGTTGCTTGCCCCAAGTATTCATATCACCGGACGCATTGATAATCCCTGCAACGACACCCTTGGCAATCAATACATCTTTAGCCTTATCTGCCGCATACCCTTTACCTATGGCTCCAAAACCAATTTTCATGCCTTTTGATTTTAGAAAAACCGTACTGTTCTCCTTATTCAGCACAATATGTTGATACCCTACTTTAGAAACGGAGGCCTTGATTTCCTCTGCGGTAGGCATTTCCTTCATGCTACCATCAAACCGCCAGATGTTGTCCATAGAGGCATAACTGATATCAAAAGCCCCATCTGTCAATTTGGAAATACTTATCGCCCTTTGTATAAGTTCAAATAATTCCGCATTTACCTGTACCGGTCGTATACCTGCATTTCTATTGACCTCAGCTGTCTGAGAGTTTGCGTCCCAAGAGGAAATTAGTTGCTCTATCCTTGTTATTTCATTGACAGCCAAGTCAATATATCCATTAGCTTCAACAGGATCTTTAGCAACCACCGTAATATCAAAACGGCTACCCATTAACTTCATGGTACGTTTATAGGGTTCTTGGGCAACCAATAGGCCCATATAGCACAGGGTTAGTATGAAAAAACTGTTCTTCACCTATTCAATAAAGGAATTTAGTTCATTTATATATTCAACGGGAGAAAGCTTTTTATAGCTTGTTTCACCATACACCTTACCTGTAGCGTCCATGACCACTACAAAAGGAAATATTCCGTTACCATTATATTTTTCAGCCAAGGCCTTGTTCTTATTCAATTGTTGAATAGGCAAGGCATTACTCTTTTTTCGCGGAAAATCTGCCTGTAGCATGACATAATGGTCATTGGCATATTCCCTAAATTCCTTAGTAGACCATACGCTCCTATCCAATTTAATACATGGAGTGCACCAATCCGAACCTTGAAAGACAAGGACAATTGGCAAATTTTTAGCTTTTGCCAATTCTTGTGCCCTAGTAAAATCTGTCTGCCAATCTTGAGCAAACGAAACGTTTATGTAAAGGATAGCACATAAAATGAAAACTACTTTTTTCATTGTGGTCATTTTTAAATTGCAAGTTTCAATTATTGTTCCAATTATTTCTTAAGGTATCTTAATAATTATGGTTTACGGTCATTTACTCTCCCATTAAATTAAACGCGCCCTTGGTCAAAAATTGCCTGTTTAAATTATCTCCCGATAGGTTCTCCAGAGCTGTCATTTCATTATAATCACCATTAGTTGTAACTGTCATCCGCTTAAAATAGTATTGATCATCCAATTTATCGTCAAGGACCAATATATAAGCTTGGTCATCTACAATGTTTATAGCCTCTGTAGGCAACGCCATTTTCTTTGTTGATTCCGTAATTATATTTGCTTCTACGAACATGCCGGTTAAAAAATTTGCCTTTTCCTCGTTTTCTAAATGTGCATGAACCTTTATTGTCCTATTTTCGTCAATAGAAGTCCCTACCAAATGCACTTGGGCCTTAAAAGTCTCCCTTGAAGATTCAGGAATTTTGAATTCGACCATTTGTCCTTTCTTGATATTCATGACATCCTTTTCAAATACGGAAAGTTCTAAATGGATATGATCATTATTAATAATCTCCATAATAGGTACTGCAGGGGAAACATACGTTCCTTTTGAAACATTCACCTTTGTAATACTACCCTCTATGGGCGCAAAAATTGATGCCACAGAACTAATATTACCTTTTTCAACCTGTTCTGTAGATATGTTCATCATATTTAATTGTTTACGTAAGCCATTATAGGTTGCAACGGCAGTTTTATAATCGCTCTGAGCCTTAAGAAAACTTTTCTGTGAAGAAATTTTCTCGTCTACCATGGTCTGCTGCCGGTCGTACTCTGCCTGTAAATAGCTTAGTTGCCCATGAATTTCCATATATTTTTGCTGTAAGGCTACGAACTCCGGATTTTCTATAGTCACCAATAATTGACCTTTACGAACCCGATCACCTATAAGCAACGGAGCCCTTTTAATATAACCGCCCATTTTGGCACTAACTACAGCCCTATTTTCCGGTGGTACATCTATCATCCCTGAAGTAGTAATCATAACCGGAAATTGCATTTCTTTAATAACATCCAACTTCATATTATTTTGGTCAAATTGTTCTTGGGAAATTTGAATACGGTCATCAGTACCTGCAACTGATTCCCCGCTTCCCTTGGGCGACTTTTCTTCACCCCCACAACTTACAAGAAATGCAAGCATTAATACGTTCAAAATTTTATAACTATGTTTTTGCATGATGCAGAATTTATAAGGTTAGGTAATTAATATTTGCGGCGGTTTGGTTATACTCCTTTAATTTTTCCAAATAGCCCAATTGAATATCATAGGCACTTTCCAAACTCTGTATATATTGATAGAAATCAATTTCACCATTTTTAAAACTAATCTGGGCAGTCCTTAATATTTCATCTGATAGTACCGTTCCCTCATTTTCATAATAATTGAGGGAATTTTGTATCTGCTCCAATTCCTTTAATAGGATGTTTTGTCTTAATTGCAGTTGAACCCTGTACGAAACCGATTCTGTCACTGCCCGTTCCTTAGCAATTTTTGACGCTTTAATTTTGGCGGCCTGCCCACTGAACAATAAAGGAATTTTCAACCCCAATTGATATCCTATGAGATTGTCGTTCAATGCTGAATTTGACCCTTGAAAGTAAGCTAAACTGATGTCTGGAAGCAATTGCTGTTTTTCAATAGTACTTTCTGCAGCCATTAGTTGCATTTGTAACTCATAAAAGGCCATCTCCGGAGAATTTTCAATTGGCGCATTCAATACATCCATTTTAAGATGAATTTTCTGTGATAATACCAAGCTATCTTCAACTTGAACCAATCCGGACAAATTACTATATGCAGTAGCCAATTCTTGTACGGCCCGTTCATAGTCCAAGTTAATTTTTCGTTGTTTTGAAGCCGCTGTTATCTTTTCCAAATAATTGGTTTCACCTAGTTCAAACTTTCTGGCGGCAACAGAAGAGAAATTGGCATACAGACTATCTAAACGTTTGTAGACCATTGTTTTTTTACGTGCAACCTGATATTCATAGTACCTAATTGTCACAGCTCTTTTTAAAGCTTTACGCTGAATATCGAATTCCGTTAGTACTAAATTGTTTTTTACTTTATTCACCCTCTTTTGGGAGAAATATTCAGTAGGAAAACGAAAATCCTGTTGCACACCAAATACTTTTAACGGCACCCCGTTAATGGCTAAATTATTTTCATCATACTCATAATACACATGGGTCTTATCAAAATTAAAGGCACTATTGACCATGGTCCTTGATACCTCAACTTTAGATTGCCCGGCTTTTATACCCATATTGTTTTCAAGGGCCAAGGATATCAATCCGTCAAGATCTTGAGTTTTTGTATTCTGTGCCGATGCGCCAACCGATAATAGCAGTGCAATAAAAGCGATACCATTTTGCAGCGTTGTTTTAGGAATTGGCTTTCTAGAATATTCATATTTATCAAAAATTGAATAGAGCACCGGTAAAACGACCAAAGTCAAAATGGTGGCCGTAAAAAGTCCCCCAATTACTACAGTTGCCAAAGGTCTTTGGACTTCTGCCCCTGCATTGGTAGATATCGCCATTGGCAAAAAACCTAGGGCAGCAGCTGAGGCCGTTAACAATACAGCTCTTAAACGGTCTGTAGTCCCTTGTTTTATCAACGCATCTAAACTGGGGAACGCCTGCTTCTTTAATTCCTTAAAATGCTCTATTAAAACTATTCCATTGAGTACGGCTATACCAAACAATGCTATAAAACCCACGCCTGCGGATATACTGAACGGTAGACCTCGCATCCACAACAGTACAACGCCACCAACAGCCGCCAATGGTATTGCGGAATAAATTATCAATGCTTCCTTTACCGATTTAAATGCAAAATACAGGAGCACAAAAATGAGCAATAACGCAATAGGCACAGCAATTAAAAGGCGGTCTCTTGCGCTCTGTAAATTCTCAAATTGTCCGCCATAGGTTATGGTATACCCTATTGGTAGTTTAACGTTCGCCATTATCAATGTTTGAATATCGTCCACTACAGATTGTAGATCGCGGTTACGAACATTAACCCCAACTACTGTTCGGCGTTTGGTATCGTCCCTAGAAATTTTTGCCGCCCCTTTTTTATAACTGATTTCCGCCAGTTCTGTCAAAGGCACTTTACCACCTGTAGGAATATCTACATATAGGTTTTTAAGGTCATCCAAATCTTTTCGCTTATCCTTTTCTAAACGAACCACTATATCAAATCGCTTTTCTCCCTCAAATACACTGCCTGCAGTTTTACCTGCAAATCCCATGGATACCAAATCATTCAAGTCTTGAATGTTCAATCCATAACGGGCAATTTTGGCCCGGTTGTAATGAACCCTCATTTCCGGTAGACCCGCTATTTTCTCAACACTTATATCTGCAGCACCTTCTACCGTTTTTATCAAATTACCTATTTCGCTCCCTTTTTGAGCCAGTACATCTAAATCCGGTCCAAAAATCTTTATGGCAATATCTGCCCTAACTCCAGTAATCAACTCATTAAAACGCATTTCTATAGGTTGGGTAAATTCTACTTCTATACCCGGTATTACGGCCAATGCTTTTTTGAACTTGTCCGCAAGTTCATCTTTGGAGGTTGCACTGGTCCATTCCCCTTTTGGAGCCAATTTAATGATAACATCGCTTTCTTCCATTGACATAGGATCGGTAGGAACTTCTGCGGCACCTATTCTGGTAACAACCTGTTGTACCTCCGGAAAGTTTTTCAATAGAATTTTTTCGATTTCGGTAGTAATTTCAACAGTCTTGCTCAATGAAGTCCCTGTTTTTAAAACGGGCTGGATTACAAAATCCCCTTCATCCAATGTAGGTACAAATTCACTACCCATGGTACTATATAATACTATTGCACCTAAAAGAAATACCGTTGCAACACCTAAAACAATTTTTTTGCTATTTAATGCCCATTCAATTATAGGCATATATTTCTTGTTCAACCAATTCATTAAACGAACGGAGATGTTCTTATCGGTTTGCTTGGAGGGCTTTATAAAGATTGATGCCGCTACCGGTACATAGGTAAAACATAAGATCATTGCCCCGATCAGCGCAAAACTAAATGTCAATGCCATAGGCCTGAACATTTTGCCTTCTACACCACTCAAAGACAATATGGGTATAAATACGATCAAAATGATCAATTGTCCAAAAATGGCCGAATTCATCATTTTTGAAGCTCCATTAAAGGTAATTTCATCTTTTAAATGCTGCTTTTCTAACTTTTGCAGACTATTTAATTCTTGCTGTTTCCTAGTAATCTCGAACGCTATGAATTCTACAATAATTACTGCCCCATCGATGATAATGCCAAAATCAATAGCTCCTAAACTCATTAAATTGGCATCTACTCCGAAAATGTACATAAGCGATAAAGCGAATAACAAACACAACGGAATTACTGATGCAACCACTAAACCAGACCTAAAGTTGCCCAATAAAAGTACCACCACAAAGATGACGATCAAACATCCTAAAATTAAATTTTCCGTAACCGTAAAGGTTGTTTTTGAAATTAGCTCACTACGCTCCAAAAACGGATTAATGTAAACGCCCTTTGGTAGTGAAGTTGAAATTAATTCCACACGTTCCTTGACCGCTTCTATCACTTTTTTAGAATTTGCATCCTTAAGCATCATCACCTGTCCTAAAACTTTTTCCCCTTCCCCGTTGCCGGTTATTGCTCCAAAACGTACTGCACTTCCAAAATCCACTGTTGCTATGTCTTTAATATAAATTGGAATACCATCATTTTTCACTACAATATTTCTAATGTCATCCAAAGAGGCAACCAAGCCTTCACCACGAATAAAATACGCCTGATTGACTTTTTCTATATACCCACCACCAGAAACGCTATTGTTATTTTCAAGCGCCCTAAATACATCACTAGCAGTAATGTTCATGGCGTTTAACTTTTGGCTATTGATGGCTACTTCATATTGCTTTAAAAATCCGCCCCAGGTGTTCACTTCAACAACACCGGGTATGCCTGATAATTGTCGTTTTACTATCCAATCCTGTATAGTTCGCAAATCCGTTGTGGTATAGGTGTCCTTATACGCTGGCTCCACCTCTAAAATATACTGGTAAATTTCTCCTAGTCCCGTAGAAATGGGTCCCATTTGTGGAGTACCAAAGCCTGAAGGAATGTTTTCCGATGCAGACGCTATCTTTTCCGCAATTAATTGCCTGGGCAAATACGTTCCCAGATCATCATCAAATACAATGGTTACGACAGATAGTCCAAATTTGGATACAGACCGAATTTCCTGAACTCCGGGTAAATTGGCCATTTCCAATTCTACGGGATAGGTAATGAATTGCTCCATATCCTGTGTAGACAGATTCCGTGATGTGGTAATGACCTGAACCTGATTATTGGTTACATCCGGTACCGCACCTATGGGAATCTGTGATAGTGCATAAAGCCCATACCCCACAATGAACAGAGTGAACAATAGTACTACGAGCTTATTCCTTAAACTGAAATTAATAATTTGTGAAAGCATCTTTTCATATACATAAATGTTAGTCGCCCAAATTCACAACAAGGAATTTGAACTAAATAAATTAAAAATCGATTATGTTATGAAAAGCGCGGGGGCTGTAAGATACCCTGGGTATGTAATGTGGATGTAGGCGCATGATAATGAAAATTTGCGGCGCTATAATCCAAAAATTCCACTAGGTTAAAATCTGCCTTATAGGTATTTATAAAAATGTCCGCTATACAGGTGTGGGACGTACTACTGTGATTAAACGGCAGTTTTTCATGGTCTTTCTTCTCTTCTTGATGGTCCCTTTGGTGCTCTGCCTTTAATTCACCATAATGTTTGGACAGAAAAACGATAATATTGTCCCCATACTGTTCATTATGGAACTGCGCATGCTCTATCAATTCATCCAATTGAACGATATCATCATAGTGCACGCCAAAACTTTGCAGCATGATCAGCGATGATAATAGTATGGAAAACAGCTTGTTCACTTTAGTAAAATTAATAAAATTATGTTTGCACAAGTTTCTTGACATATTCAAAAAAGCCAATTCATATTCATTCTAATTTGAAAGATTATACACATCCTTTAAAACGGAAATGACCATGCCCTCATCATATGTTTTCAAGTCATAACGTATACGGAGCTTGGTACCTAAAGGGGCATAGTAATAGACCCTCCAAGAATCTGCTTCCCCTAATCCTATACAACCATTGGAATATGCTTTACCCAAGGTTTTAGGATTTGTGGTGGGGTGAATCATTTGACCGTTCCTAATTGCATTGATCTCTGTCTCTATCCATGGTATTTGTGGCATCATCGTAGTTTTTTCATCATCCCTTTTGGTGACATAAAAACGCTTGCCGTTTACTGGGTTATAAAAATCAGGATGCCTTACATGTTTAATGATGGAACCTTTGCCCGTTTTTGTCCTTAAATCTGTTACACGGTCACCAAATTTTAGGTACCGCTCCCTATGCTGGCCCACTCTAACCGAAAACGTATATAACAATATGGAATCTTGAAAGATGCGCAGTTTATATTCCGGTACATTTACATCAATTTCTGTATTTGAAAATGCTTCCAACAATTTACACGCACTTAACGAATCTGGAATATGGAGTTGACTTCCTTTGGGCAATACGATCATTTGTCTTTGATCATATACAAAGGAATCACGAGCAATCATTCTATAATAATCCGTGTTTTCCAAAGTATCTATAATCCAAGGATTATGGCGTACCAACAAATGTTCCGATAAATCATATGGCACAATGCTATCATAAGTATTGACCACAGAATCCATGAACTGAAAATAGGCACCTACTTTTACATCGTTCAATATCTGAACAAACCTCTTCTCTTCTACCAATGGCCTATACTCCATTGCCACACCAATACTATCCGTTTGCACGTTCTCTACATGTTGTTGTGTATTTGTCTGGCAGGCGACAAAAAAAACCAAACAACATATCCGTATCGTCATCTTCATATATCTTAAATGATTTTTGACCATTATACTTTTTTTTTAGCGTTTACTTTCACCAAACCACCATCGTGTTCGCATGGGTTTTTTAATGAGCCCAAATCTTTTAACTGCATGTTCCTTTAAATGAGCCTTCATTTCCTCAACGGAATCGGTTAAAAACATCAAACCCAAATCTTCTTTTGAAATACTTTCATTTTCAGCCATAATCTCAATATGCCTGTACAGTTCCTTATGATATTCCTTACCGAAAATAATTACGGGGAAATTGTGGATCATTTTTGTCTGTATCAACGTTACAGCTTCAAACAGTTCGTCTAACGTGCCTATTCCGCCAGGCATTACAACAAATGCATACGAGTACTTCAACAACAAAAACTTGCGTACAAAAAAATAAGGTATATTAATCCATTTATGTAAATAGGGATTGGGCTCCTGTTCATGTGGCAAGATAATATTACATCCTACAGAATATCCATTGTTTAGAAAAGCCCCTTTATTGGCTGCTTCCATTATACCGGGACCGCCTCCGGTCATTACAGTAAACCCCATTTCCGACAAAGTTTTACCAACTTCCGCTGCCTGTTTGTAATAATCATTTTCCTCAGAAAAACGTGCAGAACCAAAAACGGTAACACAGGGGCCTATAAAATGTAGTTTTCTAAATGCTTTGATGAATTGAAACTGCACCTTAAACGTAAACCAAAGTTCTTTGAACCTGCTCCGTGGCCCATCTAGGAAAGCACGCTCTTCCGTTAAAAACCAAGGGAATCCTTTTTATTTGTTTTATGCATTTTCTGAACTTTGATTAAATACCCAACCAAAGTACCTTGAACAAAGTAATTTAAAAATGACAATGCTCATACCTGAACTATGAGCATTGTCATTTTTAGCCATGATTATCCTATTTATGTTTGTCGCTTTTAGTATTAATCGTGTGAATTATGGAAATTGGCCTATATAGCATCCAATCTTATTTCATATCATTTAAAAGGGCCTATTTAGGCGTAACAATACTTATATTTATAACGAAGATTTTTAGCATACGGTTCATTTAAACATTATCCATAACCAAGTATCCGGGATGATACAAAAGCGAACTTTTAAAATGTAGTACATACCAAAAAATTACAATACGTGAGCAAAGCCATTTATATTGTCACTACCGAGCCCAATAGCGGAAAATCCATTGTTTCTTTAGGGCTTATGCAACTCTTACTGGGCAAGACGGCCAAAGTAGGGTATTTTAGACCTATTATAGACGATGTTCCTGATGGAAAAATAGATAACCATATAGATACGGTTCTAAGTTATTTTAATGTAGACATGGTACCGGAAGAGGCTTATGCCTATACCCGTAGCCAAGTGGTTCAACTTAAAAACCAGGATAAGGACGATGAAATCGTAGGACACATTATCCACAAGTTCAAAACCATTGAAAAACGTTTTGATTTCGTATTAGTGGAAGGAACCGATTTTTCTGGGGAGGGAACCATTATTGAATGGGATATTAATGTGCTCATTGCCAAAAATTTAGGCATCCCTGCAATTATCCTTGCCAGTGGTAAAAACAAAACGCTAGATGAACTTTTGGGCAATCTTTATATGGCCTATGATTCGTTTATGGAAAAAGGTGTTGAAGTACTATTGATCATTGCGAATAAAATACAGCCAGAAAATTTAGATATTGTCAATGAGGGGCTGCAGAAAAAACTCCCTGAAAATGTCTTGATCGGTACTATCCCCATGAATACCATTTTAGGACGCCCAACCATCAAGGAAATATCGCAAGAATTAGATGCCAAAATATTATTTGGCGAAGCATTTATAAATAACCAAGTAGCCGGTTTTGGTGTTGGTGCCATGCAACTGCGTAATTATATCACCCATTTAAAGGAAGACAGCCTGGTCATTACTCCCGGTGACAGGGCAGATATTATTTTAGGTGCTTTGCAAGCCAATATTTCAACCAACTACCCCAAACTTTCCGGTATAGTATTAACGGGCGGACTCCTTCCCGAAGATTCCATTACAAAATTGATTGAGGGTCTAACGGATATCATCCCCATACTTTCTGTTGCCGGTGGCACCTATGCGGTAACCAATAAAATTGGCACTATAAGACCTCGTATATATGCCGATAATACAGAGAAAATCTTGACTTCCATCCAAGAATTTGAAAAACACGTGCCCACCAAGGAATTATCCGAGCGCTTGATTACCTTCAAGGCAAAGGGTATTACCCCTAGAATGTTCCAATATAATTTGCTGCAAGAGGCCAAATCCTCCAAAAAGCATATTGTACTGCCCGAAGGAGTAGATGAGCGTATCCTTTTAGCCACTAAAAAATTAATAGATGCGGATGCGGTTTCCATTACATTATTGGGCAATAAAGAACAGATTAGGACTAAAATTACCGAATTGGATATTGACCTTGACCTTGAGACCATTAATATCATTGATCCAACTGAATCACCAGTTTTTGATGAGTACGCCAATACCCTATTTGAATTAAGGAAACATAAAAATGTAAACTTGGCCATGGCCAAGGATTTAATGGAAGATGTTTCTTATTACGGTACAATGATGGTTTATAAAGGACATGCGGATGGTATGGTGTCCGGAGCGGTACACACTACCCAACACACTATTCGCCCTGCGTTACAATTTATTAAGACCAGACCTGACGTATCCATAGTCTCTTCCATTTTCTTTATGTGCTTGCCCAATAGGGTTACCGTTTTTGGCGATTGCGCGATCAATCCAAACCCATCAGCTGAACAATTGTCAGAAATTGCAATTTCCTCTGCCGCTACAAGTACTGCATTTGGTATAGAACCAAAAATTGCCATGCTATCCTATTCCTCAGGTACATCTGGCGTAGGAGAAGATGTGGACCGGGTTCGCAAGGCTACTGAAATCATCAAAACAAAAAGACCCGATCTAAAGGTAGAAGGACCAATACAGTATGATGCCGCCGTAGATGCCAAAGTAGGATTAAGTAAGTTACCCGATTCTGAAGTTGCCGGACAGGCAAGTGTATTTATTTTTCCCGATTTAAATACTGGCAACAATACATACAAGGCTGTGCAACGGGAAACAGGGGCATTGGCAATTGGACCTATGTTACAAGGATTGAACAAGCCCGTAAACGATTTAAGCCGTGGTTGTACTGTAGAAGATATATTTAATACCGTAATCATCACCGCTATACAGGCGCAAGGCCTTTAACCCAATTTTATGAATATCTTAATTATAAATTCCGGTAGTTCTTCCATCAAATACCAACTTTTGAACATGCCTTCCGCACAAATTATTTGCGCAGGAATAATTGAACGTATTGGCAGTATCGATGCCATTTCTTCCTTTACATCAAATGATCATAAGATAGAAAGGACCTGTACGATAAACAACCACAGGGAAGGTCTGGAAAGAATAACGGAATTACTTTTAGATTCTGAAAAAGGAGTTATTGAAAGTACGGACAATATTGATGCCATAGGCCACCGGGTGGTACATGGGGGAAGCACTTACACAAAAACCACCTTAATAAATGATGATGTAAAAAAGAGCATAAAAAAACTATCTCCTTTGGCGCCACTTCATAATCCTGCCAATTTAGTAGGCATAGAAATGGCGGAAGCGATCTTTAAGAACGCTCAACAAGTTGCCGTCTTTGACACCGCTTTTCATGGTACTATTCCCGTAAAGGCCAAACAATATGCCATTCCCCTACCCTTATATGACGAAAAAGGCGTACAGGCATACGGATTTCATGGTACCAGTCACAAATATGTATCTGAAAAAGCAAATGCTTATTTAAACAATCAAAAGACCAATTTAATTGCAATTCACTTAGGGAATGGGTGTAGTATTACGGCCATTAAAAATGGTAAAAGTATAGACCACAGTATGGGTTTTGCACCGTCTAACGGATTAATTATGGGAACACGTAGTGGAGATATTGACCACTCCATAATTTTCTATATGGTTGACAACCTGGGCTATAGCCTATCCGAAATAAATGAACTACTGAACAAAAAAAGCGGTATGCTTGGCCTTACCGGTTATAATGATTTGCGTGATATTGAAAGCCAGGCAAGTAATGGCAACCAAAAATGTATGCTGGCCCTAGAGATGAACGCCTACCGCATAAAAAAATATATAGGCGCCTATACTGCCGCCATGAACGGATTAGATGCCATAATCTTTACTGCCGGTATTGGGGAAAATTCCAGCTTAATGCGTAAGCTTGTCTGCCAAGATATGAGCCATTTCAATATAGTTTTGGACGATGCAAAAAATGATTTAAGAGCGGCAACTATCCGTGAAGTAAACACCATTGATTCCAAGGTTAAGATTCTGGTGGTTCCAACCAATGAAGAATTGGAAATTGCGCAACAAGTGTACCAGTTACTTACTTAATTACAGCATACAGATACTGCTCTTTAAACCACAAGACTATATCAATCCCTTCATCCAACTGAATAGTGCGTTGTGATTATATACAACAATATAGTTCTATAATAACTTGTAGAATATGATGCATGTCATTTCAACCGCATTTTAATGGATGTACATTTAGGTTGAGTAAATTCAATAACACCTAAATTTAAACATCATGCAGAACGACAACGGAAATGTATTATTGGCCCTATTAACTGGCGCAGCAATTGGAGCAGGAATCGGTATACTTTATGCTCCGGACAAGGGCATTGAAACTCGCCATAAAATAAAAAGAAAAGTAGAGGATACCGGACATGATTTAGCAGAACGTTTATCCCATGCCAAAGACGAACTAACCAAAACGGCAAACGAAAAGAAGGACGTATTCGACAGAAAATTGGATGAGGCCATTGCCACCATGAGTTACAAGGCAGATGACATCATTGATAAATTGGAGAGAAAACTAGAAGACCTTAAAGCTAAAAATGCCCAACTACAAAAATAGTACGTATGGCTTTTGAAGAACTAAAAAATGACCTCATTGGGTTACAGACCGAAATGGGGTCATACATAGAACATAGCGAGGAATATTATAGACTTAAAATATTCAAGGTCCTTTCCAAAAATGCAACAGGTCTATTACAATTGGCACTAATTGGCATTAGTGCTCTCTTGGCATTATTGTTCCTATCCTTTGCAGCATGCCTTTGGCTTTCTGAATTAATGGACAGTTATTTTGGTGGGTTTGTGGTCATTTCCGGTTTTTATATCTTTCTGGCATTTGTATGCTATCTATTCAGGGAAAAATTGAACAAACCTGTACTCAAAAAATTATCCACCTATTATTTTTCGTGATATGACAAAAGCATATACATCCTTCAAAGAAATAGATAATCGACTTAAAGTTTTGGAGCTTCAACGGGAAATCAACAAGGAAAATTTAAAACTATTGGCGCATCATACTAAAGTAGATTTGGTTCCACAGACGTTTCGTACCGGTATAGGCGCACAAATGCTAAACACCTCTACGGTTAAAAGTGCTATCATTACTTTCTTTTCCAATAGATTGTTACGGTATATTCAACATAAAAGAACTTCAAAAAAATCCTAACAACTACATGACCATCACAATAATATAAAACATCTAGTATGAAAATTGGACTTGTGCTCTCTGGTGGGGGTATGCGTGGTGTAGCGCATATTGGGGCCATAAAAGCATTAGAGGAGCATAATATTTTCCCTTCGTATATTGCCGGTACAAGTGCAGGTGCCGTTGTAGGAGCACTATACGCCAACGGTTGCAGTTGGCAGCATATGCTTGAACTTTTTAAAACCGTAGACCTGTTTTCAGTAAAGAAATATGCAAGAAACAAACCAGGATTTGTAGATGCATCTAAATACTATGATCTCTTACGCACCTATTTACCTCATGATAATTTTTCCTCGCTTAAAATTCCTTTATACATAACAGCTACTAATTTATTGGATGGAAACCTGAAAGTTTTTCATCAAGGCGAACTTATTAGGCCAGTATTGGCTTCTGCAGCAGTACCCGGTTTTTTTGCCCCGGTACAGATTGAAGATGGATATTATATTGACGGGGGCACCTTAAATACGTTTCCTGTAGAACTTATTAGCCATTTTTGCGATCAAATTGTAGGTGTATACGTTAATCCATTTAAAAAGGTAAGCATGGAACATCTAAAACATTCCTACCACATTTTGGAACGTGCCTATCATATCATCCTCGCCAATGAATCACTGTCAAAATTTGGGGATTGTAACTTGTTGATTCAACCCAAAGGGTTGGAAAATTACAATATGTTTGCTGCAAAAAACATTGATACCATATTTAAACTGGGTTATGAATCCGCAATGGACGAAATACGTTCAAATACTTCTTTTATACAAACATTGAGTTCAAGCGTAAGGGATTAATTATTCCGTTTTCCTTACGTTTTCATCATACAGCCCATTTGAAAACAGGGTGAAAAACAATATGTCATTTTAAGTAGCTGCAGTTCTTAACAAAATTAATTCACTAATATTGGTCTTATCAATTACACCAACTAGTTTCCCTTGCTCAAGTACTGGAAAAAAACCATTTCTTTCCCTTTCCAACAGTTGCAATACCTTCATTAACCCCTCAGATAAATTAACAGTACTAAATTTGGTTTGCATGATGCTGCCCACCAGAGTTTCGGGTGCTTTGGCGTGTTCTATTATATTTTTTTGTGTCAATATCCCTACAATTTTCCCATTGTCAACTACCACAAAATCTTTCTCTGTTCCCCCCAAAAGGATTGCAATGACTTCCTTAACTTTACTATGGGTATTTAATTGTGTTATATTGGTCATGGTAGCATCCTGGACCGAATATCCTTTGAGCAAATCTCCCTGTTTTACCATTTGATTTTCCCCATAGGCCGCAAGAAAGATAAACAGTGCTATCAATATTAAAAAAGGATTAAAAAATAAGCCAAGTACAAAAAATATCATAGCTAACCCTTGACCAAGACTTGCAGCGATTTCAGTAGCCTTTACACGCCCAAGATTAAAGGATAGCAATGCACGCAATACGCGGCCACCATCCATTGGAAAGGCTGGTATTAGATTAAAGACGACCAACATTGCATTGGCTAAAAACAGGTAGAATAAAAAATTCCGTAAGGTTGGTTCATAAAGCAATTCCTCCATAACAATAGCATCAAAATTAAAGTAACTACGTACCGGGACTACCAAGAGAAGTAAAATGGCAATAATGATGTTCACCGCAGGACCTGCCAATGCAATCCAAAACTCCTGTGCAGGTTTTTCAGGCATTTTTTCCAATGTTGCAACACCGCCTATTGGCAATAAGAGTATGTTCTTGGTCTGTACCCCAAAATATTTAGCGATCAGGGCATGCCCCAATTCATGTAAAACTACACAGAAGAACAATACCACAATAAGGGCTTCATTGAGCAATATTCTGTTAAGACCACTGCCTTTCTGAAACTCTAAAAACGCTACCCATAAAAGTAAAAGTATAAAGGTCCAGTGAACTTCAATCTTTATTCCGGATACCTTTCCTAAACGCATGACACCTTTCATAACTACCAATTTTTCACCAAGATATTCTAGACCTAGATCTATACCAATGACAATGGTCATAGCACCAAAATATTCCTACGACTATAATTGAACTATGTTTTGAACATTACCATCAAAAACAGAATTTTTACTTTTACCGTAAACCCAGTGGTCAATGGTATAGTGCCCGATAATAAATTAAGATGCGGCAACCCGGTATATGAACCCGGAGAGGGCGTAATCAATGTGTCTCGCGTAATAAAGGAACTTGGGGGCACTTCCTTATGTATGTACATATCCGGCGGACCTAAGGGGATTCATCTTCAGGAACAATTGACAGATTTACAAATTGACCAACAGATAATCCCTATATCTGGATGGGTACGTGAAAACCATGCCGTAGCCGATACCAAGAACAATGCCCAATACCGATTTGGAATGCCGGGACCCTTAGTTAAAAAAACGGAATGGCAAAGAACATTAATACAATTGGATGCCGTTATTGAAGAAGATGATTTCTTGGTAGCAAGTGGTAGTATGGTAGCGGAAATGGTGTTGGCCTTTTCAAAAAATAAATCAATCAAGGAAATGGGTATTTACGGAGTAGCCTGTGGTACGGCGGCAACCATGAAAGAAGGTTCACAACTTTGTAAAAAGAACGATGTAGATGAGCTGAAAATTCCTAAATAATGGCCAACTGATTATATGTCCAAATCTCCGGATAACTGCCTTAAAATAATTTCCGATAGCTTAGCCTGAAACTTGGCATTGCTAAACCTCACCTTGGCATTAATATAGTTTAATTGCGCAGTTCTAAACTCTAACGTTGGTATTATGCCTATGCGATATTTCTCTACGGTTATGTCTAAATTTTCCTTTGCTATGGCCTCATTACTTTCTTCCAATTCAATTAAACTGATATTGGTCAGATAGGTTTGATATGTAGTACTAAGAATTGATAATAACTCTTGTTGCTGTTGGGCAATGGCAATTTCAGCATTCTCTAACTCTAAACGACCTATTTTTTCATTTCTGTTTTGATTAAAGCCATCAAAAAGATTTAAAGTGGCCCCAAAACCATAATTAAAACCTCTGGAATTGGCACTCGTAGTAAACCCAAGACTTGATTCTGACCTGCCAAAATTATAACCTGTTGTTGCAAAAATAGTAGGATATCTGGCCGCACGTACCTGTTTTAAATCCAATTCATTTATACGTTTGTTAATACGCTCTGCATTTAATTGTGGGTTATTGGAGATGACATCCGCTTCCAGCTCCGGTAATAAAAGACTTTCATCTACATTAATTTCCGTAGCGACCACAAATGCCGTCTTTAAATCTCGTGCCAGTTGTTCATTCAATTGGATTTTGGTGTTGGCATATAATTCCCTCTGCCGCTGCATTAGCGTTTGGTCCGTATTTAAATCTACCTGGGCGTTCAGGACTTCCAATTTTGAGGCCTTACCAATGGTAAACCTATTTTGGGCCAGCTCAACCCGTTGTTTGGATATTAGTATGGTACTATCCAAGGCCGTTAGCTGTTGCTGTTGCTGTACCAAATCATAATAAGTGATCATTACCTCGCCCACTTTGGCCAAAATAACTTGTTTTAGTTCTACCTCGCCTAAATTCTGATTTTGTTTCAATTGTTCCAGATTGGCGAACATGCGTAGGCCATCAAACAAGGTCCAATCCATGGCCACACCATAATTTAAACTATTGTTCTTTGCATTGTCCTGTTCTACCTGGGAACCATCTGAACGGGTTTGCGATAAATTCTGTACACTATTATTATCCGTAATACGGGCTTCCAAAGTAGGAAGCATGCCTGCATAACCCGGACTTACCCCTATGGAATCAATTGCGAGATTATTGCTGGCGGTAATAATACTGTAATTATTCTCTATTGCTATTTTTACCGCTTCATGCAAGGAGAGCACTTCTTGTCCCCGGACATTGCACCCAACTAAGAATACAATAAAAAATATAATCCTGTAATAATTCATTTTAATATGTTTCAAGCACTTTAAACTCCGATCTTTCTACTTTTTCACGTGACCACAGCATATAAAGTGCAGGAATTACAAATAACGTTAGCAGTAAGGAGAACATGGTCCCACCAATGATCACTACCCCCATGCCTATTCTACTGGTAGAAGCCGCTCCCAAGGATAACGCTATGGGCAAAGCTCCCAAGGCAATGGTTAAACTGGTCATTAGAATAGGCCGTAGTCTAGATTCCGATGCCTGTAGAATTGATTCTCTTTTTCCTAATCCCTGTTCCCGTAATTGATTGGCAAATTCTACAATAAGAATACCGTTCTTGGTTACCAGACCAATTAACATTATGGTGCCTATTTGACTGAAAATATTCCATGACTGTCCAAATAACCACAAGGAAAACATGGCTCCGGCAACGGCCATAGGTACGGTCAGGATAATGATAAAGGGATCTATAAAACTTTCAAATTGGGCAGCAAGAATTAAGAAAATCAACAGTAATGCCAATCCAAAAGCAAATAGGGTATTTGAACTACTTTCAACAAAATCCCTTGATTCTCCGCCCAAATCCGTAGTAAAGGATTCATCCAATACTTTATCCTTTATCCGCTCCATGGCCTCAATACCGTCGTTGATGGTTTTACCGGGTGCTAAATTTGCAGATACGGTAGCAGACATGTACCTATTATTGTGATATAGTTGTGGTGGACTACTATGTTCTGATGTTTGAACCAAGTTGTCTAATTGAATCAACAAACCATCTTTATTTTTGACAAAGATCGATGTCAAATCCATCGGTGCATTTCTGTCCTCTTTATCAAATTGACCAATTACTTGATATTGCTTTCCGTTCATTAGAAAATATCCAAAACGTTGTCCGCTCAAAGATAGTTGCAGGGTTTGGGCAACATCTATTACGGACACCCCTAAACTTTCAGCCTTCTCACGGTCTATGGTCACATAGATTTCAGGCTTATCGAATTTTAGATTAACGTCTACAAAGGAAAACGTCTCATCATTTTCGGCCTCAGCCATAAATGCAGGAATATTTTCTTCTAACTTCTTAAAGTTTTGGGCTTGTATAATAAACTGAATTGGCGGTCCTCCTCTTCTATTCACTGAAATTGTAGGTCGCTCAGATACGTTAGATTTACCACCGACATATGCTTTAGCCCATCGCCCAAGGTCATTGGCAATATCATTTTGAGAACGCTCTCGCTCACTTGGGTCAACCAAAGCTATATTTGCCCTACCACTATTAACTGATGATGACCCAAACCCTGGTGAGGTAAGTACAAGACTAACTTTCTTTTCTGGAATAGAATCATTTATCAAATCTGTTATATCGGTCATTAAGCGGTCCATGTATTCATACGAAGAACCTTCTGGGGCATTTACACTTAAGCGAACAAAACTACGATCATCATAAGGTGCGGTTTCTTTTGGAAGTAGTATGTAGAACACCGCAATTAATCCTAAACATCCTGCCAAAATTGGAAAACTCAACCACTTTCTTTTCATAAATTCCCTAAGCGATTCTGCATAGGAACGGTTCATTCTCAAAAAATACTTCTCCGTAAAATGATAGAATTTTGATTGTTTCTGTTTGCCGGGTTTGATCAAGTAAGCATTAAGCATAGGGGTCAGTGACAAAGAAACAAATGCGGAAATCAAAACTGCCGCACCTAAGACCACCCCAAACTCACGGAAAAGCCTGCCTACAAAACCTTCCAAAAAGATTACCGGAAGAAACACCGCTGCCAATGTTATTGAAATGGATATGACCGCAAAGAATATTTCATTAGACCCTTTTATGGCCGCCTCTATAGGGCTCATACCCTCTTCTACTTTTTTATAAATATTTTCCGTTACCACAATACCATCATCCACTACAAGTCCCGTGGCAAGTACAATGGCCAAAAGTGTAAGCACATTAATACTATACCCAAACAGCCACATAATAAAGAAAGTGGCTATCAAGGATACTGGAATATCTATTAAGGGCCTTAGGGCCATGGACCAGTTTCTAAAGAAGAAGAAAATGACCAGGATAACCAATACTATTGAAATCAATAAGGTTTCCGCAACCTCGGTTACAGCCCTTCTTACAAAGACCGTATCATCAATTACCACGTTCAATTTAAAACCTTCGGGCAAATCTTTTTTTAGCTTTTCATATTCCTCATAAAAAGCATCCGCAATCTCCAAATAATTGGTTCCTGGTTGTGGAATGACCGCGGTAGCGACCATTGGCTGACCGGAGTCGCTCATCTTGGTCTCCATGTTTTCCCCTTCCAAACTTGCCTTACCAATGTCACTTAAACGAACCAATTTTTCCCCATCTGCCAGAATAATAATATCGTTGAACTGCTCTTCCGTATTAAGATTCCCGATTGTCTTTACCGTTAACTCCGTATTTTCTCCGGTTAATTTTCCAGATGGCAATTCTACGTTCTGTGCCAACAATGCGGTCCTAACATCTGCCACTGTAAGTCCATAGGAAGCCAATTTCAATGGGTCTATCCAAAGGCGCATTGCATACCTTCGCTGTCCCCATATTTGTACGCTACTTACCCCAGGTATCGTTTCTATCCTTTGGGCAATAACGTTCTCTGCGTAGTCTGATAGTTCCAATATATTCTTTCCATCGCTCTGTACGGTCATGGAAAGGATACGTTGTGCATCGGCATCAGATTTGGAGACTACCGGTGGCGCATCCAAATCTTCCGGCAAACGCCTTACCGCTTGTGACACCTTGTCCCTTACATCATTGGCCGCATCTTCAAGATTTTTGTCCAAGTTAAATTCTATACTAATAGAACTTGAACCTTGTACACTAGAAGAGGTTATATTACGTATACCGTCAATGGAATTGATCGCTTTTTCCAATGGTTCAGTGATCTGAGACTCAATTATATCTGCATTGGCACCTGAATAACTGGTTCTCACAGATACTTGCGCCGGATCAATGGAAGGAAATTCACGCACCCCTAAATATGTATAACCAATGATACCGAATAGGATTAAGGTAAGGTTCATTACAATGGTCAGAACCGGTCTTTTTATACTTAAGGTCGATAAATTCATTATTCTGCGGTTAACGTTACAGGTTCTTCAAATTGAATATTGACGGGAGTACCATTTTTCAAGGCCATAACACCATAGGTCAAAATAGTGTCCCCTACCTTTAGGCCAGAAACCACCCGTACCTCATTACCCGTCCTTGCCCCGATCTCAACATCGATTTCCTTGGCTTTACCTTGTTCTGCAATAAATATTCTTTTACCGTTCTGTACAGGTATCAAGGCTTCTGACGGTACCATTAGGGCATCATCTATACTTTCCAACGGCAACATTACATTGGCATAGGTTCCCGGGTATAACTTACCTTCCTTATTTTCCGCAATGGCCCTCATTTTCAATGTTCTAGTAGCAATCTCAACTTCTGGCTCAATGGCATACACCTTGGCCTTATATTCCTCTTTGGAATCTGAAGTAGTAAAACTCAACTGCGAACCTACAGATACTTGAGACGCATATTTTTCCGGAATTGAAAATGTAATCTTGAGCTTACTGGTATTGACCAATTTGGCGATCAATGTCTGTGGGGTTACATAGGTGCCTTTAGAAATATACCTCAACCCAATGGTTCCCGAAAAAGGTGCCCTAACTACAGTTTTTGAAAGTTGCGCCTGTATTAATTGCGATTCTGCACTGGCAGATTGGTAGTCCGCACTCACAATATCATATTCCTCTTGACTTATGGCCTGTTTTTCCAACAATAATTTTGCCCTCCGTTCATTTTCCGAGGCTAGTTTTTGGGCCGTTCGCACTTTGGATAATTGCGCCTGTAACTCTATATCATTGACCTTGAACAATACTTGGCCTTCGGTAACCTTACTGCCTTCATTAAAATTAATACGTTCAACAATTCCGGAAACCTCACTCCTTATCTCAATTTGTTCATTGGCTTCTATGGTTCCGGATAAGGAAATATTATCATTGAACTGTTGGGCATTGAGCACCATCCCCTTTACTGAAGTTGCTTGTTCTACTGCATCATTGGCCTTAGATCCGCCAATTTCATTGTTTGCATTTATGCGATATACTATTAGGGCGGTAATTCCTATTAAAAGTAGGCTATAAACAATGTATTTTATTTTCATTTGGAAGTTTGGATAATTATTTGGCAAACCGGTATCGTCTACTTCACAAATCTAATTCTTAAAGGCTGTTTTATAGAAATGTTAGGTATTATTTAACACCGTTTTAATACACCAATTAGCTCTTTTTATACATATACACATTTGATTAAAATGTGCATTACACTGTATGACTTACAATATTTGAAAAGGTTTAACGAAATAAAAAATTTAACATTTTATTTGTTTAAGTGAACTGTATTACCTTAAAACGTTCAATAAGGTTTCGCCAACATGATGAAATATATAACGCTACATCTTATTCCGAAACCAAATAACTTCTATCCCAATCTTTCCAAACGACTTCATATCCTTGGGATTGTATCATTTCTGTGATTTCCACTGTGCTTCGCTCGTCAGATATTTCAAACTGTTCCAAAGATTCAGGGGCAACCGCATAGCCACCTGGATTGGTTTTTGATTCCGCACTAATGGATGTAATACCTAGGTTAATAATATTATCCCTAAACACTTTACTCTCTCTAGTGGACATGGATAATTCCACATCTTCGTCCAACAGACGATAGGCACAAATTAACTGGACCAAATCCGCATCGGTCATTGCTACCTTAGGCTCCACATCTCCTTGGTGCGGACGTAGGCGTGGAAAGGAGATGGAATACTTGGTTTTCCAATATGTTCTTTGCAAATATTTTAAATGCAACGCCGTATAAAAACTATCTACCCGCCAATCTTCCAAGCCGAACAAAGCACCTAACCCAATTTTATGAATGCCCGCCCTACCCAAACGGTCCGGTGTTAACAATCTAAAATCAAAATTTGATTTTTTACCTTTTGGATGGTGGGTCCTATATGTTGCCTTATGATAGGTTTCCTGATATACCAAAACTGCATATAGTCCTTCCGCGATCAAGGTTTCATATTCTGCTTGGTCCAATGGTTGTACCTCTATACTAATATTAGAAAAATGTTTACGAATTAAGGCTATGGCATTTTTTAAATATGCTACACCTACCGTTCTGTTTGCTTCTCCCGTTACCAAGAGAATATGATCGTAACCCAATTTTTTTATATAGGCCACCTCATCCAAAATCTCCTTATCGGTTAGGGTTTTTCGTTTAATGTTATTGATCATACTGAACCCACAGTAGGTACATATATTTTGGCACTCATTGGAAAGATACAAGGGTATATACATTTGCATGGTTTTCCCAAAACGTTTTTTGGTCAATGCGCTACTTCGCTGTGCCATTTGTTCCAAATATGGTTTGGCCGCAGGGGAAATCAATGCTTTAAAATCTGATAACATAATCTTTTCCTTTGCCAACACACGTTCTACATCTAATGCTGTACAGCCATAAATTTCCTTTTCCAGCATATGCCAATCATACCTTTCAAAAATTTCCTTAAAACTATTCATGCAAAAAAGAAGTTAGCGGGCTGCTTGCAGCAGCATGTTCCTGAATAGGTGCCAATTTTGCCAAGTAAGCCATTCTCCCCGCCTCTACGGCCTTTGCGAATGCCATTCCCATAGCTACCGGGTCGTCAGAAACGGCAATTGCCGTATTAACCAGAACAGCATCTGCACCCAACTCCATGGCAAAGGCCGCATGGGACGGTGCGCCAATACCTGCATCAACTATAACCGGTACATTGCTTTGCTCAATGATGATTTCCAAAAAATCCTTGGTCATAATACCCTTATTGCTGCCAATAGGTGCTCCCAATGGCATTACGCACTGTACACCAACTTCTTCTAGGCGTTTGCACAACACGGGGTCTGCGTGTATATAAGGCATTACCACAAAGCCCAACGCTACAAGTTCTTCAGCTGCCCTTAAGGTTTCAATGGGATCTGGCAATAGGTATTTTGGATCTGGGTGAATTTCTAACTTTACCCAATTTGTTTCCAAAGCTTCCCGTGCCAATTGAGCTGCAAAAACAGCCTCTTTGGCCGATCTTACTCCAGATGTATTTGGTAGAAGATTAATGTGATTATCCCTTAAATGTACCAATATATCATCTGAAGAATTATGGACCTCTACCCGCTTTAACGCAACGGTCACCAGTTCACTTTTAGAAGCAATAATGGCCTGCCGCATATTTTCCGAGCTTTTAAATTTTCCCGTACCGGTAAACAATCTTGACATAAACGATTTACCGGCAATTGTTAACTTATCTTTCATTTATTTTCATGTTTAAAGGCAGTCCAAACCTGTTCCTGTACATTACCATCCAGTAATTTTTTAAAGTGTGCTATGGTATTAAAATCTTTGGTTATTCCTCCCGATGCCGCTATGCCGTACACCCCGGTCTTTAAGATAACCGGAACGTCTTCCAACGTTATGCCGCCAATGGCAATAATTGGTGTTTCCGTGTTCAGCTTTTTTATGATTGTAACATAACCATCAACACCCAATACGGGACTCAAATTTGCTTTGGTCAATGTGAACCTAAACGGCCCCATACCAATATAATCTACTTTTTTAGCAATTAATTCTTGTGCCTGTTCCAATGTATTGGCCGTAGCACCGATTATTTGCCAAGAATATAAATGTTTACGGGCCGTTTTTGGACAGGTATCGTTCTGTCCTAAATGAACTCCATCAGCTTTTACCTCTTTGGCTACTTTATAATAATCGTTGATAATCAACCGGGTTTGGAAACGAGCAGTAATTTCCCGTGCTTGTTCTGCTGCTTTTAAAACAGCAGGTTCTTTAAATTTCTTTAATCGCAACTGCACCAATTCAATGCCGCTACTACAGGCATTTTGAATGTTCGATAAATGCTCGTCTACTGTTTTACCTTGCGATATATAATGCAATTTCGGTATCATTCTGTAATTATTTTTTTGTGTAACCCCAGCAAAGAGGGGTGGGAGTTTAAATATTCCTCCGTATATTTTTTAGCGTTTCTAGCGGCATCCTCCAAACCAATATCAAGTGCCAAATTACTGGCAAGTGCAGATGACAACACGCATCCACTACCATGTTTTTCCAATACCTCACTTAAAAAGGGGGTAAGTTCACCATAACAAATTGACTATAATACAACTCGTCATACCCCTTTTTATCCGCACGGTGTCCACCTTTTAAATAGATGTTGGTATAATTGGCCATATGCTCAAGTGTCTCTTCAATAGTCATTTGCGGATACAAACACTTAATCTCATCATAATTAGGGGTAACGATGTAACATTTACTCCATATTTCATCCAATACATTTTGTTCTTCGCCATTGTGAAAATCAAACCCTGAGCTTGCTTTTAATATTGGGTCCAAGACAATTTTGACCTTGGGATGTATTGCGTGTAATGTATTTACAATACGGAGCATTGCAGGCCAAGATTCTACAAGCCCTATTTTGACGATGTCAATGGTATATTTTTCAAATAAAACTTCTATCTGAGCCAAAACAGATGGGACGGGCACCCAACTACATTCCTTAAAATCATTCTCATTTTGCACCGTTATGGCCGTACAAACCGAAAGGCCATATAATCCGTGCGCATCAAATGTTTTTATATCTGACGTAATACCGGCACCACCACTAGGATCGTGACCTGCAATAGAAAGTATGTATTTTAAATTATTCAAAATATTGTTTCATTTTTTTAAAAGATTCAACAGGTTCATTGCTGTTCCAGATACCACCTAACACTCCAACTCCTTTAAAACCTAAAGTTTTGAACTCTTCTATATTTTCAATTGAAACACCACCCATACCAATGATTGTTTTGTCAATATGGTTTACATCAAACCCACGACCTTTATACCCCGGTTTTGAGATAGACGAAAAAACAGGACTCAATAAATGATAATCGAATTCAAAATAACAATTGTTCAATACTTCCGGTTCATGAAATGAGCTACTAATAGACTTGCCATACATCTCAAGGTTTTTAAAATAGTGCCCAAGATTGTCAATATGGTCTATTCTGTGTTGTTCTTGAAAATGAATTCCCTTTAAGTCAAATTCATTTACCAGTTCGTGGTACAAATGCACCACTACCCTATTATGATACTTGACATCCAATTCATTTAAATAAGCCCGGTGGTCCTTTAAACTTTTATGGGGCTTACGCAAATGAAAATAGTGCAACCCTTCATCAAACAATTGGTGAAGAATGTTCAATTCATGTTCCATATCATGCTCCGGGGCTATAACTACTATCATTTATTATGGTTTATATAAAATTCTGTTTTAGGCACTAGTATCATTTAAGTTAGGGATTGAAGCGGCATCCTTTTTTTTTATTTCAAAAAAAGATACAGCTGAAAGCCCGACCGCACTTTTACAAGTGCGGGAACTACCTACACATTTTACAAATACACTTCTGATCCGTTTTGCTTGAATTCTTCTGATTTTTCCTTCATGCCCTTTTGCATGATTTCATTGTCCACAATATCATTTTCCGCGGCAAAATCCCTCACTTCCTGGGAAATCTTCATGGAGCAGAATTTTGGTCCGCACATAGAGCAGAAATGGGCAATTTTGGCACCGTCTGCCGGCAAGGTCTCATCATGATATTCCAATGCGCGTTCCGGATCTAAACCTAAATTGAACTGATCGCGCCAACGAAATTCAAAACGAGCCATACTCAAGGCATTGTCACGATGCTGCGCCCCAGGATGCCCTTTAGCCAAATCTGCCGCATGGGCCGCAAGTTTATAGGTCACCACGCCAACGCGAACATCTTCCTTATTTGGCAATCCTAAATGTTCTTTTGGCGTTACATAGCACAACATGGCGCAGCCGTACCAACCGATCATGGCGGCACCGATACCCGATGTAATATGATCGTAACCTGGTGCAATATCTGTTGTCAATGGTCCTAAGGTATAAAATGGTGCTTCATCACAGACTTCTATCTGCTTTTCCATATTCTCTTTGATCATATGCATGGGTACATGCCCAGGTCCTTCTATAAAACACTGTACCTCATGTTTACGGGCAATTTGTGTGAGCTCTCCCAAAGTCTCCAATTCGGCAAATTGTGCTTCATCATTTGCATCTGCAATAGAACCGGGCCGTAGACCGTCACCTAATGAAAAAGCTACGTCATACTGCTTTAAAATCTCGCAAATATCTTCAAAATGTGTGTATAAAAAACTCTCTTTATGATGTGCCAAACACCATTTAGCCATGATCGACCCGCCACGGGAGACAATGCCCGTTACACGATTTGCGGTCATGGGCACATAGCGCAACAATACCCCGGCATGTATGGTGAAATAATCCACGCCCTGCTCTGCCTGCTCTATTAGGGTATCCCTAAAAATTTCCCATGTTAAATCTTCTGCAACACCATTTACTTTTTCCAATGCTTGGTAAATGGGCACCGTGCCAACGGGCACCGGTGAGTTTCTTATAATCCACTCCCGGGTTTCGTGGATATTTTGCCCCGTGGAGAGGTCCATAATATTGTCTGCCCCCCAACGGCAGGCCCAGACCGCTTTTTCCACTTCTTCCTCTATTGATGATGTAGTGGCGGAATTTCCAATATTGGCATTGATCTTGACCAAAAAATTTCTACCCAAAATCATAGGTTCCGCCTCTGGATGATTAATGTTGGACGGTATTACCGCACGACCCCTGGCTACTTCTTCCCTAACAAACTCCGGTGTGATCTTAGCTGGAATAGAGGCTCCAAAATGCTCCCCTTGATGTTGCTTTCTAATTTGGGTCATTTCATCTATACGCTGATTTTCACGAATAGCAATATATTCCATTTCGGGGGTAATGATGCCCTTTTTGGCATAATGCAGTTGCGTTACGTTCTTACCTTTTTTGGCACGTAGCGGTTTTTTTAACAATGAAAAACGCATATGATCCAAACTGCTATCATTTAAGCGCTCATTACAATATTTAGAGGTAAAACCGGGCAAGCGCTCTACATCTCCACGATCTAGAACCCATGGTTCCTTAATACGCTCTATACCTTCATGGACATTGATGACCGTATTGGGGTCTGTATATGGCCCAGAAGTATCATAAACGGTTACAGGTTCATTGGTCGTAACCTTTCCCGTAACAGAATGCCTGGTATCACTAAGCGCTATTTCTCGCATAGCTACTTTTATCTGTGGATGTATACGACCCTTTACATAAATCTTTTTTGAGTTAGGAAAGGGTTGCCTGGTAATTTTACCTTCTTTTGGTGCGGTGTCTTTATTTATCATTTGAAATGTGTTTTTTAGTTCAGGATAGGTCATCCTCCTTGCGTGGCCTGAATTATTAGAATATTGTCGTCATTGGACAATATTGTGGATTCCCATAAATTTTTAGGTACAATGGCGTTCTGTATTGCTACAGCAATACCGGTCTTTGGAGAGTCTAAATGCTGAAGTAAATGAAGAATAGAAGTGCCTTCCTCAAGTTCTAACCGTTCCTCATTGACCCAAATCGTTATCATATACAGTATATTTTAAATATGCTGTAACCAATTAGGATGTTGAGAAGCTTTTGAATTGACATTTTGTGGCGCAGAGATCCACCACTATCATAAAAAGATGCGTAAACACATATTGCAATGCGTTTTTCAACTTTTCCCTTCGTTGGTACTAACCAAATCAGGTTCAAAGGGTTTTTCTCAGTCCTAGATCAATAGAACACCCCTAAAGTTTACGGTATAAAGTTATATAAAAATTTTAATGATTATGAAGGTAAAATGTTTTAAAATTTCTATTAAGAACAATCATTGTTTTTACTAATGCTATTAATCAAAATTGAATCCGGGGGCATATCGAGTAGAAAAAAAATAAACCTAACTCAAATCTTGATATCCCATATAGCGCATTTTCAACAAATGATTTCATTAAAAAAAATTGACTCTAAACCAAGGTTAAGCATGAAATCTTACACGATATCAATCCAGAACTGGTGGTGGTCCTATTTTCCAACTTTATTAAAAATGTCATAAACCACGATAATGCCGGCAGTCATATAGAAATTAGTACAAAAGCCGAAGAAATAGGTTTTTATAATGCCACCAAAAATGGCCCTATACACCCTGAACTGTTTCTACGTTTTAAGAAATCGGAAAGTTTACTTTAGGTCTTGGCCTTTCCCTCATTACAAAAATTTGTCGTCTTCATAACATAAAATTATCCTATGAAAACCTGATCGACACCCATAAATTCCGACATTTATTCTAATACAGATTCTCTACAGAATTAACATATAGTTTTACGACCAAGAAAATGAAAAAATCAATTTTTATCATCATCGTATGCACTCTTGTAATTTCATGCAAACAGATATGTATACCCCAAAATGCAAAAGTCATTTATGAATAAAGTTTCTGAAGCAGAGGATATACTTTGGACTGTAGAAAACAATTTTTACCAGGTCTACTATTTTTTATTAGCAAGACATACAAGCTCCTATTTTGATGAACAAGGTCAATGGGTAGAGACAGAAACAGAAATAGCAGTAGATGAACTACCCCACAATGTTCTACAAGCGCTACGAACCAAGATGGGAGAATATGAGATTCTAGATAAAGAATTAGTAGCAACCAGAGCGGGTAAAATACTCCATGAAGATGATTTAGAAAAAGACGGTAAAACCTATGATATCCTTTTTAATCAGGAAGGAAAAATTTTAAGAAAGAAAAATTAAAGCACTGCAAAAACCATATGCTGAATCTTAGACCCCTTTTTATAATAACCATTATCTTTTTTCAAAGTTGTAAGCAAGCTGTTCAACATAGTAAAAATGCCTTACGACCTAAAACTATAACAGAACAAATACCACATGATACAGATGATCCGGCCATATGGATCAATGAGGACAACCCTGAAGAAAGTTTGATTATAGGAACCGATAAAAATGAAGATGGTGGTCTTTATGTATATGATTTAAACGGAAAAATTATTAAAAGCAAAACCGTAAAAGGCCTTAAACGTCCTAATAATGTGGATATTGAAGAGTTTGAAATGGGTGAAGAAGAATTCTCCATTGCCGTCACCACAGAAAGGTTAACCAATAAAATACGAATCTTTAGAGTGCCAGAAATGACACCTATTGACAATGGCGGAATACCTGTTTTTGAAGGCGAAGAATTTAGAGCCCCTATGGGTGTAGGGCTATACAAAGATGCTGATGACCAAGTTTTTGCTTTTGTAGGAAGAAAATCCGGACCTGCCGATGGTTACATTTGGCAATATAAATTAGAAGGTGATGCACAAGGAAATATTACCGGCAAAAAGGTTCGAGAATTCGGAAAATACAGCGGGAAAAATGAAATTGAAGCAATAGTTGTTGATGATGAATTAGGCTATGTTTACTATTCCGATGAAGGTATTGGCGTAAGAAAATATTATGCGGATGTGGATAGAGGAAATGAGGAACTAGCCCTTTTTGCCAACCAAAATTTTACCGAAGACCATGAAGGCTTAAGCATTTACCAAACTGATTTAGGTACAGGGTATATCATTGTATCTGACCAACAAGCGAATAAATTTCACCTTTTTTCTCGTGAAGGCTCTAATAGCGACCCACATGACCATCAATTAGTTAAAGTAGTAGAGCTCATGACCAATGAAAGTGATGGTTCTGAAGTTACCAATGCATCACTGGGAACACTTTTTCCAAAAGGACTTTTTGTGGCCATGTCTGACGACAAAACATTCCATTTCTATAGCTGGGAAGACATTGCAGGTGAAAATCTGTTAATTGCTCCAGATGGTTTACCTCAGCACACAATGAATGCAATCCATCCAAAATACATTACGGAAAATGTAGTATTCGATACCGACGACCCTGCAATTTGGATTGATAAAAAAGACCCATCCAATAGTTTCATTATTGGCACGGATAAAGAAGATGGTGGTGGATTGTATGCCTTTGACTTACAGGGGAAAATTATTAAAGAAAAATGTGTGCTCGACTTACAACGCCCCAACAATGTTGATATCGCGTATGACTTTAAGTTAAACGGAAAACTTGTAGACATTGCCGTTACTACAGAAAGAAGTAATAATCAATTGAGAATATTTTCGCTACCCGACATGAAACCTATAGATGGAGGTGGACTTCCTGTATTCACGGATAGGGAAATTAGTGACCCAATGGGGATAGCGCTCTACACCGACCAAAAGACCAAAGAAATTTATGCTATTGTTGGTCCAAAAATAGGGCCTGCCACTGGGTATTTATCGCAATATAAAATTCATAGTTCACCAAAAGGTACAGCCATGATTACCAAGGTTAGAGATTTCGGAAACTATAGCGGTGTTAAAGAAATTGAAGCCATCGCCGTTGATAATGAATTGGGATATATTTATTATTCTGATGAAGTTTATGGAGTTCGAAAATACTATGCCGACCCGAAAAAAGGAAACGAAGAATTAGCCTTGTTCGGTACTAAAGATTTTGGTCGTGATATAGAGGGAATCAGTATTTATAAAAATGATGATGGAACAGGATATATTCTTATTTCCGACCAACAACAAAATACGTTTAACATCTACCCTAGAGAAGGTGCTAAAAACGCACCTAACAATCACGTATTACTAAAATCCGTAGAACTTTTAACCCTAGAAAGCGATGGGTCTGATGTTACTTCTGTAGCTATTAACGAAGAGTTCCCAAAAGGTATGTTCGTTGGTATGTCTACGGATAAAACATTCCACATTTACGACTGGCGCGATATTATGTCCGAATAGTGCATCCGAAAACATAACTTATAAAATTGCCTAAATATAACTTCAATTAAAACCTTTTTTACTTCTAGCAATACTAGCGATACCTTTAATGAGTGCCCCTCTTATGCTATGGTTCTATTTTTCATTTGTGCCACAATCTCTTTAAGGATATCCTTTTCAAATGCCTTTAATCTAGGAAGAATAACTTTTTTTTGGGCCTTAACAAGTCTTGTTCTTGGCAACGCCTTAGAGTTTTACTTCAACTATTTTTAAATAAAATTTCACCTTAAGGTTACCCATTCACAAAATGTTTTGGATTACAACTTATTATTGAGTTACAGCTGTACTGTAATTGACCGGCATTTGCCCCTACCAAATATTCCACAATTTGTCATCTATGATTAGTTGCACCGTGAAGCGGTGCTACATTGATGTGTAAGCTTACATTGTGTGTTATTTTTTACTTACTTATTAGAATCAATGTCCATTCAGAAATTCCAAAATCTGCATAGGGTTGTTTAACAAATTATATATTTTATTTTTCATTTGTTATATCTTACAGTGATGCTATAATACAAATATTGCCATGCAATTGATTAATGACGTTTTTGTTTTAGACCTTTTTAATCTAATTTTATTCATTATTAGGTCTTATGCCATAAAGTAACAAATATCCTATCATCCAAAATTCTCCAATGGTTGCGGGTAGCGGGAGAAATCTATTAAAGCTAAAATCAATTCCGGAGTAGCGTATAATCGTAGAAATTAGATAGCCTAACCCCCCTAAAACAATAACTCTTCCTAACCAAATAGGCATTCTTTTTGATTGAATGACTATGTATCCCATAGGAAATAACCAAAGCCCAAAGAAAAGACCACCAATACCCCAAGCATTTGAAATTATATTTTGCAAAACCTCAATAAGTACAATTTTATCTTGCATAACGCTTATATCAGAATTGGCAATACCTATTGCGGAGGCGATTGAAATTGCGCTTATCATTATAGCTAAAGCATTCACCATTCCCCATATACCCAAAGTCCAAGCTTCCCATTGATAACTATCCTTAAATAATTTGTAAAAATAAACTGCGGTAAATGCCTGGGATATTACGATAGCAAACTCTAATAGCAACCTAATCCTCGCAGTAGATTCTAACTCTACTAAATTCGTTAGCGTTTGTTCGGGGTTTCCAGACACAAATATTTGAGAATGAAAGACCATAAACCCTAAAATTCCTGAAATAGCCATCATTAAATACCACACGCCAGTTATTCGTGCAGTTTTAATCAGTTGTTTTTGTTCTGTAGTTACAATCATAAATAATTTGATTTTAATATTAATACTAATTCTGACGATGTAATAAAGTTATTGTTACCGTTTTGCACTAACGGCATATGACAAGAGTATGCGCATAAAGTCCATAAAGACTTCGAAACTTCCGGAAACCAAGAAAATAAAGGGAAGCCTTCAAATGCATTTACCTCTCGTCTTACCTTCTTCATGAGTTTTTTTTACGTCTCAATAATTTTACGATACGATTGATTACGATTTCCGATAAATTCCATTCATATCCTTCAAAATCTGTTGTGTTTATAAATTGAACGACTACGGTATCGATGTCTTCATGGTATTCTGCGAGACTCTGATAACCTACTACTAGACCTCCATGATCATATACATAGGGATAAATGTCCCTTTCACCTTCATTAAACACAGAACCATCGTTCAATGCCCTAAGAAATAGGCCTACATCTTCTGCTGTGGCCACCATTCCATATTCCCTAGCTTTAAAATCTTCATCATATCCAACATAGTAGCCGCTCATCACATCATCCAAATTCACTTCCTCAAGTGAAAAGAATGTGTTTTTCAGTTCAAGGGGAATCAGGATTTCCTGCTTGATATATTGTTCATGACTATACCCTATCGCTATTTCGATGATTTGACGTAGCAATAAATAGTTCGTATTTGAATATTCATATCCATTATCCGGTTCAAAACTAGCGGGCAGATCAAGGGCAAATTCAAGTGCGTTTTTACCATTTTCCAGTTCATTTTCCCAATACGCAGGATTATTGGTAAAATTGGGAATACCACTTCGGTGTTGAACCATAGATCTAAGCGTTATCATTTCTGCATTTTCAATTCTTCCCACAAGTTCCGGAAAGTAGTCGGATAGCGTTTCATCTAAGGACAATTGTTTATTATGGGCCAACTTGGTGACGGCAACGGCAACATACAATTTGCTGATACTTGCAATTTTGAACAGAGCTTTTGGGTCGGACGGTATTTTATTTTCGCGATCTTTCCAGCCGCCCGCATAAAATGCTGGTGGTTCTCCTGCTTCATCCACATAAACGATCATGCCATCAAATCCGTGGCCAATGGCTTCGTCCACTTGGTCTTGGACGTTATCGGGTAAGGGTAAAATCCATGCCTTTACCAATATCCATGGAACAAAGTACAAAGAGCCAATGCTTACCAAAATGAATAAGATTCTGAGTATTTGTTTTGTTTTTTGCTTTGTCATTATTCTGTAGTTTTTTACTATCTGAAAATTTATAAGTATTTAACTTTGGCCTTCTTATTATTAGCCTGAATGCAGTGCCTTGTGATTCCTTTCTTTCTAAATAGCAGTTCCATACCCATAACATTGCCCAATACTCTGGTCATTGGTCTTAACTTTCTATTCGACTATTAATAAACCGTACTTTTAGCTTTTCTTAAAGATCTGATGCCTAAAACTAGCAGTGATGCTATTAAAACCAAGAAATAGATAGTAGTGGTTGTACTCTTAATGAGACTAAAACTGCTTGTTATCGTTACTGAGCTTTTGTTTATATCGGGATAGCTGTTCAATAAAGCAATGATTCCTATGTTTTCTGCGTAGTACATCGCTCCGGCTAATAAAGGCAAAAGACAGAGATAGGTGAATGGGGTTTTTAGTTTGTCAAGTTTGTTCAGAAAATAGGCAAGTACCAAGCAATAACATATTCCGAATAATAGCGGATAAACCATATCTAAAGGTAATTGATAACTTAAATAAGTCTTACGTCCAATTTCCCCAAGTGTGTTGAACAATTGGTTGACATAATTGAAGTCATATCCCATTGGCAACATATCAAGCAATTTCATTCCATTTGAAAATTCCATTGTTTTGGGAATAGTAACCGTGAGCATCAATACATATATTGCATTGGTAACTATGAAAAGTGATACTACTTTTTTACCTGCAATATTCCTTTGAAGCCATTTGGTCATTTGTTTTGTTTTTCGATTTTTCATTTTTTCAGTACTAGTGTTTGGCAAATTGGTTTTGAAATTAATCATTAGTAATTGCATCAATTTCTTCGATGACGTTCTCGCCTAAATCCCTTAATTGAACATACAAAGCAACCATGGTATCAAACTGCCAAGCTGCTAGACTAATGACGTTTCGATAGGGGACGGCCGATGTATATGCGGCAAAATCCTCAAAATACTCCGCTTGGGTTGTCGCTCTTAGTTTTAGGGAATCTGGAGGCACAAAGGCATAAGCGAGCATCAAAGACCTATCGAACTGGGTGGACAGATACGCCTGCTGACTTTTTGCATAGTCATTATAACTCTTTTCGCTTGCTGCAATTTCCTCAATTAAACTGTGATATCCGGTCAAGAGGGAATCCAATGGCGTATTGTTGATTTTGCCAAAGTAGCTGGAATTTTTTAATGCCTCATACCCCCCCATATTCGGTTTAAAATTTATATCTGCAAAAGCGAACCCACTGGACATAAAAAGAATTAGGTTTTCGTCTTCTGTCTTGTCCAAGATGCTTGTACGGGCCTTTTTACAGAGCTCGGCTATTTGCGTTCTACCCCTAGTTATCGAGTCCAGTTTATAAAGGTCCTCAATGGTATGGGACTTGATTTTAACCAAATACTCTTTTAAAGCATAATTATCCTTTTTGGCTTGGTTCCAATTGTTGATTTGTAAGGCAATCAATATACCTATGACGACCAGGACAATTTCGCCAATGGCGTAAATGAAATATTTACTGAAGTTATTTTCTGAAAGGAATTTTAGACGGATTTTTCTAAATATTTTCATAATTAGTTATTGTTTGGTCATGTATTACAAATCGTTTCCATTTTGTTGAAGTATTTCAATCACAATGTTGACTTCTTTTATGGAGACTTATTTAGGTTTTGAATATTCGATTAATTCCTCTACGTATAGAAAATCACCTTGATTCTGAGTGAGCTTTATGAAGTTTTTTACAGCAGGTGCATACAACCAAACCTCCTCTTCATTTGCGCTATACCCTCTGGAATTCGTGGTTTTACCGGTGTATTTAATGGTGTATGCCATGAATGTTCCAGCTTCTACCGTTTCTTCCTTATAGGACAATATTTCGGCATTCTGACTTTGGCTTCCAGTAGTTCCATCTTGACTGGTCCAATTGTTTTCATATTTCCATTTTTTACCCACTTCTAGAGGCCAATCATACTTGGGTGTTTCGCTAACTTCTGGTTTAACAATATCGCTAACAGGAATAGTATCCTTACCAATATTCATACCTAAAACTCCATTAAAATTGACTATTTCTCTTGTATCCGTCCCATTGGAACGTACTTCTCCTTCGGTAGTCACCCCCTTATACTTCCATACCCATTTTTCACCAACTTGATAATCACCTAAAGTTGGTTGTTGGGTGATATTAGATTTCTCAGAGCTGTTACAAGCACTAAGTATTACTATTGATATAAATATTACAATTTGAATTTTCATGTTAAACTATATTTTAAATGTGCTTACTTCTCTTTAATGTCTTTTCTCCCCTTGTTAAGGGCGTTCTTTAATTAATTCTAACCCGAGTTTTAACCAAAGTCAAGAATTTTTATTCCTTGTATTCTCAGTTCAGGTTCGAGGTTGAAGTTTTTACTTTTTCAGTTTTTTTGTGAATCCATTTCAATCCGAATAATGATCTTAAAAAACCAAGCCTTCTAAGAACGAACTCATAAATGAGAAAACAACCTACACCCGTAAAAACTAGGATAGCAACAAATTTCAATAGGATAGGTATCTCCAATGGTAATATGAGCAGTGCTCCTACATATAAGACAAACATGTGAATGATATAAACAGGGTATGCTGCCTGGCTTAAATAACTTAAGATTTTACTTGTTTTATTCAAGTACTTATACCCGAGACCGAAAATCCCAAAAATCCAACAATTAGATTCAATGGCCGTCAGATAGCCTGGTGCTTCCGTAGCATATATAAAATATCGGATGCCGAACAAAACAGCGGCCAAACCAATATATAACCACCTCCATTTTAAAACGGTCTGCCAAAATGTTTTGCCGCTATAAACGAAAAGAAAGCCAAACAAAAAAGCAAGAAAGCCATTAAAAAAGCCATGCCAGGTCTGGGCGTACAATGAAAACAGCTGGGGCTTTACCAACAAAACCTCTAGGACAAAAAACAGAGATATCAACAAAGGGGCACCAGGATGGCCCATGAGAGACGATAACATCCTTTTTATTTTACCGTTTCCATCCTTTTTCAGGTAGTAAAAAAACGGTAAGAGTATAAGTACGTACACAAAGATATTCCCCAAGAACCATAAATGGCCTTGATGGGGAAAATAACCTAATGGCATATTATAATACAGCTGAAAAACAAACATGTGCAAGGTGGTGATGGCAACAATACCAAATAGGAAGGGCAAGAGAATCCGCTTTGTACGTTCCAAAATTAACTGCTTCCAATTTCGTTTGCGCATCGCAAAGTAGAGTCCCATTCCCGATACATAAAATAATAATGGAATACGCCAAACGTTGAGCATGGTCATAGGTTTCCATAAACCCTCCAGGAATTCATCGCTCTTTATAAAGCCTATGAACATGGCCCACGGTTGAAATATGATGGCTATATGATAGATTAATAGCAAACCTATAGCTATAACCCGTAGCCAGTCGATATCGAATCTTCTTTCAGTTATCATTATAATATCTATTTTAAGAGGATTACTGCAACATCATCGCAATGACAGGACGGGTTTTTTCGATTTCCATCAAGTCGATTTGTAAACCTATAGGACCTAATTGTTGCTGGAGCATTTCATAAATCGGCTTTATTTCCGCAAAAGGCCCCATTACACTTTCCCTTGGGGTCATACCAAAGTTGTTCTTTGCAGTCTTATCGGCTTTTGCATCAATAAGCGACTGTACCACTTCAACCCTACAGAAAAATGCGGCTGTATGCAAAGCAGTAGCCCCGTCGTTATTTTTAACTGTTAAATCCGCACCGGCATCAATAAGCAGTTGTGCTATTTTATTTTTTCCAAAGCTTGCCGCAGTGATTAGTGGTGTGGCCCCGGTCATGGGGTCTTTTATGTTCAAATCCGTTCCTGCCGAAATATGCTGTTTAACTGCTTCAAGATTGTTAGATAGTATTGCTGTTTGAATATCGATTTCAGGTTTTGCAACCGCCGACTTGGCTTCAGTATTATTGGTTGCCCCAACTTTTGTTTTATTGTTGGACTGACCGCAAGCCGCTGTTAATAAAAGGAGAACTAACGACATGTTTACCAAGGTTCCCAAAAAATTAATTTTAAGTGTTTTAAGCATGGATTTATTATTTAAGTTTAATAGGTATTCGTGAATATTTGATTTCATGATTATGATTTTTTATGATTATTGATATTATTTTTTTCACTATTTAGAACCAGCTAAAGCCAATTCCCAAACTAAATTGCACCGCCTCTCTGTCAATGTTACTTTCTAGTTTTACCCCTCCTAGGAGCACTTTAGATTGAACATTTAAGGCAAATTTGTTTTTTCTGTACACTTCGTAGCCGGTACTCACCATAACTGCTATCCCAGTATTCCAATCATCATTTACATTGTCTTTAATATCATATAGTGCAGGCGAATCTATGGCTAAACCAGCACCACCATGTATCCACCATCGGTCTTTTACCCAGTACTGAACAGAAGGTATAATGCCACCAAAGTGTCTGTCATTATCATTAACCGTGTAAATCATTCCAGGTGCAGAAACGGTAATGGCGAAACGGTTATTTAACATATAACCGAGCTTTAATTCAGGGAAAGTTCCACCGCCTTGTGCGTCATCAAAACTTTGAGATCCCGCACTATCTTCTATACTTATAATCCCACCACCTAGACCAAATTCAAACATAAAACCATCTCGATTAAAATTGTTTTTGGCGTAGGAATTGTATTGAGCAAATGCCATTGCAGAAATTAAGGTAAAGGCAGTACACGCCATTTTTAGTATTATTTGTTTTTTGATTGTTTTAGTCTTGACTTTGTTATTTAATTTTAATAGGTATTCGTGAATCCGTGATTTCATGATTATGATTTTTGATTATTCCTTATAATTTTTATTATGACATGGGATAGACATTGATGAGGGCCTATCCCTTTATCTAATCCTATTGAACAGGTGTTCTTAATGAAGGTTCTGTCTCGATTCCGCCCAACGGATTCTCTTACTGTCCTTTAAATGGGTAAGGAAAGTGAACCTTCTGGATTCCGTAGGCGGTTGACCTGCCTGACCGGCAGGCAGATTGATGGTTATTCTCATGACTGTATTGTTTTTTGATGTTTTCTTACTGCTAGTAATTAGCGATTAAAGTTTCTGTACTGCGCCCATTGGGTTCTTTTGCTGTTGCTAAAAGATGAGAAGTACTGTCCTGTTCTTGATTCCGTTACTGTTCTTGTAATTGATGCTTTCATGATTTAATTTTTATGTTATTATAATTGTTTGAATTGTGATTAGCGACTGAAGTTCCTATACTGTGCCCATTGTGCTCTTTTGCTAATGCTTAGTAAAGAAAAGTACTGTCCAGTTCTAGATTCCGTTACCGTTCTTGTGATTGATGCTTTCATAATTATTGTTTTAAATTGTTTGTTATGATTTTTGTTGATACAAAGTTGCTGTAAAGCTTGAAGCAACACGTATGAGCTATGCGGAGGACTATGTAAAGTTTCAGGAGGCAATAAAAATTATGGCGCAAGCATATAAATTATGACGCAAAAGATGTTTTTTCCGTTGATTATTCAAACTTCAGGACAGCGTGTAGTTCCCTAGATTTTCATTAATTTAGAGCTAGTAAAAAATAAAATGTCAAGCCCATCGTCCAACAAATCAATATTTATTGAACAAGCGGAAGCTATAATTCTGGAGAATTTGGCCAACGAGCAATTTGGGGTGTCCGAACTGGCCGAGACTATGCATATGAGCCGGTCTAACCTGCTAAGGAAAATTAAGAAGCAGACTAAACTTTCCGCAAGCCAATTTATTCGTCAAGTTCGCCTTAAAGAAGCTATGGTCTTGCTCAAAGAAGATACTTCAACGGTTTCCGAAATTTCGTATCAAGTAGGCTTTGGAAGCACATCGTATTTTATTAAATGCTTTCGGGAACACTATGGATATCCTCCTGGGGAGGTTGGAAAAAACATGGTGGCTATAGAAGAGGAAAAGGATCAGACCAATTTTTTAAAGCGATATAGATGGCCTATCATTGCCGCAATATGTGGAATAGTACTAACGATCACTTTCCTGCTTTTAAATCAACAGGATGCTTTATACAATACTGTAGACAAACTAGAAATAGAACGATCGATTGCCGTATTGCCCTTTAAAAATGAAAGTGCAGATTCCACCAATCTTTATTTTGTAAACGGGCTCATGGAATCTGCTTTAAACAACCTGCAGAAAATCGAAGATTTGAGGGTCATTAGTAGAACCTCAGTTGAGAAATACAGAAAAACGGACAAGGGTATCCCCGAAATAGCTAACGAACTTAACGTTAACTATCTAGTAGAAGGAAGTGGGCAACGCGTAGGTAATCAGGTTTTACTTAATATTCAACTGATCGAAGCTTCATCGGATACTCCGATTTGGGTAGAACAGTACAATCAGGAAGTGGTGGACATCTTTGCATTGCAAAATGATGTAGCGAAGAAAATTGCCGATGCCATTGAGGCGGTTGTAACACCGGCAGAGTTGGAACAAATAGAAAAAAAACCAACTCAGAACCTAGTGGCCTACGATTATTACCTTCAAGCACTTGATCCCTTTTTTTCCAGAACGAATCAAAGTCTTCATCAAGCTATTGAATTGTTTGAAAAAGCAATTGAAGAAGATGCGGAGTTTTCAATGGCCTATGCCAACATTGCCATATCATATTATCTTCTCGAAATGTCTCAAAGAGAAAAACAGTATACTGAAAAGATTAACAGCTATGCAGATAAGGCTTTACTTTATGATTCAAAATCTGCTGAAGGCTTGGTCGCCAAGGCTTTTTATTACATACAAACAAAAGAATATCAGTTAGCCCTACCTCATCTTAACAAGGCGTTGGAATATAACCCTAATTCATCGCTGGCGGTACAAATACTTGCGGATTTCCATTTTCGTATGATTCCCAATACCAGCAAATACTTGGAGTACGCTTTGAAAGGGTTTCATCTTAATGTTGCCAGTGATTCTGTTACACAAAGCTATACCTGTTTAGGACTCAGTAATGCCCTAATTTCATCAGGTTTTATAGATGAGGCGTTAAAATATGTGAACATGTCACTAGATTATAATGCTGAAAATTATTTTGCCCCTCACCTAAAAGCATTCATCTTGTTTGCTAAGGACGGGGATGTAGAGCGGACCAGAAATTTAGTAGTTAAGGAATGGAAAAAAGATACTACTCGGCTAGACCTACTACAGGATATTGGCAAGTTGTACTATATCGAAGAAAATTATGACAAAGCCTATTACTATTTTGAAAAATTTGTCAATGCCAGAAAAGCTAGTGGTTTGAGCACTTATTTGCAGGAAAATGTAAAAATAGCACAGGTATATAAAAAGATGGGATTAGACACGGAAGCTGAGCGGCTTTTTAATGATTTCTCGGCATACTGTGAACAAGATAAGTCTTCTTACCGAAGTATAAGTCTAGTTTGGTATTATGCTTATCTGGGGAAAGTTGATGAGGCTATTGAACAACTTAGATTATTTTCCGAAATAGAAAATTATATATATTGGTTTTTATTAATTGAAGATGAGCCACTTATTAAACCCTTAAAAAGTCATCCTGAATTTGAGAGCCTCATGCAAAAAATTAAAGACCGCTTTTGGGAAAATCAGATTAAACTTAAAAAGACTTTAGAGGAAAACGAACTCATATAATGAATTAAATTCTTCTTAAACAAAGTTTATTGACTGATTTATAAAATACGGTTCGTATTATTACGCAAGTATTGCCCTATAAAATCACAGACTTTCAAAACAGCTATTTTAAAGAGCTAAACTTTTTTTAACGTAGTCCTCTATTTACTCACGATCTTTTTTAGAAATATCGTTGATTGGCTTTTTAAAGACGTTTTAATAAAAGTTTTAAACAATTATTCCATTTAACTTAAATGCTGAAAAGTTGCCATTTAGTTCTAATCCAAAGTTCCCCGAAAACTCTAAAGTTAAAACCTTATACACAGATTTTAATAGATGCTTGATAAAATCGGGACAGGTAACAGAATAAATTAGATACCTAATATCACATGCTTAGGTATAATTTTAAAGTATTTTAAAAAAAAAATAAAACCCTGTAAATATTTAATTTACAGGGCTTTAAAACATTTAGTCGGGGTGGCAGGATTACAACCTACCCCTATATTTATATCTATATCAATTAGTTACATCTTTAAATAACAAACTGTTGACCGATTTGTTGACGGTGTTTTAAATGAACTTAAAGTAAATTGACTTAATTTCTGATCGCGTAAAGATATAATTTGAGTAATTCAAAATAATAAAAGCGCATATTTTTTTATAAAATCTATCCAACAATTTCCCCGACTCTTGTTAAATCTTCACAAGACTTTTTAGAAAAGCGCGGTACACACCTCAGGAGTATCGGAATTTGAATTAAACCATGATATTTTCCACGACCATTTAAAAATTACTGATTTAAAAAAAATATTAACTGGCTATTTAACTTATACTATCCAAAGTGGTAACCTGTCTTGTCATGAACGCTATCGATTTTTCCAATATATAATGGGAAACTTCCTTATGAGGGAAATGGCCTATTTAAGCGATTATGAGCTTCTGGTATAGACCATACAGAAGCTTCATTTCATGAGTGGCACCAATACCTCCTGTAATGTACTTTTTCTTTTCTACCATGTTTTTCCATAAATTATCAATGGCATTATGGTAATCGGAATTATCTTTTTACGCAGCAATATCGGTCATGCCAGCGTACATATAAACTGCACGTACCGCATGCCCTACTGCTTCGTCTTGTTGCACCACGGGAAGATGATCCTGAGAATACTCCCCAAAAAGTTCGTGATTTTCCGGGTTACCGCAATTATCCAAAAAAATATTTTGCTAAATCCAGGTAGGCATCAGTTCCGGTAACTTCATAAAGCTTGATTAATCCTGTTTCAATAATTTGATGACCTGGTACTGTGGTTATTTTACCTTCCTCATTTCCAAAGGTTGCTACCATTAAATCCGCATTCTTTAAAGCGATATCTAAAAAGTTGTTTTTACCAGTGGCTTTGTAATGTACAACGGCTGCCTCATATATATGACCTGCATTATATAATTCATGACTAAAAGTCAAGGATTCCCAACATTTACCTTCTGTAACAGCAACCTATTCTGCAGGCGGTTATGCAGGATTTATTGTTCCCTAGGTTGTTAAGTACCCATCTGGCTCTTGGCCTACCTCATCGATACCAATCAAAGAATCCAACAACTTTTCCAAGGGAGGATTAGGCGAACTTATCAAGGAGTTTGATGCCCCTACTATCACCTTATAAACATCGGAATCATCAAAGGGCATTACTACACCTCTTACCTTGCCTTTCATTTTACCACCAGAAATCAAGAAATTATCAAACCTGCCCTCTTCCTTACATTTTTGTATGGCATAGGCGATTGTTTTATCCTGAACACGCTTAATTATAGGTAACCAAAAGTCATCGGTTAGCTTAACATTCTAAATATTTACAGGAGAAATATCATACTCAACTGTAGATTCTGAGGTAACATTTTCTGCAGAATCTTTTATAACATTCTGCTTGCACCCCAAAAAATCTTAAATAGAAGTAGCAAGGACAATTTCGAGGATTGTTGGTTTCATAATTTAACTTTTTACTTTGTTCCTTCCAATACTAATACTGAAAAGGGAGGTACGCTAACTTCTAGCAAACCTTTCTTAAACTTGAAATTCTTGAAATTTTTAGGCTCTATCTTATTTGGATCTTCAAAGGAATTATGGTCTTGTAAATTTTTAGAATTCAAAAGCGACCCTGTCATATTTTTTAGTCCCAGCTCGTTCAAATCAATGAAAACAGGAGTACCATTTTTTGTGTCTATATTGGTGAACGAAATATGGATTTTATCGTTTGCATCCTTGGAAGCAGAAACTGTTAATGCAGGTAAGGATTCTCCGTTGTAAGAATACATAGGAGAATTAAATGATAAAGGAATTAACGTGGCGTCCTGATGAACTTTGTACATGTTCATCACATGATAGGTTGGCGTTAAAATCATTTTTTCCTTATCAGTAATAATCACGGCCTGCAAGACATTTACGGCTTGAGCCAAATTTGCCATTTTTACGCGGTCTGCATGATTATTAAAAATATTCAAGTTCATTCCTGCAATCATGGCATCACGCATTGTATTTTGCTGATACAAAAAACCAGGATTGGTACCTTCCGATACTTCATACCAACCACCCCATTCATCAACGATAAGGTCAACTTCCTTATTCTTATCATACTTGTCCATAATTGCCGTATGCTTAACGATAAGCTCCTCCATTAACCAAGACTCTTTCATAGTTTTGAAATAGGTGTCTTCATTAAAATTCACATCTGGGCCCTTCGCATCCCAGTCGATAACCGAATAATGGTGAAGGGCAACCCCTTGCAACATATTTTTAGGAATGTTTTTCATCAAAACTTCCGTCCAATTGTAATCATCATTACTTGCTCCGGAAGCAATTTTATAAATACCGCCTTCCATATCGGCATCGGACATGAAGGTTACATATTTCTTATAGATATCTGCATAATATTCCGGACGCATGTTACCTCCACAACCCCAAGCCTCGTTACCTATACCCCAATATTTCACTCCCCACGGTTCGTCTTTACCGTTTTGGCGTCGTAAGTCGGACATTGGACTCTTTCCCTTGAAATTTGTGTACTGTACCCAATCTGCTAATTCTTGAACACCTCCACTACCAACATTTCCGGATAAATAGGGTTCCGCGCCAAGCTCTTCACATAAATTTAAAAAATTATGGGTACCAAAACTATTGTCCTCTGTAACTCCGCCCCACCATGTATTTACTATGGTTGGCCTTTTATCCAAATCACCAATACCATCCATCCAATGGTAGGTATCCGCAAAGCAACCGCCTGGCCATCTTAAGTTAGGAATTTTCAATTCTTTTAGGGCATCTATAATATCAAGACGTACACCAGCTGAATTCGGTATAGCGCTAGAATCACCTACATAAAAACCTTCATAAATACATCTACCTAAATGCTCTGCAAAATGCCCGTAAATATGTTTACTGATTATAGGCGGGCTTTCAATGTCTGCCAATTCAATTTTTGTCTGCCCAATTACTAATTGGCAATTGAAGATTACAATACATAATAAAATGGTCAAATTTAAATGCTTAAACATAAAAAAATAGGTTATAATTAGTGTTAACATAAGAACTACCAGAGTATAATTTTTACTCCGTTAAAACAAATGTGGTTTGATAACAAAATGTGTTGTTCTATCAGGAACAATAATAATAAAAAAAAGTGTACTTAAAACACTTAAATTTAAAAATTTAACAGGATTATCAAAAAAATCAAAATAGGTAGCTTGTAAACTTTTATTATATACTATGTCTCTCAACAATTTTGATAAAGAAAGTAAATTACTTTAAACTGTAGATTGTATCATTCTCGACTTCAGTAAAAAAAGAACATAAACTATTAGTTATATGATAGGATAAAAAGCCCGAAATAGAAAAAAAATTCTTAGTGGCTGGCGTTTTGAAAAAAGAAAACTCTATGAACTGATCATTAGAATCTAACATAGTTTTATCAGCCTTAATAATACCATTTGGAATAGCTATACCCCTAGGGTAAATAGTAACCCGACAGAACGGTTGATATCCATTGCCTAAAATGTTTTAATAAATAATGCTAGAAATTTAAAGGAACTATTGAGGTATAATCCCATTAACTTGGCTAGTTTAAAAAACGTGTCACAACTACTATTTGATTATGAGCGAATGATTGAAAAGACAATTGCACGTTTTTAAAAAAGAACTTTGAACACCCCCACAAGTTTTGAACTATTATCTTAACGATTTACAATGCGCCAACTTTAAAAAATATATAAAGTCATTCTTTCCAATAAATGGACAAAAAAAGTTTTATAAACGAATTTAATTCATCTAATAATTATAGCAATACAAAATAAAAAGACGAGTTATGCAAAAAAGGGCTTATCTGTTTCTATTTAATGAAGAAAAAACACGAACAAGAAATGGAATAAGGACTTAATTTTTAAGGTATAAAAAAATTAAGTTAATACTAGCCCCTTACATGTTTTAATCCTACGGCTAATTCAATGTAAAAAGGGTATATTTTAATTTTACATTATTGGTTATTGATGCTATAAAACCAATTTTTTTTAAAATAGAGGCACAATAAATAAATAGTGCCTCTATTATACAAATTAACTAACTACAACTTCTAATTCTGAATTTCACCTGAAAAGCCTTCACTTACATCTCTTCCTGCAAGACCATCTGCGACACCCTTATATGCAGGTTTTCTTCCGAAATTTGCATCAAAGACATTTGGAGATTCATCAGGTAACCAGAATTCATGCTCATTTTCCTTATCCGATAAATTCCATAAGGTTATTCCATATTGCTGTTCGGTAGGTACAAATTCTTTAAAAGAATCTATGACAAATTTATACATTTCGGCCTGTTGAATTAATTGTTCCAATGTAGGTGAGGCAGTACCTAGCCTCACATCTAGCTCAGATATTTTAATAAGCTTGCCGCTAGCCGCTAATTTTTTAAACATTTCTATAATATTCTCTCTATTGGTATCTAAAGAAATATGCATTTGTGTGCCAATACCATCTACAGTAGCACCTTGGCTTTCGATGTATTGTGTATATTCTATTATACCATCACATTTTGCCAGGCTAGCTTCAAGATTATAATCGTTTATAAAAAGTATATCTGTAGGATTGCCATATTGCCTGGCTAAATTAAAGGCCGTTACCGCATAATCAGGACCAAGGTATTTTACCCAATAAAAATCATCATTTGCCAATTCAGTTACATTGCCATCACGTAAACTTCCTCCTTCTTTCATAGGTTCGTTTACTACATCCCATGCAAATACATCCTCTTTATAATGACTGACCATACCTGCAATCCAATTTTCCATGGCTTCGCCTATAATAGCTGTTTTTTCTTCATCTGATTTTTCTATGATCGTAGGTTCAGAACCACCCGTTACCTCACCAGAAGTGAAAACAATATCATCTATGGTATAGGTGGTGGCAGATTCACCAAAATCAAAAATAAAACGTATTCTACCATCAGTAGTTGGAGTTACGGTTTGGGATATTTGAACCCAATCTGTACCAACAGCTATACCACCATAGTAATCTCCACTATAATCTTCACTTTGAAGCTCAAATTGCAACGTTGCCGGCGAACTTGCCTTTACCCAGAACGAGCAAGTATATTCCGTACCCATTTCTAAAGGTTGGTCGAATGTAAATACTTGTTGTGCTTCATAGCTTTGTGCTTCGGTTGGATTAGTTAATACCATGGCATAACCTGTATCACCAAAACCAGCACCTTCTACCGTTACCTCTCTTGTAGAGTTATTTCCATACCCATCCCAACCATCTAGTGTTCCGTTTTCAAAATCTCCATTTGTAATAAGGTTTACAAAAGATGGTTCTGCATCTAAATCTACTACACTGATATTATCTACATCAAGATAATACGTAACATTTGGTAAGTACCCTAAATCGAAGGCCATACCGAAAGAAGTATCCGTAAAATCACTGACCGTAAATTTAACTTGCTGCCACTGAGACGTTGTAGAAAATGATTCGGTAAACTCACCTCCCGTATTATACCAATCTTGGTAAGGGTAATTATTCTCAAGACCACTAAAAGAAATTCTTCCTTGCCCAGCTTGTTCTGATTTTATATAAAAGGAAACTTCATATGTATGACCCATAACTACAGGAATATCAGGAGTTATCAACTGCAATTCATAGGGCTGAGCAGAAGCTGTACCCGAAATCAATCGTACTGCCTGTGAGTTACCGGACAAACCGTTATCATTTATTATAGAAATACCTGCACCTGCATTAAATGCTCCCCACCCGTTCAATGTGCCATCTTTTAATCCTGACAAGTCCAACGAATTTGAACCGCTAGAACCTGGGATTACCGTTGATGCTATCAGTCCGTTTAAATAACTGGCATTTTGGTTCGCATGCCAAACCAATGTGTGACCATAAATATCAATACCTGCCTCATTCGTCAATGCCACAAAATTATCAACAGATTCAAAATTGATTTCTCCTTGTGCATTGACCATTGGACCATGCTTCATTGCATAACCAACAGTTACATCGTCATAATTCTCATTAACAAGGTTACGATATTCTACATTATTTACATATAAATCCATTATAATCCCTACTCCCAATATATTATCGGTATATGTCTTTAGAGCATCATATCTGCTGATTTTTTCATCTAAATCTAACGGCAGTTCTGCTTGAGCAACCTCATTGTCTTCATCTACAACTTCCCATTCCATAATGGTATCGTCGCAAGAGAAAAGTATTAAGGCACAAACCACAAAGCTTATCATTCTTATATTTTTCATATCTTTTTTGTTTTAAAACCGATAAACGGTTTATTAATTTTATTCAGGAAAATCACTCAGTGCCGGCACTTCCAATGAAACAATTCTCCAATTGTCCGTGTACACGGCAATGGAGGTTTCAGATGCCGCAAACACTTCATCACTATTGCTATCAATTACATTGCTTAACGCTATGTCTGAATTATTAAAGAAGAAACCGAAATTTTTAAAAGTTGCTCCTTCTCGGTATTGAAGTACATCTTCAAATGTGAACTCGCCATCAGAAAAAAGATAAAATTCACTCAATGGCACGGTTACCGTAGTCCATCCTGTTGTTTGAAAAGGTTCTACCTCCCCTTCTACAATCCAAGGAATATAATTATAGACGCCACCTGAAAATTCTCCTCCGTTGAAATTATTGATTAACAATATTTGAATAAAACCAGTTCCCTCCCAAGGTTCTGGCACATACACCTCAAACTGAAATGCAACAGAATCAACTGGTGTCGTCACCGGTATAAATGAGGTATAAGCACTTCGCCAACTTTCACTACCACTAGTAAATACTTCAGAATTACGATTAGCGCCAGCGCCAAAAGTTTCTCCATCAGCAGGACCGTGATACACATAATTACCTTGCGATATGTTCCCCTCTCCAACTGTGGCAGATTGTAATTCGTCTAGGCGTATAGTGTTACCAAATTCGCCAAGTGCACCTGTACCATCGAAATTTAGTATTAATCCGTTACGCACATTAAAATAAGAGGGAGAATACACACGACCATTCGCTGTTTCCGCTAATAAAGGTCCGCCACTATCTGGTATACCGGAAGGTACCGTTACTGTAAAAAATTCTCCATCTACCGCATCGAACGTGATACCAGTTGTAACTTCAATATTCCCTGGAAAAATAACTTTTGAAACTTCAAGCAATCCCGTTCCAAAAACTGTAATCTCCTCTCCTTCATTGGGCAGGGTGTTAGAAATATTGGTGATTGTAGGGGCAGAATCCCTAATCTCAAAAGAGTAAATAGTTTCTTCTCCTCCTCTAACTAAACGTATTGTATTTCTAGCAACTTCATCTGCATCTACGGTTGGGGTGTCTCCTGAAATACGAACCAACAATGAACTATCAGAAACGTAAACGGTATTAAAGAATGTTTCAAATCCATTAATATAGATTTTTGAAAGACCGGTAAAACCTGAACCTTGAAGGCGTAGTAGTTGGCCTAGACGAGCAAAGTTTACAGGTCTATCCTGAACAGTAGAATTTACATCTTGCAAATAAACGCCGGTGATGTTAATTGTACCATTCATAGTATCATCTTCATCACATGCCGTAAAGAATAGCACAATTAACAGCAAACCTATAGGAACTGCAGATGTGAAGATTTTTTTTAAAACAATTATATTTTTCATTTTACTGATTTATTTAAGTAGTTGTTGATGAATTTAAAAAAGGTCGGTAATGCGCTCTTCCGTAAAATCATAAGGTACTGGAGGTTCGGCTAACAAGGGATTTTGAACCACTTCGGATTCTGGATAAGGCAAAAGCAATATACCCTCGTTTACCGCACCAACTGCTTGGGTAGCGACGTCCCGGGTTTCATCTATAGTAACCTCATTTGTTTCGGCATCATAGGTAAAAGGAATGATAGTACCTCTATCTTGATTATCTATAAAATTGAGTACTTCTTGCTGCTCGTAATAAGAGCGTCTTACCAAATCGTACCAAAATTGCCCTTCCATACATAATTCTATTCTCCGCTCTTTAAAAAGTTCATCGACCGTTAAGATTGATAAATCATTTAATCCGGCCCTTGACCTTAGTGAATTGACGTATAGCAATGCATTAGCATCAGTGGTACTTTCATTATTGCCCAATACGGCTTCTGCATAATTTAAATAAACCTCACCAAGTCTTAACATATATGTATTAAGTGCCGAATTTTGTCTAGAAATGGCCGAGTTATCTTTTGTAGACCCTACTACTCCCTTTTTTACATTTAAATAGGTATTTTCATGATCAACGATATACCCCCCATTTTCTTTATTGATTTCGGGATAATAATCTCCATCTGCCATCCAAGTGGACTTACGACGAAGGTCATTGGTTTCATAAACCTTAAGTATGTCATATGATGCTCTTGTAAAAAAACCATAGGCAGCGTCGTCACCTGTAATTTCTGAGTTAAGAGCAAAAAATGCTTGATGCGCATTGCCTACTCCATATTCACCATTAGGAACCCATTGAAGGGCAAACATCGACTCTTCGTTGTTATTATTTTCAACTTTAAATAAATCTGCATAATCTGTCATCAAAGAATAAGGTCCTTCTTCTATGGCCAAAGTTGCTGCTTTTAACGCCTGATCTAAAAGCGCTTGATCCCGTTGTCCACTATTTGGGTTATCGCTCAAACCTGCGTAAGAAAGATAAAAACGAGATAACATGCCATATGCACTATATTTTGTTACACGACCTGTTTGACGTGCCTGTTCTGGTAAATATTTAGCTGCATATTCCAAATCACGAATTGCAAATTCATAAACATCGCTTCTAGGACTTGTATTTACTATAGGATTTTGAACTAATTCAGATGGGTCCGTAGATATTATAACATTACCCCACAACGAGGCAAGGTACCAGTAAGCCGTACCCCTCATAAACCTGGCTTCTGCTATAAATTCACGCTTGACCTCTTCATCAACTTCACTACCTTCAATACCAAGTATCGCCCTATTTGATTGTTGAACAACAATATAGAGTGAACCCCAAGCTTCTACCAAAGGACCAGTCAAGCCTGTTTCGGTTAAATCGGAAAATGGAAAAATATAATCAGAAAATGGTGCATATAAATTATTCGAACGGCCATCTCCCAACCCAAAATAGAATTTATCATTGAACGAAAACCAAACCCTGTTATACAAAGGCCCTGTAGCCGCTAAAAAATCTTGTTCTGATTGAAAAAAGTTTTCTTTCGATATTTGATCTGAAGTTGAAATATCCAACTCATTACTGCATCCGAAGAGAAAAATAACAAGTAAGGTTACTAAGACATGTTTCATGGATAAATATATTTTCATTAGTTTCTTATTTTTAAAATTTGGCATTGATCCCTATTGTATAAATATGAGGTGATGGATAACGGGCATTGTCAATACCTGTAAGTAGCACATTCTGATTAATTGAACCTATATCTGGATCATAACCAGAGTATTTGGTGAATGTGAATACATTTTGCATATTACTATACACCTTAAGATTATCTAACCCAAATCTTGCCACAAAGTCCTTAGGTAAATTATAGCCTAACGAAATATTCTGAATTCTTAAATATGACCCATCTTCCACAAACCTGTCGCTATACCTAAAGTTAGAAGTTGAAGCTGCAGAAGATGCCGCTATTCTAGGCATGTATTTATCACCACTAACTATTTCTACGTTTCTATAATCATTGGGTCCATTTGGGTCAATTAATGCTAACTCGGCATAATCCAATGCGGTATTTAAAAGGTTGGTATTTCCACGTGGATTTTCTAAAAATCGTCTTTGATAATTAACCACTTCATTACCGTAAGATCCAGATAAAAATATGGTCAGGTCTAAACCTTGGTATGAAAGGGTATTACCAATGCCAAATGTAAAGTCTGGAGCAGGATTACCTATATAAGTTCTATCCTGTTCGTTTATAACACCATCATTATTTATATCGGCAAACTTGTAATCACCAATCCACGTAGCATTCTCTCCGATACTATTAACATCGCTAGGCAAAGGAGTCGGTGTTACCTCACCTGCTGCATTTCTATAATAAAAATCTGTGGCTTTTTCAAATCGCCCAATTACCTTATAACCATAAAATTGACCAATTGGCTGCCCAACTGCGGTACGAGTTACAATAGTGGTTTCAGAACCTTCACGTAATGTTTCATCTAGAATGCCTGTTTCAGAATTTAAGGATAACACCTTATTCCTGTTCATAGAAAATACGATGTTAGAACGCCAAATAAAATCTTTTGATTCGGCATTTACAGTATTTAAGGTTAGTTCAATACCCTTATTTTCTAACGACCCGATATTTACAGTAGGCGCAGCAGTGGCTCCTACTCCACTACTCCCTGCATAAGCTGGCAAAGGTAATTGCAATAAAAGATCTTGGGTCTTTTTATAATATATATCGGCGATAAATTCTACTCGATTATTAAATAAACCTATATCCAATCCTAAATTACTTGAATAGGTGGTTTCCCATTTTAATTCTGGATTCGCGGTATTAGATGGTAGTAAACCCGTGCCTTGGTTGGTTGCGGATGCACCATATAAAGATGTAAATGCATAATTAGGAACACTTTGATTACCTACAGCACCCCAACCAACACGTAATTTTAAATTGTTAATCGTTGTACTCTCCTTTAAAAAATTCTCATTTGAAATTTTCCATGCCAGTGCTGCTGAAGGAAACCATCCCCATCTATTTTCTTTTGCAAACCGAGATGAACCATCATAACGCAACGTGGTAGTCAATAAATATTTATCATCGAATGAATAAAATACCCTGCCGAAATAGGAACTTATTGAATTACTAAATCTCGCATTATTATTACGAGCAGTTGTTGCATCGCCCAAATTTAAATCAGTAGCTGTATTGGTAAGATATCCTGAGCGATATCCAAAAAGATTTTCAAAACTACTTTCTTGATATTCTTGTCCTAATATGGTGTTGAGGGTACTTTTACCGAATGTATTATCATATGTCAGTAAATTAGAAATATTGGAATATTTACTATATGCTTTTGTTCTTGTACCCTCTCTAATATCATTTTCAATTGCCCCAAAAGTGTAAGAAGGATTAAATGTATAGGCATTTGAAAAGCCATAATCAATAGCATATTGTGTTTTGAATTTCAATCCTTTAAAAAGATTTAGTTCAGCAAAAGTATTTGCTCTAATTCTAGCAGTTTCGTTACGGTTATCTCTAATTGTTGCCAAACCAATAGGGTTGTTTTGAACAAATTCATCAGTATCAGGCCCGTCAAAAGACCCATTTGCATTTCTTATGGCCACATTCGGTGTTTGTCTTAATGCAATGGAAATAAGCGACCCATCTGAAACCGTAGTTGTCTGTTTTGAATTATTAAAGGCGAAATTAATTCCAACCTTTAAATAATCTTTAACTTGAGAATCTAAAACACCTCTCAAATTCAATCTTTCAAATGCAGATCCGAATGCAATACCCTCTTGATCTAAATATCCAAGACCCATTGAATAAGTACTTTTTTCACTACCACCCGAAATGGAGAGATTGTGACTTTGTATAAAAGCCCGATTAAATAAAGCTTCCTGCCAATCGGTACCTTCCCCTAATAAATCTGGTCTAATAAAATTAGCGTCTCGTTGAACAATCCCTAAATCAGCTCTTGTATTCTTATGTATAGCATATTCCTGTAGATTAAGTAGGCTTAATTTTGTAGGTATTTCTTGCCATCCAACATAAGAATCTAAGTTGATGGTAGACTCCCCTTTCTTACCACGTTTTGTAGTAACTATTATAACTCCGTTAGCCGCCCTGGAACCATAAATGGCAGTTGCAGATGCATCTTTTAAGACATCTAACGAAACAATATCTGAAGGGTTTATGGCAGAAAGTGCATTCTGCGAACCAGAACCTGTAGTATTATCTATAATTACTCCATCAATTACAAAAATAGGTTCATTTGAACCTGTTAATGAACTAATTCCTCTTATTCTAATAGAAGAACTGCCACCTGGCGCCCCACTATTCTGTTGCAATTGTACACCTGCCGCACGCCCTTGTAATACTTGATCTATAGATGTTGGTACAGACTGTTCTATAGATTCTGCCGAGACTGAAGTTACGGAACCGGTCAAATCGGTTCTTTTTAAAGACCCATAACCAATAACCACAACTTCGTCTAAAGAGGAAACATCGAAGGCCAAGTTTACATTTATCTCTGTTTGACCATTTATAGGTATTTCTTGAGTCTTGTAACCTATAGAACTAAATACTAAAACTCCATTGGTCGGCACATTTTCTAATAGATAGTTACCATCAAAATCTGCTGAGGTACCTATAGAAGTCCCTTTTAAAACTACATTTGCAGCCGGTATAGGAGCATCTTCATCTGAAATATTTCCAGTTATGCTAATTTGAGCATTGACCTCCATTAAGCATAAGAGTATAAAAAAGGTAAAACCGAACTTCTTCATAAATCGGATTTTAAATACTGTTTTTTTTTTCATAAAAGTTAATTTCAAAAGTGTTGTTTGCATTTTCTTCTAAGACAACTCAAACAATACTTTCACTAGTATTATTTAAAACTATGATATAAGAAAATGGGTTGGTTTAAGTTAGGTCAATCACTAAAGAATTCATGATTTATTCAATTCTTAAATTCTTCCTATTATCCCCTTTCAAACTTACTTTCTTGCCTTACAAGAGAGTGTCACATATCGTGCTTTATTGTGTAAATTTTGTAGCATTTGTATTTATAAGGGTATTAAATTGCTATAAATTCTATTTAATTGCGTTTTTTTATGATATCGTAAATTAAGTAAGGTTCTTAAAATGATCCATCTTAGTAGATATAAGTTGAATTTAAAAATGTTCTTATTGAAAGGCTGTTTTTGCAAATACATTTTTATTACATTAAAAATGCGTGATTAGTTTGAAGATGGCATTTAATATTTTACAATAAATACTATGGTTAAAATGAAATTTATAGACCAAAAAATAAACTCTTATTTAAAAGCAGCATATACATTAACAGGTCTATTACTTGTGTCATTTACAAATGCATTTTCACAAGAAGCGAATCTTCCTAAATATAAATTCAAGAGTTTAAAAAATAGCCATACCCAAAGGGCCGTTTCATCTATTTCACAAGATCATCAGGGTTTTATTTGGATGGGAACTTATGGGCTAGGTATAAACAAGTATAATGGTATAGATTTTATTTCATACCAATTTAACGAGTTGGATAGCACAAGTGTGAGTAACTCCCTAATTCATGAAACTTTTGTTGATAGCAATAATAGGGTTTGGATAGGAACTGAAGTTGGTCTAGACATTTATAATAGAGAGCAAGATAATTTTACTCATATCCAATTATTAAATAAGAATCTTCCTAAAATAAATATTTCCGTCCAAACAATTATAGAAGATACTGACGGTACTATCTTTGTAGGCACGCACCAACAAGGCCTTTTTAAGATTGACCCAAATACCTTAAAAGTAGAACGCATAAATGTTTTAGGCGTAAAATACCTTAGTAATTTACTCATTAATAAATTGGTCTACTTTGAAAATAGAATTCTAGCAGGAAGTAATTTGGGACTTTTGGAATTAGAAACAGAAAGTAAAAAAAAACTACAGCCTTTAAGCCTTAAAACTTTTAATGGCGAAATAGCTGTTACAGTTTCAATAGAGACAATGGAGGTAGATTCCAAAGGTACTCTTTGGATTGGAACCAGCGCTAAAGGACTAATTAAAATTGACGGTAATGAAAAAGGCCGCTATAGTGTAGATAAACTCAATTTTACATCAAAAAGAGTATTATCAATACTAGAAACCCCTAGAAATACCATTTTATGTGGAAGCGAAAATGCAGGTATGTTCGAAATTGACAAAAATGGAGAAATACTTAATCATTATATAAACGAAAAATTTGAGAAAGGAGCTATTAAATCTAATTCTATTTGGGATTTATTCTTGGATAAACAACATCGCATATGGATTTCTTACTATAATAAAGGAATTGGTGTATTTGATAAAAATCATGATAAATTTTCAGATTTAGAAAGTAAAATCAATTACGTTAATTCATTACAATCTAGTTCAGTTACCGGTATCTGTGAAGATGACCAACAAAGGTTATGGCTAGGAATTGACGGAGGTGGTATTGATGTTTATAGTATAGAAGAACAAAAATTCACACATCTTTTAAATACAGACAATCCTATAGCGAAAGGGTTAAATGCTTCTGATGTTCAAACTCTTTTTAAAGATAGTAAAGGAAATATGTGGGCAGGAACATGGAATTCTGGAATATACTTTTTACCAAAGGGACAGCAGAAATTCATTAATTACACTATAGAAACTACAAAAGGCGAACTAAATTCAAATAGGATTTTAAGCTTTTCCGAAGATTCTAACGGGACCATATGGATAGGAACTTTCTCTAATGGAATATATTCTTTTGACCCAACAAATTCTACGTTTACATCGTACAACAGTACGATATTTAAAATCAACAAATTAAGCTACAGTGATGTACGCTGTATTTACGTGGATAGTGAGGATAATATATGGATTGGAAGTAATGCCGGACTTTTTAAATTAATTAAAAAGAACAATAAATTTGAATTAGAATCACTTACACAAAGATTGCACAATAATGCAGATAGAAAACCACGTTATACTGGACTTGTTTTGCAAATTTTCGAGGACTCAGCGAAAAATATTTGGTTAGGTACAGATGGTACTGGTCTTTTTAAATATAGTATGAAAAAAGACAATTTTTCCCGTATAAATCCTGATGGATTCAATAAAGTTACTGTTTCCTCAATTATAGAAGACGAAGACAATACTATTTGGGTTGCAGGTAACAATGGTATATCAAAATTTAATATCAATGACTCTACAGTTACTAATTTTTCAGTCAATGATGGTTTACTTACCAATGATTTTAATATCAATTCAGTTTTTAAGAATGATCATGGCACTCTATTTTTTGGATCATACGAAGGTGTAAATTATTTCAACCCTAACAGTTTACCTTTTAACAGTAATGTATCTACAGTTTATTTATCAGATCTTAAGCTTTTTAATAAAAGTGTAGTTCCTGGTCAAAAAAATTCTCCTTTAAATAAGGTACTATCCCAAACTAAAGAAATTACTTTAAAACATAATCAATCTGTATTTACAATTGATTATGCCCCAATAGATTTCACAAGACCAGAGAAAATAAATTTCGCATATTATTTAGACGGATTTGAGCGTGATTGGAATTTTGTCCAAAATACAAGAAGCGCAACATATACCAATTTGCCTGCAGGTGAATACACCTTTAAAGTTAAAGCTGCAAATAGTGATGGTGTATGGAATGAAAATTCCGTAAACCTTCATATAGAAATTCTACGGCCGTGGTGGCTTACAAATTGGGTAATATTCTGCTATTTTATTTTATTCTTGGTAGCATGTTATTACCTGTTCCAATATTTAAATTCTAGATTAAAAACTAAAAGATTAATACTTCAAGAACGTGAAAAGTTTGTTCAAGAAGAATTACTTAATAATAAAAAAATACAGTTTTTCACAAATATATCTCACGAGTTTAGAACTCCTCTCACACTAATTTTAGGCCCTCTTGAGTATTTAATGAATGAAGCCAATTTACCCGAAAACATTAGAAAAAGGCATAATATTATTCAGAAAAATGCTGTACGACTAAAACGCTTAATTGATGAATTAATGGATTTTAGAAAACTTCAATATAATGAAATACCACTAAAAATTACTCATTTCAACCTTAGTCAATTATTAGAAAATATTATTTCACACTTTACTGAAGAGGCCGAACAAAGAAATATAATGTTATCATTAGAGAAAACAGATGATGAGTTAATGCTTTTAGCCGACCGAAGTAAAATTGAAAAAATAATTTTTAATATACTCTCAAATGCCTTTAAAAGTACACCTACAAATGGTATTATTACTTTGATGTTATCATTTAAAAAAGAGCATCTTTTTAATTTACATAGCGAAGAATTTACTTCTGATGCTGTAGAAATTAGTATCGAAGACACGGGTAAAGGTATTGAACCAGACGAGTTGAATAATATTTTTGATAGATTTTATCAGGTCAAAGAACTAAATGAACAATATTATGGTGGAACAGGTATAGGTCTAGAGCTTGTTCGCAGTTTTGTAAACCTTCATAGAGGTGAAATCAGTGTTGAGAGTGAAATAGGTGTAGGTACAAAATTTAAAGTATTAATTCCTTTAAATAACAACCAAATTGACACCCAAAATAGCGAAACCACTAAAAAATTGGAACCTAATATATTACCCATTATAAAGAGCACTATACTAAACCATAATGAGGTACCAACCGATACTAGAGAACAAAAGAAATCAATTTTAGTAGTCGAAGATAATTTTGAACTTTCTTCTTATATTAAGGACGAACTAAAAGAAAATTATAAAGTGATCATTGCCGAAAATGGAAAAAAAGGGCTGCAATTAGCTTTTAAGAACGTACCAGATTTGATTATTTCTGATGTAATAATGCCCATTATGAACGGCATCGATTTTTGTAAAGAAGTAAAGAACGATTTAAAAACTAGCCATATACCAATATTAATGTTGACTGCTAAAGCCTCATCAGATGATTGGGTAGAGGGCCTTGATTCGGGTGCAGATGTATATATGAACAAACCGTTTGAAATGAAAATAATGAAATCACATATCAAACAACTCATCAACAACAGATCTATACTATATTCAAAATATTTAGGTGAAAGCAAATTTGATATAAGTGAATCAAAAACTACTTCAATCGATCAGCAATTTATCTTGAACATAGTAGCATATGTCAATAAAAATATAAATGAACCAGATTTAAATGTAGAAAAACTCGCTAGTGAATTTTTTCTTAGTAGAAGTCAATTATATAGAAAAATTAAGGCTTTAACAGGTGTAACTGCAAACGAATTAATTAGGAACATTAGATTGGACAGGGCTAAAGAGCTGATTGAAAATACTGAATATTCTATTAGTGAAATATGTGATTTTGTTGGTTTCTCTTCACCTTCCTACTTTTCAAAATGTTTTAAAAAATATTTTGGTATTCCGCCAACTGATTTAAAAAAGGATTGATCTTTTAATTATTATTAATGAAAAAGAGATTACACGTTTAAAAAAATAGTTTGATTGTCGATAACAAATTGACAACTATAAAAAAAAATTCAGAAGCCACTGTCGTCAGCTATTTCAAATATTAAGTTTGAATCCTTTCAAGGTAACTAAGAAAAAACTCGCAAATAGTTATAAAACCCTAATAATATTCCAACTTATCCAGAAGCATCTATAATTGATTCTGTTGGACGAGATGCTTCATCGTATTTTCAAGAGGTAAACAATATTACCGCTAGGGCAATCGACAATCCTAGGCGTTATATATTCTAAGAGTTTTTTTACGTTCACCGGGCTCCAAGTAATCTCCATGTCATAATAATTTTATATGCAGACCTACCCAAGAAAATGCTTTTTATAATGGAGCTGATGTAGATTTCTTTAATCGATTACTTCGCAAATCTACCCAATCAATATTTTTTTTTAAAGTCATGATTCTTAGCCTTTTCTAATAAAAATCATTTTCCTTTTTATTCTGGTCCGCTTGTTCGACTACACATTCATTAATCCCAAATTTATTACTTATTGGTGTGCGGTAGTCAGGTAAAAAGTCCTTTCTAATTTCCAACATTTCATAGTCTATCCAAGCATATTTTTCCTTATCACACTGCCAAAAACGCTGATGTGAACCTATAATCATTACTAATTACTTTAATCAAAATTTACAATGGCCTTTACGACTCCAGTTTCTGGAAGTAACCATGAATCAAAATTTTTTATCATTTCAGAAAAATGTACTTGGTGCGTAATAAATGATTTTGTTGGAAATTCTTTTATATGTTTGATGACGAATTGAAAATCTTCCTGCGTAGCATTTCTACTACACATAAGGGTTGTCTCCTTGGCATGAATCTGTGGATGGCTATAGGTTAATTCACCTTTAGATAAACCTACCAAAATATATTTTCCACCATTTGACATATAATCGATTCCCGACTCTAATGCCTTGCGGTTTCCTGTGGCATCAAAAACTGCTGTAGCCATATCTCCTCCAGTGATTTTCGCTATTATTTCCTTTGGTTTACCCATCACATTTATAGCGTGGGCGACACCTACTTCTTTTTTAACAAAATTCAACCGTTCATCGTTTACATCCAATGCAATAACGTTTGCCCCTACTATTTGTGCCAGTTTAATTAAACCAATGCCAATGGGACCACATCCAATTACAACTATAGTATCACCTATTTTAACGTTGGATCTTCTTATCGCATGGGCACCAATAGCCAACGGCTCAATAATTGCCATTTCATTAAAAGAAAGGTGGTTTACTGGAATTAACAAATCTGCCTTAACACTGATAATTTCTTGCATTCCACCGTCAGCATGAACTCCTAGCACATTTATATTTGCACAACAGTTTGTCTTACCATTTTTACACGCAATACATGTACCGCAACTCACATAAGGCATGACGATTACTTGGTCTCCTACTTTTAGCTTTTCCTTATTTTCATCGATTTCTATAATCTCAGCGGCAAGCTCGTGCCCCAATATTCTTGGATACTTAAAAAAAGCTTGATTACCTACATACGCATGTAAATCCGTTCCACAAATACCAACCCGGTGCACCTTAAGTAATGCTTCCCCCTCTTTTTTTAACGGTACTTCTTTTTCCAATAATTTAAAGTGATGTGGTTTCTCACATATTATATATTTCATCAACCGTTGTTTTGTAATAAGATTATTATATAATTATTGAATTATTGCAGGTAATCTCCCCCTCATCAAGCTTTTAAAATCTATACATACTAACCTAGCAATATAAATCCTTGACAAATATTTAAAAATTTGTGCTTGGTGCTGATAATTTAAACACCAAAAAGGAACTTTTTTCAAAAAAAATCAAAAAAGTATCCTAAAATATAAATTAAATATAGGATTGTGTGTATATTCAACACTTAAATTTTAATTATCATTGTTAATAGATGAAAAAGTCATTTTTTCTAACCCTATTTTTGTTAACAACTATAATCTATAGTCAAAACTCCAATAATTTAAAGCTTTGGTATGATGAGCCTTCTGGTGACATCTGGGAAAATGCACTGCCCATAGGAAACGGTCGCATCGGAGCCATGGTTTATGGCAATGTAACCAATGAGGTTTTTCAACTTAACGAGCATACGGTTTGGAGCGGCAGTCCTAACCGTAATGATAATCAGGATGCATTAAAAGCTTTACCAGAAGTGAGACAGTTGATTTTTGATGGAAAATATAAGACTGCAGAACAACTAGCCAATGAGAAAATCATTACCAAAAAATCGCATGGCCAAATGTTTCAACCCGTGGGTAACCTGGAGCTGTCGTTTTCAAACCACAACGAATACGAAGATTATTATCGGGAATTGGATATCAGCAATGCCATTAGCAAAACCTCCTATGCACTAGATGGGGTTAACTACACGCGGGAAGCGTTCGTTTCTTTGGCCGACCGGGTCTTGGTCATAAAAATTTCTGCTGATCAACCGGGTAAAATTTCATTTACCGCAAATTTCAGTTCACCGCACTTAGACCCAAAAATAGAAATCCAAGAAAACAGTCAACTTTCACTTTGGGGTAAGACGAGTAGTCATGAAGGGGTGGAAGGTAAAGTAGAGTTTAATGCGCTGGCCAAAATAAAAATCAATAAAGGTACGGCCATACAGGCCAATTCTTCCATTGAAGTTAAAAATGCAGACGATGTTATTATCATGGTTTCCATTGCTACGAACTTCAAATCATACCTTGATTTGGGTGGTGATGAAATGGAACGGGCAAAAGTTTATTTGGATAATGCTTTTGAAAAGGATTATGACCAATTAAAGGCAGAGCACATAAAAAAATATCAAAAGCTTTTTGAGAGGGTTGTTTTGGATTTTGGATATTCGGAAGATTCAAAACTCCCAACGGATGTGCGTTTATCGAATTTTAGAAATACCGAAGACCCCTCGTTTGTGGCCCTATATTTTCAATTTGGAAGATATCTATTGATATCCTCATCACAACCTGGCGGACAACCGGCAAACTTGCAGGGAATATGGAACCGAAGTATGAAACCAGCGTGGGATAGTAAATATACGATCAATATTAATGCGGAAATGAATTATTGGCCTGCGGAACGTACCAACCTCTCGGAATTGCACGAACCGTTTCTTAAAATGGTGAAAGAACTTTCGAAAACAGGAAAAGAAACCGCAAAAGTTATGTACGGTGCAAAAGGTTGGATGGCTCATCACAATACCGATATATGGCGAACAACCGGAGCCATTGACGGTGCATTTTGGGGCATCTGGAACGGAGGTGGTGCATGGACCAGCCAACATCTTTGGGAACATTATTTATATACGGGTGACACCTCATTTTTACAATCCATCTATCCTATTTTAAAAGGTGCTGCCGAGTTCTACGCTGATTTTTTGGTAGAACATCCTAACTATCCCTATTCGGTCATTGCACCAGGGAATTCTCCCGAAAACGCCCCAAAAGAACATCAAGGATCTTCCATTACGGCCGGATCCACCATGGACAACCAATTGGTTTTCGATGTTTTTAGCACTGTAATACAGGCATCTCAGATTTTAGAAATAGATAATGCCTTTACCGATTCCCTAAATACATTGCGAAAAAAATTACCCCCCATGCAAGTGGGCAAGCACAACCAATTACAGGAATGGTTGGATGATGTAGATTCGCCCGAAGATCATCATCGGCATATATCGCATTTGTATGGACTTTTTCCGTCCAATCAGATTTCACCTTATAGAACCCCAAAACTTTTTGCAGCTTCCAAAAATACGTTACTTCAACGTGGTGATGTATCCACAGGATGGAGCATGGGATGGAAAATAAACTGGTGGGCTAAAATGCAAGACGGCAACCATGCCTATAAATTGATAAAAGACCAATTGACCCCGGTTGGCATAAATAAAGGTGGAGGCGGTACCTACAACAACCTTTTTGACGCACATCCACCTTTTCAAATCGATGGTAATTTTGGGTGCACTTCCGGCATTGCCGAAATGTTGTTACAAAGTTCCGATGGGTCGGTTCATTTACTCCCTGCCATTCCGGACGCCTTAAAGACGGGCTATGTAAGCGGTTTAAAAGCAAGAGGCGATTTTGAATTGGTTTCCATGGAATGGAAGGATAAAAAATTAGTAGTCGCTACAATCAAATCAAATTTGGGAGGAAACCTTCGGCTTCGAGTGCCAAATACCATAGAATTAGTCGGAACAGGTACCTTAAAAAAAGCGGAAGGCGAAAATCCAAACCCACTTTTTTATGTACCTGAAACGGCTACAGCCATAATTTCCAAGGAGTCCACCTTGGAAAATCTTGAATTGAAAAACACGTTTCTATACGATTTGGAAACTGTAAAAGGAAGGATATACATCTTTTTAATGAAGAAGTAAGCATGAACCGGTTCTACGCACATACTGCTTTACTCGTTTTACTGATGCTTCAGTTTTCCATTCATGCCCAAAAGAAAAAAGCTCAAAATCCTATTTTATTTACCGATGTTCCGGATGCATCTATGGTGCGTGTAAGAGACACGTATTATATGAGCAGTACCACCATGCATTTGAGTCCAGGGGTTCCTATCATGAAATCTAAAGACTTAATCAATTGGGAAGTGGTGAACTACGCTTATGACCGACTCGGTGAAGTGGATGCCATAAATTTGGAGAATGATGAAAGTGCCTATGGAAGAGGTTCGTGGGCAAGCTGTATACGTTACCATAATGGAACATTTTATGTGTTCACGTTTGCTGCCACTACCGGAAAAACTTATGTCTATTCTACCAAGGATATAGAAAACGGTCCATGGAAAGAAACCACTTTTGAACCTTCTTATCATGACCTCACGGTACATTTTGATGATGATGGCAAGGTCTACATGATTTGGGGTGCCGGAAAATTGATGATTGCCGAACTTGAAAACGACTTGTCCGGTGTAAAAAAAGGAACGGAGCGCGTATTGATTGAAAATGCCAGTGCACCGGCCGGTGACAATATTATGTTGGGCGCAGAGGGTTCACAACTCTTTAAAATCAACGGAAAATACTATCTCTTCAACATTACCTGGCCTAGAGGTGGCATGCGTACCGTATTAATTCACCGAGCGGATAACATTCATGGCCCTTGGGAAGGCAAACTTGCCCTTCAGGACAAAGGAGTAGCCCAAGGCGGTCTCATAGATACCCCCGATGGTGAATGGTTTTCCTATCTATTTAGGGATTATGGCTCTGTGGGACGTATTCCATACATCGTTCCCGTCAAGTGGAAAGATGGTTGGCCCATATTAGGCGTAGATGGGAAAGTACCTGACACCTTGAACTTACCACCAAGTGTAGGATTGATTCCTAATATCGTAGCATCCGATGAATTTGAACGTAAAAAAAATGATTCTAAACTTCCATTGGTTTGGCAATGGAACCACAATCCTGTGGAATGTTTATGGTCACTTTCAGACCGTAAAGGTTTTTTACGATTGACCGCCGGGCGAACGGACCAAACCTTGGTGGCTACCAGAAATACACTCACACAAAGAACGATTGGGCCCATTTGTACGGGCGTAACTTCCATAGACGTTTCCAATATGAAGGAGGGTGATAATGCCGGATTGGCACTTCTCCAAAAAAACTACGGCTGGGTCGGTGTAACCCATGAAAATGGAAACAATAAAATTGCCATGGTTTTGGGTAACGATGAAGGTGAAAAAAAGATAGAGGAGGTAACACTACATCAAAAAACAATCTATTTAAAAGCAAGCTGTGATTTTACCAACAAAAAGGACGTGGCTTGGTTTTATTATAGTTTAGATAACAAAAATTGGAAAAAAATAGGGTCGGAATTAAAAATGTCCTATACCCTACCCCATTTTATGGGATACCGCTACGGACTCTTCAACTATGCTACCAAAGAGGCAGGAGGTTTTGTAGATTTCGATTATTTCCGAATAAAAAATGAATTGACAGAAATGAATTAGCAACCTTATTAACAACAACAACACTTATGAAACAACAAATAAAGCTACTAGTACTCGCAGTTGCTTTTGCAGGCAATATTCCTTTAGGATTTGGCCAGCAGTCCAACAAAGTCATTGAAGATTTTAAACCTTCTTCGGTCAACCAATCTGGAAAAGAATATCCCCAAGTAAATTCTGAAGGGAGGGTCCGTGTACAGATTTCCGCTCCAGAGGCCAATAAGGTCCAATTGGATATTGGGGCTGTAAAATACGATTTGGTAAAAGATGAAAATGGTGTTTGGACGGGTGAATCGTCCCCACAGGATGTAGGATTTCATTATTACCAATTGAATATTGATGGAGCTTCCGTACCAGACCCCGGGAGTCTTTATTTTTATGGTGCAAGCCGTTGGGGTTCCGGTATTGAAATACCTGCAAAGGATGATGAATTTTACGCCCTAAAAAATGTACCTCATGGTGAGGTCAGGGAAAATATTTACTACTCCAAGACCAATGATGCCATACGTCGCTGTTTTATCTATACCCCACCGGGATATCAGGAGAACCTTGAAAAAAGATATCCTGTACTTTATCTACAGCACGGTGGTGGCGAAAATGAAACCGGATGGTCTAGTCAAGGTCATGCCAACCTCATCATGGATAACCTAATTGCAGAAGGTAAGTCAGAACCTTTCATCATTGTCATGGACAATGGCTCATGGCATAGGCCAAGAAAAGCATCTACGGCAGATAGGTCTCAAGGAACTTGGCCACCCCAAGGCTGGGCAGATGATTTTATGAACACCTTGCTAAAGGATATTATTCCCATGGTAGATTCAAAGTTTAGAACCATACCAGATGCCGATCATAGAGCCATGGCAGGTCTTTCTATGGGAGGGATGCAAACGCGCATAGTCACTTTGGCACATCCAGAAGTCTTCTCGTACGTGGGTATGTTCAGCGGTGGCAGCATTAGTCCGGAAGATGTGGAAGAGTCTCCTGCCTTTAAAGATGAGGTTAAAACCTTGTTTATTAGTTATGGTAGTTCTGAATTGGAGAACAGAAGGTCTGGTTTCGGTGGAGATCCCAAAGCAAATACACAAGCTTTAGCCAATACAGGTATGGACACCCATTTCTATGTTTCTCCCAATACCGCCCATGAATGGCAAAGTTGGAGAAGAAGCTTACATGAATTTGCACCACTATTGTTTAAAAATTAAAACTTGAATCAACATGACACACTATAAAATTGCACTATTATCATTTTTATGCCTAGGTACCTCCATTGCCTTGGGACAGACAATAAAAGAGGATTTTAAACCTTCTACGAAAAACCAACCAGGCAAGGAATATCCCCAAGTGAATTCCCAGGGCTATGCCCGATTTAGAATTGAGGCACCTGCTGCGGACAGTGTTCGGGTCAGTTTAGGTCTGGGTGGACGAGGTGGCACTTTGTTGGAAAAAGGCGAAGACGGCTTTTGGACCGGCACTACGGAAGGGCCTATGGACGAAGGCTTTCATTACTACCACGTGAATGTGGATGGCGGTACTTTTAACGACCCAGGAGCCAAGAACTATTACGGTTCCGTACGCTGGGAAAGCGGCATAGAAATTCCTGCCTATGACCAAGATTTCTATGCGTTGAAGGATGTTTCTCACGGTAAGGTGGAACAAATCCTGTTTCCTTCACCTAGTACGAACACCTCAAGAAGGGCATTTGTGTATACTCCACCCGGATATGCCAAAAATCCAAACAAAAAATATCCGGTACTGTACCTCCAACATGGTTGGGGCGAAAACGAGACCGCATGGAGCAACCAAGGTCACGCCAATTTGATTATGGACAATCTTATTGCCGAGGGTAAAATCGAGCCCTTTTTGATTGTAATGACTTATGGTATGACCAATGAAATTAAGTTCGGTGGTCTTCGGAGTTTTGACATTACCCCTTTTCAAACCGTATTGGTAGACGAACTGATTCCTTATGTGGACGAAAATTTCAGAACCATAGCCGATGAAGATCATCGTGCCTTGGCCGGTCTTTCCATGGGCGGTATGGAAACCAAGATGATTACCTTGAACAAACCAGATGTATTCTCCTATTACGGTTTGTTGAGTGGCGGTACCTACGCCCCTGAAGATGTGGACAAAGAAGATGTTAAACTTATATTTCTAAGCTGCGGTAGTAAGGAACGCCCAAAGGCGATTAAAGCGGCTACTGAAAAATTAAAAGAGGCTGGTTATCCAGTAGCTTCCTATATTTCTGAAGGCACAGCCCATGAATTTCAAACCTGGCGACGCAGTTTGAAAGAAATGGTTCCTAAGTTGTTTACAAAGTAAAATGCTCAATTCCAAGAAAACATGAAAAAAAGCATTTTTACGCTGGCGTTCATCACATTATTTGGATATGGATACAGTTTTGCCCAATCCGTAAGTATTGGTGGGTACCAACCTTCGGTAACCAATCAACCAGAAAAAGAATTTCCGAAGGTCAATTCGGAAGGAAAAGTAAGGGTTCAGATTTTGGCTCCCAATGCCACAGATGTTCGTTTGGATATTGGAGGGGTTAAATATGAAATGATCAAGGATGCAAATGGAATGTGGACGGGGGAATCTGCTCCACAAGATGAAGGCTTTCATTATTACCAATTAAACATTGACGGTGCATCTGTTCCAGACCCAGGCACCAAGTATTATTATGGCGCTGGTAGATGGGGAAGCGGCATTGAAATACCGGCCAGCGATAAAGAAATTTATGCCCTTAAAGACGTACCGCATGGTTTGGTTTCAGAGAAAATCTATTTCTCGGAGATTACCAAGGCTTGGAGGCGTTGTTTTGTCTATACCCCGCCCAACTACCATAAAGAAACAAACAAACGTTATCCTGTGCTCTATTTGCAACATGGCAGTTTTGAGGATGAAACGGGATGGGCCTCCCAAGGGCATACCAATCTGATTTTGGATAATCTTTTGGCCGATAAAAAAGCGGAACCGATGATTATCGTAATGGATAACGGTTATGCCTATAGACCGGAAAAACTGGAAAAAAATCAGTCCAGTGGCAGACCTGCCTCTGCTTTTGAGGAAGTGATGATGACCGAAATCATTCCCATGATCGATGTTGAATTCAGGACCAAACCGGACCGTACGCAAAGGGCTATCGCCGGACTTTCCATGGGAGCTAACCAAACTATGCGTATTTGCATGAACAACCTAGATTCCTTCGCTTCTTACGGAGGTTTCAGTGGTACTTCCAACTACCCCAGTAGTGATGCTATAGACACCGCCACTTTCTTGAATGGGGTGTTTGATGAGGGTGCGTCGCTTGATGAAAAAATGGATGTTTTCTTTTTGAGTATGGGCACCAAAGAACCTAATCCCTTTCCAGGGTCTATTGGCGCCTTCAAAAACATGCTTGACCAACAAGGTATTGCATATATATTTTATGAATCACCCAAGACGGCCCACGAGTGGTTGACATGGCGTAGAAGTCTATATGAATTTGCCCAGCTCATTTTTAAAAATTGAAGCAAACGATGAAACTCTAAAACACTACTATGATTATTAAGAATTTTTATTTACAAATTTTCACCTCGACTCTGCTGTTAACCTCAGCTCTTGGCTTTGGTCAGCAAGCGAATGTCAATCTTGACTATAAACCTCAAAAGAACACGGAAGGGTTAATACCTTTTAGTGCAAGAGTAAATTCCCCTGAGGTGCATGATGACCAGACCGTTACTTTCCGAATTATTGCTCCGGAAGCTCAAAAAGTGGAATTAAATCCAGGGGCAATTAACGCTGCCCTGGGTAAAGGAAGAGAGCCGATCCCTTTTATCAAAGGGGACGAAGGACTTTGGACATTGACCATTGGGCCACTTCCACCTGATATGTACGCATATCATTTAAGGGTAGACAACGTTCAAATAGCCGATCCGAACAACACACAGGCCGCTTTTACGGCGATGCCACCCTATAGCCAATTAATCGTACATGGAGACGGTCCAGCATATTATGATGCTAAAAATGTACCCCATGGGAATGTCACCCGACATATTTATCATTCGGATGTTACCAATGGCGAACGGGAACTGTATGTTTATACTCCTCCCGGTTATGACCCTACAACAAAATATCCGGTACTTTACTTAGTTGGGGGTAGTGGCGAACTACCATCAAACTGGATTTTTGACGGAAGAGCAAACTTTATAATGGATAATCTTTTGGCAGAAGGCAAGGCAAAGCCTATGATTATTGCCATTCCCAACAATCAGGTCATCCATAGAAATCATCCTGAACATACACAATTGACCTTTGGTATTTTTGAAAAAGAGCTAAGAAACCATGTCATTCCAGTAGTGGATGAGCATTACAGCACCATTAAATCCCCTAAATGGAGAGCCATTTCTGGATTGTCTATGGGAGGGCGTCATAGTATGTTCATTGGTTTTAGGTCACTTGACCTTTTTGCTAATTTTGGAATTCTAAGCGCCGGTGACACAAAACCTGAAGAAACCCTTACTCATTTCTTGAACGACCCAAAGATTAACGAAAAGGTCGATTATCTTTTTGTAGGTCAAGGAACCAAGGAAGCAGAAGGTTTTTTCAACGCAAGGGTTCAAGGTTTGGTCGATGGTTTAAAAAATCACGATATAGAACATGAATACTATGTGGGCGGAAATGGAGGTCATGATTGGTCTACTTGGCGCCATCTATTGTACTATAGGTTTTTACCTAACCTTTGGAAAGGCTTAAACAACTAAACAATATCATCAGTTATGAAAAATAGTACGCTAGCTCTTTTTATAATAATCGTAATTTCTATGGTATCCTGTAAAAAGGAACAAGAAGTAATCCCAGGCCAAGTTAAAATCGCAGATGGTATCGTTCAAGGTATCGTCAAAGATCGTCTCACCATATTTAAGGGAATTCCTTTTGCCGCACCTCCAGTAGGCGATTTACGGTGGAAAGCCCCTCAACCCGTAAAACCGTGGGAAGGCGTTAAGCAAACAACCGAATTCAGCCCTGCTCCTATTCAAGGGAACGACCAAAATGGAAAGAGCGAAGACTGTCTGTACCTGAATGTTTGGACCCCTTCAACCTCACCCGAAGAAAAATTTCCCGTACTCGTATGGATTTATGGTGGTGGTTTTAGCTTTGGTGCTACATCCGAACCTGTTTACGATGGGGCGGCTCTTGCCAAAAAAGGAGTAGTCTTGGTCAGTATTGCCTATCGCGTAGGTCAAATAGGCTTTTTGGCACATCCTGAATTAAGTGCTGAAAATACAGATAAAGTTTCTGGCAACTACGGTATTCTAGACCAAATTGCTGGTTTACAATGGGTCAAGGACAACATTGCCGCCTTCGGAGGCGACCCCAATCAGGTTACCATTTTTGGAGAATCTGCCGGAGGTATTTCGGTGAGTATGTTATGTGCCTCCCCTATGGCTAAAGGATTGTTTCAGGGTGCCATTTCCCAAAGTGGCGGCTCTTTCGGTCCATCCAGACCCGTAACATTCCCTGGAGAAAATATGAAAACCTTAGCCACTGCAGTACAAGAAGGCTTGGACTATGCCGAAAAGGTAGATGCAAATTCGATACAAGATCTGAGAAACACTCCGATAGACGAACTACCTATGGGCATGGGCATGGGGGGCGCATGGCCCATTATCGACGGTCATGTGATTCCCGAGGATCAGTATAAATTATATGGGCAAGGAAAATTTAATGATGTACCAGTGCTCATCGGTTATAATTCCGATGAAGGCGCTAGTTTCTCACGTGAAAAAACTCCAGAAGAATTTATAGCAAACGTTGAAAACAGATACGGCCAGTTTTCTAGAGACTTATTGGAGGCATATCCCGTTGGTGAAAATTCCATTCCCAAAACTGCTAGGGATTTGGCCCGTGATGCCGCTTTTGGCTGGCATACCTGGAGTTGGGCCAGATTACAATCTCAGAAAGGAAATTCAGAAGTGTATTACTACTACTTTGATCAGCATCCGGAGTATCCCAAAGATTCAGAACAATTTGGGTATGGTTCGCCACACGGTCAGGAAGTAGCCTACGTTTTCCAAAATCTAGAACAAAATAATCCTAATCTGTCAGCATCCGACCGTGCTATTTCCGAAGCAATGGGTACCTATTGGACAAATTTTACCAAATACGGTAATCCAAACGGAGACAACCTTCCAAAGTGGCCTGCATTTACTGAAAAAAACCCTGAAGTGATGTATTTTCAACAAAAACCACATGTAGGTCCGGTGCCTAGTGAGGCTTCCTTAAATGTGTTAAACAACTATTTTGAATGGCGAAGGAGCGATGAAGGAAAAAATTGGGTAAATCAATAAATATGAAAAAACTACTTTACTTTTTTATTTTTTTGAGCGCTACCCTATTAAGTGCGCAAAACAATACAATGTCAAGGGACAGTATAGCCAAATACACCCAACTAGATTTTGCCCAAATGAAGGAGCAATTGGGCATCACCATTCCTAATCGTACTGGACCTTCCGGTAATCCTTCGGATGCTAATGCGGCTAATACAGACGAGAACAAAGTTGGTTCCTATTCCCTTCCAGACCCATTAATTACTTCGAATGGTACTCAAGTTTTAACAGAACAAACTTGGTGGGATATCAGAAGACCGGAAATAGTAGCACAATTTGAAAAGGTGATGTACGGTCGTGTACCCGATAATATTCCTCATGTAAGTTGGACTATCATGTCTGAAAAAGATACTACTGCCGGTCCGTATCCGGTTACGGAAACCTTACTACTGGGCAAGGTAGAAAATTCCGACTTCCCAAATATTGAAGTCAACATAGAGTTAGTAATAGGCCTCCCGAAAGACACAAAAGAAGCGGTGCCTTTGGTTACCCGTTTTGGCTTTATCAAATCGCCTTTTGGTCCTCCGCCTGCAGAGCCCAACAGTTATTTTATGTCCTCCTATGAACCTTTATGGAAACAACAACTGATCTCACAAAAATGGGGTTATGCCATATTGGTACCTTCATCTATTCAAGCGGATAACGGTGCGGGGTTAACCTCAGGGATAATAGGTCTGATCAATAAAGGAGAACATAGAAATCCAGAAGATTGGGGAGTGCTCCGTGCTTGGGCCTGGGGAGCAGAAAGAGCCATGGACTACTATGAAACTAATCCAAAAATCGATGCCTCAAAAATTGGTATTGAAGGAACTTCTCGCTATGGTAAGGCGGCCTTGGTTACCATGGCCTTTGACCCAAGGTTTTCTTTGGGCTTCATTGGTAGCTCAGGAGCTGGAGGCGCATCCTTGTTACGAAGGAATTTTGGTGAGATGTTAGAAAATTTGGCTTCTAGTGGAGAGTACCACTGGTTTGCAGGTAATTTCATTAAATACGCTAGCACGCTCACGGTAAATGACTTGCCCGTTGATGCCCATGAACTTATCGCATTATGTGCACCTAGACCTGTTTTTATAAGTGTAGGGTCACCGCATATCGAAGGAAATTGGGTGGATGGTAAAGGAATGTTCCTAGCAGGAGTGAAAGCCGGGCCTGTTTATAAATTATTGAATAAAAATGGACTTTCCACAAACACCTATCCTACTATGGGAAATGCATATACCGATGGTGAAATAGCTTTTAGACAACATGCGGGAGGGCATAGCACAGGTCCTAATTGGAGTACATGGATTGCTTGGGCACATAATTACTGGACAGATAAATAAGAATCAATACAACTATTTGAATACATAAAAAATGAGAAAAAAAAATTCACTTTTAGCAATGGCCGTTATATCGCTGTTTGCAATGGTAAGTTTTACAGTCGCAGAATACAGTTCGTATCCTCCTAAAAAAAATAAACCCATTTTTACTAAAGTCATCTATGAAGGTAATGATGAGGTCTACAACGAATATACTTTGGAGAACGATGAATTTTTCAACCCTATTTTGCAAGGTTGTTATCCTGACCCTGCCATTACTCGTAAGGGAGATGATTATTATATGGTTTGCTCCTCTTTTGCAATGTTTCCTGGAGTACCCATTTTCCACTCAAAAGACTTAGTCAACTGGACTGATTTAGGCGGTGTTTTAGATGACATTACTGAATTCAACCCTCATGATACTGGTATTAGTCAGGGTGTTTATGCTCCTGGCATAACGTACAACCCTCATAATGATACTTTTTATATGATTGTTACGGCTTTTTCCGGTGGACTAGGAAATATCATCGTAAAAACAAAAGATCCTATGAAAGGTTGGGTCAGTCCCATTAAGCTAGATTTTGGTGGTATTGACCCCTCTATCTTCTTTGATGAAGACGGCAAAGGATATATTGTTCACAATGATGCCCCGGATGAAGGCAAAGAATTGTACAACGGACATAGGGTCATTAAAATATGGGAATATGATATCGAGAACGATCAAGTGATTGCCGGTACGGATAAAATCATCATAGATGGTGGTGTGGATATTACTGAAAAACCTATTTGGATAGAAGCTCCACATATCTATAAAAAAGACGGAAGTTATTATCTAATGTGTGCCGAAGGAGGAACCGGAGATTGGCACAGTGAGGTGATTTTTAAAAGTGATAGCCCAAAAGGACCTTACATTCCCGCTCCAAGGAATCCTATTTTGACCCAACGCTATTTTCCAAAAGAAAGAGAAAATAAGGTAGACTGGGCCGGGCACGCCGATTTGGTCCAAGGTCCGGATGACGAATATTACGGCGTATTCCTGGCCATTAGACCCAATGAAGAAAATCGTGTAAATACAGGACGGGAGACCTTCATTCTTCCTGTAGATTGGTCAGGTGAATTTCCAGTATTTGAAAATGGTTTGGTACCTATGGAGCCAAAACTTAAAATGCCGGAAGGGGTCACCAATAAAACCGGTCAAAATGGCTTTTTACCCAATGGAAACTTTACGTATGAGGAAGATTTTTCTTCGGATAAGCTAGATTTTAGATGGATCGGTTTACGGGGAACACGAGAAGCCTTCATCAAGCAAACCAAGAAAGGTTTGGAAATTACTCCTTATAGCACCAACATCAAAGAACGAAAACCTACCTCAACGCTATTTCATCGCCAACAGCATAAAAACTTTTCATTTTCCACTACGTTGAACTATCAACCAAAATCGGAAAAAGATTTGGCCGGAGTTACAGCTTATCAAAATGAAAATTCAAATTACGTTTTTGGGGTAACCAAAAAAGACAAGGACTACTATGTGGTTCTTGAAAAAAACTATAAGCCGAACATACAGGCCGAATTGAAATCTGAAATACTGGCAGCGCAAAAAATTAACTGGAACAATTCCATTAATTTGAAAATTGTTGCCAATGGCGATAAATATGAGTTCCAATTCGCATTGAACGGAGCAGATTTTAAGACTTTGGGAGGTACCGTATCTGGCGACATCTTATCTACTGATGTAGCGGGAGGTTTTACCGGATGTTTACTAGGGCTCTATGCTACTACTGCAAATGATGCCTCGCCTAAATAGAAAAACAAAAGACTTTTTGTGGTTAAAAAACCAAAAAAACAGAGGTGAAATTAAAAAGCTAATATGAAAAAAAATATTTTTTACCATATAGTTTTATTCTTGTTATCATTTTCCGCTATAAATGCTCAGGAAATAATAAATCTATATTCTTCAGAAATTCCAAATTCAAAACCATCGGAAATAAAAGAATCTGGAGAAGGCATGTATCGAGATGTTACCAATCCAACATTAGAGTATTTTAAACCAAATCCAGAAAAAGCCAATGGAACTGCTATCATTCTTGTGCCGGGAGGTGGTTATAGCGTTGTTATTTACCAAGGTGAAGGTGTGGGCAATGCCAAATCTTTGGCTGAACAGGGTATTGCCGCATTTGTATTGAAATATCGCTTGCCTAATGATGACATTATGGAAGACCGAAAAATTGGTCCGCTTCAAGATGCCCAACAAGCGATTAAATTGGTGCGTGAAAATGCTGAAAAATGGGGCATTGATGCTTCCAGAATTGGTATTATGGGCTTTTCTGCTGGTGGACATCTAGCCTCTTCTGCAGCAACACATTTTGAAACATCTTATATTGATAATCCAAATAATACCAGTTTAAGGCCCGATTTTCAAATTTTGGTATATCCCGTAATCAGCATGACTTCTGATTTAACCCATGGCGGTTCACGTGATGCGCTTATTGGAAAAACACCCTCAGAAGATGATGTAACGTTATTTTCAAACGAACAACAAGTAAAAGAAAATACGCCTCCTGCCTATTTAACACATACTGCCGATGACACTATGGTAGATGTAGATAACAGCATTTCTTATTTTGAAAGTTTAAGACACCATAAAGTAGATGCTGAAATGCATATTTACCCCAAAGGCGGGCATGGATTTATATTTAGACATCAAGGATGGATGGACCCATTGTTTGCATGGCTAAAGCGAAATGATTGGATGAATTAAACTAACTATATAAGTAACTATGAGAACCAAACAATTATTAATCTTCACCTTTATGTTCGCGTTGGCATTTACTATACAAGCGCAACCTCCAAGAGGTCCATTTGTGCATTCGCCACAGGTACATGATGACAAAACCGTCACTTTTGAGTACTTGGCCCCAAATGCTGAAAAAGTTATATTAAGCGGTCAATTTTTAAATGGCGGACCTGTTGAAATGACCAAAGGCGATCAAGGTATTTGGCGTGTTACCGTTGGTCCAATACAACCAGATATATATTCATATAACTTTATTGTAGATGGTACTTCTGTAATGGACCCGGGAAATGTTGATTATTTCCCTAATGAACGTTTTAAAGGTAGTATTCTATTGGTGCCAGGCGATGAACCACGAATGTATGAGTTGAGGGATGTGCCCCACGGTGCTGTAACTTACGAATATTACCCTTCCTTAGAAGGCTCTACGGGTTCCGTGGTAGTTTACACGCCACCTGGGTATGATGATTATCCTGATAAAAGTTACCCTGTATTTTATTTAATAAGCGGTACTACCGATACAGAAGAAACCTTTTATAAAGTTGGCAGAACCAATTTTATTTTAGATAATCTTATTGCAGAGGGTCTTGCCGAACCTATGATAGTTGTAATGCCTTATGGAAATGTAGCTGCAAGAATTGCTGAACAAACCGGCGATGTAAAACCACAAGACCCACCTCGCGATAGTGAAGCTTCAAACGCAAGAATGAAACAGATAGAGAACGATTTGATTAAAAATATCATCCCCTACATTGAATCTAATTACAGAGCAATTAAAGATAGAGAGAGCAGAGCCATTGCCGGTTTTTCAAGAGGTGGCGGACAAACACTAAGAATAGCTTATGGCAATATGGACACCTTTGCTTGGGTTTGCTCCTATGCTGCTTCATCTTCCCCAGAGGATATGCATACCGATTTTGTTTCCGTAAGTAGCAACCCAGAACAAACCAATAAAATGCTAAAATTGAATTGGGTGAGTGTTGGTAATTCAGATTTCATGTATAGACCAGTAATGGATTATATGAAGTATATGGATGAGCATAATATCAAGTTTCAAGGACTTGTCACTTCTGGCGGTCATACTTGGATGAACGTAAAGAAATTTGTAACCGAATCTGCTCAATTACTTTTTAAATAATCATCATGAAAAAAATTATACATACAGCCTTCATACTATTGATTTCGTTTCAAATGGTGAACGCCCAGAGAGCCCCTAGGTTAAGTTCTCCTGATGTTGATAAAAACAACAATGTTACCTTTAGGTATTTTGCCCCTAATGCTAAAGAGGTTTTGTTAAGTACCGAAATTGTTGCTGAACAAATTGCCATGAAAAAAGATGAGCAAGGTGTATGGACAACAACCATCAAAAAAGTCACTCCAGATATTTATCCGTATAGCTATAAAGTTGACGGTATAGAAGTGGCAGACCCTAACAACACTTACGTTTTTGCCAACGAGCGTTTTAAAAGAAGTATTGTAGATATTCCGGGGAATAAACCTTTGGCACACTCCCTTAGAGATGTTCCACATGGTAAAGTGACTTACCGATACTATGATTCTAAAACATTAGAAACTACACGGAGAGTATTGGTTTATACGCCTCCTGGTTTCGATATGCAGGATAAAACGAAAAAATATCCTGTACTTTATTTAATTCATGGTGGTTCGGACACTGAAGAAACTTGGACTAAAGTTGGAAAAGCTAATTTAATCGCAGATAACTTAATTGCCGATGGCAAAGCAACTCCTATGCTAATTGTAATGCCTTACGGGAATGTTCGTCCGGCGCCCTTGTCAGATTTCACTAAAGATGTGATGAATGATATCATTCCTTTTATTGAAAGTAATTACCCTGTTTATACTGACACTGAAAAAAGAGCTATTGCAGGATTTTCTGTTGGTGGAGGGCAAACATTGAATATCGGTTTAACAAATACGGATAAGTTCTCATATATTTTCTCTTTTGCGCCTTACACAGCTACCCAAGAGTTCACTCAAAATTTCACCAATTGGAACCCCGATACCAAAAAAATAAATGAGCAATTAAAACTGTTCACCATCAGTATAGGAAAAGACGATTTTCTCTATGAAAGTGTTCAAGGCAATTTAGCCATGTTTAAAGAAAAGAAAATTAATGTGGAACCTATTTTTGTTTCGGGCGGCCATACTTGGATGAACTGTAAATTATATCTAACACAATCTCTTCAACGGGTTTTTAAATAATTATAAAATGGGTAATCTTATAGAATTGAAAATTATGAGAAAAAGTACCTTACTGGTTTTTATGGTTTTAGTAGCTTACTTAACTAATGCCCAAAATTCCAACAACTTTAAAAATGTGAAATACAAAAATCTCTTCCAAGAGTATGGCTATAAAAAGAAAGACATTAATAAAAAATTGTCAAAAGCCTATTATGATGTTTTTGAAGGCCCAAATCGTGTGTATTTTCAAGTTGGGGATTCTATGGGCTATGTTTCAGATATTAAAAACAAAGATGTTAGAACCGAAGGCATGTCTTATGGTATGATGATTGCCGTTCAGTTGGATAAAAAAGATGTTTTTGACAAATTATGGCGTTTTTCCAAATCTTACTTGCAACATCAAAGTGGCCCAAGAGAGGGGTATTTTGCATGGAGTTTCAACCCGGAAACCATGAAGCAAAATTCACCTGGTTCTGCATCTGATGGCGAATTTTATTATGTAACAAGCTTGTTATTTGCATCCAATAAATGGGGAAATAAAACTGGCATTGATTATTACAAAGAAGCCAAACGAATTTTAGATGCCATGTGGAGTAAAGATGGTACGGGTAATATATACAACCTCATCAACACAGAGCATAGACAAATAACTTTTGTACCAGAAGGCAATAATTATAACTGGACAGACCCTTCTTATCATTTGCCAGCATTTTATGAAATATGGGCTGCTTATGCCAAAGATGGGCATGAAGAATTTTATATGGCTTGTGCAGATACCTCACGCGTTTTTTTACACAGAGCAACACACCCAGTAACAGGTCTTAATTCTGACTATACTGAATTTAGTGGCAAACCGCACCCTACACGTTGGATGCCACCAGGTTTTCGCTACGATTCTTGGCGTGTTCCAATGAATATAGCTATGGATTATGTTTGGACAGGTAAGGATGCAGAATGGAAAAAAGACTATGCAACCCGTTTTCAAAATTTCTTAAGATCAAAAGGATTAGATACTTATGACGACCAGTTTAATTTAGATGGTACCAAACCAGATTTTATACTTCAAGCAGGTCCAGAAAAAAAACTTAGACATTCTATTGGCCTAGTTTCTACCGCTGCAACAACAGCACTAATAAAAAACGATAAAGGCAGTAAGGACTTTATTGATGCCATTTGGAATGCTAAATTAGAACCTTATGAAGATGGTTATTTTGACCCATATTATGACGGATTGCTCTATCTATTTAGTCTAATGCACTTGAGTGGAAATTATCAAATAATTACGCCCAATTAAATATATAGAATGAAAAAATATGTTTTAACTGCCATAATTAATTTCATAGCTCCTTCTGAAGGTTTTGCGGAAGAAAATGACGTAATAGCTAAAACAAACATTACTGGACATGAGCACCCAACAATTTTACCCAATTATCGTGTCGATTTTCAGATAGATGCGTCCAAAGCCAAAAGTTTACAAGTTGTTTTAGGTAGCACATACATTATGTTGATAGCTATAATTTCATTTATAAAAAGTAACTATTCTGTTCATTCAAACTCTGAAAATTTGTCCATGTTTAAAGAAAAAAAATGTAAAGCCTTTTATAGTTTCTGGTGGCCTTTCTTAGATGATTTGCAAACCATATTTAGCAAATTCCCTACAACAATTGTTTAAAAAAATAAGTATAAATAAAACCATATGAAAAAACTAATTCGCTTACAGCTATATACCTTCCTTTTTTTGGTAGTAAATTCATTGTATTCCCAAAATTCCAACTTCCATATATATTTAAGCTTTGGTCAATCGAATATGGAAGGAAACGCTAAAATTGAAGCACAAGACACCGTGAATGTCAATGAACGTTTTAAAGTGCTACAGTGTGTAGACTGTCCAGACCTTAATAGAGAAATGGGTAAATGGTACACCGCAGTGCCTCCCCTTAGTCGTTGTAATACCGGATTGACGCCAACCGACTATTTTGGTAGGGCAATGGTCGAAAAATTACCGGATAGCATAACAATTGGGGTAATCAATGTCGCCGTTGGCGGATGTAAAATAGAACTGTTTGATAAAGATAAGACCAAAGAATATCTGTCTACAGCCCCGGATTGGTTAAAAAACATGGCCAAAGAGTACGATAACAATCCGTATCAACGCTTGGTAGATATAGCCAAAGTGGCTCAAAAAGATGGTGTAATCAAAGGTATTTTGTTGCATCAAGGTGAATCAAACACAGGTGATTCGTTGTGGCCCAAAAAGGTGAAAGTTGTTTATGATAACCTAATTAAAGATTTAGGTTTGAACGCCAAAGAAACCCCTTTGTTTGCGGGTGAAGTGGTGCATGCCGATCAAGGTGGGATTTGCGGAAGCATGAATGCTATTATTGCCACCTTGCCAGGGACCATACCCAATGCCCATATTGTATCCTCTAAAGGTGTTCCGGATGCTAAGGACAACCTTCATTTTAATGCTGAGGGATACCGAATTTTAGGAAAAAGATATGCGACCAAGGTGCTTAATTTAATGAGAAACAGGGCGAATGACCCTGTAATGACCAAGCACGCCCCAATAGGTTTTGATGTGCCAAAAGAACAAATCAAAAAAGGAAAAATCGATAGTATAACTTATAAGTCTAAAACTGTGGGTACCACAAGAAAAGCTTTAGTGTACACCCCACCAGGTTTCAATAAAGCTAAAAGATATCCTGTGTTGTATCTGCTTCATGGTATCGGGGGAGATGAAAAAGAGTGGTTTACCCAAGGTACGCCGCAAGTTATACTTGACAATCTATATGCCGAAGGTAAATTAGAGCCCATGATAGTGATTCTGCCCAATGGCAGGGCAATGAAGAACGACAGGGCCGAAGGCAATATCTTCTCAGGCGATAAAATAGCGGCTTTTACCAATTTTGAAAAGGATTTGCTAAACGATCTTATTCCGTTTGTAGAAAAGAATTTTAAAGTTTATAAGGATAGGGAGCAAAGGGCTTTGGCCGGCCTATCCATGGGCGGTGGTCAAACATTGAACTTTGGCCTTACCAACCTGGATAAATTTGCTTGGATAGGCGGATTTTCTTCTGCGCCCAATACTATGGCTCCTGAGAAATTATTGACAGACCCTACCAAGGCCAAAAAACAAATAAAACTGCTTTGGATTTCTTGCGGAGACGAAGACGACCTTATGCCTTTCAGTAAAAGAACAAGCGATTATTTTAGAGACAATCAAGTGCCCCATGTTTTTTATATAGAACCGGGAGGGCACGACTTTGAAGTATGGAAAAACGATCTGTACATGTTCTCACAATTACTTTTTAAACCGGTGGATAAAGACAAATTTGATAAATACAGTGTATTGGGCACACCTGCTAGTACAAATATCAGAAGGTCGCAATACCCTCAAATATTGCCCGATAGCAGGGTCGTTTTCAAGACCAAGGCACCAAATGCCAAGACCGTTCAGATTGATTTGGGCCAAAAGTATGATATGGACTTTGACGAAGAAGGGTATTGGTCGGTAACCACTGACTCCATTGGTGAAGGATTTCATTATTATTCGTTGGTCGTAGATGGTGTTGCCTTGGCAGACCCGGCAAGCGAATCGTTTTATGGTATGGGACGTATGGCCAGCGGCATTGAAATTCCTTTTAGAGGAGATGATTATTACGCCAAGACCAATGTACCTCATGGCGATTTAAGGGTCAACGAATATTTTTCACAAGCTACACAGTCTTGGCGCCAAATGTATGTGTACACCCCACCCGGTTATGATAAGACAAAAGAATCGTATCCTGTATTGTACCTTTTGCATGGGGGCGGCGAAGACCAGCGAGGTTGGGCGCAACAAGGCAAGACCAATTTTATAATGGACAATCTTATTGCGGCTAACAAAGCAAAACCCATGATTATTGCCATGCTAGATGGTAACGTACCCAGTTCAGGATTTAATAGTGATGGCTTTGTGGCATTTGAAAATGAACTTTTAAAAGGAGCTATTCCGTTTGTAGAAAGCAAATATAGGGTTAAGACAGATGCCAAGAACAGGGCCTTGGCCGGGTTATCTATGGGAGGCCTACAGACCTTACATGCAGGGGTTCACCATACCGATAAATTTGCTCATTTAGGGGTATTTAGTTCGGGTTGGTTCGCTAATAACGACGAGCTTTCTAAACCTCAATATGACTATATGAAAGAGAATGTAGAGAAAATTAACAATAACCTTAGCAATTTTTTCATATCAATGGGCGGTGAGACTGACATAGCTTACCATAATTGCAAGGTAATGATGAAAAAATTTGATGAAATGGGTGTAAAGTATGATTACAGTGAGTACCCCGGTGGACACACATGGCCCGTTTGGCGCCATGACATTTTCAAATTCGCGCAGCTTTTATTTAAGTAATAGGCGCAACTTTTAGGTGTTTTTAATAAAATCATTTTAAATACAGGTAATCACAGAAAATAAAAGAACATGAATCGTATTTCTTATAATTTGAAAGCTGTTTCCATAATACTTATTTTAATTTCAATTTATAGTTGTAATACTACTTCCAGACCAGAATGGGAAGTACGAAATAACGAATTGATAAAGGAATATGGACTCAACGTAAGGGAACTGCCGAACCAACCTTCTACAGGAATAAATCCCAACTTAGATGTGGGTACCGCTAAAAACCTTCAACTTTTGGATAATGTGGAATTATATGATGGTGTCACAGCAAAAATTTTCTGGGGGAAAGAAAATTTAGTAAGCATATTAGAATTAGCGCCAAATATTACGATACCTAATGAAAAATTAACCACGGATAGATTTCTCATTGTCATGGAAGGAACTATTAATCTCAAAAGCAAGGATAACAATCTCAAAATGATTTCCAAAAACCGTGAAGAACCGGATGGCACCCATAGCGGAACTCCCCGGATGGATATTATTTTTCAGAAAAAAGGAAGCGATAGCGAAATTGCAGTTGGTGACAAAGCAGCTAAGGTCATGGAAGTCTATAATCCTATTCGGTTGGATTATTTAGAAAAAATAGGTATTACCGATTTACCATCTGAAATTCAAGAAAGAAGCACCAGCATACAAGCTACCATTGTTCCCAATACTGTTTATGACTTTTATGATATTCAGTTAACCCAAATTAAAAAAGGTGTATTTACAAGACTTGTTTCCGCAGGAAATATGCAGCTCAGTTTTGTGTCGGCAGATCCAAATGCTGAATCCCAAGCACATATTCATCCAGAGGAACAGATTACTCTTTTGTTAAGGGGAAGCCTAACAAAAACGGTTGTGGATAAAAAGCTAAATCTAGAACCAAAAGATATTGCATTTGTACCCGGAAATATGGTACATGCTAACATTGCAGGTGATACAGGCTTTGATGCACTTGAAATTTTTAATCCTATACGTGAAGATTATATTAAGAAGCAGCAAGCGTTACTTGAGAAATATTACCAAATAATTCCAAAAGATGCTCAACTAAAACTACTAATCGACGGTGCAAAGACAAAACCGAATTTGACCTTTAGTGAAGGTCCTAAATGGATGAACGGTAAACTATATTTTTCCAATATGTACTTTGACCAGAATTGGAACGCCGACCCAAAGAAAAGCACTATTGTAGCTATGGAAGCAGACGGAACATATACAAATATTATTGAAGGTAAAATGCAGGCGAACGGTCTATATCCCTATAAAAATGGGAATTTGCTAGTCTGTGATATGATAGGGCATCGCGTTGTTGAAATGACCACCTCTGGAGTAGTGGTACGGGTCATTGCGGATTCCTACAATGGAAAACCTATAGACGGTCCAAACGATATCATTACCGATAGCAAAGGTGGAATTTATTTTACGGATCCGCAATTTACTATGGAAACTGAAAAATTTCAACCTGGAAGGTCGGTATATTACATATCACCAGATAAAAAAGTTATTCGGTTATTAGAACCCAACGAATTTGCCATGCCTAACGGAATTTTACTCTCGCCGGACGGCAAAACGCTTTACATCAATAATTGTTATGATGATGAGACTTGGTATCCCATAAATAGCTCCAAGGAAAATTTTGTTTGGGCTTATGACGTAAACGATGATGGTACCATATTCAATGGAAGAAAATTTGCCGAATTACGCTTAACGGGCAACGTCCTTGATCGTAAAGGCAAATCCTCTAGTGCAGACGGTATGGCAATCGATACCATGGGGAATATTTATGTAGCCACTTATTTAGGAGTACAGATATTTGATAACCAAGGAAACTTTACAGGTGTAATCAACCTTCCTTCATTTCCTGTAAGCTTAGGTTTTGGTGGAGAGGATATGAAAACGCTTTACATCGTCAGTTATGATAAAATTTATGAGATTCCGACCCATATGAAAGGTTACGTAAATTATCTCTAAATAAATACTTTCCGGAACGGATTTGATGAAGTGGCCGAAATTATTGGAAACCTCCATTGGTGTAATCGAAAATGCGGATTATCTATCGGTAGATTAAAAGCGTGATATTCTCCTTAATAACACAGTACGATTTTTTAATTTGGATGCTTCCAAGTTCAAATGAATGGCGTTTTGCTGTAATAAATAAGCCCAACTTCATGTTTTTATAAAAAATAGAGTTGGGCTTTTTAGTTATTGACTTAGGAATTACGTAATTGATTGGTTTGGATGTTTACACCATAAGTATCTCCTATTTTACCCCCATGCGTTCCAAGGTGTAAGTCACGAATGCATTTATACCAAATTCCCATTTAGGAATTTGATTCGTTAAATTCACCCAATTAATTAATTTACCTAGTTTTGGAGAGGAAATAACTACTTCATCGTTAATTTTATGGGTGAAACCCATTCCCTCTTCACCCCTGTCCAAGGTTGGTGCGAACATAGTACCACAGAAAAGTACAAACCCATCTGGATATTGATGATTGTCACTCAAGACTTGGTTTACAAGTTCCTCCGGTGATCTGCTTATTTCACCCATATCACTAGAGTCCTCCAATAAAAATCCATCTTCTCCTGCTATTTTTAGAGATACCTTAGCGGTTTTTAAATCCTCCATCGAAAACGTCTCATCCAACATTCTATACAAAGGCCCTATGGCACAAGAACCGTTCTGATCTTTTGCCTCTCCTAGGAGCAGGGCACTTCTGCCCTCATAATCCCTTAAATTTACGTCATTACCCAAAGTTGCCCCCACAATTTGTCCTTTATTGGTGACTACCAAGACCACTTCAGGTTCAGGGTTATTCCAACTTGAATCATGATGTACGCCGACTTCGGCACCAAAGCCTACAGCTGAAAATGGTTGGGACTTGGTAAAGACTTCAGCATCAGGACCAATTCCCACTTCTAAATATTGGGACCAGATTCCCATCTTCTTCAATTCCTCCTTTAACTTCATTGCATGTTCAGATCCTGGTCTAACATTATGAAGACCTTCACCAATGGTCGAGGTAATTTCGCAACGTATCTGCTTTGCCAATCTAGGGTCTCCTTTGGCCTTTTCCTCAATTACACGTTCCAACAGGCTTTTAATGAAAGTTACACCGCAGGCCTTAATTGCTTGGGAATCGTTTGGGGATAGTAAATAAGGTTTATTCTCATCTCTATTTTGAAAAAGTGAATTATCCAGGATTTCCTCTAATTTTGCTACTTCGGTTATTTTGGAATCCTCTGTATTTAAAACCTTTTTATAATTAGGACTATTAATTAGTTCACTTGTAGAGTTAAAATAGTGAGATAGGTCATAAACCGTTCCCATATGTACCCAGATTACATGTGGGCCAGCTATATTTCGATAGGCTAATTCTTTTGGTATGTGGCATCTTCCTATCCATGTACCTTCATTCGCCATTCCTGGGATTATCTGATTTTTTTCCATGTATTCATTTAATAGTTATTCAATTGTTTAAACTATATCCGAAGCTATTTCCTCACTAAGGAAACTTCTTCCTAATAAGTAATATTGACTGTAATCATTATCAATCTTAAAAATATGAAACCATCTTTAAACCGATATAAAAATCAATCATCGGGCATATCACATTTACTATGGTCATTTATATGGTTTTCGAACATCATCACCCATAACGTCATACCCCCGCCACTTAAATTCTTTGGCTAGACCTGAGGCAGCTGGCCAAGCAATCTGATGTTGCTCACTTGCTACCCACTTTCTACGATTTTCTTCAGTATCGAAAGATATCTGTATCTGGTAATTGAATGTGGTAGGTTCCGCTTGAATTTCCTTCGCCAAATCATTCTTAAATAATCGAAGTAATTTTGAGTTAAGATATCCATCTTGCACGACCATGGCCGGCACATAGATAGAATAATACATTTTTTCAAAAGCAACTGCATTTTCCTTATCCACCACAAAATCCATCTGCAAGGTCATCGCCTTAGGTTTCTCAAAAGGCTTAACGATTGCAGATCCACTATCATTTGATGCCGCAATGCCTACGACCAAAATTTCAAGATTATCGTTACCTGTACTGGTCCATGAAATTTTTTCCCCTAAACCTGCATAAAAGGAATCGTCTTTTTTAACTATGGTCGACTCTGAACCCACAGTTACATTACCGCCTCCATTCATCACATAGTACACTTCTTCAACACCCTCTAATTGCCGCTTTTCAGTTTTGCTGCCAGAAGGAACAACCAAATGGTCCACATGATGCCAATCTGTTCGAAATACATCCGGTCTTAAAATACGGTTAAATAGAACTCCTTGTCCTTTGTAAACCACGTTATTTGGCTTTAGTTGATTTTTATCCAATCTAGAGGCTACAAACGTTGGAATTTCATCCGTCTTAGAACCAACAAGATCATCATTCAAGTCAAAAGCATCTCCCTGTGCCTTAACTTCACTTACAGCAAAATTTAACCATCTAAGCGGTTTACCCGAAGTATTATAAATTCCGTGAGAATCACCAAGCTTACAAGGAACCAAGGCTGGACCTTTAATTTTCGATGTTCTTCCATTAATGGTAAACTCTGCCTCCCCATTAAGAATAACATACATTTCTTCAATGGTGTGGTGAAAATGATGGCCAATTCCCGATTTAGGCTGAATTACACCCGAGTGTAAATACAAGAAATTAGTGGCCATATCGTTGCTTCCGATTAGCTGTGTAAACCCCATTTTACCGGCTCCGGCATGTACCCCACTCAATTCACGGTATGTAGAAGGGTCATTGTGGACGACCCTATCATTCAAGTTTTGCGCAATGGAGATGTTGCCCATTAGACCGCACAAAAAAATTAGGATTGGTTTCATAATAGTGTACAATATTTTGTTCGATTCAAAAATTATAATTTGGAACTCTTGCTAAAAAAACTACTTCTTATCCGGAATTCCATATACCACATATCCCTTGGCAATTGCTCCTGGTTTCTTTGAATGGTCATAACTATCTTTTCTAAAATTGGAAGTGGCATTAATTACCAAATATTCCTTTCCATTCAAAGTAAACATGCTAGGTTGGGCATTGGTCTCATTGCTCAATGTAGTCTCCCAGAGCACACTTCCATCTTCGCTGTCCAGAGCATAAACCCTTCCACCTTTAGCCGTCACAAATACGATTCCAGTAGAAGTAATGACCATTCCCTTTCGCTGCGTTCCGTTGGGTGCTCCTTTGCTTTCATCACCTTGCACGTATAGTGAATCTACTCCAATAGGTCTTCTCCATTTTATAGTTCCATTGTTAAGGTCATAAGCTAGAATTGAAGACCAAGGTGGGTCTATAAGACCAGGCCAATCCAAGCCATAATCCGTAGTGTATCTGGCTTCTGGATGCTTAACACCTTCTGGATATTTCTCCATTGGAGCTCCACGTTGTGCATCAGGCGGAATTATTACCCCTCCCGAAGCTACAACAGGGCCATCTACAGGTGCTACCTCCTCATTGCCGCGTCTAAAATTCCTGCGTTCTGGATCACCCCCAGAAATTGGAACAAGGCTTTTAAAGAAGCTTCATCTACATGGACTAAACCAGGCATTACCCCCTTTCCATTTATAACCGTATTCCTAAATTCAGAATAAAACATGTGATGTCCAATGTTTTTTAAGGAAGGGCCTGCCCCACCCTCCATATTTGGACCGTGGCAGGATATGCACGAAGAACTATACAAAGATTTTACCTTATCCACATCATTTAACGTAAGCTCTTTATTAATTGGTTCTACCTTACTCAATCTATAGGTGGAAGCATATTCTTGAGTCTGAATGTACATTATCCCATTTTCGGGGTCTGCCGCAGTATTACCATAATTTGCGCCCCCTAAAGCCCCTGGCATCATTATAGTTTCATATTGGTCTGAAGGTGGTACATACAACCCGGTTTTAGCAGAATCTAATCGTTGTAGCCAATCATGCCTGAGACTATCCGAAAAGAAAGGATTCAAATTTTCTTTCGTTACCTCGTGTCTTGTAAAACTTGGTAGTGATGTTATGGGCTGTGTTGGCCAAGATTCTTCCCCTGGCATTTGGCTTTTAGGAAATGGTTTTTCCTCAATGGGAAATAATGATTCACCGGTTACACGGTCGAACACAAAAACAAAACCATGTTTGGTAGCGATGGCCACGGCGTCCACTTTCTTACCATCCTTATCTACGGTTAATAATTGAGGCGCCGGTGAAAGGTCATAATCCCAAAGATCGTGATGAACGGTTTGGTAATGCCAAATTCTTTCGCCCGTTCGGGCATTTACGGCGACTAGGGAATTAGCAAACAGGTTACTTCCCAACCGATCGGCGCCGTAATAATCGTAAGTAGGCGATCCAATGGGTAAATAAGCGATTCCACGTTCGGAATCTACCGAAATTTCACTCCAAACATTGGCACCGCCAACATATTTATAAGCATCCTTGGGCCAAGTATCATAGCCGTATTCCCCGGGGTGAGGTATGGTATGAAAGGTCCATTCCAATGTGCCCGTTACCACATTGTAAGCCCTTATATGACCTGGAGGAGAAAAATAAGCTTCCCCAGGTGCAGAACCTAATATTAAAAGGTCATCATAGATTACCCCCGGCATCATGGATTGTATTCTAGTTACCGATGTAGGATCACGATCCAATCCTTCCCTAAGGTCAACATATCCCTCTGTTCCAAAATCTAAAATTGATTTTCCCGTATCCGCATTTATTGCCTGAATGGAATTATTAAGGGTAAATAGTAGTCTTTTGTCTTTTTTGTCTTCGCTTTCCCAATAGTTGATTCCCCTTCTTGTAATGCCTGGCAGATCTGTGTGTATCCAAAGCTCTTCTCCAGTCCTGGCATGAATAGCGATTAGGGAACTATTCTTTCCCAATACATACATGGTACTGTCCACAATAATTGGGCTGAAAAAATAAAATCGATCATCACCCGATGGATAGCTCCACAGCATTTGCATTTCTGACACGTTGGACTTTGTAATGCTAGGAGATTCAAAAAATTTTGATTGGTCCGGGCTACCACCGTAATGGGACCAGGTAGTATGTTCTAATCTCTTCTCCGTTTCAGTTTCGCACCCAATCATTATACTGGCTATAGCAAGCGTGATAAGGACTAATCGATAGAAATAAGACCATTTATTTTTTATCATTGTAATGAATAAAATAATAGCTCATCCAGCTAAAATTGTTTTACCAAGTTCTTTTCTTTAATATTTCCTCAATTTGTTCTTTGGATACCGGAAGGTCATCAATATGCTCGTTAAGCCATTTGCTGAAATCCTTTTCAATTTCCTCGGCCCAACGCGTATCAATTTGTCCTGCAGTATAGACACCTTCCTTAATCCGAAGATGACCGAACATATCTCGCAAACGAACAACTTCTGATGTTGTGGCCACTTTCTCCGCCAAATGTGGTGGAATAAATGTCACTACACCCATTTTACCTAAAACAACATCCCCAGGCATTACAGTTACCGTTCTAATTCTAGTGGGTTGATTAATACCTACCAGCATAGTATTCAAGTCTCCTGGAGGATTATGGTGTGATGCATCGTAACTGGTATAGAAGGAAGTGAAACCTCCAATTTCCATCAACCCTTCAACATCTCTAAGTGCTCCGTCGTATACAATTCCATTACCAGTTTTAGCAAATATTGCATTACCTACATTATCTCCAATAGTAGGCCCATCCTTATCAGCACCAAATTGATCGGCCACGTAAACATCGCCCTTCACCAAAATATCTACAGGCCAAGTATTCTGTCCACGCTTTCCTGCTGCTTTTCCACGGTCATCTATGGCTTTCCACACATCTGGACGGCCTGGCATAAATGTTGCCGTAACGGCACGACCTACCAAAACGCTATCCGCATTAATCAATTTCCAATCTTCAGCAATTTGATACCGGTATCCTTCATTTTTCATCACGGCCCAGGCCTCCTCAACACTTACAGATTTCATCCTTTCTAAAAGATCATCGGAAACTTTTGGCCTTCCGTCTTCATAACGCTCTCCCGTCCATTGCGGAGTTAAAAAAATAAGTTCTTCCTTACTGATCTGTTGCCCCATAACCTGGATTGCCAGACCGACAAGAACCATTAGGGGCAAATACTTTTTGCGTAACATAATTGTCTCTATTTAAATTGTTATCAATTATTCAAAAAACGGTATACCTTCCGGTGCGTATTTTCTCATCGCATCCTCATTGATATCCACTCCAATACCCGGTTTATCTGAAACTTTAACGAAACTATCTTTAACCCAATCTCCTTCATCATACGTAACTATTTCCTTGAACATTGGATCTGTGTGGAAATAGGATTGCCATTCCATTAAATGAAAATTAGGTACCGAGGCGCATACATGTGCACAAGCCATTGCTCCTAAAAACGAAGCAACCATATGTGGAGAAAAAGGAACATAATAAAGGTTCGCTAGGTTGGCAATACGTTGACCTTCTCCAAGACCACCACATTTTTGGAGGTCTGGCATTATTATATCTACACCATTATCCAACAACTGTTTAAAACCGTGCCCTAAATATACATTTTCACCTGCCGAGATTGGTGTACTTGTTTCTTCTGCAAGCGTTTTGAAGGCATCAAAATTTTCTGCAGGAATTGGCTCCTCTAACCAAGTAAGGTTTAAATCCTCGACTTTCTTTGCAATAGTTTGGGCTGTTACATGATCATAGCGTCCGTGCATATCCACACATAAATCTATTTTTGGCCCGACTGCTTCTCTAACGGCAGCAAGTTGATCATACATTCTTATAATTTCGCCAGGACTAGCTGTCCAATTATACCTATCATACTTATCAGGATCGCTTGCATAATCTAAATCAAATTTAAGTGCATTGAAACCCCAGTTTTTAATAGCATCTTTTGCCGCTGTTGCAAAGTCATCTGGTGATGGGAAACGAACACGGTATAGTGCGGTATCACAATACACCCTTACCTTATCCCTAAATTTGCCTCCAAGTAATTTATAAACCGGTAAGTCCAAAGCTTTACCCGCCAAATCCCATAAAGCAGTTTCTATTGCCGAAAGAACGGCGACGTAAGTACCCGACTGCCCACCACCGAAATGACCTGCACGACGAATATCTTCAAATATTTTATGGACATTAAACGGACTTTGATCTTTTAAGAAAAAACCCATTTTTTTGACCAAATGGTAAGTACCGGGAACGGCATCTACGCCCTCTCCGCAACCATAGATTCCTTGGTTGGTGTGTATTTTTACAAACAGGCCGCTTCCGCGACGAATAAAACCACATTTTACATCTGTAATCTTTAAGTCCGAGGGGGCAGAAAGTTTCGGGTTTTTGTCAATAGCCGTTACATATTCACTACCATAAGTATTTGAAACCATACCCAATCCGGCACCGGCCATTAGTGATTTTGATATAAAAGATCTCCTTGAATTTTTCATACTTTAAAATGTTTGTTTATATATGTTTTTGTTACTGATTTTAATTGGCTGAAATAGGTTCTGGAGTTTTCTCTGTAGGTTTTCCATGCCAATAAGAAGCTATAATTGAACCGGTTATATTCATTAAAGGTCCAAAAACGGCAGGTGCCAAGCCCATTGTAGCTATTTTGCCAAGACTGTTGGCAATACCAGAAGCCAGACCCGCATTCTGCATACCAACTTCAATAGCAATAGTCCTAGAGTCTTCTTCAGACATTTTAAACAGTTTTGCATACCAGTATCCCAATAAATAGCCGAAAAAGTTATGTACAAGTACAAGAAGCATGAGAATTCCACCTATTTCCAACAGGCTATCCCTTCCAGCTGCCGTAATAATTGTAATAATTAGTCCAATGGCAAGCATAGAAATTAAGGGCATAGCCTTATCCAACCACTTAACACTATTACCAAAAATTTTATTAAAAACAAGCCCCGCACCGATAGGTATAATTATCATTTTTATGATACTCCACATCATAGCCAAAACATCAATCTCAATAAATTCTCCCGCAAACACTTTCATCATAAGTGGTGTAAGGAACGGCGCTAATAACGTAGCAATAGAGGTTATAGTTATGGAAAGGGCCACATTGGCTTTTGCCAAAAACGCCATAACGTTCGATGCCACACCACTTGGCGAACAACCAATAAGGACTATACCAGCGGCAATTTCCGGTGGGAAATTGCTTAACTGTGCCAAGCAATAACCAACTATAGGCATTACTATCAATTGGGCAGAAACTCCTATAAAAACTCCCTTAGGCGATTGAAATACAGCACCAAAATCTTTGATGCTCATTGTTGTTCCCATCCCGAACATGATAATTTGTATCAATGGAATGATTAAAACCGTGTATTTAAAATCTCCAAAATTGGTAAAATAGGAAGGATAATATAAAGCAGCAGTAACCCCTGCAAAAATCATGGTTGTAAATATTAGTCCTTTCATTTTTTCATAGCCATTGAAACCAAATGCCAATAAACCAAAGAAACCAAGAATAAAAAGTCCGGCTTTGTCTATCTTCCCTGTAACTATCATACCGATAACAACTAGAAATATAAGGCTAGCCAAGCCTAACGAAACTGAATAAATATTTAATTTTCCCAAAAGTAAAAGTATTATAGTTTAAATGCCTGTCTTGCCAATAATTTCCAATTACCATTACCCTTTTGAAATATTAAAAGACACCCAATGTTCACCTTGGCCGGCATACCGTTGTTAATGCCCTCACCATTAAAAACATGGCGCACGATACCTACGTCGTCAACTATAGATATCGTTTGATCTATAGGAGTAATTGAAGTAAACTGAAATGAACCATTCAAGACCCCGTCAACGTATTCAGATTTGTTTTCAATCTTACCGTTAGAGTGACCATAGCTCAATTTTTCTAAAGTCAAATCTTCCAGTACATCTTTGTCTTTTACCACCATTGCAGTATAAATTTCCTTAACCTTACTTTCAATTTTGGCTATTTCATTCTTATTATTTTGAGCCATTAAATTTGTTGAACTGCATGCAACAGAAACTAATAAAAGGCATAATGACATGTTTATCAATATTTTTCTCAACTTCAAATTACTATTCATATTTACCATACAAGATGTTTTAATAATTTCCCTTCCTAAAAAAGTAAGGCGGGGAACTCCCTTTTTTAGGAGTTCTCCTGCCAAACTCAGACTAACTCAAACCACTTACTTAGTTTTTTCATTAAAATCAGAATCTCTCTTTTTTATTAGAAACAAACCCTTAACCTGAAAATTAATTATCCCAAAAAACCCTGGAAACTAAGTTATCGCCTCCTATAGCACTAACTGCAGCGATATAGCTATCAGAATTTGCCGATCCTTCTCTATCAGGATATGTCATTCTATGAACAAAACCATCACCTCCATTTGCCAATAGATTATCGTTAAAATCATTACGTTCTAAATCTGGAAAACCACTTCTTCTAACATTTGCGAATGCTTCGGTACCATTACGGTAATTGGCCAACCAATACTGAATATTTATAAGTTCCAAAGCATTGGAAGCATTAAAGGCAACTTCAAGTTGGGCTAAATAAGCATCTATGTCAGATGTTGGTATGGGCTGCGTATTGGGATATAACGAATATATATCCATATTGGCTCTAATACCTTCTTCATAGTAAGTTTGGGCATCTCCTGCGATCCAGCCTCTCAAGGCGGCTTCTGCCAGCAATAAAGATGTTTGTCCATAGGTTACATAAAATGCCGGTGCTGCCGGAGAGGCCGCAGCGAAAACATTAACTTGACTATAGTCAAGACCTGTACCCTTTGGCCCTCTGTACCCAAGGGACGTGTCGGATAATTCCAAATCAGAAACACCAATTGGAACGCCAAATTGATCATCCAAATCCGTATTTGGATTCGTTTCATTTGCCACTGCCCCTGGATCTTCAAATTTGGCTATCATATACTTACCTCTTGGATCATTAGTTTCCTTTAGTTGATTTACCAATGGTTCTGTTGCATAGTTAAAAAAAGAAAAATCTCTTAATACTGCATTATCAACCCAAGTATAAACGTTCCCATCATATTTGATATATGCATTATCGTCATTTGATGTCATAACTCCTCCTGTAAAAGCCTCTGAAACTATAGATTCCGCTGTTGATGGGTCTACTTTTGAATAACGCATACCTAATCTTAACAATAGTGAGTTGCCTAATTTTCTCCATTTAGCAACTTGTTCGGTAGCTGAACTAGTGGGAATTTCGCTATTGCTTCCATAAAAAAGATCATCAGAAACAAATTCACCGGCTGGGTTCAACCCTGCCAATCCAGCGGTTATTTCATTATAAAGATCTGCGTAAATTGCTGCGTCGTCGTCATAAGCAGGAAAATAAGTTATATCACTAACCGCCTTACCAGCTTCAAAATAAGGTACATCACCATAGGTATCAACAACTCCCATGAAAACCTGCGCTTTCCAAATACGAATCATACTCAATAAGTTTATTCGATTTGTATCCTCCCCCAATAATGTCATTGCTTGGGTCAAGTTCCTTATTACAGAGGGGTAAGAATCATTCCATTTGGGATTGTTTACCCCATCAATATCCTCATTAAAATTAAAACCCAAGGTAGCTCCTTGATTGTAGGGAATTACAAAGTGTTGTACAATGGTATGTTCCGCTGCCCAAGTTCCTAAATGGCTTCTCTGTGCTCCAGCAAATAAAAGTGCTGGGTCTACCTCATTAACAGCATATGGATTGGTGTTCACTTCCACAAAATCCTTGTCGCACCCTTGAAAAATAAGGCAGACTAAAACTATGGATAATATGTATTGTATAGTTTTCATGGTTCTAGAATTTAACATTAAGACTAAAATTAAAATTACGGGTAGTAGGCAGCGCTGAATTTTCATAACCCGCCCTAAAATCACCGGAGGACTGAATAGCTTCAGGATCGAGCCCTGGAATATCCTTATAAAGAATTGCGACATTTCTACAAGAAGCAGCTATGGTCAATCCCTTTATAAACTTCATATCTGCCGCATTAGAAACAATATCAGTAAGATCATAGGATAATGAAATACTTCTTAACTTGACAAAGTCAGATTTAAAGGTAAATGGATCTCCTATTTGAAGATTACGGTAATCTGCATAAAAAGATTGTAAATTGCTTACCGCCGTTGTATTGGCCTGTCCTGTGCTTTCATATACACTATTAGGTACAGTTACACCATTTTCCCCTTCTCTACGGCCTTCAAGGGAAAACTGGGAATGTCCTTGCCTGGTCATGTTCAAATGAGTGGATGATAACATAGTACCTCCAAACCTATAATCAACCAAGAAACTAAAATTCAGATTTTTATAGGAAAAATTATTGTTCCAACCTCCAACATGTTTTGGTATGGAGCTCCCTACCGGTAAAAATCCATTTGTGTTTTCAGCTCCGGGCGTATCGCCGTTTGTAGCCAATAATCTACCATCATCATTGACCAAAATCTGACCATTTTCATTTCTCCTATAGGTTCTGGTATATAATTGGTTCATTGGTAATCCTTCCGTATATCTTAGCTCCCCAAGAAATTCGTTTCCGGTCCCATTAAAGAAAATCAATAAAAGAGTACCACTATCGTTCCCAACATCCAGTACTTCTGTAGAAAGATATGCATTGTTCCAGGTACTTGCCCACCTGAAATCTTCAGTTTGTATAGGCACCACTTCTACTAAAGTTTCCAATCCGCTATTTCTCAAGGATCCTAAGTTTTGCTTTGAATTATCATACCCAGATGCATTGGAAAGTGTTACATCTAACACTTGATCGGTCGTAACTTTATCAAAAGCTGCAATATCCAGCCGTAAACGACTGTTAAACATTCGCATTTCCAGACCAATTTCTTTCTCTGTAACCGTAAAAGGTTGTAAGAATGGATTTGGAGCAAAGTTACCTGCAACACCAGCAGTTGTCTGACCATTAAAAGGCGGATTCAAGGTGTAGTTAAGAATACCTTCATAAGTACCAACACCGTTTGCGCTGCCTACTTCTGCCCAAGAACCTCTTAATTTACCATAACTCAACCAGCCTTGCTCTTTCATCAATTCAGAAAAAATAATACTTCCAGATACTGAAGGATAAAATACACTATTGTTATCCGGATTAAGCACCGAGAACCAATCCTGTCTTCCCGTAAAATTCAAGTACATTAAATTATCATAACCAAATTCAGCTAAACCGTATAATGAATTGATTCTGAAAGTACTAAACTGGTAGGGTTGAAAACCGGCTTCATCGGTTTCAAAACTTGTACCATTCGTGATAGAATAAAGGTCAGGAACAACAAACAGTCTTGAATATTGAGCATTTCTTTGAAATTGCGAACGCCAAGTGTTACCTCCGAAGCTTGCATCAACAGAAAACTTTCCAAATTCTTTGTTTGCACCTAATAGGAAGTCAGCATTTACATCACGGGTTTGGGTCTGTTGAATATCGTAACGACCTCTATAAAATCCCGTATCTCCCTCTAGGGTAGTTGTTGCTCCTGCTCCATTCAGCTCATTCCACTCCGTAAAATTGGTAGCATAGTCATAATTATACCGCCCTTGAAGATACAGCCAATCCGTAAATTTATATCTTAAAGTAGCTGTCCCCAACAAACGGTTTCTATTATCATTAAAAAATTGATGTTTTTGTAGTTGATAATAAGGATTGTTTATCGTTCCTAAAAATCCATTGGTACGAAGTTCCGTACCCGTAACAGGATCAATGGCACTTTGTTCGTAAGCTTCAACAGGAGTAGAAATAGCCAACCTATTGAAAAAACCCACGGCACCGGGTCCTTGTGTACCAATCTGTGGTGGATTGATATTCTCCTCATTGGTATAGTTAACGTTTAAAAGCATATTTAACTTCTCTGTAACGTTATAGTTTATACCTACATTAAATATACGTTTCTTATATTCATTTGACGGTTGAATGCCTTCAGCTGAAGTATTCGCAAATGAAGCTCGGAAACTTCCTTTCTCATTACCTCCTGAAAACCCAATAGTATTAGTAAGGTTTGTTCCTGTTCTAAGGAAATCATAGAGTTGATATGGGTTAGCCGAATAAGGCCTAGATACCCCATCAAAGTTTACAGTGGGTACGCCATCAAATCTTTCGCCAAAACTAAACTGCCCTGTACTTTGGGCCTCTCCCTGAGTCTGAGGGCGCGTTCCACCAGTTCCTTGCCCATATTCGGTTTGACGTATTCCATCCAAAAAATTCAACGCATGTGAAGTAGTAATACTTGATGTAAAATCAACGCCAATTCCTTGGTTTAAGCTACCTGTTTTTGTTGTTATGATTACCGCTCCATTAGCTGCCCTTGCACCATAAATAGCGGCAGCAGTAGCACCCTTAAGTACGGTCATACTTTCAATATCGTCTGGATTTAGATTTTGTAGGTTATCCCCAAGATCCCGTTGATTATCACGGCCATTGGCACCTCTAGCACCTTGGTCTATAGGAAGACCATTGATTACGAACAACGGCGAATTACTTGCTCCTGCAAATGCAGATTGACCACGCAAACGTATTTGAACACTTGCACCAGCTCCTGCTGATGGAGGACTAATGTTTAAGCCTGCAACCTTACCTTGCAGAGACTCCATAGCGTTTACCGTTCTGGTTTTGGTTAGCTCCTCCGTATCAACCGAAGTCACTGCATACCCTAATTTTTTGGCATCTCTTTTAATTCCTAGACCAGTTACGACCACTTCGTCTAAGCTTTGCATATCTTCTGCCATAGTAACATCCAGAACACTGGATTGGCCTGTTAGTAATTCCTTTCTAGCAAAACCGATGGAACTAAAAATTAAAGTGGCATTAGGCTGTGTTAGAGTTATGGTATATTCACCATCAAAATTCGTTGCAACGCCATTAGAAGTTCCCTTTTCCACAACAGAAACTCCTGGAATAGGCTGCCCATTAACATCGGAAACCGTACCTGAAATACTCTGTTGAACACTAACGGTTGTTGTTTCCTTATTTTGTTTTTTTTGTAATTTATTGTCTGACTCTTTTGATTTTGGTTTTAATACAATTTGATTTCCCTTAAAAATGAATTCAATATTTGAATCATCAAAAAGTACTGAAAGGATTTTGTCTAAAGCTGTGTTTTTTACATTGATGGACACAAGTTTTGATGTGTCTATCTTTTTAACATCGTATAGAAACTTAAAGTCGGTTGCGACTTCAATTTCTTCCATCACCTTAATAGTTTGTACATTTTCTAAATTAAGGGTTATTTTGGTTTTTTGCGAAAATGAACTCGCTTGAATGGAAAAGAAAGTCGCAATCAAAAATAGGGTTAAGAGTTTGGTTCTTAAACCAATTTTCATTGTATTGGACATCTTGGCCCCAATGGGTCTATTATTTTTCATATCGTAAGTTGATTATTGGTTATTTTTTTTTGTTCCCTAAAACCGAGTACGTTTTACATGGGCATTTGTCAGTTTCTTTGTTTCATAGGCCTAGTGTTTATCATTTTTTAGTTTGTAAATATGTATCATATCCCCATTTATTTCATATTCAAATGGTGTTTCAATTTTGAAAGTTTCCAGTACTTCCTGCATGGTCTCAGTTTCAAATGTTGCCGTAAAAAATCTTTCATCCAAATCTTCGTATTCATTATTAATTTTTACATTATAATGTCGTTGTAATCGTTGTACTATAGTTGAGAACTTCATTTTCTTCATAGTTAACTTACCTTCTATCCAACTTGTATACAATTCAGTATTTACTTTACTTACTACCATTTGTTTCTCATTTGTATTCCAATCTGCCTTGTAACCTGGTGAAAGCAATGTGGAATCATCTTCATCATAAGAGTCCCCTGCTTCATAAAGCCGAACAGAACCTTCAACTAAAACTGTACTTTGATTGGTATCTTCTGGGTAAGAAGTAACATTGAATTTAGTTCCTAACACCCTAACATCCATCTTTCCTGTTGTTACAATAAAAGGACTATGAGCATTTTTACGAACATCGAAAAAGGCTTCACCAATAAGGGAAACCTCCCTATTTTTCCCCTTTATAAATTTTACAGGATACCTTAAAGAAGACCCTGAGTTAAGATTAACCGCAGTTCCATCTGAAAGAACGACTCTAAATGTTTTCCCATTAGGTACATGAACAGCGTTATATTCAAGATCCTCATCATCCGCACCATGATTGAGTGAGTAATCGACAACCCCGTCATCTTTTCTTCCTATAACACCCCCATTTTCAGCAACAAGACTATATTCTCCTAATTGGCTAAGCTCCTGTATTTCACCATTTCCCCTTTCCAAAATAACTGCCGTGGGATCAAATTGAGTTTTAATTACATTCTGAGTATTTGAAGACCTGTAAAAAAAAAGACATCCTATTAAACCCACAAAAACTGCGGCATAACGGAATAAACTATTGTATGTAAATCTACTGTCTTTTCTAGGTCTATTTTTTTGAATTTCAGCTGAAATTAAGTTCCAAGATTCTTGCGGATTAATATCATTGATATTTGGAAGTAAGACATTATTTCGATGTAATTCTTTAAGCCGTTTATAGGTTAAAAAATTTTCATCATTTTCGGACAACCATTTTTTGAAAAGAATTTCTTCTTCTCTATTTAATTGTTCACGTAACTTTTTAAGGATAATTTCTGCTATCAACTTGGTCTTTTTTAAAAAGAGGAAAACTCCCTCCTACTTATAAGACCCTACTAAAAACAAAACGGGTAGTGAATATGTGAAGTTTTTTAATATTTTTTTATCAAAGTGATATTTTATAATACCCAAAAATACACATCCTTTAAATTTAATCGTAAAATTTTAAACGTCTTTTTTAGATGGTATTTCACAGTATTGACCGTAATACCCATTATTTCGGCCGCATTTTCATATTTAACACCTTCTAAAACACAAAGTTCAAACACCTTCCTCGTCTGATCAGGTAGGGCATCGATTTCCCTAAATAAAGTCTGTGATATTTCTGAACGAATCAATTCATGCTCATAAGATGGAACTTCGTTTGAATAATTTTTAATTAAAAAAGTTCGTTGCTTCTTTTTAATTCTTTTTAAACTTTCGTTTCGAATTGAAGTACTTATATAACTTTTAAAATCCTTAATAGGTTCATTACATTCTTTTTGTAAAAGTTTAACAAAAATACTTTGTACTACATCTTTCGAATCGTCCAAATCGCCAACATAACTAAAGGACAATAAACACCACTCCTGATAATGTTTCAGAAACATTTGCTCAAGAACCAATGCACTTATTATTGCCATTTTACTGTTTAAAATGTTAAAATTTGATTATAAACTCAATATTAAATTATATTTGTTGCTATAAAATAATTGTATATTTCACACTTAATTTGATGGCAATATATTAATTTGATATTATTTTTACAATAAAAAAATTGATTTAACATTTTACATTCACTGTAATTGAGGATTTTATCATATTTAATATAAAATATATAAGAATTAGACAATTCATTACAGTGCACAGTAACCAGAATTAATTGAAATTAAGGTTTAAGAAAAATTTTAAACAAAAAATCAATAATGACACGATAGATAAAGTGGAAAATAAAATGAATTTTAAATCCAAAATGTTGAATGTGTGTCGGGCAAAATAAATATTACAATTAGTAATGATAATGGGCTCCGAAACACGCTACAATGATTAAAATATTTCAATCTTTGAACAATTCTCAGAATAGATTTGTTGTATGGAGAACCACCTTTTTTTTAGTAATGTACAGATGAATTAAAATAAGATAATTTAACGTATTAAGTTTAGTTAAAACGAAACTAAACACAAGTGAGAACTTAAAAATAAATGTAAAATTCAAAATTATAATTATTAATGGCAAAAGCGATTATTACTGAACAAAATTATATAGCAGGAAATTGGGTCACAGGAAAGGGTAAAGAATTCCGGTCATACTATCCAGCTACAGCAGAAAATGGCAAAATATATATTGAAGCTGACCAAGAACAGGTTGATGTAGCAGTAGAACAGGCTACAAAAGCATTTGAAACAGTTAAGAAAAAAAGTATTGCTGAAAGGGCCGCATTCTTGGAATCCATTGCTGAAGAATTAGAGGATTTAGGAGATGAACTCATTGAAGTTTGTGATATGGAAACTGGATTGGGTGAAGTACGACTTAAAGGAGAAAGGGCTAGAACTTGTGCACAACTCCGTGCCTTTTCTGCCTTGGTAAAACAAGGCCATTGGCAACAGGCAAGAATTGATACGGCCCTACCAGAACGGCAACCACTTCCAAAGCCCGATATTAGACGTATTTTTAGGCCAATGGGAACCATTGCCGTTTTTTCGGCTTCCAATTTTCCTTTAGCGTTTTCAATATTGGGAGGCGATACCGCATCAGCAATTGCCGCAGGTAATTGTGTAGTTGTCAAGGCACACCCTAGCCACCCAGGTACTTCCAGGCTATGTGCGGAGGCTATGCAAAGAGCGATTCTGAAAAACAACTATCCACCAGAAATGTTTTCAATGATACAGGGAGTTTCCCCAGAAGTAAGTCAAGCCTTGGTTCAACATCCACAATTAAAAGCGGTCGGTTTTACAGGAAGTACTCATGTGGGTAGGATCTTATTTGATTTAGGAGCATCTAGACCAAATCCAATACCTGTGTTCGCAGAAATGGGAAGCACTAATCCTATGATTATTCTACCTTTGGCCATTGCAAATAACGGAGTTGAAATTGCAAAAGGTTTAGCAAATTCCATAACCCTTGGAACGGGTCAATTTTGCACCAAACCAGGCCTGATTTTAATCCTAAAAAACAAAAACAGCCTGGAGTTTGTTGGTAATTTAAAAAACGCTCTAGAATCGATTTCCATTGGTCATTTTTTAAACACTAGAATCCAAAATAGTTTTCAAAAAGATGTAAAAAAAACAGCTACTGTTACTGGTATAGAAATGGTTTCAACTAAAGATGAAGGTGGAAAACTATTTGAAATCGATGCCAAGCATTTTTTGCAATCCCCTAAGCTAGAAGATGAAATCTTTGGGCCTGCCGCTATTTTGATTAATTGTGATACTATAAATCAAATAAATAAAATAATTGAAACCTTTGGAGGTCATTTAACGGGAACAATTTTTGCTGATGGTGATCCGGAACTTCCCTCTATTAAAGACTCATTAGAAAATAAAGTTGGAAGATTAATTTTTAATGGATTTCCTACTGGTGTAGAAGTTTGCCCTTCTATGCATCATGGAGGTCCCTATCCATCATCTACTTTTCCTGCAACCACTTCTGTGGGAACTGCTGCCATTGAACGATTTTGTACTGTAAAGTGTTATCAAAATATTCCTGAAGAACTTTTGCCTAAAGCATTGCAAAATAAAAATCCGGATAAGATTTTACGAATGGTTAATGGAGTTTATACTACGGAGGATATCTAAAAACTTAAACAATAAGTATAAAAATGAAATATTATAATATTAATTGAGAATTGGGTATATAAAAAGAGGTGGTATTCCTTAAATTATAGCATTAAAAAACGTGAAAGGTGCACATAATATGAACAAAAAAAAAGAATAGTTCATGATTTATTCGATTAATTCAAAGCAACCCGTGAATGCATTATAACCGGAATAATATTATTTAGTTAACTACTAAGTTAGAATCAGTAACAATTTTTTGTAAAATTCCATATACTATCAAAAAGACTATAATATATCATTTTTTTAACTCCTAATATAAGCAAGGCAGAATAAGCTTTCGGCGTTACATTTTTTATGGTCAATGCATTTGACGTTTTAACAAATCTCGGCCAAAATTTACAGTTTAATACTTGTTGACCGATTTGTTGACGTTTCTATTGGAATTAAATGATAAATTTTGATATCCCTAAAAACGAAAAAAACCTGTTAATCATAAGATTAACAGGTTTTTGCTATAGATTGATACTATAATTTGTCGGGGTGGCAGGATTCGAACCTGCGACCTCCGCGTCCCAAACGCGGCGCGATAACCGGGCTACGCTACACCCCGAAATGGTTATCAAAAAATATGTCTCTCAACATATCGTTGCGGAGAGACAGGGATTCGAACCCTGGGTAAGTGTTTCCACCTACGACGATTTAGCAAACCGCTCCTTTCGGCCACTCAGGCACCTCTCCAGTAATTCTTCAATGAACTGTTGCTCTAAATAGCGGATGCAAATGTATAAGTATAACTGGTTTTACACAACTATTTTTGCTATTTTTTTTGAATATAAAATTAGCCGCCTGTTACTCAGGATATTCCACACGTAAATGATAAATATTGGTCAGCTTTTGTTTGAATATTTTTTTGATGGTTTCTATCTCCTTAAAAGTAATATCCGCATTTAAAAACTGGTTGGCCTTCATCTGGCCCGAAATTATCTTGTCCACAAATTCATCGATAATTAAAAACGTTGGATCCTTTAAACTTTTAGATGCGGCCTCTACAGAGTCCGCCATCATCAATATTGCCGTTTCCCTTGAAAAAGGTAAGGGACCGGGATACCTGAAATCTTCCTCGTTGACGCCATCACCTTTTAAATCCTTCTGTTTCTTATAGAAATAATACACCATTGTTGTTCCATGGTGAGAACGTATGAAATCAATAATACGATCGGGAATTTTATTTTTCCTTGCTAACTCTATCCCTTTTATTACATGGTCAATAATTATTTTGGCACTATGCTTTGGGCTTAATTCATCGTGTGGGTTTACATTGGTAATCTGATTTTCCGTAAAAAAGGTTGGGTCGTTCATTTTACCTATGTCATGGTACAGTGCCCCTACCCTTACCAACATGGCATTTGCACCAATCTCGTTAGCTGCGGCCTCCGCCAAATTGGCAACTTGCAAGGAATGATGAAAGGTACCCGGAGCTTTATTGGATAGCTCTTTTAACAATTTAGAATTTGTATCCGATAGTTCTAGTAAGGATACATCGGATACAAGGCCAAATAATTTTTCATAGATGTAAATAAGTGGCTGTACAAATAAGGTTATCATACCATTTAACAGAAAAAGGCCAAATGTAAACCATTGTATATCGCTTAAATCTCCTTCATGAATGGTATGAAAGGCCAAATAACCAATAATATAGATTAGGGTAATCTGTCCTACACTAACAAAAAGATTTGCTCTTTTATATAGTTCCGAAACAGTTAGAATCGTTACAATGCCGGTAATTATCTGAAGAAATATATACTCAAAACTATTGGGCACCACAAACCCCAATATCAATACGGCCAAGACATGGACAAAGAGCCCTAAACGGGCATCAAAAAATGTTTTTAAAATTAATGGCAATATGCACAAAGGCACTACAAACACCAGTTCATCATTATATTTTACTACCATGGTAGTAATGAATACCATGAGCAACATATTAAAGAAAATAAAAGTGACCTTGGTATTATTGTCATATACTTCTTTTCTATATTTTTTGAGAAAAAGAAATAGCATAATCAACACTAGGGCCACCAGAACGGTATAACCTATTAAAATGTAGTAATAATTATTTGCCGTCCATAATTCCGACTCATATTCCCCTTTTAATGATTCTAGTATTTTTAGATTTTCCGCCTCAACAACTTCACCCTTTGCTATTATTAAACGCCCTTGGTCAACAGTACCTCTCGTATAGGATAGTTTGGAAAGGGCCTCATCCCTTGCTTTCTTCGTTAAACTATTATCAAAACTTACATTTGGCGTAATTAAATCAAAAAATAAGGCTTGGGTTTCATTTTCAAACGATGAGAGGTTGTTCTGAGCCAGAACGCTGCTTACCAATTCATTGATTTCATTTATTTTAAAAAAATCCGTTACCCTAACCTTTCTTGCCTCATTTTCCTTAACTAAATAAATAAAATTACGCTGTACCTGCTTTCCACTATTCTGTAAAATACCTTTGGTATAAATAGAATCCAATATGGCCTCCGAAACATTTTTTAGTCTATTTCTTTGACTGTTCCTTAACCCTATATCCTGCCAAGTTTCATTAAAGGCTACTTGAAATTCTGCCCGTAGATCATCAACAATATTTTGATCATACCTATAATATGGTAACTGATTACGCTCAATAGCCTGTGTTTCTTCCGCTATTTCCGCATCGGTTTTTTGTATGGAAAAGTCAAAGGGCGCATAAAGATTATCGTACTGCCAAGGTTTTCCTTTCTGAAACTCATATTTGAACTTTCCTCCCTTGGGCAAGAAGAAAACAATAAACGCTATCGCTACTATATATAATATATATTTAAATATGAGCGATTGCTTTTTATATAGATTGTCCAAAAGAAAATATTATTATGTTCATCAAAAATAGAAAATATTAATCTGATAACTAGTAATTGAAAGGATATCCCGCGGATTGCTATAGAATTTAGTAATTTCGTAAAATCAACAAAAATAGAATAATGAAAGAGGTCGTTATTGTTTCAGCAGTTAGAACGCCAATTGGAAGTTTCATGGGTGGTTTATCTACCATTACCGCTCCCAGATTGGGAGCTATAGCAATTGAAGGCGCATTACAGAAAATAGGCTTGGATGCCAATTTGGTCAATGAGGTCATTATGGGCAACGTTGTGCAGGCCGGTACAGGTCAAGCTCCCGCCAGACAAGCGGCAATTTATGCTGGAATCCCTAACACCGTACCATGCACCACCATCAACAAAGTTTGTGCATCCGGTATGAAAGCGGTTATGCAAGGTGCACAGGCTATAGCTTTGGGAGATGCTGATATCGTCGTTGCCGGCGGTATGGAAAATATGAGCTTGATACCACACTATGTACACATGAGAACAGGTACAAAATTTGGGCCCGGCACCTTAATTGACGGTATGCAAAAAGATGGACTGGTAGATGCCTATGATGAAAAAGCAATGGGTGTGTGTGCAGATGCTTGTGCCGTAAAATATGAGTTCTCAAGAGAGGAACAGGACGCCTATGCCATACAATCCTATAAACGCTCTGCCAGTGCCTGGGATAATGGAAAATTCTCCAATGAAGTAATACCCGTGCCTGTACCACAAAGAAGAGGTGAGCCCATACTTGTTGAAAAGGATGAAGAATACAGCAATGTGTTTATTGATAAGATACCAAATCTAAGACCTGCTTTTTCCAAAGATGGTACGGTAACGGCCGCCAATGCCTCTACCATTAACGATGGTGCTGCAGCATTGGTATTAATGAGCAAGGAAAAGGCCAAGGAACTTAATTTAAAACTCTTGGCAAGTATTAAAGGATATGCGGATGCCGCCCATGAACCGGAATGGTTTACGACCGCTCCTGCCAAAGCGCTTCCAAAAGCCTTGACCAAGGCACAGGTGTCCATTGACGATATTGATTTTTTTGAATTCAACGAAGCCTTCTCCGTCGTAGGTTTGGCCAATATGAAATTATTGGGGTTAACGGACGACAAGGTAAATGTTAATGGTGGCGCTGTATCACTTGGCCATCCGCTAGGATGTTCCGGAGCAAGGATATTGGTTACCTTAATCAATGTGTTGGAGCAAAATGAGGCAAAACTTGGTGCGGCCGCAATCTGCAACGGTGGCGGTGGAGCATCGGCAATGGTAATAGAAAGAGCATAAATAAGCTACATGCAATACGGAATTTGTCATTTAAGTATTATTCCCGTACGGAGTACTCCAGATGAAGTAGCTGAAATGGTCACCCAACTTTTGTTCGGAGAGCATTTTAAAGTGTTGGAATCTAGAAAAAATTGGTCAAGAATCAAGACATTGTTCGATAAATGCGAAGGATGGATCATGAACAATCAACTGGTATTTATTCCCGAAGATGAATTCAACACTTTGAAAGAATGTAAAGAGGAAAAATTGGCGGCAGAATTGATTACCTATGTTGAAGATGAACATAAAATTCTTACCCCAATCTTAATAGGGTCCAGCATACCCAACACCCCCTCTTTACCCTTAAGTTTTGATGGAGTTATTACAAGCGAAAAACAATCAAAGGACAATATTGTTAGAACAGCGTTACTATATTTAAACTCCCCTGAGGTTAAAGGTGGAAGAACACCTTTTGGTATTGACGCGGCGGGATTTGCCCAAATGGTCTATAAAATTAATGGATATAAACTTTTACGAACAGCAGAAAGACAATCAACGCAGGGTGATGCACTAAGTTTCGTTGAAGAAAGTGAGGCGGGCGATCTAGCCTTTTTTGATAATTCCAGCGGGTCAATTGACCATGTAGGCATCATTATGGAAAACAATTATGTTATTCATGTACACGGTAAGGTACGTATAGACCGCTTGGACCATACGGGTATTTTTAATAACGACTTAAGAACGTATACCCATCAATTAAGGGTCATTAAAAAAGTGATATAAAAAAAGGCCCTTTTTAGGGCCTTTTACATTTTTATAATTATAAAGGATTACTCTCCTAACATCTTTTTCATTTTCATGAAATTTTCATTGTCTCCCATTGCTCCATAAATATTCTTCAATTGGATCATGATATTTTCATTTTCAGGATTGGTCTTTAGTGCTTCTTCCAAAATATCTGCACCTTGCTTGAACAAACCATCTTTTTTCATCTTTAATTCATCATACTTAGCAATGTCCGCTCTTGAATTACCTAATGAATTCATTTCATCTATCATACCGTTACCCTCGTTTACATACGTAGTAGATAAGTTAAGATACGCATTGGTGTAACCTGGATCTATTTCAATTGCTTTTCTATAAGACTTTCTGGCATCATCATAATTTTCTTGCTCCATACTAATAACACCAACGTTGTAATGCAAATCCGCATTGTCCGGTGCCAAGGAAATGGCCTGTGCCATTAACTCTTTAAATTTCTCTTTGTCTCCTTGGTTGAAATAAAGATTGGCTTCGTTCAATATTAAATTAACATCTTCCGGATCGTTCTTTCTAGCTGCCTTATAAGCCTCCAAAGCTTTCTCGTCCTGTCCTAATTGCGTATAGATCAATGCGGTATTCTTTACGATTTCAGCTTTTTTAGAAGGTGTTTTTTCATCTATGGGATCTGTATATGTCCCTGATTTAACCATAAGGTCACGTTGAACCTTATCCATTTCCTCCACTTCACCAGATGCAGTGTTGGTAGCTTTATAAACTATACCACCCCCATCGTAACCGATTTCCTGTAGTTTGTTGTAGTAATCCAAAGCCATTTCATAATGACCTCCATTAACAGCACTACCGGCCGCATAATATAAATATGATGTATCCCTAGGACTAAGGGTATAGCTCATATATAATTTCTCTGCAGCTTCCTTAAATTTTTTGTTACCATTGTCACTTACCGCAGAATTTACCAAATCTGCCGTTAGCGCAGCCATATATTGCTCTGTTTCACCGGTATACTTTTGTTTACCGGAAGCCTCCTCAATTTCAATTACCTTTTTAAAAGCATCTGCTGATTGCTTAAACGCATCATTATTACCTTTTTTGGCCAAATCACTGTAAATTTTACCTTTTGTAAAATAATATTGAGCCTGCACTTTTTCATCTGCAGAAGCTATGGTTCCCGAAGCCGCATCAATAGCAGTTTGAGCCGCCTGCGCATCGCCACCTTTCAAAGCCTTTTCCGCAGCTTTTATTTCATTCTTTTGTGCAAACCCGACCATAGTAAAGGCCAAAGCCGCAACAAGTAAAATCCTATTCTTCATTTTTAATATATTAATTATTAGTGTTTAAAATTTAGATGTTTATTCTTCAGAATCATCCGGTGTATTCGTATCAAGCTCCGTGCCATTATCCGTATTTACCTCAATATCAAGTATTTCGGATTCTTCCAAATCATCTTCATCTTTCATGACTTTGGCAACAGCGGCAATGGAATCGTTCCCCTTAATATTAATTAACCTAACACCCTGGGTTGCTCTACCCATGACCCTTAAGTCTTCTACGCTCATACGAATTGCGATTCCGGATTTGTTGATAATCATAAGATCATCCGAATCCGTCACATTTTTAATGGCTACCAATCCTCCGGTCTTTTCGGTAACGCTTATGGTTTTGACCCCTTTACCACCTCTGTTTGTAATTCTGTAATCCTCAATACTTGATCGTTTACCATACCCTTTTTCAGAAACCACCAAAATCTCATCCTCAAAATTATGTACGGAAACCATACCGATTACCTCGTCCTCTTCATTTGCCAAGGTAATACCCCTTACACCAGAGGCATTTCTACCCATTGGCCTGGTCTTACTTTCTTCAAAACGGATTGCCTTTCCAGATTTAAGTCCTAAGAATATCTGACTTGAACCTGTGGTCAATTTAGCCTCTAACAATTCATCTCCGTCACGCACGGTAATTGCATTGATACCATTTTGCCTAGGCCTTGAATATTGTTCCAAAGATGTCTTTTTGACCACACCTTTTTTAGTGGCCATTATGACATAATGTCCGTTTATATACTCCTCATCCTTTAAATCTTGCGTACAGATAAATGCCTTGACACTATCATCCTGCTCAATATTGATCAAGTTCTGAATTGCCCTTCCTTTAGATGTTCTACTACCTTCTGGTATTTCAAATACACGCATCCAGAAACATTTTCCTTTTTGCGTAAAGAAGAGCATATATTGATGATTGGTACCTACGAACAGGTGTTCCAAGAAATCTTCATTTCTGGTAGAGGAGGCTTTTTGACCAACCCCGCCCCTGTTTTGCGTTTTATATTCTGACAAAGGTGTTCTTTTGATATAACCCGCATGAGAAATGGTAATGACCACTTGCTCGTCCGGGATCATATCTTCCATACTAAGATCACCACCAGCCAAATTTATTTCAGATCGTCTTTCATCACCGTACTTATCCTTTATCTCCAGCAATTCATCTTTGATGATCTGCATCCTACGCTCCTTTTTCTCAAGAATATCTTTCAAATCAGCAATTAATAGCATGATTTCCTCATATTCAGACCTTAGCTTGTCCTGTTCCAGACCGGTAAGTTGGCGCAATCTCATTTCAACGATTGCCTTGGCTTGGATTTCACTAAGCTTAAAGCGCTCGATCAAGTTGGCCCTAGCTTCTTCTGCATTGCTAGATGCCCTGATGATGGCAATTACTTCATCAATATTATCCGATGCAATGATCAACCCTTCCAGGATGTGTGCACGATCCTCTGCCTTTTTCAATTCAAACTGCGTTCGCCTAACCACCACTTCATGGCGGTGCTCAACGAAATAATGGATCATGTCCTTAATGTTCAACAATTCTGGCCTACCATTGACCAAAGCAATATTATTGACACTAAAAGAAGTCTGCAGCGCCGTATACTTATACAGCATGTTCAATACAATATTAGGTATTGCGTCTCTCTTTAAAATATAGACGATACGCATACCGTTACGATCAGACTCGTCACGTATATTGGATATGCCTTCAATTTTCTTTTCATTGACAAGATCGGCAGTCTTCTTGATCATGTCTGCCTTATTGACTTGATACGGAATTTCATGCACTACAATACATTCCCTTCCCTGTACTTCCTCAAAAGTAGCTTTGGCACGCATCATGACACGTCCCCTTCCTGTATGAAAGGCCTCCTTTACCCCATCATAACCATAGATAATACCACCGGTAGGAAAATCCGGTGCCTTGATATGGGTTATCAGCTCATCTATTTCAATATCATTATTGTCAATATAAGCTACCGTACCGTCAACAACTTCTGATAAATTATGTGGTGGCATATTGGTTGCCATACCTACCGCAATACCAGATGCACCGTTCACCAAAAGACTGGGAACCCTGGTTGGCAATACAGTAGGCTCCTTTAATGAATCATCAAAGTTTAATTGATAATCTACCGTCTCTTTTTCGATATCAATAAGCATGTCATCCGCAATCTTGCGCATACGGGCTTCCGTATAACGCATTGCAGCAGGGCTATCACCATCTATAGAACCAAAGTTTCCTTGCCCGTCCACAAGCATGTAACGCAAACTCCACTCTTGGGCCATACGCACCATTGCATCATAAACCGAGGTATCTCCATGGGGATGATACTTACCAAGAACCTCCCCGACAATACGGGCAGATTTTTTATGGGAGCTATTACTTCTAACCCCTAATTCATGCATTCCAAACAAAACCCTTCTGTGTACTGGCTTTAATCCGTCTCTAACATCCGGAAGAGCCCGTGACACAATGACCGACATTGAATAATCAATGTAGGCAGATTTCATTTCATCCTCAATATTAATAGGTATTAATTTTTCACCGTCTGCCATTTAAAATCTTCTGTTTTTTAATTAGTAAAAAAGCATGCCAATATACTTAAATCCTAGGCGTTATAAGAATAACTAAGTTTAATAATATTATAATTTATTAACAGTTAAGGCACAAATGTTAATTTTTAATTTATACGCATATTTTTTAACCGATAGACGCACATTTCAAGGGTTTTACAATAACTTTAACGATTATAGGTACGGTATTTGCCATTGATTGAAGGAGATTTAGTAATTTTATAGTTGATAATATAGTATATGGATGATAATTTTTCCCCAAGAGTTAAGGATGTAATTGCTTACAGCAAGGAAGAAGCATTGCGACTTGGTCACGATTTTATCGGAACCGAGCACCTTATGTTAGGGCTTCTTAGAGATGGAAACGGGAAGGCCATAAGCATTTTAGATGCATTGGAAGTTGATTTGGACCACTTACGAAGAAAAGTGGAAATTCTTAGTCCGTCCAACCCAAATGCTAGCGGCGTACAAAAAGATAAGAAAAACCTGCACTTAACGAGACAAGCGGAACGTGCCTTAAAAACAACTTTTTTAGAGGCTAAATTATTTCAGAGTTCCTCGATCAATACTGCACACCTCTTACTTTGTATCCTGAGAAATGAAAACGACCCTACAACCAAGCTTTTACATAAGTTAAAAGTTGATTATGACGGCGTAAAGGAACAGTTCAAGTTTATGATCACCAGTGATGACGATATGGTAGACGGCCCAACGGCCGAATCTTTCCCAAGTGATTCCGAAGAGACCAATGAAGGAAAGGAAAGTACATTTGGATCTACTGCAGGTCAAAAAGGAACCAAAAAATCCAAAACTCCGGTATTGGACAATTTTGGTAGGGACCTTACCCATATGGCCGAAGAAAACAAGTTGGACCCTGTCGTTGGTCGCGAAAAGGAAATTGAACGTGTTTCACAGATATTAAGCCGTAGAAAGAAAAACAATCCTTTGCTTATTGGCGAGCCCGGTGTTGGCAAAAGTGCCATAGCCGAAGGTTTGGCTTTGCGTATCGTCAACAAAAAGGTTTCAAGAATACTTTATAATAAAAGGGTGGTGACACTAGATTTGGCTTCCCTTGTTGCGGGTACAAAGTACCGTGGTCAGTTTGAGGAGCGAATGAAGGCGGTCATGAACGAACTTGAGAAGAACGATGATGTTATTTTGTTCATTGACGAAATTCATACCATTGTAGGTGCTGGTGGAGCCACCGGTAGCCTAGATGCTTCCAACATGTTTAAACCTGCCTTGGCAAGAGGTGAGATACAATGTATTGGTGCTACGACATTGGATGAATATAGACAGTATATTGAAAAGGACGGCGCTTTGGAAAGAAGGTTCCAAAAAGTAATCGTTGAACCAACTTCTATTGACGAAACCATAGAAATACTTCATAATATTAAAGGTAAGTATGAAGATCACCATAACGTGACCTATACCGATGAGGCCATTGTCGCCTGTGTTAAACTTACCAATAGATATATGACAGACCGTTTTCTTCCAGATAAGGCCATTGATGCCCTGGATGAGGCTGGCTCACGCGTGCACATTGTAAATATGGACGTTCCCAAACAAATTCTTGAACTGGAAAAGAAACTGGAAGATGTTCGTGAGCTAAAAAATAGCGTTGTCAAAAAACAAAAGTATGAAGAGGCAGCTAAATTGCGTGATGATGAAAAAAGTTTGGAAAAAGAACTTGCCATAGCACAAGAACGCTGGGAGGACGAAAGTAAACTCAATAAAGAAACCGTAAGTGAGGACAATGTTGCAGATGTGGTTTCCATGATGAGCGGTATACCCGTAAATAGGATTGCACAAACAGAAAGCAATAAATTGGCAGAATTGCCGCAGCTTATCAAATCTAATGTTATTGGCCAAGACGAAGCGGTTGCCAAAGTTTCCAAAGCTATTCAAAGAAATAGGGCTGGGCTTAAAGATCCCAATAAACCAATTGGCTCTTTTATCTTTTTAGGGCAGACCGGTGTAGGTAAGACACAATTGGCCAAGGTTCTGGCTAAGGAACTTTTTGACTCGGAAGATGCTCTTATCCGTATAGATATGAGTGAGTATATGGAGAAATTCGCCATTTCTAGATTGGTGGGTGCACCTCCAGGATATGTGGGTTACGAAGAAGGCGGACAGTTAACTGAAAAAGTTAGAAGAAAACCTTATTCTGTCATTCTATTGGACGAAGTAGAAAAGGCGCATCCAGATGTGTTCAATATGCTTTTACAAGTGCTTGATGATGGATTTTTAACCGATAGTCTGGGACGTAAGATTGACTTTAGAAATACGATCATTATTATGACCTCCAATATTGGAGCCAGACAATTAAAGGATTTTGGGCAAGGTGTAGGTTTTGGTACATCGGCAAAAAAATCTCAGGAAGACGCCCATCAAAAAGGAGTTATTGAAAATGCGTTGAAAAAAGCATTTGCTCCTGAGTTCTTGAACAGAATAGATGATGTTATCGTTTTCAATGCTTTGGAACGAGTTCATATACATCAAATCATTGATATTGAACTTGCAAAACTGTATAAGAGAATTAAGGATATAGGATATCATTTAAATCTTACAGACAATGCAAAAGATTATATAGCGGAAAAAGGTTTTGACAAACAATACGGTGCAAGACCACTAAAAAGGGCAATCCAAAAATATATAGAGGATGCATTGGCTGAAGAGATAGTAAATTCCAAACTTAAAGAAGGGGACAGTATTTATATTGACCTTGATAAAAAGACCGAGGAATTGACCATCGATATAAAAAAGGCTGAAGAGGAATCTCCCAAGACCTGATACAAGTATTAAATTACCTAAAAGAAAAGGAGTCCTACTTTGGACTCTTTTTTTGTGCAAAATTTATATGATTATGTAAGATTTGAAATACACGGATATCCGCTATACGCAGTACGTACGATATTTATGTGTTTTAACTAATATTTTGCCCCAGGAATACGCTTCAATTTACATTTGCTATAGACACACTATATTAATACAAGCCGAATGAAAGTTGGATCAACCAAAAAAAAGAAGGTAGTAGTACGCGAGTACGAATTGGAAATAGGAAAAATTCAAGTATTTGATAATTATATGGTATCCATCTTTAATGAAGGTGCAACCCTTACACTTGAACGAGCATATCAAATTATAGGCATCTCGGAAATCCATTTTAGGAATAAAAATTTTGGATTCATTAGTTTGCGCAAAAACTCATTTGCCATTGACCCTACCATTTATAACTATTTAAAGCAACTGGAGAACCTTAAAGCTTTTGCCATCGTTTCTGTAAAAGAAATAGATATGCATAACTTTAAGATTGAAAAATTGTTCTACAAAAAACCTATGAAGTTTTTTATAGAATACGACAACGCTTTAAAATGGGTAAAAAGAAGGGTTAGCTCATAAAACTATTGCTGAGCTTCCGGTTCCGCTTCACTAGGTTGGGGCTGTTCCGGAATCTGAAACAAATCAAGATATGCATTCCCTAAATTGGATATTAGGTCTGTTGCTACCATAGATTGATACCCTGTTTTTTCAACCGCTATATCCCCTGCTTTGCCATGCAGGTACACACCAAATACTGCGGCATTCAAAGCTGAATAACCTTGCGCCCGCAAGCCGGATATAATTCCCGTTAGTACATCTCCACTTCCCGCAGTGGCCATTCCAGGATTACCCGTAGTATTCACATACCCTTTCCCGTTTTGTACAACAATGGTATTTGCACCCTTTATAACCACTACACATTGGTGTTGGTCAGAGAATTTTTTGACCTTGTTCAATTTATCAAAATCGTTTTTCCATTTACCAATCAACCGTTCCAACTCTTTAGGATGTGGCGTCAATATAGTATCTTTTGGCAAGTGCTTAAGTAAGTCCTTATGTTTTGAGAGAATATTGATCGCATCAGCATCCAACACCAACGGCTTTTCATTGCTTTTTAAAAATGAGCCGAATGCCATAATGGTTTTATCATCAGTACCCATACCCATACCTACACCTATAATTGTAGGGTCAATCTCAAAGGTAATGTCGGTAATTATTTTTTCATCCTTATCCGTCAATACCATTATCTCTGGTAGCGAAGTCTGCAAAATAGAGTAGCCAACTGCGGGCAAATAGGCCGTAACCAACCCACAACCGGCATGCAAGGCCGCATTTGACGATAAACATACCGCGCCAATCTTACCATAACTTGCCCCAAGAATTAACACATGCCCATAAGTACCCTTATGGGCATATTTCTCTCGTGGTCTATAAACGGTCAACACTTCATTTTTACCAATTAATTCATATGCGGTTTCTGTAGAGCTTAAATAATCTACATCTAGCCCTATATCCAAGGCTTCCCATTGTTCTACGTAAGGACCGGATTCCGGTAAGAAAAAAGTAAGTTTAGGTGCCTGGAAGCTTAACACATAATTTGATTTTATGATAGCATCAAAATCTTTTGGACTTTGATCACTGAACAACCCCGAAGGAATGTCTATAGATAAAATAAAGGCTTGCGAATTATTAAGATGCTGAATTAATTTTATCACCCAAGCGTCAGGAGTTCTATTGATACCTATGCCAAAAATACCGTCAACAATAATATCATCCTTACCTATAACAGGCAATTCATCATCGGAATTCATAAAATTTGGCCAACATTTACGTTCCTTTAATCGTGCTAAATTGATTAAAAAATCTTCTGAACGTTTTTCGCTGTAGTTGACTACATAAACGGCAATATTGTAACCATGCTCCAACAAATGTCTAGCCAAGGCAATGCCATCTCCCCCATTATTGCCTATACCACAGAACAAATGTATTTTTACCGGGGCGCCTTGCATTCTTAAATGCATCCAATTAAATAATTGTAACGATGCGCGCTCCATTAACTCCTCACCGGCAATACCTTGTTTTTTCGTGGTAATCTGATCTGCCTTATATATTTGTTTTGCGCTAAATAACTTCATTCTTTATGCTATTTTGAACTAAAAAGTAACGATTCCGTAAAAAATTGTGGAATCATTTGATTAAGATACCAAATGTACTACTTTTGATTTTCAACCAATAGTATTATGGACTGCGAAAAAACAGACATAACAATTAATATTACTTCTGTAACCAATTGCTATGGTTCTACAACCGCATGGTTCACCCTTAGGGGTTAAAATCTATATATCTCCGTTTCCGTGTTTAACTACACCATATCTTTTTAAAAAGTCAATATTTCAATAGCATGAAAGTATTAAAATTTGGAGGTTCATCTGTAGCCAATCCTGAAAATATTATTAAAATAAAGAATATCATTTCCAAATATGAAGACCAAATTATTTTGGTCGTTTCTGCATTTGGGGGTGTAACGGACCATTTATTAGAAGCCGGTACGTTGGCATCTACACAAGATGAATCTTACAAAAAAGTGCTTGCCACTTTAGAGGAAAGACATTTAACGGCCACAAAACAATTACTGCCCGTAAATGCACAAAGCCGCGTTTTGAGTAAGGTAAAAAGTGAATTCAATGAATTGGAAACCTTATTGGAGGGTGCTTTCTATATTGGTGAGATTACCCCAAGACTTTCTGACAGAATCGTAAGTTTTGGAGAATTACTTTCCTCTTACATTATTAGTGAATACCTTAAAAGCGAGCAATTGGATGCGAAGTTCAAGGATAGTAGGGAAATTATCATTACCCAAAAACTGAACGGTAAGAATATGGTGAACTTTGCCAAGACGAATGCCAATTGTATAGCATATTTCAAGGCGAGCAATGCAAAAATAACAGTATGTCCCGGATTTATTTCCACCTCTGAAGAAGGAAATTCTACAACATTGGGAAGGGGAGGTTCTGATTATACCGCAGCAATATATGCCGCAGCACTTGATGCTGAAATTCTGGAAATATGGACAGATGTTAGCGGTATGTATACCGCCAATCCTAAAATGGTAAAACAAGCCAAAGCAATTCCCCATATTTCTTACGAAGAAGCCATGGAACTATCGCACTTTGGCGCCAAGGTACTATACCCACCCACTATACAACCTGTGCTATCCAAAGGTATATCCATTGTAATCAAAAACACCTTTGACCCAGAGGCCAATGGCACCCTGATTACCAAATCAAAAAATGAAAAGGGAAAGACGGTCAGAGGCATTAGCCATATAGGAAATATTGCATTAATTTCTCTGGAAGGTCCAGGTATGGTAGGTATACCAGGTATATCCAAACGTTTTTTTGAAGTACTTTCTCAAGCAGACATTAGCGTTGTCCTTATTACACAGGCTTCATCCGAACATTCTATTTGTGTAGGAATTTCAGCCGATGATGTTGAAAAAGCGGTTCAAATAGTAAATGAAGCTTTTGAATATGAAATAGAAAGGGGACGAATTAAAACGGTTATTCCCGAGAAAGATTTAGCTATTGTTGCTTTAGTGGGCGATAATATGAAAAGCCACCAAGGATTAAGTGGTAAAATGTTCAGCACACTTGGAAAGAACAATGTCAACATCCGCGTAATTGCACAAGGTGCCTCTGAAAGAAATATTTCATGTATCATAGATCAAAAGGATGTTAAAAAAGCTTTGAATGCCCTACATGAAGAATTCTTTGAAGAGAATATTAAACAACTGAACCTATTTGTAATGGGCGTTGGTAATGTAGGTGCAAAATTTCTTGAACAGATAAGGTCTCAACGTAAATTTTTGAAAGAGAACTTAAAATTGAACATTCGTGTTATTGGCATGTCCAACTCTAGAACCATGTTTTTTGACGAAAAGGGTATAGACCTAAATACATGGCAAGAAAAATTGGCAAATGGTCAAAAAGCAGACAAGTCCAAATTTCTTGAATTGGTGAATACGCTAAATTTCAGAAACAGCATATTTGTGGACAACACCGCAAGTGAAGATGTTTCAACTTCTTATAGCGAATATTTAGGCAATAGTATTTCCGTTGTTACCTGTAACAAAATTGCATGTTCTTCGGCCTATGAAAATTATGCCCATTTAAAATCCTTGGCAAGAAGCTATAATGCCCCATTTTTGTTTGAAACCAATGTTGGTGCAGGTTTACCTATAATTGACACGCTAAAGCACCTTATTGCTTCGGGCGATAAAATTTTAAAGATTCAAGCTGTACTGTCCGGTAGCCTAAACTTTGTGTTCAACAATTTTAACGATACCACAACTTTTCATGATGTGGTAAAACAGGCCCAGGAAGAAGGGTACACGGAACCGGACCCTAAAATAGATTTAAGCGGTGTAGACGTTATGCGCAAAATATTAATCTTGGCCAGGGAGAGTGGTAACGTACTGGAAATATCCGATATAAAAAATAATCCCTTTCTACCTGAAGAAAGCTTAAAGACCACTAATAACGAGGATTTCTTTGCTTCATTGATAAAGCACGAACCTCATTTCCAAAATCTCTATGCTAGCGCTAAAAATGCTGATAGTAAATTAAAATATGTTGCACAGTATGATAATGGTGTGGCCAGTGTAGGTCTACAAGAAATTCCAAAAGGCCATGATTTTTATAATTTGGAAGGTAGTGATAATATCGTTTTGTTCTATACGGAACGTTACCCTAACCAACCCATGATCATAAAAGGTGCAGGTGCAGGTGCCGATGTTACGGCTTCTGGTATATTTGCCGATATTATAAGAATAGGTAATTTTTAATTGACGTATAAATCGTTTTGACCATGAATGAGAACGAAGTTAAAGTCTTTTGTCCTGCTACAGTTGCGAACATATCTTGTGGATTTGATGTTTTGGGCGTTGCCCTGGATGCGGTAGGTGACGAAATGACCGTAAGAAAAGTTACTGAAAAGGGAATAAAAATTACCAAACTTAGCGGACAAGACCTTCCCAAGGAGACCTTAAACAATGTTGCCGGAGTTGCCGGTAATGCATTTTTGCTGGCTGCGGATTACGAAGGTGGTTTTGAAATAGAGATTAATAAAAAAATAAAACCTGGCAGTGGAATTGGCAGTAGTGCAGCAAGTTCTGCCGGTGCAGTCTGGGCCATGAACCATCTATTGGACTACCCTTTCAATAATACCGACCTGGTTAAATTTGCCATGGAAGGTGAACGGTTGGCAAGTGACGTTGCCCATGCGGATAATGTAGCCCCTGCCCTATTTGGTGGGTTTACCCTAGTGCGCAGCTACAGCCCGTTGGACATTATTACCATACCGGCACCATCAGAACTATTTATTACCATAATACATCCACAAATAGAAATTAAGACATCTGATTCCAGAAAAATCTTGAAAACAACAATTTCAATGGAAACAGGAATAAAACAATGGGGAAATGTTGGAGGTCTAATTGCAGGACTTTTTAAGGAGGACTACGCCCTTATCGGCAGATCTTTGGAAGATCATATTGTTGAACCCATACGTTCCATACTCATCCCCGGATTTGACGAGGTCAAAAAAACAGCTTTATCTGCCGGTGCCCTTGGCTCTGGAATTTCTGGGTCGGGACCATCCATATTTGCCTTTAGTAAAGGAAAAGAAACCGCCATCAAAGTCGGTAATGCCATGAAGTTGGTATATGATAAAATTGGCATTGCCTATGAGATCCATGTATCCAAAATTAATACGGACGGCGTACGTCCCCTTTAAAAATCTCACATTTTTATAACCTAAAAAATAGTCATCTTGAAATTCTATAGTTTAAATGGCAAAGCGCCAGTTGTATCATTTGATGTTGCCGTAGTCAACGGTATTGCCCCGGACAAAGGATTATATTTCCCAGAACAGATAAATTCCTTACCTAAGTCGTTTTTTGAGACTATTGAAAATTTATCCAATGAAGACATCGCCTTTACCGCCATTCGTCAATTCGTAGAAGAAACCATACCTGATGATATTCTTAGAGGTATTTTAAAAGAAGTGTTGGACTTTGATTTCCCTGTAGTCGATATAACTCCAAATATTGGCACCTTAGAACTTTTCCATGGCCCCACCATGGCCTTTAAAGATGTTGGCGCAAGATTTATGGCTCAATGCCTTGGTTATTTTTCACGGTCCCATAAACAAGAGGTTACCGTATTGGTCGCTACTTCCGGTGATACGGGAGGTGCAGTTGCCAATGGCTTTTTAGGCGTAGATGGAGTAAACGTGGTCATACTTTACCCAAGTGGAAAAGTCAGTGATATTCAAGAACGACAATTGACCACCTTAGGACAAAATATTACTGCCTTAGAGGTAGACGGCACTTTTGATGATTGCCAAGCAATGGTAAAAAATGCATTCTTGGACAAGGATTTGCTACAACATCTAAAATTAACATCGGCAAACTCTATCAATGTTGCCAGATGGCTTCCCCAACTATTTTATTTTTTATTTGCGTACAAGCAAGCGAAATCCAAAGGAAAGGACATTGTATTTTCTGTACCTTCTGGAAATTTTGGTAATATTTGTGCTGGTTTCGTGGCTCAACGTTTAGGAATGCCGGTTAAACATTTTATAGCCGCCACCAATGTAAACGATACCGTACCCCAATATATGATGACAAAGGAATATAGTCCAAAACCATCTACCGCTACCATATCAAATGCAATGGATGTTGGCGACCCAAGTAATTTCATCCGTATTCGTCATTTATTCCAAGATAATTATGAAACATTAAAGGATAACTTATCCTCCTACTCCTTTAATGATGTGCAAACCAAGCAAGCTTTGAAAGAAATATATGCTATTAACGGGTATATTGCCGACCCTCATGGTGCCGTAGGTTATTTAGGCTTAAGGAAATACCAAGAGCAACACCCAAATGTATATGGTATATTCCTGGAAACCGCACACCCTGTAAAGTTTCTGGATGTCGTTGAGGATACCCTAACGGAAAAACTGGAAATTCCTAGCCAGATATTACGGGTTATGGGCAAGAACAAAGCATCTATTAAAATTGCCACTTACCAAGATTTAAAGCAGTATTTGAAAAAATCATAAGCTAAAATTGTAGTTGACAATATTTTCCTAAATAGCTAATTTGTCAGAATTGCTTCTATTTATTTTCGATAAATTTGTAAGGTCGATAAATATAGAAGATGAAAAATACAGCACTTACTACAACACATGAATTGCTAGGGGCAAAAATGGTTCCTTTTGCCGGATACAATATGCCAGTTTCGTACGAAGGGGTAAATGCCGAACACGAAACGGTACGGAACGGTGTTGGGGTTTTTGATGTTTCGCACATGGGAGAATTTTTAATATCCGGTCCCAATGCATTGGACCTTATACAGCGTGTAACTTCCAACGATGCTTCAAAATTAACCATAGGAAGGGCACAATATAGCTGCATGCCCAATGAAACGGGTGGTATTGTAGATGATCTTATTGTTTATCGCATAAAGGATGATCAATATCTATTGGTCGTTAACGCTTCCAATATTGATAAGGATTGGGCACATATTGCTGCTTATAACAAGGAATTCAATGCAGATATGCGCAATATTTCTGAAGATTACTCCCTTCTTGCCATACAAGGTCCAAAAGCAGTTGAAGCTATGCAATCACTTACTTCCATTGACTTATCTACTATAAAATTTTATCATTTTGAGGTGGCTGATTTTGCCGGTATAGACCATGTTATTATTTCTGCAACGGGCTATACAGGCTCCGGTGGATTTGAAATTTATTGTAAGAACGAGGAGGTAAAACAAATTTGGGACAAGGTTTTTGAAGCGGGAGCCGAATTTGGAATAAAGCCGATCGGATTGGCCGCTAGGGACACCTTACGTTTGGAAATGGGGTATTGCCTATATGGAAATGATATTGATGATACAACTTCCCCATTTGAAGCAGGCTTGGGCTGGATCACTAAATTCACTAAGGATTTCGTCAATTCAGAGGCTCTGGAAAAAGAAAAGAAACACGGCCCGGAACGAAAATTGGTCGCTTTTGAATTGGATGAACGAGGTATACCAAGACATGGGTACGATATTGTAGATGGAAATGGAAAAACTATTGGTACCGTAACCTCCGGTACAATGTCCCCTTCTATGGGAACTGGTATAGGTTTAGGTTACGTACCTACGGTATTTTCAGCATACGGTAGCAAAATCCAAATCCAAATCCGAAAGAAGGCCATTCCTGCAACAGTGGTCAAATTGCCATTTTACAAAGCCAAATGATCGATTTTCAACACGTACTTGATACTATACATCAAACAGCACAAAAAACGGACGACCGAGGTAAAATAGCAGATTATATCCCAGAATTGGCAAAAGTGGATAAGTACAAGTTTGGTATTCATCTAGTGAACATGAACCAAGAGAATTTTAGTGCAGGTGATTCTAATGAGAGGTTTTCCATACAAAGTATTTCTAAAGTTTTTACCTTAACTATGGCACTTGGTTTAATTGGCGAAAAACTATGGACACGGGTAGATGTAGAACCTTCCGGTGACCCTTTTAACCATTTATCCTTGTTGGAGTTTGAAAAAGGAATTCCTAGAAACCCCTTTATAAATCCTGGTGCCATTGTTGTTGCCGACGTCTTGATATCCCATTTAAAAAATCCTAAGGATGAGTTTTTAGCTTTTGTTAGAAATATTGCGGATGATGAGACCATTGATTATAATAGTACAGTAGCCGCATCGGAAAAACAGACCGGGTTTCATAATTATGCAGCTGCCAATCTACTTAAATCGTTCAAGAATTTAGAAAACGATGTAGAGACCGTGCTCGATTTTTATTTTCATCAATGTTCACTTACAATGAGCTGCGCCCAATTAGCGAATACATTTTATTTATATATCAATAATGGACGGTGTAGAAGAAAGAACACCCATTTAACGAGCGGTCAGGTAAAACGTATCAATGCCTTAATGCTTACATGTGGTTTTTATGATGAAGCCGGTGAATTTGCCTTTGAAGTAGGACTACCCGGTAAGAGTGGTGTTGGCGGTGGCATAGTAGCACTGCACCCCAATAAATTTTGTGTCGCCACGTGGTCTCCGGGTTTAAATGAAAAAGGAAATTCCAAACTAGGTATGCTAGCTTTGGAAAAATTAACAACTGAAACAGAACTCTCCATTTTTTGAAATTAGATAATAAAAAAATATTAATCCTTGGTGGTAGTGGATTTATTGGGAATGCTATATATAAAGAGCTTTGCAATTATTTTGACACTTATGCCACCTATTGCCATGCCGCTAGTACATATGCGGACAACAAACAATTTATACACTATAATTTAGAAGAAGATGATATCGTAGAGCTATTGGAAGAACTACGGCCACAGATAATCATATCTGCATTACGGGGTAATTTTACGGCGCAGGTCATTGCACATGAGCATATATTGGAATATGTCACTAGAATGAATTGTAGAATATATTTTATATCATCTGCCAACGTTTTTGATGCCTATAGCAAGTATCCATCCTACGAAATGGACAAGACATTAAGCGAAAGTATTTTTGGCCGACTTAAGATAAGGATTGAGAATATGATGTTACGCTTACCTAAAGAGAAGATGGTAATACTAAGGGTACCCATGGTATTTGGCAACAGCTCTCCTAGAGTTCGTGAAATGAAAAAGGCCATTATAAACAATGAGCCTGTTGAGGTCTTCCCTAATTTAATTTTAAATGTAACCAATGACGATAAGGTAACCCAACAAATTCATTATCTTATCAATAGAAACAAAACTGGTATTTATCATTTGGGCAGTAATGACCTAACACACCATGAAGATTTTATAAAAGAAATTCTGGAACGTGTAGGAAATTTTAACCCAATCTTAAAAAGGGTATATACGACCAATGAAGACAGATATTTGGCCGTACTGCCCAAAACAAATAAATTACCTAAAAATTTACAGTTTACGTATCAGGATATAATTGATCATCACGTACTTAATTAAAAAATCATATGAAAGAAATAGAAAAATTCACAGATGAACAAATTGCCGACTATCTAGGACAATTAGATGGTTGGGAATATATAGACGGGGCCATAGAAACTACGTTTGAATTCAAGGATTTCAAAGAAGCGTTTTCCGTTATGACCCACATTGCTTTTGAATGTGAAGCACAAAATCATCACCCAGATTGGAGCAATGTATACAAAACATTGAATATTAGGCTAAGTACCCATGACGCCAATGGGGTCACTGAAAAAGATTTTGTTCTTGCACGGACAATTGAGGATATTATTGAAAGCGAATAATCACAAATTAACATGTAAACCCTATTTGTACGGACAGTGGTCTTCAAATTTTTGAACATCGACTGTTTTTGTACATTTGTCTTAAAATAATTTACCATGGGAAGAGCTTTTGAGTTTAGAAAAGCACGTAAAATGAAAAGATGGTCTGCCATGTCCAAAGCCTTTACTCGTATAGGTAAGGATATTGTTATGGCCGTAAAGGAAGGCGGACCCGATCCAGACTCCAATGCACGTCTTAGAGCGGTCATACAGAATGCCAAGTCCGTAAATATGCCAAAAGACAATGTTGAACGCGCCATTAAAAGGGCTAGTGACAAAAGTCTTGGGGATTATAAAGAAGTATTGTTTGAGGGCTATGCACCACATGGTATTGCCATATTGGTAGAAACCGCTACCGACAATAATACAAGGACAGTGGCCAATGTAAGAAGTTATTTTAATAAATGTAACGGTAATTTGGGCACCTCGGGATCTGTAGAATTTATGTTTGACCATACGTGCAACTTTAGGATCCCTGCCGAAGGTATTGACCCAGAAGAACTAGAATTGGAACTGATAGATTTTGGTGCAGAAGAAGTGTTCGTTGATGATGACGGAATTTTGATTTATGGCCCCTTTGAAAGCTTTGGAGCATTGCAAAAAGAATTGGAAAACCGAGAAATAGAAATATTATCATCTGGTTTTGAAAGGATACCACAGGTAACCAAAGCTTTATCTGAAGAAGAGGCTGCTGATGTGGAGAAACTTTTAGAAAAGTTGGAAGAGGATGATGACGTACAAAACGTATACCATTCTATGGAGGAATAAATTTTTATAGAATGTAAGCAATAAAAAAGGAGACCAATATGGTCTCCTTTTTAGTTTCTATATGCTAAATTTCTATTGCCGTTGAATCAACATTTGTTGCTGAAATTCTAGCCCTGATACATCTGTCGTTTTTACAAAATAGGCACCTGTAGGAATTTCCAAAACATTAACCGGTGTACCTTGCTGGTCAATAAGTCCTCCTTTGATCGTTCTGACCAACCTACCTGTAACATCAAATATTTGAATAGTACCTACAGTGGTGGGTTTTGTAAAACTTAACGTAGTTTCTACCGATGCAGGATTTGGATAAATGGCCAAACTATTTTCTGACTTTGTTTCTGTGTAACTTTTACCAGAATTTCCAGAACTAAGGTTAATGACCTCTAGATTATCATATAATGCGTAACCTGCATTCTGTTGTGCATAATTACTGAAGAACCACAAATCTATGGATTCAATATCCTGAGGTACCATAATGGTAGTCTCATATCTAGACCATTCGTTACCAAAAGTATTAGCTCCCAACGCGGAATTTGCCCTGTTGTCAGGATTAATTTCCAATCTAGCAGTACCTGAAACACTTTTACCATCAACCCCAATGAACAACTCATCTCCCGCAACAATGCCATATTCGTCCAGTTTAATTTTAATCCTGTAGGTACCCCATGGCTGTCCGCTGTCCATATTACCAACTTCCAAAGCACAAGAGCTTCCGTTCGTATCATCTGACGTACCTGCAACAGTATCTACACCCAATGCCGTAGTTCCTGAAGGAAGTACAATAGCAGCATGCTCATTGAAAAGATCATTGGAACATGTAGTATTCAAAGTTTCAAAAACATTTACCAAAACCGTATCCATGGCCGTTGCCCCTAAATTATCCGTAACGGTCAACACCACTTCATGTTCCCCTATATTTAAAGTAACTATAGGGTTTTCACCAACAGCAATTTCAGATTCATTCAATGACCAAGAATACGATACAATTTCACCATCTAAATCAACACTGTTAGTACCATCCAACATAAGAGTTTCACTACCGTCCATGTCACTATCTTCCTGTGTAATATCGTTACCTGCATTGGCTATTGGCAATAAATTCTCATCATTGTCACTTAAATTAATTACCGTAAGATTATCATAAAGTGATGTACCTGCTATAGATTGCGCGTAATTACTGAAAAACCATAAATCTATACTTGCAATATTGGCAGGTACTGTAAACGTTGTTTCATATCTGCTCCAGTTAGTGCCAAAAGTCATAGACCCCAAAGGAGCATTTGGTGAATTATTAGGATTAATTTCCATTCTGGCCGTACCTGTTACACTTTTTCCATCAACTCCTATAAATAGCTCATCGCCTGCATCAATACCATAATCAGATAAGTTAATAGCTATACGATACGTACCCCAAGGTTGGTTATTATCGAGATTACGAACTTCTATAGCACAATTACTATTATTGGTGTCAAAAGTTACGCCCGTTACACTATCTACCCCTAACGCAATTGTACCTACTGGTAAAGCTATGGCTTCATCTTCATTTTCCAAATTATCAGAACAAGCTATTATAGGGCAATCTTCCCCTGCATCATTAATTATCCAACCATTACCATCTATAAGTTCCTGTCTTTCCATAGCTGACGTACAAAAAGAAATATTTTCGGCCCCTAGGGTTATTCCTTGTAGTGTTGGCCCATTTTTCCACCCTATTAAGGTTGCATCATAATTTTCAATGGAAAGGCCAGAATCATCTAGCATACCATCCATGTTTGTTATACTATTCAATGACCATTCTCCCAGTGATTGATTAAAATCAGCTGCTTCTTTAAACATTGAATTCATTCGTTCAACTTTAGATACGTTCCAAGCGGATATATCTTGATTAAAACCACTCTCCCTAAACATTCCAATCATTTCTAATACATTAGAAACATCCCAATTACCTAAAGGCTGATTAAATTTTGTTGTCCCGTAAAACATACCCAACATTGTTCTCCCGTTGGATACGTTCCATGAATTAAAAGATTCGTTTCCAATTAGACTGCTGCACCCACTAAACATCTCTCCGAAAGAAGTAACATTGCTTACATCTGGAATGTCAGTTGCTGTTACATCTAAATTGGTACAGCCTTTAAAGGCCTCTGCCATGCTAGACCACGTATTATCTCCCCATTGAACTATATATTCTAATTTGTCCTTATCTCCTGCGCCGTTAAAAACAATAGTTGGAAAATCTCCAATGATAGAAACTGTATACGTACCAGCATTTGAATAGGTATGGGTTGCATCACCAGTAAACCCAGATTCTATTATACCATCTCCCCAATCCACACTATAATTATAACCGCCTATATCAGAAGTTGGTAAGGTTATTTGGGTATTTGCAGAAACCCCAGGGTTATCTGTTTTCCATGTAGTTACAAATGCATTACTGAAATCTATTGGACATTTTTCTCCAGCATCTGTAATATGCCACCCAAAATTGTCAATTAAATATTGTCGTGCCTCCTTAGAAGCGCAATAATGTTGATTTGTCCCAAGAAAAACATTGTGCTGCAAGTCCGCTAACAAACTCCAACCAATTAATGTTTTATCATAATTTTCAATGGAAAGATCAGAGCCATCAAACATATTAGCCATATCGGTTACATTAGATACATTCCAAGAACTCAAATCTTGATCAAATGAGGTATAACCGAACATATATTGCATTTTGGTAACGTTTGAAACATCCCAACCAGAAAGATCTTGATTAAAACTTCTAACATTACCGAACATGGATGTCATTTCAGTTACATTTGAAACATTCCAGTTGCTAATGTCCTGATTGAAATTAGAGCTTTCAAACATTGCAGTCATTTTTATAACATTACCTACATCCCAGTTACTTAATGGCTGGTTAAATGACTGAGCGCTATGAAACATGAAACTCATATCAGTTACGTTAGATACGTTCCAATTATCAATTGAATGGTTAAAAGTAGATGCGCCACCAAACATCGAATTCATAAGTGTAACGTTACTTACCTCCCAATTGGAAATATCTTGGTTGAAAATGGTGTTATTTGAAAACAAATAATTCATAAACGTAACATTACTTACATCCCAATTAGAAATGTTAGCATTGAAATTTTTACAATTAGTGAACATGCTTTCAAGATTGATAATATTGCTTACATCCCAATCATTAAAAGATTCATTCCCTTTTAAATTACTACAGCTTGCAAACATATTTTGCAAGGATTGTACTTGGCTCAAATTAGGTGCATCCGTGGCCAATATATCGAGATTTGTACAACCAGAGAACGCAAATGCGGCATATTGCCATACTATATCTCCCCACTGGTTGACTGCCAGTATTTTAGTAGCATCACTGTTAGACTCATTACCGGGATAACTTCTGAAATTAATTGATTCTACCGTTCCGGAAATTGAAACCGTGTAAGTTCCTGCCAATTCATACGTATGTATTTGCTCTCCATATAAATTATCCGTAATAATACCGTCTCCCCAATCAACCGTGTAAGGACCTCCCCAAATTGGCAGACTTATTTGATTATCATTTGTCATTCCTAAATTATCCGTTTTCCAAGTGGAAACAAATGCATTTTGTTCCGGACAACTTTTTCCATTATCAGAAATTGTCCAATCAAAATTTTCAACTAAAACCCGTTTAGCGCTCTCTCCTAAACAATAAGAACTTAAACCCGCATTAAACTGAACATTAGGTTGCAAACTCTGTAACCTGCTCCACCCTACAAGCGTATTATCATAATTAACGGTTGTTAGTTGAGAGCCTTCAAACATTTGATTCATTGTAGTTACCTGACCAACATCCCACGTGCCCAAACTGTTTTTAAATCCGCTATTTCTGAACATAGCCGACATGTCAGTGATTTGTGAGGTATCCCAATCCCCTAATATTTGATTGAATAAAATGGCACCTTCAAACATTTTATCCGCTTTTTGCACAGAAGACATATTCCACTTATTAAAACTTGAATTCCCAATTAATGAACTACAATTTTCAAACATGGAACCTGTACTGGTAACCAATGAAAGGTCTGGAGTATCACGTGCAGAAAGATTTAAATTTGTGCATCCTGCAAAAGCCCCTTGCATGAATTCCCAACTAATGTCACCCCATTGGTCAATAGATTGTATTTTATTTGCATTGACATCGTCTTCCTCAAAATAAATTCCTGGAAAATTTCTTGAAATTGATACGGTATATTCACCAGCTTGAGCATAATTATGGGAAATGTTACCTGTAACATTGGTATTGGTTGAACCATCGCCCCAATCTATATCGTAATCATAATTTAAAGAATTCCCATTTTCCACATTATTAAATGTAGGTATGGTAATTTCATAAGACGGGTTATTATTTTCAGAAACATTCCATGTCGTTACAAATGGTCTAAAATCACTTATATCACAATCTTCACTTTTACCTGAGTCCACTATCTGCCAATCATAAAGAGCTGCCAACCCAGCTCTTGCTTGCGCGGAATTACAATAAAATTTATCATTAGCCCCCAATTCAACCCCTAATCTTAAATTAGGCAACTTATACCAACCATTTAAAATATTATCATAATTTTCATTGGTAATTCCGGAATCATCGAACATTGAATCCATGTACATGACTTTACCAATATTCCACAAACCTAAATCTTGATCAAAGTTTATGGCATTTGAGAACATGTAAGACATATTACTAACGTTTTGAACCTGCCAATTACTTATATCCTGATTAAATGATGATGCATTTAAAAACATACCATACATATCCTTAACCTTACTAACATCCCAATTAGAAATATCTTGATTGAATGATGTATTATATGCAAAGAGCAGAGCCATCTGTTGTACATTGGAAACATTCCAATTACTAATGTCTTGATTAAAGTTAGATTCTTTAAACATTCCACTAATACCTATAGCGCTTTGTAAATTCCAAGATGCTACAGGTTGATTAAAATTTGCGGCACCAGCAAACATGTCATAAAAATACCTTACGTTACTTACGTTCCATGAATCAAGAGGTTGATTAAATTGCAATGCATGGGCAAAAACAGCGGTCATTTCATCAATATTTAGAGTATTCCAGTCATTAAAATAACTATTGCCTACTAAAGAATTACAACCTTGGAACATTGCGGTTAAACTTTTTACCCATGTAAGATTCGGAGTATCTTCTGCAACGACATCTAAATTTGAACAATTAATGAATGCACCATTCATAGATGACCAACCATAATTACCCCATTGTTCTACAGTCAATATCTTCTGACTATCCCTCTCTACATCCCAGCCACCAAAATATATTCTAGGAAAATCACCTGAAATAGAAACAGTATATATACCGGGCGTTTCATAGGTATGGGTAATATCACCTGTAACATTTGTATCGTTTGTGCCATCGCCCCAATCTACGGTATAATCATAAATTAATTTCTCTTCCCATGATTGGGAAGTATATGTAGGTATTGTTATTTGATTATCATTGCTAACTCCAGAATTATCGGTTTTCCAAGTTGTAACAAACGGTATCTGCTCTTCTAAACCGCAATTACGGGCAAGGCCTTTATCATTAAAGGACCAACTATATGTATCAATCAGAAATTGACGTGCTTCTTCCCCGGCACAAAAACTTATTTGATATGCTCCTAAATTTACGTCATTCTTGAGTTCAGGTAGTTGACTCCAACTTATTAAAGCAGCGTCATAATTCTCAGTAGACAACCCGGAATAATCAAACATATTATACATGAATTCGACATTTGAAATATCCCAATTACTTAAATCCTGATCAAAAGAAGAAGCAAAATAAAAAGCTGTAGATAAGCTGGTTACTTTAGAAACATCCCAATTACTGATATCTTGATTGAATTCTTGTGCATTATAAAATATACTCCCCATTTGGGTAACGTTCTCAATATTCCAATCTCCTATATCATGATTAAATTTTACAGCACCGGCAAATAAATTATCCATGGAATACACATTACCAGTATTCCAACTACCTATATTCTGATTAAACATTTTTGCTTCCATAAACATACTGGTCAGGAATATTACATTACTGGTATCCCAAGTGTCTAATTCTTGATTAAATGCCTCGGCATATGCGAACATATTGGTCATATTTTGAACTTGCCCCACATTCCAATCACTAATGGGTTGATCAAATTTTTTCGCATGAAAAAATAATTCTGCCATATATTTTACGCTAGAAGTATCCCAATTGTTAATCGACGAATTAAACACCAACGATTGAGCACCTGAAAACATACCGGCCATATTCTGAACAAATGTTAAATCAGGAACATCTGTAGCTGTAACATCCAGATTAGTACAACCGGCAAAAGCATTTTGCATAGATTGCCATTGTATATCTCCCCATTGATTAACCAGAATTATTTTATTACTATCACTATTATTACCATAAGGGTTATTAAAATAAATATGGGGAAATTGACCTATGATGGCAACCTCATAGGTGCCAGGAATCACATAAGTATGCGTAATTGGACCTGTTACATTTTCAGAAATTGAACCATCTCCCCAATCTACGGAGTAATCGTATGTTCGGTATTGGTTGGTTGGTATCGTTATTTGATTTGGTCCAGAAACACCTGGATTATCTGTTTTCCATGTAGTAACGAATGCATTGGTAAAATCTATAGGACATTTTTCACCGCCGTCAGTAACGACCCAACCAAAATCATCAATCAATTTTTGGCGAGCCGCAACCGCCACACAGTAATTACTATTACCCGCATTAAAATCAACTCCGCTTTTTAAATTGGTTCTACCAGACCAACCGAGTAATAATAAATCATAGTTGACTGTTGATAACTCAGAATTACTGAACATAAACCTTGCATCAGTAAGGTTTGTAATATTCCAATTGCCAATATTCTGATCAAAATCACTAGAAGCAAACATATTGTGCATATCTTTTACACTTTCTACATTCCAAGTAGATATATCCTGATTGAAAGGCGAGGCGTTAAACATTCCACCCATAGTTTCAACTTTTGACACGTTCCAATTTGAGATATCTTGGTTAAATGGTGAATCCTTAAACATTTCGTTCATATTTATCACTTCTCCAACATCCCAATTTCCTATAGGCTGATTGAATGGTGTGAAAGCGAACATGTTTCTAAGGTCATTAACGTTAGAGACATCCCAATTACGAATATCAAAATTGAAACTTGAGAAAAAGAACATCCCATTCATTTTATTAACATTCCCTGTCTCCCACTTATTCCATGAAATATTATCCACCAAAGAAGTACAGGAATGAAACATATTTCTTAAATCGTTGACATTAGAAAGGTTGGGAACATCAGACGCTAACATTTTTAAATTAACACAACCATCAAACGCAGACTTCATAGTTGACCAATTTATGTCTCCCCATTGATCTATTGACAATAACTTAGCCTTATCATTATCAAATTCTAGAGCACCATTAAAATAAATACTTGAAAAATCCCCAAAAATTGATACTGTATATGTACCGGGAACTTCATAGGTATGCGCAATATTTCCAGTAACATTTGTAGAAAAATTACCATCGCCCCAATCTACCCTATAGTTGTAAATTTCACCAGGCATGGTAGGAATTGAAATTTCGTTATTTCCTGAAACTCCTATATTATCTGTTTTCCAGGTAGTAATAAATGGCCTGAAAGACTCTATCTTTTCTATAAGTAAATTATCATAAAACACACTTCCCGGAGTATTTCTTGTGTAGTTACTAAATAACCAGATATCTATAGTTTCTACTTCGGGAATTATAAATGTCTGTTCTGCCCTAGACCATATATTGGTAAAGTTTTTAGCAAAAATTGCACTATTGGCCCTATCATCAAGATTTATTTCAATTCTTCCATACCCTGTATTGTTTCTTCCATCTATTCCAATATAGAGTTCGTCACCTGGAACGAGTCCCAAATCTTCTAAACGTAATTCTATATGATAACGCGCCCAAGGTTGGTTACTATCTTGATTAATAACCTCTACTGCACAATCGCTATTATTGGTATTAACAGATGTGCCCAAAACGCTATCACCGCCAGCTTCCAAAATTCCTTCATGCAAGGATAATCTTGAATTCTCATTTATAAGGTAATCATTACATTGTTGGGAAAATAAGGATGAAACAAATAGCACTTGAAAAAATAAACACAGAAAAAAGTTGTAGGAATTCTTCATTGATTAAGGTTTGGTTATAAGTAATTTCATACAATACTATTATTAATAGTAAAAACTATATGTATTTCTCGACCATGTACAATAATAAACGGTAGCTGACTTTTTTAACTGTACATTCTACACCAAAGATTAACCCGTAACTTTTAACTGGACCGTAAATAAAAATGGAGGCCTACAAGAGGCCTCCATTATAAGAATATAGAGTATTAATTTACTGCCTTTCTATGAGCATTTGTTGCTGGAACTCCATGCCAGATTCATCTATGGTTTTTACAAAATAAGTTCCCGTAGGTATTTCCTGAACATTAACAGGAGAACCATTTGAATCTATCAGCCCACCTTTTATAGTCCGCACCAATCTTCCCATAACATCAAATATTTGAATGGTACCTACAGTGGTGGGTTGATCAAAACTAATTGTAGTTTCTATATTGGCAGGGTTTGGATATAGACTTAAGCTATTTACCGGCTGCACGATTTCATTATTCTTGGCAGTAAGTCCAGGAACATCAAGTTTAACAATCCTTAAATTATCATAAAGTGCAATACCGGGTGTACTTTGAGCATAATTACTAAAGAACCATAGATCTAAAGTCGTGACACCGCTAGGTACAATAAAGGTCGTGTTATAATTTTCCCATTCACTACCAAAAGTTTTAGAACCCAATGAGGTGTTAGGTGCGTTGTTACGGTTTATTTCCATTCTTGCCGTACCGGTAAGACTTTTACCATCTATCGATACATACAATTCATCTCCCCAGGTGATGCCCTGTGCCGCCAAATCAATGGTAATCCTATAAGATCCCCAAGGTTGACCATTATCTGAATTGCTCACTTGCAATGCACATGGACTATCATTGGTATCCGTTGAGATTCCTACAGCAGAATCCACACCCAATGCAATTGTACCTGCAGGTAATATCATACCTGAATATTCATTCTCTAAATCATCTGTACAGGCTATTGCCAAAGGATCGGTAACAGTAATTCTGACCGTATCTGTATCTATAGCATTTTGAATATCCATTACAGTTAATTCCACCTCATGGACCCCTACATTAAATGTTACAGTTGGCGATTCTCCGCTTGCGATTACGGAACCGTTCTCCCTCCATGTATAACTAATTATTTCTCCATCAAGATCGGTACTATTAGAACCGTTCAACGAGACTTCTTCACTACCATCTTGGTCTAAATCCTCTACATTAATATCATTTCCGGCATTAGCTATTGGAATTAGATTATCACCTGTATCACTAAGATTTATAACAGATAAATTATCATAGAGTGCAACACCGGCACTAGACTGGGCATAATTACTAAAGAACCATAGATCTAAAGTCGTTACACCGCTAGGTACAATAAAGGTCGTGTTATAATTTTCCCATTCACTACCAAAAGTTTTAGAACCCAATGAGGTGTTAGGGGCATTATTACGATTTATCTCCATTCGTGCCGTACCTGTTAAACTTTTGCCGTCAACACTAATGTTTAGTTCATCGCCAACCCTTATGTCATAGTCAGTCAATCTTATTGCTATTCGATAAGAACCCCATGGCTGTCCGGCATCATTATTAGCAACTTCCAAAGCACATGGACTGCTATTGCTATCCGAATCTATACCTAACGCAGTATCCACTCCGGCCCCAATGGTACCCAACGGTAATACTATTGCCGGATGTTCGTTCATTAACCCATTAGGACACTCGGTAACAACCAAAGGTTCCACAATTGAAATCTGCACTACATCAGTATCTTCGGCCCCTTCATTATCAACGACCGTTAATTCTACAGTATGTACGCCTAAATCAAAATCTACAGAAGGTGTAGGGCCCGTCGCTATAATTATACCATTTTCCGCCCAACTATAAGAGATAATATTACCATCTAGGTCAATACTATTGGTTGCGTTCAACTGTACGGTCTCCACCAAATTATTATCGGTATCCTCAATGACAACATCATTTCCTGCGTTGGCAATTGGTACCAGGTTTTCACCGACATCGCTAAGGTTCCTTACAACAAGATTATCATAAAGTGCAACTCCGGGACTGGATTGTGCATAATTACTAAAGAACCATAAATCCAAACTAGTTAACCCTGCCGGAACTATGAACGTGGATTCATATCTACTCCAATCACTACCAAAAGTTCTTTGAGCTATGGCCGTATTGGGCGCATTATTACGGTTTACTTCCATTCTTGCCGTTCCGGTAAGGCTTTTACCATCTACACCTATGAACATCTCATCACCTTCACTAATACCATAATCCGCCAGACGAATTGCAATACGATAAGTTCCCCATGGCTGGCCACTATCTTGGTTACTAACACCCAATGCACATGGACTACCATTGGTATCCGTTGAAATTCCCAGTGCAGAATCTACCCCCAACGCTCTGGTACCCGCCGGTAAAACAATATTTGGATCCTCGTTAGGTAAATTGTTCGCACATGCAACTATAGGTGCTGCCTCAACGGTCACCGTTGCTGTACATTCATCCTCGTTCCCCGCTGCATCTATTACTGTCAAAATTACTTGATTGGTGCCTATATTGCTTTCATCAAAACTACTAGGTGATACCGACATTGATGCAATTCCTACATTATCGGTTGAACCACCATCTACATCAGCAGCAGATATAGTTCCAAATCCAGAAGCGTCAAGTACCAAAGTAAAATCTTGACAAATAGCTTCAGGTATGGTTGTATCTGGAGCAGCTTGTACCGTGACCGTCGCCGTGCAACTAGCACTATTTCCAGACGTATCTGTTACCGTCATTGTAACCAGGTTTTCCCCAATATTCAATTCATTAAAACTGGATGGCGAAATTGATATGGAGGCTAATGCAACGTTGTCCGTTGATCCACCATCCACATCTGATACGTTAAGACTTCCCAATCCAAATTCATCTAGCACCAATGTAAAATCTTTGCAGACCGCTACTGGTGGCGTTGTGTCATTTTCAGGTTCAATTGTAATTAACTGATTACATGAGGCACTATTTCCACTGGTATCCGTTGCCGTCCAAGTCCTAGTAATAACTTGGTCAACGGTAGCATCAATAAAAGTTATCCCATCAATACCAATATCGTCCGTTGCCGTAGCCGTACCCGTTTCAGAAGGGTCGGTCGACTCCCCAAAAGCAACAGTAACATCTGCGGGACAGGTAATGACAGGTGGGGTTACATCTGCACAAATACCTAGAGGATCAATTATTGTATATGTTATATCATAAGGTGTTTCGTTGCCATTAATATCCCTAATATAAAGAGTAACAGGATTAACACCAAGATTTGCACAGGTGTACGTTGCTGGTCCCGTTACGCCTACTGCTCCCTCTACACCGCAATTATCATCTCTACTTACTACTGCTCCTATAGCAAATACGTTAGGTGTCACCTCTCCTAGTGCATCTAATTCAAGAACAACATTTTGGACTACCGCTGTTGGGGCTTCATCATCTGTCACGGTTATAATCTGTTCACAGCTTTCAGAAGTGTTCCCTTCCTCATCGGTTGCAGTCCATGTAATAATTGTTTCACCTACTTGAAAAGGATCTGTCAAGGTCAATAATGCTCCATCACTTCGTACAAAATCAATGGTAATGTTCTCCGGCAATGTTACGTTATCGGTTGCCGTAGCTGGTATAATTGGGAAGCTTGCCTCGCATAACCCTATATCATTACTCATAGTTACATTAGGCGAGCATGTAATAATGGGAGCTTCAACATCCACTTCTGCCGGTGTTCCCGGAGAGCCAATGTCAGCTCCAGAATTACCATGAACCCCTATACTGGTATATGCCGTAAACAATGGTGTAGCAACATCAACTGTACTCAATGCCCAATTTCCACCTTGTTGATTATCCGCAGATAAATCCGTAAGATAGATTGATGCAAAACCATCATCCGAAGGCCAAGGCAATTCATTGGTGTAATCTACCTGTTCCACTACATTTAACTGGGTCTGGTTATCTCCATCATAATTTAAATAGCTACTCCAAATACCAATAGTATCCCCTCCATTATTTCCCAAAGAAGGAAAATCCGTAACTGGAATTAGATTAACATCTCCCCAAGCATCTTTAAACTGATCTTGAGTCAAGTCTGCATCGTAAAGGATAACCGACCCTTGTGGTGGTATAATTCCTGAAACAATATTGGCAGAAGCTATTGACGAGCCCTGGTTATCATCTAAAACATAACCTGCCAAATCTATTGGCTGTAGGCCTTTGTTATAAATTTCTATCCATTCCCAAACACCGTCCGTTCCATTTGGATTGTACATGATTTCAGTTATCAATAAATCTGAATCTATTTTTGATACGGTAAAAGCCTCGGAGCTTCCCGTGCAACCATTATCATCTACTACCTCAACTGAATAGTTACCTTCAACTACTATAATGGTCTGTGTAGTTTCTCCTGTAGACCATAAATAATCTACAAAACCGGGTCCGGCATCAAGTGTAACACCACCACTACCCTCAACATAGGAATTTGGCCCGGAAATAAGTGGTAAAGGCAAGGGGTTCACGTTTAAAATAGCAGCATTACTTATAATATTACAATCATCTGTTGGGTCTACAGTTCCTTGGTCATCTGTAATTACCACACGGTATTGCAGGCCACTGCTTTCCATCTGAACTGGAGAATTCAATGATAAGGTTGCGGTACCGTCCTGATCGGCTACATCTGTCCATTCTGTTAGACCATTACCCAAGGCTTGCCAGTTATAGCTTAAAATACCTGTACCTGATGCTACTACAGTAAATTCTAACGTTGTCTCATCTTGACATAATGTTACATCTTGTGGTTGGTCGGTAAAGGCAAGAGCACAGGAAGGAACTCCCATTAAAACCAAATCATTGCCATCGCCACCAATGTAACTTAGAATACCACTAAAGTCACCAAAGTTTATTTCCGAACCTTCTTCCAATCCTTGAAACGTTCCCGTAATTGGTCCTGTTCCATTATTTTCTATAATTATAATCTCATCACTCTCTGCATTATTATAACCTCCAATGAGATTTAAATTTGCTCCTACCAAACTTACATTGTTACTCACTACAACTTGGTCATAATCTACACCAGGGATATTTCCGTAAACTTCAACATTAAATGTACTATTGTCTTCTTCCAAGTTACTGCTACTCTGAATTGTCAAATCTATCGTTGAGATTATCCCTGGACTTGTTCCCGGAGAAATTTCGGATTGGCGATTAACATTTAAACCGCCTATAATAGACCCTACACCGGTCATAGTACTTTGAAATAAATTTATAGGTATCGTAGAATTAATACTTGCACCATTTAATTCAATTGATCCATTACTAATGCCGTTTAATGAAAGAAATTCCAAAAATCCATTTTCAGCTATAGTTATCTCAAAACCATCAAAAACTATAGATTGATTCGGCATACTTATTGCGTCATTTAGATATACCGTATTAGTTCCAAGTAAACCTTCAAATATTATACTATTGGTAATGTCCGATAATGGAATTTCTACAGTATTAGGATCTATTTGAATTATATTAGGTAAACTAGACCCAATAGTACTTGAACTTAAAATTCGTAGATTCCCGTTAAGGGTAGAAAGTTCAAAATTATCATCGCTATCCCCACCATCTACATCGGTTACAAATAACCTATCGAATTCATTTGATGTTATTTCCGTATCCACATTTAATTCAGAAGACTCCTCAATACAGAACTTGGTAGTTTGGTAAAAGCCAAAAGTACCACCGGTAAAAATTGTACGATCTGCACTAGCTAAAATATAAGAACCTACACCATAACCACTGTTCATACCATCATTATAAGCATCGTACATTACAAAACGATATTCACCTGGCTCCAATGGCGCAGGGGTTATCGGGTTGCCATTACTATCAAAATTTTGTTGTAGTGTTTCTACCAAATTAGTAGAACTATTCGCAGAAGTGTAATCTCGGCCATCGATAATGTAACCTTCAGGGCCAAATAAACGCCATTGGGTTTCATCAGCATATTGATCAAAAGTAATATCCACGGTAATATCACCTGTATCACAAACTGCAGGAGTCGGAGCTACACCAAACGGTTCTCCTACACCAACAGCATGCCAAGCATTGGTCACTGCAATTTCTTCTGAACTTCCAGCACCAAACAAATCAATGGCTGCCAAAATTGACCCCATTCGTGCATCCTCAAAATCGGACAACTGTGTTAAATAGTTCGCCAAATTATTGTAGGCAATAGCTCCTGCTTTTTCCATACCTATGGCATTTACTCCATAAGCATCTCCGTTATCATTGGTACCTGAACCACCAACACTTAATAAATAAAACCAGTAATTTTGTACTCCAGAATTTATATGAACCCCACAAAGATCATTTGTATTTACCGGTCGACAATTTATTGTATTAATCCAATGCGTTCCGCCATACGTGTCTGGATCTGAATAAGCATTAGGATTGCTCATAGATCGCAATGCCCCTCCACTTCCGCCAAAACCAATAGCATCACCCATTAACCAATCGTTGGTACCTTGGGCAAAAAATTCAATGGATTCCCCAAATATATCTGAAAATGATTCATTCAAAGCCCCAGACTCATTCTGATAAACTAAACTTGCCGTATATTCGGTAACTCCATGGGCAATTTCATGACCTACTATATCTAATGCTACTAAGGGACCATAATTGACACCATCTCCGTCGCCATAAGTCATCCTGGTTCCATCCCAAAACGCATTTATATTATTATTATACCCCAATCCTATTAAATTGGTACTTACATAAGATTTTAATATAGAACCTGTATCATCAAAAGAATTTCTACCATGTTCTTGCATAAAATATTTATGCGTTTGTTCTGCACCATAATGTGCTTGCACTCCAATTTCACTTCCTGAAAACACATTGGTACTGCTAGTGAAATCCGTAGCCAAGGTATAATCAGTACCATTATTCATGTTATAGGTTTCTATACCATTACCATCCGAAACCTGACGTAAAGAATACAAGTTGTCAGTAAAATCTGCCATAAAATTTACAGGGCCATTATACAAGCTTTCTCCAGACGCTGGAGTATCCACTGTATGTATTTTGTTATTAACAAATAAAACCTGACCATTGTCCGCATCAATATATATGTCTACTCTCTTAATAGGTTTTAGGGCATAAACATCAAATTTATACGCTAATTTTGGAGAATTAAAATCCTGGTTTATTACCGGGAAAATCACCAATTCACCAGTTGGCTTACTATAACCATCAACCATGGCCGCCTCTGCCGGATTGTCCCATAAGTATTGTTCAGCACCTATATATGTTATAGCACTATTTAATGCAGCTGTAGCAGATATAGATGGTGCTGTAGACAAATTTTCTATTTCGAATACACTATTGGAAATAGCTTGGACAGTACCTTCTTTAGAATGTATTATAGATTGACCAAACTCAACTTTTATACCTCTATAATATTGTTGATATTTCTGGTGATCTACACCTTTTTCGTCTTTTTTAGTTGCTACTTGCTGAAAACTTATATTGTTTGAAAGATTAAAATTTTCAAAAACAGCTTGAGGACTTATTTTGCCCTTCGTTTTTAAATTGGGAGGCAAAACCTCAATTCCTCTAAGTTTTTTTTTGGGTACTTGTTGCGAAAACGAATTGCCCGTAGAGAATAGAATGAACATAGCAAGACACCTTGCAATAAAAATTGGTTGGATTTTCATGATGCGTAATTTAGATTTAAAAAAAATGTGTGAGGTTTACTTATTACATGTAGCCAACGAGAGTAGAGAGATAAGAAAGAATTTTTTTTATGAAACTTTCTTTTCCAAAAATTTATAGTATTAATAAAAATTGGTGAGATGTAAAATTCTCCCATACTCAATTGGTTTTGATTTAAAACCAAAGCACAGCTAGGCATTCTTGTAAAACGTGGGGTTTACTATCTAAATTTTTTTGGGGGAATACTTTCAGATTGCTTTAGCAATTTTGACTAAAATCTTCAAGCGAGGTGATAATATACAGGAATTATTTTAACAAATCTTAACAAAAGTATATTTACCCATTTATGATCGTTTATATACCATTAAATTCGTTAAAATACACGTTTATCTATACAATATATTCTAATGTATTGCATATCAATACTTTTTTATACAGCTATTATCTATTAAGAAATATTGACTTTTTTAAATACAAAAGGCCCGCCTCCCAAAAGCGGACCTTCTCCCAATTAAAATAACCTAAAACCTATTTTTAAAATCTTGATGTTCTAATATTACGGCGCTCTTCCCAGTCATTAGCTGAACGCTTTATACCTTACTTACGAGAAGATTTTCTATAGGTTTTATTACAATTGTTAAAAAAATAGTCCTTTTGTCGAATTAATACACTGTGAAGTTTAAAAGGAGTGCTTATTTAATGAGCCTAAAATTAGTTATTGTGCTTACCCTCTACCCCATCAAAAAAAGCATGGTATTTTTTAAAATCCAAAACCTGATCATCTGTTGGGTATTCCGGTTTTGATAACCTGATTTCTTTCTTGCCATAATCAAACGCCACCAAAACTATAGGCACATGTGCTGTTTTGGCTATAAAATAGAACCCTGTCTTCCATTTCTCTACCTTTTTTCTAGTACCCTCTGGAGATAACGATAATCTAAACTTTTCGCGTTCGTTAAAAATTTGAGCCGTGGCCTTTACCGTGTCATTCGTTTTAGAACGATCTATGGGGGCGCCTCCTGTCCACCTAAAAAACCACCCAAAAGGTGAATCGAAGAGACTTTTCTTACCTATGTAATTTATTTCCTCGTCCCAGACTTTGCGTACCAATAGCCCCAAAAGAAAATCCCACCAACTGGTATGTGGCACTACGATAAGAACAAATTTCTTCAGTTCAGATGGAAATCTTCCCTTTATTTTCCATCCTAAAAGTCTAAAGTATATGAATTTGGCGAATTGCTGCATCGAGCTGGTTTATAAACAAAGTAAGTTTTCTCGACTTAGCTTGAACGGAGTACGTTTTTAAGATTATATTTTTTTATAAATAGATGCCAATTTTTTGGGCGTAACGATAGTTTTCCAGTTTTCCCCCAAGGCATTTTCCCATAGTGGCGCCATGCCCATAGCCACGGTAATCATGGTGTTCATTTCTGCCTCCGATAAATTTGCACAAATTCCCGCGGGAAGTTCAATGGTATGTTTGTGCAACATTTTCTTGAACATTGATACACCCTCTGGATAAAACTCCTCCAAATATTGAAACACCAGACAATTGCCAATTCCGTGCTTTACACCCAAAACATAGCCAAGACCGTAACTCATGGCGTGGGCCACACCTACTTGGGAGTATGCAATGCTCATACCTCCATGCCAAGAGGCCATCATTAATTTTTCCCTACTATCCGTAGCTGAATTTGTAGCCAGAAAAACTTCCTTACAGAGTTCCAAGGATTTTTCCCCATAGCTTTTGCTAAAAGCATTTAAAAACGTACCATTGAGCGACTCAATACAGTGAATAAAACAATCCATACCGGTATAAAACCATTGATCTTTGGGTACACCTTCTGTTAAATCGGGATCCAATACTACTTGATCAAATGTTGTATAATCAGAATTAATGCCCAGCTTTTTATCCGGACCCATTAAAACCGTTGTTCTGGAAACCTCTGCACCTGTTCCGCTAATGGTAGGAACACCTACATGATAAACCGCAGGGGTATTTACAAGGTCCCACCCTTGATAATCCGATGCGGAACCTTTATTGGTCAACATCAATGCCACGGCCTTGGCCAAATCTAACAATGTACCACCGCCTATTCCTATAATGCCTGAAGGTAACTCACCAAAATCAGCCAAAATCTTTTTCACGAGCGCATCTACCTGCTCTGTTTTTGGTTCCTCATTGGAGGATATCAAAATAATTTGATCACAAAAAATTGTTGGTATCCTTTCTAAGAGTGGCTTATTCTCAAAAACATCATCGACCAAAAAAATCATAGGTGCTTCCGAATGCCTTCGCTTAGGCATTAAAATGTCTCCTAACTGATCAAAACTTCCCTTACCATATACCACCCGAGGTACCATTGGGAAATTTCTATATTGTTCTGAAGCTCTTGTAGGTATGTTCTTCAATGCAATTTCTTTTTTCTCCTCCATTATTATACGTATTCCAGAATATCGGTCAAGGCAGAAATGGTTATATATCCATTATTCTCCACTGGTTCCAACACTTCTTCATGCTGCCAAGTAGTATGAAAGGGTACATGAACGGCTCTGGCACCAATACCTACCAAGGGCAATACATCTGACTTTAAGGAATTTCCTATCATTAAAAATTCACTTGGCGATATTTGTAGATGATCCAAAAGATCTCTATAATTCTTTTCCTTTTTATCGCTCAAAACCTCTACATGATGAAAATATTGCGATAATCCAGACCGTTCAATTTTTCGCTCTTGATCCAACAAATCGCCTTTGGTCAAAACTATTAACCTATACTTGTCCTTTAATTGCTCTAAAACCTGAGTTACGCCATTTAGTAATTCTACCGGCCGGGATATCATCTCCTTACCTAGGTTCAAGCATTCCAAAATTGTTTTTTGGGATACTTGATTGTTTGAAAGTTCCAAGGCGCATTCTATCATGGACAGCACAAACCCTTTTATACCATAGCCGTATAAATCTAGGTTTCGTATTTCCGTGCTAAATAGTTCTTGGTCTATCTTATTTTTGGTCTCATACTTTTCCAATAGTGATGTGAATTTTTCTTCCGCATCCCTAAAATAGGTTTCGTTGACCCATAAGGTATCATCGGCATCAAAACCAATAACGCGTACTCCTTCAAAATTTATTTCCATGCTGCTTGCGCTTTCTTTAAATCGTCTGGCGTATCTATTTCTATACCTTGTACATTGGTCTCCACCATTTTAATTTTCTTGCCGTATTCCAAATACCTGATGGCCTCTATTTTTTCCGTGGCTTCTAAAGGTAACATGGGTAAACGCTGAAAATCCATCAATGCACTTTTTCTAAATGCATAGATGCCTTTGTGTTTATAATATACCGTATGATCATTTTTAGCCCTTGGATAAGGAATGGGCGACCTGGAAAAGTAGAGTGCAAAATTTCTGTTGTCCACAATGACCTTAACCGTATTTGGATTATTGATTTCCTCTTCATCGGTTATCCTTACCATTAACGAAGCCAAATCTATTTCCTTATGGATATCCGCTTCAAAAACTTTCATTACCCCTTCTAAACTTTCCCTATCCGTAAAGGGTTCATCTCCTTGCACATTGACGATAATATCCACGTCCATCTGCATTACCGCTTCGGCAATGCGGTCACTACCACAATCATGTTCTTTCTTGCTCATTATGGCCAGCCCACCTTCCTTGATAATGGTATCATAAATAAGATCACTATCTGTAACTACATACACGTCATCAAACAACTTGGTCTTTACTGCCGCTTCATACGTTCTTACGATTACGGGCTTACCGGCCAAATCCTGCATTAATTTTGCCGGAAACCTAGATGCCGCATACCGGGCAGGAATCATTGCTATTATCTTCAATTCTTATGATTTTATGATTTTGTCCTTGGTCTTATACTTCTATAGATCCTAAATATGATGACCAAGATTATAATGACCAAAACTGCGGCCAAAATAGGTGCAAATATAGATGCTGCGGAAACTACTACGGCCGTACCGGTCTCAACCGTTGCCAATACCGGGTTTGCAACACCACCCGTGGTGACCGAAGATGCCAACCGGCCCGTTGCCCCGGCAGATTTAATTGCCGTTGCTGTACCGCCGCCAGCTATTATTGCCAAGGACCACGTAATGACAGGGTCCAAGTCCGCCACTGTTGAAACCATGACCGCAGTACCTGCTATGGCGGCCAAGGGTACCGCTATACTGTCCAATAAATTATCGAACCACGGTATGAAATATGCGAAAATCTCCAATAAAGTAGCACTCCCTAACGTCATAACGGCTACTAAACTTCCAATCCATTCCCAATTATCGTTCAATTCCCAAACACCAAAAAAAGAAGCCAAACTTAAAGCGAACAAAGGTAAAAAGACCCTAAAACCAACCGATGCCGCCAGGCCAACCCCTAAAAATATACTTAAAATAGTTTCCGATGTCATTTTCCTTTTTTAATTGTGGGCAACAGTAAACTTACCATAATCACTAAAATAAACTTTTATTAATCAACAAAAAAATCATCTTTAAAACCTATAAGATATAATTTATGCTTTGCCCTTGTTACCGCGGTATACAACCACCTTAAATATTCTTTGTCCATACCATTTGGCAAATAGGGCTGTTCTACAAAAACAGTGTTCCATTGGCCGCCTTGAGATTTATGACAAGTTATTGCATAGGAAAACTTTACCTGTAGTCCATTAAAATATTTATTGTTCTTTACCCCTAAGAATTTTTTATACTTGGAGGATTCGTGCGCATAGTCCTTCATTACCTCTTGGTATAGCCTATTTCCGTCCTCATAACTTAAAGAGGGAGATTCTGCCGTAATGGTATCTAAAAGCAGTACCGTTTCAAAAGGTGCCATGTTGGGATAATCCACCATTTTTACCTTGACCTCGGCAAATTTAAAAGTATAAATCTCCTTTATAGTATAAATTTCCAATACTTCAATTATATCGCCATTGGCAATAAAACCGGCCTCTGAATTTGGTTTTAACCAATAGTAATTATTTTTGACCACCATCATAAAATCTCCAACTGCCAAATCATTTTCCAAGAACAGAATACGTTCACGTATGTTCTGGTTGTATAAATTGGCGCGCTTATTGGAACGCACAATGAACGCAGTCTCTTCCTTACCGTTTTCAGAATAAGAGCTATCTATAGCTTCCTGGATTTCATTGCCATCTATTAACCTTACAATATCCGTAAAGGGGTGTACATCAAATTTAAAGTCATCAAAAAAATCTCCCTGCAATTGTTCCCTTAATAAAGTTGCGTTGGCCAAAATACCGGAATCCCCAGCCTGTCTTACCACTTCATTCAACTCCAATCTAACGACCTCTTTGTTATAGGCCATGGAAATCTTATCGGCATCCAAAGCGGGACTCAGCACCAAATGCACCGGTGGTAATTGTGCCGTATCTCCTATAAGCAACAGCTTGCACTTATGACCGGAATAAACGTACATCATAAGATCATCTAAAAGGGACCCGTTCTCAAAAAGCTTGGAATCTGCCGCAACATCAGGTATCATTGATGCCTCATCAACGATAAACAATGTATCCCTATGTTTATTTGGGGCCAATACAAATTGCACTCCGCCCCCACCTTGCTTTTTAGGAAAATAAATTTTTCTATGAATTGTATAGGACTGTGTCTGTGAATAATTGGACATCACTTTTGCGGCCCTACCCGTGGGTGCCATTAGCACCGCTTTCTTCTGTACTTTCCATAAACTATTTACTAAAGTACCGATCAAAGTGGTTTTACCAGTACCTGCATACCCCTTTAACAAAAAAACTTCATTCTTTTCGTCAGAGAGCGTAAATGCTGCCAATTTTTGCAAAGCCACTGATTGTGTGGCAGTTGGTGTATGCGGAAATTTAGATTCCAGGATACTATAGAAAGATGCGGGAGTTATTGGTTTCATGAGCCATCAAAGATAAAGATGATTTTTAGGCCAAAAACTTTTACCATTAAAAAAAAATTGTAGATTTGTGAAGACCACTAAATTAAATTAACATATACGAAATGAAGACCATTATACAGATTGTACTTTGGGTTGGGTGTATCGCTTTAGGATACCTAATTTATAACTCCATTACTGGACCAATTAAGTTTAAGGAGGTAAAACAAGAACGTTATGCCCAGGTAGTAGCTAAATTAAAAGATATTAGAAATTCTCAAGAAGCGTACAAAACCGTTAATGGTAAATATGCGAATGACTTTAATAGTCTTATCCGTTTTATCGATACCGGTAAATATATAATTACACAGCAGAGAGATTCTTCTTTTATGGAATTTGACAAAACTTATCAAATTGACTTACTTAAAGAAGTAAAAATAATCGACACCTTAGGTTTTGTATCCGTTAAAGATTCTCTTTTTAAGACCGATAATAGATATAAGAGCTTAATGGATGTACCTACGGCACCAAACGGTGAAAAGTTTGAAATGAAAGCCGGCTACGTTGAAAAGAGTGGATACAAAGCTCCTGTATTTGAAGCTAAGGTTGACAAAGACGTAATTCTTTATGATCAACCAAAAGATCTTTTGACTCGTGAAAAAGCCGCAATTAGTGTTGAAGAGGTAAACGGACCATCTATTAAAGTTGGATCAATGGAAGAAGTAAGTACGAGCGGAAACTGGCCTCCTGTTTATGACAAGAAAAACGATCAATAACCGTACAGACATCGCGGATAAACATTTTAAGAAATTGTCCATTCAGGTTAGCTTGAATGGACTTTCTTTTTGTGTGGCAGACACTGTTACGCAGCATTTAATAATTTCCGATGCCGTCGTGTTTTCTGAAGAGATGAACCCTATGACCTTACAGGCAGAATTGGTGAAGCTTTTTAAAAAACACAATTTAGAGCAAATGGCGTTCGATGAAGTGATAACAGTACATAGAAATACGCTGTTTGGCTTGGTACCCAAATCACTGTTCAACGAAGATAACCTATTGGAATATTTAAAATTTAACACCAAGGTATTGGCCAATGACGTTCTTGCATATGATGAAGTTGAAAATCAAGACCTTATCATTGTTTACGTTCCTTACATGAATGTCAACAACTACATTTATGATCTATTTGGCGAATTTACCTATATGCACAACAGTACCGTTCTTTTACAATCCTTAATGAACAATCTTAACCAAGACCAAGAGCCCGTTTGCTATATTCATGTCAAAGAAGTACAGATGGATGTTACCGTACTGAACTTACGTAAGCTGATTCTTTATAACAGCTTTACCTATTCCACAAAAGAAGATTTTATTTATTATGTGCTTTTTGTACTGGAACAATTGAACCTAGACCCCAAAACTACCAATGTCAGGGTTTTTGGAACAATTGACCAAGATGACCCAATTTTTCAACTTTGCCATACCTATATTAAACATTTAAGCATATTTACCCCAACTATACCATCATCTATAAATATGGAGAGTCCTTTTACATCTACAATGGACTTCACTCTTATCAATACCTTATAATGCGCATCATCTCAGGAAAACATAAAGGGCGAAATTTGATCGCCCCAAAAAAGTTACCGGTAAGACCTACAAAGGATATGGCCAAAGAAAGCCTGTTCAACATTTTACATAATTCCTATTATTTTCCAGACCTTAAGGTGTTGGACCTATTTGCAGGGACAGGAAATATAAGCTATGAGTTTTCATCAAGGGGCGTTGAAGATATCCTCGCTATAGATGCACATGCAGGTTGCATAGACTTTATAGAAAAAACCGTTGACATGTTGGAGATGAACATTAGGACATTTAAAAGCGATGTTTTTGCTTTTCTTCAACGTAATACCGAGCAGTTCGATATAATTTTCTGTGACCCCTTTTATGATATGGATTTGGCCGATTTTGAAAAAATTCCGCAATTGGTATTTGAAAATAACCTTTTATTAGAGGGTGGCGTTTTGATCATTGAACATTCCAAACGTACCAGTTTGGACCATTTGCCCCATTATAGTAATTCACGAAAATATGGTGGTAGTGTTTTTAGCTTTTTTAAAGAACAATAGATGCGCTCATTGCGTCAACCCTATTCACAAGTTCTTTCCTTTTTCAATAGGGCCAGCTGAAAAATTGAAACTTTGTTGATTCCATAAAAAAAGCAGGCCATAAGCCGGATTCTGTTCGTTCTGAAAACAAATTCAGAATTGCCTTATCATTTATCTAGACCTTGGGTTGCCCCAAGGTTCTAACCGCCTACCCTTCGACTTGGGCGTGCAGCCCTCAAGTATCGATTTACATGACGTTTCACCGTATAGAGTTTACCTGGTTTCACTACAGCCTAACTGTACTTGCTTTCTGTTGCACTTGTCCTCACTTTTCAGTGGGCGGGCGTTACCCGCTATACTGCACTATGGTGTCCGGACTTTCCTCGTTTTATCCCAAATTAATGGGGATAATCCGCGATAAGGTGGCCTGCGTTGCGCAAATGTACTGCAATTGTTGATAACTAAGGATGATCTCCAGCCTTAATTCACTTTAGAATTAAGCACTATATTTATATTTGTAATAGCATAAATCATCGTATACTTTTGGAACCATTTATTGTATCGGCACGTAAATACAGACCTCAAACCTTTAAGGACGTTGTAGGGCAACAGGCCATTACCAATACATTGCAAAACGCCATTGACAAGAATCATTTGGCACAAGCTTTATTGTTCTGTGGGCCCAGAGGTGTTGGTAAGACCACTTGCGCACGAATATTGGCCAAACAAATCAACAGTGATGGTACCGAAGGTGAAGACGAAGATTTTGCCTTTAATATTTTTGAGTTGGATGCGGCCTCCAATAACTCCGTAGATGACATTAGAAACCTTATAGACCAAGTACGTATACCCCCACAGGTAGGTAAGTATAAAGTATATATTATAGATGAGGTACATATGTTGTCTCAATCTGCTTTCAACGCTTTCTTGAAAACCCTGGAAGAACCGCCAAAGCACGCCATATTTATTTTGGCCACCACTGAAAAACACAAGATTATACCAACGATACTTTCCAGATGTCAAATATTTGATTTCAAGAGAATTACCGTTAAAGATGCCGCTGAATATTTAAAATATATTGCGGAAAGCCAAGGCATCAATGCTGAGGAAGATGCCTTACATATCATTGCTCAAAAGGCAGATGGCGCCATGCGCGACGCGCTTTCAATTTTTGATAGGGTTGTCAGTTTTTCCGGTAGCGAACTAACACGTAAAGCGGTTACTGAGAATCTAAATGTTTTGGATTACGACACGTACTTTGAAGCTACCGATTTTATTTTAGAACATGACATCCCAAATCTATTGCTGCTGTTTAATAAAACTTTGTCCCTAGGATTTGACGGACATCATTTTATTGCCGGTTTAGCATCACATTTTAGAGATTTGATGGTTTGCCAGCATCCGGATACCATTACCCTTTTAGAGGTTGGTGAAGCTGCACAACAATTGTACAGGGAACAAAGTAAAAAAACCGCTCCCGCTTTTTTATTGCATGCCTTGACCATTGCCAATGATTGCGATTTAAAATACAAGACCAGTAAAAATCAGCGCCTTTTGGTGGAACTTACCCTAATGAAACTTGCCTCTATCGATTTTGATGGAGAAAAAAAAAATCCTGAATCGGTAGCTCTTGATAATACTACCATAGATTTTATTGCTCCATCCTCTTTTTACAAGCAATTTCCAAGACCAAAAAAACATAAGGCAATAAATGTCACGGCAAGTAGCAATAAGGAGCTCAACTATGAAACGCAACAGCAATCTCCTAACAACCCAAAACAGGAGCCGCAACAACTAGCTGGGGCAGAACATAAGACTGAACCCAATTTGCCAAAAGTACAGGAAGGTGAAGAGGTTGTCTTACAACCCGAAACAAGCGTAAAGGAACCTGTACTTTTTAAAAGTACGCAAAGTGCTCAGGTAGAGCCAAAAATTGACAAAAGTACTACGGAGCCCAATGAATTGGTTCCCAAGAAAATCAATATCAATATTCCTAAAAAACGGGTATCCGGTTTATCTATTTCTAGCTTAAATGCCAAGAAATTACATGAACAGAACAAGGTTGAAGTGGTAATTGATGAAAACAACTTACCAAAAAATGCCTTTACCGAGGAAGAATTACGCAAACATTGGGCAGATTTTGTAGAGATTATTGATCGTAAAGGACAGAAAATTTTAGCCTCTAACCTCCATACCGATGTTCCTAAGCTTAAGGAAAATTTCATTATTCATATAGAACTTCCTAACGGAACCATGAAGAAGGAAATAGAGCGAGAACAATTTGAGTTAATGGAATATTTACGCACCAAGCTAAACAATCATTTTATAACTTTAGAAATCGGGGTCAATGAGGCATCCGCTAAAAAATTCGCCTTTACCCCAGAGGAAAAATATCAAAAATTACGTGAAAAAAATCCTGTTATTGATTTGCTAAGACAAGAATTTGACCTTGATCTATAATTTACTCTTTACGCGAAATCCAAAAATTAAAAAGACTACACCAATAATTATAAGACCAAAGGCTTCCCTACCCAACTCAACGGTTTTTATATCACCATCATTCAAATCAAATCCTTGAAAATTAGATGGATACAAATACAAAAATCCTACACAACACAAAATTCCCAAAAGAATAAGTGGCTTAAATCCAATTTTTTGTATGGCAAATGCCAAGGAAATTGCGGCGGCAATTACATAGATCGCTACCCAAAGCATAGCATCTGGGTCGTTATATTGCAAAATGGCACCAACAGCGAACAAAATAGCGAATACATAACCCAAAATCTTAAATAATACCTTCATAGCATGTTAGTTTAAGAGGTGATCTTCAATAAGATCACGCACTTCTATTGCTGTAATACTTTCTTTCTTTACAGCCGTTTTATAATTGCTTATAAAAATTGGAAAATCCTCTTGATCTTCGGTTATTCTACCATGAGACCCTTTTATAAGCGTAGCATCAATCGGTATAATATCCATTACCGTTCTAAAGCCCAATTTCTTCTTTAACAGCTTACCTACAACTTTTGCCATAACCAATTTATCCTTGGGATCCGTTAACATTTCCACAGGATCATAACCAGGTTTTTTATGGATATCTACCATTCTGGCATAATCCGGAGCTTTAGCATCATCTAGCCAAAAATAATACGTGAACCAAGAATTATTATCTGCTACCACTACAATATCCCCGCATCTTTCGTGTGCAATATGATATTCATCTAACGCTGCTCCATATAGCACTTTCTCCACACCTTCTAAAGGTGTAATCAAATCTACAATTTTTTGAATACTCTCTAAATGCTTGCAATAAATATGCGCAATTTGATGGTCTGCAACTGCAAATGCATTACTTGCACCAGCATCTAAAAGTTCCAACCCACGCTCCTCTCTTATGGCCAAATATCCGGCTTTGCGTAGTACCCTGTTAAGATGTATTGGCCTGTTTACATTTGTAATTCCATATTCCGACAATATGATTACATTGGCACCAAGTGCTTCATAATGCAGCACCACATCTTTAATTACGGTATCTATTTCCAACAAATCCTTTGCAATTATGGAAAAATCGAGCCCGTAACGTTGTAAATTATAATCTAAGTGTGGTAAATAAATAAAAGTTAGGTCCGGATTATGCTCTTTATCCGTCAATAAGGCCGCATTGGCAATCCATTTAGAAGAATTGATCGTAGTTTTAGGTCCCCAAAACTCAAACAATGGAAATGTGCCAAGTGTAGCCTGCATTTTGTCCCTTAATGCTGCAGGATACGAATAAATATCTGGAATCTTTCTGCCATCCGCCAAATAATTAGGTCTTGGGGTTATACTAAAGTCAACATTAGAATACATATTGTACCACCAAAAATGATTGGCACACGTAAAATCTGGGTGTTTTGCTTTTAAATCGTCCCAAATTTTATTTTGCTGTACCAATTTATTGGATTGCCGCCAAAATTTTACTTCACATTCATCTTTAAAATACCACCCATTTCCCACAACTCCATGTTCAGAAGGCCATTTTCCGGTTACATACGTAGATTGCACCGAGCAAGTAACCGCTGGCAAAATTGGCTGTATATACGATGCGCTCCCTCTTTCTAGAAACGACTTAATAAATGGTGTGTGTTCCCCTATTAATCTTTTTGTTAACCCAACTACATTTATAACTACCGTTTTGTTCATTTTATAGGCGTGATTTTAACCATTCTATTTCTCTAATAATGGATACCGATAAATCTTGTTTTAAATCCTGAGGAAGTACGTCCCAAGTATATGTTTCTATTTCTAAATGTTCTGTAACAGGATTATCCCTTATATAATCTAACGCTTTTATTATATGGTCTTGAGTGGAATATAACGCCCCGTACGTTTCTAAAAATAAAGGTACATGGTAATGCGCTCGTAATTCTTGATGTTCCTCTCTTTTGTCCAAAACTTCAGGGAGATCACTATAGGTTTTTACCCTATCATCTATTTTTTCCGTTACTTGATGCAGGTATGTAGGCTCGTTAAACTTTGAAAGTTCGCTCCAAATTGCTTCATTATTTTCACCATCAAATAGTATTTTCAATGCGGCACTTACTTGTATTTTACCAATTCTAATCTGCTGGTCCCTAAACTTGGAAAAAGTATCTTTTGGTTCTTCATACGCCAATGAAAAATGGCAAATATCGTAACAAACAGTTATATATCTTTTGATGAGCAAAGCGGCCTCAGCATCACTCAAGCCTAATTTTGCCTTGAAGAAGGGAATTCCTATTGGAAGCAAATACGTGGAAAAGAAATGTAAAACCTCATCGCTATTTTCCAAAAGTCCGTCCGGTTCCGGTTCAATATCCAGATGCATATATTTACCTGCGGTCTTTTCCAGTTCCAGCAAATAATCTGCCACTTGAATCATATGCTTGGCACCAATTTCAAATGCCTTTACAGTTTCTTTTGTTGTTTTGTACCAATATTTATAAGTAATTGGCGATGTTGATATACCCCCATTTAATCCGTTAGGCAACAACACCGACAATTGTTTGATCATGCGTTTGGTATATATCACCCGTTCATTGGTAGTCCAGTCCGGAGCATGGACTAAATCCTTTACCCGTTCATCATGAAAATTGCCGTACGGAAAACCGTTCATGGTAAATACATACACTTCATTTTGGATCAACCATTCTTGAAAAGTGGCCATATTTGAACCAATTTCAAGCTCCTCACTTGCTTTATTGGATAACCTGAGCCCTAATCCAAATGGAGCAGTAGCTGAAACCTTACTTTTAATTTTCGGTACATGTTCCTGAATACTGTCAAAAGTGCTTTTCCAATCTTGACCCGGTGTATATTAGTACAATATGTTACGTGAAGATCCTTAATTACCAGCATGTCCTTAGTTTAATGCAAATTGATGGTTTAGTCTTACAACGGCTTGCTTCATAAGTTGTAAATCTATAGTATGTACATCATGTTTTACTCCTAACCCTGCAATTAGTGTTATGGTCAGTTCACCCCCCAAATGTTCCCGAAATTCCTCTAAACCATTAAGCAGCGTATCAATTTCACCTGATGACTTAACGGGAAGCGAAAGGTCAAAACCTATATGTATCATTACATCCAAAACATGTTGTAGGTCGGCATCTGATATTAAACCGATCAAATGTGCATAGGTAACATCTAAGGCAATTCCCTTTGCAACAGCCTCTCCATGGCGTAGTTCATAGTTGGTCATGAACTCCATCTTATGTGCAGCCCAGTGTCCAAAATCCAAAGGTCTTGAAGAGCCCGACTCAAATGGGTCGCCCCCTTGCGCAATATGGTGCATGTGCATTTCCGCACATTTGTAGATTACATATTGCATGGGTTCCATTTCCCTGTTTTTTAAGGCAATTGCGTTATCCGCAATGTATTTAAAAAAATTGTTATCCTTTATCAATGCTACTTTGATCGCCTCGGCAATTCCGGAAATCCAATCTCGTTGTTCCAGGGTTCGTAAAAAACCGCTATCATTGATAATTGCATATGGAGGTGCAAAAGTCCCTAAAAAATTTTTTTTCTTGAATGCATTTACACTATTCTTTACCCCTACGGCAGAATCGTTCTGGGAAAGCACCGTTGTAGGTATACGTATTAATTTTACTCCCCTATGGGCAATTGCCGCAGCATAACCGACCATGTCTATAACGGCTCCCCCACCAATAGCAATTACAAAAGAATGACGACAGATCTTATGGGTATTTATTCCCTTTAAAACGGAATCTATGGAATCGTTACCATTCTTGACCTGTTCCCCCCCAGGAACCACAATACTACCCGTAAACTTCATTACCGCTTCATTGGCCTTGCAATATGCACTTATTTGGGAAACTAGGTCTGGGTGATGGTTTTGAACACCATCATCCACAATGAACAATAATTTAACCGGCTCAAAAGTCTTGTAATCCGCTATTAACGTTGTGAACAATGAATTTTGAATATTGAAAAGTCCTGTTGTGAAATAGAGTTGATATTCATACTCTACTTTAAAAGACTGTTTTATAGATGGTAACTGCATATAAATTTTAGGTTACTGCAAACAATTTAGATAATAATATGGATAAAGGTAAAAGCAACAAAACGGCCAACGCTAGCTGCCAATTGGCAAAACCGGCAACCCAACAAGCATTCATTATAATTAACGACAAAACCCCTGCTATTACCGCCTTTTTAATGTTTTTTGGCGAATTGTCCTTGTAGGCTTTAATCAGTGGTTTAATGGTAAAAAATGCAAAAGCCAATAAAAACGGTACCAACACCAACATATTATCCGTTTTTACTACTGTTATTAACGCTATGGACAGGAAGACTATTGTATACAAAATACCTGCCCAAACTATATGCTTTTTATTATCACCATGAACCTCTCCTCTACTGATTAAGGTAATGGCAAAAATATATACGACCGGGACCAAGGAAATATACCAATGCGTAAGACTTCCTAAAATAGACAGCCCCATTAAAAGGTTTAAACCGCGGCAAATACCCATATTTAATGGACCAGCAAAACCAAACTGCTTAAAATAACCATCATACGTTAAAATAGCCGTCGTTAAGACCACAGATATAATTCCTGATAATACGGTACATTTAAATGCCAAGGCAATTCCTATCAAAATTAAAATGGCACCAAAATAAAGGGCATTTCGTTTAGGTACGCGTCCGCTTGGTATGGCTCTTTCAGGTCTTTCCAGAGCATCTAATTCAGCATCAAAAACATCGTTAAATACCACTCCGCCCGCATATAATGCAATTGATGAAAATACCAATAAAAATACATCACCCCCATTCTCGCTTAAAAATGAAAGAACTTCAATATTCCGTAAATATAAAATAATAGCAATACCCGCAAATATATCAGCTGCCGCAGTTGGTAGGTTTGCAGGCCTCATTAGCTCTAAATAGCCCTTTAAAGCCTTCCTCATTAGTGAATTTTATCAGTTTTTTGAATTTTAGGATTTTGCCCCCTTAAAACGCTATTATTGTTATATAATTCAGTTTGATCGATTCCTTTGGCATTCATCCAATCAGATTCCTTCATTTTTCCATTTTTACCAAAGGCGTCCAAAGCATTTTGATAACAAGTTTTTTTAACATGTTTCTCTGCAATACCGTTTTTTAACATTAAGGATGCGGTTTTTGGTACTGCAAGCGGATCACTAACGCCCCAATCCGCAGAACTATCAACTATAATATCTGTACTACCATATTTCTTTACCACTTCAACCATTCTCTCATTTCCCATTTTGGTATTTGGATAAATGGTAAATGCAGCAATAAATCCTCTGTTCAATACTTCTTCTACCGTTTCCTCATTATTATGGTCTATTATAACCCTTTTAGGGTCTAAACCATGCTCTAAACACACTTCCATACTTCTGATCGTGCCCGCTTTTTTATCCCTGTGCGGAGTATGAACTTGCACCACCATATCCAATTCCTTTGCCAATTCTAATTGTATTCTAAAGTATTTGTCTTCAGCGGCAGTTTGGTCGTCATATCCAATTTCCCCAATAGCAACAACATTCTCCTTATGAACATATAATGGCAAAAGTTCAATTACCTGTTCCGCTAAGGCCTCATTATTGGCTTCCTTAGAGTTCAATCCAATTGTACAGTAATGTTGTATTCCAAATTGGCTGGCCCTAAATGGCTCCCATCCCACTAAACTACTGTAGTAATCTTGAAAAGACCCTACTTTAGTCCGTGGTTGGCCTAACCAAAACGAAGGTTCAATAAGCGCTACAATACCTGCTTTGGCCATTGCCTCATAATCATCTGTAGTTCTTGACGTCATATGAACATGAGGGTCAATAAACATCATTTTATCTTTCATTCTATTTATTGTTTAAGGGTATTCCAACTAATATTATTTGTTTCCGCTTCTTCTTTGGCCTCTGGATAATTGTTCAATAATTCCAAAGCCTTATGATTCCCAGAATGTATACAACATAAAACCGCTGCCCTATTTTCCCAAACATCATCACTTTCAAAGAGGCGTTGTATATCATCTAATAAAGCTTCATTTAAAAATGTAGTAACCGGTCTCCAAAATAACGGGTCAACTTTTCGCTTAGCTGCCCAGCGTTCATGGGCATAATCCGATATAATTCTTGCCAAATCCTTATTTGCGCGTTGATCGATCGATTCTATTTTTCCCAGGTCACGCTCCATAAAAGCGGCCTTTAAATACATTTGATTCCACTGTTGCTCATCAAAATAGGTCGCAGGATATGGATTATTCAATGCAATGGCATCAAACACAGTTGCAATATTAGTACGTAAAGCCTCTACTGCAGTATTTTTATAGGCCTCTGGATTAGGCAATAATACCAAGTATTTTAAAAAAGTCTCTAATTCACCTGTATCCGCCACTTCTATAATAGTGGCCACCTTAGGGGTATAAAAATCCAGGTCCTGCTCTAGGACCGCAGAGAGCAAATATATACGGGCAATCTGCAATAAACTTGCGTAATGTGTCCTAAAATAATTGACAGTATCATTTTTTTCCCCTTCAAAATTTACAGGTTCAGAACCATCAAATTTTACGTTTGAAATACTATAAGCCATAAACAAATCTTTAGAAGATCTGTCAGCTGATATCTTTAAGATTTTATCATTTAGCCACGTAATACTTTCCGGCTTTCCATATTTCAACAATATATCCTGAATCTCTTTTTGAACATGCATTTTCTTACTGAATTCTCTTTACCTCAAAAATAATTATTATTAACTAGTAAGTTGTTAAAGCTATTTGAATAATATTGGTGAAGTCGATAAAATCTTTATAATTTTGAATAAAATGATTGTATGTTAGGCTTAAAATTACCCACGGACCCAAGATGGGTGAATATTGTAGAAAAAAATATTGACGAAATCCTTACCGATCACGCCTATTGTGAACAGAAAGCTGCCAGTACGGCTATATCACTAATCGTTAGTTTTCCTGAATATACAGAACTTGTTGAGGAAATGATAGCTTTATCCAGGGAAGAAATGGGTCATTTTAAAATGGTACACGACCTTATCTTGCAACGAGGCAATACCTTGGGCAGAGATCGTAAGGATGAATATGTCATTGAATTGCTAAAATTTTTTCCCAAAGGAGGAAGCAGGACCACCCAATTGGTGCATAGACTATTATACGCCGCCCTTATCGAAGCACGTAGCTGTGAGCGTTTTAGATTACTTTCTGAAGAACTGGAAGATAAAAAACTAGCCGACTTTTACCATAAACTAATGGTTAGCGAAGCTGGTCATTATACCATGTTCCTAAAATTTGCCCGTAAATACGGTCAATTGGAAGAGGTCAATACCAAATGGAACAACCTTTTGGAATATGAGGCCCAAATCATGAAAGACCTTGGCACCAAAGAATCTATCCACGGATAATATTATCCTTTATCTTTTTTCAGGTTTTTTGCATAATATTCATAAGTAGTAAACTGTGACCTAACTTTAGGCGGTTTTGTCTTACGATAGGCATTATCTTGCTTTTCAGAAAAAATACGTGCCTTCATATTATCTTTCCAACAGATTTCAAAGGTATCCATCAACTCTTTTTTAATATCCTCATCATATATAGGACAACCAACCTCAACCCTATAATCAAGGTTTCTTGTCATCCAATCTGCAGAAGAGATGTAAACTTTTGGATTTCCTCCATTGGCAAATGCGAATAGTCTGGTATGCTCCAAAAATTTATCGACTACACTAATGGCTTCTATGTTTTCACTCATACCTTTAATTCCTGGTACTAAGCAACATATACCTCTTATGATTAACTGGATCTTTACCCCCGCCCTACTTGCTTCATAAAGTTTGTCGACCATTTTATAAGAAGTAAAACTGTTCATTTTTATCTTTATATAGGCCTCTTTGCCCAAGATAGCATTGGCAATTTCCACATCTATAAGTTTCATAAACGCATTTTTTGTATAGTGGGGCGAAACTATTAAATGCTTGTACTTATTGATTTTATAGGTAGTTTCAAAAAAGTCGAACACTTTGTTCAATTCCTTTAATATGGGATCATGGGCGGTAAACAAAGTATAATCCGTGTAAATTCTGGCTGTGGACTCATTAAAGTTACCGGTGCTTATAAAACCGTACCTTTTAATGATATCACCTTCCTCACGCTCTATAAGACAAATTTTACTATGAACCTTTAAACCTGGCACACCAAAAATAAGCTTAACACCTTCTGCTTGAAGCTGTTCTGCATATTCTATATTTGCTTGTTCATCAAATCTGGCCTGTAACTCTATCTGTACGGTTACCTGCTTTCCATTTTTAACGGCATTGATCAAAGAGGCTGCAACTTGTGAATTGCTTGCCAATCTATACACCGTTATTTTTATGGATCTAACCTTAGGGTCCAAGGCAGCTTCACGCAAAAATTTCAATATATAGGTAAACGTATGGTAGGGAGTATACTGTAGGTAATCCTTTTTAGCAATACTTTCCAAAATACTACCTTCTACACTTAAGCCTTTTACCGGCAATGGAGTAATCTTGTCATACAACAGATCCTTTCTGCCTAAGCTAGGAAAGCCCATATAATCCCTTCGGTTATGATATCTACCACCGGGTATAACACTGTCGGTATCCTCAATATTCATTTTCTCCTTTAAGAATGTCAACGTATCCTTTTCTATACTTTTATCATATACAAAACGAACAGGATCACCTATTTTCCTATGCTCTACACTGGAGGATATTTTTTCGATAAAACTTTTGCTCAGGTCATTGTCCATATCCAACTCGGCATCCCTGGTTATTTTAATCATATGTGCGGTGATGGAATCATACTCAAACATGGTAAAGATATTATCCAAACAATATCTGATCATATCATCCAGAATAATGATATAGCTTTTGCCGTTTTCTTCCGGAAGGGCCACAAAACGGTCTATACCTTTTGGTATTTCAATTAAAGCATAGCGCTTTTCCTTTTTTCGCTGATCACCTTTTATGACCATTTTTACGGCCAAATATGCCGCAGTATCTTTTAATGTAGGAAACTGGGTAAGATCATTTAAAATAATGGTCATGAGCTGCGGACTTACTTCCTTTAAGAAATAGGCCTTAACGAATTCCTTTTGGCGTTCGTTCAACTCGGTTTCCTTTAAAATAAATATATTTTTTGCCTCTAGTTCATGTTCTATCTGTTTAAGAATCTCCAAACTTTTGGTCTGCTGATCAATTACAATTTTGGTGATTTCTTCCAAAAGATCTTTAGCCTTCTCTCCCCCAAAACACTTTTACCATTTCTGCCCGCCTCTACTATACGTTTAACGGTAGCATACCTTACCTTAAAAAATTCATCCAAATTATTGGAGAAGATTCCTAAAAATCGGAGTCGTTCAATCAGCGGTACATTTTTATCGGCACTTTCCTGTAAAACCCTTTCGTTGAACCACAGCCAGCTAATCTCTCTATTTACATATTGGTTATTGTTTCTTACCATGCCTTTAATTGCTTTGGAAAAATAGTTTGTATTGTAGCGCCTTGGGTAATTGCCGCCCAAGAACTTTCTTTAAATTGTATATGTACAAATCCACTAGTGGGCACATTTTCAAGATGTTTGTCCCCAAATAGATTTGCCAAGTAAGTAAATGCGTGGTTATGGCCAAAAATTAAAACAGTCTCCAAAGCATTATCCAAATGCCTGATTACATTGATAACCCTTTCTCCGGAAAAATCATAAAGATCATTAACTATGCTAAAATCCTTTAGGGAATGGCCCATTTCACCAATACATATCATGCACGTATGTAAGGCCCTATTGGCGGGGCTGGAGTAAACATGATCTATGCTATAATTATGTTTTGCCAATTCTTTACCTACCAGATGTGCATCTGTTATTCCCCTTTGGCCAAGTGGCCTGTCCTGATCGCCAACGTTCAGTTCCCATGATGACTTCCCATGACGCATTAATAATAAATTTTTCATGATTGCTACTTCCGTTTTATGGTGCCAACCGTTCCATTTTCCAATCTACACCATTGATAAGCGAATATCTAATACGATCGTGCAACCTATTGGGCCTACCTTGCCAAAATTCAATGGATACCGGTCTTACCAAATAACCACCCCAATGCTCTGGCCTAGAAATTTCCTTACCGGCATATTCCTTTTCCAGTTCCTGTAATTTACTTTCCAATACTTCTCTTGAAGTTATCACCGAACTTTGATCCGAAACCAAAGCCCCCAACTTACTACCATCTGGTCTAGATTCAAAATAACCATCAGATAAGTTTTTGGCCAATTTTTCAGCATTTCCCTTAATGATAACCTGGCGTTCTAAATTTGGCCAAAAAAAGGAAATACACACCTTGGAATTTTCTTGTATGGCCTTCCCCTTTTCACTATTGTAATTAGTATAAAAAACAAACCCTTCATGTGTATATTTTTTGAGAAGCACTACCCTACTTTTTGGAAAACCGTCCAAACCAACCGTAGATACGGTCATGGCATTTGGTTCATCTATTCCGTTAGATTCTTCAACCTCATAAAACCAAGTTTGAAACAATTGCATTGGATTATCGGAAATATAATCTTCCAATAGGGCACTTTTTTCATATGTTTTTCTATATCCGCTTAAGTCTTTCTGCATTATTTTCTTCTTAAAAACAAGATAAACAAAGTTCTAAAAAGAAAAGGAATATTAGCGGTATAAAATGCGCATAAAATTTAAAAATTGAATACGCGCCCGTCATCTGCCAAGTGCACGTTCGCAAATATGGTCTCTGCTTCTTGCTTAAACAAATCTATACTTTTATAACGAGTAGAATAATGCCCCAATATCAAATCCTTAACATTGGCCTGCTTTGCTATCTTTGCAGCCTGCATGGCGGTCGAATGTTTAGTTTTAGTGGCCAATTGCGCCTCTGATTCCAAAAAAGTAGATTCATGATACAGAACATCCACACCCTTAACATATTTGGCGGTTTCTTTGGTATAAACCGTATCACTACAGAAAGCATACGATTTTGGAGGTGCAGGGTCATAAGTCAACTCGTTATTGGAAATTAAGGTTCCATCATCCAATATTATATCCTTACCGTTTTGAATATTACGATAATAGGCTATATCTATACCGTACGCTTCTACCGCCTCTATATTCAATTTACGTTTGGCCAATTTCTCCTTAATCAAAAATCCGTTGGTATATATTCTATGGGACAATGGTATGGTCGTTACCGAAATTTTGGCATCCTCAAAAATAAGCTCAGGCCCAATACCGGTAAGTTCATGAAATATTAGCGGATAGTTGGTCCAAGAATCTCCCAATTTCATCAGTAAGGTAATTGCTTCCTTAATACCTTTTGGTCCATAGATATGTAATTCTTTTTCTCTACCCAAAAGCCTCATTGTAGAAATAAAACCTGGCAGACCAAAAAAATGATCTCCGTGTAAATGGGAAATAAAAATATGATTGATTCTAGAAAACTTGACCTTATGCTTACGTAATTGTACTTGCGTACCCTCGCCACAATCCAACAACAAAATATGCCCATTGATTTCCAAAACTTGTGCCGTAGGATTTGTTAACGTTCGAGGAGTTGCAGCATAACAACCCAAAATGGTAAGACGCATAGACAATTACAATAAAAATTTGCACTACCAACAAAATTGTTGCAGCTTCATTAAAGACCTTATACAATCAGACTTAAAACAACTGAAATTTGGACTTAGATACCCAAATCCCTCTCTATCTCCTCCATTTCCACAATATCACGTGCTTCTTGTAAGGTAGGTACCAAATTGATTTCTTCGGGTACATCATCATAGGAAACCTTGCCGGAAACCAACACAAACGATTTACCGTTTTTCTTATGCTTCTTGGAAATTTCCAAAAAAGACAAGACGTTGTACGGAGTAAACTTTGAAAAACCCAAAAGGTCCACGACTAAATTATCATTCTTTAGCTTGGAATATTCCTTCTCTAAATTTTGTAAAAAGATGTCTATGGAAATGTTTTCCTGGGATATGATTATCAGTGATTCCTCATTATTAAAAACCATATTACTTTATTTTAGATGCCAATAAATAAATTACGGCCATACGTATGGCCACCCCGTTTTCTACCTGATTTAAAATGATGGATTGTTTAGAGTCCGCAACATCGCTTGTAATTTCCACGCCCCTGTTAATTGGACCCGGGTGCATTATGACGATTTCTTTGTCCAAACTGTCCAATAACTTTTTATTTACACCAAATTGTTGGGTATACTCCCTCGTAGTGGGGAAGTAACTGATGTCCAAACGTTCATTTTGTATTCTTAACATATTGGCAACATCGCACCAATCCAAAGCTTTTCTTAAATTTGTTTCCACACCCACACCAAGCGATTCAATATATTTTGGCAATAAGGTCTTTGGTCCGCAAACCTTAACGTTTGCCCCTTGCAATTTTAAGGCGAATATATTTGACAATGCCACCCTAGAATGCAGAATATCACCCACTATAACTACATTCTTACCGGCTACGTCCCCTAATTTTTCCCTAATGGAATAGGAATCCAATAAGGCCTGTGTAGGATGTTCATGTGCACCGTCACCAGCATTGACTATTGACGCCTTTACATGCTTGGAAAGAAATATGCCCGCACCAGGGTTAGGATGCCGCATTACAACCATATCCACTTTCATGGACAAAATGTTGTTTACGGTATCTATAAGTGTTTCACCTTTTTTTACGGATGATTGGCTAGCTGAAAAATTAAGCACATCTGCAGATAGCCTTTTTTCCGCCAATTCAAAAGACAATTTAGTACGTGTACTATTTTCAAAAAAGATATTGGCAATGGTAATATCACGTAGAGAAGGAACCTTTTTAATAGATCTATTGATTACCTCCTTAAAATGATCGGCAGTTTCAAAAATAAGCTGAATATCAGATTCATTAAGATATTTGATTCCCAATAAGTGTTTTACACTCAGTTCGCTCATTTCGTTATCTATTTACTAAATATATGATATCCTCACCGTCATTCTCCTTCCACATTACCTTTACCTTTTCGTCATTAATAGCATCTACTTGTCTGCCCCTATAATTGGGCTGAATAGGTAAATGCCTACTAAACCTACGGTCTATTAAACATAACAATTCCACATCCTTTGGTCTTCCAAATGACTGCAATGCCGTCAATGCCGCATTAATACTTCTACCTGTATACAGTACGTCATCAATAAGGACTACATTTTTATCCTCAACCAAAAAATCTATATTGGTTTTAGTAGCTTCTAAAGTTTTGTCCCCTCGTCTAAAATCATCCCTATAAAACGTAATATCCAGAAAGCCCAAATCTATGTGCTTTACTTTATATTCATCTTTTAAAATTCTGGTCAACCGTTGTGCCACGAACTTACCACGCGGCTGTATACCAATAAGTACCGTATTTTCAAACGTTAGATGATTTTCTAATAACTGGCAAGCCAAACGATGAAGGATAATGTTGATTTCTTTGGAAGAGAGTAAGACTTTTTGACCCATAATAAACCAGCCGTGCGTTTAGCTCAACAAAAATAGATAATTCTAGCTAAACTTTAGTACTTAAAATTGGGAAGTAAAGTCTAAAATTTCAACACCGTATTTTTAAGGCTTAAGAATCATAATCCCAAAATAGAAAAGAAAGCCTCTTTATGACTTTCCCCAATTGGTATTCTAACATCATTGATTACAATTCTATTTCTTTGTACGGTCTTGATAAAATTGACATTTACAATGAACGATTTATGCACCCTTAAGAATTGATTTGGAGGTAATTTACCCATAATCTCCTTAAAGCTCATTAAGGTAAGTATGGTCTTGTTCGTATTACATATATGGATTTTTAGATAATCCTTTAGACCTTGTATATATTCTATTTGGTCCAAGTCTATCTTAATACTTTCATATTCCGCCTTTACGAATATGAATTTCTTTTCTGCCATTGTATCCCCTATAGATGGGAAAACATTGGCCACCAATGCGGGGTTCTCTTTTTTGGAAATTAAATCCTGCACCCTTGACACCGATTTTATAAAGCGATGATATGGAATAGGTTTTACCAGGTAATCTACCGCATTCAACTCAAACCCATCTACTGCATATTGTGAGTAGGCCGTTGTAAAGATGAACAAAGGCCTGTTGTCCAAAGTTCCCATAAAATCAATGCCGTTAATCTGAGGCATTTCTATATCACAAAAAATTAAATCTATTTTCTTGTCCTTTATATCTGTAATGGCATCTAAAGGGTTGGTATAGGTGTTTATCAATTCAAGAAAATCCAACTTTTCACAGTAACCTGATAAAATCTCTATGGCCAATGGCTCATCATCTATTATAATACATTTCATAAGCCCTGTTTTAATTGATAAATGGTTAGTGATACCTCGTAATTATTACCATCATTATCTACCTTTAATTCATGTAGTGCCGGATAAATTAATTCCAGCTGATTTCTAATATTTTCAAGCCCTATCCCAGAATTTTTAGAAGGCTCCCTAAATATTCCTATTTTGTTCTTTACATTAAGGTAAATAGATTCATCGGTTATGGTCAAGGTGATTTTAACATAGGTCTTTCCTTTATAATCCGTTCCGTATTTAAAGGCGTTTTCAATAAACGATATGAACAACAATGGAGGCACGGCCCTTCCCCTATCTTCACCGGTAATCTTTAATGAAACATTTTCACTATCAGACAATCGTAAACGCTGTAATTGAATATAGCTTTTGATATAGTCCAGCTCTTTGTTGAGCGGCACCAAATCCTTATCTGCCTCATACAACATATACCGCATTAATTCAGAAAGATCCACAATTGCTTGGGAAGTATCTGGAGATTTTTTAACCGATAAAGCATATATTGTATTCAGTGTATTAAACAAAAAATGAGGATTTAACTGTGCTTTCAATAATTGCAGTTCAGATTTTATGCTTTCCTTTTCTACGGACAATCTTAAATTCTCATTACGTTTCCACTCCACATATAAACGCAAAATTGCACTTATGACATAAGGTATTCCAAAACTTATAAAGGATCTATAAATTGGTGTATATCCAAAATTTCTTCTTGGCCCTGGACCAAAAAATGCATTGTCCGGAATAATTGGTTCATACATATGGTGCAATACCATAACGGAACACATCAATAACACTAGTGATACCATGATATAAAAAAGCACATTCTTCTTAAGTAAAAGTGCCGGAACCAAATAAAAATAATTGATATAGAACAAGGCAATAATTGCCACCAACTTAGGCAATAGGTCTGATGGTATTCTTTGGGCATTGTTCACCACCGGATAGAATGCAAACCCGTAGAGCAACATCCAAATGCTAATATGCACCAGAATCTGAACCCGATTTTTAACCAACAATTTTACCATTTGCACAATAGGCTCAATGAACCAATATTTTAAACTTCTCGAGCTCAGAAGGTAAAACTATAGGGCTCTTTCCTGTATTTAATTTGGATACTACAAGATGTGCCACTGCTATTGCCTGTTCCTTGGTGGCAAAAGGCTGTTTTCCTGCTATACCCGGTATGTAATCTTGAACTATCAATACTTTTTTGCCCTTCATAATTTTATAGCCAAACCCCCCATTCAACTCTACCACCTCTCCATACATGGCGTGTTTATCAACAATTTGCTGGTATTGATATATTCCAAAAAATACAATCATCAAAAATAAGAGGACACCTATGTTAAATTTTGCCTTAGAACTCATAAATAAATGTTTAAAAATGGGCCAACCCTTATCGATTGACCCAAAAAATTAACAACTCAAATCCTTAAATACCCTTTAATCTTCTTCCTCGTACTCATCCAAAGGAAAAAACTCATCTAGATTGTCCAAATAAAGACTACCTGTTCTGCCCATTCCAATAAAAGCTCGGTTTCCATTGGAAAACGCAATTGCATCTTGCCTGGTAGCACCTTCAAATGAAGTTTTTTGCTCCCATTCATCAGTTACCGGGTTATATTCCCAAACGGTATTTGTGGCACCGTTCAATTCTCCACAGGCAATATACCCATAGCCATTAAGGGTAAAACCTACTGCATTGCTACGCGCAATGGCATAGTCATCCTCTTCGTCCAAATCCAATTTTTTGGTCCAATTTTCCGTTGCCGGGTCAAACACCCAAAAATCGTCCAGATAAACCCCATTGGAAACGCCCGTACCCAAGTATACCAGCCCATTTATGGTAAAACTAGTGGCAGAACGACGTTTATTACCGCCATAACCTACCAACTCTACCCAATTATCAGCAACGGGATCGTACTTATAAAAATCCTTTTTATCATTCTCACCATCATATCCGGTACCTACATAACCATAACCATTTACGCCGAACGCTACAGCATTTCTTCTTGCGGAAGGTAATGGTGCAATTACTGTCCACGTATTTGTCGTAGGGTCATAGGAATAAAAATCACTTAGTTCATCTACACCATCATAACCTGTACCTATGTACCCCTTGCCATCAATCTCAAAACCAACGGCCGCATTTCTGGCAACACCGGGAAAATCGGCCTTTTGAGACCAATAATCCCCTTCCATGTCATAAGCCCAAAAAGATGCCAAATAATCATCACTGTCATAACCTACCCCCATATATCCTATGTCATTGATCGTAAACCCAGAAACACTGCTACGCGCACTTCCGTCAAAAACGGATTTCTCGATCCAGTTACCTAGATCTTCATCATCGTCATCACTATTACAACTTATAAATAGTAAGGCTACGGCCGCCATACTTGTTATTCTTAAAAAATACGTATTGCTTCTATTCATCGTTTTTATTTTAATTGCCATTTTGTTTGCTCCAAATCTAGTAGAGCAGTCATCCTCCCTAAAAATGCAATAGATAAATTATGGTTTTTAACATACCAAACCGGCAATTTAATCTACCAATGCGTACTTGCCTTTAGTAGTACTATTCACTATGTTCATCTTATAACTTTCCCAGTTGGTCTATTGCGGTTTTACGAACCATAGTTGGTTTCTAGTTTTGAGAAAAACATAAGTTCAATGCACATTGTAAAACACCCAAAACCCAAGATATTTGGGATTATACCCTTTCTAGCCCTTTACATTATGGTAATGTCCTGTTCACAGGAAAATTATAATGACTCTGATTTTGTAGCAGGCGAAACATTCACCAATAGTAACATTCAACTTTATCATATAGATACTCTGAGCGTTGAGACCTCCACCATGAAATTTGACAGTATTTTAACTTCTGAGTCTACTAGAATTTTAGTGGGCAGGTACCATGATTCGATTTTTGGTACGGTAAACGCGTCAGGCTTTATGCAATTTCTACCCTCAACTTACAGTATTGACACGGAAGCCCAGTTTGATAGTATTGTTTTTATTGCCGGATATGACAATTATTATTACAACGATACACTACAAAAAAATACAATTGAAATTAAACGGATCAGCGAACAATTGAAACCTGCAGATGGGGATAATTTTTACAACACAAGTACAATTACCCATGACGAAGAAAACCTAGGATCAATAGAATATTACCCAAGACCTATTTCCGGTGATTCCATACGAATTAAACTTATGGACCATTATGGTACGGATATATTCGATCAACTTCAAGAAAAGAATATTGTAAATACCGATGAATATATAGATAGATATAAAGGTATTGCCATGGTTCCAAGGGGTAGTGACAACGGATCGATAATTGGATTTTCAAAAAGCGCCGACCGCACCTTCGTTAGGTTATATTATAGCATTCCTACTTCTGAAGAGTCGGTTCAAGGATATTTGGATATACGATTAAATACTACAAGTACGCCTATACCTTTTTTTAACCAGATTACCGCTGATGCCCCAATTCCTCCACTACAAACATTGATCAACAGTGAAATAAACTTGGCTAGTGCGGCCTCTAATAATCAAAGCTACATACAATCCGGTATTGGTATAGCCATGCGTCTGCAGTTTCCAAATATGTCCACATTATTTGATATTCCCGGTAACGGAACTATTCTTGACGGTGTACTCAAGATTAAACCTGCACCCCTATCCTATAGTGACGAATTAATACTGAGCGATTCCCTTGCCGTTTATGTCGTTGACCACAATAATGTACTAACGGAACAATTAAGCATTTCCGGTAGCGCTGTTTATGCCATCCTAAACAAGGAAAATCAAGAGTTTAACGATATATATTACCAATTACCCTTAGCTTTTTATCTAGAGGAACTACAATTAAAAAGTAGGGATAAGGATGACGCCCTGATCTTACTTCCCATAAATTATAATTCTACCGTTGATCGCTTTGTGCTAAATGCAAACGGTAATGGAACCAACGAAACCATATTAGAACTAACCTATGCAATATATGATGAGGAAGAATAAGCAGCAGTGCCTAATTTTGATTATTTTTTTAATTACGTTATACCATGGAAGGGCTCAATCCGAAGCACTTACAAGCTCCCCATATTCCCTCTACGGTCTAGGAGTAATCAACCAAACCAGCATTGGCAAGTTCAATGGCCTAGGATATAGCGGTATAGGTACTAAATCAATGTATGAGTTAAATAACTTAAACCCTTCTACCTATGCGCTCATTCCCCAAAATTCTTTTCTATATGATATTGGGATTACAGGAGAATTTAACAACTACAGCAATAAAAGTACTTCCGAAAACAAAACTATCATAAACTTCTCCAATTTAGCTTTTGGGTTTAGAATTGCGGAAAATCTTGGCGCAGGTATTTCCCTAATACCCTATAGCGATGTTGGCTATTCAATTTTGGGCGTAAGCACCAATATAGAAGGTTCCACACAAACCTTTATAAGTAATATTACCGGCGTTGGGGGATTAAGCGATTTACGCCTAAATATTGGTTACGCCCTAACGGACCGCTTTAGGATAGGGTTAAGTACTTCTTTCTTATTTGGCAACATTGAAGAAAATGAAGCCTTTATCTATAATTCTACCACATTTGAATCTACTGAAAAAACCAATTATAATGGTGCTAGGATTGGATTTGGAATGCAGTGGGATATAATGGACCAAATCACCATAGGTGCTACCGCGCAACTACCTACCAGTTTAAACGGACAATTAAAGCGGTCGGTAACAAAGAATCTATATGGTACGGAAATTAGTGTAGAAGACGAGAAAACCGATAACGTGGCCGACTTTAATTTACCCTTGGAACTTGGTGTAGGACTTAGCTTAAAGCCCATTGATCAAATTACACTTAATGCAGATTACATGAAAAACTTCTGGAGCAACACCAACCAGTCGGAAAATATTGGCACATATACCGATCAAGATATCTTTGCCCTTGGCCTGGAATATGTTAAGAACCACAAAGGTTATAAGTATAGCCAAAGAATTAGATATCGATTAGGCTATAATTACGATAACGGATATTTAAATATTGCGAATAAAAAAGTTGAAGGTTATAACATTACCGCAGGTATAGGCATACCTACAAGTAGAGGTACACATTCCATGATCAACCTATCTTATAGCTATGGTTCAAAAGGCATTTTACAAAACGTATTGGTCAAGGAAAATTACCATCTATTAAGTTTAAACTTAAGCTTAGAAGACCTATGGTTCGTTAAAAGAAAAGTCAACTAAAACTCACAAAAACGTAATCCTTAAGAATCTCCACTAGTAATTCATTTTATAGGAACCCTAATAGGTACCGATAAGGTGATAACTAAAAAGCCCGGACAATAGTCCGGGCTTTTACTTATAATCCTTTTAAAGGATCTATATCAATGAAATTACTTCTTCTTAGAATCAGCTTCCATTTTGTCTTTCAACGCTTGTAACGCATCGTTAGCATCACCTAAAGTTGGCTTAGCTTCATCTGCACTAGCTGCCTGTCTTTTGACAGCTGCTTTTACATTACGTTGCTCTTCTTCACGGAAAATAGCAGTATGACTAGCTACTACGCGCTTGAAGTCTTTGTTGAACTCAATAATCTTGAATTCAGCTTCATCGCCTTTACCTAGTTTTTTACCATCTTCTTTTTCCAAGTGACGTTGTGGAATAAATGCAGTAATATCTTCGTTAAATTCAATTGTTGCACCTTTATCAACTACATCAGAAATGGTTGCCGTATGAACTGTACCCAAAGCGAATTCAGTTTCATATTTATCCCATGGGTTTTCAGTAGTCTGCTTGTGACCTAAGCTCAACTTACGACCTTCAACATCAAGTTCCAATACTTCAACTTCTAAAGTATCACCTACGTTAGTAAACTCAGATGGATGCTTGATTTTCTTAGTCCAAGAAAGATCGGAGATGTAAATTAAACCGTCTATACCTTCCTCTAGTTCAACAAAAACACCAAAGTTTGTAAAGTTTCTTACAATACCTTTATGCTTAGAACCTACAGGATATTTAGTAGTAATATCAGTCCAAGGGTCCGGAGTCAATTGCTTGATACCAAGAGACATTTTACGATCTTCACGATCCAATGTTAATACAACCGCTTCTACCTCATCACCAACATTTACGAAATCCTGTGCAGAACGCAAGTGCGTAGACCAAGACATTTCAGAGACGTGGATAAGACCTTCAACACCTTCAACAACTTCAATGAATGCGCCGTAATCAGCGATAACAACAACTTTACCTTTTACTTTATCACCAATCTTAATTTCATCGGATAAAGCTTCCCAAGGGTGCTTCTCCAATTGCTTAAGACCTAATTGTATTCTAGATTTGTTTTCATCAAAATCAAGAATTACAACATTTAATTTCTGATCTAATTCAACAACCTCGTTCGGGTGGTTGATTCTGCTCCAAGAAAGGTCAGTAATGTGAACTAAACCATCAACACCACCAAGATCAATAAAGACACCGTAAGAAGTAATGTTTTTAACAACACCTTCCAATACCTGTCCTTTTTCAAGTTGGCTAATGATTTCTTTCTTCTGCTCTTCAATATCAGCTTCAATAAGAGCTTTATGAGAAACAACAACGTTTTTAAATTCGTGGTTGATCTTTACAACCTTGAATTCCATTGTCTTGTTAACATACTGGTCGTAGTCACGAATTGGCTTAACATCAATTTGAGAACCTGGTAAGAAAGCTTCAATACCAAATACGTCAACGATCATACCACCTTTAGTTCTGCACTTCACAAAACCACTAACGATTTCTTCTTTGTCATGAGCCGCATTAACACGGTCCCAAGCCATAATAGTTCTCGCCTTTCTGTGAGATAATACTAATTGACCACTTTTATCCTCACGAATATCGATCAATACCTCTACCTTGTCACCTACTTTTAATCCTGGGTTGTAACGAAATTCGTTTAACGAAATTACACCTTCAGATTTTGCATTGATATCAATGATAGCTTCCCTATCAGTAATATACACCACTTTTCCTTCAACAACTTCTGCATCTGCAGTGTCAACGAAATTTTCGGCTACCAATTTTTCAAATTCCTGCAATTTAGAATCATCAACACGCTCAATTCCTTGTTCGTATTTCTCCCAATTGAAGTTTTCTAAAAATTCTTGAGGATCTTGCTGTGGAGTCTCTACAGCAGTTTGTTGTGTTGCTTCGGTAGTTTCAGCTACCTCTGCGTTTGTTTTTTCTTCAGCCATTTGCTGATCAATAATTTGTATTCCATAACCTTATCAAGACTTAGGCAACGACTATGAAAGTTGTTACGTTTATTTTTTTAACTATCCTTTTTCTCTTGATATGCTTGCAAAAAAGGTGTGCAAAACTAATCATTTTATTTCAAATAGGCAACCTACATTATTAAGTATCAAGGCAATTAAATTTTATACGGCCGTTTTTAAGAAAAATAATTTTAATATGCCTATCTTACAAGCATTATATTAACCATTAAATAAAAGATTATTATGAGTGTTAAAGCAAAATACCAAGGTGTTCTAGACCTAGGTGAGCAATTGGGAATAAAAGATGGAAACGTTACCGTTGAAGGCGATATTCTTAAAGTAAAGGGACAAGCAAAAACTCCTTATGAAAAAGATTTGATTTGGGACAAAATCAAAGCCATTGGCGGAGAGAGCCCATCTGATATAAAAGCAAATATTACTGTAGAAGATGATTCTGTATATCACAGACATGTTGTCAAAAGTGGCGAATCATTGAGCAAAATAGCAAAACATTATTATGGTGATGCTATGAAGTATAAGTCCATTTTTGAGGCCAATACCGGTATTTTGAAAAATCCTGATGTAATTCATCCTGACCAGGTATTGGTTATTCCTAACAAATAAGTTGCAAAGCAATTATTATAAATAAAAAGAGGTTAGCGCTGCTAACCTCTTTTTTTATGTCTATTTATTGATGATCCTTAGCGCATGCTCATAAATTCTTTGGAACTGATCTTCCAAACCTACGTCGCTATTGTCAAAATCTATGGCGTCCTTGGCTTTTACCAGTGGTGAAATTTCCCTATTGGAATCTATATAATCACGCTTTTGAACATTCTCCAAGATATCCTCATATTGAACGTCCTCTCCCCTATCCAGCAATTCCTTATACCTTCTTACCGCTCTTTTTTCTGGTGATGCAGTCATAAAAATCTTAAGTTCGGCATCTGGAAAAACTACGGAGCCTATATCCCTTCCATCCATAACAATACCTTTATCAACACCCATTGCCTTTTGCAATGAAACCAATTTTGAACGTACCTCTGCCAGTTCTGAAACCTGACTAACATTCTTGGAAACGGGCATTGTCCTAATCTCCTTTTCTACATTTAAATTGTTCAAGTACATTTCCGCAAATCCAAGATCCTCGTTGAACACGAAATTTAATTCTATCCGATCTAACGCATTTACCAAAGCATGTCTATCAATTTTACCATCCTCTATAAATCCGTTTTGCATTGCAAACAGGGTTACGGCACGGTACATTGCACCAGTATCAACATAAATGTACTGAAGCTTTTTTGCCAACTGTTTGGCCAGAGTACTTTTACCTGTAGAGGAAAAACCATCTATTGCTATGGTAATCTTTTTCATATTCTAAAAATAGGAATAAAAGGACGTTTATAGGTCCTTTGCATTTTTTACATTTTGGTCCGTTAAGGCAATATCGATCACTTCAGACATTTCCTTAACATAGTGAAAAGTTAGCCCTTTTAAATAAGATTCCTTAATTTCCTTAATATCACGTTCATTATCCGCACATAATATAATCTCCTTAATACGTGCTCTTTTGGCTGCAAGGATCTTTTCCTTAATACCCCCAACCGGAAGTACCTTTCCTCTTAAAGTGATTTCTCCCGTCATCGCCAAACTCTTTTTTATACGCTTTTGGGTAAACAAGGACACCAAAGACGTCAACATGGTGATACCTGCACTTGGACCATCTTTTGGTGTTGCACCTTCCGGTACATGAATATGAACATTATATTTTTCAAAAATTTCCGAATCTATACCAAATCGTTCTGCATTGGACTTGATATACTCCATTGCGATTGTAGCAGATTCCTTCATTACCTTACCAAGGTTACCCGTTATGCTCAGCGCTCCCTTACCCTTGGAAAGTATGGATTCTATGAACAGAATATCTCCACCTACACTGGTCCATGCAAGTCCGGTAACTACACCCGCTACCTCATTATTCTCATATTTATCCCGTTCCATTTTAGGGGCACCCAAAACCTCAATGATCACATCATTGCTTACCTTAACATCATATTCCTCTTCTGTGGCAATGGATTTTGCCGCGTAACGTACCATTTTCGCTATTTGCTTCTCCAATGAACGTACACCCGACTCTCGCGTATATCCTTCAACGATTTTTTCCAATTGGGGTTTTCCAATCTTTAAATGACTTGGATTTAGGCCGTGTTCCGTAAGTTGTTTGGGCAATAAATGTTTTTTGGCAATCTCTACCTTTTCCTCTATGGTATACCCACTAACATGGATAATCTCCATACGGTCCCTTAATGCAGGTTGAATGTTGCTCAAATTATTGGCCGTGGCCACGAACATGACTTTAGAAAGGTCATAGCCCAACTCCAAGAAATTATCATGGAAATCACTATTTTGTTCAGGATCCAATACCTCTAACATTGCAGAGGACGGATCACCTTGGTTACTATTTGACAACTTATCTATCTCGTCCAAAATAAAGACAGGATTGGAGGTACCGGCCTTTTTTAAACTTTGGATTATTCTACCGGGCATTGCGCCTATATAAGTTTTACGGTGACCTCGTATTTCTGCCTCATCACGCAATCCACCAAGAGACATTCTAACATATTCCCTACCTAAAGCTTCCGCTATGGATTTACCCAAAGAGGTCTTACCTACTCCTGGAGGTCCATATAAGCACAGAATTGGCGACTTCATATCATTCCTTAATTTAAGAACTGCCAAATACTCAACTATCCTACGCTTTACATCCTCCAGACCATAGTGATCACGGTCCAATATACGCTGTGCACGTTTGAGGTCAAATTTATCCTTGCTATATTCTTTCCATGGCAACTCAAGTAATAAATCCAAATAATTTCTTTGGATGGAATATTCCGCCACTTGAGGGTTCATACGTTGCATTTTGGACAATTCCTTTGCAAAATGCTCCTTAACCTTTTTACCCCATTTTTTCTTCTTGGCCTTTTCCTTCATTTCCTCCAATTCCTCATCATAGGAAACACCACCCAATTCTTCTTGAATGGTCTTCATTTGTTGGTGCAGGAAATATTCTCGTTGCTGCTGATCCAAATCATTTCTAACTTTGGATTGAATGTCGTTCTTAAGTTCTAACTTTTGCAGTTCAACATTCATATATTTCAACGTAGCCAAAGCCCGCTCCTGTAAACTACCGATCTCCAATAGTTCCTGCTTGGCCTTAACATCCAAATTAAGATTGGAAGAAACAAAGTTGATGAGAAATGAATCGCTTTGGATATTTTTAATTGCAAAAGAAGCTTCGCTAGGAATATTTGGATTATCCCTAATAATCTTTAGTGCCAATTCCTTTATGGATTCTATAATGGCAAAAAATTCCTTGTCGTTCTTCTCCGGCCTTATTTCACTTGTTTCCCTTACGGTAGCCGTAATGTAAGGTTTCTTGGTCAAGACCTCTGCAATTTCAAAGCGTTTTTTTCCTTGGATGATAACCGTAGTGTTTCCATCAGGCATCTGTAGCACCCTTAAAATTCTGGCCACGGTCCCCAATGTGTTAATATCCTTTACTTCCGGATTCTCCGTTTCTTCATCTTTTTGGGAAACTACACCAATAACCTTTGACCCATTATTGGCATCCTTGATCAGACGAATACTCTTGTCCCTGCCCGCAGTAATAGGAATGACCACACCAGGAAAAAGAACCGTATTCCTAAGTGGTAATATAGGCAAGGTCTCTGGCAGGGTCTCACTGTTCATCTGTTCTTCATCTTCAGGGGTCAATAATGGTATTAACTCAGAATCCTGATCGATTCCCTGTAAGGACATATTGTCAAAATTTGAAAATTTAGAATCTTTCATACTCATATATCGGTCATTCTGTCATTATAAAAACAGAATTTTATTTTAAGAAATTATACATTACAACTATATTAACGCCCCTAAGAGCGCAATTACAGTGCCTAACGCTTTTTTTACATCAACACTATTTCAATTCCTGTGCCAATTAAAAAAGAAACCGGTGCCATATCCTAAAATATAGCACCGGTTAATCAATTTATTTTCTATTATTTAATTCTTTATCACCTTTTCCACATGTACATTGCCATTACCTGTTGTTAGTGATATAATATAGACCCCTGGTTGATATTGTGACAAATCTACATCTATAGTTCCTTTTCTATACTTATCATATGATCTAGAGTACAGGATTACATTATTGGGACTGATCAGGTTCAATGCCAATTCTTGACCGTCATAAACAGATGTATCTACCGAAACCCAACTTGCCGTAGGATTAGGGTACACCGTAATTGGCATTTCCGCATCGTTATCAGTACCAAGAGTTGATTTAAAAGGCAATACTATGTCCTCTTCCACTTTGCGGACCGATAAATTAGTAAACTGTACCAGTCCGGTTTCATTGCCTTGTGCATAATTTGAAAATAACCAAATATCAAGTGTTCGTACCAAAGGTAAAATGGTCATACGTCCAGAATATGTACTCCACTCCGTGGTAAAATTATGCCCTATTTGCCATGCATTAGGTCTATTGTTTTGAGCTACCTCTATACGGGCATTTCCTTCTATCGTTTTCCCATCAATACTAAATTCCAACACATCGCCGACGCCTATACCATTTGCCTCAAGATCAATGGTAATGGAATATCGTGCCCAAGGTTGATTTTGATCACTATTGGCTATTTCAAAAATACACCCTAAACCTAAATTGGAATCAGCAATATTTCCCGCTGTATCCAAACCAGCATCCAAACGACCATTCGTCAACTCAATTTCATCATATATGTTCGTTAAAGTATCACCACATGCTGGCTGTGGAACTGTTTCCTCTTCTTGTTTCTGAATCGTTAAATTATTGAACATGGAGGTTCCCGGGGCTATATTGGCATAATTGGAAAATAACCAAATATCAAGTGTTGTTATATTTTCCGGAACAATAATTTCCTGCTCGTAGGTAGTCCATTCATTTGAGAACGTATGTCCCAAAAGCCATATATTAGGCAAATTATCCTGTGCAATTTCAATTCTAGCATTACCGTCCAGACTTACCCCATCTACCGTTACCTCCAAAACATCTCCCGGTTGTAAACCATTATCCTCAAGATTAATGGACATGGTATATCTTGCCCACGGTTGATTTTCGTCTTCATTGGTAACTTCCAAAACACAATCACCTACCTCCTCTATTTCAACACCTTGGGAAATATCCAGCCCTGCGGTTAATTTTTCTTCTTCAATTATAAGAGAGGACCTTAAATCACCAAGGGGGTTTTCGCATATATTCCCAGGCTCTTCAATATCCAAAATCTTTTCTACCACAAGATTGTCAAACAAAGCTGCACCTTTTTCCAAGGTGGCATAATTGGAATATAACCATATATTCAGTGTAGAAATATCATTGGGGACTTTAATAGTTTTGGTATATGTAGCCCATTCATTGCCAAAAGTATGACCCAATAACCAATTGTTTGGTTTATTATCCTGGGCGACCTCAATTCTAGCATTGCCACCATCACTTTTACCATCTAGACTAAACCTTAGGTTATCCCCTGCTACCAATCCCAAAGTTTCCAAGTCAATCGTTACTATATACCGTTCCCACAACCTCCCATCTTGTAGCGTAGCTATTCTTAATGAACAGTCAAAACCATTGGTGTCTATCTCTTCTTTTTCTACTTGAAGGTATTCTTCATAATAAATACCGTTTGGTAAAGGCAATTCTGTGTTTTCATTCCTCAATTCATCAATACATACCTCCACCGTAGAGCTAATGACGTTTAAGGTAAATATTGTAAAACAACCAGAACCCATTGTTATCCTATACTCTCCTTCATCATCTTTAAACACGCTATCCAGAACCAATACCCCATTGGTGACCAATCCGCTTGGCGATGTAACTGTATACATGGCATCATCTACAACTGGCAGACCAATTGACACAACGCTACCTTCATCTACCACGGTAGTTACTTCATTTTTAACCCACGCCCCTTCACCAATTTTAAATTCAGGCTCAATAGACTCATTGTCACAATAATCAACCAGCAAGGTTTTGGTGCAATCTTCCGTTGTTGCAAATACATATTCACCTAAATCTTCCACTGATATAGCCGAAATACTCAAACCATTCTCTATAAGCTCTCCCTGTGGGGTGGTTATGGAATAATCTTGATCAATTTCCTTAAGTCTCAACCCTAAAGATAATCCTTCCGCTATCGTTAAGGTTTCCTCAGTGATAGTAACCCATGGGCCATCTCCAATTTGGTATTCTGGTTGTATACTAGTAAGATCACATACTGGTTTGGGTATTATCTTAAGCTCCAAAGTAGCCTCGCAACCTTTATCGGTCTTGAACGTATACAATCCTTCATTTTCCACATTAACACTATCAATGGTATAGTCCATTTTTACTTCCTCGCCATCCGGTAAAATAATGGTAAACAACTCTGTGTTGGGTAAAATGCTAAGAACTAGCTTATCTCCCTCATCAAGTTCCAAAACATCCTTACCGCTTTCCCATACCCCGTTTACTTGATATTCTTGGACAATACTATTTGCCGGGCAGCGATAATCCATTGACCAGGTGGCAAAAAAGTTGGAAGTTATATCCCCTACTTTCGAGAAATTACCGGTCACATACAATTGCTCTTCTTCCGCTGAAAAAAGTATTGAATTAATAACCCCATCCGTACCTACTTGCAAATTTTCACCAAGAGGTTGCCAACCACCAATTTCTGACCATTTTGCAATGTTGTTTACAATAATAGTTTCGGATTTTTCATTACTTGCAAAAACAAAATTTCCAGCTACAAAAACTTCATCATTATTCGCAACAATAGAATTTACACTTCCGCTCAACCCATTGCCTAAAGTTTCCCATTCCTTAGTCACTAAATTCCACCTAGCTATTCTATTTACCGTTTCACCAGAGGCAATATTAAAATTACCCCCAACATATACAAAGGAATCATCCAAAGCCATTGCCTCAACGAAACCACTTGTGCCATTGGCCAATGTGCCCCATTCACTACCATTCCAAGTTGCAATTCTAGGTGTATTTGTAATGCCAGCGGTATCAAAATTACCACCAACATATACAACATCGTTATCGTCTATGACAATTTCCCTAACCTCGTTGTTAAGACCAGAAATCAATGAACCATTGGGCATTATGGCCTGCCATCCGTTTTCCCAAATAGCTATATTGTTTACTTCAATTCCACCGGCGTTTACAAAAGCCCCACCTACATAAATTTTGGATTGTGAATCAACCGCAATTTTTGCAACGGTACCATTTGTTCCAGACCCCATGGCAGACCAAGTATTGCCGTTCCATAAAGCAATATTATTTGCGGCAATTCCATTAACGTTACTAAAGGTACCGCCAATAAGCAATTCGTTATCAGCATTCATGGTTATGGTCTTAACCTCTCCATTTACATTGCCCAACGTATTTTTCCAACCCGTCTTCTTATTATAGACCCCTAGATTATTGACAACTGTTTCGCCAATACTGGTAAATGAGCCCCCTACATAAATATCATCGCCATTTTCGAAAATACAATTGATAACTCCATTGGTACTTTCGGTAATGCCTGTCCAATATCCTATACCACTAACATCCAATGGACCATTATCCTCAGGTTCGTCTCCGCCTGAAATCTTGAATATTTTAGCGGCATTTCCATAACTACTAAAATACATTTCTCCATCCTCATCCAATCCAAAACTAGAAACATATTGGCCGTTGGTTCTAAAAAGCAAGGTATTTTCAACACTATCCAGACCTTTGCCAATATTAAGGGCCCAAACCCTTCCAGTAACATAATCCGCATAAATATACTTGCCCTTTATCAAAGTGTTTTCACTTTTTCCATTGTATACATACCCTCCCGTAATTGAACGATCTCCAAAAGAATGATCATATTGAAAGATGGGCTTTACATCTTCTTTGGTTGCCAACGTAGTAGAAGATTTATAAATGGCATCACCTTCTAACCTGCTCCAACCATAATTTCCTCCGTTAACAATAACATTTATTTCCTCATAATTATCCTGACCTACATCCGCACCTATTAGCATATCTCCATCAAAAGAAAATTTCCATGTATTCCTTATACCCCATGAATATAGTTCGTCCAGTCCTGTTTTGCCCACCCTAGGGTTATCCGTAGGTATTTCATAATTCCCGTTGGGCAGGTCTGGGTTGGTTTCCAAAGGATTACTATTATCCAGATCCACATCTATTCTTAGAATACTACCAAAAATATTCTCTAGATTTTGGGCATTCCCCATAGGGTCACCGCCGCCGCCGCCGTCACCTACGGAAATATATAGATAACCATCTGGGCCAAATCCTATTTTACCACCATTATGGTTAGAATTATTTTGATTTTTATCAAAACTGAAAATTTCCAATCTACTTAATTTATCCGCACTATTTGGGTTTAAGGGATCAACACGATATCTGGCCAACACCACCTCAACACCTACTCCGGAAACACTGCTCCGTTGGGTATGGTATACAAAAAAATATCCGTTAGACTTATAATTTGGATGAAAGGCAAGTCCCAATAAACCTATCTCCTGACCTGAGGAAAAACTGACAATATCCTCAATATCTAAAAAAAGAATAGCTCTATTGGTGTCTGGTACATTTTCAAAAACCTTAATAGCTCCTTGTTGCTCCACAACGAACAACCTATTGGAGCCGTCATTGGCATTCTGAATTTCAACAGGAAATTGAAAATTTAAATTTGGAAAAGCATCTTCATATGTGATTTTTTCTTGCGAAAAACCACTAAGAGCAAAACATAGAAAAAATAAAAAATGAAGTAATAGTTTGTTCATAGGTTTGGGGTTAGATATAATGGAATGTTTAAAAATTTCGGTCAAATTCAAGATATCTACGTTGAAAACTCAATATTAGATGCCCATATTAATAAATCAGGTAATATTTTCGATGAACTACATTCATCAACTAACAATCCCGTTCTTTAAAAAAATTGATGAGTCCTTTTTTCCACCTTACAAAAGACCTCCAAATAAAACTCTATTTATACTAAAACATTACACCATTTAATAAAAAAATTATCTTAAACTGTAACAAACCTTAAATTGATATATCATTACATAAACCAATCACTTTTTGAGCCAACAAAGAGAACATATTGATGAGCTATTGCTGTCATGCATGGCCGGTAAACAAAGTGCACAGCTAGAAGTGTACAACAAGTATTACAGGGCCATGTACAACACAGCACTAAGAATTGTTAAGGATACTGCCCAAGCAGAGGATATTATGCAAGAATCGTTTTTAAGCGCATTTACTAAACTGCATACTTTTAAAGGGGAGGTTACTTTTGGATCTTGGTTAAAACGTATTGTGATCAACAATAGCATCTATCAGTATAGAAAGCAGCAAAAAAACAAGGAAGTTGCATTGGATGAAGTAATGTACAAGGTCGAAGATCATGACGGAATTGACCCCACTCATGTGTTTACTGAACTAAAGGCTCAAAAAGTGATGGAAACCATGAAAGATTTAAAGGAAAATTACAGAGTGTCTTTGACCTTACATTTAATTGAAGGGTATGATTATGAAGAAATGAGTGAGATCATGAATATAAGTTATGCCAATTGCAGAACCATGGTCTCAAGAGCAAAAGATAGCTTAAGAAAAAAATTAATAGTAGAAAGCCGATGAAAAATGATAACATAGACGATCTGTTCAAGAAGTTGCAAGGCAATTTTGATACTGAAGAACCTAAAGATGGGCACCAGCTGCGCTTTTTGGAAAAATTGAATGCGGTCAATGGTAAAAAGACAATAACGACCAAAAAGAATAGTTCTTGGTTGAGCTGGGCCTCCATGGCCGCGGCAATAGCCCTTTTAGTAACCGTAGGAATATTCCAAGTTGGAAACTACAACACCAAAGAGGAAAAAGTTGCACAGATTTCGCCAGAAGTTTCCAAAACGCAATTTTATTTTGCAAATCTTATAGAGGAGCAAGTAAAAGAATTGAATTCAGAAAAATCTCCTGAAACGGAAAAGATTATAAACGATACCATGTTGCAATTGCAAAAATTACAACAAGATTACACCAAAATGGAACAGGACCTCCTTAATGGTGGTAACAGCAAATTGATCTTAAGTGCCATGATCACCAATTTTCAAACAAGAATTGAACTGTTAAAAGAAGTAATGTCCCAAATAGAAAATATTAAATCAATAAAAAACACACATGATGCAAACTATACTATTTAAATATTCATGCATATTCTTTTTAGCATGCTCCACCATATTATCTGCCCACGATACAGATTTTGACGGTAAGCATACCAAGGAAAAGATCATAAAAAAAGAATTTAACGTAAATGCAGATGCACTGTTGAAAGTCAGCAATTCTTATGGTAATCTAAACATAACCTCCTGGAGCGAAAACCGTGTTGTTATTGAAGTCCATATCAAGACCAATGGCAATAACGAGGAAAAGGTTCAAAAAAAACTTGATGACATTTCCGTTGAGTTTGATGCAAGCAAATCAATGGTGTCCGCAAAAACCATTTTCGACAAGAAAAATAGCGGATGGGGATGGAGCTGGGGCAATAACAATAATGTCAACATGCAGATCAACTATACCATTAAAGTACCCATTAAGAACAATGTAGATCTAAGTAACGACTACGGTAATATTATCTTGGACAGAATTGATGGCCATGCCAAAATATCCTGTGATTACGGGCGTATGGAATTGGGGGAATTAAGGGGGCGAAATAATTACTTGAATTTTGATTACACCTCTAAATCTACCATAGGTTATATAAATAGTGGCGAAATAAGGGCAGACTATTCCGGTTTTACCATTGATAAAGCAGGAGATCTAAAAGTAAATGCAGATTATACGAACGCAAGCATCGGTATTATGAAAAACCTGGAATATGTAAGTGATTATGGTAATATGGATGTAGAAGAACTCAATTCCATTGATGGCAACGGCGACTATATTACCGTTAAGTTGGGAATAGTGCATGGCAATGTATCCATTGTTTCGGATTACGGCAGCGTAAGAATAGATGAGCTAGCCAAGGATGCAGGAAACGTAAGAATACAGTCTGATTATACAGGAATTAAAATAGGATACAATAATCAATATCACTTTGATTTTGACATCACTGCCAGTTATGCCGGTGTAAGCGGTAAAGATGATTTAACAGTCAATGTAAGTACAGAAAAATCCTCCAATAAACATTATGAAGGTTTCTATGGTTCCAGAGGCAGTGGAAACACCGTCAAAATTAACAGTGATTACGGAGGTATAAGCTTTATTAAAAAATAACTAATCGATTAAAAATGAACATTATGAACAAATTTTTTACTTTAATTTTTATGGGGTTTCTTTCTTTATCCTGTGTTGGACAGTGGGGAAAAACCATTAAGGGTAACGGGAACAATGTTACCATTGAAAGAACTACAGGTGATTATGATGGTGTGGCGGTTTCCGGATGGTTTGATGTTGAGCTGGTATCAGGTAATGAAGGAAAAATTATCCTTAAAGGCGAAGAAAACCTATTGGAATATATCATTACCGAAGTTAAGAACGGTAAGCTTGTTATTAAGACCGAAAAGGGAGTCAACCTTAAGACAAGTAATTGGAAATCTGGTATTCATATTACCGTACCTGTGGAATCCATAAATTCCGTAGCTATGTCCGGCTCAGGTGATATCGTAGGTAAAACCACCCTCAGCGCCGATAATTTCAGTACCGCAATGTCCGGATCGGGAGATATAACATTGGACCTAGACACCAATAGCTTAACGGCAACCATGTCCGGGTCTGGCGACATGTCCTTAAGCGGCAAAACAACAGATTTTGAAGCCACCATATCCGGTAGTGGAGATATTGAAGCCTACAGTCTAGACGCGGACCATGTAAATGCAACAGTATCTGGATCGGCAGATATTCAGGTCACGGCAAAAAAATCCATTAAAGCTAGAGTTTCCGGTTCCGGGGATATAACCTATAGAGGAAATCCGGAAAAAATAGATACCAAAACTTCGGGTTCCGGGGATATCTCAAAAGGTTAACAGCATAACCAAAATAGCGAACAATCACGATCAAGAGGCCTCCTTAATGAGGCCTTTTCACTTCTTTAACCCTTACCAATAAAAACATCCCCACTAAGAAAAAGATGCCCAAAAATATAATAGAGCTTCTCATACTGCCAGTCCTTTGGGCGATTGCCCCATATATAAATGTGCCTATTATAATTCCTATTTTTTCTGCCACATCATAAAAACTAAAGAAAGATGTAGTATCCGTAGTGCTAGGTAAAAATTTGGAATAGGTAGATCTAGACAATGCCTGTATACCCCCCATGACCAAGCCAACACACCCGGCAGCTATATAAAAATCCGTAGGTGTTATCACAAAATAGGCATAGATACAAATACAGACCCAGAGGGCATTTATTACGATCAGGGTCCTAATATTTCCATATTGTTCCGAAGCTTTTGCCGTAAGCGTTGCCCCCACTATGGCCACTAGCTGTATTACCAAAATACTAATGATCAAACCGGTGGTTCGTTCCGTGTCCGTACCCCAAGCAATTTCTTCTTCCCCAAAATAAGTAGCTATGAGCATTACGGTCTGCACCGCCATACTATAGACAAAAAATGCGCCCAGATATCTCTTTAACCTAACCTGCTCCCCAAGTTCTTTCCAAACCTGCTTTAGCTCCTTAAAACCATTTAACACCACATTGGTTCTTTCACCTTCCTTCTTATATCCTTGAGGCAGAAAATAAAAACTATATTGAGCGAACAACACCCACCAAATACCTACGGTAACAAAGGAATATTTCATTGCCTTTATTTCCGCAGCTCCGGATTCATCTGTTGTAATACCGAACAAATCCGGGCGCATTACCATGGCCAAATTGAACATTAACAAAAGTACACTACCAATATATCCTAAAGTAAACCCTTTAGCACTTATGGCATCTTGTTGTTTTGGAAAAGCCACATCGGGCAGGTAAGAATTATTAATGGCAAAACTTACCCAAAAGCCCACCAAACCAAAAAAATAACACAACAGGCCAAAATAAATATGTTCCAAAGAAAACCAATAAAGGCCAACGCAAGAGAGGCCGCCCAAATAGCAGAAAAATTTCATGAACACCTTTTTATTTCCTAAATAATCCGCTATACCGGAGACCAAAGGTGTTATAATGGCAATACAAACAAAGGCCAAGGAGGTTGTATAACTTATTAATGGCGCCCTGGCAATTTCTCCGCCAAATACTGTTACTTTTTCAATACCGGCAACTCTAAACAACGCCCCGTAAAATATGGGGAATACCGCCGAGGATATCACCAAACTATATACAGAATTTGCCCAGTCATAAAAGGCCCATGCGTTCAACAATTTTTTACTTCCCTTTAAAACCAGCGTCTTTGTCATATATAAAAATAAAGCCGTTCATTGCTGAACGGCTTCAATATACAATAATCAGTTAAGTTTTTTTTACCTAAATGTAGTCACTCCAAATTTTGCTGCTTCTTCCTTGGCCAATGGTGCCCAAGCGGTAAGGTTATTAATCCTTGTATCGTTAGATGGGTGTGTACTCATAAATTCCGGTGGAGCTTGACCACCGCTATTTGCCTTCATACGCTTCCAAAGTTCTGCAGCTTCATAAGGGTCATAACCTGCAATGGCCATAATCTGCAAGCCGATCCTATCGGCCTCTGTTTCATGACTTCTGCTAAAAGGTAACATTACTCCTACCTGAGAACCAATACCATAGGCCTGATTAAATAAATTTCTTTTTTGCTCATCCTGTATGGCTATATTTCCGGCAACGGCACCTACCTGTTGCAAGGTTCCCGCACTCATGCGTTGTGCACCGTGGTCTGCCAAGGCATGGGCTACTTCATGGCCCATAACCACTGCAACACCCGTCTCTGTCTGGGTTATTGGCAAAATACCGGTATAGAACACAATCTTACCTCCAGGCATACACCACGCATTTACCGTTTCGTCGTTTACCAAATTATATTCCCACTTATAATCCTTTAAATATCCAGGATACCCATTTGCAGTCAACCAACGCTCTGCAGCAGCGGAAATTCTTTGTCCAACCTTGGTTATCATTTGTGCCTCGGTAGTACCTGTTACAACTTTATTCTCTGTAAGAAATTGATCATATTGCGCAAATGCAGATGGGAAAATCTGACTATTGGGGTAAAAATTTAATGTCTTTTGACCGGTAAACGGATTTACCTTACATGCCGAAACCCCTAGAAATACTGCAAGTATTAATACTATTTTTTTCATTTTCAAAATTTATGGTTAATGTTATCAAAATACAAAGTTATATATTTCCTGTAATGTGCAATAGGGTAAAGTTTTTGTCTATTCGCAAAACATGGTCATTTTCCAACAATAAATTTTCCAAGACTATTTCCTCATTATCTACCATTACAGTTTTTATTTTGAAAGGCAAACCATAAAAATTTAGCCTAATGGTCTGATAGTCCGTTTCAAAATCGCCGTCTTTAAAGAGTTGCACCGTTACGGAATTTTCTTTTCCCGTTAACTTAAAATTGCTTAAGGCATACCTACCCTTTTTGTAATCATATCCGTTGGCGGCATCTTCATAAACTTCTGAAGTTTCCGTTCCTTCTTTATAATAAACATCCAACAATAACTCATCTATCTTCTTTTCCCCTACATATTGTTGAATGGGATATTTTGGTATTATGGCACCTGCCTTTACAAAAACCGGTATTTTATCCAACTCTGCAATTACCCACTTTTCCTTACCGCCCTCTACACGTTCTTGGGTCCAAAAATCATACCAAATTCCTCTTGGCACATACAGTCTTCGGCCCTGTGCATTAGGTTCTTGGATTGGACAGACCAATATTTTTTCGCCAAATATAAATTCATCCGTTCTAAAATGGGTCTGACTATCCTCTTGATCAAAGAACACCAAAGATTGTATCATTGGTAAATTTTCCTTTGAATATTTATAGAACATGGTATACAAATAAGGTAAAAGCTGGTACCGTATTTCAATAAATTTCCTTACCACATCCGTGATCTCAGTCCCAAAGGACCATGGTTCCTGATCGCCGTGATCTCCGCTGGAATGTACCCTGCAAAATGGATGAAAAATTCCCAATTGTATCCATCTAGCAAAAAGTTCACCATCTGGCTGTTCAGCAAAACCACCAATATCCGAACCAACAAAGGAATAACCACTTAAACACATGCGTTGTATTTGCACATTGGCTATCCATAAATGCTCCCAAGTGGCCACATTATCACCGGTCCAAGTAGATGAATAGCGCTGTGTACCGGCAAATGCAGCCCTGGTTATCACAAACGGCCGTAAAGGATACACATATTTTTTGACCCCTTCATATGTGGCCCTTACCATTTGCATTCCATATACGTTGTGGGCCTTTCTATGGGTACATGGATAGCCATCATAATTGTGTCTGGTATCCAAAGGGGCCGTTTTGGACGGTACTTCCATAACGGCGGGTTCGTTCATATCGTTCCAAACGGCATGTACCCCTAGCTCCGTCATGAATTCTTTGTACAGTTCTGCCCACCACTCCCTTACTTCAGGATTGGTGAAATCAGGAAAATTACATTCTCCCGGCCACACCTTACCGTGCATTAACGGTCCATCTCCACGTTTGCAGAAATAATCATTTTCCAAGGCTTCATTATAAACCCAATAATCACGATCTACCTTTATACCGGGATCGATCATGACCACCGTCTTAAATCCATCTTCCTCTAGCTCTGCAATCATTCGTTTTGGGTCCGGAAAATGATTTTTATCCCAGGTAAAACATTTGAACCCTTCCATATAATCAATATCCAGGTAAATGGCGTCACATGGTATTCGCAGTTGCCTGAACTGTTCCGCTATTTCCTTTACATTGCTTTCCGGATAATAGCTCCATTTAGATTGGTGGAACCCAAGGGCCCACAAGGGCGGTAGCTCTGGCGTACCGGTAAGACTAGAGTATGAACTGACCACTTTGGACATTTCAGGACCAAAAATAAAGTAGTAATTCATTTCGCCACCATCTGCCCAAAAACTTGTTACGTTTCTGCGCTCGTGAGAAAAATCAAAACTTGTTTTAAAACTGTTGTCAAAAAATATTCCGTATGCGTTACCTTTTGTAAGACCAATAAAAAAGGGTATGGCCTTATAAAGCGGATCTTGCTCCTTTGCATAGGCAAACTGATCCGTAACCCAATTTTCTACTTTTTTACCCTTTAGGTTGCTATGCATGGCCTTATCTCCCATTCCATAAAAGCTTTCTCCAGTTTGGGTAATCTTGCTCATTTTTACGGTATTGCCCCCGTATTCATAGTTTTCCTCCCAATGAAAACCTAATTCATCTTCATTAATAATGGTGCCGTTTAGGTCAGATATCTGTACCCTAAGGGTCATCTTATCGACCAACACGCTCAGCCTAGCGGTGGTGATGATATATTCCGTATTGTTCTCTACCACCTCTAACTTACTGTAACCCATAGTACCCTCTGGGTCTATGGCATAGGAAAAATCAGGTTCAAAAATATGGTTTACCGCATATCTAAACCTAAATACACTACCTCTAAGAATGGTAATTTGTAGCACTACACCGTTAGCCGTAGTAAAATATAGTTTATCAGTGTCCTGGGTAAACTCGACTATATGATTGGGATAAAGGTTGCCTTTATATTCAAGCTCGGTATTTGTTATCATGAAATGGTATTAAAAAATATCAAAAACAGTAATCATATATTACTTATGACAAACTATTTAGCTCCTATATTATTTTATAATCACTATGCCCAATGGCGGTATAGTGATTTCAATGGATTTGCTATGGCCATGTGCGGATTTATTAACGGTTTTAATGACTTTATTAACGTTACCACCACCACCGTATTGTACTGCATCGCTATTTAAAACTTCCTTCAATTTTCCTTTTTTTGGTATACCAATCCTATATTTTTCACGTGGAATAGGAGTAAAATTACAGGCTATGATCAAATCATTTTCTTGATCATGTCCTTTACGTACATAAGTTAAAATGGAGTTTTCATGGTCACTATAATCTATCCATTGAAAACCCTCTGGACTAAATTGTTTTTCGTACAGTGCCGGTGAATTTTTGTAAAAATGGTTTAATTCCTTTACAAAACGCTGTATGCCCAAATGTCCATCATACTGTAATAAGTGCCAATCTAGGCTTTGTTCAAAATTCCATTCTGCGGTCTGCCCAAATTCTCCGCCCATAAACGTTAACTTGGTGCCCGGGTGGGTAAACATATAACCAAAGAGCAACCTGAGATTGGCAAATCTTTGCCATTCATCTCCCGGCATTCTATATACAAGTGATTGTTTACCATAGACGACTTCATCATGTGAAAATGGTAACATAAAATTTTCAGTGAACGCATAGGTCATACTAAAGGTAATATCATTTTGGTGATGCCTTCTGTATATGGGTTCTTTCTTAAAAAATTGTAGCGTATCGTGCATCCATCCCATCATCCATTTCATGCCAAATCCTAAACCACCATGTTCTACAGGTCTGGATACTCCTGAAAATGCCGTAGATTCTTCCGCAATGGTCTGCACGCCCTCATAGTTACTATAAACTGCCTCGTTCAGTTCCTTTATGAAGGAAATGGCTTCCAAGTTTTCGTTGCCACCGTAGATATTCGGTTCCCACTCCCCATCTTCCCTAGAATAATCCAAATATAACATAGATGCCACCGCATCTACCCGTAAGCCATCTACATGAAACTGGTCCAACCAGAAAAGTGCGTTACTGATCAAAAAGGCACGAACCTCATTTCTACCATAATTAAAGATCAAACTTTTCCAATCATTATGGTACCCTTTTCTTCTGTCCGGATGTTCATATAAATGAGACCCATCAAAATAACCAAGGCCATGGGCGTCCTCAGGAAAATGTGAAGGCACCCAATCCAATATTACGCCAATATCATTTTGATGAAAGGTATCTACCAGCAATTTGAACTCCTCTGGCGTACCAAATCTGGAGGTAGGAGCAAAATAACCGGTTAGCTGATATCCCCAAGACGGGTCATAAGGATATTCCATGACCGGCATGAACTCAACATGGGTGTACCCCATTTCCTTTACATACGATACCAAATCCTGGGCCAATTCTATGTAGGATAGAAATTTATGTTCCTTATTTTTTTTCCACGAACCTAAATGTACTTCATACACGGAATATGGGCGATCAAGACCGTTTTTATCCTTCCTATAACCCATCCATTCCTTATCTTTCCATTGATGATCGGATGTCCAAATGATCGATGCCGTTTTTGGCGGATGCTCACTATATCTTGCAAACGGGTCCGCCTTCTCTGTCCAGACATCGTTAATGGTTGATTGAATCTTATATTTATAGATTTCTCCCTTGCCTATATTCGGGATAAATCCTTCCCAAATACCACTGGCATCCCACCTTACGTTTAAGCGGTGTTCATCTGCATTCCAGCCATTAAAATTCCCTATGACAGAAACAGATTTTGCACTGGGGGCCCAAACCGCAAAATATGTACCCTCTATCCCATCTAGCGTTAAAAGATGTGATCCCAATTTTTCATATAGCCGATAGTGTTTACCGCTTTTAAATAGATTGATATCAAAATCGGTAAATAATGAGTGAACTAACACGTGAGCCATATTATCGCTTTATTTTTTTGTAAAGCTAATCAACTTATAAAGATTGCCGACAAGCTTTGATAATTGTTAAAATTATAAATGTTAATATCCGATTTATATATTACATTACCAAAATTGGAACGCTTTTTGAAACAGAACATCAAAATAATTACTTTAACATATTAACACAGATAATTATGAAAAAACTGAATTTATTTTTAGGAGCTCTAGTTACCCTATTTTTTATATCATGTGAAGGTCCGCAGGGTCCTCCTGGTTTAGATGGGTTTGATGGAGCGAACGGTGAGGACGGAATTAACATTCTAGGAAAAGTAGTGGATATAGAAGGATCATTTACCCTTGAAAACGATTATTCCATATTTTATGAATTTCCAAATAATGTAGAGGTCTTTGAAACCGATGTCGTTCTTGTCTATATTCTGTGGGATCAAACAGAGGATAACAATGGTGACCCTGTAGATATTTGGAGATTATTACCACAAACTAGAATTTTGGACCAAGGCTTACTGCAATATAACTATGATTATACTTTTTTTGATGTCAGTATATTCCTAGAATCAGACTTTGACCTAGGTACTTTGCAATCTGGTGATACGGACAATCAAGTATTTAGAATTGCCATATTACCTGCAGAATCGACAACAGGTAAATTAGATACCTCTAACATTGCTTCCGTAATGGCACATTTAGGGGTTAATGAAGATGATGTACAAAAAATACAAATAGACTAATTATAACAACCTTCATAATAATCACATAAATGCCTCTGGAAATAATTCAGGGGCATTATTTTTACTTCAATATTTTTTTAAAACCTTTGCATAAAAAACCCGTAGTTATGTTATACTGAAAGGTGTATGAATTTTAACGACTAAAACAAAAAAGACTGCAGCATGAAATTACATTTTATATTGGCATTAACCGTTCTACTTACCAGCTGTAACGGCAATTCACAAGTCAAAAAACAAGCTACCTCCAAGGAAAACGGACAGGAAAAAGAGTTTAAAATTCAAAAAACAAAAGCGGAATGGAAAAAAGAATTGACCGATGCTCAATATTACGTGCTTCGTGAAGCTGCAACCGAAAACCCATTTACCAGCGAATTATTGGACAATAAAGAAAAAGGAACATATGTATGTGCGGCATGCTCTACCCCCTTGTTCAAAAGTGAAACCAAGTTTAAGTCAGGTACAGGATGGCCAAGTTTTTATCAAGAAATAGAAGGTAACGTTGGCTATGATGTGGATTACAAAATTGGTTACAAAAGAACGGAAGAACATTGTGCCACGTGTGGCGGACACTTGGGTCATGTTTTTGAGGATGGTCCTGCACCTACGGGATTAAGGCACTGTATAAACGGAGTGGCATTAAAATTTGTTCCCGAAAAATAAGACTTCGCGCGGGACCCCCCTACCATTAGACAACTTTTAAATATAGCTAATATTTATTTAAAATATTAACCCACAGTTACATACCTACAACAATTGGGGTATTAAAGTCATATTTTTAAAACGTTTTACAAAATCCCGTTTTGGTTTTGTACTTTTGCCCTTCAATTTCAAACATCAAAAAAATCAAAATATGAGCACTTTCGACATTATTGTTTTAGGTAGTGGTCCAGGAGGATATGTTACTGCAATTAGAGCTTCACAATTAGGATTTAAGACCGCCATTATTGAAAAAGAAAGTCTAGGCGGTGTTTGCTTAAATTGGGGCTGTATTCCTACTAAAGCACTACTGAAGTCTGCACAGGTATTTGAGTACTTAAAGCATGCAGATGATTATGGAATAAAGGTAGATAATGTGGATAAGGATTTTGATGCCGTGGTAAAAAGAAGCCGTGGCGTTGCAGATGGCATGAGCAAGGGTGTTCAGTTTTTGATGAAAAAGAATAAAATTGAGGTCATAAAAGGCTATGGAACCCTTAAACCGGGCAAAAAAATCTCCGTAAAAGCGGAAGATGGTTCTGTGACCGAATACAGTGCCAACAATATTATTATTGCTACCGGGGCTCGTAGCCGAGAACTTCCCAGTCTACCACAGGACGGCAAGAAAATTATTGGTTACAGGGAAGCCATGACCTTGGATAAGCAGCCTAAGAAAATGATCGTTGTAGGAAGTGGCGCTATAGGAATAGAATTTGCTTATTTCTATAACTCCATGGGTACAGAGGTTACCGTTGTAGAATATTTACCGAACATAGTCCCTGTTGAGGATGAGGATGTTTCCAAACAATTGGAACGAAGCTTTAAAAAAGCCGGTGTAAAGATTATGACCTCTGCAGAAGTTACTTCTGTTGATACCTCTGGTGAAGGTGTAAAAGCCACCGTAAAAACGGCCAAGGGAGAGCAAATTCTAGAGGCTGACATTGTACTTTCCGCAGTGGGCATCAAAACGAATATTGAGAACATTGGTTTGGAAGATGTGGGTATTGCCACAGACCGTGATAAGATTTTAGTGAACGATTTTTACCAGACCAATATCCCAGGTTATTATGCCATTGGTGATGTTACCCCTGGTCAGGCGTTGGCACACGTAGCCTCTGCCGAAGGTATTATCTGTGTAGAGAAATTAGCGGATATGCATGTAGAACCATTGGATTATGGCAACATACCTGGTTGTACGTATTGCTCTCCTGAAATTGCTTCGGTTGGACTAACGGAAAAACAGGCCAAGGAAAAAGGTCTGGATATCAAAGTTGGTAAATTTCCTTTTTCTGCAAGTGGTAAGGCAAAAGCTTCCGGTGCTTCAGATGGTTTCGTAAAAGTAATTTTCGATGCTAAATACGGCGAATGGTTAGGATGCCATATGATCGGCGCCGGTGTTACCGATATGATAGCTGAAGCTGTATTGGGACGTAAACTAGAAACTACGGGCCATGAGGTCCTTAAGGCGGTACACCCACACCCAACAATGAGTGAGGCGGTAATGGAAGCGGTAGCTGCAGCTTACGATGAAGTAATACATCTATAACCCAAAAAAATAAGTAAGGCATGTTAAAACTATTTCGAGCAACGGCAATTTTAGAAGGTATCTCCTATTTGGCGTTGTTCGGAATTAGTATGCCCTTAAAATATTGGGCCGAAATTCCCGGACCAAATAAAATTATAGGCAACATACATGGTATTTTGTTTATTGCCTATATTATTTTGACCGTAGTTGTGGGGCTCAAATATAAATGGAGCATTAAGAAACTACTTATTTTTGGTATTGCCTCCTTATTACCTTTCGCTACTTTTTACGTAGAAGAGAAATATCTAAGGAAACAAAATGCCATTTAGCATTAATCTGCCAAATTGAACTTATATATCTTTCCATCAAAACTACAGAGATAAAGTTCTTTATCTGCATCTATCCCAAATGAGGATATACTAAGACCGGATTCCGATATCAATTGGTTGTTACCGGATTTATCCAATGCCCATATCCTACCGGAAATAAAATCCCCATATACATAGTACCCATTTAATTCCGGTACATTATTCCCCCTATATACGTAACCTCCGGTTATAGACTTATCATTGTTTTCGTGGCCATATTCATATAGTGGAAGTATTGTACCATCAACAGCACAATCAGCCTCTTTATAACATGATGTACCTTCTAACGAATTCCAACCATAATTTCCTCCTTTTTCTATTAGGTCGATCTCTTCCTTCTGATCTTGCCCTACATCACCGGTCCAAATTGTATTATCCTGTAAGTCAATGCTAAGCCTCCAAGGATTTCTTAACCCATAGGCAAAGATTTCGGCCCGTGCATCTTCCGTATCAACAAAAGGATTATCAGCAGGTATGGCGTACTCCAGACCAGTATCCTCATTATCGACGTCTATTCTTAAAATTTTGCCTAAAAGATTCTCCAAATTCTGTGCGTTGCCATCCGGATCACCTGATCCACCACCATCACCTGAAGCAATATATAGGTAACCGTCCGTACCAAAGGCCAATTGTCCTCCATTATGATTGGTATACGGTTGCGGTATGCGTAACAATATTGTTTCACTTGTTGAGTCTACTTGGTTAACGTCACCTTCAGAAACCTTGAACCTAGAGACAACCGCCTCCGAAGTATTTGGGGTATAGTATACAAATAGAAAACCGTTTGCACTATAATCCGGATGAAAGGCAAAACCTAACAATCCCAATTCATTTTCCGTAGCAATTTGTCCGGAAAGATCCAAAAACGTTGAAGTCTCCGTTACGCTTTCCTTATTTTCAAAAACTTTTATCAAACCGCCCTTTTCAGCTACAAAAAGACGATCGGTGCCATCATTAGGGCTTTGAAGGTCTAACGGACTTGTAAAATTTAAATTTGAAAATGCGTTTGTAAGTGTTATGGTGTTGTGTGGAAGTGGAGTATGAGCCAACTCATTTTCATCACTACACGATAAACCCAATACGGTTATAGCGCTTATAAGGAATATACCTAATTTTTTCATAGTAGTCTTTAATTTACTACTATCTACGAATTACCGGATTTGATCGGATGTTAAAGAAAACTAATAATTAATCTTTGATAAAACTTTGTATGGCCAGGTCATAACTTTTTAGGCCAAACCCCAATATTACACCTTTTGCAGCTGCCGAAATATATGAAACATGCCTAAACTCCTCCCGTTGATGGGTATTGGAAATATGGACTTCGACTACAGGTGTTTCTACAGCCTTGACCGCATCTCCTATGCCCACAGAGGTATGGGTATATGCCGCTGCATTGAGCACTATACCGTCATAGGTAAACCCAGTTTCCTGAATCTTTGATATAATTTCCCCTTCAATATTGGACTGAAAATATTCTAGTTCAACATCCTTGAATTTAAATTGAAGTTTTGTAAAATATTCCTCAAATGTCTGTGCTCCGTAAACTTCCGGTTCCCTTTTTCCCAATAAATTTAAATTGGGGCCATTTATAATGATAATCTTCATGCCATAAAAGTAACAAATGTTGCCCTAACAATCATCTGTTATTTACATAAGTACAGGTAAAGAAATCAACCGAGCATTAACGACGTGTTCTATACTTAGGTTCAAAATTATATACCAAGCCTAAGGTAATGGTAGTCCATTTTGCCTGATCTAAATTTATATTGGTATAGGATAAATTAACTTCTGAACTTGAACTTGTCAGATAAGCGATCGTAGGTCTGTAATATACTCCACCATCATTGCTATCGTTTATTCCCATGGCCCAACCAACATTACCACCAAAAGAAAAAGAATTGGATGTCCAGAAACGAACACCCGCGGATAATGGTAAAAATTGAACAGGCTCCAAATCAGAAAGGGGTATGGTAGATTGGTACTTTTCCGCAAATCCGTGAATATACCCAACAGCAGGGCCAATATCCACTACTTCCCCCAAAGGATACATATAGGAGGCATCCGCTCCTAAAACCACGCTTACCGCATCATTGAATTCGTTTAGCGGCAAACCTGCCTGTATTCCCAATTTAAACCCTTCCTGTGCACTTAGACGTAAACCCAATAGAACAAAAAAGATTAAGAAGCCTACTTTTTTCATACTTTAAATGTTGATTTTGCTAAGTGTTGAACGTTTTCACATCTGTATTATTATATCTTGGCCATAATAGGTCTTGTCAATTCATAAAATTACCAAGATGATTATCTTTAGGCCATGAACTGGAACCAAGCCCTAAAAGACTATACGGTATATCTAAAATTGGAAAGAGGACTTTCAGACAATTCCATCCAAAGCTATACACGGGATATAGAAAAATTAATGGCATTTTTGACATCCCAAACTATAACTACAGGGCCTTTGGAAATAGATAAGACCACGGTTCAACAATTTGTCTACGAAATTGCCAAAGTTGTAAATCCTAGGTCACAGGCTAGAATTATCTCTGGACTTAAAAGTTTTTTTACCTATCTAATATTTGAAGAATATAGAAATGACAACCCCTTGGATTTGATTGAATCACCCAAAATTGGAAGAAAATTACCAGATACGCTTTCCGAAAAGGAAATAGACAATTTAATAGGTGCCATAGACCTGGGCACACCAGAAGGTGAACGCAATCGCGCCATATTGGAAACATTGTATGGTTGTGGTTTGCGTGTTTCAGAGCTAATTAATCTTAAAATATCCGATTTATTTTTTGACGAGGGATTTATAAAAGTAACAGGTAAAGGTAATAAGCAACGTTTTGTTCCTATTAGCCTCGTCAATATGAAATATATTTCTATCTATAGAAATGAAATAAGGGTACACCTAAATATTAAAGAAGGATTTCAAGATATTTTGTTCTTGAACAGAAGAGGAAGGCAACTTACCAGAGCAATGATCTTTACGATTATTAAAAACTTGGCCACAACTATTGGGTTACAGAAAAATATTAGCCCACATACCTTTAGGCATTCATTTGCGACCCATTTATTGGAAAATGGAGCGGACCTGCGTTCTATACAACAAATGCTAGGTCATGAGAGTATTACCACCACAGAAATATATATGCATGTGGACCGCTCCCATCTGGCCGATGTAATGAATACGTATCACCCCAGGAAGGAATATTAGAATCTCCACTTGCCCCCAATGGTATGAACTGCCGGCATTTCTATCAATTTTTCCCCAAATGCACCTATGGCATCCTTGTTTAATTGTACATTGCTTTTTATCTCGACCATGAAGTTATCACTTATATCATAACCTGTACCAGCCACAAAACCAAGACGATAAGGCGCCTCCATTAATTCTTGACTTTCCGTAGCTATTTCAACTTCCAAACCTGATAGTAAATATAATTTTTCCGTTAGATAGACCTTTCCTAAAAGATTAGTCCTAAATCTTTCCGTTTGCAAATAGGTATCATAAAACCCATGGAGCTCCATTTGCAAACCATTAGGGATACCATAGCCTACCAAAAAAGATTTATGAACATCGCCAATAGCCGTAACAGGATAGGCATTTCCAGAAATTGACAACTTAGATAATGGTAAAGCATTGGTTGAAACCGGATCCTCTGTGGTTTGACCAAACATTGTATTTACGGAAATAAACAAATAAGTTGATACAAGTATTTTAAAACTACTAGTTTTCATTTCCGGTTGATTTTACCTTGAAGATATTTAAATTACAACTAGGAAAGAAATACTTGACAAAATTTTAACTGTCAGGCACTTAACGCGCCTAGCATCTGAACAATAATTGGGATACGGGGTATATTAATCATGTATAGATCAATCCTTAAACTGGCTATAATCTCTTTTGTAAGGGCGGATAATTAGTCTTGCCTCCCTATCAAATCTTATATAATTATACACCCAATTAATAAAAACGACCATTCTATTTCTAAAGCCTATCAGAAAAAATAAGTGTACGAACATCCAGACAAACCATGCAAAAATACCTTGAAAACGGTAGCCCTTAATATCACATACGGCTTTGTTTCTACCTATGGTTGCCATACTGCCCTTGTCATTATATACAAAGGGTTTCATAGGTTTATGTTCCAATAATTTGACCATGTTTTCCCCTAACAGCCTTCCTTGCTGAATGGCCGGTTGGGCAACCATAGGGTGTCCACGTGGGTTATCTTCCGTAGCCATACATGCAATATCACCAATTGCAAAAATTTCCGGATAACCAATTACTTGGTTAAACTCGTTAACCTTAAGCCTATTTCCTCCAGCCAAAACATCGGCAGCGTCCAAACCTTTAATGCTTGCCCCTTTTACCCCAGCAGCCCAAATTACCGCTGCGGACTGAAAGACCAAATCTGTTTTGGTGGTAACCGTTTTGCCGTCATACCCGGTTACGCGTACGCCTTTCCATACCTGTACGCCCAATTCCTCTAAAAAGTCCTCGGCTTTTTTGGATGCTTGGATACTGAAACCTGGTAACAGGCAATCTCCCCCTTGTATTATATTTATTTGTGCCCTTCTAGTATCCAGATCCGGATAATCCTTAGGTAATATCCCTTTTTTAATTTCCGCCAATGCTCCTGCCAGTTCAACTCCCGTTGGCCCGCCACCAACGATGACAAAATTCATTAAAGCATCACGTTCATGATAATCATCCGTTAAAAGGGCCTGTTCAAAATTTTCCAAAATCAAACTTCTTAAATTAAGCGATTGTGGAATAGATTTCATGGACATGGCATGATGCTCTATTTCTGTATTACCAAAGAAATTTGTCTCTGACCCTGTTGCGACTACTAAATAGTCATAGGATAGATCACCGATATCCGTTTTTATCTTTTTATGTCCTGGGTCTACCTCGGTAACTTCTGCCAAACGAAAGTAGAAATTGTCATATCCAATAAGCACTTTACGCAATGGATACGCTATGGAGTCTGGCTCCAATCCACCTGTTGATACCTGATATAAAAGGGGCTGAAAGGTATGGTAGTTGTTTTTGTCCAACAATACTACCTGTACTTCTTTTTTGCTTAATTTCTTTGCGAGGGAAACTCCCCCAAAACCACCACCTATGATTACGATTCTAGGATAGCTTGAAAGTGGTATGTTCATAGTTTTTAACTTGACGGCAAAATTAATCAAATGGACTACTACTTTAAAATAATATTCTCTTTTTAGTATCTTTAAGGCCTAACTCAAATAACTGACATCATGCGAAAAACCCTTATTTTATCAATATTACTCGGCGCCACCTTCCTATCTGTGAGCGCGCAGAAAAGTGAAAAGGAAGTACTTCAAAAATTAGAGCAAAAAAGTAAGGAATACGGAATTATAGCTCAAAATATTTGGGATTTCGCAGAAATGGGCTACCAGGAAGAAAAAAGTGCGGGTCTATTGCAAGAGACCTTGGAAAATGCCGGCTTTACCATAACCAAGGGTGTTGCCGGTATCCCGACCGCCTTTATTGCGGAATATGGCAGCGGAAGCCCTGTAATAGCTATTTTGGGAGAATATGATGCTCTACCGGGACTTTCCCAAAAAGCGGTTGCCGAAAAAGAATCTGCGGACAAAGCTGCAGGCCATGCCTGTGGACACCATTTATTCGGTACCGCGTCTACCGCAGCGGCCATCTCTACCAAAGAATGGTTGGCAGCCAACAAAATGCAAGGTACCATACGTTTTTACGGCACACCTGCGGAAGAAGGTGGATCAGGAAAGGTATATATGGTCCGTGAAGGACTTTTTAACGATGTAGACATTGCCCTTCACTGGCATCCGGGAGCGCAAAATGCCGCAAGCGCAGGTGCTGCGCTGGCAAACAAATCAGCAAAATTTAGATTTCATGGTATTTCCGCTCATGCCGCAGGTTCCCCAGATAAAGGAAGATCCGCCCTTGATGGCGTAGAGGCAATGAACATTATGGTCAACATGATGAGGGAACATATACCGCAAGAGGCTAGAATTCACTATGTCATAACTTCCGGAGGTAAAGCGCCCAATGTGGTACCAGATTTTGCAGAAGTTTACTATTATGCCCGTCATAATTCCCGTAATGTTGTTATTGATATTTTTGACAGAATGGTTAAAGCGGCAGAAGGCGCAGCACTGGGTACAGGTACTACAATGGATTATGAAATGATCGGTGGCACCCATGAACTCTTACCCAACCTAACCTTACAAAAACTTGTTCATGATAACTTAACGGAAGTTGGTGGTATAGCATACACAGCGGAGGAAAAAGTATTTGCCGATAAAATTGCCAAAACATTAGGAATGGAAAAGGCAGACCTTAATGTTGCCAAAAATATACAGCCATATAAAACCGAAGCAAGGGCCTATGGTTCTACAGATGTGGGCGATGTTAGCTTTACGGTTCCTACCGTTGGTTTTGGCACGGCCACTTGGGTTCCCGGAACTCCCGCCCATAGCTGGCAAGCGGTTGCGGCCGGCGGTACATCTATTGGCAATAAAGGTATGATGGTTGCGGCAAAAACTTTGACCAAAACCGCTATGGACCTATTTAAGGACAAAAAATTGGTGGAGCAGGCAAAAACAGAATTTTTGGAAAACAGAGGGGCTGATTTTAAATATATCCCACTTTTGGGCGATAGGGCTCCAGCATTGAATTATAGAAACTAAAATTCATTCAACTTTTTAAAAATGTCCAAGGTAATCCTTGGACATTTTTAATTTTCGTAAAATAGATGTAACAAAAAAAACTTTTGTTAGACTAATTACGTAATAACCACCAACCACTAGTGAACAAAGAACTGGAACACAAATTTGTGACGGAGCTGCAAGACAATCAAAATATTGTCCATAAGGTGTGTACACTATATACCAATGACCGCGATTCTCACAACGATCTGTTCCAGGAAATTACCATTCAACTGTGGAAAGCCTATCCCAAATTTAGGGGAGATGCAAAGTTTAGTACATGGATGTATAGGGTTGCCTTGAATACGGCAATAACCCTCTATCGTAAAAACAAAAAGAGAATTGATACGGCGGATTACGAATCCGTAATTTTTAAGATAAAGGCAGATGAATATGACGAAACAGAGGAACTTCAGTTAAAATTGATGTATAAGGCCGTAAAACAATTGGGCGATGTCGATAAAGCGCTAGTGTTCCTATACCTGGAAGATAAAAATTATACGGAAATATCAGATACATTGGGTATTTCAGAAGTAAATGCGCGTGTTAAAATGAACCGTATCAAAAACAAATTAAGAACCATTTTGAATCCATAATATATGACGGATGAATTGGAATTATTGAAGAAAGATTGGCAAAACAAGGAGTTTAACGTTCCTAAGCTAAGCTATGAAGATATTCATAAGATGATTTGGAAAAAATCCTCATCTATCGTAAAATGGATATTGATCATTAGTATTTTGGAATTTTCCGTGCCCCATCTTCTTTACTTATTCCCTTCCATGAGAGAGGGCATGGAGGTTTATGAAAAAATTGGTGTTTCCCAATATCTATTTGGACTATCTGTATTTATTTATACCGTTGCCCTATATTTTATCTTTCAATTCTATAAACGATTTAAGGAAATTTCCGTTCTGGACAATTCTAAAAACCTGATGAGGAAGATTATAAAGACCAGAAAAACGGTGAAACATTATGTTATCTTTTCCTTGTCCATGATCATGGTCACGATCATAATCATGATTATAGGTGTTTACCTCAACGATAATATTGCACTGGCATTCCCTGAATTCAAAGAAGGATTGGCCAATGTATCTCAAGAAAAGCTCAAAATTACCATTATGCTAGCCATTGGTATTTTTGGAGTAGTACTCACATTATTTATGGGAGGGGTTTATTTCCTTCTATATGGCCTACTCCTAAGAAAGCTAAAAAAGAACTATACGGAACTAAGACAATTGGAAATTTAAGGTGTTTTCCACTTTCGCTGCTTGTTCTCTTCTTCATATGCCAAAAGGTCCGCTTTTGAGATTACCTTTAAGAAGGACGGATGTTGTTCTATGGCATATTCCAATTTTTCTATAATGGACTCTGAAGTTTCATTGTCATAATCTATCTGTAAAGGTTCTTTGATGACCATGGATTGCAGTATACCTTTTTTCTTGATACGCAGCCCTTTCTTATCAAACGAACGTCTAAAACCATCAATTACAACAGGAACCACTACCGGTTTATATTTTTTGATGATATGAGCGGTGCCCTTTCGTAGCGGTTTCCAAGGTGTTGTCGTACCTTGGGGAAAAGTAATGACCCAACCATCGTTCAAGGCCTTGCCTATATTAGAGATATCGCTCATTTTAACCTGGCGCTTTACATCCTTGCCCTCTGACCGCCATGTTCTCTCCACACTGACGGAACCCGCATAGGCCATGATCTTTGTCAACAGACTTTTTCTCATTGTCTCCGCGGCCGCAACATAGTACATATTCAGTTTTGGTTGCCATATGTAGCCTAAATTCTTAATGGAATCTTCCCTACCGCTTAAACTTGCATTGAACACATGAAACATTGCCACAACATCCGCAAAATAAGTTTGATGGTTACTTACGAATAGCACATTCCTATCCGGTAAATTCCTAATAATTTCAGAACCTTCAATCTCCAGCGTATTAAAACGTTTATACCGCTGATGTGAAAGCACCGCCAAAATACGGATAAGCCATTTCTTTAAAAATAAATTATGCCCAAAAGGGTTTGTTTTAAATAATCCCATAGATGCTAAAATAAATAATTAAGCTTACATCACTTGCTTTAATAACTCTTTAATCTCGCTCAACATCATTGCTGTTGCCCCCCAAACAATATAACCATTTAATTTAAAGGCAGGTACTTCAATATTGGAGGCATAAGACGTGGTCAACTTTTTTGTTACGATTTTTTTTTCATCCATAAAATCGAGCAAGGGAACCTCTAAAATTGTCTCTACTTCCTTATCCTGCTTACGAAAAGGTTTTGGTTCTTTGTAAAGTCCCATATAGGGTTGTACCATAAAATTGCTGGGCGGTATAAAAATAGTGGACAACTCTTTCACCACCGTTACATCTTTTGGCTCTACCCCTACTTCCTCATGTGTTTCGCGCAATGCGGTATTTAAAAGCCCATTATCAATTCTTTCTACCTTTCCGCCTGGGAAGCCAACTTGATTGGAGTGTACGCCTTTGTATGTTTTACGCAGAATAAGCAAAAGGTTCGTTTTTTTTTCTTCGGATGGATAAAACAAAGCCATTACCGCTGCTTTCCTAGGATTTTTTTGTGTCAGGTTTATTTGTTTTAAGTCCGCTACACGACCTTGTGGAGCCATTTTATATTGCGAAGCCTCACCTGGTAGCGGTAAATCTTTTATTTTTGAGACCTGATGTTCAAATAAATTAAAATCCATGACCCTAGCTAAATCCTATTTATATATTATTGTGGCCGCCCTGTTAACAATAAGTTGCAAAGATACCGCTAAGAAACCTGAAAGTCCAATTATTAACACGGAGACACGCATAGATTCCACAAAAATTAAAAGCGACTCCCTTGCCAAACAAGAGGAAGAAAGTTTTGAACTTACAGAGGACAACGCCATTGATTTTTTCTATGAATACCAGCAAGATTTAAAGGCCAATAAAGTAAAGATTACCACCAGTTTGGGCAGTTTTACGGTTGAACTTTACGAAAATGTGCCCTACCACCGTGCCAATTTTATTTATTTGACCCGCAAAGGTTATTTTGACTATACCCAATTTCATAGAGTGGTCAAAAACTTTATAATTCAAGGAGGAAATTCTGATGACCGCAAAACAGGTAAGAAACGTAATGAAATTGGAAGATATTTACTACCACCGGACACCCGTAAGGGACATAAACACCATAGGGGCACCATATCTATGCCCAGCAGTGAAATGGACAATCCGCATATGCTAGCTTCCCCTTATGAGTTCTTTATCGTTGTTACCGATCCAGGCTCTTACCACCTAGATAATGAATACACTCCTTTCGGCAGGGTCATTGAAGGTATGGATGTAGTAGATAAAATAAACAATCAACCTGTTGGTGAGGGTGACTGGCCCATGCAGAACATTTACATTACCAAAGCGGAGGTCATTGAATAAGAGATATAGAAAAATCTACGATAACTTACATACTCTACGTTAAATGTGGAATGACGAGCCTATACATGGTCTTTCATGTTTTACATAAAAATGTAAAGCATCTTACCAATTATATTTCCCGATAAATATTGGGCAATGAAATTTTGAATTTAACGGCCAGTATACGCATGACAATAATGGTCAATATAGCCAATGAATGGGCTATGGTATTACTTATAACTGGAAATTGTATAAGTAAAAAATATACCAATCCACCTAGAATACATACGGTAGCATAAATTTCTTTTCTAAATATAACTGGTATTTCATTGCAAAGGATATCACGGATCACACCACCAAAACATGCTGTTATAGTACCTAACGCTATACACATTACCGGTGATAGATCTGCCGCAATCCCTTTTTCTACACCGGCCATGGTATACAGACCTATACCAATGGTATCAAACAAAAAAAGAGATTTTCTGACGTATTTTAGCTGCTTTACAAATAGTATGGCCAAAATAACGGTAAGCACAATGACCAAAATATGTATAGGCGCATTTAACCACCCTACGGGTCTAATACCAATTAACAGATCCCTTAAAGTTCCACCCCCAACTGCAGTTACGAAAGCGATAATCAACACTCCAAAAACATCGAGTTTTTTTTCCATGGCCACCAATACCCCAGAAATTGCGAACGCAATGGTTCCTAATATATCTATAATATAATAGAACATAAGCTATAGTTGTTGGGTAAAGTAATTATAGTCTTTTAAAACGGTTTCTAAATATGGTTTATCATATAATTCTGAATTGGTCAATAAAATACTATCCACTTTATCCCTCAACATTTTTAATGTCTTATAATCATTACTCTTTTTGGCTATACGAAACGTTTCCTTGATCAGCCGTACATCTTTGTCCGTCAGCATGGTAACATTTGTAAATACGGGCACATAAGTATCTTCTACCTCTTCCAAAATGGTATGCGATACTTTTGTCTTTTGTTTTGTACTAATGACCACCGTTCCTGCAGCGGCATCTCCCAAACGCTGTTTCCTGTCAGAAAATAAAATGGTCAATATACCTATTGCACCCAAGAACAACCAAATATCTACCAATCTTAACATCCATCGTGTAAGATAATTGCTCCAATGTACAGGTGAGCCATCTATTTTCACCACCCGCATTTTCATCAACATTTTACCAACAGTTCTTCCATTAAATATGATATGCATTAACAAACTATAGAACATGGCAGGCAGAAAAATAAGTGCTACCAATCCACGTTGTGTCCATCGGTCATCATACACATATCCTATGGCATCTCCTATCAGATTTACCAACATGGAATACAAATAAAGAATAAAAGCATCTATTAAAAATGCTAAAATTCGTTCACCAATACTGACTATGGTATAATTAAGATTAACATTTTGCGTTGTATTGATTTGGAGGTTATTCATTAAGTCTTAAATTTAACAAGGTAAATACTATATATGCGCGAAGCTGCTTTTGTAAGGCAAAATAAAGAAAAATGGATTGCTTTTGAAAAGGCTATCGCCCTTGGCCGCAATACAAACCCCGATGAGCTAGCCAATGGTTACATTCAATTAACCAATGATTTGGCATACGCGCAAACCTATTACGCAGAAAGTAAGACTTTATTGTATTTGAACGAACTTGCTGCACAGGCCCATCAAAAAATATATAAAAACAAAAAAGAAAACCGCAATCGGATTGTTGATTTTTGGCGTACGGAATTTCCGTTGTTCTTCAGACAATATCATAAAACAATGGGTATTGCATTTTTGATTTTTATTGTGGCATCTGCAATTGGTGCACTTTCTGCCCTGAACGACCCTACGTTTGTCCGATTGATCTTGGGCGATGCATATGTTAACGAAACCTTGAACAACATTGCAAACGGGGACCCGGCAGCAATCTATAAGGGCGGAAGTGAAATTGGAAGTTTTCTTGGAATAACCATAAACAATATAAGGGTCGCATTCCTAGCCTTTAGTTTTGGAGTTATTACCAGTATAGGTACCGCATATATACTTTTTAGCAATGGGGTAATGTTAGGGGCCTTTATTACCTTCTTTTACACAAAAGGTGTTTTTTTTGAAGCCAATAAACAAATTTGGCTACATGGTACTATTGAAATCTCGGTAATTATTATTGCCGGATGTGCTGGTTTAATTATGGGCAACAGTATTCTTTTTCCAAAAACATACTCAAGACGTATTTCTTTTATGAAAGGTGCCAAAGACGGATTAAAGGTTGTTGTGAGCACCATTCCTTTCTTTATCCTTGCAGGCTTCATAGAAGGTTTTATAACTAGATATACCAATATGCCTAATTGGTTGGCAATATTAATTATAGCGGCCTCGTTGTTTTTAATTGTATTCTATTATTTGGCATACCCTATTATTCTTAACAAAAAATATGAAAGACAACTACATACCACTGCGGGTAAACCGTGATTTTGGAGAAATTATTTCCGTTTATTTTGATTTTTTTAAACAGAACATTAAAAATTTCACCAATGTATTTATAAGCTATAACGGTCTATTTATGATCGGCCTTTTGATCGCAAGTTATCTATTGGTATCTGGAGTTATAGGATTAATTGCTTTTGAGACCAATAATAATTCTTTCTCGGACTCTATGGGTTTTGAAGATAACTATTACATCTACCTTGTTATTGGCAGTGGACTTTTTTTCATCATCTTTATTTTGGTGGCCATTCTTAACTATTCGTTATCCACAAGCTACATGATCAAATATGAGGAAAAGAAGAACAATACGTTCAACAAAAAGGAAGTTTGGGCATTTGCAAAAAGCCAGTTGGGAAATATTGTCCTATTTATTTTACTACTTATCCCTATTTACCTGGCATTTATGATAGTAGCCATTATGATGGCCATAATACCCATTCTTGGCATGTTTGCCCAATATATTGTTCAATTCTTTGTTGCCGCTTGGATCGGGGTTTCTTTTTTTGATATGCTGAACAAACAAAAAGGGGCAATAGATGCTTTTGGTGAAGGGTGGCGATTAGTGACCAAAAACTTTTGGAAATCCGTAGGGGTAAATTTTATCTTGGGCTTATTACTTGGCCTTTTGCTAATGCTTACCCTAATGATACCGGGTATAATTTTAGGCATTTACACCTTTCATGTTGTAGAAAATGATGTTGATTTTGCCAACTCAATTGTAACTACCGTAGTATACACTATAGGTACCTGTTGCATCTTGATAACGGCAGTTTACGGGCAATGCCTTTCTCAATTTGTAAATGGTATCCTATATTATGCATTACATGAAAAAACGTACAACGAACATACCAGGGCCACTATTGAACAAATAGGACTAAACGATTAATTTGAAGTATAGATTATTGCTAATATTATGGGTACTGCATTCCTATTGCGCTTTTGGGCAATTAGGTAATACAGCGGACATTCCTATAGATTCCACTTCCACTATTACACCAAAGGAGTGGACAGAGGATTTGTCCCAAAAATATATAGGAGAAGAATTCAATTACCAAATCAAAACCGGAGAATCCCAAAATTTACTTGCGCGCTTTATTACGTGGATAGGTCAAGGATTGCAACGTGTATTCGGCATAGAAATATCACCTCAGGTGCTTCAGGTTGTTGAACACATCATCTATTTACTAATGGCACTATTGGCCATTTATTTATTGGTCAAAGTTCTTACCAACGAAAGCTTCAATTCCATTTTTACCAGAAAGGCCAAAAATTTGGGTACGGTAAATCTTACTGAAGAACATATAGAAACTATAGACTTGCACAAACTGCTTCAAGATGCATTGCAAGTCCAAAATTATAGACTAGCAATTAGATATCAATTTCTTTTAACGTTACAAAATCTTTCGAAAAAAGAAATTATTAGCTGGCATTTTGAAAAAACAAATTCCGATTACTTATCCGAAATCAAGGAAAAAAACCTTAAGCAAGGATTTAAAAAGGTTAGTTACCTATATGATCATATATGGTATGGAGAGCAAGAGATTGACATTGACAGGTACGACCAGTATACATTGGAATTCAATTCTATAAACCATTTAATAACAGTATAGATTTGGGTAAACGTTCAAAAATAATACTAGGTCTTTTAATAGCGGTACTAATAGGTATCATAGCTACAGAGATCGTACGTCCCAAACCAATTAACTGGAGGCCTTCATTCACTTCTAGTTCTAAAATACCTTTTGGGTGCTACGTACTTTATCAGGAATTGCCCACACTTTTTCCAGATAGTAAAATAGAAACGGTAGAGGAAAGTATTTATAATGTTTTGACCACCCGTGATTCCAGTAAGATTTCCACTTATATAGCAATTAACAATATGCTTTCTTTTGACAATCAAGAGAGCAAGCAATTATTGAATTATGTAGCTAAGGGAAACCAAGTCTTTATTGCTGCCAACAATCTTTATGGGATTTTGGCAGATACCTTGAACATTGAGATGGAAAGATATTATGATTTCAAGGAAGATACGGCCAGTGTTAGTTTGACCAATACACGTTTTAAAACTGCACAGTTTAGGTTTGAACGAGGTGCGGACCCTGTTTATTTCACTAGTGTGGACACTTTAAATACTGAGATACTTGGCCATATCAGTTTTACCGAAAAATCATTTCTACCAACGGAAATGGATACCTTAAAAAGTAAACCTAACTTCATTAAAACAGCTTTTGGTAACGGCCATTTTTATATCAACACGTTGCCGGCCGGGTTCAGCAACTATTATTTATTGAACCGCTCCAGCAATTATAGTGCACAAAGCCTGTCTTATTTGACCAATGATTATCTGTATTGGGACGATTATAAAAAATCCGGGAGAAAAATAATAACTTCTCCCATGCGGTTTGTTTTGAACCAACCCGCATTAAAATGGGCTTATTATCTTACAATCTGTGCGTTGCTGTTATTTGTGATTTTTAAGGCAAAAAGAGAGCAGCGTATCATACCTATTGTTTCTCCCTTGGAAAATTCCTCGGTAGAATTTGCAAGGACCGTTGGGACGCTTTATCATCAAAACAAGGATTACACCAATCTAAACCATCAAAAAATCAATTATTTTCTATCCTTTATTAGAAATAGATATTTTGTTAATACCGCTATATTGGATGAAGCATTTATTAGGACCTTGGCCAATAAATCCGGTAATAGTATCAACGACACCAAAACATTGGTCACCCTTATATTAAACTTAAAAAACAAACCTATACATACAGAACAGGATACGGTTACCTTATCTAAAAAAATTAATGCATTTAAAAAATCTTATGGAAGATAATTTACAAGAAAACACTCCACAGGAGTTTAATTCACGAATAGATTTATCCCAACTTCAAGAGGCCGTCGCCAAAGTAAAAACCGAATTGGGCAAAGTAATTATTGGACAACAAGAGATGATAGAATTATTGATCATTTCTATCCTTGCCAATGGGCATTCCTTAATTGAAGGTGTACCCGGTGTAGCCAAAACAGTTACCGCAAAACTTTTGGCAAAGACAATGAACGTAGAGTTTAGCCGTATACAGTTTACGCCAGATTTAATGCCCAGTGATATTTTAGGCACCTCTATATTCAATGTCAAGACTTCTGAGTTCGAATTTAAGAAAGGACCAATTTTTTCCAACATTATTCTTATTGACGAAATAAATCGTGCACCGGCAAAAACCCAGGCAGCCTTATTTGAAGCCATGGCCGAGCGCCAAATTACCATTGATGGACACGAATACCCTATGCAACCTCCATTTTTGGTTTTCGCAACGCAAAATCCTGTAGAACAAGAAGGCACATACAGATTACCGGAAGCTCAATTAGATCGCTTTTTATTTAAAATCAATGTACGGTACCCATCCCTGGAAGAAGAGGTGCGTATCTTAGAGACCAAACATCAACAAAAGAACAATGATGTTGAACTCATGGTCCAATCCGTATTGTCCGCCAAGCAAATTGCGGAATATCAAAACACCATCAAGGACATCATCGTTGAAGACAACCTTTTAAAATATATTGCGGCAATTGTCAATAATACAAGAACGAATGCCAATCTATATTTAGGAGCATCCCCAAGGGCCTCCATTGCCATATTAGATGCCTCCAAAGCTGTTGCCGCAATCAATGGCCGTGATTTTATCACCCCAGATGATATTAAAAAAGTAGTGTCCCCTATTCTATGCCACCGTGTAATCCTAACTCCTGAAAGGGAAATGGAAGGACTTACTGCTGAAAAAATGATTCAAGATTTAGTGCAGACCATTGAAATCCCAAGATAAAGGATTGTGAAGAAAATTTTTAAAAATATATACTTGCAACCACGTTTTTTTCTGCTTTTTGCGGGCATTGTTACCTGTTTTCTATTGGCTTATATTTTTGAAAATATCATGGTCGTTGCCAAATCATTGTTTTATGCGTTTATTGCTTTTTGCATTGTGGACATCCTCCTTTTGTTTTTTTCCAAAGGTAATGTAAAGGCCCAACGCATTCTGGCAGACAAACTATCCAATGGAGACGAAAACGGTATCGATATTATAATAAACAACTTTTATTTTTTTAAAATAGATATCACCATCATAGATGAGCTGCCTTTTCAATTTCAAAAGCGTGATTTTAAAATTATAAGTTCAATAAAAAGTGGCGGAAAACAAACATATTCCTATTCCTTAAGACCTGTGGAAAGAGGTGTCTATGCGTTTGGGAACTTGAACATTTTTACCAGTTCTCCCATTGGGATATTGACCCGTAAATACACTTATGACCAAGGGCAGGAAGTGCCGGTATATCCTTCTTTTCTACAGCTAAGAAAGTATGTCCTATTAGCTTTTAGCAATAAACTATTTGAGCATGGCCTTAAAAAAATTAGGAGAATTGGCCATACAATGGAATTTGAACAAATTAAAGATTATATACAAGGTGACGATATTAGAAATATCAACTGGAAAGCTACTGCCAAGAAAAATCAGTTAATGGTCAACCAGTTTCAAGATGAAAAGTCACAACCAGTCTATTCCATTATAGATAAAGGCCGTGTTATGAAAATGCCGTTTAATGCATTAAGTCTTTTGGATTATGCTATAAACGCTACACTGGTCATTAGCAATATTGCCCTTAAAAAAAATGACAAAGCTGGTATGTTTTCCTTTAGCAATAAGGTTGAGAACAGAGTGGTTGCAGAACGCAGAAGTGCCCAAATGAACTTGATTTTGGAAACACTTTACAACCTTACTACCAATTTTGTGGAAAGTGATTTTAGCAGTTTGTATATTGATATCAAAAGAAATATACCCCAAAGGAGCTTATTACTATTATATACTAATTTTGAAACCCTAGATGCCTTGCATAGGCAGCTTCCTTATTTACAAGCAATTGCAAAACAACATTTATTGGTTGTCATCTTTTTCAAGAATACAGAATTACTTTCGTTTGCCAGCCAAAAGGCTATAAGTAGCAAAGATATATTTGAGCAAACCATTGCTGAAAAATTTATATACGAAAAAGAGCTTGTGGTCAACGAACTGCGTAAATATGGTATTCAAACAATTTTGACCAAACCGGAAGAACTTACACTCAATACAATCAATAAATATTTAGAGATCAAGGCCAAAGGCCTCCTATAACCCTACCTTAATAAATAGGCGGCCTGTAGTACAGCCGTAATATCACGTGAACCCGTTTCAGGATTTAATGGTAAATTAAGATCCGGTATTTCACTATTTTCTACGACCAAGCAGCCGCAATATTTGCCCCCACCGGTCCTTCTTCTAGTATTGCTGGTCAGTACATCCAACGCCAAACCAGATACTATTCCGCCTAAAGTCGTAAACAGGACATCCCTTCCTTCAAATGAAGCTCCCCTGGGTTGATCGTACAAGGTTTCCTTTGCAATTGCCGCACCAAAACTACTGCCCACGGCACCCACCCAGGTCCAACCCCGTTTTCCATCAAAAATCTTATGAGCGGCATAGCCCCCAACACCTCCTATGACAATTCCCGCTCCAAAATGCTTGACCGCATCATCACTACCTTGGGCCTTTAATTGAAAAAACATAAGCAATAAAAGCGTACTTAACATAACGTGTTTCATTGTGGGAACTTTATTTTATTTGTCATTAAAATTTTAAAAATAGTCTGCAAATTTATACTATCAATAAACAATTTCAATAGGTATAACCCTACCTTTATTCATTAAAAAAATAGCCCTTAACAAAATGGACTAAGTAATTTGTTACTACCATATTCGACCAATATCATACATAAACAAAGCACATGAAAACTATATATCACGAAGCAAAAACTAGAGGCCATGCGGACCATGGATGGTTAAAATCTTATCATAGTTTTAGTTTTGCAAACTACCATAATCCGGAACGTATGCACTTTGGCGCCCTAAGGGTACTTAATGATGATGTAGTGGCTGCCGGCCGTGGATTTGGTACACATCCCCATCGTAACATGGAAATTATTTCAATACCATTGCAGGGAGACCTTAAACATATGGATGATATGGGTAATTCAACTGTAATTAAACAAGGTGACATACAAGTTATGAGTGCCGGAAGTGGCTTATCGCATAGCGAATTCAATAAAAACAACGACCAAGAGGTAAAGTTTCTGCAAATTTGGATATTCCCCAATCAGTCTGAAGTAACCCCACGCTACGATCAAATTTCTATTTCTGATAAAGAGGTCGCCAATGGTTTAACGCAAATAGTATCTCCCAATACCGACGACGACGGAGTGTGGATTCATCAAGATGCATGGTTTTATCTGGGCAGTTTTAATATGGAAAAATCAGGAAATTACAAACTTAAAAACAACCATAACGGCGTATATGTGTTTGTATTGGATGGCGAATTTGAAATTAATGGGCAGTTACTGCAAGCAAGGGACGGTTATGGCATTTGGGAAACGGATACATTTTCTTACCACGTAAAGTCCAATGCTAAAGTTTTATTCATGGAAGTTCCTATGCAATTATAATCTTATTTAAGGTTTAAATAGTTAGCATATCCTTAAAAGAAATTAGAGATTAAATATGCATTTTTTTCATTATTAAAAATGCATTTTACTGTGTATTTGCATACAACTTTCATATATTTAAAAGTGTAAAGCATACAGGTAAAAAGTTAAACAAAATATATGCTTAAAAATGTGAATTTATTTGTTCCGTTGAGGATTATTTAAAAAATCCTTAACTATAAGCAAATCATATTTTTTAATTCAATTTGAAATAATAGCTTATACTTTTTGTGATAAAAAACGTAAATCATAACGCCCCGGACCAAAATATCAATGAAAATAGTTTATTAGACCATATAGGTTTGATCACCCTACTTTCTGCGCTATTTACTTTTTTCATGTTCCTATACACTATGTTCAATAACACAAGGCTTTTACAAATAATAGCCTTCGTAATTTTTCTAGGTTTTGCTCTAGGTTTTATTATGAACATTCTAAAATTGGAAAAGGCCACACGGCTGTACATGTCGCTATTTCCTCCCACCATGTTTATGATCATCATTGTCTTGATCGGAGGTTTTTTTGGTCAAGCCTTGGCCTTTGCCACCATGGCATTTTTAGCGTTCATTGCCTATCGTAATAAACCTAAAATTAGACTCGCCATTATTATCTATGATATTATGGCATTTATAGTTCCAACGCTTTACATAACTTTTTATGGCCCCATTTTAGGTGTCATAAATTTACCTTATGATGAAATTTTAGTTTACATAGCATGTCTAACCTGGCTTTCGCAGACCTTTAGAGTGTATGATGAAACAAAGACCCGAAAATATACCAATGAGCTGGAAAAAAATAATACTATGCTAAAGGCCAACGAAAAGGCATTACAAAAAGCACAGAGCAATCTTGAAAAGCAAAATCAAAAGCTTTACGACCTTAACCAGGATTTAAATAAAAAAAATAAACAAATTGAGGAATTCACTTTTATCGTGACCCATGATCTTAAAAGTCCGTTAAACAACATTAATATTATTTCTCATCATCTCCTGGACCAACCGGACACTACTACCTTTAAAGAATTCAAAGAACATTTTCAACATTTAGAAGGCAGTTCCACAAGAATGACTAGCTTGGTACTTGGTCTTTTAGAGTATGCCGAAACAGGCAATAGCGATAAAATGAAAGTTATAAATTGCCAAGAAATTGTGCAACAGATTATTACGGACCACTCCCAATTGATTAAGAACAATAGGGCAACCGTGCTAATTAACGACTTACCCAACATTGTTGGCCGTGAAAGGGATATACGCATGCTCTTTCAAAACCTATTACATAATGCCCTAAAATTCTCTTCAGTAAGAAATGCTCCAAAAATTGTAATCTCCTCAGATGAAAAAGACAATTTTTACCAGTTTAAAATGAGCGATAACGGTATTGGTATCTCCAAAGACCAACAACAGAATATATTTAAGGCATTTAATAAATTGCATCATCAATCTGAATTTGAAGGCTCTGGAATTGGTCTATATGGTTGCAAACGAGTAGTAGAAATCCATGAGGGCGATATTTGGGTAGAATCCATAAAAGACCAAGGAAGTACTTTTTACTTTACTATTAGCAAAAATTTGCAAGTTCAGGAATATTCACAACCCGTACACTAAATCCTGAACATGAAAAAATGCCTTATCTTACTTTTTTCAATAACGATTAAAACCGTTGGTCTAGCCCAGGAGAAACCCATTCGTTTAGGAGTCGCAGGTCTCACCCATGGCCACGTAGGTTGGATTTTGGGCCGTGAAAACCAAACGGATATGGTTATGGTAGGAATTGTAGAACCCAATAAGTTACTTGCCAAGAAATTATCCAAGGAATTTGGGTTTCCTATGACAATGGTTTTTGATTCTATGGAGGAAATGATCGCAAAAACTAAACCGGAGGCCGTTGCTGCATTTGGAAATATTAAAGATCATTTAAAAGTAGTGCAGGAGTGTGCTCCTAAAGGGATACACATAATGGTAGAAAAACCTTTGGCCACAACATTTGATGATGCCGTTAAAATTGCCAATTTAGCAAAAATATATAAAGTTCATGTCCTTACCAATTATGAAACATCATGGTATGAAACCAATGTCAAAGCATTAGATGAACTAAAGAACGGTACCATTGGTGAGCTAAGAAAGGTAATAATTAGAGATGGTCATAAAGGACCAAAAAAAATTGGGGTTTCACAAGAGTTTTTGGAATGGCTTACGGACCCGGTTTTAAATGGTGGCGGAGCTATAACGGATTTTGGGTGTTATGGGGCAAACCTAATGACTTGGATCATGAATGGGAAAAAACCGCTGTCTGTCACCGCTGTTACACAACAACTACAAGCAGATAACAATCCAAATGTAGATGATGACGCAACCATAATTTTAACCTACCCCAACCAAATGGCTATATTGGAGCCTTCTTGGAATTGGCCTATTGGCAGAAAGGATATGGAACTTTACGGCACCAAAGGAGCCATTTATGCAGATAACCCTACACAGTTAAGGATAAGAATATCAAAGGGCTACAGTCAATTTACAGAAGAGATTTTTTTACTGCCCCAACGTAAAAAACCGTTCAACGACCCTTTTTCGGTATTCACGGCAGTGATAAAAGATGAGTTGCAATTACCACCTTTTAATGTATATTCATTAGAAAATAACATGGTTGTAATGCAAATTCTTCAAGCGGCCATTGAGAGTGCCAAATCAGGTAAGACCATATACTTAACAAAATAACACATGAACGCTACTTATAAGAAAATTTTTGGAGGTGATCGATTAAAGGCCAAAAGGGTTGAACTTATTTTACTGGACAGCAATATTATTCCAATTTGTAAGGATGAGGGAGAATCTGCAAGATTAGCCGGTTTTAGCTCATCGTTACCACAGTTTATAGAAATTTATGTTCATGAAGACGAGGAAGTAAAAGCGCTATCACTAATATCCAATTTAGAGTGGGACAATTAAAATAGTATAAAACTTGCTGTAATGGGCAAAATGTTAACTAAAAAAGTCTCCTATACGGAGACTTTTTATTAGGTTAATTATCTATCATCCCTTGCTTAGCGGAGTTATTTCCAAGGTCTTGAACTCAACTGGGCCATGATCACCTTGTATCATGATCGGACCTGCCTCTTCCTCCTTATTGTCCAATGCGCCCCCCGTCATCCCATCAATATTCTGATTGGATATAATGGTCTTACCATTAGCAATGATAGTGACCCTTCTACCAATTAAGGTAATTTCATAGCTTTGCCACTCCCCTGCTTTTTTTGCCATGTTCATATTGGGCGATATAAGGCCGTAAATACCCCCAAAATAAATAGAGGAGGCCTCCAAACCAATATTATCAGCAATTTGCACTTCATAACGCCCCCTTAAATATAAACCACTATTGCTACCTTCTGGATATCTAAATTCTGCCTTTAATTTAAAATCCTTAAACTTTTGTTCAGAGATTAAATTAACCCCGGATTGTGCGCTGGTTAAAATTCCATTGACCACCTTCCATTGATTACCTTCTATCTCTTTCCATCCATTTAAATTCTTACCATTAAAAAGCTTAACTGCTTTGCCTTCCTGGACATTATCATAAAAAGGTAAATTTGGTGCTTTAACAGCGCTCCATTCATACTTTTTTCCATCTACATACACCATAGTACCTTTTAAGGTATCGTCATCCAATTTTCCTTCAAATACCATATTAGATGCCCCTGGCTCCCACTGAGGTGGAATTTCAAAAGAAAATATTCCCCCATATTTCTTAATTTCCGCAATGGGTCTTGCGCTACCAAAAGCATAGGTAAACCTACCTATTAACCTACTGTTGCCAGAATGTCTAATTTCAAGCCAAGATGGCAATTCCTCACCTTCTTGATTAATGGTCAAATTCCATTTTCCTTCCAAGGGATGCCCTTCTTGTGCCTTTGTATCCGTAGCATTTAACATTACAATCATGAGAAGAAGCAAGGTTGTTTTAATCATATTCATTATTTTGAGTTTTTTTGAGTAGTTTCAAATATAATTCAACTTTTAAACACTATTTCCAAACAGCGCACTAAATAATGATAAATTAGAAAAATATACATCATTGTATTATGATGTTATTAATTTAACCTAACGCAAATTTCATTATTGAATATCTGCATAATTTGTTACATTTAAAGCTCATTTCAACGAAACATCATAATGACATTTTTCAAAAAATTCCTTTTAGGAATACTTCCCCTATTTTTAATTGCCCTATCATCTTGTGAACCTAAAAAACCAAAAGAAATTCCTTTGGTCATTCAAAAAGACAGCACGGCATTGTTAGAGGCCGTTGAATTGGCAAGGAAAAGTATTTCAGCAACAGTTGTAGATGGCTTAAACCTTAGTTTATGGGCTTCCGATTCCTTGGCACCGGACCCTATTGCGATGGACATTGACAATGAAGGAAAAGTATATTTAACAAGATCGAATAGAAATAAAAACTCTGAATTTGATATCCGTGGGCATAGGGACTGGATGACAGAATCCATTTCATTTGAAACCGTGGAGGACAGAAGAGCTTTTCTTCATAGAAAATTTGCACCTGAACTCAGTAAGGAAAACCAGTGGTTCCCAGATTTGAACAATGACAGTATCCATGACTGGAGAGATCTTGCTGTAGAAAAAGATGAAGTTTGGATGCTAGAAGATACGGACAATGATGGCATTGCGGACATCTCTACTCAAATCCTAAATGATTTTAATGATGAAATTAATGACCAAGCAGGTGCGTTATTGGTTAGGGACGAAGATATATTTGTAGGTATTGGTCCGGGAATGTACCGCCTTACAGATACCAACGGCGATAAAATACTGGATGAAAAAACCAGTATTGCAGAAGGTTTTGCAGTTCATATAGGATTTGGTGGACACGGTATGTCCGGTGCCATTGAAGGTCCTGATGGAAAAATTTACTGGGGCATTGGCGATATAGGTGCTAATATTACCACTGTTGATGGCGATAACCATAAATACCCGAATGAAGGTGTCATAGTAAGAAGTAATCCTGATGGTACTGATTTTGAAGTATTTGCACACGGATTGCGCAATACCCATGAATTTGTTTTTGATGCCTATGGCAATATAATCTCTTCTGACAACGACGGTGACCATAAAGGCGAAAGCGAGCGTCTGGTCCATATTGTTGAGGGATCGGATGCCGGTTGGAGGGCAAATTGGCAATATGGTAAATATACAGACCCCAAGAATAATGGTTATAATGTATGGATGGATGAAAAATTGTTTACGCCGCGTTGGGAAGGACAGGCCGCATACATAATACCACCCATACAGAATTTTCACAATGGCCCAACCGGTATGAGGTATAATCCCGGTACGGCTTTGGGCAAAAAATGGTTAAATAGATTCTTTCTGGTGGAATTTGTGGGAGACCCTACACGTTCCCATATATGGTCCTTTGACCTAAAACCAAAAGGTGCATCGTTTGAACTTAACACGGATGAGTCTATCCTAAACGGAATATTACCTACAGGTATTGACTTTGGTCCAGACGGGGCCTTGTATCTTGCAGATTGGATTAATGGCTGGGGAAGTAAGGATTTTGGACGCGTATGGAAACTTGATGTTACGGAAGATAGCAATGACCTGGAACAGGAACGCTTAGAGACCCAACGCTTAATGACCCATAATTACAAGGACGATGATACCGATAATTTGGTGCAATTATTGGCGTATCCGGATATGAGAATTCGTCAAAAAGCACAATTTGAGTTGGCCAGGAGAACATTTTGGGGCTACCGCGCATTAAAAAAGGTTATTACGGAAAACGATAATCAGTTTGCACGAATACATGCTATTTGGGGCATTGGCCAAATTGCAGCAAATGATAAGGATGATGCAAAACCGTTACTAGCATTACTGAACGACGGAGACCCGGAAATCATAGCCCAGACCGCTAAGGTTCTAGGTGATATTCGTTATGAAAATGCAGCGGATAGTTTAATAAACCTTACAAAGCATGAAAACGATAGGGTTAAATTCTATGCGGCCCAAGCTTTGGGACGCTTAAAGTATGAGAATGCCATAGAACCGTTAATGGAAATGATTGTCCAAAACAACGATAAGGATATTTACTTACGCCATGCGGCCGTTCTGGCATTATCAAGAATTGGCAAGGCAGAACCACTTTTAGCTCTTGCGAATAACGAAAACAGAAGCTTACGTATTGCCGCAGTTCTGGTTCTGAGAAAATTACAGGACCCAAATATAGCGGTTTTCCTATCTGATAAAGATGAGTACATTGTTACAGAAACAGCCAGGGCCATCAATGACGACCTCTCTATTGAAGAGGCGCTACCAGCATTGGCAGGAATTCTAGAAAACAAAAAATATACATCTGAACCATTGGTAAGAAGGGCCATTAATGCCGCATTACGAGTTGGTGGTGAAAAGGAGCTGGAACTCTTGGTCAATTTTGCAAAGAGAAAAGATGTATCCAATATTTTACGTGGAGAGGCCTTATCAGCCCTTGGCACATGGAACAAGCCTTCCGTTTTGGACCGTGTTGATGGAAGATACCGGGGTGAAATTGTTAGGGAAGGCAATCAGTTGCAACAAAAAATAGAAAAGGATATTCCTTTTTTCCTTAATGACAGTAATCCTGAAATCTTGATAGGTATTTCCAAAACCATTAGTGAACTAGGCATACAATCCTACAACACTGACTTGTATAGGATTTTCAGGTATAACCGGTCTCCAGAAGTTAGGGCTACGGTACTTAACACGTTAGGTAATCTTGGGTATGTAAATATGGAGAACATTATGGAAACGGGAATGCAGGATGCCAATGAACAAGTTAGAACGGCAGCGGTTGGTCTATTGGCAAAATTAAACCTACCAAAGGAAAAATTGCCTGCTATAGTAGGTCCTATTTTTAGAAAAGGTTCCGTTTCTGAACAACAGCGTATGCTAGATGTATTGGGAGATCTTCCTGTAGAAAACAGCAACGCTATTTTGGCAAGCCTTATCGACAAGGCTAGTAAAGACCAATTAAAACAAGGGATTATGCTAGATTTAATGGAATCTGTCAAAGCCACTGAAAATCCTAAGTTGATTGCTCAATTAGACAAACTTAAACAAGCAGGCTATTCGGCAGATTCTTTTCAAGAAACCTTGCACGGAGGTAATTGGTGGGCCGGCAGAAATGTATTTAACGGTAACCCTACCGCTCAATGTGTACGTTGCCATGCCGTTAACGGTTCAGGTGGTGAAGTTGGACCCGCATTGGACAATATAGCCAATGTATTGACAAGGGAACAACTTTTGGAAGCCTTAATAGAACCCAGTGCACGCCTTGCCCCAGGGTATGGTTCGGTGACATTGACCTTAACGGATGGCCAAAAAGTACAAGGTGTTTTAATAGAGGAACACAAACATGATCTTTTACTAAAAACTTCTGAAGCCGAGCCTTTGGAAATACCATTACAGCGTATCAAAAAAAGAGAAAACTCCATGTCCGCAATGCCAGCTATGGGGCGCATGATCTCTAGACGGGAACTGCGTGATCTTATGGAGTATCTGGGAAGTTTAAAAAATGAGAAAGCAGCGGAAATAGCAGAAGGAGTCTAGGTTACAAATCGGATATTGCTTTTTTTCTTGCATGAAATTCGTTTATGATCTCTTCAATAATTTGGGCAGCTGGTTTTATGTCATGTATCAATGCAGATACCTGACCTATTTCCAGCTCTCCATCATCTAAATCACCCAAAAACATTCCTTTTTTTGCCCTACCCCTACCAAGAAGGTTTTTTAGTTCAACTACAGAAGCTCCTTTGGCATATGCACTTTGGACTTCATGATAAAATTTATTCTTTATCAATCTAACCGGAGCCAATTCCTTTAAGGTCAAATGGGTATCGCCTTCCTTAGCATTTACGACTGCTTCCTTAAAATTTATATGGTTGGATGCTTCACTGCTTGCTACAAACCTACTTCCTATCTGTACGCCATCTGCACCTAGCACCATGGCGGCCAACATTGCACTGCCCGTTGCAATTCCGCCTGCGGCAATTAAAGGCACTGAAATTTTTTCTCGTAAAGCAGGTATTAAAACCATTGTGGTCGTTTCATCACGACCATTATGCCCCCCAGCTTCAAAGCCTTCCGCAACGATTGCGTCTACACCGGCATCTTGTGCTTTAAGTGCAAATTTTAGACTACTGACCACATGTACCACCTTAATGCCCCTTTCCTGTAAAAAACCGGTCCATGTTTTTGGATTTCCTGCAGATGTAAACATGATTTTTACATCTTCCTCCACAACAATATCCATTAGCTGGCCAATATCCGGATACAGCATGGGTATATTAACACCAAACGGCTTATCCGTTGCACTTTTACACTTTTGAATATGTTCCCGTAGAACTTCCGAATACATACTGCCCGCACCTATGACTCCTAAACCACCATGAGTAGATACCGCACTGGCCAATCTCCAACCACTGGTCCATACCATACCACCTTGCACTATAGGATACTTTATTTTGAAAAGTTGGGTTATTTTATTTTGTTTCATAACAATATATGGATGCACGCAAAGGAACAGTATATCCTAAGATTATTAAGAGATCACTCCAGAACCAATAAGGTCATCTTCTAGATACCAAGCTACAAATTGACCTTCAGTAATTGCGGATTGCTGCTCTTTAAAATCTACATACATACCGCCATTTACTTTATAAAGCCTTGCATCCTGTAATTCCTGACGATAGCGAATTCGTGCTTTTACAGGTAGACTTTCATCAATCTGTAATGCCAAATCTGGCCGTACCCAATGAATTTCCGCATCTTTAACAAATAAGGCCCTCCTATACAATCCAGGATGCGATTTTCCCTGACCCGTATAAATAATATTGTCCTTAACATCGGTATCTATTACAAATAAAGGTTCCTTGGTGCCACCAACCTGCAATCCTTTACGCTGCCCCTTGGTGAAATAATGCGCACCTTGGTGTTCCCCTACAATCTTACCATCCGTAATTTTATACACATGCTTTTCAGCATAAAATTTCAACTCTGATTGAACATCGGTAAAAACGGGTACATCCTGTGCATAATTATCCCATTGAGCAGAAACTTCAACTATTTTGCCTTTTCTAGGTTTCAATTGTTGCTGTAAAAATTCCGGTAGTCTTACTTTTCCAATAAAACATAGACCTTGGGAATCTTTTTTATCTGCAGTGATCAAGTCCATTTTCGCCGCAATTTCGCGTACTTCTGGTTTCGTTAATTCACCAATGGGGAATAAGGTCCTGGACAATTGCTCTTGAGACAATTGACACAAAAAATAAGACTGATCTTTATTTCCATCCTTGCCTGCCAATAATTGATAGGTCTTGCTTCCATCTGCGTTTAACAAAGTTCCTTTTCTGCAATAGTGACCGGTTGCCACGTAATCAGCTCCTAATTGTAGGGCTATCTTTAAAAAAACATCGAACTTTATTTCCCTATTACATAATACATCAGGATTTGGGGTCCTGCCCATCTCGTATTCCCTGAACATATAATCTACTATACGCTCCTTATACTCAGTGCTCAAATCAACGGTCTGAAAAGGAATTCCCAATTTTTCCGCAACGATCAACGCATCGTTACTATCATCTAACCACGGACATTCCTCTGATATTGTTACAGAGTCATCGTGCCAATTCTTCATGAACAGGCCAATAACATCATACCCTTGCTCCTTTAAAAGGTATGCCGCTACACTGGAATCCACTCCGCCAGAAAGTCCTATAACTACTTTTTTCATCTCATCTTCTTGGTCGTAACAAAATTACAAAATTTCATTTCAACACATTTTTTTTTCAACCGTATGAATTTGTCGCTATATGAACGGTTCAGGATTACAATTGCTTTCCTTTTGTCAATTACAAAACATTTTTCATTAAAATTATTTTGTTAAACTTTTATAAAATATAATTAAACAAAATAATTCTATTGTACATTTAAAGTATCAACAATATTAATCTTTATAATAATGATTTAGATATTATGTTTATTTCTTCAACTTATTAATTAAACAATTTAAAAACACCGCTATGAAAAAAATGTTACGATTTAAGTATTTTATGTTATTCGCCGCGTTGTCCGTAATGATATGGTCATGTGACAATGACGATAATGATGAGGACCCAATGGTAGAAACCAAAACCATTGTTGAAACCGCTCAGGCCCAAGAAGCACTTACTTCTTTAGTTACCGCGTTGACTACGGCAGATAATTCTGAAGGGACGGACTTAGTAGGCACTTTAAGTTCTACTGGCCCGTTTACTGTTTTTGCTCCTACGAACGATGCATTTACCGCGTTATTGAACCAATTGGATGGATTTGATTCCTTATCAGATTTTGACACGGACGAAGAAAGAGAACTCTTAACTACCATATTAACTTACCACGTCGTTGCAGGGGTTGCTGCAAAATCTGGAGATTTAACGGACGGCATGACCGTAACTACCGTTCAAGGAGAGGATATTACCATAAATTTGGAAGGTGGCGTATTTTTGGATGATGCAACCGAGGTTAATGCAAAAGTAGTTATTGCCGATGTGGAAGCCAGTAACGGTGTTGTACATGTCATCGACAAAGTTATTTTACCACAAGCAATTATTGATGCGTTGAACGAAGGTTCCATGACCAATGAAAATGGAACTTTGACCGATATAGTAGTGGCAACGGAACCATTATCACTTTTAGAGGCAGCGGTTATCAAAGCAGATTTAGCAGCAACGCTAAGTACAGAAGGTCCGTTTACCGTATTTGCACCTACTGATGATGCTTTTATTGCATTATTGGAAGCATTGGGAGATGACTATAATAGTCTTGACGATTTTGATACCGAAGAAGAAATTGCGTTATTGAAGAATATTCTTCTATACCATGTTATCCCGGCAAAGGTACTATCTACCGACTTATCAGAAAGTGCCGTGGCAACCGCTTATACGGATAACAGCATTGAAGTAATTGCTTCGGGCGATACTTTTGTTATTGGTGATGCCTCTGACACCAATGCCAATATTACAGGTGTTGATATTATGGCTTCCAATGGTGTTGCCCATACTATAGATAAAGTATTGTTACCACAGGCGGCAATTGATTTTGTAGCGTCCTTACAATTAAAAACCATTGTGGATACCGCCGTGGCTACAGATGACTTAAGTCTTTTGGTCGATGCCTTGGTACAGGCAGATGCCGGACTAGTCGAAACCCTAAATGGCGAAGGACCTTTTACGGTTTTTGCACCTACCAATGCAGCTTTTGTAGCGTTATTGGACCTTTTAGGAGAAGATTTCAATAGCCTAGCCGATTTTGATACCGATGAGGAAAAAGCATTATTGACCAAAGTACTGACCTATCATGTAGTAGCCGGTGCCGCAGCTTTCTCAACTGGATTGAGCAACGGACAATCTATTGAAACCATACAGGGTGAGAATGTAACCATATCCCTCATGGAAGGATCCGTACAAATTATGGATGCTACTGAAATAAATGCTACGGTAGCCCTTGCAGACGTTGAAGCGAGCAACGGTGTGGTTCATGTAATCGACAAAGTTTTATTACCACAGGAAGTTTTGGACATGCTAGCGTCCATGAGTCTAAAGACTATCGTTGAAATAGCCGTAGAAACAGATGACTTAAGTTTATTGGTGGATGCTTTAGTACAAGCCGATGCCAATTTGGTGGAAACATTAAACGGTACAGGGCCATTTACCGTTTTTGCACCAACTAATGATGCATTTGTAGCATTATTAGAGACATTGGGAGATGATTATAACAGCCTTGCGGATTTTGAAACTGATGAAGAAAAAGAATTATTGGTTACTATATTAACCTATCATGTAGTTGCCGGTGCAGCTACATTCTCTACAGACCTAAGCAATGGTCAAATGATAGAAACCTTTCAAGGTGAAAATATTGGTATTGTTTTAGAAAATGGAGGTGTTAGTATTATGGATGCAACAGAAATGAACGCCAATGTAGCTATAGCGGATGTTACCGCCAGCAATGGTGTGGTACATGTAATAAATAAGGTTTTGTTACCCCAAGCAGCTTTGGACGCCCTTGCCCCATCAGTACCAAATATTGTGGAGACAGCACAAAGTGTGGATGACTTGAGCTCGTTGGTAGCCGCATTGATCCAAGCCGATGCCGGATTAGTGGAAACTTTGAGCAGTGAAGGTCCTTTTACGGTTTTTGCACCAACAAACGAAGCTTTTGCCACGTTTTTGAATGATTTAGGAGCTAGCTATAATAGTTTAGAAGATTTTGATACAGATGAGGAAAAAGCCTTGTTGGCGCAACTTCTTACTTATCATGTTATAGCAGGCGCTGCCGTGGCCTCTACCGACCTTACCGACCATCAGGAAATTGTAAGTGTACAAGGAGAATCACTATTTGCAATTTTAGGCAATGGTGTACAAATACAGGATAAAACACAGGTTAACGGTAATGTAGTTACGGCAGACGTAATGACAAGCAATGGTATAGTACATATCGTGGATAAAGTATTGTTGCCACAGGAAATTATTGATGCATTGCATTAATCTCCCCCGAAATACAATTAGTAAGATTAGGCCCTCTTTTTAAAGGGGGCTTTTTTAGACCGATTTTGTAAACATCATCAACCACTCCTTTAGCATACAATAAACCCTCCTTGACAACTAAGTTTTGAAACCCCTAAATAATAACCTCATCTTTAACATCCCAAATCTTACCAAACCAATCCTTAATCAATGGCAAAAGCCCTTTCAAAACTGAAAGGGCTTTTTATTTCAATACATCTGTTAGTCAACGTTCATTTACTTCTTTTTTTGAGCTTCTGCCTGCTCCATCATCTCTCGCATTTTCTTCTGAAACTTATTCTCCTTTTTGGGTTTTTTCTTATTTTCTTGAATTTGTGCATGTATTTTATCATTATCTATGATAAAGTTCTTAATGACCAACATTATACCAATGGTTATCATATTGGAAACAAAATAGTACAAACTAAGTCCACTTGCATAATTGTTAAAGAAAAACAACATCATGAACGGCATTAGGTACATGATAAATTTCATATTGGGCATACCAGGTTGCGTTGGCATGTTCTGCCCAGTGGTCATCATCATATAAAAGAATATGGCAATAGAAGCCAATATTGGGAACAGACTTACATGATCACCATAAAAAGGTATTGAAAATCCTTCTGGAAATTGATAGATAGTATCAAATGAGGAAAGGTCATCTGCCCATAAGAACGATTTTTGACGCAGCGCGAACGAAGTCGGGAAGAACATGAACAATGCGTAGAAAATGGGCATTTGTATAACCGCCGGGATACAACCGCTCATAGGACTCACCCCTGCCTTACCATACAGCTTCATCGTCTCTTGCTGCTTCTTCATTGCGTTGTCCTTATACTTTTCACCAAGTTCAGTAATTTCTGGTTTTAAAACCTTCATTTTTGCTTGGGACAAGTACGATTTATAGGTCACGGGAGACATTGCCAAACGGACTAAAATGGTCATAATAACAATAGCTATACCATAAGGAAAATAGGTACTTATCAACGAATAAAACGGAGTAAATACATAACGGTTGATCCAACCAAAAATACCCCAACCAAACGGTATGGAATCCTCTAAGCCCAAATCCTCGTACTTGGAAAGTACCTCAACATCCGTAGGACCAAAATACCAATGCAAATCCTTGGCTATTTCACCACCTTCCAATTCTATAGGAAGTTTTGAGGAATACGCCTTGGTAAAACCAAATGTTCTACTTTCCTCCTCTACCAAATTGACCGAAGCAAGTTCACCGGATTTAAATGGCTCGTCCGCAGCTAAAATACTGCTGAAAAAGTGTTGTCTATAAGATATCCATTTAATATCCTCCTCTGTTTCCTCGTCATCACTCCCCTCGGACAACTTACTGATTTTATCATCCTCATGATTGTAGGTCAACCGGGTATATCTATTTTCATATTCTATGCTCTTGGAGTGGCGAATACCTTTTAACGCCCAGTCCAATTCAATTGGCTTATTGGAACTGATCACATTGTCCAAACCTTTTGTCTTAATCTGAAAATCTACCAAATACTCATTTGGTTTCATTTCATACCTGTATTCAAGGTACTGATTGTTGGCCGTTTTAGCTTTTAACGATAATATTTGGTTACCGTTGGCCTTGCTCAAAGTAGGCTCAAAATAAAGGTCCTTGGTATTCAAAACCCTGTTATCTGTCGTGGAAAAATCAAGACCAAACGAGGCGTTACCATCCTTGACCAAATACACAGGAACAGAATCATAGGTTACGAAATTTTTCATTTTCGCCTCTACGATCTGTCCACCCTTATTGCTTATTTTCAATAACAGCACTTCATTTTCCAATGTGGTTATATCATTGGACGGTTTGGTAAAACCAAATGCCCCAAGTTTTCCTTGGTACGTAGCTACGGCGGTAGAATCCTGTAAATCTAATTGTTGAACTTCAGTACTAAGGGTCTCCGTAGTTTTTTCCGCTGCTTTGGCGGCTTCTACCTGTTCCTGTTTAGCTTTTTCCGCCGCCAACTCCTCTGGGGTAGGTTGATTTTGGTAAAACATAAAGATGAGTATTCCAAAAATCAGCACAAAGCCAATAATGGAGTTAACATCAAATTTCTTTTCTTCCATGAGGTAATTCTAAATTAATTGGGAATATTACAAATTCAAGACAGCAAATATATGCCCAAAAATAATGTTTATGCCAATGTGGCATTAGTTTGTGATTTTTTATATGCCAGGGCCGCTTTAACAAATCCCACAAAAAGCGGATGGGGATTAGCCACGGTACTCTTATATTCCGGGTGATATTGAACACCAATAAACCAAGGATGGTCCTTAGCCTCTACAATCTCCACCAAGTTGGTTTTTTTATTGAACCCCGTAGCGATCAAGCCGGCATGTTCCAATTTATCCAAGTACGCATTGTTAAATTCATACCTATGACGATGACGCTCTGATATTTGCGCTGCGCCACCATACACTTCCCGCACCAAACTACCTTCTTTAAGATCACAATCCCACGCACCTAAACGCATGGTACCTCCTTTATCGGTAATTGTTTTTTGCTCTTCCATGATACTGATGACCGGGTCTGGTGTATTTTCATCCATTTCGGTAGAATTTGCATTGGCCAATTGCAATACATTTCTGGAAAATTCAATAACCGCCATCTGCATTCCCAAACAAATTCCAAAAAATGGAATTTTCATTGTTCTGGCAAATTCCACGGCCTTTACCTTCCCTTCTATACCACGCTCCCCAAATCCTGGAGCAACCAAAATGCCGTCCAGTCCTTTGAGTTTCGTTTTATAATTGGAAACCGTAAGATATTCAGAATGTACAGATTTTACATTGACCCTTACCTCATTAGATGCTCCTGCATGTATAAATGCCTCTAAAATAGATTTATAGGAATCTTGCAATTCAACATATTTACCCACCAACCCAATGGTTACTTCATTTTTTGGGTTTTTATGGCGTTGCAAAAATTCGTTCCAACGGTCCAAATCAGGCTCAACGGTATTTGGTAATGCCAATTTTTGTAGGGTCACGGTATCCAAACCTTCTTCCTGCATCAATAATGGTACATCATATATAGTAGATGCATCTATACTTTGAATGACAGCTTCACGCTTTACGTTACAAAAAAGTGCCAATTTATCCTTTATCTCATCAGAAATTTGATGCTCTGTACGGCAGACTAAAATATCTGCCTTGATACCACTTTCCATTAAGGTCTTGACCGAGTGCTGTGTAGGCTTTGTTTTCAATTCGCCCGCAGCGGAAAGATAAGGCACCAATGTCAGGTGAATTACAATGGCATTATTATCTCCAAGCTCCCACAGTAATTGCCTAACCGCCTCTATATATGGTAACGATTCAATATCACCAACAGTTCCCCCTATCTCAGTAATAACAATATCATACTCGCCACTTTTGCCCAAAACCTGAACGCGCTCCTTGATTTCATTGGTAATATGAGGAACTACTTGTACCGTTTTCCCTAGAAATTCGCCTCTACGCTCTTTTTGGATTACGCTTTGGTATATTCTACCCGTAGTAACATTATTGGCCTGTGAGGTACGAACGTTTAAAAATCGTTCATAATGCCCCAAATCCAAATCTGTTTCCGCTCCGTCATCGGTCACATAACATTCGCCATGCTCATAAGGGTTTAACGTTCCTGGATCTACGTTGATATAGGGATCCAATTTTTGAATGGTAGTTTTGTAGCCGCGAGACTGCAGTAATTTCGCCAAAGAGGCTGCAATAATGCCTTTTCCTAATGATGAAGTAACGCCTCCCGTAACGAAGATGTATTTGGTTTGTGCCATGTATCGAATTCTATGTTACGGGACACAAAGTTACAAATTGAGGACAGAACTTGACGGATTTACCTAGGAAAATGTTTTTGTATTTTTCGAATTATGGATTCTAGCCCATTTACTCGTATTTCCAACGTAGATTTCAATAATTCTCCCAATTTTCCAACAGGAAATCCTTTTTGCTGAAACCAAATTAAATAAGGTTCCGGCAAATCTATTAAGTACCGCCCTTTATATTTACCAAAAGGCATTCTATAATGGGCCAATTCTATAAGTTTTTGCTTGTCTAAATTAATTTCCATTTTTAAATCTAAAAAAATTATCTTTAAGGAATCATCAACTTATACAACATGAAAAGAAGAAATTTTATTGGAACATCAGCAGCTGCCTCTGTTGGTTTCTTAACAACCTCAGCAGTAATGGCCAACAATGAAAATAAAAATCTATCCCCTAAATTAAAATACAATATTAACCATAGCGTATGTTATTGGTGCTATGATTCCATTCCTTTTGAAGATTTTCTTAAACATTTGGTAGCAATGGACATTAGATCCATTGACCTGGTAGGTCCGGACGAGTTTCCTTTATTAAAAAAATACAATATTCATGCCTCCATGTGTTGGGGGGCTGGCAAAGGTATTGTTGAAGGCTGGAACGACCCAAAACTTCATGATGAACTTATTGCAGATTATGAGCGCGTAATCCCTTTGGTTGCCGAGGCCGGATATACCAATCTTATTTGTTTTAGCGGAAATAGAAATGGTATGGACGATATGGTAGGCTTACGTAACTGTGCAAAGGGACTAAAACAATTGATGCCATTGGCCGAAAAACACGGTGTAGTTTTGCAAATGGAACTTTTAAACAGTAAGATCAACCATAAGGATTATATGTGCGACACCTCTGAATGGGGCGTTTCTCTTTGTGAAACCATAGGTTCTGAAAATTTTAAATTATTATATGATATCTACCACATGCAAATTATGGAAGGTGATATTATTAGGAATATCCAAGACTATCACCAATATTATGGTCACTATCATACGGGAGGCAACCCTGGTCGTCATGAAATTGATGAGACCCAGGAAATATTTTATCCTGCCGTAATGAAAGCTATTGTTGAAACCGGTTACACAGGTCATGTGGCACAGGAATTTGTGCCCAGCTGGGAAGACAAACTAGCCGCCTTAAAACAGGGGGTTACCATTTGCGATGTATAAATAGCTTCCTAAGAGTTTTCAAAAAAAGGCATCTTTCTAAAGGTGCCTTTTTTGCTTATAAAAATTATTGTTTTAAAACAGCTTCAATCTCGCCCACCCATCTTTCCTGAACGGTTAAATTCCTGGAATAATTGGTCTCTGCATCATATTTGTTCTGAAAATCATTTAACTGACGTAAAGTAGCCTTATATATTTTGCGCACTTCCTCCTTTATATTCTTTCCAAAACTTGCATTTTGCAGACGCGTTCTGAGCTTTCGAGCATAAAGTTCTGTAATATCAAAATGCAGTTGTTCGTGCAATAAGGTATTGTCATTACAAACTGTTGGCCTATACCAAGAACGTGTAGGATAAAAATAAGCATGCACATTAAAGTTCACCTTCATATCCCCGCCTTCATGATAAGTAGAAAAATCATAGCTAATACCACTTGCGGTAGTGGCAGCCGCATTTGCCCCATTAGGCACATCTCCTTTAAAATTAGCCCAATTTAGTCTGAAATCCGGACTCCAAGGTATTTGCTCTTGGCCATAGACCCATACAACCTGAGCCAACAGGAATAGCACTCCGAGCTTAATATGATTTATAGATCCCAATGATAGGTTATTACTTTCTCTATATCAGGATGAAGGCTGTATAGCACGGGACAGGTATTGGCCGTATGTTCCAATATTTTCCTGTCTTTACCCGAAACTTGAGCCGGTAAATGTAGCTCTACTTCAATTTTTGAAATTCTTCTTGGCGAAGGGGACATATGTTTGGTTACATCCGCTGTAGAACCCTCTAATGCAACTTCCAAACCTTTTGCCTTAATGCCCATCATAGTGAGCAAGCAGCTTGCCAAACCCGTGGCTACGGTATCGGTAGGCGAAAATGCTTGCCCCAGACCATTATTGTCAACAGGGGCGTCCGTTACAAAGGAACTACCGGATTTTACATGTATACATTCTGTTCTTAAATTGCCGTTATAGGTTACTTTTGCCGTCATGTTATTTCAATTCCTTTATTCTTAAATCATCCATCATCATGATATAGGAAGCTTGGTTATAATAACCGGAAATTCCCTTACGTTCATAATCGAACTTATTGCCGTTATATTCCGTTTCTCCAATAAACCTTGATATATCTATCAAATCATTTTTATAGGCTAGTTTCAACAACAAATCATAGGTCAGGTCAAAGCCTCTTACCGCATAACGGTCCGGATCGTCACCAAAACGTTTTCTGTAACGTTCCACAAATGAATTATTGCCCACCACACGATTTACCGATGGATAGGTGAAATTTAAATTGGATAGATGAGTGTTGGATATAACATCGTTTTCAAATGCAGAATTCATATCTGTTGTAAACATGCGCACCTTTACCTTATCCTTGTCTGACAGGGGGTCAAAAGCTGTATTGTTGAAGGAATTTAAAATGGATACCACACTGGCAACCAATCTATAATTTTCCGATTCTACAAAAACCCAGTTTGGAACCTTATTTGAAAGTAAGGTCTGTAACTTATCCCTATTAATACCTATATTTTTTTCCTCTTCCTTGACTACAACAACCTTGGCAGTAGGGAAATGGTCCAAAATTGCCTTTTGCCTATTCCTGCTTTTTTCATCGGCAATTACCAAAATGGTTTCATTGGTATGTGTTCCTTCCACATAATCCAACATATGATCTACCAGCACATCTTCATTGGTATAGGAGAAAAATACGTTGTCCAGACTTATATCGCTCTTTGCGGGAACAGGCGCTACTACAGGAATATTGTATTTGGAGGCCTGCACAGCAGTTTCCTTTAAGGAAGCAATATCCAATGGTCCAAAAATGGCATTGTAACTTCCTAAATTTTCTGCCTGAAGTATGTTTTTGGTATGCAGTAGGTCCAACTGATTGTCCAAAGTTTTCACATTGACAGAAACGCCCAAGGACTGCAAGGAATCTATTGCCACCAATGCCCCGGAATAAAGCCCAAGACTATATTTTAAACTATTTCTGGAATCAATTACTTTTTCCGTCCCTTCTTTATCCGCCAAATTCAACTTATCTAAACGAAACGGCAATAGGAACAAAACTTTAGGTGTAATGGCTACATTGATGCTATCCAATAAATTAACCTTGTCCAAAACCAACGAATTACGCACTTCATAATCCCCCACATTGTCCTTTGGCAATTTCAAGATCATACCAGCCTTTAGACCATCCTTTAAATCTGGGTTCAGTTGGGTAAGTTCTGCCCATGTCATTCCAAATTTTCTGGTCAACCTGAATTCATTCTGTTTTGGCTTTACCTCATAGAAGATGTAATTATCGGTATTAATGACACCGGGATCAACCTTTTTTTCCGGAATTCTAATAACCATACCCTCCTTAAGTCCACCACGTTCGGTAATTTCCGGATTTAAGCGAACTATTTCATCGGACTTTACACCAAATTCCTGTTCCAGTCTATAAAAATTCATTTTAGCAGGTACGGTGTAAGAAATAAAAAGCTCCGTTACCTGATTAGAAACTGTACTGCCCGCAATTTTTGGCATTAACAGTTCATACCCTTCGGACAAATAATTGTTTGTCTTGGACAAGCCAGGGTTAAGCACCAACATACTGTCAATGGTTATTCCATATTTATGGGCAATACTCCATCTTGTCTCCTTTGGTGCAACGATATACTTTTCATAATCATCAGAATTCAAAGGATTTTCTACCACAGCAGGTGCCTTAAATTTTGGAATGCGCAGTTCCATCCTTTTCTGAAGCGGAGAAGCATACAGTACCTTATTATATTTTTTGAGCTCATCTTCCGTAATCTTATACTGCTGGGTAATTCCAAATATAGTTTCCTTTTTTCTTACCCTGTGTGTAGTAAACCCGATAGGCTCCCTAGCAGTGGCGGAATCCTGCATTATATTCTTATTGAGTACCGATACGGCATCTGTAGTCCGGGAAGCGACTTTTGCCCCCGGAACGACCAATATTGTATTTGGCCTTAAAGCTTGACCAGCTTTAATCTCTTTATTGTACTGTAAAATATTAGCAGGGGAAACACCATACATCTTGGAAATACTCTCCAAGGTCTCTCCGGATTTTACTTCATGTGTATTGAACTTTTGGCCCAATGCGGTACACGAAACCAAAAAGCAAAAAGCACAAATTAGATAAAGCTGATTTACTATATATTTCATATTATTCCCATTCTATTGTTGCTGGCGGTTTTGAACTTATATCATATACGACACGATTGACGCCAGGGACTTTATTGATGATATCATTTGAGGTTTTTTGCAAAAACTCATATGGAAGATTAACCCAATCTGCAGTCATACCGTCCGTACTTTCTACAGCTCTAAGTGCAACACATTTTTCGTACGTACGCTCATCTCCCATTACCCCCACACTATTTACCGGCAACAACATGGCTCCTGCCTGCCACACTTTATCATATAACCCCCATTCCTTAAGTCCATTGATAAAAATGGCATCTACTTCTTGTAAGATCGCCACTTTTTCCGGGGTGATATCCCCAAGGATACGAATTGCCAACCCTGGCCCAGGAAACGGATGCCTGCCCAACAACGACTTATCTATTCCCAAACTTGCACCTACCCTACGAACCTCATCCTTGAACAACATTTTTAAGGGCTCTACCACTTTTAACTTCATAAAATCTGGCAAACCACCTACATTATGGTGGCTTTTAATAGTTTGCGAAGGGCCACCGGTTGCGGACACTGACTCAATGACATCTGGGTAAATGGTACCTTGTGCCAACCAAGTTGCATTTTCCACTAAATGCGATTCATCATCGAACACCTCAATAAATACACGTCCTATAGTTTTCCTTTTGGTTTCCGGATCACTCTCCCCAGCCAAATCATCCAAAAAGCGTGCCGAAGCATCCACACCCTTTACATTTAGACCCATGCCCTCATATTGCTTCAATACATCTGTAAATTCATTTTTACGCAAGAGGCCATTATTAACGAAAATACAATGAAGGTTCTTGCCAATAGCCTTATGCAGCAATACGGCCGCCACGGAAGAATCAACCCCTCCGGACAATCCTAAAATAACTTTTTCGTTTCCAATTTTTTGTTTCAACTCCGCAACGGTCTTGTCCACAAATGCATCTGGGGTCCACGTCTGTTCCATTCCGGCAATTTTCACCAAAAAGTTTTCCAGGACCTGTTTTCCATCCGTAGAATGGTATACCTCTGGGTGAAACTGGATAGCATAGGTTTCCTCCCCTTCAAATTTAAACGCTGCATTTTCAACATCATGCGTACTTGCCAAAAGGGTTGTATTTTCCGGTAGATGCTTGATAGTATCCGCATGGCTCATCCATACTTGGCTACCTGCGTCTACCTTATCAAAAAACGGTTCGTTCCCCTTAACAAAGCTAAGGTTTGCCCTACCATATTCCCTAGTATTGGATTTTTCTACACTACCCCCATTAAAATGGGCCAAATACTGAGCGCCGTAGCAAACTCCCAATAACGGCTTTTTACCCCTAATGGCAGATAGGTCCGGGTGAGCAGCATCATCTCCCCTAACGGATAAAGGAGATCCAGACAAGATTACAGCCTTATAACCGGAAAGGTCCTCTGGCAATTTATTATATGGCTTGATTTCAGAAAAAATGTTGAGCTCACGAACGCGTCTACCGATCAATTGGGTATACTGTGAACCAAAATCTAATATTAGGACTTTATTTTGCATGGGCAAAAATAGCAAATTGACGGTTCTTGAAAAGTATCTTTTGGTTATATTTAAACTTCATTTCAATTTTTTTTATGAAAAATGTAAGTGCTATAATTTTTGGAGCGGCAATAATCATTGCAGCCTTTTTCCTAGGAAATGCTTATGTGCGTAGGGCCAACCCTCCATAGATTATTTCGGTAACCGGGCTGGGGAACGAAAATTTTACCTCTGACCTTATTGTATGGGAGGGACAATTTTCATCTAATAGCACAGTATTGAAAACCGCATTTGACCAATTGAACAATGATAAGGAAATCGTAAGGCAATATCTGACTTCTAAAGGTATTCCTGCAGAAAATATCATTTTCAACAGTGTACAGACTACAGAAATGCGTGACAATCAATATGACAACGGAAATTATGTAGGCAGTATCTTTAGGGGTTATCAACTGACCCAAACCTTAAAAATAGAATCTGAAGACGTGGCATTAATTGAAGGGGTATCCCGTGAAATTACAGAACTGCTCAATAAAGGGGTACAATTTAACTCATACCCTCCAAGATATTATTATACCAAATTAGCCGACCTTAAGATTGAAATGATTTCCAAAGCCACGGAAGACGCGCGAATACGTGCAGAAAAGATAGCTGAAAATGCAGGTAGCGGTTTAGGAGACCTTGTATCCGCAAATATGGGTGTATTTCAAATTACCGGTCAAAATTCTGGAGAAGATTATAGTTGGGGCGGAGCTTACAATACGTCCTCCAAAAACAAAACCGCATCAATAACCATGAGATTGGAATACAAGGTAAAGTAATTCCTTAACTTTAATTGATCGCTTTCAAGGATTTGGATCAAAGCCAACTACAGTTTCCTTATGCCTAATTTCATAAAACAAAAGCCCGGTAATCAACCGGGCTTTCTAATCAACCAACCATTAATTTGAATACAATAAAAAGAATAATCTTTTTCATAACAATCTGTATTCAACCCTTTTGTCGTATTAATTTTTAATTCCTTACATGCCTTTAAAGAAAAAGCCCAGGAACCACCCTGAGCTTTTCAACTAAATCTAAACCAACTTCAAACCAAAAAAAATCAAAATTTAATTTTCATAGCCATTTTATATATAACAACTACATAAAGCTTTACCCTACCCTACTTGGCTTTTATTTTTAACTTTAACAAAAAAAATACAATGTCCGATGTCTTTTTTGAGGAAATGCGTAATGAAATATTCAATGGAGTCAATGAGCATGGACATCCATTTAGAACCATTTCCCTAGCAACCGTTGGTCATAATGCCATACCCAGATTATGTACCGTTGTCTTGCGTGAGGTCACCAATGATTTAAAACTGACCTTTTATACCGATAGCAGGTCCCAAAAAATAAGTAATTTAATGTTGAACGATCAAATTGGCCTACTTATGTACCATCCTCATAAATTATTGCAGATAAAGGTTGAAGGACAAGCACATATTGTAAAGGATGTTGAACGATTAAAGGATACATGGAACAACATACAGCCTAATAGTCGGCGGGATTATATAACCCAACATAGCCCTAGTAGTAAAATAACCAATCCTAGTACTATTGAATACTTAAACGATGGTCATTATTTTACCATGATCGATGTTGTGCCACAAAAAATTGAATTCCTCAAACTTAAAAGACCTCATCATATACGAATAGCCTTTGAAAAGAAACAGGATACTTGGAGCAGCACATTTTTAGTTCCCTAAAGCGGAATAAAAATAAATATTCTGCTTTTCCTTCCCAAAATCAAGGATGCTGTCCATAACTACATACTGCCCATTAGCGGGTTTGTTAAATGACACTTGAAGTTTAGGTTCTCCGGTATGCTTATCCTCATACGAATAATCATCTTGGGCTATGATAGTACGTCCCGGTCGTAATAAACGTATATTTCCTGCATAGGTAACATTAGGCAACGTCCATTGATCATCAGGATATTTATCCTCCAACATTTTTGCGACAGGATGAAATCCATATTGAACAGAAGACTTAATCTGCAGCAATTGCTCCAAAGGTGTTCTGACCACTTGGGCAAATAGTACACTATAAAATAACCAATATCCTATTTTAACGACCTTCATTCCATTTTTTAATTCAATGGACTCCATCAATAAAATGGTAAAGGGTATGAATAGTGGCAAAAGCCACCTAGTTTCTACTTTCTGGGTCTGAAATACTACGAAAAACAAGAGCAATACAAGAAACTGGACTATTGCCATTTTTAAAAACCAACTGTTGACAGGCTTTTTAAAGGTTAAAACTTTAAAAAAGAAGCCTAAAGCCAAAACGATCAGCATTACGTATACCAAAGCCAATATTCCCTTGAGAAAAGTAAGTACCGGTAGTAATGAAAATGTGGGCTTTATGGTATTGCCCATAACCTTTTCCTGAATACTTTCCGATAGGAAAACCTGATAACCTGAGAAGCCCAATAACCAAGATATATGTGGATAGATTATGGCCAAGGCGATAATTATGGAAATTAATACACGGATATTCCAAATTGCCGAAAAAAGTTTTTTATCCCAAATGGAAACCACCAATAATGTGATTAAAAAAAACACAAAATTATATTTGGACAAGATTCCTACGCCTACCAAAAGACCCAGCAAAACGTAGTACGGATATGTTCTATATTTTATTAATTGATGTACGCAAAAATAGGTGCCAATTATAGCTATGCACAACAAACTGGTATGTGACAACCTTCTAAACATAAAATCTATACATACCGGCACCAATACCAATAGTAGGGTTGCCAATTGCGCCTTGGTATTATGTTTTAACCGTACCAATGCAAATCTATATAGGACAAATAAGGTCAATGCAAAAAGTATCCCACGAAATAAAGAAAACGCTATTTTATGTACACCAATGATTTTGTTGATACCATATTGGACCCACGTATATAAGGGAGGTTGATCATCATAACCTAATCTTAACCATTGCGTATAATAGGCCTGTTCGGCATCTTCCAATTCCAAGGCGCTTTTTAACAAGGTGATTCCGGTAATTGCCAGAAAAGAAATAAATGCAAGCAGGGCTACCTTATATCCAAAATCGCCTTTGCCTACCATTATGTACAGGTTATCACAGTAAAATCTAATGACAAGGGCTGCAATGCCTTGACTAACATAGGTATTAATTCCTTACCATATGCTAGATAAAATTCAGCAAAATTAAGGTTACGCTCCTGCAAGGATTGTCTGGGGAAAAGTTCATTCTGTATTTCCGTTAACCTAATTACATGATCTTTCAATTTTATTTTCTGTGCTTTTAACAGACGTTTTTCCAAAGCATCCAATCCTTTTTTTTGCTTGACCTCTTGCGCCTTTACCGCTCCTAAAAAAGATTTGTCCGTTTTTTCCGCCAAGTCATATAAAGCCTCAAATTGTGCTTCCAATGCCTTTTTTTGGGGTGTAAAATCAATATCTATATTAGAAATTTCCCTTATCTTTTTATTGATAAGACTACTTTGTTTTAAGAACAGATCGGACTTGGAAATTTTCATTCGAGCAAGCTTATCGGCCTGTTTATCCGTAATCAGTAATGCTGAATTTCTGACCAACAAAATAGGAAAAGGTACGTTCATTGCTTGGAAAGTGCTCTTAAGCTCCAACCAATATGCTATTTCACCCCCACCGCCTATATAACAGAGATTAGGTAATATTACTTCTTGGTAGAGCGGCCGTGCAATGACGTTCGGTGAAAACCTTTCTGGTGAATTTTCCATCTCATGTACCAGTTCTTCCTTGGTAAATGAAAGTTCCGTATCATTTACATAATACTTACCCTTACTTTCCACAATTCGCCCACGAACACCATCCGCCAAATAAAAATAATTGATTTCACGCGGATTCACTTGTACGGTATAGTCCATAGACAACTTTTCCAAGTCAACAATAGTGGCAGATACTTTATCAAAAGCTATTTGCTCAAAAATATCCTTCTTTATAAAAGGCACCAGCATCTTTTTCAATTCCTTGTCATCCCCATCAACTATAACCAATCCATATTGGGAAAATAATTCATTGGCCAAGTACCGGGTAGCATCAGTTAAATTATCATGTTCAAGATATGAAGCCTCAAACAGCTCTTTTAAATCTTGTGCATTTTTACTGTCACCAATAGTATTTGCGAACAAGTTAAAGACTTCATTTAAGCCTTCTGTGGACAAGTTACCTACCGCACCACTGGCCTTTTTGTTCCATTGAAATTTTAAGCCTTTGTAATTGAAATAATTGATTTCCTCAAAATCATGATCTTCCGTAGCCATCCAATATATAGGCACAAAATTGTTTTCAGGAAACGCAGTCTTTAATTCCTTTGCAAGATTTATAGTGGAAATTATCTTATACAAGAAGTATAATGGCCCCGTAAAAAGGTTCAACTGATGACCGGTTACTATGGTAAAAGTATTGTCTTCCTTTAACAACGCTATATTCTCGCGTGTTTGTTCCGATGCATTTACCTGTTGATATTGATTACTTAAGGACCGGAATAATATGGTGCGCTGTTCCGTAGTAAAACTCTTTCTCTTTTCCTCAATTTGACCTTTAAAACCTTCTATGGAAGGAAATCTATGGTACAATGGCTTTAATTTTACATCTTCTGCAATGTAATCACAAATGAGCTTTGAAAAGTATCCAGTTTTATCTAAGGGTAAACAATCAATATCCATACAAAAATTAAAAACGAGGTAAATATAAAACCCTTTAGGCTTATTGTTCCTAAAAATACGTTAATTAGCTCAAGTACCAACTACCTATTTACTCGCTAAAATACACTTCATTAAATGGTGGTTTAGCATTTAATTTAATAGATTTGGCCGTATCGATTAGAACCGACCATATGAAAACAAAATTACATTTTCTTCTTTTAGTATTACCGTGTATTGCCATTGCCCAATTGAAATCTCCCTCAGAGTTTTTAGGCTACGAGTTGGGAACCCAATTTACCAGACATCATCAAGTAGTAGATTATTATGAGTATTTGGCCCAGGCAGAACCACAGCGCATGAACCTTATGGAATATGGCAAGACCAACGAACGCAGGTCTTTGTTGTTAGCAACAATCTCGAGTAAATCCAATATGGACAATCTGGAGCAAATTAGATTGGAACATTTAAAAGGTATGAAAGGCGAAGGAGCCCCAAACAAAGCTATCGTTTGGCTGAGCTATAATGTACATGGCAACGAAAGTGTTAGCACAGAGGCGTCAATGCAGACCATATACGACCTATTGACCGTAAAGAGTGACTATCTGGAGGATATTGTCGTTTTAATAGACCCATGCATTAATCCCGATGGAAGGGACCGGTATGTAAATTGGTACAATCAATATAAAAATTCACCCTTTCAAGTAGACCCCAATAGCAAGGAACACCATGAAGGATGGTGGAGTGGCCGCAGCAACCATTACATGTTCGATTTAAATAGAGACTGGGCCTGGTTAACACAGGTAGAAAGCCAACAACGTTTGGTACAGTTTAATAAATGGTTACCTCACGTTCATGTTGACTTTCACGAGCAAGGAGTTGACAACCCCTACTACTTTGCCCCTGCTGCAGAACCATTTCACGAAGTGGTTACCAATTTCCAAAGAGAGTTTCAACGTACAATAGGTAAAAACCACGCCAAATACTTTGATGAAAATGGATGGTTTTATTTTACCAAAGAGGTATTTGACCTTCTTTACCCCAGCTACGGCGATACCTACCCTACCTACAATGGTGGCGTAGGAATGACCTATGAACAAGGTGGTAGCGGTCAAGCAGGTTTAGGCATTGTAACCGCTATTGGCGATACGCTTACTTTGAGGGATAGGATTTTGCACCATCATACTACCGGACTTTCAACCGTAGAAGTGGCATCCAAAAATATTACCAGGCTAAACGATGAGTTTAAAAATTTCTATGCCGATAAAGGCTACACCTACAAAAGTTACATCCTAAACGGAAATCCAGATAAAATAGAGGCTCTTTCCAATTTATTGGACAAGCATGACATAAAATATAATGCAGGTGTAAATACCACGGTAAAAGGGTACAATTATAAGACTGCCAAAACAGGTTCCTTTAAAAGTTCTGGCAATAGTTTGGTCATACCATCTAACCAACCAAAAAGTACCTTGGTCAAAGTCTTGTTTGAGCCCATTGCAAAATTAAGCGATTCTGTCACCTATGACATTACCGCATGGTCCCTACCATACGCCTATGGTCTTGATGCCATTGCCAGCGAAACTACGGTCAACGGTGTAGGTGTTGTACAAGACAATACCGACTATAGTGCTATAGCACCCAATAGTTATGCATACTTAGCGGATTGGAACAGTATGAAAGATGCTAAATTCCTTGCAGAACTTCTACGCGAAAAAATACGGGTTCGTTTTGCACATAAACCATTTACCTTAGATGGCAACGCCTATGAACGCGGAACCCTCATCATTACCAAAAGTGACAATAAAAACGTAAAGGATTTCAACGTAATTCTTAAGAAAGCAGCGGTTACCCACAAGAAAAAAATAACCGCTACCAATACCGGCTTCGTAGAAAGCGGAAAGGATTTTGGCTCTAGCTATGTTGATGTAATTCAAAACCTGAACATTGCCGTCCTATCCGGTAACCCTACATCTACACTTAGGTTTGGTGAAATTTGGAATTTCTTTGAGCAGCAATTAAACTATCCTGTTTCCAATTTGGATGAATCTTATTTTCATAAGGTAGACCTTTCTAAATATGATATTCTTATTCTACCAGATGGTCGTGGTTATAATTCTTTCTTGAACAAACACATCAAACAAAAGATCAAGGACTGGGTTAAAGCAGGCGGAAAATTAATTGCCATGGCCGGTGCAATTGATGGACTTTCATCGGATAAGGATTATGCCATTAAGGAAAAAGAAACAAAAAAAGATTCTACCATTAACCTAGAATCATTTGAAGTCTCTGAACGTGAGCAGATCAAATCGGCTATTACCGGTGCCATCTTTAAAGCTACAGTAGACAATACAAATCCGCTGGCATATGGATATAGCGATACTTATTTTACCCTTAAATTGGGAGATCGGTCCTATAATTACCTTGAAAACGGTAGTGCCGTATACCTAAGCGAAGGTGCCAACGAACCCGTATCTGGCTTTGCCGGTAGCGAAGCTAAAAAGAAAATAGCGGAAACCTTGGTTTATGGCACGCAGCGAATGGGCAAGGGTCAGGTTATCTATATGATAGACAATCCTTTGTTCAGAGGTTTCTGGGAAAATGGCAAACTATTTTTTGCCAATGCGCTCTTTATGGTGCATTGATTACAAGAACCCGGGTCATTAAAGCTATAATTGTTTTATTTTATAGGCTTACACGACAGTTAAATTGTATAGTAAGCATGTTCTAAATAAGACATCAACGAAAGAATATCCATGAATTATTCCTTTTAATTCATGGATATTTTTTGACCTACCGTTATCTCTTTCCAACAAATTGCGGGTTTAAACGTTATTTTTAACGAAATCAATCCTAGAGGCATTAAAACCAAACCGCATGGAGGCCAACCAAGACCAAATTAACGAGTTACTTCAAAAATTGGAACTATTATTAAAGAAACAGCAAGACTTTAATATTCAGGTCAACGAAATACGACGGGATATCCAAATTCTTAAAAAGGAACAATTTGAAAAAGACAATAGTCCCTACGTAAGCAACATACCATTACCAAAGGAACAATTAAATGAAGAAACAATTTCCCCTAACCAGGTTCCGCCAATAAAAAAGACCAAAACAGTACCACAAGTAGCGGCAATTCAAACTTCGCAACAAATACAGCGCAAAAAAATTACTGAACCCCGCAAGACAAAATCTAATATTGAAAAGTTCATTGGGGAAAACCTAATCAATAAAATTGGAATTTTAATTACTATAATAGGGGTGGTCATAGGAGCTAAATATACCATTGAAAATAACCTTATAAGCCCTTTGACCAGAATTATTTTGGGTTACTTGCTTGGCCTGGCGTTATTAGGTTTTGGTTTTAAATTAAAAGCTAAATACTTGAACTACAGTGCGGTTTTAGTAAGTGGCGCATTGGCCATACTATACTTTATTACTTTTGCAGCCTATGATCTCTATGGATTATTCAATCAAATAACAGCATTTGTAATAATGTTGATATGTACGGTGTTTGGGGTGGTAGCATCCTTGAATTACAACAAACAGATAATAGCACATATTGGATTAGTGGGTGCATATGCCGTTCCTTTTCTTCTTAGCAAGAATTCTGGAAATGCAGCGGTTCTCTTTAATTATATGGCCATAATCAATACGGGTGTTTTGGCCATAGCCATTCAAAAATATTGGAAGGCATTGTATTATGTTTCTTTTGCCTTTACATGGCTTATATATAGCGGCTGGTCTATGTTTTCAAGAGAGTCTACCGAGTTCACCATGGCCATTGCTTTTTTAGCCATATTTTTCTTGATCTTCTATATTACTTTTTTAGCTTTTAAAATATTAAAATCGGAACAATTTAAGATATCGGATATAGTTATGATCATCTTGAACTCATTTTTATTTTACGGCCTTGGTATCTCTCTAATAAACGAACATGAAAACGGGGAATCCTTTTTAGGTCTTTTTACATTGACCAATGCTGTTGTTCATTTTATTGTCACTATATACATTTACAAAAGAAAATTAGTCGACCAAAACTTGTTCTATTTAACATCCGGTTTTGTGTTGACATTCATTACCATTGCCATACCGGTACAGTTAGATGGTAATTGGGTCACCCTACTTTGGGCGTCCGAAGCAGCCCTTCTTTTCTATATTGGAAGAACAAAAAAAATAGCCTTTTATGAACACCTATCCTATATCCTAATATTATTATGTCTGTTTAGCCTATTAATGGACTGGACAGAGACCTACCTAAATTATAGTTTCACTAATAGATATACCAATATAGAACCGTTCTTCAACAGTACAATGTTGACCTCCATTTTATGTATTCTAGCTTTGGGCTTCATAAACTTTATCTTACATAGATTTACGATCCAAAAAAAATCTATGGTCATGCAAATAATGACATTTGCCTTACCGGCAATGCTTCTTGCTACTTTTTATTTTTCCTTTTACCTAGAAATTGCACACTACTGGGACAACGCCTTTGAAGCTTCCCGTCTTAAATTGAGTACTGAGGACGGTTCGGAATTTCCAAAATATAATTATAACCTTACAGATTTAGGTAGTCTTTGGAAGCTTCTTTATACCGTTATGTTTGCTGGTATTCTAAATTTATTGGCATCCTATACGTTTAAAAATAGAATTTTCAGTATTGCAAGTCTATGTTTTGCTTTGTTGGTTATAATCGCTTTCTTGACCAATGGCCTTTATAGGTTAAGTGAATTAAGACAAAATTTTATTTCCAGGGATATAGAAACCACGTATTATATTGGGACCTATAACATTTACTTACGATATATTGCCATTGGATTCTTTGCTTTTTTAAGCTATACTACCTACACCTTGATCAAACAATCGCATGTAAAGATTAATTTTAAAATACCTTTTGAACTTATCATGCACTTGTCCATAATTTGGATTGCCAGTAGTGAATTATTGAATTGGCTGGATTTATCCAATATTGAACAATCCTACAAATTAGGTTTAAGTATTTTATGGGGACTATATGCTTTGTTACTCATTGCACTGGGAATCTGGAAAAAGAAAAAACACCTTCGTATTGGGGCCATTATTCTATTTTCCTTTACGCTGATCAAGTTATTCTTTTATGATATTTCATCATTGAACACCATTTCCAGAACTATAGTTTTTGTTTCCTTAGGGGTGTTGCTTTTGATTATTTCATTTTTATATAATAAATACAAACATATCATAGCTGATGAAACCAAGAACTAATGTTTACGTTTTCCTTTTTTTCCTTGTCTCTTCATTTTGCCTTGCGCAAATGAATACGTATTCCAAAAAAGTAGCACTGAACGGAGTATCTGATCAATGGCATAAAATTATCCTTTCAAATGAATGTTTTCAAACGGTAAAGCCTGACCTCTCAGATATACGCATTTATGGCATCACGCAGAACGACACTATTGAAGTTCCGTATTTTTTAAGTCTTTCCAAAGAAATTAGGTCTAACACAACCATACCCTTCAACCTTCTGAACATTGTGGATGACCGGAAAGGATATTATTTTACCTATGAGCTAGACGCATTGGAAACCATTAATGAGATACAGCTGAATTTTGCCAATATAAATTTCAACTGGACGGTCAGCTTAGAAGGCAGTCAAGACCAACAGGAATGGTTCAACATTTTAAGAGATTACAGAATTCTATCCATAGTAAACGAACAAACCGATTACTCCTATACCAATCTAAAATTTAAAAATTCAAAATTTCCCTACTATAGAATAACTATAAACACCTCTGAAAAACCCATATTAAAATCTGCCACAATATTAAAACGAGCCGTACAAGATCCGGAATACCACACGTACCCTGAAAACAAGTTAGAAATCCAAGAAGAAAATAAGAATACTATAATACATGTTGACTTAAAAAAGAAATATGCCGTAAGCCTTTTAAAACTAGCAATTGACAATTCTGTAGATTATTATAGACCACTTACCATTCAATACCTAGTGGACAGTACCAAGACGGATAAAGGTTTTCATTACAACTACAGGACATTGGCAAAGAGAACACTATCTTCCATGGAGGCTAATATCATTAATATTCCCAGCACCCTTACCCAAAAATTTAGACTGATCATTGCAAACAATGATAACCAACCCCTTGAAATTAAAGAGGTCGTAACTAAAGGTTATATTCATACACTTACGGCCAGATTTACAAAACCAGCATCATATTACCTTGTTTACGGAAAATCACCAGACCGCTATCCCATTTATGATATAACGAACATAAAAAACAATATACCCCAAAACATTTCAGTACTTACCTTAGGTAATGAACAGCAAATTGCAAAAAAGGGACAAATTGTTTCAGGACCACTTTTTAAAAATAAAGTTTGGCTTTGGGCGATTATAACTATCATTATAATGGCCTTAGGATTCTTTACGGTGCAAATGATGCGCAAAAAAATATAGATTTATTAGCCCATTAGATTAAATGTGCATCTTACAAGTGCACTATTTATCTATTATTGCTCAAAACTACTGATTGCCCCGTGCATGATGATGGTGCAGGTTATGGCATTTAGATAAGGGTAAGCTTAAAATATCATATATTTATCGCACTATAAATAAATAACACATAACCATATTTTGAAAATGAAAAAATCTATCCTAAGAATTACGTTGGTTGCAGTCTTATGTATTACTTGTAACCAAGCTTTTTCACAAACTACGAATATTAGCGTCATTGATAGTGCCGCTACCATTGAACCTAAACTAAAATTTGGCTGTGGTTTTGGCCTTAATTTTTTAGGAGGAACCAATATAACCCTATCACCTAATTTACGCTACGCAATAAGCGATAAGTTTAATTTAGGTGCCGGTATTCAAGGTAGTTATACATCTATAAAGGATGTTCAAAAAACAACCACATTTGGCGCCAATATAATTACGGAATACATACCAACCCGAAAGTTCACCACTTTATTGGAATTTGCGCAATTAAAAGTGAACAACACTAGAGAAACCCCTACGGGTGAGGTAAAAGATGACTTTTGGGAATCTGCGCTATTTGTAGGTGCAGGGTTTAATATCAATAATAAAATTACCGTAGGCGCTAAATACAATGTACTGTATGATGACGATGAGAGTGTTTATACCAGTCCTATCATACCTTTTGTCAATATTTCTTTTTAAAAAATTATCATTAAAAAACCCTAATGGCCGTTTTAGCTACCATTAGGGTTTTACATTATCCGTGAGTTTTATAGTTATTATACCGGTTCTCCGTACAGGTCAAAATCTGCCGCTTCTGTAATTTTTACATTTACAAATTCCCCTTGTTTTACATAATGCTTGGCAGCATCTATCAACACTTCATTGTCCACATCCGGTGAATCAAATTCTGTTCTACCTATAAAGTAATTACCTTCTTTACGATCAATGATGCAACGAAAGGTCTCCCCTACTTTTTTCTGGTTAAGCTCCCATGAAATTTGGGACTGTATTTCCATTATGCTATTGGCCCGGTCTTGCTTAACTTCTTCCGGCACATCATCTACTAACGTATATGCATGTGTATTTTCTTCATGACTATAGGTAAAGCAACCTAAGCGTTCAAAACGCATAGCCTTTACCCAATCCTTTAAAATCTCAAAATCTTCCTGGGTTTCTCCTGGGTAACCAACAATCAAGGTTGTTCTTATGGTCATTTCCGGTACTGCCGCCCTAAAGTCCTGTAACAGCCGCGTAGTCTTCTCTTGTGTTGTTCCACGGCGCATACTTTTAAGAATACGGTCAGAGATATGCTGCAAAGGTATATCCAAATAATTACACACTTTTGATTCACGGTTCATGACCTCTAAAACGTCCATTGGAAAACCTGAAGGAAATGCGTAATGCAATCTTATCCATTCTATGCCCTCTACCTTGACCAAGGCTTCCAACAAGGTCCCCAAATTACGCTTCTTGTAAAGGTCAAGGCCATAATATGTAAGGTCCTGAGCTATAAGAATCAATTCTTTTACCCCTTTGGCAGATAATTTTTCCGCTTCTGTAACCAATTCCTCAATTGGTTTACTTTTATGCTTACCCCGCATTAACGGTATTGCACAAAATGAACAAGGCCTATCACAACCTTCGGCAATTTTTAAATAGGCATAGTTTTTAGGGGTAGTTGTCAACCGCTCGCCTATAAGTTCATGTTTATAATCGGCCCCTAATGCCTTCAATAGTCCTGGTAGCTCACTCGTACCAAAATACTCGTCTACATTGGGTATCTCTTTTTGCAGGTCCGGTTTATAACGTTCGCTCAAACAGCCGGTAACAAATACCTTGTCCACTACACCTTCTTCTTTCTTTTGAACATACTCTAAAATTGTATTAACACTCTCTTCTTTTGCATTGGCTATAAAACCACAAGTGTTGATTACAACTATATTTCCTTCCTCTTCATGAACCACTTGTTTATTATTGGCCTTCAATTGGCCCATAAGCACTTCAGAGTCGTAAACATTTTTTGAGCAACCTAAGGTTACCACATTGATTTTGTTCTTCTTAAGGGTTTTTGTCCTCATAATTTTAATTGGGGTGCAAAAATACGATATGGGTCTTTAAAAACGTTAGATATGGACAAATTTACCAGTAATCTTAACGGGTTACTTGATAATTAGTGTACTAACTTAAAAATGATCATGAAATTTCCCCACTTTTGCTACCTAGTTACTTTAGTATCAGTCCTTTTTTCCTGCTCAAAGGAATCCAATACAGAAACCGATAAAACCATTGACCCTCCTATTGTTATCGATTTAGTACCAACAAGTGCATATTTCCCTCCAATTAGTCGCACTAATCAATGGGAAACCGTTTCGTTCAATGCATTAGGGTGGAATGAGGAGAATGTACCTACATTACTAAACTTTTTGGAAGAAAATGATACCGATGCTTTCATAATCCTAAAGAATGGTCGTATTGTCTTGGAGGAATATTTTGGTGATTTTACTATGGACGATAACCATGCCTGGAACTCTGCTGGCAAAAATTTAACCGCAATGCTTACCGGCATAGCCCAAGAAGAAGAATACTTAAACATAACCGATGCTTCTTCCATTTATTTGGGAGAAGGATGGACTAGCCTTACCCCAGAGCAGGAACAAAATATCAGTATTAAAAACCAGCTGACCATGACCACTGGTCTGGACTATACCGTAGACAATAATTTTTGTACAGATCCAGAATGTCTACAATATCTCAAAGAACCAAATTCCAATTGGTATTACCATAATGCTCCGTATACTTTATTGGACGATGTAATTGCAAATGCCGTTAATACTGATTTTAACACGTACTTTTCTGAAAAAATAAAAGAACCCATTGGTATGCAAGGTACCTTTATAAAGATAGGTTATAACAATGTATTTTTTAGTACCGCAAGAAGCATGGCCCGCTTTGGAATATTAAACTTGCAAGAAGGAAATTGGGACGGCACCACTATCTTGAACGATATGGACTATTTTAATGCAATGACCAATACCTCACAAGACCTTAATCTAGCGTATGGATATTTGTATTGGCTTAATGGCAAGGAAAGTTTTAAACTGCCCAATTCTGAAGATACGTTTACGGGAAATTTAATTCCTAACGCCCCAACAGACCTATACGCCGCCTTGGGAAAAAATGACCAGAAATTGTATATGGTACCCAGCATGGATTTGGTAGTCGTTAGAATGGGAGGTGCCAGTGATGAAGAACTTTTAGGACCTTCTAGTTTCGATAACGAAATATGGGGGTATATAATGGATATTATACAACAACCAACTCCTTAACCATCAGCTAGTATTTTACCGATATCATGAAATACCTTCTCTATTAGAAGACTACATTGCGTATTTTTGCAAAAAAAATTGATGGATTTTAAAACTTTGGCCGAAGAGCGTTACACTACCAAGATTTTTGATGCTAGTAAAAAAATACCTGAAACCCAGATAGAAGAATTAAAACATATTCTTAAGCTTAGCCCTTCATCGATAAATAGCCAACCTTGGTTATTTTCATTTATATCCAATGAGGAAATCAAAAATTCGTTAGCTGAAGCATCTTTCTTCAATGCCCCAAAAATTAAAAATGCAAGCCATCTAGTTGTTTTTAGCGTAATGGATAATCTTGAACGTTTTGAAAAACACGTTGAGGACAATCTTGCTGAAGGTTCAATAAATTATTATAAGCAGTTTATCAAGGAACAACCAGCGGACACTACCATTACCTGGCTTACCCACCAAGTTTACCTTTCCCTTGGCTTCTTTTTGGCCGCCTGTGCCGCAATGAAAATAGATTCTACCCCAATGGAAGGTATAGAGCCTTTGAAATACAAAAAAGTTTTAAAATTGAAAGACCATAAAGTTCTTTTTGCGGTTGCGATCGGTTATAGAGATAATGCAGATAAAAATCAGCCAAGTATTAATGGCAAATCAAGATTAACGGTAGACAAGGTAGTGGAATCCATTAAATAATCGATAAGGACAATCAACATATACCTAATCTTCGCGCTCTAAGGTAAACAAGGTAATTTCTGGACGTACATTAAAACGCACCTGCAACAAACAACCTAAGGCCCTATTGATGTAGAGTGATCTACCATCTTCCAAATCTATGACACCTGCCGTATAATTTCTATTCTCGACCGGTAGCATAGGTGGTGGCAGGAATGGAGGCTTTACCTGTCCCCCATGTGTATGACCAGATAATATCCAACCTTTATAATTGTTCCATACAGGCAAATCGCAAACATCCGGATTATGACATAAAACAATAGTAGACGCACCTTCTTTAAATTGTTTCATAGCCTTTTCGGGATAAAAATTTATACCCCACATATCATCTATACCTATTATTTGCAATCCGCTCATTTGAACAGCTTCATTACGCAATACCGTAACACCGGCATTGATCAATTGTCCCGTAATCTCAGAGGCAACCCGCTCTTCCTCATAATTTATCCCATAATCATGATTTCCCAAAACTGCTACCGTACCCATACTGCCCGTGACCGCATGTGCCAACACATCTTTTAACTGTATAAATTGGCTGTCGTCCTCATAGCTAACATAATCTCCGGTATACACAACAAAGTCTGGTTTTAAGCTTTGGGCCTCCTTAAAGGAATCTATAATATATTGGTAATCAAAACTGTTGCCAATATGGATATCACTAATTTGCATTAAGGTCTTACCGATCAAATGTCCGGGTAAATTTTTAACGGGCATCTTTATACGAACAAATTCCAACCAAAAGGGTTCTAACTGCCAACTGTACATTCCTGCCAATATCCCTAAGCCAGCACCCCATTTAAAGGTTTCCTTTAAAAACTTTCGTCTCTCCATCCTATCCTTATAGGTTTTACTCCCCGTAACCCTTAGGCATTAAGCGTACTTTAAAATTATTTTCAAAAGCTTTTCCCATTCTAAGTAAATGTGCTTCAGAAAACTGTTTCCCAATAAACGTAAGGCTAATTGGCTCCCCTGTAGGTTTATATCCCATAGGTACTGTCAGTGCTGGATACTTTGCTACGGCAGCATAGCCGGCATGGTAATTATTAATGGACAATATTGCATCCAAATTATGGCTATCCATTGCGGTATCAAAAAACAAACGACCATTCTTTTCCAAATTGGCCTTTATTTCCAGTAATTTTTCATTTGAGGTAGTATCGGCAATAATACCCTCAAAAAGTGATTGGCCGTATGGTATCCTTACGTTCGAATCCAAATTATTAAAATGGATAACATCTTCTACGGAACCTACCTTTACCTTTTCTGGTCTACTATGATTTTTTAAATATTTGGGTAAATCGTTCCTCATATCAATATTAAGGATACTAAGGAAACCATCCATTTTGACATCCGGCGGGGTAAATTCCACAATTTGTGCACCTGCTCGTTTTAAATTCTCTATAGTAGTTCTATACATACTATCAGTCTTTATAAGTTCTGCAAACGCACCAAGCCTCATTTCTCCTAAATTTTCAGGATGAAGTCCCGCTGATAATATACCCGGAAAATCTTTTTCTACCGATGCGGAATCTTGTGCATCATGGCCCAGCATAGCAGACAATAATATTGCATTGTCCACAACATTTTTTGTCATGGGTCCAGGTGTATCCAACGTACTTGAAATAGGTACAATACCAGTGCGACTAAGCAAACCAATGGTTGGCTTTAAACCTACAATAGAGTTTTGACTGCTAGGAGAAAGTATTGACCCTGATGTCTCCGTACCTACTGCCGCAACTGCATAATTTGCCGCAATTGATGTTCCACTCCCAGAACTTGAACCTCCGGTTTCAAAAATTCTTCTGCCATAGGGGTTTAAGGTTTGACCACCATAGGCACTATAGCCAACCGGACAACCTGAGCACAAAAAATATGCCCATTCACTCAAATTGACCTTTCCCAAAATCAAAGCCCCGTTCTTCTTTAAATTGGAAACGATAAATGCATCGCCTACCTCGTTATCCATTAAGGCTATGGAACCTGCCGTTGTTTTCATACCGGCAGTATTAATATTATCCTTTAGTAATATTGGCATACCATATATTGGATGCTTAATTTTGGGCGACCTACCCATTTTCCTATCCTCATCCAATTCCCGTGCCTGATCTACTATTTGAGCATTTAAAGCTATTACCGTGTTTAATGTGGTTGTATTGTTCAATTCATATTTATAAATACGGTGCAAAAAGAACAAGACCAATTCTTCATAAGTAAGTGCTTCTTTTTCTATATGGTCTCTTATCGTAAATATGTTCTGTTCCAAAATCATTGGAGCCAAAGCATGGTATCTTTCTTCACTTAGTTTGGTCACTTCACTATACAAAGGCACGAACACTTCATTCTTATCCAAAATTTTAGATTGTATCAGCTTATACTGCATACGCTCAATTTCATGATCTGCATGTGCCGCAACCTCAACAGAATCATTATATGGCGACCATAACACAATTTCTTCTTTCATAGAATTTTGCTTCTCCTTACATGCGCTTAACAAAACGATCGTTATTATCCCCAAAATTTTTTTCATAATATTAAATCGTTGATTATTTTTTAGACTCCCAATCCTTAATATTGGCCTTGTTTAACCGTACAAACTCATCTTTATTTAATTGTTGCGCCAATTCCATAGATGCCTCTGCATAGGATATTGCCTCTTGGTACTGTTCCATATCCGCCAAAATCAATGATTTTACACGATAATAAAAATAGGTGCCACCACCTAACGCAATAGCATTGTCCACATATTCCAAGGCCAACTCAGGTTCCAAACCTTGCTCTTGGTAATACCTGGCAATTTCATAATAGGTTTGTGCATTGGGCAATTCTTTTAAGGCCAAATCTATCTGGTCCTGCATATGCCTTTTGGTATCAACAACTATAGGTATAACTAGTTTAGTATTCCCCCAATGCCAGGTCATCTGTAAACCGTTATGATCAATAGCATCAAATGCTATTTGGAAACTCTCTTGAAAGTCCTTAGTTTTTTTAGGTACTATGGACAACCTTAACACATCTTCTTTTTCATTATATGCATTTCTACCATCTCCCCAATGGTTTATATTCTTATGAAAGACAATTTGCCATTCATCTGTTTCGGGAAAAGCATATAGGGCATATGTACCTTTTTCAAGTTTGGTATTATTGATGTACACTGCTTTATTGAACGTTATTTTTGTAGAGGCATTTGCTCCAACCCGCCAAATACGACCAAATGGTACCAAGCCAGACTCGCCATTGGGTGCAATCCCAAATAAATGTCGACCGCGTGCCGCTGGTCTTGAATATTCAACTTTAATTTCGGTAAAGCCCACTTCTTGAACTAGTGTAGAAAAAGGGCTTATTTTAGGATGGTTTATTTGTGCCTTACAAAGGCTAACCGTAGTGAGCAACAATACAAACCAGGTGAATTTCAATGGCTATAGTTTAAAGAAAGAATCTACAAATTCATATTTATTAAATACCTGTAAATCCTCAATACCTTCTCCAACCCCAATAAATTTTACAGGAATCTTGAACTGATCGGATATACCTATGACCACCCCTCCTTTGGCTGTACCATCCAATTTTGTAATGGCCAAAGCGGTAACTTCGGTAGCTTTTGTAAATTGTTTGGCTTGTTCAAAGGCATTTTGACCGGTTGAACCATCTAACACCAAAAGTACCTCATGTGGAGTATTTTCCACAACCTTTTGCATTACACGTTTTACCTTGGTCAACTCGTTCATTAAATTGACTTTGTTGTGCAAACGGCCAGCGGTGTCTATAATGACCACATCCGCATCTTGGGTTACGGCGGAACTTAAGGTATCAAAAGCAACGGAAGCGGGGTCACTGCCCATTTGCTGCTTGACTATGGGTACATCTACACGATCCGCCCAAACCTGTAACTGGTCTATGGCAGCTGCCCTGAACGTATCAGCAGCACCTAAGACCACCTTTAATCCTTGTTTTTTATATTGATAAGCCAATTTACCAATTGTAGTGGTCTTACCTACACCATTGACACCAACAACCATAATAACATATGGTTTCTTTCCTTCAGGAACACTTAGACCTACATTTTCATTCTGATCGGTCTCCGATAATAGTCCGGCAATTTCCTCACGTAGAATACCATTAAGTTCTTCAGTACCCACATATTTATCACGGGCAACCCTTGCCTCTATTCTTGTAATTATTTTTAAGGTGGTATCTACCCCCACATCCGAGGTCACCAACACTTCTTCAAGATTATCCAGAACATCATCATCTACTTTGGACTTTCCGGCAACCGCTTTCCCCAATTTAGAGAAAAAATTGGTCTTTGTTTTCTCCAAACCTTTATCCAAGGTCTCTTTCTTCTGTGTAGAAAATATCTTTTTAAATAAGCTCATCGTTTCAACTATAGTTATTCAAATATAAAAATTAAAAAGCCCCTTTCGCAGGAAAGAGGCTTACAATAACTACAAAAAGTTATTAATCTTATTTCTTGGCAATCCAAGCATCCACCAATTCTGGTGCCATTACTTGCTCAACAAAAACATAAGCACCGGATTTTGGTGACTTAACCATTTTTATTGCTTTTGTCAATCTTTTAGAACTTGTCTGTAAACTTGCTACGGTTTTCTTAGCCATGACTTATATTTTTATGGTCTTCGTAAAAACGAAAATCTATTTAATTTCTTTATGAACGGTCATTCTCTTAAGAATAGGATTGAATTTTTTAATTTCCAATCTCTCAGGAGTGTTCTTCTTATTTTTTGTGGTAATATATCTAGAAGTTCCAGGTTGTCCAGATTCCTTGTGCTCAGTGCACTCTAATATTACTTGTATTCTATTGCCTTTCTTTGCCATCGTACGCTATATTTTCCAGATTATTTTATAACTAATCCTTTTGCTTTTGCCTCTTTTAACACAGCAGAAATGCCTTTTTTATTGATACTTTTTAAAGCTCTTGTTGAAACTTTAAGCGTAATCCAACGGTCTTCCTCAGGAATGTAAAAACGCTTCTTTGAAAGATTTACATCAAATCTTCTTCTGGTCTTATTGATTGAAAACGATACGTTGTTCCCAAACATCGCCTTCTTCCCGTAATTTCACATACTTTTGACATCGTGCTGACTTTTTCTTTTAAACAGGGTGCAAATTTATATCATTTTTATCGTACAGACAACATAATACTTCACATTTTTAAAATTTCTTTTTGAAGCAGCTCAAATGCCTTATTTACAGACTTTTCCACAATACGTTCGCGGTTGCTCCCCATCTTAAATTCTTGTACCAATTGTATTTTTTCTCCTTCTATGGCGATAAACACGGTTCCTACCTCCGCATCGGAGTCTCCTTTTGAAGGTCCGGCATTCCCGGTTGTAGCAATTGCAAAGTCGGTTTTCATCAACTTTCTTACCCCCTTTGCCATAGCACCGGCTACTTGCGCACTTACCACGGAATGGGCATCTACTAGCTCTTGCGGCACACTCAAAACATTTACCTTGGTTTCCGTAGCATAACTTACCACACTACCCTTAAAGTACTTGGATGCCCCCGGTATGGATGTTAAGGTACTGGCAATTTTCCCACCGGTAAAACTTTCCGCAGTTGAAAGGGTCAATCCCTTCTTGGTCAATAATCTTGCTATTAGTTCCTCCAGTGATTCATCATCCTCAAGGCCCAACATGATATCATGGATCATAGGATACAACTTTTCGCATACCGCATCTACGCTCTCCATGAGCGGGGAATACTCAGGGCCCTTTGCCGATATCCTTAAGCGCACCTTGCCCAAATTAGGCAAATAGGCCAATTTTATATGTGATGGAAGCGCGTCTTCCCAAGCTTCTATCCTATTGGCAATTGCACTTTCCCCCAGACCATATGTTGTTATAGTCCTATGGATGATATACGGTCTTTTATATAATGCCGAAAGTTTGGGTATTACCCGCTCCTTCATTAAATGTTTCATTTCAAAAGGCACACCGGGCATTGAAACAAAGGTAACCCCGTTTTGATACATCCACATGCCTGGCGCAGTGCCATTGTCATTATGTAGCACTTCTGCCTTACTTGGCACCAAAGCTTGTTTACGGTTGATATCCGATATAGGTGTGGAATTGATATACTTGGCAAAAAGTTCTTCTACATGGGCCAATACGGCAGGATCCTCTACCAAGTGATCATTAAAATATTCACAGAAGGTATGCTTGGTTACATCATCCTTTGTAGGTCCCAGCCCCCCCGTAACCAAAACAACGTCTACCCGTTTGGCGGCATCAGCAAAGGCATTTAAAATATGGGTACGGTCATCTTGAACCGAGGTTATTTGAAATACCGATATCCCAATTTTGTTTAACTCTTGGGCGATAAAAGTTGAATTCGTATCAATAATTTGACCAATGAGAATCTCATCGCCAATGGTAATTATTTCTGCAAGCATTATAAGTCAAAATCTTTTTTAAGCTCGGCAATTACCTGTGTTATATCGGTCTTAAGTAGGGGAAATCTTTTTTCTATCTCGTCCATATTGCCCACTTCTTTGCCCAAGGTCTCCATCTCCAACGCAATTGCACGGGTCTGTTCCATTCCCAATAAATCTACATTGGGCTTTATTTTATGTGCCAATTGGTATACCTGACCATGATCCTTAGCCACTAACGCTTTCTCCAGCAAATCCATATCTTCTGGCACTTCCTCTAAAAAAACGGAGATTACAGAATTTATAAAATCCTGATCTCCCTCTGCCATCTCATTTATCTTATCCAGGCTATAAATCATTATTTAATTTTTACGGTAAAAAGTTCCTTGTTCTCCAAGCTCCCCGAAAGATAGTCATTTGTACTTATTTTGCCAACACCCGCAGGCGTACCCGTAAAAATTACATCTCCTTTTTTGAGCATAAAAAAAGTAGATACATAAGCTATCAGTTCATCTATCTTCCAAAGCATTAATCTTGTGTTTCCTTCCTGTACCACTTGATCATTTTTTAACAGCTTAAAATTTAAGTCGTTAAGGTCTTTAAATTGATTTTTATTCAACCACTCACCTATAACCGCTGCACCATCAAACCCTTTGGCCTTTTCCCACGGCAGTCCTTTTTCTTTCAATTTTGCCTGTAGGTCCCTAGCGGTAAAATCTATTCCTAAACCAATTTCATCATAGTACATGGGTGCAAATTCCTTGGCTATATGCTTACCTACCTTCTTTATTTTTACCAGAATCTCAACTTCATAATGAATATCATTGGAAAATTCCGGAATGTAAAAATCCTGTTGCTTGGGCAATACAGAAGAGTCTGGCTTTATAAACACAACAGGCTCCGTTGGTCTTTCATTATTAAGCTCTTGAATATGGGCAGCATAATTTCTACCTATACATATTATCTTCATCCTTATTTCTTTTTGGACATTTTTAAACTGATGGCCGGAATTAAGTTTTCATTGTTCCCCGGTGCCTTAATCATAAAATCCGACCATTCTCCCATACCGTATACCATAGTCTTGAAATTTTGATTTTTTTGATATACAGCGGCAAATGTTGGAGCAAAACGATCTTCTACTATTTTTTCCTTGGATAACGGATGTTCATAGGAGTTCATATACCAATTAAAAGGCAAGAACAACCATTCCAATCCTACATAAATTCCTTCATCAGGAATCCTAATGCCCAAACCGGAAAGATCAATAGATACAAAATCTTCCTCAACGGAGGTTTCCAAAATTATACTCTTACGAATTAGGTCATGATCCGGCTTTCTTGTTTCCTTGTTCACATCATAGACCCTAAGCCTAAATTTGGATGAACTTCTTTTAAAACGGCTGTTCTGCTGCATGAACACCGTAATTTTTTCAAGATATTTTTTAGATGCGCCAATGTTAGGAAAATACAATGCCAGCACCCAAGGGGTTTCTGCTGAGGAAAACCCACTTTTTATACTATAGGAGCCTATAGGATTCAATACCTGGGAGTCTCCCAAATCCTTGGACACCACCACTTCCTCCAGTTCAAAGGTATCTTCCTTAAGCCTTATCTTCTTCTGTTCCCTTAAACGTTTAACCGAAAGGATGGTGTCCTTATAGCCCAACGCGGAGATATGTACCTCACGTTCCAAAAATGATTGGGGCACATCTACATAAAAATATCCATCATCATTGCTTGACGTACCCTTTAAAGTCTTTAGGAAACTTATATTGGCGTAGGGTATTGCCTGCTCATTCTTTTCATCAAGGATGTACCCATCAATTAATATCTCCTGTGCCTGACAGAGCTCAACAACTAACAAGAACAATACTAAAATCCTCATTATTACCCTAGTTTATTATTAAGTTTGCTCAACTTAATCTGTGTCAGTATTTTTTTAGTATACAAAGGAAAGTCCGCATTGAGCATCCAACCAAAATAACCAGGTTCGTTTTCAAGTACATCATGTACTTTTTTTCCCTTATGCTTACCAAAAGCAAAAATTTCTTCCCCTTCCTCATCCATGGCAATAAAACCAGCAAAATCCACTGATTGTTTTCTTCGTGAAAATTCAGAAAGTTTCTTTACGTTGTTCTCCAAATCCGGATACCTATCCAGTTGTGACAACAATACCTCATAAGTTGCATTAGTATCTGCCTCTGCACTGTGGGCATTGGATAAATCCTTTCCACAATAGAATTTGTACGCTGCCTCCAATGTACGTTTTTCCATTTTATGAAAAATAGTCTGTACATCAATAGATACCGTATTTTTCATATCAAAATCAATACCTGCACGTAACATTTCCTCTGCCAATAACGGAATATCAAACCGGTCAGAATTAAATCCACCCAGATCAGCATCCTTTATCATTCTATAGATTTCTTTGGATAATTGTTTAAAAGTAGGCTCATTGGCCACTTTTTCATTGGTAATGCCATGCACATCTACCACTTCTTGCGGAATGACCATTTCTGGATTTACCAGCCAGGTCTTACTTTCCTTATTGCCGTTTGGATACACCTTAAGGATAGAAATTTCAACAATACGATCTTTTGCCACATTGACCCCTGTGGTTTCCAAATCAAAAAAACAGATAGGCCTGGTCAGCTTTAACTCCATATTAAATACACTTTTTACAAAGATACCTTTCGTTATGCAAATGCTCTAATACAGGCCAATTAAAATTTAACATAGCCATACACCGTTTTATAAAAGATAAGGAACATACATATTGAGCAAAGAACAAAAGCCATCCTAAAAAAGGCCAGAACTCATATAGTCCACTTTTTTTTAGCGACTATACGGATAACCTGTAGCCAATAAAAACAAAAGTGGCATTTGTTAAAACACATGCCACTTATATGCTAATTGTTATGTTAGTTTAAATTTCACGATTTACATCCCAGGCCTCTAAATAATCCGCTACGGCCTTTGCAAACATACTACCCAATGCGCCATTGACCACTCTATGATCATAGCTATGGGAGAGATACATTTTACTACGTATTCCTATGAAATCTCCTTCCTCCGTTTCAATAACAGATGGTATTTTACGTATTGCCCCCAAAGCAAGAATACCCACTTGTGGCTGATTTATAATTGGCGTACCAAAGACACTACCAAATGTACCTACATTGGTTACGGTATATGTTCCGCCCTGAACTTCATCAGGCTTTAAGGCATTGTTTCTTGAGCGCTCTGCCAAATCATTGACAACTTTAGCCATACCTACCAGATTCAACTGATCTGCATTCTTTATGACCGGCACAATTAGATTACCGTCTGGCAATGCGGCGGCCATACCTATATTAATATTCTTCTTTTTAATTACGGTATCCCCATCAACAGAAATATTCATCATGGGATATTTTTTTAACGCTTTGGCCACTGCTTCAAGAAAAATTGGGGTAAACGTTAATTTTTCTCCTTCCCTTTTCAGGAATGCATCTTTCATCTTTAAACGCCAATTCACGATATTGGTAACATCTACCTCTATAAAACTTTGCACATGGGCCGATGTAGATATGCTTTCCGCCATATGTTTGGCAATCAATTTTCCCATTCTGGACATAGGAATAACCTCATCGCCGCCCGCAACTGATGTTTTGGATGTATTGGAAACAGTATTTTTAGATGTATCACTACCAGTTATCGAACCGTTCTGGGAAATATTTTCCAGCACAGGTTCCTTTTTAATGACCTGTCTATGTTGCTCAGCTTTTGCCTTACCATTCTTGACATAAGCTAAAATATCATCCTTGGTAACCCTGCCATCTTTTCCTGTGCCGTCAATAGCTTCTAACTCCTCAAACGAAACACCTTCTTCCTTGGCAATATTTTTTACCAATGGTGAATAAAAACGTTCCGTATCGCGTATGACCAACTCTGGTGATACTGCCGCCTTGGCCTTTTCAAAGGTTTCGACTGTCGCCGTCACCATTTCTTCCTCTATTGGTTCTAAATGTTGCGGTTCTACCTGCCCCACTTCTTCAGGCGCATCCTCTACACCCTCAACTTCTATTATAGCTACGGTCTGCCCTACTTTAACTACATCATCTACTTTAAAACACTTCTCCACCAACACACCGTCAACCTCACTGGGCACCTCACTATCAACCTTATCCGTAGCAATTTCAAAAATAGCCTCATCCATTTCTATAGTATCCCCTACCTCTTTCAACCATGCCGTTAATGTTGCCTCTGCAACACTTTCCCCCATTCGTGGTAGTTTCAATTCAAATTTTGACATATCGATAATTTATAGCTTGTATTAGATATATTTTTTGCAAAAATAACAAAAATAACGCCTTTATGATGACATTACTATTGTTTTAAAGTTCTAATCTTGTCTTAAGGAACCTTCAAAAGGAACGCGATTAAGGATACTTCTACCCAGGGTCACCTCATCTGCATACTCCAATTCATCACCCACTGCTATACCTCTAGCTATTGTGGATGTCTTAACGTTAATACCTTCCAATTGTCTAAATATGTAGAAATTAGTAGTATCGCCCTCCATCGTAGAACTCAACGCAAAAATCAACTCCTTTATTACCCCCTCTTTAACCTTCTCCAACAAAGAGCCAATTTTAAGGTCCTGGGGGCCCACGCCTTCCATTGGAGATATCTTACCGCCCAAAACATGGTATTTTCCCCTGAACTGGCCCGTATTTTCTATTGCCATTACATCCCTTATATCCTCTACAACACAAACCAGTGAATTATCTCTTTTGGGATTTGCACAGATTTCACACAAAACCGTATCCGCAATATTGTGGCAATTTTCGCAAAATTGAATTTTGCCCCTAAGGTCCACCAAAGACGTAGCAAGATCATCCGTACGTCTTTCTGGTTGCTTTAACAAATGTAATACCAATCGTAAAGCCGTCCGCTTGCCAATACCTGGCAATTGCGATACTTCATACACAGCATTCTCTAATAATTTCGATGAAAAATCCATAGGCTAATATGGGCATAAATTTACGACTTAAGTTGAAAAATATGCTGCCCCGTTAACACAAAATTCTAATACTATCCATAGGAACAGTTTTACCATAGAACACGCATAGTTCAAAGGCCTATAAAATTGCACCTTAAGTTTCAACTATTTCACCACGTCATATAACTTTTTGTAATTTGGCATCAAATTAAAATTCATGAGTGCCTCCCACATATTATTATTGATTTCAGGTTATTTTGTTCTGCTACTGGCTATATCTTACTTTACCGGAAAGAACGACTCCAATGAGGATTTTTTCAAGGCGGGAAAACAATCGCCCTGGTACCTGGTAGCATTTGGTATGGTAGGCGCTTCTTTGTCCGGTGTTACCTTTATATCCGTACCAGGCTGGGTAGATGCCTCTCAATTTAGCTATATGCAGGTTGTTCTAGGTTATTTCCTTGGCTATCTAGTAACCGCTTTTGTCCTATTGCCTATTTATTATAAACAGAACGTAACCTCCATTTACCAATATTTAGACGATCGGTTTGGCTTTGTTAGCTACAAGGTGGGTGCCGTTTCATTCTTTATATCACGGGTATTGGGAGCGGCCTTTAGATTATTTTTAGTGGCTATAGTGTTACAGCAATTTGTATTCGATGCATGGAACGTTCCGTTTGAAATTACGGTAACCCTTTCCATTTTATTAATTTGGGTTTATACCTTTAGGGGCGGAATTAAAACCATCGTTTGGACAGATACCTTACAAACCCTGTTCATGCTCGTATCCGTAATACTTTCAATTTACTTTATTCTGGAAATGCTTGATTGGACATTTGTTGAGTTCCTGGGCTCTACAGAATTGGAACATTATAGCAAAACATTTTTTACCAATGATTTCTTTTCCAAGAATCATTTATTAAAATCTTTTTTAGGCGGTATGTTCATTACCATTTGTATGACAGGACTAGATCAAGATATGATGCAAAAAAATCTTACCTGTAGAAATCTGGGCGAAGCTCAAAAAAACATGGTCAGTTTTAGCGTTGTTCTTGTCATAGTAACCTTTATTTTTTTGTTACTTGGTGCATTATTGTTCATTTATGCCGACGTACACCAAATAGCACTTCCGTTAATGGATGGCTCCCCAAAATCAGATTTATTGTTTCCAGAGATAGCCCTTAACAGCGGCTTGGGACTAACCGTAGCTGTAACCTTTATGTTGGGACTTATTGCTGCGGCCTATAGCAGTGCGGATAGTGCACTCACCTCATTGACCACCTCTTTTTGCGTAGATTTTCTTAATACCGAAAAAAAATCGCAACAGGTAGCTAAAAAAATTCGCCGTAAAACCCATATTGGCATGAGTCTACTTTTAATACTGGTCGTAATTTCCTTTAAATATATCTTAGACAGAAATGTGATAGACGGTCTACTTACGGTTGCTTCTTACACCTATGGCCCGCTGCTGGGCTTGTTTTCGTTTGGTATTTTCACTAAATATAAAGTATACGATAAATACGTTTGGGTAGTAGCTTTAGTCTGCGTTGTAAGCATCCTTACCTTGGCCAAGATTCCGAGCGAGTTTTTAGGAGGTTATGAATTTGGATATGAACTTCTTCCCTTAAATGGTCTCCTAACTTTTATTGGCTTATGGATCATTCGTAAAAAACCGGTTACAGAAGCAAATATTAAAGATATCGCCTAAGAAAAATATATTAGTATTGCCCGGTACCCAATAACACTAAGGTGCACGCAATATCCACCTCTATACCATTCTTTTTCAATAGGTTATAAAATACAGGATTTTCCGTTCCAGGGTTAAAAATAACCCTTTTGGGATTCAAGGAAATTATGCTTTGGTAATATTCTTCTTGTCTTTTAGGATTTAGATAGAGCGTAATTGTATGAATATCATTAATTTTGTCCAAATTAGTATAGATTTCGACTCCAGAAACATTTCCTGCTCTTAATCCAAAAGCACATGTTTCTACCCCAGCAGCTACTAGTCTATTGATTGCAATGTTACTGTAACGGTTTGGTTTTAAGGATGCTCCAAAAACTAGGGTCTTTTTCATATTAATTTAAAGATGTTAAAGTTTGCTTGAATTGTAACTAATTGCGCAATATTTCGTCTATTAGTAAAGTTAGATACTATCTAACTCCATTTAAAATATTGTTGGTAACGCTATATGTTTATAGTTAATGGTTAGTGTTTAGTATAGCCTATCAGCATTTGAAGCCCGGCTTCCAAACTATTTTGGTTGTCGGGTTTCTTTTTGCACCCTTACCTAATGCCGGTAAATTTTTAAATATTTTAAATTGTAATATTCGCCCATATAAGTAACAAACCACATTTTATAGCGTCTATTATAATGTATAGGGGTTATTCAATAAAGAAGATTGGTTGGTTTTTTTCGTATTGGATACCACTATATAATAGCACCCGTAGAAATTTTACGGGTGCTTTATTTTACCATTTTATGATAACACTGCCCCATGTGAAACCGCTTCCAAAAGCGGCCAAAACGACCAAATCGCCAGGTTTTACCTTACCGGCCTCCCACGCCTCTGTTAACGCAATAGGTATAGAAGCTGCAGTGGTATTCCCATAATTCATAATGTTATTGAACACCTGATCATCGCTTAATTGAAATTTCTTTTGGATGAATTGAGATATTCTCAAATTGGCCTGATGCGGCACTAATAGATCAATATCCGTAGATTGTAAATTATTTTTTTGCAACCCTTCAATAATTACTTCGCTAAAACGGACCACGGCATTTTTAAATACGAATTGACCGTTCATATAAGGATAGTAAGATTCATCTTTTTCATCATTGTCCTCTATAATATCCGTCACCCATCTTTTACCCATTCCAGGGGCTATTAAAGATAGTTCCTCAGCATGTTGCCCTTCTGAATGCAGATGTGTAGATAGAATTCCTTTGGTATTGTCCTCTTCCCTACTTAATATTGCGGCCCCGGCACCATCGCCAAAAATTACGGATACCGCCCTACCCCTTGTAGTCATATCCAAACCATGGGAATGAAGCTCAGAACCAATTACCAAAATATTTTTATACATACCCGTCTTTATATACTGGTCCGCTACAGAAATTGCATATACGAATCCAGAACATTGATTACGGACATCCAAGGCACCAACGGTTTTAATCCCTAAATCTCGTTGTACCAGAACACCGGGACCGGGAAAGTAATAATCCGGACTTAAGGTGGCAAATACTATAAAATCTATATCATCCTTATCTATACCCGCTCTTTCAATTGCAATCTTAGCAGCCTTAACACCCATGCTCGTAGTGGTATCTCCATCACCCTTGACCACATGTCTTCGTTCCTTGATTCCTGTGCGCTCCTGTATCCAAGCATCATTTGTATCCATGACTTTGGACAAGTCATCGTTAGTCACTACGTTTTCGGGCACATAATGACCAAGGCCAATTATTTTTGAGTTGTACATAGTAATATTTTTAGCCTGATAGTTCAGGTATCATTAATGTTGCAATATAAACAACTATTAAGAATTCACCTTAAAATTGCAACAATCCCTACGAATAATAAAATTTGCCCGGTCCTTAATTAAGATATTTCTTATAATCATTGATCTTTACATGTGCTTTTAAATCATGTAGTAAATTGTAAAGACCAAAGAACGTCCGGTTCATATATAAAAAATGTTTAGAGCCTCTATTTCCGTTCATTTTCCTAATTTGTTTATCAGAAGAGAACTGTTCTCCCAAATCTGCAATTTTAGACCAAAATGCTTCATTTCCAAAATCAAATTCATCCGCATGAAAAGGACTGGTAAACAGACTTAACAGTTGATGAAAAATAGATGAAAAGAACGTAATTTCCTTATCTGTATCATTGGGCAATAAAATTTCCAACTCATACAATTTTTCAGTAAATACACGCTGATCGGAGATGTTCTCCGGCTTAGCCAATTCAAAATAAGGTTTATAAAATGAATCAGGCACTTCTTTAATGCAACCAAAATCTATGGCAATTAGCTCATTCTTTTTATTGACCAAAAAATTACCAGGATGGGGATCGGCATGGACCTTGCGAAGACCATGAATCTGATACATATAAAAATTCCACAAGGCCTGACCCAATTGATTTCCTATTTCTTGGGTGAAATCTGTTTTTGTAAACTCGCTTAAATGCTTACCCGTCATCCAATCCATAGTAATTATGCGGGAACTTGAAAGCTCTGGATAATAAGTAGGAAATTTAATGTTCGGGATTTGTTTACAGGCATGGGTAATTTCTTGACTTTGGGAAACCTCCAATACATAATCCGTTTCTTCTACCAATTTATTCTCCACCTCTTTAAAATACTTATCAGAATCCTTTCCTTGTAGGTTGAACATACGGCTTGCAATTGGCTTTACAATTGCCAGATCGCTACTAATACTTTGAGCTACACCAGGGTATTGAATTTTTACGGCCAATTGCTTGCCATTTTTGGTTGCCTTGTGTACCTGACCTATACTAGCTGCATTAACAGAATCCTTATTAAACGTATCAAAAATCTCTTCTGGATATTTATCCAAATACTTTTTAAAGGTTTTTCTTACCAATGGTGCGGACAAGGGAGGTACCGAAAACTGCGACAGGGAAAATTTTTCCACATATGCATTGGGCAATAAGTTTTTCTCCATGCTTAGCATCTGGGCCACCTTTAACGCACTACCTTTTAAAGACTTAAGTCCATCATAGATGTCCGTAGCATTATCCTCATCCAATTCATCTCTTGTAGTATTGGGGTCAATTATTTTTTTACCAAGGTACTTGGCATAATTACCACCGATTTTCGCACCGGTACGCACCAATTTACTGGCGCGCTCTATTTTCCCTGTAGGTATCTTATCTAATGTTTTCAATCGGTATAAATTAAATTAGGCAAATGTCTCCCTGTATAGAAATTTTCCAAAATCAAGAATATTATCCAATGGAGTGTTATCAAATACATCGAAAATAGTGTTTACCGATTTTTCAATGGCTACATCCGTTTTCTCAAAACCGGGTGAATCATCTGTTCTCCAAAAATTCATTAGAAATAAAACCTGCAGCCATGCTCCTTCAGAAAATAATTGGGGATTGTGCTTTGTTAGCTTAGAACTTTTGCTCACATTTCCTTTATTGATCAAGTCCTTAGCAAAATCCTTCACCTTTTTTCTTAACTCCTTTACCTGCATCATATTTTTGAGCGGACTGGGAGCATTATCCATAACGAACAATACATAACTACGATTTAGGGTCAAAACTTCAAAAAACGTGAATAAAAAAGTGAGCATTTTATCCCTATTTGCAAATTCCCCATATTCCTTGTTCTTATGAATTACCTTTATCGTGTTATCAAAAAATGTGGTCCATATACTTTTTTGCAAAGCGCCGATTGACCCAAAATACAAATAGAAATCACTTTCAACAATTGCATTATCCTTACAAAACTTATATACCGATTTGGGTACCTTCTCATGCTCCAGCACATAATCCATATATAATGACATAATAGACTCCTTAGATGTTTTTTTTGTTTTGACTGCCATATAGATAGTTTTTTCACAATTTCAAATAATATAGGTTTTGTTCATTGATTACTTGTTTTTGTTTAGCAAAAACGTGTTACCCAAGAAGATAACACGTTTTCAAAACAACCAAACCAATAAATAATCAACTTGTGATTATAGCATAAAATTCTTTTTCATAGCAATAGTTATAATCACGTTACAAATATACATTATGTTTAAGTTATTATTACAATAATTAAACAAAATAATATGTTAAACTTTTAAACCACCCATAACTGTCAGTTTGTCACAATAAGTGAGTATGGTATTTTTTTTGACCTATGCACCCTGAACATTTATAAATCAATATTACTATTACTTAATAGCGAAAAAATATTAGAGATATGGCAACAGGTAAAATTAATGTGTCCGTAGACAACATTTTTCCATTGATCAAGAAATTCTTGTACAGTGATCACGAAATCTTTTTAAGGGAATTAATTTCCAATGCAACGGACGCCACCCTAAAATTAAAACATTTGACCACCATTGGCGAGGCCAAAGTGGAATATGGAAATCCTATTATTGAGGTAAAGGCCGATAAGGAAGGTAAAAAACTTCATATCATTGACCAAGGTCTTGGAATGACGGAGGAAGAAGTTAAAAAGTACATCAATGAAGTGGCTTTTTCCGGTGCAGAGGAGTTTTTGAACAAATATGAGGACTCTGCCAAGGATTCTGGTATTATTGGTCATTTTGGCCTTGGATTTTATTCTGCCTTTATGGTGGCACATAAGGTTGAAATTATTACCAAGAGCTATAAAGATGAACCCGCTGTGCATTGGTCATGTGACGGTTCTCCTGAATTTATTATGGAAGAAGCCAAAAAAGAAGAGCGTGGTACTGAAATTATTCTGCATATAGCCGATGATTCCACAGAATTTTTAGAAGACACCAGAATAAAGGGGCTATTGAACAAATACAACAAGTTTATGCCGGTACCTATTAAATTTGGTACCAAGACAGAAACTTTGCCAAAACCAGAAGGCGCTAAAGAAGATGACCCGGCACCAACCAAAGAGGTAGACAATATTATCAACAACCCAAACCCAGCTTGGACAAAGCAGCCCGCCGATTTAAAGACAGAGGACTATAAGAGTTTCTACAGGGAACTTTACCCGATGCAGTTTGAGGAACCTCTTTTCAACATACACTTAAACGTTGATTACCCGTTCAACCTTACCGGTATTCTTTATTTTCCAAAGCTTACGAATGATCTTGCCCAACAGAAAGACAGGATTCAGCTTTACCAGAACCAGGTTTTCGTAACGGATAACGTGGAAGGAATTGTACCCGAATTTTTAACCATGTTACGTGGGGTCATAGATTCTCCTGATATTCCCTTAAATGTTTCACGTTCCTATTTACAGGCAGACGGGGCTGTTAAAAAAATATCTTCTTATATCACTAGAAAAGTAGCCGATAAATTGAATTCTCTGTTCAAAAATAATCGTGAGGAGTTTGAGGCAAAATGGAACGATATAAAAATCGTTATTGAATACGGTATGCTTTCCGAAGAAAAATTCTTTGAAAAAGCAGATAAATTCGCCTTATACCCTACTGTTGATGGTACCTATCTAACATTTGAAGAACTACAAGAAAAAATTAAGGATAACCAGACCGATAAAGACAATAAGCTTGTTATCCTTTACACGTCAGACAAAGAAGCACAACATAGTTATATAGAAACAGCGAAGTCCAAAGGCTATGAAGTCCTATTATTGGATTCACCGATCATTGGTCATCTCATGCAAAAATTGGAAGGGTCAAAAGAAAATATTTCGTTTGCCCGTGTTGATGCAGACCACATTGATAAATTGATTCAAAAGGAGGATACGCAAATTTCCAAATTATCGGACGAAGAAAAAGAAACCTTAAAATCGGAATTGGAAAAAGTCATTGGCGAAAAGAGCAGCTATACCGTGCAACTTGAAGCAATGGATAGTGATGCATCTCCTTTTACGATAACAGAGCCGGAATTTATGCGCCGTATGAAAGAAATGCAGCAAACCGGTGGAGGCGGTATGTTCGGTATGGGACAAATGCCAGAAATGTATAACTTAATCGTAAATACGAACAGTGCATTAGTAGGTGAAATTCTTGCTACCAAAACAGCAAAGAAAAAGGAACGTTTAATTAACCAGTCCTTGGATTTGGCCAAATTATCCAAAGGGTTGCTCAAGGGCAAGGACCTAACCGAGTTTATTAAACGAAGTTATGAGATGGTGAAATAATACCCTTAAAACATAAAATATAAAACCGCTTCATAATTGAAGCGGTTTTTTTATTTAAACAATACCAAATCACTAGGCTACCAATAAATTGGCCCTGTTCCCAAGTACTTTTCAGCAATGGGCTGATAGTAATCCAAGACCTCATCCAAATCATAAACTTTTTGACTTTTGGTATACAGATCATATTTATTGAAATCCTTTATAATCTCAAGATATTTTGCGTCTTTCTCATTGACAATTTCCTTATACGCCCCTCCGGAATGCCATGGATAAAAAGAATGATAACGAATCATGACCATTGCCTCCTCAGGTAACGAATTGGTTTTATGATTATTTAGAACTTGGTATAAATATTCATCATGTCCCCAGGCTAAATCTACATTATCAATACCACAACCTGCTTCATAAATACCTGTTGGCGTGTTGTATTTTTCATTTTGCATATCCTCGTTCAACGCATTGAATTCCGGATATACACATGAGTCCGGTAATTTACAGCCTACAATAAAAACGTCACCGACCATGCCCCATTGCTCTGCCTGGCTAGTACCATCCTCATCGCTTCCTTTTAAGAACATTACTTTGCCCAAATCATGAATAAGTCCTGTTAATTGCATCCAATCCGGCCTATTATCTGCGCGTATTGCTTCAGCACTTTGTATCAAATGTTGAATATTAGGTAAATTAATATCCGGATCACTTACGTCTATTAAACTGTTTAAATGACGCATTGCTTCCCAAAGATCCATTGGTGTGTCATATGTCAAATACTTTTTATGCATACGTTTTACATAATCCAAGGTTTGGTTTTTTCTCATTTTACGATAATGTTCCTTTACCGCAGCGGACACATCTGGAGCCTCGTAGTCCCTGAAAATTTTTTCCTCCATGATTAATTTATTTTATTGTTAATTATAATACTAAAATTTTAAACATTTCCCAAAAGAACATACAGAATTACTGTAAACAACACAAGAAATACGCTAAAAGGCTTGGCATATTTCCACGGTTTTAAATCCAGGATTCCAGAATCTTTCATTTCAAATTTTTCCTCTTTAGTGAAAAAATAGGAAACCAAATGCATGATTATGATGTTGAGAACAAATTCTAGTCCCCATATATGAACAAAGTGAAGCTCTACTTCAAAACCAAAATTTAAGATGACATAAAAAAACAAGCCGAATACCAAACCTGCTTTTGCACCTGTTGCCGAAACTTTGGGAAAAAGAAAACCGGCAATGATCACACTGGCAATGGGTATAAAAAATATACCGTTAAGTTCTTGTAACAATTGATATAGTCCTTCTGGTGCATTGGCCACAAAAGGTGCGATCGCAATGGCCCCTATAGCCAAAATAGCGGACGTAAGTTTACCTATGCGCACCAATTTGAGCTCACTTATATTGGTATTGATATACCGCTTAAATATACCTAGACTAAATACGGTGGCGGCACTGTTCAAAGCACTATTGAACGTACTTAAAATTGCCCCCATCATTACGGCAACAAAAAAACCGGTCAACCATAATGGCATTACCTTTTTCACCAATAAAGGATAGATATTGTCCTGATCTTCATAATACGCCCCACCAAAATAATAAAAGGCAATAAGCCCTGGCAATACAATAATCAATGGCACCAAAATTTTTAATAATCCGGTATATAATAATCCCTTTTGGGCTTCCTTTAAATTAACCGCCCCCAATACACGTTGTATAATAGATTGATGCATGGTCCAAAAGTAAAGTTGGTTTACCATTAGCCCCGTAAACAACACTTCAAACGGCAGAATGGCCGTACGTGCACCCTCACCTACGCCTGGCTCGTTACTGATGACGTTAAATTTATCCGGACTATTTTGAAAAACGGTTTCCAACCCACCAAGCATATTACCATCACCAATACTCAATAATGCCAAAATAGGAACCAAAAGTCCTGCAACCAATAGTCCAAATCCGTTTATGGTATCAGTATAAGCTACCATTTTTAAACCTCCAAAAATGGCGTAAATTGCTCCTAATGTCCCTACCGTTACTATGGTGATGACGATTCCCTGTTCCCTACTTACGTTCAACAAAGTTGATATCTCAAATATAGCTTCAATATTCAGCGCCCCGGTATACAATACTATAGGTAGCAAAGTGGCCACAAAGGAAATGATCAATAATAAGGCTACCAATGTTCTGGTAATACCGTCAAACCTTTTTTCCAAATATTCAGGTATAGTAGTAAGGCCCATCCGTAGATATTTAGGTGCAAAATAAAGTGCTCCTACCACTAATGCCAGTGCAGATGTTACTTCCCATGCAATGATTATGGCTCCATTTTTATAGGCAGAACCATTCATACCAACCAAATGCTCCGTAGATATATTGGTCAATAACAATGACCCGGCTATTACAATACCGGTTAAAGACCTACCTCCTAAAAAGTAACCATCTTGAGTATCTAACCTATCTCTACGTAATTTATAGGTTGCGTAAAACGCTACAAAACCGGTAAATAAAATAAATGTTAAAAAAGCCATCGTTGGTAAATATAGAAAAATACTCGTATTGTAGTGTAAAAATTACACCTACCCATTGTTTGTTTTATAAAAAAATATATACTTTACCTGTTATTAACCATAACACTTTTAAAACAATTTATATTAAGCGCTATTTATCAGTTACTTAATAAATATATTCTGAAAATTTATTGTTTATACTGGTATTTTCTTTTTTTAACAAATTGTTAATTAATTGTAAAATTGCCGTAAACTACAGATTGTAAACAGATAGTTTATGTAACTGACCTATATCAATTTCTGTTTAAAACACAGTTTTAATTCCTTATTATTACCTGCTTTTTTAAGCAAAGGACTAACTGCTCCATTAATATTGGCTAATGCTTTTTCAATAAATACTGGTCCTTTTTTTATCTTCACCGCATGAAAGTAGTGTCTACAAATATTGGAACACCCGTAACCTTTGAATGGAACGGTAAAAAAGAACAGACAGGTATTTTTAAATATCCAACAGAAAACGGACTGTTCCTAGGTAAAAACGATGTCCAAAATGATACGGTCATTGACCGGGTACATCATGCCGGTACGAATAAAGCATGTTATTTATTCTCTGCAGAGCAATATGGATTTTGGAAACCAAAATATCCCAATCTTTCATGGAACTGGGGAATGTTCGGTGAAAATCTAACTATATCAGGACTTGATGAGTCAGAAATGCTAGTTGGTAATATCTACAGAATTGGCAAAGCCTTGGTACAAGTTACCCAACCACGGGAGCCTTGCTATAAACTTGGGGTACGCTTTAATGATGTAAAAATCATAAAGGATTTTATTGCACACAACCACCCAGGGACATATGTAAAGGTTATAGAAGAAGGACGTGTGACTATTGGAGATAGCGTTATATTAGAACAAGCCTCTACCAACACCTTATCCGTTCAAAATTTTTATCAGCTACTTTATGATAAAGAGAAAAATAAAGATATGTTAGCTTTGTTCATGAGCAATGATGCGGTACCTCTATATAAAAAAGAGAAATTTAAAAAGTTCCTATCTTAAAACTTAATACCATTTAAATGAAAAAAATTCTAATCATACATGTAATCTTATTGGGGTTAATAACTCAGGCGCAAGAAATCCCAAATGCAGATATAAGAACCAACCCTACTACCCATAATGTTGGCTTCATAACCCTATTGGTCCATTATTATGACGATGGGTTAAAGTTAAATCCATTAAATGCTACATTTCAAGGAGATAGAAGGTATAATGATACTTTGCCCAATTTTTTATCCGATGCCTATAAAAAAGAATTGAAGGATTATTATACCTCCTATTTAAAAATGTCAAAGAAATTTGATGGTAAAAAATTATCGGAGACAGAACTGATGTCCAATGCCATCTTACAATGGGAATGCGAAATTAATCTAGATGAACTGGCTTTTGAAGATTATACCCCTATAGACCAGATGTGGTCCATGAACCTGATGATGGGCCAATTGGCCGGTGGCACCAGTGCCCAACCTTTTAATACTGTAGAAGACTATACCAATTGGCTAAAACGATTGGATGACTATGTAGTTTGGCTAGATACTGCCAAAACCCGTATGCAAAAAGGAATCAAAGCCAAAAATGTGCTTCCTAAATCATTGATAAAAAAAGTATTGCCACAATTACAAAGTATACTCACGAATAACATTGAAACTAACCTGTTTTTTAGCCCAATCCTTAATTTTCCCAATGATTTTTCCTCTGAAGACCGTGAGCGCTTAAAGCGTGCATATACCACAATGATCTCCGATAAAATTATACCGGCCTACAAGGCATTACATGATTTTATGGCTACGGATTATTTGAGCGCAGGGCGCACGACCAGTGGCATACAGGATATACCCAATGGAAAAGCGTACTACGCACATCAAATAAAAAAATATACGACCACTTCCATGAGCGCTGAGGAAATCCATAAAATTGGACTTAGCGAAGTAGCCAGAATAAGTACCGAAATGGAAAAGGTGAAACAACAGGTTGGATTTAAAGGTAACCTTAAGGAATTTTTTGCACATGTTAGGACAAAGAAGGAATTAATGCCCTTTACAGACCCACAACAGGTAATTGACAATTTTAATACAATCCATAAAAAAATAACCCCTAGGGTAAATGAATTGTTCAGTAAACAACCTAATACCCCTTTTGAAGTAAGAAGAACGGAATCATTTAGGGAAGCATCTGCTAGCGCCGAGTATAATCCTGGTTCGTTAGATGGTACCAGACCCGGTATTTTCTACGTACCCATACCAGATGTTACCTCCTACAATATGTATTCTGATGAGGATTTATTTTTGCACGAAGCAATACCCGGCCATCACTTTCAAATTTCCTTGACTCAGGAAAACAACGACCTGCCACAATTTAGAAAAACCTTGTGGTATAGTGCGTATGGTGAAGGTTGGGCCCTATATACGGAATCCTTGGGCAAAGAATTGGGACTATACACTGACCCCTATCAATATTTTGGTATGCTTGGCGCAGAAATGCACAGGGCTGTCAGGCTAGTGGTCGATACCGGTCTACATGCTAAAGGATGGACAAGGGAGCAGGCCATTGCTTATTCTTTGGATAACGAAGCTGAATCAGAAGCCAGCATTACCGCGGAGATCGAACGCTACATGGCCAACCCCGGACAAGCACTATCCTATAAAATTGGACAATTGAAAATTTTAGAACTCCGCGCAAAAGCCGAGAAAATGCTAGGCAAGGATTTTGAAATTAAGGTATTTCATGAAAAAATATTGGAGACCGGTTGTGTTCCTCTGGCAATTTTGGAAAGTAAGATTACAGAATGGATCAATGCGAATATGAAATTTTAATTGGTCAAATCTAAATAACCCGTATATGAACAATCCTTGGCATTTATATGTAATGGCACTTATTTACATACTTGCCGGAATCATGCATTTTGTAAAACCCAAAGTATATTTAAGAATCATGCCTAGATACCTACCCTTTCATAAGGAATTGATACTGTTAAGTGGTGTGGCTGAAATATTGTTAGGTATTGGATTGTTTTTTAAGGAAACAAGAACGCTGGCATCATTTGGTATAATAACTATGCTCTTGGTATTTCTATTGGTACACTTTTACATGCTTTCCAGTGAAAAAGCCTCGGCAGGATTTCCAAAATGGATTTTATGGGCAAGGCTACCCTTGCAAATTCTACTTATCTATTGGGCCTATAGCTACATAATATTCTAAAATAAAAAGGGGACGCTCCCGTCCCCTTTAATGAAATCAACTTAAATCAACTTAATTAACAACAAACTCTTCAGTGTATGTTTTACCAGCAGACTTTACGGTTACTACGTAAACCCCTGGGAAAGCATCTGCAAAATTGAACGCTTTTTCTACGATCAATTCATCTATAACTTCTTGTGAAAATACCGTTCTACCTTCGGCATCATATATTTTAATGGCCATCTTAGACTTATCCAAGTTTAGATAGTTCATAAGTATCATATTGTTGGTCTTTCTGAAGAACGGCTTAATATCTTCATCCGCGTCAACAATTTTTACATTATTCTTATCAAGAACTATGGTATAGGAATAGTTTTTAAGATTGTCATCTGCAGAAAGGAAATAAACACCATCTGCCAAATCTTTAAAATTCAATTTTTTACTGAAAAGTCCTTCAGATACTTTTTCTGAATAGATAACATTCAAATCAGAATCCATCAACTTGATCTGCACACCTACTGATGAAGCTTCCATCGTCAATACGACGCTCTTAGCTTTTCCAGCAGTTAAAAGGTTCAATTTTGGCTCTCTTGCCATGCCTGCTACTGTAGCGAACATGAAGGCAACTACTGTGGTAATCTTTAGAATGTTTTTCATAATAAATTATTTTTAAGGGTTACATATAATTTACACTACAAACATACGCTCGTTTTCTAGTGCCCACTACATCATATTTTCCCAATTTATGTGCTATTTTAACCTCTTCACTATAACTTAACACTGCATAAGATAAGATTACATAGAATTAGGTTAATTTTGCAAAGTAGACCCTTATTTAGGTTGATTAATTTTATAGTATTAAACATTTATTATGGTAAAGCAGAAACCTACTTTCGAAGCTATTGAACCAGATTTTGGACATTCCTTTACATACCAAAGGTTTGATGAACATAAACTGAACAAGAACAATGTTTGGCATTACCACCCAGAATTAGAATTGGTATATGTAAACGGTGGATCCGGCAAACGTCAAATTGGTAGCCATGTATCCTATTATACCAATGGCGACCTTATACTAATAGGTAGCAATTTGCCCCATTGCGGCTTTACGGATGCCCTTACGGGAAATACAAGTGAAACGGTGGTACAGATGAAGGTGGATTTTTTAGGTCCCGATTTTTTTAACCTTCCGGAAATGAAAAAGATACAAAGCTTATTTAGTAAGGCGAGCGGTGGTATTGCTTTTTCCGGTAAGACCAAACGAAAGATCGGGGACAAAATGGAGGTCCTGGAATACCAAACCGATTTTCAGCGCCTTTTATCTATCCTTAATATATTGAACGAACTTGGAAATTCTGATGATATGCGTCTTTTGAATGCAGAAGGTTTTTCATTTACTACAGATGTAAAAGACAATGACCGTATAAACATTGTATTCAACCATGTAAAAAATAATTTTAGGGAAGAAATTACACTTGAAGAGATATCTTCTATGGTAAGTATGACCATACCTTCTTTCTGTAGGTATTTCAAGAAAATCACCAATAAGACCTTTATACAGTTCGTAAACGAATATAGACTGGTACATGCATCTAAACTTTTGGCAGAAAAACCAATGAGTATTACCGAGGTATGTTTTGAATGTGGATTCAATAATTTTTCCCATTTTAATAAATCGTTCAAAGCCTTTACAGGACAAAACCCTTCTGAGTATAGAAATGAACTAAAAACGGTCTTGGTTTAATGCAAAGTCTTTTTGACGATAGTATTGAGTTGGATTTACCTGATAGCGATATCTGTTATATACCCCGTTTCCTTGACCGATCAAGAGCCAATTATTTTTTTGATGTTCTTAAAAATAACACCCCATGGCAGCAAGATAATATTACCGTATTTGGAAAGACCTACCCACAGCCAAGGTTGACGGCCTTATATGCTAATAACGATAAACCGTATTCCTATTCCAACATTACCATGCACCCCATGCCCTTTACTAAGGAATTATTGGAAATTAAAGATGGGTTGGAAACATTTGCCAAAGTTGAGTTCACCACATGTTTGTTGAACAGATATAGAACCGGTAGTGATAGTAATGGTTGGCATGCGGATAATGAAAAGGAGCTAGGTGAAAATCCTATAATTGCATCCATTAGTTTAGGTGCGGCACGTTTTTTTCATCTTAAACATAATACACGACCGGACATTAAGCATAAAATAAACCTGCAACATGGTAGCTTGCTCTTGATGAAAGGAAAAACCCAGCATTATTATAAACATCAGATTGCAAAGACCGCCAAAGCGGTTGAGGAACGTATTAACCTGACCTTTAGGATTATTAAATAATCCTTAAAGTTTAAGAACCATGGTAAAAAGTTAAGGTTAGGCCGTATCTTTATAATGCTATGAACAAAGAATTTACAGAAAGAGCCCTGGACCGTATTATAGAAATGGCCTGGGAAGATCGCACACCATTTGAGGCCATTACATTTCAATTTGGAATTACGGAACAGGAAACCATCGCAATTATGCGAAAGGAAATGAAACCCAGTAGTTTTAAAATGTGGCGCAAACGGGTTCAAGGAAGAGCCACTAAACACGCTAAATTAAGAGCCGATGATATGGGCCGGTTTAAATGTTCCAGACAACGGAATATTAGCGGTAACAAAATAACCAAACGATGATTACTTAAAAACATCGTTTAATACCGTTGCCAAACGTACTCCACCTTTTTGTAATTGGGATGTTACGGTAGTCCACCAATCATAACTATATCTATACCCCAACTTTTCACCGGTTTCCACAGAGGCATAAACTTTCGTAGCCAGTTGATGGGACTCCTCTACCCAATCCAAGAGGGTACCGTTCTGCAAATTGTTTAGCCCCTCCTTGCTTAGTTTAGGATATTCCATGGCCAATTCGGTAAAGCTCATACCGTTGTCCTCTATCATATTGGAATCCCAAACACGATGTAAATTGGTACCGTCACCGAACCATTGCAGTTGTATATCATTACCTCCCTTATCCTCAAATCTACCTACGTGCATAGGTTGGTGCAAGTCACCTATAAGGTGTATCAAAAATTTAAGATAAAAGGCCTTATCTTCTTTACCACTGTTTTTATCTTGTATTATTTGTATACAGGTATTGACACCCTGAACAAGGTCCCCGTACTGGCTGGGCTCAATTTGATCATAGGTCTTACCAAAAGGAATATTTACATAATGCCATGCGCTAAATTTGCTGAAGGCCCTATCTGCCTTAATCTCATCGGCAAAATTTGAAACAGCCGCCAAACTCTTTCCATCCAATAATTTTTCAATGGCCCGCTTTGCCTTTCTATTTAGATGCTCCTCCGCAATTTCCCCAACGACCCTGTGCCCCATTTTGGACCATACCATATCATTTGCCCTTGTGTTAGGGTACATCAACATACATAGTACTAAAACAACAATATTTTTCATCACTACAAATTTTGCCAAAAATAGGATTTCAAATTTTAAGGTATTGTTAAAACTTCGGTAAGGTTAAATTTATATTAGAACTTGCATCAATGAAAAAAAAATCGCTTAAAAAACCTCAACGCAAACACAGCTTTTTTAAAATAGTTGGATATACCCTATTAAGCCTCATAGCATTTATTCTCCTTTTTATTGGTAGTGTACAGATTGGGCTATGGGGAAAGTTGCCCTCTAAGGAAGAATTGTCAACCATTCAATATCAAATTGCCTCTGAAGTATTTACGGCAGACAGTGTATTAATAGGCAAGTATTATCTATATGACCGGCAACCCGTTACGTTCAATGAATTCCCCGAACATTTAAGACACGCATTGATTGCCATAGAGGACGAGCGTTTTTATGAACATTCTGGTGTTGACTATAAAAGCCTAATACGGGTAGCGCTCAAAACGGTACTAATGGGGGACAATGCATCCGGAGGCGGTAGTACCATATCACAACAATTGGCAAAAAACCTTTACCCTAGAAAAGAACGCAACCACACCAATTTAGTCGTAGATAAGGTCAAAGAAATGATCATCGCCAAAAGACTTGAAGGTATTTTCAACAAAGATGAAATTCTTACCCATTACCTAAATACCGTATCTTTTGGTGATAATACCTTTGGTATTGAAAGCGCCGCACTAAAATTTTACAATACCAGAACCAAAAATCTAACTGTTCCACAAGCTGCCACCTTGGTGGGGATGTTAAAAGCTACCTACGGCTACAACCCAAGGTTATTTCCCGAAAAAAGCATTAATAGAAGAAATTTAGTTTTAACGGCAATGTATACCAACAACTATCTATCAGAAACGGATAAAACAAAGTTTCTAAAAGAAGATTTGCAGTTAGATTATCGTGAATTTGATTACAATGCTGGTACGGCTCCTTATTTTAGGGAAGAGGTTAGAAAAGAAATGTTGCAATGGATTTCCGATCAAAAAACCAATGGTTTAGACTACAACATTTATACTTCAGGTTTAAAGATTTATACCACCCTTAACTATAAGATGCAACAAATTGCCGAAGATGTTTTGGTTGGTCATATGGGCAAATTACAGGCCGATTTTGAAAAAAGTTACGGCAACCGTGCTCCATGGTTAAAGGATAAGGGACTAATGGAAAAAATTGCAAAACGAACCAATAGCTATAAAAGACTACAAAAGAATGGTTTATCGCATGGACAAATAATAGATAGCCTATCCAATGACCACAGAATACGCACCTTGGGCAGCTGGCAAGGTGACAAGGAGGTTAAAGCGTCTACCATGGACAGTATTAGCCATTACACAAAATTTCTAAATACAGGTTCTTTGGCCGTAGACCCAACTAATGGTGAGGTTTTGGTATGGATTGGCGGTATAAATTTTAAACAGTATAAATTTGACCATATTTCTCAAAGTAAGCGACAGGTTGGCTCCACGTTTAAACCTATTGTCTACACGACAGCCTTGGAACAAGGTATAACACCTTGCACTTATTTTTCTGCGGAAGAAGTCCAATATGACAACTTAAAAGGTTGGTCACCAAGCAATTCAGGAAATAAAGATGAAGCTTATCTTAATTATTCCATGGAAGAAGGACTTAGTAATTCCGTAAACACTGTTGCCGTTAAAGTCTTGGAAAAAGCAGGTATTGGCAATGTCATACACATGGCAAAATCCATGGGTATTTCAGAAAAATTGCCCAATGAAGCATCCATTGCCTTAGGAACAGGGGAAATCAATATTCTAGAACTTGCACAGGCCTATACGAGTTTTGTCAATAATGGCAAATCAACCAAACCATTGTTGATCAAAAGAATTACCAATCAAAAAGATTCCATTTTGGCTGATTTTAATTCTACTATCGAGGAAAAGGCCGCTTTTTCAAAAGAAACGGGACAAACCATGATAGAGATGATGAAATCTACCATAAATTCAGGAACTGCAAGTAGATTGAGAACTACCTACGGACTCAAAAACGATATTGCGGGCAAGACGGGTACAACACAAAACAATAAGGATGCTTGGTTCGTAGCCTTAATGCCAAAATTGGTACATATAACTTGGGTTGGCCTTGACCAGCATGAAATAGGCTTTAGCAATACAGGTATAGGTCAAGGAGCAAATGCCGCACTGCCTTTATTTGGACTTTGGATGCAACAATTGAATAAGCAAAAAGATTTTGACCCTTATACAAAAAGTAAGTTCCCCAAACCTTCACAGGAGGTATTGAACGCATTGGATTGCGACCCGTTTAAAAAAGACGGTTTTTTTAAACGATTGTTTAAGAATCCCAATAAAAAGAAGACCAAAAAATTCAACGGTTAATCCTAAAGACATAAATAACGCTACAGCAACCATTTATTGAAATTAATTTCATATATTTATGATATCATTTTAATATCATTTCCCATGAAAGTAGAAAAAACCCATAAGGCCCAAAATGGTTATGTTATGTTAGCCGTAGTATTTGTATTGTTATTTGGCGGAATTGCGCTTCTTAAAATTTACGTAGGCGTTCTAATGATTGTTGCGGCTTTGATCATGTGTACAGGTTTCGTTTTAGTCAATCCAAATAGTTCAAGGATGCTGTTGTTGTTTGGTAAATATATTGGTACCATAAAGGAGAATGGCCTTTTTTGGGCAAATCCCTTGTTTACCAAAAAAAGAATTTCCTTACGTGCCAGTAATTTTGATAGTGAGCGGTTAAAGGTCAATGATAAGTTGGGAAACCCTATTATGATAAGTACTATACTGGTATGGCGGGTTACCAATACGTATAAGGCGGCTTTTGATGTTGATGATTATCAAAATTTTGTACGTGTACAGACAGATGCCGCGGTACGCAAATTGGCAAGCATGTATCCTTATGATAATTTTGCAGATGAAGGTCTTGATGAGGATATCACCTTAAGATCTAGTGTAAATGAGGTGAGCGAAGCCTTGGAACAAGAAGTCCAAGAAAGACTTTCAATGGCAGGTATAGAAGTTTTAGAAGCAAGGATAGGCTATTTGGCCTATGCACAGGAAATTGCCAATGCCATGCTTAAACGTCAGCAGGCAACTGCAATTGTTGCGGCAAGGCATAAAATTGTAGAAGGTGCGGTAAGCATGGTGGAAATGGCATTGGAAGAGTTGAGTAAAAAAGATTTGGTAGCTTTGGACGATGAACGTAAATCTGCCATGGTAAGCAACCTAATGGTCGTGCTTTGTTCTGACAAGGATGTTGCGCCAATAGTAAACACCGGTACGTTGAACCATTAACATGCACACATTGAAATCAAAAAAAACACATTGAAAATAGTATCAGCATTCTTGTTGTATGAGTAAAAAAAAGCCATTTGCATTACGTATTAATGAAAATATGTTGAAATCCATTGAAAAATGGGCGGCAGATGAATTCCGTAGTACTAATGGCCAGATTGAATGGATGTTGATGAAATGCCTAAAAGAAGCCAAACGGGAGCCCAAGGACAAGAAACCCGATTAAGTTTAGCATTTATTTAACGAAACAAAAACTTAAATTTGGTCTACCATCTAACCACCATTTAAATGACCAGGTATATAAGCACTATTGTGCTATTACTTTTTTTCTTTAAAATTCAGGCTCAAGACATCAATAAATCATTTGTTGTCAAACAAGTCAATACACAAATAGAACCGGATGGTATCCTTGACGAGCCCCAGTGGAACACTGCAGTGCCCGCAACTAATTTTTGGCAATATTTCCCATTAGATTCCATACAGGCCACTAAGCAGACCGAAATTAAAATGCTTTATGACAACGACAACCTTTATGTAGGCATTACCGTTTATACGGCTGGTAACGATTACGCCATACAATCCTTAAAGAGAGATTTTAGGGCCGGCAATAGCGACAATATCACCCTTTTGTTCGATACCTTCAATGACGGCAACAATGCTTTTCTTTTTGGTATTAACCCGTATGGGGTACGTAGAGAGGGGTTGGTTTCCGGTGGCGGACTCAATTTAAACGGATTCACCATTTCATGGGATGTAAAATGGAAAGGAGATTCAGAAATCTATGATGGTTACTATACGTCAGAAATGGTCATACCCCTTACCGCTTTTAAATTTAAGGAAGGTGAGACCAAGTGGAGGTTCAACAGTTATCGGTTTGATACTCAATCCAACGAAAACAGTACTTGGATGAACATTCCCCAAAACCAAAATATCTATGGCCTTACTTTCATGGGCGATATGATTTTTGAAAACCCTCTGGGAAACTATAGAACGCCCCTTGCCTTTATCCCTTATATCAATACCATTGCCCAAGAAGATTTTGAACTTAATGATACCAATACCACCATTAAGGTAGGAGGTGATGTCAAAATCCCTATTGGCAACAGTATGAATCTTGATGTAACCGTAAATCCAGATTTTTCCCAAGTAGAAGTTGATGACCAAGTAACCAACCTGACCCGCTTTGAGGTATCGCTTCCTGAAAAAAGACAATTCTTTATTGATAACAGTGACCTTTTTGGGAGCTTTGGCGGCGGTAGGGATGCCAATCCATTTTTCTCAAGAAGAATAGGGATTGCCAAGGATACGGCGGACAATTCCATAGAAAATAAAATTATAGGCGGAGTTCGCTTAAGCGGTAAAGTAAATAAATCCCTGAGGTTGGGCTTTTTAAACCTACAGACAGAAGAAGACCTGGAGATGAACATTGCCTCTAACAACAACACCATGTTTGCCCTGCAGCAAACGGTGTTTGGCCGCTCCAATATTGGTATGTTCTTTATAAATAGGGAAACGTTAAAAGATTATGATTTTCAGGCCCCGGAAGACCGTTACAACCGTGTAGCGGGTGTAGATTACAATCTTATATCTGACAATAATGTGTGGAACGGCAAATTCTACGTGCATAAATCCTTTGCCCATAATGCCGGATCCAAGGATTTGTCAACTGGAGCGTTTTTACAGTACAATTCCAGAAATTGGAACTTTTTTGAAGACCTAGTCTATTTGGGTAACGATTTTAGATCCGATCTTGGATTTATCCGTAGAACGGATATTTTTAAAAGTGCCACAATGATCGAACGTATATTCTGGCCAGAGAACAGTGCACTGCAAACCCATAGCTTTCAATTTTTTCCCGTAATTACCTGGAGTCCTGACACCAACTTCACCAAAACAGATTATGATCTAATGGGAGCTTGGGAATCCAAGTTTAAAGACCAATCTGAAATAAATATTGGCTATAGCCATTCCTATACCTATCTACTGGATGAATTTGACCCAACCAATACAGACGGCGCCGTAGCACTACCCAGTGAAGTAGGCTATCATTATAATAACGTATCCATAGAATACCAATCTGATGGAAGAAAAAGATTTGGATTTAAGGTTGAACCTTCCTATGGTAGTTTTTTTAACGGCGATAGATTTTCCGTTCAGGGAGAAATGTATCTAAGATTTCAGCCAAAGGTATTTTTGATCATGAAGGCCAATTATGATAAGATTACCCTGCCTGCACCCTATTCCAGTGCAGATATATGGCTTATAAGTCCTAAAATAGATGTAACATTAAGTAAATCTATTTTTTGGTCAACCTTGGTCCAATATAGCAATCAACGTGATAACCTAGGTTTTAACTCTAGGTTACAATGGCGCTTTGCTCCTTTATCAGATTTATTTATCGTATACAATGATAATTATTTTGTCAACGTTTTTGAACCAAAATTCAGGTCGATCAATCTAAAACTTACCTATTGGTTAAATATTTAAAATGAATTATAAAATATTATGTTCTGACCTGGACGGCACCCTATTGTCTACCAAGAGCAATGTTTCCAGCTTTACAATATCCCAAATAAAGCGAATCAAAGATACCACAAGGATTATATTGGTTTCGGCGAGAATGCCAAACGGTATGTATTATATACAAGAGAACCTAGGTATTACGGACCAACCTATTATTTGCTATAATGGCGCTTTAATACGTAATGGAAATCAAGAAATCTTATCCGTTTTTATCCCAGTACACCTACTTCAAAAAATACATGAACTTACTTTTGAGCTCAATGCCGATATGGGATTATATTATAACAATGAATGGTATGTGCCCAACATTTCGGAAAGGGTAGAAAAAGAAATAAAATATACCAAGACTACACCTGTCTTTCAAGAAACAACAACCACATTATCCAATTGGGAGCAAAGACAATTAGGTGCGCATAAAATAATGCTGATGTGTACACCAGAAAGTGCAGATCGGTTAATGCCACAATTGGCCAATACCTTTGGCAATGAACTAAACCTCTACCGGTCTAATGACACCTTAATAGAAATAGCGCCTAAGGCAGTTTCCAAATTGACCGCAATACGTTCACTTTTAAAAAAGGGAGAAGAATTGGATGATGTAATCGCCTTTGGCGACAATTATAACGACATAGAAATGCTGGAACATGTAGGATGCGGTGTGGCCGTAGCTAACGGAAGAGAGGAAGTTAAGGCCATTGCCAACCACATAACCTTAAAAAATACTGAGGACGGTGTAGCCCATTTTATAAAGAATCACCTTGTATTTTAAGTATATTTGAATACAAAACCTACCAACTTAACTATGTACCTACTTTCTACCCACCCAATTATTACCAATGATACCGTAGTTTTTGGTCTACTTGCACTTTGTCTTGGTTTTATCTTTTATTCATCAAGTTTAAAAAATGGATTTTGGGGGAAATTTTATAGCGTAGTACCTGCGGTACTAATGTGCTATTTACTACCGGCTATACTAACAAGTACGGGAATTATCTCAGACGAATTATCCAATTTGTATTTTATGGCCAGTAGATACCTATTGCCAGCGGCCTTGGTATTAATGACCCTGAGCATTGACCTAAAGGCCATATCAAATCTGGGCTCAAAAGCGATCATTATGTTCTTGACCGGTAGTGTAGGAATTATTATTGGTGGGCCACTAGCAATTTTGATCGTTTCCATATTTTCACCGGAAACCGTAGGCGGTAATGATTTTGATGCCATATGGAGAGGCCTATCCACTATAGCCGGTAGCTGGATCGGTGGAGGGGCCAACCAAGCCGCCATGCTAGAAATTTTTCAGTATAATCCTGAAAAATATGGAGGTATGGTCCTAATAGATATTGTGGTAGCCAATGTTTGGATGGCTATCGTACTTTTGGGCGTTGGCAAGACCAAACAAATAGATACCTGGTTGAAAGCGGATACTTCTGCCATTGAGACGTTAAAGATAAAAGTCTCTACGTTTACCGAAAAAATTACTAGAGTACCTACATTGCAAGATTACATGATATTATTATCATTGGCCTTTGCCGCTGTTGGGGCCGCGCATTTTTTTGGCGACTATATCAGTACGTTTTTAAATGGGAACGTAGAAGCTGTAAAAGACCAGAAGAGCTTTTTATCGTTCTTGGGTTCAAGTTTCTTTTGGATGGTAGTTATTGCCACTACCATTGGAATAGCCTTATCCTTTACCAAAGCCAAAAATTACGAAGGAGCCGGCGCAAGCAAGATCGGGGGCATGTTTATTTATATCCTAGTGGCCACAATAGGTATGAAAATGGACCTTGGAAAAGTGCTTGAAAACCCCGGACTAATCGCTATAGGATTTATTTGGATTACCATTCATGCCGGATTAATGATTCTTATGGCAAAACTTATCAGAGCCCCTTATTTCTTTTTGGCAGTCGGTAGTCAGGCAAATGTTGGTGGGGCGGCCTCTGCACCCGTAGTGGCAGCCGAGTTTCACCCATCGCTTACATCAGTTGGGGTACTTTTGGCCGTATTGGGTTATGTAGTAGGCACCGGTGGGGCCTTGCTATGTGCCTATTTAATGGAAATTGCATCTGCATTATAATCCCTATTTTACGAACAAAATACTTTCATGGCTCCCATATCTACTAAAATTTACAGATATTTGCGCCCTAAATTTATCCAATGAAAAATTACATTTATGCTTTAATCGCCCTATTTGCACTCAATTCTTGTGGCGATAACCAAAAGGATACATTAACCGTAACCGGTAATATCAAGGGACTTAAAAAAGGTACCGTTTATTTACAGCATATTCCTGACTCTATCTTGGTTTCCGTAGATTCTATTACTATAAAAGGTGATGGTAAATTTACATTGCAAACAGAACTTAAAAGTCCTGAAATATTCTATTTATACCTGGATAAAAAAGATAACAACGATATTAACGACAGGATAACCCTTTTTGCTGAACCGGGGACCGTTACCGTACAGACAGATTGGAATACTTTTGATACCACAGCCAAAATAACCGGGTCAGAAAGTCATGAAAAATTGGAGGAATACAGAAAAACAATGTCCAATATTAACAAGAAGAATGTTGAAATCATGATGGCTGCCGCAAGGCCGGAAAATGAATTGGCACAAATAAGTATAGATTCCTTACAGAATATTAGCAATAGAAATACCCAAAGGGGATATGCATATTCTATCAATTTTGCATTGAACAATAAAACATCTTTTATTGCACCCTATATTGCGGTGAAGGAAATTCCAGATGCCAATAAAAAATATTTAGATTCTATTTATGGATCATTGTCTGAAGAAGTTGCCAATTCTAAATATGGCAAAGAGCTTGCGCAACTCTTGAACAAATAAAATAATCAAAAATTAAAAAAGCATCCTCTTATAAAAGGATGCTTTTTTTTGGTTCAACTATTTTAATCTTGATCAGGACAATTTGTTCAAGTCCTCTACCAATTTAGAAGCTTTTACTTCCAAATCCTTCCGTACGGATTGAAAATGGGCTTTTTTGTTTTCCACATTTGGCTTGTTCACTTCTGCAATAAGCTCATCAAAAGCATCAATTGCATTGTCAATGATAGCCGCTCCTTCTTTAGAAGTACTATTGCCATTAGCCGCATCGACTATATAAACACCTTCTATAATGTCACCAAGAACATTATTAATATCTTTTTTTAAATTTTTAATACTTGCCATTACTATTTATTTTTTGCAAAAATACAATTTTAGAATTGCTGTAAGCTTTTTTACCGTTAAATAGTGACTTCCAATAATTTTGCTCCTGAAGACAACAATTCTATTTTATCTGTCATTGCCGGTAAAAGTACTGTCTCCCCTTTTACTATCTGGACTTCCCCTTCAGCCGTTTTAACGACTGCCTTACCTCCAACGCACATAAAAATGGTAAAAGAATCCCTTTCTTTGGTATTCAAGACTACATCTTGGGATAGTTCTATAAAATTGGTTTTAAAATAAGGGCAATCAACCATAGATTGCATTTTATTCAATTCCTTAGAATATGATACCTTAAAATCATCTTTCTTTTCATAATCTACCGCATCCAAAGCCAATTCCGTATGTAACTCCCTAAGATTACCTTCCTTATCCTTTCTATTAAAATCGAACACCCTATAGGTAACATCTGAGGTCTGTTGTATCTCTGCCAACATTACCCCTGCTCCTATAGCATGAATTTTTCCCGTATTAATAAAAAATGTGTCCCCTTCCTTAACCTGTTCATAGTTTAACAAGTCTAACAACGTATCATTTTCAATACTTTCCGCATATTCCTTTTTTGATACATTTCTATTGAAACCTACGATCAATTCTGCATTTGGGTCCGCATCCATGATATACCACATTTCTGTTTTACCAAAAGAATTATGTCTTTTCTTGGCCAATTCATCGTTAGGATGTAATTGTATGGACAAATCTTGCTTGGCATCAATAAACTTTATTAAAATTGGAAATTCCGTCCCAAAACGATCTACTACATTTTTACCAAGCAATGCTTCTGCATGGGTTTCTATCAATTCCTGTAAGGATGTGCCTTGTAATTCCCCATTGGCAATTACCGAAACATCACCCTTTACCGTAGATAATTCCCAGCTTTCACCGGTAATATCACTTTCTATTGGTTTACCTAAAACCTCTTTTAATTTAGTACCTCCCCATAGCCTTTCTTTCAAAATGGGCTTAAATTTTAAAGGATAGATATTCATAGATTTAAATTTTAATTGATACGATCTCTGTTACAACGTAGAAAGTTTCCCTTTCATATAACGGCTAGAAGAATTACCCTGAAAATGTAACAAAATTTCTAGGGGTCTCATAAAGTACAACCTCCAGTTCATGGGTATCTATAATATGTGGTCTCAACCTATTCCATATTACTACGACAATATTCTCTGCTGTTGGATTTAAACTTTTAAATTCCGGAACTTCTATATTTAAATTTTTGTGATCAAGATAATCTTCTACTTCTTCCTTGATCAAATCCTTCAAAATTTTCATATCCATCACAAAGCCAGTTGCCTTATCGATTTCTCCGGTAACACTTACAATTAGTTCATAGTTGTGACCATGAAAATTTGGATTATTACATTTGCCAAAAATCTCTGAATTTTTTTCTTCGTCCCAATCTTTTCTATACAGTCTATGTGCCGCGTTAAAATGGGCCTTTCTACTAACTTTTACCTTCATTCCTTTCAGTTTAACTTAAATAAGTGTTGGTAAAATTTTTCGAATATAATTTTAAACCATACTGTATATTCTTCAGGGTTTTTGGCAATATCCTGCCTTACAAGTTCTGGTGACATCCATTTCCATGACTCTACCTCTAACGAATTTATGTCTGGCTCTTCATTATAATTTCCCAACATAACATGATCAAATTCATGCTCTGTAAGTCCATTATCAAAAGGGGCTTTATAAATAAATGAAAAAAGTTCCTCCAGCTCTGCCTGAAAACCCATTTCTTCCTGCAATCTTCTTTTACCGGCATCTATATTGCTTTCCCCTACTCGTTGATGACTACAACATGTGTTGGTCCATAATAAAGGAGAGTGGTATTTGGATGCCGCACGTTGTTGCAACATAATTTCCCCCTTATCATTGATAATGAAAACTGAAAACGCCCTATGCAACAACGCCTTTTCATGAGCCTCCATTTTGGGCATAGTACCAATTTGTTCGTTCTCCTTATTTACCAGAATTACTTCTTCTTCCTTCATTTAGTAAAAATAAGGGGTTTAACTTATTTTACGAAAGAGAAGGCCTATAATAATTCGTTAATAGCAACCAACGTTTAAAAGAATCTTGGTGATTTCAAGTTATTTTTAGTAGAAATAAAATCATATCTGAATATCACCTCAAAAGAACCATCATTGAATGATGCATTGCCCAATTCAGTAGTTTCCTTGTCATAGGCAATACCAATCAAAAACTTATTTGAAACATTAAATCCGGCCATGCCGCTGAATGCCGCATCCCACCTATAGGCAGCTCCTAAAATAAATTTTTCGTTCAGCATAAAGTTGGCGGACAAATCTACCTGTAAAGGTGCGCCACGAACCAATTTGGTCAATATTGTAGGTTTGAATTTTAAAAACTCGTTAAGATCCCATACATATCCCGTAATCAAATAAAGATTCATTTGTTCCTTGGCGGTAGATAGATTTTCTTCCTGAAAATGAGTGGTTTCCAATAATCGTGGAACCGATAGGCCTAAATAGTAATTATTGGTGTGGTAATAAACACCCGCACCAACATTAGGCGACAACCTATTGTCTATATCCTGTTGTAATGTGGGATCGGAACTATATTGGTTTAGCTCTGAAAACCTAATATCCAATAAATGGGCACTGGCCTTTAATCCAAAACTGACCCTACCAACTTCGGATGTCCATATAGTATAGGAAAAATCTATATCAAAATTATTTTCCGTTGTGGGGCCTATTTTATCCTTTACTATTGAAAAACCTAAACCAACTCCCCTGTAACCAATGGGCGAATGGATATTAAATGTTTGGGTAGTTGGCGCTCCGTCCAGGCCAACCCATTGTGATCTATGTAATGCCGCAATACTGATATGCCCCCTAGAACCTGCATAACCAGGATTTACACTTACCGTATTGTACATATATTGGGTATACTGTGCATCTTGCTGCCCAAAGGAAAACATACCATATACCAAAGCCATTAACTGGACTGTTTTTTTGATATGCATGTATTCCAAATATTTATACATCATCAACATTATTATCTATTTATATATATGTATCCAGAAAGTGTTTTAATTTCACCGTTTGGCAATTCATAATCTAAAATGTAGAAGTATGTGCCTACCGGTAATTTACGTTCTGTGTCTACTGTAATCCTTCCTTCCGAAGTACCATCAAATACATTGCCCTCTGTGTTATAGGCTTTTGTAATGTAGACTGCAACCCCCCATCTGTTATATATTTTTAAAGTATTGTTAGGGTAATTTTGTAATCCAGAAATCCTTAATACATCATGGATACCATCACCATTAGGTGTAATAACGTTGAAAACTTCTATTTCTTCTTCAAATTCACCTAAATCTGAATCCAAATAGTTAGGAATGCCATCTTCATCGGAATCATCATCCAAATAATTTCCATTAAGGTTTACATCTTCGTCAATAGTTGATATACCATCGTCATCATCATCGGTATCCCTGTAGTCAGATTCTTCATCGCCATCAGTATTTGGCAAATCATTGTAAGGGTCATTAATTTCATCGTTGACATCCACATCAACTATTATAGATGCTTCAAATCCATCATCCAATCCATCATCGTCTTTATCAGAACCAATTCTAACCACATCGGCAATTCCATCCTGATTATGATCATGCCCTTCAATAATATCGGGCACATTATCATTATCACTATCCTCATCTAAATAATCGGGCAAGTTATCACCATCAGTATCAATAGGAAATATACCTGTTAATCCATTTACCTCATAAGTATCGTCAATACCATTACCATTTACATCCATGCCAGATGGCGGAATATAATCTGCAGTGGTCTGTGCTTCAACGTTATCAGGTATACCGTCACCATCACTATCTATATCCAAATAATCTGGGAAACCATCATCATCACTATCAGTAGGATTAGTAGATGGATCATTATCCCCATCAAGATTTAAATCTTCGAAACTATCCACAATACCATCATCATCACTATCCAAATCAACACCATAAGGACTGATTAAAATTGTAATGGTAGCGGTATCACAATTCCCGTTTAAATCACAAACCGTATATTCAAAAGCATCTGTACCCAAATAATTATTATTAGGAAAATATGTAGGAATATCATCTGACGGATTATCAGGTGTTCCGTTATCATCTACGGTAACCGATCCATTACTTGGCTGAGTAACACTGAACGTACCGCTAAAAGATAAATCATTATCATTTGCTTGCCACGTATCTATAACATCTATTTCATTAATATTTATAGCTATAGAATCATCATTGGTATCTAAAATAGGCAATACATCTATGGTAACCGTAGCAGTGCTACAATCGCCATAGGCATTACATATGGTATATTCAAAACTGTCGGTTCCATTAAAATCCACATCCGGGGTATAGGTGACCACATCATCCAAAGGATTATTAGGTGTTCCTCCATCTTCTATTGTGACCGTACCGTTAGCAGGATCTGTAGTGGTTAACGACCCTACATCTGGCAAATCCACATCATTATCATAAATAGCTATATTAACAGGAATTTCCTCATCTGTCGTTACGATATCATCTTCCAAATCCGCAGCTTCAGGTAAACATACCACCGTGAAATTTGGTAGACTAAACGTATTACCTGCTTTTGTTACCGTAGCCGTATATTTTACTACAGCATCCGTGGCTATCACCATTGGCCTTAATTGATCTCCTGTTAATGGCGGATTCCAACTTACCGTAGCGGCCGCCGAAACATTTGACGTAATATCCATAGTCACCTCATTATCTGGATTATTACAATCCGTAACTATAAAATAACCTGTGGCGTTGGAACCACACAAAGTACCATCATATGTGGCAAAATAAATACCGGGCCGGGTTACTTCATAAAAAGAATCCGTTGCCAGTATCGTAGAGGTGTCGGAAGCTTCATACCAACGAAAATTATGCTGATCGCTATCCGTAGGTGCCTGCAACAGAAATTGAGCGTGAGATGCTAATGTTCCCAGCACTGTGGTAACAATGCTGAGAACAATAAACTTATATATAGCTATTTTTTTCAAATTCGTTTGGGATCTATACTTTAACCAACAATCTATTGGGCTACAAATACAACGTTTATCAATGTATTGTAATCTGTTGGCGTGGATATTACATCATAGGACATAATCCCAAGTGCATTTACACTTACATTGGCAAATACTGTAGTATCATAATACGTAACATAATAATACAATTCATTATTGGCATATGTAGGAATTGCTGCCGGCGCACCCGCACTTGCCACTGATGGTGTACCATATTGTACAAGGTATTCTGCATGTAAATCTATTGTTCTATCTGTACCGGTCGTTGCCACATCTACGGCAATAGATGGTGGGTAAAAAATATTTGGCCTGGTATTACTGATTACATATGGTGTAGCCGCACTACCATTACCCGTAACACTTATATCTGTTCCTGCAGTAACAACTGTTTCTTCCACAGCAGGAACGGATAAATTGTAATTGATACCGCTTGGTGTTATGGTTACTGACCCATCCGTTGAAGTCAAGGTTTGAATTTCATTGCTAGAACTATTATCGTTATCCGCAATAGATACCGAACCTCCACCATTAGATAATAACAACGTAGTACCGGATCTACCTAAAACCTGAATTTCGTTTGAAGGGTCCGAATCCGCATCCCTAATATCTATCGTAGTATTGTTACCATTGGTAATCTGGATTTCGACACTCTCATTTGCAGTGACCACGGCACTCGACAGGTCCTGCTCATCAGTTCCCAATGCTGATAACGGCACATCAAGGTTGCCACCGCCATCGGTCAACCTCAGGTTGCTCCCTGATATCCCGAAGGCCGTGTTGTATTCATTCGTAGCGTCATTATCCGCATCGTCCACATTGTCCACGTTGTCCGCAAAACCTGCAGGCACTCCCGTTAGGCTGCTCCACTGTCCGTCAAAATCATCCGATGCGTTCGTATCGTAGTTGCTCAGGTCTATCGTGGTAGCACCGGGGTCATCGGTCAAACTAATTACCCCACCGGTGAACTGAAGATCCTGTATCTCATTGGTAGCGTCACTATCCGCATCCCTAATATCTATCGTTGTATTGTTACCGTCAGAAATCTGTATCTCGACACTCTCATTGGCAGTAACCACGGCACTCGACAGGTCCTGGTCGTCAGTATCTACAGTGGCGTCAGGTACATCTATAGTGAAATTTGGATACGTACCGCCAACCGTTACGTTACCGTTGCCGCCATCTGCAATCGATACTGTTTGGTCAGGTGCCGTATTGGTCACCTCGAAATTCTGACCAACTTGATTGACAGATATTCCCGTACCAGCACTTACCGTCTGGTTCTCGTTGGTTGGGTCGCTATCCGCATCACGGATATCTATCGTTGTATTGTTACCGTTGGTAATCTGAATTTCGACACTCTCATTTGCAGTGACAACCGAACTGGACAGGTCCTGCTCGTCAGTTCCCAATGCTGATAACGGCACATCAAGGTTGCCACCGCCATCGGTCAACCTCAGGTTGCTCCCTGATATCCCGAAGGCCGTGTTGTATTCATTCGTAGCGTCATTATCCGCATCGTCCACATTGTCCACGTTGTCCGCAAAACCTGCAGGCACTCCCGTTAGGCTGCTCCACTGTCCGTCAAAATCATCCGATGCGTTCGTATCGTAGTTGCTCAGGTCTATCGTGGTAGCACCGGGGTCATCGGTCAAACTAATTACCCCACCGGTGAACTGAAGATCCTGTATCTCATTGGTAGCGTCACTATCCGCATCCCTAATATCTATCGTTGTATTGTTACCGTCAGAAATCTGTATCTCGACACTCTCGTTTGCAGTGACCACAGCGCTCGATAGGTCCTGGTCGTCAGTATCTACCGTGGCGTCAGGTACATCTATAGTGAAATTTGGATACGTACCGCCAACCGTTACGTTACCGTTGCCGCCATCTGCAATCGATACTGTTTGGTCAGGTGCCGTATTGGTCACCTCGAAATTCTGACCAACTTGATTGACAGATATTCCCGTACCAGCACTTACTGTTTGATTTTCATTAGTAGGATCGTTGTCCGCATCGTCCACGTTATCTACGCCATCATTATCGACCGTAATGGTTCCCCCATCCGCTAAACCAATGGTAGATGTTCCATTACCATTATCCGTGATCGTGGATGCCTGGAATGATACCGGTGCTCCATTTTCATTGGTATAGGTAAAACTTCCATCCCCGTTATCCGCCAAAGTGGTAATCGTTTCTGATATTGTAACAGAAGCAACATTTAAATATAATGCCCCGTCCGTTCCAAAAGCAAGATCATTATCTGCGTTTGTACTTATTAGGTTTACCGACTCCGTTCCACCACCATCCGTGATTTCCAAAGTTCCATTCGTAATTCCACTTCCTGTATTGTATTCGTTTCCGATTACATTATCCGCATCGTCCACGTTATCTACGCCATCATTATCGACCGTTACCGAATTGCCATCGACATCCGCAATCGTAGAAGTACCGTCGCCGTTATCCGCTACCGTGGTAATCTCATTCCTTGGGTCGTTGTCCGCATCGTCAACATTATCGACTCCGTCATTGTCAACCGTTACCGAATTGCCATCGACATCCGCAATCGTGGAAGTACCGTCTCCGTTATCGGCTACCGTAGTTATTTCATTCCTTGGATCATTATCATTGTTCGCTGGGATGGTTACCGATAAATCAAAATTATCGCCGGTCCTTACTACATCTACGGAACCATCACCAGATGCTACCGTCTGTATCTCATTCCTTGGGTCGTTGTCCGCATCATCAACGTTATCCACTCCGTCATTGTCAACCGTTACCGAATTACCATCGACATCCGCAATCGTGGAAGTTCCGTCTCCGTTATCCGCTACCGTGGTAATCTCGTTTCTTGGATCGTTGTCCGCATCGTCCACATTATCCACGCCGTCATTGTCCACCGTTACCGAATTGCCATCGACATCCGCAATAGTGGATGTTCCGTCGCCGTTATCGGCTACCGTGGTAATCTCGTTTCTTGGGTCGTTGTCCGCATCGTCCACATTATCGACACCATCATTGTCCACCGTTACCGAGTTTCCATCGACATCCGCGATCGTGGAAGTACCGTCTCCGTTATCCGCTACCGTTGTAATCTCGTTTCTTGGGTCGTTGTCCGCATCGTCCACATTATCCACTCCGTCATTGTCAACCGTTACCGAATTGCCATCGACATCCGCAATAGTGGATGTTCCGTCGCCGTTATCCGCTACCGTGGTAATCTCATTCCTTGGGTCGTTGTCCGCATCGTCAACATTATCCACTCCGTCATTATCGACCGTAATGGTTCCGCCATCCGCTAAACCAATGGTAGATGTTCCATCGCCATTATCCGTGATCGTGGACGCCTGGAATGATACCGGTGCTCCATTTTCATTGGTATAGGTAAAACTTCCATCCCCGTTATCCGCCAAAGTGGTAATGGTTTCTGATATTGTAACAGAAGCAACATTTAAATATAATGCCCCGTCCGTTCCAAAAGCAAGATCATTATCTGCGTTTGTACTTATTAGGTTTACCGACTCCGTTCCACCACCATCCGTGATTTCCAGAGTTCCATTCGTAATTCCACTTCCTGTATTGTATTCGTTTCCGATTACATTATCCGCATCGTCCACGTTATCTACGCCATCATTATCGACCGTTACCGAATTGCCATCGACATCCGCAATCGTAGAAGTACCGTCGCCGTTATCCGCTACCGTGGTAATCTCATTCCTTGGGTCGTTGTCCGCATCGTCCACATTATCCACGCCGTCATTGTCCACCGTTACCGAATTGCCATCGACATCCGCAATAGTGGATGTTCCGTCGCCGTTATCCGCTACCGTGGTAATCTCGTTTCTTGGGTCGTTGTCGGCATCGTCCACATTATCCACTCCGTCATTATCGACCGTTACCGAATTGCCATCGACGTCCGCAATCGTAGAAGTACCATCGCCGTTATCGGCTACCGTGGTAATCTCATTCCTTGGGTCGTTGTCCGCATCGTCCACGTTATCCACGCCATCATTATCGACCGTTACCGAATTGCCATCGACATCCGCAATCGTAGATGTTCCGTCGCCGTTATCGGCTACCGTGGTAATCTCATTCCTTGGGTCGTTGTCCGCATCGTCCACATTATCCACGCCGTCATTGTCGACCGTTACCGAATTGCCATCGACGTCCGCAATCGTGGAAGTACCGTCGCCGTTATCGGCTACCGTGGTAATCTCATTCCTTGGGTCGTTGTCCGCATCGTCCACATTATCCACTCCGTCATTGTCGACCGTTACCGAGTTTCCATCGACATCCGCGATAGTGGATGTTCCGTCGCCGTTATCGGCTACCGTGGTAATCTCATTCCTTGGGTCGTTGTCCGCATCGTCCACATTATCCACTCCGTCATTGTCGACCGTAATGGTTCCGCCATCGGCTAAACCAATGGTAGATGTTCCATCGCCATTATCCGTGATCGTGGATGCCTGGAATGATACCGGTGCTCCATTTTCATTGGTATAGGTAAAACTTCCATCCCCGTTATCCGCCAAAGTGGTAATCGTTTCTGATATTGTAACAGAAGCAACATTTAAATATAATGCCCCGTCCGTTCCAAAAGCAAGATCATTATCTGCGTTTGTACTTATTAGGTTTACCGACTCCGTTCCACCACCATCCGTGATTTCCAAAGTTCCATTCGTAATTCCACTTCCTGTATTGTATTCGTTTCCGATTACATTATCCGCATCGTCCACGTTATCTACGCCATCATTATCGACCGTTACCGAATTGCCATCGACATCCGCAATCGTAGAAGTACCGTCGCCGTTATCCGCTACCGTGGTAATCTCATTCCTTGGGTCGTTATCCGCATCGTCAACATTATCCACGCCGTCATTGTCCACCGTTACCGAATTGCCATCGACATCCGCAATCGTGGATGTTCCGTCGCCGTTATCCGCTACCGTGGTAATCTCGTTTCTTGGGTCGTTGTCCGCATCGTCCACATTATCCACGCCGTCATTGTCAACCGTTACCGAGTTTCCATCGACATCCGCAATCGTAGAAGTACCATCGCCGTTATCCGCTACAGTGGTAATCTCGTTTCTTGGGTCGTTGTCCGCATCGTCCACATTATCGACTCCGTCATTGTCAACCGTTACCGAATTGCCATCGACGTCCGCAATCGTAGAAGTACCGTCGCCGTTATCGGCTACCGTGGTAATCTCATTCCTTGGGTCGTTGTCCGCATCGTCCACATTATCCACGCCGTCATTGTCCACCGTTACCGAATTGCCATCGACATCCGCAATAGTGGATGTTCCGTCGCCGTTATCGGCTACCGTGGTAATCTCGTTTCTTGGGTCGTTGTCCGCATCGTCCACATTATCGACACCATCATTGTCCACCGTTACCGAGTTTCCATCGACATCCGCGATCGTGGAAGTACCGTCTCCGTTATCCGCTACCGTTGTAATCTCGTTTCTTGGGTCGTTGTCCGCATCGTCCACATTATCCACTCCGTCATTGTCAACCGTTACCGAATTGCCATCGACATCCGCAATAGTGGATGTTCCGTCGCCGTTATCCGCTACCGTGGTAATCTCATTCCTTGGGTCGTTGTCCGCATCGTCAACATTATCCACTCCGTCATTATCGACCGTAATGGTTCCGCCATCCGCTAAACCAATGGTAGATGTTCCATCGCCATTATCCGTGATCGTGGACGCCTGGAATGATACCGGTGCTCCATTTTCATTGGTATAGGTAAAACTTCCATCCCCGTTATCCGCCAAAGTGGTAATGGTTTCTGATATTGTAACAGAAGCAACATTTAAATATAATGCCCCGTCCGTTCCAAAAGCAAGATCATTATCTGCGTTTGTACTTATTAGGTTTACCGACTCCGTTCCACCACCATCCGTGATTTCCAGAGTTCCATTCGTAATTCCACTTCCTGTATTGTATTCGTTTCCGATTACATTATCCGCATCGTCCACGTTATCTACGCCATCATTATCGACCGTTACCGAATTGCCATCGACATCCGCAATCGTAGAAGTACCGTCGCCGTTATCCGCTACCGTGGTAATCTCATTCCTTGGGTCGTTGTCCGCATCGTCCACATTATCCACGCCGTCATTGTCCACCGTTACCGAATTGCCATCAACATCCGCAATAGTGGATGTTCCGTCGCCGTTATCCGCTACCGTGGTAATCTCGTTTCTTGGGTCGTTGTCCGCATCGTCCACATTATCCACTCCGTCATTATCGACCGTTACCGAATTGCCATCGACATCCGCAATCGTAGAAGTACCATCGCCGTTATCGGCTACCGTGGTAATCTCGTTTCTTGGGTCGTTGTCCGCATCGTCCACATTATCCACTCCGTCATTGTCCACCGTTACCGAGTTTCCATCGACGTCCGCAATCGTGGATGTTCCGTCGCCGTTATCGGCTACCGTGGTAATCTCGTTTCTTGGGTCGTTGTCCGCATCGTCCACATTATCGACACCATCATTGTCAACCGTTACCGAATTGCCATCGACGTCCGCAATCGTAGAAGTACCGTCGCCGTTATCGGCTACCGTGGTAATCTCATTCCTTGGGTCGTTGTCCGCATCGTCCACATTATCCACTCCGTCATTGTCCACCGTTACCGAATTGCCATCGACGTCCGCAATAGTGGATGTTCCGTCGCCGTTATCGGCTACCGTGGTAATCTCATTTCTTGGATCGTTGTCCGCATCGTCCACATTATCCACTCCGTCATTGTCCACCGTTACCGAGTTTCCATCGACATCCGCAATCGTGGATGTTCCGTCGCCGTTATCGGCTACCGTGGTAATCTCATTCCTTGGGTCGTTGTCCGCATCGTCCACATTATCGACTCCGTCATTGTCCACCGTTACCGAGTTTCCATCGACATCCGCGATCGTGGAAGTACCGTCTCCGTTATCCGCTACCGTTGTAATCTCGTTTCTTGGGTCGTTGTCCGCATCGTCCACATTATCCACTCCGTCATTGTCAACCGTTACCGAATTGCCATCGACATCCGCAATAGTGGATGTTCCGTCGCCGTTATCCGCTACCGTGGTAATCTCATTCCTTGGGTCGTTGTCCGCATCGTCAACATTATCCACTCCGTCATTATCGACCGTAATGGTTCCGCCATCCGCTAAACCAATGGTAGATGTTCCATCGCCATTATCCGTGATCGTGGACGCCTGGAATGATACCGGTGCTCCATTTTCATTGGTATAGGTAAAACTTCCATCCCCGTTATCCGCCAAAGTGGTAATGGTTTCTGATATTGTAACAGAAGCAACATTTAAATATAATGCCCCGTCCGTTCCAAAAGCAAGATCATTATCTGCGTTTGTACTTATTAGGTTTACCGACTCCGTTCCACCACCATCCGTGATTTCCAGAGTTCCATTCGTAATTCCACTTCCTGTATTATATTCGTTTCCGATTACATTATCCGCATCGTCCACGTTATCCACGCCATCATTGTCCACCGTTACCGAATTGCCGTCGACATCCGCAATAGTAGAAGTTCCGTCGCCGTTATCCGCTACCGTAGTAATCTCATTCCTTGGATCGTTGTCCGCATCGTCCACATTATCGACTCCATCATTGTCCACCGTTACCGAGTTTCCATCGACGTCCGCAATCGTAGAAGTACCATCGCCGTTATCGGCTACCGTGGTAATCTCGTTTCTTGGGTCGTTGTCCGCATCGTCCACATTATCCACGCCGTCATTGTCAACCGTTACCGAATTGCCGTCGACATCCGCGATAGTGGATGTTCCGTCGCCGTTATCCGCTACCGTAGTAATCTCATTCCTTGGATCGTTGTCCGCATCGTCCACATTATCGACTCCATCATTGTCCACCGTTACCGAATTGCCATCGACGTCCGCAATCGTAGAAGTACCATCGCCGTTATCGGCTACCGTGGTAATCTCGTTTCTTGGGTCGTTGTCCGCATCGTCCACATTATCCACTCCATCATTGTCCACCGTTACCGAATTGCCATCGACATCCGCAATCGTGGAAGTTCCGTCGCCGTTATCGGCTACAGTTGTAATCTCATTCCTTGGGTCGTTGTCCGCATCGTCCACGTTATCCACTCCGTCATTGTCCACCGTAATGGTTCCGCCATCGGCTAAACCAATGGTAGATGTTCCATCGCCATTATCCGTGATCGTGGACGCCTGGAATGATACCGGTGCTCCATTTTCATTGGTATAGGTAAAACTTCCATCCCCGTTATCTACTACATTAGTAATCGTTTCATTTATATCAACGGGCGTAATTCCTGGTTCAGAAATAGTTGCAATTCTATTCCCGCCAACAATATTGGTAACACTTACATCATCGTCAGCAAGATTATCTACATATGCTTTATTTACAGCATCATTGGCATTAACTGGTGAACCTAAGTCTGTAATAACATTACCAGCAGCACTAGGATCTCTTGTTAAAACATCTTCTAAATCTTGTAATTCGTTCTGGTCGTCTTTATCGCCATCTAACAATTCACTCGCCGCAATAGCATCAGTCAATTCCTGGTCCGTAGCAAACGTATTATTTAAATCAACTCCGGTTGCACCAGGTGCAGGGTTGGTTAATTCTAAAGTTGTTCCTGTTAATGCTACATCTGAAAGCTCATTTTCTGGATCTGGATCCGCATCTGGCGCAGCACTTCCTCCTACTTGTTGCCAAGTTGTACCATCCCAAGCGTATAATTGACCATTATCAGTATCTACATAAGTATCACCTGAATTTGTTCCATTTGCAATTGGAGGACCAGAATCCAAGACAGCTAACTCGTTGGTTTCATCTTCATCTGAATCTATAGAGTTAATCGTATAATTGCCATTTCCATCATCATCTACCGTAACAGCTCCCGTACCGGCAGTTACCGTTTCACTTAATGAAGATAAATCTACATTTGCCGACGAACCTCTTTCAATATCTATTTGAAGCTGGTTAGTAGCATTTAACGTGGCTCCCGTAAGGTTTTGATTGTCACTGCTATTGTTCGCTAAATCTGCGATAGCATCTTCTACCGTTGTTTCATTCACCGAGTCGCCATCTACATCAATAGGAGTCAATAAATTTACCTGTGATGCATCCTGGTCATCAGTTCCGTCAAAGGAAATTGGAGTACCATCACCATTGTTGAATGTAAATGTTCCGTTACCGTTATCCGTTAATTGAGATTTAGTAATTGTTTGTGTGCTATTATCCTCACGGGTAAAAGTCAAGGTACCATCATTATTATCAACGATACTTGTAATCGTCTCGTTGATGTCAGCCGTGGTTCCGTCGGCCTCGGTTACCGTTGCAATACGGTTACCCGCTACAAGGTTAGTAATCACCAGTCCGTTCGTATCGATGACCACATCGCTACCGTCATTGTTCGTAAAGGTATAGGTACCGTCAGGGTTCGCCGTTATATCAGATTTTGCTATGGTCACACTGGCACCAGCCTCGTTCACCAAGGTCACGTTTCCATCATTGTTGTCCACTATGCTCGTAATCGTCTCGTTGATGTCAGCCGTGGTTCCGTCGGCCTCCGTTACCGTTGCTATACGGTTACCCGCCACAAGGTTGCTGATCACCAGTCCGTTCGTATCGATGACCACATCGCTGCCGTCATTGTTCGTAAAGGTATAGGTACCGTCAGGGTTCGCCGTTATGTCAGATTTTGCTATGGTCACACTGGCACCAGCCTCGTTCACCAAGGTCACGTTACCGTCGTTGTTGTCCACTATGCTCGTAATCGTCTCCTGGATGGATACCGTGGTACCGTCCTCCTTTTCATAGACACCGATCTCGTTGCCCGTGGTCAAGGTACCACTGATATCGGTTATCGTCTCGTTGATGTCAGCCGTGGTTCCGTCGGCCTCCGTTACCGTTGCTATACGGTTACCCGCTACAAGGTTGCTGATCACCAGTCCGTTCGTATCGATGACCACATCGCTACCGTCATTGTTCGTAAAGGTATAGGTACCGTCAGGGTTCGCCGTTATATCAGATTTCGCAATCGTTACGCTGGCACCCGCCTCGTTCACCAAGGTCACGTTTCCGTCGTTGTTGTCCACTATGCTCGTAATCGTCTCCTGGATGGATACCGTGGTACCGTCCTCCTTTTCATAGACACCGATCTCGTTGCCCGTGGTCAAGGTACCACTGATATCGGTTATCGTCTCGTTGATGTCAGCCGTGGTTCCGTCGGCCTCCGTTACCGTTGCTATACGGTTACCCGCTACAAGGTTGCTGATCACCAGTCCGTTCGTATCGATGATCACATCGCTGCCGTCATTGTTCGTAAAGGTATAGGTACCGTCAGGGTTCGCCGTTATATCAGATTTCGCAATCGTTACGCTGGCACCCGCCTCGTTCACCAAGGTCACGTTACCGTCGTTGTTGTCCACTATACTTGTAATGGTCTCGTTGATGTCAGCCGTGGTTCCGTCGGCCTCGGTTACCGTTGCTATACGGTTACCCGCTACAAGGTTGCTGATCACCAGTCCGTTCGTATCGATGACCACATCGCTACCGTCATTGTTCGTAAAGGTATAGGTACCGTCAGGGTTCGCCGTTATGTCAGATTTCGCAATCGTTACGCTGGCACCAGCCTCGTTCACCAAGGTCACGTTACCGTCGTTGTTGTCCACTATGCTCGTAATCGTCTCCTGTATCGATACCGTGGTACCGTCCTCCTTTTCGTAAACACCGATCTCGTTGCCCGTGGTAAAGGTGCCACTGATATCGGTTATCGTCTCGTTGATGTCAGCCGTGGTTCCGTCGGCCTCCGTTACCGTTGCTATACGGTTACCCGCTACAAGGTTGCTGATCACCAGTCCGTTCGTATCGATGACCACATCGCTGCCGTCATTGTTCGTGAAGGTATATGTACCGTCAGGGTTCGCCGTTATATCAGATTTCGCAATCGTTAGGCTGGCACCAGCCTCGTTCACCAAGGTCACGTTACCGTCGTTGTTGTCCACTATGCTCGTAATCGTCTCCTGTATCGATACCGTGGTACCGTCCTCCTTTTCGTAAACACCGATCTCGTTGCCCGTGGTCAAGGTACCACTGATATCGGTTATCGTCTCGTTGATGTCAGCCGTGGTTCCGTCGGCCTCCGTTACCGTTGCTATACGGTTACCCGCTACAAGGTTGCTGATCACCAGTCCGTTCGTATCGATGACCACATCGCTACCGTCATTGTTCGTAAAGGTATAGGTACCGTCAGGGTTCGCCGTTATATCAGATTTTGCTATGGTCACACTGGCACCAGCCTCGTTCACCAAGGTCACGTTTCCATCATTGTTGTCCACTATGCTCGTAATCGTCTCCTGTATCGATACCGTGGTACCGTCCTCCTTTTCGTAAACACCGATCTCGTTGCCCGTGGTCAAGGTGCCACTGATATCGGTTATCGTCTCGTTGATGTCAGCCGTGGTTCCGTCGGCCTCCGTTACCGTTGCTATACGGTTACCCGCTACAAGGTTGCTGATCACCAGTCCGTTCGTATCGATGACCACATCGCTACCGTCATTGTTCGTAAAGGTATAGGTACCGTCAGGGTTCGCCGTTATATCAGATTTCGCAATGGTTACGCTGGCACCCGCCTCGTTCACCAAGGTCACGTTACCGTCGTTGTTGTCCACTATGCTCGTAATCGTCTCCTGTATCGATACCGTGGTACCGTCCTCCTTTTCGTAAACACCGATCTCGTTGCCCGTGGTCAAGGTGCCACTGATATCGGTTATCGTCTCGTTGATGTCTTCCGTTGTACCATCTGCCATTGTTATCGTCCCAATTCTACTACCGGAAATGGTATTGGAAATGGATAGCGAATTGGTATCAATAGTTTGTTCAAGACCCGATTCATCCGTATAAGTATATGTACCATCACCATTATCGTTAAGTGTGGATATAGAAGTGTCACCAATAGTGGTAATATCACCATCCGCACTTGTAAAGTCATAGGTGCCGTCGCCATTATCAACCAAAGCAACGGTTCCTGCCGCTGCATTAATTTCATCAATAGCATCCTTGACATTTGTGGCCGATAATAATGAGGTTGAGTTATCGTATATAATCTCTGATGCTGTTCTGTCCAAAGTTGACAAATCTGCAGTAACGGTATTTCCGTTTTCAATTTCAAGGGAAAGAATATTGGTCAAAGGATCAAAACTAAAATTTTGAAGATTTTGGTCATCCGAAGAAGTCAATTCCCATGAAGCTCCATTCCAATAATAAATAGTTCCTGTATCCGTATTTACATACAAGTCTCCCAAATCTGCACCAGCAGGAGTTATGGCTCCAGGAGTAGAAACATCTGTACCTTGAAGTACTTCACAATTACATTGGTCTTCTAAGGTTACCGTTGTTTGTGCCACAGTAATCCCCGACAACATCAATGCAATCATCACCATAATTGTTTTGATGGTAAAATTCAAGGTTGTGGTAGTCTGACTTTTCATACTTTTTATATTCAATTCCACTTTCAAAAAATCGTTGGTCATATAGGTTATTCTATAAGTGCTTCTTAGATTCATCCGTTTATTTCTCGATTAAACGAATCACCAGTTTTCACTTAACACAAATATTGATTATAACAAGTGCTCCTTAAAATAAATGTTGTGTACACTGATATTTGCACAGTATAGATAGGCAAACATGAGGTTAGCTAATTCCAATTACGTATTAGTGATTGGTGGTTGTTTATCGAGGAGGCACCCTAATTTCAGTAGGTTACAGGAGTCAAAAAAACTTTAGAACTGTAAAATTGGATTATAGAATCCAGAGAAAAAAAGTTTAAAAATTATTCTTTTTTCAGGGATAATAAATATTATCAAAAGCATTTAATTCAGATGCATTCTTTTTAACAAACTTGTTTATAAACACGTTTGTTAAAAAAAATGCATGATATAGAAAATATTAATTCGTTTTTACCCTGTACGTTATCCTGCTATTGGTAATAACCGTGTAAGCCTTTATAATAACTTCTGGAGAAAATTCTGAAGTTGAATTTGACCTTGTACCTGTTGTGGTCACTAAATCACCAATGGCAGTTCCTGGCGGTAAAGGAAATACAAACTTATATTTATTTGTATTATCCGTATTTCCATCTTCATCCGTATATAACGATATGCTACTGTCTTGGTCATTTGCGCTACCTTCTACGGCCGTACCAATATAAATTTGACCTTCACCATAATCTTGAGTTAAGCCCAATTGATTGTCTCCCAAATTGGCCGTTCCTTCATTGACATCCGTAAAAAATACTTCTACCGTTGTTCCCGGAGATGCCCAACCCGTTACCACTAAATTAGACCCTGCCACATAAACGCCAGATAATATTGGAAAATTTTCCAAATCATTAGGTCCAGAATCTCCATCCGCACTATCATTTAGGGTTACCCCATCCATATCCAAATCAATACCAAGACTTGGCACCATAGTACCATTGGCATAAATAGAATTTTGCGTAATCCTATTCATACTACCATCCGTTATAACAATACCTGCACTTCCATTGGAATAAATTCTATTTTGCCCTATAATTGTATTTTCACCATCTATCTTTATAGCCATACCCTCATAATTACCAGAGCAATTTCCTCCGTTTTGCCCTGAAAACCCAATGGAATTATTTGAGATTGTTACACCATCCACACGATCAATTTCAATACCTGAAGATGCAGCATTTTCAATTAAGTTGTTTTGTATCGAAATACCACTACCATCCTCAATAATAATATTATCGGCACAGGCATCACCTCCATTGGTCTCCAAATGATTTAATTCTATTAAACTATTTGTTCCACCATCAATAAATATCCCCGATTCTATATTTCCTGTAATATAGTTAGAGGTTATAATGGCATTTCCATCCATTTGCTCCACACCATAATCAACATTTCCGGAGGATGCACCCTGCGCATTTACTCCAAGTATATTACCAGACACCGTAGCAGACCCCCCAAGAATACGTACCGCTGCATTATTATTTGCATATACAGATATATTTCTAAGTTCCACATTTGTACCATCTAAATTTATAACATCGCCACCATTTCTATGAATTTGTATTTCCGGCCTATTATAATTTGGTAATATGGTATTAGTTACACCTACTCCCGTACCTCCAGAACCAAATGTACCTGGATTGGTGTTTCCTGAATAAGCCTCTTGAGTTCTTCCGTCAATTATTGTTGTATTACCTGTAATATCGGACAGAGGATTTGAATTGTCCAAAAATATATCGAAATAACCAGATGCATTATAGTTGGCATCTGCAGCCCGCCCCATTGAATCGCCAGTTGGTGGTATCATAAAAATTGATACATCCTCACCGGCCGCAGGGTCAAAAATGGAATTTGCATCTATATCCAATCCCGCCTCACCCAGGGTGTTACTATTTAAAATAAACTGTTCCAAAGAACCCTGACCAAATTGATTGGTATTTACAATTGTATTAAAATTATATCCGAAATCTATATTAGCTACACCACTGCTTGCAATATTCACCAAGGATAAACTTTGAGAATCAGCAAATATTCCTAATGCAGAATCTGAAATTGCAGTTGGATCCGCACCCCCAATTTCATCCAAAACTTCAAAATTGTTATTAACATCACCATAGCTTCTAAAGGTTTGTACCGGGACACATGTTGTACAGTTTATACCGTTAACCCTAGTAGACCTAACTGTTGAATTCACCAATTTTACATAGTAATCACCATCTGCCATCCCACCAAAACTATAGTCTCCGTTAACCTTTGAATTGGTTCTTCTAACAAATGTTCCATTACTTTCATATAATTCTACAATTGCTCCCGATACACCAACACCGTTTGCATCTGACATATTTCTGCCAAGACCGCCCCCATAATTAATATCTTCAAAAACAGTACCCGCAATTAGGTTTGAAGGCACCTTCAACACCACCGCTGCAGAAATGATAAAATCCTGACCAACATCCACATTTGCAGTTACTTGTGAATCCCCTGGTGAAACATAGGTTGAAATATCATACGTGTCCAAATCTACACCGTAAGTCGTACTCACATTATAATCTGGACTGACCGTATTATCGAACAAGGTAGAATTATATGCATTATTACCTGTCTGCCCACCATCTCCAGTCAATTGAAACGATTGATTTGATTGATTGGTTATGGACAACCTTTCACCATTGGGATTGGTAGTTCCGGAACTATTACCATCTAGCGTTGAGTCTCCTTCCCATGATAAGAACGAAGCTTTTGCACCTGCTCCTGCAATTGCATAAAAACTATCTAAGGTAAATGAATTACCCGCATTACTTAAACCATCAAAACCTTGGTACAAATTAATATTTACCGCAGGTAAATTTGGATCTTCATAAAAGACAAATAATGTCCAACCACCCAACACCGTAGCCGATGAGCAGTACGTATTTGAATTATCTACGGTTAAATCTGAAAAGTCAAAGACATTTGTTGATGGATTACCAACGCTCTGGACAATTGTCGTTACATCACTTACATATCCATAAAAGTTTCTATTGGTAAGTGTAGTCTGGTATTGGTAATTTGCATTTACCGTTTGTCCTTCAAATGTAACTGAACCATCTACAACTGTACTGGAATGTGCCCAGTATAAATATGCCTTTTTAATGGTTGCCGTATTTGGTATAGGTGAAATTAACGAGTTGGAAGAAGAAGTGGTTATTGCGCATGGATCGGTATTATTATCATTTGTCCTTAAGGAACCTCCTGTTGTGGAATAGTCGTAGTAGCCATCAAATTCCTGAAATAAGGTTAAGGGATCATTGGCCAAAATTTGAGAATTGATATACCCATCTGCTGTATCACTATAATCTACAGTGGCATATTGGGCCGTAGCATCAGAAAACCCTACCGTAAAGTATTCAACTAGTTCAGGAACCCCATCATCTACAATTGGCACAGAAAAAGTCTGAACATTACCAACCGCACCGGTAAATGTAAGTGTACCGTTTACTGAGATATAATCACTACCATTGTTTGCCGTTCCATCACTAACCATATATTCCACAGTAAAAGGCGTCTCCACAAAACCAAATAAAAGATTATTATAACCATGACGATCACGTACATGGGTAACGGTGAAAATAGCACTACCTGCATCTTCATCTACATAGACATCATCTACAACAATTTTTGGACCAGGAGGAGAACATGTGACATCTGCCTGCCATCCATTACCAGATGTATTATTATTTGAGGTAAATCTAAATGTTAAACACCCATTATTGTTGGTAGCAAAAACCTGGGTTGGGACGTTATCATTATCATATTGACCTAAAAGTGTAGCACCGGTTGTACTACCATCATACACATATAAGACATCTCCCGGGATTACATCAAACTGTTGAAAGTCCAATTGAATGTAATTGCCTGCAGTATCCGGACAAATGGTATATACGATATCCTCATTATCGGAATAATTACCGATTCCTCCGGAGTCCAGAAAAATATCATTACATGTGGTTGCCGTTTGACCATCGGTAATAATCAATGCGTCATTCGCCAATATGGTACCAATTGCCGAATCTGTGATATCTACATTAGGATCAGTTGTAGAAGTAAATGAAAACCTAAATGTTTCATCCCCCTCAAATATCGTATCATCCGTTATAAATATAGTAATGGTTTCCGTATCCCAAATAGTACCATCAAAATTTAAAGTTCCACTAGATGCCGTATAATCTTGACCAGCAATAGCAGAAATATTTGTAGTAGTATAATCAACACTATAGGGACCACTAGCTGCACTGCCACCATGCCTAACCGTAAAGGTTGCGGTACCCGCATTTTCATTTACAGTAACATCGTCAACCAATACTTCCGAGCCAAAAGTTGCAGTAAACAGTACATTATCAATATAAATGGTGTCTGAATTTTGCCAATTTGTATCTACGGGAAAAAATATTATTGCCGGATTAGAGGCTATTTGAGCGGCCGTTAAATTATAGGTAATAGAACCGCTACCACTATTAATTCTTTGCACAAAACCCCAATCATTATTATCTGCATTATATACAAATACATCAATTCCTTCACCACCCGCAGAGGTTGCATCATAATCCAATGTTAACGTAGCCGAAGAAGCACCGTCTAATGGAACAAATCTATAGATCCATCCATCATCACTATTTCTAAATCTAAGTCTGCCCCCAGTTATCCTAATACTACCTCCCCAAGCTTCATTACCATCATTTTGCTCTATCCAGTTAGAACTAAAATTTTGGGTCCCCTCATTTATGCCGTACGAAGTACTGGTAAAGGTATCTAGATAAGTTTCTTGTGCATACAAACTTGTTGCAGAAAGCAATAAAAGCAATACACAATACAGATATTTTAAATTCATAATTAAAATAATGGGCCGTTTAATTCACTAGAAAAAAATTCCAATAAAATAACAATCGTAAAAATAAACAGGTAAAAAGCCTAAGCCTAATAATTGTTGTGAAGTAAGATTATACCTAAGTGAACGAAAGGAAAAGTGCGGTTTACTTAAAATTAAATTGATTATACGTTCATGTATTTCATCTATAAAGCTCCAAATAGCTTCACATCTCAAAAGATTCAAAACTTTCATAATCAAATTACTCCTTGACCATAAATCATAAAAAAAAGCAACCAGACATCCTGATTGCTTTTTTTATTGAAAATTAAAATTCTATTCCAATATTATAAATTCCGACCTTCTATTTATATCGTGTTTAGAAGCGCTACATTTTACGTCGTCCGCACATTCATTTAACAATTTGGTCTCTCCATATCCTTCACTTACCAACCTATCATTGGATATACCTTTCTTAATCATATAATTAATGGTAGATTCTGCCCTTTTCTGTGAAAGCCATAGATTATAAGATGCTGGTCCCCTACTGTCCGTATGCGAATTAACCTTTAATTTTAAGCTTGGATACTTTTCCATGGCGGCGATAACTTTTTCAATTTCCACTTCAGAATCCTTTCTAATATTATATTTATCAAAATCAAAATATATGGTGCTCAACTGTAGCAACTTGGCCAAATCATCACCAAAACCGGCAGTAATCCTATCTCTTTCCAAATAAAAATCAATAATCTTGGGCTTACCGTCCGATATTCCAATATACTCTTCAAAAGGAATATATCCTTCCATAAGCGCTCTTACAAAATTGCCTTTGTTGCAATCCAGTTCTAAACTATACGTACCTTTAGAATCCGTAATTGTAGAAAATAGTTCATTGTTTTCCTCATCTATAACCTTTACCGTTGCACCGACCAATACTTCATTGGTTATTTTATCCCTAACCGTACCCGTAACCTGTTGTATACAGTCAAACACTAATGGTTTTGTTTCCGTAAAGCTATATATATCGTCATATCCAAGACCGCCCTCCCTGTTAGAGGCCATGTAGCCGGTACGCAGTTCTTCATTGAAGATAAATGTAAAATCATCTCCTTTACTATTTACCGGTTCCCCAACATTTAAAACTTTACCCGTAAAATCCTGACGTAATATTTTGGTTGCAAAAACATCTAAACCTCCTAGACCGGGATGTCCATCAGAAGAAAAATACAAAATTTCCCCAGCTGTTACATAAGGAAAAGTTTCACGTGCCTCAGTATTTATATTTGGACCTAAATTCTGTGGTGTTCCAAATGTACGATCTTGATTTATCGTAACCATATACAGGTCCGATTCTCCAAATGTTCCAGGCATATCAGAAACAAAATAAAGTGTTTTCTCATCTGGACTTAATGCAGGGTTTGCTATAGAATATGCATCACTGTTAAAAGGAAGTTCTTCTATTTCCCCCCAAGTACCATCTTCCATCACGGCAGCCCGAAAAATTTTTAAACGAATGATTCCCTGTTCGTCCTTTACGTACTTACCGTCTACAATATTATTTCTTGTAAAATATAATGTTTGACCGTCTTTTGTCACCACAGAGGTGGATTCATGTAATCGTGTATTTACATTCTCACCCAACTTTTTTACTTTGTTGATAGATGCACTATCCGCATTAACCACATAGAGGTCCAAAAAGTCCTTGGCATTCCAGGTATGACGATATCGCGCAAAATTTCCGGTATCACGGTCAGAAGAAAATATTAACCCTTCCTTATAAAAAGAAGGTGCAAATTCTGAATAGGGTGAATTAAATTCAAAAGGTCCTATATTATATCTCCCTGAATTGTCCTTTATTTCCTGCATGAAATCACGGTCTTCAGTAAAAGCAGTTGCGCGGCCATCTCCTTTTGTAACTTCAATGAATTTTTTCATTATTGAATTTGAAATTTCATAATCCCCTAACGATTTTAGTGTTTGGGCATACTTAAAGTAGTCCTCTGGCGTGGCTTCCGCAGAATAATCCGCTACAAGTTTTTTATAGGTATCGGCCGCATCTTTGTAATCAGCATTATAATAATATGAATTACCTAATTTCCTAAGCAAATCTGCAGAAACATAGCCTTTATCCAAAACCTTTTTGTAAATATCGATTGCCGGACTAAATGAATAAGCTTCAAATTTTTCATTGCCCTTTTCAATTAATCGTTCTTGAGCATGGATAAAATCATGACCAAATAATAGTAGCGCAAGTATTAATAGTACTCTTTGTCCCATAGTAATATTCTCCATTTAGAAAAAACGAGGTGATACCAGTCTTTGAAAGGATTTCACCAATTCATATCTTAACAATACTTCAAATGAACCATCGTTAAACTGTGTGCCTCCCAAATCTGTTGTTTCCTTATCGTAAGCCAGACCTATCATAAATTGATCGGATATCTGAAAACCTGCCATGGCACTTAGTGCAGCATCCCATCTATAAGCCGCACCAAAAGTGAATTTATCATTGAACATAAAATTGGCGGACATGTCTACTTGTAAAGGAGCACCACCTACCACTTTTGTCAATAAGGCCGGTTTAAATTTTAAATTACCGTTTAAGTCAAACACATACCCCGTTATCAAATAAAAATTAATTCTTTCCTTTGACAAAAATTGAACACTTCCCGCATCTCTTTGCGAGTTATCGAAATGCTCTGTTTGAAATAAGTTTGGAGCAGATAATCCTGCATAAAACTCATTGGAATGATAATAAAGTCCCACCCCTATATTAGGTGAAAACCTATTTTCAATATTATCCGCATTTACAGGTTCCTCATCAAAATTGCGCAACTTATTAAAGTCCAAATTCAATAAATTTCCACCGGCCTTAAGACCAAATGATAATTTACCTTCTGCAGAAACATCAACTGTATACGATACCACAGCATCAAAATATGTCTCTTGAACTACCCCGTCTCCTATTTCATCATTAACTATAGATACACCATAACCCAGTTTGCTATTTCTGATAGGGGATTGTATGTTCAACGTCTGTGTTTTTGGAGCTCCTTCCAAACCTACCCATTGTGATCTATACAAACCTGTTATACTAAGTTGCCCCCTTGACCCTGCATAGGCCGGATTGACACTCATGGTATTAAACATATATTGAGTGTACTGAGCATCTTGTTGTGCCATTACCGTTCCACAGTAAAACAAGAACCCACTTAGTACAACTAATAATTTATTTTTAATATTCATATTTAAAACTATTATCTACTTATATATAGATATTCACTATCTACATTATTTACTCCGTCCAATGTGGTATATTCAAAGATATAATAATATATACCGGCAGGAAGATACTCATCTACACTTAACGTAGACCTTCCTCTTGACCTACCGTCGAATACATTATTCTGGTTATTATAATTCTCTCCTTCATACACTGCCACTCCCCATCTATTGAAGATTTTTAAAGTACTATTACGAATTTGATCTACACCCCTAATAAATAAAAACTCATTCCTGCCATCACCATTTGGAGTCACCATTTGATTGACCTCTATCTTAAATTCTTCCGGTGGTGTTGTAGGGTTCTCGTTTGTTACCGTAATATCAACTACGGCAGTATCACAATTTCCTATACTATCACAAAGCGTATACTCAAAACTATCAGCACCTTCAAAACCTTCATTTGGAAAGTAACGTATTGTATCATCAGAAACATCATTTGGAGTACCACCATCATTGATTTCAATTACTCCGTTTGATGGCTCCGTTACTGTAATTGTACCAACTTCAGGAACACCAAAGTCATTTTCCAAAATTAATATTTCAACTTCTGTATCCATTGTAGTTGTGGCAACATCGTCCACAGCATCCAATTCCTCTGGTTCGCCTACCGTAATCGTAATGGTTGCGGTATCGCAGTTGCCCAACGTATCGCATACCGTATACTCCAGACTGTCCGTACCTTCAAAACCATCGTTAGGGGTATAGATCAGGGTATCATCGCTGATATCGTCCGGGGTTCCACCATCATTTATGGCTACCGTACCATTGGACGGCTCCGTAGTGCTTATCGTTCCATCGGACGGTATGCCTAGGTCGTTTTCCAATATGGCGATTTCAACCGCCGTATCCAATGGCGTACTTGCAACATCATCAACTGCATCCAATTCCTCTGGTTCCCCTACCGTAATCGTTATGGTTGCGGTATCGCAGTTGCCCAACGTATCGCATACCGTATACTCCAGACTGTCCGTACCTTCAAAACCATCGTTAGGGGTATAGATCAGGGTATCATCGCTGATATCGTCCGGCGTTCCACCATCATTTATGGCTACCGTACCATTGGACGGCTCCGTAGTGCTTATCGTTCCATCGGACGGTATGCCCAGGTCGTTTTCCAATATGGCGATTTCAACCGCCGTATTAAATGGCGTACTTGCAATATCGTCCACAGCATCCAATTCCTCTGGTTCGCCTACAGTAATCGTTATGGTTGCGGTATCGCAGTTGCCCAACGTATCGCATACCGTATACTCCAGACTGTCCGTACCTTCAAAACCATCGTCAGGGGTATAGATCAAGGTATCATCGCTGATATCGTCTGGCGTTCCACCATCATTTATGGCTACTATACCATTGGACGGCTCCGTAGTGCTTATCGTTCCATCGGACGGTATGCCCAGGTCGTTTTCCAATATGGCGATTTCAACCGCCGTATCCAATGGCGTACTTGCAACATCGTCAACTGCATCCAATTCCTCTGGTTCGCCTACCGTAATCGTTATGGTTGCGATATCGCAGTTGCCCAACGAATCGCATACCGTATACTCAAGACTGTCCGTACCTTCAAAACCATCGTTAGGGGTATAGATCAGGGTATCATCGCTGATATCGTCCGGCGTTCCACCATCATTTATGGCTACCGTACCATTGGACGGCTCCGTAGTGCTTATCGTTCCATCGGACGGTATGCCCTGGTCGTTTTCCAATATGTCGATTTCAACCGCCGTATCCAATGGGGTACTTGCAATATCGTCAACTGCATCCAATTCCTCTGGTTCGCCTACCGTAATCGTTATGGTTGCGGTATCGCAGTTGCCCAACGTATCGCATACCGTATACTCCAGACTGTCCGTACCTTCAAAACCATCGTCAGGGGTATAGATAAGGGTATCATCGCTGATATCGTCTGGCGTTCCACCATCATTTATGGCTACCGTACCATTGGACGGCTCCGTACTGGTTATCGTTCCATCGGACGGTATGCCCAGGTCATTATCCAATATGGCAATTTCAACCGCCGTATCCAATGGCGTACTTGCAACATCGTCAACTGCATCCAATTCCTCATTATTAATTTGATCCGGGTCCAGGTAGTCAGGGGTGCCGTCACCGTCCGTATCGTCGTCCGTAGGGTCACCGTCGCCATCGGCATCCTCGTCGGGCGTATCGATACCGTCGCCATCGTCGTCAAGGTCGCGGTAGTTCACGTCCTCGGTGCCGTCCGTATCGGGAAGGTCCGTCGCAGGGTCGTCTATCTCGTCGTTCACATCGAATCCGTCGTTCACGTCAGATCCCTCGTAACCATCGTCAAGTCCGTCACCATCCGTGTCCACTCCAGTATAAGTCTGGTCGGGAATGCCATCATAATTAAAATCGTTGCCCTCGTTGTTGTCGGGCACCGAATCGTTGTCGCTATCGTCATCAAGATAATCGACATTGTCCGTGCCGTCCGTGTTCACGGGGTCAAGGCCACCTATGTACGCGCTGTTGACCCCGTCGTTGGACGCATACGTGGCCGAATCGTCCGCATTGGGCGCTATGTAGCCCGATGTGGTCTGTGCCTCTACGTTGTCAGGTATGCCGTCGTTATCGCTGTCTATATCCAAGTGGTCGGGCCTGCCGTCATTGTCCGTATCGGCAGGGTCCGTCAACGGGTCGTTGTCCCCATCGATGTTAGGGTCCTCCACCGTATCCAATATCCCATCGTTGTCATCGTCAAGGTCTACACTGTCCGGTACCCCGTCCCCATCGGTATCCGTACCCTGATCAGGGTCCAGGTAGTCAGGGGTGCCGTCACCGTCCATATCGTCGTCCGTAGGGTCACCGTCGCCATCGGCATCCTCGTCGGGCGTATCGATTCCGTCGCCGTCGTCGTCAAGGTCGCGGTAGTTCACGTCCTCGGTGCCATCCGTATCGGGAAGGTCCGTCGCAGGGTCGTCTATCTCGTCGTTCACATCGAAACCATCGTTCACGTCAGATCCTTCGTAACCATCGTCAAGACCGTCACCATCGGTATCGGTACCGGTATAGGACTGGTCGGGAATGCCATCATAATTAAAATCGTTGCCCTCGTTGTTGTCGGGCACCGAATCGTTGTCGCTATCGTCATCAAGATAATCGACATTGTCCGTGCCGTCCGTGTTCACGGGGTCAAGGCCACCTATGTACGCGCTGTTGACCCCGTCGTTGGACGCATACGTGGCCGAATCGTCCGCATTGGGCGCTATGTAGCCCGATGTGGTCTGTGCCTCTACGTTGTCAGGTATGCCGTCGTTATCGCTGTCTATGTCCAAGTGGTCGGGCCTGCCGTCATTGTCCGTATCGGCAGGGTCCGTCAACGGGTCGTTGTCCCCATCGATGTTAGGGTCCTCCACCGTATCCAATATCCCATCGTTGTCATCGTCAAGGTCTACACTGTCCGGTACCCCGTCCCCATCGGTATCCGTACCCTGATCCGGGTCCAGGTAGTCAGGGGTGCCGTCACCGTCCGTATCGTCGTCCGTAGGGTCACCGTCGCCATCGGCATCCTCGTCGGGCGTATCGATACCGTCGCCGTCGTCGTCAAGGTCGCGGTAGTTCACGTCCTCGGTGCCGTCCGTATCGGGAAGGTCCGTCGCAGGGTCGTCTATCTCGTCGTTCACATCGAATCCGTCGTTCACGTCAGAACCTTCATAGCCATCGTCAAGTCCGTCACCATCCGTGTCCACTCCAGTATAAGTCTGGTCGGGAATGCCATCATAATTAAAATCGTTGCCCTCGTTGTTGTCGGGCACCGAATCGTTGTCGCTATCGTCATCAAGATAATCGACATTGTCCGTGCCGTCCGTGTTCACGGGGTCAAGGCCACCTATGTACGCGCTGTTGACCCCGTCGTTGGACGCATACGTGGCCGAATCGTCCGCATTGGGCGCTATGTAGCCCGATGTGGTCTGTGCCTCTACGTTGTCAGGTATGCCGTCGTTATCGCTGTCTATGTCCCTAAAATCTGGCTGATTATCGTTGTCTGAATTTATTGGCGTAATACCACTAGGGGTATAAACATCATCCATACCGTTTCGGTTATTATCAACACCTCCGGGGGCCAAATAACCATCAATTGACTGGCTTTCATTATTATCTAAAATACCATCATTATCAGAGTCTTTATCACGATAATCCGGCATACCATCACCATCAGTATCAACAGTACTTAAACCATCTTCATAAGCATCATCAATGTCATTACAATTGGTATCACCTAGCGGTCTAAGATAACCGGCGGACGTCTGAGCCTCTACTTTATCCTTAATACCATCCGCATCAGAATCAAAATCACGATAATCCGGAAATTCATCATTATCAGAATTTATAGGAATTATCCCAAAACCGTAACTACCTTCGTACGCATCATCCAAACCGTTAGCGTTACTGTCTATATTTAAGGGCGCCACATAGCCTAAAAAGGATTGTGCCTCAACATTATCCCTAATACCATCAATATCAGAATCTATATCCAAATAATCAGGAATAGGTTTACAACTTCCTCTTATACCATCTGTATTTACCGGGGTTAAGCCCAACATGCCAGATTGCTCAAAAGCATCATCCAAACCATTACCATTATCATCCCTGTTCCATCTAACAATAAAGGTTCCGTTGCCCTGGGCTTCAATTGTATCCAAAATACCGTCATTATCCGAATCAATATCCAAATAATTAGGAATTCCATCTCCATCTTGGTCAGACGGATTGGTCAAGTAATTATTGTCCCCATCCTCATTTTGGTCTTCCACAGTATCCAAAATGCCATCATCATCCTCATCAATATCCGTATCATTGTTGGTAGTGGTATCGTTATTTTTATACATCAAAGAACCCTCCTGATTAGCCTTGCTAAATTGGATCCCGATTATAAAAAAAGAAAAACATATTAGAAATAAGTTTGAAAGTTTAAACCTAAATCCATCAATCTTCAATAATGTAGTTTTACCCATAAGTGTTTAGTGTTTTACTAATCACCATGGCAATGTAGTGTTGCGTTTTGTATAAGAAAGTGGGGCTTACTTAATAAAAAACTATGCTAAGATATAGTATAAATATTTCAACACAAATAGTTTTTCCTTTATCCATCAAATACAAAAGATGAACTACTTATTAATTTGTTGAAAGTTACATTAATATCCTGTCAATACAATTAAGTACGGTATAAGTTAAGAAAAAGACTATGTAATGCGAAAATTCTTTTCACCACCCTTACTTTTTACAAAAATTCTTTTCACCCGCTTTCGCTATACTTTTTAATTTTGATTTTTGCTTTAAATTACAGTAAGATGGAGAATACAAATTAGCTTATTTTTGCACAAATATTTTACATGAGTTTTAAGCAAGAAATAGAACGAAGAAGGACTTTTGGCATAATTTCACATCCTGATGCCGGTAAAACCACATTGACCGAAAAATTGCTACTCTTTGGTGGCGCCATACAAGAAGCAGGAGCGGTAAAAAACAATAAAATAAAAAAGACCGCTACCAGTGATTTTATGGAGATAGAGCGACAAAGAGGTATCTCAGTTGCAACCTCTGTTCTAGCTTTTATATACAAGGACAAAAAAATAAATATCCTTGACACACCTGGCCATAAGGATTTTGCAGAAGACACTTTTAGAACATTAACAGCAGTTGATAGTGTAATCGTAGTTATTGATGTTGCCAAAGGTGTGGAAGAACAAACGGTAAAATTGGTTGAAGTCTGCCGAATGAGGAAGATACCCATGCTGGTTTTCATAAATAAAATGGACCGTGAAGGACAAGATGCCTTTGACCTATTGGATGAATTAGAGCAAAAACTAGGGTTATCCGTTACACCATTAAGTTTTCCTATAGGTATGGGATATGATTTTAAAGGGATTTACAATATTTACGAAAAAAATATTAACCTATTTAGCGGGGATAGCAAAAAAAATATTGAACAGACCATTGCCTTTGATGATGTCAACAACCCAGAATTGGAAAAAATAATAGGTTCCAATGCCGCTGAAGAACTTAGGGATAATCTAGATTTGGTATGGGGAGTTTACCCAAAGTTCAACAAGGAATTATATTTAAAGGGTGATCAGCAACCTGTTTTTTTTGGTTCAGCTCTTAACAATTTTGGTGTTAGGGAACTTTTGGACTGTTTTATTCAAATAGCCCCTACACCACGCTCAAAGAATGCCGAGGAGCGTATGGTAGAAGCCAGCGAAAAGGATATGACCGGATTTGTTTTTAAGATTCATGCCAATATGGATCCAAAACATAGGGACCGTTTGGCTTTTATTAAAATAGTTTCTGGAACATTTGAACGAAATAAGCCATACCTACATGTAAGACAAGGAAAAAAATTAAAGTTTTCAAGCCCCAATGCTTTTTTTGCGGAAAAAAAAGAAATTGTGGACATTTCCTATCCTGGAGATATTGTTGGCCTGCATGACACAGGTAACTTTAAAATTGGGGACACTTTGACCGAAGGCGAAATTTTGCATTACAAAGGGATACCCAGTTTTTCTCCAGAACACTTTAGGTACATCAATAATGCCGACCCCATGAAATCCAAGCAATTGTACAAAGGTATTGACCAATTGATGGACGAAGGTGTGGCACAGCTTTTTACCTTAGAATTAAATGGCCGAAAGGTAATTGGTACCGTTGGCGCCCTACAATTTGAAGTAATACAATATAGACTAGAACACGAATATGGTGCCAAATGTAGCTATGAAAATTTCAATGTTTACAAAGCTTGTTGGGTAGGAACCGAAAATAGAAAATCAGAGGAATTCAAAGAATTTGAACGTGTAAAGCAAAAATTTTTAGCAAAAGATAAAAGGGGCCAGTTGGTCTTTTTAGCAGATTCACAATTTTCGTTGCAAATGACGCAACAGAAATATCCTTCTGTGAAGCTTCACTTTGTTTCGGAATTTGATTAAATAAAAAAGCCCAATTTAAATATTGGGCTTTTTTTTATGCTTCTCCCGTAGGTCCAAAATTTAGAGGTATGGAAGGTTGTTCATAATCTTTTATCGTTCCATGTGCCTTTTCAAAACGTTGCACATTTTCGTTTAAAGCTTTTAAAAACTTCTTTGCATGTTGGGGGGTCAAAATTATTCTACTTTTAACCTTTGCTTTTGGCGCACCAGGCATCATACTGATAAAATCCACTACAAATTCCGAAACCGAATGATTTATAATGGCTAAATTGGAATAGATTCCTTCGGCCATCTTTTCATCCAACTCTATATTGATTTGTTTTTGATTCGGATTTTTATTCTCACTCATAGTTTTTAATTATAAAAAAAGACCCTCAAATTTAATTTGAGGGTCTTTGATATTAAAATCTTAAGGCCTCTTTTCTGGCCATTATCTCATCATACTCTTCCTTAGATCCTACGATTATGCTATCATAGTCCCTCATTCCTGTACCTGCCGGAATCTTATGACCTACGATTACATTTTCTTTAAGACCCTCTAACGTATCTATCTTACCACTTACTGCAGCCTCGTTCAGAACTTTTGTCGTTTCTTGGAACGATGCAGCAGAGATAAATGACTTCGTCTGTAATGAAGCCCTTGTAATACCCTGCAATATTGGGGTGGCTGTTGCCGATACGGCATCCCTTGCCTCTACAATGGCTTTATCACTACGTTTAAGCAATGAATTCTCGTCCCTCAATTCCCTTGGTGTAACTATTTGACCAGGTTTCAAGTTTTCCGAATCACCGGCATCCATGACAACTTTTTTACCGAAAATATTATCATTTTCCTTAATAAAGTCATCTTTATGAATTAATTGGTTTTCCAAGAAAATTGTATCTCCCGGATCAACGATTCTTACCTTTCTCATCATTTGCCTAACGACTACCTCAAAGTGCTTGTCATTGATCTTTACACCTTGTAACCTATACACCTCTTGCACTTCGTTCACCAAGTACTGCTGTACGGCAGATGGTCCTTTTATTGCCAATATATCCTCAGGAGTAATAGAACCATCCGATAATGGCATACCTGCCCTAACATAATCATTTTCCTGTACAAGGATTTGATTAGATAGCTTCACCAAATATTTCTTTACTTCTCCCAATTTGGATTCAATGATTATCTCACGGTTACCTCTCTTGATCTTACCAAAAGAAACAACACCATCAATTTCGGACACCACCGCTGGGTTAGAAGGATTTCGTGCCTCGAACAATTCAGTTACCCTAGGTAGACCACCGGTAATATCACCTGCCTTTGCAGATTTACGTGGTATTTTAACCAAAATCTTACCTTCCTTGATCTTATCACCATCATCTACCATAATGTGGGAACCTACAGGTAAGTTATATGAACGCAAGGTTTCTCCTTTATTATCTTGAATCAATAAAGTTGGAATCAACTTTTTGTTTCGAGATTCAGAAATAACTTTCTCCTGGAAACCAGTTTGTTCATCTATTTCTACTTGATATGTAACACCTTGTTCAATATTCTCATAGGCGATCTTACCTGGGAATTCAGAAACGATTACACCGTTATAGGGATCCCAAGAACAAATAACATCTCCTTTTTCCACCTTTGCACCATTTTCCACAAATAATTGTGAACCATAAGGAATATTGCTTGTACTTAAGGTTATACCAGTTTTTGCATCAACAACTTTAATTTCCGTTGTTCTTGATATTACGATTTCAGCCGGATTACCATCCGAACCTTCACCGGTTACCGTTCTTAAATCCTCAATTTCAGCAATACCCGAGAATCTTACCTCTAATTTGTTGTCCTCTGAAATGTTACCTGCAATACCACCTACGTGGAACGTTCTTAGTGTAAGCTGTGTTCCTGGCTCACCAATGGATTGTGCTGCTACAACACCTACAGCTTCACCCCTTTGTACCATTTTATTGGTAGATAGGTTTCTTCCGTAACATTGTGCACAAATTCCTTTTTCAGCCTCACATGTCAATGCCGACCTTACCTGAACTTTTTCTATAGGAGAATTCTCTATTTTCTTAACATCGCTCTCCATGATATGCTGACCAGCCTTTAAGATCAACTCTTCCGTCATTGGATTGTAAACATCATGTAATGATACACGACCCAAGATTCTTTCTCCAAGACTTTCTACTACCTCTTCATTTTTCTTAAGCGCCTGTACTTCTACACCTCTTAAGGTCTCACAATCTTCAGTATTAATAATTACATCTTGAGAAACATCTACCAACCTTCTTGTTAGGTAACCAGCATCAGCCGTTTTAAGGGCCGTATCCGCAAGTCCTTTACGAGCACCGTGTGTTGATATAAAGTATTCAAGAATGGAAAGACCTTCCTTAAAGTTAGATAAAATTGGGTTTTCAATAATCTCACCACCACCGGCAGTAGATTTTTTAGGCTTAGCCATAAGACCACGCATACCCGTTAACTGGCGAATTTGCTCCTTAGAACCCCTTGCACCAGAATCAAGCATCATATACACAGAGTTAAACCCTTGTTGATCCTCACGAATACGTTTCATTGCCAACTCAGTTAACTGAGCATTGGTAGATGTCCAAACATCAATTACCTGATTGTAGCGTTCGTTGTTTGTTATTAGACCCATGTTATAGTTTGCCATAATGCCGTCAACTTGACCATTGGCATCTGCAATCATTTCATGTTTCTCTTTTGGTATAATAATATCCCCTAAACTAAAAGATAATCCTCCTCTAAAGGCAAAATCATACCCTAAATTCTTAATTCTATCCAAGAAATCTGCCGTTGTTGGCACATCTGTTACGGCTAAAATTCCACCGATAATATCCCTAAGGGATTTCTTGTTCAAGACATCATTGATATAACCTGCCTCTTCAGGAACTTCCATGTTGAACAATACTCTACCTACAGTTGTTGGTATTATCTTATATACCAACTCTCCTTCTTCATTAAAATCCTTGGCCCTTACCTTGATACCGGCATTCAAATCTACCTTACCTTCATTAAAGGCAATTTCAACTTCTTCAAACGAGTAAAAAGTAATTCCTTCACCTTTTACAATCAACTCAGGCGTAGATTTTCTTTCTTTGGTCATATAATATAGACCCAAGACCATATCCTGTGATGGTACCGTAATAGGAGAACCGTTGGCAGGGTTCAAAATATTATGCGAAGCCAACATCAATAATTGACATTCTAGAATAGCCTCTGGCCCTAAAGGAAGGTGAACCGCCATTTGATCCCCATCAAAATCCGCGTTAAACGCAGTACAAACCAATGGGTGCAGACGTATTGCCTTACCTTCAATTAATTTTGGCTGAAAAGCTTGTATACCTAAACGGTGCAATGTAGGAGCCCTGTTTAACATTACAGGATGCCCTTTCAGTACATTTTCTAAGATATCCCAAACTACAGGCTCTTTTTTATCTATAATTTTTTTAGCAGATTTTACTGTTTTTACAATACCTCTTTCAATCAGTTTTCTGATAACAAAAGGTTTGTAAAGTTCCGCAGCCATATCTTTAGGCAGACCACATTCAAACAACTTCATTTCCGGACCTACAACAATTACCGAACGCGCAGAGTAATCAACACGTTTACCTAAAAGGTTTTGACGGAAACGACCTTGTTTTCCTTTCAATGAATCTGAAAGTGATTTTAAAGGTCTATTTGATTCTGTTTTAACAGCAGATGCTTTTCTTGTGTTATCGAACAACGAATCCACCGCTTCCTGAAGCATACGTTTTTCATTACGTAAAATTACTTCTGGAGCCTTTATTTCAACTAATCTTTTCAGACGGTTGTTACGGATAATTACCCTTCTATAAAGATCATTTAAATCTGATGTTGCAAAACGGCCACCATCCAATGGAACCAATGGACGTAATTCTGGTGGTATTACCGGAATTACCTTCATAATCATCCACTCTGGCTCGTTCTCTCTATTTTCTTGGGATTCCCTTAATGCCTCTACAACCTGTAGACGCTTTAAGGCCTCTGTTTTACGTTGTTTAGAGGTTTCCGTATTTGCCTTATGTCTTAACTCAAAAGAAAGTTCCTTTAAATTAATCCTTCCCAATAGATCAATTAAACATTCCGCCCCCATCTTAGCGATGAATTTATTAGGGTCAGAATCTTCTAAATATTGATTTTCTTGAGGAATGGTATCCAAAATGTTCAAATATTCCTCTTCTGTCAAGAAATCCATTTTCTGAATTTCCTCACCTTCAGGACCTTTGGCAATACCTGGCTGTATTACTACATAACGTTCGTAGTAAATAATCATATCCAATTTCTTGGACGGCAAACCTAAAAGGTATCCTATTTTGTTGGGTAAGGAACGAAAGTACCAAATATGTGCTACAGGAACTACTAGGTTAATATGACCTACACGATCCCTACGAACCTTTTTTTCCGTTACCTCCACACCACAACGATCACATACAATACCGCGGTAGCGAATACGCTTATATTTTCCACAAGCACATTCATAGTCCTTTACAGGGCCAAAAATACGCTCACAAAACAAACCATCACGTTCTGGTTTGTGCGTTCTATAATTAATTGTTTCAGGCTTTAAAACCTCACCTCTAGATTCTGCCAAAATTGATTCTGGCGATGCTAAACCTATTGAAATTTTATCGAACCTTTTTACTGGGTTATTATCTTTTATTCTTGCCATAATAGCGTGCTGATAATGTTTTAATTTTTTTTACTTATAGTCTTCAATAGTAACTATTGAACTACTCCTCAAGTCTAATATCCAAACCTAATCCCTTAAGTTCGTGCATTAAAACGTTGAAAGATTCTGGTAAACCAGGTTCAGGCATTGTTTCGCCCTTAACAATAGATTCATAGGTCTTAGCTCTTCCGATTACATCATCGGACTTAACCGTTAAAATCTCACGTAAGGTTGCGGATGCACCGTAGGCCTCAAGTGCCCAAACTTCCATCTCACCAAAACGCTGACCACCAAATTGAGCTTTACCACCCAATGGCTGTTGCGTAATCAAAGAGTATGGTCCAATAGATCTAGCGTGCATCTTATCATCTACCATATGTCCTAGTTTCAACATATAGATAACACCCACGGTGGCCGGTTGATCAAAACGTTGACCAGTTCCTCCATCATACAAATATGTATGTCCAAATCTTGGAATTCCCGCTTCATCCGTATAAGCATTGATCTCGTCCAATGTGGCACCGTCAAAAATTGGAGTGGCAAATTTCTTACCCAATTTTAGGCCAGCCCATCCCAATACAGTTTCATAAATCTGCCCAATGTTCATACGCGATGGTACACCTAATGGGTTCAATACGATATCTACGGGAGTTCCATCTTCTAGGAACGGCATATCCTCATGACGTACAATCCTGGAAACAATACCTTTGTTACCGTGTCTACCCGCCATTTTATCACCAACTTTTAGTTTACGTTTTTTAGCTACATAAACCTTGGCAAGCTTCATAATACCCGCTGGTAATTCATCCCCAACAGAAATGGTAAACTTATCCCTTCTCAAGTTACCTTGTAAGTCGTTAAGCTTAATCTTATAATTATGAAGCAAATCTGCTACCAATGCATTTGTTTCATTATCCGTAGTCCAACTTCCACCCACTAAATGAGCAAAATCATCCACAGAGTTCAACATTTTCATAGTATACTTCTTACCCTTAGGCAAAACTTCTTCCCCTAAATCATTAAGTACTCCTTGTGAAGTTTTACCATTTACTATCGTAAACAATTTCTCAACAAGAACATCTTTTAATTCTTGGAACTTTACTTCGTATTCCAATTCCAATTTAGAAAGCTCTTCCTTATCTTCTGAACGTTTTCTCTTATCCTTTACCGATCTAGAGAACAATTTCTTTTCAATTACGACCCCTCTTAATGAAGGCGACGCTTTTAAAGAGGCATCTTTTACATCACCAGCCTTGTCTCCAAAAATGGCACGTAACAATTTTTCTTCAGGTGTAGGATCAGACTCCCCTTTAGGAGTAATCTTACCAATTAGAATATCACCGGGCTTAACTTCAGCACCTATTCTAATCATACCATTCTCATCCAAGTCTTTAGTAGCCTCTTCAGATACATTAGGAATATCATGCGTAAGCTCTTCTGCCCCTAATTTGGTATCCCTAACTTCCAAAGAATATTCATCAACATGGATAGAGGTAAAAATATCTTCACGTACAACCTTCTCCGAAATAACGATCGCATCCTCAAAGTTATATCCTTTCCAAGGCATAAATGCCACGGTCAAGTTTCTTCCCAAGGCCAACTCACCTTTTTCGGTTGCATAACCCTCACATAATACCTGTCCTTTTTTAACCCTATCCCCTTTTTGAACAATTGGCTTTAGGTTAATATTGGTTCCTTGGTTGGTTTTTCTAAACTTCACCAAGAAATAGGTTTTCTCGTCTTCGTCGAAACTTATTAATCTTTCGTTATCAGTTCTATCATATTTGATGGTAATTTTCTGAGAATCAACATATTCAATAACACCATCGCCTTCCGCATTGATCAACACCCTAGAATCTGAGGCTACCTGTCTTTCAAGACCTGTTCCCACGATTGGAGACTGTGGCTTCAACAATGGTACCGCCTGGCGCATCATGTTAGAGCCCATCAACGCCCTGTTCGCATCATCATGTTCCAAAAATGGAATCAATGAAGCAGAAATAGAAGCAATTTGGTTTGGTGCAACATCCGTATATTGAATATCAGATGGGTCTACTACTGGGAAATCTCCTTCTTCCCTTGCAATCACTTTATCCACACTTATCTTACCGTCATCATCCATAGGAATGTTTGCCTGAGCAATTTTCATTCCTTCTTCTTCCTCTGCACTTAAATATGCATAGTTTTTATAATCCACTACAGCGTCCGTCACCTTTCTATAAGGCGTTTCCAAGAAGCCCATAGGATTCACTTTCGCAAAAACAGAAAGTGAAGATATAAGTCCAATGTTTGGACCTTCTGGAGTTTCTATAGGACAAAGACGACCATAGTGTGTATAGTGAACATCACGAACCTCAAATCCTGCACGTTCTCTTGAAAGACCGCCTGGACCTAAAGCCGATAATCTTCTCTTGTGCGTAATCTCAGCAAGTGGATTTGTTTGATCCATAAACTGCGATAACTGGTTAGTACCAAAGAAAGAATTGATAACCGAAGACAGTGTCTTGGCATTAATCAAATCTATAGGTGTAAACACTTCATTATCACGAACGTTCATACGCTCACGTATTGTTCTGGCCATACGGGCAAGACCAACACCGAACTGAGATGACAATTGCTCCCCTACAGTTCTTACACGACGGTTAGAAAGGTGATCAATATCATCGATCTCTGCTTTTGAGTTAATTAACTCAATTAAATATTTAATGATTGTTATGATATCTTCCTTTGTCAAGACCTGCTTGTCCATTCCAATATCCAACTGTAACTTCTTGTTCATTCTGTAACGACCAACCTCACCTAGGTTATAGCGTTGGTCAGAAAAGAACAATTTATCAATTATACCACGTGCAGTTTCCTCATCTGGCGGTTCTGCATTACGTAATTGACGATAGATGTGCTCAACAGCTTCCTTTTCAGAATTTGTTGGATCCTTTTGTAACGTATTATGGATAATGGCGTAATCTGATTGCGCATTATTCTCCTTATGTAACAAAATAGTCTTAACATCTGCATCGATTATTTCTGCAATATGCTCTTTTTCCAAAATAGTATCACGGTCCAATACTATTTCATTACGTTCTATTGAGACAACTTCACCTGTATCCTCATCTACGAAATCTTCGTGCCACGTGTTCAACACCCTAGCCGCCAATTTACGTCCCAATACTTTTTTAAGCCCGGCATTAGAGACCTTTACTTCTTCTGAAAGGTCAAAAATTTCTAAAATATCCTTATCACGTTCAAAACCAATAGCTCTGAACAAGGTAGTAACCGGTAATTTTTTCTTTCTATCGATATAAGCATACATTACGCCATTGATATCGGTAGCAAATTCTATCCATGAGCCTTTGAAAGGAATTACCCTGGCAGAATATAATTTAGTTCCATTTGCATGAAAAGACTGACCAAAGAAAACCCCTGGTGATCTATGTAACTGAGAAACCACAACTCTCTCTGCGCCATTGATAACAAAAGTTCCACTTGGTGTCATATAAGGTATAGTACCCAAATACACATCTTGTACGATAGTCTCAAAGTCTTCATGTTCCGGATCGGTACAATACAATTTTAAACGTGCCTTTAAGGGAACGCTATATGTAAGACCTCTCTCAATACATTCTTGAATAGAATATCGGGGTGGATCAATAAAATAATCTAAAAACTCCAATACAAACTGATTTCTAGTATCAGTTATTGGAAAATTCTCCATGAAGGTATTGTATAAACCTTCATTACCTCTTTCATCTGATTTAGTCTCAAGTTGAAAAAAGTCTTGAAAAGATTTAATCTGAATATCCAAGAAATCCGGATAATCCGGTGTATTTCTTGCGGAAGCAAAGCTTATTCTTTCAGTCTGATTTGTGAACATCTACGGACAGTGTTTTGATCGTGAGTACTAAAGGGGTAGTATACTTCTTAATATACCTAAATCTATAAAATGGCTTAGGTCTAACCGCAAAAAGCGAAAAGACCTAAACCAAAAGTAATATGGTTGTTGCTATTATTTAAGCTCAACTTCTGCTCCAGCTTCTTCCAATGATTTTTTGATACCTTCTGCTTCATCTTTAGAAACAGCTTCCTTAACAGCTTTTGGTGCGCTGTCAACAATATCCTTAGCATCTTTCAAACCTAAACCAGTCAATTCCTTAACCAATTTAACTACTGCTAACTTAGAAGCACCTGGTGCTTTCAAGATAACATCGAATTCTGTTTGAGCTTCACCAGCATCACCACCTTCAGCAGCACCACCACCAGCGGCAACCGCTACAGCTGCAGCTGCAGGCTCAATACCGTATTCTTCTTTTAATATATCAGCTAACTCGTTTACTTCTTTTACCGTAAGGTTAACCAATTGTTCTGCGAAATCTTTTAAATCTGCCATTTTCTATCGTTTAATAAAATTTTAAAATATACTTAGTTTATAGTGCGTACTTATTTTTCAGATAATGTCTTAAGAATACCGGCAAGTTTACCACCGCCAGATTTAAGTCCAGAAATAACATTCTTGGCCGGAGATTGTAACAATCCGATTATTTCACCAATCATTTCTTCCTTAGACTTAATGCTAACCAAAGCATCTAAGTTTTCATCACCTATATATATTGCTTCTTCAACAAAAGCTCCTTTTAATAAAGGCTTTTCAGATTTTTTTCTGAAGTTCTTTATCAATTTAGCTGGAGCATTGGCTACATCAGAAAACATCAAAGAGGTATTTCCCTTTAACACTTCCGGCAATTCGCCAAATTCTTTGTCTGAAGCTTCCATTGCTTTTGCAAGCAAGGTATTTTTAACAACTGCCAGTTTAATGTTCGCCTTAAAAGCAGCTCTTCTTAAATCTGAAGTTATACCGGCATTTAAACCGGATATATCTGCTAAATAAATACTGGAACTATTAGCCAACTGCGCAGTCAAATCTTCTATAACCGTTGCTTTTTCTTCTCTTGTCATACTATTAATTTTTAACTAGCAGTTCGTTATACTGACTTTGGGTCTAATTGCAAACTTGGGCTCATTGTACTTGACATGAAAACAGTTTTCATATATACACCCTTTGCAGCAGTTGGTTTCATCTTATTCAATGTATCCAACAACTCTTTTGCGTTATCCACCAATTTATCCGCTGAGAAAGACGCTTTACCTATCGCAGCATGTACAATACCTGTTTTATCGACCTTAAAATCGATTTTACCCGCTTTTACTTCAGATACAGCCTTGGCCACATCCATTGTTACGGTACCCGTCTTTGGATTCGGCATTAAACCTCTTGGTCCTAAAACACGACCTAAAGGACCTAATTTACCCATAACGCTTGGCATTGTGATGATAACATCGACATCTGTCCAACCGCCTTTTATTTTTTCCAAGTACTCATCTAACCCAACATAATCAGCGCCTGCTTCTTGAGCTTCAGCTTCCTTGTCCGGCGTTACCAAAGCCAAAACCTTAACGTCCTTACCGGTTCCATGTGGCAATGTTACCACACCACGTACCATTTGATTAGCTTTCCTTGGATCAACACCCAAACGAACCGCCAAATCAACTGAGGCATCAAATTTTGTATTGGTTATCTCTTTAATTAAAGCAGAAGCCTCTACCAAAGAATATAATTTATCCTTTTCTATCTTAGAGTGCGCTTCTTTTTGCTTCTTAGTTAACTTTGCCATTTAATTGCTTTTAAGATTTTAAAAAGGTTTTTTACCTGACACCTTCATACCCATAGACCTAGCAGTACCAGCTATCATACTCATAGCCGATTCCACGGTAAATGCGTTAAGGTCAACCATTTTATCATCGGCTATTGCCTTGATTTGGTCCCAAGTTACACTCCCTAATTTTACTCTGTTAGGTTCGCCAGATCCTTTTTTAATCTTAGCCGCTTCCAATAGCTGAACTGCCGCTGGTGGTGTTTTTACAACAAAGTCGAAAGACTTATCCTTGTAAACGGTGATAACAACTGGTAATACCTTACCTGGTTTATCCTGCGTACGAGCGTTGAACTGCTTACAGAATTCCATAATGTTAACACCGGCAGCACCTAAGGCGGGTCCAACCGGTGGCGATGGATTCGCTGCACCTCCCCTAACTTGTAGTTTAACTACTTTACCTACTTCTTTTGCCATTGTTTAAAATTAAATTGAAAGTGTGTTTACGGAAGCAACACTACTTTAATTATGTATGTAACACTTAATATTATACTTTTTCAACCTGCATATAACTTAACTCTAATGGTGTTTTTCTTCCGAAAATCTTAACCATTACCTCAAGCTTGCGTTTTTCTTCGTTTATCTTTTCGACCGTACCGTTGAATCCATTGAACGGACCATCTATTACCTTTACGGTCTCCCCAAATACAAATGGTATGGCAACACTATCGGTATTAACCGCCAGCTCATCTACCTTACCAAGCATTCTATTAACTTCATTCTTTCTTAAAGGAACAGGATCTCCGCCTTTTGTTTCCCCTAAAAATCCAATAACATTAGTGATAGAACGAATAATATGAACCATTTCTCCTCCCAAATTGGCTTTAATCATAATATAACCAGGGAAATAAACACGTTCCTTATTAATTTTTTTACCGTTCCTGATTTGCACTACTTTCTCTGTAGGAACAAGTACATCCTCTAAATAATCAGAAAAACCGTGACGTTCAACTTCGCTTTCAATATAGCCTTTGATTTTATTCTCCTGACCACTGACCGCCCTTACAACGTACCATTTCTTTTCCAATACTTCTGACATAGGTCCTCTTAGTTTAAAACAGTGTTGAAATATAACTTGATCACCTTACTGAAGACCGTATCTACACCCCAAGTAGCCAAAGCAAATAGGATAGAAAACACCGCTACAACAACCATTAAATTTGATGATTCTGCACGTGAGGGAAGAGTAACATTATTCCTTAACTCTTCAACGGATTCTTTTATATATGTGAACATCTAATTCTGTTTTACAATTTCAACTAATGAGATTTCAACCTCTATACTCTTGCGCACGGGAGGAGAGACTCGAACTCCCGACACCTGGTTTTGGAGACCAGTGCTCTACCAACTGAGCTACACCCGTAAAAAATGGCGAATCTAATAATTCACCTATTCTTTTATTTGCATGTAAAGGTGTCCCGCATGAGCAGGACACCCTTATATACAATACTCTTTAGATTGAATTAATCTATAATCTTGGTTACCTGACCAGCACCTACAGTTCTACCACCTTCACGGATAGCGAAACGTAGACCTACGCTCAATGCGATTGGCTGAATCAACTCAACAGTAATAGTAAGGTTATCACCAGGCATTACCATTTCTACTCCTGCAGGAAGTGCAATGTTACCAGTAACGTCTGTCGTTCTTACATAAAACTGTGGACGGTAGTTATTATGAAATGGCGTATGACGACCACCTTCTTCTTTTTTCAATACATAGACCTCAGCTTCAAACTTAGCATGTGGCTTAACAGAACCTGGCTTACAGATTACCATACCACGGCTAATTTGAGATTTTTCAATACCTCTCAACAAGATACCTACGTTATCACCAGCTTCACCTCTATCCAATATCTTACGGAACATCTCAACCCCTGTAATAGTAGAGTTCAATTTCTCCGCACCCATACCAATGATCTCAACTGGATCACCAGTGTTTGCAATACCAGTCTCTATACGACCAGTTGCAACAGTACCACGACCAGTAATCGTAAATACATCTTCAACAGGCATTAAGAAATCCTTATCAACATCCCTAGCAGGAAGCTCGATCCAGCTATCAACAGCATCCATCAATTCCATTACCGTATCAACCCATTTTTGCTCACCGTTCAATGCACCTAATGCAGATCCAGCGATTACAGGTCCATTATCACCATCATACTCATAGAAAGAAAGCAATTCCCTTACTTCCATTTCAACAAGCTCGATCAACTCCTCATCATCGACCATATCCACTTTGTTCATGAAAACAACGATTCTAGGAATACCAACCTGGCGACCTAAAAGGATGTGCTCACGAGTTTGTGGCATTGGACCATCTGTAGCGGCAACAACTAAAATAGCACCATCCATTTGAGCAGCACCGGTAACCATGTTCTTTACGTAATCCGCGTGACCAGGACAGTCAACGTGAGCGTAGTGACGGTTAGCTGTAGAATACTCTACGTGTGAAGTGTTAATAGTAATACCTCTTTCTTTTTCTTCAGGAGCGTTATCGATAGAATCGAAACTTCTCAGTTCAGAAAGACCTGCGTTTGCCAATACAGTAGTAATAGCAGCAGTTAATGTAGTTTTACCGTGATCCACGTGTCCAATAGTACCTATATTTAAGTGCGGTTTGGAACGATCGAAAGTTTCCTTTGCCATGTTTAATGAATTTTAATCTTAGTTTATATTAGTGTACAAATTTATACCTTAATTGAGCCAATGACGAGAATTGAACTCGTGACCTCTTCCTTACCAAGGAAACGCTCTACCCCTGAGCTACACCGGCGTAAAGTGTCGAATCTATTTACAAAAACAGACTCCTGCCTTCGCAGGGACGACATTTCTGTCTAATTATTGAGCGGGAGACCGGGTTCGAACCGGCGACATTCAGCTTGGAAGGCTGACGCTCTACCAACTGAGCTACTCCCGCTTATAACATTACAAAATTTCAATAAAATTACTTTAAAAATAGTTTTGTGGGGAGAGCAGGATTCGAACCTGCGAAGACGTAGTCAGCAGATTTACAGTCTGCCCTCGTTGGCCGCTTGAGTATCTCCCCTCAAACTAATATTTTAAAGAACTTCAGAGCCGATGGAGGGACTCGAACCCACGACCTGCTGATTACAAATCAGCTGCTCTAGCCAGCTGAGCTACATCGGCTTATTTACGACTTTTATCGCCATAAAAAAGCCCGCTATTTCTAACGGACTGCAAATGTATAGTATTTTTTGTTTATTCAAAACAAATTTTAAAAAATTTTTATCATGCCTGCACTCTTAATTTTTCCTTTTGTTTTATTAGCCTTCTTTCCAACGAATTACACGCAGAGTCTACAGCCTCCTCAAATGATTTACATTGCTTTTTTACAACGAATTTATCCTTAGGTACGTTTATTTTTATCTCGACTATCTTATTTACTTTAGAACTCGTATTTTCCACCTTCATGTAGACGTCCGAACTAATGACCTTTGAATAAAAGGTTTCTACCTTGTTAAGCCTGTTCTGCAAAAAATCTATCAACTTACGATCTGCATTAAAATTTACCGATTGTGTATTTACTTTCATACTCAGAAATTTTATGGCCAAGAAAAATGTTGGCCTGATTAGACGATTATTACTTGTTACCCCTTGGGTGCGCTTTTGCATGAACTTTTTTTAATTCTGCAATACTATTATGTGTGTATACCTGGGTAGACGCCAAGCTAGTGTGCCCCAACAATTCTTTGACCGAATTTAAATCCGCACCTTTATTCAAAAGATGGGTGGCAAAGGTGTGCCTTAAAATATGCGGGCTGGTCTTCACCTTGCTTGAAACCATTCTAAAATACTTGTTTATTACTCTATAAACAAGTGTTTCATATAATTTATTGCCAGATGCCGTTAGAAAGATAAAATTGGAATCATTTATCTGTTCAAGCCCTAGGCGCTTATTCAAATAGCCTATAATCATTTCCTTAGTTTCCTGCAGCATTGGGATCAATCTTTCCTTGTTTCTTTTACCCAATACCTTAATGGTTTTGGCGTCAAAATCAATATCCGATACTTTTAACCCAATAAGTTCCGCCCTACGCATACCGGTCGTATACAGAATATGTATTAACAATTGATTTCTACACCCTTCAAAAGTATCAGTAAATTCAATGGCGGAAAGTACACCCCTCATCTCCAGTTCAGAAAACGGCACCTCTATTTTCTTGGATGTTTTCAATGCCCTATGCTTTATTAAAGGACTAACATTAATGACCTCTGTTTTTTGCAAAAATTTATAATACGCCCTTAGCGATGAAATTTTTCTGTTAATGGACCTATTGTTGATCTTTAGCTCAGATAACCTAACTATCCAACTTCGCACAAGAGCATATTCAATATGATCTATGTCCTCAACCCCAAACGCCGCCGTAACAAACTCACAGAACGAAATTATATCACTTTCATAAGCCTTTACGGTATGATCGGAATAATTCTTTTCCAATAATAGATATGAAGTAAATTCAGCTATAAACATTACTTAAAGGTATCAAAAGATTTATGTTAGTTAAGATTTGCGCAAAAAAAATCCCGCATAAAGCGGGATTTTCTATATTATAAAAACAAAGTTTAGATTTCTTCTTGATCTCTAAGACCTTGAATATATTCTGCTTTTTGGATTTGAGCTCTACGAACTACAGATGGCTTATTGAACTGTTGACGCTTACGTAACTGTCTCATTGTACCTGTTTTATCGAACTTTCGCTTAAAGCGCTTTAAAGCTCTATCTATGTTTTCTCCTTCTTTTACTGGTATTATTAACATGGGCTAAACCTCCTCTCTTTATGATTAAGGGTGCAAATATAAGAACTAAATTCATTTTAGCAACCTATTATCAAATTTTTAAAAATTATTTATCTATTGCTGAACAGTAGCAGGTCTGTACTCCTTTTTATCAATAACCATCTTGGCAATTATCTCCCTAAGTATTTCAGAGGTTCCACCTCCAATTGGACCCAACCTACTATCCCTAAAGTTTCTGGCCATAGGATAATCCTCTATATACCCATATCCACCCAAAAACTGCAAACATTCATACGCCACCTCATCTGCTACCCTCGTTGATTTTAATTTTGAAATGGTGGCTTCCTTTACCACATACTGTCCTTTGTCCAGACGATAAGCTACAGAATAATTATACTCCTTGCACATATCTATATCTGCATACATATCCGCAACCCTGTGCCTTAATACTTGAAATTGGTCGATCGTCTTGCCAAAAGCCTCTCGCTCCGACATATATTGTAGTGCATATTCCAAAAAATATTCCGATCTGGCATGTGCATTGACGCCCATGATCAACCGCTCAAGGGAAAAATGCTCCATGATATAGGAAAAGCCCATATTCTCTTCACCCATAAGGTTCTCCACGGGTATCATGACATTATCGAACGCCAGTTCTGCCGTATCCGATGCTCTCCAACCCAATTTATTCAACTTGTTGGCCGTTACCCCTTTACTCTGCCGGTCTACTACAAAAATACTTATGCCCTTATTACCCAACTCAGGTGCCGTCTTGGCGGCAACGATCATATAATCCGCATACACGCCATTGGTTATAAAGGTTTTTGAACCATTTAATATATAATGGTCCCCTTTACGAACTGCCGTGGTACGCATTCCTGCAACATCACTTCCACCAAAAGGTTCAGAAACACAAAGACACCCAACCTTATCACCATCCACACTAGGTCGTAGATACTTTTCCTTAACAAAAGAATCGCCTTCCTTGTTCAAATGGGTCATTGCCAAATATGCATGGGCCCAAATTGCCGCAGCAAAACCTCCGGAATTCACCTTTTGCAATTCTTCCAATAAAATTACGGTATAGAACAAATCAAGACCTAGACCACCATCTTCCTCCGGTGTGGCAAGTCCAAAATATCCCATATCACCAAATTTCTTCCAAATAAACCTTTCAATAGTTCCATTGGCCTCCCATTTATCTATATGCGGAACAACTTCTTTCTGTAAAAATTCTTTTAAGCTTTCACGAAAAAGTTGATGCTCTTCCGTGAAGTACATACTTTGCATAGCGTTTTTTTTAGAGCGACAAATATAAACCAATTCTCTCAATTCGTTCCGATGGAAATCCTTCAATTTTTAACAATTCGTTCAAAGAATTAATACTTCCGTTGAGATTACGATAATTTACAATACGCTGGGCCACCACTTTTTGAATATATATCAATTTTGATAGTTCTTCTACCGTGGCCGTATTTACATTAATTTTTTCAACTTTTGGTTTGGATAGGACCTTGAACCGCTTAAGCGTTTTCTCCACAACCTCATCTTCAAGTCCATATACATCAAACAATTGTTCATCTACTAAAAAGCCTCCTAGTCTATCCCTGAATTTTATAATTCTAGTTGACAATTTTTCCCCAATTCCGTTTATTGTTTGCAATTGTTCTGCCGTCACTTCATTAATATCTAGAATAGGAATTGATTTTGAATAGTTTTTATGTTCGCTACCAAATTGTTTACTTTCAACAGCACCGATCTTAGACTTGGCTACCCATTCTGGAAAATTAAAATTTGGCGAAATAGCTTTTAAGAGTGAATCTGATATTAATGTGACTTTTTGGAACTCTTCTGCAGAATTCACAAATTTACCGGTGTTCCTAAATTCATGTAACCTATCTATTTCTTCTACGGACATGCCCAAACTATATCCTTTATAGTCCGAAATAAAATTAGGATTGAACTTATAGATAATTTTGTCTTTCTTTTCCGCCAGTACCTGTTTAAGCGAATCTATGCGTTGCTGCTCAGTAAAATTGCTTTTTAAGGGAAAACCATCTCTTATATAATTGTGGTTTACATAAAAAAAGATTTGAACCAACACAAGGAACAACAGCAAAAAGAAAATCCCACTACGTTCTTGTTTAGTGAACTTAAAGTGGGATTTTAATTTTTTCAAAAGGTATGGTAATTAATATACTTTTTTAATTGCCGTTAAATAACGCTCAAAACTCTTTTTTACTTTAGGAAAAAGTATGAGCAGACCTATCATGTTAGGGAACACCAATGCCAAGATCATAGCATCCGAGAATTTTATTACCGCATCTAACGTTGCTGCGGCTCCTATTACTACAAACATTAAAAACAATACTTTGTAGATAATATCTGCGGTCTTTCCACGACCAAATAAATATTTCCATGATTGAAGACCATAATAAGACCAAGAAATCATTGTAGAAAAGGCAAATAGGATTATGGCTATTGTTAGGACATATCTAAAGCCAGGAATTACGGAATCATATGCCATAGAGGTTAGATCCACCCCACCTACATAATTACCTGTTTCACTCAACATTACCGTACTACCAATACCGTTACCGTACTCAAAGGCACCGGCATCCATATTAAAGAAAATTATCACCAATGCTGTCATGGTACAAATGACCACCGTATCAATAAATGGTTCAAGTAGTGCTACAATACCCTCACTTGCAGGATACCTGGTTTTAACGGCAGAATGCGCTATCGCCGCAGAACCTGCACCCGCTTCATTGGAAAAGGCCGCACGTTGGAAACCAACAATTATAACACCTATGATACCCCCAATAGCAGCATCAGGAGAAAAAGCTCCGGAAAAAATCATTCCAAAAGCATCACCTATATATTTTATGTTGGCAAATATGATCACCAAAGACGCCAATACATAGATACCTGCCATAAAAGGCACAATTTTTTCTGTAACACTGGCTATCTTTTTAATACCTCCAATAATTACTATGCCTACCAAAATAGCAAGTATTAAACCAATAATTACACCTGTGGCACCACCTTCTAAATTGAGCATTGAGGTCAATTGTACAGCTGCCTGGTTAGATTGAAAAGCGTTACCTCCACCAAATGAAGCACCAACGCAAAGTACTGCGAATACGCCAGCAAGAATTTTACCTAATACTTTTAAGTTACTTTCACTTAATCCCCTGGACAAATAATACATTGGCCCACCATACACTGTTCCATCTGGACCAACGTCCCTATACTTGACACCAAGGGTACATTCTACGAATTTTGTTGACATTCCTATTAGACCACATACGATCATCCAGAATGTTGCACCAGGTCCTCCTAGGGCAATGGCGACCGCCACACCTGCAATATTCCCTAAACCTACGGTACCAGAAACCGCAGTGGCCAAGGCTTGAAAATGACTAACTTCACCTTCTTCACTTTCATCACGTATGGTATCTGGGATATCACCGTCTTCGGTCATGTGCATTTGAACTTTTTCAAGACCGTATTTTTCTATCTCCTCATATTTTCCACGTACCACATTAATTGCCAAAGGAAATTTACTTATACCTGGAAATTTGAAATAGATCGTAAAAAAAGTTGCTCCTGCAATCAATAGAATTAAAACTATGGGTATATCAAAACCTGCAATGGGAACGGATGTTAACACCGTAGCCTCCCACCATATTGCAAATGGCATAAAAGCGTCGTTCACTTTTTCATCAAGACCTTTTTCCTGTGCAAAGGTCAATGTTGGTATTAAAAATGATAAAATGATCAGAAGTCTATACTTCATAGTTTTCAAATTAGTTATTGAATTTAGTTAGTTAATCTAGCAATATCTTAAAAATTATGGATGCAATCAAATTTATACGACATAAAGATTTTTATTCTATATGAAACATTTTGTTCAATTTTTTAATTTGTTCCGGTCTGCCCAACACTATAATCTTGCTCTTTGGCTGTAATTTTAAATCTGCCTCAGGATTTATGGTATAATCCCCATCAGGTGAAATATACCCAATAATTGTGCACCCTGTCTTTTTTCTAAGATCTAGATCCCTAAGCGAATTACAATCTATTTGATCCGCAAAATCCTCAATGGCCACTTCTTCCAAATTAGTGGTATTCTCACCCTCCATAGATAATTTATCCATAAACGTTATTAAATCTGGCATAACAACCAAGGAGGCCATATGGTCACCTCCTATTTTATCTGGCATTATTACTTTATCCGCACCCGCCAAAAACAACTTTTTTTGCGATGTCACCAATGATGCCCTACTAATGATAAAAAGATTTTTCTTTAACTGCCTTGCAGACAATACAACAAAAAGATTGGCCGCATCATCCGGTAATGTAGCTATAAGGTATTGTGCCCTTTGAATACCTGCGGTCATTAGTACTTCATCATCATTGGCATCACCCTCAATAAAAAGAACCTCATCCTCATAACGCTCAATAACTTCCTTGTCCTTTTCTATAACGACAAAGGGTCTTTTATACGCCTTTAACCTCTCCGCCGCTTGCATACCGTTCCTCCCAAAACCACACACTACTACATGTTGATTTAAATTTTCAATAATATTCTTCATCTTCTTCTTTTTTAATAATTGCAAGGAATTTCTTCCCAACATATACTCCGTAATCACGGATATGGCATAACCAAATATGAAAACGCTGGTCACAATTAAAATAACCGTAAAAATTTTACCGTCCGCACCCATTGGCCTAACCTCGGAAAAACCAACCGTTGTTACGGTAATAATGGTCATGTAAAATGCATCTACCCAAGAATAATCAGATATAAATCTATAGCCAATTACCCCAAAGGCCAATACCAAAAGCATTAACGCCAACGCCAAATATATCCTAGACTTGAACAGGTGTATCATATTTTACAAATCAAAAACGGAATTTCTTTTGGTATAGATGAGATCTTTTATCCTAAGCCAAAATGCCAGAAAAAGATAAAGGGCAAAGCCAAAGCCAACTGTGACAAATGTTAGGTAAATAAAGGATGTCCTTACCACCCTAGCTCTTATACCTAATCTTTCGGCAATTCTACCGCACACTTCAAAACCTCTTTTTTGTAGATAATGCAATAAGTTATAAAATAATTTCATGGAGTATAAAATTAGACTTTTATATTCATTAATTGGGCACCTATGGCACAATCCAAACATTTGCCGGTTTTACAATATGCATTGTAGAGTTGAAGATAAGCTTGGGAAGATTTTGCATTTGTAATCTGTCCCCCAATGTCCCTATATCTTTCAATAATACTGTTTTGTTCATTTTTAAAAGTACCCATCAATTGAAATAATGCATCATTATTTGTTTGACCAGTATATTGTTGATAGCTAAATTTTAAAGGAATTACCGTATTTATCATAATTAGCTGAACAAAAGAATCTGTAATATGCTTAATTTTACTATTAGATTCTTTTTCAAACGTGTAATGGGTATTCCAATATTCATTTGTACCCAAATCCACTAGATCAGATGCATTTACATCTTGGCTATCTATTAAATTTTGAAACAAACTATTATTGGTAGCATAAATTTTGGAAAACTGTGCGAGTCTTATGGTAGGAAAGTTAAGTGGCCTTAATTTAAAAAATTTTGGTTTGGTCAAAGGCTGAACTAAACGGTATTTGGACTTTAAATATTGATATTCCCTATATAACCGATTATAGTAGCTATCTAGCCCCGGTTCCTGTTCTAACAACCCTGCCTGCCCCATGAGCAAACTTTCCATTACCAAAGGTTTCCCAAATAACTTTCTGACTATAGAATAGCGTATAGATTTCCCAATGGCCAAAAATGCATCTGCATTTATTTTGGAACCAAAATTTTTTAAAAGCATCAAGAACAGAACATATTCCCAATCATTGTCTGTAAATTTCAACAATTCTTTAATTACCCCGGACTTGCCCTGTAAACGCTCTATGAACAGGCGGTCAAGCCAATTTTCCCTTATGAACGTATCAACTTGCTTAAACTCATTCTCGCAATTTATAAATTTATAATTCTTAGTATTGAATAGTTGCTTGTACGTTTCAAGCAATGCTACAGAAATATATTCCTGCAAGGATAAGGTGGGTATTTGAGTACCATCTTTTCTATATACTGAAACATCGTCTTTCCAAACCACATGAAGAATGACATTGTCGTAACTTGCATCTAATTGGTGGTTATGTGCAAACCAATCTGAAGATTTTATATGGATTTCTACGTTGCCGGCCCATAGTTGGCCGTCCAGTTCTATTTGGGCATTAAAAAAATCGGGACCGCTTAGTTGGTTGTGTAATCCAGAACTCTTTACCTGAATAGATTTACCACATGTGGACTGCAGACCGTTTAAAGGATATTTTTTGTATTTCCATAAATAATGCAGTAAATCCTCTTTCATTTCCTAAAAATAAAAAACCCGCCGTAAAGCGGGTTAAATTATTATAAGAAATTATTATTCTGTCTCACCTTCCCAATTCATAAAACCTCCTTGAAGGTTATACGCATTCTCAATTCCTAAACTATTCATGATTGAACACGCTTGTCCGCTTCTGTTACCGGACCTACAATACACATAATAATTTTTGGACTTGTCCAATTTCTGTAATTCCTCAACGAACTCCTGTCCTTTATATATATCAAGATTAATTGAATTGGGAATTATACCGTCTTCCAATTCTTCTTCTGTTCTAACATCAAGTATAACTGCATTGGGATCGTTTTCCAATTGCTCTTCCCAATCTTGTTGTGATAAATCTGCCATAGTAATTAATTATAGGGTAAAAATAATCGATTTTTATGAAAATCATACCCTCCTTAAAATTTAACAAAAAATTAATCGTAATAAAAACCAACTAGATAAAAATCTGATTACATTTGTATATACAAATATTGTATTAACATGAATGTAGAGGAAATTATTAAGACCAAAACAAACATACCATTACCCAAGCGCACAATTATTCATTTATCATTGGTTGTGAACAAGATTGATGAAATAATTGCTACCGCACTCAAACCTTATGAAATTTCCATTCAACAATATAATGTACTAAGTATTCTAAGGGGTCAGAAAGGAAATCCTGCAAATTTATCTACAATTAACGAACGCATGGTAACAAAAATGAGCAATACCACTAGGCTTGTAGATAAATTGATTATGAAAGGTTTTGTAAAGCGCCGTGTGTGCAAGGAGAATAGAAGAAAGGTTGAAATTTTAATTACGGAAACAGGATTAAACATCCTTACGGAAATTGATGGTATACTTTTTGAAACTGAAAAACGTATTCTAGAAAATTTCAACGAAAATGATTTAAATGAGTTTAATATTTTACTTGATAAATTTTAATTACTATACATGAAAAACGTTCTAGATAAGCTTAACTGGCGATATGCCACCAAAATGTTCGATGCTTCCAAAAAGGTATCTAAAGAAGATTTAAACATACTTTTAGATGCGGCAAGACTTACTGCCTCATCATACGGGTTGCAACCCTATCATTTTTATGTCATAGAGGACAAGGATGTTAGGGCCAAATTAAGAAAAGCCTCATATGATCAGGCACAAATTACTGATGCATCGCACCTTTTGGTATTAGCAAATAAACCTACCTTTGACGAAAGTTTGGTAGATAATTATATTGATAATATTATAAAGACTCGCGGGGTTTCCAAAGGTGATGTTGAAGGATATTCCAACATGATGAAAGGGGCACTAATGGGATTGCCAGATGCACATAAAAACTCTTGGACATCAAACCAGACCTATATTGCCCTTGGTAACCTATTGACCATTGCCGCAGAGATGGAAATAGATACGTGTCCTATGGAAGGTTTTGACAAAGCTCAATACAACGAAATATTGGGATTAGCAGAGAATAACTTGAACGCGGCGGTAGTATTGGCCGTAGGATACCGTTCTAACGAGGATAAGACCCAACATTATCCAAAGGTTAGGTATTCCAAAGAAGAAATTATTACACATATATAAATTAACACAAACATTAAAAATTAAAAAAAATGAAAAAATCATTATTAAGTTTAGCATTGGTTGCCATATTTGGATTAACGGCAACTGCCTCTACCCCAAAGGAAGATGAGAAAAAACAAGTAAACGTTAGCGCCAGTACAGTAACATGGAAAGGATATAAAGTTACTGGGGAACATAATGGTACCATTAAACTTAAATCAGGTTTTTTGGAAATGAACGGTAAAAAATTAACCGGTGGTGAGTTTGTAGTAGATATGACCACTATCTCTTGTAGTGATTTAGAACCAGGACAAGGAAAAGAAAAACTGGAAGGTCATTTAAAATCTGGCGACTTTTTTGGAGTGGAAAACCACCCAACCTCCAAATTGGTTTTTACTTCAGTTAAACCAATGAACGATACGTCTTATACCGTTACCGGAGACTTGACCATTAAAGGTATTACCAGTCCCGTAACTTTGGTTGTTTCTATGTTTGAGAACAAAGCTACAGCTACGATTAAAGTTGACAGAACAAAATTTGATATTAAATATGGCTCTGGTAGCTTCTTTGATAATTTAGGGGATAAAGCTATCTATGATGAGTTTGACCTGGTAGTTGACCTTGCTCTTTAAATTGCTATTTAATTTTAGAATTAAATTTTAAACAATTTTAAATCCCTTTGATATATTTCAAAGGGATTTTGCTTTTTGATACCGTAAAGTTTGAAAGTTTAATTTTCCTTTTTATATTTGATGCTCAATGAAAAATTTAAATGTAAATACTTGGTGGTGGAGCAACTTACGAAAAACATCGTGAGCAAAGCATCATTGTAGTAAAACTATATAAAGGCTTGTCATCACGACAAGCCTTCTTTATTTTATCAAATTACCTTATGACCTATCAATTTAAAACATACCACAAAAAAATACTGGCGGACACCGTAACCCCTGTAAGTGTTTACTTAAAAATAAGAGACCGTTTTCCAAACAGTATTCTGTTAGAAAGTAGTGATTACCATGCTAACGACAATAGTTTTTCTTATATCTGCTGCAATCCTATTGCATCTATAAAAGTTGAAAACGAACATATCTATACACAATTTCCTGATGGAAATACAGAAACAATGGAAATTACACCAGAAACGGATGTAGTTAATATCATAGATAATTTTAGCAAAACCTTTAAAGCAGATAGTAATGATTTTAAATTCATAAATAACGGTTTATTCGGTTATATGGCTTATGATGCCGTTCGTTATTTTGAAGATGTAACATTATCTCCCAAACCGGACTCCATTAAAATTCCGGACATCTATTATGCTGTATATCAGAATATCATTGCTATAAATCATTTTAAGAACGAGGCATACCTTTTTGCACATTGTTATGACGCTGAAAATAATATTCCTGAGTTGGAACAACTTCTTCAAATCAGAAACTTTGCCACCTATAATTTTAAAATAGAGGGAGATAAGGATTCTAACTTATTAGATGAGGAATTTAAGGAACATGTTGCCCTTGCTAAAAAACACTGCCAACGGGGCGATGTTTTTCAGCTGGTATTAAGCAGGCGTTTTTCCCAAGGATTTAAAGGAGATGAGTTTAACGTATATAGAGCTCTACGTTCCGTAAACCCTTCTCCCTATCTTTTTTATTTTGATTATGGCGATTTTAAAATTTTTGGCAGCTCTCCTGAAGCACAACTTATTGTCAGTGACGGCAAGGCAGAGATACACCCAATAGCCGGTACTTTTAAAAGAACGGGCAATGATGAGCAAGATGCACAGCTTGCCAAGGAACTTAAGGCAGATGATAAGGAAAACAGTGAACATGTCATGCTTGTGGATTTGGCCAGGAATGATTTAAGCAGGAACGGTAATGTTGTACAAGTGGAAAATTATAGGGAAGTACAGTTTTTCTCTCATGTAATCCACTTGGTTTCCAAAGTCACCGGTATGAAAAAGAACAATATCCCTACCATGAAAGTAGTAGCGGACACCTTCCCGGCGGGCACATTGAGCGGAGCTCCAAAACATATGGCCATGCAGCTTATAGAAAAGTATGAAAAAACCAGTAGGGGTTACTATGGTGGCGCTATTGGGTTTATGGACTTTAAAGGCAACTTTAACCACGCCATAATGATCAGGACCTTTTTAAGCAAAAATCACAAATTACATTATCAAGCGGGTGCGGGACTTGTTGCGGCATCCAACCCAGAAAGCGAGTTACAGGAAACATATAATAAATTGGGAGCACTGACCAAAGCTTTGGAATTAGCTGAAGAAATTTAACATGAAGAAAATATTAGTCATAGACAATTACGATAGTTTTACCTATAACCTAGTCCATTATCTGGAGGAACTTGGTTGCGAGGTAATCGTAAAACGTAACGATCAACTTACATTGGATGAAGTTGACGCTTTTCAGAAAATAGTCTTATCACCTGGTCCCGGTATACCTGATGAGGCAGGCCTCTTAAAACAGATTATCGCTACCTATGCCCCTACCAAAAGTATTTTTGGCGTATGCCTTGGCCAACAGGCAATAGCAGAGGTTTTTGGCGGCACATTAATTAATATGGACGAGGTATACCACGGTATTGCTACTAAAATAAACATTACTAAAGAGGACCTGATCTTTACGGACATGCCAAAGGAAATTGAAGTTGGACGCTATCATTCCTGGGTTGTAAATGCCAATCTACCAAATGAACTAGAAGCTACTTCAGTTGATGAAAACGGACAGGTAATGTCCTTGAGGCATAAAAAATATGATGTTCGCGCAGTTCAATTTCATCCAGAATCAGTACTGACACCACAAGGCAAAAAGATGTTGGAGAATTGGTTAAACCTGTAATACCAAGTAACTAGAAAACTTAAGCAAGAAAATAGCGTAGTAATTGCCTATTACTTAATAGTATAAAAATGAAGGAAACACTAAATAAACTTATTAATCACGAAACATTGTCCAAGGAGGATGCTAAGCATATTCTAGTGAATATTGCAAAAGGTGATTACAACACCAGTCAGATAGCAGCATTCCTAACCGTATATATGATGCGTAGTATTTCCCTTGAGGAACTGGAAGGATTTAGAGATGCCCTGTTGGATCTTTGCCTGGCAGTTGATTTATCTGCCTATAACCCTATTGACCTTTGTGGTACCGGCGGTGATGGTAAGGACACCTTCAATATTTCTACATTGGCATCATTTGTTACCGCCGGTGCAGGAGTTAAAGTAACCAAACACGGTAATTATGGTGTTTCTTCTAAATGTGGTAGCAGTAATGTTATGGAGTTTTTAGGTATTAAATTTAGTAATGACCCCGGTTTTTTGGAAAAATGTATCGATCAGGCCGGCATATGTGTTTTACACGCTCCACTTTTTCATCCTGCCATGAAAAATGTAGCACCCATTCGCAAAGATCTGGCCGTAAAAACATTCTTTAATATGTTGGGTCCTATGGTAAACCCCGCTTTTCCAAAAAACCAAATGGTAGGTGTCTTTAATTTGGAACTTGCTCGTATGTACGGTTACCTCTATCAAAAGACCGATAAAAATTTTACCGTCCTACATGCTTTGGACGGTTATGATGAAATTTCATTGACCGGTAACACAAAAACTATTTCCAACCATACGGAAAGTATGTTGAAGCCTTCTGATTTTGGTGTAAGCCAAATTATGCAATCAGATATAGTTGGGGGAGATTCCATTGACACTTCTGCTCAAATTTTCCTGAACGTATTACAGGGCAAAGGCACGGAAGCACAGAACAATGTGGTATGTGCCAATGCGGGTATTGCCATTGCTACAGTTGAAGACCTTACACCCGTTCAAGGTTTTGAACGCGCAAAGGAATCGTTAATGAGCGGAAAGGGACTTGCGGCATTGAAAAAAATACAGGAGCTGAGTAGAAATTGAGAAATAAAAAATAATTTGTCAAAAACACAAATGCATAGCAGTAACTAATGAATATTCTTGATAAAATAGTAGCCGACAAACGGAAAGAAGTAGATTTAAAAAAATCAATACTATCCATATCATACTATGAAGCTTCAGTTTTCTTCAAAAGAAGTACAATTTCTTTGGCTAAGGCGCTAAAAACAAGTGATACAGGTATTATATCTGAGTTTAAACGCAGGTCTCCATCAAAGGAAAGCATTAACCAAAACGCCAACGTTGGCCAAGTGGCAAAAGGGTATGAAAAAGCTGGCGCTTGCGGTATGAGCGTATTGACGGACATTAAATATTTTGGTGGATCTTTAGAGGATTTGATTTTGGCCAGGGCATCCGTACAATTGCCCTTGCTCCGTAAAGAATTTATTATTAGCGAATATCAAATTATAGAAGCCAAGGCATTTGGTGCCGATGTTATTTTATTAATAGCCGCTATCTTGACCAAGCAAGAAATAAAAAAGTTCTCCGAGCTTGCAAAAAGTTTAGGCCTAGAGGTGTTACTAGAGGTGCATAATGAGGAAGAGTTGCACAAATCCATAGTGCCCAGTTTAGACATGTTAGGAGTAAACAATAGAAACCTCAAGAATTTTGAAGTAAGTCTAAATACGAGTAAAACCCTTTCCCAACTAATTCCGGATGACTTTGTAAAAGTTTCCGAAAGTGGTATCAGCTCCATTGACGCAATCAAAGAACTTAGACCTTACGGATATAAAGGGTTTTTAATTGGTGAAAATTTTATGAAGACCAATGACCCGGGCAAAAGTGCCCAAACATTCATTAAAAATTTAAAAACGCAATGAAACTCAAAATTTGTGGAATGAAACATAATACGGCCGAGGTTGCACAATTGCGACCAGATTACCTTGGCTTTATCTTTTGGGAACATTCCTCAAGATTTTTTGACACTGAAATTCCACAGCTACCCCACCATATTAACAAAGTAGGAGTTTTTGTAGATGCCACACCCAAATATATCATTGAAATGGTGAAGAAGCATCAACTTCAGGGAATTCAGCTTCACGGACAGGAAAGCCCAATATATTGTAAAAACATTTCATTGGAACTTATAAAGGAAAATCAAAAAGTGAGCATTATTAAAGTGTTTTCCATTAAGGATGAGTTTGATTTTGGAATATTACAGCAGTATGAAAATTGTTGTGATTTTTTTCTGTTTGATACGAAAGGAAAATTACCGGGAGGCAATGGCTACACCTTTAACTGGTCTGTTCTAAAAAATTATCCGTCTAACAAACCTTATTTTTTAAGTGGAGGCATTGGACCGAACAACCTGGATAAAATCAAAGAATTTTTAGAATTGCCTGAATCCAAATACTGTTATGCCATTGATATCAATAGCAAATTTGAATTACAACCCGGATTAAAAAATATTGAAGAATTACAAAAGTTTAAAAAAGCGCTATGAACTATAATGCAGATGAAAAAGGATACTACGGTGAATTTGGTGGTGCCTTTATCCCTGAAATGTTGTACCCAAACGTAGAGGAATTACGACAAAATTATTTAAAGCTGATGTATGAAGAATCTTTCCAAAAAGAATTCCATCAACTCTTAAAGGATTATGTGGGCAGGCCTTCTCCCCTATATTATGCAAAACGGCTTTCAGAAAAACATGGCTGTAAAGTCTATCTTAAAAGGGAAGACCTCAACCATACCGGCGCCCATAAGGTAAACAATACCATTGGTCAAATCTTAATGGCCCAAAAACTCGGTAAAACAAGAATTATTGCCGAAACCGGTGCCGGACAACATGGGGTAGCTACCGCTACGGTCTGTGCACTAATGGGTATGGAATGTATTGTGTATATGGGGGAAATAGACATTGCACGCCAAGCACCCAATGTTGCCCGTATGAAAATGTTGGGTGCAGAAGTAAGACCTGCCAAATCCGGAAGCAGAACCCTTAAGGATGCCACAAATGAAGCAATAAGGGATTGGATCAACAATCCTGTAGATACACACTATATCATTGGCTCCGCTATAGGACCACATCCATACCCAGATATGGTAACAAGATTTCAATCCGTAATATCCGAAGAGATAAAATGGCAGTTGAAAGAGAAAGAAGGTCGTGAAAATCCAGATTACGTGGTAGCCTGTATTGGTGGCGGAAGCAATGCCGCGGGCACTTATTACCATTTTCTCCATGAACCGGAAGTAGGTATAATTGCGGTTGAAGCTGCTGGTAAGGGAGTTCACTCCGGCGAAAGTGCAGCTACGTCTGCCCTTGGAAAAATAGGTATTATCCATGGCTGTAAAACCATGTTGATGCAAACCGCTGATGGGCAGATTACAGAACCATATTCCATATCTGCAGGACTGGACTATCCTGGGGTAGGACCAATGCATTCACACCTATACACATCTAAAAGGGCAGAGTTCTATTCCGCAACAGATGATGAGGCCATGGCAGCAGGATTGGAACTGTCACAACTGGAAGGCATCATACCTGCCATTGAAACCGGCCATGCATTCGCCATTTTCAATCATAAAAAATTCAAGAAAGATGATGTGGTCGTAATAAGTCTATCAGGTAGAGGAGATAAGGATTTGAACACATATATTGATTATTTTAAGTTAGCATAACATAACACCTTATGAGCAACAGAATCAACACCAAATTAAAAGAGGACAAAAAACTATTATCCATATATTTTACAGCTGGATATCCTTCACTGAACGATACGGTGCAAATCATAGAAGACCTAGAAAAGAACGGGGTAGATATGATCGAAATTGGACTGCCCTTTAGCGACCCGTTAGCTGACGGACCTACCATACAGGAAAGCTCAACGGCGGCATTGCACAATGGCATGACCACAGAGATCTTATTTCAACAGATCAAGGATATACGCAAATCAGTTTCCATACCCTTGATCATTATGGGTTATTTTAACCCGGTATTACAATATGGTGTTGAGGCCTTTTGCCAAAAATGTCAGGAAATTGGCATAGACGGACTCATTTTACCTGACCTCCCCTTAGATGTCTACCAAGAGGAATATGAGGCTTTGTTCAAAAAATATGGACTGATCAATGTTTTCTTGATTACTCCACAGACCAGTAACGAGCGTATTGCCGAAATTGACAAGGCCTCTAACGGGTTTATTTATATGGTAAGTACTGCCAGTGTCACTGGATCTAAATCAGGATTTGGCAAAGAGCAGGAAAATTATTTTGAGCGTATTGCCGCTATGAACCTTAAAAATCCGCAAATAGTTGGTTTTGGAATCAAGGACAAAGAAACGTTTACGCAAGCTACAAAAACCGCCAAAGGCGCAATTATTGGATCAGCATTTATAAAATTTTTGACCTCAAGTGGGCCTAAATCAATCTCACAATTTGGTAAAAAAATTCGCTAAACAAGTTTTCTTTTCAAACAGAATAGATATCCGTTTATAATTTCTAACCAAGCTTTACTTAGCCATGAAATTATCATTGTGGTGCTTACCTACAATTAGCAATGTTCTAAAACACACAATTACAAATAGTTAGCTGTAAGATTTTATATACATCTATTTAAACCAAAGGTACATTACCAAAAAAATTGGGTGTTAATCGAGTTATTGAGCTCACCAACGCCCATACCTCTATTTTTATGTGGTTAAACCAAACCATAATGAAAATAAAACTACCATTAGTCCGTACCAAGAAAATTGCATTGGGCATCTTTTCCTTATGTCTATTAAGTGCCATTCCCTATTTTTCGGGATCGGGCTTGGATAGTCCAGAACCTATGGGCGCTTTTTTAAACGGAGCATTCCCAGATAAATCCAATGCCAGCGATCCCTATATCAGTGTTTTTCCAAACTTGAGCTTTGATTCTCCATTGACCTTTACGCCGGTTCCCAATACCAACAAATTGGTTGTGGGCCAACGGGACGGTAAAATCTATTGGTTTGAAAATAGGAACGATGTTGCGGGCAAAAACCTTTTAAAAGATTACTCCAATGAGGTTGGTGTAGTTTGGGACGGAGGCTTTTTAGGTTTGTCCATTCACCCTGATTTTGGTACTAATGGTAAAAACTATTTTTATCTTTTCTATACGACCAAAGATGGACAAGGACGAGATTACCCAGATTCCTTCTTAAGTGGTTTTGGTTGCAGCAGGGAAGATTACTGGGGCGGCTTTTTAATTTTAAAAAGAATAGAGGTAGATCCCGTTTCAATGAATGTTATTGTTAACAGTAACCTTGAAATGATAAAAATGCGTATGTTCAGTTCCACTCACCGTGGTGGTGGAATGGCGTTTGGTGACGATGGTTTTCTGTATATCCCAACAGGTGACCAATCCGCTTATAGCAAACCACAGAACAGTACTACCAATTTAGATGGTGGCGTACTACGAATAGATGTGGACCAGGACCCAAATAAGAGTCATGCCCCAATAAGAAAAATGCCACAAGGAGGCCGTTTTCCTGATGAAATTTCAGGTGTTGGTTATGGTATTCCAAATGACAATCCTTTTTTAAGTCCAGACGGCAGCAGATTTGAAGAATATTATACCTTAGGCCATAGAAACCCTCATAGAATGACCAAGGATAAACTTACGGGAACCTTCTATATAGGGGAAATTGGTGAAGGTACACATGAAGAAATCAATATTATTAAACCAGGTAAAAATTACGGCTGGCCTGTATATGAAGGTTACTACAACCGTGGTACTTCCTGTACCAATTTATTGGATGGCATGCCACATGAAGGACCGTTGGTGGCTTTTCCACGATCGGACGCCAATGCACTTATAGGTGGCTATGTTTACAGAGGGGCGGCAATGCCGGATTATTATGGAAAATATATCTGTGCAGATTATGGCGTAGGTGAAGAAATATGGGCAGTGGACATTGTAACGGGAGCGTACGAGACAATTACCCAATTCTCGCCCACAAATATCATTTCATTTGGCGAAGATCATAATGGGGAGCTATACCTGCTCAGCCAAGGTAATAACGTAAAATTGTATAAGCTTAGACAACAAGGTGAATTAGAGGGCAGTGTGCCTCAACTATTATCAAAAACTGGAGCTTTTACCAATTTACAGACATTGGAAACAAATTCAGGAATATTACCCTATGAACTAATTGAATCCTTTTGGTCCGATGGTGCCGAGAAAAAACGTTGGATGGCGGTTCCAAATAACGGAACACACAACACACCTACAGAGCAAATTTCTTTTTCCGAAAATGGTGATTGGCAATTTCCGGTAGGCAGTGTTCTAATAAAACATTTTGAACTGCCCATAGATGAAAACAATCCGTCATTGACCAAGCGCTTGGAAACCAGGTTTTCCATAAAGGCCAGTACAGGGTCATTCTATTTTTTAACCTATAAATGGAACGAACAACAGACCGATGCCGTATTACTACCCAATGGCCTAGATGAAAACATTACCATTACCAAAACAGATGGCAGTACCGCCACACAAAAATGGAGCTACCCGTCTACTCAAGATTGTATTTCATGTCATAACCCTGCAACCGGTGGTGCCCTAGGTACCAATACTAGATATTTGAACAGTGATTATACCTACCAAAAAACAGGGCGTACAGCAAACCAATTGGTAACACTCAGTCATTTAGGTGTGCTTAACGAAACCATTACGGATGCAGCTACAGTTGATTTTCAAACATATAGGGCATTAGACGACCCATTGGCTACCTTAGATGAAAAAGCAAGGTCATATATGGACTTAAATTGTGCGTATTGCCATAGGCCCGGTGGTACGGGAGACAGGGCCCAGTTTGACCTTAGACTGTTCAACACTCTAGCCCAGACCGGTCTTTTTGATGCGGGTACCAATACACCCATAGGTATACCTGGAGAACGTATTTTTGTACCAGGTAATGCCGATGAATCTATTTTATTCCACAGAACAAATTCGGTCGACCCTAGTATTATGATGCCCCCAATTTCCAAAAACCAAGTTGATGCCAAGGCGGTGCAACTCATAAGGGATTGGATCGATCAAATGGACCCCGAAACTTGCGGAATACGTAATGTAACTGAAGATTTTAGCAACACCTCCGCTAATGAATGGACTACATCCGGAACGGCATCTACGGGTACTTTTGTAATAGCCGACCCCACAGCTCAGACTTCCTCTGGTATTCTAACACAACCAGAGGACGATCATAGCGCTACGGATAACAATGCGTTCTTCACCGCGACCAACACATCCGTTGGCGTTAATGATGTGGACGGAGGAGTAGCCATTGCAACTTCCCCTACCTATACCGTAGTAGACGAATCGGAACTGTCAATCTGGTATTTCTTTGGACAACGGGATGCCGGTGACGATAACAGTGATTATTTTCTTTTGGAATACTCAATTGACGGTGGGGCTACCTATACAACTTTGGCGTCTTATGGTGATGAGACCGTAGTGGCAAGTTGGACCAATGCTACCGCTATTATTCCTTCAAATTCCAACTTGGTCGTTAGGGTATCCGCAGCTGACGGACCTAATGATGGCGATATAGTGGAAGCAGGTATTGATGACTTTACCATTACATCAATTTGCCCGGACCCCATAAGGGTCACGGCGGTTGAATTGACTCCTGAAACATTAAATTTAATTGAAGGAACAACGCAACAATTGAATGCCCTTGTAAGCCCTGCAGATGCCGATGATATCTCGGTAACTTGGTCCTCCGACAACAATGACATTGCAACTGTGGATTCTAACGGTGTAGTAAATGCCATTCAGGAAGGGACTGCCACCGTTACGGTAACGACCAATGATGGTCAATTTATGGACACCACTGTAATTTCCGTTGAACGTGCCCAAATTCCAGTTACCGGTATTTCCCTTTCACTAGAAACATTGACACTTATCCAAGGCCAAGCCGCCACCCTAATCGCTACGGTGGCCCCACAAGATGCAGATGAAAAAGAGGTCGTATGGACTACGAATAACCCACAGGTTGCTACAGTGGACAATAATGGCAAGGTAACGGCAACAGGTTTGGGAGAAGCCAGCGTTACTGTAACGACCCTGGACGGAGGCTTTACGGCATCTACCTTTATTACGGTAAACTCTGCACCCAATGTTGAAATGTTAATTGCCCCAAACCCTGCAGATTATGTGGTTTATGTATACTTTGGGTATTCTGAGCCTTTGAACATCACAACCTTACATATTTATGACCAGAACAACAATCTTGTAAAAACATTTACCGATCCGGCATCTATCTTGGATGGTGAAAACTATAGATTGCCCATAGCAGATTTACCCATTGGAAACTATACGATAGAAGGTGTAAGTACCATAGGTATTTATCAAAAAACATTAAGCATTTTCAGGGAAAGTATTTCCGTAACGGGAATTACCCTTAGCTTACCGAACGCAAATGTACAGGTGGGCAATGAATTAACGTTAATACCTACAATAACTCCATCAAATGCAACCGATAAAACGGTACTATGGAATTCTGACAATTCCAATATTGTAACCGTGGATAGCTCTGGTAATATAAAAGGCGTATCCGAAGGTATTGCCACTATAACGGCAACAACGGTAGACGGAAATTTTACGGCTACAAGCACGGTGAACGTAAGTACCAACCCCGTTAACAATGTAACTATATTAATGGCCCCTACACCAGCGGATTATGTGGTCTATGTATTTTTTGATGCGTTGGAACCTTTGGAAATAACCGCCTTGCGTATTTATGATGACAATAAAATCTTGGTCAAAACTTTTGATGACCCTACATTGGTATTGGTAGAAGGTGATAACTATAGGCTTCTTATCAATGATCTGCCAGTGGGTGTTTATACTGTAGAAGGTGTGAGCACTACAGGAACGTACAGCAAGCAACTTACCATAGCCCGTGATAATGTACCGGTAACAGGTTTGACCTTAGGAATAACCACGGCCAATATGATCGTTGGGGAACAATTGACCATACCGGCAACGATTGTTCCATCAGATGCAACGGACAAGACCGTTATATGGAGCTCAAGTGACGAGACAATTGCTACGGTAAATGAATTTGGAACGGTAACAGCGTTATCACAAGGAGAAATAACCATTACGGCGATAACGGCAGATGGAGATTATGAAGCAACATCTACCATTACCGTAGAGCCCATAATAATGTTAATTGCCCCTAACCCGGCAACGTTTGTGATCTACGTATATTTTTATTCCCCCAACCCCATGGAAATATCGACTATAAATATTTATGATGCTATGGGAAGATTGGTCAAGACCTTTAATGACCCTGAAGCCACTTTGGTTGAAGGTAATAATTATAGGTTATTGGTAGAGGAATTGCCCTCAGGTTATTATTTTGTTGAAGGTGTTACGTCATTGGGAAATTATCAAAAACAAATTGTAATTGAATAATCGTCATTGTGAATATTTAAAAAGGCCATCTAGATCAGATGGCCTTTTTTTTTATGAATGTAATAATAATAATATACCCAGAAATACATTGACAAATAAAATTTTAGCATCAATTATAAGCACATCAAAATTCGTAAAAGGATACTGGTCAATCAGCCCGAATTTACCACGCTTTTTGTTACATTTAAAGAATATATGATGAACATTGATATGAAAAAATTTCTATTTCTTTTAATTACCATATGCACCGCCCAAAGCTATGCCCAAGATTCTACATTAATAAAGTCCAAAGTGGCCAATGCCATTACAGAACTTAAGGATTTTGTTTTATTACCAAATGATGCCAATAATGCAGATGATATTGATACCAACCTGTATTGGCTAAGAAAAAAATTTACGGAAAGAGGTTTTAACTCATCCATTCTGGAAACGGAAGGTTTACCCCTATTTTTTGCCGCTTTGCCCATAGACGACAATAAACCAACCATTTTATTCTATATGCACTTTGACGGCCAATCTGTGGACATTTCAAAATGGGACCAACAAAATCCGTACGAAGTGGTATTAAAATCTAAAGAAGAGGATGGTTGGAAAACCGAATCTTTTGATGCATTGAATGACGATATCAACTACAACTGGAGACTTTTTGGACGTTCTACATCAGATGACAAAGGACCTATTATCATGTTTTTAAACGCAATTGACATCTTACAAAAGGAACAAAAAACCCTACCCTTTAATATCAAAGTAATTTTGGATAGTGAAGAGGAAAAAAGTAGTGCTCCATTGCCAAAAGCGGTACGTGTCTATAGGGATTTATTAAAAGCGGATTATTTAATCATCAATGACGGTCCGGTTCATTCCTCTGGCAAGCCCACCATTGTATACGGTTGTAGAGGTATCACCACATTGTCCATTACTACATATGGTCCTTTAAGACCCCAACATAGTGGACACTATGGTAATTATGCACCAAACCCTGGAATGCAACTAGCCCATTTATTGTCATCTCTAAAGGATACCGATGGCAGGGTTCTCGTCAACGGATTCTATGATGGTATAGAACTAAATGAAGCTACTATGGCAGTTTTAAAAAGTGTACCTGACAATGCCAATGAAATAAATACAAATTTAGCAATTGCCAATCCGGAAAAGGTCGGCTCTTTTTATCAGGAATCCTTACAATATCCTTCCTTGAACATTAGGGGGCTGGGTTCCGGTTGGATCGGTAAGAATGCAAGAACAATCGTGCCTGCAGAAGCAACGGCAGAACTGGATATAAGATTGGTGCCAGAATCCGATGGCAATAGGTTGAAATCCTTGGTGAAAGAACATATTAAAAATCTTGGTTATCATGTAATGTCCACGGTCCCTACTAGGGAAGAACGTATGAAATTCGATAAAATAGTCACCATTATGGAAGGAAACGTAACGGATGCCTTTAGAACAGATTTGACCAACCCTTTTGGCAATGCCTTAGTGAAGACCATGGAATCCAAATTTGGCGAAAAACCCGTACAGATTAGAATCATGGGCGGTACCGTGCCTATTTCCCCATTTATCAATGAATTAAAAATACCGGCTTTTATCGTGCCTATGGTCAACCCGGACAATAATCAACATAGCCCAAACGAGAATCTAAAAATAGGACAGATTGCGTATGGTATACAATTGTTCCATGCTATACTTCATAGTACCGTCGTTCCCGAATAAATTGTTTTAACAGTTACTAACAAAGGTTTACAAGTGCCTTAACGGAAATTATAATTGATTTTTGTTAGTTTAAAGGTGAACTTAAAAAATGAAGAAAATGGGAATTATAAAAGATAATAAAAAGTTTAAAAGAAAGGTTGAACAAAGTAACCCTACCAACCCTACTGGAAATACGGATGTAGATACCAATAAATTTGATATTGACAAGGGTACAATAAAAGATCAACAAAATAAGATGTAACCATATTGACCTTAATACAAAAGCCCGATCTATATAGATCGGGCTTTTTATTGATATCACTATAGCTTTTTAGGCCGAGTTTCTACTTGCATTAATGTTGCCATATAAAGATCGGGTAACAATCTTTTCATACAGTTCCTTAAACTCGGTTCCTTCTCCAATGCGTTGCAGGGCATATTGTTGAATAACCAATAACGGCAATACTATATTTTCCCTTATGTTGATTGATTCCCTGGATATGGCTTCTTTTTCCATTAAGATTTCCATACCGGACAATTTGAGCAACATTGCTTTGGAAAGTTCATACTCAGCATGTAAAATATCCCAAAAAGCACCATATTCCTCATTTTCCTTCATATAGCTTGTAAGCTCAAAATAGCATTTGGACAAACTCATCATACTGTTCATCATCAAAGCTTGGAAAAAAGGTACTTGGTCATATAACCTTTTTGCCTCTTCAAACCTGCCATCATCCTCCAAGGTCTTGAGTGCGGATCCTATTCCATAATATCCGGGAACGTTTTGCTTTAATTGGCTCCAAGATCCCACAAAGGAGATTGCACGCAAATCACTAAGTTCCAGTTTAGCCTTATTACCGCGTTTACCCGGCCTACTACCAATATTTGCCTTGGTATAATATTTAAGCGTACTCATATTTTCCAAGTACGGCATAAATTTGTCATGGTGTTTTAGAGCGTCATACTTTTTAAAGCTCAATTCAGAAAGTTCTTCGATCAATGTCCTATCAGCATCGGAAATAGTTATTTCCTTTCCTAAAATGGTATTGGACAGCCCTGCGGTCAATAGCTGCTCACTGTTATAGATAAACTGTTCCTTTGTTCCATACGTACTGGTAATGGTCTGTCCCTGAATGGTCAATTGAATTTCGTTATTGGCCACCTTATTGGTCTGCGCTGCATAAAAACGATGTGTTTTTCCGCCACCCCTTGCCGGTGGCCCCCCCCTACCATCAAAAAATATTGCCGCTATATCATTTTCCTCACATACGGCGGAAAGTGATTCCTTGGTCTTTAAAATGGACCAATTGGCCTTGAGATAACCACCATCTTTGGTACCATCAGAAAAGCCTAGCATTATAGTCTGCTTTTTATTCCTATTCTCCAAATGCGCCTTGTATTCCGGTAAATTGAATAAGAACTGCATAGTTGCCTCGGCATTGTCCATACCTTTCATGGTTTCGAACAAAGGCACAATGTCAAAAGTAATATTCTTGCCTGACCAACCACACCATCTAAACAAAGCGTAAACAAAAAGTATGGAGAATACATCTTCAGAATTACTTATGATATAACGGTTACAGCCTTCTTCCCCATTTTTTTCCTGAATAGTCTGTAATTGCCAAATATTCTTAATGGTATCCTTTACGATTTCCTCGTCATAATCATTAGCTGTCAACTGAAGGTCTTCATGTAATAAAATATCTATGAGACGGTCTTGGGATAATTCGCTTAGTTCAGTTTTTATTAGGCCATGTTTTTTTAAGACCTCGGTCATTACCTTAGTATGCATACTATGGTCCTGACGAATATCTATTGTAGCAAAATGTACCTTAAAAATTTTCACCTTATCTATAAAACGATCTAAATCGCTTAAGTAAAGACTCTGGTATTTATCAATTAAAATTGCACGAATTTCTTCCAAGGGTACCATTAGATCATCATAACCGATATCCTTTGTACTATCAAACATAGCAATATACAAATTGGACCGAAGTTTATGCAAAGGTTCCTGCACCGCCTTGAACGTAAGTTTATGCAACAATCCTTTAAGATCATTGTAATAGCATTTCATTAAGGTCAACCGTAGTTCGTTCATTACATCCTTGGTAATATCTGCCGTTACGAACGGGTTACCGTCACGATCTCCACCTGGCCAAAAACCTAACTTAACAATATCATGGTTCTCAAACTTTTTAGCACCAACACTTCCCTTTATATAGGCATACATATCACCAATGGCATCATAGTACACATGTCTTAGGGTATAGATTATATTTTTGGCCTCATCTAAAGGAGTGGGTTTTTTAGCATTGATCAAAGAGGTAAGGCCTAATTGCTGTAACCCCACATCTATTTCATCAATTTTATCTTCAAGGATAAGCGTCCTTAAATTGGTAATAATATCAAGAACCGCCGGGGTATAGAATTGTGTAGGATGGGCCGTTAAAACAATTCTTGCACTAAACGTGCTCAACTTGTCCCAAATGGTATCCCACGCATTGTTCTTCTCAACCAACTGAAAATAGTCCTTTAACGATAATGAACTAGAGTGCTTGTGCAATTTTGGAAACGCCGCATCTTCCACACTATCATAAAGCACCACTTGGCGCTCTACATATTGTATAATGCGAAACATAAAATCTATTTGCTCCTTTTCAGATTTTGTATCCACAAAATTCTCAAAAAAGTTTTCTAGGATTTCCTTGGGATTTAACCCGTTGCTCAACCCTTTTTCCGACTGATTCAGTAATAAAGGAATTAGCATACCTACATTCTCAATATTCTCGTACGGAAGATTAAGAAATAGACTATTGTAAACATTAAACTTATTCTGGACAGACTTCTTAAATTCTGCCAACCTTTCTTTTTGCTGCATATTTCAAAAACTTTATGCCACTAACTATTTGGCAAACATGATAAATTTCGTGTATAAATATCGCTAATCCTAAAGAATCTAGGGCATGATTTTAGCGAAATATCAGAATACTGGCAGGATACCACAAAATTGTACGTATTCACAACAAATATTCCAAAAAACAGCACTACCCCTATACCTTTACTTTGTAATTAAGTAAATAAATTTTCATTTTCATATAGTGTTCTCGTAAAAGAGTCTTGTCTACAAAGCAAGACTCTTTTTAGTTTATACCACTTTTAAAAATAATCTTTATACTGCATTACACGAAAATCCAAAGTAGTAAACTCCGGGTTGTTCAATTTTAATTTTTTGTAACTTTCCAAACTCCCAACTGCCCTATTTGCAGCCCCGGATGGTGCCGTTAACGATACGGTCTTAATCTCCACTCCTGTTTTTGGATGAATAAACCTATGTATCCTAGGAACCTCATCGCTAATTTTTTTTAAGGAGATACCGTAATCCCTTAAGTGCTTACGAAAAAAATATTCCGGACCATTTTTACTGTTACCCCCCGTAAACAATAATATTTCTACTTTAGGATATTCTTCAAGATAGGATAAAACATTACGCAGAACAATTTGTTGCATGCCAATATCGGAAGCATCTATTTTATTTCTTTTGGCCGCAGCGACTATATCACATATACCAATTTTATGTTGTTTAAGAAAGCGCTTTCGTTGGTCTACCGCTTCTTGTGTGGTCTCAAACCTTAAGTTTAAATTGTAGATACGGTCCAATATGGGCCATAATTGACCATCACGACTGCCATAACAGAAGTCTACATCACCCTCCTTTAATTCTCCCGTGGTAAACCTTGGTGGCGGCAAGGTACCTACAATTAACTTTACCGTATCTTTTTGTATAAATGGTTTGTAAGGATGGGTATGTAAAAACATAAACGGGTCAAGGGTTTAATTACATGAGTCCAAGAAAATATCCATTCCTTTCTAAATTACTAACTTTAAATGAATGTATAAACTTAAATTATGGGCAAAGGAGACAAAAAATCTAAAAAAGGTAAAATTTCAAATAATTCCTATGGAGCCAGAAGACCTAGAAAAATCAAAAAAAGGCCTACAGTTGAAGAAAAAATTAAGGTGAATAAGAAAAAATAAAACTATTCGTCTATCCTAAATGTCAGCGCTATATTTTCCTCTTCATCAATGGTTATTTGATACGTATAAAAACCAACAGGCAATGTATCTGAAGGCACTTCCTCAGGAAAATAATTATAACTTGTTGAATCTGTTAAAATGGTCAATGCAGTAGTTTGGTATGCCGTATCATATTCCAAATATGATGAAAATTCGTCAGGTGCAATATTTTCATAAACGGTGTCGCGTTGGGTTATCCGTACCTCGTTAAAAAAGAATGGGGTACTATTTTGTATCCTAATGTTTACCATATCAATATTATCATCCCTATCGGTACAAGAAAACAAAAGAACCAAACCAAGAACAGCTAGTAAGAATACCCTTTTCATATATGTTATTTAACTATAATCAATAACGTAAAAGCGTAGATAATATTTTACCTTATAAATACGGGCTGGTTCTGTTTTACGGTATGTTCTGGGCTAAATTGGTAATCATCCAAATTAAATCCTTTTATATCGTCCAAGGTATTTGCATTATGATCAATGATATACCGTACCATAGACCCCCTAGCCTTCTTAGCAAAAAAACTGATGATTTTTAGTTTATCATTTTTCCAATCTTTAAAAACGGGAGTAATGATAGTTGCCTTAATATTTTTGGGCTGTAATACATTATAATATTCATTACTGGCAAGATTGACCAACAATTCTCCTTCTTTCATCTCATTATTTACAAATTTGGTGAGCCTATCTCCCCAATATTCGTACAGGTTTTTTTTTCTTCCAATTTTTAACGAGGTACCCATTTCCAATCTGTAAGGTTGCATAAGGTCCAGAGGTTTTAATATACCGTATTGGCCCGATAAAATTCGTAGCTTTTGTTGAAGTTCCATTATTTTATCCTCTGACATGGAATAGGCATCCAACCCTTGGTACACATCTCCACTAAACGCAAAAATTGCCTGCCTTGCATTTTTTGGTGTAAAAGGAGTGGTAAAATCTTGATTTCGCTGCCAATTCAATTCTGCCAATTTATCTGATATGGACATAAGCTCTGACAGGGCCTTAGGTTTTTTCTTGGACAATATCTTATTGAGCTTAATGGCATCATCTATAAACTTGGGTTGCGTATATTCCTTTACAGGAAGTGTACTCTCATAATCCAATGATTTGGCCGGCGAAATAATAATTTTCATAATGCAATTTTATTTGACCACAAAAATAAAGAGGAAATAAAGGAAGACCAATAGAATCTTATATAAGACTTTTAATGATACTATTGAAAAATCCTATTCTATACTGTTTTTAGTGTATTGGCGCCACTTTTCTATAGCATTGACCATATCTTCCGGTAATTCAGAATCAAAACTCATATGCTTGCCCGTGACCGGATGAGTAAATCCTAAAGTTTTGGCATGTAAGGCTTGTCTGGGCAGTAACTTAAAGGTATTTTCCACAAATTGCTTGTACTTGGTGAAGGTAGTTCCTTTTAATATACGTTCTCCCCCATAACGCTCGTCATTGAACAAGGTATGGCCTATGTATTTCATATGCACACGTATTTGGTGCGTTCTACCGGTTTCCAATCTACACGAAACCAATGTAACATACCCCAAACGTTCCAGTACCTTAAAATGCGTTACAGCTTCTTTACCTTCTTCACCATCTGGAAAAACATGCATCTGTAGCCTGTTTTTAGGATTTCTTCCTACATTTCCTTCAATAGTACCTTCATCTTCCTCCACATTACCCCAAACCAAAGCAATATATTCACGCTCAGAAGTTTTATCAAAAAATTGCTTTGCCAAATGGGTCATTGCGGCTTCGGTCTTTGCAACGACCAACAATCCGGAAGTATCCTTGTCTATCCTATGAACTAATCCTGGTCGTTCGTTACTATTTACCGGTAAGTTATCCGTATGGTGTATAAGTGCATTGATCAAGGTTCCCGAATAATTGCCATGACCGGGATGTACTACCATACCTGCAGGTTTATTAACCACCAATAGCACTTCATCCTCATAGACAATATCCAATGGAATATCTTCTGGAATCAATAAAAATTCATGTGGTGGATGCTCAAACATGACTTTTACCTCATCTCCCGCCTTTACCTTGTAATTAGATTTTACGATTTCGTCATTTACCCAAACATGACCATCTTTTGCTGCTTGTTGAATTTTGTTCCGTGTAGCGTTCTCTATAAAGTTCATTAAAAACTTATCTACCCTTAACGGCACTTGACCTTTTGAAGCTATAACACGATGGTGTTCAAAAAGTTCGCCATCTTCATTTTCGGGTTGTTCAATATTGCTCATTCCTGTTCTGAATCTGCTTTTATTATAGCACGTTCCGGTATTGAACCATTACCACAAATCAATTCTATTTTTGATGTTTTAGGTAATTTATCACCTGGCTTAATATATTTTCCCTTAAATTTTAATTGGTACACCATATCCTTACCCAATTCATCTACATAAGTAACGCGCTCAACATCCAGACCAACAGCCTTTAGCATAGAGGAAGCATTTCTCTTGGTGACTTGTATTATTTTTGGCACGGTCACTTTCTTATAGCCAGAAGGGTTTACGGTGAAATATATTTTCCTATTGGTCTTTACCTTGGCCCCGGCAGAAGGGGTTTGTTCTATAATAGAAAACCTAGGATAATCTGGATTGTAATTCGCCGAATCTAAAACCTCATATCTAAGACCTGCATCTTCAATGGATTTTCGCATTTCCATGACCGATTGTTTAGAAAAGTCCGGAACCTCCACAAATTCACCATGATTAGTGGTGCTCTTAAGCCAATTCAAGACTAAAAAAATTATGATTATGGATAATAAAAGGGCGAGACCTAACTGAATTAAAAAGGTCTTACTCCTTAAAAAATTTAAAAAATTTCTCATACGTACAGTTTGACCCAACAAATATAGTGAATGCCCCCTTACCAATTGGCGGCTTCTTTTCGTAAGTTCCCTTCAACTTTATCAACCCTTAACGAAAATTAATGGTGGATGTCCCTTTTTTATTTTGCTCCAATACTTCATCTTTGCCATAACATTCTCTTTTTGTAAAATTCATGAAAAAAAATATAGCAATTATAATGGGCGGCTATTCCAGCGAATATAAAATTTCGCTTAAAAGTGGCAATGTAGTCTATACTTATTTGGATAAAGAAAAGTTTAATCTATACCGTATACATATTTTTAAGGATAAATGGGTTTATGTAGATGATGCCGGTACAGAAGTACCAATTGACCGTAACAACTTTTCCATATCTTTAAATGGCACCACCATAACCTTTGATTGTGTTTTTAATGCCATACATGGAACGCCAGGAGAAGACGGACTCATGCAGGCCTATTTTAAACTGCTGAACATACCGCATACTTCTTGTGGATTTTACCAAGCCGCACTTACCTTTAACAAAAGAGATTTGCTTAGTGTTTTAAAACCTTATGGCATAAAATCCGCCCCTGCCTTTTATTTAAATTTAGGGGACAAAATCAATGAAACAGATATTATTAATAAAGTGCAATTACCATGTTTTGTCAAGGCCAATAAATCTGGTAGTAGCTATGGTATTACCAAAGTCTATAAAAAGGAAGAATTAAGGAACGCCATTGCCACAGCCTATAAAGAGGACGATGAAATTATTATTGAAGGTTTTTTGGAAGGTACGGAAGTTTCTGTTGGTGTATTAAAAATCAATGGAATTACCACGGTATTACCTATTACTGAGATTGTAAGTGAAAACGATTTTTTTGATTACGAAGCTAAATATGAAGGTAAATCCCAAGAAATAACCCCGGCAAGAATCAATGACGAGCAACTTGCCAATGTAACCACCGTATCCAAAAAAATATATGATATACTGAAAATGACCGGTTTTTCCAGAAGCGAATTTATTTTTATTGGCAATGAACCGTATTTGTTGGAGATGAATACCACACCAGGATTGACCACAGAAAGTATTTTACCCCAACAGGCCAAAGAAGCAGGTATAACCTTGCCCCAGCTATTTGAAAATGCCATTATAGAAGCATTGTCCTAATTTGCCTATATTTAGAACGTAAAATACATTTATGAGACGCGCAATTTTTCCCGGTTCTTTTGACCCCTTGACCTTGGGGCACCATGATATCATTATGCGGGGTATTACCCTTTTTGATGAAATAATTATTGCCATAGGTAAGAATGCCGATAAAAAATATATGTTCACATTAGAGCAGCGCATAAAATTCATTACTGAAACTTTTAAGGGCCAACCTTCCATTTCGGTAAAATCCTATCAAGGGCTTACGGTAGATTTTTGTAAGAAAGTAAACGCCAATTTTATTTTAAGGGGACTAAGAAATCCAGGGGATTTTGAATTTGAGAAGGCTATTGCCCATACGAACAGAAAATTATCTGAGATAGAAACCGTGTTTTTATTGACCTCATCGGGCAAATCCTATATCAGTTCCTCTATTGTAAGGGATGTAATACGTAATAATGGTGATTATACCGGGCTGGTACCTCCTTTTGTAAGAAAATAGAGAAAAAGACCCTTTACACCACACAAAAACAGTTTTCAACAACACTTATTGATAAAATGACAACAAATCGGCTTTAAAAATTAGAATATTCCATTATTTTAGTAGGAAAATTCTTTCCGACTATGCTAAAATCAAATAAGAGTATCATATCGTCCTTAGATTGGATTGCACAAATTCCCTCCTCCATTGCAATCATAGATACCGATCTAAAATTAAAAAGCGCTTCTCCAAAATGGCTTTCAACATTTAATTTTTGTTTAGAAAAAATCAAGGACCAACAAATTCTTGACCTATTTCCACAATTAGGACCAGAGTTCCAAACAAGGCTATCTTATAGTCTAGATGGTCTCAGGGATATAAAATTTAAGCATAGCCCTATCCTCCAAACGGATACACAGCAAAATTCATTTTGGCATTTAAACCCTTGGAAAGATGGTTACGGAAATATAATTGGCGTTATCATTAAAGTAGAAACCATATCAAAAGCTCAAGAACTGCAATGGGAATTAAATAAGACAAAACGCCTTCTAGATGAAAAGAGTTCCATCGCACAAATAGGAAGCTGGGAATACGATATCAAGGAAAACAATTTACAGTGGACACCTGCAGTATATAAGATTTATGGTGTTACCAATGAATTCATACCTACTATAGAAAAGGCCATTCATTTTTATTTACCTGAAACCTCTAGAAAAACCATAAAGGATTCCTTGAAAAATGCCATACAATCCGGCTTACCTTGGAATGAAAAATTGAAATTAAAACAAAAGGACGGTACGGTTATCTGGGTAAATTCCATAGGGCGCCCAAAATTTAAGGATGGCAAGTGCACAAGAATAATTGGTACCATACAAAATATTACCGATACCATTCTAGCAAATTCAACAACGCCCACCGTAGAACCAGCCAAGTATCCCTTATTTGAAAAGGTCCCTTTTGGTTTAGCTATTATTGATTGGTCATCTGGGCAAATTAAAGATGTAAACAATAGACTTCTACAACTCACGGAATTTGAGAAAACGCATTTCCTTCAACGACGTTTCACTGAATTTATCAAAAAAACCCAGCAAACGGACTTTGGCATGCTTAGTAAGCAATTATCGGATAGCGGTGAGTTCAGTGCATTTAAAACTACATTTACCACCAAGAACAATAAGAATATTACTATACAGATTTATGGGACAGTTCTTCAGGGTGATATAGATGACAATATACTCTGCACTATTGAAAATATCTCATCACAAACCAACTTGGAAAGAAATTTTAAGAAGACCATTAGGTTATCTAAGGAAAAAAATGAAAAGCTATTGAACTTTGCCCATATGGTGTCTCACAACCTTAAGACGCATGCCACCAACTTTTCATTACTGCTTAACTTTTTAAATGCAGAAAATGGCGTGCACGAACGCAAGAAATTAATGAATATGTTGTTTAGTGCATCTGACAACTTAACGGAAACAATAAAAGGATTAAGGGAAATAGTTGAGATACGTTCCAATATTAATCTAGAAAAAAAATCACTTTCCCTCAACGAACATGTTTTCCTAGTGGAGCAAAATGTAGCCGGTCTATTAAAGGAGACCAAAGGTAAAATTGTAAATGAAATAGCAGATACCGTAACAATTAAATCATTGCCTGCATATCTCAATAGCATTTTGACCAATTGCATCACAAACGCTATCAAATACAGAAAAGAAGGAAAAAGTCCCATAATCATAATTAGTGCCAAGGAAGAAAAAAATTATACGGTATTGAGCATTGAGGACAACGGAATTGGTATTGATCTTGAAAAACATGGCGACAAACTCTTTGGGCTATACAATACCTTTCATAGAAATATGGATTCTAGAGGAATTGGCCTGTATATAACTAAAAATCAAATAGAGGCAATGAACGGTAAAATAACCGCAATGAGCACTGTAGGACAAGGAACAACCTTTAAAATTTATTTCAATAAAAATTGATGGAGATTTTCTAAAATTGCCCCTATATCCTATTACACAACGTAATTTGAAACATTCACAACAAATATACCTTAAACCTACAAACACCAACTAATTTAGTAAGAAATTACATCGGTATGATTAAAGTTCCCCAAACATCGAGTACCTCTTTTATAATTAAACAATTGCCAACACCAACGGCATTTGTTGATACAAATTATAATATTATACATGCATCTGACAAATGGATGCAATTGTTTAAAAAGCATACGACTACACATAAAAAGTCCAGCCTTTTTAAATTGTTTCCCAACCTGAGTCCTAAATGGAAGAACGTGCTTGAAAACTGTTTTAAGGGTAATCCCCAACCATTAGGTATACACCAGGCACAGGATGACAATAACAATGAGTTATGGTATGAGTGGTCCAATTCTCCTTGGTACGATAACAATGAAGAAATTATTGGTGCCATTATACAGATTACGGATATCACAGATTCTATAAATAGCGAACTGGAACTTAATAAAAAAGACCTGTTATTAAAACAGCAGTCTGAAATAACTAAAATTGGCAGATGGGAGTATGATATAAATAACAATATCCTAACTTGGTGTAACATTACCAAGGCAATTCATGAAGTTCCGCCGCATTTTACCCCCAATATTGAAAATGCCATTTACTATTATAAAGAGGGCCATAGCCGTAATACAATATCCATGGCGCTATTTGAAGCTCAGGAAAAGGGCAAGGCATGGAGCAATCTAAAATTACAGATCGTAACCGCTAACGGAAAAGAAAAATGGGTTATGGCTGGTGGTAAACCAATTTACCACAATGGGGAATTAGTTGGTCTAATAGGTACATTCCAAGATATACAAGACCAGGTAGATGCCGACAACAAGACCTTGAACAATGAAAAATTATTGAGGACCTTGATTGACAATCTACCCGTTAACGTATACATAAAGGATACGGAATCTAGAAAGATATTGGTCAATAAAGCAGAGTGCGATTTTCTAGGCGTTGATAGTCCCGAAGAAATTTTAGGAAAAAGCGACTTTGACCTCTATCCTGCAGAATCTGCTGCCAGATCCAGGGAAGAGGACTTAATGGTAATGAATACCTTAAAACCCATTATCAGTAAGGAAACGCTTAACATAAAATTAGACGGCAAGGAAACCTCCTTCCTAAGCTCCAAGATTCCATTACTCAACAATAAAGGAGTTGCTTATGGTATTGTAGGTATAAGCTTGGACATCACCGCATTAAAAGAAAAGGAAACAGAATTAAGGAATATTATCAACATTGCATCTATCCAAAATAAGAAGCTGTTGAATTTTGCGCATATCGTATCGCATAACCTAAGATCGCATTCGGCAAATTTCAGCATGCTGCTCGACTTTTTAAATGATGAGGAAGATGAGGATGAGAAAAAGCGGATTATTAAGATGCTATCTGATTCCTCCAATAATTTATTGGAAACTTTGGATAATTTAAACGATGTTATTTCAATAAATACCAATACCAATATTGATAAAAAATCAATCAACCTATATAATAAGGTATTGGATGTACATCAATATTTAACAGGATATCTTCTTAACAACAAGGCGGAGATAAAGAATACTATACCCAAAACGTTTAAGGTAAAATCAGTACCTTCTTATTTGGACAGTATATTAAATAATTTCATTACTAATGCCGTAAAATATAAGGACCCTAAAAGAAACTCTAAAATTGTACTAAGTGCATTCAAGGAAGATGGTTATTCCGTATTGACCATTGCAGACAATGGCTTGGGAATTGATCTTGAAAAACATGGCAAAAAATTATTTGGCATGTACAAAACGTTCCATGAGCATAAAGATGCTAGAGGTATTGGTCTTTACATTACAAAAAATCAAATAGATGCCATGAACGGTAAAATTGAAGTGAGCAGTGAAGTAGGAAAAGGAACGGAATTCAAAATATTCTTTAATGACAAAAATTAGTGAGATCACTATAATCGATGATGATGCTATTACGGTTTTTGGTTTAAGAAAGTTAATTAGCCTTGCCGTTGAATGCGATATTATTGAATCTTATGCAAACGGGTTGTTGGCCATAGATGCCATGAAAGAAAAACTACATAAAAATAAATCTATCCCTAAAATATTATTTTTAGACATCAATATGCCTATAATGGACGGATGGGAATTTTTAGAAGCGTTTATACAATTACCCATTAAGGATAGGGTACGAATTAATATCGTTACATCTTCAATAGATCCCTATGACAAAAAACAATGGGAACATTACAGGACCAAAAGCCACCATTTGATCACGTTCAATCAAAAACCAATTGATAAATCCAAAATAGAGGATATAACAAAAATTGCCGAAAGCGTAAACTAATGATTAAATTTGTGCTTGTTTAACCGCATGCACACGCTTAATCCTTATTCCGGCAATGAGATCATTACTTCTATTTGTTATCTTTTCCCTATTATTTTCATGTAAAAAGGTTGAGGAAAACTACATACAGGAATTCCCTACCCCTTTTGAACAATCCAATAAAGAAGAAACGGCCACATATGAGGAGGTTTTGGATTTCTATAAAAAACTTGCCAAAGAGTTCTCCAGTATAAATATGCAAACTATTGGCACTACAGATAGTGGCCATCCATTACATGTCGTCACCTTTAGCCCAAAAGGCAACTTTAACTTTAAAAAGCTTAGCGTTGACCATACATTAATGCTAATAAACAATGGTATTCACCCAGGTGAAAGTGATGGTATTGACGCTACAATGCTTTTATTCAGGGATTTGGCCAGTCAAAAAATAGAAAGTCCCAAACAAACCATCATTGCAACTATCCCAATCTATAATATTGGAGGGGCATTAAACAGAAACAGTACCACCAGGGCAAACCAAAATGGCCCAAAGGCATACGGTTTTAGAGGTAATGCCAGAAATTATGACCTTAATAGGGATTTTATAAAGAGCGACACCAAAAATGCGGCAACTTTTGCCGAGATCTATCACCTTATCAATCCTGATGTTTTTATTGATAATCATGTTAGTAATGGTGCAGACTACCAATATACCCTTACACACCTTTTTACCCAACATAATAAATTGGGTGGTGCTTTAGGTAATTATGTCCATCAACAATTTATGCCCCTTTTAAAGGATTCCCTATTACAGGACAATTGGGAAATTACTCCCTATGTCAATGTTTTTAATAAACCACCGGAAACCGGGTTTCAACAATTTATGGACCACCCAAGATATTCCACCGGATACACCACCCTTTGGAACACCTTGGGCATGATGGTTGAAACCCATATGTTGAAACCCTATAAAGAACGCGTAGCGGGCACCTATGAACTCATGAAAAATATGATTGCCTTAAGTGATATTGAAAGTCCTAAAATTAAGGAATTTCGCACATTAAGGGCCAAAGAGTTGGCAGATGCTCAATATTACCCTATTGCATGGCAAGTAGACACAACAAAATCCAGTACAATTAAATTTAAGGGGTTTACAGCAGATACCATTACTAGTGAGGTTACAGGTTTTCCTAGATTAAAATTCAATAGACAGGCCCCAATAGAGAATGAAATTGAATACAAGGACTTTTTTATGGCATTGGATTCTATTGAAATACCCAAAGCCTATGTAATTGGCAAACAATGGTCTTCTATCATAGATAGGTTGAACATGAACCATATACAATATGAAACCATTAAAACGGATACCCTCATCCAAATTGAATCTTACAGCATTACGGATTACCAAACAGTGAGTGCTCCTTATGAAGGTCATTACCTTCATTACAACACCCAACTTTCAAAAGAAGATAGAGCTCAAAATTTTTATGCCGGCGATATTATTGTACCTGTTGATCAACCTGGTATTAGATATATCATTGAGACCTTGGAACCATCAGCTAAGGACTCATTTTTCAACTGGAACTTTTTTGACACCATTTTACAACAAAAAGAAGGATTTTCACCGTATGTTTTTGAAGACACCGCAATACAGATACTTAAAAATAATCCCGATTTACAAACTGCCTTTGAGAATAAAAGGAATACTGATCCCAATTTTAAGGAAAATTGGTATTCACAATTAGATTGGCTGTTTAAACAAAGTGATCTTTATGAAAAGGCACATATGCAATATCCTATATATAGGATTGCACGTACAGATTAATCCCCTTCAAATAAAATCTTGATATTGGCATAGGAATTCTGTAACGCCTTTTGGATCTTTATGGGTCCTTTCCATCTTACCTTTACGATTCCCTCTTTTTTCTCCGGTTTCAACTTACCGTTATAATCGGTCTTCATTGCATACCAATGCACTTGTTTTAGGGTATAGATGCCACCGTTCTTAAAAATATGGTATGTGGTGCGTAAAAAGTTTTCAATCTTTAATCCTTTGACCCCGGTTTCTTCCATGACTTCGCGTATGGCACAATCCTCTATTGATTCGCCCTTATCCAATTTACCCTTGGGCAAGTCCCACTTATCGTTCCTATATATAAACAATACCTTTCCTTCCTCATTGGTTACCACCCCTCCGGCCGCGACCACCAAAGGAATTTCCTTGGTGAATTTTTTTAGAATTTCCTCATGGTTTGGATGATAGATATAAGCCTCCGTTAATTTTTTCTTTTTTAAAGATTTAATTGCTTCTTGAATTGAATCTTGGTTGAGTAGAAAATACTCCCCATTTGCCGTTTCTGATAGTTTATTTGTTAAAATCAAAGGCAATTCATTGACAAAAACTTTATACATTTGCATCATGGTTTTAGACAAAAACACGGCTAAAAAAACAGCAGAGCTTCTGCTGCAAATTAATGCAATAAAATTGAAACCCGAAAATCCTTTTACATGGGCTTCTGGTTGGAATTCCCCTATCTATTGCGACAATAGAATTTTACTGTCCTACCCTATTATAAGAAATTATATAAGGGACGAAATGGCTAAGCAGGTAGAGCAACTCTACGGCAAGCCAGATTGTATTGTAGGTGTTGCAACAGGGGCCATAGGAATTGGGGCATTGGTAGCAGACAAGCTTAACCTACCCTTTGTTTATGTAAGGCCCCAACCAAAGTCACATGGCAGACAAAACCAGATTGAAGGGCATTTGGAGGCCAACCAGACCGTAGTGGTCATAGAAGACCTTATCAGCACCGGTAAAAGTAGCCTTAATGCCGTTGATGCTTTACGTGACCAAAAGGCAAACGTAAAAGGAATGTTGGCAATTTTCACCTATGGTTTTCAAACCGCATTGGATAATTTCAAGGATAAAAATACAGAGCTGCATACTTTAAGTAGTTATGAGTATCTAATAGAACAAGCATCTGACACAGGCTATGTAAAAGATGATCAGTTAAAAACATTAATGGAGTGGAGAAAAGACCCTTCTAAATGGACAAATAAATAAATATGTTTATAGAATCGCCAAAGGCAGAAGTTGCTAAAACACAAGAGGATACGTATAATTTCTTAAATGACCTGTCAAATTTTAGACAATTAATGCCAGATAACATTGATAAATTTGAAGTCCTTTCAGAAAACCGGTTTCTTTTTGCATTAAAAGGAATGCCGGAAATTGTTCTAGAAAAAAAAGAGGAAACCCCATATAATAAATTGGTGCTTGGGGCGGCAAGTGATAAACTTCCCTTTACATTAACTGCTGATATTATAGAACTATCCACTGAAAAAAGTGAGGTTACCTTAAGTTTTAATGGTGAGTTTAATGCTATGATGGCCATGATGATCAAGACCCCTATCACCAATTTCATTAAAACACTTTCAACAAATTTGGCCAAAGTTTAGTATTGCAACTGAACTTCCTTTAACCCAAATTCGCGTAAAGTACCATCATCTAGCTCAACTTTGAGCTTACCACTTTTACTTACCCCTATAATACTTCCGGATAGCATATTCTTATCTTGGTCCAAAAAATGGCTATGCTCCCCATTTTTAAATAAATTGGATTCATAGGATTTATAGAGCCTTTCTTCCATGTCAACCATAGGTCTTTTTAAATGCCGGTATAAATGATCGACCAGAATGCCGAAAATGTTCTCCAAGTTTTGTTCGCTACCAAAAATATTGATCAAAGAAGATGCATTTGGGGCATAATTAAAGGCCACTTGGTTTACATTTAGTCCAAAACCAATGATACTCCTTTTTATTTTACTGCCAGCCAGCATATTCTCTATTAAAATACCACCAATTTTTGAATTACCTGACAGAATGTCGTTAGGCCATTTTACACTTAGATTGGGTACTCCCAATGTCTGCAAAGCCTCTAAAATTGCTAGTGAAACAGAAATACTAAGTACAAACATTTTATCCACAGGAATAGCTAAATCTTTTTTTAAAAAACTGATTGCTAGATTTTTACCTTCTTCAAACTCCCATTTGCTATTTAACTGCCCCCTACCTGCCGTTTGATTTTTCGTCATTACAACCGTAAAATCATTTAAATTGGTCTGGGTCGATAATTCTTTTAAATAAGTATTTGTAGAGGCCGTGGCATCAAGTTTGATTATTTGCATTTGCGGTACATATTGTTATTCTTTAATGTATTGTTAAAAACTAGACCTAAAAGAACAAAAAAATAATAACTTTGTAAAAATTAAAAATTTTGAATGCAGGAAAGAAAAGCTAGCGTAGATGAGTTAATTGCATTAATTATACAAGGAGTTGACGAAGTAAAAGGACACAATATAAATCTATTGGATTTAAGAGAAATTGAAAATACCGTTTGTGATTACTTCATAATTTGTAACGGTACATCCAATACGCATGTAAATGCTATCGTAGGATCAATCCAAAAAACAGTAAGCAAAGCAATTCAAGATAAACCTTGGCATGTAGAAGGCGAGGATAATGCCGAGTGGGTACTAATGGACTATGTAAACGTCGTAGTTCATGTATTCCAAAAGCAAGTTCGTGAATATTACGATATAGAAGGCCTATGGGGTGACGCAAAGTTCACCGTCATAGATAGCAGCGTTAATCAATAAAAAATTAAAATGGCAAAAGAAAACAAAACAAATCCAAAAAAACCAAAATTTAGCTCTTGGTGGATTTATGGATTGGTAGCAGTATTACTTATAGGCTTTCAACTATTTAGTAGTGATGATTTGGCAAGTACCAATAAGACAACTACCTCAGAACTTCAAGAATATTTACGGAACGGGGATGTCAAGAAAATTCTGATCATCACAAACACCAACCAGGCAAAGGTGTTTTTGACCGATGAGGCAATTGCAAAAGATGTCCATAAGGACGTTAACGAAAAGTCGTTTTTGCCCACATCTGACAATGTACCCCAATACACTTTAGATTATGGTGATCTTCAAATATTCCAGAATGAAATTACCGATATTAAAAAGGAGAACAATTTAGATACCATCATAGAATTTGGAAAGGAATCAACGGCCATTATAGATTTCTTACTGTCCTTGTTGCCTTTTGTACTTATCATTGGTATATGGATTTATTTGATGCGTAGAATGTCCGGCGGTGGCGGTGGAGGCGCAGGAGGTCAAATTTTCAACATTGGAAAATCAAAGGCTAAACTGTTTGATGAAAAGACAGATACAAGAACATCGTTCAAGGATGTTGCCGGTTTAGAAGGCGCAAAGGAAGAAGTTGAGGAGATTGTTGAGTTCCTAAGAAATCCGGACAAGTATACCTCCTTAGGTGGTAAAATACCTAAAGGTGCATTATTGGTAGGCCCTCCAGGTACCGGTAAGACGTTATTGGCAAAAGCGGTTGCCGGAGAAGCCAAAGTTCCTTTCTTCTCGTTATCTGGTTCAGATTTCGTAGAAATGTTCGTTGGTGTAGGTGCATCTAGGGTACGTGACCTCTTCAAACAAGCAAAAGACAAATCGCCTGCTATCATATTCATTGATGAAATTGATGCCATAGGTAGAGCAAGGGGTAAAAATAACTTCACGGGATCTAACGATGAGCGTGAGAATACCCTTAATCAGTTATTAACGGAAATGGATGGTTTTGGAACCAATACTAACGTAATTGTACTAGCCGCCACCAACCGTGCCGATGTATTGGATAAAGCATTGATGCGTGCCGGTAGATTTGACCGTCAAATATATGTTGACCTACCGGATATTCGTGAGCGCAAGGAAATTTTTGAAGTTCACCTAAGACCCATTAAAACCCTGGAAACGTTAGATCTGGACTTTTTGGCCAGACAAACCCCGGGATTTTCTGGTGCGGATATTGCCAATGTTTGTAATGAAGCAGCATTAATTGCAGCAAGAAACGAGAAAAAAGCAGTAGACAAGCAAGATTTCCTTGATGCGGTAGATAGAATCGTTGGTGGACTTGAAAAGAAAAATAAGATTATAACTCCAGGAGAGAAAGAAACCATAGCTTACCATGAAGCCGGTCATGCCACTACGAGTTGGATGCTGGAACATGCCGCTCCATTGGTCAAGGTAACCATTGTACCAAGAGGCCAATCTTTGGGTGCCGCATGGTACTTGCCAGAAGAGCGTTTAATCGTAAGACCTGAACAAATGTTAGATGAAATGTGTGCTACTATGGGCGGTAGGGCTGCAGAAAAAGTCATCTTTAATAAAATATCTACCGGTGCGTTAAGTGATTTGGAAAAGGTAACCAAACAAGCTAGGGCCATGGTTACCATTTACGGACTTAATGATGAAATAGGAAATATAACCTATTACGATTCTTCAGGTCAAGATTCTTACGGATTCTCCAAACCATATAGTGAGGATACTGCTAGAAAAATAGACGCTGAAATCTCTAAGATCATAGAAGAACAATATCAAAGAGCCATAAAAGTCCTAACGGAAAATAAAGATAAACTTACCACTTTGGCAGAAAGATTATTGGAGAAAGAAGTTATCTTTAAAGAGGATTTGGAAAAAATCTTTGGCAAACGAAATTTCGAAAAAGATATCTTAGCTTTAGAAAACGAAAAAAAACTGAACGAAGAGAAAGATTCTAAGGAAATAGAAGATCAGGAAATTACAGAGAATAATTAATATTGCATTAATTTAACCGGCAATTGTTATAACAGAATAAATGGGGATTTTAGATATGTTATTTGGTGGGGGTAAAAAGAAGGTTTCTAAAGAAACTGCTGAAACCCGTGGTGACCATATGCCAGACCTAAACATTCCCGTAGATGAGAAATTTACCATCCATTTTAAAAAAAATGGTGGTAAATTCATTTACTGTATCAATGATGCCGAAATTTCCAATGCCATACAGAATATTGTAATCGAGAACAATTGGGAAAACGAGCCTTTTTATATTTTAAATAAAAGACTTGCCGAAAAATTCTCAAAGGAATCTATTACCTACACCGACAATCCTAGGGATAGCGAGGTGTTTTTCACTACATGCGAACATCTAATAGCCCAAAATGGCAGTATATTGGTGTGCTCCAACCAGTTATTGGAAAAAAAGGTAAATGAACTTCCAAGTAACGTTGTGGTTTTTGCAACCACAAGTCAATTGGTAGAATCTATAGGCGAAGGTCTAAAAACGATCAAGAAAAAATACGGACAAAAAATACCGGCCAATATTACAACGTTAAAACACTTTAAGGCTACCGCAGAAAATTCAGATGATTTCCTAACCTATGGTAGTAGCACTAAAAATCTTTATCTTTTACTACTGGAAGATTTATAGTATGAAGGAAATTTTACGAAGGTCATTAACAGGGGCGGTTTATATCATCCTATTGCTATCTGCAGTTTTTCTCAGTTCAGATGCTTTTGATTTTTTGTTCATGACCTTTGGCCTAGCGTGTCTTTACGAATATAAAAAGCTGGTAGGATTAAAAGGCTATCATATTTTTGCTGCTTATTTGGCTCTTTGGTGGGCGTTTATTTATTTGGTGAAAGACCATCAAGTAATCAATATATTAATGGTAATTACCATTGCCGTTGATTTATACCTGCTCTATAATTTATTTTCCAAAAAGGAAATTAAGTATACCAAGTTTTTAAAATTTATAATTGGCCTGTTCTATATAGGAGGAGGTTGTATTTTTTTAACTATGATTCCTTACAAGAATGATGCTTTTGCAAAATTATTGATTATGGGAATTTTTATATTAATTTGGGTAAACGATTCCTTTGCCTATCTAGTAGGGAAAAGCATTGGCAGAACTAAATTGTTTCCATCGGTTTCGCCTAAGAAAACGGTTGAAGGTACGCTGGGCGGACTAATTTTTGCACTTGCCGCAGCTTATTTGATCGCTACACAGGAACAGTTGATAAGTCCTATACAATGGATGATTATGGCTACTGTAATCGTTGTAGCGGGTAGTATAGGGGATTTAATAGAATCTAAATTTAAAAGAGCGGCAGGAGTTAAGGACAGTGGTGCAATTTTACCCGGTCATGGTGGAATGTTAGACCGTTTGGATAGTCTTGTATTTGCTGCACCTTTTGCCTATTTAACGTTAAATATTTTTAGTTATGTTTCATAGAGAGGGACAAAAAATTATATTGTTTTCTTTTTGCCTGGTTGGTATAAGTGTCATTTTAGCACACTATTTCATAGACATCTCATGGTTAAAACTTACCGTTCAGTTACTTGGATTGGTAGCCATGGTTGCTATTTTGCAGTTTTTTAGAAACCCTAAAAGGCTTGCTATTAAAAACTTTGATGAAATCCTTTCTCCTGTAGATGGTAAGGTTGTAGTCATTGAAGAAGTTTTTGAAAAGGAATATTTTAAGGAAAAAAGAAGGCAGGTATCTATTTTTATGTCCCCCACCAATGTACATGTAACCCGTTACCCCGCAAGTGGCACCATATCTTTCTCCAAGTACCACCCAGGGAAATATCTAGTAGCCTGGCACCCTAAGGCCAGCGAGGAAAACGAACGTACGACAGTAGTAATTAAAACCCCTAAATTTGGTGAAATCCTTTACCGCCAAATAGCAGGTGCCATGGCAAGGCGCATTGTAAATTATGCTGAAAAAGGAGAAAGTGTACAACAGGGAGACGATTCCGGTTTTATAAAATTTGGTTCTAGGGTAGACTTGTTCTTACCTTTAGATAGTCAAATTAATGTAAAATTGAATCAAAAAGTAAAAGGAGCGCAAACTTGCATTGCCACTTTTGTTGACCCAAATGAAAAAGAAGAAATCACTTATTGAGTTTGAAAAGGCCGTAGCCTATGTCAATAGTTTTACAGAGCCTATTCCTGCCGATGTTCTTCTAAAGCTATACGCCTACTACAAAATTGCAAATTCCAATTTTGACAACCCTGGCAGCAAAACCCCTTTAATCAATGCATTTAAGGCAAATGCACTTTTTCAGGCTAAAAATTTAAGTAAAAAGGAAGCCATGAAATCCTATATAGCCTTAGTGGAAAAAGAGTTGAAATAAGCCTAATATCATGGTTTATTCCCGCAAAATAAACCCTTGGCCATGAATATTATCTATACTCAAACTATCATCCATCTCCAAATATTTACGTAATCGTGTAATAAATACGTTCAAGCTTTTCTTGTTAAAGTAGTCATTTACACCCCATAATTTTATCAAAATATCCTTATGACTACACAATTTATTCTTTCTCACCACCAAATAATGTAATAGTTCACTTTCTTTGGTCGTCAAGTGAAATGCTTCATTTTTAAACATCAATTCTTGATTGATCACATTAAATGTATACCTGCCAATCTTAAAAATGGTGGCTTTTTCCCCAGCTGTGGTTCTTATGGACATCCTGGACAATAAATTTTCTATTCTAATGACCAGTTCTTCTTCATCAATAGGTTTTTTCAAATAATCTACTGCGCCTATATAAAAACCTTTTAATACGTCTACTTTAAGAGAACGTGCGGTCAAAAACAAAAAAGGTAGCTCTGGAAAACACTCTTTAATTTGTTCGGCAAGGGTAAAGCCATCCATACCTGGCATTGTAATATCCAATATTGCCAAATCATATTTTACGGTTTCCAAATTTTTAAGTGCACTTTCCCCATTGGTAAACCAACTTATTTCAAAATTTTTCATCCTAAGGTATTCGGATAACAAATACCCTAGATCTGTACTGTCCTCTACTAAGATTATATTATGTTTATTCATTGCTCAGGGGTATTAAAAGAGATATTTGGGTTCCCTTGCCAACCTCACTTTTCACTTCAACTTTTCCTTTATGTTTTTCCACAATATTTCTTACGTAACTTAATCCAAGTCCGTAACCTTTTACCATAGTGCGCTCATTGCCCGTAACCCTATAATACTTTAAAAATATCTTTTTCTGTTCATTTAAGGATATTCCTTGACCGTTATCCGCTATCTCAATGACCAACCAATTATCCTTTTTAAAAGCGTTGAGTTGAATGACCGGGCTTTCTGCATATTTCTTTGCATTGTCCAAGATATTGTTAATCGCATTTTCTAAATGAAAAACTTCAGTTCTCAATATAAATTCCCCTTCGTGTATCTGATAGCTAAAGGTTGCCTTTTCAATGGTCACCAATGTGGCAAATTCTTTGCACAAATTGAGCAAATAAGGTCTAAAATCAACTTTTTCAAAATTTAAAACCTTCTTTTCGGACTCTAAACTACCTAGCTCCAAAACTTTGTCAATATGTACAGATAGTCTTTTTACCTGCTGCCTGATCATTTCTAAAATTGGTTTTTGATTTGACAGGGCGGTTTCATCCAAAATTTTAGTGGCCAAACCAATTGAGAATACAGGTGTTTTTAATTCATGGGTTAAATTATTAATAAATTCATTGGTCGTGGTAATTACACGCCGTTGCCAATAAAATGTTCGCAACACCCAGACTACTGCAATACAAATACCCAAAATGAATAGGATACTCGGTAAGGTAAAACCATTTAACTTGGATAAAAAATACCCGTTCAAGTTCCTAAAATGTAATTCTAGCACTAGTCTTTTTCCAAGAAGTTGAGATAAATATCCGGTAAGCTCAATAGGATAAGACTCCACATTGTCCTTAACTTTAAATTGTTTTGGCGATTGAAGATAAAATGCAGAATCCTTGGTGTGAAGGGTATAACTAAAGTCTGAATCAATCCCATTATTAACCAATTTTTCCGTGATATAATCATTTAAGAAAAAACTTGAGGCATCCTGTATACTATCTACGCTCATGGTAAAATATGCAGTATCCTTTTTAAGGGCACTGCCCAATAAAAAGGTGAGCTGGTTTTTGGATTGTAATCCTAAGGAAACATCACTACTTACTTTACCTAGATTAGTGTTGAACTGGAGTTTTGCCAGATTAAGACCAATCTTTAAATATTGGTATTGTATAATGGCCAATCCAAACAAGGAAATAAATAAAAGGGCTACATACAGGTTTCTCTTCTTCCACATAATCCTTAAAGAAACTCAATTAGTTCTTAATATTAAACAAACTTAAACTTTCATTAAGTGCATTAACTTTTCATTAATCTTTTTTGCACATTGGTTAACCCCAAAATTAGGTGATAGTATTAATTTGGCCGTGAGTTAATTAATTAAACTTAAGTCACTTAAGTTATTTCAAATCATATTATGGTCATCTTCTTAATTTTAGGAGTTGACCATTTTCTATCAAACGACCAAACCAACAATATTATGAACCGCAAACAACTACCTTTATTGGTTATTTTTTTAATAACAGTATTAAATGTTAAGGCACAAGGCTGTGTTGCCATTCGCCACTTTTCCTCATGTGTAGGAAACAGCCTTGAAAACAACATTATAGGGAAAGGGGACTTTCAATTGGGTTTAAATTACAGATACTTTAAATCCTTTAGACATTTTAGGGGTACGGAGGAAGAACCGGATCGGGTAACGAATAATACAGAGGTGGTCAATTACTCCCATAGCACGGATTTCTTTTTAACTTATGGCATAAACAAAAAATTATATACCAGTATTACCATACCTACCGTCTTTAATTCAAGATCATCTTTATATGAGCATGGACGCAATGAAAGAAATACGACATTTTCAAGGGGACTTGGTGACATTCGTTTAGGTGTGGGCCTTTGGCTTTTGGACTTTGAAAAACATACTGAAGGAAATATTGCAGTTGGTCTAGGCTTAAAACTACCTACCGGAAATTATAATGCTTCTGATATCTTTTACAATGTAGGTCCAAGTGGTGAGCCGCAGACCAGACCGGTTGACCAATCCATACAACCTGGTGATGGCGGTCTAGGTTTTACCTTGGATGCGCAATTATACCAAAAATTATCGAATGGTATTTTTGGTTATGCCAGCGGTTTCTATCTTGTTAATCCTAGGGAAACCAATGGTATAAGAACCTTTAGGGAAACTTTAAATCCTATTCTTGAAAATGAGGCTATAACGGCGGTACCTGATCAATATTCCATAAGGACGGGATTAAGTTTTACCCTATCCCCTACGCTTTCAAGTTCTTTGGGTGCACGTTATGACTGCGTACCGGTAAAAGATTTAATTGGTGGCAATGATGGTTTTAGGCGACCCGGCAATGTATTATCAATTGACCCCGGACTAGCTTTGAACCAAGGTAATTTTTCCTTTAACCTAAATGTTCCTTTTGCTGTACGAAGAGAACGCCCACAAAGCATTACCGATCTACAAACAGAACAAGCTACCGGTTCTCCAAGACACGGAGATGCCGCTTTTGCCGATTATGTGATAAATTTTGGAGTTACATATAGAGTGTACAATACTAAAGTTAAAATTGACCAAGAATTACTTGATGAATTCAAGAAATAAAATGTTAGAGTAACGTTATGACCTATAAATTAAACGTACAGTTCAATAACAGAATTTTACCATCGACCATTGGTTTAGTCTATCTTTTTTTTGGTCTTCTTAAATTTTTTCCCAATACCAGCCCAGCAGAAGACCTTGTAGAAGAAACGATAACCAATCTAACATACAACTTAGTTCCTGATCAAATGGGCTTATTACTCCTGGCGAGTTTTGAAACTTTCATAGGAATAGCATTCCTAGCAAATCTTAGAAATAAATATATCATCTATTCTGCCATAGCACATATAGTAATGACATTTACACCGGTATTTATTTTACCTGAACTTCTTTTTGGTAAAAATGAATTTACAATCACTTTATTAAGCCAATACATATTTAAGAACATAATTATTTTAGGAGCATTTTTATTTTTTATAAAAGAATTTAAAGTGGATAAGAAAAAGGGTTATAACCGACCAATTATTAAAACCTATTAAATATGACTCTTTTAATCATATCATTCATATAAGTCCGTAATATCCGCATCACAAATTGAACAAAACAGTTCATCCAATTTCGTACATACATCCTTAAAAAAACGTTCTCCTTTTTCTTTAGTGGCAAATTCCGGATTACCTATACCCGTATCATTACTAACTTTGGACCATTGTCTTTCTGCCCAAGCCCAGCCCTCATTGAAAGCCTTGATCCTGAATTGTTTAGAAGCTCCTTTTCCCCATTTTTCTTTGGAAAGCACTAAATCCGGCCTTAAATAAAGCATTAAACTGGTTTCCATTTCATCTGCATGATCACCTTTTTCCTTAAAATATGCGGTCTTATCCAACATGGGAGGAAAGAAGCAAAAACTAATGAACATTTTGGGGAACAATAATCCAAGTTCTCTTACTATTGGCTTAAAATTATTACCACCGTGACCATTGAACAACAATAGTTTGTAAATACCCTGCCTGTTCAAAACTGTTACCAAATCCTTTAAAATGGCCAATTGCGTAGAAGGATTAAGATTCATATCCAGATAAATATCTGTTTGACCGGTATTTACACCATAGGGAATCGTAGGAAGTACAATTACTTTTTTTCCCTTATTCCAAGATTGTCCCGCGGCATATTCTACCATATGCTCAGCTTGATAATTATCCGTACCATAGGGTAAATGGTAATTATGGGCTTCCGTGGCACCCCAAGGTAAAACAGCAAGCTCAATTTGTTCATCCTTTAAATGGTTCCAATTTGTCTCGGCAAGTACATATGGTCGTATCATACTATTAAAGATAATAAAAGATTGTCTGTTTCTAGAAGTGATAACCTAGACCTAAATTTAAATTAAATATGTTTTAAGAAACTATCCCAATGAGACATAAAAAAACCCTTGAAAAAATCAAGGGTTCATTTATATTAGAAAGTAAATATTTACAATACTTTTTTACCTGAAATGATATTGTATAGGATTACAATAACCGCAATTACCAATAAAATATGTACTAAACTACCTGTGGCCAATCCAGGAACAATTCCTAACATTCCCAATAACCATATAATTATACATATCACTGCTACTAACCATAATAAACTTCTCATAATGTGTGTTTTTAGATTGTTATAGGTCAAAAATAGATTTAATGTTAAAAACACCTTAACTCAAATAAAAGCATTACTGACTCAAAATTTTAAATTTTACTGTAATTTAATGAGCAAACGTATTCACAGCCAATATCTTACAAAAGGTTTTCCTTGAAAAAATCTATTGTCCTACCCCACGCCAATTCTGCGGCTTCTTTATCATACCTAGGTGTTGAGGTGTTATGAAAACCATGGTTTACATCAGGATAGAAGAAGACTTTATATTTTTTATCATGTTCTTTAAGAGCTTCCTCATAGGCAGGCCATCCGGCATTAACTCGTTCATCCAATCCTGCATATTGCAACATTAAAGGGGCATTGATTTTTGCTATCCCATCTGTTGGCTGGCCACCATAAAATGGTACGGCAGCAGCCAATTGTGGTACCCTTACCGCCATCATATTGGAAATCCACCCTCCAAAACAAAAGCCTACAACACCTATTTTTCCCGTGCAATGCTCGTTTGCTTTTAGATAGTCAAATGCAGCAATAAAATCCTCTAGCATTTTATCCCTATCCCTGGTTCGTTGCATTTCTCTACCTTTATCATCATTACCTGGATAACCACCCAATGGACTCAAGGCATCTGGAGCAATGGTTATAAAGCCTGCCAATGCAGCACGTCTGGCCGTATCCTCCACATACGGATTTAATCCCCTGTTTTCATGGACTACGACAATACCAGGTAATTTACCGGTGGCCGATTTTGGTTTGGACAACAATGCCTTAATTTCACCTCCGCCCTTTGGTGAATTGTAGGTGATAAAACTTGAATCCAAGTCTGGATTATCCTTATCTACCAAAAAAGTGTCCTCATAATTGGGCATTAAGAAACTCATTAAAGAAGGTACGGTTAACCCGCCAACGGCATAGACGGACAATCTTTGAACAAAATCTCGCCGTTCCAATTTGTTATGGGCATAAGCATCGTACAAATCAAATACCTCTTGTTTTATATCCTCTTTTCGTAATGGTTTCATGTTCCCGTATTTTAAGTGTCTCTTAAAAATACAAAAAGAGGTTGGGAACATGACATATTTTAACAATAGAAAAAGCCTCATTACCAATTACTTGACAATGAGGCCTACAACTTTTAAAAATTGCCACTAGCTTAAACTGGCCAAACTTTTTTCAAGCGTTTCTATCTTGGCTTCTGCATCTGCCAGCTTTTGCCGCTCTATTGCAATTACATTTTCTGGCGCATTGTTTACGAATCGTTCATTGGAAAGTTTCTTTTGAACGGATTGCAAAAAACCTTTTGTATAAGTGAGCTCTTCATTTATTTTTTTGATTTCCGCCTCAATATCAATTGCCCCCTCCATAGGTACAAAATATTCATTACTCTTAACACGGAACGTTAGTGCGCCTTCCAATTGCTCGTCTAGATAATCTATTGACGACACATTGGTAAGTTTTGCAATTACAACATCCCAACGTTTACCGGCCCCTTCTGTATTCAATACGGAAAGTTCCAACGATTCTTTCATAGGGATATTTTTGTTCTTCCTAATGGTACGAATACCCGCAATAACTTCCGCAGTAAAATCAAACTCCTCTATCAATTGTTCATCAATAGTACCTGCCGTTGGCCATTTGGCAATTACCAACGCCTCATCCGCATTTCTCTCCTTTATATGCTGCCAAACTTCCTCTGTCAAAAATGGCATAAAAGGGTGCAAGAGTTTTAAGTTCTGTTCAAATAGATGGATTACCCTATCAAAACTAGTACGGTCTATGGGCTGTTGATAAGCCGGTTTTATAATTTCAAGCAAGGATGAGCTATAATCGTCCCATACCAATTTGTACACGGACATCAACGCATCTGAAATACGGAACTTACTAAAGTGGTCCTCAATCTCCAACAAAGTCTTGTTCAATTTGGATTCATACCAATCCAATCCAATTTTGGACGCTTCGGGTTGTGGAATATCCGCAATTTCCCAACCTTTTAACAAGCGAAAGCCATTCCATATTTTATTGGCAAAATTCTTTCCTTGTTGGCATAAGTCCTCATCGAACATTAAATCGTTTCCTGCAGCGGAACTTAACAATAATCCTACCCTAACCCCATCTGCACCGTAATCATCTATAAGTTTTAGGGCATCGGGCGAGTTACCAAGGGATTTGGACATTTTGCGACGTTGCTTATCGCGAACCAATCCCGTAAAATAAACATTCTCAAAAGGTCTTTTTCCTCTAAACTCATATCCTGCAACGATCATTCTTGCTACCCAGAAGAATAGAATATCCGGACCTGTAACCAAGTCGTTCGTTGGATAATAATAATTGATTTCCTCATTATCCGGATCCATAATGCCCCCAAATACACTCATAGGCCATAACCAAGACGAAAACCATGTATCTAGCACATCGGCATCCTGCCTTAGATCAGTCTTCTCAAGACTTGAATTTCCAGATTTTTCCCTGGCTAGTTTTAAAGCGTCTTCCAGATTTGCCGCAACCACAAAATCTTCTTGACCATCTCCAAAATAATAAGCCGGAATTTGTTGTCCCCACCATAATTGCCTGGAAATATTCCAGTCCCTAACATTTTCCATCCAATGACGGTAAGTGTTCTCAAACTTCTTAGGATACAATTTAACGTCTCCACTTTCCATGACCGCATCTAGGGCCGGTTTTGCCAAGTCTTCCATTTTCAAGAACCATTGATCTGACAATTTAGGCTCTATTACGGCTTTGGTTCTTTCAGAAGTACCTACTTTGTTAATGTGGGTTTCGGTCTTTACCAAATATCCCCTTTCCTCTAATTCCTTTGAAATTTCCTTTCTTACAACAAAACGATCTTTACCCTCATAATGCAGTCCAAAACTATTTAGGCTGGCATCATCGTTAAAAATATCAATAGTCTCCAAACTATGCTTCTCACCTAAGGCTTTGTCATTTATGTCATGTGCAGGAGTCACTTTTAAACAGCCTGTACCAAATTCCATATCAACATACTCATCCTCTATAATTGGAATTACCCTATTACATATAGGTACTATGACCTTTTTACCCTTTAAATGTGTAAAACGATCATCGTTAGGGTTTATACAAATGGCGGTATCCCCTAAAATTGTTTCCGGCCTTGTGGTAGCTATGGTCACTTTCTCATCTGATCCCTCAATATCATATGCCAAATAGTACAAAAGACCCTGCTTTTCTTCATAGATTACCTCTTCATCTGACAAAGTTGTCTTAGCCTCTGGATCCCAATTGACCATTCTATATCCACGGTATATTAATCCTTTATTATAAAGGTCGATAAAAACCTTGATCACACTATCATAACGTTCTTGATCCATGGTAAAAGCAGTACGGTCCCAATCACAGGAGCATCCTAGCTTTTTTAACTGTTCCAGAATTATACCACCATATTGATGTGTCCAATCCCATGCATGTTTTAAAAACTCATCTCTGGTAAGTTCATTTTTATTGATTCCCTGTTCCTTTAATTTGGCTACAACCTTAGCCTCCGTTGCTATAGATGCATGATCGGTTCCAGGTACCCAACAGGCATTTTTGCCCAATAAACGGGCTCTACGTATCAGTACATCTTGTAAGGTATTGTTAAGCATATGCCCCATATGCAGTATACCTGTAACATTTGGCGGAGGAATAACAATACTGTAGGGCTCCCTATCATCAGGAACGGAATGAAAATAACCGTTTTTCATCCAATACGCATACCAATGGCTTTCTGTGGACTTTGGGTTATATTTTGATGGAATTTCCATAATTGGAACAGTTTTTGAATAATAATTAAATGGGTTATTTAAAAATAAAGCCGAATTGACATTCTAACGGTCATTTCAGCTGAATTTTACCTAAATATAAATACGAAACAAAAATAAGTAACGTTAGAGTATAACAAAAGGATTTTGAGGTTGATCTGAAAAGATTTAATTTTGAAGTCCACCCAAAATTAATTATGATGAAAAAAATAGTACTTGTATTATTTGTTGGCCTGCTAGGTTTAAGTGTAACGGCACAGGATACCGCAGCCAAAATAGAGTTTAAAACAGAGACCGTAGATTATGGTGAAATCACTAAGGGATCTGATGGAATAAGAGTTTTTGAATTTACAAATACCGGTAATGCACCGTTAATCATCAGTAAAGTAAGTTCTAGCTGTGGATGTACTATTCCTAAAAAACCGGAAGATCCAATTTTACCGGGCAAGACTGGTGAAATTCAGGTAAAATATGATACGAACAGAGTTGGCCCTATCAGAAAGGCCATTACTGTTATTTCCAATGCCGATACGCCAACAAAGGTTTTGAAAATCAAAGGAGAAGTAAAAGCTGCAGACGGAACAAAATAAATAGATTGTACAAATTTAGAAGTTAGGCCCAACACTTGTGTTGGGCCTTTTTTTATCCATAAATTAGTCGAACAAAGGTTTAAGTACAAAGCTAAAAAGTAAATCATTATTGTAACGTTCTACCAATACCTTTACTTTTTTATGTTTTTTTTCATTTAACATGGTCATTATTTCTTGAAGTTTATAGCGGTAAATTCGTTTACCGTTAACCGCCAAAATGACATCTCCTTCCTGCAGCCCTGCGGAATGTGCCGGACTCCCTTGCCGTATTCCTGACACGATTATCTCAGGGACTAAGCTAAGCCTAGTAGCACCCTGTAAAATTATTTGAACATCGCCATACGTTCTTTCATTATTATGAACTACCCCATTACGATCGGCAATACGTTCCGCCACATAACGTACCCCGGCGTGTTCCAAATTTATTCCACTAATATTATAAGTAAACATTTTATTAAAATTGGCATTCTTTCTAAGGACCAACTTACGGTTACCATAATCAAATACTATATTGAACCGTTTTAGGACCTCCCCCCCAAACTGCCATTTCTACCTCCAAAATCCATAATACTATTAAAGGTTTCCATATCTGGAAAAGCCGCTTTGGCATCCTTTAAAACAAAATCCGAAATCTTTAAACGGTGAATTTTTGTACGTTTTCCATAAATATTTCCTGCCAGCCCCTTTCCTAAAAAATCCTCATAATACTTATGGGGAATTTTCAATTGGTCATCCTCAAACAACCAAACGGCATCACTGCTGCCCGTATCCAACAAAAGCTTCACAGGTACTTCCTTATCATCCTTTACCAAGACGCTAGCGTTCAAATAAGCCTTTTTACGTATTACCGATAGGTCTAAAACCCTAGAATTTTTTGCCGTTCTATGGGTGTAGCTGTCCGGATCGTAAAACTTAATGGATTTGTTCGTGTAGTTTATATCGACCACAAAATCCCTAAACAAATCATAGCCAATGATACCATGAATAGGCACCCCCAAATTGGGAGAGAAATTAATTCCGGCATCCATGACAACAAAAATATTCTGCATTAAGTTTTGCACATTACCCAATTTAACCTTGTTTCCAGTAGATTTTAAAGCGTTAATGGGATCACCCTCACCAAGCCCGTTAATAGTTATTTCCGTAACATTATTCAGTTGAATGGAATCTTGATCGGATAAATTGAAGAGTATTGGTGTACCCACCCCAGAATCCAAGACAAATGATAGTTCTGTCCCATTTACTTCTACCGGTATCACCATTAAGTTATTGATAAGTTCAAACTTGACTTTATGAAATTTTTTCCCGTTGGTCAATTGATATTTTTGGGAAAAACATGCCAAGGAAAAAGATAGCACCAACAAGGAAACCAAAAACTTTTTTACGTGTAACATAATCGTTTTGAATTGGTTAACCTCTTCAAGATACATATTTTTTAGGAGCAATACTTTATTTTAACATCAGAATCGTACGTCAAATAAAACCCAATTAAATTGTAAGAACCATAATCATTTATCACTTTTGTGTAAAATAAATTTGAACATGCCATCAGTTTCCAATAAAGGGCTACAAATGCCACAATCCCCTATACGTAAACTTGTTCCTTTTGCCGAAAATGCAAAAAAGAACGGAGTTAAGGTTATACACCTTAATATAGGACAGCCAGATATTAAAACACCTCAACAGGCGTTGGATGCGGTAAAAAATAATGATATAGCCGTTTTGGAATACAGCCGTACGGAAGGCTCGGAGACCTTTAGGACCAAAATAGCCCATTACTATAGTAAGAACAACATTCCTGTTGACCCATCTGACATAATAGTAACTACCGGCGGATCAGAAGCTTTGTCATTCACCATGAACTCCATAGCTGATACAGATGACGAAATTATTATACCGGAACCCTTTTATGCCAATTATAACGGATTTGCTACTGCCTGTGGGGTAAAAGTTGTACCAGTGGTATCTAAACTGGAGGATAATTTTGCCCTACCCCCTATTGAAGAATTTGAAAAATTGATTACTTCCAGAACTAGGGCCATTTTAATATGCAACCCGGGCAACCCAACAGGTTATTTATACAGTAAGGAAGAAATTCAAAAACTGGCGAAATTGGTTAAAAAGCATAATATTTTTCTTGTTGCCGATGAGGTATATAGAGAGTTCACCTATGACAATAGAACGCACACTTCTATCTTAAAAGAAGAGGGAATAGACGACCATGCCATTATCATTGATTCCGTTTCCAAACGCTATAGTATGTGCGGGGCCAGAATTGGTTTTTTGGTGTCCAAGAACAAAGAATTCATAGCAACGGCATTAAAATTTGCCCAAGCTAGGCTCTCACCGCCCACCTATGCACAAATAGCCAGTGAGGCCGCTATGGACACACCCGATACGTATTTTGAAGAAGTAAAGACCGAGTATGTGGCCAGACGAAATTTACTTATTGCCGAGTTGCAAAAAATTGAGGGTATTAAAATTGCCAAACCGCAAGGCGCATTCTATTGTATTGCAGAACTGCCCATAAAAGATGCCGATCATTTTGCCCAATGGCTTTTAGAAGACTTTAGGGTAGATAATGAAACCGTTATGGTGGCCCCGGCCGCAGGATTCTATGCAACGGAAGGGCTGGGAACCAACCAAATAAGGATTGCATATGTTTTGGATAAGGAAAGTTTAAAAAGAGCGGTACATATTCTTGCCGAAGCCCTAAAAATTTATAAAGGTTAATGACCGTACTCGAAAATTTTTCACTTAAGGACTACAACACATTTGGTATAGCGGCCCGTGCCAAATACTTTGTTGAAATAAATTCCGTAAGCGCATTGCAAGAAATATTAAGCAATGACAGCTATCCAAGAAAAATATGTATTGGTGGCGGCAGTAATATGTTGCTTACAGGGGATATTGATGCCTTGTTCATCTACATAAATATCAAAGGCAAGGAAATCATTAATGAAAACCAAGAACAAGTAAGCGTCAAAGTAATGGCCGGGGAAAATTGGCATGAGCTGGTATTATGGACACTGGATAATGATTTTGGCGGTATTGAAAATATGTCCCTTATACCTGGAAATACAGGAACTGCCCCCATACAGAATATTGGCGCTTATGGTGTTGAACTTAAGGATACTTTTCTAGAATGTGAAGCTGTACGCATTTCTGACCAAAAACTGATTACGTTTTCCAAGGAAGACTGTGCTTTTGGATACCGTGATTCTTTATTCAAAAATAAAGGGAAAGATAAATTCGTTATTACATCGGTTACTTTTTCATTTACAAAAAAGCATCATATCATCAAGACCGGTTATGGGGCCATTGAGGAAGAATTATCTAAAAATTCGATTGCCAATCCAACCATTAGAGATGTTTCTAATGCGGTCATAGCAATACGTCAAAGTAAATTACCTGACCCAAAGGAACTAGGGAACAGTGGCAGTTTTTTTAAAAATCCAATAATTTCCAAAAAAGCGTTCAATATTTTTATTGAAGCTCAACCAAATGCGCCATATTATAAAGTTTCCGAAGATTATTTTAAAATTCCTGCCGGATGGTTAATAGAGCAATGCGGGTATAAAGGCAAACGCATTGGCGATGCCGGCGTACATACAAAACAGGCACTGGTTCTTGTAAATTATGGAAATGCTACCGGAGAGGATATTTTAGGTTTAGCGGACCAAATCATTAACGAGGTTATGCGTCGCTTTGGTATAAAAATCGGTCCTGAGGTAAATATCATAAAATAACCCCCGTAAAAGTTTACAGGGGTTATTACCAAACCAAACTAACCAAAAACAAAGTGGTAGTTACCAGCTAACCACTTATTAGATATATATTTTCATATAACGCTTCGTTAACAATCAATTTTATAATTTAGCGTTTATGCATATACGGTCTAACCGGGCAGTTTGGATGTTCATTTTAGAAAAAACTTGTGCATCTTTATAAATTATGAGCACGTTATTAGAAAATCATATTGTAGAGCTGTTACAGGAGCGAAATGAAAAAGCCATTTCCCTCTTGTACGATAACTATGCAGACACCTTGCTGGGTGTAGCCAACAAAGTGGTCAGAGACCCTGAACTGGCACAGGACGTGGTTCAAGAATCTTTCGTTAAAATCTGGAAAAAAGCAGATTCCTACGACCCTAAAAAAGCCAAACTATTTACTTGGCTTTTTAGAATTACCCGCAATACCGCTATAGACAAATTAAGAAGTGTCAATACAAAAACAGATAAGGAAATCCAAATAGACGTTTCTGACGTATATACGTTAGGCATAGAAAGTACAAGGCCAGAATTAATGGATGTAAAAGAACATCTAGGAAAAATTGAAGATAAGTATCAAATTGTTCTAGAAGCTCTTTTTTTCCAAGGTATGACCCAACAAGAAGCAAGCGAAGAATTGGACATTCCTTTAGGAACCATTAAATCAAGGTTAAAAATAGGTTTACGTGAATTAAGTAAAATCTATGGTCCTTCACTAGTCACATTGTTATTAAACTTCGTATTATGAAAGACAAAATAAAAAAATTTCTAGACTCTGATCTTTTAGAGCAGTACCTATTGGGTACCACTACAGAACTGGAATCCTTACAGGTAGAGCGTTATATCGCCATGTACCCGGAGGTACGTGATACGTACAACGAGCTACAGGAAAACCTGGAACTCTTTGCCAAGCAATATGCCATAGAAGCTCCACAGGGTCTTAAGGATAAAATCCATTCCAGAATCAAATCTGAGCGCGTTGGCAGAAAAAAATTCTTCAATTATGCCATAGCTGCTAGCATAGCCGCTATAATGTTTGCTGGGATATCAACTTTTTTCTGGAGCCAGAACCAAGGATTACAGGAAGAAAATAGTGTGGTAAGCAATAAGATAAAGCTGCTGGAAGAAAACATGAAGGAACAGTTAGAGGATGTTCGTAATCAATTTATAGTGTTGAACAACCCGCAGACCAAAAAATATAATGTAAAAGGAAACCAAAAAGCAAAAGAGCTGAAAGCGGTTGCCTATATCAACCCTGTTAAAAAGTTATCTTACATTAACGTAAGTAAGTTACCTAACATACCAGAGAGCCAATGTTTTCAAATGTGGGCAGAGGTAAATGGTAAAATGATCAATCTAGGGGTAATAGAAGAAGCGGGCGATCAACAAAAATTAATGGCCTTACCTTATGCGGACAACGCAGTAGGTTATATAACCATAGAACAAAAAGGTGGTAATCATACTCCTAATGTGGATAATATAGTCGCCAATATAGCGTACTAGACTTTTACATATAAAGTATTCTTAAAGCCCCAATTTTGGGGCTTTATTTTTTTATCTTTGCATAAAATAGGCATATGAAACTAATATTTTTGACCATTGGATTGTTAGCACTGGCGTTTGCCGGTATCGCCATAAAAATTTGGGCGAAAAAAAATGGTGAATTTGCAGGTACTTGCGCAAGCCAAAGCCCTTATTTAAATCAAGACGGACAAGCCTGTGGCATGTGCGGTAAGTTACCTAGCGAGCAGGATTGTAGAAAAGAAACAATTTCGGAATAAGGTAATTTAATTTGTAAATTGAGTTCCCACAATACTTTTATTTGAATAACGCAGACGATTTAGAAACAACGATACTTAAGGCCAAAGAAGGCAACCAGATTGCTTTTAGCCGTTTGTTGGATATGTTTTGGAACGATGTCTATGGTTTTCAATTAAAACGTACCGAGAACGAAAACGATTCTGAGGATATTACCATACAGACCTTTTCCAAGGCATTTGACAAAATACATACCTATAATGATAAATATGTTTTTAAAACATGGCTTATTGCCATATCCAAAAACATTCATATAGACCTGGTCCGTAAACGCAAAAAAAGTTTGTTGGATTCAAGAAGTAATTCTGAAGCTATTACCACCGTATTGGATGTTGCACCTACCATGGAAGACCAATTGATCCAAGAACAGAATCTGGCCGATTTGTTGCACGATATCAAAAAATTAAAGCCACATTATCAAGAAGTCATTAATTTAAGATATTTTCAAGAGCTTAGCTATGCAGATATTGCAACTGCCCTGAACGAACCCATGAACAATGTAAAGGTAAAATTGTTGCGGGCAAAAAAATTACTTTTGGAAATAATCAAAAATCGCAAATAACCGATTATAAAGGCACATAGATATAACGATTTTTTCTAAAAAATTTATCGCCCATTGTCTTCTTTAACGAGACTTTTTTAGTTCGTATATTTGTATTAAAATTATAGCATGTCCACAGTCTTAAAAGAAAACGTTGCCCCACCTAAAGGCAAACCAAAATGGTTAAGGGTTAAATTACCTACCGGTAAAAAATACACGCAATTACGTGGCTTGGTAGACAAATATGACCTGCACACCATTTGCACAAGTGGTAGCTGCCCAAATATGGGCGAGTGTTGGGGAGAAGGAACCGCTACATTTATGATATTGGGCAATGTTTGCACCAGGTCTTGTGGATTTTGCGGTGTAAAAACTGGAAGACCAGAGCAAGTAGATTGGGCAGAACCTGAGAAAGTTGCACGTTCCATTAAGATAATGGGAATTAAACATGCGGTGATTACTTCAGTGGACAGAGATGATCTTAAGGACATGGGATCCATTATTTGGGCCGAAACCGTGCAGGCCATTAGAAGAATGAATCCACAAACTACGTTAGAAACCTTAATACCTGATTTTCAAGGAATTGAAAAGCACTTGGATAGAATTGTAGCCGTTTCTCCAGAAGTTGTTTCGCATAATATGGAAACCGTTAAAAGACTAACGCGTGAAGTGCGTATACAAGCTAAGTATGAGCGTAGTCTAGAAGTCCTAAATTACTTAAAAAAAGAAGGTATCAATAGAACCAAGTCCGGGATTATGTTGGGCCTAGGAGAACATGAGGATGAAGTAATCACTACGTTGGCAGACTTGCGTAAGGCAGATGTTGATGTAGTTACCATAGGGCAATATCTACAACCATCAAAAAAACATCTTCCTGTAAAGGAATTTATAACTCCGGAGCAATTTAAAAAATACGAGGAAATTGGTCTTGAAATGGGTTTTAGACATGTAGAAAGCGGTGCTTTGGTAAGGTCTTCTTACAAAGCCCATAAGCATATACTATAATTTTACAAGTTCCATTGATAACACTTCATGGACATGCAAGTTCCTGGAATAACGATCATAGGTATAATTTACCCTCATTTAACCAATGCAAAAAATAAATATTGGCATTAATGGTTTTGGTAGAATCGGCAGAACCCTATTTAGGCTTTTATTGCAACATGAACACTTAAATGTTGTAGCTATCAATGATTTGGCAGATGCCAGGACTTTAGCACATTTACTTAAATACGATAGTATACATGGACCATTGCATCAAGAAATTGATTACACGGACCAGCACATTATTGTAGATAAACAGACCATAGCTTTGACCAACCATGACCATCCTTCCAAAATAGATTGGTCTACTAATCATGTTGATCTGGTGGTAGAATGTACGGGTAAGTTTAAGGAAAAGGAAATTTTGGCACATCATATTAAAAATGGGGCCAAAAAAGTAATTCTATCCGTACCACCAATAGAGGATGACATTAAAATGATCGTTTTTGGAATAAATGAGAATACATTATCCGCCTCTGATGACATTGTCTCTAATGCCTCATGTACGACAAACAATGCGGCTCCAATGATCAAGGTTGTCAATGACCTTTGCGGAATAGAACAGGCGTATATCACCACTATACATTCTTACACTACGGACCAAAGTCTGCATGACCAGCCCCATAGGGATTTAAGAAGGGCACGTGCCGCCGCACAATCTATTGTACCTACCACCACCGGGGCGGCAAAAGCATTGACCAGAATCTTTCCCCAATTGGCAGATGTTATAGGTGGTTGCGGTATTAGGGTACCCGTTCCCAATGGTTCTCTTACTGATATTACCCTAAATGTAAAAAGGAACACTTCTATTGAAGAAATAAACAATACATTTGAGAAAGCGGCACAAACGGAGTTTAAAAACATTCTCTGCTTTACAAAAGACCCTATAGTTTCTATAGACTTAAACAATAGTTGTTACTCTTGTACGTTTGATTCTTTAATGACTTCGGTTATCGGTAAAATGGTCAAGATTATTGGCTGGTATGATAATGAAACCGGATATAGTAGTAGAATTATAGATTTAATTAATTTTATGAACGGTAAAAAGTATATTTGAAAACCATCAAATTACATAAAGCGTTACTCTTTATATTGGTTCCATTATTTTATATAATGGCATCCACAACTCTATTTTGTCAGGATTTTGTACAGCCAAAAGAAATTCAGCCCTATTTTGACCAGGCCAGAACTTTTAGAAATCAAAATAAAATTGACCTAGCCCTAGAAACCCTGAATACCGCTGCTTCGGAAGCGGAGAAGAATGAAGATGTAAAATCATTAATTGACAGTTTACATGAACTGGCACTACTCTATCTTAAAATAGATAAAGAAGGTGATACTGAATTCTATTGGGACCGCGCCAGTGTATTATTAAAGGATATTGAATATCCTTATGGTGACGCCATGCATAAATATATTGAAGCAATTCTTCTATATAGAAGCAAGCGCAACTTTCAAGCTTTATTTATGATCAATGAGGCCAAACAACTTAACAATGATCGTAATTTTTTCAATAATTTAATTTTGACAGAAGCCAAAATCTATATTAATCTTGAAAAGTATGAGAGCGCCACAAAAAATCTAAATTCATTGATCGTCAATACAGATGTTTATGAAAAAGAATATTTGGCCACACAAGCTTATTTGACCCTTGCAAAATTAAACCTAAGAACCAATAATTTAACGGAGTCCGCAAAAAATGGGGAGAATGCTCTTGCCCTGGCTACGCAAAACGGATTTTTAGTAGATATAAAAGATGCCAACACATTGTTGACCAATGTTTATGAAAAATTGGGATTATACCAAAAATCATTGGTAAATAGCCAAAACTTGGTCAAGCTTAAAGATTCTATCTTTAATGTCGATAAAATTAAAATTGAGGCCAAAACTGCAGATAAAATAAGGGATGATTACAAAACAGAGGAAATTGCCCGTCAAGAAAAGAAAATTGAGGAGCTGACAGAATCCCAGAACAGATCAGAATTTACTACGATATTGATCAGTTCGTTTTTAATTATTATTTCATTATTGGCCGTAACCCTTTACCGAAACAATCAAATAAAATTAAAGACCAACGACCTTTTACAGACTAAGAACAAGGAACTGCAAATTGCCCGTGATGGTGCGGTACAGGCCATGGAAGCCAAAACAAATTTTCTTTCAACGGTAAGCCATGAGCTCAGAACACCTCTTTATGCGGTTACAGGGCTCACCCATTTACTGTTAGAGGAAAATCCAGAGGAACATCAAAAAGAACATCTAAAGGCCCTAAAATTTTCTGGAGACTACCTGCTTAATTTCATCAACGATATTTTACATATCAATAAAATTGATGCCAATAAACTGGAACCCCTAAACATGGAGTTCAACCTTAAAAAAGTCATTAACGAGGTTATCAATTCATTATCCCAAAGTGCCAAGGCAAACAAAACCAAATTGATATTGGAGTATGATGAAAGCATACCCGGACATTTGTTGAGCGACCCTCTTAAACTTTCACAAATATTCATGAACTTGATAGGAAATGCAATTAAGTTCACCAAAGGAGGGGAAGTACGCATTACCACCAAATTATTGGAAAAAAATAATGATCAGGTTAAGATATTTTTTGAAGTAACCGACAATGGTATTGGTATTTCAAAAGAAAAGCAAAAAAGTATTTTTAACGGATTTGAGCAAGGGTCCATACAGATCAACAGGGAATATGGCGGTACTGGTCTAGGCCTTACCATTGTAAAAAGCCTATTAGGTTTGTTCAACAGTAAAATAGAATTGGAAAGTACCTTGGGCGAAGGAAGTTCATTTTCTTTTGAGATTGCAATGACCAGTATGGAAGACCTTCCGGAGGATTTTACTTTTGAAACGGCACAAAAGGACTATGATTTTAAAAATCTTCATCTGCTTATCGTTGAGGACAATAAAATCAACCAAGTCATTACCAAAAAAATGCTGACTAAAAAAGAAATGACCAGTGACATTGCCAATAATGGTCATGAGGCAATTACCCTAGCGAAAGAAAATGTGTATGATGCCATATTAATGGATATTCATATGCCCGGCATAAGCGGTGAGGAAGCAACCATTGAAATAAGAAAATTTAATCAAGACACTCCTATTATTGCTTTGACAGCAATTTCGTTAGATGACAGTTTGGAGAGTTTTTACGCCGCCGGATGTAACGATGTGGTTACAAAGCCATTTAAACCAGAGGTATTTTATCAAAAAATAGGTGAGAATATTTTTGACAAAAAACCTAATTCAATTTCATAAAATTGTACAGTTCCTTTTGGAACAATTCGTTATCCTGAGCGTTAAACGTATGGGATACTTCTATAAAATGTAAGTTATCTAAATGTGATTTCAACCTTACATAATCTTTCTCCGTAGTTAAGATGCAATCCTTTTTTCTCAGCAAGTTTAGCTCCTTATCGGTAAAGAAATGATGATCGTTAAATTTAAGATGTTCAAAAACTAGCCCTTCCTTTTTTAAAAATTGCAATAATGGGTCTGGATTTGCAATACCTGTAACCAAGGTAACATGCTTACCCCTAAGCTCGTGTAAATAAATACGATTACCCTTTAATTGCTTATTATAGCTTAAATGACCAAACAATACTTGCTGGTTTATTTTTGGACCAATCTTGGACCTGATGGCATCCTTCTCATGTTCAGATAAATTGGCCGGACACTTGGTTACCACAATCATATGGGCGCGTTTTGCCTCGCCCTTATTATCTCGTAAACTTCCCGTTGGTAAATACCAATCTTCTATATATAGATTGTCATAGGCCGTTAATAGAATTGAAAATCCAGGATTTACTTTTCTATGTTGAAAAGCGTCGTCCAGTAAAATTACATCAGGATGTACATTTCTTTTCAACTGGGCTATACCGTTTCTTCTATCGGCATCTACAGCAACAGCTACTTTTGGAAACTTGCTTTTTAACTGATAGGGTTCATCGCCCATATCCTCTACTCGAGTATCCCCTGTGGACAACAAAAAGCCAGTTGTTTTTCTTTTGTAGCCCCTACTTAATATAGCTATGGCATAATTATCCTGTAATATTCTTACCAGCAATTCTATCATTGGGGTTTTACCAGTGCCACCAACGCTTAAATTGCCCACACAAATGGTTTTTACAGCAAAAGTCTTTGAAGAAAATATACCATAGTCAAAACACTTATTTCGTATAAAGACGATAAGTCCATAAATGAATGAAATGGGCAAAAGAAGTTTTCGTATTACCTGCATTAGTACGAAATTATAATAATTTATCTTTGAATATCTTATTTTTCAACAAAATGACCATAAACGATATTACGAATATCTTAGAGGAGTTTGCACCGCTAAACTTTGCAGAGGATTTTGACAATGTAGGCCTTTTAATAGGCAATTCAACCACAGAGGTCACCGGAATCTTGGTAACATTGGATACCTTGGAAAATGTAGTGGATGAAGCCATTGCTAAAAAATGTAACCTGATCGTTAGCTTTCACCCCATAATTTTTGGGGGACTAAAAAAGATAACCGGCAAAAATTATGTGGAACGTGTAGTAATCAAAGCCATAAAAAATGACATTGCCATATATGCCAACCATACGGCTTTAGATAATGCAAGACATGGGGTAAATGCTAAAATTTGTGAAGTGTTGGGCCTAAGCAATACCAAAATATTATTGCCCCAAAAATCTACGTTTAAAAAATTGACGACCTATGTTCCGGTAGAAAATAGTGATGATGTTAAACATGCCCTCTTTACAGCTGGTGCCGGAGAAATTGGTAATTATTCTAACTGTAGTTTTTCCGTAGAGGGCAAAGGAAGTTACAAGGCCAATAGTAATGCCAATCCCACAAAAGGAACCATTGGGGAAACCCATACGGAACAAGAAATCATGCTTACTTGTACCATGACCAAAAATAAAACCACGGCAGTGGTCAATGCGTTATTGGACAGCCATCCGTACGAGGAAGTAGCTTATGACATTCAAACATTGGACAACACCAACCCCTACATAGGTATGGGAATGATCGGAGAATTGGCAAATGCGCTGCCAGAACAACAATTTTTAAGTGATTTGAAGCTTAAAATGAAAACACCGATTGTTAGACATTCAAAATTTTTAAACAGACCAATTAAAAAAGTTGCCGTTCTTGGCGGTAGCGGATCGTTTGCTATTAGTGCGGCAAAGGCAGCAGGTGCCGATGTTTTCATAACCGCAGACCTTAAATATCATCAATTTTACGAGGCTGAAAACCAAATTGTTTTAGCAGATATAGGACACTTTGAAACTGAGCAGTTTACAAAAAACCTTTTAGTTGATTATCTTACAAAAAAAATTCCTAATTTTGCAGTCCATTTATCGGAAAGTATAACAAATCCCATCAATTATTTTTAATATGGCAAAAAAAGAAGATTCCTCTGTAGAAGCGAAGTTAAGAGCATTATATGATTTGCAATTAATTGATTCTAGAGTCGATGAAATAAGGAATGTTCGTGGAGAACTACCTTTAGAAGTAGAAGATTTGGAAGATGAAGTCCTAGGCCTAAAAACGAGAATGGATAAACTTAAAACTGATTTAGAGAACATCAACTTCGAAATCGGTGCCAAGAAAAATCTAATTGAAGAAGCTAAGGCCCTAATTAAAAAATACGGCGAACAACAAAAAAATGTTCGTAACAGTAGAGAATTCAATTCTATCAGCAAAGAATTGGAATTTCAAGAATTGGAAATACAGTTGGCAGAAAAGAACATTAAAGAGTTCAAGGCCCAAATAGAGCAAAAGAAAGCTGTAATTTCTGATACTAAAGAACGTTTAGCGGAACGCGAGGCACATTTAAAGCATAAGAAGGGCGAGTTGAACGCCATATTGGCCGAAACGGAAAAAGAGGAAAAAGCTTTATTGGAAGAGTCCATCAAGTTTCAGGATAAGATTGAAGAACGTTTGGTAAAAGCTTATGCGCGTATTCGCAAAAACGTTAAGAACGGTTTAGCCGTTGTACCTATTGAAAGAGGTGCTTCAGGTGGTTCTTTCTTTACTATTCCACCCCAAGTACAGGTAGAAATTGCCTCAAGGAAAAAAATAATTACAGATGAGCATAGTGGTCGTATTTTGGTTGACCCAACGTTAGCCGAAGAGGAAAGCGAAAAAATGCAAAAAATGTTCGCAAAGTTATAAGAACAATTCATCATGAGAATTAAAAAGGCCATCTTTTAGAAGATGGCCTTTTTTTAATATATTACTTTTAATGAGGCTACATCACCTTTTACTAATATTATCTGCACTCTTTCATATCCATATGATAAACGCACAAACAATCAAGGATTTTCAATGGAAGAATAGAATACTAATTTTAAATAGTAACTCAACCAATACCAGTTCGGTAGACCAAGCCATACAAAAAATCAATGGGGCACAGCAGAACGTTCAGGAAAGGGACCTCATGGTCCTTATTCTCAACAAAGACAAATTTTATACTTTAGAAAATAAATTGGTAGACCTTAAACCGGTTGCCTCTCTCAATACTTTAAATGATGGCTATATCTTAATTGGTAAGGATGGTGGCATTAAAGCACAGGAACCATATCCTTTGGACCTTAAAAATTTATTTGACCTCATTGATAGTATGCCCATGAGAAAGTCTGAAATAAAATCAAAATACTGATTAGCCCAATAGTTCCAATATTTTTTCCTCTACTTCCCTACTATCCCATTTTTTATCCAAATCGGGCATTTTCATCACCTCTTTCATAATGGCCTCTTGCGCATCTCCTTCTGCCAATGCTTCTGCATAAGGTCTTAGGGAAAAGGTAACTCTACTATATGCGGGCACCCATTTATCCGGATATTTGGAGGCAAAGTGTTTTTCAATTTTCTTTTGTAGCAAAAAATTGGCATCTGCGGTCTTACTGCTCATTTCCACAAAATTTCGATAACTTAATTCTGCAATGGCGTCCGCATTAGGTTTTCTCCTTTCTTGATAGGTCTGAAAAATTTTTTCCCAATCATTGCCCAGTTCTTGTATTATCTGGTCCAGCACATAAATATCCTCAAAACCGGCGTTCATTCCCTGACCATAAAAAGGAACAACTGCATGTGCAGAATCTCCCACTAGCGCTACTTTGTTCCAATAGGTCCATGGGTAACATTTCATGGTAACCATGGCACTGGTAGGGTTTTTAAAAAAATCTTCCGTTAAGTTTTCTATTTCATTTTTTACATTGGGAAAATAGGTCGTAAAGAACAAGACCGCGTCTTGCTTGGTCTTAATACTTTCAAAGGATACATCCCCTTCAAACGGCATGAACAACGTACACGTAAAGCTACCATCCAAATTGGGCATGGCTATGAACATAAATTTGCCCCGTGGCCAGATATGAAATGAATTTTTGTCCAATTTATGTGTACCGTCACTATTGGCAGGTATGGTTAGTTCCTTATATCCTACGTCAATAAAATCCTGGGAATAATCAAACCTACTGCGGCGCTGCATTTTGTGGCGCACCCTAGAAAAGGCACCGTCACAGCCAAATACCAAATCATATTCGTATTCTTTCCATTCTCCTTTTTCACTCTCACCCGTAAATATTTTAGCCTCTGGCAAATCTATATCCCATACCTTTTCCTCAAAACGAAAATCTACACCATTTTTTTCGGCAAGGTCTATCATCTTCCTGTTCAGTACTCCCCTGGATATGGACCATATAGCTTCACCGTCCTTTCCATATTTTTGATAATACTCTGGTTTACCTATAACATGCATGGCACGCTTGTCCAATGGAATGGCAATGGTCTTAATCTCCTCTTCCAGGCCCACGGCTTTTAAGGCATTCCACCCCCTATTGCTCATGGCCAAGTTGATCGACCTTCCTGAAAATTCTATATTTCTAATATCGGGCCTTCTGTCGAACACCGTTATGCGGTGCCCGTATCTTTTTAAATAAATTGCCAGTAATGAACCTACTAGTCCGGAGCCTATAATGGCTATATTTTTTCTTTCTTGGGTCATGCTTGAGGCTTTATGCCATCATTAAGTGAATGTTAAATGTAACAAATAATGAACTATTTATAGCATTCATTATACAAACTAAACAAATCAATTTGGAATTCTTACGATAATAATGTTTAACTTTATTTAAAATTAATTAAACAATTTTTATTTTGAAATATTTCAATATTGAAGCGTTGCAAAAACTTCCCAGCAGGCACAGGGCCCACCTCATCAATACCTGCACCGGATATAAATCTGCCAATCTAATTGGGTCAAAGGATAAAAATGGTATCACTAATTTAGCGGTCTTCAATTCCGTAGTACATATTGGTAGTAACCCTCCAATGCTAGGTTTTATTTTTAGACCATTGACCGTAAGGAGAGATACTTACCATAATTTTAAGGAAACCGGTTTTTTTACGGTCAATCAAATAACTAGTTCAATTATCAAAGCGGCCCACCATACATCCGCCAGTTATAATCATGATATTTCAGAATTTTCAAAAACCGGTTTAACCGAAATGTATTTGGATGATTTTTTTGCCCCGTACGTAGCGCAAAGTAATATAAAGATAGGTTGTAGCTATATAAACGAGTATACGATTAAGGAAAATGGATGCCTATTGATTATTGGAGCTATTGAACACTTGTACCTACCGGAAAATATTATTCAAGACGATGGCTGGTTACACTTAGAGAAAGCGGATACGGCTGCTATTATTGGGCTAGATGGTTATGCATTGCCTAAACTGTTAAACAGGTTCAATTATCAACAACCAGATGAACTCATCAAAACCATCTTATAATGGCCCATAAGAAACAATTTTTACCAACCAAAATCTGTGCGGTATGCAAAAGACCATTTACGTGGCGCAAAAAATGGGAAAGCAATTGGGAAGAGGTAAAATATTGTAGCGAAAAATGTAGAAGAAATAAAGCTTAACCAAAAACTATATCATGAACAATATCATTTGGTTTAGAAATGATTTAAGAATAGAGGACAATATTTCATTGGTTCATGCCATGAAAGGCAAAAAGGTTATAGCCTACTATTGTTTTGAATCACTTTTTTTTAAAGAGGATATATATGGATTTAAAAGAACTGAGAAATTTAGGGCCAAATTTTTAATAGAGACCTTAAAAAATTTAAAAGAGCAGTTAAAACAACTCCATATACCCTTATTTGTATATCAAGGAGAATCAGCTACCCATCTTACGCAATTGATAAATTTACATCAAATAGATAATGTGTATTTACAGAAAGAATGGACAAGAGACGAGCAGGATATAGTTAATATGGTTAAGAATAAGGCAAGGTCTACCACGTTCATTGAAACCTTTGATCAATTTTTATTTCATCCAGAGGATATACCCTATTCATCCTATGACTCCATACCTGAAATTTTTACGAGTTTCAGAAAAAAATGTGAGCTTAGCGTAAAGGTAAGGCCCATAGCCAAGATCACTCATACATTACCTTTGGATAATCTTATTGAAACCCATACGCATATACCTACCATAACGGAATTAGGATTTAATGAGTTCACCGTGGATAAACGAACGGCCTTTCCCTTTAAAGGGGGCACTTCTGAAGCCAAAGAAAGAATTGACCACTATTTTTGGAAAACCAGAAAACTTGCATATTATAAAAAGACCAGAAACGGACTGGTTGGCACTGATTATAGTTCCAAACTATCCCCATGGTTGGCCAATGGCAGTATCTCACCTAGAATGATCTTTTGGGAAGTCAAGCATTTTGAGAAAGAAATAACCAAGAACCAAGATACCTATTGGCTCATATTTGAACTTATTTGGCGTGATTATTTTAAATATATATCCTTAAAACATCAAAATACTATTTTTCTGCAACAGGGTATTCTCCAAAAAAAATATGATTGGAAAAACACCAAGGGCATGAAAACCGATTGGATAAACGGTATGACCAATGAACCTTTTGTAAATGCCAATATGAAAGAATTGGCTATGACCGGTTGGTTGAGCAATAGAGGAAGGCAAAATGTAGCAAGTTTTTGGTCAAAGGAAAAAGAACAGGATTGGCGTATAGGAGCTGCCTATTTTGAAAGTATGCTAATTGATTATGATGTGCACAGCAACTATGGAAATTGGATGTATGCCAGTGGAGTGGGCAATGACCCAAGGGACAGAAAATTTAATATAAAAATTCAAGCTGAGCGCTATGATGGTAATGGCAAGTACCAACGTCTATGGTTGCAGGATACCTTGTTTTAACTGCCCCCCACAAATAAGATAATTTAAAACACAGAAAATGAAGACCTTACGCTTAATTCTTGGTGATCAATTAAACCAAAACCACTCATGGTTCAATACCGTTGATGAAAATGTTATTTATATCATGGCGGAAATGAGGCAGGAAACGGATTATGTAAAACACCATATCCAAAAAGTAGTGGCTTTTTTTATGGCCATGCGCGACTTTAAGGACCAGCTCACGTCCAAAGGGCATCACTTTATCTATTACACTGTTACCAACCCAGAAAACCCACAACAACTTAAGCAACTGATAACACAGGCCATTGAGAAAAACCAAATACATAGATTTGAGTATTTATTACCTGATGAATATAGGTTGGACCAGCAATTAAAGGAAATTTGTGCAGACCTGACAATAGATAGCGCATTTTTTGATACGGAACATTTTTATACCACTCGTTCACAATTAAAGGATTTTTTTAAGGGAAAAAAACAATTGATCATGGAGAGTTTTTACAGAATGATGCGTAAAAAACATAACATCATGATGGTAAATGATCAACCTGAAGGTGGCAAATGGAACTTTGACCACGCCAATCGTAAAAAATGGAAAGGTCAACCAACCATACCCCATGAAAGGGGCTTCAGGAAAAACGTCACGGAAATTTTAAAAGAATTGGAAGAGGCCAATGTAGAAACGTTTGGATCAATTGACCCTGAAAAATTTAGCTGGCCCGTTACTAGAGCGGACTGTCTTTCCGTACTAAACTATTTCTGCAATGAACTTTTAGTACATTTCGGTGACTACCAAGATGCTATGCATGAAGGTCAGAAATTTTTGTTTCATTCGCGCATATCGTTTGCCATGAACGCGAAAATACTATCCCCAAAAGAGGTCGTAGACAAAGTTTTGGACCACTATTATAGCCATAAAGATGATATACATATCTCGCAAGTAGAAGGCTTTATACGGCAAATAGTGGGATGGCGTGAATACATGAGAGGTATTTATTGGAAAGAAATGCCAGATTACAAAAACATGAACAAATTGGAAAACACCAATAAACTGCCAGATTTTTATTGGACCGGAAATACCAAAATGAACTGTTTAAAACACGCTATTGGCCAAAGTTTGGATACTGCCTATGCCCACCATATTCAACGACTTATGATTATTGGCAACTTTTCCTTGTTAACACAAATGCACCCAGATGAGGTGGACAAATGGTACCTGGGCGTATATATAGATGCCCTAGAATGGGTAGAAATCACTAATACCAGAGGCATGAGCCAGTTTGCAGATGGCGGTATAGTGGCTACAAAACCATATGTAAGCAGTGCTAATTACATACATAAAATGAGTAATTATTGTGGAAATTGCCAGTATAGCTATACTAAAAAAATCGGTGAAAGCGCATGCCCTTTAAATGCTTTATACTGGAACTTTTTAGCAGAAAAGAAAAGTCATTTTAAGGACAATCAACGTATGGCCATGATGATGTCCCTATTGGAAAAAATGGATGGAGAAAAATTAGCGGAACTGCAAAAAAGAGCGCATCTAATAATTCAAGATCCTGATGCTTTTTAATTCCAAAACTAACTATAAAAATCACTAAAATTCATTTCTTTTTTAAATTGAATATTCCCGTTAAAAACCCAAAAAAATATAGTATTAAAAAATCTGGCGAAAACAAGAATTATTTTGAAGGGTATAGCATCCCATTTCTTAAAATCCTACGAATTTATTAGCGTAACGTTTTTGACATTTTATCAAAAAAAAACGCTGTTATCCCCTAATGGTATGATTACTATCGATTAACGACATTACGTTATCGACAAAGTAATTTTAACACTTTTCACCATACTCTTACAACAAATCCATAGTTTAAAAATTAACAAAAACCGCAATAATTCAACTTTTAAGAATTTTAAATTATTTGCACTTAAATTATTGATTTTCAGTATTTTATACTTTGAAAATTAAAAAATGTTAAAATTTTAAATTTTTTTTGAAAGAAAATTACTGCAAACAAAAAACCACAACTTTTACTTACTACACAACAACAATTTAATTATAAGTTTTTATCAGCGTTATTTTGTCATTATACGTTTACTGGCAGATTTATAGCCGTGGACGTACAGTTTTGAACGACGAACTAGAAAGTTCAATTTTAATGAATAATCTATCTCAACAATGTTCAAAGTTTGACATAAAAACAATTTGACCAGTTGCCGTACATATCTATAAAAAATTTGTTCGGCCAAAAGTTAAGTGTAAGAAATGGTAGTTTCTGATAATCGACCTATGACCAAAAATTTTATTGCAGTATTAACCTGTATTTTGTTTTGCCTTTCCAGTACCGTAACATTTGCTCAGTGTTTTAACGACAATACAAGTTTTGAAAGTGGTACTACCGAGTATGACTTCTATGACGGGTCATACATTGAGAACGACCCTTCATATGTATTAACAGGAAGCTCCGCTGGTGCAATGCCTTCGGTAGGAGATGTCATCGAGACCGTCTATTTACCTATCAATACCAACGATGTTATTGATTTATCATTCTTTTACAATAATGTGGGGAATACAGGAGATATTGAAATTGCCTTGATATATGTTAGTAACTCCAATCAATTAAGAGGAGTAAGCAATTTTGTAATTCCCAGTGATGGCTCTGGAGCCTATAAAAATGCCAATTTTACCGATACTGCTCCAGGTGGATCTAGATGGTTTTATTTACAAGTTACCAACAGCACCAATGGACCTGTTTACCTAGATGATATTTGTTTATCCATGGTTGAAGAAATTTGTGATAATGGTATCGATGATGACGGTGATGGCTCTATTGATGAAAATTGTTTTAGTATTTCTGATGCCAGTGCTACAGAAGGTGGCAATATGACATTTACCCTATCAACAACGACTAGGTCTCTTTTATCCAGTAAAACGGTAAACCTTATTTATAGTAACTTAACCACAACAAATGCAGATTTTACTGGACCATCTGCAGTAACAATTCCAACAGGATTTACATCGGTAAACTTTACCGTAGTAGCAGAAGATGATGATTGGGTAGAAGCGACGGAACAACAATTTGAGATACATTTTACCAGTAATGATGATATAGAAGTTAATTATAGTAAACGAAAGGGAATTGGTACAATTACCGATACAGATGTGGCCTATGTCACAGGTGGCAATTATGATGTCACCGAAGGGGGAACAATAAGCTACGGACTTACTTTGTCCACAGGAACAAATACAGGCGGTCAACAATATGTTGGCATAGAAGATGCCTATGCGGTAGATTTCCAAGTTTTGGAATATACGGGTTCTGTTAGTCCGGCCAGTGATGGCACGGATTTTAATGCGTTTACCACAACAGCTACTTTTCCCGCTGGATCGGTTGCAGGATCCCAAATTTTTATAGATATCCCTACAACGGAGGATTCTTTAGTAGAACCTTCGGAAGAATTTCATGGTGTAAAATCACAGAATTCCGCAGAGTCCACTAAATATGGCTCTGGTCCTTCAAGAGTATCCATAAATACGGAAAGTTCTTCGTTAAGAATACATGACAATGATGCGGCGACCATAAGCATAACGGATGCTAGTGTTATGGAAAATATAGGCAATGCCAATATTACCTTTACATTGAACGGTGCCGTTCAGAATCAGTTTGATATTGACTATGCCACCGCGGACAATACAGCCCTAGCTACAACTGACTATACTACCAATACTGGAACTATCTCTTTTGTTGGTACTGATACTGAAGCCCATATAGTTAGTATTGGCATAACCAATGATTTGGTGACCGAACTACAAGAGAGTTTTACTTTGAACCCAACGTACAACCCTTCAACGGTTGCTTTGACCAATTATGTCCCACAACAAATTAACTTTACCCCTACGGTTTCTACCATTACCATTGAGGATGATGACCTTGATACCGATAATGATGGAATTAGGGATGCCGTTGATATTGATGATGATAATGATGGTATATTGGATACGGTTGAATGTAATAATATATCCTATGTAGAAAATGGTGATTTTGCAAGGTATATTACAGAAGTTCCGGGTTGGACATTGAGCGGAAATCAATGGCTTATAGATACGGATAGGGCAATGTTTCCTGATTGGAACGGTATAGGTAATGCCGATTTTTATCAAACCGTAACCGTAACTCCCGGAGAGACATATGTACTGTCTTTTGACATTGGCGCTTTAAGACGTGATCCCGTTCCTGTTGAAGTAAATCTTAATGTACTGGTAGACGGAGCACTTGTATATACTGAAAGTTCAGAGGAAATTATTAGTGTTAACGGACAAGCTGCATACGGTAACCAAAATCTTAATATGGAAAGGAGAACGGCAACATTTACACCTACCTCATCTTCTGTAGAAATAAGGTTTGTAGGTGTATCCTCTATTGATCCCCATGATGTTGTTTTTGTAGATAATGTAGGTTTTTTAACCTGTAATGATACCGATCAAGATACAATACCGGATGTACTGGATACCGATAGTGATAATGATGGTTGTTTTGACGTTATTGAGTCAGGTGGTTCAGATGCGGATGATAATGGTAATCTTGATGGCGATGGTGTCAACTCTAAAGGGCAAGTTACGACCGGAGGTCTAATTACCGACGGTTATGATGGCATAACTGGAAATGAATTTATTGCGACGGAAATTACCGTAAACAATTTACCGCAAGACCAAAATGTCAGCATTGGTGACCCTGCAAGTTTTACAATAGATTTAGCCGCTAGAAACACTACGGATTTCTCCGCTGGAACACCAGATTTTACTGGACCAGGTAGTTCTGATAGCGCTAGTCAATTTGTATATCAATGGCAGGAAAAAGGTACAGATTTAACTGAAGGAGGCAATTATACCGGTACCAATTCCGCTACCTTGAACATTGCAGATGCCACAGGACTGGATAAAAACACATATACCGTAATAGTATCACACAATGACAATAGCTGTTATTCCACGAGTGAAAGTGCTATTTTATATTTAGTTCCTGAAATAACTATTGATGATGCATCTACTACAGAAGGTTCCAATCATATTTTTACGATTACCGCATCAAACAGTACTGATCAAGATGTTGTTTTTAATATAAACTATTCAAATTTAACAACTACTAATTCAGACTATTACGGCCCTACGACGGTAACACTTTTGGCCAATACGACTTCAGTATCATTTAATGTAGCTACAGTTGACGACGCATTGTTTGAAGGTACCGAAAATTACACCACAACAATTAGCTATTCTTCTGGAGGCAATGTGAATATTATCGATAACGAAGGAGATGGTCAAATTTCTGACAATGATGATCCTGCTCCGGGAGAAGGTATTTCCGTAGCAGATTTTTCCGTTAGCGAAGATGTTACCGGAGGAATCGCAAATTTCGTTTTTACCTATACAGGTCCTGAAGTAGAAAAACCGTTTACATTAGAATACATTGTAAATGACGGTAGCGCACTATTATCTTCAGATTATTTGATCAATGGAGGGAATACAATAACTGGAGTAATTTCATTCCCGGCCAATACTAGAAATGGAGATACACAGAGCCTTGCCATTGACATTATCAATGATACTTATATTGAACCTACGGAAGATTTGACCTTGGACATTACGAACAAGTCCTTTTCTAATCTTATTATCGTAGACAATTCAGCTATTGGAACCATTACCAACGATGAGATTCCTGCAGCAGGAGAAGGAATTTCAATCGCAGATTTTACGGTTAATGAAGGAATTACCGGCCCAAATACTGTTGACTTCGTCGTTACTTATACAGGACCTTCCGTTGAAAATGCATTTACTGTAGATTATGCCCTTGCAGATGTAACCACTACCGCAGGATCGGATTATAGCGCCAGTGCTACTGGAACGATCACTTTTCCTGCAGATACCGCTGATGGAGATACACAAGTCATTACGTTATCAATAACTAATGACAACATCATTGAAGGTGATGAAAGTTTAACGGCTACATTATCCAATTTATCCAATACCCTTTTGACCATTGTAGATGGAAATGCCACCGGTATCATAGAAGATAACGACACCACACCATCCACAGGTTTATCCGTTGCAGATTTTACGGTTAACGAAGCAATAGGTACCGTCAATTTCGTAGTTACCTATACAGGGAAAAACGTTAAAGACGGATTCACAGTAGATTACGCCATCAATAATGGAACCGCTTTATCCGGTCAGGACTTTACGGCAGACCTTGCCAATCAACTTTCATTTCCAGCTGGTACCACCAACGGAACCACAAGGTCGGTAGCCGTTACCATTAATGATGACTTGATTATTGAGGGGCCTGAAAATTTAAGTTTACAATTGTCCAATCTATCAACATCCTTGCTTAATCTAGTAGATCCGGATGCTTTAGGTACAATAACCGACAATGATACCAAAACGGCCACGACAGGTCTTACCGTTGCTGATTTCTCCGTTAACGAGGCTGGCAATACCGCTAACTTTGTCATTACATATAACGGTAAGGAAGTTCAAAACAGTTTTACCGTAGATTATGCTATTACAGATGGTACAGCAACCGTAACTGCGGATTATAATGTTAGTCCACTTACAGACACCTTGACATTTCCTGCTGGTACTCAAGATGGTGACCAATTGACCGTTGCCATAGATATCTTAGAAGATGTAATTATAGAAGGCAACGAAACCTTAAATTTTGCGCTTAGCAATCTTTCTACGACGCTGATCAATATTGTTGATGGCACTGCCGTAGGAACTATTGTGGACAATGATATAAAAACCGCTACAACGGGCTTAAGTGTTGCAGATTTTTCCATTACTGAAGATGGTGGTACCGCTAATTTCGTCATTACTTATAACGGATTGGAAGTACAAGAAGCCTTTACGGTAGATTATAACATTGCCGACATTTCCACAACGGTCAACGCTGACTATACGGCTACACTTACGGATCAAATATACTTCCCCTCAGGAACTTCCAATGGGGACCAAGTATCTATAACTGTTAACGTTATTAATGATAATCTTATAGAGGCCAATGAGCAATTAAGCCTGCAATTATCCAATCTTTCAACCAACCTGATAAATATTGTCGATGCAAATGCAAACGGTACTATCACAGACAACGATAATACGTCGGATAAAGGAATAGATTTTCAAAACTTAACGGTAACCGTTACCGAAGGCGACCCAGGTGATACCGTGGAAGCCAGTTTTATCGTTGAATTTATTGGTGATATAGATACAGGGGAAACCATTGAGGTAGATTATTTAATCAACAACGGTACTGCCGCCAATGCTACCGATTTCTCCCCTCCTGCTACGGTTCAGACATTGACCTTTACCAACTTGACCAAAACAAATACCATTACGGTTCCTATTCTTAGCGACAATACGGTAGAAGCTGTGGAAGATTATTACGTGGACCTTGTAGCTATACGGTCTAATGTAGGTATCAGATTATTGAACAACCGTGCAACAGGAATTATTAATGATGATGATGGGGGTAGTTTATCCGTTGCCGGTTTTAGCATTGTTGAGCAGACCAATTCCATTAATTTTGATGTGTCCTATAGTGGCGACAGGGTTGTTGGCGGATTTACGGTAGCTTATCAAATTACGGACATTTCCACTACTTCTGGGGTAGATTATACGGTAGAGACTTCTTCAACAGGTATTTTAACGTTTACCGGCTTGAATAATGAGGTAAGGTCCGTACAGATTAACGTAATAGGTGATTCCTTTATTGAGCCAAATGAAGACTTACAGATAACGATTTCAAGTCCGTCAATACCACAGGTTACCATTGCGAACAACCAAGCTACGGGTACCATTGTCAATGATGACTCGGGTAGTATTTCCGTAACCGGTTTTTCTGTGGATGAGTACAATACCACCGCTAATTTTAATGTAACCTATACCGGTCAGCCCATAAATGGCGGATTTACGGCTTCTTACGTAATCAACGATGTTACCACGACTTCCGGAACGGATTATACAGTAGCATCACAAACAGGTACCCTAAATTTTACGGGTGCCAATAATCAGGTGTTACAGGTACCGGTCAACATTATTCAGGATGCTATTATAGAAGGAAATGAGACCTTGAACATTACTATCACTTCAATTTCTCCCAATTTAGTAACCTCTTCAAATAGTACTGCTACGGGTACAATTGTAGATATCAACCATCAACCAACTGCTGTTGATGATTCCTTTGTGGTTTTCGGTACAACGGATTTAACCATTTTGGCCAATGATGATTTTGGTTTCGACGGTCCCGCGGGCGTTAATTCACTTCAAGTAGATGCCGCTCCAATAAATGGTACGGTAACGATTATGGACAATGGCACCCCAGGAGATTCAACGGACGATTATTTTGAGTACCTACCAAGTCCGTCATTTAATGGTAACGACTCATTTACATATATAATCACGGATTCTAACGGCTCAACGGATACGGCCACCGTAAATATTTATGTAAACGATACCAATCTAAAGAAAGATTTTGAAATTAGGTATCAAGGAAGTATCAACGGAGATTTTACAATGATCGCCAACAATGTACTTTCCCGTACTAGAACAGGGAACTATAATGGGGAAGATGGCAACCATGACTTTACTGACAATGTCTTTGTTGATATTGATTCTGACCCAACGACCTTTAACTCTACCAATGCCAATTTGGCAAATCCAGAACCAAGCTTGAGCTGTCTTAATATAAAGAAAGCATATTTATACTGGGCAGCGGCAGATAAAGAATATGATGGTACTACCGGTGGTGGTGCCACGGAACCCACTTGGAACTATAACCAGGTGAAATTAATGCTTCCAGGTCAAACGACCTATACGACCGTATCTGCGGATGAAGTTATCTATAGGGGCCGTAATGACCATTTTCAAAATGACCCTTATGTGTGTATAAAGGATATTACGGATGACATCAACTTGCTTGCTTCTCCTTTTGGTACCTATCAAGTAGGTAATGTAAAAGCTACGGAAAGAAGGTTATTATCGCATGGTATCAATAGTAATACCGGTACATCTGGTGGTTGGCAAATTGTATTTGTCTATGAAAACGTATCATTGGACCCAAAAAATATTACGTTATATGATGGGTATGTTCATACGTTTGCCTCTAATGGTGCAGGTGAAACGGAATTTACGTTTAGTGGTTTTGAAACTATTCCAAATGGTGTCGTAAATGGTGATGTAATGATTGGCGCATTAGAGGGAGATAGAGATCTTTCCGGAGATCAACTATTGATTTATGATGCTACAAGCAACTGGTCCAATATCAGCACAGCTTTGAGACCTGATAATAATTTCTTTAATAGTAGAATTACTATCGATGGATTAAACTATGTAAACCGTAGCCCTGCGAGTACAAATACGTTAGGTTTTGATGCCGCCTTATTTCCGTTAACAAATGGAGGTAATCAATATATTCAAAACAATCAAACATTTGCTCGATTTAAGATCACAACAGATCAGGAATCTTACGGACTATACCTCATGGGACTTAGCGTTGATGTATATCAACCAAGTTTGGGTGCCTTAAGCTTAGATGTTAATGCTACCGGTCCTTTTGATGCAGGCGAAGTGGTTCCGTTGACGTTGAATATTACTAACACTGGAAATGATGATATAGAAGATTTAGAAATTACAACCATACTCCCAGTAGAAGCAGACTTCTCTGGAGTAGGTACATTGCCTGCCGGCGTTTCACATTCTTATGACACATTATCAAGAACCTTGACCTTTACCGTTGCTAACGGTAATACCAACATGGGAGCAGATTTTGATATCGATTTTGACATTGTACTTAGGGAACAATGTTATTTCTTGGAAGATGCATGTACGGCAAGTTTTGAAATTCAATCTACAGCCACCTTTACCGGGGTAACAAACGGTAGTACGTATACCACAAATAGTTCCTCTTCTACGGATTCTTGTGGAATTGGAACACATGACCCAACGGTCATAGATGTACAACAACCTGATCAAGTTGCATGGGCAACGGCTCCAAATGCATTGAACAGAACTGTTTCATGTGACAATATTTCAGCTTTGAACAATGCAAACTCTCTGGAACCTGCAACGGCAATCTGTGATTTTACCTTGAACAAGACTGCAGGTGCATTTGTACCATCTGGCTCTTGTCCTACTGAAGGTACATATACCAATACATGGACGTTTACCGATGCTTGTGGAAGGGTAAGTGCTATTTATACCCAAGTAATCACTATTGAAGATAATGACGCTCCAACCTTTAACGAAGCCCTACCTGCGGATACGTATGCGGCACATGACAATATTCCGGTAGCTCCGGTACTATCCGCCAATGATAATTGTGATGCAAATTCTACGGTAGTCTTTACGGAAACTTATGACGGTGACAATACAAGTACATCATATACGATCATAAGAAATTGGTCCGTAAACGATTGTGCAGGTAATAACACCAACCATACCCAATATATCTATGTTAGTGAGAATGGAGACCCTATTGGTCTAAGTATATCGGACATAACGGTTAATGAAGATGCAGGCACGGCAACGGTTGTAGTTACGCATACAGGATCGGTATCCGGTGGTTTTACACTAAACTATACTACTTCTGATGATACTGCACTACAATCCAATGATTATATTGCTCAGTCTAATTTAATTTCTTTCTCCGGTACCAATAATGAAAAAAGGTCTATTACCATTACTATCAATGATGATGACCTAATTGAGGTAATCGAGCAGTTCTTCGTACAGATGAGCAATGGTACCAATACACCACCAATAAACGATAATGAGGGTATTATCACCATTACGGACAATGATAATATTCCAGGTACAACAGGGGTATCTTTTGCCAATAACAATGTAATCGTTACCGAAGGCACAAATAGCTATGCAAGATTTACCGCTACGTTTACAGGAAATATTGCTCCTGGTCAAGATGTCTTGGTAGACTACATTACATCTAATGGCATAGCAGGAGAACCCGATGATTATACGCTGACGCAGGGTACCATTACTTTTAATAGTACTACGAATTCCGCTGATATAGATGTTCCGATCATTGATGACTCCATCATTGAACAAACAGAGGATTTTATATTGACCTTATCCAATATTCAGTCTAACCTAGGTGTTGGCTTTGTTGATCAACAACTTACCAATACCGCAAACGGAACCATAAACGATAATGATAATATTCTGGGAACATCAGGTATTTCCTTTGCCGATGATACGGTCATTGTAACCGAAGGTTCTGAAACGTTTGCAAGGTTTGTGGTAACCTTTACCGGGGCCATTGCACCAGGCGAGGATGTAACTGTGGATTTTGTAACATCTGATGGTATTTCTGCCCAACCAGCTGAACAACCTGACGATTACACATATACCAATGGTACAATAACCTTCAATAGTACAACGACCACGGTCAATATAGACGTACCGTTCAATGACGATAACATCATTGAACCTACTGAAGATTTTATCTTGACCTTGTCCAATGTACAATCTAATATAGGAGTTGGCTTTGTTGATCAACAACCTACAAATACGGCTACGGGAATCATCAACGATAACGATAATGATCCTGGTGTAACAGGAATATCGTTTGAGAACGATAACATTACTGTGAACGAAGCGGATATCTCCGCTACGATCACCGTTCTTCTTACGGGTAATGTACAAGGAGGCTTTAGCATAGACTATACCACTACTCAAGACTCTGCACTGCCAGTAGATGACTATACTGCTGTGTCCGGCACTTTAAACTTTAACGGAACTGATGGAGAAAGGATTACGATTACCGTTCCTATTACCAATGATAGTTTCATTGAACCTACGGAGCAATTTTTCATCGACTTATCCAATATTTCCACTTCGTTGATTGCCATAAACGACAATCAAGGTACGATCACCATTGAGGATGACGATTTAGCGCCAGGTAACGGTATTGACTTTGTCGCAACAAATGTTGAGGTGACCGAAGGTGTTGGTGTTACGGCAGTTTTCGATGTTATTCTTTCAGGTACTTTCCAAGAGCCGTTTGATGTAGCCTTCGAAACAGCTTTTGGTACTGCTACAGCAACAGATTTCATTGCGCAATCGGATATTTTATCGTTCGCAGGTAACAATAATGAAGTTCATCAAATCACGGTAAACATACTTAATGATAATTTTATAGAACCTACCGAAGGATACTTTGTTAACCTATTAAGTACTACAAATCCTTTAGTGCCCATAAATACACCACAAGCTACAGGTACTATCCTTGATGATGATAATACTCCGGGTACCATGGGAATATCCTTTGACGCAGCGGACATCATCGTCACAGAGGGCGTGGGCGTACAGGCCGTGTTCACCGTGAACTTTACGGGTGAGATCGCGCCGGGAGAGGAAGTGAGCGTGGACTTCGCCACCAACGACGGGACAGCCCTGGACGGGACGGACTACATCGCCGACATCGGTACGCTGACCTTCAGGAACGACGAGTACACAAGGACGGTGGCCATCGATATCGTAAACGACAATTTCATAGAGCCGCAGGAGCAGTTCTCCATGGTCCTATCCAACATACAGTCCGACATGGGAATCGAGTTCGTGGACCAGCAGCCCACCAACACCAAGACCGCTACCATACTGGACGACGACAACATCCCGGGCACCACCGGCATCTCGTTCGACGCCGCGGACATCATCGTGACAGAGGGCGTGGGCGTACAGGCCGTGTTCACCGTGAACTTTACGGGTGAGATCGCGCCGGGAGAGGAAGTGAGCGTGGACTTCGCCACAAACGACGGGACAGCCCTGGACGGAACGGACTACATCGCCGACATCGGTACGCTGACCTTCAGGAACGACGAGTACACAAGGACGGTGGCCATCGATATCGTAAACGACAATTTCATAGAGCCGCAGGAGCAGTTCTCCATGGTCCTATCCAACATACAGTCCGACATGGGAATCGAGTTCGTGGACCAGCAGCCCACCAACACCAAGACCGCTACCATACTGGACGACGACAACATCCCGGGCACCACCGGCATCTCGTTCGACGCAGCGGACATCATCGTGACAGAGGGCGTGGGCGTTCAGGCCGTGTTCACCGTGAACTTTACGGGTGAGATCGCGCCGGGAGAGGAAGTGAGCGTGGACTTCGCCACAAACGACGGGACAGCCCTGGACGGAACGGACTACATCGCCGACATCGGTACGCTGACCTTCAGGAACGACGAGTACACAAGGACGGTGGCCATCGATATCGTAAACGACAATTTCATAGAGCCGCAGGAGCAGTTCTCCATGGTCCTATCCAACATACAGTCCGACATGGGAATCGAGTTCGTGGACCAGCAGCCCACCAACACCAAGACCGCTACCATACTGGACGACGACAACATCCCGGGCACCACCGGCATCTCGTTCGACGCAGCGGACATCATCGTGACAGAGGGCGTGGGCGTTCAGGCCGTGTTCACCGTGAACTTTACGGGTGAGATCGCGCCGGAGAGGAAGTGAGCGTGGACTTCGTGACCAACGACGGGACAGCCCTGGACGGAACGGACTACATCGCCGACATCGGTACGCTGACCTTCAGGAACGACGAGTACACAAGGACGGTGGCCATCGATATCGTAAACGACAATTTCATAGAGCCGCAGGAGCAGTTCTCCATGGTCCTATCCAACATACAGTCCGACATGGGAATCGAGTTCGTGGACCAGCAGCCCACCAACACCAAGACCGCTACCATACTGGACGACGACAACATCCCGGGCACCACCGGCATCTCGTTCGACGCAGCGGACATCATCGTCACAGAGGGCGTGGGCGTACAGGCCGTGTTCACCGTGAACTTTACGGGCGAGATCGCGCCGGGAGAGGAAGTGAGCGTGGACTTCGCCACCAACGACGGGACAGCCCTGGACGGAACGGACTACATCGCCGACATCGGTACGCTGACCTTCAGGAACGACGAGTACACAAGGACGGTGGCCATCGATATCGTAAACGACAATTTCATAGAGCCGCAGGAGCAGTTCTCCATGGTCCTATCCAACATACAGTCCGACATGGGAATCGAGTTCGTGGACCAGCAGCCCACCAACACCAAGACCGCTACCATACTGGACGACGACAACATCCCGGGCACCACCGGCATCTCGTTCGACGCAGCGGACATCATCGTCACGGAGGGCGTGGGCGTACAGGCCGTGTTCACCGTGAACTTTACGGGCGAGATCGCGCCGGGAGAGGAAGTGAGCGTGGACTTCGTGACCAACGACGGGACAGCCCTGGACGGAACGGACTACATCGCCGACATCGGTACGCTGACCTTCAGGAACGACGAGTACACAAGGACGGTGGCCATCGATATCGTAAACGACAATTTCATAGAGCCGCAGGAGCAGTTCTCCATGGTCCTATCCAACATACAGTCCGACATGGGAATCGAGTTCGTGGACCAGCAGCCCACCAACACCAAGACCGCTACCATACTGGACGACGACAACATCCCGGGCACCACCGGCATCTCGTTCGACGCAGCGGACATCATAGTGACAGAGGGCGTGGGCGTTCAGGCCGTGTTCACCGTGAACTTTACGGGCGAGATCGCGCCGGGAGAGGAAGTGAGCGTGGACTTCGCCACCAACGACGGGACAGCCCTGGACGGAACGGACTACATCGCCGACATCGGTACGCTGACCTTCAGGAACGACGAGTACACAAGGACGGTGGCCATCGATATCGTAAACGACAATTTCATAGAGCCGCAGGAGCAGTTCTCCATGGTCCTATCCAACATACAGTCCGACATGGGAATCGAGTTCGTGGACCAGCAGCCCACCAACACCAAGACCGCTACCATACTGGACGACGACAACATCCCGGGCACCACCGGCATCTCGTTCGACGCCGCGGACATCATCGTGACAGAGGGCGTGGGCGTACAGGCCGTGTTCACCGTGAACTTTACGGGTGAGATCGCGCCGGGAGAGGAAGTGAGCGTGGACTTCGTGACCAACGACGGGACAGCCCTGGACGGAACGGACTACATCGCCGACATCGGTACGCTGACCTTCAGGAACGACGAGTACACAAGGACGGTGGCCATCGATATCGTAAACGACAATTTCATAGAGCCGCAGGAGCAGTTCTCCATGGTCCTATCCAACATACAGTCCGACATGGGAATCGAGTTCGTGGACCAGCAGCCCACCAACACCAAGACCGCTACCATACTGGACGACGACAACATCCCGGGCACCACCGGCATCTCGTTCGACCCTACCGATGTTATTGTAACTGAAGGTGTAGATCCAGAGGCTATCTTTACAGTTAACTTCACCGGAGAAATTACACCCGGAGAAGATGTGACCGTAGAATATGTTACCTATGACGGTACTGCAATGGATGGTTTTGATATGACGGCACAAATTGGGTCGTTGACATTCAACAATGGAAACTATACCGCAACAATTAATATACCTATTCTTGATGATAGTTATATAGAGCCGCAAGAGGCATTTACGGTAGAGCTATCAAACATACAGTCCAATATGGGGATAGAGTTCCTAGATCTTCAACCTACCAATACGGATACAGGTATCATTAACGATGATGACAATATTTTGGGTACAACAGGTATCTCTTTTGATTCTGCCGATGTCATTGTAACCGAAGGTGTTGATCCAGAAGCAATATTTACGGTCAACTTTACAGGATTGATTACCCCTGGAGAAGATGTTACCGTGGATTTTGCTACCTATGATGGTACTGCTGTTGACGGTTCCGATATAACGGCACAAACTGGTACGTTAACCTTTAACGATAATAATTATAGCGTAACTTTTGCCATACCGATATTAAATGATGAAATCATTGAACCAATAGAGGAGTTTACCACGGTATTATCAAATATACAGTCTAATATGGGGATAGAGTTCCTAGATCTTCAATCTACCAATACGGATACAGGTATCATTAACGATGATGACAGCGATCCATCTACTAAAGGTGTAGAATTTGATCTTACATCCATAACCGTAAATGAGGATGCCGGTACGGTAAGTATAGATGTTGTACTTAACGCACAGGTTCAAGAAGAATTCACTGTTGAATACTATACCGTTGATGCCACCACAATTGAAGGTGACGATTATATTGGCGTTTCAAGAAATTCACAAACCTTGACATTTGGCGGTATTCATGCGAACACACAGACCATTGTCATAAATATTATAGATGATATTATCATTGAAGATCCTGAAAATTTCAGGGTTATCCTAGAGAATATTTCATCACCATTGGTAGGTATACTTTCCAATGATATTACAACGGTGACCATTGTAGACAATGATGGTGATGAAGGTTGGCCTACCGATGTTACTATTGAGGCTTGTGATAGCATACCTGAGGTTTACGAAATCACCTCGGATAGTACATGTGCCATATCTGTAGCGTATGATGAATTAATTGAAGGACAGGATGATGAATGTGCTACGGAATACACAATTACGAGAACTTGGACGGTTACAGATTGTGTAGGCAATGTGCGCACCCACACTCAGGTAATTACAATTGAAGATACCGTTGCACCTACGTTCAACGAAGAATTGCCACAAAATATGACTGTGGAATGCAACATGGTTCCAGATGCGGTAACACTTACGGCTACGGATACCTGCGACCCTAATATTGATGTGGTTTTTGAAGAAACCATTACCAATGATGCCAACTGTGCCCTTGGTTACACTGTTACAAGAACTTGGAACGCAACAGATTGCGCAGGTAATAATGTTGAGCATACACAGGTAATAACAGTTGAGCCCACGGGACCAATTATGACAGAGGCCTATGAAGAGGAAATCTCCATCATATGTGGGGATGAAATACCGGCCGTACCTGAATTGATATATACCGGTGGTTGTGATAATTATGAAGTGGTATTCAATGAAGAAACCCAATATGCCACTGATAGTGATGACTTCATGATCATCAGAAATTGGGAGTTAACAGATTCTTGCGGCAATACGGCATCGTTTGAACAAATCATCTTTGTTCTTCAACCTCAGCTAGAAGAGATAACGATCAATATCTGTATTGAAGACCAGCCAATTGATTTACTAAATTATTTACCACAGGATTTTGACCAAAACGGCACATTCATGATTCTTGAAGGGGATGTGGTCCTTGAACAAAGTTTCTTTGACCCAATGAACCATGAGCCTGGAGAATATAAAATAGCTTACAGTTCTACAGAAGGAACATGTAAGTACTATGTAGATTTTACGGTCTTGATAGATACGGAATGTGTACCATGTGGTAGAGGGGAAATTGTATTGTCCAAAGCGGTAACCGCAAACGGCGATGGTGTCAATGATTACTTTGAGATAAAAGGTGTGGAATACTGTACGTTTAGTTTTGACATTATGATCTTCAATAGATGGGGAACCAAGGTGGCAGAAATTCAGGATTACCAAAATGATTGGGGCGGTGTTGCTCCTAGCGGATCATTTGGTCAATCTGGTATGTTACCAACCGGTACTTACTACTATATCATTACGGCAACCGATAGGGAAACCGGTAAAATACTTGAACCTTTTAACGGATATATATACCTGGGAACCGAATAAAAATAATGTAAAGTGTAATGTTGCCCCTTTGTGATCAGGTCAACATTACACTATTTAAACCTTAACATACATACTTTCTAACACATTCATTTTTAGCATTGTACATAAAATTTATCACGTAATGATTATATCTGATAATAGCATCAGTTCATCGAGTAAAAGGTATAAGAACGAATTTTACAAAGCAATGACCGTCTAATTTTTAAAAGTATGTAGCATCAACCTAATTTTGATAACAATAAGATTAACCTACTTATAAAAAATACATAGCGGTAATCGCTAAACCCTGAACTATACCATGAGAAAAGCTCATATTCTTTTAGCCGTACTACTTTTTATGGGTGCCTTTGCCAAAGCGCAACAGCTACCCCAGTTTACGCAATACATGTACAACACCATTTCAGTTAACCCCGCCTATGCAGGTAGCCGGGAAACATTAAATGCCACAGTACTGCACAGAAACCAATGGGCAGGTCTAGAGGGAAATCCAAGAACGAGTACCTTTTCGGTTCATAGCCCATTAAAAAATGAACGAATAGGTTTAGGGGTGTCATACATCAATGACCGTTTGGGCTTTGAAAGTACCAATTACTTTTATGCCGATTTTTCATATACCGTTCCCGTTAGCGAGGAAATAAACCTACGCTTTGGTTTAAAGGGTGGCGCAACTAGTTATAACCTGGTTAACCCAGACCCCAATGATCAATTTTTCAATTCCAACTTTAACAGTATTAACCCTAATTTTGGTGCCGGTGTATATATTGGCTCTAACAGATGGTATGCGGGTATTTCTTCCCCAAGAATCCTTAATACCGATTTGAACGAGGGTGAATTTCAGGCATTGGAACGAAATAGTTATTACGCCATTGGTGGACTTGTGTTCGACTTGTCGGCTACCACAATATTCAAGCCTACCATAATTACCAAATTTACCAATGGTGCTCCGGCCACTTATGATTTTACCATCAACTTTTTGTTCAACGAAAAGTTTTGGATCGGTACTTCCTATCGTGTAAACGATGCTTCAAATTTTGGTGCCATGATGGATTACCAAGTATCAAAGGATTTTAGGATCGGTTACGCCTATGACCTACCGACTTCTGCGGTAAGACCGTACACCGGAGGAACCCATGAAATTATTTTAATCTATGAAATCAGAAAGAAAGTATTAGGTCCTGTAAAATCCCCAAGATATTTCTAGAACCCTAAATCAAACGCAATGAAAACGTATAAAACCTACTCCATATTAACGCTACTTTTCTTAGTAGGCCAATTTGCCTTTGCACAATTTGCCTCCCAAAAAAAAGCCGATTATTACTTTAGTAAATTCTCTTATGCCAAGGCAATACCGGAATATGAGAGAATGATAGATTCAGATTTAAATTCTGAGTATGCACACCAACAATTGGCAGAATGTTATTTGCTTATTAGAGACTATAAAAAATCCATACCCCATTTTAAGGCGGTAATCAATAATGCAACTTTGCCTACGGATTATTATTTTAAATATGCCATGGCACTTTATGCAAATGGTGATTTGGATGAGTCTGAAAAGTGGATTAAAAAATATAAAAAATACAATAAAAACGATTCTAGGGTAAAACGCTTTTTAAAGGATGGCAACTTGGCATCTGTAGTATTTAACAGTAGACAACGTTATGAAGTAGAGCCCGTTTCATTTAATTCTACAGATAGCGATTTTGGAATCTCTAGATTTAAGGGCAATCTATATTTTGGTTCATCTAGACGAGATGAAGTTACCGGAGATACCTATGGTTGGAACGATGAACCTTGGTTAGATCTTTTTGTAGTTCAGGAAGATAATGATATGTCCATGCCAAAAAGGTTAAAAGGTAATGTAAATACCAAATTTCATGAAAGTAGCGTAGCGTTTTCTACGGATTACAAAAATGATACGATTATGTATTTTACCCGTAACAATTTCTATGATAAAAAGGAAGGTTACGGAGCATCTAACGAAATCAATCTAAAAATATATACCGCCAAATTTATTGATGGAGAATGGGTAGAAAACAGTAACCTGAGAATTAACAGTGATTATTACTCTACAGGACACCCTTCCGTAAACAAGGCCAGAACCCGAATTTATTTTACCAGTGACCGTCCGGGCGGTTATGGAGGTACAGATATTTATTATGCTGAAATTCATGAACGCGGTGGTATACAGACACCGGTGAATGCAGGTCCGATCGTGAATACTGAAGGAAATGAAATGTTTCCGTTCATAAATGAGGAAGGAAAATTGTTCTTTAGTTCAGATGGCCATGTTGGTTTCGGTCAATTGGATGTGTTCTCTACAATTTCCGATGAGGATGGTAAGGTAATCGATATTATTAACTTAGGCACCCCTATAAATAGTTCCAGTGATGATTTTGCTTATTATGGACTTCCTAACGGACTTGAAGGTTATATCAGCTCTAACCGAGAGGGTGGTATGGGTAGTGATGACATCTATAAATTTAAGTTTACCCCTTCATTGGATGTAGAAGGGTATGTTGTGGATGGTGTAAACGAACAAATGTTGGATAGTGTGCAGATAAAATTGTATGATCAAATTACCAATACCATGGTTGCACAGACTATGACAGATGAGAACGGGTATTACAGATTCCCAGTAAATAGAAAAACTACATATATGATAGAGGCGGTTAGAAAAACACACCCTCATAAAAATTTGTATTTCAATACATCAGAAACTCCAAAGGCTCAGAAAATATTAAGGCAAGACATTGTTTTGGAACCTGTTCTTGACCTAAAGTTATTGGCGGGACTTAACAAAATATATTTTGATTTCAACAAAAGTGATATACGCCCAGATGCCGCCAAAGAATTGGATAAGGTTATTAAGGTAATGAACCAAACATATCCGGATATGATTATTAAACTGGAATCTCATACAGATCCTGTTGGTAGTCATACCTATAATGACAACTTATCGGAAAGTAGGGCAAAATCTACTTATGAATATCTTATAGAAAACGGCGTCTCAAAGGATAGGATCGTCTCTTATAAAGGTTTTGGTAAACGTATGCCAATTAACAAATGTACCAGTAAACAAGATTGCACGCCAGAGGAACTTGAACTGAATAGACGAACCGAATTCCCTATTTTACAGATTAAAAAAGGTAGAATCGTATCAAAATAAACCAAACAACTGATCAACCATAAAAAAGTCCTTTACCGCACTGGTAAAGGACTTTTTAATTTTTCTTAAGAAATTCACTTATTTCATAATACCGTCCACTATTCCGTATTCAATAGATTCTTCGGCATTCATCCAGTAATCCCTGTCAAAATCCTTTAATACCTTTTCATAGTCCTGACCACAATTATCTGCCAATATACGGGCACTAAGTTCTTTTGTCTTTATTATTTCCCTAGCTTGGATTTCAATATTGGATGCCTGTCCTCTTGCTCCTCCACTTGGTTGATGAATCATTACTTGTGCATGGGGCTGTATAAACCTTCTCCCCTTTTTACCTACAGAAAGTAATATTGAACCCATTGATGCCGCCAATCCAGTACAGATGGTAGACACCGGACTTTTAAGGGACTTAATAGTATCGTACATGGCAAAACCAGAAGTAACATATCCTCCAGGGCTATTGATATAAAGCTGTATTTCCTTATCATTCTGCATATCTAGATATAACAACCGATCAATTACATGTTTTGCAGAATCGTCATCAACCATACCCCATAGGAACACCTTTCTTTCTTCCAACAATTTCTCATCTATGGCTTCCTGAATTTTTCCTTTTTTAGCACTCATATTTTAAGTTTATTTATCAATAACAAAATTAAGGAATTAATTGGTAAACAAATACGGCAAAGACCAACTCAATTCTTACCTTAAAACCTTTAAAAAGTTTGTTTATGGTCTATTCAATTTTGGTTTCATCTACGGTAACCGTTTTTTCCACTACTTTTTTAATAGGGATAACAACTTTGCCGGTCTTGGTCTTTATAATCATGGATATGTTATCTATGCCTATAACGGTCCCTTGTAGTTTACCTATTTTTACCTTGTCCCCTACTTCATAAATTTTTCGGGTATAAAATGTCCTGAGTAAGTCTCCAACTACTTCCCGCGACCCCAAACCTAATGCAAGGGCTATTGCCAAGAGGAAAGCACCCAAGATAATAGTAAAGTTGTTTGTAACGATTTCAGTATCTACCCCGGCCTGGTTCAAGGCGGTAATACTAACAAATACAATTATGAGATAAAATAGCACATTGCCCAATATTTTGCCTCCTCCCATTCCAATAGAATCAAAGACTTTTATAATTGTTTCCTTGATAATTTTAGCCAGGTATAATCCAATCATAAAAATGACCAATGCAGATAATAATATAGGCAGATATCTCAATAAATTGGCTATCTCAGAAGATATGATGGTAAGCCCCATGATATCTGATGCCACGATGATGAACACTAACCACAAAAGCACTTTTATAAATGTGACCAGCAGTTTAGCGATATCTACTTTTAAATCTGCATCACCAAATAATTTGGCATCATTGATTTTTTGACTAAACCGGTCCAATTTAATTGCCTTGAATATGCGTTTTAGTACAAAGGTGGTGACCTTAATGATCAACCAACCAAAAATCATTACGATAAAAGCACCAAATATCCCTGGTAAAGCGGCCGCAATATCCCTGAAAATATTGCTTAACGATTCAAAAGTAAGGTCTTTCCATTTATCAACTGTATCCATTCTTTATGTGTTTACTGCTAGTGTAAATAATTATTTATTTGTTTTGAGCATACCTTCTATAATCGATGCAAAATTACCTGTAAACAGGTTTGTCAGCTCCATGACAAGTTTAGCCGCAGCAATGTCGTCCATTACCTTTTTACGCAATTCCGGGGGGACATTTTTCATATCCTCCTCTAAAATCTTAAACGGATTCTTGTCTTGTTCTAACATTAAGGTAGGGTTTTATACATTTCTACTACTTTGGCCTTGGCCCTTTTTAGCCTCATTTTTATAGCACTTGGTTTTATTCCCAAAACATCTTCCAATTCTTTAATAGAAGCCCCGTCCTGGTATTTTAAAAGTAACAATGATTTGTCTTCGGGTGCAATTTTCTCCAAAGCTTTCTTTAGCTTATCTACCTGCATCTGCAGCAACAAATCATCGGTTACCTCAATGGGGACTTCGGGTGTGGTCTCAAATTTGACCGAGTTGTCCTTTATTCGTCTTTCCTTATTTCTATTGACATAATTTACACAGAAATTATAGGTAAAGGAATACAACCAGGTAGAAAACTTTGAAGTTCCCTTAAACGAACCCAATTTAACAAATAACATTAGAAAGATATCTTGGGTAAGGTCCTCCGCCTCTTTATCAGACCTTGCAAATCCTAGACATTTGTTATATACTAATTTAGAATACCGATCATATAGTTCCCCAAACAAAAGTGCATCCTTTCTTATAACAATTTCACGTACCAAATCAATATCGGAATAATCACTATAAGCCGTATTGGAAGTTGATTTGTCTCCAAACTGATTTCCAATAATTATAAAACAAAGTCTTTTAAGAAACGTCACTGGTACTATAGGTTTACAAAAAATAAAAGTAGGTTAAAGATTTGGTAATTGATATATTTGATACCAAATGTATTAAAAATGAAAAAAATACTCATCCTTGCCGTTTGCTCCCTAGTCCTTTCCATTAGTTGTAAAACCGACCGTAGTACACAGGAGAAAGAAGCATCTTCCCCAAAAGAAATAACAATCTTGGAAAAAGTTGCAAATGCGCATGGTTATGAGGACTGGAAAGATATAGCCAATATAAAATTTACATTTAACGTGGATAGGGATTCCTCTCACTTTGAGCGCACATGGTCATGGAACACCAAAACCCATATGGTCATTAAGACTACCCGCCAGGACACCATATCCTATAATAGAAAAGCGGTTGATAGCACTACGGCTAGTACAGATGGTGGTTTTGTAAACGATAAATTCTGGCTTTTGGCCCCTTTTCAACTGGTATGGGACCAAAATAATTTTTCATACGAACATATAGAGCAAATAGAGGCACCTATAAGCAAGCAAAAAATGCATAAACTTACCACGGTCTATGCAAATGAAGGTGGATATACCCCTGGAGATGCCTATGATTATTATTTTGGCGATGATTATATCATTAAGGAATGGGCATTTAGAAAAGCAAACCAAAAAGAACCCAATATGGTGACCACTTGGGAGGAGTATAAGAAATTAAGTGGCCTGAACATAAGTACAATGCACAAAAGACCGGATACAGATTTTTCACTATACTTTACAGGGGTTGAGGTTAAACAATAGGGATTAAAGTTTGATGTATTTTCATCGAAAATCAATAATTCATGAAAGTATCATTTTTTACATTCATCCTATTTTCAATTTTTGGTTATTCCCAAAATACTTTGAAGGCCATAGTAGTTGATAATGTTGATAATTTGCCGTTAGAATTTGTTGGTATTTTCAATACTGAAGACCATACCGTTACCAATGAAGACGGGCGTTTTCAATTTTCCTCTTCTTTAGACTCCATAACCATCTACCTGGTAGGTTATGATAAAATACGCACCACCTTTCAAAAAGTTAGTGATACCGTATACCTCAACAAAAGTGTTTTAAAATTAAATGAGGTTACCGTAACCAACCAAAAAACATTATGGCAAAAAATTGGTGATTCAATACGATCAAACTATCCTATTTACCCTTACAAGGAGCGATTTTTTCTTAGAGGGGTCTTAAGATATAATGGAGAAATTACCAGAATCCAAGATATACAGGGAAAACTGGAAAGGAGAACACTTTTATATACCAAAGATATAGTGCCCAACTCTAAAGATTTTAAGGTTGAATTGACCAATATGCGTAAAGTAGGCTTGGTAAAGGATGAGAATCAAGTCTACTTTATTTTTGAAACTTTTTATGAGCTTTTCATGAATTTTACCCCCATTAATGCCACCGGAGATGCTTTTAATTTAACCGAATCTACCTTTGAGAATGAACGTAAGACCAAGCTTGGTTTTCAAAACAAACCTGAGTTTATCAATGAAGAAGTAAAAGGCCATTATATTATAAACAATACCAACAACGCCATTGAAAGAATTTACATGACCATACGCTATAAAAACAATCCTTATAATAAGGATGGGGATACTAGATTTAGAACGGTTACCATAGAAAAAGAGATGGCACTTTCCAAATCATCAAACACGAACAAATATTATTTAGCAAATGCAAAATATGAGGTAAAGGTAGAGATAACGGATGACCAGAATTCATATACATCGTTTTATGATGTATCATTTATTCTTACCACAACGGACAATGAAGGGTCCTTTGAGGTCAAAAAAAATGTAAATGCTACCAAAGATTTGTTTAAGATTAATTATCCGTATGACCAAAATTTTTGGAAAGGGCAAAACCAATTATTATTGACAGAAGAAATGTCCAACTTCATTGAAAATGTACAGGACCCCAATAATGAATTTAAAGTAAAAAGCAATATCAAGAATTGATCTAAACGTTCTTTTTCTTTAATAAAAAGGTAAAAAGTAATATTAAAAATCCACAGGCCAACAATACTACAAAGCTTCTGGTAAGACTATAATTTTCTGCCAAAAATCCTAAAATTGGTGGTGCACACAAAAATCCGGCATAACCGGAACCGGCTATAAATGCAATACCCTTGGAAGAATCTACACCCTTTACATTACCTCCTATTCTGAAAACTTCAGGCACAATGACCGAAAATCCTAAACCGTTCATGGCAAACCCAATTATAGTAAGTACCGTGTCCGCACTTAAGACCAAAAGATATCCTAAAATAGCTAAGAGTGCACCTAAAGCCACTAATTTATTTGAACCAATGGATTCATTTATGCCATCGCCTAAAAACCTGCCCAGGGTCATAGTTATTTGAAAACCTAAAAAGCCTAATCCCCAAAAAGTTTCCGGCGCCAGGGTTATTTCTTTTAAATACAGTCCGCTCCAATCTACAATGGCACCTTCACTACCCATGGCCACAAATGATATAAAACCCAACAGAAGCAAGGGTTTTAGAAGTCCTAACTTAAAAGGTTCCTGTACAAGCTCCTCAGCAGTTTCATCAATAAATTGATTTTTAAATCTAAAATTGACGATCAATACCAACCCCACGGCCAAGAACATGTGTAAGACCGGATTTGATAGCGGACCTATTAAAAAACTGCCCATACCGGCCAAAACGCCACCCAAGCTAAAAAAACCGTGAGAAGCTGACATAAATTTTACCTTGTCCTTTTTCTCTATTTCAGTGACCAAGGTGTTCATGGATATATCCGTAAGACCATTAGAGGCTCCAAATAGAAAAAGGGCCACCATTAATACATAATAATTAGCAGCCATTAAGGGCAACATAGCTGCCGCACAGCTAAACAGCACTCCATAAAAAGTAGTTTTACCAACACCTACCCTATTAATGATTGAAGATGCAAAAGGAAAAATTGAAAATACACCCAATGCCAGAAAAAAAATGGCAATGCCCAATTGAGATTTATCAATGCCCAAATTCTCCTTTACCGTAGGAATATATATTGCCCACGTACCAAATAAAATATTGATACTTGCAAATACCCATGACGGACCAAAGTAGCGCGCATTTCGTAATATTAAGCTCAATGATTTCATTTAGAATTGGATGTTGGTTAAGTAAAATGAAATACTCCGGTTCTATTTCTACCTTTTAATTGGCAAGAACTCCTGCTTTTAAAATTTGACCAAAACGATACATATCTTCATAAGAACAATAAAAAGGAGCAGGTGCCAATCGTATTACATTAGGTTCTCGCCAATCTGTAATTACACCGTTCTCCATTAAATAATTAAATAATGACTTACCGTGACCATGTAAAAATACAGATAGTTGACAACCGCGATCTTTTGGTGTAATTATTTCAAAAGAACTATCAACTTCCTTATCTATTTCATGCAATATAAACTCTAGATAAGAAACGATCTTGTTTCTTTTTTCTATCAAAGCATCCATACCCACTTCCTCAAATAAAGTTAAAGAAGCCAAATATGGCGCTATGGACAATACCGGAGCATTACTTATTTGCCAAGCATCTGCATTTTCCATTGGTTCAAACTCAGGTTTCATTAAAAATCGGGTCTCTTTTTTCGTTCCCCACCAACCCTCAAATCTAGGTATATCCGTTTTACCTAAATATTTTCGGTTTACAAAAATACCCGATGCATTGCCCGGACCGCTGTTCATATATTTATAACTGCACCAAGAGGCAAAATCCACTTCCCAATCATGTAAGTTTAGCTTAACATTTCCTACAGCATGGGCCAAATCCCAACCAACCATAGCACCTACAGCTTTTCCAGCTTTGGTGATGGCCTTCATATCCATTACTTGCCCATTATAATAATTTACTCCGCCAATCAATACTAAAGCAAGCTCATCGCCCACCTCATTAATTTTTTGAATAACATCTTCCGTACGCCAATAATGCTCTCCTTCCCTTTTTTTAACTTCTATAATGGTGTCCTTTGGGTCTAAGCCATGGAAACGTACTTGACTTTGAAACATGTATTGATCACTGGGAAACGCTTTTTCCTCACAGATAATTTTAAAACGCTTTGTAGTTGGCCTATAAAAGGAAACCATTAACAAGTGTAGATTTACCGTAAGGGTATTCATAACGGAAACTTCCTCTGGCAACGCACCTACCACTTTAGCTAAAGGTTCGGCAAGTTGCTCGTGATAGTCCCACCATGGCTTTTTAGCATAAAAATGACCTTCTACGGCCAATTCTGCCCAATCTTTCATGACCTCATCTATAAAACCCTGTGTACGTTTTGGTTGCAGACCCAATGAATTGCCCGTAAAATATATGACCTCCTTACCATTTACCTTAGGAAAGATAAACTCATCCCGGTAAACCCCAAGTTGGTCAATGGCATCCAATGATTTTGCAAATTCCAATGTATTCTTAAACTCCATATCAATTTTTATAAAAAAGTAAAGATAAGCCCATAAACAAATTTAACATGACCAAAACCTATCATTATTCTTTGGTTCGCAATCTCATTTCAATCATGTGATTATTGAAGCCAACTTTTTCATATGCACGTAATGCAGGTTGGTTACCACTATAAACGGTCAACCTTAATTCAGATAACCCATTTGTACTAGCCCACTGACTTAAACGGTTCATAATCTTACCGTTTACCCCTTTTCCCCTATAGGATGGATGCGTATACATAAAGCCCAAATAGGCATAATGTGTATGATCCAAATAGGGTCTGGCAGGTTTTTCCAGTGCATAACCAGTACCCACTATTTTCTCTTGGTCACAAGCTACTATTATAATAGCACGTGGATTGGACATAAGTGCCTCCAAATCATAATAGGTAACCTTTTCATTTTTAATTGTGGGGTCCATTGGCCGTTCTGCCTTAATGACTTCCTGCTCATATTCCCTTAAAACTACCAGATCATCTAGGTTAGCTTCTCTAATTTTTAATATCATAGCTATTTCAACAAATATTCCAAACCATTAAATTAAGGCTTAATACGCTATTTTTGCAAAAAGAAACATATGCATTTTCTGTCGCCACTTTTAGAATCATACTTAGCGGATAATTCCCAAGAGGAGCCTAAGTTACTACAGGAGCTCACGCGTGAAACCCATTTAAAAGTCATACAGCCCAGAATGCTTACGGGTCATTTTCAAGGCCGTGTATTAAGCTTGCTCTCCAAGATAATTAGACCACGAACAATTCTTGAAATAGGTACCTATACCGGATATTCCGCCCTTTGTCTAGCAGAAGGTCTGCCCAATGACGGCATTTTGCATACCATAGATGTCAATGCAGAATTGAAACGCATTCAGCGTAAGTATTTTGACCTAAGTGGTTATGGACCCCAAATTGTACAGCATATAGGCAATGCCTTGGATATTATTCCACAAATGGACCAAACCTTTGACCTCGTCTTCATTGATGCGGAAAAAAAACAATACGATCATTATCTAGAAGCGGTATTACCAAAAACCACATCTGGTTCCGTCATTCTTTCGGACAATGTTCTTTGGTCCGGTAAAGTAGTGGAACCATTGGACCCAAAGGATAAGGCGACCAAGGTTTTATTAAACTATAATAAAAAGTTGAGCGAGCATCCTTTATTGGATACCGTACTATTACCCATTAGGGACGGACTTACTTTAAGTAGGGTGAAATAAGCTTGTGGTATACCCTATAAAAGAAATAAGCGGATAGTGCTCCAAACAGTGCTCCGGCCAAGAGATCTAATGGGTAATGTACCCCTAGATAAATTCTACTCATTATGAACAATACGGGCCAAATAAAACCTAGTACCACCCATGACACATATTTTCGTAGACAAAAAGTCACAAAGGCCATGATGGAAAAAGAAATAGCGGCATGGGCTGAAAAAAAACTATAACTGGACGGATTTTTTACAATCCTGATCATCATTTTTAAATCCTCATCATTATTGGGTCTAGGCCTAGCTACAATCTGCTTAACCAAATTGGTAAGTGTTTCAACAAAAAAAACCATGACCAACAAGGTAACGATCAAGGTAAAGGCTTCCCTTTTGGGATATTTAATAAAAAATAAAATCAAAATCCCTAAAAACAAGGGAATCCATGGAGGGTATTTGGTAACGGTTGACCAGAAAAAATCATAGGGTTGCTCCCCAAGGTTGTTTAGATAGATAAAAGCATCACGATCCCATTGTAGAATACTATCTAACATTATGGGTTTACTTTCTCTTTATACTACCTGTAACATCACTTATATTCTTGCCTACGTCGCTTATTTGTTTTTTAACGTCCTTGGCCAAACCAGAGTCTATATCCTTCTTCATATCATCGATATCTTTTTTAATATCCTTAACGAAACTGGTATCTATCCCCTGTTTATCCGCACTTTTTTGTATCTCTTGCTTAATATCCTCGGTGGCATCTTTTAATTGACGCATACCTTTTCCCAATCCCTTGGCAATGCCCGGAATTTTGTCCGCCCCAAAAACCATCACCACTATGAACATAATGAAGAAAATTTCCGCGCCGCTAATAAATAATGAGTACATCATAATCATGCTACAAATATAAACAAGTTTAGTATCCAAATTAAAAAAGCCCCGTAGTTATACGAGGCTTTTATAAAATATATTTTCGTCCTAATCTCCTTTGATACCTTCTTTCATTTGATCAAAATCGCTCTCCTGCTCTTTCCTTGGCCAACTATTGTTGGTCGTATCAATATCCGCAGTTTCCATTTTAGGATCAATTTCCACGCCGGTCAATTCTGAGGTAGATGAAACAACGATCATTACCTCACTGGAGTTCTTTCTCCAAATTTCCGGAGGATAGGTGACATTTTTAGTAGTCCCATCCGCGTAGGTATATTCAACGATCAACGGCATAGGCAAACCACCGGGACTATTATAGGTAATCTCATAAAAATATTTTGGCTCTTTAACGGCCGCCCTTTCCGCAGCGGTCATGTTGTCCATCATATATTCCTTAAGGGTCTGGGAAGTCTCTGAAGGCAAGTTGTTCTTCAATTCCGGTGCAACGATACTTGCATCGTCAAACTCTTCCAAATACACAAGTGGTCTAAGATCCGCCTCTGTCATACCACGTTCAGACAAATAAGCCTGCATTTTCTTGTTTGGCTTATCGCTCACATAATATTTTTTGATGTTCTTAACGCCCATATCCACATAATCCGTAGTATAGAACCAACCTCTCCAATACCAATCCAAGTCTACCGCAGAGGCATCTTCCATGGTCCTGAAGAAATCTTCTGGAGTAGGATGTTTAAATTTCCATCGCTGCGAATAGGTCTTGAATGCATGGTCAAAAAGCTCACGACCCATAACGGTCTCTCTTAAGATATTCAAAGCAGTAGCCGGTTTACCATAGGCATTTGGGCCTAGTTGAAATACATTTTCAGGATTTGACATAATCGGGGAAATTGTACTCTGATCGCCGCTCATATATGGAACGATCTTGGCGGGATCACCTCTTCTTGATGGGTATTTCTCATTTGGCGCAATAGCTTCCGGATACAATTCTCCAAATTCCTGTTCTGCCATATATTGCATAAAGGTATCCAGACCTTCATCCATCCAGCCCCACTGACGTTCATCTGAATTTACGATCATAGGAAAGAAATTATGGCCTACTTCATGGATAATTACACTGATCATACCATATTTTGTCCTATCGGAATAACTACCGTCCGCATTGGGTCTACCATAGTTCCAGCAAATCATAGGATATTCCATTCCCTGATTCTTGGCATGAACGGATATTGCTTTTGGATAAGGATATTCAAAGGTATGAGATGAATACGACCTTAAGGTATGTGCCACCGCCTTTGTGGAATATTCTTCCCATAACGGGTTGCCTTCCTTTGGATACATCGAAACGGCCATTACATCCCTATCGCCCATTTTAACGGCCTGCATGTCCCAAATGAATTTTCTGGAAGTAGCGAAGCCAAAATCACGTACATTTTCAGCCTTTAGCTTCCAGGTCTTTGTTTTGTCGGAAAAACCTTTTTCAGCTGCTTCCGCTTCTGCTTGGGTAACGATCAATACAGGTTTATCATAAGATTTCTTGGCCTGCTCATACCGTTTCATCATTTCCTTGGTATATACTTCCTTTCTATTCTGAAGAACTCCTGTGCCGTCCAATATATGGTCTGCCGGTACGGTAATGTTTACTTCATAATTGCCAAATGGCAATGCAAATTCTCCATTGCCCCAAAATTGATGGTTTTGCCATCCTTCTACATCATTGTAAACCGCCATTCTAGGAAAAAACTGTGCTATAACATAGGCCCTGTTTCCATCTTCAGCAAAATATTCATAGCCAGACCTTGCCCTATTTACGGTATGATCTGGAATATTATAATTCCATTTAACATTAAAGGAGAACTTTTCCCCACTTTTTAACGGAGTGGGCAAATCAACCCTCATCATGGTAAAATTAATGGTATAAGGCAATGCCTTACCAGAATCGTCCTTAACATGTTCAATGACAAAACCTCCATCAAAAGCCTCGGTCATATATTTACCTACAAATGTTTTTGCCTCATCTGCAATAGGCACTCCACTACCATTTTTCAATAAAGCCTTAGAGTCCTTGGTCCTTATGTTCTGGTCCAATTGCACCCATAAGTATTCAAGTTGATCTGGGGAATTGTTGGTATAGGTTATGGTTTCCTCTCCATAAATCTTGGCGTTCTTGTCATCTAACCTAATATCCATTTTATAATCTGCCTGTTGCTGATAATAATCAGGCCCAGGCGCCCCAGATGCGGACCTATATGTGTTTGGGGTTGCAAATTCTTCATAAAGTTGTTTGAACTTACTTTGGTTGTAATGTCCAGGTTCCTTTTCATTGCTTGCCGGTTCCTGTGCAAAGGATACCGCTGTAAAAAGGAATAAAATAGAGGCAAATGCGTACTTTATTCTTATCATTTTGAGTTTGTTTTTAGTGTTCGAAAAATAAAGTTTTTAAAAGGATTTCTTAATGTTATGTTACAAGTTTAACATTCCTTTAGTATGCGATTTAATGAGTACGTGGCTCTTTTTTTTATTATCCACCTTAATATGAACAACATTTTGCTGGTCATCAAAGAGGTCCGTAAGTACCTCGTTCGTTATTCCGATCTGTTTTAATTCATCGCGTTGTATATTGGGTACTTCCAAGTAACAGATTACCATATCCGTATCGTACTTTTTACCAATAAAATTATAGGTAACCGTTTCCCCATTTATTTCGACCACAAATTTGGTGCGCAAATATTTTTCAAGATATTCACGATCCATGGAAGACTCACGATCGGTACCCAATTTTGCAGGTATGCCGTAACGTTCATTGATGACACTATTCATGTCATCTATAAATATGCGTGTTATGATCTGTACGGACCGGTCCTTTTCTGAATAATCTACATTAGTAACACTGATATAAAATTTATGTACACCTGTAAAGGCAAAAAAAGGCAACAACAGGGTGAGCAAACCAATTTTAAGAAATTTCATGTTCAATTATTTATGTGACCCTTTGCAAAGTATATGCCAAATTGCAAAATGCTAATCTAATGCATTGTTCTTTCTATAAAGGATACTTTTTTGTCTTAAGTACTCCCAAAGCGCAATACGGTCATGTGTGTCTACCACCTCTTGAAAACGGTAATCCACTTCGCAATAATAGAGAAAATCATCTATTTTTTCCATAGGTATGCGTAAGATTTCCACATATTCCCCATCCGTAAAAAAATCACGGACCCTTTGGGTTCTTTCATATAGTTTGTTTCTTGCAACCCGTTGTTTAAGCATTTTGGTTCGCCCGGTAATGGCATTGATAAGCGGATCAAAGCTCATTATAGGGTTTGCGGTAGCAGCTTGTAGTTCACGCTCCGCTTTGGTAGGAATACGTACATATGCATTGGGCAGGCCTAAAGTAGAGGCGGTAACTACCGGATCAATGGTAAGGGTCATTATATCCTTACTTAAATCACCACTAAGGTTGTAAGGGGTTACGGTAACTTCGTCCAATTCTGTCAACGCATCTTCCAGTCCTATGGTAATCATTTTACTTGCCATGATCGATGGCGTAACCACTACAATTTTCTTTTTATACTGTATGGCCGAAAATTCTAACGTATCCATGATATGTACGGGAATGGAAAAAAAACCATTGTTATCCGTTATGGTTGCACGCTGGGTGGTCAAGTTCAAAACATGTGTAGCGGCAACATCGCCATCATCACTGTACACCCTACCTTCCAACTGTTTGGAGCCATCCGTTTGGGCGACGGCCGTTAGCGTAAAAAAAAATAAAAAAATTAGGAGATTACTCCTCATCTATTTCCTTGAGAAATGTTTTACTGTTCGTTACCAGGGCATCTATCAACTGAAATTCATTCTCTTTCTTTAAGAGCGATTGCGCTGGCATTCTGGTATCACAGTAGATTAAAAATTCATTGATTCTATCTTGTGGTATCTGCAGGTCTACCACAAAGAACGTATCATCATACACTTGGCGTAATACCTCACTGACCTTTAGCTTAGGACCTATCTCCTCCTTCTCGCTTTGTGATTTAAAAATTGCCCGGAAAATATTGACAAAGTTCAATCCATTCTGTAGTCCCCTTTCAGATTGGGAAAGGGCAATGTTCTCAACTTCCGTACTACGATCAATTTCATATTCATATTCCTTGAATTCTTCATTCTTTAGCTTTAAAAAACGCTCTTGCTGTTCTGGAGTAATGACCACTTCATCCAATTCGGTCACTTTTTCATTTACCTCTACGACCAACCTATTGTTCTCCAATATATCTTCGGTAATGGTTACTACTTTTATATTGTAGTTAATGGCCGTAAATACCAGTTCATCCCCTACCTTAACATCAATTTTAAATTGTCCTTGATCATTGGTAATTGTTGCTCTTTCCGAGGTAGTGTTTATTACATTTTCATTGGGTACGCCTTGGCTCATGTAAATAACGGACCCTAGCAATGGTCGCCTGTCCATATCTTGTGCACATACCGTTGCCACAGTGAAAATTGCGAATATAAAAAGTAGTTTTTTGGTCATTTATTTGTGTTTAAAAAATCTGATACCTTTTTCTAAGGAATTTAAAATATAAAGAAAAGATATGTAAGCATCATAAAAAAAAAGCCGCCAATAAACTTTTGTTAATTTCTTGGACCTATGAAGCTTCTAAACCGCCTATTTTTCATGATATCAAGGCAATAACAATACCTTTTGCCGAACTTCCATGTAATTGAACCTATATGTATAATATTTCAACCTATAAATAAAGCATAATTAATAGATAATTCTATTTTTGTTACCCACTATTTTTTGCCCTAAAACGCTTAGTATGAAAGCCATAATATTCTTTTTTCTGATTGCATTGTTCACCGTACCAACGGTTACAGGACAAATAAAAATTGGAGACAACCCACAAAATATTGACCCGGCCTCTGTACTGGAACTGGAAAGTTCCTCTAAAGTATTGGTCATTACACGTGTTACCACCGCAGAGATGGATGCCATTTTACCACAGCGGGGTGGAATCGTGTACAATACGGATGCCGAATGTATTTACTATTATGACGGTGTTGCTTGGATCAATCTATGTGATGCGGTCGATTTCAATATCACAAACGACCCCATAATAAATAATAGAAGCACTATTGCCATTACCCAGAGCAATGCGGGCTATAACCTGGAAGTGGCCAAGAACAGTATTTTAGGAAACAATATCGTAGATGGAGGTATTGGGGCCGTAGATATTGCCGATAACTCCATTACACAAGATAAATTGGCCGAAAATTCCGTAGGCTCAAGTGAAATTAGGGAAAATGCCGTGGGTTCCGTAGAGCTAAAGGAACGTAGTATACAAGCGGTGAACATAGCGGAACATACTCCGGGACATATTTTGATTACCGATGAAAACGGAATCGTGGTTTGGCAAGAGGCAGATGCCCTAAAAGGTGCCATTGCGGACGAATTTACCATTACCGGTGACGGCACACTGGAAAATAGGCTGGAATTATCGGAAGGTATACAGCTTAATATCTCCAACAACACCACCTTGATCGCGGACCATATCGTAGCGGACGAAGATACGGATGACACCAATGAACTTGTAGACCTGTCCTTTGATAAACTGACCAATACCCTAAGCATTAGCAAATCTGCTACGCCCAACGGGGGATCGGTAAATCTAGAGGCAGTTATAGGTTCAGATGACCAAGAACTTACCCTAAACAACAATATTTTAACCCTTGAAGCTGGTGGCGCTCCAATAGACCTCACCACCTATTTGGACAATACGGACGAACAGATCTTGAGCATTAACGGCAATGTACTTTCCATAACCGGGGGCAATGACATTACCTTACCCGCCGGTGCAGCAGAAGTAGATGGGGACGTCAGGAACGAATTACAGGACCTGGCCTTTGACAACGCTACCAATACCCTAACGTTGACCACGCCAGGCACACCGGGCAATCAAGTGAACCTTAGTGGTTTGGCAGGAGGTGGCATTACTTCCTTGAACAACGGATTTATCTTGGTGGGCAATGCTACCAATGAACCTACGGAGGTTTCCATAGATGGAGATGCCACTATGAACAATATTGGGGAATTGACCATTAAGGACGGGGTAATTACCCCGGCCAACATAGAGCCCCTAACACCTACTCCCACGGCAAACCAAATGTTGATCACCAATACGGCAGGTGTGGTTACTTGGGCTCCCGCCGGATCGGGAACCAACGCATTGGACAATGGTCATATTTTTATAGGTAACGATTTAAATACAGCAACACCGACTGTAGTACAAGGAGCTGCCAGTTTAAGCAATAATGGTACGTTGACCCTATTGAACAAGGTAGTGGAAGGTGCAAATATTGCGGATGAAACCATTGTTTTGGAAAATTTAAATCAAAATGGCGCAACGAACGGACAAATTATTAAATGGGACCAATCCTTAAATGCAGGTGCGGGTGCTTGGACCGTGGCAAATGATCTAACAGATGGTACGGGTATACCAACATTGGCGAGTGGCACCATGTTAATAGGCAATAACGCAAACTTACCTAATGAAGTAACTATTAGCGGAGATGCAACTATTTCCAATACTGGAGTTTTAAGCATTTCGCCATTAGCAATCTCAGATACTGAACTAGCTGAAAATTCCGTAACAACAGAAAAACTAGCGCCAGGTACCGCTGCCGACCAGCTACTCCAGTTCGACGGCACGGATTGGGTCCTAATCGATGAAAGCGACATCTCCGCAACGGTCACCGAAGTTGACGGTATCGTAGGGAACGAAATCTCCGCGGTTGCAGACGGAACGCTCCTACTTACAGGCGCGGGTACGGCCGCCGACCCATTGACCCTCGACGTTGCGCCTTTGGGAATCGGTACCGCCGAAATTGCCGCAAATTCGGTAACTCCAGCCAAAATAGCCGAGGGTACCGCTGCCGACCAGCTACTCCAGTTCGACGGAACGGATTGGGTCTTAATCGACGAAAGCGACATCTCCGCAACGGTCACCGAAGTTGACGGTATCGTAGGGAACGAAATCTCCGCGGTTGCAGACGGAACGCTCCTACTTACAGGCGCGGGTACGGCCGCCGACCCATTGACCCTCGACGTTGCGCCTTTGGGAATCGGTACCGCCGAAATTGCCGCAAATTCGGTAACTCCAGCCAAAATAGCCGAGGGTACCGCTGCCAACCAGCTACTCCAATTCGACGGAACGAATTGGGTCCTAATCGACGAAAGCGACATCTCCGCAACGGTCACCGAAGTTGACGGTATCGTAGGGAACGAAATCTCCGCGGTTGCAGACGGAACGCTCCTACTTACAGGCGCGGGTACGGCCGCCGACCCATTGACCCTCGACGTTGCGCCTTTGGGAATCGGTACCGCCGAAATTGCCGCAAATTCGGTAACTCCAGCCAAAATAGCCGATGGTACCGCTGCCGACCAGCTACTCCAATTCGACGGAACGGATTGGGTTCTAATCGACGAAAGCGACATCTCCGCAACGGTCACCGAAGTTGACGGTATCGTAGGGAACGAAATCTCCGCGGTTGCAGACGGAACGCTCCTACTTACAGGCGCGGGTACGGCCGCCGACCCATTGACCCTCGACGTTGCGCCTTTGGGAATCGGTACCGCCGAAATTGCCACAAATTCGGTAACTCCAGCCAAAATAGCCGAGGGTACTAACGGACAGGTACTGACAACAAATGCAGCTGGCGACGTAGTTTGGGCACCACCATCAGGAAATAACCTTTCAACAACCAATTTAACTCAAACCGCAGGGCAAGATCGAACATATGATTTAAATGAGAATGACTTAACCTTCGACATTACAAATAGCACACTTTCTTTTGCCGGAATAAATAGTTATGTTGGAATAGGAAATATTACTCCTCAAGACAAGTTAGATGTTGACGGGCAAATTAGAGCTAGAAATGGTTTTGGAGCTTCTAATGGCACTTCTGGACAACCATCATTAGGTTTTTATAATGATTCTGATACTGGAATTTATAGAGGAAATCTAGTTGATCATCTAAGATTTTCAACTAATGGCGATGAAGCTATGGTAATAGACCCTGGTCAAAATGTGGGCATCGGCACTGCAACTCCATCTGCAAGATTACATGTAGTCGGTGATTCAAGATTCGACGGAAATGTATTAGTTAATGGTACAGTCACAACGGTTCCAGATTATGTTTTCCAAAAATATTTCTTAGGTAATAGCAATTTAAAACCTGACTATGATATGCCAAGCTTGTTAGAAGTGGAGAATTTCATAAAGGCAAATCACCATTTACCCAACGTACCCTCTTATCTTGATATTGAAAAACAAGGGGGAATTATCATCAATAAAACTACCTTAACCAACCTAGAAAAAATAGAAGAGTTATTTTTACATACCATTGAGCAGGAAAAGAAAATTAAGGCCTTGGAAACGACCAATAAGGATATGGCCAACCAAATAGAACTCCTTAAAGCGCAAATGGAGGAAATTAAACAATTGATGTTAGAAAAAACAAAGGAATAATGAACAAGCTACATCTACTTATTTTTTTCCTGATCGGCTTATGCGTTTCTGCCCAAACTGCCCTATACAATAATGGCAATTTACGTATTCACGAAGGGGGTTCCTTGGGTTTTCACACCAACCTTATCAATGCCTCACCTATGGACGGCAACTTGGGATTGACCGGTTTTTACGGCACAGCACCTTTAATGGTTTCCGGAGAATTTACGCCGCAATTCCATGATATGGAAATTGCATTGGAGAACGACCTATTGTTGGCCCTAGGGGTCAATAATAGCAACAATACCAATTTTATTCTGGGCAATGTCCGTACACCGTTGACCCAACCTGAAATTTTTTATACCTTTTTGGATGATTCCTTCTATACGGGAGAAAACGACCTATCTAAAGTTGAAGGGTATGCTGCCATTACCAATAAACAGGAATTTATTTTTCCTATAGGTGACAGGACTTTTCTACGTCCGTTAATCATAAGATCAACCAGTATAAATCTTTTTGCAAAATGCGCATATTTTTATGAGGATGCCAACAATCCAAACTCATTCCCCGGCACATATAATACGCTAAATACGGCATTGGATATCGAATTGGTCAGCAATCAGGAGTTTTGGCGTCTGGAAGGTAACGTACCCAGTACTGTTTCCCTTACATACAATACCCGCAGTGGCTTGCAAGACCTCACGGACGATGTTACTAAGATCATCCCCGTAGGCTACAGCAAGTTTTCAGGAAGGTGGGTAAATTTAGCAGGCAGTGCCGCCACCGGTACCGTAAACGAAGGTATTGTAAGTACAGAGGAATTTATTCCTGATGATTATGAAATTTTAACCCTTGGGGTTTCCAAAATTCCGTATGAACCTTTATCGAAGGAGGTCTTGACATTGGACAACTATATTGTTTCCGCAAATGGAGACGGTATAAACGACACTTTTTTTATCCCGGAAATTATGGATAAAGGAAATAATTTAGTTCAAATATATGACCGTTACGGGCTCAAGGTTTTTGAATTAGAGAACTATACCAATGAATTTATTGGATTTTCTAATTTGAACAATATTCCCCTAAACGCCGAGAAAGGATTACCTGCAGGTGTTTATTTTTATACCATTGCCCTCATCGACGAAGAATTGAACTACCAAGGCTTTTTGTATTTGGCCCGATAGTTGAAATAAAATACTCATGGTATTTTCTATGACCATTTTTGCGTTAAAATTGGCTAGGACACATCTTAAAATCTTATTTTTAACTTATGAAGCGAAGAAATTTTATTCAAAAAAGCAGCTCAGCAGCACTGGCAATTTCATTATTGCCCACTGTATTTATAAAACAGGATGATTATGAATATTCCATATTGGAACTTATGGGCAAGGCTGATATTGAATTGTTCGGCAAAGGAATAAATCTTAGAAAGGAAGCCCATGACGCATTTTTAGAAATGAAAATGGCAGCCTATAATGCAGGCATTGATTTAAAGGTTGTCTCAAGTTATCGTGATTTTTCCCGTCAAGAAGCCATTTTTGAACGCAAGTACATTACCTATACCGATGAAGGAATGGCACCTCTGAACGCTATTGACAAAATAATTGAATACTCAACGATACCCGGTACAAGCAGACACCACTGGGGTACAGATATTGATATTGTAGATGGTTATCGTAAAGTGGAAGGCGATGTTCTCGTCCCAAGTAAATTTGAAGCCGGAGGTCCTTATGAGGACTTTAAATTATGGATGGACGAACATTCTGAAACCTATGGTTTTTATTTGGTCTATACCAATGACCCAAAAAGAAGGGGTTTTAAATATGAGCCTTGGCATTATAGTTATGCTCCCCTATCCATACTTATGCTTGAACAATTTAGAGGCAAAAATATTGCCGCCCTATTGACCAAGGAAAATTTTTACGGCGCCGAACATTTTACCAAAGGCTTCTTACGATCCTATATCCAAAACAATATTTTGGATATTAATGAAGACCTTTTGTAGGCATTTTGTATTTTAGGCCCTGTATTAGAACACATTACCATGAACAGAGGAAGTTGGAAAATTAGAATATTCATAGGGTTGGCTATTGTAGCCTTTGCCTTTATACAAAAATGTAGCAATACGGAGGAAAACCCTTATACAGGACGTTCACAACATATTACCATGACTTCCGAGCAAGAAATTGCCATTGGCCTACAAAGTGCTCCGGAGATGGCGCAACAACATGGGGGCCTATATCCAGATCAGCGATTACAGTCATTCGTAGCCTCGGTAGGCAACAAATTAGTACAGAACAGTATTGCAAGGGAAACTCCCTATCGTTATGATTTTCATTTACTTGCAGATGACCAAACTATTAATGCCTTTGCATTGCCCGGGGGACAGTGTTTTATTACCTATGCCCTTTTTTCCCAGTTGAACGAAGCGCAACTTGCGGGAGTTCTGGGACATGAGATAGGTCATGTTATTGGCAGACATTCCGCAGAGCGTATCGCAGATAGCCAAACATGGCAGACAGCCACAATGGGCGCTACGGTAGGTGCCGGGGATATTGGGGGTATTGTGGGTAGCATTGGCCAAAATACATTATTGAAAAATGGCCGTGGGGACGAATTGGAAAGTGATGAACTAGGTGTTCTTTTTATGATACAGTCCGGATATGATCCCTACGAAATGATCAGGGTCATGGAAATTTTAAAAGCTGCCGGCGGTCCTAATCGTGTACCTGAATTCCAAAGTACACACCCAGATCCCGAAAATCGTATTGAAAAAATCAAAGAGGCCATAGCAAAGTACCAAAACCAAGGTTAATCGATTATATTGGTCTTTTAACGTGCTACATATATTCCCAATGAGAATATTTTGTAACTTTGAGTAAGTCCCAAGCTTATTTTACCATATTGAATTGCCTTTATAGCTATGATGTAATCATAGAAGAACACTATAATGGGAACAATTACACATTTTAAAAATATATACGTTCAGGCGTTTGAAAATTGCAAACCTGGTATTTTGGTTTCTATTTTAAAAGTCTATTCGGTATTTTGTGCCTTAATGTTGTTTATGGCATTATATGCCTTTGTATATAGAGCCGCAAACGGTTTTGAATTTTAACGCTTTTACTCTTTTACTTGAACACTATTTGGAGTAGAAATTCATTATATAATAAAGGCTCGTTGAAATTCAACGAGCCTTTTATATTCCTGTGCTATAACTTTATGAATTTTCCTCAATAATTGACAAAACTTCTTTAGCATTGGACATTTCTGCATACTCCTTGGCAGTATAGCCCTTTTCACTCTTCATATTTAAATTTGCCCCGTTCAACAATAATACCTTTAGGACCTCTACCCTATTGTATCTAGCGGCGAACATGGCCTATGTCATTCCCAAAGATTTTTCATTTGGTCCATTACATATGGCAATGAGACTACGTACCTGCTCCACATCTCCTTTCATTGCCGCTTTACATAACGGACTTATGTCATCGTTTACTGCACTAAACTCGTTATTTGCAGAAAAATCCTTGACCGTATTTGCGTATGATACTGAGAACGATAGTAGTCCCGCCAACATCAAAATTGAAATTGATTTTTTCATAATTATTTCCTTTTAAATTGATTTAAATTATTGATAAAATAAAATTAAACTATAATAAATGACAATAATTTAATTTAAGAAAGAAATAATAAATATTTAACATTTCTAAAATGTATATGGTGATACGTTAATTTTAATGTTACCTAATTTATGTTAAGCCTACCATTGAGCAAAGGCAATAAAAAAGCCATTACAATATATGCAATGGCTTTTTTATCAAGTTAATTGATACAGCTATTAGCTTTAATTCCCTAGTGCTACTTCAATAATTTGTAAGGCTTCCTTAGCATTTGAAAGCTCCGCATACCTTTTGGCAGTAAACCCTTGGTTGCTAACAGCCTTGATATCCGCACCATTTTGAATTAGGAGTGATAGCACTTCTACTTTATTATACCTTGCAGCGAACATAAGCGGAGTCATCCCCAAAGATTTTTGATTTACATCCTCGCCCATGGCAATCATTTTTTTCACCATTGCAATATCGCCCTGTATAACGGCTTTGCAAAAGGTATTTACTTCAACAACTCTTGTTAGATGTGTTGTTTCAGAAGTTGTTAATCTGTTGGATTCTTTGGCCATAGCATTGGCCCCCATGGCAAAAATTACCATAGCGATAGTTAACACTGTTTTTTTCATGATGATTGATTTTAATTGATGAATTGATTCTATAGAAAAGACGTCTACAATGAAAAAATGTTTCATGCTTTAACAGACTTATAACTAAACTTTAACAAAGACGGGGCATTTGACCCTTTATGACCACATATATTATTTAGGTTATAATAAATTTATTGAACCCCCCTTAAAAATCTGTAAATATCACAAAAGACCAAAATTATAACTTGCCTGTTTGAAAATAGCGCCAGATCTAAAAAAGGCGGGTTTTCTAGTAGCTTAACTAAGTAGAACATAGTATTTTTGCCATCTAAACCTAAGTAAAGATGAACAAGAAAGTAATCTTAATGATATTGGACGGTTGGGGAAAATCTCCAGACCCTGCAGTATCTGCAGTAGATAAAGCAAACACTCCATTTATTGATAGTCTATATACCAATTATCCTAACTCCAATTTGTTGACCGACGGTATGAACGTTGGCTTACCGGAAGGACAAATGGGCAATAGCGAGGTTGGCCATATGAACTTGGGTGCAGGTAGAATTGTCTATCAGGATTTGGCCAAAATAAACAAAGCTGTCAAAGAGAATACCCTTAAGGACGAGCAAGTTCTAAAAGATGCTTTTGAATATGCAAAGACGAACAATAAGAATGTACATTTCTTAGGTTTGGTAAGTGATGGTGGCGTACACAGTCATACCAACCATATTAAGGGCCTTATTAATGCAGGGTACGCTTCCGGGGTAAAAAACATGTATATACATGCATTTACCGATGGTAGGGATGTAGATCCAAAAAGTGGCAAAGGTTTTTTAGAGGATTTAGTACAATTTTCCGCAGATAAAAATACCCAATTGGCAACGGTCGTTGGAAGATATTATGCAATGGATCGTGACAAACGTTGGGAACGTGTAAAAGAAGCATATGATGTCATAGTAAATGCGGTAGGTGAAAAATCTACGGATATAGGCGCAAGTATTCAACGCAGTTACGATAATGAAATAACGGACGAGTTTATAAAACCAATCGTGATGACCACTACAGATGGTACACCCATAGCAAGTGTAATGGAAGACGATGTGGTCATATTTTTTAATTTTAGAACAGATAGGGGAAGAGAACTTACTCAAGTACTAAGCCAAGAAGATATGCATGAACTGAACATGCATAAATTAAAACTTTATTATGTAACCTTGACCAATTATGATGAATCGTTCATTGGGGTAAAAGTGGTCTACAACAAAGATAATATTGTTGAAACCCTTGGAGAAGTTTTATCCAAAGCTGGTAAAAAACAAATACGCATAGCGGAGACGGAGAAATATCCACATGTTACCTTTTTCTTTAATGGCGGAAGAGAAGTGCCCTTTGATGGAGAATCTCGCATATTATGCCCTTCCCCAAAAGTTGCTACCTATGATTTAAAGCCAGAAATGAGCGCTTATGAAATTAGGGACAAAATCATTCCTGAGCTACAGGAAGGTGAAGTAGACTTTGTCTGCTTAAACTTTGCCAATCCAGATATGGTTGGACATACCGGTGTAATGGAAGCAGCCATAAAAGCTTGTGAAACCGTAGATGAATGTGCCAAAGATGTAATTACTACGGCATTAGCAAACGACTATACCGTATTGGTCATTGCAGATCATGGTAACTGTGAAACCATGATTAATGCGGACGGAAGTCCAAATACGGCCCACACCACAAACCCGGTTCCTCTTATTTTGGTGGATAAGGATATTAAAAAAATAAATGATGGCGTATTGGGGGATATTGCTCCTACCATTTTAAAACTAATGGGTGTAGAAAAATCTAAATATATGACCCAACATTCATTGGTTTAGTATTTTAGGTTTTCCCATTTTATAGAACGTATGATTAAAATAAAAACAGCCGAAGAAATTGAATTGATGCGAGAGAGTGCATTGATTGTCTCCAAAACATTGGGTATGCTCGCAGCAGAAGTTAAACCTGGCGTCACTACCCTGCAATTAGACACATTAGCGGAAGCCTTTATCCGTGACCACGGCGCGGTACCCGGTTTTCTAGGCTTGTATGATTTTCCCAATTCGCTATGCATGAGCCCCAATGCACAGGTGGTACACGGAATTCCTAATGACAAACCATTGGTAGACGGGGATATTATTTCTATTGACTGTGGGGCGCTTAAAAATGATTTTTATGGCGACCATGCCTACACTTTTGAAGTTGGTGAGGTTTCTCCTGAAATTAAAAGATTATTAGAGGTTACCAAACAATCCCTGTATGTAGGTATTCGTGAATTTAAAGTAGGCAATAGAGTTGGGGACGTAGGTTATGCCATACAAAAATTCACTGAAGAACATGGCTATGGTGTGGTACGTGAACTTGTTGGTCACGGATTGGGCAGAAAAATGCACGAAGATCCAGAAATGCCAAATTATGGTAGGCGCGGAAGGGGCAAAAAATTTGTGGAAGGAATGACGGTCGCAATTGAACCTATGACCAATATGGGCACCAAACATATTAAACAATTAAAGGATGGCTGGACAATTTTAACAGCTGATGGTGAGCCCAGTGCACACTTTGAACATAATGTTGCCATCGTAAACGGTAAGCCAGAGCTACTTTCCACATTTAAATATATTTACGACGAATTAGGTATTGAAAGCAATGAAGAAGATGAATTTAGGGCATCTCCAATAGCAAATTAAACAAGGTAGATGAAGAAAATTTTTAAATTTTTTCTAAACCTTGTTCCCAGACCTGTACTGATATCATTAAGCTATTTGGTTAAACCTTTCTTTCAAATTTATTACCGTGGTAATTCCTATGAAGACCCTATAGACGGAAAGAAATTTCGTAGCTTTTTGCCTTATGGTTATGAACATCCCCGCGAAAATGTTTTATCACCTTCTACCCTATCCTTGGAACGTCATAGGTTACTTTGGTTATTTTTAAAAAACGATACAGACTTTTTCTCCGCTCCTTTACATGTCTTACATTTTGCCCCTGAACAAGCATTCTATAGGCGATTTAAAAAACTGAAAAACTTAAATTATGTTACTACAGACTTAAATTCCCCATTGGCAGATGTTAAAGCGGATATCTGCAATTTGCCATTCAATGACGATACCTTTGATGTTATTCTATGCAACCATGTACTTGAACATATTCCTGACGACACCAAGGCACTGAAAGAACTTTATAGGGTTATGAAACCAGGTGGCTGGGGAATATTCCAAGTACCACAGGAACTAGACCGTGAACGTACATTTGAAGATAATACCATTGTGGATAAGGTTGAACGTGCAAAAATATTTGGTCAATACGACCATGTACGTATTTATGGTAAAGATTACTTTAATAAGCTGAGAAGCGCTGGCTTTACGGTTACCGAAATAGCGTATACCAATGAACTATCGCCTGGGGAAATTGATAGATACAGGTTGGCAGAAGGCGAAATTATACCCTTTGTTCGTAAATGATCAGTGAACTACCACATCCTTGAAACCTTTGGTCAAAAATTCCTGTGTTTCGCCAAATTCATCGGAATAAATGATATAAGCCTCTAACGTTTCATTTTCCGCTACCAGTTTAAAAGCTTCATCCAATTCCATGGCCATAAAAGCGGTAGCATAAGCATCAGCAGTTGCACAATTATCTGCCAAAATAGTCACGGCCAATGTGTTGGAAATTTGAGTAAAACCTGTTTTAGGATTTACGGTATGAACATACTTTTTACCTGTTGAATTATCAATCCTAAATTTTCTATAATTACCAGATGAAGCCAATGCGCGATCGTTTAGATTAATGAGTATCTTGGCCTTTCTATCAACCATCATCTCTGGATCATCTATACCCACCACCCAAGATTTTCCTTTTAAGGTATTTTTACCTTTTGCCACTAGTTCACCACCAACCTCAATTAAATAATTTTGCACACCTTTGGCATCTAACATTGTTGCAAGTCGGTCTATGGAGTAGCCTTTAGCTATTGCATTAAAATCTATATATATGTTAGGTGCAGTTTTTTTCACGTAATTTTCAGCAGTCAAAGACACTTTATCAAAACCCACGTATTGTAAAAGACTATCCACTTTTGCACTATCCATAGTTATTTGGCGCTCTGGCCCAAAACCCCATGCATTTACCAAAGTACCAACAGTAGGGTCAAAAAATCCACGTGTATTCAAATGAATATCTTTTGCAAGCTTAAAAACTTCCTGAAACATGTGATCTACCACCAAAGTCGTATCCCCATTATTGATTTTTGAAATATCAGAATTTGGAATATAAGTGGACAATGATCGGTTGATAACCGTAAAAACGGAATCTATTTCATTTTGTACGTTGATTTTTTCATCGGATATAACAACTATATTATATGATGTTCCCAATGCACCTCCAGAATAATCACTTCTAAAATTGCCTTCTTTTTTACAGGATACCCCACAAACCGATATTATCAATATTACTAAAAGCCATTTTCTCATATCTCTACCAAACCATCAAAATCAACAATATATTCTTCGTTTAAGTATACCGGTAAATTATGGTCTGCCGCATTGACCAAACCTACACCTGCATAAAAAGTGGTAGCTTCAAATTTAAGCGCATGCTCTTTCATTTTCTTAAGGTCTGACATAAAAAAATCCATGTCCTTTGGATCAGCAGGATATTCTATAGCCTTGACCACCACAAAACGCATTTTTTTTTCCTTTATACATACAAATTGCGGGTTCTTACGCAGCTCACTGTTTACAGCCAAAAACTCAAAACCATCATCCTCTAACTGTTTGCCCACAATGTTCATGGCCAAATTATGTAATTCCTGTTCAGTTAAAACGTGCATTTCATTCTTTTTTACAAAAAAACCGATATAAAGTATATCGGTTATGTTATTTAAAATCAGATAGTTATAATCTATCCGCCAAAATCGTCAAATCGGATATGCTCATCTGGAATACCGAAATCTTCTCCCATTTTTTGAACGGCCTTGTTCATCAAGGGAGGACCACAGAAATACAACTCGATATCCTCAGGAGATTCATGGTGACTTAAATAGTTATCTATTACACAATTATGAATAAATCCTACAAAACCATCACCGGGAGCATCTATATTCTCTTTTACTTTCCAATTATCCTCTTCTAGAGGTTCGGATAATGCCAAGTAGAATTTAAAGTTTGGAAATTCCTCTTCCAATTTATAGAAGTGATCTAAATAGAACAATTCTCTCTTGGAACGACCACCATACCAGTATGTTACTTTTCTCTTTGTCTTTAAGGTTTTGAATAGATGATATAAATGAGAACGCATGGGCGCCATACCTGCACCACCACCTACGTACAACATTTCTGAATCTGATTCATTGATGAAGAATTCACCGTAAGGACCAGATATTGTACACTCATCACCAGGCTTCAAGTTAAAGATATAAGACGACGCAACACCAGGGTTAACATCCATCCAACCATTTTTAGCACGATCCCATGGCGGAGTAGCAATACGTACGTTCAACATAATTTCTCTACCCTCAGCAGGGAAAGAAGCCATTGAATAAGCTCTCTCAACAGTTTCCGGATTCTTCATTACCAAAGGCCAAAGATTGAACTTATCCCACTCAGCTTGAAACTTATCCGGAGTTTCATGTTCCTCTGGGTGCGCAGTAATATCGATATCAGCATACTTTACCTCACACTCAGGAATCTCAATTTGGATATAACCGCCAGCTTTATAGCCCATATCCTCAGGAATTTCGACTACAAATTCCTTAATAAAAGAAGCAACGTTATAATTACGCACCACTTTTGCAGGCCATTTCTTAATACCGAATACTTCTTCAGGAATGGTAATTTCCATGTCTTGCTTTACCTTGACCTGGCAAGCTAAACGTGCACCATGATTCAATTCTTTTTTGGAGAAATGAGGAGTTTCAGTAGGTAAGGCCTCACCACCACCAGATAAAACATGACACTCACATTGAATACATGTTCCGCCACCACCACAAGCGGAGGGTAAAAACACTTTTTGGTTCCCCAAAGTGGACAATAATGAACCACCAGAGGCCACTTCTATCTTCTTTTCCCCATTAATGGTTATGGTCACAGGACCAGAAGGAGATAATTTTTGTTTTGTAAACAGAAGTAATGCAACCAATACCATTAATAGTATTAGAAATGCGACAACGGTTATTAGTATAGTTCCGCCAGTACTTGCAGCTAAAATCATATTTATTTTTTTACGTCGTTATAAGAAATGACCTTTTCGTCAACTTCAGTTTTCTTTTCTACAATCTCTTCCTTAGGTTCAACAACCTCCAATTGTTGTACTTGGTTTACTTGTTCGGTAGCTTCTTCCGTCTCCTCGCCACCGCCAGTCAACATTCCCCCAAAACTTTGAAAACCGATTCCCATTAAACCGGTAATGATAAAAGTTATTCCAAGCCCTCTTAAAGGTGCAGGTACATTACTGTATCTGATTTTTTCTCGTATTGCCGCAATCGCCAAAATAGCCAAGAACCAACCTATACCGGAACTAACCCCGTAATTAAATGCCAAGCCCAATGTTTCAATTTCCCTAGCCTGCATAAATAGTGATCCGCCTAAAATTGCACAGTTTACCGCAATCAATGGCAAGAATATACCAAGTGAATTGTATAATGAAGGAGAAAATTTTTCTACCACAATTTCTACTAATTGTACCATAGTAGCTATGGTTGCTATAAATAAAATAAAGGATAGAAAGCTAAGGTTATATTCGGCATACTCTGGACCTAACCAAACCAATGCACCATCTTGTAACAAGTATTTATCCAACAACCAATTTAAAGGCACCGTAACCGCCAATACGAATATTACAGCAGCACCTAAACCAACCGCAGTAGCCACTTTTTTGGATACCGCCAAATAAGAACACATCCCTAAAAACACAGCAAATACCATGTTATCAATAAAGATGGACTTAAAAAATAATTCTACATGTTCTAACATAATTTCTACTTAAATGTCTGTTTAATTCTCTTCTACAAGTGCAGGATTCCTTGAACGCTGTACCCAGATTATAATACCTACTACAATTAAGGCGGCCGGAGGAATAATCATGAAACCATTGTTCTCATAACCAGTAGCATATAATCCGGTTTTGGATATAGGATCCCCAAGCACAGGAATACCAAACAGTGTTCCTGAACCTAAAAGCTCCCTAAAGAACCCAACTATAACCAGGATTACACCATAACCTAGAGAGTTACCTATACCATCTAAAAATGAACGCCATGGTCCGTTAGCCAAAGCAAATGCTTCAAAACGCCCCATGATTATACAGTTCGTAATAATAAGACCAACGAATACAGCTAACGTTTTACTCAACTCATAGGCAAAAGCTTTTAAGACCTGATCCACTATAATTACCAATGTTGCCACAACGATCAACTGAACGATGATTCTAATTTTTGACGGAATTATATTTCTCATTAAGGAGATAACTACGTTACCTGCTCCTAAAACGAACATTACCGAAATAGCCATTACCAATGACGCTTTTAATTCTGCCGTAATAGCCAAGGCAGAACATATACCTAATACCTGAATGGTGATAGGGTTATTATCCGCAAGCGGATCCGTAATTAGATTTGTATCTTTTTTTGAGAGTAGTGCCATATTACTTTGCTCTAATGGTTTCTAAATAAGGTTTGTATAATTTAACGGTTTCCCTGATCATTGCGGATACACCGTTACCTGTGATCGTAGCACCTGCCAAGGCGTCTACTTCATTATCGTCTTTGGTATTGTTTAAAGGGTCATTGTTTCCTTTGGCAACATCAATACCCGCATACTGGGTGCCTTTTAAAATGGTTTCCCCTTTAAAGTCATCCATAAAATAACGCATCTTGATATTAGCACCTAAACCGGGAGTCTCTCCTTTATGGTCAAAATAGACACCTTGAACGGTCATTGTATTATCTAATGCGATAAAGCCCCAAATAGCGTCCCAAAGCCCTTTACCGTACATAGGAATGATATAAAAATTCTTTCCATCCTTTTCTCCTATAAATACGGGCAACTTATAATCTTCGCCTTTTTTTATATTGGCCAATTGCTTTTTTAAATCAATTAAATATGCTTCATCATCTTGGGTAATCTGATCACCTTGGATCACCAATTGTTCCTTGATGTAACTTGCAAACTCATCCTCTACAACATCCGTAGGTATAAAATTAACACTACCTGCGTCATCTCCATTTTCATTTACGCCCATAGCGTAAAGAATGTTCTGCTGTTTTTCAAAACGCTCGTTCTCTTTGATATTTGGACGCAATGCCGATGCCAAAAAAGCTAGAATCGACCCTACGACCACAACCATAACGGCCGCAAAAATTACGGTATAACTGTTTTTATCTGTACTAATTGCCATAATTAAACTGTTTCAGCTTTAAGTTCTTCTGCTTTACCATCTGAATCCTTTGGATAGATCGTAGCATCTTTTAATCGGTTCATTCTTCTTTTAATATTACCCCGTACCACATAATGGTCTATAGTTGGTGCAAATACGTTCATTAATAAGATAGCCAAGAACACCCCTTCTGGATATGCTGGATTGAATACACGAATCATTACGGAAATAAACCCAATAAAGAAACCATAATACCATTTGCCCTTATTGGTCTGGGATCCCGTTACCGGATCAGTAGCCATATAGACAATTCCAAATGCTAGTCCACCAACAATGAGATGTTTCCAAAACTCAAAACTCATTAAACCATAAAATTTGCTAGACTCTGCAACCCATCCCAAATCTACTACCTGGTTAAAAATAAAGCCCATTACCAATGAACCAATTACGGCACTTACCATAATTCTCCAGCTGGCAATTTTGGTAAAAATCAAGAATAATCCACCCAAAAGAATAAGAAAAGCAGAGGTTTCACCTACAGAACCAGGAATAAAACCATAAAACATATCCGATACGGAATAGGACATTTCCGCTCCTTTATTCTGTGCCAGATATCCTAAAATTGTTTCTCCTGAAATAGCGTCCAAATTAGCACCGGCCAAAATTTCCTCCGATCGCTCACGTGCACCATGTACCCATACCTTATCACCACTCATCCATGTAGGGTAAGCAAAGAATAAAAAGGCCCTAATTGTCAATGCCGGATTCAAAATATTCATTCCGGTACCACCAAAAACCTCTTTACCGATTACCACACCGAATATTACGGCTACGGCCAACATCCATAACGGAGTATCTATAGGCACGATTAGAGGAACTAACATACCGGTAACCAAATACCCTTCCTCAACCTCATGACCCTTGATAACGGCAAATATAAATTCCACTATAAGACCTACACCATAGGAAACCACCACTAACGGCAATACTTTTATAATACCTATCCAAAAATTGTCCCAAGTAAGGAAATCGTTCATTAATGAAAAATCCGCAGGAAATCCATTTATGGCAGAGTAATGCTGATACCCGGCATTGAACATAGAAAATATCAACACCGGTATCAAAGCCATGATTACCGTGTTCATTGTTCGTTTTAAATCATCTGCCGCTTTTACGTGTGTACCACCTGCATGGGTAGTTTCATCCGGCGCAAACAAAAAAGTATGAAAAGCGTTGAAGGCAGGCGCCATCTTTTTACCCTGATACTTTAGTTTAAGTTCGTGTAATTTACTTTTTAAACTCATTTCTTATCCTATTTCTTTTTGCAATAAATCTAACCCCTCACGAATAATTTTTTGGTGTGGTTGTTTGGAAATACATATAAACTCCGTTAACGAAAAATCTTCTGGAGCCACTTCATATAAGCCCAACTGTTCCATCTCATCCAAATCCTTTACCATGCACGCTTTTAAAAGCTGCATAGGATAAATATCCAAAGGAAAAACCTCCTCATACTGGCCAGTTACCACAAACGCCCTGTGCTCACCATTGGTATTGGTCGTTAAATCATACTTTTTATTTGGCTGTAACCATGAAAACGTTAATGCCCTGGTAGCTGAAATTTTATTGAATACTGGCTTGTTCCATCCAAAAAACTCATAGTCATCACCCTCTGGTATTACGGTTACCGTATTATTATAAGTTCCTAAATAACCATCTGGCCTACTTTTGGAACCGGTTAACACATCACCATTGATTACACGAAAATTTTCTTCATTTACACCACTGGCATATAAAAAGGTAGAAATTTCCGCACCAATTTTGGTTTGATAATATTTAGGCACTTTAACCGAAGATCCCACAAGAGCAACAATACGTTCCGCATTATATTTTCCTGTAAGTAAATATTCGCCAATAATAACCAAATCTTGGGGAGATACCGTCCATACCAATTCCCCTTTGTTGATTGGGTCTATTCTATTGATCTGGGTACCGACCAAACCTGCCGGATGTGGACCGGATACTTTATGTAATTCCACCCCTTTTAAAGTTGACAAAGGAGAAGTTCCCTTAGCATCTACGGACACATGGACTTTACCCGGCGTCAATTTACCCAATGCGGTAATTGCTGCCTGCAATTCCTTTTCCTTGCCCTGCAGTACATAATTTACATTTGCCTGTAACGGGGCACTGGCATAGCCTGAAACAAAGATTGATTTTGGCGTAGTATCAGGATTAGCGATAACATCATAAGGACGTTGCTTAATGAACGGCCAGCATCCACCTTTTAACAATGAAGCTTTGATCTCTGCCTTAGACGCTTTTTCCACATCTAACACAGACCCTGTAATGGACTCCTGTGTTTTGTCTGCCAAGATTTTCAATGTCAAAATGCGTCTTCTATCCCCTCTTTCTATCTCAATAAGCTCACCACTTACTGGAGAAACAAAAAGCATTTCTTCTATATTCTTATTATAGAACAGCGGCTCACCGGCTTTGACTTCGGCACCTTGCTTTACCAACATCTTAGGGGTAATACCATGAAAATCACTAAGCTGAATTGCGTAAACATTACTTAGAACAGCTTTTGAAGTAGCTTGTTCCGCGGCGCCCACCAGGTTAATATTGAGCCCTTTTTTAATTCGTATGTCTTTGGACATTTGCGTGTAGACCTTTAGGTTAACAAAATTTGACGCAAATTTAAGTACAAAAACTTCGTTTTCATAATTATTACCCCATAATTTAGACAATACAACGAGCTATATTTTTTAGGTATCGTTTTTGTTTACCTTTACCACATAAAAAGCTATTAAATGCGTTATTTCGTTAAACTTATTATACTATTGGTATTTCTTCAAAACGCTGCCGCACAGGTCCAGGAAGAGGTAAATCCGCCAAACCATATTAAATCCATCATATTTAAAGGTCCAACGGACGATCAATTTCCCATAATAAAAATAGGCGAGCCTATTTACCTTGAATTTGATGATATACTGGCCAATGAACAGGACTATTATTATAAAATTACACATTGTGATTACGATTGGAACAAATCTGCACTTTTAAAATCCCAGTATCTTGATGGGGTGGACAATCAACGTATCATCAATTATGAAAACAGTTACACAACTTTAGAGACTTATAGCAATTATCAATTGACCATACCTAATGACAATGTACGGCTCAAGGTAAGCGGCAACTATCTAATTGAAATCTACAACAACAATTACGAACTACAGTTTTCAAGAAGATTTGTCGTCTATAAGGATTTGGTCAATGTGGGAGGCAGTATTAAACGTTCGCGCGATTTTAATTACTTGAACGAAAAGCAAGTGGTCCAGTTTACTATTCAGCCCAGTAGTTTACGTTTGGTGAACCCCAAAAAAGAGATCAAGGTAGCCATTCTACAAAATTATTACTGGCCTACAGCCATATATGACATATCTCCACAATACACCATTGGCAGTGAACTTGTTTATAAATACGACCAAGAAACTGCATTTTATGGTGGTAACGAATATTTACTGTTCGATACGAGCGACCTTAGAGCGCCTAGTTCCCAAATATCCAGTATAGAACTTTCTGACCTGTACAACCATTACCTATTTGCGGATAGCCCAAGGAACGACCAGTCATACACCTATTTTCCCGATATTAACGGAGATTTCGTTATCCGAACATTACAAGGTGACGATGCTTCTAGGGAAGCTGAGTATTCCTTGGTTCATTTTAGCCTGCCTTATACCGAATATATAGCATTGGACGATGTATACGTTTTTGGAAAATATAATAATTATGCATTGACTGATGAAAACAAAATGATCTACAACGAGAATACGGGCATGATGGAAGCAACTATTAAAATGAAGCAAGGATTCTACAATTATAAATATGTATTAAAAAACAATAAGGGTATAGATTTGAACGCCGTAGACGGAAATTTCCACTTTACCGAAAATAATTATGTTATTTTGGTTTATTACAGAAATTTTGGAGATATGTACGACAGTATTATTGGCGTAGGATCCGCCAATTCAAGAAATATAACCAACTAATGTATCTTTACGTTTTTCATCGCTTATGAAAAACCCACCAACCACCAGAACAACCGGCAGATACAAATTGCAATATAGAGGCGTTGAATGCCTTAATTGTGGTCATCCCTTAGACCTTAGCGATAAATACTGCCCAAATTGTTCCCAAGCAAACAGCACTAAAAAACTTTCACTTTTAGATTTTTTTGAAGAGTATTTTACCAATATCCTTTCTTATGACTCCAAAATCCTACAAACGCTTACCGCGCTTCTTTTAAGGCCAGGAAAAATAACGAGGGACTATATTGCGGGTAAACGCCTTTCTTACACCAATCCTTTTAGATTTTTACTAAGCCTGGCCATAATTTATTTTCTATTGATCAGTATTAGCGGTGAATTTGAAAATTTGAACAAATTTGGGTTGGAAAACAAGGAATCCATCTTCAATTTCCAAAAGCAGATCAATAACATAGAATTTGATTCTGAAGAAGAAAAGAAACAAGCATTGGCCGCTATAGACTCGTTGAAAAAACAACAGTACATTGGCAATAAAATCAATAATAAAGATTCCATAATCCTTTCCAACCCAGTTCTTTATTTTAAAAATATAAATAACGATGGGGTTACTGAAAGATTTTTTAACAAGATACAGTTCTTCAATGCCGCTATTAAAAATGATACGATATTTAGTTTCACGGAAAGTGTAGCCAAATACAATCTGGCCAACTCTACCGAGAATGAAATGGCATACAACCTATCCAACAGTTTGGTGGAAATAGAAAAAAGACCGGGTACTTTCGTAAATACCTTAATTTCAAAATCACCCTTTGCCACATTCTTCTTTCTACCTTTCTTTTCTTTGTTCATATGGTTGGCCTACATCAGAAAAAAACACACTTATACCGATCATTTAATCTTTAGTTTTCACAATCAATCGTTATTATTTATCTTGCTCATTGTTAGCTATTTGGTAAATGCCATTTTCAACTTTAGCAGTGAGGGTATTTTTATAATGATTTTCGCCCTCTATCTGTACAAGGCAATGCGAAATTTCTATCAACAAGGACGATTTAAAACGATTATAAAATATGTATTCCTGAATTCTGTTTTTATAATTTTAGGAATCATTGCAATAACAATTTTAATAGCTGCTAGCGTATTTACATATTAAGTATGATCACACAGGTAACCAAGGGCATAAAAATATCGGTTCAGACCAGTTTTGAAGGTACGTTCTTTAAAAACTACAAAATGCATTATGCATTTGGGTATACCATATGCATTGAAAACCAAAGTAAGGATGCAGTACAGCTCACATCTCGCCATTGGAAAATATATGATTCCCTAAATGATATGGAAACATTGGATGGTGAAGGCGTTATAGGAAAAAAACCTGTTATCCAACCAGGAGAATCACATACCTATAATTCCGGTTGCTTATTGACTTCACCTATCGGTGCCATGAAAGGTCACTACAACATGTCCAATTTTAACACCTCAGAAAAATTTAGGGTTTACATTCCCACATTTAAGTTTAGTGCCCCATTTGCCCTGAACTAACACTTTTTTAAACTACTTATTAGTTTTAAGTCCAACACCGTTTTAGTACCTTTGGTCAACTTTTTAATTTAAAAAATTTGACAATGGGAAAAGGTTTTTTTCAAGTTCCAAAAGCTATTAACGAACCAATTAAAAGCTACGCTCCAGGCAGTCCTGAAAGGGCATTGGTTCTGGAACAATATAAAGCATATTATAATGACCAAATAGATATACCTATGTATATAGGTCCTGATGAAGTGCGTACTGGAAATACAAAACCTATGTCACCACCTCACGACCATCAGCATATAGTTGGCACCTACCATACGGCTACAAAAAAGAATATTCAAGATGCCATTGACAATTGCCTTACCGCTAGGGAGGAATGGGCCCGTGTAAGTTGGGAACAACGTGCCTCTATATTCTTAAAAGCGGCCGATTTGATCGCAGGTCCTTACCGTTCAAAGATCAATGCGGCTACAATGATCGCCCAGTCAAAAAATATACACCAAGCTGAAATAGATGCTGCTTGTGAACTAATTGATTTTTTAAGGTTCAACGTGGAATACATGTCCCAAATCTATGCTGAGCAACCCGCATCAGCTGCAGGAATTTGGAACAGAGTGGAATATAGACCACTTGAAGGCTTTGTATACGCAATTACACCTTTTAACTTTACCGCAATTGCCGGTAACTTACCAGCAAGTGCTGCCCTAATGGGCAATGTTGTGGTTTGGAAACCTAGCGATAGTCAGATATTTTCAGCAAAGGTTATCGTGGATATCTTTAAAGAGGCCGGTATACCGGACGGGGTAATCAATGTGGTATATGGAGACCCGGTAATGATTACGGATACCGTACTGGCAAGTCCAGATTTTGCGGGAATTCACTTTACTGGCTCCACCCATGTATTTAAATCATTGTGGAAACAAATTGGAACCAATATAGATACCTACAAAACCTATCCAAGAATTGTTGGGGAGACCGGTGGCAAGGATTTTATTTTAGCACACCCTACAGCAAACACCAAACAAGTTGCTACGGCAATATCCAGGGGGGCATTTGAATTCCAAGGTCAAAAATGTAGTGCGGCGTCTAGGGTTTATCTTCCCAAATCCACATCTAAGCAAATTTTGGACTTGGTTAAAGCGGATATCGATTCTTTCAACAAACCTGGTTCTCCAGAAGATATGTCCAACTTTATAACAGCAGTTATCCACGAAGGCTCTTTTGATAAATTGGCCAAATATATTGACCAGGCCAAAAAAGATACCCAAGCAGAAATTGTTGCCGGAGGTAATTATGATAAAACAAAAGGTTATTTCATTGAACCTACCGTGATCGTAACTACTGACCCAAAATACACAACTATGGAAACGGAACTTTTTGGCCCTGTAGTTACCGTATATATCTATGATGATGCAGAATGGAGCAAAACCCTTGAATTGATAGACACAACATCTGAATATGCTTTGACAGGCGCAGTACTTTCAAAGGATAGATATGCTATTGAAGAGGCTACCAAGGCGTTACAGAATTGCGCAGGTAATTTCTATATTAATGACAAACCTACCGGAGCCGTAGTTGGCCAGCAACCGTTTGGTGGCGCAAGAGCATCCGGAACAAACGATAAGGCTGGGTCCGCACAAAACTTATTGCGCTGGGTTTCCCCAAGGTTAATAAAAGAGACCTTTGTCACCCCAGAAAATTATAGATATCCCTTTTTAGGGTAATTTTTAAAAAAGGCCGAAATTGAATTCGGCCTTTTTTATTGAAAATCTAAAAATAAAGAGGTACATTGAAGAATTAATCAATTTCTTATTTCTCACTTAACACACTAATTATGAAAAAGTTACTATTGTTACTTGCAGTATGCTGCTCCTGTATTTCATATGCACAGGATGAACTGGCACAAAACACCATTAAGGCGGTTTTAGCCGGTAACCAATCTCAAGTTATACAACTTGCTGAAGCTTTCCCTGACGATAAATATGATTGGCGACCTACGGAAGGGGTCAATTCGGTTGGCGAGGCTTTATTACATGTAGCGGGCGGAAATTATTTTCTAGCCTCTAAACTGGGTTTTGCTCCCCCAGAAGATGTCGATGTAATGAACTTGGGCAAAATAACCGGTAAGGAAAATATTATAGCGGCATTAAAAAAATCCAATGATTTTGTCCTTGAAAAGATTACTATGGTAGAGGACGGACAATTAAACGATGAAGTGGATTTTGGGTTTATGAAAGCAAATAAATTAGGCGGACTTCTTGCGATTATGGAACATAATGGCGAACATAAAGGACAACTAATAGCTTATGCCAGATCAAACGATATTGTTCCACCTTGGAGCAAATAACATCAAAAAGTATTAAGTAATTCTAGCCTTTAATCATTCATTGATTGAAGGCTTTTTCTTTTGCAAAACTATTTATCTTTCATGGAACCTTCCAAAAAACTGTTTTTACAACAAAGCCAATTGCCCTACATACTGCTTGCTCTTATAAGGACTACAACCTAAAATACATCACTGTAGATAATTTTTAAATGCAATGGTTAATTGAAAAAAAAAATTCTTTAATATTTCTATCAATTCCAATTTTTTACCATGCTACGGATTTTATATGAACAAAAATCATAATAGGTGAATAGTTTAAAACGGCGAAGGTCTATTTATAAATAAGCACAATAACGATAAACACAATATCAATGTAAATTTAACGTTAATTAATTGTAAATTACAAGTAAATTTACGAAATTCAAGTTCACCTTAAATTTAGTCTGCTATGAAAACTTCAACAAAGATTGTCAAAAAAGCTAGTTTCCATATTGCAACTTGGAACGCTGTAAAACTATTCGTTCAAAAATACAGAAGAGCTTACTACCAAGCCTTTAGCCTGTAAATATTTAAACACAATGTATACTACCTCTTAAATTTTAAGGGGAGATACACCATTTTTTTAGTTTCAAAAAAATCTTCCTTGAAATAATCCGCCAAATCATAAATTTTGGCCGTCTTGTAATCCTTAAGTTCCTCTATCAAATCCCCTCCCTTTAAATACAGTATTCCATTACGGATTTCATGTTCGGACTCTTTTTTTATTTTTCCTTTGACCCAATGTACAAAGGTGGGCATAGCGGCAACCGCCCTACTCACAATAAAATCAAATTGCCCAGGTATTTCCTCTACACGCTTATTAACGGTAGTAACATTGGTCAACTGCAAACCTTCAACAACCTCATTGACCACCTTTATTTTTTTTCCTATGGAATCTACCAAGGTAAAATGAACTTCAGGAAATAAAATGGCCAAAGGTATACCAGGAAAACCACCTCCGGTACCCACATCCAATATTAAAGCTCCATTATTGAACGAAGTGAATTTTGCAATAGCCAAAGAATGTAAGACATGTCTAAGATATAATTCATCGATATCTTTTCTGGATACCACGTTAATCTTTTGATTCCAATCCTTATATAATTCTTCTAACTTCTTAAATTGATCTTTTTGGTTTTCCGATAAATTGGGAAAATATTCAAATATGGTTTCAACAGTCATCCGTATCTTTGTAAATAGATTTTATTAGTATATTCACTTTTGCAAAGATTTCGCTTTTAATTAAGCTATCAAACTATTATACATTCATTTAAGTTATAAAAAATTAATATTACCCCATTATGGAACAAAAAACCATACGTTTTTCAAGAACGGATTCTGCAAAGTTCTTCAAGACCTTGAACAGCAGAGTAAACGATTATTTTAAAACCAATAAGTTGAAAAAAACAGGAAACTGGAAATTACACCTTAAAACGGTAGTAATGTTCACCCTTTTCCTTGCTCCCTATTTTTTAATATTGACATTAGGCTTGCCCACTTGGGCCAATTTACTTTTAACAATAGTAATGGGAATTGGTATGGCAGGTGTGGGCATGAACGTAATGCACGATGGCAACCATGGTGCATACTCCAATAAAAAATGGGTAAACAAACTAATGGGCAGCAGTATTTACATATTGGCCGGCAATGTATACAATTGGCAAGTACAGCATAATGTATTACACCATACCTATACCAATATCCATGAACATGATGAGGATATGGAAGCTGGTAGAATATTACGTTTTTCCAAACATGCCGAATGGAAAAAACACCATAGATTTCAACATTTTTACTCTGTTTTCCTATACGGCCTATTGACCTTCAATTGGGCCATTACTACAGATTTTCAGCAAATGTACCGATATATGAAACGTAAATTATCATATGGAAAACTACCGAGCGCCACATTAAATTGGAGTACATTGATCATTACCAAAATTTTATACATTACTATTTGGATCGTTATTCCCATGCTAATATTGGATATTGCTTGGTGGAAAATATTGATCGGCTTTTTTCTAATGCATTATGTAGCGGGTGTTATCCTTAGTGTCGTTTTTCAACTTGCACATATTGTAGATGATGCGGACACTCCGTTACCAGATCAATCCGGAACAATGAAAAACACTTGGGCCATTCACCAATTGTTTACTACGGTCAATTTTGGAACTAAGAACAAGATCGTAAACTGGTTTACCGGTGGCCTGAACCATCAAGTAGAGCACCATATCTTTCCAAATATCAGTCATGTACATTACACAAAAATTTCCAAAATTGTGAAACAGACCGCACAGGAGTTTAATTTGCCATACCACGAGTATAAAACTACCAGAAAAGCTATAATTTCGCACTTTAAACATTTAAAGGAATTAGGCAAGGAGCCTTCATTACAATATTAGAAATTTAAAGTACCTATGAGCAATCAACTTTCGGATAGGATTAACAGTGTTACACCGTCAGCTACTTTAGAAATGGCTGCAAAGGCCCGTGAATTAAGAGCCGCTGGAAAAGATATTATTGGCTTAAGTTTAGGCGAACCGGATTTTAATACTCCTGATTATATTAAGGAGGCGGCTATAAAGGCCATCAACGACAACTACAACTCATACTCTCCAGTAGATGGGTATGTAGATTTAAAAAAGGCAATTATCACTAAATTCAAAAGAGATAATAACCTTACTTATGACCCTGCACAAATTGTTGTATCCGCAGGTGCAAAACAATCATTGTACAATGTAGCCCAGGTAATCTTGAACCCTGGTGACGAAGTTATTTTACCTTGTCCATATTGGGTAAGTTATAGTGATATTGTAAAACTGGCAGATGGGGTCCCCGTGGAAGTTCCTACAACCTTGGAGAACGATTTTAAGATGACCGCACAGCAGTTGGAAGCGGCCATAACGCCTAAAACCAGGATGCTTTGGTATAGCTCACCTTGTAATCCTAGCGGCTCTATATATAGTAAAGAGGAGTTACGTGCCTTGGCCGATGTGTTACAAAAACACCCGCAAATCATTGTGGTAAGTGATGAAATTTACGAACATATTAATTATGGTGTCACAAAACATGCTTCTATGGCAGAGTTTGAGGACATGTACGATCGCACTATAACGGTAAATGGTGTTGCAAAGGCATTTGCTATGACCGGATGGCGAATAGGATATATTGGTGCACCAGCATATATTGCCAGAGCTACCAACAAACTACAGGGCCAAGTTACCAGTGGATCAAACTGTATTGCACAACGTGCGGTAATTACAGCATTGGAAGAATCTCCAGACCGTATTCAGTATATGGTAGATGAGTTCAAGGAACGTCGCAAATTAATATTGGACCTATTGAACGATATTGAAGGTTTTAAATGCAATGAGCCTGAAGGGGCGTTCTATGTATACCCAGATGTAACTTCCTTTTTTGGCAAGACATTCAATAGTACAACAATAAATAACGCTTCTGATTTTTCCATGTATATTTTAGAGGCTGCCAATGTTGCCACCGTTACAGGCGATGCATTTGGTAATGGAAATTGTATTCGTATATCATACGCTGCCTCAGTAAAGGAAATTAAAGATGCAATGTCAAGAATTAAGGAAGCGTTAAAATAAAATTACCGCTTACTTATTCGTAAATAAAAGTCTCTTCTAACGAAGGGACTTTTTTTATTGCCCAAATTCAATTAGGTATTCTTCCAAAAATAAGGCGTTAAGAGAATCAATACGGTAAATAATTCCAACCTGCCGGCCAACATTAAAAATCCGCACCACCATTTGGCCAATACCGGCAAGCCATTAAAGTTACTGACAGGATTTAAACTACCTAGGGCAGGACCTACGTTGCCCAACGAAGATGCGGAACCGCCTATGGCAGATTCAAAATCCAACCCTATAAAACCTAGTACTAGGGCGCCTATGATAAACAACAACATATAAAGCACAAAAAAACCAATGATGTTATAGACAATTTTTTCCTTGACCGTTTTATTGTTATAACGAACGGGAATTATGGCATTGGTATGTAAGGTTCGTTTAAATTCCAACACACCATTCTTTATAATAAGCAGATGCCTCATTACCTTAATGCCCCCAGCGGTAGAACCTGCGGACCCTCCTAAAAAAAATAGGCCAAAAAAGAATACGGTCAAAAATGGTGTCCACTGCGTAAAATCCGCACTAACAAAACCAGTAGTGGTTATCACCGATACAATTTGAAAAAGTGCATGTCTAAAAGCACTTTCAGCATTTCCTAAAACCATAGGATACCCCGGTGTCATATCCGTTATGTTAGCCTTATAATAAATTACGACTGCGACAATTAGCGTAAAGACCAGAACAAAACCGGCATAATATCTAAACTCTTCATCTTTGAAGACTTTCTGAAACCTTCCTTTAAAAGCAAAATAGCTCAATACAAAATTACTTCCCGCCAAAAACATAAAGAAGATAACGATATATTGTATTAAGGGCTGATCGTTCCAATGGGCAAGACTAGCATTTTTAGTGGAGAAACCACCTGTGGACAGTGTAGCCATAGCATGGTTTATGGCATCGAAAAAAGACATTCCGGCTACTTGCAAAAGTATGGTTTCCGCTATGGTATATCCAAAATAGATCAACCATAAACGTTTGGCCGTATCGGTAATCCTAGGGTGCAATTTATCCCCGCTTGGCCCAGGTGCTTCTGCGGAAAAAAGCTGCATACCCCCTATTCCCAATAAAGGCAATATTGCTATGGCCAATACAATAATTCCCATACCACCTATCCAATGGGTTAAACTTCGCCAGAACAAAATACCTTCCGGCATGGCTTCAATATCGTCCATTATGGAAGCTCCCGTAGTAGTATACCCGCTAACAGTCTCAAAAAAAGCATTGGTGATATCTGGTATAGCCCCGCTAAACAGATAGGGCAACATACCGGAAATTGACATCACGACCCAACCAAAAGTTACTATAATATATCCTTCTTTTTGCTTTACTTCTTTTTTATGACCCCTTGTATAATACATGGCAAAAACGCCTACAAACATTGTTGTAATGGAAGCCAATGTTATGCTTAATGTAGCACCGTCCTTATAAACACCACTGATCACCGCGGCCAAAAGCATAAACCCCCCATTACAGAGTAAAAGGAGTCCCATTAAATGGAATATGATTCTTAGATTAAGCTGCATACTAAAGGAACATTCGTTCTATTTTAGGAATCTCTGATGGCAAACAACATACTACGACCCTGTCACCTTCCTTGATCTTGAATCCACCTAGGGCAATATGGCCAACTCCATCCCTTACAACGCCACCTATGGTAGCTGCCTTAGGAAAATCCAAGTCCCTAATAATAGATCCGGTAACCTTGGAATTTCTTTTGACGATAAATTCCAACAGTTCGGCATTTAAATTGTTCAAACGCATTAAAGCTACGACCTCACCTTTTCTAATATGCCTAAAAATATTGTTGGCCGCCAATAATTTTTTATTGATCAATGTATCTATACCAATAGAGTGAGAAAGCTGAAAATAATCCATATTCTCTACCAAGGCAATGGTCTTTTTTATATGTTTAGACTTCGCCACCAGGCAAGACATAATATTGGTTTCGGAATTACCGGTTACGGCAATAAACGCATCCATGGATTCTAAACTTTCCTCCTCCAATAATTCAACATTTCTACCATCCCCGTTGATGATTAACGCGTTGGGCAATTCATCTGCCAGGTCAAATGCCTTTTCCTTGTTCTTTTCAATTAACTTAACATTGAATTTATTGGCACATAGATCTCGGGCAGTTTTGTATCCTACCTTACTGCCACCCAATATCATTACATTCTTTATTTCGGCTTTTTTCTTTCCTGTAAGTTTATATAATTCATCAACACCTTCCTTAACCGTTATAAAGTATACTTGGTCACCTTCCTTGAACAAGGTATCTCCTCTGGGAATTACCGTGTATTGTGTACCTGTACGTTGCAGGGCAATGGGCATAAAATGAAGTTCAGGAAAAATATTTGCGGCCTCCTTTACCATTTTACCCACGAACGGTGCTGATTTAATTAAGGAAACCCCTACCATGATCAACTCCCCTTCCTCAAACTCATAAGTATCGTTAAAAGCGGATTTGTTCAGCAACAATTGTATTTCAGTAGCAGCTAATGCCTCAGGGGAAATTAATTCATCGATCCCTAGATCAGAAAACCTTAAAAGATCTTTGTGCTTTATAAATTCTGTATTGGAAATCCTGGCAATGGTACGTTTACAACCTAATTGTTTTGCCAACATGCACAACGTTAAGTTCGTTGTTTCAGAGGAAGTTACCGCAATAACTAGATCAGAATCCTGAACCTGGGCATCACGCAATACTTCAATAGAGGTTGCATCGCCTTTTAAAACCCGTATATCCAAATGATTGTCCGCATATGCAAGACTTTCCTTTTGACTATCGATCAAGGTTATATCCTGTGATTCATAGGAAAGTAATTTGGCCAAATGAAAGCCAACCTCTCCAGCACCAGCAATTATAATCTTCATTTATATTGTTAGACCGCTAAACATCAAGATATTACTAGAAGTTACTTCTTTACCTATGAACAATGGTAAAACTATCCTGATAATCGTAGCAATTATTATGGGGCAAAATTACATAATTTAATTAGTTTATTATTTATTTTCAGTTCTTTAACCAAACATGGTGCAACCCTGACCATAAAATTAGAATTAAGCATGTGGTATATTGTATCTTTGTGAAAAAATTTGCGATGTCACAAAAAGTTACACCTTACAAAGATTCTGAGCTTGGCAAAAAAGAACAGGTCACCAAGATGTTCGATACCATTTCTACAAACTATGATGGCTTAAATCGTGTAATCTCTTTTGGTATAGATATTAAATGGCGAAAAAAAGTGGTTGAACTATTAAAAAAAGAACAGCCAAAATCTATTTTGGACATTGCCACCGGTACAGGAGATTTGGCCATAGCCCTAGTCGATACAGGGGCCAAACGAATAGTTGGCTTAGATATATCTCCCGGTATGCTAACCGTTGGAAAAGAGAAAGTAAAAAATAAAGATTTGGACCATACAATTGAGTTGGTCGTTGGCGATAGTGAAAACCTAAGTTTTGAAGACAATACTTTTGACGCCGTTACCGTATCTTTTGGGGTGCGTAATTTTGAGACCTTAACCACAGGAATGGCCGAAATACTACGTGTTTTAAAGCCAAATGGAACCTTGGTTATCCTGGAAACCTCCGTACCCACCAAAACCCCATATAAGCAAGGGTACCGTTTTTACACCAAAAACATTCTTCCATTAATAGGAAAACTTTTCTCCAAGGACAATTCCGCTTACGGTTATTTAAGTGAATCTGCCTCGGTTTTTCCACATGGTGAAAAGTTCAACAATATTTTACGGGAAATTGGGTTTATAGATGTAACGAACAAACCTCAAACATTTGGGGTGGCATCTATCTATATTGCAAAAAAGTCCGCTTAAGGAAATTAGAATTTGCTTTACGGATTAATTGCTCTACAATCGTAAACCAGGATATATGAAGATATGGTTTTTTATACCCGTATTGGTATTGATGACAACAACTTCGTTAAGTGCCCAATTTAACGAAAACCCTATACTAAACAAGCAGAACGAAGACAAAAAGTTCTTGAACTGGGGCTATTTCCTAGGATTGAACCAATATGACTTTAAGTTTGAATACAAAGAAAATGCACCTGATATTCTAGTTAGCAAAAGTTTTGGTTTCAACGTGGGACTTATAGGAGAAATGCGTTTGAACGATCATTTGGACTTGCGCTTTGAACCCGGACTTCATTATGGTTCTAGATTGTTGGGTTTTCCCGGATTTGACGAGGAACGCGATGCCATTAGGGAAGTAAAATCAACATACATCAATTTTCCCATCCTATTAAAGGCGAGCGCCAAAAGATTTGGAAACTGGAAACCTTTTGTTATTGGTGGGGGCTCTAGAAGTTTAAACCTTGGCAGCAATGAAGAAAGTTTGGACGATAATAGCTCTGGTACCTTTAGAATGAAAAAATGGGTCTACAATTACGAACTAGGCTTTGGTATTGATTTTTATTTGGAATATTTTAAATTCACCCCATCTATCCGTGGCGTATTTGCCATAACCGATGAACTGGTACCGGACCTTGACCCCAACAGCCCATGGACGGGAAATATTGAATCCATGAAAACTCGCGGCATCTTCATCAATTTTACCTTCGAATAGACATTTGAAATTAGTAAAAGTCATAAAAAGTAATGGTTACACCCCACTACTTTCTTATTTCATGTAATAAAATTGCCGTTGCGGAAGCTACATTTAAACTTTCCGTAGTTTTGTTACCAAATTGCGGTATGGCTATTTTGTCGGTACACAATTCAGTAACTCTACTTGAAATGCCCTTGCCTTCATTTCCCATGATCATAATTCCTTTTTTAGGCAATGAATAGGTATTGATATTGGACCCATCCATAAAAGTGCCATAAACGGGGAGGTCTGTTGATCTTAAAAAGGAATCCAAATCTACATAATGTACGTTAACCCTGGCAATAGATCCCATAGTGGCCTGTAGAACCTTGGAATTGTAGCAATCCACGGTATCCAACGAACAGACTATATCCGTTACCCCAAACCAATCGCACAAACGTATGATAGTCCCTAAGTTACCCGGATCCTGTACGCCATCCAACACCATAATCCAGTCAGACAGAATATCCATTTCTTTTTTTGGGATGTGGAAAACCCCTAAACACCCATTGGGGTTTTTTAAACTACTGATCTGTGCCAATTCTTTTGCAGAAATTAAATTGACCCTACTGTCTCCTAAGTTAAGCTCATTGGGTGCCGTTGCAAAAATTCCGTAGCATTTAAAATTAGAGCCCACCAATTCCTCAACGGACTTTTTTCCTTCAATAACAAACAGCCCGTGTTCATTTCGGTACTTTTTTTGCTGTAGACTTTTGATAAGTTTCAATTCACTTTTGACAACCATACAAATAATGTATTTTTGATTTCTATGAGGACGGCACTTTGCTCCAAAAACAACATGGCTAAATTAAGCTTATTATCCCTACTGGCAATAGTCTTGCTATCCTGCAACTCACTTAAAAAAGTAGAGGAAGATGAATATTTGGTGACCAAAAACCTAATTTATGCAGATTCTGTAAAAATTAATAATGAAGAACTGGAAAGTCTCATATACCAAAAACCCAATTCTACAGTTTTAGGCTACCCTCTGCGACTTAATTTATACAATCTTGCCAAAGAAAACCCAGATTCATCGTACAATGCATGGTTAAATAAAAAGGAAAATAGAAAAAAAAGACTGGAAAAATTCTTGTCCACCAAGCAAGTAAACCGTTTGGGAGAATCCTTTCTGGTCAAAGGCTTAAGCGAATGGCTAAAGGATATAGGTGAAGCACCAACAATACTGGACACCACAAGAACACGCCTAAGCCTTGCGAGGCTTAGCGCCTATTATCAAGGTAAAGGGTATTTTACAAATAATACCAGCTATGAAATCGATACCACCAAAAACAAAAGAAAAGCCAAGGTCAATTACCATGTATCCCTTGGGGAGCCCTATATAATAGACTCGCTTTCCAACGATATTTCATCTACGGCAATTGATTCGCTTTATTTTTTAAATTCCGCTAATTCATTGGTCAAAGAGGGTCAACAGTTTGATTTGGCCAATTTTAATATGGAACGGGAGCGACTAACCGGAATATTCAGAAACAGTGGTATACGCAACTTTCAGGAAAGCTCCATAACATTTGATATTGTTAGGGACACCGTTAAATCTGCGGATGACCAGAAAATGAACATTACCCTTAACATAGGCGATCTAAAAATAAGAGGCGAAAATGAGGTGACTACATCTGCCTACAAGGTAGAAAAGATCAACAAAATCAATATTTATACTGATTATTTATCGACCTCAACTTTAGATTCCATCAACATTATTGAGTATGGGGACTATACCATCCACTACTCCCCCAATTTTGACATTAAGCCAAAAACATTGGCCAATGCCATATTTTTTAAAAAGGACAGTATTTACCGTGATGTAGATAAAATACGTACCTCAAGACAACTCAATGCCTTAAACATATTTAAGTATCCCAATATTATTTTTGAAGCGGATAGTCTGGGAAACAGAGTAAATACCAATATTTATTTGGCACCCAAACCCAAATATTCACTGGGAACCAATTTTGAAGTAAGCAGATCTAACCTGAGAAGATTAGGTGTGGGGCTTGGAACCACCTTACTTATACGGAATATATTTAAAGGGGCAGAAAATTTAAGTATCTCTGCAGATGGTGCTTATGGCTTATTAAGTAACAATACTTTTGAAGCCAACTATTTTTCAGAATTTGGGGGCGATATTACGTTAGATTTTCCACGTATCTGGTTTCCCTTTATCAATACGTCCAAATTAATTCCCAATTATACCCTGCCAAAGACCCGTATTGCCATTGGCACCAGTTTTCAGAACAATATAGGTCTTGACAAACAGACGTTCAACAATATACTGGGTTACAATTGGGTCCCCAGTGATTTCGTTAACCATAATGTAGAATTGCTTAATATACAATTTGTTAGAAATGTGAACAGCAATAGGTTTTTCAATGTATACCGAAATACCTTTGAACGTTTGGACGATATTGCAGATAGATATGAAACCGAACCTGAACTGGCAGAATTTTTTGAATCTGACTCTGACCCGGATGACCCCACATTAATCATCCCATCAGGAACGACAGGTTTTATCAATGCTGTGGAAAACGGAATCATTGCCACCTCAACAACGGACTTTAACGATGTCACTAGGCTAGAGGAAAGAAGAAAAAGATTAACGGACAACAACCTCATCTTTGCTACCAACTACACCTTTAACAAAACCAATAGGGAGGGTATTGTGGATAATAGTTTTTATCAATTTAGGTGGAAACTAGAAAGTGCCGGCAATCTGCTGTCCGCCTTTTCGAACTTTATTCCTTTCAACAAAAATGACGATGAGCAATTATTGGTATTTGGCGTGCCGTTTTCACAATATATCAAGAATGAGTTCGAATATGTTAAATATTGGGACCTCTCCCGCTCCAACGTTTTGGCCACTAGGGCATTTTTCGGCATTGCCATACCCTACGGAAATTCTGACAACATTCCTTTTGTACGAAGTTATTTTGCAGGTGGATCCAACGATAACCGCGCTTGGTTCCCCTATTCCCTAGGTCCGGGAAGTGTTTCGGCAGTCAATGATTTTAACGAGGCCAATCTAAAATTGGCGCTAAACCTAGAATATAGATTTCCTATTGTAGGCGATATCAATGGTGCTATTTTTGCGGATGCGGGAAATATATGGAACGTATTTGACAATGTAGAGGATTCCAATGCCACTTTTGACAGTTTTGCATCGTTAAAGGACATTGCACTGGGCACGGGCCTTGGCCTACGTTATGATTTTACATATTTCCTGTTCCGTTTGGATTTAGGCTTTAAAACCTATAACCCTGCTGAAATACAGTCAGAAAGATGGTTCAAAGATTATAATTTTGCCAATGCCGTTTTACAAATAGGCATTAACTATCCCTTTTAAATATAATTGTTTTATTACTTTTGTTTTTCATTTTTTAAGAAACTAAAAGACCACTCAATTATGGCTCACAATATCAAACCGGGAGTAGCTACCGGAGACGAAGTTCAAGCAATATTCAATTACGCAAAGGAAAAAGGTTTTGCTTTGCCAGCCGTTAACGTTATTGGTTCAAACACCATTAATGCCGTTCTGGAAACCGCAGCAACCTTAAATTCCCCCGTAATTATACAATTCTCCAATGGTGGAGCACAGTTCAACGCTGGTAAGGGACTTTCTAACGAAGGCCAAAAAGCAGCTATACAAGGTGCTATTGCCGGAGCAAAGCATGTACACCAATTGGCAGAAGCTTATGGTGCCGTAGTAATCCTACATACGGATCACTGTGCCAAAAAATTATTGCCTTGGATAGACGGACTATTGGATGCCAGTGAAAAGCATTATGCAGAAACCGGAAAATCACTTTTCAGCTCACATATGATAGACCTTTCAGAAGAACCATTGGAAGAGAACATAGAAATCTGTAAAGGATATTTGGAGCGCATGAGCAAAATGGGAATGACCTTGGAAATTGAATTAGGTATCACAGGCGGTGAAGAAGATGGTGTCGACAATTCAGATGTTGATGATTCCAAACTTTATACACAGCCGGAAGAAGTAGCTTATGCCTATGAAGAACTTTCAAAGGTCAGTCCTAAATTCACCATAGCGGCAGCTTTTGGAAACGTTCATGGCGTATATAAGCCTGGTAACGTAAAGTTGACCCCAAAGATCCTTTTGAATTCACAAGAGTTTATATCTAAAAAATATAATGTAGGACATAACCATATTGACTTTGTTTTCCATGGTGGTTCTGGTTCTACCGTAGAGGAAATAAGGGAAGGTATTAGCTATGGTGTAATTAAGATGAATATAGACACAGATTTGCAATATGCATTTTTAGCAGGTGTTCGTGACTATGTTCAAGATAACAACGAATACTTACAGGCACAGATCGGTAACCCGAAAGGTGCGGACGAGCCAAATAAAAAATTCTACGATCCAAGAGTTTGGTTAAGAAAAGGGGAAATTACCTTTGTAGAGCGTTTAAAGAAAGCGTTTGAAGATTTAAATAACGTTAATACGCTATAACCAACATTAAGGTAACTTATAAATGGATGATATGACGGCTTGGTTTAAGAGAAAGGAAAAAGGAATACAGACTTCTACGGAAGAGAAGAAAGACACACCAAAAGGCCTGTGGTACAAATCACCCACAGGTAAAATTGTGGAGTCAGAAGATTTGGCCAAAAATTTTTACGTAAGTCCAGAAGATGATTACCATGTAAGGATTGGTAGTAAGGAATATTTTGAAATCCTTTTTGACAACAACAAATTTACCGAGCTTGACGCCAAATTGACCTCAAAGGACCCGTTAAAGTTCGAGGATACCAAAAAATACGCGGAACGTTTAAAGGCGGCACAGAAAAAAACCGGCTTAAAGGATGCGGTCAGAACAGGATATGGCAAATCTCTAGGAAAAGATTTAGTGGTTTGCTGTATGGACTTTAAGTTCATTGGTGGATCAATGGGTAGCGTTGTTGGAGAAAAAATTGCAAGGGGTATAGATTATGCCATTAAAAAGAAGGTACCCTTTATGATGATTTCAAAATCTGGTGGTGCACGTATGATGGAAGCCGCGCTTTCATTAATGCAACTAGCAAAGACATCGGCCAAATTAGCCCAATTATCAGAAGCCGGACTACCGTATATTTCCTTATGTACCGATCCAACAACAGGGGGTACAACGGCATCATATGCCATGCTTGGTGACATTAATATTGCAGAGCCGGGTGCATTGATCGGATTTGCAGGCCCACGTATTGTCAAGGATACTACAGGGAAAGAACTTCCCGAAGGCTTTCAGTCCTCTGAGTTTTTATTGGAGCACGGGTTCTTGGATTTTATCTCGCATAGAAAGGACCTTAAAAGAAAAATTAACCTTTATTTAGATTTGATACAAAACAATCCGGTAAGAAAAGAAGCGTAATCCTATGTTTTCTTTTTAAAAAGTTCTCAGATTTCAAAAAAAGAGTATCTTTGCGCCCTGATTGAAAATCAATCAACATACATAAAAATCATTTAAAACAATATTGGAATGTATTTATCTAAAGAAGTAAAGGCCGAAATTTTTAAAAAATACGGCGGTAGTGCAGAGAACACTGGCTCTACGGAAGGACAGATTGCTTTGTTTACTCACCGTATCAACCATTTAACCGGTCACTTGAAAAAAAATCACAAAGACTACAACACTGAGCGTTCACTTGTAAAACTAGTGGGTAAGAGAAGAAGTCTTCTTGATTATATGATCAAAAATGATATTGTAAAATACAGAGAGCTTATTAAGGAGCTTGGTATTAGAAAATAATAATGCAAAAGGGGATAGGCAACTATCCCCTTTTTTTAAGATTACTCCGTGCCTTGGGAGATTACACCTATCATTGGTAAAGGCGAACACAAAAAGCTACACACGGTTTTTCATTGGTCAACACAACAACACAACAACTCCGACCAGAGAAATTAAGTCGGAAAGACCATTGTTTAACAAATCTGTCATGCACAGATTTTAATCGAATTTTATGATTCCAAAAGTATTTAAAGAGGTCATTGACCTTGGTGACGGTAGGGAAATCTCTATTGAAACCGGTAAATTGGCAAAGCAGGCCCATGGTTCTGTTGTTGTACAATCTGGAAAATGTATGTTATTATGTACAGTTGTTTCCAATTACAAACAAAGTGATGTGGACTTTCTTCCACTTACGGTAGATTACCGTGAAAAATTTGCGGCCGCAGGTCGTTACCCTGGTGGTTTCTTTAAAAGAGAAGCTAGACCAAGTGATGGTGAAGTATTGACTATGCGTTTAGTAGATCGCGTATTACGTCCACTTTTTCCTAAGGATTATCATGCCGAGACCCAGGTAATGATCCAATTAATGTCACATGATCCGGAAGTTATGCCAGATGCTATGGCAGGACTTGCCGCTTCGGCAGCAATTCAACTTTCAGATTTCCCGTTTGAATGTGCCATTTCTGAAGTAAGGGTAGGTAGACTTAACGGAAAATTCATCATTAACCCCTCTTTGTCCCAATTGGCAGAGTGTGATATTGATATGGTTATTGGTGCTTCTGCCGATTCTGTAATGATGGTTGAAGGTGAAATGGATGAAATTTCCGAAGAGGAAATGACAGAAGCCATTAAATTTGCCCATGAGGCCATTAAAGTACAATGTGCCGCACAAATTAGATTGGCCGAAGCTTTTGGCAAAAAAGAAGTACGTGAGTACGAGCCGGAAAGAGAAGATGAGGAGCTAGCCAAAAAAATTCATGATATGGCGTACGATAAGGTTTATGCAGTAGCAAAGGCCGGATCCGCAAAGCATGAAAGAAGTGCTTCATTTAGTGAGATAAAAGATGAAATCACCGCTTCTTTTACCGAAGAGGAACAAGCAGACTTTGGTTCGTTGATTTCCAAATATTACTATAAGGCGGAAAAAGCTGCCGTAAGAGACCTTACATTAAACGAAGGGTTGCGCTTAGATGGCCGTAAGACCACTGACATCAGACCAATTTGGTGTGAGGTGGACTACTTACCATCAACCCACGGTTCTGCAATCTTTACCAGGGGAGAAACCCAAGCTTTGGCAACGGTAACACTAGGAACATCTAGAGATGCCAACCAAATAGACATGCCATCACAAGAAGGTGAAGAGCGTTTTTACCTTCATTATAATTTCCCTCCATTCTCAACAGGTGAAGCTAGGCCAATTCGTGGTACTTCACGTAGAGAAGTTGGTCACGGAAATTTGGCACAACGTGCATTAAAAGGTATGGTTCCTGAAGATTGCCCATACACGGTAAGAGTTGTTTCAGAAGTGCTGGAATCTAACGGTTCTTCCTCTATGGCAACGGTTTGTTCCGGAACTATGGCATTAATGGATGCCGGTGTACAATTGAAAAAACCAGTTTCCGGTATCGCTATGGGATTGATTTCCGATGCAGCAACCGGAAAATATGCGGTTCTTTCAGATATCTTGGGTGATGAAGATCATTTAGGAGATATGGATTTTAAAGTTACGGGTACCGCAGACGGAATTACCGCTTGCCAAATGGATATCAAAGTAAAAGGTTTGTCCTATGAAATTTTAGTAAATGCATTAAAACAAGCAAGGGATGGCCGTTTGCACATTTTGGAAAAATTGACCGATACCATCGCTGCACCAAATGCTGACGTAAAAGAGCATTCACCAAAAATGATTACCAGAAGAATTCCTAACGAATTCATTGGAGCATTGATCGGACCAGGCGGAAAGGTTATTCAGGAAATGCAAAAAGAAACAGAAACAACCATCGTTATCAACGAAGATCCAGTTACCGAAGAAGGTATCGTGGAAATATTAGGTGTTGGTAATGAAGGTATTAATGCCGTAATGGCAAAAATTGATGCTTTGTTGTTCAAACCAGAAGTTGGTAGCGTATACGAAGTCAAAGTCATTAAAATGTTAGATTTTGGTGCCGTAGTGGAGTATATTGATGCTCCTGGCAACGAAGTACTACTTCATGTTTCCGAATTGGCTTGGGAAAGAACTGAAAACGTGAGCGATGTTGTTAACATGGGCGATGTTTTCGATGTCAAATATTTTGGCATAGACCCAAGAACAAGAAAGGAAAAAGTATCTCGTAAAGCACTTTTACCAAAACCGGAAGGTTTTAAGGAAAGACCGCCACGTGACGATAAGCGTAGAGATGACCGCCGTGGAAACGACCGTAATCGCGATCGTGACAGAAAGCCAAGAAGGGATTAATCTTCTTAAGTTTATAAAAAAAGGCCTCAACATTTAATGTTGGGGCTTTTTTTATGCATTTCAACGGAAAAATCAATTTTTTTTTACCCTTTTGTAACATTCATAAGTTTTTTACGTATAAGTATATGCAGTCTATGCAATTTGAACTTAATTTATTTTAATGAGACAGCTTAAGATTACAAAACAGGTCACCAATAGGGAGACCGCATCTTTGGACAAGTACTTACAAGAAATTGGAAAGGTAGACTTGATTACCGCTGATGAAGAAGTAGAGTTGGCACAACAGATCAAGGCAGGCGACCAGGTCGCTCTTGAAAAACTTACAAAAGCCAACCTCAGATTCGTGGTTTCAGTTGCTAAACAGTACCAAAACCAAGGCCTTACTTTACCAGATTTGATTAACGAGGGCAACCTTGGGTTAATTAAAGCTGCACAGCGTTTTGACGAAACGCGGGGATTTAAATTTATCTCCTACGCCGTATGGTGGATCCGTCAATCTATACTACAAGCTTTGGCAGAACAATCCCGTATCGTTCGTTTGCCATTGAACAAAATTGGTTCGATCAATAAGATCAACAAAACTTTTGCCTTTCTAGAGCAAGCGCACGAAAGAATGCCTTCTCCAGAAGAAATTGCAAAGGAATTGGATATGACCGTTGAGGATGTTAAACAATCCTTGAAAAATTCCGGTAGACACGTTTCTATGGATGCTCCACTTATAGATGGTGAAGATTCTAACCTTTATGATGTTCTTCGTAGTGGTGAGTCTCCTAACCCAGATAGGGAATTGCTTCACGAATCATTACGTACCGAGATTGAACGTGCTTTGGAGACATTGACTCCACGCGAGGCAGATGTTATACGTTTGTATTTTGGTCTTGCCGGCCAACATTCCATGACTTTGGAGGAAATTGGTGAAACGTTTGACCTTACAAGAGAACGTGTGCGCCAAATTAAGGAAAAGGCGATCAGAAGATTAAAGCATACTTCCAGAAGTAAAATTTTAAAAACGTATTTGGGTTAAAAATTCAATACATTTAAGTTATAAAAATTACAGGTTAAATATTCCTTAAATTGGTAATATGGCATATTAATTGTAATTTTAACGGTAACAACAGTTTATCATGACTGTTCGTTTTTTGATTGATGAATAAACTCCGGCTGATTACCGGAGTTTTTTCATTTAAGACGCATTCATCTTCAAAAAATTTAGCAAATGCTTACTCTACTACGACCCAAAATAATCTTCTTATATTAGGGTATTGACATTCTATGAAATGAAATTTATTGTACCGACACTTATGCTAATGGGCTTTATGCTATTCAACTCCTGCGATAACAAAACATCCTATACCAATTTTATTGACTATCCTACTCCCGTAAATGAAAATCTTTGGATTCAATATACACCCAGTTCTACACTTTTTAAAATCTGGTCACCCACTGCCCAAGAAGTTATATTACGCTTATACAAGAGCGGTAACTCTTCCAAAGCATTATCACAACATCAACTATTGAGTGGAAACAATGGTATTTGGCAGAAAGAAATCAATGGAAATTTAGATGGCGTATACTATACTTACCAAGTAAAAATAAAGGGAGCATGGTTGGCGGAAACCCCCGGAATTTATGCCCAAGCGGTTGGCGTCAACGGAAAAAGGGCCATGGTTTTGGATATGCAAACCACCAACCCCAAAAATTGGGAATTGGACCAAGGCCCTAAATTAAACCACCCCAATGAAGCCATAATTTATGAAATGCATTTGCGCGATCTTACTATACAGGCCCAGTCTGGTATAAAAAACCGTGGTACCTATAACGGTGCTACGGAAATTGGCACCAAAAACCTACAAAACAGGTCCACGGGATTAGACCATATTAAGGAATTGGGTGTTACACATGTGCATCTTTTACCCACTTTTGACCACTATGCAATTGATGAGAGCCAATTAAATATAGAACAGTACAATTGGGGATATGACCCTCATAACTACAATGTACCAGAAGATTCATTCTCAACCGACCCTTATCGTGGAGAAGTACGCATTGCCGAGTTCAAACAAATGGTCAAAAACTTTCATGACCAAAATATAGGTGTTATTATGGATGTTGTTTATAATCATACCGGCAAAACCACTACCTCTAATTTTAATTTGGAAGTTCCAGATTACTATTATCGTCAATGGCAAGATGGCACTTATGCAGACGCAGCAGCTTGCGGCAACGAAACAGCATCGGAAAGAGCAATGATGAGAAAATTCATGTTAGCTTCCATAAAATTCTGGATCAAGGAATATCATATTGACGGATTTAGATTTGACCTCATGGGAATTCATGATATTGAAACCATGAACCAAATTGCTCAAGAAGCAAGAAAAATAAATCCCAATATTATTATTTATGGAGAAGGATGGACAGCAAAAGAATCACCATTACCCGATGAGCAAAGAGCCTTAAAAAAGCATATGCAGCAATTGCCCCACATTGCAGCATTTAACGACGACCTACGTGATGCGTTAAAAGGTTCTGTTTTTGATAATAAAAGTTTAGGTTTTGTCAACGGTGCCTTAAATACTGAAGAGTCCATAAAATTTGGCATAGTAGGGGCTATTTCACATCCACAGATTAATTATTCCAAGGTCAATTATTCAGATGCACCCTACACACTTGCACCTTGGCAATCAATAAACTACGTTTCCTGTCATGATAACCACACACTTTTTGACAAGCTGAAAATTTCAAGACCCAAGGCTGGTATGGACGAACTTATTGCTATGGACAAATTGGCAAATGCCATAGTATTGACTTCACAAGGAACTCCATTTTTACACGCCGGATCAGAAATGTTGCGCACGAAAAAAGGAGCGCATAATTCCTATAACCTTCCGGATAGCATCAACCAACTGGATTGGGACAGAAAACAAAAATTTGAAGATGTATTTGAATATTATAAAAACCTTATTCAACTACGTAAAGCACATCCTGCGTTTGCCATGAAAAATGCCAATGATGTACGCAATCATTTAAAATTTCATCAAATAGGACATCAACATATATCCTTTACACTAGAAAATAATGCCAATGGTGATTACTGGAACACTATTTTAGTAATATATAACGCATCGCCAAAAAAATTAAATTATAAGCTAGACGGAATTTGGCAGCAAGCGGTGTCTGGTAGTACCTTTAACTTAAAAAGTTCACAAATTATAAAGGGTACTATTGAAATCCCGGAAATGTCCATGTATATTGCTTTTAAACAATAATTTTAGCCTTATTAACAACCATATTTCATGAGCTCAGATTCTCAACCCAACAACCCACTTCACGGAGTAAAATTGGTGACCATATTAGAAAAACTTACCGAAAAATATTCATGGGAAGATTTGGCGGGTCAAGTGAACATCAATTGTTTTAAGAAAGACCCCTCAATAAAATCAAGTTTAAAATTTCTGCGCAGGACACCTTGGGCCAGGGAAAAAGTAGAACATTTATATTTACAATCCTTTAAAAAAAATGAGCTTTAACATAGTTCTTATTGAGCCCGAAATACCAAATAATACGGGTAATATTGGCAGACTAGCTTTGGGCACAGGTTCCACATTGCACCTAGTAAAACCTTTTGGTTTTGAGATCAATGACAAAAGATTAAAACGGGCGGGACTAGATTATTGGCAACATTTAAACGTCATAATCTATGAAAACCAACAGGAATTTTTTGAGCATAACAAAGATAAAAAAATGATTTTCTTTTCTGCCTCGGCAACTAAATATCATTGGGAAATAGATTACTATGATGACATGTTCTTGATCTTTGGCAAGGAATCAGTGGGCCTGCCAAAACCATTGTTACAACAACATACAGAGGATACCGTAAAAATACCTTTGTATAGCGATCATATTAGAAGTCTTAACCTGGCCAATGCAGTTGCCATTTCAATTTATGAAGGTTTACGACAATTAGGCCACTAAAATATAGGGTTACTTTGTATATTTAAGTGCAAAATATACAAGATAATGATCAAAACGACCAACCGTCTTTTTTATCTACTTTTTGTTTTCCTATTTCTGGGGTGCAATGTAGAAGAAAAGAATACAAAAAAGCAGCAAGAGATTTCGTTTACAATTCCCGATGGTTTTGAACTTGAAGAAATTTATCACCCTAGCGACCATGAACAGGGATCTTGGGTTGCCTTGGCACAAGGTGAACACAATCAAATGTTTGCTTGTGATCAGTATGGGGAAATCTATCAATTCACCATCCCGGCAAAAGGTAATAAACTAGACCCAAAGAATATAATTCCGTTAGCGCTGAACATTGGAGAAGCACATGGAATGTTATGGGCATTTAACAGTCTATATGTAGCCGTAAACAAAAGATGGAAAGATGACGTGCCGGATGACCAAGAAAAAGGAAGCGGAATTTATCGGATAACGGACCAAGATAATGACGGTAGGTTGGATACGGTTACCATGTTACTCCGTTTAGAGGGTAGCGGTGAACACGGGCCCCATAGCTTTACCCTTTCACCAGATGGTAGCGAAATCTACTTTATTGCGGGCAACCATACCTTAATTCCTGATAAGGTCAAAAAAAACAGCCGTATTCCTACCAATTGGGGCGAGGATAATTTATTCACTCCTTTTCTTGACGCCCGCGGCCATGCAAACGATGTAAAGGCACCAGGCGCATGGATTACCAAATTCAATGAGGACGGTAGCTCCTGGGAACTCATTTCCGTAGGTTTCAGAAATCCTTTTGACCTGGCCTTCAATGCCGATGGGGAGCTGTTCACCTATGATGCCGATATGGAATGGGATATTGGTATGCCTTGGTATAGACCTACTAGAATCTGCCACGTCACCAGTGCTAGCGAATATGGTTGGAGAACAGGTTCAGGTAAATGGCCTTCTTATTATCCTGACAATCTTCCTGCCGTACATAATTTGGAACAGGGTTCACCTACTGCCGTTCTATCTACCTCAACATTAAATTTTCCGGAAAAATATACCAATGGACTTCTAGCAATGGATTGGAGTTTTGGAACCGTATACTTTATAGACCTAAAACCAAAAGGAAGTTCATACGAAGCTAAAAGGGAAGAATTCCTATCTGGCACTCCATTACCGTTAACAGATATGATTGCAGGCAATGACGGTAACGTCTATTTTGCCACTGGTGGAAGACGGTTAGATTCGCGATTATATAGATTAAGTTATACCAATGAGACAATCGTCCAGAACAATCCTAAGAATACGGATGGGACCGCGGCACGTAATCTTCGCAAGGAACTGGAAAAATATCATGGCGTGGCTTCGTTGAAAGGTACAGAGTTGGCTTGGGACAACTTGGATAATTCAGACCGTTTTATACGGTATGCAGCCAGAATAGTATTAGAGCACCAACCTTTGGAAACTTGGTTACCAACATTTAAAAATGAAACAAATACTCGCAAAATCATTGAAGCTAGTATTGCTTTAAGCCGCAAAGGCCTTACCGAAAATCAATCCTTTATATTGAACAAATTACAGGGTATAACGCTGCCAGACCTTGACAATAGTACGCTATTGGATGCCTTAAGGGCTTATTCCATAAACTTTATTAGATTAGGTAAACCAGACAATAGAGACCAACAAAGTTTGGCCCGCACCCTAGCGCCCTTATTTCCTGCAAGTTCAAATGCCGTAAGTAAAGAACTTGCCCAACTTTTATTATTCTTGGACGAAAAAAATACGGTTAAAAAACTCGTGGAACGTTTAGAGTTCCATACCGCACAAAAAACCGTAACCGAAGGGGTGAAAATGCTTTCTGAAGAAGTTACGACGCGCAGTGAAGAATATGGCCCCTTGATCAGGGACGTCATCTCCAAAATGCCACCAAGCGAAGCTATTTTTTATGGAATGTTATTGAGCAATGCAAAAGAAGGTTGGAACAAGGATTTAAGAACACGCTATTTTTCCTGGTATTTTGATGTACTTGGTTCAAATGGCGGTAGAAGCTTTAAGGGGTATATGGAAAATGTACGCCAAAGGGCCATGGTCAATGTTCCAAAGAAAGATCGGGATTATTTTCAAGAAATTTCCGGTGTCTATTCCCCATCTAGTGCAGTTGCCGAAATTCCCCAACCTATTGGACCCGGAAAAATATATACAGGTGAGGATATGGGAGATATTGTTTGGGGAGGCTTGGACAACTATAAAGGTAATATTGAAAATGGCAAAAGGGCATTTGCCGCAGCAACATGTATTCTATGCCATAGAATGCATGGCGAAGGGGGTGCGGCTGGCCCAGACCTTACCCAGGCTCATACCAAATTCAGTACCTATGATTTGTTTTTTGCTATTTATAGTCCAAATGATGAGATTTCCGACCAATATGCAAACACGCTATTTCATTTAAATGACAATACCAAGATTGCCGGTAGAGTTAAATCTGAAGTTGGCGACTCTATAGTCATTTTACCTAATCCGTTCAATGAAAATTATACCATTGGTATCGCCAAAAGTAATATTGTAAAAAAAGAGCTTTCACCTGTTTCCCCAATGCCTCCAGGGTTATTGAACAGATTGAACAAACAAGAAGTTGCGGATTTATTCGCCTATATCATTTCCGGTGGAGATTCTTCTCATGAAATCTATAATGTCGACAATAATGATTAAATTCAGTGTTTTCCAAAGCGTCATTTTCAACTACAGGTCCTTAATTTCTAAATTAAAATGTTTATATCGATTACCTTCAATCTGTGTCCTAATGCTATTACTATTTAACATTCATTGCAAGACCGAAAAAAAGACCGAAAACATCCAAATTAAAAATATACAGGACCAAGCCCAAACGTTTACCACTCCTATGGGTAAGGAATTCAAGATTGAAATCCCATCCCAAAAAATATTGGACCAATACACTGAAGCTAAAGCTACCTACGAAAAATATCCGGACAGCATAGAAACAATAATATGGTACGGTAGGAGAACGGCCTATCTTGGACTTTATGATGATGCCATTACCGTTTATTCCAAGGGAATAGCACAATTTCCCAATGAACCTAGATTATATAGGCATCGCGGTCATAGGTATATCTCCGTTCGCAAATTTGATGAAGCCATAGCGGATTTGGAGTATGCAGGTAAATTAATTGATGGGACAGTGAATACGATTGAACCGGATGGGATGCCCAATGCCAAAAATATTCCCGTAAGTACGCTACATGGCAATATATGGTATCATTTGGGACTTGCCTATTACTTAAGACATGATTATGAAAAAGCATTTGATGCCTATGTAAAATGTAGAAAATCCGGCTCATTACCAGATAATATTGTCTCTAGTACCCATTGGCTATATATGATTCAACGCAGATTAGGAAACAAAGAATTGGCCAATGAAATGTTACGACCAATTACCCCACATATGGATGTCATTGAAAATCAGAGTTATTATCGACTATGCCAACTTTATAAGAATATGGTTCCTGTAGATTCCTTACTACAAATTGGTACAGGAAACCCATCTAACGATGCTCTTTCCTACGGGGTAGCCAATTGGTATTTCTATAATGGGGATAAGAAAACGGCCAAAAAATTAATGACTGACCTAGTAGAGAGTTCCACATGGAGTTCATTTGGATATATTGCTGCCGAAAGTGACCTTTTACATTATTTTCAAAAGTGATTACATTATTCTAGGAGAACTCAAATCCTTACTTTTGTATGAACGTTTAACCCATAGAAAATGAGCAAGACATTAATAGCCCCTTCACTTCTGGCAGCAGATTTCGGTAATTTACAACGAGATGTGGAAATGGTGAATGCAAGTGAAGCAGACTGGCATCATATTGATGTTATGGATGGGGTATTTGTCCCCAATATTTCTTACGGTATGCCTGTTTTAAAAGCAATTCAACAACACGCTACAAAACCGTTGGATGTTCATTTAATGATTGTGGATCCTGACCGCTATATTGAGGAATTTGCACGCTTAGGAGCGGCACACTTGACCGTTCACTATGAAGCTTGTCCACATTTGCACAGAACCCTTCAAGCAATTAAATCCCACGGTATGAAAGCTGGGGTAGCCATTAATCCCCATACCAACGTGCAACTGTTGGAAGACACCATTAAGGATATTGATATTGTAATCATTATGAGTGTAAACCCCGGTTTTGGTGGTCAGTCGTTTATAGAAAACACCTATGATAAAATAAAGTCATTGAAAGCATTGATCACCAAAAAAAATGCTTCTACATTAATAGAGATTGATGGTGGCGTTACTACAAATAATGCGCAGAAATTGGTAGCTGCAGGTGCAGACATATTAGTGGCAGGGAGTTTTGTTTTTAAAAGTCAAGACCCCCAAGCAACCATAAAAGCGCTGAAGGGATGAAAACAGCATATGACCTTATCATCATTGGTGGCGGACCTATAGGAATTGCATGTGGATTGGAAGCCAAAAAAAACGGTCTGGATTACCTCATTTTAGAAAAAGGCCCTATAGTAAACTCTTTGTTTCATTATCCCACCAATATGCAATTTTTTTCTTCTTCTGAAAAATTGGAGATTGATGAAATACCTTTTATAAGTAAAGAGGCCAAACCCAAAAGGGATGAAGCTTTGGAATACTACAGACGTATCGTTACTTCTAACAAATTGAACATGCATTTGTTCGAAAAAGTAGAAAGTGTAAAGAAAGAAGCTAATACATTTACTATTATATCATCCAAAAACAAATACAACAGTAATCATATTGTATTGGCCACCGGATTTTACGACATCCCCAATCTATTGAACATTCCCGGGGAAAATTTAGACAAGGTTGCACACTATTATGACAACCCTCATTACTACTCCGGTCAAAAAGTTGCGGTAGTAGGGGCAAGCAATTCTGCTATTGACGCCGCACTTGAATGTTGGCGAAAAGGTGCTGAAGTCACATTGGTCATTCGTGGTGATGAAGTTGGGCAACGTGTAAAATATTGGGTAAGACCAGATATCATTAATAGAATTGAGGAAGGTAGCATTAAGGCTTATTACAAATCTACACTTGTATGTGTAGAAGAACACACAATAACACTTCAAGTAGAAGGTAAGGAAATAAGCATCAAAAATGATTTTGTACTAGCATTAACAGGTTACAAACCAAATTTCCACTTTTTGGAGTTGTTGGGCGTTCACATAAGTCATGATGATAAAAAGCTGCCACAATATGACCCTGAAAGTATGGAAACCAATGTGGAAGGGCTTTACTTGGCGGGCGTTATCTGTGGCGGTATGGAAACCCATAAATGGTTTATAGAAAACTCAAGGGTTCACGCCAAATTAATTGTTAAGGATATACTTTCAAAACAATCCGTGTAATTTCTAATTTTAAAAAAAAGCATTGGCTTCCTGTCAACCAATGCTTTTTTGAGTATAAAACTATTATTGCCATCCACCCCCTAGAGCTTCATATAAGTCTACTATAGACTGTAACCTGGCATACTTTGTTCCGGTAAGGTCCAAGTTGGTACTCAAGGTATTTTGTCTAGCATTCAAAACTTCCAAATAATTGGCTAAACCATTATCCAATAATTCTTGTGAATATTCCCTGGCCACGGTATATGCCTCATATTCTTTTTGTTTCACCTTAATTTTATCCAATGCCGCATTATAGGAATAAAGTGCATCTGAAACCTCTTTGGATGCATTGAGCAATGTATATTTAAACTGTAACTTGGCTTGTTCTTGGTTTGCTTTGGCAACTTCATACTGGGTCTTTATCTTTCTTCCGTTCAATAGTGGTTGGGTCAATCCCCCTACTATGGTGGTGAATAAGGAACTGGAATCAAACAACTTATCAAAATCCAAGCTTTGGAGTCCGACGTTGGCGGTCAGAGTCAAAGAAGGGTAGAAATTACTACGCGCCACATTGCTCAGTTCAAAGGAATTCAACAATGCATACTCCGCGGCTATAACATCTGGTCTATTCGCCAAAAGTTCATATGGCACTCCTGTTTTTAAAGGAGTAGAAATTTTCTGTTCATCTAAACTGCTACGGGCAATATCCTTAGGCTCACTTCCCAGTAAAATGGACAAAGAATTTTCCAATAAACGTACATTGTTCTTTAAATCGATTAAAATTGCTTGGGCGGTATACAATTGGGCTTCGGTCTGCTTTACCCCGACTTCCGTAACATTTCCGGCCTCCTTTAAGGCTTTTGTAGTCTCCAAACCGCTTTCCCTTGTCGCTATGGTCAATTCAGTAATGGCAATCTGCTCATCCAGACTTAACAATTGATAATATAACGAAGCTATACTTGCTACCAATCTGCTCTTTACAGCCTTGTGCGCAGCTACGGATTGTAAATATGTAGCCTCATTGGCTCGTTTGTTACTTCTTATTTTTCCCCAAATATCCGCTTCCCAAGACAATCCACCGCTTAATTGATATTGGTCCAATCTATCAAACTGTCCTCCAAATTGACTATTGGCAGAAAGCTCATTGTGGGTATATTGTGCAGAAGCGCTTAGCGTAGGCAAATAACCTGCCTTACCTTGCTTTAAATATGCCTCGGCAATCATAATTTGCTGAATGGCCTCCCTAATATCTATGTTATTGGTTAAGCCTTCTTCTATATATCCCTGCAATACTGGGTCCGTAAATAGCTGTTTCCAAGAAATGGCGGCTATAGAAACACTATCCTTTTGTAATGAATCGGTCCTAAAGTATTGGGAGTTCAATAATTCACTTTCCGGACGCTCATAAGTTTTCGCCGAAAAGCAGGATACCAATAATAACGGTAATATTATTACGCTTGTAATTCTTATAATCTTTGAAAATTTCATATGCTTACAATTATTCTGCATTTTCTAATTGGTTTGAACTTGGGGCTCCACTTACTTTTTCCTGTAACCATTGAAAAAGAATAAACAAAATGGGAATTACGAACACTCCCGTAACGGTTCCTATCAATAACCCGCCTACGGCTCCCGTACCGATAGACCTGTTGCCAGCGGCACCAACTCCATTTGCCAATACCAGCGGCATTAGACCAAGGATAAATGCAAACGAGGTCATTAGGATTGGACGCAATCGTGATTCTGCCCCCTGCATTGCCGCATTTACGATACTAATACCTTCACGCCTTCGCTGCAAGGCAAATTCTACAATCAAAATAGCATTCTTGGCCAATAGGCCCACAAGCATAATCAAGGCAATTTGAAAGTAAATATTGTTTTGAAGGCCTGCCAATTGAGTGGTGAAATATGCCCCAAACACCCCTAACGGTAGGGAAAGCAAAACCGAAAACGGGATGAGATAACTTTCATATTGTGCGGCCAATAAAAAGTACACAAATACCAAGGACAATAAAAAGATTGTCGTCGTCTGGTCACCTGCATTGACTTCTTCCCTTGTAAGACCTGAATAGGCAGTGGTATAATTTACGGGTAGGGTAGCCGCAACCTCTTCCACTGCCGCAATGGCATCACCGGTACTAAAACCTGGATTGGTGGCCGCCGTAATTTTGGTAGAGTTAAACAGATTGAACCGAGTAACAGATTGGGGACCGTATACCCTTTTCATGGTAATGAACTCCGTTATGGGCGTCATTACTCCTGCATTGGTCCTTACATACATTTGGTCTAGATTGCCAATTCCTGCACGGTCTTCTGGCAATGCCTGCACATAGACCCTATATTGTTTTCCAAACCTTGAAAAATCCGATGCAAAAATACTTCCTATATATCCTTGTAATGTTGAAAAGATACTGCTTACGGAAACTCCTAATTCTTTGGTCCTGGGTACGTTAAGCTCTAGCTCATACTGTGGATATTTAGTGTTAAAGGATGACTGCGCATATTGTATTTCGGGACGCTGCATCAATTTGGCAATAAATTCCTGATTGGTTTTATCCAAATCCTCAAAACTGCCACTGGACTGGTCCAACAAGTTTACCTCTACACCTGCGGAATTTCCAAAACCTGGTATACTAGGTGGTGCAAAGAAAATGATGTTCGCTTCAGGTATGCTAGCCGCTGCCCCAAACATTTGTGCGGTAATATTCTGGATGGACAATGAATCTGTACTACGTTCGTCCCAATCCTGTAAACGAACAAATCCTAGGCCATAATTACTTCCCGAACCCCCTAAAAAACTTCGGCCTTCAATTACAGAGCCTTCCAAAACGCCAGGTATTTGTTTTAACTTGGCATACAGTTCCTGATTAACGGCATGGGTTCTATCTATGGATGAACCTGCAGGCAATTCTACATTGATAAATACAATGGCCCTATCCTCATCAGGTACAAATCCGGTTTTGACATTGCCAGATGACCACCAAATACCCACAACGGCCAAAATCAATATGACAGCGGTTACCCATTTATTCTTATATAAAAAATGTACCGCTTTACCATACTTTTGGGTAGTAGCCTTAAAACCGGCGTTAAATGCATCGAAGAATCGTTGTATAAAATTTTTGCTTTTTTCATGTTCCTCTTTATGCGGCTTTAACAAAAGGGCACACAATGCCGGTGACAACGTCAATGCATTTACTGCGGAAATCATAATGGCCACGATTAAGGTTACCCCAAATTGCTCATAGAAAACCCCGGTAGGACCTTGTACAAAAGTTACCGGAATAAATACTGCGGCCATGACCAAAGTAATGGATATGATAGCTCCTGATATTTCGTTCATTGCCGTAATAGTGGCCTTTTTGGCATCCTGTGCCCCTTCGTCCAATTTTGCGTGTACGGCTTCTACCACTACAATGGCATCATCTACCACAATACCTATGGCCAATACTAAAGCAAACAAGGTTAACAGGTTTACTGAATATCCAAAGAGATTTAAAAAGAAAAATGTACCTATAATGGACACGGGCACCGCTATGGCAGGAATTAAGGTGGACCTGAAATCCTGAAGGAAAATAAATACAACCAAGAATACCAATAAAAATGCCTCTATCAATGTACTGACCACCTTTTCTATAGATGCGTTCAAAAAATTGTTGGTATTATAGGGGATAAAGATTTCCATACCCTCTGGCATATTTTGTTCTATGATTTCCAATTTACCCTCTATGGCATTGATAATGTCACTGGCATTGGAACCTTTGGTCTGAAAAATACCCATATTCACTGCCGGATGGCCGGAAGTCGTAGAACCGGACGCATAGGATTGTGCCCCTAATTCAATATCCGCAATATCCTCTAACCGTAAAAAACGTCCGTTATCCAGTGCTTTTACGATAATATTGCTGTACTGTTCCTCGGTTTTAAAACGGCCGGAATATTTAATGGTGTAACTAAAGGCCTGTCCATCATTTTCACCCAAAGAACCTGCCGCAGCTTCTAAACTTTGTTCATTCAACACAGCTGTTACATCTGATGGTATAAGTCCATAAGCGGCCAATTTTTCCGGTTGCAACCAAATACGCATGGCATAGTCCTTAGAGCCAAATACGTTAACATTACCAACTCCGTTAACACGTTGAAATTCAGGTATGACATTTATTTTTAAGTAATTCTGAATAAATGTTTCATCATAATCCGGATTACTGCTATAGAATGACAAAAACATTAATGCACTGGTCTGCTGCTTTTGTGTGGTTACCCCTGTCTGGATAACAGCTTGGGGTAAAAATGCATTTGCACGGGCCACCCTGTTCTGCACATTAACGGCCGCAATATCCGGGTCCACATCTTGGTCGAAAAATACATCAATGGATGCTGTACCACTATTGGTGGCCGTAGAGGTCAAATAGTTCATACCCTCTACCCCATTTATTTGCTCTTCCAACGGAATAATAACACTTTCCAATATGGTCTCTGCACTTGCACCGGGATAACTAGCACTGACGTTTATAGTGGGTGGTGCTATATCAGGGTATTGGGTAATGGGCAACGTATATAACCCCAAGACTCCTAGAATTACGATAATAATGGATATAACCGTAGATAAAACGGGACGTTCTATAAATTTTTTTAACATGTTCTTTTGGTATTTGGGTATTTATCTAAATACTTTTTGCATTGGCGTGGCTATGCTATCAAAGACAACGGGTTGCGGTATGATTTTGGTTTCACCCCTGATCTTATCCACTCCTGTCGCCACTATTTCATCGCCCTTCTGTATTCCACCATCCACTAAATAAAGATTATCCACAGCTGTTATAATAGAGATAGATGTGGAAACGGCCATACTATCCTTTTCGGAAACCTTATATACATATGTACTTCCCTGGCGTTCAAATGTACTTTCTTTGGGAACCACCAATACATTCTTAAAACGTTTTGGTATCTGTATCTTGGCGCTATTGCCATTACTTAAAATTCTTGAGGTGTTTTTAAATTTGGCCCTAAACGTAATTGCCCCCGTAGATTCATCTACTTGGGAATTTATAGTCTCAATAGTTCCTTCTTCATCATAAACACGACCATTGGCCAATACCAGCTTAACCTTAGGAAGATTATTTATTTTTTCTGATATATCATTACCTTCGGTATCCTGTATAAAATCCAAATAATCTTTTTCATTCATGGAGAAATAGGCAAAAACTTCACTTATATCAGCAACGGTGGTCAATGCTTGCTGGTCACTTGGGCTTACCAACGCCCCTCTTCTAAAGCGTATAGAACCTACAAAACCATTCACCGGACTTTTAATGTTACCGTAATTTATATTTGCATTTACGGCATTGTAGGTACTTTGGGCCTGCTGAAGCTTGGCCTTGGCGGATTCAAGTTGTACGTTACTGATGATATTTTTTTCAACCAAAGGTTTTAATTTGTCCACTTCTACTTGAGCCGCATTTACATTGGCACTTGCAGCGGCGGCATCTTGTGAAAGGGATTGGGTTTCTAACCTAAAGAGCACTTCTCCCTTTCTTACTTTTTGACCTTCATCTACCAAAACATCGGTTATATAACCGGAAATCTTGGCCCTGACCTCACTATTTACTATACCTTCTATACTTGCTGGATATGTAGTATAAGAGGTTACATCCTTTGTAGGTATGGTAACTACTTCAAAAGGCTTGGCCACGGCCAAAGGCCCTTGGGTTTTACCCCCATCCCCACATGCGACAAAGAAGATTAATGGTATTGCTACTATAGAAAGTTTTATTTTATTCATTTTTTTGATATGTTGGATTGAATTAATTCTTGTCTTGAAATTCATTAATTTTCAGTATAGCTTGTTCCAAATTGTCTCTTTCTGATTGTAGGTAGGTAAGGAAAATACTGCCTATATATCCTTTTTCCTGATATTTTACCGGATTGTTGTTCTTATTGAAGGTATTTACTTTTTCCGCAATCTTTAGCTCTTTGGATACCGATTCCATACGCTCTTGTAGCATATTTTTAATATAACTGCCATTGTTTCTGAAATAGCGTTTTCTATCCCCAGTTCTAGTATAGTATTCAACGAACTTTAATGAAACCAGCAAATTCAAGTTTGTACTTACGGAACTTTTGCTATTTTGGGTTATCTCCATTAATTCATCAAAAGTATACCCATCCGAAGAGGTCAAAACCAAGATAGAATAAATACGAGCTGATAATGGTGTAAGCTTATGGCGTGCCTGAAAGAACAAACCCAATTCTTCTACCAAATCCTTTTTTTCCTGTGAACAAATACCCATAACATTATTTTAAAAAGCAAAACTATAATTTAGTTCGTTAAGTTCCGAACCAATCATTATAAATATATGTTAATTAATTTTTCCCATAGAAATAGCATGGTAAGCTAGGTTCTTTGGATCCGCACATACTATTAAAAACAATAGTTTAAGGCTTTATACGTTATTAATAAATAATTTTCTCCCCACAATAAATTAGAACTATGATATTTTTTGGAACAGGTTCGGCCAATATTGCCAGTATAAAAACCAGATATATTAACTGTCAACATTGCAAGAATGAAGACACCATCTATATTAATATATTCCGGAAACATTTTCATATTTTCTGGATTCCCGTATTTCCATTTATAAAAAGTGGAAACTCCTTCTGCAGTCACTGCAAACAAGTTTTAAAACCGAAGGAAATGCCCGATCAACTACAACTACAATACAAAAACATTAAAGGCAATGTCAAAGGTCCTACTTGGCAGTTTTCCGGACTTTTACTTTTAATATGCCTTTTTGGCTTAATAATTTACACAACTGGTAGAGATAAATTAAACACCAAGCTATATTTATCCGAACCTGAAATTGGCGATATTTATAAGTATCGTGTATATAACGGAAATTACTCTACAATGAAATTGGTAAGCATTACCCAAGATAGTCTGTTTCTTTCGTTGAACGATTATGAGATTTCCAAACGTTCACGTATTTATAAAATAGATAAACCGGAAAACTATCCCGATACTTACTTTGGCTACTCAAAACACGAAATATCCTTAATGGAAAAAGACGGTACTATTTTAGAAATCAATAGAGATTAAGTCTGTGACCCAATAATATAAAAAGCCACATCCTAAAGATGTGGCTTTTTTACTAGTGACCCCGGAGGGATTCAAACCCCCAACCCTCAGAGCCGAAATCTGATGCGCTATTCAGTTGCGCCACGGAGCCAGTTTCTATTTAAAACCGAATGATAAGTATCATTCTTTATATTTAGTTTATGCCAACTTTCTTTTTACGATGGAAGATATTAATTTACCATCCGCCTGTCCGGCAAGTTCCTTAGATACAATACCCATTACTTTACCCATGTCTTTCATTCCGGTAGCTCCTACCGAATCAATGGTCTGTACCACTACTTTCTCTACTTCCTCTTCCGTAAGTTGTTCCGGTAAAAATTGTTCTATAACGGCAATTTGCGCCAATTCTGGATCAGCAAGATCCTGTCTTCCCTGCTCTATAAAAATTGCTGCACTATCCTTTCGCTGCTTTACCAGTTTCTGAACTATTTTTATTTCATCATCTTCCGTAATTTCACCCCCACCACTGGTATTTGCCACCAACAAAGCGGACTTTATAGCTCTAAGAGATTCCAAGGCAACCGAATCTTTGGCTTTCATAGCCAATTTCAACTGTTCCATAACCTTTTGCTGTAAACCCATAGCTTTTATATTTTGGATTGCGAAGATAAAAAATAAACCCGAAAACCATTACGGATTTCGGGTTTAAAATAGCTGTGCCATTTACGTTCCTTAATCTACATTATCATGTAAAAAAGAATTATTGGAACGCAATTGGATCTCGTCGTTACTATCATCGCTTAACGAGGTTCTAGAGATTTTCTTTTCCCTTGGGGCATCATTTAAATGAATTCCCTGTCTTTGATAAGCCGGTTTGTTCTCATCATAGGAACTTGGCTTTGTATTTTTAAAATTATAATTATAATCCTTTAATTTTCTTCTACGATCATCTGCCCTTTCCCTCAATAATTCCTCTATTGGAGTTTCCATTGGATCTAAAGGAGCATCGGTAGGTCTTTCTTCCCTAACTGGAGCAACCGTTCTCTTCTCAAAAATCAATTCGTCCTCCACTATTTTCGGTTCAAATTCCTCTGCCTTAGACTTTGCACCGGTCAGCTTGCTTTCCAATTTCATATAGTCATCTAGGCTATAGCGCTTTTCCCCATTTTTATTATATTCCAGAACAGGAATGATCTCTATACTATCCTTGACGTCCAAATCCTTAACTTCATCATTAAGGTTAAAGGTGATAACATTCTCTTTTTCCTCTTCCCTGGATGGCATATCAAAATTAAAGGCAATTTCCTCGTCATGATCTCTGGCCTTTAAAACCTCTGGATCTACAACTTCAATATTTCTTGCGGCAGTATCTACGATTACAAAATCATCTTCGGAGACGTTTTCTGCCACTACCTCCTCATAAAACACATTAAAATTCTTAATGTAGTTCGTGGTAGGTATCAAATCAAATTCCGCTTCGTCAACAAATTGATATTTAGATACGGGCTTTACTTCCTCCTCTTCCTCATCCATCTCCAAGGTATGTACGGTTTTGGTATTGGATAGCAACATTGCCTCGGCACGTTGGCCGTCCTCTAAGGTATGGATGATTTTTTTTGACTCCGTATTTACAATATCATCCTGTTGCTCTATATTAAAACCCGTGGCAATTACCGTTACGGCAATAGCCTCTCCTAAACTTTCATCCTCACCGACACCCATAATGATGTTGGCGCCATAACCTGCCTCTATTTGGATATGATCGTTGATCTCTCCAATTTCATCGATCGTAATTTCCTGAGCCCCAGAAACGATTAACAGCAATACGTTTTTAGCTCCTTGAATCTTATTATCGTTCAACAAGGGCGAATCCAATGCTTTCATGATCGCTTCGTTGGCACGTGCCGATCCAGATGCAATAGCGGACCCCATTATAGCGGTTCCACTATTGGACAATACGGTCTTGGCATCACGTAAATCTATATTCTGTGTATAGTGATGCGTAATTACCTCTGCAATACCCCTAGCGGCCGTTGCCAATACTTCGTCCGCTTTGGAAAAACCAGCTTTAAAACCAAGGTTACCATATACCTCCCTTAGTTTATTGTTGTTAATAACAATCAGCGAATCAACATTTTTACGTAGTTTTTCAATACCGCGATGCGCTTGGTCTACACGCATTTTACCTTCAAACTGAAATGGCATGGTTACGATACCAACGGTAAGAACATCCATTTCTTTTGCGAATTTTGCAATGACGGGAGCAGCACCAGTTCCTGTTCCCCCACCCATACCAGCAGTAATGAATATCATTTTTGTCGTAGAATCCAACATACCCTTTATCTCCTCCATGCTTTCCATGGCGGCCTGTTCCCCAACCTCAGGATTGGCACCAGCACCCAAACCTTCCGTTAACGAAACGCCCAATTGAATCTTATTGGGCACCGGACTATTATCCAAAGCTTGTGAGTCGGTATTACAGATTACAAAATCCACTCCGTTAATTCCTGCCTGGAACATGTGGTTAATGGCATTGCTACCGCCACCACCTACTCCAATGACCTTTATAACGTTACTTTGATTCTTTGGCAAATCAAAAGAGATATTATCAAATTCGCTGTTCTTACTCATATTCTAATTATTACTGGTTTGTATTATGTTGCTCTATGCTATTGCTACTCTGCGTTATCTAAGAATTCCTTTAATTTTTCGGTCCATTTGTCAAATACGGATTTACGTTCCTTATGAACATCCGGGCGATTAACGACCGTTTGGTTTCCCTCTGCATATACCAATTCCTCTTCCTTTTCCTGCTCTTGCTCCTGAAGAATTTCTTCCTTAGTCAACTTTACCTTCTCTTGGTTCTTAATGGCATTCATTAAAAGACCAACAGCGGTTGCGTACAAGGGACTGGCCACTTCTTCATCGGAATCACCGGCCAAATGCTCATTGGGGTACCCTATTCGTGTATCCATACCCGTAATGTATTCTACCAATTGCTTTAAGTGCTTTAATTGACTACCGCCACCCGTTAAAACAATGCCTGCGATCAATTTTTTCTTTTGTTCTTCATGACCGTAGTTCTTGATCTCAACATAAACTTGTTCTATGATTTCAACTACACGTGCATGAATTATTTTAGAAAGGTTTTTTAATGAAATTTCTTTTGGCTCCCTACCTCTTAATCCCGGTATGGAAACTATTTCATTATCCCTATTCTCACCTGGCCATGCCGAGCCAAATCTTGTTTTCAACAGCTCTGCCTGCTTCTCTATGATGCTACAGCCCTCCTTGATGTCTTCTGTAATGACACCACCACCAAAAGGAATTACGGCAGTATGCCTAATGATCCCGTCCTTAAAAATTGCAAGATCAGTAGTACCTCCACCTATATCTATCAATGCAACCCCAGCTTCCTTTTCCTCTTGGCTTAAAACCGCATCTGACGATGCCAATGGCTCCAAGGTAATGTTGCCCAAGTCAAGACCTGCGCTCTTAATACAGCGGCCCACATTCTTTATGGATACCACCTGGCCTACCACAACATGAAAATTGGCTTCTAGACGACCACCGTACATACCAATAGGTTCCCTAATTTCTGCCTGACCATCCACTTTGTATTCTTGCGGTAATACATGAATGATTTCTTCACCAGGTAACATAATCAATTTGTGCACTTGATTACATAGTGTATCCACATCCTCTTCATTGATGACTTCCTCTGAATCCTTTCTGGTGATATAATCGCTGTGCTGCAAACTTCTAATATGCTGCCCGGCAATACCCACCACAACAGAACCGATCTTAAGACCAGAATTGGCCTCTGCCTCTTCTACGGCCTGCTGAATGGATTTTATGGTTTGTGTAATATTGTTTACCACACCACGGTGTACACCCAAACTCTTGGATTTACCGATACCCAAAATCTCTATCTTACCGTATTCATTCTGCTTACCAATAATGGCAACGATCTTTGTTGTTCCAATGTCTAGACCGACCGAATATTTAGTTTGTTCCATCTTTAAATTATATTTTAGTGCACACCACCTGGTTATTGAATTCTAAACTTACTTCTGCATAATCCTCCAAGGTTTGATCCTTGGTAGCCTTGGCATAAAACGCCTTAAAATTGCTGAACTTCCCCTCCAAACCATCAATACCGCCTAAATTCACTACAAAATCGTTAAGCCTTAATCGCAATTGGTATTCGTTTTCGCTTTTGATATGAATACCTACCACGGTTTTTCTAAAAAAATCGTCAGCATTTATATGCTCCAATATGACATAGACATCCTCAAGGCTTTTACCGCTGATATTGCCTGTTATTATGGGAACTCTTGCTGAATGATTACTGGAAAGTGGCATACGCTTTCCGTCCTCATCCAAATAAAATTTTGTATACCCCTCTATGCGTCCGATTGGTTTGCGCTGAACAATTTTTGAATTAAGCTCACCATCTATAGTTAGATAGACCTGGGCACTTTTCACCATTTCATTGGCCTCAATGGCCTTTTCTACAGTATTCAAAACTATATTTTCTTTGGGCACATTTTGTAGGCCCCCGTATTTTTGTATTAACAATTTATTAACCGCCCCTTCAGTAAGATATAGATTCTGATCACCAACAAAACTTACCTTCATACCGGTTACGTTCTTGGCACTGTTTCTTGCATTGGAAAACGCATATAACCCCATGATTACCAGAACTAAAGCCGCCAACTTTATGTAATTCCAATTAAATCGCATATGACATTTCTTTTTTAATTTTTACTATTTCCAAACCAATATCCCCAGCACCCATGGTCACCAATACATCTGGATTTTCAGCTTTTATTCGAGGAATGATTTGTTCCTTTGAAATTAAAGCCTTATTGCCGCTTGTTATCTTGCTCAGCAACCATTGGGAATCTACCCCGGGTATTGCTTCTTCCCGTGCAGGATAAATATCCAACAACAATATATTTGTAAACCGTGAAAGACTTTTTGCAAAATCGTCCACAAAATCCCTTGTCCTGGAGTACAGATGCGGTTGAAAAATAGCCAACACTTTTTTATGGGGATGCATTTCTGAGATTGCCTCAAAAACGGCATTGATTTCCGTAGGATGGTGCGCATAATCATCTATAAAAACAAACTCCTCATTTTTTAGCTGATACGAAAAACGCCTTTGCACTCCTTTAAATGTTGCCAATGCTTTAGCAAGGCGATGTGGTGGGGAACCAGATTCCATCGCCATCGCAAAAGCAACCAAACCGTTCAGCAAATTATGCCTGCCGGGCTTGTTGAACTCAACCCCTTTCAGCGTGGCATCGGGGGTCTCCAAATCGAATATGTAGGTACCACGTTCTATTGTTATGTTTCGGATACAATAATCCGAATCGTCTTCTATTCCATAAGTATACCCCTGTAAAGGCAACCCGTTACGAACGAAAAGTTTTCCGCCCTGTTTAATTCTTTTGGTAAAATCAATAAAGGTTTTCTCCAATTCCCCGGCATTACCATAAATATCCAAATGATCGGCATCCATAGAGGTGACACATGCTACATTGGGCGATAGTTGCATAAAGGAACGATCAAATTCATCTGCCTCAACTACAGAAAATTCCGTTCCCTCTAACAAAAAATTACTGTTGAAATCTTCTGAAATACCTCCCAAAAAGGCAGTTAACGAAACGCCGGACTCTTTTAAAAGGTGTGCCAAAATGCTCGATGTCGTAGTTTTACCATGGGTTCCGGCAACCGCAAAGCAAAACGAATCCTTGGTAATCAACCCAAGTACCGCCGACCTTTTTTTGATGTCGAAATTATTGGCCAAGAAATATTGGTATTCCGTATGCTGTGAAGGTACCGCTGGGGTATATACCACCAATGTATGTGCACTGTTAAGATACTTATCCGGTACTAGGGCAACATTATCCTCGTAATGGATTTCCATACCGGCAGCGACCAATTCCTTGGTCAGTGGCGTTTCGGTTCTGTCATACCCGGCCACCGATTTTTCTATAAATGCAAAATAACGCGCCAAGGCGGACATACCTATGCCTCCAATGCCTATAAAATACACGTTATGTATTTGCGCTAAATTCATTTTATCTTATTATTTTTTCTATTTCGTCACAGATATCGGCAGTTGCATTTGGTAATGCCAATGCTTTAATGTTCTTTGATAATGTTGCTTGTTTTTCAGCAGAGTTCAGTACTGCCTCAAACTCGCCTTTAAACTTTTCGTCCAGCTCACTTTCCCGTATCATTACGGCTGCATCATGACCAACCAATGACAATGCATTTTTTGTTTGATGGTCTTCCGCTACTACCGGTGACGGAATAAAAAATGTAGGTTTCCCAACCAAGCATAATTCTGATACCGCACCTGCTCCAGCTCTTGATATAATAAAATCTGCCGCTACATAGGCCTTATCCATCGAGTTTAAAAAAGCATGAACCTTTATAGTTGCTGACTGATTTCCTTTATACGTATCGTAATACCCTTTTCCACATTGCCATATTACCTGTAACCCCAATGATTCAAAATATGCCATGTTGTCCGCAACCAATTGATTGATACGTCTAGCACCTAAACTACCCCCCAATACCAATAGCGTTTTCCTATTAGAATCCAATTCAAAATAATCTAACGCCTCGCTCTTTGTTACGTTTAGCGTAACCAAATCTGAACGTACAGGGTTACCCGTTTTTACTATTTTATCTTTTGGAAAAAACTGTTCCATACCATCATAGGCTACACAGATTTTTTCCACTTTGTCCTTCAATAGTTTATTGGTAATACCGGCAAATGAATTCTGCTCTTGCAGCAAACAAGGTACCCCCTTAACGGTAGCCATTTTTAATAATGGACCGCTGGCAAAACCACCTGTACCAATTACGGCATGGGGTTTAAATTTCGATACAATGCTGTTTGCTTTCATTAAACTACTTATCAATTTTATAGGAAAAAGTAGATTTTTAAGGGTCAGTTTTCGCTGTATCCCTGTTATCCACAATCCTTCAATTTTATATCCTGCCTGCGGCACTTTCTCCATCTCCATTCTGTCCTTTGCCCCTACGAACAAAAATTCGGCATCAGGATACCTTCTCTTCAGTTCGTTGGCAATGGCAATTGCCGGGTAAATATGTCCGCCGGTACCGCCACCGGACAAGATGAATCTATAATTGCCCACTTAATATCTCTAAAGGGTTCGTTTCATCCATATCGTCTTCGGCCATACTTTCTTGCACTATACTTTTATTACTTGCACTCAATATGATGCCTATGGCCAAACAGGTCATCCAACTTGAGGTTCCACCACTACTGATCAGAGGCAAATTCTGTCCGGTTACGGGAAAAAGTTCTACAGCTACCGCCATATTGATCATTGCCTGAAAAACAATGGGCAAACCAACCCCCAATACCAATAATTTAGCAAACACGGTAGAGGCCCCGTTGGCAACGACCACAATGCGGAACAATAGGAACAAATAGAAAAGCATTAGGCCAAAGCCACCTAGCAGACCATATTCCTCCACAATTATGGCATAAATAAAATCTGACGAACTCTGTGGCAAAAAGTTTTTCTGAATACTCTTACCGGCCCCTTTTCCTACCACACCCCCTGTTGCAATTGCAATCTTTGCACGTTCTATCTGGTAATTGGCCTCTGTATTTTCAGGATTGGAAAAGCTATCTATACGGCTCATCCATGTATCTACCCTATTGGGAAACAAATCTGGAAATGCCTTTGCCGTTACTATGAAGATAGAAAGGAACAAAATTCCTGCACCCACTATACCCAACAAATACTTCATTGGATAACCGCCCAGAAAGCATAGGATCATTACCATGGAAAACAAAATGGCGGCCGTTGAAAAATTAGCGGGCAAAATCAACATAACGATCAAGAACACCGGTAACCATAAAGGCAGAATACTTTCCTTAAAAGTAATCTGAATCTCCCTAACCTTAGAAAAATATCTGGCCACATAGATCATTAATACAACTGCCGCCAAGTTAGAAGGTTGAAATCCAAACCCCACTATGGGCAAGCGTATCCACCGGCTATCATTGGTGCCACCACCGGATGTTCCCTGAGCCAATACAAATACGAGCAATACCACCACAATTGGCAATGCGATCATGGACAGGCCCTTAAAGAAATGAGTGGGTATTCTATGTACGGCATATATAATTCCAAAACCCAAGAAGAGCAAAATAGCATGCTTTACCAAATGGCCAACGGTGGTACCGTTGCCCACTACATAGACCAGATTACTACTTGCACTATACACGGGCAAAAACGAGAACAATGCCAATAGTGCCGCAATGGCCCAAATAGCTTTATCCCCTTTTATATTTTGAAATATGTTCAACACCCTATAAATTCCTTACACAGTTCTTAAATTGATTTCCACGATCTTCATAATTTTCAAAAAGATCAAAACTTGCGCACGCCGGTGACAATAAGACGGTATCACCACGTTCCGCTATTTTATAAGCTACCTTTACCGCTTCCTCCATGGCAAAAGTCTCTACCAAAAGATCTACGGCATTGCCAAAAACATCCTTTATTTTTTCATTGTTATCCCCAAGACATATAATGGCTTTTACCTTTTCACGCACCAACGGCATCAATTCCATATATTCATTGCCCTTATCTACACCGCCCACGATCCATACAGTTGGGGTCTTTACACTATCCAAGGCATAATATGCCGCGTTTACATTAGTGGCTTTGGAGTCGTTGATATACTCTACATGATGTATTTTCAGTACTTTTTCCAAACGGTGCGGCGCCCCTTGAAAATTAGACACACATGCCCTAATCGTTTCTTTTCTGATACCGATTAATTTTGCAATCGTGGCAGCTGCCATGGTGTTCTTTACATTGTGCTGACCTTCTAAGGCCAAAGTGTCTTTAATCATGCTAATAGTGTCTGTTGTTGTTTTTATTATTATCTCGTTTTGTACTAAAAATGCTCCTTCTTTAAATTCCTCTTTCAATGAAAAAGGCATTAATTTCGATTTGACCGGGTGCTCCTTGAGCCATTGTACCAATACTTCATCGTCTGCATCATAAATCAAGTAATCTGACTCATCTTGATTTTCCGCTATTCTAAATTTCGATGCGATATAGTTTTCAAATTCATATTCATACCGATCTAAATGGTCTGGCGTAATATTGGTAATAATCGCTATGTGAGGTTTAAAATCTACAATACCGTCCAACTGAAAGCTGCTGATCTCCAGCACATAGTACTCAAAATCGTTTTCTGCCACCATCTTGGCATAGCTATGTCCGATATTCCCTGCCATACCCACTTTTAAACCTGCTTCGGCAAGAATATGGTTGGTCAACATGGTCGTGGTAGTCTTTCCGTTGCTCCCCGTTATACCTATAATTTTTGCATCGGTGTATTTTGATGCAAATTCAATTTCAGATATTACCGGAATCCCTTTTTCCACCAGTCTTTTTACCAAGGAAACTTTATCCGGTATACCCGGACTCTTCATTACCAAATCGGCTTTTAAGATACGGTCTTCAGAATGTGTTTCCTCTTCCCAGTCAATTCCAAAATGTTCAAGAACGTTTTTATATTTTTCCTTTATCTTTCCTTTATCGGACACAAAAACCTCGTATCCCTTTTTCAATCCCAAAATGGCGGTTCCTACTCCACTTTCCCCACCGCCAAGCACTACCAACATCGCCATCTATCTAATTTTTAATGTAACTATGGTAATAATGGCCAACAGTATGCCCACAATCCAAAACCGTGTTACGATCTTACTTTCGTGATATCCTTTTTTCTGATAATGATGATGTAAGGGCGACATTAAAAATATACGTCTGCCCTCTCCGTATTTTTTCCGTGTATATTTAAAATACCCTACCTGCAACATTACCGAAAGTGACTCGGCAAAGAATATTCCGCACAGGACGGGAATCAACAATTCCTTTCTAACGATTATTGCTATCACCGCAATGACCCCACCTATGGTTAAACTACCCGTATCACCCATAAATACTTGGGCCGGAAAAGCATTGTACCATAAAAAACCTATCAGGGCCCCTACAAAAGCAGTGATAAAAATCAATAGTTCACCAACCCTTGGTATATACATAATATCTAAATAGTCAGAGAATATAATATTACCCGATACCAAAGCGAATATGCCCAAAGTAAAGACGATAATGGCAGAAGTACCTGCAGCAAGACCATCAATACCATCCGTAAGGTTTGCACCGTTAGAGACGGCCGTTACAATAAGGATGATAATAGGGATAAACAACAACCATGCATATTGTGTGGCTCCTTCTCCGGCCCATTCTATTAAATAACCATAGTCAAATTCATTGTTCTTAAAAAAGGGCACCGTGGTCATAGTAGATTTAATTTCCGCCCCCTTAACCTGCTCTACGGTATATTCACTAGTAATGATGGTCTTATCATGATCGCGCATGGTAACGGCCGGATGAAAATATAGCACTGCACCTACTATAAGTCCTAAGGTTACCTGGCCCAACACCTTAAACCTGCCCTGTAAACCTTCCTTGTTCTTTTTAAACACCTTAATGTAATCATCCAAAAAGCCAATAGCCCCCATCCATAACATGGTGAATACCAATAGAATGATATAGATATTCTCCAATCTGGCAAATAATAGTACGGGAATCAAGGTGGCCATTATAATAATAATGCCGCCCATGGTTGGCGTACCCGCTTTTTGCTTTTGCCCTTCCAGCCCTAGGTCACGAATAGTCTCGCCCACTTGCTGCCGTTGCAAAAACAAAATAATACGCTTACCAAAAGCCGTCGCGATCATTAGGGAAAACAATATGGCCATTGCCGCGCGAAACGTGCTAAACTGAAATAGCGAAGCCCCGGGGAACTGGTATTGTTTTTCTAAATATTCGAACAGGTAGGTTAACATATATCTATTTGGTTTTGACCCTATGTGGCCAAGGTTATTTATCTAGGTTGTTCAATACTTCCTTTACTATCTTAAAATCATCAAAATCTACACGAACACCATTGGTTTCCTGATAGGTCTCGTGCCCTTTCCCCGCTACTAGAATGATATCGTTATCATTGGCAAGTTGACAGGCAGTCTTTATAGCTTGCTCCCTGTTTACTATGGAAAGGATTTTCTTAAAATGCTGGGGCTCCACACCGGCTTCCATTTCCGCAATGATCTCTGCTGGGGATTCCGTTCTAGGATTGTCCGATGTCAATATGACCTTATTGCTCATATCCGCAGCGATATTGCCCATTACCGGACGCTTAGATCTGTCTCTATCGCCACCACACCCCACAACGGTGATGACGTTTTCATTTCCAGTTCTCAACGTGTTGATTGTCTCAAGCACATTTTTTAGAGCGTCCGGCGTATGGGCATAATCAACAATAGCCGTAATTCTGTTTTTTGATATAAAATATTGAAACCTTCCGTCTACATTGTCCAATTCGCTAATCAGACGTAGGGTTTCCAATTTTTGCAGTCCCAATAAATCTGCCGTGGCAAAAATGGCCAGCATATTATAGGCATTAAAATGACCGATCAACTTGGTCCATAGTTCGTGCTCATCGATTTTTAACAATTGGCCATCAAACTGATTTTCCAAAATCTGCGCCCTATAATCCGCATAATTCTTTAAGGCATAGGTAAACTTCCTTGCTTTGGTATTCTGTAACATGACAAGACCGTTCTTATCATCAATATTGGTCAGTGCAAAGGCAGATTTGGATAATTGATCGAACAATTTCTTTTTCGTATCCCTGTACTCCGCAAATGTCTTATGATAATCTAAATGATCATGGGAGAGATTTGTAAAAATCGCACCCTCGAATACCAAACCTTCTGTTCTTTTTTGATGTATACCGTGCGAACTTACTTCCATAAAGCAATATTCAACACCGGCCTCGTTCATCATTTCCAAGTACTTGTTGATGACCAAAGCATCTGGGGTAGTATGCTTGGTAGGGTATTCCGCATCATCTATCATAATCTTTATCGTGGACAACAACCCTACCTTGTAGCCTGCTTTTTTAAACAATTGATAAAGTAGGCTGGACACCGTTGTTTTTCCATTGGTACCCGTAACCCCAACCAATTTTAAATTTTTTGACGGATTGCCATAGTAGTTGGATGCCATGACCGCCAAGGCCTGGTTCCCGTTCTCTACCTCTACATAGGTAACCTCATCTTGCATGGTATCCGGCAATTCCTCACAGATTACAGCCCTAGCACCTGCCTTAACTACCGCATCTATATATTTATGACCATCTGTCAACGTACCCTTTATGGCTACAAAAACATCATTTTTCTTTACCTGACGTGAATCAAAGCATATTGAAGCTATATCACAGGAGGTCGTACCGCTAACCGCAGTAAGATGTACACCATATAATATGTCCTTCAATAATTTCATATCAGTTCCAATACAATTTTTTTGACTGTCTTTAAATCCGTGCCTTTTGAGATGGACTGTCGTTTTACCTTTCCATTGCCCCTTACCTCTACTTCAATACCTAAATTTTCAAGTATGGCAACGGCATCCATACCGCTCATACCCTTTACGTTTGGCACCTGTGCATATTGCTGCTGTGCCTTTTTATAATATCCTTGGTATGCCTTTTCGGCATCGGCTATCTGTATGTTCTCCACATCTACCTCACTCGTTAATGGCGATGTTGTATATACCTTTTGCGCTACCGACTTAAATACCGGCCCAGAAACATCTGCGCCATAGTAACCAACACTCTTATCCGGCTTATGGATTACCACAATACAGGAATACTTAGGATTGTCCGCCGGAAAATAACCTGCAAAAGATGAGATATATTCATATTTGCTCTTGTCCTTGGACACATAATTGGTCTGTGTGGTGCCTGTTTTACCGGCCATTGAAAAATTGGGGGAATACATACCATGGCCCGTACCATATTCCTTCTCGACTACATCCTTTAAAATCTGTTGCACTTTCTTTACGGTCTGTGGGGAACAAACGGCAGGGTTCAGCACTTCCTTATCAAATCTTTTGATGGATTTGTTCCATTCCTTGACCTCTTTTAATAGTCTTGGCTTCACCATTTCGCCATCATTGGCAATAGCATTATAGAATGCCAAGGTCTGCAGCGGTGTCATGGATACCTCATACCCATAGGCCATTTGTGCCAATGACAAACCAGACCAGCCTTTGTCGCCAGGGTACCGCAATACCGGAATTCCCTCTCCACGAACGGGCAAACCCAACTCTTTATGAATACCCATACCCATTAGGCGGTTTACATATTTTTCCGGATCATTCTTATAACCGTTATGTATCATTTTGGCAAAAGCGGTATTAGAGGACACCTCAAAAGCCTTGGCCACGGAAATTTTTCCATATCCGCCATGTTTGGAATCCTTTACCCAATGCCTGTATATTTTCCATTTTCCGTTCTCGGTATCTATTACCGTACTGGTATCTACCACTCTATCCTCTAAAGCGGCCACCAAATTCATTAACTTAAAGGTAGAACCCGGTTCATGGGACTCTCCTATAGCGTAATTTAAGCGCTCATAATATTTACCCTCTGGCGTTTGCCCCAAGTTGGCAATTGCCTTTACCTCACCGGTCTTCACTTCCATTACGATGACCGTACCATGGTCGGCCTGATATTTTTCCAATTGTCCCAAAAGTGCATGGTGGGCTATATCCTGTATATTAATATCTATGGTAGAGTACACATCATAACCATCCTTTGGCTCTATAATGTTATCCGTTCCTATTGGTTTCCAAAGCCCTTTGGCAATTTTTTGTTTAGCACGCTTACCTTCCACACCCCGTAAATATTCACCAAAAGCACCTTCCATACCTACACGGGTACGGTAGCCGTCCTTATCCACACGCTCGTAACCTACACTACGCTCGGCAATTTTTCCTAAAGGATGCTCACGCTTGGTCTTTTGCTCAATGATCAAACCGCCCTTATACGCACCTTTATTGAAAAGCGGAAAGGATTTTACGGCCATATAATCAGAATAATCAAGATCGCGTACGATAAGGGCATACCTGTTCTTATTTTCCTTGGCCTTTCTTAAAACCTGTTGGTAATGTGAAGATGTCTTTCCAAATTGTTTGGCCAAGGCATCTGCCAATGGCTTTACGTTTTCCTTGAAATCCTCATTGCTTACGGTAACGGCATCAAAACGAATGGTATACTTGGATACCGATGTTGCCAATAAGCTACCGTCATCTGAATATAGGTTGCCTCTGTTGGGCTCTATAGTAAAGATGTGCGAGGTACGGGTCTCCGCCAAAGCCTTGTATTTTTCGCCATCCACAATTTGGATGGACACCAGCTTAAACAGCACAGCACCGGCAAATAGCACCAGGAACCCTGCTACTATATAAAGTCGTTTTAATATGCTTTTATCGTTGGCGGCCATTTACTGCTCTTCGTTAATTGATTTTACCCTTATTTTTTGCGGCGGCGTTTCCGATGGAAACAAACCTATTTCCGCTATTTTGTCCGTTATGCTCGATTCCAATTTTAATTGCTGCACATCTGAACGCATATCTACAAATTCGTTGCGCAGTTCCTTTACCTCTTCGTTCAATAAAGCGATGGTATGAACCTTCTGGTCCGCACTATGTGAACTACTGATCATCACAGTTGCCAAAAAGGAAATAAAAATGATGAACAGCCAATTTTTTGGAGAGTCTCCACTCACCAAAAACTTACCTTTTAAGAGGTCCAATACCCCTGTTTTCATTTTACTTTTTGTCATTTTTCTCCGCTATTCTCAATTTTGCACTACGTGCCCTGTTATTTAATTTTATCTCCTCTCTCGTTGGTACGATCAATCCGCCAACTTTTTTTAAGGGTACATCTATATTTCCATAAAAATCCTTCTGCGGCTCCCCTTCAAACTGTCCTGCCCTGATAAAGCGCTTTACCAAACGGTCTTCCAAAGAGTGATAACTTATAACACTCAGCCTTCCCTTTGGATTCAATAGATCTGGCACTTGCTCCAAAAACTCTTTGATCACCTTGATCTCCTCGTTCACTTCAATACGAATGGCCTGATAAATCTGGGCCAATATTTTATGTTGCCTATGCTCGGGCAAAAACTGACTCAACACCTGCTTTAACGCATCGGTAGTTTCAATTGCACCTTCTTCCCTACTTGCCACAATAACCTTTGCCATGGCGTTTGCATTTCTTAGATCCCCATATTCAAACAATACCTTACGCAAATCATCATATGAATAGTTATTGACCACATCATAGGCGGACAATGTGTTGCGCTTGCTCATCCGCATATCCAATCCCGCATCAAAACGGGTAGAAAAACCCCTTTCGGCCTGATCGAACTGATGTGACGATACGCCATAATCTGCCAAAATCCCATCTACTTTCCGTATGCCATAGAACTTTAAAAATTGGGTGATGTACCTAAAATTTTCCGCTATAAGCGTAAATCTCTCATCTCCTAAAATGTTGGCCTGCGCATCTTCATCCTGATCAAAGGCGAACAATTTGCCGCCAGCACCCAATCGTTTCAATATTTCCTTGGAGTGACCGCCCCCACCAAATGTCACGTCCACATAAATTCCATTCTCCTTAATGGCCAATCCGTCTACCGACTCCTTCAACAACACAGGATTATGATACATCCTTATCCTCTTTTTTGTTCAGCATTACACGCTTGACCAAATTTTTCTTTTCTTCCTTGGATATGGAAATGGTTGCTTCGTACGCCTCCACATCCCAAATCTCCAAATGCTTTCGCATTGGCACGATCTTTACCTCTTTGGTTATTCCTGCCAATGAAATAACATCCTTTGCCAATAACAACCTACCATTGCCATCTACTTCAACAGGACGTAGCCCGTCCATGAAAATTCTTTGAAACAGTTGACTTTCCTCATCAAATCTGTTCGTTTGGTCCATTTCTGCCATGATCTTATACCATTCTTGGGCTGGATATAGCTCCAAACATTCATTGTAATACGATTTCTTGATAAAAAAACCTTCATTCAGGATCGGCGTCATTTGATTACGCAGCGCAACAGGGAGCATGATACGCCCTTTGGCATCGGCCTTGCAATTGAATGTCCCGAAGAAATAAATGTCCAAAATGGTCTGGTTTTATTTATATAACTCAAATATATAAATATTATTACCACATTTTACCACTAAAATCCACTTTGTTAATAAATTACCTCATTTGTGCACCACTTTTTTCCACTGATAGCATTTTTTTGACCGTCATTTACCACTGAGCCTTCAATACGGGAAAATTTGAACTGCTTGGTAAACCGTAATGCACCTAATGAAAAAGAGTTGTACGCTATTCTAGGTAATTACCTATATTTGGGCAATTATGATGAGTAGTGCATGGAAAACGAATTGATTAACGACGGAGGCTTTAAGTATATAGAGAAAGGCGAAGGCAAACCCATAATTATCCTACATGGACTAATGGGCGGTCTAAGCAATTTTGAAGGAGTAACGTCTTATTTCCCCCCTAAAGGATATAAAATACTTATTCCCGAACTCCCCCTATATTCTATGCCGATGTTGAAGACCACGGTAAAGAATTTTGCCAAATACCTAAAAAAATTCATTGATTATAAGGAATTGGACGATGTAATTCTGCTGGGCAACTCTTTAGGCGGCCATATAGGTCTCTTGCATACCAAATTATACCCACACAAAGTAAAGGCATTGGTCATTACAGGTAGTTCCGGGCTGTACGAAAGTGCCATGGGCGACGGTTATCCAAAACGTGGCGATTACGAGTTCATAAAAAAGAAGGCACAAGATGTGTTCTATGATCCCGAAGTAGCCACTAAGGAGATAGTGGACGAGGTGTTCGCTACAGTGAACGATCGCGTTAAACTGGTCAAGACCCTAGCGATCGCCAAAAGTGCCATAAGGCATAACATGGCACAGGACCTGCCCAATATGAAAACACCAACCTGTATTATCTGGGGCAAGAACGATACGGTGACCCCACCGGACGTTGCAGAACTCTTTGACGAACTATTGCCGAACAGCGATCTCTTTTGGATGGACAAATGTGGGCATGCCCCAATGATGGAGCACCCCGATGAGTTCAACACCATACTAGACGCATGGTTGGAGAAAAACAAGTTTTAAATTTTATACAGATGAAAATAAAGTCGGCCGACTTTGTAATGAGCAACTCTGATGTGGCCAAATGCCCCAATGAGCCTATACCCGAATATGCCTTTATTGGGCGTTCAAATGTAGGCAAGTCCTCATTGATCAATATGTTGACAGAACGTAAAAGTTTGGCCAAAACATCTGGTAGGCCGGGAAAGACACAACTGATCAACCATTTTAAAATCAATGACAATTGGTTCTTGGTAGATTTACCAGGATACGGTTATGCACGTGTATCCAAACGCGATAAAAAGACCTTTCAAAAATACATAACCAATTATTTCCTACAGCGCGAGCAATTGGCCTGTTCCTTTATCCTAGTGGATATAAGGCACGACCCGCAACCTATAGATTTGGAGTTTATGCAATGGATGGGTGAAAATGCCATACCATTTGCAATCATTTTCACCAAGGCAGATAAGTTAAAGCCCAAGGCCATTGAGCGAGAAGTTCAAAACTACCTGACCACCCTTACCACTGATATGTGGGAAGAAGCCCCGCAACATTTTGTCACCAGCTCTAGCCACCGTACCGGTCGTGAAGAACTTCTTGCTTTTATAGATGACATTAACGAGAAATTTTTTGAAGCAACTAAGAATGGTTGATGGCTGGTAAACGCTTCGCTTTTATTAGTATTAAGTAGATGGTTGTTCTTGTAAGTACTTCGTATCTTGTATTTTAGACTTAGTACTTATTACTCTATTAAAAACGAAATATCACTTCGAGCGCAGTCGAGAACTACGAAACACTCATCACTTCAGCTACGCTCATCGACCGAGTAAGAATAACCGATAACCAAAACCTGAACGTACATTCAACCGATTACTAGATTGAGAAAAGCTTATTCAAACGACAAACTATAAATACGGGCACCTTGAACTGTTACTGAATATTGCCAACTGAAACAATTAACTCCTCCACTCCTTCAAAGGCATTTAGCTGTTCGGTCGTGACCAATACCTCTAAATCATATCCGGTATCTATCAAAATGACCGGGAAGGTAAACTTATGCCCAAACTTGCTTTGATACTGTTTTTGGAACTCATCTTTATGTAGGAATTCCAGTTGGTAATCTTTGGCCAATAGGTTTTCGCGGAATGTTTTCCACTTTACGTTCTCTGTAAATGTACCATAGGTAAGAGCACACAAGGAACAATTGTAGGTAGCGGGATTTATTATTTTATGGGCGAAATCCAGCATTTTACTACCGGTATCGCTATTGGCATTATAGATAAACATAATTTTCTTTGACATGACTATTTGGTCGTAAAAATACCACCACCCTACAAAACTTGTGGCATTTTACAGGTTTCCCTAAATTCCTCTAACATGAACATTGAAAGTTTATATTGATTTTTGGCAATAGCAACTAGTCTTTATATCGTCAAAAAATCATTTGATTCACTAGCAACAAGAATTAATACTCATATCACTTTTAGTATTTTTATTATATTTCTCAGAAGACACACTTAAGGTAACTCCTACTAAAATTGGTATAATTACATTGCAAAATCATTAAATATTCCACAAAAAATGGAAGGCCATAGCAACAATAAACCTCCAAAAAATTATAAGAATCAACTACTTTTAAACCTCAACCTAAACTCCATATAACAATCTCAATTTCATAATTTTACCGTACATTGTATTAATAAAAACCAATTAAACCGATATTATGGAAACTGCTAAAAAAGTATCCAAGGGCATGTTATGGACCTCTTACATATTACAGGGAATAGTTGTACTAATGTTTTTAATGGGTGCCATTACCAATCTTATGCAAACGGAAATGGCCGTGGAAGGAGCCGTTTCAATGGGTTATCCGGAGGGTTCCGTAGTGTACCTAGGCGTTATTTTACTCATAGCTACCGTATTATATGCCATTCCTAAGACTATGTTTATAGGTGCCCTATTATTAACAGCTTGGCTTGGAGGCGCTGTAGCTACCCACATTATCCATGGCGACCCTATGGGCAACACCTTGTTTCCTGTAATTTTTGGGATTGTGGTATGGTCCAGTATAATGCTCCGCAATACTCAATTGCGTGCCCTGTTCTAAGAATAAATATCTTTATTAAGATATATCATCGTACGTATGACAAGTGTCATTTAAGGAAATTGTGCTACCATGTATATTTGGTAAAAACAGGTATGATATTAGCATCCTTCAACGATAAACCAAATTATAATTACCACAAAATAGTCATGGATGTCATGTTGGAAACTTCTTTTTCCAAAGAAATCCGCATTGCATTAAAAAAGGGTCAGATCATGAAAGAACATAAAGCACCCTTCCCCATTATAGTACATATCTTAACAGGTGAAATCACCTTTGGCACAGGAGGCAAGGAATATGACCTAAAGCAAGGAGATTTATTAACTTTAGATGGGAAAGTACCGCATGACTTAACGGCGCGTACAGATAGCGTAGTGCACCTAACACTTTCAAAACCAAATACAACGGAGCGTGTAAAGCATGTTATTACCTCTTCATAAAACCAACCATGAAAGATATTACCAACAGAGGAGATGTAAGCAATTTGGTTCATACATTTTACGACAAAATAAGGACGGATGCTATGTTAGGACCCATTTTCAACGCACATATTAGCAATGAACAATGGCCGGAACATCTAAGCAAGCTTACCGACTTTTGGGAATCCAACCTATTTGGACTTCGTACCTTTAGGGGAAGTCCTTCCGCAAAACACGCCAATGTGGACAAAAACCTTAGCTACACCATTTCACAAAATCATTTTGCACATTGGCTACACTTATGGCTACAAACGATCGATGAACTTTACGAGGGCACATTGGCTATCAAGGCAAAAGAAATGGCACGTAGAATGTCTACCGGCCAATATATACACATTTGGCAGTGTAGACCAGGAAATCTTTGAGGGCAATATTAGTAAACCGTATCGATATTCTGCGGGCCTTAGTAGTTGACACTTACACTAATCGGTCAAAAAATCCGTATATTAGTATTTAGTAATAATTTAAATGGATTACTATTAATCTGCATACAACCCAAGGCATGGATTACCTTTCCCCTACTTACTTTTTTGATTATAAAAGTGATGAGATACAGCAACTTATTGCAAATGTACCGTCAGCCTCGTTATCCCAAAAAGAAATTGCCCAGCATTTATTTTTAAAAGTTCGCGATCAGTGGCGCTATGACCCGTACAACCTAAGTTTTAACAAGGAAAAGTACCGCGCCAGTGCAATTGCAAAACGTACGGAAGGACACTGCGTGGACAAATCTATTCTCTTGATATCCTGTTTACGTGCAATGGGAATACCGGCCAGACTACATTTGGCCAAGGTCAAAAACCATATTGCGGTAGAACGCCTGATCGAAAAATTTGGTTCTAACGAGTTAACGCCCCATGGAATGGTGGATGCCTATATCAATGATAAATGGCTAAAGCTAAGCCCTACCTTTAATGCTTCCTTATGCACTATACTCAAAGTGGCCCCTTTAGATTTTGACGGTGAAAATGATGCCGTACTCCAGGCTTTTAATGAAGAAGGAACTATGTTTATGGAGTACTTGGAAGACTATGGTCATTTTGATGATGTTCCCGTAGCGTTTATGATTGCCAATGCGCGCGAGCACTACCCCGCTATTTTTGCGGCCAATACCGACCAAACTGAGTTTCAACTCTAATATTTAACAAACATTTATATCCTATATCCCCAAGAGCCCTTTACAGAATTACTTTTAGTAGTACATTCGATTATCAAATTAAAACTTACGTGAGGCACTTTTTGATTATAATCTTTTTAGCATATTGTTCTTCTTTGGCCACCGCACAAGAACCCATAGAATGGACACCGGATTATGAACTACAATTGACAGATTACCGATCACCGGAATCAGAGATCAATTCCGCATTAACGTCTTACTCTATTTATTCCGGCTCAAAAATAGATTTCAGTTTTAACATGAATTCGGTTTCGTTTATGTTTACCAAAAATTTCAACAGCAAGATCAAAGCGGTATTCCATCCCAATTTAGCAGTATTAGTAGCGCCAGACTCCCTTACCGCCCAGCAATTATTGCAATTTGGTCGTTATGATTTTGACCTGGTAGAATTATACGCCCGTAAAATAAGGAAAAAAGTATATGAGGAAAAAGGCGCTTTTAGCGACTCCAAATTATTTCAACCTATTTTTAACGAGTATCAAGAAGAAATGAATACCGTAAGTGCCCAAGTATTTAAAGCCACTGATTTTGGCAAAGATACCGAGCTTCTTATAAAAGAACATAACAAGGTCATTGATGGAATAAATCAACTTTCTGACTTTTGTATGACCTGTAAGCCTAATAAAAATAGGAAGTGATTTTTTTGGTTGATAGTTGTTCGTTGATGGTTTTTCGTTGATGGTTTTTCGTTGATGGTTTTTCGTTGATGGTTTTTCGTTGATGGTTTTTCGTTGATGGTTTTTCGTTGATGGTTTTTCGTTGATGGTTTTTCGTTGATGGTTTTTCGTTGATGGTTTTTCGTTGATGGTTTTTCGTTGATGGTTTTTCGTTAATGGAAATTTAGCTTTGCTAAATTCCCATTAACGAAAAAGTCTATTTTCTTATTTCTATTTTCTCATTTAATACTTCTTACCTCGTACCCTGTACTTTTTACTTAAGACTAAGTACTCAACACTTTCCAACTTCAACTCAGCATTAAAATCCCACAATTGAGTAGTTATATTTATCTCAGCAAAACTAATTACTTCATCTTTGAAAACACAATAATCAACCACCCATGGAAAACATCATTGAAACGTTTATTTACATACATGCCATTTTAGGCGGTTTAGGTCTTATTACCGGTATAGCAAGTATTTTAGTAAAAAAGGGGCAGTGCAATCATAGGCGATTAGGAAAATGGTTTTCATGGTCAATGATCATAAGTTCCGCCATCTCTTTAGTAGTAGCTTGTATGCCCAACCACAATAACACCTTCTTATTCTTGATTGGCATTTTTACTATTTACATGGTTTTGGCCGGCAATAGCGCACTTACCTTTAAAACAACCAAAAAGAAAAAGGCAAATAAAATTGATTTAACGGTTTCAATAACCATGATCTTTTCCGCCTTACTAATGATCGGTTTTGGTATTAACGGGCTCGTACATGGGTATTCCCAAAGTATCCTATTTTTAATTTTTGGACTCTTTGGTTTATTTATGCCTTATGGAGATTTTAAACTGTACAAAACCTCTTTAAGAAACCGTAAACTTTGGCTAATTAATCACCTTAGCAGAATGTTGGGCGCACTTATAGCTTCCATAACAGCATTCATTGTCGCCGGAATGCATCAAGACACCCTGTGGGCATGGATTACACCATCCGTTTTAGGTACCGCCTATATCATTTATTGGGTCAAGAAAACAAAAGGAAAAAAGAAATTGAAATCCGCTTAGCCTTGTTCTTTTAAATTTAGGTTTTCCGCAAAGTAGTCACAGAAATCTTTCATGGTAGCGGTCATTTTCTCATCTTGGGTAGCCTTTAAAAAAGTGTCTGCCATAGATACCAAGGTCTGATGAAAAAAAGTTTTCATTTCATCTACCGGCATATCTTTGGTCCACAAATCTATTTTCAAGGATTCTTGGTTCTTACTGTCCCAAACCGATAATAACATGGCCTTTGCCTCTTCGTTTTCCACGCCCCCATCCTGTGCGGACCAGTTCAATGTTTCGGGCACCCTATTTTCATCCAATCCTACACGTAAAGTTATTTCCGAAGTATGTAAATCTGCCATTTAATTTCTTGGTTTGTAATTCGATTTTTTAAATATTTCCTCTGCAGGCATGGTCAGCATTTGTTTAATGCCTACGGTATTTTTCTCCATGAACGAACGTACAATTTGCCACCCCACAAAACGACCCAACCTACCGGGCGATTCATTATCCAGCTCAAGTCCAAACTTTGAAAAGGGTGCGGGGTCTAAAAAACGCTGATTCAATTTGTTTTCCGTACTGTACAGATATTCGTTCTCAATGAAATTTCTCCACATGGGTTCCTCATTTGCGTAGGCCCAATCCATTTCCTCCTCGGTATACCCTATTCTCTTTCGCTCCTCCATATTGGGCAACAACTTGTCCTTAAGGTACAGTTCCTTGCCAAAATAGACCATGCGGGCCAAAAAAGTCCTGTCCCTAGGACGTGGTACCACTTGTTTGGTAAAGGCACTGGCTACATCACTAAGCATAAAACCGCGATCTAGGGTTTTTGCAATATAGCGCTGAAACCCCCCATAATATTTATGCTCTGGACCCAGATAATTATCAAGGCTAATGAACAAAATATTGTCGGTCAAAATAATTCGATTATTATAATCCACATCATTGGTTACGGTGATGACCTTGGGCACGGTATATTCCGGAAAATAATATTTTACATGTTTAAATAATTGCACCAAGCCTTCTTCTTCCTCTTCAAAACTATTAAAGGCATTACCTACCTCTTGAAACAGTTCTACCTGTAAAGAATCGTTCATTTTGGCTATCCAAACACTGTCTGGGGCCGGAAAAAGATATGGGTACATTTGGCGCAATGCGGGCAAGCCGTCTTCTCCAGAAGATGCAAATTCCCGATCAAAACGGGAAATGGAAAGCTCTAAAGGTATTGCCGCTATCTCCTGAGCCGTTTTATCACTGTTATTACAGCTAAAAATTATCAAGAAAACTGACAATAGCATAAAAATAGGTTTTACCCTGCCAAGTATTTTACAATACATTTTATTTTTCACGGTGTTCAACTTATTTTTAAGGCAAAGTTAATTTATTTAAACAAATAATTGGAGCGGTATGCAAACTGAAAAAGTAATTGACCATATTGTAGATTGGTTAAGGGATTATGCTACGAATGCCAAACAGAAAGGATTTGTAATTGGAGTATCCGGGGGTATTGACTCTGCCGTAACCTCGACCCTTTGTGCAAAAACGGGATTGGACCTGTTGTGCTTGGAAATGCCTATACACCAAGCGGCAAATCAATCTGATCGGGCATCTAGACATATAGATTGGCTACAGAAGAATTTTAGTAACGTAAAAAGAAAAGAGGTTCAACTAACGCCGGTTTTTGATTCGTTGGTAGATGCTTTTCCTCCGGTTGAAAACGAAGAGGAACGTTTTATGTCATTGGCGAACACCAGGGCCAGGCTGCGCATGACCAGCCTTTATTACTTTGCGGCATTAAAACGCTACCTGGTGGCAGGTACCGGAAACAAGGTAGAGGATTTTGGCGTAGGATTCTATACCAAATATGGTGATGGTGGGGTAGACTTAAGTCCTATTGCAGATTTAATGAAGACAGAAGTATACGCCATTGCAAAGGTTTTGGGTGTAAACGAGGAAATTATAAAGGCCGCTCCAACGGACGGTTTATGGGGAGACGATCGTACGGACGAGGACCAGATCGGGGCGAGTTATCCAGAGTTGGAATGGGCCATGAACATGAAGGACGAAGGCCGCACAATCGCGGATTTTGAAGGTAGGGAAAAAGAAGTGTTCACCATTTTCATGAAACTCAATACCATGAACCAACACAAAATGTTACCAATACCCGTTTGTGAGATACCAGAATCTTTAAAATGACAATTCAACTATGAATCAGGCAATTAAATCGAAAATAAAGCGTTAAATATCTATATAGCGTGAAAAAAGTGCATTTTTGGCTTCTAATTTAGAATTTTAAGCCTTACATTGCATGTAGTCTTTTTAGACCATAGGTTTTTAAAAATCTATAAAAATCCAATAATTAATGATTAAAGTATTAATAGCGGATAACCACCCTATAATTAGAATGGGAGTTAGGACGGTTCTAGAATCCGCTGAGGGATTTGAATTGATAGATGAGGTGGCTACCACCGAAGAGCTTTTCGAAAAACTTAAAGACACAACCCCCGATGTTGTCATGCTAGAAATGGATATTCCTGAAATTAACGGAATAGCAGCATTGCGAAAAATCAAAAAAGAATATGCCGACGTAAAAGTACTAATGTACAGTGGGCAGTCTGAAGATGTATATGCCCTAAGTGCCATTAGAGCGGGTGCATTTGGGTATTTATCCAAATCTTCAGGAATTGAATACATTACCGCCGCAGTAAGAAAAGTAAGTGAAGGAAGCATGTTCATTACCAATGAACTTGCCCAGCGACTTGCCTTTGATGAAGGAACTAAAAAACCACGTAGATTCTTTAGAAAATTATCGACCAGGGAAATAGAAGTATTGAAACTCTTGGCCAGTGGCAAGCGCAACAAAGAAGTGGCACAAGGTTTGAACCTAAATGAAAAAACGGTAAGTACCTATAAAGCACGTTTAATGAAAAAGTTAAATGTGGACAATATGGTAGATTTATTACAACAGGCCAAAGCGCTTGAGCTGTACTAAATTCCTACTACTATTAGTGTAAAAAAAGACCCGCCATTGGCGGGTCTTTTTTTTGCCTAAATATATTATTTTAAGATAATACCCTGTTCAATTTTTGATTCAGCAATTTGTTCAATTGAATATAGTTCATAATCTCCTCCAAGGCCTCACGGTTATCCTTGGTTATATCTTCTGTTGTTTGTTGCAATGCGCCCATTCGTTTTTTAATCAAGAAACAGCGTAGGGTCAGTATGGTCTCACTGACCAATTGGGCAATACCAACTTCCTTTTTTTTAGGAAAAATATCCTTGCTCTCCCAATTGTGCAACGTATACTTTTCCTCGTCCATTAAAATAGTGGAAATCTGATTGGCCATTTCTTGATCAAGACTGTTTACAAACGTATTAATGGAAAATTCCTTTTCTTGGTTCAATGACTCTATCAGTTTATAGTACATATTACGGAAATCCTCGTTGGCCAATTCAATTTCATCTTCCTGAAGGTCCAAGTAGATTTTCTCGTACACTTTAATTTCCAAAGACTCCGGCTCTAACACCAAATCACCGGATTCATTCTCCTTGAGCACCAAATCCTCAAACTCCTCCTTCTGATCACCATAAAGCATTAAGGATTCTATAATCTTACGCTCCAATACATATTGCACATCTACAGCTTCCGGCGCGGCATCCTTACGGACCACCTCAAAGGCCTTTTGTTCTTCTTTATATTCCTTTTTGATGTTGGCCTCCCCCTTCTTGTCTATCTGGGCCAACGTATTAAAAAGTACCGCTTCAGAAACATTCATTATGCTTGCACATTCTTGAATATATATTTCCTTTTTGATACGATCGGGAATTTTTGCGATACTGTTTACAATATCCCTTACCGTGTCCGCTCTTTTAATGGGATCGTTAGATGCCTCCTTTACCAATAAAGATGCCTTGAACTGGATAAAATCCTTAGCGTTGGATTCTAAATAAGCTTGTACTTCCTCTAGTTCATTATGCTTGGCAAAACTGTCAGGATCTTCCCCTTCAGGAAAAGTACAGATACGAACGTTCATTCCCTGCTCCAATATTAAATCAATACCCCTTATGGACGCCCGTAATCCTGCCGCATCACCATCGAACAGTACTGTAATGTTTTTGGTAAGCCTGTTTATCAAGCGAATTTGCTCTGGTGTTAACGCAGTACCACTGGACGACACCACATTTTGAATTCCCTTTTGTGCAAATTGGATAACATCCGTATACCCCTCAACCAAATAACAATTATCCTCTTTTGCAATGGCTTGCTTGGCATGGTATATTCCATAAAGTACTTTGCTCTTATGGTAGATATCACTTTCCGGCGAATTAAGATACTTGGCCGCCTTTTTATCATTGGTTAGAATACGCCCCCCAAAACCCAAAACACGGCCACTCAAGGAATGTATGGGGAACATGACCCTACCCTTGAACCTGTCAAACTTTCTTGACGTATTAGGGTTGTCCCGGTCTTCCTTTACAATGGTAAGTCCGGTTTTTTCAAGGTACTCCAATTTATATCCCATGTCCAATGCCGCAACGGTAAAACCGTCCCATTGATCCAAACAATATCCAAGCTCAAATTTCTTGATGGTCTCATCTGTAAATCCACGCTCCTTAAAATAACTAAGACCAATGGCCTTCCCCAATTCCGTATCCCACAGCATTTCCTTAAAATGCTTTTGTGCAAACTCTGACACAAGGTACATACTCTCCCGTTCGTTTGCCTGCTCTTTCTGCTCATTGGACTGTTCTGTCTCCTCTACCTCAATATTATACTTTTTGGCCAGATACCTAATTGCTTCCGGATAGGTAAAATGTTCGTGCTCCATTAAAAATGCAACCACGTTACCCCCTTTTCCACTACTAAAATCCTTCCAAATCTGTTTTACGGGAGATACCATAAAACTTGGTGTACGCTCATCACTAAAAGGACTTAGCCCCTTAAAATTGGAACCCGACTTCTTTAATTGTACAAAATCACCAATAACCTCCTCTAAACGGGCAGTTTCATATACTTGATCTATGGTGTTTTTTGAAATCATGGAGACACTTAATTTCCCTAAAACGGGGAACAATTTTTATGTATTTTAGAACCTCAAAAGTAATAAAATGATTCTATTTTTTGGCACTAGGCCCGGTAAACCGGAAACCATTAAACTTTTAAACACATACTGCCCCTATTGCGAACAAAGAGGAACCCTAACGGTGGTAACGCACACTAACTATTTTCATCTGTTCTGGATCAAACTTTTTAAAATTTCCAGTACCGTAATGGCAGAATGCAGCCATTGCAAAAGAGGTTTTTATGAAAATGAATTTACCAATACCATGCTAGAGGATTTGCTGCTATTAAAACAACGGTCATAAAACCGGCAATTGTATCCAGTTCCATGACCGTAATGTTCAATAAACACTATGCTATACCAATTATAGATCAAACCGCAATCCTAAGGAGACGTTTCGTTGTTCAACGGCAGCATCCTTGAAAATTGGATTTAAATCATATTTTACATACAAAAGAACACCCTCTACCCCTGCATAGGCACTTAATCCATAAATTATATTATTGGTATTGTAACTACGTTTTAGCTTATCCTTTACACGGCCACCATCTATTTCATATTTTAATTTTTGTCGTGTACCTAAATTAAACCCTGCATATCCACCTAATCCAATACGAAACTGATTCTTTAAGGAATACCTAATACTTTTTTCGCTAGCGGTATATTTTGACGGCCCCAGCTCAAAATGCATAGGAAATACCAAGTTGTCTATCCTAAGTTTGGACTTGTTCAACTCATAATCAAATTCCTGTAATACTGATTGACCGTTTTCCAATGAAACAAAATATTGATTGTCCTTAGGTTTTAAACCGTTGAACTGAAATGAGAAGCCATAATTGAACCTTAGGAAATTGGTATTTTTGAATACCCGTGTTCTCCATTGCCAACCCATTTCAAAAAATCTGCTTCCGCCAATTTTGTACGGAGAGTCATCAAGCGACTGTCCTTCAATTATTGCATTATTTAAACCAATAGCTACAACAAGGTCAGAATAAGTACGTCTATCATAAATTACTTTTTTCCTATTTGGATTTTCCTTGATACTAATTCCAAATATACGCTCACCATCATTACTTCTGCCGCCATAACCTATTTCTAACCTGGTTCCAAAATTAAGCGTATCCAGCTCTAGGTTTTCCGTACCATTTCTATCCAACAAGGCTATCTTATTATCAATAATAGCTATCCTGTTCTCTATGTTCAACGCCCTTTTCTCCGCCGCTTTCATTTTTAACGCATTCGCCTCGTCCAAGGTAATCTCCCCGCTCTCTACCCTTTTGGAAATAGCCTCTACCTCTTCTTTTAAGGCTAATTTTTCCTGTTGTGCAATCTTAGCCTTTTGGGCCTCTAAAAGTTCAACTTTGCTTTCATCACCCTCTTGCGCCACTGCATTATGTACGATAAAGAGGGTTAGCAATACTACTGCATACATTGTAATTGTTCTCATTTTGATTGATTTTTTTTTTGATGAATAAACTCCAATCCCTGTCCCTATAGCAAATTATAGGAATAAAGAAAAAACGATTTAAAATTGATTAATTATTACGGTCCGCCACCGCAGTACGTACCTTGATAAAACTGGCTTTCAATGAATTGAATATTTGGTCTCTGAAGGATTGATCAAGTTCTTCTTCAACCTCTGTCAACAAAGCCATAGCGTTGACAGATTTATCGGTATTAAAAATTTTATTCCTAAGAATTTCGTCCTGAGCCCGTTGTAATAACGAATCTACTTCGGCATCTGTAACGGTATTATATTGTTCCAAATCATTTACCTGGGCCACAACAAGAGCCACCTGTGTATTTATAATCTCTTCTGGTATTTCTATTTTAGGATTGACTTCGTTAGTAGATTTTTGCAGTACAGTTGCTACATCCAATTCATTAACTTCCTTAGGTCTTTGCCGCTCAACAGCAACATATGCAGGCACTTCCCTATCCTTTAACTTAGGGTTGGAATTATTGGATTTTGCCACAATCTTCTCTTCTGGTTCGTCCAGTATACGTTCTTCTTTTAAAATGGTTTTTGGTTTCAATACCTGTTCATTTTCAGTATCCACCACCTTTACCGGCAATTGGTCTACATTTTTTTCACCCCGCATTACAAACAAAGCCACTCCTAAAATAATGACTACACTTGCGGCAATGCCCAACCAAGTATATACCGGACTTTTAGATTGCGTATCTGTTTTCAGTTCCGAGGAAATTGAAGCCCAAGCCTTATCTGATGGACTAATTTCACGCTCACGCAACTTGTTTTTAATATGTTGTTCAAATTTATCGGTTTCCATACCCTATAATATTTTGTTGTCTTAATTGATCTTGTAGCAACTTTCGCGCTTTTAACAATTGTGTCTTTGATGTACTTTCCGTGATGGACAGCATTTCCGCAATCTCCTTATGTTTATACCCTTCTACGGTATACAATACAAATACCGTTTTATAACCTTGCGGCAAAGCATCTATTAGTTGCTGAATATGTTCCGTATCCAAATCCGTACCCTGTGCTATTGTGGTAGATTGGTTATTTTCATACACCTCATCGTCATACACCACAAACTGCTGCTTTCTTAAGTAGGAAATACTTTCCCTTACCATTATTCTTCTTAACCAACCCTCAAAACTTCCCTCAAAATTAAATGTGTTCAACTTATTGAACATTTTTAGAAAGCCTTGTACCATAACGTCTTCCGCAAAATGTACATCCTTAATATATTGCCTACAGACACTTAACATTTTTGGCGCATGTTTTTTATACAAACGTTCTTGGGCATCTCGGTTGCCGGATGAAGCTTTTTTAACAAGCTGCTTTTCGTTTTTATAAAAAGGTATAATTTTCACAATATTGGTTTGGTCTTCTATTTAACTAGACGCAATATTTTACACAATAGTTGCCTGAAGATTATTTATTTTTTAAATAAACTTATAACGTATTGTTTATCAGTAAATTAAATAAATAAGAAAATCGTAAAAAATTTACTTTTTACGATCTACTACATAATTTACCATAAGTTCCAAGGCGGCCCTATAATCAGATTCCGGATAGGAATGTAGCAGTTGCAATGCCTGATCCCGGTATTGCAGCATTTTAGCCACAGCATAATCCAAACCACCTTTTTCCTTAACAAAGGCGATAACTTCCTTTACCCGTTTTTTATCCTTGTTATGGTTTTTTATGGAATTGATAACCCAACTTTTTTCTTTTTTGGAACTGTTGTTCAATGCATAGATTAACGGCAAGGTCATCTTTTGTTCCTTAATGTCTATGCCTGTTGGTTTACCTATTTTTTGGGCTCCATAATCAAACAGGTCATCCTTAATTTGAAAGGCCATACCACAAAGTTCACCAAATTTTCTGAACGCTTCTACATCCTTACTTTCCGGCTTAACCGAGCAAGCGCCCAAAGAACAACATGCTGCTATTAGGGTTGCCGTTTTTTGCCTAATAATATCATAATAAACATTTTCGGTAATATCCAAGCGCCTTGCTTTTTCTATTTGAAGCAACTCACCTTCACTCATTTCACGAACGGCTACTGAGATAATCTTAAGCAAATCAAAATCACCATTATCTATTGACAACAAGAGACCTTTGGACAAAAGATAATCGCCGACCAAGACCGCAATCTTATTCTTCCATAGGGCGTTTATGGAGAAGAAGCCCCTACGCTTGTTACTTTCATCGACCACATCATCATGTACCAATGTGGCCGTGTGTATCAGTTCAATAACCGATGCACCACGATAAGTACGCTCATTGACCTCACCATTGTTCAATAATTTTGCGGTAAGAAATACGAACATAGGCCGCATTTGCTTGCCTTTACGATTTACTATATAATATGTAATCCTGTTGAGCAACGCCACCTTTGAGGTCATTGAATCCCTAAACTTGGATTCAAACAACTCCATTTCCTTATATACAGGTTCCTTTATTTGCGCTACTATTTTCAGATGCGGTTTATTAGAAGGATAAAATTAGTCAAAAGCTAGCAGTTAACAGTACTCAGAGAGGATATAATGACAATGAACAACTACAAGTTTTACTACAATAGTTCACTACCGCCCACTATTATTCTTTACCGATCCTACACTACCCGCTATATGCTTAATACTTCTTCCTTAGTTCTTTTCCTAACTCTTATTGGCCAATTGCCCGCATGCCGCATCTATATCCTTACCACGTGAGCGACGGACGGTCACCACAATGTTATTTTGTTCCAAAGAACGTACATAACGATCTATTGCCGCACCAGAAGCTTGTTTAAATTCCCCATCATCAATAGGGTTATATTCTATAAGATTTACTTTAGAAGGTGCAAAACGGCAAAATTCCACTAACGCATCTACGTCTTTTTGAGTATCATTGATTCCGTCCCATACTACATATTCATAAGTAATACGACTTCTTGTTTTTTGATACCAATATTGTAACGATTCCCTTAAATCTGCCAAGGTGAACTTAGCATTGAAGGGCATAATAGAAGTTCTAATCTCATCTATTGCCGAGTGCAGAGAAACAGCTAGTTTAAATTTCACCTCATCATCTGCCATTTTTTTAATCAATTTGGGCACACCGGATGTAGAAACGGTTATTCGTTTAGGCGACATTCCCAACCCGTCTGACGAGGTTATCTTATCTATGGCCTTTAGCACGTTGTTATAATTCATTAAAGGTTCGCCCATACCCATAAATACAATATTGCTTAACGGCCTGTCGAAATATAATCGGCTTTCATTGTCAATAGCGACAACCTGATCATAAATTTCGTCAGGATTAAGGTTTCGCATACGTTTTAACCGTGCCGTAGCACAGAACCTACAATCTAAACTGCACCCAACTTGGCTAGATACGCATGCCGTGGTCCGCGTCTTTGTTGGAATCAATACCGATTCTACGATCAAATCATCATGTAGGCGTACCGCATTCTTTATGGTACCATCACTACTGCGTTGCATTTGATCCACTTTAATATGGTTGATGACAAAATTAGCCTCAAGCATTTCTCTGGTGTCCTTAGAGAGGTTGGTCATTACATCAAAAGAGTACGCGGCCTTTTGCCACAACCATTCATATACCTGATTACCTCTAAAAGCCTTGTCCCCATTAGAAACAAAGAATTCCCTAAGCTGCTCACGCGTTAGTGCCCGGATATCTTTTTTTCTTATTTCTTCCATTACTTTAAAGGTAGGTATTACTAATGATAAAAATCCCGCTTTCTGCACATGCAGATAAAGCGGGATGTATTGTTTTTTCTAAGAGAGAAATCTAATTTCTTATAATATCAACATGGCGTCACCATAAGAATAGAACTTATAGCTTTCCAAAATGGCTTCCTTATAAGCTTTGTTCATCAAATCATGACCCATAAAAGCGGATACCATCATCAATAAGGTAGATTTCGGTAAATGAAAATTGGTGATCATTGCATTTGCTATGCTAAAATCATACGGTGGAAAAATAAATTTGTTCGTCCACCCCTCATACGTATTCAAGGTTTGCTTAGAGGATACCGCACTTTCTAGACCTCTCATTGCCGTTGTACCTACTGCACAAATACGTCTTTTTTTAGCTTTGGCATTATTTACGATCTCTGCTGCTTTTTCATCAATGAACATTTCCTCGCTATCCATTTTATGCTTGGAAAGGTCTTCTACCTCTACCGGGTTAAAGGTACCCAAACCAACATGCAACGTAAGTTCTGCAAAATCCACACCTTTTATTTCCAAACGCTTTAATAAATGCTTGGAGAAATGTAAACCTGCCGTAGGAGCGGCAACAGCACCTTCATGCTTTGCATAAATGGTCTGGTAACGATTTTCATCTTCCGGTTCTACCTCTCTCTTTATGTATTTTGGCAACGGAGTTTCTCCAAGTTCCCTTAGCTTCCTCCTAAAATCAAGATAGGCACCATCATAAAGAAAACGTAATGTCCTTCCTCTAGAGGTGGTATTGTCAATTACCTCTGCAACCAATGTTTCGTCATCACCAAAATAAAGTTTGTTTCCAATACGTATTTTACGCGCAGGATCAACCAATACATCCCAAAGGCGTTGTTCTTCGTTCAATTCACGTAAAAGAAACACCTCTATACGGGCTCCCGTTTTTTCCTTGTTACCATATAATCTTGCAGGAAAAACCTTTGTATTGTTAAGGACCATAACATCTCCTTCATCAAAATAGTCGATCATGTCCTTGAACATTCTATGTTCTATCTTGCCGGTATCCCTATGAATGACCATTAATCTAGACTCATCTCTATTTTCCGATGGATGCTCCGCCAATAATTCTTTTGGAAGCTCAAAATTAAAATTTGATAATTTCATGTAGCTATTTTATTAAGTGTAGCAAATTGCGGCTGCAAATATACAATCTGCAGATAGGCCTTGTCAAGTAAATCCTTAATTATAATTCCTTTATATCAAAACCCAGTTTCTTTAGGTCGTTCCAAAAATCTGGATATGACTTGGAAACTACTTCTGCATCGTTTACTTTAAGTGTCGTTTTCATGGCCAAAGGAGCAAAGGCCATAGCCATTCTATGATCGTTGTACGTATCTATGGCAATATTTTCAAGAATTCCTATAGATGGAACAATATCTAATTCCTTATCGGTTACGGAAATATTGGCCCCTAATTTGGTCAGCTCCGTATGTAAAGCTTCCAAGCGATCCGTTTCCTTGATTTTAAGCGTATGTAAGCCCGTTAAATGACAACCTACGCCCAAACCAAAACAGGTTACCGCAATGGTCTGTGCAATATCCGGGGCGTTGGCCAGATCAAATATATTTTCCATGTCTACTTCCTTATCCGTCTTTTTTAAGATAATCTTGTTATCGCCAAAGGTAGTTTCCACACCAAAGGAGGTATAAATTTCAGCCAGTACACTGTCTCCTTGTAAACTTTGTTGTTTATAGGCGGATAGGGTTATTTCGGTCCCTGGTGCAGCCAATGCGCAAATGCCGTAATAGTAGGAAGCCGAACTCCAATCCGATTCTACCACCAACGTAACCGGTGCTATTTCATTCTTTGGAAAAACGTTGATCACATTGCCTTTGAACGAGGTCTCCACCCCTATTTCCTCTAACAAGGCCAAAGTCATTTTAATATATGGAACTGAAGTAATTTTACCAACCAACTCTAATTCAAGTCCGTTACCCAAACTTGGGGCAATCAATAATAGGGAGGAGATATATTGGCTGCTTACATCTGCAGGAAGACTTACTTTATCCTTGACAAGGTTTTGTCCTTTTATTTTAATGGGAGGATATCCTTCATCCTGCACATAACTTATCTCCGCACCCAAGGATTTTAACGCATCCACTAAAATTTTAATTGGCCTTTCCGTCATTCTTTTGGACCCCGTCAACACCACTTCTTTTCCTTCTTGAGCAGAAAAATAACCGGTTAAAAACCGCATTGCCGTACCGGCATGATGTATATCTACCGTACCCTGGGAAATCTGCAGCCCCTTTGCCATTACCTGTGCATCATCAGAATTGGACAAATTGGTTATTTCAATATTTGGAAACAATGCGGACAACAATAAACTGCGATTAGATTCACTCTTTGAACCCGTAATCGTTATAGCTTCTTTTATTTGATGGTTTGCCGGACCTGTAAGGTGAAGTTTCAATGCGTATCTTTTTAAAAATAGAGCAACAAATATACGCCTATTTCAACTTTTTATTGGCGTGATGACGCTCATGATCACGCTTTGTTTTTAAATCTAACTTTTTATCAAAAGCTTGTTGTAAATTAATATTGGTCTGATTTGCCAAACAGAGTACCACAAAGAGAACATCTGCCAGTTCTTCTCCCAAATCCTTTCCTTTATCTGACTCCTTTTCACTCTGTTCACCATACCGCCTTGCTATAATTCTAGCTACCTCACCCACTTCCTCAGTCAACTGAGCCATGTTCGTTAGCTCGTTAAAATAACGAACACCATGTTCCTTGATCCAGTCATCAACTGCTTTTTGTGCGTTTTCAATGTTCATTATTCCTTATCTTTTGTATCAATAATTATTGTCACCGGACCATCATTCAACAATTCTACCTTCATATCCGCTCCAAATTCTCCGGTACCAATGGTTTTTCCCAATTTATCTTCCATACTTTCAATAAATGATTCGTACAAAGGAATTGCAATTTCAGGTCTTGCCGCTTTAATATAGGAAGGTCTATTGCCTTTTTTTGTGCTTGCATGTAAAGTAAACTGACTTACCACTATAGCATCACCATTAGTAGTGGACAATGAAGTGTTCATTACTCCATCTTCATCATTAAAAATACGAAGGTTCACAATCTTGTTCGTTAGCCATTCTATATCATCTTGGGAATCCTCAGTCTCAATACCCAACAAAATCATGAGTCCCCCATTAATTGAACTTATTCTTTTACCATTGACCGTTACACTTGCTTTTGCAACACGTTGTATTACTGCCCTCATTTTTTATCGTCGTGTATATCTACCCTATAATTTTCATCCTCCCCTTTGATCATCTGCAGATAGCTATTATATCTGCTCCATGCAATTTCCCCGTTTTCCAAAGCGCTCTTTACTGCACATTTTGGTTCATCTACATGTATACAGTTGTTGAACTTACAGTCTTGTTTTAACTTGAAAAATTCAGGAAAATAATCTCCAATCTCTTCCTTTTCCATATCTACGATTCCAAAACCTTTTATACCGGGAGTATCTATGATGCGGGCATTGAAACTTAAATCGAACATTTCTGCAAACGTAGTAGTGTGCTGTCCCTGTAAATGTTGTTCGGATATTTTTTTGGTCTTGATATCCAAAGTAGGCTCTATTGCATTTACCAATGTGGACTTACCTACACCGGAATGACCTGAAAACATTGAAGTTTTACCAACCATCATTTCCTTTACCTTTTCAACATTTTTACCCGTGGTAGCCGAAATACCAATGCAGATATACCCAATTTTTCTATACAGGGCTGCTAAAAATTTTATTTCGTCCAATTCTTCCGGCGTATAGGTATCTACTTTATTGAACAATAAAATTACGGGAATTTCATAGGCCTCTGCAGTGATTAAAAACCGGTCTATAAATACCGGATATGTAGGCGGGTTGTTCAGCGTTACCAAAAGAAATACCTGGTCCAAATTGGCCGCAATTATGTGGGTCTGTTTGGACAGGTTAACAGATTTACGGATAATGTAATTTTTACGCTCTTCAATTTCATGGATTATACCAATGGTATCATCACCTATGGTCTCCACTTGAAAATGAACTACATCACCAACCGCTACCGGATTGGTGCTTTTTATGCCCTTAATCCTAAACTTTCCTTTTATCCTACAATCATAGAAATCACCATTATCTGTCTTAACGGTGTACCAACTACCTGTAGATTTATAAACAATTCCTACCATTTATCCAAAATACCTTCCATTTGTACAAAGTAACTGCTTTCAATGCAAAAAATACCATAAATTTGAATTTCAACCTAGAACATTAAATATTAACCAATTACTTTAAAATGAAAACTATCAAAAATTTTATCCTTTATGCTTTTTTACTGCTAACCTCTATAGGTTTTGCCCAAGAAACCATAACCAATGAATCCGTTATACAAATGGTAGAATTGGGTTTCGATGATTATATGATCATTGACAAAATAAACACCTCTGACGTTAAGTTCGATGCTTCTATATCCGCACTTGGCGAAATGAAAAATGCCGGGGTTTCCTCTGAAATTCTTTCGTTGATCATGGACAAGTCAAAACAAAACACGAAATCAAAGACAGGTATTTATTATACGGATGCAAATGGGGAGGATAAATTGGTACAGCCAAGTGTTTTCTCTGGATCAAACTCAAATGCCGTTGCACAAAAATTAGTATCTGGTTTGATCAACTCCAAACAAAAGGCGCAACTACCTAAAACCCAATCCAACAATGTTATTCGTCAAAGTCAACCTGAATTTACATTTATCTTTGACCCAAGCGTAACAGAAGTTGATAATATGCAGAACAACCAAGGTAGTGATGCCGGTATTTTCAACTGGTGGTTTAGAATGGCTAGTAACCCTAACGAATTTGTTTTGGTAAAACTTACCGTTAAGGAGAAAAAGAACTTAAGGGAGGTCGTTACAGGTAAAAGCAGCTGGATTACCAGTAGTAGCGGTATTGACCCAAAATATGCTCTTAATTTTTCCATAGAAGAAATTGAAGGCAATAAGTTCAAGGTTACACCAGATACCTTAGAACCAGGTGAGTATTGCTTTATTTACCAAGGCCAAGTACCACAAGGCAGGGAAAACCAGTCTGTGTTCGATTTCTCCATTCAATAGTTTAAAACATATATTTAAATGTAGTCCCGATGCTTTTTGTATCGGGACTTTTTTTATCCGCAGTTTTTCAGATAGAACTTTTATAAGTTAATGTAATTCTTTGCTTTCTACATTATACCTTTTAATTTCATCCTATAAACTTTAGTGAAATAAAAAAACCATCATCATGAAAAAAATTATGTTATCCTGCTTTATTGCCTTAATCGCAATTACCACTATGACCGCCCAAGAATACAAGGTTATTACCAGTGTAGAATCTATAGTACCCAGTGGTTTAGGTAGATCAAGAATAATTGACGCCAATGCTGACCGGGACTATAAGGAGTTCTCTTCCGAACAGACCGAAGAAAATAATACGCGCAATAAATCTAAACGTGGAGATATACGTGTAAAGGATTTTGAAGAGACCAAATTGCTTAATTTTTATAATGTAGCAGGTATTCGCTTTCAGAACATTGCGGCAAACGATGTGCTTATTTCTTCCAAATTGAGTGATATGGCACAAAATGGCTGGGAACTGGTTTTTGTAACCAGTGGTGTAGAGGCCGATGCTGGTAATACCGATGGACAAGGTATTTTCATTACCCGATATATCTTTAAAAGATAGAACTATTACACATAAAAAAGCCCGGTAAAACCGGGCTTTTTTAATACTAACTTTTTTATATCTACTGTGCCAAGTTAATCTCAACACGTCTATTTTTCTGTCTACCGTCTTTATACATATTGGTAGCAATCGGCTTACTTTCCCCATACCCTATAGCTGTTAACCTAGAAGGTGATATGCCGCCTTTTACCAAAAATTGTAAGACAGCCTGTGCTCTTTGCTCAGATAATTTTTGATTTGTAACAACTGAACCTATACTGTCCGTATGGCCCTCTACGGTAAATTTAGCGTTCGGGTACTCGTTCAGAATAGATATGATATCTACCAAAACCGGCGTAGATTCGTCTTTAAGGGTAGATTTACCGGTAGTAAACAAAATGGTTTTTGCATAGGCGTTCAACGATTTTTGAACCTCTTCCGTAACAACAGGCTCCGGACAACCGTTATTGGCTACAGTTCCTATCTCATTAGGACAATCATCATCTTTATCAAAAACTGAATCACCATCACTATCTGGCCAAGGACATCCGTTATTCTCTACAGGTCCGGCTACATCTACACACTGATCTTCATTATCCAACAAGGTATCTCCATCAGTATCTACCCAAGGGCAACCATTGTTTTCTACAGGACCGGCCTCATCTGGACATTGATCCTCATTATCCAATACCGAATCACCGTCCGTATCTCCCCATGGGCAACCATTATTTTCTATTGGTCCTGCCTTTTTTGGGCAACCGTCTTCTTTATTTGGAATACCATCACCGTCAGAATCTTTAGGCTGACCGTAGTATACCGGTATCTTTAATCCGGCATAAACATCAGCCCCTTTAATTTCACTTCTCGTAAAAGTAGAGATAATAGAACCCGAGCCAAGATATAACGGACCCGCACGTAAGCCCGCACCAATCTGCAATCCACTATACTGGTACCCACTTATAGGTACATAAAAACTAAACCATTTACTTTCAAAACGCGGGGTCAATGAAACCAAATTAACAGTACGCATTGTATTTTCACCTGATGAACGTAAGGTTAAATCTGTATTTAAGTTCAAATAAAAATGGTTCTTGATGTTCCAATCTACATTTAAGTGCAATGCGGTTGGCAATTTAGCATTAATATCCGCATTAGATTGTACAAAGGTATATAGGTTCTGTAAATCTTCAGAATCCTCAATATTATCGTAATCCTCCTGTGTAATGGTATTATTGATATTGTAGTTATCAATTAAACCGCCCTTATATTTTACCGCACCTATATCCGTAAGGGAAAGGCCTAGCTTTAATTTGTATTTGTTTTTGTTCTTCATGACCGATGTTTTACCATCCGTACCCTTAACCACATATTTGCCATAATCTGGCCTCCATTCATATACAACACCTAGATCAAACCCAAAACCATTGGCATCCGGTACTTCGTAATCATAATCATCATCGTCATAATCTCCCGATCTACCATAGTATAAGTCCCCCGTAGATTCCAATGTACCACTAGTTGAACTATCAGGTAAAGTGGCACCATCTGCATCATAGTCTATAGTTACATTTTTACCGGTAACATAGGCATTTCCAAAACCTTGTAAATATTTTAGGGAAAGTCCCCCCTTTAAAAAATGCTGTTCATTGTTCATCAAGACTTGGGCATAGGTAAGGCCAATTTCTGCCCAGCTATTTCCTGACATATAAAAATCTCCCTCGTTGACCATAAAGTCCTGGCTCTCATCAATACTGTCATCCAAATCATCTATACTTTCCCCATTAAATTCATTACCGGTAAGTATGGTCCTGGCCCTTGTATAAATGGCCATGGAAGATGTTTTACCAACATTGAACATAAATGAAGGTCCCATTATATCTATATTACCTGAAAAGTTATTATTATCCGTCAGATAAAGATTGGCATCCGTATCAAACTCAAAATCACTGCCGGTAAGTTCTGAAAAACCTACACCAACGTAATCATTGGCAAAAAAACCACTTGCCCCAATTAAATTTATGTCGGTCTTAAATCTAGAATCGGCAATATTGGCCGGGTTGGCTATTACCCCATGCACACCGCTGTAATTATCGGTTAGAAACCCTACATATGATTGGGCCTTAGCGGTTAGTGTTACCATAACAAAAATGATTGCCACAACTACTCTTTTCATACTTTATCTCTTTTTATTGGTTGGATACACCCCTAACGCCCCACATATATCCATATTGCAATCTATGTCCACTTTTTCTTACATATGTTAGGTATGGCACAAAAAAAGCACCCATAGAAAATGGGTGCTTTTTAAATCGCTTATTATCTTCCTAACCGTTCACGATTTTCTCCTGATGGTTAATGGACTCTTGATGAATTGCCTTGAACATTCTTAAAACAAATTCCTCGCTCAACCCTTTGCTTTCACCCTCTAATATCATGGCGCCTAAAATCTGGTTCCATCTATTTGATTGTAAAACGGCTACGTTTTTCTGTTTTTTAAGTTCGCCAATACCGTCGGATACTTTCATACGTTTACCCAACATTTCTATCAATTGACTATCTATGACATCTATTTGAGCCCTTAGATTACTCAATTGTGAGTTGTACTCCGCCTCTGGATCACTTTCCTTCCTGATCTTAAGATCTCTCATGATCTGCACCAATTTTTCTGGGGTAACCTGTTGAGCAGCATCACTCCAAGCGTTATCCGGGTCATGATGCGTTTCTATCATCAATCCGTCAAAATTAAGATCTAAAGCAGTTTGGGATACATCAAAAATCATATCTCTCTTTCCTGTAATATGAGATGGATCGTTAATCAATGGCAAGTCAGGAAATTTATTCTGGAACTCGATGGCCATCTGCCATTCCGGGATATTCCTATACTTGCTCTTCTCATACGTAGAGAAACCTCTATGAATTGCTCCCAACTTTTTAATACCTGCGGTGTGCAACCTTTCAATACCACCTAGCCATAACGCCAAATCTGGATTTACCGGATTTTTAACCAACACAATCTTATCTGTACCTTCAAGTGCATCTGCCAATTCTTGCATAATGAACGGACTTACCGTTGATCGAGCTCCAATCCATAACAAATCGATATCATGTTCCAAAGCCAACTCTACATGAGCACGGTTAGCAACCTCAGTAGCGGTTTTCATTCCAGTTTCGGCCTTTACTTTTTGAAGCCATTTTAGGCCCAAGGCCCCTACTCCTTCAAAATTTCCTGGACGGGTACGTGGTTTCCATATACCTGCTCTGTAATAGTTTACATCGGTATCTTTTAGGGAGTGTGCTATACCTAACACTTGTTCCTCGGTTTCCGCACTACATGGCCCTGCTATTACTAGTGGATGGTCTAGTTTTAAATCATCCAACCATGTTCTCATTTGTTTTGAATTTTCCATTTTAATTAATCTATTTCTTGTTTAACGGTATTCTTTTTTAAAATTCCTTTTATTTTATTGGTATTGTTCATTTCATTATAAATGCCTTCGTAATCATCATTAAGCAACAGCTCCTTGAATGCCGTAAGGTTTTGAATATACTCCTCTAACGTTTCTACAACATTGTCCTTATTCTGCTTAAATATTGGTGTCCACATAGCTGGTGAGCTTTTTGCCAAGCGTACCGTACTTTCAAACCCACTACCTGCCATGTCAAAAATATCGCGCTCGTTCTTTTCTTTCTCGATGACCGTTTTACCCAACATAAATGAACTAATGTGCGACAAATGCGATACGTAAGCTATGTGCTTATCATGAGCTACAGGATTCATATATCTAATACGCATACCTATTGCCTGAAAAACCTTCAAAGCTCTTTCTTGTAACTTAAAAGCGGTTAGCTCAACTTCACAAATAATATTGGTCTTGTCCTTAAACAAATTGTTTATTGCTGCGGACGGACCCGAAAACTCCGTTCCCGCAATGGGGTGGCATGCCAAAAAATTTCTTCTCTTTGGATGATTCTCAAGCACTTTACAGAGTAAAGATTTAGTGGAACCAACATCAAAAACTACACAATCTTCTTGTACGGCATCCAAAATAATAGGAAGCTCGGTAACCATAACATCTACCGGTATACTTACAATGACCATATCTGCCAATTGTAAATCTTGATAGGTAGCCGCCTTATCTATAATACCAAAAGACAATGCCTCAGCTAAATTTGCTTCATTGGATTCTATGCCATAGACGGTAACATTGTCGAATGCCGACTTTATATCCTTCGCCAAAGAACCTCCTATTAAACCGATACCTATTACAAATACATTCATCACATTTAAAATCTTGCGATTGCTTCTTTTATTTTATCTTCTGAAATACATAATGAAAAGCGAATATAACCTTCACCTTTGCTTCCAAAAATAGTCCCAGGTGTTATGAACAGATCTTTCTTGTACAGGATATCATCTATAAATTCTTCTGATGACTTGCTACCCTGTGGCAATTTTGCCCAAACGAACATACCTACTGCATTTCTGTCATAAGTACATCCCAAGGTATCTGCTAATTGAAAGACCAATGCCCTACGCTTACCATAAACATTATTCAATTCCTCAAACCAATCGTCCGTACTTTCCAGAGCGGCAATTGCACCTTTTTGTATACCGTAGAACATACCGGAATCCATATTGCTCTTCACCTTTAAAATTGCGTTGATATGTTCATCGTTACCCAATACAAAACCAACACGCCATCCGGCCATATTAAATGTCTTACTTAGGGAATTCAGTTCCAAACATACATCCTTTGCATTTTCAATACTCAAGATACTTGCTGGATCGGAATTCAACACAAAACTATATGGGTTGTCGTTCACCAACAGAATATCATTCTTTCTGGCAAAGGCCACTATTTTTTTAAACTGGTCGCGCGTAGCCGTAGCTCCTGTGGGCATATGTGGATAACTTAGCCACATAACCCTTACCTTGGACAAATCTTGCTTTTGCAATTCCTCCAAATCTGGGAACCAACCGTTTTCGTCCGTAAGGTCATAATATTTAGGAACAGCACCTACCAAATTGGTAACCGATGTATAGGTAGGATACCCCGGGTTGGGAATCAATACCTCATCTCCTTCGTTCAAAAAAGCAAGGCTTATATGCATAATACCCTCTTTAGACCCCATTAACGGTAAAATCTCCGTGTCCGGGTCTGCAGTAACTTGAAATCGCTGCTTATAAAACTGAGCTATAGCGTTCCGTAATTGCGGTAATCCTTGATAACTTTGATATTGATGCGCACCATTTTCGGTAACAGCTGTCTGTATTGCGTTCAATACCTTTTTAGAAGGAACCAAATCTGGACTGCCAATACCCATATTGATTATAGGCCTACCTTGAGCCATTAAACCACGTACTTCTCTTAATTTTTTGGAGAAGTAGTATTCCTGTATGCTATTTAACCTTTCGGCCGTACGTATCATTGTCTTACATTTTTATATTCACCCAATACCTTAAAGTCTTCCGCCATGATGTCCAATAGACTTTTAGCTTTGGAAAAATCAGCATATTCCGCAAAAGTAACATCCACGAAAAAGGCATATTTCCATGGTGTTTCTATGACCGGCAACGATTGTATTTTTGTCAAATTTAATCTGCAATCGCTCATTACATTAAGCACTGCGGCCAAACTACCCCTTTTATGGTCGGTTATGAACCGTACTGAAGCCTTTGAAATTTCGGCCTCTGGCAATACCTTATTTTTTGTCTTTACAATGATAAAACGAGTGGCATTATTTTTAATGGTCTGTATGTCGCTCGCTACGATGTCCAACCCATATAATTCCGCCGCTACCTTTGGCGCAATTGCCGCAACTTGCTTTAAATTTTGTTCCTGAATCCGTTTGGCGGTTTCTGCGGTATCCATATCCTCCACCAATTTTATGTGTGGAAATTGCCTAAAATATTCCTTACATTGCAACAGTGCCATTGGGTGTGAACTTACCTCCTCAATATCCTCTATCCGCTGCCCCTTAAGAACCATTAGATGATGATGGATATTTAAATAATATTCCCCTATAATATGTAAGTTATTATGATTTACCAGCGCATAGTTGGGAATTATAGAGCCTGCTATGGAATTTTCAATGGCCATAACACCCTGGTCCGCTTCATTGGACAATAATTTGTCTACCAAAACATCAAAAGAAAGGCACTCTACCAACTCAATATCGTCCCCAAAACAATCCTTTGCTACCTGATGATGATTGCTACCCTTTATTCCCTGTATGGCTATTCTTAGACTCACTTTACCTACGTTTTATTCAAAAAAAAAGTTCCGATGTACATCGGAACTTAGATTCTATTTTATATTAAAATATACTACAACAGTCCCGTACCTCTCTTAAAAAAGAAGTAAAAATAAAAACCGTTCCAGAAATATTTTTTTGTCATCACTTTTGTAATATGAGGCTAATGTAGTAATTATATTTAAAAATGGATGTTTTAGCTATAATTTTTTTGAAATTTTGAATTTCTATCTCAAATATTCGAGGTTTTGTGTTAATTATCTACAATTTTTACCATTTTAATGCTAAACCAAATCCTGCTCCATTAGTAATTGGTTCTATTCTAAATGTTGTTTGATCATCAAGCTGTTTGTTATAAGTTAAGATTGCTCGCCTTCTAGATTTGCTAGCACTATTCATATAAATAAGCCCCACTACAGCCCCAACTATACCTCCTGCCATGGGACCAACAGCATTAATTGCCTTATCCCGTTTGGATAATGATGGATCATCATTCAATAATTCAGATGTTGCCCAAAATACACCTACAAACTCACCTACTAAAGCAATACCTGCAACCACATCTTTTGTATTCGCCTTTTTCCAATGCGCATATACCTCTTCATTTTTAGAAAAAATACTTTTTACTTCTGCTTTGGTAATTTCCTTATCATCCTGGTAATACTCCATGCCCCACATAGTAGGAAACATTGTAATTTCCTGTGATTTCACATTGGAGCAAACCAATATAACCAAGATTGAAAAGAGGTAGAACTTAATTAATTTCATAGGTATCTATTTATTATTTAAAAAATTCAGAAAATTAAGGAGCTGTCCTAGTATTGGGCTGAAAGTAAAATGGAATAGACCAATTATACTCCTTTACATCGCCTAATGTTTTAGTGACCATTATGGTATTCTCTCCTGACTTTAATAATTGTTTATCTATATACGTTACAATACCAAATTGACCTGAAACCGGATGTTCCTTTTTCAAAATATTCATTGTCAACAATTCGCCGTTTAACTTTATAGTATGGTAATTTTCATAACATTTTAGATAAAACGCCCGTATGCTCAAAGTATTATCATTTTGCGATAAACTTGCATCATCCGCATAGGTGCCACAGGTAGACTCCTGATAATTTCGCTCTTGTTGAAAAACCGGGATAAACAACCTAACAGTTTGGCCCTCAATCAAGTCCGATTGAATTTGAGGTGTCAACAAAAATGATTTATCCGCACTTTGGTTTTCATAAAAACTTAAATACATTTGATCGGCATAATACCTATCTACGCCCAAAAGATAATATATGTTGGTATCCTTAATCTTAATTACGGATAAACAAATACCTGATACAAAAAACAACAACACCAAACGTACCAACCATTTTTTCTTTTTAAAATTGGAACCGAACACCATTGAAACCTGTAAAATGTTCTTATATAACGGTCCATACAATAACATTGAAGCCAAGCGTACTATTTTGAAAGACCAGTTCTGCAACCATTCTATTTCCTTGAACCTTTTTATGTTTCCGATAATGGTCAATATACTTTGCACGATGACCAAGATTCCCAATAACAAGGCCGGAATCAAGAGAACATAAGCCGGTACATAGGAAGACAACAAATTAAACAGAAGTATATAACCACTGGCCAGTAAAGACATGTATGCATAGATTAACAAAATGGTAAATGCAGCGGAAAAAATAACACTGCACAGCTCATCAACCTTTTGTATGGTATCTTCTTGTCTGGGCAATACTTTTAATAATTTGGAGGTATAGATTTTTGAATATGCACTATCTTTTATACTATAATCAGGAAAAACCGAATTAAGGCCAACCAATCCGATCCAATAGGCCCTTAACGAAAAATGAATAATGAACATGGAAACCAAAATACTCACGGCAAGCAAACCCATGAACGAAATAAAATAACCGTATTCATATTGCTCCACGGGCAATAAATCTATAAATTTATTGGTGGCCCAATCTACCAACCCAAATAACTGAAACGTACCAAAAATGGCAATTGCGGAGACTAACAGTTCTGCCTCCCAACTTTCATCCTTTAAACGTTGAAGCCAATTCCCATTTTTCATGTGTTCTGAAGGTGTAGTTTTATTGGTTGGTCGGTGCATTTAAATCATCTTAAAATTCAATTAGACTAATATACCTTTTCTAATAGTCTTATGAAATTTTAAATAGTTAGGCTGATGGAGCGTTCTCAAAAAAACATGCTATTACAGCATCCAATTCCTGTTGTATTTTTGGATCCGTACAGTTAATTAAAATTGAAAAAACCAATTGCTGGCCAGGGTACACAAAGAAATTGGCATACCCGCCTACCCCGTTTCCTACATGCCCAAAAAATGTTCTGCCCCTTACATCTTCACTTACTTGCCAACCCAAACCATAAAATGTAGAATTACCCTGAACGCTTTGCGCCGTTAAAAACTGGCTCAAAAGCCCCTCATCAACCATAACTTTTTTATCCAGGAACGCCTGGCCAAATTTTGCAATGTCCGTAGTAGTGGACAAATAGCCACCGCCCGCCAATTTGTAGAAATTATCTACGGGTATCGCTTTTCTAAATCCTGCCCTATCTTTTGTATAAAAGGTGGTTACCAAGTCTTGATGTTTTAATTTAGCAATAGAATTAACATTATTGCCAGTTTCATTTTGACCGCGTTCCGGATGACCTATTGGCGTATATGTGTTCAGCATACCTAAAGGGTTCAAAACCTTTTTTTGTACATATTCCTCAAAGGGAATTCCACTGGCCCGTTGCATGGCGGCAGCGATCATGACCCAATCAAAACTATTGTACAGATAATCGGTTCCCGGTTCATAAACCAATGGATCCAACTTAAAAATTTCCAAGCCTTTGGGTATGGTTAATGGTTGGTTTAACCCATACTCCTTTCCTTTATACGCCCTAATCCCAGCTGTATGCCCTGCCAATTGCCGTATGGTAAAATCCCATTTCTTTTTAGGATAGTCAGGGACATAGGTGTAAAAAGATTCATCCAAACTTAGCTTCCCTTCTTGAACCATATGGGCCAATGCCGTTGCAGCAATAGGTTTGGATACACTGGCTATTCTAAAAATTGAAGTTTTGGGGTCTATAAGGCGCTTACTTTCCAAATCTGCATACCCATATCCTTTTTCAAAAACTGTTTTCCCTTCTTTAATTACCGAAATGGAAATACCTGGAACCTTTTTTTCCAGTATCAATCTCTGCAGTAAATAATCTGCCTTGACCATTCCGGTCAAATTTCTATCTTCCCCTAAAACCCTTTTGGCGGCAAATACATTTTTAATATAGCTAATGATCGGGTTCATTCCACGAATATCAATCGTCCGTTATACAATTCTTCCACATCTACGGATGCCGGTCTGTTATAACTTAGCACATCGCCCGTACCCCTAATTACACCATTTAAACTTGTTTGGGGGTTTACCCGTATATCGTTGGTTCCCCTATGGTTAAAATTAACACGACCTGCCGTTAATTCTTCCGCTTCAATTCTAGAATCACCGGCCGCTATATTAATATTCAGACTTTCCACAACACCCGCTAATCTAAAATAGGCAATACCGTTTACAGTAATACCGAGCGATGTTACATTTAAGTCCAACACAAACTCCCCATCCGTTGTTTCGGCGTCCGGCACCGTAAAACTTTCCGACAAAAGACTTAGGCTATCAAAGTCCAAGACCCCGTCCGATCGTATAGGAAATCCCGTACTACTTCTAATTTCGGTTAAATTGGGGGTGGTCACGAATATTACCGTAATTCCGTAATCACGCACGTAATTACAATCATTGGTATCACTAAGCAGCAAGCGACCATCCTCAACAGTGGCAGCAACTTCATTTCTTAAATTTTGGCCTGTTTCTATTTCCACTTTTTGAGTAGAGCCCTGTTTTATAATCAAGGTTACGTTCTCATAAACCGTGATCTTTGTAAACTCAGGCACTATAACCTCATCCTTCACAATCTCCCCGGTATCCTGAAAACAATCTGAAGCATTTTCAGAATCGCAAGAAATAGTTAGGACCATTAAAATTCCTGACAGGATAAAAAGGACTGGATTTCGCCCGATCAGACAACTAAGTGGATTTTTTATCAATTTTACCATCTTACATTCTTATTCCTATACCAAATTCAACAGCCTCTGCTTTTGCTCCGTGCGACTTTAAGGTCATTGCACCAAATACTTTGTTTCCAAAATAACGTTTTAAGCCTATACGGTTGTACATGCGCCCTTCAAAATCAAAAGGGTAATACACATAGTAGCCCAATTGTGCTATGACAGATAGTTTATTAATGAACAGTTCATGCCCAATAAACATACCTACCCTTTTATAATCATCGTTGGCCGCAACATTATTTTCTGGAAACGCAATACTTTGAAAACGTATCAATTCTTTTAAAAAATTGGAGAAATATGCATCTACGCCTAATTGTATAGCACTTTTTCTTCCTAATCTTTTATCTGCATATGCAGATAGGACTACAAAACCGTATTGACCGGAATCAATAACGTCACTCTCATTAATTCCTGACCGCAATGCCAGATTAAAACGTAACGGCTCTGTCATTTTTTCTTTTTCCCTGTATACATATTCCAGTTCCTTTCCCCCATCAAGATCATACACAAAACCTGCATTGAACGCCAATGTATTGGTAGAGGTATTGGGTGCCCTAAAATTGGCATTTGAGTAATGGATCAATGAAATACCTGCCTTAAACCCTAATCCGGCCACAATATTCTCTTTATGATAGTTCAACATTAAATAGGTTGAACTTAAAAAATCAGAGCCATAGGCGTTGTTCCTGAAATTGGTCTGTTTATCATACGGGTTGTTGGCATAGGCGATGCCCTGACCTATCCTTAATTGTACATTTCTCCTAAAAAAATAAAAGTTATAGTGCGCGTATAGCCCATAGGCATCACCCAACGTTTGGTTATTGGAATTTTGATAGATAAAGGAATAACCTAAATCTGGATAATTATACAGTTCTTCCCATTCTTCCGCACCGTACGTTTTACGGTTATAACTCAAAATGACCCCGGCAGGGTGCGATGTTATTAAATGTGATATATCTGGATTGTGCAGTATGATGGAACCATAGAATTGGTTGGCATCAAGCGTGAACTTCTTTTTCTCAGCACCTTCTTGCGCAAAACAAAAACTTACCGATAACATTACAATGGATAGAAACTTAAAATTCATTGTGGGCAAAAATAGTTATAAGTATTAAGTACGAAGTATTACGTAGTGAGTATTATCCTTATCGGACACTTTGTACTTAAATTCTCTACTTAATACTTTTTTAAACCTTTAAAAAAGTGCTTCTGCTATTGCCTTTATATTATCGGATTTACCCATTGAGTAATAATGCAATACAGGTACCCCTGCCGCCTTCAACTCTTTAGATTGTTGAATGGCCCATTCTATACCCACGGCACGCACATCCTTATTTGTTGCACATTGATCTACGGCCTCTATAAGATCTTGGGGCAAATCTATCCTGAATACCTGTGGCAATAATTGCAGATGCCTTTTTACCGCAATTGGTTTTATACCTGGAATAATTGGCACATTAATACCTAAATTCCTTGCCGCCTCTACAAACTCAAAATACTTTTTGTTATCAAAGAACATTTGTGTTACCACATAATCTGCCCCGGCATCTACCTTTTCCTTCAACCTTTTTAAATCTGATTGTAAGGATGGAGATTCCAAATGCTTTTCAGGATAACCTGCAACACCAATACAGAACTCACTAGAATGTTCAGCTTCAACAGTTTCGTGCAGATACTTGCCTTTATTCAGGTTTTGAATCTGTTCTACCAGCTCAATGGCATAGGAATGTCCACCATGGGTAGGCTCAAAATATTTCTGCTCACTACGGGCATCACCGCGCAAGGCCATTACATTCTCAATGCCTAGATAATGGCAGTCTACCAACATATATTCAGTTTCCTCCTTGGTAAAGCCACCGCAAATAACATGTGGTACCGTATCAACATTGTACTTATGCTGAATAGAAGCACAGATACCTACCGTCCCCGGCCGCATGCGCGTGGTCTTTTTATCCAATAACCCTTCTTTCTTGACATAAACGGTTTCCTCACGCGATGTGGTTACATCTATGAACGGCGGATTAAATTCCATTAAAGGATCAATATTGTTATACAATTCTTGAATATTTTTCCCTTTTACCGGCGGTACGATTTCAAAAGAGAAAAGTGTTTTTCCCTTTGCATTGGTGATATGGTCTGTAACTTTCATTTTATATTCTTTTACTCTTGGTTATGAGCAAACCTTCAAGAGGCTTATTTACTTTAATTCTTCTTTGGGCGTTCGGGCGGGCTTTTCGCTATATTTTTTCTATTTCAACAACTCTTTTTACTTAACATTGGCACAGTTCAGAAATAGAAAAAGATGCCGCTGCAATCCCTAACGCATTAATCCACTATATTTGGCGCAAGCCATTTCTCGGCTTCTTCAAACGAAATCCCCTTTCGTTCCGCAAAATCCTTTACTTGATCCAGTTTTATTTTACCAAGACCAAAGTAACGGGCTTCCGGGTTACCAAAATAATACCCGCTTACAGATGCGGCCGGCCACATGGCAAGACTATCTGTCAACTCCACACCTATGGTTTCCTTTACTTTCAGAACATCCCAAATGGTCAATTTTTCCAAGTGATCGGGACAAGCAGGATAACCAGGCGCAGGACGAATACCTTTATAAGATTCCTTGATTAAATCTTCATTGCTCAGATCTTCATTGGCGGCATAACCCCAATGCACTGTTCTCACCTCTTTATGCAAGTATTCAGCAAATGCTTCGGCTAAACGATCCGCCAATGCCTTTACCATGATGGAGTTATAGTCATCTAGGTCTTTCTCATATTGCGCCGCCATTTCTGCCGTACCAAAACCTGTGGATACACAGAAACAACCCATGTAGTCTTGTTTCCCGGATTCTTTTGGAGCAATAAAATCTGCCAAGGCATAATCTGCGACTCCTTCCCTACGCTCCAATTGTTGGCGAAGGGTACGGAAAGTATAGTTCCCATCTGTTTTGGCTCCGCTAGGCGACCCAGTATTCTCTTCTAAACTTGAACTAGTATCGACTAAAATATCATCGTCATTAATGGAATTCGCAGGAAACAGTCCAAAAATACCTTTTGCCTTCAATTTCTTTTCGGAAATTATCTTGTTCAGCATCTCTTGAGCGTCTGCGAATAAATCGGTTGCTTGTTCCCCAACAACCTCATCGGTCAAAATTGCCGGGTATTTACCATGCAGTTCCCAACTTCTGAAGAAGGGAGTCCAATCTATAAAGGGAACCAAAACATTCAGGTCCAAATCTTCGATTACCTGAATACCCAATTTGTTCGGCTTTACAATTTCTGAAGTTTTCCAATCTATTTTAAACTTATTTCTCCGTGCTGCAGAAATTGGCTTATATGTTTTACTGGATGAACGGTTCAAGAACTTTTCCCTAAACACATCATAATCATCTTTTATACTTTTCTTGTAGCTTGTAGATGTTTCTTTCTGCAACAAATCGCCCACCACGGTTACCGCTCTAGAAGCATCGTTTACATGAACTACTGCCTCTTTATATTGTGGATCGATCTTTACCGCGGTATGTGCCTTACTGGTGGTTGCACCACCGATCAACAACGGAATCTTGAAGTTTTTACGTTCCATTTCCTTTGCCAAGTGCACCATTTCATCCAATGACGGCGTAATTAATCCGCTAAGCCCAATAATATCTACATTATGCTCAATGGCTGCCGCAATAATTTTTTCCGGTGGAACCATTACGCCTAGATCAACGATTTCATAGTTGTTGCACGCCAGTACTACACCCACAATATTTTTACCGATATCATGAACATCTCCCTTTACGGTTGCCATTAATATCTTACCGGCATTATCGGTATCCCCTATTTGAGGATTCAACAACTTTTCTTCTTCAATATAGGGTAACAAATAAGCTACCGCCTTCTTCATCACTCGGGCAGACTTTACCACCTGCGGCAAGAACATTTTTCCGCTACCGAATAAATCGCCCACCACGTTCATACCCGTCATTAGGTTGCCCTCAATAACTTCAATTGGCTTATTGGCCGCCAATCTGGCTTCTTCAACATCTTCAATTATATATTGATCTATACCTTTTACCAAGGCACGTGTAATTCTATCCTGTAAAGGTTCTTCTCTCCAAGAAAGATCTATTTTACTTTCCTTGGTTTTACCAACTACAGATTCGGCAAAATCTAATAAGCGCTCCGTTGCATCATCTCTTCTATTAAGAATAACATCTTCTACATGTTCCAATAAGTCTTTAGGAATATCATCATACACCTCTAGCATACTCGGATTTACAATACCCATGTTCATACCCGCTTTTATAGCGTGGTACAAGAAGACCGAGTGCATAGCCTCACGCACCGGGTTATTGCCCCTAAATGAAAACGAAACATTACTAACGCCACCACTTACACTGGCGTGTGGCAAGTTTTCACGTACCCATCTTGTAGCTTCAATAAAATCGACAGCATTCAATTTATGCTCATCCATTCCCGTTGCTACCGGAAAAATATTTAAATCGAAAATGATATCCTCTGGTGCAAAATTTACCTTGTTCACCAAAACATCATACGAACGTTTTGCTATTTCAATTCTACGGTCATAATTATCTGCCTGACCTACCTCATCAAAAGCCATAACAATTACCGCGGCACCATATCTTTTTATGAGTTTGGCGTGGTGTATAAATTGTTCTTCACCCTCTTTTAAGCTTATGGAATTTACCACACATTTACCTTGAACAACTTGCAGACCAGCTTCAATGATTTCCCATTTAGAACTGTCGATCATAATAGGCACACGAGAAATATCCGGCTCCGATATAACAAGGTTTAAAAATTTCACCATGGCCTGTTTACCATCGATCAATCCGTCATCCATGTTAATATCAATAACCTGGGCACCATTTTCAACCTGCTCCCTAGCCACTGCCAACGCCTCTTCAAACTTTTCCTCTTTTACTAAACGAAGAAACTTTTTTGAACCCGCAACGTTTGTTCGCTCACCAACGTTTATGAAGTTCGTTTCTGGGGTTACGATTAGGGGTTCTAGGCCGCTAAGCTTTAGAAAACGTTGTTCGTTATTCGTTGTTCGTTGTTCGTTCTCTTTACTCATAACTTCTTGTGATAATTTATGAATCCGTTCAACAACTTTTTCACTCTTTCTATTTCTTTCAAAACGATATCTGTATCTGAAATATAATTTAAATCTCCTGCTAAAATCAACTGGGTTTCCAACTCGAATAAGGAGCCTCTAGCAATATGTAAAAAATGAATTGTTTCTTTATTGGATTGTCTTCCACAACCTTCAGCAATATTTGAAGGAACAGAGATAACACATCTTCTAACCTGTGAGGTTAAAGAAAATTGCTCATCTTGTGGAAAGGACTTCGTCAAAACATATACTGTTTTCACCAACATCCTAGCCTGCACCCAAATATCTAATTCTTTATAATCCATATCATATTTAAAAAACCACGATAAACCATTAACGAGCAACGAAAAACGATTTATTTACCGACAACTGTCAACTTTCTAGGTTCATACTTGGACACCACCTCAGCTATTGCCGTAATGTGTTCAGGAGTAGTTCCGCAACATCCACCTACTATATTTACTAGCCCCTTCTCTGCGTATTCTCTTATTTGTTCTGCCATTTGCTCAGGAGTTTCGTCGTACTCTCCAAATGCATTTGGCAAACCGGCGTTGGGGTGCGCTGAGACCGCATGTTCACTTTTGGTGGACAACACTTCTAAATGAGGTACCAACTGGTTTGCACCTAAAGCACAGTTAAAGCCGACCGACAAAATAGGAATGTGGGATATGGATATTAAAAATGCCTCGGCCGTTTGACCCGATAATGTTCTACCGGATGCATCTGTAATAGTACCGCTAACCATTATGGGAACATCTATATTTCGTTCTTCTTTAACTTCTTCTATGGCAAATAATGCCGCCTTGGCATTTAGCGTGTCAAAAATGGTTTCTACCAATAAAATATCCGACCCACCATCTAATAAAGCTTCCACCTGTTGTTTATATGCCACACGTAGCTCATCAAAAGAAATAGCCCTATAACCTGGGTCATTAACATCGGGTGACATACTTGCTGTTTTATTGGTGGGTCCAATACTACCGGCTACAAAACGAGGTTTATTTGGTTCTTTTGCAGTAAATTCATCTGCTACCATTTTGGCAATACGGGCCGATTCATAGTTGAGCTCATACACCAAATCTTCCATGAAATAATCTGCCATAGCAATCGTAGTTCCCGAAAAGGTGTTGGTCTCTACAATATCTGCCCCGGCAGCAAAATATTTACGATGTACATCCGCAATTGCATCTGGCTGGGTCAATGACAATAAATCATTATTACCTTGCAAGGGGTGTTCCCAATCCTTAAAACGTTCTCCCCTAAAATCCTCTTCAGTAAACTTATAACGTTGAAGCATAGTACCCATGGCACCATCCAGTATCAAAATACGCTCTTTTAATATTTCTTTTATATCCTTCATTTTGCGCAATAACAAGTTCTATGTTCGCTTTATTTTATTGTGAAATCAAGTAAGGAAAGGAATGGGAAACGTTCTTTCTTTAGTTATCTGTCCTTATTTACAGGATAGAATGTAGCACCTTCTTTTCCACTACGGAAAGGGTTGCCAAGGTTTCACAGGGTCTAGTCCCTCCGCCTTTCTTGATAACAGTTCAATCTATTCAGGAACGAATTGCAAAGTAACGGTACTACCCGTTCTAAACCAAAACTTCAATAGGTTTTTTAGCCCACGAAATTTTCAAAAATTGTCATAAAAAAACCTCCGTACACCATAAGCATCCGGAGGTCATACTAACCAAATAAATAAGTTATGCGATACTCTGTACCACCTCTTTCTTAGCTTCTTTCTTAGAACCGTCAAAACCTTCTACCCCACCTACGGTAGTATATTTCATAACAAAACGCTTACCAGGGTTGATCTGCTGGTATGCATATTGGCACATAACCGCTGCTTCATGGAAACCTGAAAGTATCAATTTCAACTTACCCTCATAAGTATTTACATCGCCAATGGCATATACCCCCGGTATGTTGGTCTGGTAATCTTTTGCGTTATTTACCTTAATGGCATTTTTATGAATTTCCAAGCCCCAATCACCTATAGGACCTAATTTAGGAGACAGACCGAATAAAGGAATAAAATTATCCACTTCTAAATAAGTATCTTCTTTTTCCTTGTCCGTGTGCTTAATAACTACTGCCTTAAGTACATTTTCACCGTGCAGCTCTTTTACCTCAGCTTTGGTAATCAACTTGATTTTACCCAATTTCGCCAGTTCAGATGCTTTTTCAACGGAATCCAATGCCCCTCTAAATTCATCCCTTCTGTGTACCAAGGTTACTTCTGCCGCTACATCGGTCAAAAATATAGCCCAGTCCAAGGCAGAATCACCTCCACCGGCAATGACCACTTTTTTATCGCGATATACTTCTGGATCTTTGATCATATAGGAAACACCTGTATCTTCAAAGTTTACAATGTTAGAAATAGGTGGTTTTCTTGGCTCAAAAGAACCCAGACCACCTGCAATTACCACTACAGGTGCATTGTGCTTTGTTCCTTTATTGGTAGTTACCACAAAAGAACCATCTTCTAACTTATCTAGCGTTTCCGCTCTTTCCCCCAAGGTAAATCCTGGTTCAAAAGGCTTTATCTGCTCCATAAGGTTATCTACCAAAGTACCTGCCAAAATTTCTGGAAATGCAGGAATATCATAGATAGGCTTTTTAGGATATATCTCTGAACACTGACCACCTGGCTGTGGCAATGCATCTATTAAATGCGTTTTTAACTTTAATAATCCTGCTTCAAATACCGTGAACAATCCGGTAGGTCCCGCTCCTATAATGAGCATATCTGTTTTAATCATAATTCTCTTTTTAGTAAAAAGTAATTCTACAAAGTTGACATCATTCTATACAACTACTTTTTAGCTTCTTTTAATTTCACTTATTCTATATACTTATCCTTTACTAAATATGCTATGCTTTATTTACTTCAACAAAACTAACATGCTCTTCAGCAAACTTATGAGTTGCCTCCGCTAACGCTTCACGATGTCTAACTACTTCTCCTATGATAATGATAGCAGGATTAGAAAGCTTTTCTCTCTCCACTACATCAACTATGGTATCTATAGTGGCAACTCCTATTTTTTCATTCTTTCGTGTTCCGTTCTGAATTATAGCTATAGGTAATTCCGATTTACCTTCAGATTTAAATAATTCTACTATCTGAGGAAGTTTTGACATCCCCATCAATATGACTACCGTAGCACTACTTTTTGCAGCTAAGGCAACATCTGTTGATAGTTTATGCTCTTTTGTAGTTCCTGTAATTACCCAAAAACTTTCTGAAGAACCTCTTTTTGTTACCGGAATGTTTTGATATGCAGGCACACTTAAACTTGACGATATGCCTGGTACCATGGCTACTTGCAACCCATGCGAGGCAGCATATTCCATTTCCTCCGAACCGCGACCGAATACAAAAGGATCTCCTCCTTTTAACCGCACCACATGTCCGTTAGATTTTGCCCTACTTACAATAAGCTCATTAATTTGCTCTTGTTGATATGCATAGCATCCTTTTCGTTTACCTACAAAAATCAATTCCGCATTCTTGGCATAATCCAGCAACTCCTCGTTTACCAAAGCATCATACAAAACCACATCGGCATTTTCCAGTGTTCTGATCGCTTTTAACGTGATCAGCTCCACATCACCTGGTCCTGCACCAACTACGGTCAATTTAGGTTTCTTTATATGTTGTAAATGATTTGCCATTATCTATGCTTCTGCCAATTCTTGCTGTCTGAACTTTTCAACAGTTTCCAAAAATTCTTTCGCATCCTTTATGTAAGATTGTGCAAATTCTTTTGTTGGTTCGTTCTGATTTAATTGAAGTACCAATTTTTCAAATCCGCCAGCTACGGCAATTCTGCCATCGGCAACAAATTTCTCATCAAAATCCTTAATGATACTTACATGGGTATTCACTTTCGTATTTTCTGCGGTCAACATCGCCTTAGCCGAGTTTACCATAGAAGAATATGCGTGATAGATACTGGCAGACCATTTTTCAGCATCGAACATTTCTTGTGCATTCTGAATTTTTTCTTCACTTTCAAAAAGTAATGTTGCGATCAAGTCAATAACAACACCGGCACATTCACCTACACCTATAGCTTTTTCATAACGCTCCGAATTACCCCAATCTATAAAGTCTTCTGGCGTTAAATCATCTATTGATGATAATGGCGTAAGAAAATCATAGAAATACATTTGTCCTTTTTCAGCATAATAATCCGGGAAAGATAGATCTCCACCATTGGCATCAAAATCATTTAAGATCAAACGCAATGCTTCCGGACCTCTTTTACTTGGCACTTTCACCACTTTGTCCGCAAAACGACCGTTACCATTACCATCATTGCTACCGCCCAACAATACCTGAAGCGCAGGAGCTACCAATTTATCCTTTGTACGAACCGACATGCCCTGAAAACCAATATTTGCCATATTGTGCTGCCCACAGGCATTCATACAACCACTGATTTTTATAACAACATCATCGTTATTAATATAATCTGGGTATTCTGTTTTTATTACTCTTTCCAGTTCCTCTGCAATTCCTGTACTACTTGCAATTCCTAGGTTACAGGTATCAGTACCCGGACAAGCCGTGATATCAAGAGCCTTATTGTAACCAGCTTCAACAAAACCTAACTTTTCCAATTCAGTATAAAAGAATGCTACGTTCTCTTCTTTTACGAAAGGAATCAAAATGTTTTGACGTAAGGACAATCTTAACTCACCCGCTGCATATTTCTGTACCAAGTTTGCCAATAAACGTGCCTTATCCGTATAGAAATCACCCAATAACACTTTAATACCCAAAGCAACATAACCTGGTTGTTTTTGTGGTATTATGTTGGTAGATTTCCATTGTTCAAAAGCTTTTACGTCACTAATTTTTACTGCCGGAACCTCTAATTCCGACACTTTTACTTTAGGATATGCCTCTGGGTCTATTGGAAAAGTATCAAAAGGTACCGCCGTTTTCTCTGCCGCCAAAAGCTCCTTAAATCCATCAAGACCTAAATCTTTCAATAAGAATTTCATTCTAGCTTTAGCTCTACTTTTACGCTCACCGTAACGGTCAAAAACACGAACTACGGTTTCCATTAAAGGAATTATCTGATCCGCAGGCAAAAAGCTATACAACTCATCGGCATGTCTTGGTTGTGAACCCAATCCACCACCAAGCATTACTTTAAAACCTATTTCACCATTTTGTATTTTAGCAATAAAGCCCAAATCATGCATATAGGACAAACCGGTATCCGCATCACTTGCGGAAAAAGAAACTTTGAACTTACGTCCCATTTCTTGACTTACAGGATTTCTAAGGAAATACTGAAATAATGCGTGTGCATATGGTGAAACGTCAAAAGGTTCATCAACATCAATACCAGCCGTTTCACTTGCGGTTACGTTACGTACCGTGTTACCACAGGCTTCCCTTAAGGTAATTTCATCTTTCTCCAATTCTGCCCACAACTGCGGCGTTCTATTCAAGTCTACATAGTGGATCTGAATATCTTGGCGCGTGGTAATATGTAATCTACCTGTAGAATATTCGTCCGACACATCACAAATACGAAGCAACTGCTTAGAGGTCACCTTACCATAAGGCAACTTTATACGAATCATTTGAACCCCTTCTTGACGCTGTCCGTAAACACCACGTGCCAATCGAAGACTTCTAAATTTTTCTTCATCTAGCTTGCCACAATGAAACTCATGAATTTTACGTTCCAATTCAAGAATATCCTTTTCAACTACCTGATTTTCTAATTCTGTTCTAAAACTTTGCATTGCTTAGTATTAAATGTTCAGTATAAATACCGATGTAAATTATTACTATATTTTGCCTATAGATTTTATAGACTTAATAAAAACAGTCAATATAAAATTGACATGTTTTTATTAACTTATGAATCCTGCACCTACGGTACTGTTGGATTTTGTATCGATCAATATAAATGAACCGTTTGTTCTGTGATTTTTAAATTGATCATAGAAAATTGGTTTATTTAAACGGAAACTCACTTGAGCAATATCATTCATGCCCAAAGACTCCGTTTTCTCATCTATACCAGAATAATCCGGAGCGATCTTATGATGCACTTGCTCTACCTTTGCCAATACTTTATTGACACCATGTTGAACAATATATTTATTACCGGCTGCCAAAGGCAATGAATCCATCCAAGAGATCGTTGCCGTAAATTGCTTGTCTACCGTTGGCAGATCACCCGCTTTCACTAACATATCTCCGCGACTCAAATTAATTTCATCTTCCAATGTTATGGTTACCGATGACCTCCTAGATGCCGTTTTATATTTCTTATCATGAAAATAAATATCCTTTATTTTAGAGCGTGTCTGTGATGGAAGCGCCACTACCTCATCACCTACGCTTAATTCACCACCATATACTTTACCGGCAAATCCTCTAAAATCATGGTGCTCATCCGTTTTTGGACGGATAACATATTGTACCGGGAAACGTGGTGTACCCACATTGAAAATATCCTTTCTATCCAATGCTTCAAAATGCTCCAACAAAGACTGTCCTTTATACCAAGGGGTCTTGTCCGACAAGTTTACTACGTTATCCCCTTTCAACGCGCTTACAGGAATAAAAGTAATTTTCTGATCTTGATAATCCCTCTTTGCCATCAATGCCTCAAAATCAGCCTTAATCGCATTGTAGGTTTCTTCAGAATAGTCTACCAGATCCATCTTATTAATAGCTACCACTACATCTTTTATGCGTAATAGGTTATTGATAAAAAAGTGTCTATTAGTTTGCTCTATTACCCCTTTACGTGCATCGATCAAAATGATCGCCGCTTGTGAAGTTGAAGCTCCAGTTACCATGTTACGCGTATATTCTACGTGCCCAGGTGTATCCGCTATAATGTAACTTTTCTTTGCCGTTGAGAAATAGATATGGGCTACATCTATCGTGATGCCTTGCTCACGTTCCGCTACCAGACCATCTGTTGCCAAAGAGAAATCCAAATAATCATATCCCTTTTGCTTACTGGTCTTTTCTATTGCCTCTAATTTATCGCTGGTCAGTGACTTTGTATCATACAATATTCTCCCAATCAAGGTACTTTTACCGTCATCTACACTACCTGCTGTTGCTATTTTTAGTACTTCCAATTTCGTTGTTCGTTGTCGGTTGTTGGTTGTTAGTTTTATTCGTGATCTACTATCAACGAACAACTAACAACTATCAACCAGATTAAAAATATCCTTGTTGTTTTCTTTTTTCCATTGCCGCTTCTGAACGCTTATCGTCTATACGTGCACCACGCTCTGAAATGGATGAATCCCTAATTTCCTCTACTACCTTATCAATCGTTTCTGCATCTGAAAGAACGGCTGCCGTACAAGACATGTCGCCTACGGTACGAAAACGCACCAAACGCTCTTCTACTACCTCATCTTCTTCCCGAAATACAATACCATCTTCTGCAGACCAGATCATACCGTCCCTTAAGAAAGTTTTACGCTTATGTGCAAAATAGATGGAAGGAATTTCAATTTGCTCCTCTTTGATATATGACCAAACATCTAGCTCCGTCCAGTTAGAAATAGGGAACACTCTTACGTTTTGCCCCAATTCTATTTGCCCGTTCAACATATCGAACAACTCTGGGCGCTGATTACGCTCATCCCACTGACCAAAATCATCACGAACAGAAAATATACGTTCTTTTGCACGTGCCTTTTCCTCATCTCTACGAGCTCCACCAATACAAGCGTCGAACTTAAATTCTTCAATGGCATCTAACAACGTTGTTGTCTGCAAGCTATTTCTACTTGAATACCTACCAGATTCTTCTTTCACCTTACCTTGATCAATAGAATCCTGTACATTACGTACAATTAATTCCAGACCCAACTCCTCTACCAATCTATCTCTAAATTCTATGGTTTCAGGAAAGTTATGACCTGTATCTATATGCATTAAAGGGAAAGGAATTTTTGATGGCCAAAATGCCTTCTGTGCCAAACGTACCAATGTAATCGAGTCTTTTCCTCCCGAAAACAAAAGTACCGGCTTCTCAAACTGAGCTGCAACCTCCCTAATGATATAAATGGCCTCATTTTCAAGGGCATTGATATGGGATGTATCCTGCAAAAGTTCAGTGGATGGTGTTACTTCCAACTCGGTGCTTGTATTACTCATTCTAATTTTTTAGATCAATTATCTTTATTTTTTCTACTAGCTATGATTAACTATGTAACCCGCACTCCCTATTTGCCAACACTTTGGTAGGATCAAAATAGTTATGCTCGTTAGGTAGGTCATATTTTTTCAAATAGGCATCTAATTGAGTATCGTTCCAATGGTAGAACGGACTCACTTTTAAAACCCCATCTTTACTTAGGCTTAATATATCCAAACTATCCCTATGTGCGGTCTGCCCTTTTCTAAGGTTAGTGAACCAAACATCTGGCTTAAAATCTGCCATTGCCCTTTTAAACGGCTCCAACTTTACCTGCTCGGTAAACTCTGCATGCCTAGGATCATCTATTTGCGGTATACCCATTACGGCATCTCTATGTGCGGTGGTTTGTTTTGGTACATATAATTTTATGTTCAAATTCAACCTTTCAGTCAATTCTTCTGCATGTTTATATGTTTTGGGCGTATTGTACCCCGTATCGCACCAAACTACAGGAATATCTTTTTTCACTTCTGAAACGGCGTGCAAAATAGCCACTTCGTATGGTCTAAAATTGGTGGTAACCACAGGAGTTTGCCCGTGTTTTACGGCCCAAGAAATAATTTCTTCTGGCGGTATCCCCTTAAATTGAACGTTCAATTGTTGAACTTGTGCTTCTGTCAATGCCATAATCCTTTTCTTTTCTATTTACCCCACTTTACTAAATTCCAGATTCTTTCGTGAAAAAAATACAGAACCATTTTTGTTACAAAATCTATAGAGGCAATAGAGGCCGCAATAGAAATTTCACCTGTTAATATATAGGATATCACCAAAGTATCTAACGTACCAATTACTCTCCAACTAAATGCCTTTGCTACACTTCGTAAAGGCTTTTCTGAGGTTTTATCCTCTTTATAGGTAGTCTTTGACTCTTTTTTATTTATAATAAGTTGATCTGCAATCATCTTTACTTTGATTTTTTATTACCCTACTAATTTAATAGAGTTTTCAAAAATAGTATATATTTTTAAAGTAGTCGCCAAAAATTGAGATAAATTTCTATTACCCTATAGATTTAGTAGATTAATAACAAAAGGACATAAAAATTTGAGATTCCTCAACACGGAAACACCTAATACCGAGAATTTATATGGGCAGTAATTAAGAAATGATATCCTTTAAAGTATTGCTTCTGTATACCTCTAAGGCACTATCACGCACTTTCAACATTAATTTATGTACCGAGCATGTGTTTTCATCGGGACAATCATCGCAAGTCTCATAAAAATTAAGGCTAACACATGGTACCATCGCTATAGGACCTTCAAGCACTCTCATAACATCGGTCATTGAAATCTCTTCGGGTGACCTTAAAAGATAATAGCCGCCCCCTTTACCTTTTTTAGAACCTAAAAAACCAGTTTTTCTTAAACTTAGCAAAATGCTTTCCAAGAATTTCTGGGAGATATTCTCCTTCTCAGCAATTTCTGAAATTTGAACAGGTTGCTTGTCTGTTTGCGCCGCTAGATAAGAAAGCGCTTTTAAACCATATTTTGTCTTTTTCGAGAGCATGATGCTAAGATAGCCAAATAATAAAATATCGAAGAAATACTTAAGACGACAATTTTAGCGTTAATACTGGGCAACCTAAAAATCCAAATCATGAAAAAAATATTATTATCTACACTTTTAAGTGCATTTACTTTGGTGTTCTTATCATGCTCTAACGATGAAGATGCTGTTACCAGCGCCAGTGAATCTCAAATTACGGGCACCTGGAACCTGACCGCCCTAGAAACAAAAGATGGTAGATCAGATACTAATTTTGACGGCACTTCTATACCCACTACTTTCACCGCAGTTGGTAAAGATTTTGATACCGTAGTTACGTTTTCAGAAAACCCTAACATAGTAACCAGTGAAGGTTCTTACACTACAGTGATTACCACTACGGTAATGGGAGAAACATCAACTGAAGAAGAAAACGGTGAAGACTTTTTTGAAAGTGATGAATGGAGACTAGATGGCAGTACCCTATATTTTGGCACTGGTGATGAAGAAGTAGGCTTTACCATTACAGAACTTACAGATGGTAAAATGTCATTACGATATGAAGTGGATGAAACTGTAGATTTCTTTGGTGCTACAACTAGTGTTAGTGCAACTTATAATATGACATTAACAAAATAACCCATCTTATATAAAACAAACAAAAAGCCCGGTACGTACCGGGCTTTTTGTTTTAATCACTATATCTTTTAGCCTAAAGCTTGAGCAATATCCGCTATGATATCGTCTATATGTTCCAGGCCTACAGAAATTCTGACCGTACCATCTGATATGCCCACTGCAGCACGTTCCTCTACGCTTAATTTACTATGTGTTGTAGATGCCGGATGCGTAACGATAGTTCTTGAATCTCCTAAATTGGCAGAAAGGGATAATAGTTTAATGGAATCGAAAAATTCCCTACCCGCTTCTAATCCGCCTTTAACTTCAAAGGCTACTACACAACCACCCGCTTTCATTTGCTTTTTTGCAATTTCATATTTAGGGTGCGATTTTAAAAATGGATATTTTACCCAGTTTACCTTATCGTTCGCTTCTAAATATTCGGCTAACTTTAAAGCATTATCACAATGTCTGTCGACTCTTATTGCCAGTGTTTCTAAACTTTTAGAAAGTACCCACGCATTGAAAGGTGAAAGTGCCGGACCGGTAATTCGTGAGAATCGATATACTTTATCCATCAAATCTGCACTACCTACGGTAATACCAGCCAAAACCCTACCTTGACCATCCATTAGTTTGGTACCGGAATGTATGACCAAATCCGCCCCAAATTTAATAGGCTGTTGTAAGTAAGGTGATGCAAAACAATTATCTATAATAAGTATTAGATTGTTCTTTTTGGCAATTTTACCCAATTCCTCCAAATCCAATACATCAACACCTGGATTGGTAGGTGTTTCCGCATAGATTATTTTTGTTTTCGGAGTAATTAAACGCTCTATTTCTTCTAAGGCATCTATTTTAAAGTATGTGTGATCAATATTCCACTTTGGAAAAAAGTTGGTAAATAACGAATGCGTAGAACCAAAAATACTTCTTGCCGATAGCACATGATCACCGCTATCTAACAATGCTGCCAATGTAGAAAATACAGCTGCCATACCCGATGCAAAAGCAAATCCGCTCTCCGCACCTTCCATTTGACAAACCTTTTCTATAAATTCAGATGAATTTGGGTTAGAATATCTTGAGTATATATTACGATCTTTTTCCTCGGCAAACGAAGCACGCATATCTTCAGCGTCTTCAAATACAAAACTAGAGGTCAAATACAATGGAACGGAATGTTCCAAATTTTCGCTTCGTTTTAATTGTGTACGTATTGCGTTCGTTTCAAATTTATTGTTGTTTTTTTTCATTTCTTTACTTTTTGGCTTCGGCTACCGTCAGCCACCTAAACTAACTAATTTACTCTTATTCACATTATTTGGCTTCGCCTACGCTCAGCCACCTATCTTAAACATACTACCTTTTTTATTATGCTGACCGTCAAGCTCCGCCGAATTGACATTTTAATATTCTTTAAAATATCTATAATGTGTATCATTTTGGCATTCTGCCAAACCTGGCAACTTACCTAATTCCCCATTAATTAATGCTTCTTTCTTTTCTCTTCTCCAACCTTGTATTTGTTTCTCTCTATAAAATGCAGAATCAATTCTTAAATACTCTTCTACATAAACCAACTTCACAGGTAATCTTAATCTTGTATGATTAGCACCTTTACCTTCTTGGTGTTCTACTATTCTTTTATCTAAGTCTTTTGTACTACCAGTATAATAACTTCCGTCTGAACATTCCAAAACATACATGAATCCTGACATACAATTATCATTTATTGGCTTCGGCTACGCTCAGCCACCAACATTAAACTTTCTTATTTTTATTACTATTATTTGAATTCAGCTATCTCAGTTACAAATCCTTTACCTAAAAAATATACGCTCAGCCACCAACATAAACTTTTTTACTTTTATTACTATAATTTAGATTCAGCTATCTCAGGCACAAATCTTTCACCTAACAAATAAACGCTCAGCCACCAACATTAAACTTTTTTATTTTTATTACTATAATTTGGATTCAACTATCTCAGCTGCCAGCCTTTTACCTAACAAATATTGGTACGCGGTGACTGAGCGGAGCCGAAGTCATCCTTTCTCCGCAATTCGCAATATATCCCCAAAGACACCTCTTGCGGTTACTGCTGCGCCTGCACCTGCACCTTGTATTACTAACGGATTTTCCCCGTAAGATTCCGTATATATCTCTATAATGGAATCCGACCCTTTTACTTGCCCTAGGGCACTTTCTTTTGGTACGGAGACCAATTTTACATCTAACACTCCTTTTTCTTTCTGAAGATTGCCATGCAGATCACCTACATAACGCAATACATGATCTGGCTTTTGGTTCTTCTTAATTTCATTGAACTTAGTATCCAATACTTCTAAATGCTGTAAGAAGAAATCTACCTCACCATCTTGCAGTTTTTTAGGTATCAGGTTTTCAATATTGATATCTGCAAACTCATTATGCAAATCTAGCTCACGTGCTAAAATCAATAATTTACGCCCAACATCATTTCCAGAAAGATCTTCACGTGGATCTGGTTCCGTAAATCCTTTTTGCATTGCATCTTTCAATATTGATGAAAAAGGTACATCCACTTCTGAGAATGTATTGAAAATATAACTTAAAGAACCTGAGAAAACGCCTTTTATCCTTGTTATATTCTCTCCGGATAAATGTAACAACTTAATGGTATCAATCAATGGCAAACCTGCTCCTACATTGGTTTCATACAGATATTGCTTTTGATTTTTTTGCAATTCTTCCCTCAGTAACTGATAAAAATCGTAACGCAAGGTATTGGCAATTTTGTTCGATGACACAATATCAAAACCATGCTCTACAAATTCAAAATAATTGGCAACAAAATCTTTACTTGCCGTATTATCTATTACAATAAGGTTCTCTAAATGGTGACGCTTTGCAAATTCAAAGACGTCATCAACTTTATACGGTTTTCCTTTCTGCTCCAGTTGTGTTTTCCAATTCTTGGCTATACCTTTTTCATTCAACAATATCTTTTTAGAGTTTGCAATTCCAAAAACCCTTAGGTCTAATTTCTTACGCTCTTTTATGGACTTTGCCGATTTTAAAATCTGTTCTATCAACGTACCGCCTACATTACCATGACCGAAAATCAAAATATTAATTTTCTTACTGATGCCGAACACCTGACCGTGCATAACATTGACCGCCTTATGCAAATCTGATTTCTTTACCACCAAACTTACGTTCTTGCCAGATACCGTATTATTGAACAACAACGGTACGATCTGGTTTTTGATCAATGCATTGAACGGATTGTGAAAAGTGCTTAAATCTTGACCTACGATAGATATGATAGATACATCATCCATCACCGTAATCATATTTACATCTTTTGATTCAAAGTCGTTGCTAAACTCATTTTCCAGTGCCAGCTTTGCCCTTTTTGCCTTATCCTTTTTCACCACAAGACCTATTCCCCTTTCAGATGATCCTTGGGAAATAATGCTCACACTAATATTGCTAGATTGCAAGGCTTTAAAAATACGGGCATCTACCCCTACTTTCCCTAACAAGCCACGACCTTCTATATTAATCATGGCAACATCTTCTATTACCGAGAGCGACTTTATACCTTCTTCACTGGATTTGGCACTTATTAAAGTACCCTCATTATCATCATTGTAGGTATTTAAAATACGTAACGGAATGTTCTTCTCTATTAAGGGAATTATGGTTTTGGCATGTAGAATGGTAGCTCCAAAATTGGCGAGCTCGTTTGCTTCTTCATAAGACAGGTTCGCCAGTCTTTTTGCCTCTGGTACATAATCAGGATTTGCTGTATAAATACCATCAACGTGGGTGTAATTCTGTAATTCTTCGGCATCTAAGAAATTTGCCAATAATGCCGCGGAATAATTACTGCCATTTCTACCCAAAGTAGTTGTCTCGTTCTCCACTGTAGAGGCTATAAAACCGGTTACTACCGCTACCGTATCACTCGGAATTTCAGCGAATTTTAAAAGCACCAATTCTTTAGATTCATTTTCAAGCACCTTGGCGTCACCAAAGGTATCATCGGTCTTAATGACTTCACGAGTATCTACAAGTTTGGCATTGATTCCTTTACCGATCAATAGTTTGGTTACCAGTTTGGCAGAGATCAACTCGCCATACGCCAACACCTCATCTTTTATTTTGGCACTATAATCTCCCAACAGGGAAACTCCTTCATACAGTTTTGCCAAGCCTTTGAATTCGGCAGATAAATTTACGTTGGAATAGGTATGTTTTTGATACTTCTCCAGCGCTTCAAAATCTGACCTATAATCTTTTCCCTTGGCTGCTTTCTCAAGCATATCCTCTAGCTGATCTGTAGCCTTTTCCCTTGCGGAAACCACCATGGCTACATTCTCATTGTTCTTGATCTTTTGTGTAACGATATCCAAAACACGCTCAAGTCCTTCGCCATTGCTTAACGATTTACCACCAAATTTTAAGATTTTGATCTTCTTGATATTACCGTTGGTATTAAAAATACCGGTCAGCAATTTTTCCATCTGATCAAACTCGATCAAAAAGGCATCATGTCCATGTAACGATTGTACTTCACCATAGGTTACATTACTCTTTGCCTGCGCCAATTGCTTAAAGGTATCCTTGTTTTCTTGGGCAGTAAAGAACATATCCGAATCTACCCCGATAATATGAATATTGGTATCGCTATTTTGTAGTTTAATGAAATTCTCATCACCATCTCTAGTAACATCAATGGTCTTTAATAATTGATTCATCAACTTATACGCAGACAATTGAAAACGCTCTTGTAACTTATCGCCATGGTGCATTAACCAACTTTCTACATTAAAAACCTTAAGCTCCTCATTGGTACTTCGTTTAAACCGTTCTTTAAAGGAAGCCGGAGTCCTATAACATAACATGGCATGCATACGGGCATCATGCACAGGTTGTTTAGAGTTCACTAAAAACTGTTCCTGTATTTGGCAGTTGGCTATTAACCAATCGGTCGATTTCCAGTCAGATGCCACAGGAATCAAATGTTCAGTCAGCGTTGGGTGCAATGCTGCCATTTCCCAAGCGATACCACCACCCAAAGATCCACCAATCAATGCAAACAAACGCTCTACCTTTAACTGCTGTAATCCCAATAAAAATATTCTAGCTACATCACCGGCTACAAAATCCTTATAGTTCTCTATTACAAACTTGTCATGACCATTACCCGGAATATTGAATGCCAAAATAGTGTACTTGTTGGTATCTATACACTTCTCTTCCCCGATCAAGGCAGACCACCAACCATTTTCACCGGTAACATTAGAATTGCCCGTTAATGCATGGTTCACCAATATAATGGGTGCAGTATGTAATTTTTTCCCAAATACCTGATACGATAATTGAATATCTTGAGTACTACCGCTTAGGGTCTTGTATTTTTTAATCTGTAGTTGATGTAACATCTATTTCAAAATCAATTTGTGGCAGAGCTTCGACTGCGCTCAGCCACCACATGTAAAATAATATATTCTTGAACATTCAATGACTTCGGCTAGGCTCAGCCGCCACCAATATTCTTTTTTTCTTAAACCACCGATCACTTCGGCTACGCTCAGTGACCGGTGGTTTCAGCTTTTACCTTATCTAATTTAAAGACTGGCAAATGCCTGCTCTAAATCTGCTTTTAAATCTTCTATATCTTCAAGACCTACCGACAAGCGAATTAAATCTTGCCCTACACCTGCACCTTCTTGCTGCTCTGCAGTTAATTGCTGGTGGGTAGTACTTGCCGGGTGAATGATCAATGATTTGGTGTCACCAATATTGGCAAGTAATGAAAAGATCTTAGTGGCATCGGTAACCTTTTTAGCCGCTTCAAAACCGCCCTTGATACCAAAGGTAACCAATCCGCTTTGACCTTTTGGCAAGTATTCTTGTGCCAAGTCATAGTATTTATTGCTCTTCAATCCTGGATAATTTACCCAAGCCACTTCTTCCCTACCTTCTAACCAGGTAGCCAATTCCAATGCATTTGCACTGTGTTGCTTTATACGAACCGGCAAAGTCTCTAAACCTTGTATAATTTGGAAAGCGTTAAACGGACTCAATGCCCCACCAAAATCACGTAAACCTTCCAATATCAATTTAAAGGTAAATGCTGCCGCACCTAATGCCTCGCTATATACCAAACCGTGGTAACCTGCAGATGGTTCTGTAAATTCAGGGAATTTACCGTTAGTCCAATCGAACGTACCGGCATCTATAATTGCGCCACCTAAAGACGTTCCTTGACCACCAATATATTTTGTCAATGAATGAATGACCAAGTTGGCGCCATGCTCAATAGGGTTTAACAATGAAGGAGTAGCTACCGTATTATCTACTATAAAAGGTACTCCCGCTGCTTTCGATTCTTTAGAAATCGCTTTCAGATCCAACACATCCAATTTCGGATTCCCTAGAGATTCCACAAAGAAAGCCCTTGTATTATCCTGTACCGCTTTTCCAAAATTTTCAGGATCAGATGCATCTACAAAGGTGGTCGTAATACCTAATCTTGGTAAGGTAACATTCAACAAATTAAAGGTACCACCGTATAAACTGCTAGACGCTACAATATGATCGCCCGCTTTTAACAAGGTCAATAAACCTGTAGAAATGGCAGCAGTACCCGATGCAAAGACCACAGCCCCAATACCACCTTCAACAGCAGCTAATCTATCTTGTAAAATTTGATTGGTAGGATTGTTTAAACGTGTGTAAATAAACCCTAATTCTTTAAGAGAAAATAAGTTTGCCGCATGATCGGTATCATTAAATACATACGATGATGTTTGATAAATAGGCACTGCCCTTGTACCTCCATTTGTAGTGGTGTCGTGACCTGCGTGTAATGCGTTTGTTGCTAATTTGTGATTACTCATGATTTTGTTGTTTTTAAAAATTATTTTAATATTTAAAAAGCCCAACTTAACCACATAAAAATGTGAGTAAGTAAAATCAAAAAGTTATAAGAAAGTAATATCGAGAAAATCGATTACTGTTATCCTTCCCCTAAGGGTAGAATGTAGCACCTTCTTTGTATGGAACAAAGGGTTGCTAAGGTTTCAAAGGGTCTAATCCCTCCACCTTTCTTGATAACTATTCAATACGTGTGTGAACTTTGAGCTACAAATATAAAGGCAGAAAAATTTAAAAACCTAGTATTTTATGAAAAATATATAATTCTTGGTCTTGTTGTTAGTTTTCTGAAGGCTTAAAAGCAATGGAACACCTGTTCAATTACAATATTCTCGATACACTCTTAACCTAAAGAAAAATTAGTTTAAGAGCACTCGAACTGACATTTTACTATCTACGAAAAACGAACAACGAGAAACGAACAACGAGAAACGAACAACGAGAAACGAACAACGAAAAACTACTCAATCATCCCTGCGCTCTTATATTTATCTATATACATCTGATCTTGCTCCGGGGAGTCTTTATATTTTTTACGAAGTGCAATTAAATCTTTCTTTAATTTTTTAACGGTATCTGCGTAGGCAGGGTCGTTGTAGACATTGTTCATTTCCTTTGGGTCCTTCAATCTGTCATACAACTCCCACTCATCAACATCATAGTAGAAATGCACCAATTTAAATTCCTTATTCACAATACCATAGTGACGCTTTACCATGTGTACAGATGGATATTCGTAATATTGATAATACACGGCATCTCTAGTCCATTTTTCTTTTTCGCCTTTCAACAGGGGAATTAAACTTTCGCCTTGCATATCACTTGGCGGCGTGATGCCTACAGCTTCTAACATGGTCTGTGCAAAGTCTAAATTCTGTACCATTTCATTTTCTACAGCTCCCGGTTCAACTACATTGGGCCAACGCACTAATAACGGAGTTTTGAACGATTCGTCATAAATAAATCGCTTATCAAACCAACCATGCTCCCCTAAATAAAATCCTTGATCAGAGGTATAGATCACTATGGTGTTTTCCGCCAATCCGCTTTCATCTAAATAATCCAATAAGCGACCTACATTATCATCTACCGAAGAAATGCTACCCAAATAATCTTGCATATAGCGCTGATACTTCCATTTCATTTTCTCGGTATCGTTCATTTTTGGCCAATTGTTGTAGAAAAAATCATTGATGGAATCTAACACCGGATCATACAATGCTTTTTGTTCTGCCGTGGCACGGTTATACGGACCGTAAAAACTATTGGGAAACTCCTCCACTACCGGTAAAACCTTACCCTCCATTTTAGCTAAGGTCTCCGGTCTGACCTTACTATCATGACTATACATCATGTGTGTCAACAAATTCATTTCTGCCGTCTTTGCCGCCGATCCTCTATTGCTGTAATCATCAAATAACGTTTCTGGCTCTGGGAAGGTCTTTTTCGTGAACTCCTTGAACTTATCCGGTCTTGGCCACCACGGTCTGTGCGGTGCCTTGTGCAAGTACATCATCATAAAAGGCTCGTCATTGGACGCTTCTTCTTTCAACCAATCTAATGATACGTCCGTTATGATATCGGTAACATAGCCTTGCTTGGTTATGGTATCACCATTGGTGACTATAAAATCTGGATTAATATAGTGCCCTTGACCCGGTAAAATCATAAACTCATCTACCCCTTTTGGATTATTGCCAAAGTGAAGCTTGCCGAACATCGCCGTTTTATACCCATTCTTTTGAAAGATTTGTGGAAACGTAACCTGTGTGGTATCAAACGGAAAATAATTATCCACTTTCCCATTGATATGAGTGTGCTTGCCTGTAAGGATCGTAGCTCTTGATGGTGCGCAAATGGAGTTGGTAACGCTGGCATTGGTAAAAAGCATGCCCTCTTTTGCCAAGCGATCAATATTGGGTGTTTGCAGTAATTTATCATCATATGCGCTTATGGCCTGATACGCATGATCATCTGACATGATGAAAATAATATTGGGCTTTTTAGCATTGCTTTTTTGGGCTTCCGCATTAGTTGGTAGCAGGAAAAGTACGCTTGCTAGGACTAGAATTAGATTTTTCATTTTGGTTTTTCAGTGAGTTGTATTAAAGACAAAGAATTCCTTGGAAGATAGAATTAACTCTAAAATATAATAGCAAAGTCTAGTATTTAATTTATTCTTTTTAGAATTTTTATTAAACTATTTTTTATTTAGCCTCTATAAATTCTTTTAAACTTTGAAGATTACTTATATCAAAATGATTAACTAGATTAATCTTAACCTCTTCTAATGACGGCATGGCTTTCGAAGCTTTAAATTTTTGCATTTTGATTAATAAAATTGGAATTAAATAATCTTTACCAGAAACAATAGTTAAAAGAGATTCTATACTATTTGACCATTTTTTCTTTAACAATCTTAACTGTTGCTCATAATACTCCAAATCTACGATAAGTAAAATTTCTTTTCTAATATTTGAAATATCGTGCTCAACTAATTTATAATCAAACTCATAATCTCCTTTTTTTAATGTATGATACTTATTTGCATTGTATAAAGTAAATTTACCTCCCACCTGATTTATTAATGAAAAATGAAGGAATAAATCTATTAAAATGTTACAATAACTTTTAAGCCAAAACTCATAATCAATCTCATTTTCAATTTCCTCTTTAGACTTTGTACCACAATTTAAATAAACAAAATTACAAGTTGAACTTTTATCAATTAGAAAATTCTCTATACAATATCTTTCAAGTACAAAAAGATTTTCCAGCTCTAAACCTTCACCATTTATTAAAGCTATATCGCCATCAACTATAAATACTTTTTTTCTTTTTCCAGGACTAGAAATCTTACATTGAGTTATTACATTCTCCTTCGAACCTAATGGTGTTACATCATTAATTTTGATTTTCGATGTAATTAAGCGAGAGAATAAAGCTTTATAAAATTCCTTATCCTTGTTTTCATCTTCAGTATAAATATCAACATCATTTCGATAAGCTAAAAAAGTCGAAACTAGTCGCTTAGGATCGTCTGCATATTCAAGCATAAGTTACGAATTGAGTTTATTTAAATCTTGACATTTAACCTCTCTTATTACCTTAGAAATTATAGATGGAGAATGTGTTGCAAGTATAAATTGTGTTTTAGGGCTTGCTTCCATTATAGAATCCACAAAAATTTCTTGCCAAGCAATATGTAATGACAGCTCAGGTTCATCAATAATAAAAACGCCAGATGGTTTTTGATCTTCTTCAAAAATCAAATGAGCTATCATAATTATAATTTGCTTTTCCCCTGAAGAAAGTTCAAAAACATTGGCTTCTTTCCCATTCCTTAATCTGACTTTTATCTCCCCATCTTCCGCAATTTTAATCTGCTTACCGCCTTCATCTAAAAATTTTGAAGTAATCGATTCTAACCTTTTTATTGGAGACCTTAAATCAGATATTTTTTCTTGATAAGTTTGGCTATAATTAATAATTTCATCGATTCTTTTAATTTGAGAACTATTATTTATCCATTTCATCAAAACTTTAAATTCCTCTTGATTTTCTTTAGTCCTACCTTCCGGATTAGATTTACTCTTTTCTTTTCTAACATCAAGTTCCTTACGTTTTACAATCAGATCTGACATTTTATCAAAAAAAGAATTAGCAGAATAATCAAGAAATCCAATGTCTAGATTCTTAATTGCTTTTAAAACTTTTTCTCGCTTTTCAATTAAATAATTATCATCTGTAGGTATTGATTCCAAATTATGATTATCATTAAATTTAAAAGACAACTGAAATATTTTCCTTTTAAACTCCTCACTTATTTTAGGCTGTTCGTAAGCAATCTTTCTAAAATATTCAAATATCAAAAACTGTACATCCTCCAAACTACTATCAATCGCCGTTACACCCGAAGATCCATCAAATATTTTCTTTTTAGGTTTATGTTGATTGTAAATACGTCTGTTGCGAAAACGCAAATCAATATTTTTTCCTTCATATATTTTTCTATCTAACCCAAGAAATTTTGGTGTAGCCAATTCCCTTATATTTTTGGCAATTTCATTAAATTCAAATTTTTCCCTTAAATTTTGTTCAATTACTGATATTTCGTCATAATCATAATTTTCATTGTCTGATCTTATATATCTAGGAAATATAACTGGTTCCCCATTGTGGAATGGCGATTTAAGATTGATTGAAAATGTATTATCATTTTTATTTTGAGTTGCAGTAATAGTTATATCTTCTTCATTAATTTTAGTTGAACAAATTAATTCAGCAAATTCAAAATCAATTTGATTTAAATAATTAAATGAAGGAGAAACAAGTCCTAGTATTAATTTTAAAGCACTTGTTTTTCCTGAGCCATTTATTCCAATTAAAAAAGTAATATCATCATAAAACTCTATATCATAATTAAGATAACCATGTACTTTAGCCGCTCTAAACTTATTTAGCTTCATTTATAATTTCTTTTAGTTTTTGTGAATATATAAATACTTTCGAGTAAAAAATAGGTATAATTTAATCTCCAATAAAATCAACTACTCCAACACAGAAAACTCTATACTTGAATCTGTAAACACGGTATGTGTTTGGGTTTTAAAATCCGACTCATCAGCTTCAAAAATATTATCTACATAGGTCTGCGGATTTAAATCTATTAACGGAAACCATGTGCTCTGTACTTGTACCTGTAATTTGTGCCCTTTCTTAATGGTATGGAATACATCTTGCAACTTAATGGTTACATCTGTTTTTTCATTTGGCACAAACGGTTCTGGGTTGGCAAAACTATTTCTAAAACGACCGCGCAATACTTCGCTACGTACCATTAAATGATAGTTACTCATTTTCAAATGGTCTTGCATGCCTTCATAAGCAGGTTCATCTGCTGGGTGTACGTCAATGATTTTTACGATCCAATCTGCAGCGGTACCCGTAGTAGCAACTTTTAGCTTCGCCAAAATATCACCCGCCAAGGTCAAGTCTTCTTGCATAACGTCAGTTTCAAACACCAAGACATCACCACGCCGAGCTGCAAAACGTTGATCATCGGTCATATATTTTCTTGGTGTAAATACCGTTTTAATATCTTCTGAATAAGGAACCGGTTTTTTAATATCGCTGATAAACTTTACTTCTTCCACTTCTTTTGGCTCAAAAGTCAGTTCTTGATCTGGAGATAAATACATATCCTTTTTCACGACACCTGCCGGTGGCCAGGTATCATAGGTTTTCCAATCTTTTCTACCGGTATCAAAAACGTAGGCTTCCGGCAAACCGCTATTCTTATCGCCATCACCTTTTAAGAAATGATCAAAGAATTTGGCTTCTATATGTTCTTGGAAAAATTCAGAAATTCCATCGCCAAAATAATAGTTGCCCACGGTATTCTGACCTTTTCTACGTGCCCATCCGCCGTGATCCCATGGTCCAAAAACCAAGGTATTGTAATTATCGGCATTGTACTTTTCTATATTCTTATAGGTTTCTAACGGTCCGTATAAATCTTCCGCATCAAACTCGCCCGCAACTACCATGGTGGCCACCGTTGGCTTTACATCTTTTAAATGCTGGATCAAGCCCTTGCTCTGCCACATTTCATCATAATTTGGATGCTCTTTAAGTTCGTTCCAAAAATAATCATCGGTAACACCCTCCTTTGCCATACGTGGGGTATCGGCTGTTTCGTATTCAAAAAATCGATCTAAGTTCTTTAACGGTCCTTCATCTAAAAAGAATTGATACTGATCTTCAGTTGGTAAATCCGGCAATGTATACCATGCCGAATCTATAGGTTTATCCCCATCTGGTCTTGGTGTCCCAAACAATGAAGTTGCCCTAAAGTAACTTAATAAATAGGCGCCATTATGGTGGAAATCATCAAAAAAGAAATCGGCAATACTTGCCTGTGGAGATGCTGCCTTTAATGCCGGATGCGCATCTACCACGGCATAGGTAGAATAAAAGCCAGGATACGAAATTCCCCAAATACCTACGTTACCGTTATTGTTTTCTACATTATTGATCAACCACTCAATAGAATCATAGGTATCTGAACTTTCATCGATATCCTGCTCCGTATTTTTGTTGGGATTATAGGCGCGCATATTTTCATAATGCCCTTCACTTAACCAACGGCCGCGCACATCTTGATAGACCACTATATAGCCGTCATGCATCATATGAATGTTGGGCGCGATCTTTGTTTTAAAATTACCCGCTCCGTAAGGTTGAGAACTATACGGGGTTCTTTGCATTATAATTGGGTACTCTTTTGAAGTGTCTTTTGGCGAATAAATAGTGGTGTGGAGTTTAATGCCGTCTCGCATAGTAATATCTACCTCTTTCTTAGTATAGTTATCTGCAACATAGGTTTCTGAAACTTCTGCGCCTGCAACTTTCGGAGCTGTTTTTCTACAGGAAAAAATCACTGTAGCTAATAAAAGAAGTGTGAAGAAGTGTTTTATGGTACTCTTTGGCATGTCTTAAGAATTTGAATTCTTAAATCTAAGAAAGTTTACTGCTGTACCGAACAAAAAATGAAATGAATTTATAGTTAGTTCAACCTACCCATTAGCCTTTCTAAATGTCATTTATAGTATAAAGCAACCTCATGTATAGGCAAATGCTCCAAACAAATTATAGCATTGCATTCAAAATCCGCTAAGGTTCAGGCATAAAAAAAGCGACTGTAGGTGAGTCGCTTTTTTTTTAGGTAAAAATTCTTCAAAACATTAATATCTTCTTTGCCAAGAGAAGCATTCCGGAAAAAAATTCATTCCGAAAAACCTTAATGTCCTGATTTTGGTTAATTGTGGTTTTCATTTGGGACTGTTTTAGGTTAAGATTTATCTGGGGAAACTTATTTAATGGGCATTCTTATTCAAATTTGAGAATTGCTATTTTATCATTTTGATGGGAATTTTCCCTTATACCGACCTTATCCCATTTTGGATAATCATCAGTACTGAAAACATGAATTTTTACATCAACATCAGGAACTTGTACCGATACTTTTTGGTCAAACACCATTGAGATATCTTTTTTATGTGTTGGGGTATTTATGATATACCCTGAAATTAAGTCCGTATCCTTTGCACAAGAACCGGCACATAAACACATCAAAAAAAGCAAGGACATCTGAAAATATTTCACAAAAGTGGTCATAGTCAAAAAGGTTAAGTTTATGGATAACGATTTGGGATTCGTTAAATTCTTTATCAAATATATGTAGTCCTTTTCTTACATATTAATTTTTGTGGTGAAAGTCCTTTAATTTGTTGTGAACGCTCATTGACCATTATTTTACCATTTTCACTGCTGTGAATACACAAAAAAAAGAGCGACCATTTGGTCGCTCTTTTTTTAACATAACATCATATAAACCCTAACTGTTAAAAGCAGTCTTAATTTCTGAAACCATATCCAGTTTTTCCCAAGTAAATAATTCCACTTCTTTTTCAATACGGCCGTTATAAGGTGATTCAAAAACTTTAGTGATAGTTACCGGTTCTTTACCCATATGACCATAAGCAGCTGTTTCCAGATAAATAGGGTTTCTCAACTTTAATCGTTCCTCAATTGCAAAAGGCCTCATATCAAACAACTGGGCTACTTTTTTGGCAATATCACCATCACTTAGCCCTACCTTGGAAGTACCGTAAGTATCTACATAAATAGAGGTTGGCTCCACTACCCCAATAGCATAGCTAACTTGTACCAAAATTTCTTCCGCAACCCCAGCGGCCACCAAATTTTTGGCAATATGACGAGCAGCATATGCCGCACTACGGTCTACCTTGCTAGGATCCTTACCACTAAAAGCACCGCCACCATGGGCGCCTTTACCGCCGTAGGTATCTACAATTATCTTTCTTCCTGTTAATCCGGTATCTCCGTGAGGTCCACCAATGACAAATTTTCCTGTTGGATTAATGTGATATTTTATCTTATCGTCAAACAATTTTTGAGTCTCACTTGGCAATTGTGCCTTAACCCTGGGAATTAAAATAGAAATGATATCAGATTTAATTTTTTCCAACATTTTTTCATCGTTGGCATCAAAGGCATCATGTTGTGTGGATACTACAATAGTATCTATACGTTGAGGCTCATTGGTATCTGAATACTCTAACGTAACCTGTGCTTTGGCATCTGGCCTTAAATATGAAATCTCTTTACCCTCTCTACGCAGTTCTGCCAAAGTATGTAAAATCTTGTGTGATATATCCAAGGCCAAAGGCATATAATTTTCAGTCTCACTGGTAGCATAACCGAACATCATTCCTTGATCACCGGCACCTTGCTCTTCTTTGGCACCGCGATCCACACCTTGGTTAATATCCTGACTTTGTTCGTGTATCAACGATATTACGCCACAAGAATCACCACTAAATTGGTATTCTCCTTTGGTATATCCTATTTTATTGATCACTTCACGCACAATGTTCTGTACATCTAAATAGGTATTGCTGCGTACTTCTCCTGCCAAAACCACTTGGCCAGTAGTTACCAAGGTCTCACAAGCAACCTTACTTTCTGGGTCAAAGGCCAAAAAATGATCCAACAAAGCATCACTGATTTGATCCGCAACTTTATCCGGGTGTCCTTCACTAACAGATTCTGATGTAAATAAATATGGCATAACAAACTTTTTTATTCTTAATAAAGGATTTGAACTTATGCCGAAAAAGAAGTATGATGTGATATGGTATCAGCATCAACTGCTTTAGCATTTTTTTGTCTAGACCCGCAGGCAAAAACAGAGGTTGCAATCAGTCAAATCCCTCCTCTTTATTTTAATGAGATGCAAAAATAGAAAAAATGTTCTGTTCCCTATCTTAATACCATGTTATTTATTGACTCTATTCAATAAAATGTCCATTACAAATTATATTTGACAGATAACAATACATAACGGGGCTGTACAAAATATGCCTGTGTACTGAAATAAAGTTCGTTGGTACTGTCCCTATTTAACGTGGTGGTATTTAAGAGGTTTGTTCCCTGTATACCATACTCCCAATGGCTGTTCTTTTTTTGGTAGGTAAGGTCTGCCCCCATAAAACTATAGGTATTGGTTATGGTATCTTCCTTATCATTATATTTATAATAATCATAATCTAGATTAAAAATAAAGTTCTTTAAAAAGCTGGCATCAAAACGTGCATAGGGTCTTTTGGTATAAAATGTGGTCTCCAGACCTCCGTTTTCATAATTATTTATGGCATAGCGGTAACCTACTTCCAAATTGGGTGCATTTTTAAAATTGGTAGACAAGGTAGTGGAATAATTTTGTGTCAAGGAATTTGAGGTACGCTGTACATTATCTACCAAGTTATTGGTCGTGGACCAAGCCAAATTTCCTTGAACCGAAGCTTTGATCTTGCCAAATGTGCGCTCGTATTTGCCGTTTGCGCTAAACGATTCATCAGCAAAATTGGAATTGATCGTACTGCCCACCCTATTGATACCCACAATATTTACACCGTTCTTGAGGGCATCAATTCTTTTGGTATATGCCAAATTTGCAAATATGTTAGTGAAATTAAACATATTGAAACTGAAAAAATTAAGGGAAACATTATGGTTTAACGCACTTTCCAAATCCCTATTTCCACTATACAGGGAATTGTAGTTGTTCAGCACATATCCTTGCGCAAAATTACTTACATCCGTAAACGAACGAGTAACCTGATAATTAAAACGAATATTTTCGGATTTTTTTAATTGTGCATTGATATACACATCTGGTAACAACGACGTTAGATCGTCATTGACCACAGTACCCAATTGTTCATTACGTACATTAAACCTATGCAAGGTTAACCCTGGGTTAAAAGTAAATATGCCTGAAATCACCTTATAATGTAAGCCTCCGTATACATCAGACACATGAAAATTAACATCATTGCCAAATTCTTCACCGTTCATGTTCAATACCTCCCCATTATCCAAAATTTGAAAAATGCCAGAATTAAAATTCTGATTGCTCTGTGTAGTGCCCAAGGTTAAATTAATGTTGCTCTTGCTTCCAAGAACCCTGTAATAATCTACTTTGGCATCTACCTTGTTCGTTACTACAGTTTTAACCTGGTTTATATTATACATCTCCTGGTTTTCATCAACAGGAAATATATCTACAAATGCAAACTCATTTCGTATGGCCTCATAAAATGGATCTTCGTCCTGGTATAAATGCTGGGCCTCTACCGCAAAAATATTTTTCTCATCAAGTGTATGGTACAAATTCAGGTTTTGGTTCAGTGCCAAAGGTTTTTGTTCTTTTACTTCCATTATTTCATCTGTAATGGAAGAAACGGAAAGTATGTTGACCTCCTCGGTATCATCTGATTGTTTTAGGAGGGCATCATAGTCCAATTGAAAATCTTCATTTGGCTTATACCTGGCACTTAACTTTGCCAATCCTAATTGAATGGTCTGATCGGTATTGCTAGTTGTACGCTCCACATCATTGCTGGCAATATAAGAGGTGCTACCTTCGGACTTCATAAGGGTGCCGGTATAGGAATATATACCAAAACCACTTAGATCAAGACTTTCCGTTGGTGCATAACTAAAATTTGCCGCCGCAAACTTGGTATCGATATCATTGGCCCTATTATTTTGCGCAGATGAGAGGCCCAATGCATCTACTCCCGTAGCTATAGTACTTCCAACTCTTGAGTTTAAATTTCTAAATCCGCCCGTAAAGTTTCTGTAGTCGCTTCGGGTAAAAGGTACTTCACCAATATTATTTAAATCCGTAATTATATTTACGCTGTACTTAGGACTGTAGTAAAACAATTTGGGATGGACCAAATACCTATCATCCGGACCATACCCTGCCGTAATCTCACCAAACCAAATATTCTTTTTTCCTTCTTTTAATTTAATGTTCAATGCAACATTATCATCATCATTGGTAAGCCCTTTCATTTGTGAGACCTCATTGAAATTTCTCAACACCTCTACTTTGCTCAAGGCATTGGCAGGGATATTCTCAACGGCCAATTTGCTATCTCCGTCAAAAAAATCCTTTCCTTCTACCATGACCTTGCTCACCGTCTTACCTTCCACTTCTATTTGGCCATCGTCATTTATTTCAATGCCCGGAAGGTTTTCCAGTACATCCTTCAACTTTTTTTCTGTCCCGGAAACGAAGGAATCCGTAGAGTATACAATGGTATCGCCCTTAACGGAAACAGGCATTTCATAAGTAACATCCACCTCATCTAACTGTGCGGCCTGCTCGTACAAAACAATATCTTTAACCGCATCATTCTTAGCTGCAGTAAACGTAAAGGATTCTGTTCTAAACCCTAGATAACTCACCTTGACCGTATATTGCTGCCCTGTTTTCAACTTTAATTTAAACTGTCCGGCATGATTTGTTATCCCGTAGGATTCCAAACCTTGGGTAACCGTATTAATGGCTATGACATTGGCCATATCCACACCGGCACCCAGACTATCCTTTACTATGCCGGACAAGGATATTTCCTGTGAATTACCAAAGATTGCACACAAAAACATAAGGATAAGCAATAATGAATTTCTCATATAAACAGATGTAGAAAAGTGATTTTTCGAGGATACAGTTAGTTTGGCCTACCACCACCGCGACCACCGCGATTTCTAAAATTTTCCCGCATTTCCTTCATTTTCTCCTGAGCAATGGTATCATATTCCTCTTGCGTCACCTTTTTGCCTTTATTAGGTGCTTTAATTTCAATCTTGTCTGATGGATTCATAGTAATTTCGGAACATATGATCGTAGTAACATCATCGTTTACGGCAAGTATTAGTCCCGGAAGCCCCCAATATAGCCCAGGACCTTGGTTTATTGGGATTTCTGGGGTATACCATGCAACAATTTCTACCTCCTTTACTATAAATTCATCTTCCTTTTCCGCCTCACTTTTTTCTTCATCCCCACCCGGTCTTCTAAATACTGCCCGCATATTGGGACGTTTAACCGTTTTTATTGCTGTTGCTTTAAAGGCCATATAATTACCAATCTTTTTGGATTCACTTTCCATCTTCCAGTCCAACGCTTGCAATTCATCATCGATCAGGAAAATTTTACCCAACAATTCATTCTTAACCAGATACCGTTGGTCCTTTATATTTTTATAAAGATCCCCATCTGTACCGGTCATTGCCCCAAAACGTGGGCCACGGCCGCCACCTCGTTCCCCTGGCTGTTCCAACTTTTCTTCTTCCTCGTAGATAGAGGCCGTTTTATTAAAATTGAGCACAAAAGTTTTTTCATTGGCCCTTTTCATACGCTCCATCATTTCCTTCTTTCTATCTTCTGGTATATTCCTATTTCCAAAATCAAAATTTACCTGGGTTTTACTTTGGTAAACGGCTTTTCCTTGAAAATCCTGGGCCTGCACCTCTACGATCATGCAAGTAACGAACACTACTATGAACCATGTATATTTCATCATCTATATAATTAGAATGCCAATAGGACTGTTTAATTAGGTTTTGGTTTAACGTATCTATGTTAATAATTACAAAACCCATTTTTTTTTAAGCCATACGGCAAATATGTTTTTACATCCTGTAGTTATCTTGTATCTTGTACCATCTAAGAATTGCTTAAAAAACAACACAACCATTAATCATTTTATTCTATGCACATAGCAGTTGCCGGAAATATCGGTGCAGGAAAAACGACCTTAACAAGATTACTCGCAAAACATTATAAGTGGGAAGCCCATTTTGAAGACGTAGTGGAAAATCCATATTTAGATGATTTTTACAATCAGATGGAACGCTGGAGCTTTAATCTACAGATTTACTTTTTAAACAGTAGATACCGCCAAATTTTGCAGATAAAGGAAAGTGGCAAGGAGGTTATCCAAGACCGTACCATCTATGAGGATGCCCACATCTTTGCGCCTAACTTGCACGCTATGGGTTTAATGACCAATAGGGATTTCCAAAACTACTCTAGCCTATTCGAGCTTATGGAAAGCTTGGTAGATCCGCCAGATTTATTGATTTACCTACGTAGTTCCATACCCAATTTGGTAAAACAGATTCACAAAAGGGGGCGTGAATACGAGAATACCATATCCATTGACTATTTAAGCCGTTTGAACGAACGCTATGAAGCTTGGATACACGGCTATCAAAAAGGAAAATTACTGATCATTGATGTTGACGATTTGGACTTTGTGGACAACCCAGAGGACCTTGGTACCATTTTAAATAAAATAGACGCGGAAATCAACGGTCTTTTTTAAAACATTATTAAATATTAACTACGTTTGAACGATTTTGAAAAAAAGGTACGTCACTTTCTTAAAAATGACCAGCCCTTTATTTTTATCATAGATTTTCAAAAATCCGAACAGTTGGCCTACTCTTTTCAAGAAGCCGCGGCCCAAGACATTTATTTTAACATTAAGGGCAATGGAAATGACCGGCAATTACAACCTTTAACAACTACCGCTACATCAATTGACCTACGGCCCGAGCCTTTTAATAAACATGCGTATATAAAAGCGTTCCATACAGTACAGAATGAATTAAAAAACGGCAATAGTTTTTTATTGAACCTAACCTTTTCCACACCATTACATACCAAGTCCTCACTAAAACAAATTTACCAAAATGCATTCGCACCATATAAGTTATGGTTCAAGGATAAGTTTATTGTTTTTTCACCCGAGTGTTACATCAAAACTAAAGACGATTCCATATTTTCCTATCCGATGAAAGGGACGATAAACAATGATGTACCAGATGCCGAGGCTCAATTGCTGTCCAATAAAAAGGAATTATACGAACACAATACTATTGTGGATCTTATACGCAACGATCTGTCCATGATCGCAAAAAATGTTAAAGTCAATAAATTTAGGTATGTTGAAAAAATTAAAAAAGGAACCCAAGAATTACTGCAGACCAGTACAGAAATTCAGGGTAATTTACCTAAGGACTGGAAAGATAATTTTGCCGCTCTACTTTTAAAAACATTGCCGGCAGGTTCTATTAGCGGAGCGCCCAAGAGGAAAACAATAGAGATCATAGAGCATGCGGAGACAACGCAAAGAGGCTTTTACACAGGCGTATTCGGTATTTTTGATGGCAAGGATATAGACAGCGCCGTAAGTATCCGCTTTATAGAAAATAATGACGGCCAATTAATTTACAGAAGTGGTGGCGGTATAACGCATTTGAGTACGTTAGAAGAAGAATACCAAGAACTATTAGAAAAAATTTATGTACCCATTATTTGAATCCGTACATATACGCAATGGCCAAATAAAAAATGCCGTCTATCATGAAAAAAGGTTTGCCAGTTCTTACTTCGCTTATTTTAATAACAGACCGGCCTATTCCCTGTTCGAAAATATTTCCCTACCAGAATTAGACCTAGACATCAACTATAAATTAAGAATAGCATACGGTCTTAAAGATAAAAAATGGCAGATCACACCTTACAAAAATTCCCTTCCTTCTACATTGCAATTGGTTTATGACGACACCATTACGTACCCCTATAAATTTAACGATCGTGAACATCTGAATTGTCTTTACCAAAACAGAAAAAATGCCGATGATGTCTTGATTATATGTAAAGGCCAAATTACGGATACCTCATATTGCAATATATTGTTTACCGATGGATCAACAATATTTACCCCTTCCACACCATTGCTCAAAGGTACATGTAGAGCAAGATTACTGGCCGAGAACAACATACAAACCAAATTGATTACTCCTGCAGATATACAATATTACCGACATTTTCAATTGATAAACGCCTTAAATGATTTTGATGCGACTAGATGGATACCTATTAAAAACATTTATCAACCTAAATAAACCCATGGTCCTTGGCATGGGCAATGGCCTCTTTGGTTTTATTGACCATAAGAAAAGGAATGTCCTTAAAGTCCACAAAAAGATTTTCTATTCTCGCCATTCGTTTGGCATCGTTTACGCTTCTTAAATATATTGCCTTGATCCTACCTGGAAAAAGCGTAGAAATTTCCTGATATATATCCCCATCCTTTTCTCCACTATCCCCTATCAAAATAAACGGAAGATCAGGGTATGACTTCAAAAGATTACTGATCTCTCTTTGTTTTTGCGGTTTTTCGTCATTTTTCTTTCGCATTCTAAAACTGGCCATACTGCGCAGTAAAAGAGGGCCCTTGGGAAAATTATTAGTTTTTAAAAAGAGTTGTAGATAGCGGTAAAGGTTCCATGGACTATGGCTTACGTAGAAAATAGGGTTAGCTTCATCTCCTGTTTTCCCATGGTGCAACTTCATATAGAAATCAGAAGCGCCATCTAACTGCCTACGCTTGGTAGCCCTTTTGAACATGGTGTTGATAATAACCTTCCATTTTAATGAAGATACCACCCCCGTATGCAATATGGTGTCATCAATATCACTAATTACCCCAAATTTGGCATGCTCGCTAGGAATAAGCATTTCTCCAGGGAACTTATTCTTCAAAAGGATTTCACGTTTTAGATTGGTATCCGTAAAAGATAGCTCAAAATTTACCCAACCTTCATCGTTTGCTAGATCATGTAGACCGTTAATATCCTCATCAATTAAATAATAGCCATCATCATCTGTAGTGCCTTGCACGCTTTTTCCATTGGATAGGGTTATCTTAATGGCCGTGTTCCTGATCTCATCGGTCTCAAATCTTTTCCATGTATTGTGCATTAAGTTAAAGATTCCCTTTTGATCCAAATCTATATTCTCATCTTCAATGGCACGGCCACGTACGTAAAGCCTGCTTGCACTACCGTACGACTGAAAATTGATGATCTGAAGTTTATCTTTCTTAAAAATACCCATGGTGTTAAAATTACGGTCTTTCAACAACCTTTAAAATTTTTATTGCAATAATTACATCAATTAAGTTACAATCTAACCTTAAGATGTCATCACGGTCATTGGAACGTGTATTCACTCATTGAAAACTACCGTACGCTCATTACCCGTTGTATATCGCGCTCAATACAAATAGTTTTAGCGCTATAATCATACTTGTACAGTACAAGTCTAAAACCCTAATTATGAAACCAAAAAAAAATCCACAGCAAGACCTCAACAAAAAAAGTGCCACCTACTTTGTTTTTGGACTACTTATAGTTTTAACAATGGCATATGTAGCCTTGGAATGGAAAACGTTTGACCAATCCGTTTATGACGAAGTAGGAATGAACAAACCTGACCTGGATATTATAGAAGACGCCCCAATTTTTCAATTAGTGGTTCCACCGCCACCAAAACCACCCGTTCTCCCTGTTGAAATTGAAATAGTAGATGACAATGACCCCGTAGAGGAAACGGAAGTTATTGCCATTGAAGTCAACACAGATACTGAAGTTGTGGACATCTCTGAATTTAATGTCATTGACCCTGATGAGGATGATGAGGTTAAAGTGATTTGGAAAACTATTGAGGAAGTACCTATTTTCCCCGGGTGCGAAAAAGAAACGGATAAACGCGCCTGCTTTAATGAAATGATGCAAAAACACATTAAGAAAAACTTTAGATATCCAGAACTAGCACAGGAAATGGGTCAACAGGGAAGAGTAAATACTCAATTTGTGATCAACAACGATGGCAGTATTAGCAATATACAAAAAAGAGGCCCGCATGAATTATTGGAAAAAGAAGCTGTCCGTATTCTTTCTAAACTACCAAATATGAGTCCGGGCAAACAACGGGGCAGAGCGGTCCAAGTGTCATTTTCAATTCCTATTACATTTAAACTACAATAAAGGAATAAAAAAAAACCATCAGCATAAAACTGATGGTTTTTAAATAGTTAGGGTAACCCTTCCTAACTACTTATTGATTTCTATTTTTTCTATGATAACCTCTGTACTTGTCCCCTTTTTTTCAATACTGGCATTCTCAAACTTTTTTAGTTGTGCCTCTACTTCAGCTTTTGTACCTGTATATATTTTTTCCTCTTTTACAGATTTACCGTTAACCATGGTTGAATAGGTGACAATGGCCTGGGCCAAATCATCATTTTCCACATTCATCTCAATAGTCACCTCCTTGGTATCTTTTAGCATGGTAACGCCATCTTCCGTATGTCCACCTAAAATAGGTGCTATGACCAAACCGATCAAGCAGGTCAACTTTATTAAAATGTTCATAGAAGGACCGGATGTATCCTTAAACGGATCTCCTACGGTATCACCGGTAACGGCTGCTTTATGCGCCTCTGAACCTTTATAGGTCATTTCTCCGTTAATTTCCACTCCGGCCTCAAACGACTTCTTGGCATTGTCCCAAGCGCCACCTGCGTTGTTCTGAAAAATTGCCCATAATACCCCGGATACGGTAACACCGGCCATATAACCGCCTAACATTTCCGCGATAGCCAATTTATTCATCCCGAACAATAATGGGGCAAATGCGATAACCAAAGGAAAACCAATGGTCAACAATCCTGGCAACATCATTTCTTTTAGTGATGCCTGTGTAGAAATAGCTACACATTTATCATATTCCGGTTTGCCGGTTCCTTCCATAATTCCCGGAATATCCCTAAACTGACGCCTTACTTCCTGAACCATTTCCATGGCCGCCTTACCCACAGCGTTCATTGCCAATGCGGAAAATACTACAGGTACCATACCACCAACGAATAGCATTGCCAATACCGGAGCTTTAAAGATATTGATACCATCTATTCCTGTAAAAGTTACATAGGCCGCGAACAAGGCCAAAGAAGTCAATGCCGCGGATGCGATAGCAAATCCTTTACCTGTTGCTGCCGTAGTATTCCCAACAGAATCCAAAATATCCGTTCTTTCCCTTACGATCGGCTCTTGTTCACTCATTTCCGCAATACCACCCGCATTGTCGGAGATTGGGCCAAAAGCGTCTATAGCCAATTGCATTGCCGTTGTGGCCATCATTGCAGAAGCGGCCAAGGCCACACCATAAAAACCTGCAAAAGCATACGATGCCCAAATTGCACCTGCAAATAATAATACTGACGGGAAAGTGGATATCATACCTGTTGCCAGACCTGCAATAATATTTGTTCCCGCACCTGTTGATGATTGTTGAACGATTTTTAAAATTGGAGCTTTTCCCAATCCAGTATAATACTCAGTTACCGAAGAAATTACTGCACCTACTACCAACCCTACCAATGTAGCATAGAATACACGCATTGAGGAAATTTCCTGTATTCCTTCCCCAAAAAATTCCATTTGCATGGTTTCCGGCAACATCCAAGTTACCAGTCCAAAGCAAGAAACGGCCACTAGGACGATAGATGTCCAGTTTCCTACATTCAAAGCTCCCATAACCTGGGCCTCTTTGGCATCATTACTTTTTATCTTTACCAGCATGGTTCCTATAATAGAAATAATAATCCCCGCACCTGCAATGGCCATTGGTAGTAAGATCGGACCAATACCCCCAAAGACATCTGAAATACTACCGCCCATATCCTTAATTACATAATTTCCCAATACCATTGCGGCAAGAACCGTTGCTACATACGAACCGAACAAATCTGCCCCCATACCGGCGACATCACCTACGTTATCACCTACATTATCCGCAATGGTTGCCGGGTTACGTGGGTCATCTTCAGGTATTCCTGCCTCTACCTTACCTACCAAATCCGCTCCCACATCGGCAGCCTTTGTATAGATACCTCCGCCTACACGTGCAAACAACGCAATGGATTCAGCACCAAGGGAAAAACCTGCCAATGTTTCCAAGACAATGGTCATATCCATAGTAGAGGTCCAGATACCTCCCATAAAAAATTGGAAAAATGCTATAAAAAATATGGTAAGTCCCAATACGGCCAACCCTGCTACACCAAGTCCCATAACCGTGCCCCCGCCAAAAGAAATTTTCAATGCATTTGGCAAGCTTGTTCGTGCAGCCTGAGTGGTCCTAACATTGGTCTTGGTGGCAATTTTCATTCCTATATTTCCTGCAAAAGCGGAAAAAATAGCCCCAAATATAAATGAGACTACAATTAACCAATGTGTTGTAGGCACTATAAAGGAAACTATGGCAAGTAAAACACTTACGACAATTACGAAAACGGATAAAAGTTTGTATTCTGCACTTAAAAATGCAAGGGCACCTTCATAAATGTAATCTGAAATTTCTTTCATTTTACCATTTCCGGCATCTTGTTTCATTACCCAAGATCGCTTAATACCCATGTAAACCAGGCCTAAAATTGCCATTGCAATTGGCATGTAAATCATTAGTGACTCCATTTAATCTTCTGTTAGTTAGTTATAAAATTAGCCCGGCTAAAGTAGTAAATTAGAATAGAATAAAAAAAGCCACTTTTTATTACAAAAAGTGGCTTTAAAAACTATAATCGTTGCTTAAATCACAAAAGTGCGTTTTGCTTTATGTTCACTTTCGTTATATCGCTTGACACATTCATGATAAATTTCTATTGCTTCTTTGGAATCTCCCCATCCTCCAGTGTCAACTTTTTTCTCCTCTAAATCTTTATACACTTGAAAGAAATGCTCTATTTCCTTTAATCTATGCGGGTTTAGATCGCTGATATCATTATTATTGCTCCAGATCGGATCAGAAACCGGCACGCATATTATCTTTTCATCGGGCCCTTTTTCATCGGTCATATGGAAAACACCTATTGGCTTTACCTCCATAACGGTCATTGGGTAAGTAGGCTCCGTACCCATCACCAATACATCTAAGGGATCCTTATCCAACGCCAGGGTTTCTGGAATAAAACCATAGTCTCCCGGATACATCATTGAAGAGAACAACATACGGTCAAAACGTATTTTATGCAATGCAAAATCGTATTCGTATTTATTTCTACTTCCTTTTGGAATTTCTATTAACACATCAAAGGTCAATCCTTTTCCTGCTGCCATATTTCTAATTATTTATTTGTTGCTGTGAATGAAACGTTAGTTATTAGTTATAATTGTAAAATTTAATTGAATTAAAAGACAAATCCAAACGTGCCGGTGACCCCAAAGGGGCGTGCATCTGGATTATCCAGGTAATTTCCCCTGAAATTGAAATCCAATCTAAATATCTTAAAGATATTACCTATACCAAAAGAATATTCATAATAGATTTTTTCCGAAGGAGCCCTTAACGGAGTGTTTATCGTTGCCGGGGCACTCAATGCCTTATTTGCATCTGACAAGTCTCCCCATACACCTCTTATAGCCACAATTTCACGTAAGTTCATTTTTCTTAAAAAGGGTATTCTGGAAAAAAAGCGACCATTGAAATTATGCTGCAAATGTACCGATGCATACGTATCCGTCACAAATTCATAAAAATCCAAGTTGGGGAAAGAGCCATAATTAGAGAAAAATGTTTGGTTTCCCGGTACCACGCTTAAAAGGCCCAAAGGTACTTCACCAAACGTCTTACCCAATTCCACGGTACTCATCAACCTACCAAATCCACCCAATTGCCATGGTTGGCTATAGGAAAATTGTAATTTGCTATAATCAAAATCACTACCCAATACCCCTTTGGTTCCTTTGGTGAAATTCAACAACAATGTACTGTATGTATCATTGACATCCCTTCTTTCCACCCCATAACCTATAGTTTTCTTACCAGGCGTATATAAAAGTAAGGCATTAAAATCAAATTGCCTTATCTCCGAAGATACCCCCGTGGGCGATTCTGCATCCACATAATCCAAACTAAAATCATTGGGCAGTGCGGAACTTAAGGTCCTAAAAGTTCCACCCATGGAAACCTTAAAATTATTTAGGGGCTCTATTTCAAAATTAAGGGCGCTTAAATTAATGTTGGTCAACCTATTATTGGCCCCTACGGTCAATAAAGATGAGGAGGCTATACTTCTGCCGAGTACATCATTGGTTGCCGTTAAACTTACCCCTAGTTGCTCAATATCCCTACGGTTTCCTCCAGAAATGATAAACCTACTGTTTCTATCGACCAGAAATTTTCCGGCAAGACCGTGCTTAAATTTATGGTCTGTAAAACCATAAGCGGTGTACCCTTCTATTCGCCAAGGGTCATTTTGGCCAAAGTAGGTTCTGGCACCAATACGTACACGAGGACCCTCCGCACTGTTGTATCCAAAAAAATCGTATACAGAACCCAAATCCAAATTCCATTTATCCACTTCTACATAACCAGAGCCTAGAATACTGACAATATTGTAATACGATTTAAATTTTGGAACGGTTTTGAGGGTATCCAACAAAGTATATATCCCTTTTTCGTCCTTATTCAATGATTCTAACCTATTCTTTTCCCAAAATTCATCATCCTTAATGATTTGGTTAACGTCCAACGGATTACGGTCCTTTTTATATACCTCCCGTGGTCTTACCACGTTAAATTCATAGTTGTCGTATACCGTTGTTCGTTTGCCATACAATCCTCTGGATTCTTCTTTTTTGTTAAAACTAAAATCACTTAACATATAATCCCGTTTTAGTAGAAAAACAGAATCGTTCAATACTTCAAAATCCTGCTCAATATAAATCTCCTTTACCCAATTTATATTGGCACTCTTAGTAACCTGTAGGTTAATGTTCTTGATTGCATAGGTAGAATCGTTTACCCAAAAATCACCCTTAAAGGTCAATTCATTTTTACGCCGTGGATAATACACAATATTATAGCACCATTTATTATCTATAAATGCACTATCGCGCAAGGCATAGTTATAGGTATCTATACCGGTTCTTGACAGTGGACTGGTGAAGCTCTTGTCAAAAAACTTGAGGTAATTATCATAGACATCATACTCTTGGTACAAATCCTTAACGAAGGCTATAATGGCCTGGTTATTTTCAAACCCGGAATTCTTATTGCCCAGTACATCTTCTTTTTCCTCTTTTAACTTATTATCACCATATACCTTGGAAAATGTTTCGTTCAGGAAAATGGGCAAATAGGTTTTCCCCGTAATTCTAGAGGTATCCAAATCCTGAAAAACAAATTCCAACCCTTTGAATATTTTACTTTTAATCAATGCACTATCAATGGTATTGAGGTCAAACTCTACCTTTTCGTATTTATCAAATGTATATTGATTGAATTGCCTTACCCCGTTTTGACGTTTTTTAGCCCAAATTTTACGCAGAATATCTATGGCGGGATTATTCTTTTTGGATTGTTTTCCCGCAATTAAAACGACCTCGTTAAGCTGTTCCGCCGCTTCGCCCAATGTTATCGTCAAATCATACATAACCTTAGAGGTCAACTCTAACTCATACTCGGTATATCCTATAAATGAGACGACCAGCGTAGTGTAATCGGTTTCAGATTCCAAATAAAACCTACCATCATCATTTGTAATGGTACCTTCCGTAGAATTCTTAAAAAATACATTTGCGAAAGATACGGGCTCACCTAGCTCATCTACCACAATGCCCCCCACCTTGGTCTGGGCGCTTACCGTAAAACACAGCAAGCCTAAAATTGCAAAGAATATATCTTTCATAAATTTTCCTTGAGCTCAGCTTATTTTGGCCACAAACAACATATTAATAAAAAAAGCTTCTCCAGACTTGGTCGGAGAAGCTAAGGTACTTTACAAAACTTTATATTATTTGTATAAAACTTTTTTTATGGCGTTAACTACATCTGTAGCATTTGGTAACCATTCTTCCAATAAAACAGGGGAGTAAGGTGCTGGTGTATCCGCAGTATTTATCTTAACGATCGGGGCGTCCAAATAATCAAACGCATGTGCTTGTACATGATAGGTGATTTCAGTGGCAACATTTCCAAATGGCCAAGCTTCTTCCAAAATTACCAAACGGTTAGTTTTCTTCACAGATTTTAAAACCGCTTCGTAATCCAAAGGTTTTACGGTTCTTAAATCTATAATTTCACAGCTGATGCCATCTTTTGCCAATTCATCTGCAGCTTTATCAGCTTCCTTAATTATTTTACCAAAAGAAACTATGGTAACATCGTTTCCTTCTCGACGAACATCCGCAACTCCTAACGGAATGGTATAATCACCTTCCGGCACTTCACCTTTGTCACCATACATTTGCTCAGACTCCATAAAAATTACCGGATCATCATCCCTAATGGCCGCTTTCAACAGCCCTTTTGCATCTGCAGGATTAGATGGCACCACTACTTTTAGGCCCGGGCAGTTGGCATACCAACTTTCAAAAGCCTGGGAGTGCGTTGCCGCCAATTGACCAGCAGAAGCCGTAGGACCCCTAAATACAATAGGACAAGGAAACTGACCACCGGACATTTGCCTGATCTTAGCAGCATTGTTGATGATCTGATCAATACCTACCAATGCAAAATTAAAGGTCATAAATTCTATAATAGGTCTATTGCCCGTCATGGTTGAACCCACACCTATACCGGCAAAACCAAGTTCAGATATTGGCGTATCAATTACCCTTTTAGGGCCAAATTCATCCAACATACCTTTGGAAGCCTTGTATGCACCGTTATATTCCGCTACCTCTTCACCCATTAAATAGATAGACTCGTCCTTTCTCATTTCTTCGGACATGGCCTCGGCTATCGCTTCTCTAAATTGTAGTGTTTTCATCTATGGAAAATATTATTCTTTGTTATATGCTAGAAAGCATGCAAAAATAGCAAATATAATGTCAATTAATAGAATGCCCTATTCAAAAAAAGTTATAAAATTTACTATGCATGCATAGTAAATTAGGAATTAAATGGTTATCTTCGTGGTCATTGATTTAAAGTTTATATACATGAAAATATTAGTTTGCATAAGTAATGTTCCTGACACCACTTCGAAAATAAATTTTACGGACGGTGATACTAAATTTGACACCAATGGGGTGCAGTTCGTCATCAACCCCAATGATGAATTTGGCCTGACCAGGGCTATGTGGTTCAAGGAAAAACAAGGTGCTACGGTACATATAGCGACCGTTGGCGGACCTACTGTAGAACCTACCATGCGTAAGGCTTTGGCCATAGGCGCAGATGAGGCATTTAGGGTGAACGCAGAACCAACGGACGGCTTTTTTGTAGCCCAGCAATTGGCCGAGGTTGTCAAGAACGGAAATTACGACTTGGTAATTGGCGGAAGGGAAAGCATTGATTATAATGGCGGAATGGTACCGGGCATATTGGCCTCTTTGACCAATATGAACTTCATCAATACATGTATTAATTTAGAGGTTGATGGCAACAATGTTAGTGCAGTTAGGGAAATAGATGGCGGTAAGGAAAAATTAAGCAGTACGCTTCCTTTGGTCGTTGGAGGACAAAAAGGTTTGGTAGCGGAGAGCGATCTTCGTATTCCAAATATGCGTGGCATCATGATGGCAAGAAAGAAAAGCCTGACCGTTCTAGAACCTGTAGATGGCCTAACTACTACCGTGGACAAAAAATTTGACAAGCCGGCACCAAAAGGACAGGTTAAACTTGCTACTTCTGTAGATGAGTTGGTAGACTTGCTCCATAATGAGGCCAAAGTGATATAAAAGCCCGATTAGGGTAAATCTAAAAAATGATAACATGTCAGTATTAGTATATACAGAATCTGAAAAAGGAAAATTTAAAAAAAATGCTTTTGAAGTCGCTTCCTACGCAGCGGCAGTCGCAAAAATGATGGATACTACGGTTACCGCCGTATCCTTTAACAACTCCGAAAACGAACTACTTGCGGATTATGGCGTATCCAAAGTTATGCATATTGCCAATGAAGATCTTTCAACCTTCAATGCCAGTACTTATGCCGCAGCCTTAGGGCAAGCCGTTAAAAGTACAGATGCCAAGGTAATCATCCTTAGCTCCAGTACGGATACAAAATATTTAGCACCCTTAATGGCGGGCAATTTAACAGCTGGCTATGTACCAAATGTAGTGGCGGCACCTGAAAGCGTTTCTCCCTTGACCGTTAAAAGAACGGCGTTCAGTAACAAGGGTTTTGCCCATACACAACTTGAAACGGACGTTAAGATTATTGGTGTATCCAATAATGCCTACGGCGTCCAAGAAAATAAAACCGATATATCGGTAGAGGAATTCAGTGTTTCCACGGATGGAATATCAAATGCAACAAAGTCCGTAGAAATCGACAAGGTTGTAGGTAAGGCAACCATAGCCGATGCGGATATTGTTGTTTCTGCCGGTAGAGGACTTAAAGGACCTGAGAATTGGGGAATGGTAGAAGAACTTGCAGATGTCCTTGGCGCTGCAACCGCATGTTCCAAACCTGTATCCGACCTTGGATGGAGACCCCATGGCGAGCATGTGGGCCAAACGGGTAAGCCCGTTGCCAGCAATCTTTATATTGCCATAGGTATTTCCGGGGCAATACAGCATTTGGCCGGGGTTAGCGCCTCAAAAACAAAAGTGGTCATTAATAATGACCCTGAAGCACCTTTCTTTAAGGCCGCAGATTACGGTATAGTTGGCGATGCCTTTGAAGTCGTTCCACAATTGATTGAAAAATTAAAGGAATTTAAGGCCCAAAACGGCTAATTTTTGTTATTTTGTGCCCCTTAAAGGGCTGTTCAGGTAGTTGGAACCCCAAGTATTTTGAACAGCCTTTTTTAGTAAATAAAATATGAGTCTAGTACGTTTAAAAATAAAGGGTATTTCATACAGTCAAACTCAAAATGGTGCCTATGCACTTATTCTGAACGAGGTAGAGGGCGACCGTAAGCTTCCTATTGTCATTGGAGCTTTTGAGGCACAATCCATTGCAATTGCCTTGGAAAAAGAAATTAAGCCCCCAAGACCATTGACCCACGACTTGTTCAAGAATTTTTCCGATCGTTTTGATATCGTTATCAAACAGGTCATTATCCATAAATTGGTAGATGGCGTCTTTTATTCAAGCATTATTTGTGAAAGAGAAGGCATTGAAGAGATTATAGACGCAAGAACCAGTGATGCCATTGCCTTGGCTCTTAGGTTTCAAGCACCTATATTCACTTACAAAACCATTCTTGACAAAGCTGGTATTTTCTTGAAATTTTCATCAAAGGAAAAGGAGCAAAAAGAAAATGACGACAGCATTATGGTAGACGAAATTTTACAGGAAGGGGAGACCATTGAAATTGAATCCGGCGCATCTGACGGCTATACGGAACTTACTATAGAAGAATTGGATGCAGAGCTTAAAAAAGCGGTCAGCAATGAAGACTACGAAAAAGCCGCAAAATTAAGAGACGAAATCTCTAAACGGAACTAAACACAAATTTACAGTTTATGAAAAAGGGCAAATGGCTGCTATTTTTTGCACTAATATTCACCTCAATGACATTTGCTCAAAATAATGAAGTACTACAGACACAAGCTGATACCGTACAGAACATTTCGGCTAATGAACTTATGGAAATGACTGCCACTGAAGGTTTTTCCCTTAATAGCTTGGGCAGGGGAATTCTTGGAATGGCCGTCCTTTTATTATTGGCCTTCTTGTTCAGCTCAAATAGAAAAGCAATCAATTGGAAAACGGTGGGCATAGGTCTGGCACTGCAATTGGTCATTGCCGTTGGTGTTTTGAAAGTTCCTTTCGTACAATTGGTTTTTGAGCAAATTGGAAAAATATTTGTTAGCATTTTGGAATTTACCCGAGCAGGTAGTAAATTTTTATTTGAAGGATTAGTGGTAGACACGGGTACATTTGGCTATATCTTTGCTTTTCAAGTATTACCTACGATTATCTTTTTCTCCGCCCTGACCTCCCTACTCTTTTATTTGGGGATTATTCAAAAAGTAGTGAAGACCTTGGCATGGCTTTTATCCAAAAGTTTAGGTATATCAGGACCTGAAAGCCTTAGTGTAGCAGGAAATATATTTTTAGGTCAGACCGAAGCGCCACTCCTAATAAAAGCCTATTTGGAAAAAATGACCCGTTCGGAAATCTTATTGGTGATGATTGGAGGCATGGCAACGGTTGCAGGAGCCGTTTTAGCCGCATATATTGGCTTTTTAGGCGGCGAGGATGAGGCACTTCAACTGGTATTTGCAAAACACTTATTAGCGGCATCGGTAATGGCAGCGCCTGGTGCTATAGTTATTTCCAAGATGTTGTATCCACAAACAGAACAGGTCAATACCGATATACACGTTTCCTCAGAAAAAATAGGTTCCAATATTTTGGACGCCATTGCCAATGGTACTACAGAAGGATTACGATTGGCCGTAAACGTTGGGGCGATGTTGTTGGTGTTTGTAGCCATTATTGCCATGGTAAACGGCATATTGGAATGGACCGGAGACTTGACCAATTTTAATTCATGGATTGCCGAAAACACCTCCTATTCCAAATTTTCCTTGGAAGCTATTTTAGGAACCATATTCGCTCCTTTAATGTGGTTGATAGGTGTGGCCAACGAAGATATAATGCTTATGGGGCAACTATTGGGGATTAAACTTGTAGCAAGTGAGTTTGTCGGGTACATACAATTGGCAGAATTAAAGGACTTTGCCACACAGCCCCATTTACAATTTAACAAATCTGTAATCATGGCCACTTATATGCTTTGCGGTTTTGCCAATTTTGCATCAATTGGTATACAAATAGGGGGTATTGGTTCCTTGGCCCCTAGTCAACGTAAAACTTTATCCGAATTTGGTATGAAGGCAGTATTGGGCGGCTCTTTAGCATCCTTGCTTTCTGCAACGATTGCAGGTATGATTTTAGGATAAGCACCCTCAACCCACAAATACAATTGATTTTCAAATAGATACATCACCTTAAGCATTCATTATAAGCACTTAATCGAAGTAAAGAATTTACTTCGATATTATTTAATAACTTCCATTTCCCCTTTAAACGTAGACTTGTTAACATTCTTCAATAATTCATTTGAAGAATAAACTTTAAAGTTGGAATGAAAAACTATTTTATATTACTTGTATTGATTGCTTTCAATGCCAAAGCACAAAATATTGGAGATTTTATTTCGGTTAATCCAGCGCCTCAGAATACGGATTTCATCATTCCAGCTACACATACATTTCAAACTATCATAACTGAAGGTGATGCCTTGACTGAAGGTGGAACATTACCCAGAAATACAGATTTTACTGGATATGTACCTATAAACGGCAGTAGTGTTAACGGCTATTTAAGTATCAATGCAGAAACTAACCCAGGTGGTGTCTCCATCTTGGATATCAACTATAACCCAACTTCCAAATTATGGGCAACCACATTATCGGCACGGGTAGATTTCAGTTCGTTTGTTCGGACCATTTATAATTGCTCTGGTACCGTAACCCCATGGAATACAATTGTGAGCTGTGAAGAGCATACCTCTCAAGAGCGATTGGATAATTATCCGAATAGGGATGAGAATAATGATGGGTATGACGATTTAGGATGGGCAGTTGAAATTGATCCTGTTTCCAAAACAGTAATCAATAAACTCTGGGCACTAGGTAATTTTAAACATGAGAATTTAGTCATCCACAACAATCAAAGAACGGCGTATCAAGGTGCTGATGCCGCTGTAGGGTATCTTTACAAATTTGTTGCTGATGCTCCCCAAGATTTAAGCAGTGGACAATTATATGTCTATAAGGGCTCAAAAAATGGACCAGGAGATTGGATTCAAATTAATAATACTACAAAAGAAGAACGCAACACTACTGTTGCCCAAAGTACGGCAGTAGGAGCAACGGTATTTAACGGTATAGAAGATGTAGAAATTGGTCCAGACGGCTATATTTATTTTGCCGTAAAAAACGAGGACCAAGTATATCGTTTTCAAGATTCTGACCCCATAAATGGCACAACTGTTGTCAATATGGAAACTTTTGTTGGCAATATGACGTACAATATTACGCATGCCAACGGTACATCTTCAGTAAATTGGGGTTATGGAAATGACAATTTAGCTTTTGACAATGACGGTAATCTTTGGGTTTTACAAGATGGCGATGACAACTATATATGGGTTGTAAAAAATGGACATACCCAAGCAAATCCGCAAGTAGAAATTTTTGGCATTGTGCCTTTAGGTGCTGAACCTACGGGAATTACGTTTTCGCCAGATAATCGATTTTTATTTATGTCCGTAATGCATCCTAGTTCAAGTAACAATATTTCAACACAAACTGATGCTGCCGGAAATGAAATTAGCTTTGATAAATCTACATCCCTTGTAATTGCGTTAAATGAAAATCTGGGAAGCACAATTGAATATACTTGGTATTTAGATGCAGATGCAGACGGATACGCTGTGCCGCCAACTGTTGTAAGCACGAACTCTCCAGGCACAAGTTACACGCAAAACGTACTTCCTTTAACGGACTGTGACGATAACGACCCGAACGTATTCGAAGTTTCCACGTGGTACCTGGATGCCGATGGTGACAACTACGCAGTTGCTCCAACTGTTGAAAGCTGTAATTCACCCGGAACAGGATATACCCAAACCGTACTTCCCCTGACCGATTGTGATGACAATGACCCGAACGTGTTCGAAGTTTCCACGTGGTACCTCGATGCCGATGGCGATAATTACGCCGTTGCTCCAACTGTTGAAAGCTGTACCTCGCCCGGAACAGGATATACCCAAACCGTACTTCCCCTGACCGATTGTGACGACAATGACCCGAACGTATTCGAAGTTTCTACTTGGTACCTTGATGCCGATGGAGATAATTACGCCGTTGCTCCAACAGTGGAAAGTTGCAGCTCGCCCGGAACAGGATATACCCAAACCGTACTTCCCCTGACCGATTGTGATGACAGCGACCCCAACGTATTCGAAATTTCCACGTGGTACCTGGATGTAGATGGGGATAATTACGCTGTGGCTCCAACAGTGGAAAGCTGTAATTCACCCGGAACTGGATATACGCAAAGCGTACTTCCCCTGACCGACTGTGACGACAATGACCCCAACGTATTCGAAGTTTCCACCTGGTACCTGGATGCCGATGGTGACAACTACGCTGTGGCTCCAACTGTTGAAAGCTGTACTTCTCCCGGAACAGGATATACGCAAACCGCACTTCCCCTGACCGATTGTGACGACAATGACCCCAACGTATTCGAAGTTTCCACCTGGTACCTGGATGCAGATGGAGACAACTACGCCGTTGCTCCAACAGTGGAAAACTGCAACTCCCCAGGCACAGGATATACGCAAACCGTACTTCCCCTTACCGATTGTGACGATAATGACCCGAACGTATTCGAAGTTTCCACGTGGTACCTTGATGCCGATGGTGACAACTACGCCGTTGCTCCAACAGTTGAAAGCTGTACCTCTCCCGGAACTGGATATACGCAAAACGTACTTCCCCTGACCGATTGTGATGACAGCGACCCCAACGTATTCGAAGTTTCCACTTGGTACCTGGATGCCGATGGCGATAATTACGCCGTTGCTCCAACAGTGGAAAGCTGCAATTCACCCGGAACAGGATATACACAAACCGTACTTCCCCTGACCGATTGTGACGATACCGACCCCAACGTATTCGAAGTTTCTACTTGGTACCTTGATGCCGATGGCGATAATTACGCCGTTGCTCCAACTATTGAAAGCTGTACCTCCCCCGGAACAGGATATACGAAAAGCGTACTTCCCCTGACCGATTGTGACGATGGCGACCCGAACGTATTCGAGGTTTCCACGTGGTACCTGGATGCCGATGGTGACAACTACGCCGTTGCTCCAACTGTTGAAAGCTGTACCTCTCCCGGAACAGGATATACCCAAAGCGTACTTCCTTTAACGGACTGTGATGACAGCGACCCCAACGTATTCGAGGTTTCCACGTGGTACCTGGATGCCGATGGCGATAATTACGCCGTTGCTCCAACTGTTGAAAGCTGTACCTCTCCCGGAACAGGATATACCCAAAGCGTACTTCCTTTAACGGACTGTGATGACAGCGACCCGAACGTATTCGAAGTTTCCACGTGGTACCTGGATGCCGATGGAGATAATTACGCCGTTGCTCCAACAGTTGAAAGCTGTAACTCCCCAGGCACAGGATATACTCAAAGCGTGCTTCCCCTGACAGATTGTGATGACAACGACCCTAACGTATTCGAAGTTTCAACGTGGTACCTGGATGCCGATGGCGATAATTATGCCGTTACTCCAACTATAGAAAGCTGTACCTCGCCCGGAACAGGATATACACAAACCGTACTTCCCCTGACCGATTGTGACGATGGTGACCCGAACGTGTTCGAAGTTTCCACGTGGTACCTTGATGCCGATGGTGACAACTACGCCGTTGCTCCAACTGTTGAAAGCTGTAATTCACCCGGAACAGGATATACCCAAACCGTACTTCCCCTGACCGATTGTGATGACAATGACCCGAACGTGTTCGAAGTTTCCACTTGGTACCTCGATGCCGATGGCGATAATTACGCCGTTGCTCCAACAGTGGAAAGCTGCAATTCACCCGGAACAGGATATACACAAACCGTACTTCCCCTGACCGATTGTGACGATGGCGACCCGAACGTATTCGAAGTTTCCACGTGGTACCTGGATGCCGATGGAGATGGATATACCACTTTAGAAAGTATCGATAGTTGTAACAGTCCTGGAATAGGCTATACCCAAATCCCTTCAACATTTATTGATTGTAATGATGAAAATATAGAACTTAATCCTGAGACCATATGGCGCTTAGACATCAATGAAGATGGCGTAGCCGACAATGAAAAAATGATAACATCCTGTATAAGTCCAGGAAAAGGCTATACGTACAACACACTTATACCATATTCCATCCAAGATAATATAATTATATACCCTAATCCAACAACAGATATAGTTGATATCGACCTTGGCAAAATTATTTCTACTACCAAACTAACGTTGGTAAATTCATCCAAACAACTCGTTCTATTTAAAACTTTCAAAAATCAAAAGGTAATTTCTATAAACATCTCCACATTGGCATCTGGCATCTATTATGTAGAAATTGATGATGACAATCAAATAATAAGCACTCATAAAATCATTAAACTATAAAATCACGTTTAAACTTTAGTTAATAAATTCTAATAACCCTTTTTATAATTCCTGTCCCTTAATGGTATTTTTGCAACGGTCTTAAAACCTGATTCAGGACCATACTTAAACTATTTATCATGAAACAATACCATGACCTTTTAAAACATGTTCTCAAAGAAGGCAACCAAAAGGGTGACCGTACAGGAACCGGTACTAAGAGTGTTTTTGGCTATCAAATGCGTTTTGACCTAAGCGAAGGCTTTCCTATGGTCACCACTAAAAAATTACACTTAAAATCAATTGTCTACGAATTACTTTGGTTTTTGAACGGGGATACCAATATTAAATATTTACAGGAAAACGGTGTTAGAATCTGGAACGAATGGGCAGATGAGAATGGAGATTTAGGACCGGTATACGGACATCAATGGCGTAATTGGAATAATGATGAAATTGACCAAATCAAAGAAGTTATCCACTCTTTAAAGACCAATCCCAATAGCAGAAGAATGTTGGTTTCCGCATGGAACCCAAGTGTATTGCCGGACACCTCAAAATCCTTTTCGGAAAATGTTGCCAATGGTAAAGCTGCTCTACCGCCATGTCATGCATTTTTTCAATTTTATGTTGCAGATGGCAAATTATCCTGCCAATTGTACCAACGCAGTGCAGATATATTTTTAGGCGTACCCTTCAATATAGCATCGTATGCTTTGTTCACTATGATGATGGCACAGGTTTGCGGTTACGAAGCCGGTGACTTCATACATACTTTTGGCGATGCCCATATATACAATAACCATATGGAGCAAGTTGAACTTCAACTAAGTAGAGAGACTAGACCTTTGCCAAAAATGAAAATAAACCCTGATGTAAAAGATATATTCGGGTTTAAGTTTGAAGATTTTACATTGGTAGACTACAACCCTCACCCCCATATAAAAGGCAAGGTAGCTGTTTAGGATCAATTTCTTAATGTTTTAGGCTAAACCGAATAAACCATTTTTCTCTAACTTACCATAAAATTGTTTTCATGGTAAGTACTGATACGCTTTTAGATTTCTTTATTGAAACCAGAAAGCACACAGAGGCTATTTGTAAACCTCTTGAAATAGAAGATTATGTAGTTCAACCTATTATAGATGTTTCTCCACCTAAATGGCATTTAGGACATACCACATGGTTTTTTGAAGAATTCATCCTAAATACATATAGCAGTAATTATCAAGTTTTTGACGATGATTTCTCATTTGTATTCAACAGTTATTATGAAACGGTAGGAAAACGAGTTGTGCGCGCGGACCGTGGTAATCTATCTAGACCGTCCGTAAAAAAAGTTTTTGAATACAGGGATTATGTCACTCAGGCAATGACCAACCTGCTTGAGTACAACAACGACAAAACACTTTTAGAAGTTCTTGAAATTGGTATTCATCACGAAAAACAGCACCAAGAATTATTACTTACAGATATAAAATATATTCTAGGCAATAATCCATTACTCCCAAAATATTCAGATGTTTTTAAAGAATATACGACAGAAAATCAACCTCTACATTGGATTTCTATAAACGAAGGTATATATGAAATTGGTCACAACTCTAATGACTTTTGTTTTGACAATGAATTGGGCAGGCATAAAGTTTATTTACACGATTATTCTATTTCAAATAGATTAGTGACCAATGCAGAATATCTAGAATTTATTAAAGCAGACGGTTATAAGCGTTTTGATTTGTGGCACGCTCAAGGATGGGATTGGGTGCAACAAAATAATGTTGTATCACCTTTATATTGGCATCAAGTTGATGACGAATGGTATAACTACACGTTAAATGGACTTACAGAAATTGCACTAGACGCTCCCGTAACACATATATCATATTACGAAGCATTTGCATATGCAAAATACAGAAATTGCCGTTTACCTACTGAATTTGAATGGGAATCCGCACAACATCAATTTAAATGGGGACAGCGCTGGGAATGGACGGAAAGTGCATATTTACCCTACCCCAACTATAAAAAGCCAGATGGTGCTTTAGGGGAATACAATGGTAAATTTATGGTCAACCAAAAAGTATTGCGCGGAAGCTCTGTTGCAACCCCAGTTAACCATTCTAGACCAACGTACCGAAACTTTTTTCAGACCGACTTAAGGTGGCAATATACCGGTATAAGGCTGGCCAAATAATTACGACAAAAAAGATATGCACAAACAATTAGCCATCTCCCTAGACACCCCTTTTAAACAAGAAGTATTTGAAGGCTTAACCTCATACCCAAAGTTTTTATCCTCCAAGTATATTTATGACAAAGCTGGTGACAAGCTCTTTCAAGATATTATGAATATGCCGGAATATTATTTGACCAATACGGAATATGCCATAATAGAGCAACATAAGATTCAACTAGCCCACATGTTCAGTCGTGGCAACCAACCATTTCATTTAATAGAAATGGGAGCCGGTGACGGTAAAAAAACTAAAATTCTATTGCGCCATTTTACTGAACAAAATTTAGATTTCACATTTAGACCCATAGATATCAGTCAAAATGCATTAGATCAACTTCAGATAAATTTAAAAAGAGAAATTCCACGATTAAGGACAGAACCTTTGCAAGGTAATTATTTTGAAACGTTACGTAAATTGAATTTTAATACGGAAGAACGAAAGGTTATTTTGTTTTTAGGCTCTAACATTGGAAATCTTTGCCATGAAGAAGCAATAGATTTTTTATCACAAATTCAAGAATATATGCAGCCAGAAGATTTGTTGTTCATTGGGTTTGATCAGAAGAAAAATCCTGAAACAATCCTGAATGCCTACAATGACGAGACCGGAATAACCGCTAAATTTAATAAAAACCTGCTCGTAAGAATTAATAAAGAACTGGATGCCAATTTTAATATAGATTGTTTTAAACATTGGGAAGTTTACGATCCGGAAACTGGAACGGCAAAAAGCTATTTGGTAGCAAAATCTCCCCAAAAAGTATTTATACAAGCCTTAGACCTACATATTTCATTTAAGGCTTGGGAAACCATACATACAGAGATTTCCCAAAAATATGATGATAGAACTGTTCAATGGTTAGCGGAACAATCCAATTTAACCGTTATAGATGAGTATAGCGACCCTAAACAATTTTACAAAAATTATCTCTTTAAAAAATCCTATTAAATACCATAAATGTAATTTGGAACAAAACCTTAATAGCGGAAAGAAATACTACCATAGTTATAACGAACATTCATTATTTTTCCATACTTGTATAAAAAACAATATTTCATAAAAAGTGACAGTATATGCCATTCCCTTATAAGTTAACGAGAAAACAATAACTGATGCGACATGGTATTATCCAAAAACGCGCAAATTACCCAAAGTCATAAAAACATAATTGCTTTTTGGCGCAGATTGACAAAAATCCTAAAAAAACAGCAACAAAAAAAGGCATAGCGTACACCATGCCTTTCATAAAACTATTTTTTTCTTTTTATAGTTCCAATACTGCATTTTCAGACCCAGCGTAATCATTCCATTGGTAACGATCAGCTTCAGTTTCATTGATATAATTTCCGTCTACCAAGTATTTAAACTCAAAAGAATTTTCTTTTGGAAGATCAAAAGTTCCTTTAAATGTACCGTTTTTCAATTTTTTTAAAGTGCTAGCTTTTGGACTCCAATTATTAAAGTCTCCTACTACAGCTACACTTTTTGCCTCTTCTGCAGGTACGGTAAACGTCACTTTACATACCGGCTTGGATTTTAGATATTTCTTTGCAATTGCCATGATATTAATTTTAGAATTTAGGACAAAACTACTATAATAAAACACTCATTACCAATACGTAAGACCATTTTTATGAATATGATAAAAATTAAAGTCTTTTTAACCCTCCAATAGAATTTTATCCTACAAAAATTATCTTTAATGAATAGCTATCTCGTTGTCTTTAAGATTTTTACAATGTCATCTACATCCTTTTCATTATTATAAAAATGAAAACTTAAACGCACTCCATCTCCCCTTTGGGCACAATGGACACTATTACTTTCCAGTTTCCTGTAAACCTCGTTGTCTACCTTAATATTAAAAATAGTGCTATGACCTATTCTACGACTAAATTTTTCATCCAACAGCCCTAATTGTAGAAATGCCGACTTTGCCTTTTCCGCCAATTGTTGATTATGTAATGTTATGGCATCCATCCCAATCTTGACAAAATAATCCATTGAAAATTTTAAACTGCCAAAATTTAAGGAAGATAAATGTCCAGGTTCAAATAACTTGGCAAATCTAATTTTATTCTTCTTTTCCAAATCACCATTTGCAGCATTGAAACCAATAGTTCGTAAATTAACGTTGTTCCTTACCTCATCAGAAAACAACATAAAACCATTTCCATATCCTGCCAACAGCCATTTGTAAGCACTTGCTCCCAATACATCAATGCCCGAAGCATCAAAATCAAAACTTGCACTTCCACAAAACTGCGTGCCATCTGCAACTATAAATAAATTGGGAAAATCTATTTTTAGTCTTTTTAAAAAAGCGCGATCTATAGAAAAGCCATCTACCCATTGCACCAAACTTAACGCCAAAACATCAATTCCTTTCTTTGCAATTAAATCATAGATAACATCTTCCAAATCATACGTCATTTGCACATATTCAATATCAAAATCCCTATTTTCAAAAGCCCAGTTCAATGAAGGGTAATCCCCTTTTAACAACAACACCTTTTTCTTAGGGTTCAACCCCTCAAGCAACATATTTAGGGCAATGGAAAAATTGTTCACCAATGCAACACGCTCCCTATTACAGTTAAAAAAACGTCCTACGGTATCCCGTGTTTCGGAAATCACTTGTAGAGCCTTTGAACGCATATCACTTCCATGTATCAAAAAATCAAGATCATGTTCTTGACGCCAGTCCAATAACGATTCATACATTGGACCATAAACTGCAGTATTGGCATAAATACCATTTCGTAGTACCGGAAATTCCTTTCTTAATTTTTCCATATTTTATTGGGTAATATACATTTCCTGTATCTTTGAGTTAAAGATAGGAAGAGCAATGTTTTCCAAGAAAAAAAACACCAAAATAGATGTAGAGCAACATGAGCTCGTAGAAAACGCACAAAAGAGAATAGCTCAGAAAAAAAAGCTATACACTCACTTTGTAGTGTTTTTGATAGGTAGTGTTTTCCTAATCCTGATAAACAAAATTTTAAAATACGGTCAAGAATATGATTGGTTTATATGGGCCATAACATTCTGGGCATTTTTATTTGCACTGCACATATTCAATGTATTTATTACCAATAGATTTATGGGCAAGGAATGGGAACGTTCCCAACGGGAAAAACTAATTCGTAAACAGCAGGAACGAATTAATGAAATGCAGAAAGACTTGGATACCCAGCAACCTTTAGAAATTGAACCTAAAAAAAAACTGTATTGAAAACCCTAATAATGATTGCCGCCGCAGCCGAGAACGATGCATTGGGCAAGGATAACGACCTATTGTGGCATTTGCCGGATGACTTTAAGCGGTTTAAAAGATTAACAACTGGCCATAAAATAATTATGGGAAGAAAAACTTTTGAGAGTTTTCCAAAACCTTTACCCAACAGGACGCATATTATTATAACTAGAGATAAAAATTACACTACGGATTTTAAAGATTGCATAATTGTACATACGATAGAACAGGCCATTGATTTGGTAGCTAACGAAATTGCCTTTATCATTGGTGGTGGCGAAATATACGCATTGGCGGAAAAATTTGCAGATAAAATAGAACTAACAAGAGTTCATGCAAATTTTGATGAAGCGGATACCTTTTTCCCAGAAATAGATGAATCTCTTTGGATGCTATCCGTACAAGAATTTCACCCCGCAGACGAGCGCCATAAATATGCATTCACCTATCTTACCTATACCAGAAGAAATCCTTCTTTCAATGTTTAAAAATCTAAAAAATTAACATTTGATTCCATATTGAAAGGAGTTAAAATACCGGCTAGTACCTTCTTATTAATGTTTGTATAAAATTGATGCTTACCCTTTTTGTTAAGGTCTGCAAGCAAATTAAATTTCTCCAATACATTCTTGGTCTGTTTTGCTACAGCCCGCCCAGAATCTATTATCGTTACATTTTTCGGCAATATTTTCCGCAATACGGGAATTAGGTATGGATAGTGGGTACAGCCCAATACCAAATGATCCATCCCTTGCTCCAACATTGGGGTCATATAACTTTCCAAAAGTCCAAACAATTCCGGACTTTGCAACTGCCCAGCTTCAATCAACTCTACCAAACCGGTTCCCTGTTGTTCCAATATGGTTATACCGGCAGCATGATTTTTAGAAGTACTATGAAAGAGACTACTGGACAAAGTTCCTTTTGTAGCCAATACACCCACAATTTTTGATTGCGATCGTAATGCGGCCGGTTTAATAGCGGGCTCTATTCCTATAAAAGGTATGGAGTAATGGTCTCGTAAATACTCAATAGCATTTGTGGTCGCCGTGTTGCATGCCACTACCGCCATTTTACAATCCTGTGCCAACAAATGTTCAACATTCTTAGTACTTAGCGCTATAATGCGCTCATTAGATTGTTCCCCATATGGAGCATTTTTACTATCTGCCAGGTATATACAATCCTCATTGGGCAGCAATTCCTGAATTTCACTCCAAATAGAAGTGCCACCTATACCAGAGTCAAAAATGCCTATTGGCCTATTATCCATATTATTCCAATACCTGTATTATTGGCTTACCTGTTGTACCGTTAGGAAATGAAATACCCAAAAGGGCGGAAATGGTAGGCGCAATATCAGGAATTTCCGTTCGTTCAAAAGTCGCTCCCGGTTTAATCCCCTTACCATAAAAAAGTAATGGTGTATGGGTATCGTAAATTTGGGGAGACCCATGGGTTGAACCCGTTTCCGAATAAGAAATGAAACCGGGTTTTAGCACGACCAAAATATCACCAGAGCGCTTTTGATTATATCCGTTCTGTAAAATGTAAGGAATACCATGGGTATACTCATTATTCCACATTTGATCCGCAGTGTACACCCTATCAACAGCATCATAACTTAAAAATTCCTGTGCAATTTCCGCTTGGACTTCAGCAAGGTTCAAATCAAGATTTTTTATGATTTTATGGTCCAGGAACAGCTGATAATTAGAATAATTTTTCACAATATCCTCTGTACCATAGGTATACCTTAAAAACTCTGCTAATTTTTTGGAATTAGTAGCATTATCAACATAACCTGATGGAATTTTTTGATCTCTTAAATATGCAGGCACTTCAATTGCTGCATGGTCCGCAGAAAGAAACAAGGTATACTCACCTTCGCCCACGGTTTTGTCCAATGCTTTGAACAATCTTGCCAAATCCTCATCTAAACGCAAATAGGTATCTTGAACTTCCTTTGAATTTACACCGTACTTATGACCAACATAATCCGTGCTGCTATAGCTTACCGCTAAAAAATCCGTTATGTCATCTTGCCCTAATGCTTCCTGCTTTAAAGCTTCTATAGCAAAGTCCGTTGTCAGGGAATTACCAAATGGTGTTGCCTTGATAATGTCAAAATCCTTGTCCTTATGCAATAAAGATGTAGTACTATGAGGAAAGGTTGGTGCTTTTTCACCATTAAAAAGCCCTTCATAGGCGTTATTGTCAGTACCACTTTCTTTATACTCCTTAATATCCTTTAATGTATTCCATGCTTTCTTGTACGATCGTGCTTTTCCAGATGCATTAAAATCCTGCACCCATTTTGGCAATACATCCATATAATATGAACTTGTTATCCATTTCCCTTCATCCTCTCCATGAAACCAATATGCAGCATTGGCCGTATGGCCACCGGGCAAAACAGCGCCCCTATCCTTTAATGCTATGGCAATGGTCTTACTTCGTAATTGGTTATGAAGCCGTAATTCATCGGTAACCGTGGTAACGGTCATTCTATGCGGAGACATTTTACCAGCATTGGATGCAGTGCCTATTGATGAATATGTTTCATCACCCGCACAATACACATCTTGCTCTATTTCCTTATCATACCAATTATTACCTATCACCCCATGAACGGAAGGAGTCGTTCCCGTATAAACAGAAGTATGCCCAGGACCTGTGCTAGTAGGTGCATAATTATAATGATTGTTTTTGCAATTAAACCCTTGCTCCACCAATCTCTTAAAACCATCCTTACCATAATGGTCGTAAAAGCGTGTTAAATAATCATAACGCATTTGATCCACCACAATACCTACCACTAACTTTGGCTTGGTTCTTATAATATCCTCCCCGGTGGTAGATTTACCCCGGTTTTGTGCAACGACATTTGCGCTTAAGAAAAATAGTCCCAAAACAAACGCGACTACAAAATAACTTCTGATTTTCATACTGATCCAATTGTAGCACAAAAGTAAATAAATTACACCTTTAAAGATTAAACCGAGGTTAAATGAAGTCCATTATTGTTATTTTTACAATAAGAATTCTATTTTTATTCAATGAACTATTTGGCATCTGTAGGAAGCTATGCAATTATGATCCGTGAGGTATTTAAAAAACCTACCAAATGGAGAATAATGAAAACGCTGATTTTAAAGGAAATAGACGAATTAATCTTTAGTTCATTAGGTATCATAATTTTTATTTCCTTCTTTATTGGTGCTGTGGTTGCCATACAAACCGCATTGAACCTTACCAACCCGCTCATACCAAGAAATCTTATAGGATTTGCCACTAGACAATCTGTTATCTTGGAATTTGCCCCAACGTTCGTTTCCATTATTATGGCAGGAAAAGTTGGATCCTATATTACATCCAGCATTGGAACAATGCGTGTTACAGAGCAAATAGATGCTTTAGAGGTCATGGGCGTAAATTCATTGAATTACCTGGTATTCCCTAAAATTATTGCTATGCTATTTTATCCGTTTGCAATAGCCATTTCTATGTACGTAGGTATTTTTGGCGGATGGATGGCAGGTGTTCTTGGCGGATTTTTAACCAGTACCGACTTCGTAACCGGACTACAGACAGATTTTGTGCCATTTCATATTGCCTATGCATTTATCAAAACATTATTATTCGCTTTCATTATAGCTACTATTCCATCATTTCATGGTTTTTATATGAAGGGTGGTGCTTTGGAAGTTGGCAAGGCAAGTACGACCGCTTTTGTTTGGACCAGTGTTGTCATTATTATTTTGAACTATATTTTAACGCAGCTTTTACTAGGATAATGATAGACGTACAAGACATACACAAATCTTTTGGCGACGCCCATATCCTTAAAGGTATTTCTACCAAATTGGAAAAAGGTAAAACCAACTTGATCATTGGACAAAGTGGATCTGGAAAAACAGTATTTCTTAAATGTCTATTAGGTCTTTTTTCCCCTGAAGAAGGTAATATTGTTTACGATGGTAAAAAATACGCTGACCTATCCGATAATGAAAAGCGAGAATTGCGACAGGAAATGGGCATGGTTTTTCAAGGAAGCGCTCTTTTTGACAGTATGACCGTAGAAGGCAATGTAATGTTTCCGTTGGAAATGTTTACCAAACAGTCCAAAACAGAAATGCAAGACCGTGTCAATGCGGTACTGAAAAGGGTAAACCTTATTGATGCCCATCATAAGTTTCCATCCGAAATTTCCGGAGGAATGCAAAAAAGAGTTGCCATAGCCAGGGCCATAGTCATGAATCCCAAATATTTGTTCTGCGATGAACCAAATTCTGGACTTGACCCCAAAACCGCTATCTTAATTGATAATTTGATCAAGGAAATTACAGAAGAATATAATATCACCACCGTAATCAATACCCATGACATGAACTCGGTAATGCAAATTGGGGAAAAAATCATTTTCCTTAAAGATGGGTACAAGGAATGGGAAGGTACTAAGAATGAAATCTTTAAAACAGATAATGAGGCCGTTACCAACTTCGTCTATTCCTCTGATTTATTTAAAAAAGTACGTCAAATGTACATTGAAGAACGTAATTAATCTTTAGGCATTTCCTTAATCTGAATATTCTTGTTATTCAATCTAAGGCGCAACCACTCCTGCAACTTGGTCATATCCTTAACGGTTTCAGACCTGTTGGCATCTTTCTTCCAGGTAACCTCAAATAATGGAATACTATCAGTCTTATTAAAATCCGTCGAAATCAAATATGCATACCCCATGCGCTCCAGATTTTCATAATTGGTTTTAGCCTCCAAGCTAATTTCAGTAAATGGAATCTGATTGGAGGAGATTTGATTTAACCTCAGCAATTCCGTTTCAAGAAACTTAATGCGCTCATCCTTATTGGAAAGAATACTTTTTTGAGATTCATATAGCTCATTTACATATTTGAGCTCATTGGCCTCATCACTCTTTGAACCCTGCACGACCACCAAATCTATTCCCTTGAGCTGTTGGTATTCTTGCATTTGATTTTCCCATGTGGCAATTACATTATCGGGTATTGTTTCATTGCCCATAAAAACCAACTCTATCTTGGAGTTGTCCTTATCACTATATACGATCTCGCTAAAATCCTTCAAGAATTTTCCTTCTCCCGTAAACTGATAAGGCACTATTTTTTCATCGATAAAACTTCCGGCGTCTCGCATAAACAGAGATTTTTGAAATACGCTATAAAAGGTAATTCCTGCCGGGATCATTACAAGAATAGCTAGCAATGAAGCCAATCTACTGATCAACCTTCTTCGTTGCGAATTTACATAGCGTACCATGGGAAAACGCAAAAGCTTGATCACCAAAAACGTTGCCAATGCTATAAAAATGGTGTTAATGGTGAAAAGATAAAGTGCACCGGTGGCGTAGGACCAATTTCCTATTGCCAAACCAAAACCAACCGTACATAATGGTGGCATCAACGCAGTTGCGATCGCAACCCCAAAAATAACACTAGCAATGGTTCCCTTTTTTGCACGGGCAATTACCAGAGCCAAACCACCAAAAAATGCAATTAATACATCTCTAATATCCGGTGCCGTTCTTGCCAATAACTCAGAAGACTCATCCCTAAGCGGAAAGAACCTGAAAAACAAATAGGCCGTAATGACACTCAAGACCACCATAACGGCAAAATTTTTCAATGATCTTTTTAACGTGTCTATATCATTGATCGCCACGGACATGCCAATTCCTAAAATTGGACCCATTAGCGGCGAAATTAACATTGCACCTATGACCACTGCAGTAGAATTGGCATTAAGACCAATTGAGGCTATAAAAATGGAGCAAATCAAAATCCATGAGGTATGGCCCTTAAAAGGAATATCCGCTATTATAGCCTCCTTGGTCGCTTGCTGATCCGTGTTGGTACGTATATCCAACAACTCGGACAAAAATTTCTTGATGCTACCTAAAAGCCCTTGAAAATCCTTTTTTACCTCTTCACCCCCACTACCTTCATTACTTGTTGGGGTAATGTTATCTTGATTAAGATTGTTTTCCATAATTAAGCATATTCATCTCCAAAGGTTTCCTTGACCTTATTGAGCACTTGTTTAATATCCTGTTCCTTGGCTTTTGGATAAATTAATAAAACTTCATCCTTATCCACTATAATATAATCATCTAGTCCATCTACCACAACCACTTTTCCTGCTTTAGACCTAATCATATTGCCATTGGCGTCTTGCGTCAACACTTTAGCGTTGACAACAGCATTATTGTCTTGGTTCTTATCAAGCTTATCATATAACGAACCCCATGTTCCTAAATCGTTCCAATCAAATGTGGCTTCCAAAACGAAGATGGCATCTGAATTTTCCAAAATAGCGTAGTCAATGGAAATATTTTCGGCACTTGGATAAGTATTGGCAATAAATTCACGCTCACCACTTGTATTATATGCCGAAAAACCATCGAGAAACAATTGATGCTGTTTGGGCTGGTAGTTCTGAAAAGCTTGTACTATGGTCTTTACACTCCACATAAATATCCCGGCATTCCACAAAAAGTTTCCTTGGGCCAAAAATTCCTTTGCAGTTTCATAGTCCGGTTTTTCCCTAAACTGATTTACTTTTTTAATTTGGGACTGATCAGATTTATCAAACTCAATATATCCAAACCCTGTATTAGGAAAAGATGGTTTTATTCCTAACGTACATAATACATTCTCTGTCTTGCATTTTTCAAAACATGCTGTAACATCTTTTGCAAATGCTTCTTCATCTTCTATCCAGTGATCACTTGGCGCTACGATCATTACCGCATTTTCATTCATTTTTTGGATTTTCATTGCCGCATACAAAATACAGGGGGCCGTATTTCTCATTGCAGGCTCCAATACTACCTGGTCTTGCTTTACCATTGGCAACTGCTCCAATACCAAATCATTATAACGCTCGTTGGTCAGAATTAAAATATTCTCCGTAGGTACAAACTTGTTTAAACGTTGAAATGTTTTCTGGATCAAGGTACTGCCCGTACCCAGCATATCATGAAATTGTTTTGGGTTATCACTCGTACTTATTGGCCAAAACCTTGACCCTACTCCACCTGCCATCAATACGGCATAATAATCTTTGTTCATATTAACTTTTTATTAATTCCACTTCGGCATTGGGCTGAAATAAAAACATTCTGCCAGAAGCCATTTCTATACATTCATAGCGCTTGGTACGTTTGTTTCCCTTTTTAAAAATTTTTCCGTTATAAATTCTAAAAACGCTACCTATTGGTAATTCGTAAACGTAATTTTTATCTGATTGTTGCTCGTCATATTGCTTTAATGCAATAGACAAGCGGGCGTCTGTACTACTACTTGCTTTTGGGTTCTTAAAATGTCTTGCAATCAACGGTAACACCTGTGCAGGAAACACTTCGGGCCTTATAAACGGCAACATTAAATGTTGAAAAGTTTTTTTCCACTCCACACCATGTGGCTTTATTGATCGACCATATTTTTCAAATGCGACCAAGTGCGCAATTTCATGAATGAGCGTTATTAAGAACCTATATTTATTTAATGATGCGTTTACTGTTATTTGATGATGCCCATCTTTCCTTCTTCTATAATCCCCATGCCGTGTTACCCGTTCATTTACGATCTTTAAATGTACGTGCGTTACCTTTATAAGCTCAAAACATGGAATTACTGCAGATTCCGGCAGATATTTGGCTAAAGTTTGATGCATATTTAAGGTGTACTACTACTTACCTGTAAAATTTTTCCATTATATAGTTTATGACCAGTCAAAGTAAAATTCATAACATACTCGGCCATTTCTACCGCTGTTACCGGTGCTTTATATCCTGGAAAAGCTTCTTCCAACATCTCGGTCTGTACCGCTCCCAATGCCAGCGCATTGAAAGAAGGCCCCGTTTCCTTAAATTCTTCCGCAAGTAATTCCGTCAAAGTCAAAACCGCACCTTTACTTGAACTATATGCCGCCAACCCTGCAAACTTGGCACTACCTTGAATACCGCCCATTGAACTAATGGTAACCACATGGCCTCTATTATCCATGAAGGGCAAGACCAACTTTATCATTTCCGCCACTCCAAAGACATTGACCTCATAGACCGATTTAAATTCTGCTTCCGTAGTTTCCAAAAAAGGTTTATTGACCAATTTTCCCGCATTATTGACAAGGGCAATGACATTGGCATCCCTTTCTTTTAAGAAGGAATATAAATGTTCCCTGTCCGTTGTAGAGGATACATCAAAAGGGAATGATTCTATGTTCTTATTCCCAAGTTTCTTAATTGGCCGTTCATTTCTTGAAAGGGCCAATACCATATTACCTTTAGCGGCCAATAACTTGCATAACTCATAGCCAATGCCCCTGCTGGTACCTGTTACAATAATGTAGTCCATTACTCGTATTTTACTTCTTTTATAGGTGCATTGATAATGCCCTCTAACATAGGTTTTGCATCATTGATTATCGATGACATATGTTCAAAATCCATTAAATGTGCTTCATCCCCAACTTTATGATATTCCCCAAAATTAGTAAAGTCAAATGAACTATACGTTTGCGAAGGCACATTGAACTCATCATGGAACGGTGCATTATCCGACCTTCTAAACAAATTAAACTCTTTGGCCTTTGGTAGAAAACCTACAAAATTCTTACCGGCATGAACATTGCTGATTTCCGCTAAATTGGACTGCTCATAACCTGTAAGATATAAATCGTGATCTTTATTGAGCATGGGCACCCCAATCATTTCAAAATTCAACATTACATATACATTTAAATTTTCCTGCTTTAATTTTTGTGCCAAATGCTTGGAACCCAGCAACCCTTTCTCTTCCGCAGAAAATAATGCAAATAGTATACTCCGCTTATTATTATTTATTCCACCAAAATATTTAGCAAACTCAATGACTGCAGTTGTACCTGATGCGTTATCATTGGCCCCATTGGCGATATTGTCGGCAGCAACGGCATTGATCAAACCTATATGATCATAGTGCGCACCTATAATTACATATTCATTCTTGAGTGCAGGATCAGTGCCCGGCACAACCCCAACTATATTATAGGCTATACCGTCACTATAATTGCTTAAAGTATCCTTATAGGTAGAATAATATGGCGCAACATTGTTCTCCTCAAAAACATCCTCAATAAAACTGGCCGCTTTCCCTATACCTTCGCTACCGGTATCCCTACCCTGTAATTCATCAGAAGTTAAAAAAACCATTGTTTTTTCTATATCATCAGAACTTGTAGCGACACCGGTCTTGGATTGTATAGTATTTACCGCAGTAGGAACATTCTCCGCACCTTGAGACACGGATCCCTGTACCCCTTTAGGATTATTGGTAGGATTTAGTACAGTGGACTGGTCTATCTTGGCGTTTCCACAACTTAAGACCATTAAACCAATAAGTACCACAATTATATATTTCATATTACTATCATTTAGATTCTAAAGATAAAAAAAAGCATCCCGTTAAAAGGATGCTTTCATAATTCTATTTATTGAAGATTCCTAGGCAAGCATTGTCACCGGATTCTCAACATATGACTTTAATGTCTGAAGGAATTGTGCCCCTACAGCACCATCAACAGTTCTATGATCACAAGCAAGAGTCAATTTCATGGTACTGCCCACTACAATCTCACCATTTTTTACTACTGGTTTTTCAACAATTGCTCCTACCGACAATATTGCCGAATTAGGTTGATTAATGATACTTGTAAATTCTAGAATACCGAACATTCCCAAGTTAGATACTGTAAACGTACTTCCCTGCATTTCTGCGGGAGCTATTTTCTTACTACGTGCTTTTCCTGCCAAATCCTTAACGGCCGCACCAATTTGGGTAAGTCCCAAAAGATCACAGTGTTTTACCACGGGCACTACCAAGCCTTCATCCACTGCAACCGCTACACCCATATGAATATGCTTATTATACGTTGTTGTGTCACCGTTCCAAGTAGTGTTTACTTGAGGATGTTTCTTCAGCGCCATAGCACAGGCCTTTAAAACCATATCATTGAAAGACACCTTGGTATCTGGCAGACTATTGATCTGCGCCCTGGACGCTTTGGCATTGTCCATATCAACCTCAATTGTAAGGTAAAAGTGCGGGGCACTGAACTTTGAATTACCCAAGGCCTTGGCAATCGCCTTACGCATATTGGAATTCTTGACCTCTTCCGTACCTTCTTCCCCAGATGGCAATGCCATGGAGACTGGTTGAGATGCAACAGCGGTTTCCGCTTTTCCAGCAGATGCCGCTTCAGGTGCTGCAGCAGTACTTGGAGTATAATTCTCTATATCTTTTTTAATAATCCTTCCATTATCACCGGATCCGGTAACTTTGGCCAAATCTATACCTTTATCGGCAGCAATTTTTTTAGCCAAGGGAGATGCAAAAATTCGTTCCCCATCAGCAACCGATTTTGTATCCTCTTTTTTGGTATCCGCTTGGGTTGGCTTACTTTCTTCTTTAACCGAACTCGTCGCGGTACTTTTCTTCCCTGCACCGGACTTATTGTTCAAAACGGCATCTACATCCGTACCTTCAGGACCTATAATGGCCAAAACAGCATCTACAGGGGAAGATTCACCTTCTTGAATACCTATATATAGCAACTTACCACTATAAAATGACTCAAACTCCATAGTAGCTTTATCCGTTTCTATCTCTGCAAGAATATCACCTTCTTCTACATCATCACCTACCTGCTTTAACCAACTTGCCACGGTACCTTCCTCCATGGTATCACTTAAACGGGGCATCTTTACAATTTCCACTCCTTCCGGAATTTCACCACCGCCTTGCTCCGTATCTTCGGAAACCTCCATTTGATCTTCATCTTCAGATGCAGTATCACCAGTAGTTTCAGAGGCCGGCGCAGATGTGCCACTACCGTTCAATAAAGAGGAAATATCCTCACCTTCATCACCTATGATGGCCAATAGACTGTCCACAGGTGCAGTGTCGCCTTCCGGAATCCCAATATGCAACAAAGTACCTTCATTGAAGGATTCAAACTCCATCGTAGCCTTATCGGTTTCGATTTCTGCCAATATATCGCCTTCTTCAACTTTATCTCCTACGCTTTTTAACCATTTAGCTACGGTACCCTCTTCCATAGTATCGCTTAAACGGGGCATATTTACTACTATAGCCATTTAATTATATTTTATGTTGAACAAATGGAAAATCCTCTTGTTCGTAAACCATATCATACAATTGGTTTACTGGTGGATAATCTGACTCTTCTGCAAACTTTTCGCATTCCTTAACCAAATCCTTGACCCTTTTGTCAATTTCCTTGATTTCCTTATCTGTTGCGTATTCGTTTTCCTTTATAATATCCAATACCTGGGTAATTGGGTCTATTTTCTTGTATTCCGCAACCTCATCCTTAGTTCTATAATGTTGGGCATCTGACATGGAATGACCTCTATAACGGTAAGTCTTCATTTCCAAAAATGTTGGACCGCCACCACTTCTTGCTCTTTCTATTGCCTTGCTCATTTCTTGGGCAACCGTTACAGGATTCATACCATCCACAGGGCCACAAGGCATTTCATAGCCCAAACCAAGTTTCCAAATTTCCGTAGAGAACGATGTACGTTCAACTGATGTACCCATGGCATAACCATTGTTCTCACAAACGAATACCACTGGCAATTGCCATAACATAGCTAAATTGAACGTTTCATGCAAAGAACCTTGCCTTACGGCGCCGTCTCCCATATAACACAAGGTAACATTATCCCTACCGGCATACTTGTCGCCAAAGGCCATTCCGGCACCTAAAGGAATCTGACCTCCTACGATACCATGCCCTCCGTGAAAACGATGTTCTTTTGAAAATATGTGCATAGAACCACCCATACCTTTGGATGTCCCTGTTACTTTACCATATAATTCCGCCATTACACGTTTGGGATCCACACCCATACCAATTGGTTGCACATGGTTTCTATATGCAGTGATCATACGATCCTTGGTAAGGTCCATTGCATGTAGGGCGCCAGCCAAAACAGCTTCTTGACCATTATACAAATGAAGAAATCCTCTTACCTTCTGCTGAATGTAAACAGCGGCCAATTTATCCTCAAATTTCCTCCAAAATAGCATGTCCTCATACCATTTCAAATACGTTTCCTTGGTGATTTTTTTCATCAATTTTAACTAAAGGTTTTAAAATTCCCTGAGATTCATATGGTAAACTTGACCAATGTCTCGCAGAGGGGCAAAAATACACATATTAATGAATCGATAAAAATAATAGAAGCAAATGAATTACGAAATTATATGCTTAACAAAAACAATAAAGAACGTGGTTATTTTATGGAAGGTGTTTTACAGCACGTATTATAGATAGCTACTATTGAACCCCAGTGGCAAAAGGTCCGCTACGGAATTGCACATAATGACCTTGCCCGTCTCACCCATAAACAACAGTTTAATAGGTTCCGATTGTTTAAACTCATATTCCGATATGGCCTGCCTGCAGCTACCACAAGGCGCAACGGGCTCATTGACACCATGGTCCAATGCCGCGGCAGATATTGCCATGGCCCTAATACGCATTTCAGGATATTTGGCCCCAGCATAGAATATTGCTACACGCTCAGCACATAAACCGGCCGGATAGCAGGCATTTTCTTGATTGTTCCCTTCAATAATTTCATTGTTCTCCATTAATACCGCAGCACCTACCGAAAATTTGGAATAAGGCGCATAGGCCTTTTTTCTTGCATTTATAGCCGAGGACATTAAGGTCTTAAACGATTCATTCAATTCCTCGACATTTTCATGAACCGTTACCTCGATATTTATTTTTTTACGTTCCGCCATCTTAAATTGTTAGGGTCATTTAGTAACCAATAGGCTAATTTACATATTTTGAACCCGAATGGCTCAAATAAAAAAACCTGCACAAGGCAGGTTTTTTTTCTTTATAAAATTGAAATTTTAATCATTGTAAAACTCCTCCCCTAAATTAAAGGTCAAGGAAAACCTTAGCGTGTTCTCCAAAGGATTCCTTACCTGAGAAGTAGAGAAAAGATAGGATAAATCTATTTGGGCAGAATTAAATTTAAAGCCCGCACCCAATGTAAAGAATTTTCGGGAACCCTTATCCTCGCTTTCGTTGAAATAACCCGTTCTGAACATAAATGAATCTTGATAGGTATATTCTGCACCTAAGGACCATGTAAATTCCTTTAATTCCTCACTGAATCCGTCCGGGGCATCAGTAAAAGAGTTGAATATACCACTAAAGCCACTTTCATTTTGGTAGATATCATTGTCTTCCGCATCCACATCGCCATCATTATCAAAATCCTGGGGTGTTGGCACAAGAAGCTTGCTGAATTCCGCAGTTAACCCTACAACGTTATCCTGATCCAAGATGAAATCAAATCCGCCTCCAAACCTTAGGTTACTTGGCAAGAAATTTTCCTGTCCACCCGCATCATATTGAATTTTTCCTCCAATGTTGGAAAGATTGAATCCTGCCCTCCATCGACCATCAAAATTATTGTAAGCTATTTCCCTAGACCTATAAAAACCGGCCACGTCTACAGCAAACGAACCTGCCGCCTGCGAATCCTCAGACCCGTTTTGTGGTAATTTTAAATTTGACCTGATATATCTACCGGCCACCGCCATAGAGAACGTAGGGCTTAACTTTAAGGAATATGAACCATCAAGAGCCAATTCATTTGGTTTGGCAATAGTACCGGGGTCATTGGCAAACTGCCTTAATTCTATCTCGCCCAAAGTGAAGTAGCGCAAACTTACCGCAAACGCACTTTGTTCGTTCAACTTATTAAAATAACTGGCATTCAATAACGATATATCCGTAATAATACTCTCCAAATATGGGGTATAACTTACCCCAATACCCATTTTACGCTCGGCAAATGCAAATTTTGCAGGATTCCATTGCTGAGAAAAAGCATCGGTAGAAGTTGCAACCCCCATATCACCCATTCCGGCAGACCTTGCATCGGCAGCTATAGTAAGAAATGGTACAGCAGTGGTAATAACACGTTGGTCATTCTGGGCCGCAATTTTCCCAATTACAAGTACAAAGAAAATTATTGAGATTTTTCTCATTGGAATTACATCTTTAAAATAGGAGCGAAATATACCTTTAATATATAATCACCCTTAATATTTTACATGTAAACGGACTTTTTACCGTTATCTTGTATTGTTATCTAGTTTTTTATTAGAAAAAATGTAGAACAGGTTAAATCAAAACACCACCAACACTTCATAAAATAAGAAATTCGCAGGTGCGGCGATCAGCTCTAAAAGAAATGCCCTAAACCATACTATTTAGTTTATTTGTCCGTTAAGATAATTAAGTAAGCCCATTTTACGTAAACTGGACGGTGATAGAATCATTTAAATTATTTTGAATTGTAAAATAATCTTATAAAAACACCGTTCTATTGAGCGAAAGTGACAAACAAATTAAAAGAAAACTTAGTATTATAAGGAATAGAAGCCAAACTACTATAACTTATAAAAAATTGAACTCAAGTCCTAATTATGAAAAAACGTTTAATAAAAGTTGTACTCTCATGCACTGTCATCGTTGGGGGATTAACGGTTAACAGCTGTTCTAAATCTTCATCGTCCAAAAATACGTCTAGAGCTACAGGTTGGAAAATAAATGCCAAGGAAGGTGGTTTTCAATATAATACAGACTTCAAGGAACAAGAAACCGCTCCTGGATTAGTATTTGTTGAAGGTGGTACATTTACCAAGGGTAAGGTACAGGATGATGTTATGCATGATTGGAACAACACGCCAACATCCCAACATGTACAATCATTTTACATGGATGAGACAGAGGTGACCAATGTAATGTATCTTGAGTATCTTGACTATTTAAAAAGCGTATACCCTCCGGAAAATCCTAAATATACCAATATTTATGTGGGAGCTTTGCCGGATACCTTGGTTTGGAGAAACAGGTTAGGATTTAACGAAACCATGACCAACAACTACTTAAGACACCCGGCATATGCAGAATATCCTGTGGTAGGCGTTAACTGGATACAGGCGACACAGTTTGCAGAATGGAGAACGGACCGTGTAAACGAAGTTATGTTGGAACGTGAAGGCTATCTATCCGAAGATGCCAAATACCAGGCCGCAACCGGAGAAGTTCAGGGCACTTTTAGTACAGAAGCATATTTAAACAGGCCAGAATCTGTTTACAATGGTCAAATAGATTCACTTCAAGGTAAAATGAAAAAAGATAGTACTTCTGCTTTTGCAAAAAGAAGTAGTGGTATCATAATGCCAGAATACAGACTTCCTACAGAAACGGAATGGGAATATGCTGCACAGGCACAAGTTGGACAAAGGGAATACAACAACTATAGAGGTAGAAAAAAATATCCTTGGGAAGGGGATTATACTCGTAACGGACAACGCGTAGGACGTGGAGATCAATTGGCCAACTTTAAACAAGGAAAAGGTGACTATGGCGGAATAGCAGGATGGTCTGACGATGGTGCCGATATTACGGCGGAAGTTATGTCCTACAAACCTAATGATTTAGGCCTTTACGATATGGCAGGTAATGTGGCCGAGTGGGTTGCGGATGTCTATAGACCTATTGTTGATGACGAGGTGAGCGATTTTAACTATTATAGAGGTAATATTTATATGAAAAGCGCCATAGGGGAAGATGGCAAAGTCAAGGTCTTAAAAGATTCCATTGCCTTTGATACCCTGCCCAATGGAAAAGTTATTGCCGTTAACCTTCCGGGAGAAATAAAAATGGTTCCTGTAGACGAAGAAGAGACTTATTTAAGAACCAACTTCTCATCAAGCGACAACAGAGGTTATAGAGATGGTGACCCAGGTTCTTCTAGGTTCTATGACAGGTTTAGCGATGATGAGGAACAGGACGACAAGAAAAAGATGTACAACTCACCAAAGCACTCCGTGGCCAGGGACTCTGCCGGAAACCTTATAAAAGGTTACGACTCATCAAACAACAGAACAACGCTTATCAATGATGAAGTTAGAGTATACAAAGGCGGTTCTTGGAGAGATAGGGCATATTGGTTAGACCCTGCACAAAGAAGGTATTTGCCACAATATATGGCAACGGACTATATAGGGTTTAGATGTGCAATGTCTAGAGTTGGTTCAAAATCAAAGACTAAGAACAAAACGGTTAGAGGTAAAAAAGCCAAATAACATTTTGTTCATATCATAACTATTAAAAGCCCTTTTCACAAAGGGCTTTTTTTATATCTTCGATTTTATGAATATTCAAGAGTTACATACGGTTTTTTTGAAGTATCCATCAGTAAGTACGGACACTAGAAATATTAACAAAGGGGATATATTTTTTGCATTGAAAGGTGAAAATTTCAATGGCAATACCTATGCAAAAAAAGCTTTGGAACAAGGTGCCAGCTATGCCATCGTGGATGAAGAGGAATTTATTCAAAACGACAGGACTATTTTGGTAGACGATTGCCTTACCACCTTACAACAATTGGCCAACTACCATAGAAAATTTTGCTCGGCCAAAATAATCAGTCTTACCGGTAGCAATGGAAAAACCACCACCAAAGAGCTCATTAATGCCGTTTTATCTTCCACGTACAAAACCGTTGCAACGAAAGGCAACCTTAACAATCATATTGGTGTTCCATTAACTTTGTTGTCCATTACACCAGATACAGAATTTGCTATTGTGGAAATGGGTGCCAACCATTTAGAAGAAATAGCTTTTTTATGTTATATAGCACAGCCGGATTTTGGATATATAACCAATTTTGGAAAAGCCCATTTAGAAGGTTTTGGAGGCGTTGATGGCGTTATAAAAGGTAAAAGCGAATTATATGAATATTTGATAAAACAAGATAAATCCATATTTCTAAATGCTGATGACCCAATACAGCTCAATAAATTAAAATCATACACCCGCAAATACGGGTTCAGCACGGAAAATTCCTCCTACTATAAAATTGAATTCTTGGGCGCACAGCCTTTTGTTCGTCTTAAGTTCGATGATACGGAGGCAACCTCTAATCTCATAGGATCATATAATTTCCACAACTGCTGTGCCGCCGTCATCATGGGTAAATATTTTAATGTTGATGTTCCTAAAATTAAGCAGTCTATTGAAAACTATACCCCTAAGAACAACCGTTCCCAAATAATCGAAAACCTGGACCACTATATAATTTTAGATGCTTATAACGCCAATCCCACAAGCATGAAAGCGGCATTGGAAAATTTCAACACATTAGACAGGGTAAACAAAATAACCATATTGGGAGATATGTTTGAATTAGGAAACTCTGCTGAAGAGGAGCACCAAACAGTAGTACAGATAACCGAACAAATGAATTTTGACCAGGTGATGTTTGTTGGTGAAAATTTCTATCGTACAAAGACCGCATTGAAAAAATTTAAGAATTTTGATAAGTTAAAGCAATATCTAACGGAACATTCCGTACCGAAAAAATCAACAATCCTTATTAAAGGGTCAAGAGGGATGGCTTTAGAGCGGGTTTTAGACCATATATAATTTTTAATCCAGAACTTTGGTCACAGAACCGCATGTCAGCATTTTATCCCCGAAATACGGATTTCTAATTGCCTTTTCAAGGCTCAACCAATCTGCACCCGTATTGTTATCCGCCATTGGACAATGCTGCACATAAATGGGTTCGCCAAAACCTTGTACATGGTCAGCTAAATAAGTAAATGCGCTAGATAATTTTTTAAAGCTTAAACGCTTTTGATCCAAACTGTTTTCTGATAATATTTCCTTCACCATTTTTTTTGCCAATTTCATGTTTGATTGAAATTCGGCATTACCCTCACTTACCTCTATTTGCAACAATAGTTCATCTAATTTCTTGGTACTATTATGGGCATCCAAACTTTTAGATGACACCAAATTATTTTTTAATTCGAAATAAGTGCCCAGTGCAATCTTAACTTGGTCATTTACTTCATTGGGAAATATTGCACCCTTGTCACTAATTACCGGCATTTGCTCCTTAAGAGTCTCCTTTGCGTACAGCATGGATTTTTTACCTTGTAATTGAGCGGCAGCATCAATTGTAAATGCACCATTGGTAACTACTTCCTCTCCTATTTCCAGTCCCTTAAAAACCACATAGCTATCACCAATGGCCTCTCCTAATTTCACTTCCCTCATTTCAAATATGGGCTTTGAGGATTTTGGCTTGGTATATACCACAGAATGCTCACCCGCCCATAAGACCGCACTCTTAGGAACCATAACCATTTGCTTATCCGTATGTTCTATTTTAACCTTTCCTTTTATGAACATACCGGGTTTCCATTGCCCTTTTCCATTCGCAACATTGGCCCTTACGGCAACAATTCGCTTGCCTTTGTCCAAAACCGGTTCAATAAAAGATATTTTGGCCACTACTGGCTCAGAAGGAAAAGCTTCGGAACTAATTAATATTTCCTGTCCCATCTTAAGTAATGGCAATTGGTCTTCATAGGCTTGAAAAACTGCCCAGACCGAATATAAGTTTGAAACCTTGAACAATGGATCCCCTTGTTTATAATAAGAGCCCTCAGAGCCTAAAATCTCCACTACGGTTCCAGAAACATCTGCCACCAAAGGAAAATTCACAATAGGTTTCCCAGATTTCAATAAATCATCTATCTGCTTATCGGTCAATTTCCACAGTCCCAAAGTATTTCTAGCGGCAGCATATAATTTCTCATGTGTATCCTTATAAGAAGATGAAGTCAAAAGTTTATCCTGGGCCAAATACAATTCTGGACTGTAAATAGTGCCTATTTCTTGACCTTTTTTAACATATTCACCAACATACTTAATATGAAGCTTATCTATACGACCATCAAATAAAGTAGTTTGGGTTGCATTTGTATTTTCGTTTAGAGCTATTTCCCCGGCAAGCTCCACTTCACCGCCCATAGTATTTGAAATTATTTTATGGGTCTGGACATTGGCCAAGGAAATAGCCCTCTCGCTCATTGTAAACCGGTATTCATTAGTAATCTGGTCCATATTACCCATAGGCACAAGCTCCATTCCACAAATTGGGCACATACCCTTGCCTTCATTTATCACAGAAGGATGCATAGAACACGTATAGTTGTTTTGTTCATTATGTTGCACATGGTCATTTGCCGAGGGTTTAACTTGGCCAAAGAATAGATAGCCCAACAAAAGTCCCCCTAATAATACCATAAGGTAAACGACGTATTTCTTGTATGTATTGAAATTTTCCATTACCTAATTTCACTATTTTTTAATTTTTGTTCCTGCCATAAACAATAGAGTACCGGAACAATCAACAACGTCACCAAAGCTACCAGCATACCTCCAAAACTAGGAATTGCCATGGGTATCAAAATATCCTTGCCATGTCCTTTTGCCGTAATTATCGGCAGCAATGCCAATAATGTTGTGGCCGTAGTCATTAAACAAGGTCTAATCCGTTTTTTCCCTGCTTCCAGGACCGCATTTCTAATATCATTGACAGTACCGGGTTTATTTGTATCAAAATTCTGTTTAAGATATGTTGCAATTACCACGCCATCATCTGTTGCAATACCAAAAAGAGCTATAAACCCTACCCAGACCGCAACACTCATATTAATTGTCTTAACATTAAAGATTTCCCTAAGGTCATGGCCCAGAAAATTTAGGTTCAAAAACCAATCTTGACCATAAAACCACAACAATATAAATCCTCCTGCAAAAGCTACCGCAATTCCGGAAAAAATCATGAATGAAATTGTCAATGACCTAAACTGTACATAAAGTAATAACAAAATTGCCAATAACACCAACGGTATGACCAAAGACAATGTTTTCTCGGCATGAACATTGTTTTCATAAGTACCTGAAAACTTATAATTTACACCTTTGGGCACAATTATTTCCCCATTATTAATTTTAAGTTCTATTTGTTCCTTTGCCTGTTCAACAGCAGAAATTTCCGCAAAACCCTCTTTTTTATCAAAAAGTACATAAGCCATTAAAAAGCCATTTTCACTTTTGATGACCTGCGGGCCCTTTTCAAATTGAACATCTGCCACTTGATACAAAGGTATACTCCCACCACTTGGTAGTGCAACCAGTATATTGCCAATGTCTTCAGGTTCATCCCTATAATCCCTAGGATAACGTAATGTAACATCAAACCGCTCCCTTCCTTCAATGGTCTGGGTCAACACCTTGCCGCCCATTGCCGTCTCCAATATTTCCTGTAGTCCACTAATAGTTAAACCAAATCTTGCTGCTTTGGTTCTATTAAATAAAACATTAATGTATGGCTTAGCTACAATTCTATCCGAAAATACGGAAGCACTTTCTATAGATTCAATATTTTTGAGCTCATTTTCCAATACTTGTCCAAATGATTCTATCACATCCAAACTGGGCCCAAATATTTTAATCCCCATTGGTGATCTCATACCGGTCTGCAACATGACCAACCTTGTTTCTATTGGCTGTAATTTGGGCGCAGAAGTCACACCTGGCAATGTGGTCACTGCGGCAATTTCCTCCCAAATATCATCTGCATTTCTAATGTGAGGTCTCCAGTTTCTATAATACGCCCCGTTTTTGTCCACAATCAATTCATCAACAGACACCCCGGAACCAGAAGTCACTTCACCCATTGTCTTTGTTTGGAACAATCCCTCTTTGGTTGTCAAAAATGAAATGGGCCTACCCTTATCATCCAAAATAAATTCCGGTTTATATAGAATTACATTCTCGAACATAGATAATGGTGCAGGGTCCAATGCAGAATCAACCCTGCCGGCCTTACCAACTACCGTTTCTATTTCTGGGATGCTTGCCACGGCCATATCCAACTGTTGTAAAATTCTTTTATTTTCCGATATTCCGGTATGCGCAGTAGATGTCGGCATCAATAAAAATGAACCTTCGTTTAATTTTGGCATAAATTCCTTCCCAATGGTACTATACGTCAGTGCCCCTAAAATTAAAATGGATAAAGGCATGATCAGAAATGTTGTCTTATGTTCCATAGCCCAAACCAATATGGCCTCATAATACCTATGAAATACAAAAAGCCCACCTAATACAAGTGAACTAAAGAGGATTACGAAAACTAAGTCAGTAGCAAAATAAGCCTGAAAACCAAGAGGCTTCCAATAATAAGTCAGTATCAATACTATAGATGCGACCAGCCAAATTAACCTTAATTTTCCACTATTCGCATTCGCTATTTTGTTGTAATCCTGCAATAACTTCAACACCGCAAGACCAATTAATGCTATTCCGATCCAAAAACCCCAAATACACATTACTAACCCTACAAGCCCCAAACCAATGGAACCTAGACTTCCAATATCATATTTCTTATGGGTTACGCTGTACCATTTTGATATAATAGGGGGTATGATAAACAAGGCTAAAAACATAGCGGCCAAAAGTGCGGTCGTTTTAGTAAATGCCAATGGTGTAAACAATCGCCCCTCTTCACCGGTCAATACAAACACAGGGATAAAACTTAATATCGTGGTCAAACCTGCCGTAATTATGGCGCCGGAAACTTCGTTGACCCCTTCAATGACCAAATCATCAATAGCAGCCCCCTGCTGATTATTCTCAATTTTCTGAACAATGTTCTCAGACAGAATTATACCCAAATCTACCATTGTACCAATGGCTATTGCTATACCTGAAAGTGCCACAATATTAGCCTCAACATTGTACAACTTCATCACTATAAAAACCATAAGTACAGCCACAGGCAATAACCCGGAAATTACCAAGGAAATCCTTAAATTTCTCAACATGACCAAAATGACCAAGATTGCAATCAAAATTTCCATGGCTAGAGCAGAATTAAGGGTGCCCAATGTATTTTTTATCAGCTCTGTGCGATCATAAAATGGCACTATGGTCAATTGTGATGTCCTGCCATCTTCAAGCATTTTAGAAGGCAAGCCTTTTGCTATTTGTGAAATCTTGTCCTTAACGGACTCAATAACCTTTTGCGGGTTAGCTCCATACCTACTTACAACTACCCCCCCAACAACCTCGGCTCCCTCCTTGTCAAGAATACCTCTTCGTTCTTTTGGACCCAATGAGACAACTGCAATATCTTTTATGGAAAGTGGCACATAATCATTGGTCGTTATGACCGCATTTTCAATATCCTCAATATTTTCAATAAGACCTAGGCCTCTAATCAAATATTCCGCATTATTGATTTCCAAAGTTTTTGCACCTACATTTTTATTGGATTCACCAACGGCCCTTACCACTTCTAGAAGGGAAATTTGATATTGGCGCATTAACAAAGGATTGAGCTCTATTTGATACTCTTGAACATGCCCACCAATTGAGGCTACCTCTGCAACATTTTCGGCAGAGGACAAAGCATTCTTAATATAAAAGTCCTGAATTTTTCTCAACTCGTGCAAGTCCCAACCACCCGTAACATTTCCCTGTTCATCCCTTCCTTCTACAGTATACCAAAAAAGTTGACCAAGGGCAGTAGCATCAGGCCCTAATTTGGGCACTACATTCTTTGGCAGCAAATTGGAAGGAAAACTGCTTAATTTCTCAAGTATGCGACTTCTACCCCAATAAAAATCTACATTATCTTCATATATAAGATAAATGGTCGAAAAACCGAACATAGAAGAACTCCTTACAGATTTTACCCCCGGCAACCCCAAAAGATTCGTAGTAAGCGGATAGGTAACCTGGTCCTCTATATCTTGTGGGGACTGTCCTTCCCACTCGGTAAAAATAATTTGTTGGTTATCTCCCAAGTTGGGTATTGCATCTACTGCAACGGCATTAGAGCCTATTAACCAATTGTCCGTATAGATCGGTGTACTAATTAAACCCCAAAGCAAAAACACTACTAAAAGCACAAAGGCCACGAGTTTATTTTGCACTAAAAATTTAATTAGGTCTTTAAGCATAAAGGTTTAAACTTATTTGCGAAATCAAAACTATAAGTCTCTGATATTTAACGTGCGAAACAAGTATAGATTGTAGAAGAAAGATAACTAATTATAATAAAACTGTCGTGCAAGAACCCATTATAATCCTATCATAACGGCCAGTTGGAATATTTGTGGGATATACTGGATTCGAACCGGTGACCTCTGCCCTGTCAAGGCAGCGCTCTAAACCAACTGAGCTAATATCCCTAATGTTGTAGTAAGGCTTTTTTATCCTTACTCAAATTAACTACAATATATCATTAAAAAAGGCTTCCAAAAAATGGAAGCCTTTTAACCTGTGGGCCCTACTGGATTCGAACCAGTGACCCCCTGCTTGTAAGGCAGGTGCTCTGAACCAACTGAGCTAAGAGCCCCAAAAGGAGTGCAAATATATAATAGTTTTACAATTCACAAAAGAAAAATCAATAAAAAATCAAAGAACTTCCGCTACGACAAAATTACTTCCTCCAACATAAATAAAATCGGATTTTTTTGCATGTTTTTGAGCAGCTTTAAACGCCTTATTTACAGTCTTATATGCCTTTCCATGAAATCCGGCTTCAAGAAATAGTGTGGTCAATTGATTTTCATCTAAGCCCCTTTCAATTTTTGGCCTAGTGAAATAATATAGCGCATCTTTTGGAAAAAAACCCATAATACCCTTAACATCCTTATCCTTTACAAATCCCAAAACTATATGCAGTTTTTTATATTGCTGCTTTTGAATTTGTTTTAATACTATCGCGAGCCCCTCTTTATTATGGGCAGTATCACAAATTATGGTAGGATGTTCCCCTAATTGCTGCCACCTCCCCATAAGCTTGGTGTTTACAACTACGTTTTTTAAACCATTTACAATATGACTTTCATCAACAGGAAACTTTTTTAATTTTTCCAGCGTAGCTAAAACACCTTTACTATTTTTTTGCTGATAATTTCCCAACAGTCCAACTTCATAAGAAGAAAAGGTCTCTTTCTCCGCAAAAGTAATTTCCGCATTCATTTTTTTAGCCCTTTCAATAAATACAGGAGCGGTTTCTTTGTTATATTCACTAATAACCACAGGAACATTATTCTTGATAATACCAGCCTTCTCAAAAGCTATCTTGGCCAATGTATCCCCTAACATATCCGTATGATCAAAACCAATATTAGTGATCAAGCTCACTTCTGGCGTAATAATATTTGTAGAATCCAATCTGCCTCCCAATCCTACTTCTATTATGGCAATATCTACTTTTTTATTTGCAAAATGGGAAAAGGCCATACCCACCGTCATTTCAAAAAAGGAAAACTTATTTTCGTTAAAAAATCCTTTGTTCTCTTCAATAAAACGAACCACTTCGGTCTTTTTAATCTTACGCCCGTTGATTCTAATACGTTCCCTAAAATCCTTTAAATGTGGTGATGTATAAAGTCCTACCTTATAACCGGCCTCCTGTAAGACCGACGCCAGCATATGGCTACTGCTACCCTTACCATTGGTGCCGGCAACATGGATACTTTTAAATTTTATTTGTGGATTGCCTAAATAGCCGGTCAGGTTCCTTATACCATCCAACTTGGCATTAAAAGCATCCTTACCTTTATTTTGATACATTGGAAGTTGAGCAAACATCCAACTTAACGTATTCTTATAGGTCACTCTCCCAATTTGAAGTTAACAACAACAAAACCTACTTGTTGACTTGGGGCATTACTATCCAAATTCCATTTATGCATAAATGCCGTTTTTCTTGCCGGTTCCAATAAACAAGGATCATTATTTGTTGTACCCCTAACACCTGGAGTTGCGCTAACAACTTTTCCGTTTCTATCCACAACTATCTTAACAACAACCCTACCCGACTGGTTGCACTCTTGTTGCACTTTCCCTTTGTTCACTAAAGACCTTCCATTAAGACCATACCCGCCTGTTCCGCTTCCGCTACCCGGACTACCGTAATAACTGGTTGCATAAGGATCACCATCCGGCTGCCCTTTATCACCAGCCTTATTATCGTCTCCTTCACTACCGGAAGCTGTACCGTCTGACTTGTTCAGGCCGCCCATCATCTCATCTAAAGCTCGTTTTTTTGCTTCCTGCTCTTGGCGGGCCTTTTCTTCCGCGTCCTTTTTTTGCTGAGCAATTCTAGCTGCTTCTGCCTTTTTCTTATTCTCTATGGCCTCTGCTTTTTTCTTTGCATCGGCAGCAGCTTCATCTGCTTTTCTTTTGGCTTCTTTGGCCTGGTTTATCTTTATGGCCTCTTCTGACTCTTGAGTTAACAATTTTTCTGAAGGTGATTCTTTTTCGGCCGCAGTTTCCTCCACTTCCTCTACAGGCTCTTCAACCGTTTCGGCAACTTCTTGTTGTACAGGTTCCACAGGAGGAGTATCCAATGGTTCTGACCGAATCTTTTCCTTGGGCTGTACTTTACCGCTACCAAATTCCATGGTTCCAAAATTGACGGAAATTCCATTTTCTTCGGGGGGATCCATATAAGTTAACCCTATATAAAACAAAACCAATAGCAGCGCACTTAACAACAATGTGGTAAGTGTCAACGATTTCTTTTTATGTCTTGTATCTAGAAAAGCCATTTAATTAGGGCGTACCGCCAAAATAACCTTATAATTATTTCTATTGGCGATATCCATTACGTTTACCGCCTCCTTTATTGCGACACTTTCCTCTGCCCTTAGAATAATAGTAGGATTATCCTGCCCAGCAAGTGCCTTTTTAAGTTCTATCTCAATATACTCCCCATTAATGCGCTCATTATTTACGAAGTATTGCAAGTTTTTATCTATACTAACCGATACATTTTGGGTATTCGTAGATTTACCCTTTGCCTTTGGAAGCAAAAGATCCAGGGCATTTGGCGAGTTGGCCGTTAGCATAAAAAATACCAGCAACAAAAATACTATGTCCGTCATTGAGGACATACTAAAGTCTGGACTGACCTTATTTCTTCCTTTTAATTTCATAGGATAAAATTAAAGGGGTTCGTTTAATAGATCTAGGAATTCTACGGCGTTGGCCTCCATTTTATGAACGACCTTATCAGTTCTATTTACCAAATGATTATAACCTACATACGCTATAATCCCTACAATAAGACCAGCTACCGTTGTTGTCATTGCCGTATAAATACCAGATGCCAATGAACCCATTTCCGCTTGACCACCACTACTGGCCATTTCATGAAATGCAAGAATCATACCAATAACGGTTCCCAAAAAACCGATCATTGGCGCAGCTCCTGCAACTGTAGCAAGTATACTTACGTTTTTTTCAAGCTTATACACTTCCAAGGTTCCGGCATTTTCTATGGCCGTATTGATGTCATCCAAAGGTTTTCCAATTCTTGAAATTCCTTTTTCCGTCAATCTAGCAACCGGAGAATCTGTTTGTGCACATAATATTTTTGCAGCTTCAAGCTTACCCGTAGTAACGTGATCCCTAATCTGGTTCATGAAATTTTTATCTATTTTGGAAGCAGCGTTGACCGCTAAGAGCCTTTCAAAATAAATATAAAGGGCTACACCCAACATTATAAAAAGAACTGTAATAATGATAACGCTACCCGTACCACCGTTAAAGATCAGATCTATAACCGATAAAGTTTTTTCTTCTGACATTAATTCATCGCTCGCATCTTGAGCCAAATCCTGGAATAATAACATAGTGTTCTTTAAGTATTGAATTTGCCTTTATAACGATGAATTGTCAATTAAATTATCCGTGAAGCACAAAATCTCTTAATAATATAAATACTGCCGCACCACTAACAAAACCTACTAATGCAAGCCACGTAATCTTTTTCAAATACCAGAAAAAATCAATCTTCTCCATTCCCATGGCAACGACTCCCGCAGCTGAACCAATGATCAGCATACTTCCTCCCGTACCAGCAGAATATGCTATAAAGTGCCATAAAGGACTATCAAGCGCCTGACTGAACATCCCCATACTTGCAGCAACCAATGGCACATTATCTATAACAGCCGATCCAATTCCAAACAACATAACCACGATATCCGTATTAGGAATGGCCTCGTTCAAACTTTGCGCATAATGAAATAAAAGTCCTAGGGATTCAAGTGCGGCAACAGCTAACAATATTCCTAGAAAGAACAGAATACTTGGCAATTCAATCTTGGATAAAGAATGATGTACCGGACTATGGTGACCACCTTCTTCATGATCTCCACCATCTACATTTGAAATGCTAAACTTTTTATTACTATAAATTTCCGCAAAGGTTGCCACTACAGCCAAAGACAACATCATACCTACATAAGGTGGTAAATGGGTAACCGTCTTGAAAAAAGGAACAAAAACAATTGCGCCCAAACCTAAATAAAGCATTATAGAACCATATTTGGATTTAGGTTCCTCTGACACGAACTCACCTTCAATAACTCCTTTAAATGCCTTATTGTTACTGGCTATAAAAGTTGGCACCACCATACAAATAATAGATGGTATTAAAACATGAATAACCAATTGACCGGCAGATACCTTATTGGCTATCCAAAGCATAGTAGTCGTAACATCGCCAATTGGTGACCATGCACCACCGGCATTTGCCGTAATAATTATCATACCTGCAAACCAAAGTCGCGTATTTCTATCATTGATTACCTTTTGTAATATGGTTATCAATACAATAGTTGCCGTTAAGTTATCGATTATTGCAGATAACACGAATGCCAATGTGGCGAACAACCACAATAATCTCTTCTTACTTCGCGTCCTTATATATCCCTTAATAGTGGCAAAACCATCAAAATAATCAATGATTTCCACAATGGTCATGGCACCCAATAAAAAGACCAGAATTTCTGCGGTCTTACCTAAATGATGTAATAAAATTTCATCTAAATGTGTTGGTTCCAATTCTTGGAGTACCGTATTTACCTCAAAAACATCTAGATGGCTCAAAGCAATAATGGCCCATAAAATCGCCATCATGGCCAAGGCCGGTATAAGCTTATCTATTTTTAAATTATGCTCTAAGGTAATAGCAAGATATCCTGCTAAAAAAACTATGATAATAATGGTCTCCATACTTGTTGGTTTTTTTAATGTCTTCTAGTAAGTTGTCAAATATAAGTTCAAATTCCAAAAAATTAAATTATCTAAAGATATTTAAAATTGTACGTGAATTCCTAATGAATTGACAATAATAGCCAAGATATCTGACATCCAAATACTTAAATGCCACTAATTAAATATTAACGAGTTTTTATTGACATCGTTTTAACGAATATAGAGCATAGACCACCTGAAATTTAATATGTTATTAACAAATTCAAAGTAGCGCCGAGCCATTACTGATCAAGATTGCTCTAGATTTTCTCTTCGTATATCTTTATCTTTGAGAACATAACTTTTAACCTCTAATACATGGATTTTTCTTTAACCGAAGAACAAAAACTAATTCAACAAGCTGCAAAGGATTTTGCGCAAACCGAACTATTACCGGAAGTAATCGAAAGAGACGATGCCCAACGATTTCCTGAACAAGAGGTTAAAAAACTTGGCGAATTAGGATTTTTAGGGATGATGGTAGACCCTAAATATGGGGGAAGCGGCCTGGACACTTTATCATATGTATTGGCCATGGAAGAACTTTCAAAAATTGATGCCTCTACTTCTGTAATAATGTCGGTCAACAATTCTTTGGTGTGCTGGGGATTGGAAGCATTTGGCACAGAAGAACAAAAAGAAAAATACCTTACCAAAATTGCAACTGGAGAAGTTCTGGGCGCGTTCTGTCTTTCCGAACCGGAAGCCGGTAGTGATGCAACGTCCCAAAGAACCACGGCCATAGATCATGGTGACCATTATATATTAAATGGCACAAAAAACTGGATAACCAATGGTAGTTCAGCCAGTGTTTATATTGTTATTGCACAGACAGACAAGGAAAAAAAGCACAGGGGCATTAATGCCATAATCGTTGAAAAAGGAGCTGAAGGCTTTGAAATTGGCCCTAAAGAAAATAAATTGGGGATACGCGGAAGCGACACTCATTCTCTTATATTCAATGATGTAAAGGTCCCAAAAAGCAATAGAATAGGTGAAGATGGTTTTGGATTTAAATTTGCCATGAAAACCTTGGCAGGTGGCAGAATAGGTATTGCCGCCCAAGCATTAGGTATTGCTGCAGGAGCCTATGAACTTGCCTTAAAATATTCAAAAGAACGAAAAGCTTTTGGAACAGAAATCAGTAATCACCAAGCTATTGCCTTTAAATTGGCGGATATGCATACTGAAATACAAGCTGCACGATTATTGGTATACCAAGCAGCAAGAAACAAGGATAACGGAAAAAATTATGACCTTTCAGGAGCAATGGCAAAACTATATGCCTCTAAAGTGGCTATGGAAACTACAGTTGAGGCAGTTCAGATACATGGAGGTAATGGCTTTGTAAAGGACTATCATGTAGAAAGACTTATGCGTGATGCCAAAATAACACAGATTTATGAAGGCACTTCGGAAATTCAGAAAATTGTTATTTCCCGTAGTATTTTACAATAAAAAATAGGTTTTATAATTGCACCCCCTAAATTATTAGGGGGTACAATTATATTTTTGCCAAATAAAAATTGTTGATCACCACATAAGCTTGGGTGAAATTGTTACAAACTACTACTTCACGAATTTTACCCCCCAGTTTTCTTCCATTATTCACTCGCTTTAACTTAAATTTATCAATCTGATAAATTGAACCAATCAAAAATTGATAATTGTCGATTTTTTATGGTTTAATTAGAATCGTTGAATTTATTACTTGAATTAGTTTGAAACATTGAATATAATTCAAATAAATTGATATTTTTGAAGAAATACCACAAATATGACATTGAAGAAGCAAGGGTTATACCTACCAGAATTTGAACACGACAACTGTGGAGCTGGCTTTATTTGCAGCCTAAAAGGAAAAAAATCTAATGACATCATCCATAAGGCATTAGAAATACTGGAAAGATTGGAACATAGAGGTGCCGTTAGCGCCGATGGAAAGACAGGAGATGGAGCCGGTATCCTTATTGACATACCCCACGATTTTTTTCAGGCAGTTTGTGACTTTGACCTACCGGATGCAGGAGATTATGCCGTTGGTAATATATTCTTTCCAAGAAAAGAAAACCAGAGAGATTTCTGTATTTCAGTATTTGAGGAAAATATTAAAAAACAAGGCCTAAAATTATTAGGTTGGCGTAATGTTCCCGTTAATCGTTCAGTACCCGGTAGAATTGCTTCTGAAACGGAACCGTTCGTAAAACAAATATTCGTTGCCAAAGAAAATCCTGAACAGGAATATTTTGAATTCAACCTAAAACTGTTCATCGCTAGAAAAATAACGGAGCATACTATTATAAAATCCAAATTATCCGAAAATAAATTTTTCTACGTTCCAAGCCTTTCCACTAAAATCATCATATTCAAAGGACTGTTAATGCCTTTGGACATTAGTCTTTATTATTCAGATTTGATGGATTCGCGCGTGGTTACCAGATTAGCCTTGGTACACCAACGTTTTTCTACCAATACTTTCCCTACATGGGATTTGGCACAACCGTTCAGGTACATGTGCCATAATGGAGAAATAAACACCCTTAGAGGTAATGTATCTAGAATGTACTCTAGGGAAGAGCTTTTAAAGAGTGAAATGTTCGGTGATGAAATAAAGAATATTTTACCGATCATATTACCTGGAAAATCAGATTCTGCCACAATGGATATGGTGGTAGAATTATTATTAATGACCGGTAGATCATTACCCGAAGTAATGATGATTCTTGTTCCTGAAGCTTGGGAGAAAAATACGGAAATGTCAGAGGCAAAAAGAGCCTTTTATGAATATCATTCCTGTATGATGGAACCTTGGGACGGACCTGCATCAATACCCTTTACAGATGGCAACTTTATTGGTGCGGTTTTGGACAGAAATGGTTTAAGGCCTTCTAGATATACCGTTACCAAAGATGATTATGTTGTTATGTCATCAGAAACTGGCGTCGTGGAAATTACTCCTGAAAATGTTGAATTTCATGGAAGACTAGAACCAGGAAAAATGTTCTTGGTAAATATGGAAGAGGGCAGAATTGTAAATGATGAGGAAATAAAGGAGAAAATTGCCAAACAGCAACCATATAGTAAATGGTTAAAGGATAACTTGGTTCACTTAAAGGATATACCATATAATGATTGCCCATTGTTCTTGGGCGAAGAATCCCTTGAAAAAAGGAAGTCTGTCTTTGGATATACCTTGGAAGATATCAATACAATAGTCTTACCAATGGCAAAAGCCGGTAAGGAGCCAATAGGATCTATGGGTTCAGATACCCCTATTGCGGTATTGTCTCAACGTCCACAGCTTATATACAATTATTTCAAACAATTGTTCGCTCAAGTTACCAATCCACCTTTAGATGGAATAAGGGAGGAATTGATTACAGATATTAGTTTAACTCTTGGTAGCGACCACAATATTTTTGAATTTTCAGAACTTCACTGCAGAAAATTGAAAATTCAAAACCCTGTGATATCCAAGGAAGATTTGGACAAAATAAAAAATTATGATGTTAGTCCTGATTACAAAGTGGTTTCTATACCCATTCTTTATGATATCAATAAAGGACACAATGGTTTGGAAGATGCGTTGCAGTCTGTATTGAACCAAGCCTCTAAAGCAGTTGACCAAGGCACCAATATAATTATACTTTCTGACCGAAGCGTTAGCGAGGAATTTGCTCCCATACCTGCACTATTGGCCTGTTCGTTCGTAAATAGCGGATTGCAAAAATTAGGAAAACGTTCCAAGTTAAGTATCATTATAGAATCTGCGGAACCTAGGGAAGTACATCATTTTGCACTCCTATTCGGTTTTGGGGCCAGTGCTATAAATCCTTACTTGGTTAATGAAATCATAGCAGAACAAATAGAAGAACATGATATCACCGAAATAACTTTTGACGAGGCCATTAAAAATTACAATAAGGCCATTGGTAAAGGAATCCTGAAGGTAATGAACAAAATAGGGATATCTACCTTAAATTCTTACCGTGGATCTCAGCTCTTTGAATGTATCGGTATCAACACCAAAGTTGTTGATAAATATTTCCCCAATACACCAACTCGTATTCAAGGTATTGGACTTTATCAAATAGAAAAGGAAATTGCTTTAAGACATAGAAAAACATTTCATAAAAGTGAAATTGCAGCTTCTTTGGATTTAGAGATTGGAGGCGAGTACAGATGGAGAAGAGATGGGGAAAAACATATGTTCAATCCACTTACAATTGCAAAACTTCAAAAATCCGTTCGTAATAATGAGCCGGACACATATAAGGAATATTCCAGTATGGTTAATGAACAGTCCAAAAACCTGATGACCATTAGGGGACTTTTTGAATTTTCCAACTATGACCCAATTCCGTTAGAAGAAGTTGAACCTTGGACAGAAATTGTCAAGCGTTTTAAGACCGGGGCAATGTCCTACGGTTCCATTAGTCAAGAAGCGCATGAAAATTTGGCAATCGCCATGAACCGTATTGGTGGTAAAAGTAATTCTGGAGAAGGTGGAGAGGACCAGAACCGTTTTTATAAGAATGCAACGGGAGATTGGAAAAATAGTGCCATAAAGCAAGTAGCGTCCGGAAGATTTGGCGTTACATCCAATTATTTGACCAATGCAAAGGAAATTCAAATAAAAATGGCCCAAGGTGCCAAACCTGGTGAAGGTGGCCAATTACCTGGACCAAAAGTAAATCCACAAATAGCTAAAACCCGAAATTCAACCCCATATGTGGGTCTAATTTCACCACCGCCACATCATGATATTTATTCAATTGAGGATTTGTCCCAATTAATTTATGATTTAAAATCAGCGAACAGAAAAGCAAGAATTAATGTAAAATTGGTTTCTGAAGTTGGTGTGGGTACAGTTGCCGCAGGGGTTGCAAAGGCCAAAGCAGATGTTGTACTAGTAAGTGGTTTTGATGGTGGTACAGGTGCTTCCCCATTAACTTCCCTAAAACATGCCGGATTACCTTGGGAACTTGGTATTGCAGAAGCACAACAAACCCTAGTATTAAATGATTTAAGAAATAGAATCGTTCTTGAATGTGATGGACAATTGAAAACCGGAAGGGATGTTGCCATAGCATGTCTATTAGGTGCTGAGGAATTTGGGTTTGCAACTGCTCCGCTAGTAGCTTCCGGTTGTATTATGATGAGGGTTTGTCATCTAAATACATGTCCAGTAGGTATTGCAACACAAAATCCTGAATTGAGGAAAAAATTTGCAGGTAAACCGGAACATGTAGTCAACTACATGTATTTCGTAGCACAAGAATTACGGGAAATTATGGCGCAACTAGGTTTTAGAACCATTAATGAAATGGTTGGCCAAGTTCAAAAATTGGATCGTAAAAAAGCTATAGAACACTATAAGGCCGCAGGTATTGACCTTACACCTATATTGCATCAGGTAGATGTACCAATGGGCACTAAATTCTATAATACCGAAAAACAAAAACACGATATTGATAAGTCTATTGAATTTGATATTATTGCAAAAGCTAATCCATCATTGTTCAGAAAGGAGAAATTGATATTAGATTATCCAATTTGCAATACCGATCGCGCAGTAGGCGCAATTATCAGTAATGAAATTTCTAAGACTTACGGTGCAGAAGGATTGCCTATAAATACCTTACGACTTAATTTTACAGGCTCAGCAGGACAAAGTTTTGGTGCTTTTGCAACCAGAGGACTTACTATGGTCGTTAATGGTAACACCAATGATTACTTAGGAAAAGGGCTTTCGGGAGCTAAACTTGTTATTAAAGTACCTGAAAAATCCACTATAGTCCCAGAAGATAATGTAATCACAGGCAATGTTACACTATATGGTGCTACCGCTGGTAGGGCATATATAAACGGTAAGGCCGGGGAACGTTTTTGTGTTCGTAACTCGGGAGCAAAAGCCGTTGTTGAAGGAATTGGCGATCATGGTTGCGAATATATGACAGGGGGTATTGCAGTAATACTGGGTGAAGTAGGTAGAAACTTTGGTGCTGGTATGAGCGGTGGTATAGCTTATGTCCTTGATCAGAAAAAAACGTTTAGAAAACAGTGTAGTACTGAAGGTCTAAACCTATTGGATGTAACGGAAGACAAGGACATTAAACAATTAAAAGATTTAATTACAAGTCATTATAATTCCACATCAAGTCCATTGGCACAAAGAATATTGGAAAACTGGGAATCATATTTACCAAAATTCGTGAAGGTTCTGCCAGAAGAATATAGACAAGCCCTTTTGCGCTTAGAAAAAGAAAATTTACAAACCATATAAAATCGAAACATGGGGAAGACAACAGGATTTTTGGAATTCGATAGAAAAGTAGAAGCATATGCTCCTGTAGAACAACGTATTAAAAATTACAAGGAGTTTACGGTTAAAATGCCGGAAAGCGAACTAAAGGACCAAGGTGCACGTTGCATGGATTGTGGTATACCATTTTGTCATAGTGGCTGCCCTTTGGGGAACCTAATACCAGATTTTAATGATGCAGTCTATCGTGGCAAATGGGAAAAAGCGAGTGAAATCTTGCATTCAACCAATAATTTTCCTGAATTTACAGGAAGGCTCTGTCCTGCACCTTGTGAAGAAGCGTGTGTTTTAGGAATAAATGAAGATCCGGTCACTATAGAAAATATCGAAAAGAATATAGTAGAGACTGCTTTTGAAAAGGGGTGGATTACCGCAAAACCCCCACTTAACAGAACGGATAAAAAAATAGCGGTTATAGGCTCGGGACCATCTGGTCTTGCGGCTGCACAACAATTAAACCGTGCTGGTCATTTGGTCACTGTTTTTGAAAGGGATGCTAAACCCGGCGGTCTTCTTAGATACGGTATTCCAGATTTTAAGATGGAAAAGAGTGTGATTGATAGAAGGCTAGAAGTTCTAAAGGAAGAAGGTATCACATTTAAATGCAATGTCTACGTCGGTAAGGATATCATGGCAAATGAATTAAAACAAGAGTTTGATGCAGTAATCCTCTCTGGTGGAGCTACCGTTAGAAGAAATTTACCTATAGAAGGTGCAGAACTAAAAGGAGTTGTTCAAGCCATGGATTTTTTAAGTCAGAACAATAAACGTGTAGACGGTATACAAGATTTAGGTGAGGAAATTAAGGCTACGGATAAAGATGTTGTTGTAATTGGTGGTGGTGATACAGGTTCAGATTGTATTGGTACTTCCATAAGGCACGGAGCCAATTCCGTATCAAACTTTGAAATTATGCCAATGTCCACACCAGAAAGACCTAAGGACCAACCTTGGCCATTTTGGCCAATGAGGTTAAGAACGAGCTCTTCTCATAAAGAAGGCGCTGAACGTTTCTTTAGCATCTCTACCAAGCGATTTATTGGAGATGAAAATGGAAATTTAAAAGGATTGATAACTTCTGAAGTGGAATGGATTAAAAATCCTGGCCAAAGACCGCAATTAAAGGAAGTAGAAGGTACAGAAAAAGAATGGAAGTGTGAATTGGCTTTACTAGCCATGGGTTTTACAGGGTCTGAGACAACTTTGACAGAGCAATTTGGTGTAGAATTAGATCAAAGGACCAATATCAAAGCTTCCGAAGATAATTATCAAACCAATATCCCCGTATTTTTGCGGCCGGCGATCAACGTAGGGGACAATCTCTTATCGTTTGGGCTATTTCAGAAGGAAGACAAGCAGCACATCATGTAGATAAGTATTTGATGGGGTCTTCAGCTCTACCTTTAAAAGGAGAAGGAGATTTACCTAGAGTATAGAATAATTTGAATTACTTTTTAAGGTCCTCAACTATCTTTTAGAGTTGGGGACCTTTTCTTTTATACCATTTACCACCGTTTGTCCGGTGTGATATACTTACGGTGACCTTTCCGCATAAAAAAAGCCCCTTACATTCCTGTAAGGGGCTTTCGAAAAAGGCGGCTACCTACTCTCCCACTTGGTATAGCAGTACCATCGGCGCAAACGGTCTTAACTTCCCTGTTCGGAATGGTAAGGGGTGGGCCCCGTCGCCATGGCCACCTAAGTTTTGGATCGGACATTGCCGACCGCGGCCTCCGCCGCAATATCGTTGACATGAATGGAACAGGATCCTATAAAGGAAAGAAACATGTATATCGTCAAATATGTTTCAGAATCGAAAGAAAGAAGTAAAGACCCTCGTGCGCCCCTCCACAAGGAAGGGACGTACGTATGCGCAAGCCTGACGGGCAATTAGTACTACTCGGCTACGGACGTTACCGCCCTTCCACCTATAGCCTATCGACGTGGTCATCTCCCACGGCCCTTTAAAGAAATCTCATCTTGTGGCGGGTTTCGCGCTTATATGCTTTCAGCGCTTATCCCATCCCGACATAGCTACCCAGCGATGCTCCTGGCGGAACAACTGGTGCACCAGCGGTCGGTCCAACTCGGTCCTCTCGTACTAGAGTCAGATCCACTCAAATTTCTAACGCCCGCAGTAGATAGAGACCGAACTGTCTCACGACGTTCTGAACCCAGCTCGCGTGCCACTTTAATGGGCGAACAGCCCAACCCTTGGGACCTTCTCCAGCCCCAGGATGTGACGAGCCGACATCGAGGTGCCAAACCCCCCGTCGATATGAGCTCTTGGGGGAGATCAGCCTGTTATCCCCGGCGTACCTTTTATCCTTTGAGCGATGGCCCTTCCATGCGGAACCACCGGATCACTATGCTCTTGTTTCCAACCTGATCGACCTGTATGTCTCCCAGTCAAGCGCCCTTGTGCCATTGCACTCTACACACGATTGCCAACCGTATTGAGGGCACCTTTAGAAGCCTCCGTTACTCTTTTGGAGGCGACCACCCCAGTCAAACTACCCACCACGCACTGTTCCCTCATTGAGGGTTAGGCCCCGGACAAGCAAAGGCTGGTATTTCAACAATGACTCCACCACACCTGGCGATGCAGCTTCAAAGTCTCCCAGCTATCCTACACATTGCTTGACCAAGGTCAATACGAAGCTATAGTAAAGGTGCACGGGGTCTTTTCGTCCCACTGCGGGTAACCGGCATCTTCACCGATACTACAATTTCACCGAGCTCATGGCCGAGACAGTGTCCAGATCGTTGCACCATTCGTGCAGGTCGGAACTTACCCGACAAGGAATTTCGCTACCTTAGGACCGTTATAGTTACGGCCGCCGTTTACTGGGGCTTCAATTCAATGCTTCTCCCCGAAGGAATGACATCTCCTCTTAACCTTCCAGCACCGGGCAGGTGTCAGGCCCTATACGTCATCTTTCGATTTTGCAGAGCCCTGTGTTTTTGATAAACAGTCGCCTGGACCTCTTCACTGCGGCCCCCCATAAGGGGGCGACCCTTCTCCCGAAGTTACGGGTCTATTTTGCCTAGTTCCTTAGCCATGAATCTCTCGAGCGCCTTAGAATACTCATCCCAACCACCTGTGTCGGTTTACGGTACGGGCTGCTTCACTCGCTTTTCTTGGAAGTCGATATGCTGGATTATCACCTTGGCCGTGGCCTCGGTGTACTATCGGGGTATTACTACTCCCTTCAACGTACAATTCCGTCTGTACGCACCAACTTCTCGCCTCCGTCACTTTTAGCGTGAGCAGGTACAGAAATATTAATCTGTTGTCCATCCACTATCCCCTTCGGGTTCGCGTTAGGTCCCGACTGACCCCCAGCTGATTAGCATAGCTGGGGAAACCTTGGTCTTTCGGCGTGCGGGTTTCTCGCCCGCATTATCGTTACTTATGCCTACATTTTCGTTTGTAACCGCTCCAGCATCCCTCGCAGGTACGCCTTCGACGCAGTTACAATGCTCCCCTACCCCTTGTATAAATACAAAGTCACGGCTTCGGTGATATGCTTATGCCCGATTATTATCCATGCGGAACCGCTCGACCAGTGAGCTGTTACGCACTCTTTAAATGAATGGCTGCTTCCAAGCCAACATCCTGGCTGTCAATGCAGTTCCACCGCGTTATATCAACTTAGCATATACTTTGGGACCTTAGCCGGTGATCTGGGTTCTTTCCCTCTCGGACATGGACCTTAGCACCCATGCCCTCACTGCGCAGAAACATTTCATAGCATTCGGAGTTTGTCAGGAATTGGTAGGCGGTGAAGCCCCCGCATCCAATCAGTAGCTCTACCTCTATGAAACTATCTACACGCTGCACCTAAATGCATTTCGGGGAGTACGAGCTATTTCCGAGCTTGATTGGCCTTTCACCCCTACCCACAGGTCATCCCAAGACTTTTCAACGTCAACGGGTTCGGTCCTCCACTATGTGTTACCACAGCTTCAACCTGCCCATGGGTAGATCGCACGGTTTCGCGTCTACTACTACTGACTATGGCGCCCTATTAAGACTCGCTTTCGCTACGGCTCCGTTCCTGAAGAACTTAACCTTGCCAGTAAAAGTAACTCGTAGGCTCATTATGCAAAAGGCACGCCGTCACCCATATGGGCTCCGACCGCTTGTAAGCGTATGGTTTCAGGATCTATTTCACTCCGTTATTCACGGTTCTTTTCACCTTTCCCTCACGGTACTGGTTCACTATCGGTCTCTCAGGAGTATTTAGTCTTGGCGGATGGTCCCGCCGGATTCATACAGGGTTTCACGTGCCCCGCACTACTCAGGATACCACTATCTAAATGCTCTTTGCCTATACGGGACTATCACCCTCTATGGTCGCTATTTCCAAAGCGTTCTAGTTCATCACATCTCGAATGTCGTGGTCCTACAACCCCGTTATTGCCGAAACAACAACGGTTTGGACTAATCCGATTTCGCTCGCCGCTACTATCGGAATCACTTTTGTTTTCTCCTCCTCCGGGTACTTAGATGTTTCAGTTCCCCGGGTTTGCTTGGCTTACGCCATGACATACCTTCAATATGCCGGGTTGCCCCATTCGGATATCCGCGGATCATATCGTGTGTGCCGATCCCCGCAGCTTTTCGCAGCTTATCACGTCCTTCTTCGCCTCTGAGAGCCTAGGCATTCCCCATACGCCCTTTTCCAGCTTGTCGCCAGATCTTTAATCTATTCTATTCTTAATTCGTACTCTTTACTTAATAAAGATTCGTGTTTCTTTCTTTTTTAGTCGGTAAAACACCTAAATGTCTTACCTCCTGTTCCAATATGTCAATGAACGTTGTCGTGAGCCACGACAGGCAATTAAATCCTATCGATACTTCACCTACAATACTCGAAGACCCTATTTCATGTCCTCAGGCATTGCCTGGTGGAGAATATCGGAGTCGAACCGATGACCTCCTGCGTGCAAGGCAGGCGCTCTAGCCAGCTGAGCTAATCCCCCGTTCTCAGTCGTCGGCTATCAGTTAACAGTTATCAGTTAATCGATGACCATACGCCAACTTGGGATACCCAACTTCCAAAATTTCCTTCAATCCTTAATGAACGTGCCGCTTAACCAAAAACGACCTTTTTGTTTGTAGTCCCAGGCAGACTCGAACTGCCGACCTCTACATTATCAGTGTAGCGCTCTAACCAGCTGAGCTATGGGACTGTCCCTACTCTTTCCTCTCGGCAATAAATACCTCGCAAAAAAAAGCAATTACTTATATTTCATAATTATGGAGATGTTATAGTGGAACTTCATTTAAAAGAAACATTGTTATTAAATCAAAAGACCGGGACCGTGGTTCCATTCTTCTCTTCGTCAGGGACCGTCCTTAAAAGGACAATCTCTAGAAAGGAGGTGTTCCAGCCGCACCTTCCGGTACGGCTACCTTGTTACGACTTAGCCCTAGTTACCGATCTTGCCCTAGGCCGCTCCTTGCGGTGACGGACTTCAGGCACTCCCGGCTTCCATGGCTTGACGGGCGGTGTGTACAAGGCCCGGGAACGTATTCACCGGATCATGGCTGATATCCGATTACTAGCGATTCCAGCTTCACGGGGTCGAGTTGCAGACCCCGATCCGAACTGTGACAGGTTTTATAGATTCGCTCCGCCTTGCGACGTGGCTGCTCTCTGTACCTGCCATTGTAGCACGTGTGTGGCCCAGGACGTAAGGGCCGTGATGATTTGACGTCATCCCCACCTTCCTCACGGTTTGCACCGGCAGTCCCGTTAGAGTCCCCATCATGACATGCTGGCAACTAACGGTAGGGGTTGCGCTCGTTATAGGACTTAACCTGACACCTCACGGCACGAGCTGACGACAACCATGCAGCACCTTGCAAATTGCCCGAAGGAAAAGTCATCTCTGACCCTGTCAATATGCATTTAAGCCCTGGTAAGGTTCCTCGCGTATCATCGAATTAAACCACATGCTCCACCGCTTGTGCGGGCCCCCGTCAATTCCTTTGAGTTTCATTCTTGCGAACGTACTCCCCAGGTGGGATACTTATCACTTTCGCTTGGCCGCCCAGTACTCAAGGTACCGGACAGCTAGTATCCATCGTTTACGGCGTGGACTACCAGGGTATCTAATCCTGTTCGCTCCCCACGCTTTCGTCCATCAGCGTCAGTATATAGTTAGTCACCTGCCTTCGCAATCGGTGTTCTATGTAATATCTATGCATTTCACCGCTACACTACATATTCCGGCAACTTCATTATAACTCAAGACCGACAGTATCAAAGGCAGTTCTACCGTTGAGCGGCAGACTTTCACCCCTGACTTATCGGCCCGCCTACGGACCCTTTAAACCCAATAATTCCGGATAACGCTCGGACCCTCCGTATTACCGCGGCTGCTGGCACGGAGTTAGCCGGTCCTTATTCTTACGGTACCGTCAGTAGGCTACACGTAGCCCTTTTTCTTCCCGTATAAAAGCAGTTTACTACCCATAGGGCATTCTTCCTGCACGCGGCATGGCTGGATCAGAGTCTCCTCCATTGTCCAATATTCCTCACTGCTGCCTCCCGTAGGAGTCTGGTCCGTGTCTCAGTACCAGTGTGGGGGATCCCCCTCTCAGGGCCCCTACCCATCGTAGCCTTGGTAAGCCGTTACCTTACCAACTAGCTAATGGGACGCATGGCCATCTTGTACCGCCCGAAGGCTTTAACCACATCCCGATGCCGGGTCGTGGTACCATGGGGCATTAATCTTCGTTTCCAAAGGCTATTCCCCTGTACAAGGCAGGTTCCATACGCGGTGCGCACCCGTGCGCCGGTCGCCGGCGGAAAAGCAAGCTTTTCCCCGCTGCCCCTCGACTTGCATGTGTTAGGCCTGCCGCTAGCGTTCATCCTGAGCCAGGATCAAACTCTTCATCGTTGTTCTGTATATATTCGTCCCAACGAAGTCAAAATCTCTCCCGGCCCCGACTCTCGATTCAATTCCTTATATATGTCCTGCGACATACTAAATTGTATGTTTCCTTAATTCTTGTTCCTCTCGAAAAGGTCCTCACCTTTTCTCGATTCCTATCTCCACAATATTTCAATGAACTTCCATAAACCAGGCACCGAATCTCCCGATTCCCTCGCCTCGTTTCCCCTAGGTAATTCCCTAAGCGGGTGCAAATATACAACTGTTTTTTAACCTGACAACTACTTTGTGAAAAAAAACTAAAAAAATAATATCCTTACCAAAATTACCCTTTAAAAAAATTGATTTATAATAATTTTATCGCAATTAATTAGCAAATCACTTAACAATTACTATTGATATTTAAAAAATTGGTTTATTAATCATATAAATGTAGTAGCAGAAAAAAAATAAAAAACACCTTCTCATCATATCCATATATTACTAAATTTTAAAAATAAAGTGGCTAGAATATTATGATTGCCTTTTATTATAAATCCTCTATTTAAGTTTTAAGTTAAGAATTGGCGAATTGTACAGCTTAAATAAATTTTAATACTATAGAATAATCCTTTGTTTGGACTTTACAGATTTCATCCATAAATAAATATCCTTTTTACCACCGTTTGTCCGGTGTGATATACTTACGGTGACCTTTCCGCATAAAAAAAGCCCCTTACATTCCTGTAAGGGGCTTTCGAAAAAGGCGGCTACCTACTCTCCCACTTGGTATAGCAGTACCATCGGCGCAAACGGTCTTAACTTCCCTGTTCGGAATGGTAAGGGGTGGGCCCCGTCGCCATGGCCACCTAAGTTTTAGATCGGGCATTCCCGAGCGCGGCCTCCGCCGCAATATCGTTGACATGGATGGAACAGGATACTATAAAGGAAAGAAACATGTATATCGTCAAATATGTTTCAGAATCGAAAGAAAGAAGTAAAGACCCTCGTGCGCCCCTCCACAAGGAAGGGACGTACGTATGCGCAAGCCTGACGGGCAATTAGTACTACTCGGCTACGGACGTTACCGCCCTTCCACCTATAGCCTATCGACGTGGTCATCTCCCACGGCCCTTTAAAGAAATCTCATCTTGTGGCGGGTTTCGCGCTTATATGCTTTCAGCGCTTATCCCATCCCGACATAGCTACCCAGCGATGCTCCTGGCGGAACAACTGGTGCACCAGCGGTCGGTCCAACTCGGTCCTCTCGTACTAGAGTCAGATCCACTCAAATTTCTAACGCCCGCAGTAGATAGAGACCGAACTGTCTCACGACGTTCTGAACCCAGCTCGCGTGCCACTTTAATGGGCGAACAGCCCAACCCTTGGGACCTTCTCCAGCCCCAGGATGTGACGAGCCGACATCGAGGTGCCAAACCCCCCCGTCGATATGAGCTCTTGGGGGAGATCAGCCTGTTATCCCCGGCGTACCTTTTATCCTTTGAGCGATGGCCCTTCCATGCGGAACCACCGGATCACTATGCTCTTGTTTCCAACCTGATCGACCTGTATGTCTCCCAGTCAAGCGCCCTTGTGCCATTGCACTCTACACACGATTGCCAACCGTATTGAGGGCACCTTTAGAAGCCTCCGTTACTCTTTTGGAGGCGACCACCCCAGTCAAACTACCCACCACGCACTGTTCCCTCATTGAGGGTTAGGCCCCGGACAAGCAAAGGCTGGTATTTCAACAATGACTCCACCACACCTGGCGATGCAGCTTCAAAGTCTCCCAGCTATCCTACACATTGCTTGACCAAGGTCAATACGAAGCTATAGTAAAGGTGCACGGGGTCTTTTCGTCCCACTGCGGGTAACCGGCATCTTCACCGATACTACAATTTCACCGAGCTCATGGCCGAGACAGTGTCCAGATCGTTGCACCATTCGTGCAGGTCGGAACTTACCCGACAAGGAATTTCGCTACCTTAGGACCGTTATAGTTACGGCCGCCGTTTACTGGGGCTTCAATTCAATGCTTCTCCCCGAAGGAATGACATCTCCTCTTAACCTTCCAGCACCGGGCAGGTGTCAGGCCCTATACGTCATCTTTCGATTTTGCAGAGCCCTGTGTTTTTGATAAACAGTCGCCTGGACCTCTTCACTGCGGCCCCCCATAAGGGGGCGACCCTTCTCCCGAAGTTACGGGTCTATTTTGCCTAGTTCCTTAGCCATGAATCTCTCGAGCGCCTTAGAATACTCATCCCAACCACCTGTGTCGGTTTACGGTACGGGCTGCTTCACTCGCTTTTCTTGGAAGTCGATATGCTGGATTATCACCTTGGCCGTGGCCTCGGTGTACTATCGGGGTATTACTACTCCCTTCAACGTACAATTCCGTCTGTACGCACCAACTTCTCGCCTCCGTCACTTTTAGCGTGAGCAGGTACAGAAATATTAATCTGTTGTCCATCCACTATCCCCTTCGGGTTCGCGTTAGGTCCCGACTGACCCCCAGCTGATTAGCATAGCTGGGGAAACCTTGGTCTTTCGGCGTGCGGGTTTCTCGCCCGCATTATCGTTACTTATGCCTACATTTTCGTTTGTAACCGCTCCAGCATCCCTCGCAGGTACGCCTTCGACGCAGTTACAATGCTCCCCTACCCCTTGTATAAATACAAAGTCACGGCTTCGGTGATATGCTTATGCCCGATTATTATCCATGCGGAACCGCTCGACCAGTGAGCTGTTACGCACTCTTTAAATGAATGGCTGCTTCCAAGCCAACATCCTGGCTGTCAATGCAGTTCCACCGCGTTATATCAACTTAGCATATACTTTGGGACCTTAGCCGGTGATCTGGGTTCTTTCCCTCTCGGACATGGACCTTAGCACCCATGCCCTCACTGCGCAGAAACATTTCATAGCATTCGGAGTTTGTCAGGAATTGGTAGGCGGTGAAGCCCCCGCATCCAATCAGTAGCTCTACCTCTATGAAACTATCTACACGCTGCACCTAAATGCATTTCGGGGAGTACGAGCTATTTCCGAGCTTGATTGGCCTTTCACCCCTACCCACAGGTCATCCCAAGACTTTTCAACGTCAACGGGTTCGGTCCTCCACTATGTGTTACCACAGCTTCAACCTGCCCATGGGTAGATCGCACGGTTTCGCGTCTACTACTACTGACTATGGCGCCCTATTAAGACTCGCTTTCGCTACGGCTCCGTTCCTGAAGAACTTAACCTTGCCAGTAAAAGTAACTCGTAGGCTCATTATGCAAAAGGCACGCCGTCACCCATATGGGCTCCGACCGCTTGTAAGCGTATGGTTTCAGGATCTATTTCACTCCGTTATTCACGGTTCTTTTCACCTTTCCCTCACGGTACTGGTTCACTATCGGTCTCTCAGGAGTATTTAGTCTTGGCGGATGGTCCCGCCGGATTCATACAGGGTTTCACGTGCCCCGCACTACTCAGGATACCACTATCTAAATGCTCTTTGCCTATACGGGACTATCACCCTCTATGGTCGCTATTTCCAAAGCGTTCTAGTTCATCACATCTCGAATGTCGTGGTCCTACAACCCCGTTATTGCCGAAACAACAACGGTTTGGACTAATCCGATTTCGCTCGCCGCTACTATCGGAATCACTTTTGTTTTCTCCTCCTCCGGGTACTTAGATGTTTCAGTTCCCCGGTTTGCTTGGCTTACGCCATGACATACCTTCAATATGCCGGGTTGCCCCATTCGGATATCCGCGGATCATATCGTGTGTGCCGATCCCCGCAGCTTTTCGCAGCTTATCACGTCCTTCTTCGCCTCTGAGAGCCTAGGCATTCCCCATACGCCCTTTTCCAGCTTGTCGCCAGATCTTTAATCTATTCTATTCTTAATTCGTACTCTTTACTTAATAAAGATTCGTGTTTCTTTCTTTTTTAGTCGGTAAAACACCTAAATGTCTTACCTCCTGTTCCAATATGTCAATGAACGTTGTCGTGAGCCACGACAGGCAATTAAATCCTATCGATACTTCACCTACAATACTCGAAGACCCTATTTCATGTCCTCAGGCATTGCCTGGTGGAGAATATCGGAGTCGAACCGATGACCTCCTGCGTGCAAGGCAGGCGCTCTAGCCAGCTGAGCTAATCCCCCGTTCTCAGTCGTCGGCTATCAGTTAACAGTTATCAGTTAATCGATGACCATACGCCAACTTGGGATACCCAACTTCCAAAATTTCCTTCAATCCTTAATGAACGTGCCGCTTAACCAAAAACGACCTTTTTGTTTGTAGTCCCAGGCAGACTCGAACTGCCGACCTCTACATTATCAGTGTAGCGCTCTAACCAGCTGAGCTATGGGACTGTCCCTACTCTTTCCTCTCGGCAATAAATACCTCGCAAAAAAAAGCAATTACTTATATTTCATAATTATGGAGATGTTATAGTGGAACTTCATTTAAAAGAAACATTGTTATTAAATCAAAAGACCGGGACCGTGGTTCCATTCTTCTCTTCGTCAGGGACCGTCCTTAAAAGGACAATCTCTAGAAAGGAGGTGTTCCAGCCGCACCTTCCGGTACGGCTACCTTGTTACGACTTAGCCCTAGTTACCGATCTTGCCCTAGGCCGCTCCTTGCGGTGACGGACTTCAGGCACTCCCGGCTTCCATGGCTTGACGGGCGGTGTGTACAAGGCCCGGGAACGTATTCACCGGATCATGGCTGATATCCGATTACTAGCGATTCCAGCTTCACGGGGTCGAGTTGCAGACCCCGATCCGAACTGTGACAGGTTTTATAGATTCGCTCCGCCTTGCGACGTGGCTGCTCTCTGTACCTGCCATTGTAGCACGTGTGTGGCCCAGGACGTAAGGGCCGTGATGATTTGACGTCATCCCCACCTTCCTCACGGTTTGCACCGGCAGTCCCGTTAGAGTCCCCATCATGACATGCTGGCAACTAACGGTAGGGGTTGCGCTCGTTATAGGACTTAACCTGACACCTCACGGCACGAGCTGACGACAACCATGCAGCACCTTGCAAATTGCCCGAAGGAAAAGTCATCTCTGACCCTGTCAATATGCATTTAAGCCCTGGTAAGGTTCCTCGCGTATCATCGAATTAAACCACATGCTCCACCGCTTGTGCGGGCCCCCGTCAATTCCTTTGAGTTTCATTCTTGCGAACGTACTCCCCAGGTGGGATACTTATCACTTTCGCTTGGCCGCCCAGTACTCAAGGTACCGGACAGCTAGTATCCATCGTTTACGGCGTGGACTACCAGGGTATCTAATCCTGTTCGCTCCCCACGCTTTCGTCCATCAGCGTCAGTATATAGTTAGTCACCTGCCTTCGCAATCGGTGTTCTATGTAATATCTATGCATTTCACCGCTACACTACATATTCCGGCAACTTCACTATAACTCAAGACCGACAGTATCAAAGGCAGTTCTACCGTTGAGCGGCAGACTTTCACCCCTGACTTATCGGCCCGCCTACGGACCCTTTAAACCCAATAATTCCGGATAACGCTCGGACCCTCCGTATTACCGCGGCTGCTGGCACGGAGTTAGCCGGTCCTTATTCTTACGGTACCGTCAGTAGGCTACACGTAGCCCTTTTTCTTCCCGTATAAAAGCAGTTTACTACCCATAGGGCATTCTTCCTGCACGCGGCATGGCTGGATCAGAGTCCCCTCCATTGTCCAATATTCCTCACTGCTGCCTCCCGTAGGAGTCTGGTCCGTGTCTCAGTACCAGTGTGGGGGATCCCCCTCTCAGGGCCCCTACCCATCGTAGCCTTGGTAAGCCGTTACCTTACCAACTAGCTAATGGGACGCATGGCCATCTTGTACCGCCCGAAGGCTTTAACCACATCCCGATGCCGGGTCGTGGTACCATGGGGCATTAATCTTCGTTTCCAAAGGCTATTCCCCTGTACAAGGCAGGTTCCATACGCGGTGCGCACCCGTGCGCCGGTCGCCGGCGGAAAAGCAAGCTTTTCCCCGCTGCCCCTCGACTTGCATGTGTTAGGCCTGCCGCTAGCGTTCATCCTGAGCCAGGATCAAACTCTTCATCGTTGTTCTGTATATATTCGTCCCAACGAAGTCAAAATCTCTCCCGGCCCCGACTCTCGATTCAATTCCTTATATATGTCCTGCGACATACTAAATTGTATGTTTCCTTAATTCTTGTTCCTCTCATCCAGGTCCTCACCTGAACTCGATTCCTATCTCCACAATATTTCAATGAACTTCCATCCACTCCGCATTAAATCTCTCGATTTCTTTGCTTCGTTTCCCTTAGGTGTTTCCCTAAGCGGGTGCAAATATACAACTGTTTTTTAACCTGACAACTACTTTGTGAAAAAAATAAAATTTTCTTTACAGGCCCGGTAAAACAACATTTTTATGAACTTGCCCCGGCGGCGGACAAAGACCGTGATCTTCATCGTTAGCGGGCTGCAAATGTACACCCTATTTCCAAACCTACAAGGCTTTTTTTAAAAAAAATGAGGTTTTTTTTGGACCGCCACCTACCCCGCTGATTTACTGAACTTTATGGGAACGGAAAATACCCCTAAAGAATAAATAATACGCAACGCTCTGATGAACAGCCTTTTAAAACATACGGCCATTGCAACGGCGCGCTAACCAACATGTTTACAGCAGGTTGAGAAACGAGACCAGGCCCCTAGGAAAAGAAATTCCAGACTAGACCAAAACGGATAACAAAATCCCGATACGGATAATTGGGTGCGGCATAATAATTATACCCCGTAAATGAAGAATTAAAATGTTCTGCCTTTAAATAAATACGTGTTTGCTGAATACGTGCATTGATGAAAAAATCCAGTAATGGATAGCCCCCCAACTCTTCATTGTTTTGAGTATAAAACTCTCCTAAAACAGGATTGTACGCATTCATATTATATGCAGTAAAATATTTAAAGGTTATGCCTGTTTGTAAATACATTGCTTTTTTAAATACATCCGAAGAAAAATATAATGTATTCCTAGTAACTAATTGAGGAAGATTCATTACTTGCTCCTCTTGCGTTACATTTTGATACATCACCGTATTGTTCAATGCAAACATACCAACCCTAAATTCCTTTTCATATTTAACCTTTAAATAGGTTATACCATTGCTTTCTTGAACCGGTTTTATAAAAGCTTGCTCCATACCGGCATCAATTTCAACCTCAGAAACCGGTGCAAAATATGTGTAATTATCCAAATTGCTGAATTTTACCATAAGATTACCCCATGTTACAGAATTCAATTCTCCTCTAAGACTACTTACCCTTTCCTTATTAAAGGTATTTGAATTATCCCAATTATAATTTAAATACTCACTTTGATAAAGCAGGAAATTAAAATTGGGCATTCTTGAAGAGGTATGCAGAGTGAATTTAAGGTTGTTTTTAGGATTGATTTTATATGATGCGGTAACATTTAAAAGGTTTCCGGTCAAACTGCCCGACAAATTATACTTAAGGTCCGCATTTAAATCAAAACCACCAATACGTTTTTCATATTTACCCCCTAAGGCCAGTTCTGTACCATTTAATCTATTAGGTATAACCACTCCTTCCTCTGTGGTAAATTGACTATCAAAATAATAATCATAATTATACATTTGCAGACCACCTGTTAATTTCCCCAAAGTTCTATTATAAAATTGTGCATTTGCCTCATTGTAAAATGTTTTTAAAACGGCCTTATCGTTTATACCTGAAAGTATGGCATCACCAAATATGGTATCATTGACCGATTGCATAAATTGATAATACTTGGTTTCATAATTAAACACATGGCCAATGGACAATGAAGTTTTCTCTGAGCGGGTAGAATCCAATTGTTTCCTAATAAGTTTATAGGTGTGATCCAAATAATATCTTTTACCTAATATCTTATTGTCGACATCATCAAAACGAACATCTACCCTAGGCCTATTTGTAAAATCTTCATCGCCAGATTCAAATTGCAGCTCCTTTTCCAACAGCCCACCATTTTCTTGTGATATAATATTTTGCGCAGCTATATGCGCCCTCAATGAATATCTATTGTTCCTAGACAAATAATTAGTTGTCATGGCAAAATTGCCCGACTGTATTTGGTTGTCATTGTATTTTCCTAAAGAACGATGACCGGTATAACCAATGGAAAAATTAAGTCTGGGCGATGTGTTAAATGTTAGGTTCGCGTCCAAAAACTGACCTTGTTCCAAGGTTGTTTTAAAAAACAACTCGGTCATTGGGGTTGGAACGTTATAATATACTATCTGTTCCTTTTCCAAATATTTCTGATCCTTACCAATTGCCCCGAGGTAAGGATAAATATTAGCTCTTTCTAAATCCAAGCCCAATGAATTATATGCCTCTCCTATATTGGAAAAGGACATAAGTTCAAAATCGTCTTTTCTTAAATAATTATACTTGTATTCCTTATTGATGGTGAGTGTAGTATCCAAATATGTGGTATCCCTAGCAAAAGTAATTATCTTGTAGTCCTTGATCGTGATACCTAGGGTATCCGATTTTTGCTTACCCATTGGACCACTTACCTTTTTCTTATTTAATGGTGCCAGCGAATCTACACTGGCCCCTTTTCTTAACTCCCCCTTTTGACCAAATACAATACAGGATGTAAAAATTAAAAAAACTATTAATATATATTTCATGAAGCGATGTTACCCGTGCAAAGTTAATTTTTTTGTTGCTAAGTAAATGTGAATTTTATTATAACAAAAAAAACCCTGCTTTTCAGCAGGGTTTACTATTATGTACAAAATAAGGGTTTAGTAACCGTCGTTCTGTTGCATATTTGAATTTGCATTGATTTCCGATATTGGAATTGGCCAAGCAAATAAATTGTTTGGATACGTCAATGTCTCAACAGTGTTTTCCAATACACCCGTTGTATTTACAGATTGACCCGTTCTCATTAAATCATCAAAACGGAAACCTTCAAAAATAAGTTCTCTTCTACGCTCGTTAAGAATATCTTCTTTGGTTACGGAAGTATAAGGTACCGCACCTCTATTCTCAGCAATTAAATTTAACTGAGTCAAAGCATCTCCACTGGTTTCGAACAATGCCTCTGCATAGTTCAAAACAACCTCCTCATATCTGAACAAAGGAATATTATCAGCACCTATGGCAGTATCTGGATATTTGCCAATGTTTCTTAGTTCAGTTCCTTCATTTTGAAATCCAAAGATTCCTAAACGAACATCACCATCATCATAAATATCCAATACATCTGACATAACTTGAAGATCCCCATAACCTGCAGGAGCATCACTTGGATATCTGTAGATGTAAGATAAAGCATTAGGTCCTAAATTGTCTGACCCACTAAAGGCAAGTTCAAATATTACGTTAGAACCTCCATCACCGGCCCAGCTAGACACATAAGCATCTGCACCGATAATTGAATACAAGTCAGAATTAATTACCGCCTCTGAGGCTGTAACCGCTCTACCCCAGTCTTCAAAATAAACTGCAACCCTAGACTCTAAAGCTTTGGCAACATACTTAGAAACGATAATCTTAGAAGTATCATAAGAAGAATCCATCATATCAAAAGCAGTTTGTAAGTCTGTGTAAATAGCTTGTTTTACCTCTTCAACTGTACTCCTTGATGGGAACAAATCATCTCCTTTAAACGTATTTACAATTGGCACACCTAAAGTACCACCTGCATGCTGCTGACCATAAACCCTTAACAAATCAAAATTACCAAGAGCCCTTAAAATCATTGCTTGACCTTGAATATGCTCACCATATGCCAAGTCTCCTTCCAATGAAGATAAGTCTGTATTAATAATAATATTTGCATTGGACATCATTTCATATACATCATCCCAAATGAATCCTGTATTTGCATTATATTGAAATTGAGATTGAGTAGTAAACCTTCCTGAATTACCATTGGAAAAAGCGTTATCCGATCTTACCTCATTATTGGCAATTAAGTCCCTACCATAATACTCCTCAGAGGTCATAACATTATGAGCACCCTTAAGAATACTGTACAAGTTATCCACTTTTGTGATACTACCTTCTACGTTCTTACTTTGAGCCAACGTAGGATCAAGATCATCTGTAGTACATGAACCGACTATTATCGCCATTGAGGCCAATAATAGCATAATTATTTTATTATTTTTCATATTTAATTTTTTTTAGAAGTTCAAATTAACTCCAACAGAAATTGTTCTAGCAGGAGGAGTTTCCAATCCAGTTTCACCAGGTGTAACATCACCCCCTTGACTATCCACATCAACCTCAGGATCATGCAATAAGTTATCATCCTTAACCCAAGTCAATAGGTTATTTCCTCTTACAAAGAACCTAAGTTTATTGATACCAATTCTATCCACCGCTTTTTGTGGAAGGTCAAAACCAACAGTTAAGGCTCTAAGTCTCATGAAATCACCGTCATATAAGTACTTAGAATGTCTCTGCCATCCTGGAGCACCCGTAGTAAATTTACCGTTTCTGGCAATATCACCAGGCTCTTGCCATCTATCCAACAAAGACGTATAGCCGTTGAAAGCCAATATAGGATAAGCATTAGATTGGTTTAGGTACAAGTGCCATCCTTCATATATTTTGTTACCACCAGAGTAATATCCGTTAGCATTAATAAAGAAGTTCTTGTATTTGAAATTTAAATTAAGACCAGCAGTAAAAGTAGGTACCGCATTTGACCCTTGAAATACAGCTTCCGCTTCATTAAAATTAGCAGTTGTTTCACCATCAACACCATTAACGTACCACTCTTCTATACCTGTTTCTGGATTAACACCTGCCCAAGTTGGCATGTACCACTCCCTTACCGGATGACCAGTTTCTATTCTTGTCCTTGTTGTAGTGATTGTTCTTTCAACTCCATTTGGATCTACAGGTAATTTAGTAACCTCGTTCTTAACCGTAGAGAAATTACCGCCGATGGAGAAATTCACATCCTCAGTATTTACAACGTTAAAGTTAAGATCTACTTCAACACCTTTATTGGTCAACTCACCAATATTAGCATATTGACTTGCAAAACCAGTAGTTTGCGAAAGTGGAACATTCAGCAATAAATCTTCTGAAGTTCTATGGAAATAAGCAACACTACCACTAACGGTGTTTTTGAACAATCCAAAATCTACACCTACATCAATAGTCTTGGAAAGCTCCCAAGATAATTGGTCATTACCAAATGTATCTACATATTGCGCACCTTCTCCACCATAATCCTCACTATACCCAAATAATGATTGGTATAAGTTCAAATCTATGTTTGCGTTTCCTGTTACACCATAAGAACCTCTTAACTTTAAGTTATCTATTACATTAGAATCTGCCAAAAAGTCTTCTCTATGGATGTTCCAAGCACCACCAACAGACCAGAAGTTACCCCATCTGTTATCTTTACCAAATCTTGAGTTACCTTCTCTTCTGTAAGATAAATCTAAAACGTATTTACCATCAAAGGCAGAATATTTCATAAGTCCCATGTAAGCACCTACGTAAAAGTCAGAAAAGCTAGAACTAACGGAATTAGGCGTACCTACGTTATCCAAATAAAACAGACCGTCATCAGCAAAATTCTGACCTGAACCACCTAAGAAATATCTTCTATTGGACTGGTATTCCTGTAACACCTTGAAATCAAACCTATGGTTATCATTGATATCATAGTTGTAATCAAAATAGTTTTGGAAAACATAGAATACATTGGTTCTGTCATATTGCTCAGCATCACCAGATGTTGGCACACCGTAACCATAATTTCTGTTTGAATAATTTCTGTAGTTATATCCTTGGTAATCTACGTTGAACGAAGAACCAAATGAAAGACCACCACCTAAATTCCAATTTAAGTTATTATTGGAAATAATTCTCGTTAACCTGTTCTCATAGATATTGTTCTCATTATTATATAGTGGGTTTGGTAAAGAACCACCAAACTCATTGTAAGAACCATCTGCATTATATGGCAATACTAACGGAGACAAAAAGAATTTTGCCGATCTAGGACTTTCAAAATACGCACTAGTTTCCAAGAAAGCATTCTGCAAAGAATGGGTTGCCGAGTTATTAGAGCTGAACGTAATGTTTTCAGTCAAATCCTTTGAAAAGTTCAATGCACCGGATATTCTTTCAAATGAAGGCCCAACAACGGTACCTTCTTGATTCATATAACCAACCGATCCGTAGAACGTATGACCCTCGCCACCACCGGAAGCAGATATACTATGTTGTTGTACCGACGCAGCACTGTTTCTAACCGCAAGGTCCCAACGTGCTTCTGGTCTGCCAGCTGCGTCCCAATCAGCAAAACTACCTGCCAATAATTGGCTTATAGCCTCTTCCTTGGTAGCTGTAATTCCATCATTGAAATAAGCTTCGGCAGTTAGTTCCAAACGATTTGCAGCAGTTAACGGAACTGGTCCAGTAATTGCATCTCTTTGAAAACCGTAACTTGAATTTACATCAAACACAGTTTCTCCAGCCCTACCCTTTTTGGTAGTGATTAAGATAACACCGTTTGCACCCCTAGCACCATATTGTGCCGTTGCAGATGCATCTTTTAATACCGTAATGGATTTAATGTTGTTATTGTCCAAACCTGCCAATGCGGACAATGATGAAAATGCACCACTTGATCCAACATTATCATTACTTACCGGAGCACCATCGATTACATATAATGGTTCGTTACCCGCAGTAATAGAACTAATACCACGTATTCTAATGTTAGCAGTAGAACCAGGAGTACCGGAAGTTGCAGAAACTGCAAGCCCAGATACATTACCTTGCAATGCCTGCTCAACACTAGGAGTAATGATTTCCGATAATTTATCGGCATTTACCTCAACAATAGAACCGGTAATATCCGATCTTCTCTGAGAGGTATAACCCGTTACCACAACTTCTTCCAATGCCTGCGCATCTTCTTCCAATTGTACATCCAATGTATTGGACGCCCCAACATTTAAGGTAACTGTTTTTTGCCCTAGGTAAGAAAACCTTAATTGCCCACCTTGAGTTGCATTAATGGCATAATTACCATCAAAATCTGTTTGAGTACCGTTTGTTGTTCCAACCACTACAACGGATACACCCGGTAGAGGCAATCCGCTTTGATCGGTTACAACACCGGTCACTGTTTTTTCCTGTGCATAGGAAAATGTCATGAAGAACGCCAATAGCGGCGTCAACATCCACGTCAACTTCTGTTTCATAAAATTTGTTTTTGAATTAGCTTGCGGTAAAATTCATAAAAATTGCACTCTCCTGCAAAATCTATCTTAACTCAAAAAATCCAAATGTTAAAAACAATATCACTATTATTTAATTATTCTTAATTTTTAAAATTTTAATAAAATATATTCAATTATTTAACTTTTTAGTTGAATTTAAAATTCCAAATTTTAAGTTAAAAAAAACATAATGCTTCTTAAATATCATAAAAACATTAACGAAACAGGTACAGATGAAGCCGGAAGAGGTTGTTTAGCAGGTCCGGTAACCGCCGCTGCGATCATTTTACCAGAACATTTTGAAAATTCTGTTTTAACCGATTCCAAGTTATTGTCGCACCATAAAAGAATTACGCTGGAACCCATATTAAAAATGGAATGCGTCTCTTTTGGCGTTGTACATATACACCCTGAAACAATTGATGAAATCAATATCTTAAACGCATCATTGTTAGCCATGCATAAAGCCATTGACCAGCTTACTCCGCAACCATCATATATCATAGTAGACGGGAATAGATTTAAGCCCTACAAAAAAATAGCACATTCCTGTATTGTTAAAGGCGACTCCAAATACACCACCATTGCGGCCGCCTCAGTGCTGGCAAAAACAGCAAGGGATGCTTACATGTTAAAGCTCCATGAAGAATATCCTATGTACAATTGGAAAAAAAACAAAGGTTACCCTACTAAAGAACATAGGGCAGCAATTAAAAAATACGGCCCAACCAAATACCATAGAATGAGTTTTAAGCTTTTAGCGGACGACGTCTCCAAATAATACAAATACCATAACTTTACACAAACCAATTTTCATGCGATTATTACTTATATATGTTTTTGCTATACTTTTTTGTTTTGCATGTACACCCCACAAAAACACGGAGAATGATATTTTAGAAGCAATTCCCGACCATACCGTTCTTGCCATTCAAATAAATGAATATGAATCGCTCAAGTCCGCTATTGGATCAAATGAGCCATATAATAAATTGGAACACTTACGGCCCATTAAAAGTATTGTCAGCAAACTAGAACCGTTCAATTTTCTAACTAATCAAACTAACGGTTTATTGACTTTTACAGCCAACGATAGTACCACTTTTGATTTCACATATATTACCTTGGATAGTATTGCCCTGATCGAGGTAGACGAAATCACCAATAAACGTATTGAGGAAATCACCGATAATTCTAACACCATTACTTCTTATCAGTTCAACGATATTCACTTTTATAGCGCACCTTATGGAAGCTATTCCATTTTAAGTTCATCAAAAACGGTATTAAGTTCTATCTTAAACCGTGATGCCACATCAAATAACAATCTATCCATAAATGAATTTTTAAATACTGCCAATAAGGAAAAATTGGCAAATATCTGGATAGACCTAGAACACGGCAGACCTTTATTGAAACAAATTTTACCACAAGACCAAACCAACCTTAACTTTGCCAGTTGGCTATCTTTGGATATAACCTTGAACGAACAGGAGTTGCAAATGAACGGTGTTACCCTACCTTCCATGACCCCAAATTATTCACTTAACCTACTCAACCACACCAAACCCATTACCAATACCCTTTGGAAACTAAGCCCAAACAATGCAACCTCTGTAACTTCCTACGGATTTGAAGAATACGCTGCATTTGTACAAAACAAAAAAACAGAAGGGTTTCCTATTAACGAACAGGACTCTTTATTATATACGGTAGAGGAAATAGGAATTGCATCATATAATGATGAGGACATTCTTTTTTTAAGAACTTTTGGTACCGCCTCATTGGTAGATTACATACAAAATGAAAAAACCGCCACCCATGAATTTAGTGGACATGAAATCTTGGAGTTAAAATCACAACTGGGTCTATTTACCGCTCTTCATACACTAATCGGAGATCTTTCGTTTAACTATGCCAGTATTGTTGACAATACCATTGTATTCACAAAAAACCAGACCGGAATTGAATCTGTCATTTCAAAAATCAGCACAGGAGATACGTTTGATAAAACCATTTTATTTAAAAATGCCGAAGCCAAACTTACCTCCACCTCAAGTAAAATAACAATTTCAAATTTAGAAGGTGCAGGAACTTATTTTAAGAAATCAGTTTCAGAATCACTAAGTAATGAATTTCTAAGGAGTAACCTAAAGGATTATGTCTTTGCAAATCAGCTAATTGCGGATAATGGTTTTTTTCACTTAAACTTCTTGATCAAGAAAATTACCGAAGAAGATGAACAACATACCGTAAGCCCTGTATTTGAGACTCAGCTACAAACTGACCTAGCCACATTACCTCAATTTGTGACCAACCATAATAACGGTAAAAAAGAAATTATTGTCCAAGACCAGGAAAATACCTTGTATCTAATTTCAACAAATGGAAAGATTTTATGGAAAAAACAACTTAACAGCAGCATACAGGGCAAAATTCATCAAGTAGACCTTTTTAAGAATGGAAAATTACAACTTGCTTTTACCACAAATAACGAATTTCTAATATTGGATAGAAATGGCAATGAAGTACAACCCTTTACCATGAACTATACTGGCGGCAATGTAAATCCTTTAGCTGTATTTGATTATGAAGGCCGTAAGGATTACCGTTTTGTGGTTACCCAAGAAAATAAGGTATTCATGTACAACAGTAAGGGCGAAATTGTTAAAGGATTTACCTATACCTCAGCCGAGGGCAATGTAGAAGACATCCCCCAACATTTCCGTATTGGGAGAAAAGATTATCTTGTTTTTAAACTTGCAAACGGACAATTGAGAATTGTAAATAGAGTGGGCAAGACAAGAATACTAGTAAAGGAAAAATTCTCGTTTTCCAATAACCCCGTTCAACTTTATCAAAATAAATTCACTTTTACCACATTAGACGGTTCATTGTTCCAAATAGATACACAAGGAAAAGTAACATCTAGTAATTTACAGCTTACTAAAGATCACGGAATGGATGCCACTTCTAAAACATTAGCAATTATGAACGATAATATATTGCGCATACGTGATAAAAAAGTTGAACTTGAACTAGGAGTATATTCTAAACCGGAAATATTTTATTTGAACGATAAAATCTATGTATCGGTTACCGATATACAGAACCAAAAAATATATGTTTTCGATAGCCAAGCCAAACCAATTCCCGATTTCCCCATTTTTGGAAGCTCATCTATTGACATGGCCGATATTAATAACAATAAGAATGTAGAGTTTGTTTTCAAAGACCAAGAAAATAGTATTAAAGTATATAAAATACGATGATACATGTTATGTTAGGTTTGACAAAGATTTATATACCGTTCATACAAATTGCATAATTACACTGGCTTATTTTCATATTTTTAAATGTTTAGGACATTAAAGAAAACCGTACTATATGAAAACAAAGGCAATATTATTTTTGGTTTTACTACTAAGTATAACCACCATGATCGCTCAGGATAATTGCAGTAAATTCTATCCAATGACCGAAGGGGTCGCCATGGAATACACGAACTATAACAAAAAAGGCAAAGTTGAAAATGTAAGTTCTTTTAAGGTAGTCAATGTTTCCAATACAGGAGGTACCACCAATGCCACAATGGCCATAAATTTAAAAGATAATAAAGGAAAGGATATTTACGATACTGATTATAACCTTTCCTGTACAGGAAACATGGTTACCTTAGATTATGAATCTCTGCTACCAACTGAAATGATGCAGCAGTACGGCGATATGGATATTGAAATATCCGGTAAAGATATTGAAATACCCAATGATCTTAGTGTAGGGCAAAACCTAAATGACGCCAATGTAACAATGAAAATAAGTATGAGCGGCATAAATATGAATATGGCCGTAGATATGACCAATAGAAAAGTAGAAAAAAAAGAAAGTGTAACTACCCCTGCCGGTACTTACGAATGTTTTGTTCTCTACAGTGAAAACCGTTCTAAAATGATGATGGCCAATCAAGTATACCCTTCAAGGGTTTGGTTGTCAGAAGGTGTAGGTATGGTAAAACAAGAAACTTATAAGAAAAATGGAGATTTAATGAGCAGCACAATGCTAACCTCCTTTAATCAGTAAACACCAAACTATCCAATATCTTGAACCGGAGTTTTCGCTTCGGTTTTTTTATGAATCAATTTCAAAAAGTACCTGAAAATGTTTTAGTAACTTTTGCTTTACCTCTTCCAGGTCCACTTCCTTCTTTCCTAATTCAACATTCAAGGAAGTTACCGCCTTACCTTTTATACCACACGGAATCATCATGTCAAAATAACCCAAATCCGCATTTACGTTTAGGGCAAAGCCATGCATGGTCACCCATCTACTTGCCCTAACTCCCATGGCACAAATTTTCCGTGCAAAAGGAGTGCCTACATCTAACCAAACCCCTGTTTCGCCAGGGGAACGCTCAGCTTTGATGTCATATTCGGCCAATGTTAAAATGACCATTTCCTCCAAATAACGCAGATACTTATGAATATCCGTGAAAAAATTGTCCAAATCTAGAATAGGGTAACCAACGATTTGTCCCGGACCATGGTAGGTAATATCACCTCCCCTATTGATTTTATAAAAGGCAGCCCCTTTTTCCTCCAATATTTTTTCATCAACCAATAGGTTGGCCATATCGCCACTTTTGCCCAAAGTATAAACATGAGGATGCTCAACAAACAAAAAATGATTGGGTGTTTCTAAGTTAAGCGACTCTCTTCTGTTGCGTATTTTAAGATCAAGAATTTCCTTGAACAATTGTTCTTGATAGTCCCAAGTTTCCTTATAATCCTTACGACCTAAATCCTGTATGTGCAACCGTTTATTCATTTCACAAAGATATAAAAGCTATATCCTATTTTTCCAAATCCACTTCAATAATCATAGATTCAGGATTCTTCATCATATCCAAGAAACTAACTTCATGCACCATAGTTTTACCATCCATTGAAAAGGTAGCTTCATTAATGTTGGTCCACTTAACACGTTTTGGAAAATGGTATCTGAATGTGTAGGTAGAACTTGACAAAAACATCTCCGCACTGACCAAACTATCTATACTTTTTTCAAATAAAGCTTGATCCAATACAATTGTTTCTCGTTTAAACCTATTATTCTTAAAAGTATAGTCTACCCTAGTACTTTCCTCTGAAACGTTGCCCGGCATGGATTTACCCCCTGCAATTGGACCCACTGAACTGGCATTTTGAAAAGTATTAAATGCATCGTTGATCTCGGCAACTTTTTTAAAATCCCTAAACAGGTCAAAATTCATTATACCTCTTTCCGCATCTACTTGCATATGCAATTTAAAAGGCTCCAACTTTTTTAGTTTGGCCTGCTTTTCCGGCGTCAATGTGGCAATGCTATCTTTTTTATCCCATAGAACATCCTTAAACACAATGGTAGAGTCTACAGCTTTTTCCAATGCGGTAGAATCTGTACTTGGCAGCATTTGTAGCATTTCACCACCATCAAAACGCATACTCATCTTCCCAGATCCATCATTGTTAAAGTAGATTTCCTCGGTAAAATTGCACGCAACGAACACCACTGCAAATAATACAGCGGTTAGCATTTTTGAAAATTTCATGTTTTATATCTAGTTAGGATTGTTCAAAATTACCAATGCGGCAATTACCCCAGGTACCCAGCCACAAAAGGTCAAAAGTAGAACAATTAAAAAGGACCCACAACCTTTGCCCAGAACTGCCAAAGGCGGAAAAAAAATGGCAAGCAAAACTCTAATTAAACTCATTTGATTTATATTTTGATTGATTGATGTACCTTATTGGTCGTTAATAAAACCGCTTTGTTACAAAATCTTTTATTTTAGATGCTCATATCAGAATCAATGTTTAAACACATCTTTTTCGCAATCTCGTTATGTTGGTGTAGCGTAAGTTTGGCCCAGTACAAATTTAGCGGCCAGATAGCGAATCCTCAAAACGAAAAATCCATCTATTTATCCATCATTGAAGACTATAGAAAATTAGATAGGATCTCCTTGGAGCAAGTTGTCAAAAAAACAGTTACAGATTCTTTAGGATATTTTAATTTTTACGGAAACAATTTACTGGAGGAAAATAGAATATATAGGATTCATTTAGACGATTGTAGCGAAACCTCATCATTGCCAGATCATTTTTTTGGTAATTGCAAAAACAGTAAGAGTATTCTATTCATAGCAAAAAATACAGATACCATAAATTTTCCAAGGTCCTTTTCAGATGAAATGTTGTGTGAAATAATATCTACAAACAACACATCTCAAATCTTTTTGGAAATAGATGTACTAAAAGAACAAATGGCTTTTGAATTTAATGATTTTAGAAGTGATGCAAGTAAGAAATTGAACCTACAAAAATGGTTTGGAACATTACAGGATTTTGGAGAGCAGTTAAACGAACCTTTGGCAGAACTTTATATCTACAACTTTTTATCGGATAAAAGGAACGAAACTTACACCTATTATATAAAGGATATAATCGCCAATAATTATTATAAGGAATTGGGTGAAAGATTGTCCACTACATATCCCAATACCGTGTTTACCGCACAATATAAAAAGGAAATAGAGATAGACGAACAAATAGCAAACAATAATACCGCAAGCTCACCTTTGTTGAAATGGTTGTTACCAATACTACTGTTCATTTCAGTGGTCTTTAATATTTATTTACTGGCAATGCCTAAAATTAACGCAAAAAAGATGTGCCAACTTGCCTATGCCAAATTAACGGAACAAGAGCAAAATATAGTAAAGCAGATTTTACAAAACAAGACCAACAAAGAAATAGCCTCTACAATGTTTATATCAGTAAGCACCGTTAAGACCCACATCAATAATATTTACAAAAAATTAGAAGTAACAAACCGCACTGAAATAAAACAACAATATCACTAATACAATTATTTCCACCACGGGTCTAGTACCTTTTTCCACCCACTACAAATCGTTATATATCCGCAATTTCCAGAATTTTCAGGCTTAATTTTAAATCTGAATATTATGAGATTACCCTTTTTGATTATCACATTGGCATTAGGCATTATCTACAATGTAATTGCACAACAATCTTACCAGGAAATTACCCTTGTAAACCAAGAACCTTTTTTGCTAGGAAAAATTACCGAAAATCACCTAATGTCCCAAAATTATGCATCTTGGTACACACCTAATTATGAAAAATATGAAACTGATAACGCCCAAATAACGTTGTTTAGACAAAATTTAAGTGCATTTAAAATCTTAGTTTTTATGGGAACATGGTGCGGGGATAGCAAACGTGAGCTACCTGGATTTGTAAAAATCCTGAAAGAAGCCAATTATCCTATGGAGAATTTAAAAATAGTTGCGGTGGACAAACGAAAGGACAACTACAAAAAAAGTCCGCAAGGTGAGGAATGGGCGCTTCATATTCGTAGGGTTCCAACATATATATTTTACAAAAATGGCAGGGAAGTCAACAGAATCATAGAAAGCCCTATTTCTACTTTAGAAGGTGATATATTTAAAATTGTTTCCGGTGAGGCATATATCCCCAATTACGCTACTACCTTACATTTTGATTGATTCATAAACCTTTTACGACTATAATAAATTCCTTAAATTTTAAAGAACCTTAGCAACTTTTTTACGTTATATCTATATGGAACAAATTTATACGCCGTTTAAAATTACATTGCTTCTATTGCTCATTACTACAGCACCATCTTGTAGCCAAACCGATGACATTAGATCAGAACCTATACAGGAGCAAAATGGTAATACGCAAAAGGCAACATATTTAGCTCTTGGAGACAGTTATACGGTCGGTGAAAGTGTAGACTTTGAACAAAGCTTTCCTGCACAATTGGATACTAGAATAGAGGAAACAAAAAACCTAAACGTAGAGACCACGGTCATTGCCCAAACCGGGTGGAGAACGGACCAATTGATTGCATCTATAATGGGTAGGAAATCTGGCAATTATGATTTGGTCACCCTGCTCATTGGGGTAAACAATCAATTTCAATCCCGGCCATTTGCCCAATATGAATCAGAATTTCCAGAACTTTTGAAAAAAGCCGTTCAACTGGCGGGCAATGATTCCAATAAAGTGATCGTACTATCGATACCGGACTATTTTTATACCCCTTATGGTCAACAAAATGGCAATGAACAAATTTCTAAAGCACTGGACGATTATAATCATTTTGCAAAAGTAACCTGTACATCAATGGGCATAACCTTCCTTAACATTACGGATATTACCAGAAATGGTTTGAACGAGCCCGAACTGGTTGCCGCTGACGGGCTACACCCTTCTTCCCTTGCCTATAAAAAATTTGTGGATAGACTTTATCCTTTAGTGTCCACAAGATTGAAAGATTAATACATATCGATTATATTTGCCAGCTAAATAAACGACGGCATGCAATTATCGGAGCAAGAGCTTATCAGAAGAGAAAAATTGGAAAAACTAAGAGCGCTGGGCATCAATCCATATCCAGCTGCGCTATACCCTGTCAATGCCACATCGGCAAGCATAAAATCCAATTATGAGGAAGGTAAACAGGTTATCGTTGCCGGTAGATTAATGTCTCGTAGAATTCAAGGAAAAGCCTCTTTTGCCGAGCTACAGGATAGTTCTGGTAGAATTCAAGTTTATTTCAATAGAGATGAAATCTGTACTGGAGAGGACAAATCCTTATACAACGATGTTTATAAAAAATTGTTGGATATTGGAGATATCATTGGTATAGAAGGCGATTTATTTACCACTCAGGTGGGTGAAAAAACGATAATGGTAAAGAAGTTTACCATGTTGAGCAAATCGCTTAGACCATTGCCATTGCCCAAAAAAGATGCGGAAGGCAAGGTTTACGATGAGTTCAACGACCCAGAATTACGTTACCGCCAACGATATGTAGATTTGGTGGTCAATCCAAAAGTAAAGGAAACGTTCATTAAGAGAACCAAGATTACCAATAGTATTCGTGAGTTCTATAACGATAAAGGTTATTTAGAGGTTGAAACGCCTATTTTACAACCTATACCAGGTGGTGCTACGGCACGTCCTTTCTTAACGCACCATAATGCCCTGAACATTCCATTGTATTTACGTATTGCCAACGAACTTTACCTAAAGAGATTGATCGTTGGTGGGTTCGATGGTGTTTATGAATTCTCCAAGGATTTTAGAAACGAAGGAATGGATCGTACCCATAATCCAGAATTTACGGTAATGGAACTGTATGTAGCCTACAAAGACTACAATTGGATGATGGATACCACTGAAAAATTATTGGAGAAAATTGCAATGGATGCCAATGGAACTACTAAGGTAACCGTGGGCAAACACGAAATTGAATTCAAGGCTCCTTACGCAAGAGTACCTATTTTAGAGGCTATAAAAATACACACAGGAATAGATGTTGCCGGAATGCCAGAAGATGAACTACGTGAAACGGCTAAAAAATTAGGTTTAGAGGTCGATGATACTATGGGTGTAGGCAAACTGATCGATGAAATTTTTGGCGAAAAATGTGAGCATCATTATATACAGCCAACCTTTATTACCGATTACCCCAAGGAAATGAGTCCACTAACAAAGGAACATAGGGACAACCCTGCATTAACAGAACGTTTTGAGCTTATGGTAAATGGTAAAGAGTTGGCGAACGCTTATTCAGAGCTTAATGACCCTATTGACCAAAGAGAGCGATTTGAAGAACAATTAAAGCTTTCGGAAAAAGGTGATGATGAGGCAATGTTTATTGACCAAGATTTTCTTAGGGCCCTAGAATACGGTATGCCCCCTACCTCTGGTATTGGTATTGGCATTGACCGTTTGGTTATGCTCATGACCAATAATGCCTCTATACAGGAAGTATTGTTCTTCCCGCAAATGAGACCGGAGAAAAAACCTCTACAATTATCGGATAACGAGAAAGTTATTTTTGACATTTTAAAGTCAGAAAAGAAAATAGAATTGGATGCCCTTAAAAACAAGGCCGATCTAAGCAACAAAGCATGGGACAAGGGCGTTAAAGGTATTACAAAACAACAGTTGGCTAAAATCTATAAGGAGGGCGATGTTCTTTTTGTTGAATTAATAAAATAGCCTTTTCAAGGAAAAATAAAAAATAGTAGCTTAGAAGCTGGCAAAACCAACCAGCATGAACCTAAGTAGTAAAATAGGATTGATTACAGGTCCTATTGTATTTTGTATTTTAATTGCCCTGCCCAGTGTAATTATATCTGATAATGCTGATGCTGTTATAGCGGTAGCATTATGGATGGTAATATGGTGGGTAACCGAAGCGGTTTCCATATCAGTAACCGCATTGTTGCCCCTGTTGCTTTTTCCTATTTTAAAAATAATGCCCATAGCAGATGTAGGAGCAAATTACGGCAGCCCTATTGTCTTTCTTTTTTTTGGCGGCTTTGTTATGGCTCTGGCCTTGGAGAAAGTCAACTTACATAAACGTATTGCCCTGAATATTATCAGACTTACAGGTACTACCGCCAATAAGGTCGTATTGGGCTTTATGATCGCTACGGCGGTATTGAGCATGTGGATCAGTAATACGGCCAGTACCGTTGTTATGTTACCTATAGCCATGTCCGTGATCAATCTGTTAATAGAGGATGAGGACGGATTTACAAAGAGGGACAGAAATTTTGCCTTGAGCGTAATGTTGGGCATTGCCTTTGCTGCCAATGCCGGTGGTATTGCAACGGTCATAGGTACGCCCCCTAATTCCGTACTTATTGGCCTATTGGAAAATGAATATCAAATTGAAATATCTTTTTTAAAGTGGATGATCATAGGGCTACCTTTTTCCCTCATCATGATTTCCATATGTTATTTGGTTTTAACCAAATTGTTCTTTCCCACACAAAATTTAAGGTTCAAGGCATCCAACACCATTATTCATCAAGAGCTTAACAAATTGGGACCTACTTCAAGGAAAGAAAAAATGGTACTTATCATTTTTGCGGTTACCGTATTTCTATGGGTCTTTAGAACACTCATTAATACGCTATTTCCATCTTTGGGACTTACGGATACTCTCATCAGTATGTTTGCCGCTATAGCCTTATTTACTTTGCCCTATAATTTAAAGAAAGGAGATTTTATCCTTCAATGGCAGGATACCCAAAAACTTGCTTGGGGTATCCTTATTTTATTTGGTGGCGGACTCTCCCTTGCCAATGGCATGTCCGTATCTGGTATTGTGGATTTGGTTGCAGAGCTTATAGGACAGAGTAACCTTAGCATTCTATTTACCGCTACTCTATTAATCATCTTAATGCTCTTTATGACAGAATTAATGAGCAACGTTGCCCTTGTAGCCGTTTTGGCACCGGTCGTCGCAGGTATTGCCTTAGGTTTGGGATTACCTATCGTACATCTACTTATACCTATTACCATTGCCAGTAGTTGTGCATTTATGCTTCCTATGGCCACACCGCCCAATGCAATCGTTTTTGCCAGTGGTTATATTAAGGTTCATGAAATGGCACGTGCCGGTGTTGTATTAAACCTCATTGCCGTTCTATTGCTTATTGGAATGTTCCATTTTATCCTTCCCATTATTTTCACTAATCCATAATATAAAATAAAGCCCTTGCGGTTTGCAAAGGCTTTATAATTGACTAATTCAGAATGAAAAAATGATTATTCCTACTTAATAGACGCCTTCTTCCGGACATTGTTACAAATAGGCTTAAGAAATTATTAACTATTTGTTACAGATATTATTTCAATCTTTGAAAATTACCTAACTAACTCAAGAAAATGAAAAGAAAACTACTTCTAAAGTTACTCGTTCTAGTATGTGTTTTTGGTTATCAGAATACCGAAGCACAAATTTTTAAGAAAAAGAAAAAAGATACCGAGCAGGAAGCCGGTAAACCCTCTAAAGACAAGATCCAGCCCTATAGTAAGGTTATTACCAAGGACGCTATTAGCGATACGGGACTATTTACCACCCATATGGTAGATGAAAATCACTTTTTTGAAATACCGGATTCGCTTTTCAATAAAGAAATGTTGATGGTAAGCCGTATTTCCAAAACCGCATCGGGAATAGGGTTTGGTGGTGGAAAAATCAATACTCAGGTACTTCGTTGGGAAAAGAAAGATAAAAAAGTATTGCTTCGTGTGGTTTCACATGACGTAGTGGCGGCAGATTCCCTACCTGTACATGAAGCGGTTGTCAATTCTAATTTTGAGCCTGTACTTTTTTCCTTTGATATAAAGGCCGTAAAAAAAGATTCGCTCTCGCCCAGTACGGTCATTGAGGTAAATGATATTTTTACCAAGGATACCAAAGCTTTTGGAATGCCAGAACGGTACCGAAAGAGATATAAGGTTTCGCGTTTAGATGAAGGCAGGGGATACATAGAGTCTATAAAGAGCTATCCTTTAAATGTAGAAGTACGCCATGTAAAAACGTATATGGCCAGTAACCCACCAAGTAATTCTACCTTAGGTTCAATTTCGGTAGAAATCAATAACTCTATGGTACTATTACCTGAGGAACCTATGAAACGCAGATACTTTGATGAGCGTGTAGGTTGGTTTGCACGTGGTCAAGTAGATTATGGCCTAGATGCCCAAGAAAGTAAAACCATTAAATTTCTAGACCGTTGGCGTTTGGAGGTCAGGGATGAGGACATTGAAAAATATAACAATGGCGAACTCGTTGAACCAAAAAAACAGATTGTTTATTATGTTGATAGGGCAACCCCTAAAAAATGGGTTCCTTATATAAAACAAGGAATTGAAGATTGGCAAGTTGCCTTTGAAGCCGCCGGTTTTAAAAATGCCATTATTGCCAAGGAACCCCCAACGGTAGAGGAAGACCCGGAATGGTCTCCAGAAGATGTAAGGTATTCCGTTGTTCGGTACCTTGCATCGCCCATACCCAATGCAAACGGACCGCATGTTAGCGATCCACGTAGCGGTGAAATTCTTGAATCGGACATCAACTGGTACCATAATGTCATGACTTTGTTGAGAAATTGGTATTTTGTACAAACTGCGGCCATAAACCCCGCTGCCAGGGGTATATCTTTTGATGATGAAATTATGGGTAGGCTCATACGGTTTGTTTCGTCACACGAAGTTGGCCATACATTGGGGCTGCCACATAATATGGGTAGCAGTGTTGCCTATCCTGTAGACTCGTTACGATCCAAAACCTTTACCCAAAAATACGGTACGGCACCTTCCATTATGGATTATGCACGATTTAACTATATAGCCCAACCAGGAGATGAAGGGGTTGCATTAATGCCAAATATTGGCATATATGACAAATATGCCATACAATGGGGTTACAAGCCTATTTTGAATACATCTGCTGAAGAGGAAAAACCCATTTTGGATAAATGGATATTGGCACATGCCGGTGATCCGTTATACCGTTTTGGCCATCAACAGGTAGGCGATATCGTAGATCCAAGCTCACAGACCGAAGATTTAGGTGACGATGCCATGAAAGCAAGTGCATATGGTATAGCCAACTTAAAACGTATTGTACCCAAATTAATAGAATGGACGGCAGAAGACGGCAAGAACTATAAAGACCTAGATAAACTATACGGACAGGTCTTTGCCCAATTCAATAGATATATGGGACATGTATCCAACAATATTGGCGGGGTATACGAAAACCATAAGACCTATGATCAAGAGGGTGCGGTTTATACGGCGGTTCCCAAAGATCATCAACAAAGGGCCATGGCATTCTTGAACGAAGAGTTATTTACTACCCCCACGTGGATGCTGGACGAGGAAATTCTTAAACGTACGGAATACTCCGGATTTTTAGAGCAAATGCGTAGCATGCAGGTACGCACCTTGAACAATGTACTGAGCCTAGGCAAAATGGCAAGACTTATAGAGAATGAAACGTTAGACCAAAAGAATGCCTATTCACTTGCGCAAATGATGGGTGAACTTAGAACCGGCATCTGGTCCGAAACCAAAAACGGGAAAGCTGTGGATACTTATAGAAGAAACCTTCAAAAAGCTCATATAGACCGTTTAGCATATCTATTGACCGCAGAAAACCAAACTAAGGCGTCTGATTATGGTGGCTACAGAAAATCGACAGTTGTCAACACTAGCCAATCTGATATTCGCACCATGGCGCGGGCAGAATTGAACATTTTAAGACGTGAAATCAGGAATGCAAGAAATAGGACATCCAATTTAATGACAACATATCATTACAACGATGTTTTTGAGCGTATTAACGACATTTTGGACCCAAAATAATTGTTGCAGATTTTAGCCGATTTTAGTGGTCTATCGATGAAAAACCAATAAGATCGATAAACGTTTAAGGTTGACCACATTCTAAATACATTACACATCAAAAAAAGCCCATTTCACAACAATGGGCTTTTTCATGTTATTTAGTTCTATAGTTTAGACTTGAATTTAAACCCCCAAATCATGAATAATAAATTAAAAAGTCTAGTTTACTTAAGCTGTTTTATTTTTGCCTCTGTAGTGTATCATCAAACTACAAATACAGAAGCAAAAGAAGAATTGGCCTCTAACACAATTGAGCAAGAAGTAGACATTGTCATTAACCCTTACGAGGAGCATGACAGAGTTCAAACGAATTAAGACATTTACAGTTCTAACCTACTTAAAAGCACGATCCAAGGATCGTGCTTTTGCATTTAACAATTTTTGGCACGCCGTTAATTAATTGCCAAAATGAATAATACTTTTAAACCAATGCTGTAAAATGCTGTCAAAGAAACAAATGCAAAAAAATAAAAAGATGAAAAAATTAGTATTGGCCATTTTAGTAATGGCAGGATTATCGGCAACGGCACAGGATCATGACATAAAGTCTAAAAGAGGAACCATGAAAGATCTTAGCCCAGAACAAGTAGCTACATTACAAACTAAGAAAATGACGTTGGCATTGGATTTAAACGAAACTCAACAATCCAAATTAAAATCCATTTTTATTGAGGAGGCCAAAATGCGCAAGTCAAGAATGGAGGATTTTAAAGCACAGAAAGAAGATGGTAAAAAATTAACAGCAGAAGAACGGTATAAGCGCCAGAATGAACGGTTAGACCATCAAATAGAACGTAAAAATGCAATTAAATCCATTCTTGGTGCGGAACAATACGCAAAATGGGAAAAGATGGACCATCATAAAAAGCGTAAGTTTAACGACAAAAGAAAAGACCACAAAAAAGAAAGACGCATGTCTAGAGAATAATATTATAAAAAAAATTATAACAATGGCCCACTGATTGCGGGCCATTGTTATTTATAAATACTTGCAAACTAAGATTTTACATATTAAAAACAACCCTAAATACCTTCATTTTAGATTGTTTAATAGAGGAAATTTTACATTTATCGAATAAATTGCACTTTGCAAACGTTCTTTAGGTACTTAGTTGGTTCCAAATCTGGTTTATCGATTATTTTTTTACGACCAAAATTTGGAATATGAAATTAATACCTATGATTGTCAGTAAAATAAGATATTGTATACTATTTATAATTATCTGTTTGTTAGCCAGTTGTCAACAAGAACTATACAAGTCTAACAATAAATATAATATTCCTGAAAAAAGTACGGAAGAGCCGCTGGTGCAATTTTTGATCGAACCTACCAACTATAGTGCCATTTACGAAACGGAAAATTTGGCCAAGGCTTACGATTATTCCAAAATTGCCCATAAAACACTATGGATCAATCAATTCAACGAAAAACTTAAGATTGAGCCAACTACAAGGGTGGTAACACTTCATGAAACTGCCGGCCTAAGCAATACTGCAGTGGACAGTTTGTTGAAATTTGTTTCAAAAGGGGGTACGTTGTTCATCACTAAAGCCACCAAGGATGAACGCATATCCTTTTTCTATGGTATGACACCAGATTCGGACTGGAGCACCAATATAGAAGCATCTGGGCTATTCTTTAAAAAACCTCTTTTTCCGGGAATGCAAGGCAAAAGTTTTGATAACAAAACCATGCACCTTGGTTTTGAGGGTTCTAATTTTTCCAGTACGGTAAACGTACTTGTTGCCTCCCATACCCATCATGACTACCCTGTACTTCTTGAAAATAGAATAGGTAACGGTAAAGTGGTATTCTATAATTCATCTGAAATTTTAAAGAAAGAAATGAGGGGTCTCTTATTTGCCGCTACATTATTAGGCTTAGAAGGTATTCCCTACCCTATTGCAAATATAGGAACCTTGTTCCTAGATGATTTTCCTTCATCTGTTTATGATTCAAGTGGTGCGCCCATAGCATTAAACAATGGAGAACAAAAATTAGAGTTTTTAAAATCGGACTGGTGGCCCAAGATGAAAGAATTGGCCATTGAGGAAGATTTAAAATATGCAGCTTTTGTGACGTTCAACACAGACAAAAGCAACAAGGACAATATCAATTTTAAAAGCTGGGACAAATCTACCCTCTTAGATGGCAAAAATGATGAAATTGCCAATACCTGGATCAATGATGAATTCATAAAAGCCGGTCATGAAGTTGGTTTAAGGGGCTATAATGATTTGCCCTTATTACAGAATTTATGGAAAGACACGGATTTAATGGAAGACGTTACCAAAGCCTCTGATAAAAAGTGGAAGGAAAGCGTTTCTAAAAATAGTCCGATCTCATATGTAGCACCAAACAATCAAATTGATAGTTTAGGATTGGCTGCCCTTAAAAAAGGGTTTCCCAGCATAAATTATATGCACACCTCTTTCTTGGGCGATTTGGATAAAGGGGGCAATAGGGAATTTGACCCAGACCCGTTGAATGCCCGGTTTTTTGATTACCCACGGTTAAGTAGCGGCTATACAATATCCGACAAGGAAAAATGGGCATTGGAATCTACCTATCTCTATACTGGTATATGGTCCCATGCCTTGAATACCTCGCACATTACTGACAGAACAAGTGCCGAGAAAGCAATAGATGAATTAAAAGTCCATATCGTGGATTATAAGAGCAGGCACCCGTTCATGCGATTTTTACCCGCAAAAAAGTCCACCGAGACAGTAATGGATTGGAGGTACCAAACCGTTAGACACTTGAATTTTGAAGGCCAGTATGAAGTAACGAGCTCCATAAACGGGGATGCCAAAAAAGAATCCTATTGGTTAATGTATGTCGATGCGGTCAACAAGGACAGATTAAACAAAAAGCTCTACGATGAACAAATAAAATTTCAGTCAGTTCCTTTATTGAATGGTTTCATCTACAATATAAAGACCAATTCACCTAGCATAAGTGTGCCGGATATAAGGCCAGAAATAAGAACCTTGATTGGAACAACGTCTTCTTTGATTACCAAGATGAACAAGGAATACAAAGCCTTTAACGAAAGTAAGAGTACCATGGTACCGTTAAAGGAAAAAATAGACCGGGCCATTGTAGAAGAGAAAAACGAAAAGGCTTCGGAACTTATGGAAGAATTGTTCCAAGACAACAATTTCATCAATACACAACAGGTCATTGCCTATGCCAAAACAATGAAGACACAAGGTAAGACCAAAGAACTTTGGCAGCAATTAAATACCATGTACCTGAAGAACCCTTCTGCGTCCTATGCCGATTTTTCAAGGGATATCAGCACTATTAGCGACTACCCATCACCTGAACTAAAAAAGCTTTGGATGGAACGCCAAATGGAGTGGGGAAGCCAAGATGTGGAATTTTTAAAAGACTACTATACAAATTTTAATACGGACGAAAACACCGTTATCATAGAACAGGTGTTGGAAGTTGTCTACGAGCAAGAACCCAGTCAAGAAAACCGCAATATGTACTATGACTTTCTAATACGTACTAGCAATACACAACTTTTGTCCAAATTGGATGAAATAGCACCTTGTTCCATAAATGACCAAGCTTTCGCCACTAAAATGGCCAAAGCATATGCCGATCTGCTCAATTTTGACAAAGCATTACAATGGCAAAAATGCGGCATTGAACTCGATCAGGACATTATTGCGGAGTGGTCCCAAAATTCAAAATCCATTGAAGGTAAAAGAGCTACAGATTTCCCATATTTTATTCAGTTCATGATGGTCAATGACAGGGATAGGGCCATTGAAGAAATGCAGTTTGTTGAATTTTGTAGGGAAGACCTAAAAGACTTGTCCAATAATATTGCACAGCTCTTTTCAGAATATGCACAATATGAAAAAGCATTGCAATGGAGCTCATGTGCCATTAATATTCCCATTACCAATTTGATGGACTGGCATATGGAAACCGGTAAAATGGACCAGTTGCAGACCATATATAAAAATTACATTAAGGACAATCCCAAGGATTATGACACCATGAACTACATGGCAAAATTACTTTTATTAAAAGGGGATATAGAAGCTGCCGGTGAAGTTGCCATGACCATACCCCCCTCTAAACTGGATTCAGATTTTAAGATTGGTTTCAATAATGAGGTCAAAGAGGATACAGACCAAGAACAGACCTTGTACATTAGTAAGTTTAAAATTTTAATGGACGATGCCATCGTTAGAAAATCTGCCATAGAGACCAGAAAGAAAAAAGGTCATTCTATTGGGTTAACCTCTTCTGCCATTGCAAACAAATTTGATCCTACCCTTTTCAACAATAATTTCTATTTTGGATTTTATAACAAGAAATTCGATTTTCATCGTTTTTCAATAGAACAAGGTACTTCTTACGCTGTATTAAAAGATACTATAGTTGTCAATGACAAGGGTAGGGATTTATTGGGCGTTGGCTACCTCTACAGAACAGAATCCAACTTAAAAAACCCGTTCTATATTGGCGCGAAGGTTGAAATGGACAATTTTAACAATGTCTTTTATCACTTAAATTCCGGCATTGATTTTATTGGAAAAGCGGCAAAAACTACTTTACAAATAAACGCACACCCAGTTACAAATGCTCCTGGTTATGCACTCAATATTTATGATCTGTCTGTAATGGCCAAACAACAATTTTATTACTCGTCCAGCTTAAAACATTCGTTTATGCTCGATGCCACCTATTATACGGATAGTCAATATTATACCATAGGTAGTACCCGATTGGAATATCATCTGTTGAACGTAGATACATTTAAATTGGGACCTGTACTGGAAGGAGCTTACGCTATAGGTTCTGAGGAACAAAGAAATGGTTTCCCCTATTGGTTGACCAAAGAACGACTTTTTGGTGGTGGGGGACTTCTTTTACAGATCGGGGATGAGGATTCTGATTTTAATCTAAGTAGTGATTTCTCCCTTTTTGCGGAACAGGACGAACCTACTTTTCAACGTTATCAAGGTGAGTTATCCTACCGTATTAAGGACTTTACCAAAATCAACCTTAACTATACATATTATACCATTGATGAATTCTTTTCCAATGCGTTTCAGTTAGGTATACAATATAATTTTAAATAACAGAACGAATTTAAATTAAAAAGCCCTCCAAAAGAGGGCTTTTAATTAATAATACCGCGTATTTTAAGCTGATCTTTATAGGACAATTTCCTTTAAGGCATTAATGGTTTCATCCAAATCCGCATAACTTAGGGCATCATTTAAAAAATAACTTTCAAAGGCACTTGGCGGCAAATAAATACCCTTGTTCAACATACCATGGAAATATTTTTTGAACGTTTCATTGTTGCCTTTGGCAGATGATGAAAAATCTACCACGGGCTCATCAGTAAAGTGTACTGAAATCATACTGCCAAACCTATTAATCTGGTGGTCTACACCTTTATTTGTCAGTACTTCCGCAATACCCTTATGCAGGTATGCCGCTTTTTCTTGCAAACTTGTAAAAACCTCAGGATTATCGTTAAGTGCAGTCAGCATTGCCAAACCAGCGCTCATTGCCAATGGGTTCCCACTTAATGTTCCTGCCTGATATACCGGCCCGTCTGGGGCTAAATAATCCATAATTTCCGCCTTGGCAGCAAAAGCCCCCACAGGTAAACCTCCGCCAATAACCTTACCATAGGTTACAATATCAGCCTTAATGTCCAAAACTTCCTGTGCGCCTCCCTTAGCAAGACGAAAACCGGTCATTACTTCATCAAATATCAATAAAATACCTTCTTGGGTGCAGATATTCCTTAGACCTTGTATAAATTTTTCCGTAGGTACAATGCAACCCATATTACCCGCAATAGGTTCTATGATAATTGCGGCAATTTCATCTTTGTTGGCCGCTACCAAAGTCGCTACACTATCAAGGTCATTATACGTTGCCAACAAGGTATCCTTTGCTGTTCCCTGGGTAACTCCGGGACTATTAGGACTACCAAAAGTTACGGCACCACTACCGGCTTGGATCAAGAACGAATCTGAATGACCGTGATAACACCCTGCAAATTTGATGATCTTATCCTTTCCCGTGTAACCCCTTGCCAACCGTACCGCACTCATACAGGCTTCCGTACCGCTGTTCACAAACCTAATTTTATCAATATTCGGAACCATGGATAAAGCCAATTGCGCCAATTGTGTCTCTATTTCCGTTGGCATTCCAAAAGAAGTACCTTTTTTTGCCTTATCGATTACCGCGTTAATGACCGGTTCATAGGCGTGACCCAAAATTAAAGGTCCCCAAGATGCTATATAATCTATTAACCTATTACCGTCCTCATCATACAAATAGGCACCTTTGGCCTCTTTAACGAATATTGGGTCACCACCTACTGCCTTAAAGGCCCTCACCGGTGAATTTACCCCACCGGGTATATAGTTCTTTGCCTCTGCGAACAAGGCACTACTTCTTTGATAGATCATAAAACTTAATTGATATTATTGACTTTCACTTTTATACGCTGACCAATGGATAGATTAGAACTTTGCAAATTATTTAATTGCATTAGTTCACTTACCGTCATATAATATTTTTTTGACAATGAATACAAGGTATCCCCTTTTTCAACGGTATGCACCTTATCGTTCTGGGTAGCAACAATGGTCTGTTTGTCATATCCGGCCTTTTTTACCTGTATGTCATATTTGTGAAGCTGGTACTTTTCTATGAGGTAGATGAGTTTTTGCGGATACCTAGGGTCAGTGGCATACCCTGCTTTTCGTAGTCCTTTGGCCCATCCCTTATAATCCGTATGTCTTAAGTTGAATAAAAATGCATATCTGGAACGTGTAGTTAAAAATATACTATGATCTCTAAACGAATACATGGGATGATTATATTTTCTAAAACATTCTCCCTTTTCGTCGTCGTCATGAAAATCATAGTCTCCCTCCCATCCTTTATGACATTTTATGCCAAAATGATTGTTGGTCTTCATGGCAAGCTCTCCTTTTCCGCTTCCACTTTCCAGTATACCTTGTGCCAATGTTATACTAGCCGGTATTCCATAACCCATCATTTCCAACTGAGCCGTTTCTGCAAAAGTTTCTATATACTCTCCTACGGACTCTATTCTAAATGGAATGAACTTAGATGGTTCACTGGGTAAATCTACATTACCTGGCCTGGTCTCTTTCTTGACCGTCGTGGATTTTTTACGTTCGCTAAGTACATTTTTGGTACGCAACTGATCGGAGTACGTTTTTTTTGATTTACAGGAAGCCAAACACGCTCCAATTATCAAAAACATTATAATTTTCTTCTTCATATATTCAACAAAGGTAAATTTTTCTTCTTCAGCACACTATTCATGCCAGTAATTCCTTGTAGGCCGCCAGTATGTATGGCAAGTATCTTTGTACCCGCTGCAAAAGTATTGTGCTTGATCATATTGAACAACCCAAATAGCATTTTTCCCGTATAGACCGGATCTAAAGGAATACCGGTATGTTCCTTGAATTCATTTATAAAATCTACCAATTCCTTGGTCATTTTTGCATAGCCCCCAAAATGATAATCGGTCATAACATTCCAATTTTGCCCCTGAACCATACCCTGAATTTCTTTTTTTAAAAAATCTCCTTTTAAAGCAGAAAACCCTAATACCTGTTGATGGTCTCCAGCAGATTTTATAATGCCTGCAACGGTACCCCCCGTACCAACACTACAGCAGATTACATCAAAACCCATATCTTCTTGGGTCAGAATTTCGGTACATCCTTTTACGGCCAGATAATTGGTGCCACCCTCGGGCACCAAATAAAACCCCTTATATTCTTGGGATAGTTGTGATAAAAATTCCAAATCATCCTTTAAACGATAGGCTTGCCTGCTTACAAACTTAAATTCCATGCCGTGCTCATGGGCCAGACGTAAGGTATTGTTGCCTTGCCAGGAATTTTGTAATTCCTCCCCACGTATAACACCTATTGATTTAAAACCTTTCTCGTTAGCCGCATAGGCCGTGGCCGCTATATGGTTGGAATAAGCCCCTCCAAAAGTCAACAACGTACTCTTGTTTTGTTTACCTGCCTCCAACAGGTTGTACTTTAACTTTCTATACTTGTTTCCAGAAATGTACGGGTGCAACAAATCTTCCCGTTTTAAAACAAGGGTTACCTGTTTTTTGTCAAGCAGTGGTAAATGTACAAGTTGGTTGATACTTTGCAATGGCCGTATTTTAACGACAAAGATATTTAATAAAGCTAAAGGTTTTTCTTCTGGACAAATAGGTCAAATCTTGTTCGTGAGCATAAGCCTCGCGCTCAAAACTTATATTTTGATAGGCTTTATAGGAATCCATATAACATATCGTTCGTATCAACCATTCCGTGATATACCATATATAGAAGGGTAGAATAATTAATTCCCGTTGTTGCTTTAGATGTATTTTTTCATGATTGATCAAAACAATATCTTCTTTTAGACTTCCATTCTTAAGAAATATAAAAGGCCATAAGGACAAGCCTACATAATTCTTATAGAAGAAATGTTTAAAAACCAATATCATACCTATCTTTTGGTTGTTATTATACAAAGATAAGGCCAAAATAATTTGTAAGAAAACTACTAGGATTTAGTGCAAACAAAACCGTTTAAACACCAAAAAAATAAAAACCTACCTGTATTATCAATACGTTAAAGCAGATGTCAAATTCTTTTTAATGAAGTACCTTTATTCCATTGAGATGAAATAGTATAGATGAAAAAAATTATACCTATTGAAGAAGGTGATTTTTATTGGGCCGAGGGCGGATTTAGGGTATTTACCGAGCAATATCATTTAAAACGTGGTTATTGTTGTGAAAGCGGCTGCAAACATTGCCCCTATGGTTATGATGCAAAAACCAATAGTCAATAAAATATTAACATAGCTCGGCATGATATTTGTGATTAGTTAAAACAGTAAAAATAAGTACTTAAAAAACATATAACGTTATGAAAAACATCAAATTACTCGGTTTACCTCTGCTCCTTTTGGTTTTTATTACTTCCTGTTCATCAGTTAGCGTTCTTTCTGATTATGACCAAAAAGCAGATTTTAATGGTTATAAAACCTATGCTTTCTACAAAACAGGAATTGATCAGGCCCAAATTTCAGATTTGGATAAAAAACGTATCCTCCGTGCTATTGAAACAGAAATGAGTTCTAGGGGTTTCGTAAAATCCGAAAACCCAGATTTGTTGGTAAGTATCTTTACCAAAGAGCAGGAAAGGGTTGATGTTTACAATAATAACTATGGCTGGGGCGGAGCTTGGGGCTGGGGTTATAACCCTTGGGCCTGGGGACCTGGCTTTGGATGGGGTGGTTCTAATGTAAGTACAAGAACACAAGGTTCTCTTTACATAGATCTAATCGATAATAATACCAATGAACTGGTATGGCAAGGAAAAGGTGTGGGCACACTTTCAAATACAGGAAATATTGCCAAAAAAGAAGAACGGATCAAAGAATTTGTTTCTCAAATTTTAGAGCAGTATCCTCCAAATGCCGTAGCCATGAAATAAATTGACAGAAAAGAATAACAAGGGTTTGTTGATATATATCTCAAGCCCTTTTTTTATTTAAATACTATTACAACAACGGAAAATCCGTACTATTTTTCACCTCATTAAGTACAAATGCACTCTTTACCCCCCCTATACTAGGTAATGAAGCAATCTTAAACTTGGCAAAATCGTAATAAGCATCTAAATTTTCAACCACAACCTTAAGTAGAAAATCAAACTCTCCGCCCACTACAAAACATTCTACCACTTCCGGATATTTCTTTACCTGTTCAAAAAAATCATCCATCATTGCTCCTTTTTGCGCCTCTAAGGAAACAAAGCTAAATACAGTGATGCTTTTGGCTATTTTATCCTTGTTTAAAATAGCTACATAATTCTTTATAAAACCTTCCTGTTCTAACCGCTTTATACGCTCATATACCGGTGTTTTTGTCAATCCTAATTGTTCTGCGATAGATTTGGCGACCGTTTTGGCATCCTTTTGCAATATGCCTAAAATAGCCCTGTCGATGGCATCTAATTTTTCGTTCATAAAAATTCCTGTATTCAGCAAGCCAAATATACCTAAAAAGATATTATTCCTTATTTTATACCAATTTTAAGTTATTTTTCCCGTAAATATTACAAACACCGTCCAATAAGACTTAATTATGTATATTTAATAGACCTTGAACAGCAACATGGCTCCAAATAGATCGGAGCTTCAGCAAAAGGTTGGCAAGATGATGAAGTTGAATATTTAAACCTTAACAATGAACAATACCACAGGTTATGAAAGCAATGCTATTTTAGATAAGCTTCCGCAACACTTACTACAGTATATAAAACCTCAAAATTATGAGGAGTACACCCCAGTAAACCAAGCAGTATGGCGGTATGTAATGCGCAAAAATGTGGCGTACCTAAGCAAGGTTGCCCATGAATCTTATGTAGAGGGATTAAAAAAAACCGGAATTTCCATAGATAACATACCCAACATGTACGGCATGAACCGAATTTTAAAGGATTTAGGCTGGGCGGCAGTGGCGGTAGACGGTTTTATTCCACCAGCAGCTTTTATGGAATTCCAAGCCTACAATGTTTTGGTGATCGCTTCGGATATTCGTCAATTGGAAAACATTGCCTATACCCCGGCCCCGGACATTATCCACGAAGGTGCCGGTCATGCCCCCATTATTGCTAATCCTGAATATGCCGCTTATTTGAGAAGGTTTGGCGAAATAGGTTCCAAGGCGATATCCAGCGCAAAGGATTTTGAACTATACGAGGCTGTGCGCCACCTTTCCATTATAAAGGAAGCCAATGGCACCCCAATTACAGAAATAGAAAGTGCCGAAAAACATATAGCGCATTTACAAGACAATATGGGTGAACCAAGTGAAATGGCACTGATTAGAAACCTGCATTGGTGGACTGTGGAATACGGACTCATTGGCACTTTGGAACAACCTAAAATCTATGGAGCCGGCTTACTGTCGTCTATTGGTGAAAGCGAATGGTGTATGACGGACCAAGTAAAAAAGCTACCTTATTCCATTGAAGCGGCAAGAACTTTATTTGACATTACCAAACCGCAACCACAGCTATTTGTAACCCCAGATTTTGCTTTTTTAAGTCAGGTACTGGAAGATTTTGCCAATACCATGGCATTACGGACAGGCGGTCTATCCGGATTACAGAAACTGATCAACTCCAAGGAATTAGGTACTATTGAACTAAGTACAGGCCTTCAAGTTTCTGGTAATTTTGAATCCTTGATCGCTCATGATGGCAAACCTATTTACTTCCAGACCAAAGGCAAATCTGCTTTGGCCTACAGGGAAAAAGAATTGGTAGGACAAGACGTAAATCAACATGAAACGGGATTTGGTTCTCCAATAGGCAGATTAAAGGGAATCAATATACCTATTGAGGAAATGAGTCCAAGGGACTTAAAAGCCTACAAGATTTACGAAGGGGAAATTGTCTCCTTGGATTTTACGGGAGGCATAAATGTTACCGGAAAAATTATTACGGGTACCAGGAACCTGCAAGGCAGAATCATCTTAATTACATTTGAAAATTGTAAGGTTACGTATAAGGATAAGGTACTTTTTCAATCTAGCCAAGAATTATATAATATGGCCATAGGAGAAGAGATTGTCTCTGCCTTTCATGGTCCGGCAGATTTAAAAAGCTTTGACCTTCTAGACCACACACTCAGCAAAACAAAACAAACCGATTTGAACAGCTCCCTAAGCGAACTTGAACTATATTACCAGACCATAAGGGATTTTAGAAACGGAAAGAACATTATTGTTTCAAGAAACAAAGTCTTTCAAGAGGTTCAGGAAAAATTTTCGACAGATTGGCTCCTACCCATAGAAATTTATGAATTGGCCATTAAAAGCGGGGATAAACAATTGGCACAGAAAATTAAGGTCCATCTGGAACATTTAAAGTTAGAGCAACCCAAATTAGGACAACTTATTGACGATGGCTTGGCATTAGCAAGCAATACCATGGTAGCTACGGTTTAAACTCCTTAACTTCCTCCATGGTTTCAATGGTGTTTTCCCTATATGCTAAACGCCACCCCATGGAATTGGTTAGAATATAAAACTTTTGGAGTTCACTAATCAGCCTATTTTCGGCATTGCTTCTCAATGAAGACGCCTCTATCTTTTTCATTAAAGAGGCACTTACGGTTTTCTTTATTTTATTATAATCCGCAGCATCAAACTGATTTAGGTAATCTGCGGTTACATCATAATATTCAAAATCTGGATTCAACTTAATTTCGGCATCGGGTATGCTATTGATCCGTACTGTTTTGGCGGTTTCATCCACCTCAAAATCTATCAAACTTAAATCATAAGCTACGGTCACATCTGCATTGACCACTACCAAAGCTTTTTTCTCAGCCCTTAACAACGGCCCAAAAAGCTCTTTAGAATCTTTGTAATTGTACACTTCCGCAAAATGCCCTTCTGTAACGATCAGTTTGGAAACATTGGATATCTCCTGCTGAATAAGCATTGAATTCTCCTCTAGAATTGATTTGCCTTCCTTACCCTCATTACATGAACGAATAACAAAAACCAAGGTCAATGCAACCAAAACGCCGGCTATAAATCTTTTCATGTCTTTGTACTATTAAAATCCATAAACGGATACTTCTGTATTATATACGCTATTTTACCCCGTAACGATGTTAAAAATTTTTGATGCGCCTCCCCTTCCGGATGAAAGGGTTTATGCCCTAAGCCCCGTTGTATGTCATCTACCTTTTTCATGTCTCCTAAAATACCGTCAGCTATCCAGCTTTCCTGAAAACGTTCCCAGATATAATCAATGGCAATATCGTTGGGATGAATCATATCCTTAGTATAAAACCGATAATCCCGTAATTCATCCATCATAATCTCATAACTTGGAAAATAAGAAATCTTATCTTCTTGCAATAACTGATGAACGGCACTTATTAAGTGTGATTTACTTTGTTGGTTTTCCACAACCCCATCCTTTAAATGACGTACTGGAGACACCGTAAAAATTACCTGAACGCTTGGTTGTACATCATGCACCATTTGTACAATACGACCTAGACTTTCTTGCAGTTCCTCAACTTTAAGCAATTCTTTTTGAAACTTGGTTTGCGGAACTTTATGGCAATTTGCCACCACCCTTTCACTATCCTTATGACGATAGACCCAAGCCGTACCTAGGGTAATACAAATATGGGTAGCGCTACGCATGTAATTACGTAATTGTGACAATCCCGCATTTAAACGGTTCAACAGTTGCTCCTTAGACCCTGAACTTAATGACGAATGTGCATCATAGCAATGCCAATTGCCATTATGGAAGAACACATCTTGCTCTTCATATTTGTTGTCCAATAAAGCCCTAGCCATCAAATTTTCTATGGCAATAACATGAAAAAGAATACCAAATGGATTTTGTAGGGTCTGAAACTTAAAATAACTGCATTTACCACCTATGTTTTCAGCAAAACATGAGCCCAATAAAAGTACACGACTGGTGTAGTCTATTGTATTACGTTGCTTGCTTAAAGGTATTTTGGTAAAAAAATTCATTTTGGGCGAACACTTTCATTCAACTTATGAAAAACCTGATAGGGGTAAATTTCATAGATTACATTATCCTCGTTAATGGTATTGTTGGCATTTTCAAATGCTTTACGCTCCCATTCCACACCTTCCGGATCTCCTAATTTGGTTAAACTTCTACCTTTAAAATAAAGTGCATCCGCAAAATTACCATAACCTTTTAAAGCCATATCAAAAGATGAAATAGCTTCTTGGTAACTGCCCAGTTCAAAATTGGCAATACCAAGATAGTACCAATCCAAATAATGACAGGCTTCATGAGGAGCATCTTTTGAAAAGTCGGCGTATTGTTGCTCCTTGCTCAATTCCAAAAATTCCTTTGCCTTGTTAAATTCATTAAGCTGCAGATAGCTTAATCCTATGTAAAAATTATATGTGTGGTCCATAACATAGCCATCACCAAACTCATTTTTAAATCTAACGAAATCTGTAATGGATTCTAAATATTCCTTGGAAAATATACATTTCATGAACCCACTATAGTCCAGCCAACGTTTTGCATCATATTCCACTGCTTTTTCCAAAAATGGTTTCCCCAATGAATATTTTCTGGATTTATATAGCGGCATGGCCTTTTGCTGCCATAACCAAGCATTATCTGGTTGTATATGCAAGGCGCTATCCAAAAAGACCTGATGCTCCTTGGAATGCAAAGGAGCTTTGAATGCCAGTTCCACAAACTTCCTTATCTGCATGGAATCTTTCCTAGTCAACGCGACCTTATTGTCCTCACCAGATAACTTACGAACCTGATCTGACTTTTTTTCATTGGTACAAGCCGTAATCAAAATAAAAGCGAACAAGAATTTTTTCATAATTTATGTATTATCAATTGTTAAAAATTCGTACTCGCCCAAATACCCAATTCAATAAGTGAACTGGCCCAACTAAAATTTAAATAGTAGTTCTTTTAGGCAATATAGTCCTTTGCCTTTAAAAGGGCATTGTCTATACCTTCTGGATTTTTACCACCTGCTGTAGCAAAGAACGGCTGACCACCTCCTCCTCCTTGGATAAACTTGCCAAGTTCACGAACTATAGTGCCTGCATTCAAATTTTTGGCAGCAACCAATTCCTTGGATATATAGCAGGACAATAAGGCTTTTCCGTTCTGCTCCGTACCGAACAATAAAAATAAATTGTCTTTCTGATTACCCATTTCAAAACTAAGGTCCTTTATTCCGGCAGCATCCAAATCTACTTTCGTGGCCAAGAACTGAATTCCGTTGACCTCATTCAATTGGGACAGTAATATACCTTTCAAATTCTTCGCTTTATCCTTTAGCAATTCCGCTACCTGTTTTTTTAGCACGCTGTTTTCCTCTTGCAAACTGGAAACCGATTTTACCGGGTCTTGTGTGTTCCCCAAAATACCCTTTATCTGAGACAATAATTTATCATTGTCCAAATGAAAATCCTTAACGGCATCTCCGGTTATGGCCTCAATTCTTCTTATCCCAGCTGCTACGGCCCCTTCTGACCTGATTTTAAACTGCCAAATATCCGCAGTGTTCTTTACATGGGTTCCCCCACACAATTCTATGGATTGTCCAAACCTAATGGTCCTTACCGCATCGCCATATTTTTCCCCAAATAGAGCAATGGCACCATTTTCAATTGCTGTTTTCATTGGCACATTACGTTCTTCCTGCAATTGTAATTGACCATCTATACGGGCGTTCACAAAATTTTCCACATCCTGTAATTCCTGCTGGGTCAATTTTGCAAAGTGTGAAAAATCGAACCGCAAGTATTTGGAATGAACAGATGACCCCTTTTGCTCCACATGACCGCCCAACACCTCTCGCAAGGCCTGATGCAACAAATGTGTGGCCGTATGGTTGGCCTCAGTTCTATTACGTTGTTTTTTATCGACCACGGCCTTAAAAGTCTCCCCTAAATGTTTAGGCAAGTTCTTTGCAAAATGCATGATCTCATTATTTTCTTTTTTGGTATCTGTAATATAGATTACATCTCCATGGGCATCTTCCAAATACCCTTTATCGCCAACTTGCCCACCACCTTCTGCATAAAATGGCGTAAGATTGAACACCAATTGATATTGGGTACCCTCTTTCTTTGAAACGATTTTACGGTATTTTGTAATCTTCACCTCAACATCGAGCATATCATACCCTACAAATTCCTGCTCGTTATCCTCTTGCAATACTTCCCAATCTTGTTTTGACACTGCCGATGCCGATTTGGAACGATTTTTTTGCTGCTGCATGGCCTCATTGAAACCTGCCTCATCCAATTGATACCCTTTTTCACTTAAGATCAACGCCGTAAGGTCTATTGGAAAACCAAACGTATCATACAATTCAAACGCCTTGCCCCCATCTATAGTTTTATCCTTTGCATTTTTGATGATGGTATCTAACAACAATAATCCTTGATCCAAGGTTTTTAAGAAAGAATTTTCCTCTTCCCTGATTACGTTTTCAATTAATTGTTTCTGCTCCTTTAATTCTGGATAGGCATCTCCCAACGAATTGGTCAAGACATTTACCAAACGGAACATAAACGGCTCTTTGGTATTCAAAAACGTAAAACCATAACGTACCGCCCTTCTCAATATCCTACGTATTACATAACCAGCACCTGTATTACTGGGCAATTGACCATCTGCTATAGAAAATGCTACGGCCCGTATGTGGTCGCTAATAACACGAATGGCAATATCCACTTCTTCCTTTTTACCATAATCGGTATTGGTGATGGTCTCTATTTCACGGATTAACGGTGTAAAAATATCGGTATCATAATTAGACTGAACACCTTGCAGCACCATGCACAAACGCTCAAAACCCATTCCGGTATCTACATGTTTTGCCGGTAAACTTTCCAAAGAACCGTCTGCTTTACGATTATACTGCATAAATACCAAGTTCCAAATCTCAACGACCTGCGGATGGTCTTGGTTGACCAAGCTAGCTCCCGGCACTTTGGCCTTTTCTTCCTTTGAACGAATATCTACATGAATTTCAGAACATGGACCACATGGACCTTGGTCGCCCATTTCCCAGAAATTATCCTTTTTATTTCCTTTGATTATTCTATCTGCAGGTACAATTTTTCTCCATAGGTCATATGCCTCATTGTCCATGGACAACTTATCCGCATCAGTACTACCTTCAAATACGGAAACATATAGACTGTCCTTATCAATTTTATACACTTTGGTCAATAATTCCCAAGCCCAATTAATGGCCTCTTCCTTAAAATACCCGCCTGACCCGCCAGAAGGATCACCAAAACTCCAATTCCCCAACATTTCAAACATGGTGTGGTGGTACGTATCCTTACCTACCTCTTCCAAATCATTATGTTTACCACTTACCCTTAAACACTTTTGTGTATCTACCACTCTGGGACTTTTACTCTGGCTTATTCCCAGAAAATATTCCTTAAACTGGTTCATGCCCGCATTGGTAAACAAAAGGGTGGGGTCATCCTTAATGACCATTGGTGCAGATGGCACGATCTTATGTGCCTTTTTCTTAAAAAAATTCAGAAATTGAGTTCTTGTATCCTTGGAATTCATCTAAAATGCTAAGCTTTTACAAATTTTAACCGTTTATATAAAACAATTTTTATATTTGTTTGTTCCGTTAAAAATTAAATCACAAAAATAGGATAAATAACATTCATGTCTAAGGTAAAATACTATTACGACCCAGACACCCTGTCGTACCGTAAAATAGAGCCCGAAAAATCTAGACGTTATAGAAATATAACCTTCTTTATTTTGGGATCTTGCCTTTTTGGACTTCTTGGACTTATCTTACTTTTAAATACAGACCTTGTCAATACCCCAAGGGAACTTTCACTTTCCCGTGAGGTAAAGAACTACGAACTTCAATATGAACTATTGAACAAGAAGATGGAACAGATAGAGGAGGTCTTGGGCAATATTGAAGAACGCGACAATAACATCTACCGTTTATATTTTGAGGCCAACCCTATTCCTGACGAACAACGTAGGGCAGGTTTTGGAGGTATAAACAGATATAAATCCTTGGAGGGTTTCAACAATAGCGAAATGATCATTGCCACTACGAAAAGGCTTGATATCATTAAAAAACAAATGACGATCCAGTCCAAGTCATTGGATGAAATCACCAAATTGGCGGAGGAAAAGGAAAAATTGTTAATGTCAATACCCGCTATACAACCTATTAACAATGAAGACCTTACGCGAATGGCGTCTGGTTACGGCTGGCGTTCCGATCCTTTTACCAAGGCAAGAAAAATGCATTACGGCATGGATTTTACCGCCCCTAAGGGTACACCGGTATACGCTTCTGGAGATGGCAAGGTCACCCGGGCCGACAATAATTCATCTGGTTATGGCAAACACATTAGAATTGAACACGGTTACGGCTATTTAAGTCTTTATGCCCATTTAAGTCAATACAATGTAAAAAAGGGCCAAAAGGTAAAACGTGGGGATTTAATTGGTTTTGTAGGAAGTACCGGGCGTTCAGAGGCCCCACACCTACATTATGAAGTCTGGAAAGAGAATGACCGTATAAACCCAATCAATTTCTACTATGGTAGTTTATCTGCCGAAGAATTTGAAAACATGTTGAAATTCGCTAATCAGGAAAACCAATCACTGGATTAATGCAGATAGAACTCCCAGAAAAAAGATATTACGGAATTGGCGAAGTGGCCAAGGCCTTTAAGGTCAATGCCTCATTAATTCGTTTTTGGGAAAAGGAATTTGACGTTTTACAGCCTAAAAAAAATGCCAAGGGCAATAGAAAATTTACACCCCAAGACATAAAGAACCTTCAACTGATCTACCATTTGGTCAAAGAACGGGGCTTTACCTTGGAGGGGGCCAAAATACATTTAAAGGAAGAAAAGCAAAAAACGCTTTCCAATTTTGATATCATTCAAAAGCTGGAACGGGTCAAAGCAGAACTGAACAAAATAAAGGACCAATTATAACACTACACTATATAACACTACCATTATGAAAAAAGGAATTATTGCATTAATCGTAATTGTCGTCATTGCATTTGGGCTATACCAATGGGGCGTAGGATTCAACAATACAGCCGTAGCTTTAAAAGAAACTTCCACTAAAAGTTGGGCCAATGTCGAAAGTCAATATCAACGTAGAAATGACCTAATAGGCAATTTGGTGAAAACCGTACAAGGTGCAGCAGATTTTGAAAGAGGAACATTGACCGATGTTATCGAAGCAAGAGCAAAAGCAACTTCCGTTAGTATTGACCCTGCCAATATAACCCCAGAGCAATTAGCGCAATTCAACCAGGCACAAAGTGGTCTTAGCAGTGCTTTGAGCAGATTATTGGTGACCGTAGAACGTTACCCTGATTTAAAAGCTAACCAAAATTTCCTTGAACTTCAATCACAATTAGAAGGCACTGAAAACAGAATAAACGTAGCCAGGGACAGATTCAATGCAACCGTTGAGCCTTACAACCTGCACATTAAAAAATTCCCAAATTCAATATTGGCAGGTTTTCTAAATTTCGATGAGCTAGCATACTACAAAGCGGATGTAGGTTCTGAAAACGCACCTGACGTGAATTTTGAATTTGATTGATTTCTATATGTCCAGAGTAGAAGATTTTTTGACACAAACCGAAGAACAAGAAATTGTGGAGGCTATTATAGAGGCCGAAAACAATACCTCTGGCGAAATACGGGTGCATATAGAGGCACATACCACAAAAGATCATTATGAACGGGCCAAGGAGGTATTCCATATCTTAAAAATGGATAACACCAAACAGGAGAACGGTGTTTTGCTCTATGTGGCGGTCAATGATAGAAAATTTGTTATCTGCGGCGATAAGGGCATCGATAAGGTAGTTCCTGCGGATTTTTGGCAAACTACAAAAGATACCATTCAAAAACATTTTATCAAAGGTGCTTACAAAGAAGGTATCAAAGCAGGAATCCTTAAGGCAGGTTTGGAATTAAAAGTGCATTTTCCGTGGCAAACGGATGACACCAATGAATTGAGCAATGAAATATCTAAAGGCTAGTCTTTTAATTCTTTTTTTTTGGTGCAACCCCATTTGGAGTCAATTTGAAATTCCTGAAAAACCAGCGCTAGAAACCAGCGTATATGATTATCTAGACCTATTAAATAGTCAACAAAAAGTTGCGTTGAGTCAGAAACTGGTGCGCTATTCCGACAGTACCTCTACCCAAATTGTAGTTGCCATTATTGGTAGTACCATGGGCGAAAACATCAACTACCTAGGTGCAAATTGGGGACAAGCCTGGGGCATTGGACAAAAAGGCAAGGATAACGGCATCCTGATTTTATTGGCCAAGAACGATAGAAAGATAGCCATTAATACCGGCTATGGTGTTGAAGGTTCGTTGACCGATGCCTTATCTAAACGTATTATAGAAAATATTATTCTTCCTGAATTCAGAACCGGAAACTATTTTGCAGGCCTGGATAAAGGAACCGATGTCATTTTTCAAGTATTGAACGGTGAGTTTAAGGAAGAACGTTCCTTTGATACCGGTAGTGGTACCCCGTTCTCCTCTTATCTGCCGTTTATAATATTTATCCTGATCTTATTTTTATTGTGGAGCAGAAAAGATGATGATAACAATAACGGTAGAGGTAGAAGAAAAGGCCTTAGCCCATGGGATATGATCATTCTTAGCAATATGGGACGCTCCAACGGATCAGGAGGTTTTGGCGGTGGCGGCGGAAGCTTTGGTGGCGGAGGATTTGGAGGAGGTTTCGGCGGCGGCGGCTTTGGCGGCGGCGGCGCTTCTGGTGGTTGGTAGTTACGATTGTTGGCAAATACCAATAAAAATGATCAAACGATTTTGATATAATAAAATCATTTGACCATTAATAAAACAAATAGTATTACACTATTTCTTCCTCATAAATACCGTAATAGGCACTCCAGAGAAATCAAATTCCTCTCGGATTTTATTTTCCAAATAACGTTTATAGGGTTCACGCACATATTGCGGGAGGTTACAGAAAAATGCAAATTGTGGGTAAGGCGTAGGCAGCTGTGTACAGAATTTGATCTTTACAAATTTTCCTTTATAAGCCGGTGGAGGATAATTTTCAATGATAGGCAACATGACTTCATTGAATTTACGCGTAATGATTTTTCTGTTCCTATTATTATAGACTTCTACGGCAGTTTCAATAGCCTTGAAAATACGTTGTTTGGTCAATACCGAAACAAATAGAATTGGCACATCTGTAAACGGCTCAATTGCTTTTTTAATTCTTTGTGTATAATGTTTTATGGTATTGGTCTCCTTATCCTCTACCAAATCCCATTTATTTACCAGAATTACAATTCCTTTATGATTACGTTGTGCAAGCCAAAAAATATTCTCTACCTGACCATCAAAACCTCTGGTGGCATCTAGCATGAGTATACATACATCACAATGCTCAATTGCCCTTACGGAACGCATAACCGAATAAAATTCCAAGTCCTCCTTTACCTTCGACTTTCGGCGTATACCGGCCGTATCCACCAAATTGAACTCAAATCCATATCGGTTGTACTTGGTATCTATACTATCCCTGGTAGTACCGGCAATATCTGTCACTATGTATCTTTCCTCCCCGATCAATGCATTTATGAACGAAGATTTTCCCGCATTGGGCCTACCTACAACAGCAAATCGTGGTAACTCGCTCTTTTCCTCGACCACATCTGGCAATTCCTCTACAAGCGCATCCAATAAATCTCCCGTACCACCACCGTTTATACTGGAAAGTGTATAATACTCACCCAATCCTAATGAGTAAAATTCTACGGCATCTTCTGCCCTTTTAGCATTATCCACCTTGTTTACCGCTAAAAAAACTGGCTTTTTGACCCTACGTAACAGTTTGGCCACATCCTCATCCATACCCGTTACCCCTGTTTCTATATCAACCATGAAAATTATGGCATCTGCCTCTTCAATGGCAAGCTCAACCTGTCTATCAATTTCCTTTTCGAACACATCATCACTACCAACAACATAACCACCCGTATCTATTACAGAAAACTCCTTTCCGTTCCAATCACTCTTACCATAGTGACGATCACGGGTAACCCCACTGACGGCATCTACAATAGCCTCGCGTCTTTGAATTAATCTGTTAAAAAACGTTGATTTACCTACATTGGGTCTCCCCACAATGGCAACAATTGCACTCATAGCTTAAATTTGGCGCAAAGGTAGTATAATCCCAACAATAGTTGACTGATTACCTTATGTATATGATCAAATTATGGATCGTGCTATTTGTTATATCCAAATCTTTTTAGCTGTCTGGAATCACTTCTCCAATTTTTATTCACCTTTACATATAACTCTATATGCACTTGTTTTCCAAAAAATTGCTCTAAATCCTTTCTTGCCTCAATTCCAACACGTTTCAACGCGGCACCCTTATGACCAATGATAATACCTTTTTGAGAATCGCGTTCAACCATGATCACGGACCGCATTCTAATAATATCCTCATCTTCAAAAAACTCTTCGGTCTCGATTTCTACGGCATAGGGTATCTCCTTTTTGTAGTTTAACAGGATTTTTTCACGTATGGTCTCGTTTACAAAAAAGCGTTCCGGTTTATCCGTTAATTGGTCTTTTGGATAGTAAGCGGGCGAGTTGGGCAACAATTCTATAATGCGCTCAAAAACACCTTTAATATTAAAATTTGATAGCGCTGAAATAGGATGCAACTCTACATTGGGCAACATTTGCTGCCAATACTGCACCTGTTCTTCCAATAGCTCCTGCGTGGCGGTATCCACTTTGTTCAACAATAACAAAACAGGAATCTTACTGTTCTTTATTTTCTCGAAAAAAGCTTCATCCTTTAGCGCCTTTTCACCTATTTCTACCATATACAACAAGACATCCGCATCTTCGAATGCAGATTTCACAAAATCCATCATGCTGCTCTGCAACTCATAGGCCGGCTTTATGATACCTGGAGTATCCGACAATATCATTTGAAAATCGTCACCATTGACGATTCCCAAAATTCGGTGTCTTGTAGTCTGTGCCTTTGAAGTAATTATTGATAACTTCTCCCCTACGAACGCATTCATTAATGTGGATTTGCCCACATTGGGATTACCGATAATGTTTACGAATCCTGCCTTATGCTCTGCCATCTTTTAATTTTATTAGGTATTTCTTCATTTCCGCATTAACCTTGGGAGCCAACAAAAGTACGGCAATCATATTGGGAATTACCATAAGTGCGTAAGACAAATCAATTAAATTCTTTACCAAATTCAATGAAGCTACCGCTGCAAATACAATCATGATCACAAAATACCAATTGTACAGTTTGCCAATTTTGGCATTGGTCAAAAACGAAAGGGATTTTACGCCATAATATGAATAGGTAAACAGTGTAGATAATGCAAAGGCGGTAACAATGACCATTAATAACACATCTCCCCAACCAAAAAGTGTAGTCTCAAAAGCGGACAAGGTCATTACAATGCCACTGACATCTTCCAAGTAGGCCCCACTCAATATAATGACTATAGCCGTAAACGTACAAACCAAAATCGTATCTATAAAAGGACCCAACATTGCAACCAACCCTTCCCTAATGGGCTCATCATTCTTAGATTGCCCATGGTACATAGGTGCACTACCCAAACCTGCCTCATTGGAAAACATGGCCCTGCGCACACCAATAATCACCAAACCCCAGAAACCACCGGTTGCGGCAGATTTCAAGTCCCATGCCTGGGTGATGATCATTTTTAACGATGGTAGGATCATTTCCGAATTTAATGCCATGACCACTACAACCGCTACTAGATATAACGCCACCATAAAAGGTACTATAGCAGATGCAACTTTGGCAATTTTTGTGAGTCCGCCAAAAATAACAAAAGAGGTAACAATGGCCAGAACAATGCCAATAGTCCATTTCCAATTTTCATCTCCCATATCAAGAATTGTAGTTGAGGGCTCTACCACACTCATAAAGGTTTCCGTAAACTGGTTTGCCGTAAATACGCCCAGAAAACCAAATAGTCCGCATACGGCAAAAAAGGTAGCCAAAGGACGGGCCTTCTCCCCCAAACCTTTAGTAATATAATACATTGGGCCTCCCTGTAACTTACCTTCAGAATCAGTTCCCCTATACATTATGGATAAGCTACAGGAATAAAATTTTATACACATACCGATCAATGCGGTCATCCAAATCCAAAACACAACCCCCGACCACCATCATGTATAGCAATTGCCACCCCCGAAATATTACCCAAACCAACCGTGGCCGCCACAGCGGATGATAATGCCTGGAACGAACTTACTTCGCCTACAGAGTTTACGTTGTCGTATTTACCAGCTGTAATCGCCACGGCATGACCAAAAAAACGGTACGGCATAAACTTAGAATAAAAGACCAGAAAAAGTCCGCCCCCAATAAGTAAAAGAAACATTGGCCATTCCGTATAAGGTAATGCACTGGCAATAAAATCGTTGATCTTCTCCATAAATGCTTAAAATTCGAAGTTATGGATTTTAAGTTTTTTAGTGGCAGGTGCACCAAAAAAGATTCTTTAAATAAGTTTTGAAAATAGAATAAATTGGTTGTATATTTGTCGCCCGTTACAAATAGTAGCGCTCATCTCGTCAGGGTAATGAACTGAGGTTGAAAAAACAAAATAGATGAAACCCATATCGCGGGGTAGAGCAGTAGGTAGCTCGTCGGGCTCATAACCCGAAGGTCGCTGGTTCGAGTCCAGTCCCCGCTACTAAGTACCAAAATCTACGGTTTAGCTTTCGCTAGACCGTTTTTTTATGCCTAATTTTAAGGTCATCAAAACATTTTAAGATAAAAAAAGTTACGTTTTTTCTAAGGAATTCATTTTTTTCTATCGTTTTTTTTGAACTTACATGTCTATATTTAACATCTTCCAATTTTACATTTTAAGTTTTAAATTTTAAATTTTAAATCTGAAACTATTCCTACTTTCGATGAACAAGCAATAGTTATAAAAATAGAATTTTACCCAATTCCTCTTTCGCTAAATCCTTAGTTATTTATTTACTTCAATTTCAAAGACATTAATAGATATCTTCTATTCTTGAACAAAAAGTTGATTATCTGAATAAAGAACAACTATATATGAACAAAAAGATTTACTAATTTGAAAATATTATTGATTTATGACCCAATATCAACATTTTTAAATCTTATATTAATTGTTGCAAATCAATCGATTTGATAATTGGCATTATCTCTCTATGTTAAGTTGGTTGGTCGCAACTGTGGTGCCTAATTCTAGAAGGTAAAATATAAGAGCTTAACCTAATCAAATTACACCACCTACGACAATAATTAACTTATCTTTTACTTTCATTTTAGTATTCAAAGTACTAGTTACATGTTATATTCAATTCACCAGAAGTCAGTCCTTCCGATTCTAAATAAACCCCATCAAACTTTAAAATAATGGACTTACCTACATCAGTTTGATCCACAGAAAACGTTTTACAGTTCTTTCCTGTTTCACCAGGTACATGGCCGGTTGATTTACCGAATAATGAAGCAGTCTTATTAAAAGGTCCTATTTGATTCGGACCATTTTGCCCTTCCAAATACATAATACTTTAATCATGTGGTAATTCTACTAATATCCAACTAACATCTTCAAAGCCTATCTATTCGGTACTAGGAACAGAATCGTGAACAAATTTCCAATCTGTTTTTAGTAATCGACTACGGCCTGACAGTTGTTTGGTTAAGTCATGTGAGCAACTAAGCAGTATAATTTGAGTGCTAACAAACAGCAAAGTAATATTACTGTGAGAGGGATTTTCATTTATAATACTGTTTGTTTTTTAATCATTCATTCCTGAGGGTTCTACTGCCCATTTTCTTTACAATAAATTCTACGGCTTTTCTTGGGTGTATTCTGTAAATATAATCCAACATTCGCGCATCTTTTCCTACCATAGCCCTGAACTTATTCTTTTCCATTGCCTTGATGACTTGTCTAGCGGCATCTTCTGGCTTCAACATCATTTTGTTTTTTGGAGCGCTTTCTTCTTCAGTGGAGGTCTTTAATCCAGAATTGGACATGATCTTGGTTTGCATGGCCCCAGGGTGGATGATGGTCACTTTTACCGATATATTCTTTAGTTCTGCATACAAACCTTCTGTAAGTAATTTAAGTGCTGCCTTGGAAGCACCATAAATGGTCTGACCGGGAAAAGGGATAAAACCACCTAAACTTGAAACATTGACGATATGAGCCTCTGGCCGTTGTAACAAATGGGGTAAAAAGGCTTTTACCATATAAAGTGCACCGTAAAAGTTGATGTTCATGACCTGTTCGATTTTTTGGAAATCAAGCTCGTTGACATGAATAAAAGGCTGAATAATCCCTGCATTGTTGATGATGCCATCTATAGCTCTATGTATTTTGATAACTTCTTCGGGAAATAAAAGCACCTTTTTCCTGTCCGTTATATCTAAAATATGGGTGGAAAGATTTTTGCCATGTTCTCCCGCCAATATTGTAGTTTCTCGTAAGGCCTTTTCATTGATGTCTATAGCAGCCACTTTGGCCCCCAATTCCAATAGGTGCAAGACCAGTGCCCTTCCCAGACCGCCACCGCCACCAGTGACCACGATTACTTTATTTTTGACCTTCATGTGTTGCGTTTATTGAATTACCCACCTCAATTTTCAACTCCCCCATGGCCAGACCTTGAGCCTCGGCCTTAATAACGATGGTACCTGGTTCTTGATAAGGCCTTATGATTGCCTGAGCCCTCCCTTTATACGTTTTAATAAGGTTGTTGTTAACACTTTCCATATCGGCAGGACTACCCGAACCCGAACCAACGAGTTCCCCAGTTCCGGAAACTGAAATTTTAATTTGTGCAGTATCGGTAGGAACTAGATCTCCCTTTGCATCCACAATCTCGATTTTTACATAGGCAAGATCGTTACGATCAGGGCTTAGGGAATTTCGTTCTTGCGTGAGTCGGATACCAACTGGTGCACCGACTGTTGTTAAAACTTTTCTTGCGATTTCCTTTCCTTCTTCCAAAGCTATCGCCGTTAATTCCCCCGCTTGATAGGGCACATCAAAAACTGCGATATAGTGGTCATCTTCCATAAGTTCCTTTTCTCCCACTGCGTTCCCGTTCAACTCTAGTCTAACCTTGGGTGCCTTTGTAAAAACGCGGACCTGAAGGGGTTCGCCTTCATGGCCCTCCCAATTCCATATGGGCCACTCCTTCGGCCAGCCCCAACCGCTTATATTTTCAGCCATACCTTCTGGAATTGGTTCGTGGACGTTTAGCTCAATAATACTGTTGTCCCAAAGCACATCGCGATATAACATTTGGGGCTTTTTAGCTCCGGTGATATCAAAATCTCCAGACCAAGCCACATAATTGGGCCAGGCAGAAGGCATGCCTTCCATCATATCAAAAATCTTTGCGGAAGCAGGTATGGAGTATTCTGGAAGCTTAAAAATTACCTTTTCGTTTTCTGGAACATACTTGGTATGTGCTAGGGCAACTTCTCCGATATAATCCATTGAAGTCCACACAAAATCACCAATTACATGTGGATATTTTTCAACTGCTTCCCAATAGGTATAAGCATCCAATGCAAATGATTCTGAGCCATACATAACCCTATTTGGAAATTTTTCATGATCATCTGCATAACGTTGGGGTTGGTAATTATAGCCACTGACATCGAGTATATTGAATATATCCGCTGAATTTTCCCATCCTCCGGGTGTGAACACCGAAGTAACGGCCTCGGTTACAGCCCTTGTGTTATCCAATTGACGAACATGTTCAGCAAGTTGCTTCCCAATTCTAACTGCATCTTGAACACTTTCTTTGGGCACCTCATTGCCTATGCTCCACATGATAATACTGGGATGGTTCCTATCCCTTAGGATCATATTGGTGAGATCGGTTTTCCAATGTTCCTTAAAATGAAGCGAATAGTCCTGTGGATTTTTATAGGATTCCCACATATCTGTAAATTCATTGATTACCAATATTCCTAATTCGTCGCAAGCATTTAAAAAAGCTTCCGATGGTGGATTATGCGAGCAGCGTATCGCATTATAACCATTCGCTTTCATCAATTCTACTTTGCGTTCCTCTGCCCTTTGGATTGCTGCTGCGCCTAAGAAACCATTGTCATGATGCAGACACCCACCTTTGAGCAAAGTCTGTTTACCATTGAGTAGAAATCCTTTGTCTGCCGAGAAAGAGATAGTTCTTATTCCAAAAGGCTGTGTATAGATATCTGCCTCTTGACCATTGGCTTGTAATACTACTTCTGCAGTATAAAGATCAGGGGTTTCTACTGACCACAGCAAGGGATTCTGTATCTCAATTTGTTTTGTGAACTTTTTCTCCCCTCTGGATGCGATATTGATTCTTTCCGAAACAGTACCAGAAATGTTGCCCAATTTGTCTTTGATATTGATGGTGCAAACTATTTCCGATGCTTTATCCGTATTGTTTTCAGTGTCAACTTCTACGGATACAATTGCGGTTTTGTCGTCAACTTTAGGCGTTGAAATGGCAACTCCCCACTCCTTGATATGAACAGGCGGCACCATAACCAGATGGACGTTCCTGTAAATGCCGGAGCCACTGTACCAGCGCGAATTACGACCTAAGTTCTCCACTTTAACGGCAATGAGGTTAGGTTCTCCCGTGGCATTGAGAAAAGGTGTTACATCATACCAAAACGGGGTGTATCCATTTTTATGTTCCCCTACTTTTTGGCCGTTCATCCAAACTTCCGATTCCAAGTAGACCCCATCAAATTTTAAAATCACGGATTTACCTGCATCGGAATAGTCTACCGTAAATTCCTTTCGGTACCAACCAGTCCCACCAGGGACATGTCCGGTTGAATTTCCATTTCCGGGAGCGGTCTTGCTGAATGGACCTATTTGGTCCGGACTATCCTCACCTGGTAAATCCATTATGCTGTAATCATGTGGTAGGTCTACCAACACCCATTGAGAATCATCAAAATCTTGTTTTTCTGCACCGGTAATCGAATCCCGTACGAATTTCCAATCGGTATTTATTAACCGATCACGCGTTGCTAATGGTTTGGTTTCCGATTGGGAACATCCTACAAACATCATTTGTATTGAAATAAACCATACGATAATATATACAGTGTTCTTCATTTTCTTTAGTTTATTCGCACTGCAGTAGCCTCGAACATATCCATCATTTTACCATTTAGATGGTTTTGGTCGTCTTTGAGCAATTTTACGCTAACATTAAAACCTTGGGCCGTAAATGAAAAATTAATACCATTGGTAGTCTCTTGAATATCTGTCATTGGTATTGCTGGGGTCTTACCCTCAGAATCCTTTAATTCTCCTGTTAATTGACCATCTTTTCTCGAAATATTTGCAATCATTTTTGAGTCCCCGTTTGGAGTACCCTTAAAAGTAAGGTCCCATTTCCCGGTATAAAAATCATCTTTAGATACCGATGATGTAGAATTGGTAGCTTCTAAAACAACCTGATTGGGCTCTTTAGATAATTTAAATTCTGCTGCCAACACCACCATTAACGTACCAGCAATCTCTATCCTCTCATTTTTAAAGACTAAATAGAGATCTTGTAGTTCGCCATTAAAACTATCAGGTAAAGAAATAGGTGCTTTTATGGGGCTTGGTGCAAAACCGCCCGCTTCAGATGGTTCTAAAAACCCTGATTCCCCAATTAAGGTACCTTTAGGGCTTCCTAAGCGTAATTCTACTTTACCACCTGCAGCATTTAATTGTGCTATTGGTGCGGTTGCCTGTAATATCAATTCAGACAAGCCATTAAGGTCTATTTGTTGTAGCGTCATATAAGCACCCGATTTGGCCGGAATAGCAAATCTTGACCCACCAAAAGACATTTTATTTACATCTACATACTCATCAAAATCGTGCGGACCAATATTTGATGAACGCAATACAAACGATTTTTCGGCCATTAAAGACGGCATTTTATTTGCGCCATGGTCTTCATAAGCAGCTCTAACAATATATACTCCTTTACTTTGATCACTTGCATCTACTTTGGTAAGATATGACCCTTTGGTTGGTAACGATGTAACATTAGATTTCTCATTTGCAAGACTTAGAATGTATTTAGAAATATCTGCCGCTTCTTCTACGGATAACTGTGGGTGTGCCGCCATAGGAACATCTCCCCAAACACCTCCTCCACCAGAAATTATTTTCTTGCTTAAATATTCAATGGCCGTGTCATCGCCCTTATATTTCATGGCAACATCCATATAAGAAGGCCCTATAGACTTTTCTTTTTGTTTATGGCAAGCCATGCAATCACTATCGTTCATTAAACTTTTTCCACTGGCAAATTGTGTAGATGCATCAGCGGCCCTATGCCCTTGTGCAATTTCAATTTTATCGAAACCTTCTGCTAGGAAATCGAATGAAACAGATACCTCATCGCTAGAAATACCATTCTCTAAACTACCATCTTCTTTGTCCGTTACCTGTATATCATACTCTAAATATGTATTAGGCACAAAAAAACTTTTATTACCATTAGGCATTTCTAAACTAAGTACAGGTGGCTCATTACCAGCAGTAATTTCTAGAGTTTGGCTTGTCTCTCCTCCTTTGCCATCATTGACCGTAAGTTTTACATCATAAACACCAATATCCTTTAGTGTAATATTTGCATCTTGTGTTTTAATGGTCTCACTAAAATTATTATCACCGGAAACTTCCCAAACATATGATAAATCGTCCATATCTGGATCAACAGTACCTTCAGCGCTCAATTTTAAATTGAACGGTATTGCTCCTCCAATTTTATTTGCTGCCATTTGAATCTTAGGCAAACGATTACCACCATTGTACTCAATTTTAATAAGTCTGGCATCATCATTTGCAGAAAACCAACCAGAGCCATATTCTAACATATACAAATCTCCATTAGCGGCAAATTGCATATCCATGGGGTTGCTAAAACGGTAACTGGGCATAAAACGCTCCATCGATTTTAAATTCCCCTCCTCATCCATGGTTATTGCCATAATCCAACCTCGCATCCATTCATATGCGAAGAATTTACCATCGTAATATTTAGGAAACGCCCGTTCTGCCTCATTAAAATCTTCTGAATAATAAACTGGCCCAGCCATGGCATTTCTACCGCCCGAACCCACTAAAGGAAATTCTTCTGATTCTGCATAAGGATACCACACAAAGGCCTCTTGCGCCGGTGGTAGAATTTCTAACCCTGTATTGTTAGGTGATGTGTTTTTAGGTGCTTTTGCATCCCATTTTTCCAAGGATTTTTCATTGGCAAAATCATATTTCACATAGGCTTTATTATTAGCTACAAAGTGAGGCCAGCCAAAATTACCTGCTTTTCTTGCTTGCCCTATTTCATCATGGCCGGCCGGTCCGCGTAGCGAATCCGGTTCATTGGCATCAGGACCAACCTCGCCCCAATATAAAAACCCGGTATGTTGATCTACCGAAATTCTAAATGGGTTACGGTGCCCCATTGTATAAATTTCAGGTTTTGTTTTTGGTGTTCCCACGGGGAATAAATTACCATCGGGAATACTATAGGTACCATCGTCATTAGGCTTAATTCGTATAATTTTACCACGTAGGTCATTGGTGTTGGCAGATGATTTTTGGGAATCCCAAGGACCTCTTCCCGGCCGTTCATCTGACGGACTGTAAACACTTGCACGTGGACTGGTATTATCACCAGTTGAAAGGTATAAATTACCTTCCTTGTCCCAAGCAATAGAACCGCCAGTGTGGCAACATTGTTCTCTTTGTGTAGGGATTGTCAATAAAACTTTTTCAGAATCTAGAACTAGCTCTTCTCCTTTCAACTCAAATCGAGAAAGTACGTTTGCAGATTCATCAACGGGAGAATAGTAAAGGTAAATCCAATTATTATCAGCAAAATTCGGGTCAATATTCAACCCTAACAAGCCGTCTTCACCAACAGATTCTTCACCCTCTTTATTCACATATTTTAAACTTACGGGTATGTTGGCAATCGTTTTTAATTCTTGTGTTTTTGTATTAAATATTCTTACTTCACCTTTGCGTTGAATAAATAAAATACGCTCAGAATCTAAAATCGCCAATTCCATAGGCTCATCTAGTTTCTCGGCCAAAATCACTTTTGTAAATCGGTTTTCCTCTGGTCTTGCCATTGCATAATCTAAAGGCTTTGGCGTATCACCACCAACGACATAGTGAATTCCCGCCCATAAATGGTCAAGAAACAAAGGGTCGCTATAGGTTTCATTCGTATGGCCCATAGCAGTATAAAAAGATTTGCCACCATTAAATTCTTGATACCAACTCATAGGATGATAATCTGGATTGGTGCCACCTTTATAGCTTTTATCATCAATTGTCAAAACAACATTAATGTTAGGCGAGATATTCTTAAAACTATAAAACTCATCTTCACGCTCAAATTCTATAGGCATACCTTTTGTTGCCCAGCTATCTTTTTGTGTAACGGTAAATGTTCCTTTTTGCACATTGCTTGGCTCTATAGGGTGATCTTGAAAATAAGCACCTACCAACTCACCATACCAAGGCCATTCGTACTCGGTATCTGTTGCCGCATGCACACCAACATAACCACCCCCTGCTTGAATATAGCGCTCAAAGGCATTTTGTTGTTTATCATTCAATACATCACCTGTTGTATTAAGAAAAATTACGGCATTAAATTTTTTAAGCTCTTTTTCATTAAAGTACTCAGCGTCTTCGGTAAAGGTTATCTCAAATCCTTTTTCTTGGGACATTTTAGTCAAAGCATTTTTACCAGCGTCTATAGACTCATGACGAAAAGCATCTGTCTTACTAAACACTAAAACTTGATTTTTAGCATTTTGACTACATGATCCCATGGTGATAGCCAACACAATTAAGAATACAAAAGAGATGTGATTTTTCATTTTTATTGAATTTATGAATGTCAAATATATAATAATTTTATTATTGTCTAAATAAAAGACATTAAATTTTATCTTTGCACATGGACTATTGCCACTCTATAAAATCCTTTTATTTTTGGGGTAGAAAGAGATAACCTACATAAATTGAAATTTCATTGAAAAGTCAAAATCAAGAAAATTTTGTTAATCAACTCTCAATAGACTGCGTCATCTTTGGGTATAGCCAGAACAGGCTAAAGGTTTTGGTACCTAAGATGGTTTTTAAAGGTGATTTTTGGTCTTTGCCCAGTGGTTTTGTGAAGCAAGAAGAGGGCATTGATCAAGCAGCCCAACGAATTTTGGAGGAACGTACTGGAATCGGGGACATTTTTTTGGAACAATACCGGGTTTTTGGCGATGTGCCGAGAACCAATCGTGAAGCACTTGAGAAATTGATCGCAATGAATCCTGATATATTTGAACAGCTCCAGGACGGCAACTTTTTAGAATGGTTAACCCAGCGCTTTATTGCCATTGGTTACTACGCGCTTGTAGATATTAACAAGGTAACACCGAAATTGACCGAAATAGACCAATCTATTGATTGGTATGAGATTACGGATTTGCCCCAAATGGTTATGGACCATGAACAACATATACATAAAGCATTGGAGGCATTGCGTTTAAACCTGGATTCTAAGTTATTGGGCTTTAACCTACTTCCTGAAGAATTTACCATGAAAGACCTGCAACTGCTCTATGAGGCAGTATACGACAGGCCCTTTCGCAGGAATAATTTTCAGAAAAAAATGTTGGACCTGGACGTATTAGAAAGAATGGGCAAAAAATTGACCGGAGCGGCGAATAAAGCACCCTATTTGTATCGGTTTCTGACCAAGAAATAATTATACATTACGTTTTCTAAAACCTAGTATTTAACAAATGTATTCAATATTTAAAATCACCTTTTTTTGATCCAAAAAAAACTAGTATAAAAGTTACTTTAAAATGATTTGTATAATTTATTAAGACCTATACAAGAAGACCCAAAATAAGCTCTTCATCATTTTTGATTTAAAAAAAACCTTTTGAAGTAAACTTCATTCAAGGTAGTGTGCATAAACAATTCTCTCTTTATCATTACCATTAAAATTCCTGTAAATGACACAATTTGATGTATTAATGAACAGTATGGTAATATACCTTTTTATGGATATTAATATATTTCATCTCTATTGAAATAGTTAAAAGAACTCCATACAAACTGTATCTCCCAAAAAAATAATGAAGATTAAAATTAAAAGCAAAAGGATAAACTTGGCACTTACATTCATTTTTATTCTATTGGCATACACAACTTTTGCTCAACAAAACCCTTTACTTTTTCGATTAGCACCAAGTACAGAAACCGGAATCGATTTCAACAACCAGCTTTTTGAAAGCGATACTTTGAATATCCTAAACCAGGCCAATATATACAATGGTGGCGGCGTGGGCATTGGTGATTTTAACCAAGATGGGCTTATGGATATTTATTTTGCCGGCAACATGGTTTCAAATAAACTATACCTCAACAAGGGAAACTTAAAATTTAAGGATATCACAGAAAAAGCCAAAGTAAATGGCCAAGGTCATTGGTCTACCGGCATCTCTGTTGTTGATATCAATAGCGATGGCTGGCCAGATATTTATGTGTCGGCGTCGTTTAGAAAAGACCCAAAACTCCGTACCAATCTTTTATATATTAATAAGGGTACAAACAAAAAGGGCATACCAATTTTCCAAGAATCTGCCGTTGCCTACGGTTTAGCCGATAACGGTTACAGTACACAGGCTTACTTTTTTGATTATGATAATGATGGTGATTTAGATTTGTATCAGGTAACCAACGAAATCTACGACCCAAGAACCCCAATTCGTTTTAGAAGTAAATTGACAGATGGTAGTGCTAAAAATACAGACAGGTTATACCGAAATAATGGTAATAACACGTTCACAAATGTGTCAAAAGAAGCTGGAATAACGATAGAAGGTTGGGGACATGCCGCTTCTATTACCGATATTAATTCCGATGGATGGCCCGATATTTATGTAGCCAACGATTTTATCTCGAACGACATATTATACATCAACAATAAGAATGGCACCTTTACGAACCGGTTAGATGAGTATTTTAAACACACAGGGTGGAACGCCATGGGAACCGATATTGTTGATTTTAATAATGACGGGTTAGTAGATGTTATTTCTTTAGAAATGTTACCCGAGAACAACTTACGCAAAAAACGGATGTTGAGTGGTAATGAATATTATAACTATATAAATAATACACAGTATAACTACAACCATCAATACGTACGAAACGTTTTGCAAGTGAACAGTGGGCAAACACCAAATGGGCATCCCGTATTTAACGACGTTGGTTTTATGGCCGGTGTTTTCGAAACCGATTGGAGCTGGTGCCCCCTAGCTGCAGATTTTGATAATGACGGTTTTCGTGATTTAATTATCACAAACGGGCTACCTCGCGATGTAACCGATTTAGATTATATCGCCTACGGCAGTGGGCAAACCGCCGGCGCACAAAGTTTTACATTGGCCATGACCGACTCGTTACCCGTAGTTAAACTTGCCAATTATGCATTTAAAAACATCAATGGCATTAACTTCGAAAACAAATCAAAAGAATGGGGACTTGACCAAAAGTCGTTCTCAAACGGTGGTATATATGCCGATTTAGATAACGATGGAGATTTGGATATTGTAGTAAATAATATAAACGATACCGCTTTTGTATATGAAAACACCCTTAAAAATTCATTTAAACATCTAACGGTCTCTTTTAAAGGACCAAAGAAAAATCCTAACGGCATAGGAGCCATTATACTTATTCGTTATGGAAAAAATGAACAATTCTACGAGCATTATCCTTCCCGTGGGTATTTATCTTCTAACGATCCAAGGGCACATTTTGCATTTGGAAATGTAACTAAATTAGATACGATTTCTGTAGTATGGCCCAGCGGTAAATCACAAATTATCACCAATGTTACAGACAACGAAATAGTATTAGACTACCAAAAAGCTAAAGAAACAAGTAATCCATTTAGAGACCCTTTAAATTCATTTACATTCCAGAACGTAACAAATGAATACGGTATTAACTTTAAACCCATTGAAACCGACTTTGCCGATTATAATATTCAACCTACCCTACCCCATAAATTGAGCCAGTATGGACCTGGCATTGCTGTAGGTGATATTGACAACAACGGTTTCGATGATTTTTATGTAGGAGGTTCATCGGATAATCCAGGTGTATTTTTTATGCAAGATGAATCGGGACAGTTCATTAAAGACGAATCCAGGTTCAACAAAAAAGAGAATATTCTTTACGAGGACATGGGCGTATTGTTCTTTGATGCCGATAATGATAACGACTTAGATCTATATCTGGTTAGTGGCAGTTATGAAATTCCTGCACAACATGCTGTAAGCAACGACCGTTTCTTCCTAAATGATGGCAAAGGCTATTTTCAAAGAACGGATGCATTGCCCCAAGACCTTACCAATGGCTCTTGTGTAAAAGCTGCAGATTTTGATGGCGATGGTGATTTAGATTTATTTGTAGGTGGTCGTGTAATTTCTGCCGCTTACCCTTTAGCCCCTGATAGTTTTCTATTACGGAACGATGATGGGAAGTTTACAGATGTAACCAAAGATTACCTTCCCGAGCTGCAAAATATAGGCATGGTAACAGATGCCTTATGGAGTGATTTTGATATGGATGGTAGACCAGATTTGATTTTGAGTGGGGAATGGATGCCAGTTACTTTTTTAAGAAATACAGGTAATACATTAACACCTATAAAATCTGGACTTGAAAACCAAATTGGTTGGTGGAACAGCCTTACCTCGGGAGATTTTGATAATGATGGAGATATAGACTATGTAGCTGGCAATTTAGGGCTAAATACCAATTATAAAGCAACACCAAAAGAACCTATGACCATTATCGCTAAGGATATTGACCAAAATGGTTCTATGGATGCCATGGTCTTTTGCTATATGACAGGAGATGATGGCAAACGTAAATCATACCCTATAGCATCTAGAGACGACCTTGTAAGCCAAGTAATTAGTATGCGAAAAAAATATAATACCTATAAATCGTATGGTTTGGCAGATATGGATATGATATGGAATGATGTATACCAATCTGATGCCCTGGTCTTAAAAGCTACTGAAATGCGCAGTAGCTATATAGAAAATAAAGGAAATGGAAAATTTGAAATGAGCCCGCTTCCCTTTGAGTCGCAACAGGCACCTATTTTTGGTATGCAAACCGATGATATAGATGGCGATGGAAACCTGGATATCCTAATGGTCGGTAACGATTATGGCATGGATCCCTACAGTGGTAGGCACGATGCTTTTACAGGTTTATATCTAAAAGGGAATGGTAAAGGCAATTTTAAAGCGGTAAACACAACTAAATCGGGCTTTTTTGCAAATGGAGATGCCAAAGGTTTGGTTCGTTTGCATACCGCAAAAAAAGAGGATGTATTTATTGTTACCCAAAACCAAGACAGTTTACTGTTATTCACCAATAAGGATAGTAAACAAAAAAAATGGATAGATTTAAAATCAGATGATTTTAGTGCCGATATAGAATATACAGATGGAAAAAAAAGACGGGTAGAATTCTATTATGGTTCAACTTTTTTATCACAATCAACCCGAAAATTTCCGATTGAAAAGACCGTCAAAAAAATTACTATTACCAATTTTAAGGGAAGCAAAAGAGAAGTATTATGAGTAGGATGTTCTTTATAGCTTTTTTGATTATTTCAATTACCTGTCCGGCTCAGAAAACTACTTCCAACGACTGGAAAATGAAAACGGAAAATGCAGAATTTCTTCATAGGGCAATGAAACAAGTCACTGATGTAATTGTTCATGATATTTTCTCACCACCCGTAACAAGCCGTACATACGCCTATGTCTCCGTAGCAGCATATGAAACCCTTATCCAAGGTAACAATAACTATACAAGTCTAGCTGGTCAGTTACATGATTTGGAAGCATTACCAATTAAAGAGAACAAAATAGAATACAGTCCAACACTAGCCGCAGTACATGCCCTACTAACTACGAGCAAACATTTTGTACTTTCTGAAGAAAAAATTGATGGCTTTGAAAAAACACTACTAGAAGAATTCAGAACACTTGGCATACCTAAAACAACATATGATTCTTCGATTGCTTATGGGCAGCAAGTGGCCGAACACATTATCGCATGGGCAAATAAAGATAATTATAAGCAAATACAGTCTATGTCCGATTATAGGGTAAGAAATGATGTAGGTTCATGGAAACCAACACCTCCGGCATATATGAAAGCCATTGAACCCAACTGGAACAAATTGCGCACCTTCATGATAGATTCTGCCCAACAATTTAAGCCCGTTCCCCCTCCCCCGTTTTCTACAGATACAGCAAGTACTTTCTACAAAGATGTTGTAGCCGTTTATGAAAAAGTGAATACGAATACTGCTGAAGAAAATGAAATTGCCAATTTTTGGGATTGCAATCCGTTTAAAATGAACGTTCGCGGCCATGTAATGTATGCCACCAAAAAAATATCCCCCAACGGGCATTGGATGAACATAACCAGTTTAACCTGTAAAAAATCAAATGCTTCTGTACTGAAATCGGCCGAAGCATACGCTACAGTAGCAGTAACCTTGGCCGATGCATTTATCAGTTGTTGGGACGAAAAATACCGAAGCTCTGTTATACGACCAGAAACTTATATAAATCAGCATATAGACCCCAATTGGTTACCCGTATTACAGACACCTCCATTCCCAGAATACACAAGCGGACATAGTGTAGTTTCTTCTGCTGCGGCAATCATGTTAGGTAAATTGTTTGGGGAAACATTTGAATTTTCAGACAATACAGAAGTTGAATTTGGGTTACCTGTTCGAAATTTCGGGTCGTTTAAACAAGCGGCTGAGGAAGCAGCAATAAGCCGTTTCTATGGTGGTATTCATTATATGCCTGCTATCGTAAACGGTCAAGAAGAAGGCTATGCCATTGGGGCGTTTTTTGCCAATAACTTAAGAACAAATAGTAAGTAAGCTTGGGCTTACACTAGTAAATACCAAAAACCCCTTTTTAACTAATAATCATAAAAAAACAAATTAAAAAAGCACCGGTTATGGTCTTATCCCAATTAAAATTGAGTCTCAAGGTTGGTTTGGTTATTTTTGAAAATTAATGCCGCTACCTTATAAACGGTGCCTTCTTAATTTATAGGAATACGTTTAAACTTTATTTAACTTATTTAACCCACTCCAAGCTATTTTTCAATATGGTTTTATACGCTTGTAGATCATGAGCTCTTGCATCGTGCCCCAAAGTGTTACCCACAATTTTTGACTTTGGATGCTTTACGATCCATACGGAAGGATATTCTTCACCAGATTCTAAGCCTTTGCTAATGGCTAAAACCTCAATTTCTGCTTCTGGGTCTTTCTCCCAACGATATAACTCATCAACAATTCTAAATTTTGGTGGAACCCCTTTCATTATGGGATGATCTGGTTTAACTACGGTAACTTCAAACTCTTGTAAATCTTCATGCGATCGTGAACCTCCACCAACAATTTCTTTGTTATATTCAGGCCAGTCTTGCCAGTTATACCAAGTACTTGGGTGATATATTAACAAATTTAACTTCCCTGCATTCACTCCCGAAAATATAGCTTGCTTAGATGCTGTATGTAAAGGTTGGTTATTGGTAAGCATCAACACATCTACAACCGGAATCAATGCATCGATTTCATTTGGGTCCTCAGAAAAGACCACGGTATTGTTACCGTTATCACTAAGAACTTTCCCATCTGCTTCTCCAAAGAATTTTTTAAAATCATGTGAACCACTTCCACCAGTGACCGCAATTTTGGTAGCATTCTTCTTATCGGAAATATAATACCCTACAGATGCATCGTTTTTATACTCTTTAGGTAATTCTTGAACTTTGCATCCGAAAGTGATTCCGAATACGACTAATAGAATTGCTGTTCTTTTCATATTATAATTAGTTAATTGTTTTTATTATTCTTTTTGACCTGCTATTTATTCTGCCGCGGTAACGATGATTACCCCCTGCATAAATCGCCAATGACCAGGAAACGTACATACAAATGGATATGTACCTGGTGTATCTGGCAAAGTAAAAATCACAGAACCACTTTCATTAGGATTTAGCATTTTGGTAGCGCCCAAAACATATCTAGAGTTAGGCACGTATCCCATTTTTTCGGCATCTGGTGTAACCACAAACTTATCTACCGTAGGGCCAAAAGTTTCTAAACTACCCGCAGTAACAACTACCAAATTATGAGGCATTTGATCTACGTTCTCTAACGTAATTTCTATCGTTTGCCCTGCCACCGCTTGTAATTCGGTTTTATCGAAAGCCATTTCTTGGGGTACCGTTTTAAGGTTAAAAGTAACATCAACTTTTACCTTTCCCATTTTGCCGATACCAATATCTATATGCTGGTTACCACCTGTATTCTTGCAATGTACAGCAATACTATTTTTGCCTTTTTTAAACAGGCTTCTTTTTTCCTCATCTACCCTTAGGTATTTGTAATCATTGCTAGCACCTGTTTCTGCAATGATAAGAATTCCATTAATATATAGCTCGTAATCGTCATCATATGCAATTTTGAGTACAGGATCATCGAGATTAGTATCAAAAATCACTTCTTTACGTAACCAAATGTCATCGGTGGTCCATTTGGTTTTTATACGCTCTTCATCATGGCCGCCGAACATACCTTGACCACTTTTCCACCCGGAATCCTTAAAATCTGAGTCAACCCAGTTATCAGCGGGTTTATCGGTAGTGTATTTCCAAGAAGTTAATTTTTCTTTTGCCGACGGTACTATCATTTCTACAGCCTCGGCAGCTACTTCTTCATGGTTTAATTCCCTGAAGTATACTTTTGTTGCTGCTTTTAACCATTTATCTGAAGAAACGGCCGCATCTTTAGCAACTTTTTCCATTTCGGTATATAAAGAAGGTGACTCTGGCAGCTCACCTGCCCTTAAAATTGCAGCTAATCTTATTTGAGAATCGGCATTTGTCAACAAACCTGAATTTGCCAATAATTCGCTGCTCTCAATAGATTCAGGTAGCAAGGCCATAGCTGCTCTTTTAACAGCGTAGCTACTACTAGACAAAGCATTTCGTAATGTTTTTTTGGCCTCTTCATTAGTGTTCAAAGCTTCTAGCCCATCTAAGGTCCAAAGTGCATGTAATGCGGGGGCATTTAGTCCGTTTTTATCTGTTCCAGAATCATCATTAGCTAGTTTTATTAATTCAGGGATCAGTGCTGTTTTATCTCCTTCTACAATTAAGCGTTGTGCCGTTGTACGCCAAAACAAATTATCACTTTGTAAACCTTTTAATAATGCTTCATCATTTGAAGCGTCTAAAGATGTAATTTCAGAATCGTTGCCCTTATCATACTTAATGATATAAATTCTTCCATGACCATAATCCCTAAGCTTATTAATATGTGCATTGCCTTCTCCTTTATCGGCGTTCCAAATTTGGTTCTCCATACCCCTTTTATCAGGATTATGCTGTATAACGGGATTGTACCAATCTGCCACCCATAAGTTTCCATCTGGGCCAGTTTCTGCAAAAACAGGAGCGGTCCAAGCATCTGTACTGGCGAAAATATTGCCCCCATCTACTTCTTTATAACCTGCCCCATCTTTTACGATATTGGCAGTATGTACCAAATGTCCCGTTGGTTCTGCAACGTACATTTGATTTTGATATTTCTCGGGATAATTTCTTGCTGTATAAAAATTTGCTCCTGAAGCAGCTGTAAATCCGCCTCTTACATCTACCTGTTGCAACGGAATTGTATCTACGGGATTTATCTCATAATGACCTTGTATAAAATCGGCATTCAGTGCCCAAGAGGGCAATTTGTCCAAATATTCATAATGTTTTAAAGGAATACCAACATAACACGCATGGTTGTTATTAGCTGTAGAACCAAAAATTTCAAAATTCTCATTGTAGCCCATACCCCAAGTGTTATTATCAAACTGGCCAATTGGCTCTAAATAAGAACCATCTTTTTCAAACCGATAAACACCACGTTCAAATTTTACCGTTTTTTCACCAAATTGATTTTCAAAGCCGGAGTAGCCTACAGCACCCCAAATAGCATTATCAATACCATAGCGTAAACTTGACGGCCCAGCATGGGTATCGAAAGTACCGAATCCACTAAAAAGTACGGTACGCTTATCCATTTTATCATCGCCATTGGTATCTTCTAAAAATACCATATCCGGTGCCTGTGAAACAATTGCCCCGCCTTTTACCAAAACAATGCCTGTAGACAAACTTTGTTCCGTTGCAAAATCAATGAACTTATCGGCTTTACCATCTCCGTTGGTATCCTCACAGATAGTAATGCGGTCACCACCAACATCATTTGCCAATTCATGCGGATAATCTTTAGATTGCACTACCCAAAGCCTACCTTTCTCATCCCAAGTAAATGCAATGGGATTAATGATATTAGGCTCTGCAGCAAAAAGTTCGGCAGTAAACCCTTCGGGCAATTGTATGTGTTTTTGAGAATCTTCTGGGCTAAGTGGGTCTTGTACCCTAGGGTTCTCACCCGTATATGTCAATGGTGGAGGTGGTTGTTTCTCTTCTGCACAGGAGACAAAAAACAGTACCCCTAATACCCATAAGAGTGATAAATTTGATTTTTTCATTGTAAATTTTATTTTCAGATTAGCAGTTGATTTGCTGCCGGAACGTGACACTATTTTATTTAGACCGATAATTTTTATACGGTTCTTCTTGACTTACATCTATAGTGCCAGCCTCCCACCCTTCGGGTGGGGACAGCACTGCAAGAAATTCTAGATCACCTTTACCGGCATTAAATGTTCCATGAACCACATTGGGATCTATATAGACAGAATCACCAACTTCAAGAATTTGCATTTCATCTTCGATCCATTGTTCTGCCGTTCCTTTTAGTACATAAAGAATTTCATGCATTTCTGGATGTCGATGAAAATCATGTCCGTCACCTTCTGGCACTACTACTTTCACCATATAAGATGCGGCGCCTTTAATTATATTTGGATGGTAGTGCCAATAATGATCACGTCCGAAAGCTTTCTCGAACATCATATCCTCTTCTTTTATAAACTTCCAAGTTTTGGACATATTCAATTTTGGTTTCTGGTTATGATAAACTATAATTTTAAGGCTTTGAATTCTTTTGTTAGGTTGGTCAATGAAGCTTCCACACCCATTCTCTCTAAAGATGAAGCACCCACAAAACCATGAAGTCCTGTTGTATGGTCCAACGTATAACGAACATCGGCCGGTGTATTGATCGGTCCACCATGTGCTAAGAAAAACGTATCGTGATTTGCTTTCTTTACGGCATCTACAATGGCCTGGGTACGTTCTAAAGCAGCGTCCATATCAACGGTTGCCCCTGTAACACCAATAGAACCACCAACTGTGGTACCAACGTGTGCTATAATGGCATCGGCACCGGCATCTGCCATTTGAACAGCCTCTTCTGGTTTGGCCACATATACGATAGAGAACATATCCATCTTTGTTGCCAAACGCACCATTTCAACCTCTTTCTGAAAGCTCATTCCCGTTTCTTCCAATACATTTCTAAAATGACCGTCTATAATAGAATGTGTGGGGAAATTATTTACCCCTGAAAAGCCCATGTCCTTTACCTTTCCTAAAAAATGCCACATTCTTCTACGTGGATCACTACCGTGGACACCACATATGACCGGAATTTCTTGAACAACGGGCAGTACTTCGAACTCCCCGATCTCCATCGCAACGGCGTTAGCATCCCCATAAGCCATCATACCAGCCGTAGAACCATGACCCGCCATTCTAAATCTACCGGAATTATAAACAATGATAAGGTCTGCACCGCCTATCTCTATGAACTTTGCGCTGATCCCCGTACCGGCACCAGCAGCAATTATCGCCTGTTTTTTATCGACTACCTTTTGTAATCTATCTCTAACCTCTTGTTTTGTGTAAGGGTTTCCTATACCCGTCCATGGATTTGGCATATTATTCTATTTTAAGTTATTATATTATTGTTTGTTATTAAATTTCAATCTGTTTATACCCACCGCGACTTTTAAAATAAAGGATGAGTATAAAATAGCCTATGGCCATTATTACCGGTATTAATGCGGTGACCACCAAAGCTCTACCAGCACCATAAAAACCTGCTTGTTCTACTGGTTCTTTATCTTCTAAAGCATATTGTTCTGCATTGTTCCACCACAATTGCAATGCACTTAGATTTTCATTCTCATTGAGTGTTTTACCTGTGCTTTCCCAACGTTCTATATCGCCATCTAGCTGTGTGCCATTATCCTTTACAATGGCCACCTTACTACCGTTCAATCCTTTTATCGGTGGAAAAAACAGAAAACTATTATTGTCATCTGCTTTATACCTGTCATAAGCTTTCGGAGCTTCATTTTTTATGTGGTTCGATGCAAAATAATCTTGTTTATACCCAATTCCCGGTCCGCCCAACAAACCGGCAGATAGCATACCTACACCGCCTACAAACCCCATAACCACAGCACCTCCCTTAGGAAAACGTTCGCCTACAACCCCTAACATGGTTGGCCAAAAGAAGGTTTTGGCAATACCGTAAATAGTTACGGCAAACACCATTATTAAACCAGTGGTCGAATTTCCTAAAATATACAAACCTATAGCCCCCAATATGGAACAAACCAACAAAAGCCCCAAAGGAGATATCTTGTGTACAATTGGACCAGCAAAAAACCTGAGTACGAACATTAATGCAGAAGTATAAATAAACAGCAATACCCCTTTTGTCGGATTTTCAAGAATGTTTCCGGTGATGTTTTGGATCCAACTATCGGTGCCCAATTCTACATATCCTATTAAAACCATCAACAGCATTAATACCAATAATAATGGCGACCCGAATTGACGGAACATTTCTTTGTACGGTATACCCGCTTCTTTTGCCTCTGATAGGGGTAACTTTTCCTTGAAAATAATGAAGCCGTAAATAAGTACAGGAATCAAGAAAAAGCTCATTAAAACCTCCCAACTTAAAATTCCATGAAAAGCTATGGAAAGTAGTCCTCCTAAAATCATTCCGCCAGGCCAGCCTGCATGTAGTATATTCAGGTAATGCGTTTTTTCTTTTGGATATAACGTAGCCACAAGCGGATTTACAACCGATTCACAAATACCATTGCCTACGGCAAACAAAAATGTGCCGGAAAAAAGACACCAATATGCCGCTTCTCTTCCCATAGAATTAAATACATACACTGTAGCCACTGTAACAACCAATGAGAGAAAGTGTACAAAAAAAGCAAGTATAAGCAGTGGCTTATACCCCACTTTATCTACGATAAGACTAAATAGTATTATAATAACCCCAAAACCGGCAAACCCCCCACCTGTTATAGAACCAAGTTCTGTCATTGTAAAACCAAATTGATTTCCCCAATCGACCAGAATTGAACCTCTGACCGCAAAACCTACTCCCCCAGCTACAATCGTAAAAAAACTGGCGAATAACAATCGGCGTTTATGAATACTTTTTTCTCCCATTTTAAGTGTTTCTATGAGGTGTTTTAAAACCTATTTCTTTATTATTATTTACGGTTAGTTATTTGTACTAATTCTAACAATTCTTTGACCGCTTGCTCTGCAAAAACTACGGTATTTATATTTGCATTGACCTCAACTATTTTTACCGATTTTTTTACATTTTTTCGTATCGATTCGAATAATACACCATCAATTTTAGGATTATGGAATACCTCCCCTTCCCCTCCAACTTTTGATAATCCCCCAATGGGAAACAATAACGTTACCGGACCATTGGAGGCATTAATTTTCTCTGCTATTTGCTTTCCTAATATTATATTCTCTTCAGCATTGGTTCGCATAAGTGTTACATCGGGAGCCCAACTGAACAATTGTCTCTTTTTATATTTCTCAGGCACTGTGGACAATGCCCCAAAATTGACCATATCGATACAGCCGGGTACTATTACTTGCGGAATACCAAGCTGCCCTGCCGCAGTTAAACGGTCGGGGCCAGAACTACAGATTCCTCCGCAAAGTTCATCGGCCAATTCAGTGGTTGTGAGGTCTAGTACAGCATCAAAAACACCGTCAGAAGTCAACGCTTCCATAGTAGCCCCACCAGAACCAACGGCATGAAAAGCAAGTACATCATACCCTTTAGATTTCAATATTTCTGTGCTCTTGTCAGCAGCTATTGCAGTGTTACCAAAAACACTTATCGCGATACTTCCTTTTATATTATTATCATTTTTCACAGTTGTATGAATCATACCATAAAGTGCCCCTGCAGCCTGGCCAATAACAACTTTGCTAATCTTATTTAAACCTGCCACATCTACGATAGAGGGTATTAGAACTATATCTTTATCGCCCACTTTTTTAGATAAATCTTTCGTGGCCAATGTACTGACACAAATTTTAGGTATACCGAATGGTACCGACTTCATTGCTTTTAACGACACAAACGTACCACCACCGCCCCCCATTCCGATAATACCACTCACCTTACCTTCGGTTACTAAATCGGCAACTATTTTTTCTGCCCCATTACCCATAATCTCTAATGCAGATCCACGATCGTTTTCTTCCCTTATTTTAGAAATTTTAGACCCTCCGGATACTGCAACAGTTTCTGCAGTATAGTGTACCGGAAAAAGGCTAGTTGTACCCAGTACCCCTACATTTATAGTTAAAACCTTTAGACCCTGGCTTAGCAAACAAGTATACAAATACGCAAAATCTGCACCTTTGGTGTCAAAACAGCCCACCATTACTACTGTTTTATTGCTTACTTTATGTGTATCGGACTTACTGCTCATTTCCCTGAATTTTTCTGAAAGCTTTAATGGTTCTCATAATATTAGCTGTACTTTCTTGAAGTAATATCGGAGCATCTTTTATTGCATTGTCCAAGCTCATTGGCTGATTGGCAATAGCATAAATAGCGCTGACTCCAATCTTATACAACCCTTCTATTCTATTACCAATTTTACCAGTAAGTATAATTACTGGGACGTGGTATTGTTGTGCCATTTTTGCAATACCTGCAATGGTTTTACCGTGCAGGGTCTGTTCATCGATTTTACCTTCACCGGTAATTACCAAATCTGCTTTTTTTACAAAATCCTCCATACCAATAGTATCAAGTATCAACCCAATACCATTCACTAATTTTCCATTTAAAAAAGCCAATATTGCGGCACCTGTACCACCTGCGGCTCCAGCGCCAGGAACATTTTCTATATCTTTATGTACATCTCTTTTTATAATCTTGGCATACTGCACAAGATTTGCATCCAATAATTCTAAATCACTTTTTGACCCTCCTTTTTGTTTGCCATACACCCACGAAGCCCCATTGGTTCCTGTTAATGGATTAGAAACATCGCAAGCAACCAAAATTTCGCAATCCCCAATTCTCTTATCAAGGTCAGAAATATCTATACTTGCCAATTGGTTTAGATTTCCCCCACCTTCTGGCAATTCCTCGCCGTTAGCATTTAAAAATTTACCGCCCAGGGCTTTTATTAGACCTTTTCCCCCATCGTTTGTTGCACTACCTCCAATACCAATAATTATTTTTGTGCATCCTTTGTCCAATGCATCTTTTATAAGTTGCCCCGTACCATATGTTGTGGTTATCAACGGATTTTTTTCTTGCTCGGAAAGTAATTCCAGACCAGAGGCTTTTGCCATTTCAATAATGGCAGTTTTTTTGTCGTTTAAAATAGCATAAACCGCTCGTATAGGTTTAGCCAAGGGGTTTAAGACCTCTATGGAAACCAACTTACCCTCTGTATTTGAGAGTATAGCATCCAATAATCCTTCACCTCCATCCGAAATAGGAATCTGAAACACCTCAGCACTTGGCATTACATTCAAAATACTTTTAGCAATAGCACTAGCTACCTTTTTTGAAGAAAGGCATTCTTTAAATGAATCTGGTGCAACTACAATATTCATTACTCTTTTATTACTGCTTTAATAATCTAAAGGATTCTTTTTTCACTTCAAGAACTTCTGGTCCATTTCCGTGTTTCTTAAAATCCATTTTTATAATGGCCGTTCTTCTAGGTGAGACCTTAGTGTTATTATAATGTGTGTGTAACACATACTGCATTTCTCCATGTTTATCTATAAAAACATCTCCGTGTCCCGTGCCATTAACACCTAACATGTCTTTATGGATAATTGGACTTTTATCTGATTTTTTCCATGGACCCAAAGGACTTTTACTGGTAGCAAAACCTACAGCATAATCTGGATTACGAAAATCATTTGCCGAATACATCATATAATACAATTCACCATGCTTTAAAACCGTTGGACCTTCGCTAACAGGCCATTCTACATTTTGAGTATTCTCCCATTCCTTTTCAGCTGCAATACATTCGGTTAGGGTTTCTGGTTTTATCGCCATTAAATCATCTTCAAGTTCTGCAACAAAAATTCTGTTACCCTCGGTAAGACGAACGTGGTATAGGTATTTCTTTCCATCGGTATCAAAAAAGACAAAAGGGTCTATTTGCCTAACGGGAGCTTCTAAGTCAGACTTGGCAGCATTTTTGAATGGACCTAACGGATTGTCTGCCGTAGCCATGGCAATATGCTCGTTAGCGGTATAGGCCATATAGAACTTATCTTGATATTCGAATATTTGAGGTGCCCAAAAACCTGTGTCGCCAAAAGCATCTCCTTTTTTAAGCGCTAGACCATTCTGGGCCCCAATTGGGCCTTTCCAAACTTTTAAGTCATTTGAAGTGTAGACCAAGAAACCTTGGTCTTTTCCTAATTTTGGGTCTCCAGTGGTACCATATAAATAATACGTACCATTCGATAGAAAAATGGTAGGATCTGCCAAAAAAGGGTTCGAGGAGTTGTGCTCTACAACATTTTGGGAGAAACCTAGATTCCCTATAAAAAACAGTAGTACTATACGTTTTATTAATTGATTCATTTATATAATCGCTGTTCGTTATTGATGAATTGAAAATTTATATTTCGATATTGTATGATATGTTTCACCGTGCTTTAATACTATAGAAGGAAAATTTGGTTGGTTAGGAGCATCTGGAAAATGTTGTGTCTCTAGGGCGAATGCAGTTCTATACTCATCTTTTGCTCCAGATTTAAAAGTATTTTTTCCTTCCATGAAATTACCACTGTAAAACTGTACCCCTGGCTCTTCAGAGACTACGTCCATTACAATACCCGATTTATTACCTATAATTATAGCTACGTGGTTCAGTCCATTTTTTTGTGTGCCGTTCAACACAAAATTATGATCGTAGCCCCCACCATTTTCCAATTGTATATTTTTCATGCCAATCCGTTCACCTATAGTGTGTGATGCCGTAAAATCAAACGGAGTGCCTTCTACCGATTCCAATTTGCCTGTTGGTATTAGTCCCGCATCAACAGGGGTATATTCATCTGCATATATTTGAACTTTATGGTTTAATATGGTACCCCCATCTTCACCATTCAAATTAAAAAAGGCATGATTGGTTAAATTAACCACAGTAGTTTTATCTGTAGTGGCCTCATACTCCATTACAATTTCTTGGTCAGTAGTTACAGCATAAGTTACTCTAGTTGTCAAGGTCCCTGGAAAACCTTCTTCCATATCTGGGGAAACATACGTAAATACCAAGGTTTGGTCATTGGGCTGGGCTACTTCCCAGATTACATCTTGAAAGCCCTTTGTGCCCCCATGCAAAGAGTTTTTCCCATTATTGACAGGAACAGTATAGGTCTTACCTTCTAGTGAAAATTTCCCATTTGCGATTCGGTTGCCTACCCGACCAATTGTTGCACCAAAATAAGGTTCAGTAGAATTTTTAAACCCTTCTGCCGTATCAAATCCAACAACGACATCGGTCATTTTTCCGTTCTTATCAGGTACCCAAAGACCAACAATTCTTGCTCCATAATTTGTAAAGGCAACTGCTATTTCCTCACTTTTTATCCAAAACAATTTTGCTTCTCTACCATTGATTACAGAATTGAATGTATTCTCATTTAAAACAGCATCGAAATCTAATTCTATGCTCTCTTCATTATTTACAGTTATATTCTTTTTTTCAGACTGCTTACAACATATCAGAAATATTAAAAAAGAAGCACCAAATAAAGTGTATAAATTTCTTTTGATCATGGGTTGGTTTTGATTCATTCAAAAGGTTAACTATTCTTAAAAAATAGCTTTCAAAAAACAAGGAACTAACCTAGGTTCAAATAAATGAATTTTAGTTTCAAGCCTCTATTCAATACGTCTCATTATCTAGTACAAATGATTCGAAAATTAAAAATTTAGCCTTGAAAGCACTTAAAACACTGCAAAAAGACAAAAACGTATTGAATGGAACTTAAACGAGAAAGATGAAACTTCAAACTAAACTTATCTAATTATAAACGCTTCATTAAACTTAGTTTGGTGCCGGTAAGGCTTTATACTGTTTTGCCATTTGCAACCATTCATTTTCAAGATTTTCTACAACATCTGTATGTTTTTCGGCAACATTATTTATTTCTGTTTTATCCTTAGATAAATCATAGAGTTCCCAAGGGCTATTATTATCAAGCTTTACCAGTTTCCAATCTCCTTTTCTAATTGCATTGGAACCAAAATGTTCCCAGAAAAATTTCTCTTGAGTACCTTTTATTTCAGTGCCTCTTAACATAGGAATTATACTGTTACCGGGTGTTGGTGTTATTTTATTTCCTTTATATTTTTTAGGATAGGATGCCTCTGCTATTTCTATACATGTAGCCATTAGATCACTAACATGGGCAGGTGATGATATTACAGAGCCATTTTTTAATCCGCCATTAGGCCAATATGCAATAAACGGTGTATTTATACCACCTTCATAAACCTTGGCCTTATAATATCTAAAAGGAGTATTGGCCGTATGTGCCCATTGCGGGCCAATACCGGATAATACAGTTTGCGGGCCCGGAAGGCTATCTTTATTTACAGGAAAATTAACCTTTCGACCATCTCGTGTACTACCCGCCCTATCAAAGCCAGCTCCATATTTTGATGGTCTTTCTGAGCTTGCCCCATTGTCGGAAAAAAACACAATCATGGTATTGTCAATCTCACCTGTTTCCTCTAAAGTGCGTAACAATTCACCAACGGATTGATCTAATATATCTACCATTGCCGCGTGTACGGCCATGGCCCGAATATCCCATTCTTTATCGGGGTTATTTTCCCAATCGAATTCAGGATACATAAATGCAGGCATTTCACCAATTTCTGCGGTAATGATACCTTTTGCCAATAATCGACTATATCTTTCCTTTCTAACCTGTTCCCAACCTTTCTCATAGAGATTTATATATTTTTGAATGACATTTTCAGGAGCTTGTAAGGGCCAATGTGGCGCACAATGCGCAACGTATAAAAAGAAAGGATCTTTGTTTTTAGAAAATTGTCTTACATAAGCTACCGCGGTATCCCCTATGGCATTGGTATGGTAATAATCTTTAGGTACCTCCTTTACCTCCTTAACACCATTTACCAAACTAAACGGGTCAAAATAATCTACCACCCCCCAAATATTACCATAAAATTTATCAAAACCCCTAGAAGTAGGGTATGAAGCTATAGCTGAAAAATTACCGTTACTCTCTTCATGGGCAAGCCATTTCAATTGTTTCTCCCCTCCTAAATCTACCGTTTCAGAAACATGCCACTTACCTACCATACCGGTTTGGCAACCTGCATCTTTAAGAACTTCGGCAATGGTTACAGTATTTGATTGTAAACTACCTCTGTAACCCGGTAGACCGGCATCCATCGTCATTCTACCAAGTCCTGCTTGATGAGGGTAAAGTCCCGTTAAAAAGGAAGCTCTAGTAGGGCAGCAACGAGAAGTGTTGTAGAATGAATTGGAACGAACCCCGTTCATGGCTAAACGGTCTAAATTGGGAGTCTCTATTTCACCGCCATAACAACCTAAATCTGAAAAGCCAAGGTCATCTGCCATGATAACAATGATATTTGGCTTAGCTTCATTTTTTATTTTAATTTCACTGCGCGTAATTGTGTTTTGCTCTTTACAAGCATTACAAAAAAAGCCAAAAAACAGTATAAGAAAAATGTATTTATAGAATGGCTCAATCATTCTTTAAAAGTTTAGGTAGTTATGTGAGCTACTATTCATCGTCTTCAGTATTTAATTTTTTAATTAAATCTGCTTCATCTTGTCTATAAGGAGTACCATCTTTTCTAAAGACTTCATGAAACCATTCTATTGGTTCGCTACCATCTTCAATTGGAGTATTCCAAGCATATTTAGTATTAGACCTGCCATCGACCAAGCCCCAGTTGATAGCCCCAATTTTCTCTTTTTTTAGAATAGGTAAAATATTTGAAAATCTACTATTGTTAGTACGCGCCATATACTCGGTACAGATCATAGGTCTACCATGAGATTTTAAAAGATTGATTACATGTTGATGATGCTTTTCGTCATTATAATTATGATAGGTTAGAATATCGGAATTTAAAGCCTGAAATGCATTTAATTCATGAAAATCCCAAGCCCAAAGTCCTGCTGTTAGTGGTTGGCTAGGATTTACCTCTCTTGCCCAAGTAAATACACTTTTTAAAAGAGGCATAGAGCTGACGAGTTTACCCGTATTACCTGGCTCATTATAAAGGTCCCACATTAGAACACGTTTATCATCACCAAAAGTTTTTAGAATATCTTTTACATATACCTCTAAATCTGCAAAGTTTTTTTTGTTTTTTGATGCAGGATCACCTGGATCTTGTACCCAACCAGAGTTATGGGTACCAATAATTGGTTCTGGCTGTACACCAATTTTGGGGGTCTTACCCCAAACATCATCAAAAATAACGAACATGGTTTTAATACCATGTTTGTTAGCGATTCCCAAATAAGTATCCATGCGTTTTTTAAATCCTTTTGGGTCTGCTTTATAGGCAAGACTATGCAAATAAACACGCATGGTATTAAAGCCTATGCCCTCCGCAAAACCAAGTTCTCTATCAATAGTTTCGGGATCAAAAGTAGCTTCTTGCCACATTTCCAATTGATTAATAGCTGTGCTCGGATTAAAGTTAGCACCAGTCATCCAATCATGTTTTGCATACCAGTTTTCTGCTTTATCAATTGACCATTTATTTTTTTGCAAAATATTTTCTTGAGCCACCCCTAAGTAAATAGCGAATAGCATAACAGCTAATGTGAACGTTTTTTTCATTTTATATTTTTAGTTTTTATTTATTAAAAGGGTGGTCTACAGGGTTAGTACTAGGCCCTTTTACCATTAACTTACCACCTTCAGTGATTACCAATTCGTCCATAAATACAACACGGTTTTCACCTGTTTCAGTTGTTCTGCCATGATAAACGGCATACATTTTTTTTCCTCCTTCTAAAAAAAGTACCATATTATGGCCGGTACCAGTTACTTTACCACCTTTATCATTATTTTTTTCTAAAACCGGATTATTATCTGCTTTTATGTATGGACCTAGTGGATGTTGTGACGTGGCGTAACCAACAGCATAATTAGGTCCGGCGTAATGATTTGCGGAATACATCATATAATATTTACCCTCGTTTTTAAAGGTAAAAGAACCCTCTGTCCATCTACGGTTTATTTCTTTAGAAGTTACAGACCTACTTTCCCACTCCGCATTTTTATCTGACATAGAAGTTGGTGGCCTTAATAACAAAACTGGGTCGCCGATAACACTTTTAAAATCTGGCGCCAGTTCTATACCATACACCCAACTTTCTTCTATTTCGTCATATAAACCCTCTTTTTTTGCCCAATCAGCAACCTCACTTTCCACCGCATGTTGATAACAGGCACGTGAGTAATACAGGTAATATTTTTGATTATCGTCTTGAAAAACATTAGCATCAATAATTGGGTAACCCGGATCAAACAATGGTTCATCCATAATATCGAGAAATGGTCCTGTAGGGTTATCGGCTACCGCTACGCCAATACTAAAGGTCTCTAACTCATTAGTTGGGTTATCTTTTTTATCGGCACTATAAAACAGGTAGTATTTACCATCAATTTTACAAACCTCAGGTGCCCAAAAACTTTTTAAATTCCATGTACCTTCTGTGTTACCAAAATAAACCTGACCTTCAAAATTCCAATCAACCAAATTAGTAGAAGAATAGGTTGCAAAACCATCTTTAGCTCCCCCTCCCGTACCGTACATGTAATAGGTTCCATTACCATTGTCTAAAACATAGGGATCACCAAATGCTACATTTAATGGATTGGTGTAAGTCAATGAATCATTAACATTTTTTGACTTTAATTCTCCTTTACATGCTATTAATATACATGTGAATACTACAATTGTAATTGTTCTTTTGATCATCCTAGATTTTATAATTCAAATTTTGACCATTGAATTGTAGTTGAATTATTTAAATAGAAATTACCGAGCTTTCACAAAGGAAAACCCGGTAAAACTAAACTAACTCAAACAACTTTTATTTATATTATATTCAAGACATAGTCTTAATTATTACCCACTTTAAAATTTAAATTAAAAGGTCAACTTTTCAACTTGTGTATATATCATATCTTCTACTCCTTGCAATTTTACTCCAATACGGGCAAAAATATAATTTTGATCAGGCTTTGTTTCATCTGTAGGAATCTCAACTGACATTGAAATATTATTTAAATCTGAAATATCTCCATCTACTTGAGCAATACTGCCTTCCCCCCCACTATTAGCATCTACAAATTGAGTTCTATTAATTACTAATGTTACTCTTTCTACATTTCTAGCATCTGCACCAGTTACAATTTGTTCTAATGAACAACTAGCACTTACAATATTAGATGCATGTGAGAATTGAGGATTACGAATCATGAAATAAGGATTTACCTCAAAATCTCTTGTTGTATTACCATTCAAATTAAAGAAAATAGTATCTGTTGGCGCAATGAAAGGGCCCTCACTAGCTAAAAATGCTAGCTTATAGTTTCCAGAAAAAAGTCGGCTACTAAAGCTTCCGTCCTGTGCAACAGCAACATCAATAGGAGCAGGTGTGCCATAACCAGATTGCCAAAGTTCAAACCTAACTTGGTTTCTTGCAACTGGAATTGGTTCTCCATTAAACACAATATTACCTGTTAAAATTGCATCTGGCTCATCGAAATTATCTAGCTCACAAGACGTAACCAGTAGGAAAGTGCCAAGGAGTAAAAAATAAATTTTTGATTTCATATCTTTTAAGTTTTCGTGTTCTTTTAATGATTTGGATTTCTAACCAACTTTGGGTTATTATTGATCAACCCTTGTCCTATTTCAGAATAGTAATTACCCAATCTAAAGCGATCAGCTCCTGTAACTCTAGAAAGTCTTAATACTTTATAAAGCCATTTACCATCATTTGCATTTCCTGGATTATGGTATTTGTATGGCCATATACTATATGGTTGTGTCTCTCTCTTTGTAGCACTTCCAATATTTTGGGTTACTTCTGCATCGTTAATTGCATTTCCATCCAATATCACATGTGCTAAACGCCATCTTTTTAGATCAAAGAAATGTAATCCCTCAAAAGCCAATTCAACATAGCGTTCATGTGCTATTTTATCAAAAGTTACATCCGCAGCAGTTAAAGGAACTGTTAAACCCGCTCTTTCACGTACTTGATTTAAATACCCAGCTGCAACATCACCTTGACCAAGTTCAAAGGCTGCTTCAGCAGCATTTAACAATACTTCCGCATAGCGATATCTAATAAACCAAACATCACTTTGAGTACCTCTTCTACCGGAACCTGTTGCTGGATCTTGATATTTTCTAATATAAAAACCAGTTTGTGCCGTAAATTCTAACCCATCTATAGGTCCATCGAAACCAACTACCTGAACTTGTTCACTACCCCCAGGTAATGTTTTCTCTTGCCCTCTTGAATCGCCACTTACAATACTGCCATCTGCTAATACAACCCCAGCCCAAATATCAACATCAGTAGATTTAAATGTAGATCCTGGCAAAATGACCGTACCGGCCAAACGTGCATCCCTTCCTTCAAAAATATCGCCTATGTTATCATAATATACCGGGGTACCTCCAATTTCATGTTCCAATGGAGCATATGTACCGTCTAGTAATTCAAATGACTGTACAAATTGCAAACTGGGGTTAATTCTTCCTCCTTCTTCTTCTTCCGCACCAAAACGTGGTTGGTTAGCACCTGTGAAATAGTGGGTTTTGCCACCCCCAACTAAATAATCTTCAACGAAAATTGCTTCTGGGTTATTTGCTTTATCATAAAAAACACTTGAAAAATTCTCTGACAAATCTGGTTTGTTGGTATATAAGGCATAAGATCCCGCCTCCCCATTTATGATAGATTGAGCCGCATTTAAGGCTTTACTATAATAAGCGTCTGCTAACGAAGCAGGAATACCCACTTCACTACCTGGCAAAGAAACTCCTGGAGTAGTTGTACCATACTTTGCAATTGAAGCTGCATATAATGCTGCTCTTGACTGCATTGCCAAAACGGTACCTTTTGTTGCTCTTGATTTTTGGTTGGCATCTGAAGGTAGAATATCTTTTAATGCTTCTGCTTCACTTATTACGAAATCATAAATAGCCGCTTCTGTTTCTCGTGGATGTTGTAAATAAGAAGCATCTCCACTAAAATCATACGTTTCTGATTCTAAAATTAATGGCACACCACCCATACGCTTTACCAACTCAAAGTAGTATGATGCTCTTAAAAACCGAGCTTCTGCCAAAAATCGAGTCTTATCCTCTTCACTAAGTTCTGTTGCTTCTGAACATCTTTCTAGAAATAGATTTATTTCTCTAATATACCCATAGTCCCATAATCCCCAGGCTCCATTCCCCCAACCATCATTTTGAAACTCAGGATAACGGCCAGCTTCAGACCAGTATGCTACATTAAAACCAGCCATTGTAGACCAATCTTCTACAGTAGCAAAATCATTATACCTGTTATACAAATCCGCAAGCACTGAAAGTGTAGTTTTAGGATCTGAAAAAATCTGCTCCTGTGTTAGTATAGACGTTGATGGTCTATCTAAAAATTCTTCGTCGTTTTTGGAACAACTCCATGCCAATGCTGCAATTATTCCTAATAAAAAAATATGCTTTTTCATTTTACATTTATTTTTTAAATGGATAGGTTGACCCCTACGTTAACAAATTTATTTTGTGGATACTGTAATCCATTGGTATCATTAACTTCTGGATCAATTCCGAACTTCGATAAATTATCTATAGAAAACAGATTATATGCATTAATATAGAAACGAGCTTTTTGCAGTCCCACTTTGTCTATCCAAATTTTAGGTAATGAATAGCCCAACTCAATTGTTCTTGCTCTTAAATAGGTGACGTTATGCATCCAATACGTAGAAGGTTCGCCAAACCTATAATTACTATGATAACCTGCATTATATCTAAGTGCCGGATATTTGCCAGGCACCCATGTGCTATTTGGATTACTAGGGTCTTGACGAGACCAGCTATCTAAGAAAATAGTATTAAGCGCACCTTGGTTTTGAAAAGCCCATCTGGTTTCCCATTCTTGTGCCCAAGAATAACCCGACCCACCAGAAAAATCAGCTGTAAAATCTACGCCTTTATAACTCATTCTAATATTTAGACCAAAATTGATATTTGGTTGTCTACCAAAAGCATAACCAATAGGTTTCTGATCATAACCGTTAATTCTACCATCGCCATTTAAATCTTCATAGATTAAATCTCCAGGTAATATTGTACGGTTACCTTGGCCATCGATATCAACTTCGTAATTATTAATTTGTTCTTGAGATGTAAATTGACCAAGTGTATTATACCCCCATCTCAAATCATTATACCTGCCTTCGCTCGAATTTCTATACTCTTGATAAGAGTTACTAAATCTTGGCTTATAAGATTCCATAAACTTACCTCTAGAAAAGGAACCATTTGCTCCTATCGATAATGTAAAATCTCCAAAACTTTCATTATAAGATATTGCACCTTCAAAACCAGATTGTGAATCGCTATTTACATTTTCATCTGGTAAAGAATAACCCAACTCACTAGGAATTAAAATATCATACTTAAATCCACGTAAACCAGTTCTTAGCCTATAAAACCAATCATACGAACCCGTTATCTTACCATCAAAAAGAGTAAAGTCAAAACCAACATCGGTTATTTTACTCTTAAACCAAGTAAGATTATCTACAATTTGCCCTTTATCTCTTGCACTTACTACGGGTTGACCATCTAAAATAGCAGTACCGGTATTGTAGTTATAACCAGGTAAATAATCATACGGACCTATACCTATATCATCATCACCTAAAATTCCATAAGAAGCCCTTAATTTAAACTCAGTTAACCAAGGGTCTCTACCTGCAACCTGGCTATACCAATTTTCCTCTGTCATTCTCCAGCCTACTGAGCCTGAAGGGAAGAAACCTGTTCTTTTATTAGGAGCAAACTTCCAAGATTTATCTTGTCTACCTGAAAGTTCTACAAAGTACTTTTGCCTGTAGTTATAATTTAATTTACCTATATAACCAATTCTTGCCAACTGATTATCAATGTCTTGAAAATCTACAACGTTAGCAAAATAGATTAATGGTAAAATATTATTTTCTGGCACTGATCTCATCCATTGGTTTTGATCTTGTTCATCTTGTCTTTCAACAATAAAAAGACCTTCTACGTTATGGTTTTCGCCAAATGATTTTTTATACTTAGCTTGACCTTGATACACATTTCTAATAATTTTACGGTTTCTTCTTTCCCTCCATGGATTAGTACTACCTCCTGTTACATTGTATGCATCATTTCCTGCATCATAGGTATAAGCCTCATAAGTATATTCATGCCCGTTAAGTACCTGATCAGCTATATAATACGAGTACATTCCTCTAACAGAGAGTCCGTCTAAAAAGCCACCAAAAGCATATTCTGCATTAAAGTTAGATTGCATTACACGCCATATATTTGTAGAATAACCTCCTATTTTCTTATTATGTAGTGCCCAATTGGTTTCGTTATGACCAATATCATTTAGATAATCTGGATTGTCATTTGCATAAGGTCTTTCAAAAGGACGGTTTCTTAAAATTGCAAAACGTGGTAACCAATAATCATCTGCACCAGGGATTCCAGGATTGTCCGTAGTTTCTATTCTACCATTAATTTGCACACCAACTTTTAATCTATCAGTAATATTTGCATCTACATTACTTTGAATATTTGTCCGTTGAAAATTAAATTCCGGACCTAATACTGCCTCTTGTTTTAAATGTGTGCCAGAGATATAATAATTTATATTTTCCGAACCACCAGATGTACTTAGATTAATACTATATAATGGCGCATTCTTTTTAATTATAAAGTTCTTCCAATCAAAAGATTGGTAACCAGGCTCAGTACCAGTTTGATATCTATCTAACTCCTCTTGAGTAACAGCTGTATTTCCAAATTCATTATAGTCTGCCTCTGCTCTTTTAAGCATATAAGTATAAGAATCATTAACTGTTTCAGGAAAACGAGACCAGTTTTGACCGCCATAATATGCGTTAACATTTACTACATTCTTAGTATTCTTTTTTCCTCTTTTAGTGGTTACAACCACAACACCATTGGCCGCCCTAACGCCATAGATGGCTGCAGAAGCGTCTTTTAATACAGATATACTTTCTATATCACCTGGAGAAATATTATTAAACTGGCCAGCGTCTTGCTGTATACCATCTATAATATATAATGGATTACCCATATTCCTAATTTGAATAGCTGCTGACGCTCCTGGGCGACCATCTGGCATTTTAAATGTTACACCAGATATTTTTCCTGCAAGGCCAGAACTAACTGAAGCTCCTGCATGTACATTTTCTAGATCATCACTAGTTACTGTAGCGATAGCACCTGTAATAGATTTTTTATCTTGTGTAGAATACCCTGTTACTACAACTTCATCTAATGCAGCTACATCATCATCCATACCTACATTAATTACTGTTTGCCCATTCACAGGAATTTCTTTTCGAGTAAAGCCTATATAGCTAAATACTAAAATACCATCTGCAGGTGCTTTTATACTAAAATTACCATCAAAGTCCGTAGTAACACCAATTGTAGTATTCTTAATAACAATTGAAACTCCAGGTAAGGGAGTACCATCTAAATTAGCAGTTACTAAGCCTGTAATGGTTAAATCATCTTGAGCATAACCTTGATACAACATTGTACAGAGCAAGAATACGGTTCCAAGCATCCGTTTCATTAGTTCAGTAAGTGGTTTTTTCATTGTTTTTCATTTTTGAGTGTTGATTTTAAGTTGTCAATTTTCTAAAACAATCAAATGCGAATTGTTTAGTTTTTAAGCTGTTTAAATGTGATATTTTAATCTTTAATAAGGTTGAATATTATATTTGATACAATTACACGTATATAATTGTCAAATTATTAATACCCAAATAAAGCCATAAAAGGACTTTAGGCTCATTGTATATTGTATCAATCTATCATACAAATCGTTCAGATTTTAAGAAATAGTTAAGAAACTACAGGGTATGACACAAAATGTAGTGCTGTGAAACAAATCGTATTTCGATTTGTAAAAAACTAGCTTTCAATGGGTTAATAATCAATATAAATTGATAGAAGAAAAATCAGATTTAAGGGGATAATTAATTCATAATAAAATATTCGAAAAGCCAATTAGACAAACGTAATTTTATTTGTTGAATGATATTAAAAAAGTATTATGCATTATTACAAACAATAACTTATTAGGTAACGGTTAACCTAATAGCGAAATTTAAAATTTTCTACTCAAGCAAGTATACTACCTTTTTTTACTTATTTTTTGCTAAAAAAATGGAGGCTATTGAAAAAATAGGTGTAAATAATTCACAAGCATTAAAATTAAAAAGAATTTTATTGGTGATTAGATGTGAATTCTACTTTTTAATAACTGTACCGGATGGTTTTGTTAATCTAATTGATGTCGGGAATGGCTCTCCTATAATTGGCATATCATCATTTGACCAATCAATTTTTTGCGCTCTAGGCGAACGTTTGTCACTACAGCCATCAGTAGGTTGGTCATTGGCATGATAAAGAATCCAATCTTCATTACCATCTGGACTTTTAAAGAATGAATTATGACCAGTACCATATACACCATTTTCTTTGGATTGTGAAAATATGGGTTCTTTTGATTTGCTCCAATTCGTTGCATTCATAGGGTCTCCATCAACATTCATTGTTAGTAGGCCTAAGGCATAATTTGGAGTCCAGCACCCACTTGCGGAATATACAATATGTAATTTTTGACCATGAATTATTGATTGCGGTCCTTCATTAACATAAACTGGGGCATTTGGTTGCCACACACCGGGATAAATAAAGTTTTTTTCCCAATCAAATGATGGGGTTGATAATAAAACTCTGTCAGAAATAATCGTCCAAGGATTGGACATTTTAGCTATGTAAATATTTTGGGTTTCTTCGCCGTTCTCAATTTTAGGTCTTTCCCAGCCAGACCATAAAAAATAAAATTGACCATTATGTTTAAAGATACTACCATCAATAGCCCAATTATCATTTGGATCGGTCTTCAATTTTGATTTCAACTTGAAAGAATCGTCAAAAGGATCTTCTGCAGTATTCTCTAACACAAACATTCTATGGTTTCTATTGTCCCCATCGTCAGCTGCTACATAAATATACCATGCACCATTAATAAAGTGAATTTCAGGCGCCCAAATATTTTTGGAATGGTCTCCGGTTTCTGGTGCTTTCCAAATAGTTCTTTTCTGGGCATTTCTTAAATCTGTTATATCCGGCGTTTTCAAAAGCGCAATTGAAGTACCTTCAGATTTAATATAATAGTAATTACCATTATGGTAAATAGCCCACGGATCAGCACCATTATCCAAAAGAGGATTTGTAAATGTACTTTTTAAATTTTCTGTTTGGGATACCACCTTTTCCGCTGGGTTCTGGTTCACAACTTTGACACCATTGCAAGAAATAAAAACAATTGAAGTAATTAAGAAAATACACCAGTGTTTTAAATTTTTCATAAATATGCTATTCGGAAGTACTTAATGAATATGGGAAATCTGAAGCCTTTATTCCTCGTTTAATATTAGGTTCTGCAACCATATTAAAATCTAATATAACACCTTTCATTAATTCAGAATGGCTCAACCAGTTTTTAGCGTATAGCTTATCATTACAACGTAATGAACCTATATACCTATTGTTACTATTATTCTCTAGTGCATTAATTATTATATTATTACCATTTTCTAATTGTAAGGTGACTTTTTTAAATAAAGGAGCCCCGAGCACATATTGATCCGTTGCAGGTGCAACCGGATAAAAACCCATGGCAGAGAAAACATACCATGCCGAGGTCTGCCCATTGTCTTCATCACCACAATATCCATCGGGAGTAGGAAAGTACATGCGATCCAAAATTTCACGCACCCAATATTGACTTTTCCAAGGTTGACCTACATAATTATATAAATAGGCCATGTGTTGAATAGGCTGATTACCATGTGCATACTGCCCCATATTCGCAATCTGCATTTCACGTATTTCATGTATTACGCCTCCATAATAACTATCATCAAATATTGGTGGTAGGTCAAATACGTTATCCAATTGCGAAATAAAAACATCTTTACCGCCCATTAAATCTACAAGCCCCTGCATATCATGAAAAACGGACCAGGAATAATGCCAACTATTACCTTCTGTAAAAGCATCGCCCCATTTAAAAGGGTTAAATGGAGACATAAATTCTCCATCCTTATTTTTTCCCCGCATTAATTTAGTTTCTGGGTCAAAAAGGTTTTTATAATTAAGACTTCGTTTTTTATAGACTTCTATTACTTTCTTAGGTTTGTTCAATGCTTTCCCTAATTGATAAATGGCGAAATCATCATAAGCATACTCTAATGTTCTAGCAGCATTCTCATTTATCTGAACATCATAAGGCACATATCCTAACCTATTATAATATTCAACTCCCACTCGACCTACAGCTGTCATAGGCCCCTCATTATTTGCGCCATGTAAAAGCGCCTGGTACAAATTTTCAATATCATAAGTATAAGCATCACCACTTTTAAGATATGCTTCGGCAACAACAGATGCCGAGTTATTGCCTACCATGGTATTTCTCAACCCCGGACTAGCCCATTCTGGTAACCACCCACTCTCTTTATAGGCATTTGAAAGTCCTTCTTGCATTTGCCCTAATTGTTTAGGGTACATTAGGTTTAAAAAAGGAAATAAGGATCTAAAGGTGTCCCAAAACCCAGTATCCGTATACATATAACCTGGTAAAACTTCACCGTTATACGGACTGTAATGAACAACTTTGCCATCTTTATCGAATTCGAAAAATTTTCGAGGAAAAAGTAACGAACGATATAAACATGAATAAAAGGTTCGGGATTGATCTTCAGTGCCCCCTTCTACTTTAATTCTACTTAATTCTTTATTCCATGCATTCTTTCCTTTTTTCTTTATGGCATCAAAATCCAAATTCCCAATTTCACCAAGATTCAACTTTGCCTGTTCATAGCTTATAAAAGATGAGGCTACTCTAACATTGATAATCTCCCCTTTTTTTGTCTTAAAACCTATCACTGCTCCAGAATGGTCCGATTCCATTTCTAATTCATTACTTAATGCCGACCCACTAAAGGTTTTAGAAATTTCAAACTCCTTATCGAAGGCTAACACAAAATAATTTTTAAAATTTTCAGGTACACCACCGCTATTCTTGGTGGTATACCCTAAAATCATTTTCTGTTTTGGAAGTATCTTAATATAAGAACCTTTATCAAAAGCATCAATAACTACAAATGCGCTATCCGTTTTCGGAAAAGTGAATCTAAAACGTGCCGCGCGTTCTGTTGGAGTAATTTCTGTGGTTACATTATGATCAGCCAGATAAACACTATAATAGTAGGGTGTTACAATTTCTGACTTGTGTGAAAACCAACTTTGACGATCCTCTTCTAAAAAACGTAGCGAACCGGTTACCGGCATTATGGAAAATTGTCCATAATCATTCATCCATGGTGATGGTTGGTGCGTCTGTTTAAATCCTTTTATTCTCGTGGCATCATAGGTATAGGCCCAGCCATCGCCCATTTTACCGGTCTGTGGTGTCCAAAAATTCATTCCCCATGGCATTGCTATCGCAGGATATGTATTTCCATTAGATAAGCTATGATCAGAGTCTGTTCCCATTAACGGGTTTACCCAATCAACAGGGCTAAAAGTATTTGTATTTTCCTGCGCATTTACAGAAATAAACAAGTTTGAAAATACTATTAATAAAAAAATTATAATTCTTAGCACTAATAATTATTTAAACATTGAATTTTACATCGTATTATCATTTAATATGATGCATGTAATTAACACACCAACAAATTATAATTAACAACTTAACTTTAACCTACATAGTGTTTCAATGATTCATTAATACTGGTCATAGTGCTATTTACATACGAGTACAACCTATTTTGAACCAAATAGTACAATCTATGAGACATTTTGTTGAGTACAAATCATTAAATTTTAACGAAATTCGAATGTCTTGAAAAAAATTAAATTAAGCTTACTACTATTAGTTTTCCATGCATACATACTATGTGGACAAGAAATATATTTCCAACATTATATGGTGGAAAATGGATTATCACACAATACCATTATAAGTTCTATACAAGACCATAAGGGATTTCTTTGGTTTGGCACAAAAAATGGATTAAATCGTTTTGATGGTTACAATTTTAGGCTATTTCAAAACAACCCAGACGACCCTAAAAGTATTAAAGGCAATTACATTGAAAGTCTTCATGAGAATGATAGCATAATATGGGTAGGTACAGATAGTGGTTTATTTAGATATAATGAAAGTCTAGAAAATTTTGATATTATAGAAGGAACAGCCAATGCCCAAGTTTTAGATATTGAAAATGACGCTAATGGTAACTTATGGTTTATTAGCCAAAGTACTTTGAGCAAATACAATCTTACTACAAAAGAAATTAAAGAGTATCCTACCACTGAATTTTTTAATGCCACAGATATACATAAACTAAAAAATAATGAAATATGGATATCCTCTACCAACTACCTTTATCAGTATAATGAAACCACAGATTCTTTTAATGAATATCCACTAGAAATTGAAGCCGAACTAAAGCGACCTTTAAGAATAAATGAGTTATTTAATCTAGACGAGCAAACACTTCTCTTAGGAACTCAAAATCATGGAGTTCTAGCCTTTGATATGGTCGAAAAGAAATTAAAATCAATGGCTCAAATTACCTCAGAATCCTATTATGTAAGAGATTTTGCTATACGAGCAGATAAAGAGCTTTGGGTTGCTTCGGAATCTGGCCTACATATTTACGACCTTAAAACTAAAGCATACACCAATCTGAAAAAAAATTATGATAACCCATATGCGTTATCGGACAATGCGGTATACTCTCTTACTATAGACAAAGAAAATGGTGTTTGGGCAGGAACCTATTTTGGCGGTATAAATTACACTCCGCACCAATATTCCCCTTTTACTAAATTTTTCCCTATGTCATCTCAAAATTCCATAAATGGAAATGCGGTCAGAGAAATTAGACCCGATGATTTTGGTAACCTTTGGATAGGAACAGAAGATGCCGGTTTAAATAAATTTAACCCGAAGACTGGTAAATTTACAAACTACACCTCATTAGATAAAAATAAAAATGGAATTTTAACCCATTATAATATCCATGGTCTTTTACCGGTTGCAGATAAGTTGTGGATAGGGATGTTTGACAATGGAATAGATATTTTAGATATTAATAGGAATAAAATTATAAAACATTATAACATAGGTCAAGAAGGAGCTTTAAGAAGTAATTTTGTTTTTGCCCTTCATAAATCAAAAGAGAATGTAATTTTTGTAGTTACCACTTACGGCATACAAACTTATGACCCTATTACAGATAAATATACTTTATATGATGTATTTCCAGAAAATCATCATTATACCTGTTTTTATGAAGATAGGCAAGGTACTCTTTGGGCTGGAACCTACTCTGATGGATTATACTATTATAACCCTACAACAAAAGAAAAAGGTTTTTTTAAATATGAAGGAAATAATCCTTCTAGTATTTCCAATAACCACATTAATGGTATTTTTGAAGATTCTAAAAATAACATTTGGATTTCTACAGAATACGGTTTAAACCTTTTAAATAAAAATAAGAAGGATTTTACCAAGTTTACAACAAAAAATGGGTTTCCATCCAACGTTTTTTATGGAATTTTAGAAGATGATAATAAAAATATTTGGATTACTACATCTAATGGTTTGGTACAATTTGATAGTAAGAATGATATAAAAAAGATATACACTAAAGCAAACGGTTTAAAGAGCGATCAGTTTAATTATAACTCTGCATATAAAGACCCTAATGGCCGTATGTATTTTGGTACAGTAAACGGTATGATAAGTTTTAACCCAAAAGACTTCAAAAAAAATACATATAGTCCCCCAATCTATATTACCGGTCTTCAAATTAACAATAAAGAAGTTTTTGTAGACCAAACAAATTCCCCAATTAAAGAATCTATTTCATCATTAGAAAATCTAGTGCTTTCTCCAGAACAATCTTCATTTAGTTTAGAATTTGCAGCACTAAGTTATATAGCTCCAGAAAACACAGAGTATTGGTATAAAATGGAAGGTTTGAATAATGATTGGATTTATTTGCAAAAAGACCATAAAGTATACTTTACAGAATTAGCTGCCGGCAATTACAATTTTATTGTAAAATCTATGAACAGTAGTGGCGTTTGGGGCAAGGAAACATCTGGCTTAAATATTAAGGTTCTACCTATATTCTGGAAAAGTAATTTGGCATATACTATTTACACTGCACTTACTTGTTTTTTAATTTTCATTGGTTTTCGAAATTATGACCAAAGAGTAAAATCTAAAAACATTCAAAAAATTAAGCAGTTAAACAACAGAAAGGAAAAAGAAATATACCAGGCTAAAATTGAATTTTTCACTAATGTATCTCATGAAATACGTACTCCGCTAACGCTAATAAAAAGTCCGTTAGAAAAAGTTTTAAAAAAATCTCATGAAGTACCGGGAATAAAAGACAATTTAGCAATTGTAAAGAAAAATACAAATCGTTTATTAGACCTAGTAAATCAATTATTAGATTTTAGAAAAACTGAAATTGAAAGAGTTGACCTAACCTTTGTTGAAACAAACATATCTGAATTAATAGATGATACATATGCAAGATTTAGTGAAGCTATTAGGGATAAAAAAGTGGATTTTAGTTTAAAATTAGAAGACAAGGATGTCATTGCTTGCGTTGACCCTGAAGCACTTAAAAAAATACTGAGTAATCTTTTTAGTAATGCTATCAAATATGCAGACAAAGTCGTCATTGTAAGCTTAAAGTCTAATGAATCAGGACTCAAATTAAATTTACGAAATGACGGACTACTCATTCCCGGACATTTAAAAGAACGAATATTCGAACCATTTTATCGAGTATCTGGAAACGAAAATCAAACAGGTACTGGTATAGGCCTTGCGCTTGCCCGTTCGCTAACAGAAATGCACAATGGTAGTTTAAATTTAAATACCAGCGACGGTACTATGAACAGTTTTGTACTTCAGCTTCCTATTCACCAAGAAAAAGAATTTAGGCTACGCCCTAAATCATCTCAAAAATGGGCAGAGACCGAAAGCATTACCAATGTGACAATTTCACCTAATCAAGGTAATTGTATATTATTGGTAGAAGATAGCGAAGAGCTCCTAGATTTTGTAGCAAAAGAACTAAAGGAAGAATATTTTGTCCTTAAAGCTTCAAATGGCGAAGATGCTTTAAACCTACTAATTGAAGATAATGTTCAGCTTGTTATAAGTGATGTTATGATGCCTGGCATAAATGGATTTACCTTATGTAAAAAAATAAAGACAAATCTCGAAACTAGCCACATACCTGTCATTTTACTTACTTCTAAAAGTGCTATGTCTGCAAAAATGGAAGGATTAGAATCTGGTGCAGATGCCTATATTGAAAAACCGTTCTCTATTAAACACCTTAAAGTACATATTGCAAACCTTCTTGAGAACCGTAAAAACATTATGGAACATTATGCGAGTTCTCCACTAGCTCACATCAGAAGTATTGCCAATACAAAAACAGATGAAACCTTTATTAAAAAACTAGATGAAGTAATTTATCAAAATATGTCCGATAGCGATCTCAATGTAGAAACGCTGGCCGAGATCATGAATATGAGTAGGTCTACCTTGTATCGTAAAATAAAAGATATCTCCAATCTTAGTCCAAACGAGCTTATAAATATCGCTAGATTAAAAAAATCTGCAGAGCTCTTAAAATCCGGAAAGTATAGAATTTTTGAAGTTGCAGAAATAGTAGGCTATAACTCTGCAACAAGTTTTGGTAGAAATTTTCAGAAACAGTTTGAGATGACTCCTTCAGATTACATGAATGACAAAAATTAATTCTATTTGGCTTGAAAAACCGTATTATAATTAATTAAACTCCAAATTTACTTTAGGTTTAATTATTATTCTGAAAACTAAAATTGAATACGTTTTTGCTTACGATTTTATAATTTAATAGCGGTTGAGCCCAATAAAATCGTTACAAATTTTCCATACGAGGAGCTCATGACCCGAAAGTCGCTGGTTCGAGTCCAGTCCCCACTACTAAGTACCAGAATCTACGGTTTAGCCTTCGCTAGACCATTTTTTTTATGCCTAATTTTAAAGAGTTGCCCACATTTGAATACGGTAATGAATACGAAAATGCATATGATTCATAAGACGAAACTTTTCTGTCCCTAAAATATATACCGCCAATGGTGATCTATCTAAGCAGTGGTAAACCTATTTTTCGTTTCATGACCCCAAAACCGGAAAGTTGAAGCGTTAAACGCCCTTTTATAGGGACGCGAATAGAGATAAGCACAAGAAAGATAGAATGGCCGTACTAAGCCTACCCTATTGAAGGAACTTTATACTTATTACTAGGAATACAGATTCCAAAGTCTTTCTTTTAAAAGGACCAAAACAGAAGGCCTATACGGCATACTGCGTATTGAAACTTATTTCCATGGCCACCATAAGAGCGGGAATCTATAAAAAAGTAATTCCGCATATGCTCAGGTACAGTTTTGCCACACCCCTTATTGAAGACGGCATTGATATACGGTATATATAATGATTATTGGGTCATAGTTCTACCAAGACAACGGAAATTAACACCATGTGGCGGAAACCTCCTTTAATGGTATTAAAGATCTCTTATCTTAGTTCCGCATATGAAATATATATAGATCATATGATCTATATTCTTACGTTGTGCGTAATTAACCCAAACTATGCGAAAAACCATTCAAGTAGAATTTAAAAATCCTTTAGGAATATTTAATCTTGATGATTTTAGCTATTTATATAATGATAAAGAACTAAAAAGAATCGCTGAAGATTCTTCTTTGTATTTTATTCTTCAACGTCCTTGTCTAATATTTAGAAATATAAAATGTTCTACAAAGTTTCTTACTGGAGAAATCTCACAACCTTTAACTGGAATTAATATAAAATTTCAATTACCATTATATCAGAAAGACGTAATTGAAACTGAAAATATATCGAATATTGAACTTCATTTGTGCTACAATAAAAGCTTAAGAACGAAGAAAATCTAAGTGATTTCATTGATGTTATTATAATAAAAATTCCAGAAGAAAAGAATTTCACTAAATTAATCACGCCTGACACAATACTAAGAAGCCATTACAATAAGAATTGGAAAGTTAATATAGAAGGAGAAACAAAAAAACTTTTAGAATTTGATGTAAAATATATTGGTCATTCTGTAAAACAATTTATAGCGAAAAGGATTAAAAACCATAGCAATATCCAAAGAATTTTAACCACGTCATTACCTATCCAAAAAGGAATGCAAATTTCAAAAGAACTTTGTATATGCTTACTTGAAATTAATGATATACTTGAGGCTAAAACTATTAGTCCAAATGATTATGGTTCTGAAAATAATAGTAATCTACTTAAATTACCAAACGAAGAATCTATTTACTACGATGCCGAAAAAGCATATATTAATTTCTTTTCGAAATCAAAAAATAACTTATTAGAAAACAAAGACCTTTATGCTTCTTATCCAAAAGGAACAAATGGACTATTTGATGAAAAATATGAAAATATAATTTATAACATACAAGATGAAATCACATTAAAATATGGAGATAAAGAATTAAATAATAAAAATGTTATTTATGTCAATCGGAAATTAAAAACAGTTGAAAAAAAATAACTACGCACAACACCGTATATAAAAAATAGCGGTTTTAGTGCTTAAACGAAAGATAAATAATAAAATAAAGGTCAGTAATAAACCGAAAAGTTAGTGGATAAAATCCGCTACTTTTCATATACAAGACCGTTGTAGCGCATTTCCAAAACTAAAACCGAATTAATGTTTCGAGGTTTTCAGATTCTTTTCTTATTACTGATTTCTCCCTTTATTATCGGAGTATTTTTAAAAGGGCTTAAACATAAATCGGAATTGAGTGGTAAAGTTATTTTGACACTTTATGCTTTAGGGACTGGATTTATTATAATAATGTCAATTATCAGCATTCTTTCAAAAAAGAAAGTTTTAGATAAATCAGATTTTTATGGAGAATATACAATTGACCGAAATTATTTTCCCGGAATAAATGCGGATTGGCAGTACAATCGATATCGTTTTGAAATCAAGGATAATGATTCTATATATTTTTACTCTACAGACGAAGAAAAAATATTTAAAACGTATAAAGGAAAAATAGTTACAGATAAAAAACGATATACCTCCAGACGAATAAAGTTCCAAATGGAACAACCAACACATCATATTCTAACTGACAATCCAACTATTTACCGTGAACCTTGGGACTTTTTCATGGTGCTCAATTCACCGAAATATCATAATATGTATTTTAGGAAAGGAAAATGGAAAAAAATTGACGGAAAATGAAAGCAAAAAAAACGCGCTACAACATGGTGTATAATTAATTGCGGGCGGATTTCCCAAAATGGAAATCCTTGCAATTAACTATCTTCGTTATAGGCGGACATTTTCCGCTGGAAAAGTCCGCAAATAATCATACACGAACCGTTACCCAAAATATGAAAAAACTAAAATTTAAAAGTGGAATTATTAAATTTTGCGGACTTATGTTGATTGCTTTAGGGGTATCCTGTAAGACTTATACTATTCCTGTAGATAGTTTTCGTGAACAAATGAAAAATACAAATTCGGAAAACAAAAATGATGTCGAAATAAACAATCCATTAACGTTTGGAAAAATAAAATATTCAGCAAATGACATTGACCGACTTGTGGTGTTTGACAAAACTGGACAAGAAATGTATCTGAGCAATTCGCCATCAATAGAAATGCGTGTTACTCACAAAAATGGAAAAAAGTATATTCTATATTTCGATACGGTTATTCTGGAAAATAATATTCTAAAAGGCGGACGCTCAAGATTTGCTCAGGGACTAAAATGGGAAATCCCAATGGATAGTATTGTTAAAATTGAAGTTCAAGATGGTGGTAAGAAATTTAACTATCAGAACTAAAAAATACTTTGGGTAACACAACCTATAAACAATATGGGCTTAGGTCTTAAACGCTAAGGTTTGCATATTTTTATAATGTCGCGAAATCTTTGGGATTTCGCTTTAACACAAAAAAAGAAAAAACAAAACAAAAAGATTTCGCTATGCGTATGGCGGAAAGCAAACGCTAGTTTGCTCCCGTACTGTTCATATCTCAACCGTTACCCAACATTAGAAAGCAACTCTATAATTTCTTATTTCGATAATTTTAATAATAAATATTATACATTTTTGATAATTTATTATTATATTTAGCGTATAAATAAGAATCAAAATGACATATATTTATGATTTAAGAAACAAAAAGCTTATTGAAGCTGAAATTGTTCTTGCATCTGGAAAAATGCCTTTAAAAAAAGACGGTTGGAATTTTGATTGGAACAAACTGAAAAAAGAAAAGAATACCAAAACCTACGTATTAAGATTAAAAAATGAAGCTCAAAGTATTGAGGGAATATTACAATTGAGACTTGAAAATGATTTGTTGATAATGGACGTCATAGAAATTGCGCCTTACAATATAGGCTCGTCAAGTAAAAGATTTAATTATGTAGCAGGTTGTTTGATTGCGTTTGCTTGCAGGGAAAGTTTTAAAATTGAAGGTAATTACAAAGGGTTTTTAACCTTTACATCAAAAACAAATTTAATTAATTGGTACAAAACTAAATATGGAGCAACTCAAGCTTTTGGTCAAAGGATGTTTATTGACGATTCGATTGGATTACAATTGATTGAAAAGTATTTAAAATAAGATTTAAAGATTATGAGTAAGCAAGAATTCAATAAAAACAAAGAACAAGTTCTAACCGACAGAATGGATGTTGGAACTAAAGAATTCAATGAATTTCAGGCTATCCTTTTGAATAAATCCAAGGAGCGCTCAAATGAAAGAAAGAAAATGATAGAACTGATGGCTCTCAAATTCAAAATGGAAGATTATTTGAATTCAGAGGACAAACATTCAAAATTAGTTGGCGATTTTCTCAAAGCTTATTTAAATGCTTTCGACATTAGACAAAATAAATTTGCGCAATATATTGGAGTTAGACCATCAAATTTAACAAAACTGATAAAAGGTGAACGCTCTTTGAATCACGAAATGGCACTTGTCTTTGGAACTATCTTTGGAAATGACCCAATGCTTTGGTTGGATGTTCAAGACAAAAACAAACTTTATGAATTATCTAAAATTAAGAGAAAAGAAATGAAAAAGTATTCCCTCGATGATTTAATAAATAACGTTGGGTAACAATGGCTATAAGTAATTGCTTGTTCTCGCCTACTTCTGAAAATCCTCGCGGATTTTCAGTTTGGTGCGAACTTGCAAAGTTAACTGCTAAACCACGCAACTACTCATAGCCGAGACCGTTAGCTATCATTAAAACAAATTATATGTCAAGATTTCTTGCATTTGGTATACTACTAATATTGCTAGGTGGTTGCAATGAAAAAATCAAAGAGGAACGAATCTATTGGTTTGAAAATGAAACGGAGTTGACGAATAAATTTGAAATTGATTTATCGAAGGGCTTTATAATAATTCCAATTATAGCTGAAAATGATACGTTACAATTTATATTTGATACAGGAGCAAATCAGATTTTGATTTTCCCAAACGAACAAACAAATAAACTAAAGTATATCAAAGGAAAACCGTTAAATTCAAAGGAAGGTATTCATAACATTGGCGGACGATTCATCCATAATTTAAACTTTCATTTCGAATCTATAAACTTTGAAAATGTTTCGGGGATAATGACAGACATGGAACGCTTTCCAGCAGAATTTAACTCATATATAAAACAAATGGGAATAGATGGTATGATTGGGTATGATATTCTTAAAAGTTTCCCATTACAGTTGGATTTTGAATCAGGCAGAGGTACAGTTTATAAGAATTCCAATGCTATTAATGATGGTAAGTCAGGTAATTTGTTAGCATTAAGTTTTCATGATAATAAGCCTTACATAAATTGTAAAATAAAGTCTAATGAGAATTCGATTGAAACGATAAAACTTCAATTTGATTTAGGAAATCTGGGTACACTTGAGCTAATACCCTCAACGATAAATGGTTTTGATATACCTGAAAATGCAGAGAAAAAGGAAGGGTATGGAATATCTGGAAAATATGAAATATATATCGGAGTAACAGAAAAAATCCAACTCGGAGACATCGAAATTGACAGTATCCCAACAGCATTTTTACCAAATAACATCTATTCTGAAAGTGGTAGAAACGGTAAGGTAGGACTTGAAGTCATGAAACAATTCAATTTGACTATTGACTATCCCAATGAAAGACTAATAGTAAAAGAATGAATTAAAACGATAGCTAACATTTTGTATAAGTAATGGCAGGTAAAGTGCTAAATTTCATGGTTTGTAGCCCGCTCAAACTGCATAGCGGTTTGATAGGAAACAACTGCGCAATCTGCCACTACTCATACAATTTACCGATGATGTTGCATTCTCCTACGTCGACCCTATGTGCTACATCTCGTACCTCGATTCTCGCACAAAGGGAAATGCAACATCATCGCAGCGCTATGTCAGATCACATTAAACCGTAGGATAAGGGTAACTTTTCTAAGTACGACGCTTAACGGAAGAAAACAACCCAACATATCACGTCACTATATGTAATCTGGACCGCCATATTTTATTCCCAATACCGTCGAAAACCAAAAAAGGTTTTCACTATATTTCCATAAAATATCGCGGACTACACATAGCGCTGCGTTAGTGTTTATTGTAAAAAAACATTCTAGCAAAATTGAGAGATAAATGTGGAAAACTACACAGGACTTCTTACTCAAACATAATGGAAACGCAAATGGACTTTTGAGCAAGTGTGTGGATATACACTCTTCGCCGAACAGAATAAAATTTTAATGAAAATATTTACACTATTATTCCTAAGTATTTTATGCTCTAACCAACTACTGAGTCAAGAATCAATTTTCAGCGAGTCATTTTTAACCGATTACGAAATTATTTTATTGGGAGAACAAACACATGGCGATGGTGCTGTTTTTGAAAAAAAACTTGCTATGGTCAAGGAACTACATGAAAAAGGCGGGTTTAATTTATTGGTCTTTGAAAGTGGTCTGTATGACAACTTTAAAGCGAATCAACTTTATTCTGTGAAAAAAGAAGATGTGGGTATTTTTAAACAAAGTGTTGGCTCACTTTATTCCGATACCGAGGTATTTCAAGACCTTCTAGACTATATCGAAACACATCAAGAATTAAAAATCCTAGGATTTGATTCCCAAGAATCCAATTTGTTCGACCAATATTTTCTTGACGATTTCAAAACGCTTTGCACCAATAACAACATTTCAATTTCCAAGGAAACCTACATAGAATTGGAAAAAACTCTAGTCGTTAGGGATTTGGAAAGTTATGTTGGCAATAAAAAAGATTCTACAGCTCTTTACGATAGAATTCTAGCTTTACAGCGTAAAATTGATTTGATACCAAAAAGCAATTTAGAAACAAAGGTTATCGTCCAAACCTTTAAAAGCGTTTTCTCCGACTTGGATTTCAACTTGAAGAGTCTTCAAAAAGAAAAAATACACGTTCAAAACCCCAGAGATAAACAAATGGCGGAAAATTTGACTTTTATAAAAGAAACATATCCAAATGAAAAAATAATTGGTTGGGGTGCAAGTTATCATTTCGCCAATCGTCTTAACGAATTTGAATTTACGGAAGAAACAGAAAACTACATAAAGCAGAATTTTGAACTATTGGACAGCATTACAGACCATAGTCATATGGAACTTAATGATGAAATTGAACAAGTAAAGAGCTTGCGATTTGCCAAACCAATGGGACAAATTCTTAAAGAAAATTATGGAGATAAATTGTTTAGTTTGGCATTTACGTCTTACGAAGGTAATTATCTTGACATCTTTCACGACAACATATTGCCTATTCTAAATGCACCTACAAATAGCATTGAGTCTAAATTAATAAAGCAGGGGGCAAAAGAAAAACTAAAATTTCTCGAAAACATCGATGATAAATTCTACTCCTCGGCACTAGGCTATATTCCACTTTATGCGAACTGGAACAATGTATTTGATGGTATATACTTCATTGAAAAAATGTACCCTCCAATTTATTCTGAATATGATTCCCACGAAGAAAAATTGTTAATTCCCAATAAATTAAGTACAGTTAGCGGAACTGTCTTAGATACCGAAACCTCTCAACAGATTGCCTATGCAGACATTTATTACTCAGACAACAATTTAAGTACTATCTCCAATTTAAAAGGCGAATTTTCAATATCAAATTCGAATAAACAAAATAGTTATTTGATTTTTTCTGCTATTGGATATGAAAGTGATTCAGTACAAGTTCAGGAACTGCAAAAAAAGAATACCATACGTTTAAAAAAGTCAAATGAAAATATTGTCCTAAACGAGGTTGTAGTAACTGCAAAATTAAAAAGCTTAAGTGCCGAAGAAATTATTAAAAAAGCGAGAAAGAATATAGAGCGCAACTATGTTCAAACACCTTATAACCAAAGTTACTTTTTTAAAATAATAGATTTCAATCTAAAGGACTCATTAAGTCTAGGCGAAGAAGCATTAATTCAAACGTATAATCAAAAAGGTGTTAACGGCTCTAATAGGCCTGAAAATAATTTTTATGGAGAGATTCAACATTTAAGAAACAATACGGATAAATATGACAAAGACAGGTTTAATAATGGTATTGGCTCTCTTTGGGTAGTCTTGAACAGGGACATAATTTTAAGCAAAACCAATGTATTATATAGAACTTCTTCCTACGATTTGACAAATGATGGAACAGTAAACTATGAAGGTCGAAAAGTGTACCAAATAAGTTTTGAAAACAATTCTCCAGGAGCATTTTCAACAGGCTATGGCTACCCTGCCCCTGAAAACTCTCACGGAAAGATTTTCGTAGATTCAGAAAACTTTGCTGTATTAAGGTATGAACATTGTATAAAACGCGCAGCATTTGTATCAAAGAAAACAAAGAATACAATACAATACTGGCATAAAATAGTTCAATCTTACAAGAATGTTAGTGGAATGTATTTCATAAATCTGCTTGACGTAACTAATACAACGAAAGTCTATTCTCCTGAAAATACTTTTTTGAACACTTATATTCAAATTCAAAAACTCGTTTCTAATAACATTGAAACCAAAAATGTAAGCGTATTAAAAAGACCACTAATTGATTTAAAAAAAGGCTTCAAAAAGAATACAACCGACCCATTTTGGAATGACAGACCAATCGATTTAGAAATAAAAATACAGGAGAATGAAGAATGCGGAGAAATAAAAATTTAACTGAATATAATGAATACGACATACTCGGACGGAAACAACAAACACTAACAAAACCTATAAACAATACGGGCTTTGGGCTTAATCGAAAGGTTTGTGTATTTTTATGAAGTCCGCAAAATCTTTGGGATTTTGCTTTGGACAAAAAAAGAAAAAGCAAAACAAAAAGATTTTGCTATGTGAGTGGCGGAAAGCAAACGCTAGTTTGCTCCCCTACTGTTCATAGGTACTGTGTTACCTGCAATTTGGTACGATATACAAACATCCTTTACAAAGTTATAGAAACATCGTTTACACTTTTTAAGTTGCATTTGGAACCAACATTCAGATGCTATGCCTTGGAAAGAACATACGATTATGGAACAAAAAATTGAATTTATCTGTGAATGGCGAACTGGAAAATACACCATCACGGAGCTTTGTAGAGGCTTTAAAATCTCAAGACCGACGGCCTACAAAATCATTGCCCGGTTTGAAAATGAAGGCTATGAAGGGCTAAGGGAACTCTCCAGAAAACCACGTAGCCCACATCCCAATGCCACCAATGAAAAGGTGGTGAACCGTATTCTTGAATTGAAGGAAAAACACAAGGCATGGGGCGCTAAAAAGTTGCACACCTTGTTGTATAAAGATTTCCCCGATGAAATAATCCCAACGGTCTTGACCGTACACAACATCCTTAAAAAACATGGTTTGGTGCCGCCTCAAAAACGGCTTAGAAGAGTGAAGCCAATACACCCTGTTTTCGACCCAAAAGAGTGCAATGAAGTGTGGAGTGCGGACTATAAAGGAAAGTTCCTCATGGGCAACAAAATTTACTGTCATCCGCTCACCATTGCCGATTCCAAAAGCCGGTTTGTATTTAACGCAAAAGGGCATTACAAAGAAAACCTTGCCTCTGCAAAAGCCGAGTTCAAAAGGGTTTTCAGGAAATTCGGCATCCCCGGACAAATCCATACCGACAATGGAAGCCCATTTGGTTCCGTGGCCGCAATACAAAGATTCACCAGGTTATCCTATTGGTTCATCGAACTGGGAATCATGCCCGTGTTTTCCGATCCGGCACAGCCACAACAGAACGGACGGCATGAACGAATGCACCGCGACCTGAAGACCGCCTGTGCCAAGCCTTCAGCTTATGACCTGAAAGCGCAACAAAGGCGTCTGAACCAATTTGTAAAAGAATATAATCACGTAAGGCCACATGAGGCATTGGACATGAGAACACCCGCTTCGGTACATGAATTTTCAACAAGACCATTCCCAGAAAAAATACCACACTTTGATTACGATTCCAAAATGAAAGTCTTAAAAGTCACCCAAAATGGAGCTATAAGATGGAAGGCCTATAATTGGGTTTACCTTTCCGCTTCGCTCCAAGGTAAACATATCGGGGCCCTGGACATTGGCAATGGTATTTGGAGGGTATTTTATAGAAACGTATTTTTAGGATACTTTGATGAACATGTGTTTAGAAAAAAAGAACAATCAGTGAGGTTAGAAACTAACTTAGTGTAAACTCTAATCTATAACTGTTGTAAACAATGTATATTAACAAACACCCGAACAAACATTTCATCTTAATTATGAGATTGACCATAAACCCAGCAATTTTTTTAGTCTTTATAATATTGCCGTTGACAGTTTTTCCCCAAGACAAATACAATCTGGACTTTGACAACTTTAACCCCAAAGAACAGAAAATACCTACAGGTTGGTTCAAATGGGGTTTTTTTGAAAATTTAAGCGGGGAAAAAATAAGTGACGGAAACTATGCTGGAAAAGTAGTTTCTGACGGAAACGGAAAATTCGGGTGCATCACCTACTGGATACCCGCAAATTATGTTGGCGATACAATTAAACTATCTGGACGTATAAAATATGAGAACGTCAAAGACTATGTCGGACTGTTAATGCGAATAGATGGTTATTCGAAGAAAAAGTCATTAGCCTTTAAAAGTATGCAAAGTCTTAAAATCAGGGGGACAAATGACTGGAAGGAATATTCTATACAACTACCTTATCCGAAAAATGCCAAGGCCATATACGTGGGTGGTATTTTAGGCAAAAAAGGCGTCGCTTGGTTCGATGATTTTAAAGTTACCATCGACGGAAAAGACATTCAGACTTTAAAGGAAACCGAAAGATTGACGTTAGAGAAATACGATTCAGGCAAACTAAAATCGGCTTTGTCGAAATCTTCTAGTCAATTGGACTTGCCCAATGAACAAAACATTCGCAATAATTTAGACTCATTGATAGAAAAAGTAGGCGACAAAAAAATAGTTGCAATTGGAGAAAACACTCACGGAACTTCTGAATTTTATCAAATCAGGGAAATCATTACAAAAAGGTTGGTAGAAGAAAAAGGGTTCAATCTTGTGGTTTTGGAAAGCCCATACGATGATATTGAAATCTTGAACAGAGATTTGAATACAAGACCATTGGACAGTTTAATCCGCAAACATCTTTTTTCAATTTATCAGACACAAGAAATGAAATCCTTTTTGCAATGGTACAAGGATAATAGGTCTGTTCATAACATTGAGTTCAAGGGTTGCGACGATTCATATTGGACTTTCTACGAACTACTAAAAGACCGTGTTAACTCAACTAATGATGACAAGCTTAACAAACTCTTAAAAAATCTAGAAACCAATATCCAAAAGAGTTCGAATGACAATTTGAAAAAAGAGTTTAAAATCAATAATTCGATTTACAACGACATTTTATCAATTGAAAATCACTTGAAATCAACAAACAGCCTGACCAAACAAATCGAGGAAATTCTATTCAACGGAAAAAATACGTATGTCAACTATGTCAGCATAAAAAACAAAAAGCCCATTCAAAGCAGAGATGAAATAATGGCCGATAGAATTTCATTCTTGGCTAAAGAATCAGACAAAAAGATTATTGTATGGGCGCACAACGCACATATTTCTAACGAAATAATAACTGATAACGAGATAGGAATAATGGGGCGTGATTTAAAAAAGGAATTTGGTAAAGATTATTACACCATTGGATTTACGACACTAAACGGCAACTATTCATTTATGGACGAAAAATTCATAAACGGCGACCATAACTATACTGAAAAACTCAAAACAGCATCTTTTCAACCGATAGAAGGCTTATTTTGGGAAAATGCCCTGTCAGAAAATGGCAATTCATTTATTGTTGATATGTCAACTCTGACGAATGAGCTCGACACGGATAAGATTATTGGTCCGACAAAATTAATCGGTTACTCAAAGGAAAGCGAGGAGGATATTTACTTTCTTCCCCTAATTAAAGATTTTGATTGTCTGATATTTATAAAAGAAACAAATGCAACAACACCAATTTTTGAATGAAAAAGGGCAGTTGCCAACATTGGCTATAAGTAATTGCTTGTTCTCGTCCACTTCTGAAAATCCTTGCAGATTTTCTATTCGGTTGTTATTTGCTAAATTAGGTGCTTAAACACGCAACAAACCATATACAAACACGTTGTGCGTAATTTAAAATCATACTCTGAAACAAACATTTGAATATAAAGCAAGATGGATTTGGTACTTCTTTTGGAGTTGGCTCCTCTTGGGAATAGTTCTAATTTACTGGCTGTTTATTGAAAAGTCTGAAATTTTAATTGCATTAAAAAATCTGGACTTGCCACAAATACTCAAATATGGAATTCTTACATATTTTTTGGTTCTAATCATCAACGAATTACTTTGGTTCTTATTTGGAAAGTATGAGATAATAATTGACCGAAAGAATATATGGACAAGAAAAAGATATGGACTTTACAACTTGAAAAAGAATTACAAAATTTCAGAAATTGCCAACCTCAAAATTCTTCACAATGTCAAAAGTGACCCTTATATCAGACTGAATATTTTTTGGAGTCTATATGCACCTCACAAGGAGGTTATTGGATTTGAATACAACGGAAAGGAAAGAAAAGTAGGAATGGGAGCTAAGGATTTTGACGCCAATGGAATTAAAAATAAAATTGAGGAAAATAAAAACTACGCACAACATGGTGTATAATTAATTGCGGGCGGATTTCCCAAAATGGAAATCCTTGCAATTAACTATCTTCGTTATAGGCGGACATTTTCCGCTGGAAAAGTCCGCAAATAATCATACACGAACCGTTGTAAAACATTTAAAACATACCGATGAAACTAATAATTTCTACCTTACTTTTAATTTCACACCTAACATTATTTTCTCAGTCAAATAATTTTTATGGTGATTATTATCGTGCACTCGGGAAAGAAGGAACTCATTTTATAGAATATAAATTGACATTAAATCAGGATGGAACATTCATCTTCCACTCTTATTCAAATAATAAACAGGGAATTCCGCCTGAAGTAAATAAATACGGAAAAGGAAAATGGATTGCGAAAGGTAAAGTGATTATTTTCTTATCAAATAAACAAGAAGACTTTGATGAAAAATATACTTTAGATTTTAATAATTCTAAGGCAAGATTTGTAACAAAACATCCGAGAGACAAAACTGACCGAATAATTAAAACAAAACTTCAGTTTTTTGAATCTGAAATCTTTTGGATAAAAACAATTGATATATTCAAAATATAAAAACGTTTTACAACACCGTATAAAAATAATTTCGGTTCAGTGATTAATCAAAGGTCGTTGCGAGTTTGTAACGTCTGATTTTCCTTCGGAAAATCCTCGCATACAAACCCGCAATTATTCTTATACATAAACGCTATATGTAATGTGGACCGCCATATTTTATTCCCAATACCGTCGAAAACCAAAAAAGGTTTTCACTATATTTCCATAAAATATCGCGGACTACACATAGCGCTGCGTTGTGTACAATTATGAGAAACATCCTACTTATCATTTTAATTTCGGTTTCAACTTCGTGTTTTTCGCAAATAATAATTGACACCTCTGAAATTAAATCAATAAGATATGAATGGAAACTTGATAAGAAAACAAATGACTCAACTCTAAATCAAATTCTGACTGAATATAAGAACGGAATATATAAAGAAGAATTTCCAAGCTTTAGAAAAGAACATCACGAATACCCTTTTATAAATATTTTTGAATCAAAATCTCCACATTTAAATCGTGACCTTAAATTAAGTCTAAAAATTCATTATTTTTCTGCAATGGATGGGGAGCAAAAGTACTTCTATGATAAATTTGGTGTCATCGATAGCGTTTATTTTAATTATCAAAAAGACTCATTAAAAGAATGGTCAATTAAAATAGAAAAAACATTTAGAAAAAAAGGGAAAATAAAATGGGTTATTAATGAAAATGGAGAAAAAGAAGTATTCAATTATAACTTATTTGGAAAATTACAAAGAATAGATGTTTATAAGGACTCTCTACTTCATGAAATAAACACTTACAAAAATGGTTTATTAATTAAACAAAGCTACCCTAATAGAAAAAAATATAGGAAAGAGTTCATATACGAGTATAATAAAAATGGAAGGCTTCTAAAACAAGACGATGATGATTACCATTTTTACAAATATGAATACAACAAATTCGGAATAGCCAAGATTGAAAAAGTTTACAAGAAAAAAAACATTGTAATGGAATACACAATATTCTCTTACAATAAAAATGGTCTATTGAAAAGCAAAATAGACTTTTGGAGAAATGGCAAATTAAGGAACGAATATGTCTACCTGTATAAATAACTGTACACAACAAAACCTATAATCAATACGGGCTTCGGGCTTAACGAATGGTTTGTGTATATTTATAAGGTCGCTAAATTGAAAATTACGCGTCAGCGAAATATTCAAAATTAGCTATGGACAAATTAAAAAAAAGCAAAACAATAAGCTTTAGCTTCGTGCTCATACGGAAACGAAGAGTTTCCTTGCCTCCGCACTACGCTTAGCTCAAGCGTTGTAACCAATTTTGACTTATGGCCAGAATTCTATCATTATTCTTTCTTATTGTAATAGTTTCTTGTTCGCCCAATAAAAATTTAACCGAGGAAAAACCCAAAAATGGTGTTTACAAAGAATATCATGAAAATGGAATATACTCAGAATTGAATTTTGCGAATGGAGTCCTCATCGATGGAAAATCCTATTTTAAAAATGGTGAGCTTTATGAAGAGTATACCATCAAAAATGGAAAATTGAATGGACAAACTGTGAGGTATTATGAAAGCGGTGAAAAAGAAACTATTTACGAACTTAAAGATGATATTGTAATAGGTGGGAAAGGCTATTTTAAAACAGGAGAGAAGAAATATGATTTTAAATATGAAAATGGAGCGAGAAATGGAATTACAATTGAATACTTCAAGAATGGTAAAAAGAAAATGGAATGGAATTATTCAAACGACAAATTAAAAGGCCAATCGATAGAATATTTTGAAAATGGAGATATTAAAGACGTATGGAATTATTAAAAACTGATTACAACAATTTACTGAGAATCAAACTTAAGATGTATATAAGCCATTAAAACGGCTCATATACGAGACCGTTACCTGCAAGCTGAAAAAAGACACTGTAACTATCATCAAAATAGAGCATTTATGATGGACAATTATTCAATTACAATGCGATTAACAATAATCATAACAGGTTTCCTACTTTCAATAATATCCTACGGACAGACATCCCTAAAAGAAATTGGACTTAAAGCTGGTAAATATAAAGTAGGCTTTAAGCATTATACAATCAATGATAGCACGAGAACCTATCGAATTCATAATGAGTTTAACAACCAACTCATTGAAAGACCAATCCCTATAAGTATTTGGTATCCTGCGAAAAAAGAGGAAAATAATTCTGAGCAATTAACAGTCCTAAACTATTTAGAGATTTTAAAAGAAGAGGAAGAATGGAAAAATTTACCGAATTACTTTCTGTTGGATTGGTTTCCGTATTTATGGAACACGCCAGAAAATAAAGCTCATCTTTCTGAAAAAGTAAATGCTTTTTCTAATCCAACATTATTAGACGGAAAATTTCCAGTAGTAGTTTATGCACCAAGTTATCAAGCCTCTTCAATTGAAAACTTTGCGTTATTCGAGTATTTAGCCAGTAACGGTTTTGTAGTGATATCAAGTGCTTCAAGGGGAACAAATACGCGTTGGTTGGAAGGCGGAACTACAAAAGATATGGAAACGCAATCGAAAGATGTTGAATTTCTTCTAAAAGAAATTCACAGCTACGAGAATATTGATATTGAAAAAGTAGCATTAATGGGGTTTAGTTTTGGTGGTTTGTCAAACGCCATAACTGTTATGAAAAACAGGACCATAAGGGCAATAGTTAGTTTGGACGGAACCGAGAGGTACAATTATCCTGTTTTGGAAAAATCACCCTATTTCAATTTAAATAAATTTTCCATTCCTTATGTCCATTTTGCTCAGAAAGAGATTCCGAAGGAAGTTCTAACCACAGACAAAATCCCTGAAGACTTGAACTACAAATTTCAACTATACGATTCTTTGGAACATAGCAATATTCACAGATATAGATTTCACGACCTAACACATTCTTATTTTAGTTCTTTCGGTGTCTTATTCGCTAACAGAGATAAAAGGCAAGATAAAAGTGATGATAAAATAATGGTTTCCTACAATTTGCTTTGTCAGCATACTTTGCAGTTCTTAAATGCAACACTAAAAAATGAGAAAAAGGCGATTGATTTCATTGAAAACAAACCTGTTACAAACGGATTTTCCGATAGTTTGATTTCCAAAGAATCAAAAAAAGCTATAGAAAAAGAATTTATATATAGGGATTTCAATGATTTAGCTTTCAAACAGGATTATCAAGATTTAATCCCATTATATACAAAAACGATTTCTGATTATCCAAATCTTGAACTTCAAGAAGGAATGTTAAACACATTAGGATTGCGATTATCTTTTAATCCTGAGAAGAAAGGGCAAGGATATAATGTCTTTTTATTAGCATTACATCTATATCCAAAATCCGCAAATTTATATGATAGTTTAGCCGAAGCATATTTTTATAATGAGGACTACCAAAACGCAATTTTGAATTACAAAAAGTCTTTGGAATTAAACCCTGAAAATCAAAACGCAATTGGCCGATTAAAACAACTAAAAGAATAAAGCCAGCAGGTAACAATTTATCCTATGAAAAGCCATAGTCCAGTTCTTTAAAGCTAATTAATATTTTCTTTTTGCTTTAAAGCAAAAATTATACATTACAATCTTTATAATAGGGTTGATTACGATATTTATACAAATTATCGATCCCATGAATTTAATAAGTGGAATAAAAAAAGTCAGTGGCTGACACCGAATATAATTTATGGCCAGTCCTAAGCTACTTTCGATAATCAACGCGAGATATAATACCTTTAATGCCAATTAAACCCCTTAAGACCTCATTGAATATGAAGGAAAAAAATGATTACCCATCAACCTATTCCTGTACCGAAGTTTTTACATAGTGTTCCGTTGTTTTTTGTAAATTTTCCGAAAGCGATTTGAGCCAAATTATATGGTTGGAAATTAAATACGCTTCTTGGAGTCCGTGCAAGGTATCCGTATCCATTGTAGTTTTGCCTAGGCTAATTTCCTCATCACGTCTATTAGATAATTGAACATACTTGTTAAGTAATTTTTCCTCAGCGTCCATTAATGCCTCTGTAGGTACATTTTTGGATGCACTACCCTGTTCCAAAATTTCATATGCAATACCAAGGGTACTAGAGATTCTATGGAATAAACGCTGTAACTCCGCAGATGCAGGTGTGGTTTTATGATTGACCACAAAATTACCAATGCCGGCAATTGCGGAAAGAATAGCTTGGTTCAAGGTTACCATCTCATACAACAGTTGAAAATTTTTCTGCTTTGATTTTGGATCTTGGGTCAACCGTTGAAACGAGGCATTTAAATTACCAATGGCCAAAAAGGCTTCCTTTCTTGCCACATTATAGGCCAATTTATACGTAGCGGTATCCTTATAAAATTTTTGCATTGCCAAGAGATAACCATTGTTGGTCTTAAACGCATTTAGCAACACTTGTTTAAAATTATCCGCTTCCCAACTAGGGAATATCGTATAATTGGCCACCACCGCAATAATGGCGCCCAATACGGTATCTATTACACGGTATTGGATTACTTCAAACGCATTGGGGTTTATCAGTGAATACACGAATACAATACTGATAGTAATTAAAGCGGCCGCAAACTTATAATTCCTCTGTATCAAGGAAAAGGCCAAAATCAAGGAAACAAATGCCAAAACGGCATACACAATTGTATTTTGGGTCAACAGAACCACCCCTATTGCGAACAAGGCCCCTATGAGCGTTCCTATAATCCTATCTGTAGAACGTGTCTTTGTAAGACCGTAACTTGGCCGCATAATAACCACAATGGTCAAGAGAATCCAATAGGTATTCTGTATATCCAAAAAATACCCCAACAGATACGCAAACAAGAGCGCTATGCTGAACCGGAATGCATGCCTAAACAAGGTAGATTTAAAACTTAAATTTTGGGTCAATACCTTAAGACCAAATTCTTGATTGGTCAAAAAATAAGCAGAGTCCTTTTTTTTCAAGGATAGATCCGGGGTATTCTTTACATTCGCCATAATACGCCGTACCACCCTAATTTCGGCTACCAATCGCTCTTGATAATCAAAAATTGTCTTAAGGGTCAACGCACCTTCCCTTGCGGCCGGCAAACCTATTTCCGCAATATATGAAGCAATTGTTTCGTTGGCTTTTTCCAATGCGTTCAGCAACACATGTTTATTTGGAATTTTATCTTTCTGGATCAATAGTTCCGCAAGGTGGATAAGATGATTTCCCAAAATGTTGTTGACCTCTTTAAAAGGTAGTAGATAGTTGCGATGTTCCGCATGAATACTATGAACCACTTTATTATTGATATGCATTGCTTCTATAAGCTCGAATATATTTACCGAAGCACGCAACATTAGCAATTGTTTTTCCTCATAAGGGGAAAGTCCCGAACGCTTACGTTGGGTGAGTAAAATTTCCCGCAAGGTTTCTTGTTTATCGTTTATCTGATTTTGAAGAAAAAATGATTCTCGTAAAAGTTCATCCTGTTGGTCATTACCTGCCCATAATTGGGTACGTAACCTTAAATAAGTTCCTAATGCTTGCAAGGTGTCTGATAGTAATTGGTTTTGATCTTTATCCGGAGCCAATTTTTGAAAAATTAGGGAAACCGCCAAATACCACAAACCGCCTACCCCCATTAAGCCCACTTGAATAAAAATTTCCAAAGGCGTTTCCTTTTGGATAGCAAATGCCAATACCATGGACAGAAGACCTGAAAAAGAAAGTAAGGACGCCCTAAATCCATAAACGGCAATTAATGAGACCATAAAGGAGACAACTGCAATAACCAATACTACAATGAAAAATATAGGTTTTGCAAATAAGACCAATAGTGTAACGAGCATTGTCAACAGAATACTAATCAGTATGGCATTTATCCTCCTTGTAGCACTACCCGGTATATCACTTGGGGCATTTAACAACACTCCTACTACAATTGCGGGCGCATATTCAAAATACCCCACTGCGTAAAGAATGGCAAATGGCACAATAATACCCACACCCAACCTTAGCCCTCGGTCAAAACTTGAGCTTTTAAAAAACAACTCCAACTGGGTAAGTTTCTCCTTCACTAATTACAGATTTACGATGTAAAGTTAGGCATGATTATCCTGATATAATGATCCTTACACACCTTAATAATGATACCAGTCAATTATCTAATTGATAGGGTCTTTCTCTGCATAAAATATGCTTTAAATTTCCAATAGAAACTAAAAATGAAAACAATCATGATCAAATATGCAATAAGCACCATTGCGGTTACACTCATCATGGCATCCTGTTCCAGTTCCAAACAAACGGTTGCCACTGATTCCGGTTCTTCTAGTTCTACAACAGAAGTAACCACTAACACCGCGAAGACACAAGCTCCCGAAGTCCCTACGGATATGGAAAATACGGATAACACGCCCGGTCATTTGAATGTTAGTCCGGCTACCCAGGCCAATGGTTCTACCGGTGCAATGAACAACCGATTGGCAAAATCAAGCTTAACAGAAAGCCTGGAAAACGACAAAACGTTATTTGCCACATTAGGAATGACCAAAGATCAAATCAACACCTATAATGCGGCAATGGACAGATTTAAGAAACAGCAAAAGAATATGGCCAGTGGAGAAATGATGGGTTCCATAGATAGTGAACGTAAAAGGCAATTAGAGGAAATACTTACTACGGAACAATATGATATGTATAAAAAATTGGCAAAAAGCGGTAACTGATACACCATATTTTACAATTGAAAAAGAAAATTGAATATTAAATACCGTAAACGGTTTGTGACAACACAAACCGTTTTTGCATTTGACCCATTTAGAAATACCAACAAAACAAGGGTATTATGTATTTTTTATAATTCATTACGGAATACCGTAAAAACTTTAAAGTTTTAGCACTTAGGTTTGGGGGCTTAAATACTACATATAATTTTGGCCATCCTACTGAAAAAGTATTTCGGGGGAACTAACTGATTTGGTAGGCATGGCCTTTATTCTAAAAAAATTAATACCAAATTCTATGAAAAAATTATTCATAATCATTCTCACTGTACTCATTTTTGTTCCTAAACAAAATAATGCTCAAGATAATGGAGCGGTGGTCGCTGGCGCCGTTGGTGCTTTGGCTGCTATTGGCGCTGGAGTAGCTGCCGTTGAACAAATGAAAGAACGTGCAGAATTAACAGCTACAGAATGGTTGCTGGCCAATAATCCAGATATTACAAGCTTTTCCTTAAAAACAATCGATTTTGAAGGCAAAAAATTAAAGGATATGTCTTCTGCATCGGTAATCACATTTAAAATTCAAGAATTTACACCAGGTGACAAACCAGAACTAAATGGTAGAAAACAAGTATTGTTAGGTTTTACAAGTCACGGTTGGATTAATGAATATGGTATTGATTTCAATAAAATCAAATGGTTTTTAATCGATGAACCCGAATGGACAAAAATGATGGTTTCATATGTAAAAGTTGCTTCTGGAGAAACCAGTGACTTTAATGTAAAATCGACATTACAGAACGGCAGAATAGTAAATAAAGGAGTTAGATTAAAAAATAAAATGACAATTCCATTTTATCAACTATCTGGTGATATGTATGTAGTCACAGATTACAATAATGAAATGAAATTTGTGTACAATGAAAAATCACTTGGTATATTCCTTAAAGACACAAAAGACTTAGTACAAATAAAGCGAAGCAGTCTCATAGAGTTACATGAATTCTTTTTTGAAGAATAGCATTAAACCAAACTACAAACTAAATCTTATTTTCAACTTAAAATTTACCATCATTATAATATACTCTTGAAAAAAGTAAATATGTATTCAATTTTGGCAAATTCACTTATGGTGCTTACCTTGTTATGCTGACACAATTTTTAAGCACCTATAAATAATGATTGCATTAATTGAAAGAGCTAATTCATTTACCGACCGTATAGCCATTAAAAGTGATAGCCAAAATTATACCTACAATCAATTATTAGAGCAATCAACATCTGTTGCCGCTCACCTACTTCAAGACCAAAAAGATTTAAATCAAGCTAGAATAGCCTTTTTAGTTCCTGCTAGTTTTTCATATGCCGCTGTTCAATGGGGCGTTTGGAAAGCCGGTGGAATTGCGGTTCCGTTATGTGAAAAGCATCCCTTACCGTCTATTCAATATGTACTGGAGGATACTAAAGTTACAACAGTCATCTATACAGAAGCATTTGAAGAATTGCTTTCACCTCTTTTTAACAACACCACTATTCAATTTCTAAATTATGCGGATATTACTCCTAAAAAATGTGAGCTGCCTAAAATAAGTCTAGACCGTAGCGCACTGATTTTATATACCAGTGGAACTACAGGGCTACCCAAAGGTGTAGTAACCACTCATGCCAATATTGAAGCACAGATTACGGCTTTGACCACCTCTTGGGAATGGAACAAAGACGACCATGTGTTAAACGTGTTACCTCTTCATCATGTGCATGGTATCATCAATATGTTAAGCTGCGCCTTGTGGAGCGGTGCTTGCTGTCAGTTTTTGCCAAAATTCAACCCCAAAGTTATTTTTGACATCTTTTTAAAGGACGAAGTCAATGTGTTCATGGCCGTACCTACCATTTATTTTAAACTGATTACTTATTATAATGAATTACCACCATCGGAAAAAACGGCTATATCACAACATTTATCAAGATTTAGGTTAATGGTTTCTGGCTCAGCGGCCCTTCCTGTAAGTGTATTGGAAGAATGGAAGGAAATCAGCGGACATATTTTATTGGAACGTTATGGTATGACCGAAATGGGAATGGCAATAAGCAACCCTTATAACGGCATGCGAAGACCGGGCCATATTGGTCAGCCATTACACGGTGTTTCCATTAGACTAGCCGATGAGAATGACCAAGCCGTAAATGAAGGTGAACCTGGAGAAATACAGATAAAAGGCCCCAACGTATTTAAAGAATATTGGGAAAAACCAGATGCTACCGCAGAATCATTTACCAAGGACGGATGGTTCAAATCTGGAGATATTGCCATTTATGATAAGGACAGCTATCAAATATTAGGAAGAAATTCCATAGATATCATAAAATCCGGAGGGTATAAGATATCTGCCCTAGAGATTGAGGAAGTTCTTCGTACACATCCACAAATAAAGGATTGCGGAGTTGTTGGCATACCAGATTTGGAATGGGGAGAAATTATAGGTGCCAGTATCATTTTAAAACATGGTAAACTGTCTACAGATGAATTGACCAAGTGGATACAGGAAAAATTACCGGCATATAAAACGCCCAGAACATATATTTTTCAGGAAGATCTGCCTAGAAATGTAATGGGCAAAGTAACCAAAAACGAAATCAAAAAAATGTTCACCCCTTAAAACACAACATGAAAATATATGGAGTAGCATTACTGGCCGTTTGCTTTCTAACGGGTAAATTCTTAGGAAATCTGTTGGGCAAACTAATTGGTATTGACAGTGATATTGGTGGTGTGGGCTTTGCCATGATTCTTTTGATCGGATCAAGTATTTATCTTAGAAAGAAAGGCTGGCTAATTCCGGAAACCGAAAAAGGCATTTTTTTCTGGAGCTCTATGTATATTCCCATTATTGTTGCAATGGCTGCGACATTAAATGTAAAAGCCGCGCTATCTGGCGGCTTTGTGGCAGTTGTGGCCGGTATCGTAACGTCGTTTGCATGTATGCTACTTGTGCCCGTACTTTCCAAAATTGGCAAAAATGATAAACATCCAAAAATTTAGAAATGGATATTATAGAAAAGGTCATTGCCAAAAACGGACTCATATTCGCATTTCTCTTTGTTGGTTTTGTAATGCTTTTTTCATTTATAATTTCCAGGAAATTATTGCGCAATAAAATTCCAGGGGTAGCCATTGCCATACTTGCAGGGCTCTCCTTAGCATTTTTGGGGGACCAAAAAGGTATTGCCAATATTCCCCTATTTGCGGGTATGGCCATTCTTGGGGGATCCATGTTTCGCGATTTTGCAGTGGTCGCTACCGCCATGAGTGCTGATATTTCAAAAATAAAACAAGCTGGTTTGGCGGGAATAATTGCACTATGCGCAGGGGTGACGGTTACCTTTGCCCTTGGTGCAACGATCGCCTATTTCATGGGATATACAGATGCGGTTAGCATGACCACCATTGCGGCCGGGGCAGGCACCTATATTGTTGGTCCTGTTACCGGTACGGCTTTAGGCGCTAGTTCAGATGTAATAGCCATTAGTGTGGCAACAGGTGTCATGAAAACCATATTTACCACTATAATGACGCCTATTATCGCAAAAAGGATAAAGCTGGACAATCCCCATGCAGCGGTTGTTTTTGGGGGTTTAATAGGTACAACAAGTGGTGTTGTGGCCGGCTTGGCCGCAACTGACGAGAAGCTTGTACCTTACGGTGCCTTAACCGCTACTTTTTATACCGGGCTAGGCTGTTTGCTCTTTCCCTCCGTATTTTATTTATTACTGACCTTATTAGGGTTCTAGTATAGAAATTCCTTACTTTAATAGCACCCCTAAATATTCATTTATCAATATTCCCTTACATGCAATATTCCGTCACCGCAACCTCAACTTCAAAATTAAAGGCTACAGTAGATATTAAACAAACGACCATTGTTTTTGGCATTACTCCAGCTACTTCAGAAACCTTGGCCAACCCGGCAGAACTCTTTCTTTCTTCGTTGGCCGCCTGTATCTTAAAAAATGTGGAACGATTTTCTGAATTTATGAATTTTGAGTATACAAACGCAGTAATTACACTGAGTGCTACACGCCTAGAAAAACCACCACGTATGGATGATATAAACTACATCTTGCATATCCATAGTACGGACCAACATATCAACCTATCCTTACTCAAAAAAAATATAGAAAAATATGGGACAATATATAATACGGTAATGAAGTCCTGTGACATAAACGGTACAATTGAAATTAAAACCGGCCAACCAAATACCTAAACTTTGGTAATACCATTTATTGGATGTCTAAATCCTAATTGAATGCATCCCTAAAATTTTGTATCTTTTTTGTCCACATTTAAACCGCTACCAATGGAAAAGGCCTTACAAACCATGATTGACCATATGCCTGAAAAAACAGGTAAATCGTTGAATGAATGGAAGACCATTCTCAAAGAAAAATCATTTGCCAAACATTCTGAGGGTGTCAACTATTTAAAAAAAGAACATGGGGTTACCCACGGTTTTGCAAATACCATTGTTACCCTTTCAAAAGAAGAAAACCACGCTCCAACAGATTTGGTCGATCAGCAATATAAAGGAAAAGAAATCTTACTACCCATTTATGAAAAGCTCCTTCTTGCAATAAAACCTTTTGGCGACGATATTACCATAACTCCTAAGAAAACTACTGTGAGTATTATTCGCAAAAAGCAATTTGCATTGATAAAACCTGCTACTAAAACCAGAATAGATTTAGGTTTAAAAATAAATGACAAACCTACTACAGAGCGCTTGCAAAATTCCGGTCCGTTCGGTACCATGTGTACCCATAGAGTTCAACTTACCGAAGCTTCTCAAGTGGATACTGAATTAATTGATTGGCTGAAAGAGGCTTATGAAAAGGCTGTTTAACACAACCTTTTCATCAATTATATCGTATAAAGTTATCATACATTTTCTTGGCACTGTACCTTTGTTATATGAGTATTGAACAGACTGCCATTAAAACGACATACTTTAGTATTATAGGCAATATTCTATTGGCCCTAATTAAAGGTTTAGCCGGGTTTTTTGGCAATTCCTATGCACTGATTGCAGATGCCATTGAATCTACCACTGACATTTTCTCCTCTATTTTGGTGTTATTGGGCTTTAAGTATGCAGAAAGACCTGCAGATAAAAACCACCCATACGGACATGGCAAAATTGAACCAATAATTACATTTTTGGTTGTTGCGTTCTTGGTCATTTCCGCTACGGTCATTGTTCATGAAAGCATAGACAATATTCTTACTCCCCATAAAGTTCCCAAACCTTGGACATTATTTGTTCTAGGTGCCATCATTTTATGGAAAGAGATCTCATACCGAATAGTTATTAAAAAAAGTATAGAGACCAATAGCACTTCCTTAAAGGCAGATGCATGGCACCACAGAAGTGATGCCATTACATCTATAATGGCATTTGTTGGTATATCCATTGCCGTTATTTTCGGCAAGGGATATGAAACCGCGGACGATTGGGCCGCTTTGCTTGCTGCTGGATTTATTTTATATAATAGCTATTTAATTCTAAGACCTGCTCTGGGTGAAATTATGGACGAACAAAGGTATGATTCCCTTTTGGAAGAAATACGCGTTACCTCCTTACAGGTGCCCGGTGTTACGGGAACAGAAAAATGTTTTATCCGCAAAGCTGGAATGAAATTTCATGTAGACTTACATGCTTTGGTAGACGGAACGATTACCGTTACCGAAGGCCATGATATTGCACATAACCTAACGGACCATTTATGCGAAAAAATTCCCGTTCTGGGCCATGTCCATATTCATATTGAACCCAATGATGCCACACATCAAGACTATTTTTAACCCCAATATTTCCAAATAGATTAGTCCCTCAAAAAAATTTTGATGCGTTCCATAAAATTTCTAACACAAAGGATATCATCGTTTTTAATTGTTAGTCTCATATTTTAAATTAAGGCATAAAAGAAACTACATTGTTTCCCCCTTATGTAGGCATCTTTTAAACCCGTACCATAATTTAAACACTAACAATTAAACAAAAGTTTATGGAACATCCTGAAAACAATAAAAACCAAAAATATACCACGTTTTTATTAATGTGTATTTGCTCTGCATTTTCCATGTATATAACCATGTATTTCAATACTTATGAAATTAGCCATATTTATTTTAGCTGGACACGTTTATACATGACCCTAATTGGCGTTTCTGGAATGGCTATTATTATGTTCCTATTTATGCGTAAGATGTATACCAACAAAATAAAGAATATGACCATAGTAGGAGTAAGTCTATTGACAATGGGGCTATCCACATTTTTGGTCAGGAATCAACTACCAATAAACGACATTGCATGGATGAAAGCAATGATTCCACATCATTCTATTGCAATACTTACAAGTAACAACGCCAATATCAATGACCCAGAGGTACAAAAGCTGGCCAATGATATCATAAAAGCTCAAGAGCGCGAAATTATGCAAATGAAAGAAATGATCAAGAGGCTAGAGAATCAATAAATAAAATGTAAGCTATATTAAATGCCTTCTATAGATGCAACAAGGCCAAGGCATCTTCTGTTTTTCCTTCTGCCAACCACTGTTGTGCCAGTTTGTGCAATGCTACAGCATCTTCATTACCATTTAGTATAGATTTCACCTCTGCATGTGCTGCAATAGCAGCAATTGCTTCTTTTGTTGGTAACTCTTCTAGATTTCCCAATCTACCCAAGTTATTACCTGTTAATACCGTACTGTTACGCACAGCTTCTGGCAACATATCTACCCCAATGCCTTTGGTTCGTATAGGTTTAGGTATTTCAAACAAAGCATCGCCATTAGCCCTGCAATACCAATTACCGCCCATACGGGCAACCAAATCTAACTTAGGAGTATCCAACTTCCCTTCGGCATCTAGAAATTCTTTCTTTACGTGTATCTGAACTACTTTTGCCAACACTAGATTTCCTGCCCCTGGACCATCACCCAATGCTATTACCTGATCCACCACACACTCAAAAGCTACGGGAGCTTCCCCTACTCTTGGTGGCTTTACCTTATCACTTGGTACTTGGGTTAATCCTGATTTTACAAATTCATTTACACCATCACCGTATTCGGTACTTGATAATGACATTTGTTCTACCATGTCATAATTCACAATATTGATTACCGTTTCCTTTACTTCCAATACATTCTCCAAGGTGTGCTTGGTGGTATTGTCACGACCTCTTCTAGAAGGGGAAAAAATCATGATTGGCGGGTTTACACTAAATAGGTTAAAATAACTGAACGGACTCAAATTTACATTGCCGTCCTTATCTATTGTGCTGGCAAAACAAATAGGTCTTGGCGCTACAGCAGATAATAAATACCCATGCAACTCTTGTTGAGATATACTTGCCGGGTCTATTGTATTTATTTCTTTGTGTTGTGACATTGTGCTCATATTCTAAATTTCTTACTGGGTAAAATAGTACCCGTTACTTCACCAAAACCAACCCTTACGCCTTCTTTTTCCGCGAATCCGTTCAAGGTTATGGTGTCATTATCTTCAATAAAAGTGCGTTTGCTTCCGTCTTTTAATTTGAAAGGCTTTTTACCTCCCCACGAAATCTCCAACAACGATCCATAGGAGCTTTCATCTTTGCCCGATATGGTACCCGATGCCATGACATCGCCTACATTTACATTGCACCCATTTACGGTATGGTGTGCCAATTGCTGCATCATATTCCAATACATATACTTAAAGTTTGAGCGACTGATTATTGTTTCTTCCGAAGATTTGGAAGACATGCCTACTTCTAATTGTATGTCATAATTTTTGGCTCCGTCATATTGTAAATACGAAAGTACAGCAGGATCTTGCTTAGGACCTTGAACCTTAAATGGCTCCAGTGCCTCTAACGTAACAATCCACGGCGACATGGATGATGCAAAACTTTTGCCCAAAAACGGACCTAAAGGTACATATTCCCATTTTTGAATATCCCTAGCGGACCAGTCATTGAACAACACCAATCCAAAAATATGTTCCGATGCATTTTCAACTGTAATTCGTTCTCCTAATTGTGTAGGTTTACCTACAATGAACCCCATTTCCAATTCAAAATCTAAACGCCCCGATGCTTGAAATACCGGTGTCTCCATTTCATTGGTTTTCACTTGACCCATTGGTCTATGAATATCGGTACCGCTAACTACAATAGAAGAAGCGCGACCATGGTAGCCTACCGGAATATGCCTCCAATTGGGCAACAAAGCATTTTCTGGATCACGAAACATTTTACCCACATTGGTAGCATGCTCTATACTCGAATAAAAATCGGTATAATCGCCTATATGCACCGGTAAATGCATCGTAGCATCTTTCTGTTGCACAAATGCTTCCGGTTGATTTTTTAATGGCGAATTTTCTATCACCAGCAACTGCTGTATATCTAAACGGACTTTATTGGTAATCTTCTTTCCTAGAGCGATAAACTTGTTTAAAGTTGATTGATTAAAATAGTTGGCATTGACCGCTAACAATCCTAACTCTGATACCACAACCAAATCAACAATTTGCGCTCCAATAGCAATACCTGCTCTTGGCTGATCGTCGTTCACCGAAAAAATGCCAAAAGGAAGATTGTAAATGGAAAAATCTGAATTATGGGGTACGTTGACCCATGTTTTTAGTGTTGTCAAGTGTTTTCTTATTTCTGTTATAACCAAGATTTGTAATAATCGCCATCATCTAATTTCATGGCATTCTCAGTAACCATCAACGGCTTAAAGGTGTCTATCATAACCGCTAATTCTTCAGACCCTTTTTGACCTATGCTACGTTCTGCAGCACCTGGATGCGGACCGTGTGGTATACCTGCGGGATGCAAAGAAATATTACCCGGTTGCACACCGTTTCTACTCATGAAATCACCATCTACATAATACAGCATTTCATCTGAATCTATATTGGAATGGTTATATGGTGCCGGAATGGACTGCGGATGATAATCGTACAGTCTTGGCACAAACGAACAAATTACAAAGGCATTTGTTTCAAAAGTTTGATGTACTGGTGGCGGCTGATGAATTCTGCCCGTAATAGGCTCAAAATTATGAATGGAGAATCCGTACGGGAAGTTATATCCATCCCAACCTACAACATCAAAAGGATGCCCTACATACACCATTTCATGCATGACCCCTTGCTTTTTTACCTTTATCAAATGTTCATTGGTATCGGTAAATGTTTCAAGGTCTTGTGGCAACTTACAATCGCGCTCACAGAACGGAGAGTGCTCCAATAACTGCCCAAACCAATTGCGATACCTTTTTGGCGTATAGATCGGAGAATATGATTCGGCATATAATATGCGATTGTCTTCACTATCAAAATCTATTTGATAAATGGTTCCTCTGGGAATGATCAGATAATCACCATATTCAAACGGAATTTGTCCAAAAATAGTTCTTAAAGTACCAGATCCTTTATGTATGAACAACATTTCATCGGCATCGGTATTCTTATAAAAATATTCGCGTAACGACTTTCGTGGTGCCGCTACCCCAATGATGATATCACTATTGACCAAAAGTGGCTCACGAGCTACTAAAAAATCGTCTTTTGCGGGTGCATTAAAACTAACCAACTTTAACGAACGTATATTCTTCTCCAACGCAATTTTAGGAGACACATCTATACTCTTTACGATCTCTTTGACCATGGTAGGTCTATTATGATGATATAATAAAGAGGACATACCGTCAAAACCAATGGTACCGAACAATTGTTCCGAATACAACTCCCCATTGGGTTTTCTAAACTGCGTGTGCCTTTTTGGCGGCAACGCACCTTGCTTATGATAGATAGGCATATACGTTCGTTTTGTTAGTTACTACTATTTTATTAAAATTAAACTATTCTTGGCTTGTCAAGAAATCTGTTGAACTTATAAGGTTCCTCTTAATTCTTGCTCACGCTCAATAGCTTCAAATAAAGCCTTGAAATTTCCTTTTCCAAAAGAAGTTGCTCCTTTACGCTGAATAATTTCAAAGAACATGGTTGGTCTTGCCTGTACCGTTTTGGTGAAAATTTGCAACAGATATCCTTCATCATCACGATCCACCAAAATACCTAGTTTTCTCAATGATTCTATATCCTCATCAATTTCACCAACTCGCTCTGTCAATACATCATAATACGTTGTAGGTATGGTCAAGAACTCCACACCTCTACTTTTTAAATCAGAAACCGTTTTTACGATATCATCGGTAGCTACGGCAATATGTTGTACACCTTCACCTTCATAAAACTCCAAATATTCATCTACCTGAGATTTTTTCATTCCTGGAGCAGGCTCGTTGATCGGGAATTTAATACGACCGTTACCATTACTCATTACTTTACTCATGAGCGCGGTATAATCGGTAGAAATATCCTTATCATCAAAAGACATTATTTGCTTAAAGCCCATTACATTGGCGTAAAAATCTACCCAATAGTTCATTTTACCTTCGTTCACGTTACCTACCATGTGATCTACAAATTTTAAGCCAGTAGAGGTTGGCTGATAATCGCTTTCCCATTTTTGGTAGCCCGGTAAAAATGTACCGTTATAGTTTTTACGCTCTACAAAAATGTGCACTACTTCACCATAAGAATAAATACCAGAACTTACCACCTTACCGTGCTCGTCTTGTTCGGTTTTTGGCTCCATGTAACTTTTAGCTCCTCTTTTCATAGCCTCGTTGTATGCATAGGTAGCATCATCTACCCACAGTGCCGTTACCTTAACTCCGTCACCATGCTTGTCTATGTGCCTACCCACATCTGTACCACTCTTTAACGGTGACGTCAAAACCAATCTAATTTTATCTTGCTCTACCACATAGGATTCAAAATCCCTACTACCGGTCTCCAAACCTTTATAAGCTAAAGATTTAAAACCGAAAGCGGTTTTATAATAATGTGCCGCTTGTTTAGAGTTACTTACATAAAGTTCTAAATAATCGGTACCGTTAATAGGCATAAAATCTTGTGCCTCTTTGTGTTTGTTTTCTCCTACTGTTGAAGTTGACATAGTATATGATTTAGTTTTATATTGTTTTTTGTTGCTCATGCAACATATATGATAAAAAAATTTATGCTGTGGTAGTTTGGCTCTTCATTAAAACCTCAATTGCGGCCAAAAGTACTTTGTTAGCCTCTCTTACCCCAAAAGATATACGCACTTTTCCCGGCGCACCAAAATTACCTACAGGGCGTACCATTATACCTTTCTTTTCTAAAAACGAGGTAAACTCCATATCATTCACCGGCGGATCTATTAGCACAAAATTACCCTGTGTTGGCCAATATTTTATATTCATTGCATCAAGTCCGTTCAAAACAAACCTTCTTTCTTCCTTAACCAATGCTACAGTTTTGTTTACAAATGCTACATCTTCCAAAGCAGCAATTGCGCCCTCTAAAGCCAATGATGACAATAGAAAAGGTTTACAAATCTTACGCATGTAATTGCTTAGTTTTAAAGGGGCATAACAATAGCCAACCCTTAGACCTGCCAAACCATAGGTCTTTGAAAAACTATTGATCGCAATTACATTTTTACCTTCTACTACAAAAGGAATTCCCGAAGTGTAATCCTCTGCTTCTGCAAAATGTCTGTATACCTCATCTAACACCAGTACTACATGGGCAGGTAATTTATCAATGAAATTTCTTAAATCTGTCAGTGGAATATAATTTCCTGAAGGATTGTTGGGCGATGCTAGAAATACCAATTTTGTTCTATCATTAATAGCCTCCAAAATACCGTCCAAATTGTAATCATAATCCTCCGTCATGGGTACGTTGATCGCCTTAGCACCCATCCAACGGGTAAAGGCCGTATAAGGTAAAAAACATGGCTGACTCACAATTACCTCGTCATCTTCGTTCAAAAATGCCTTAGAAATCATATCTATAATTTCTGAACCACTATTTGCAGTAATAAAGTTATCTACGGTAAGTACACCATCAAAATCTTTCACCAACGCCTCACGTAATCGTATATCCGTATTATCCGGATATAGACTCAAATCATCTAAGGTATTTGCCAAGGCTTCCCTAACTTTTGGGGAATACCCTAACGGATTTTCGTTAGAGGACAATTTGTGAACGGTAACACCATCGGGCATTACAATCTTCTTACTTCCGCCTTTGTAAGTGCTATCTTCTAATATATATTTCTTAAAACCTGGTTGCATATTTCTCGAACTTTTTGCCAATTTGAACTAAGTAAAAATACAACTTTTTTTTATAATTGTTGCATTAGCAACAATTTTAACGATAAACTCCTGTATTTTTGGAAGAATAACTTTGAGATTATGGACAGGACGGAGGGCTTCGGCGTTTACATTGATCGTACTTTAAAAAAAGTACAGAGCACTTTTTTACAGGTATTTGCAGAAAACAACATTGATCTTACTATTGAACAATGGGTGATCTTACAACGTGTACATTTAGAAGGAAAAGACGCTTCGCAAGCTGACATTGCCAAATCTAACTTTAGAAATAGAGCTACAACCTCTAGGGTAATCAGTGGATTATGCAAAAAAGGGTTGCTTCGTAAATCAAGATTCAGGGATGATCAAAAAAGATATAAATTGGTCATCACGGAGGAAGGTTCAGCTCTAATAAAACAAGTAATGCCCTTGATTCTTGATTTAAGAAAAGTTAGTACTCTGGGAATCACTGAAGAAGAATTCGAAATTTTCTACAAAGTACTTGACCAATTATGGGAAAATTTTGATCAATACGAAGGTCGTTCATAGTCCTAAAACTTGGCTATTGGGAAATATTAAAATTTTTAAGTGATTTTGGTTTTACCAGTCTATAAATTTCACTAAGTTTGCACCCACATTTGAAAAATCAGTGTACGGTCGCATAGCTCAGCTGGATAGAGCATCTGCCTTCTAAGCAGACGGTCGGAGGTTCGAATCCTCCTGCGATCACTTTAAAGCCCCTTTTAGGGGCTTTTTTGTTACACCTATTTCTTTCCAAAGAAAGTATATCGCAACTACAGTACTTCTACCCATTTTTATTCTTATGTATTCTTGTGGTTCAACCAATTATATACGGCCAGAACAATGGCCAAAACAAGTAAAATATGGATGACCGCTCCTAATATTTTGAATACTAAAAAGCCAAGCATCCAGCCTATTACAAGAATAACTATAATGGTCCAAAGAATTTTTTTCATCCTACTTTTATTTTGACAAACTTATATCTGTGGGCATTTTTTGCCAATTGCCATAAGATTGCATTGTTCAATGCTAAAAGTATCATGGTAAACTAAATAAGATTGGTTCTAAAAGGTTGTTTGTTAATCCTATCAAAAGCGTAAATAACCCAATACAATTTTATCCCTAATTTTTTCTTGAATTATTTCTTTTTTGGGCTAACATATAAGCTGATAATGCTAATGCGCATAACCTAGGTGTTGGAAATTGCACCATAATGAATGCAGCAAATCAATTTAATAAAACGTACAATAGATTGTATCAGATTTCTGAAAAATCTGCCCACCTACTCTATGTCCTAGAGCAATTATTGGATAGGATGGATTATAGGTTGTCCAAAAATCTGAGAATAAAACAACGCTATTCTAGCGTGCATAAATTCTACGTTGAAATTACTACGGAACTTAAAAAATTAAAGATGGTCCATGGTTGCTCAACTAGTTTATGTAGGCCGCCCGCCAAACAATGGATAGATATACAAGCGCTGTTTTCGGCACAGAGCATGTTAGAAATTGAACATGTTTTGCAAGTGGCTACCTATGAACAACTTCAACAATATGATCAAATTCTTGGTACTACGGATATTCCCTGCAATCTGGCCAATGTACTTCATCTTCAAAGAAATCAAATACACACGGAATTATATAATTATGACACTTAAATAGAATTAAAAATATGGAAATAGATAATAATGTAACAATGGATATGGATATCCAAAAGTCTACGGGCATGGGCGCTATCTTAGCGAATGGCGTGGTTACCTTTAGGGTATGGGCACCCCATGCGGAAAACGTATATGTAAAAGGGGATTTTAATGATTGGAAGGATGATGGGGTTGCTCTTGAATCTGAATCCAATGGATATTGGGCAGGGGTAACCAAATTGGCAAAAGAAGGCGATGAATATAAATATGTTATCCATAATAACGGCACTACATATGAACGTAACGACCCATATGCTTTTGAAGTTACCAATAGTAACGGCAACTCTATCATAAGACAGTTGAACTTTGAATGGGAGGATGATGGGTTTCAAATTCCGGCATGGAACGAACTGGTCATCTATGAACTACATGTAGGCACATTTAACCGCAAAAAAGAGGACCAAGTAGGCACATTCAATGATGTTATAGAGAAGTTACCCTATTTAAAGGAATTGGGCATCAATTGTATTGAACTATTGCCGGTTGCTGAATTTGCAGGAGGTATATCCTGGGGCTACAACCCGGCCCATCCATTTGCCATTGAACAAGATTATGGTGGCCCGGATGCATTTGCAAAAATGGTGAACGAATGCCATAAAATGGGCATTGCCGTAATTATGGATGTCGTTTATAACCATTTTGGCCCTTCTGATGTTGACCTATGGCAGTTTGACGGTTGGAGCGAAAATGACAAGGGAGGAATATATTTCTACAATGACCATAGAAGTGATACCCCTTGGGGCGATACCCGACCAGATTACGGCAGAAAGGAAGTGCGCCAATACTTACGGGACAATGCCCTTATGTGGATAGAAAAATATCATTGTGACGGACTTAGAATGGATGCAACATCCTATATACGCTATGAAGGTGGAGGCTTAGGATACGATACCGAGATTGAGGAAGGGAATATACTTATGCGCGATATCAATGCGGAAATAAAAGAGAAATACCCGCATGTTCTTACCATTGCAGAAGATTTAAAAGGTGATAGCCGTGTAACGGACGACCCAATAGATGGCGGACTAGGATATGGAAGCCAATGGGATATGGAATTTGTACATCCGGTAAGGGAAGTAATCCAAGATACCCATGATGATGGCAGGGATTTACAAAAAATTGTGAATGCCCTTGAATTTAAATATAGCGGAGACTACTTTAAACGTATTGTCTATACGGAATCTCATGACGAGGTGGCCAACGGTAAGGCAAGGGTCCCTGAGGAAATACAACCAGGGGATGCCGAAAGCGATTTTGCAAAGAAAAGGGCCATTCTAGGTATGGTACTCACTTTAACCGCTCCCGGTATACCCATGCTGTTCCAAGGTCAGGAATTTATAGAGGACGAGTATTTTCAAGATACGGAAGGATTAGACTGGACTAAATTGGAAAAGCATACGGGCATTAAAAATCTAATTCGAGACCTGATCAACCTTCGTACCGGAAAGAGTAATCGTAGTTTTGGTCTACGGGCACAAGGCATTACCATCTTGCATTTTAATCAAGAAACTCAAATCCTTGCCTATGTACGTCATGATGAAAATGAGGAAAATGAACCGGTATTAATCATTTTAAATTTCTCCAACAAGGATTATACGGAATATGGTATTGGTGTTGAAGATAGTTCTGATTGGAAACTAAGAATCAATTCTGTTTACAAGGAATATGACAATGCGTTTACAGCAGAAGAAATCAAGGACCTTGATATTGAAGAGGAATCTACCGATGACAAGAAATGGACCGGTTTTGTGGATATTCCCGCTTATGGCGCCTTAATATTCACTAAATAAGCAATATACCTTGGAACATTAATACTGTGCCCCGTCAATATGATTTGAACGGGGCATATTTTTTAATACTTACCGACCTTTATATTCGAATACATTTAAATTAGAAACAACGCAATCAATGTACGGGAAGATACACTACAAAAGTGGCGCCCTCCCCAAGCGTACTAACGGCATGAATATGTCCTTGGTGGTTTTCAACTATCTTTTTACAAATAGAAAGCCCTATACCGGTACCGGAATATTCTGTTTTGGAATGTAATTTTTGAAATACCTCAAAAATGGTCTTTGCATATTCTGGCGCAAATCCAATTCCGTTATCGGCCAACGCAATTCTGTAGTATGCCGTAAAGTTTTTGGAAAATTTCTCCTGTATTTCCTGAGCATTCACCTGCGTAGATGAAATAGTGATGATTGGGTCTACATCATTCTTTCTGTATTTAATGGAATTGCTGATTAGATTGGCAAATACCTGCTCTAATTTAAAGGCTATCCCTTTTACCTTTGGCAAATGGCCATTGCTTATTTTGGCATTGGTTTCTTTGATCAGCTGTGAAAGTTCATCGGTTACCTTACTCACCACCCCGTTAAGATTTACTTCTTCAAATTCACCATCCTGTCTTTCAATACCACTATAGGTCAACAGATTTTGAATGAGGTCTCGCATCCTTAGGGCCGCAATCTTTATTTTTTCAAAATAGACCACAGATTTTTTAGGCAGGGATTCCCGCGCATCATCCTCTATACGGGAAATGAACACCTGAATTTTTCTTAACGGCTCCTGTAAATCATGACTAGCCACCCTACTAAAGGATTCCAATTCCTCGTTGCTCAACTTTAGTTTATCGTAACTGTCAATTAATTGATTGTCCTTCTTGACTTGCTCGGTTATATCCTGTACAATGCCCACAGAGACCGGTTGATTTTCTATCTGTATAAATCGCCCATTAATATTAAGGTGCAATACCTTTTTATCCTTCGTGAGTATTCGTAATGTAGATATGGAAGAGGTTCCGTTTTCAATGGTTTCAACACATAAGGTATCATAATCTTCCCTGTCATCCGGATGAACCATATTCCGATAGTTCTCCAAGGTAATGGGAAAACTATTGGGCTCATACCCTAATAGCCTATAAAAATTATCCGATATGGTTACCGAGCCATCATCTAAATACCATATATAACTGCCAATACCTGCTACGATTTCCGCTTCCTTAAATATCGTATTCTGCAAACTAAGCTCCTCATTAAGCTCATAAAGGGCTTTTTCCGTTTTTTTAATATTGGTGGTATCCCATGCCGTATTGGTAATACCTCCACCAGATTTTACAATGGTGTTGCAAATAGTCTTTGTACTATCTGCAAAGGCATATTCACTTTCATGCTCTTGGGACTCTCCGGTTTTATAGCAGTGTTTCATAAGGTCCAAAAGACCATTTTCTACTACCATAGGGTACATTTCCACCAAAGTTTTACCAATATTTTCAGCTTGATCGCTTCCTGTAACTTCCTCAATGGCGTTAGAGGCGTACACAAATTTGAAATCAATTACTTTACCGTGGCCATCTTTAATGGGTTCAAAATGACTGATTACATTATTGGAACTTTTATAGACACCCTTTAAAAACGTTTCTGTCTCCTGCAATTTTTTATTCTGTTCAATAATATGGGCATTAACCTTGGTAATCTCCCGTTTTTGACTATAAATACTAATAAAACCAATGACAAATATGATCATTGATGTAATAGCTACCAATAAAGAGGACAATGGTGTTAAGAATGATTGGGATGTAAACTCTTCCCTTCTGGAGACCATTAAATAGTTTTCCTCGGACAACATATTCTTTTTGATTACCTGGGCCTTGTTCACAATTTTGGAAATACGTTCCAAACGATCTAGCTGGGGCTGTTTATTGGCAACTTCCGTACTGTCCAATATAGGTGTTACCGGTAGTTCAGATATCATGTCGTTCCTCAGTGCCCTTAATACCTTTACCCTTTCCTGTTGGGAATCATTGTCCTTGGTCAACGCTTGTAAACGCTCTAGCCCTTGGTCAATTTCAATTATGACCATATCGCCCAAGTTTTCTTGATCTTGTTGTATTTGCGCTTTTAGCTGAATGGATTCCAGTAATAAAAAATTTGAAGATAATTCTACTATGGCGCGCTGTACATCAAGCGTGTGGGTTACCTTCTCCCCAGAACTATAAAGCCGCTCTACCTGTTTATATCCTACACCGGCGGTATATAGCAATAAGGCCGCAGCCAGAATCAATAAAAATACATACGTTTTGGTAGAGGCTAAAATTCGTTTAATGTCCATACGTTTAGCTATAAATGAAATTATCCCTAGTTAACTCCTTATCGCTCCGGGACCAATCTATCCTTAGTATATTATGTATAATTTCCGTCAATTTTTTAAAGGAATCCGGCTTAGTCACATATAGGTTCGCGCCTTCGGCAAATGCACTTTCAATATCAGTAGAAGATGAAGATGTAGAATATATAGCCACTTTTATTATATCCAAATGGTTATTGGAACGAATTTCCTTTAGACACTGAAGACCATTGATTATTGGCATGTTCAAGTCCAAAAAAATCAATTTTGGCAAAATGGGTTGGTTTAAGTTCAGGAACTTCAAAATTTCCTGGCCATTCTCAAAAAGAAAGAGTTGTGTAGCTATGTTAATTTCTTCTATAGCTTCTTCAAAAAAGGACCTATCATCCTCATCATCATCTACCAAAGCTATATGTAATTTATGTTCTTTCATCTATACGGGGGTTATTGCTAAATGTAGTCGATTATCTATTATATAGCTATTTAATACTCTATTATATTTACGTAAATCCTCATAAAAATGTTCATTTAAACCAAAAAATTAAAGGAATATTTAGATTTTGTAATTGTTTATAAACTAAAATTCAAATTCACAATTGAATCCCACAATTTACCAATGTTCAATTTAAATGAAAACTATCCTATTTTGGTCAATATCCACAATGCCGATACCCCAAATATCATGTGTGCACAAATCAACTGAACAAAAAAATAAACCAAATTGATTTCTGGTGGATCGGAATGTTTTTTAAACATAATCGTCCATCCCAGTACACCTATGATACCTAGAAAAAATCCTAAAACCACTCCAGAAATCAATACGCTGAATTCCTTGGCGTAATTTATATAAAAATACAGACCCATGGCCATAAGTATCCCAATTGCCAAATGTATGGCCCATCCCCTAATGTCATTATCCTCAGCATTAGAATCAAATGTACCGCAACGATCGATCAATTTATTTAGAAGATGCGCCTCATTAAATTTATGACCGCTCACTTTTTCCAAAATATGGCTAAAAACGGTCATTACCATAGTTCCTAATATTCCAGACAATATGATCAGTATTACGTCCATACCCATGCTAAAAAGATATCCAAATATAAAAATCATACAAAATTTTATAATGTGTGCATAGCAATATCAATTGAACAAACAATTCATGTGAATGTGCTAAAAGTTGAGCGATTATCATTAAAGGCATATCATTAATGCTACTAACTTTGCTAAAACGCACATAACGTTGCGACTGTCTTTTTGTTAATAGCCCTCTAAAAAATGCGTATGCGTATGGAAGAACTTATAGGAACATTCGCTGGATTTTTTACTACCGTAGCTGCATTGCCACAAATATATAAAGCATGGCGCTCCAAGAAGGTTGATGATGTTTCTCCAAAAATGTTCTATATCATTACTATTGGTGTTTTTCTTTGGACCATATATGGCATATTAAAGGCCGATGTTCCCATAATCGTAACCAATGGAATATCCGTAGTACTAAATTGTACCATGCTCGTATTGATCTACAGATACCGTACGGTGTACAATGGATAATTTAAAGGGCCACGCTTCTTAATTGGCTGTTCTATTTACGTACAAATTAAAAATACAATATCATGAAAACATTATTTGATACTACTTGGGAAAATGTACTCTTAATCATTGCTAGCGCTATTGGTATTTACCTATCAATTATAATCTTGACAAGAATAAGTGGCAAGCGTAGTTTTTCAAAAATGTCCAGTTTTGATTTTGCGATGACCGTTGCTGTAGGTTCCATTGTAGCTACTACCATTTTATCGTCCTCCGTAAAATTGATCGAAGGCATTGTTGGTCTGATAGCCATTTATGGGTTACAAATTTCCATTGCGTTGGCACGTAGAAAAAAAAGCATACAAGAACTTGTTGACAATTCTCCCCTATTATTAATGGATGGCGAAAAAATTATCGATGCCAATCTTTTAAAGGCAAGGGTTACGGAGGGCGACCTTCGTTCAAAATTACGTGAGGCAAATGTAACGGACCTACAACAGATTAAAGCGGTGGTTTTTGAGACTACGGGAGATATTTCCGTATTGCACAAAAAAGATGACAAACCCCTTAGCTTATGGATTATGCAAGATGTAATGAGGGCATGAAACATATTCAAAAGAAGTAATTTTCTTGAAACGACATAGACACCTTTTTCTTAAAAAACAATCGTAAATCCTTTACCGTTCAACTTCATTTTTTTTGAGTTATTCCAAAGTAAAATCCTGTTTTAATTTTAGATTATTAAAAAATACAGGGTTAACGAGATCTCTAGCATAATTATATAATTAGAACGATATAACCCAAGATGCCTCTTAACCTTTCATAACTAAAAATTAAACAATGATAGATATTGATATAAAAAAAAGTGAAGAACAGGCTAAACAACCTGGCAACGAACACAAGATGGACCCTACCCCCATTACCATACGAGAAGATTATAAGGGGAGCGAAAAATTGCTTGGCAAAATAGCCTTGATTTCTGGCGGTGATAGTGGAATAGGTAAAAGTACCGCATTACATTTTGCTAGGGAAGGCGCCAAGATTGCCATCATCTATTTTAACGAGGATGAAGATGCGAAACAGACCAAAAAAGAAGTTGAAGCCGAAGGTAGTAAATGTCTATTGCTTAAAGGAGATGTAAAGGACGAGGAGTTCTGTAAATCTGCCATTACAAAGACCATTTCACATTTTGGAAAATTAAATGTTCTTGTCAATAATGCTGCCATGCAATTTCCTGCTGACCGATTGGAAAACATAAGCTCGTCCAATTTTCAAAAAACCTTTGAAACGAATATATACGCTTATTTCTATTTAGCCAAGGCGGCAATGGCTCACCTTACCGCTGAAGATACCATTATTAACACTACATCCGTAACGGCATACCGTGGTTCTGAACATTTAATAGACTATGCTAGCACCAAAGGAGCCATAGTTTCATTTACGCGAAGTCTTTCCAAGGCATTGGCATCAAAAAACATTAGGGTTAACGCTGTTGCCCCGGGCCCAATTTGGACCCCACTTATACCAGCAACTTTTGAGGGAGAAGACCTTGAAAATTTTGGTAAGGATGTACCCTTGGGAAGGGCAGGACAACCGGCTGAAGTAGGTCCGGCTTACGTATTTTTGGCCAGTAAGGATAGTAGCTACATGACAGGACAGGTTATTCATATCAATGGCGGAGAAATAATAGGGGGTTAACTTAAAATGGCATGGAATTATGGGAACAATCGATAATGATGATTTTCTAATTTTTATGGCGGAGGACGATACCGACGATCAGCAAATTTTTACGGAAGCTATAGCAGAGGTAGACCAGAATATCCGTATTCAACTTTTTGATAATGGAGAAACATTGTTACACGAAATGGATACGACCTCTACATTACCAAATATCATATTCCTAGACTTGCTAATGCCCAAAAAAAATGGAGAGGAATGTCTAAAGGAATTGCGGGCCAACAGTTCCTTTGACAATATCCCCATTGTGGTTTATTCCAATCTGTATGATATAGATAGAATATCCAACTTATTTGAATGGGGTGCAAATAGATATTTGCATAAACCGGCCTCGTTTAAAATTCTTACAACTGCTCTAGGTAGAACCATACACTCTATTAAAAACAATAGTTTAGGTGGCACAGCCATTATACATTATGCCGATTAAATGAGGTATTTAAATTACGTATTGAGTCATCATTTGAGTTAATTGGGATACAAAAAAAATAGTATTTTTTTTATATTGCAAAGCAATTGAGCTAAATGACGACCTATTAATTTGTTAACATTAAAAAAAATTACATACAATTCTTTACCCCACAAAAGCGTTTAAAATGTACAATTGTTAGTTACTATGAATCAAACCCTCATAAATGTTTACCTCGCAGATGATGATAGCGATGACAGAACATTCTTTTCTGATGCCTTGAAAGAAATACCAATTAAAACCAAAGTCTCCGAATTTAATAACGGTGTTGACTTAATGGCCGATTTGGTATCCGAAAACGAAACACGGCCAGATGTTATATTTTTAGACCTTAAAATGCCAATGATGGACGGTTTTGAATGCCTGGCGGATATCAGGGAACTGCCTCAGTATATAGACACACCGATCATTATTTACTCAACATCCTACCACCCAAAGGAAATTACGCGATTAAAGGAAATGGGTGCTTCGTTATATCTTCAAAAACCATCATCTTACAATCAGCTAAAGACATTATTGCATAAATGTTTAAGCTATATTAAAAACACTTCCAAAAACGAAACTGCAGAACCTGAGTTCGTGATATCTATTTAAATTTCAATTACCGCATTCATTTTCTATACAAACTTTAGTATATTTAGTTAATAGTAATACAAATTAACGTTAAGGCTATTGATAATGGTTAACTTTGTGGGCTAGATGTAAATATCTTGTTATAGATAAATCCAAAATAAAAGAATGCACGAATTAACTTATCGTTCCACGGCCAAGTCCAACCTCACAAAAGATGATTTAGAAAATATTCTAACGACCTCAGTTGCCAACAATAAAAATTTGAACATTACAGGGTGCCTAATCTACCACAAAGGTATGTTTGTACAAACCTTACAAGGCGCAAAAAATCACATTTTTAATGTGTTTAACAATATTGAATCCGATATGCGCCATGATGAGGTAAATTTATTATGGGAAGGTTCAGCAACTAAAGCGGTTTTTGACGGATGGCACATGGCCTATTATTCACCTGATGAAAAAACGGATGACGTAGAATTAAAGGTATTTGAAAACAATCTATTAATATTATCCTCCTACCACAACAATGATTCCGCTTCGGTAAGATTGTTCTGGAAACAAATAAAATCCTTAATATTTGAACATTGATTTTAATATAACTATAAAAAAAGCGCCAACTATGATATAGTTGGCGCTTTTGCATGTCTGTCCTTTATTTTAAATTATGCGGATAACGATACTTTTCTAGTATTCATTAAATAGGCCTTAGGCGTACAATTAAATCGATTTCTAAATATTTTAGAGAAGTAACTTCTGCTCGTAAAACCAATGGTATATACAATTTCAGAAATATTTAAATCTGAAGTCTGTATCAATTCTTCTGCTAGAACCAATCTTTCATTTCTAATAAAGTTGGTTACCGTAGTACCTTCCATTATCTTAAATCCTTCCTGCAATTTAGTTGGGGATAACCCATATTCCCTACTTAAATAGGTGACGGTATAAGGATATTCTGGTTTTCTTTTAATTGCGTTCACCGCTTCCTCTATTCTCAATAACTCACTTTTGGTTAAAATGGTAGACACTTGACCTTCATTATTGATATCTTCTCTACACTGTAAAATTTCAAGTGCCAATGTAAAGCTCACAATACCATCAATAAGTAATTTTCTAACCAAACCTTTTTGGTGAATAGAGCGTATCTGTAACAATTGCTCCTTAATTTTCAAGTTAAACGTACCAATATGCTCATAACTGTCTTCATGTAAGAAAGAAGAAAACAACTGCTGGTATAGGTCACTGCCTTTTTGTCCTTGAATTTTTGGGGCATCGTCCTCAGAAACCCTGATAATGGCAATATTAGATTTTGTCCCCTCTTTCAATTTTATATCAATAGTATCGTTTTTACCACCGATCAACACGGTTTGCAAAGCTTCCACTTTTAAGGACTTAGTAGTACCGTAATTACGTTGTACGGTAAAATCACCTTCTAAACAATAGATGAAATATAAACATCTATGACCGTTCATTTCAAGGGAAAAATTAAAGTCCTGGGCCAAACTTAAATCGTATTCCGTATAAGAGATTCCAGATTCCAACGCTACCGTCTGTATACGGCCGGTTCCTTTTTCATTATCGTATTGAAGAATACGATCTCCTTCAAAACTAGAAATACTTCCTCCTAATACGTTATTAAAATAATTTAACTGGTTGTGGACTACTTGCATAATAATGGTTTTTGAGAATTAATAATTAATGTATTATTAGTCGTGCTCATTTTTGTTGGCACACCCATATCCTGTGGAGTGTTCATGGTATTCAACTTGCTCACCATCTTTTTTCTTACCATGCCTACTCTGGCGTATTGTAGATTTTTCATAACTGACTAATATTTCTGTTACAAATATCTAGGTATTGATGGGGTTTTATGTTACATCATTTTAAGAATGAGTTACACAATTTTAAGATTGGCCAATTAAATGAGTAAGACTGAAGAAATAATGAACTCAAATAAGTACGGGCAAATACACGATAAACTCAGCGCCAACGTTGGGTTTGCCCTTGGCCATAATGGCACCGTTATGCGATTCTACAATTTTTTTACAGATAGATAACCCTAATCCCGTACCGGTAAATTCGTTTTTGCCATGCAAGCGCTGGAAAATTTCAAAGATTTTATATTCATATTGCGCTTCAAAACCAATACCATTGTCCAAAAACTGCAATTTTACATAGACATCACTACTCAAACTCAATTCTTGGGGCATTTCATTTTTAGAAATTATGGTACTCTTTATCTGTATGTTGGGTTTCTTATTCGGTTTTATATATTTTAAGGAATTGGAAATTAAATTGGTAAACAATTGTTCTAACTGAAATTGCACTCCATTGACAATGGGCAAGTCGTCAGCACTAATTTGTGCCTTCAGTTCATTGATACGTTCTCCCAGATCATCCAAAACATTGTCCAATACGTCATTTAGATTTACGCTTTTGGGCAATTCTACCACTTCCTCCACTTTGGAGTAGGACAGTAAATTGTTGATCAAGTTTCTCATACGGTCAGACGAGGATTTTACCTTTTCAAGATATCCTTGGGACTTTTGGTTCATACGTCCCTTTTCCTCATCGCTCAACCTACTAATGAACATTTGAATTTTTCGCAATGGTTCCTGTAAATCATGACTGGCCACCCTGTTAAAGGCCTCCAGGTCAGAATTGGTTCTTTTAAGCTCCGCATTTCTGGCCTGTAAATTGGATTCTATTTCAATTTGCCGGGTAACATCCCGTATAACACCAACCATATACCAGTTTACATCCTTCTTAAAACATTCTCCTATGGTATTTAAATACTTTATTTCCTTTGTTTTGGTCAATATCCTAAAGACCAGGTCCGTTCTACCTTTGTGTTCACGAGCGTCCCTAAACCCTTTTTTTACCCTTTCTACATCATTTACATGGACAAAGGAAAGTAGACGTTCATAATTAGATTCAAATTCATTGGGTTCATACCCGAACAAGCGATACACGTTGTCCGAATAATTTACGTCTGTTTTTGCCAGATTCCATCTAAAGCTTCCAATATTGGCTACAGACTCCGCCTCTGTCAATAATCTGTTCTGAACAAAAAGTTGTTCCTCATATTCTTTTTCCCTAGAAACATCTTTGGAAAACAACACAATCCCATCATTCATTTTTATGGCCCTATTGCTGAACCAAAAATCTTCATCGTTAAAATGGTACTGCTTTAGAAATTCTACATTTTCTTCCGTGGTGTAACATTCCCTTAACAACTGTAGTACCCCATTGGTACTATTCTGAGGATAATATTCCAATAATGTCTTGCCAATAATCAAACTAGGTTCTTCCCTAGTGATCTCCACCATTCTATTATTAATATATTCTATTTTAAAATCTTCTATTACACCATTGGCATTATAGGTAGGCTTCACATAACAAATAATATTATTAAAACTATCCAGAACACTATTGTTGATAATACCTCCCAACTCTTGTTCATTGAAAATGCGCTTATCATTGGCACTTTCCAAAAAGCCCGCATTGGTCTTTAATATGTCGTTTTCTATATTATACAAAAACGTTAACACAACTCCTTCCCCATTGCCTTTTAGTGTAGCATAGGTATACCCTGTTTGCTCTGCCAATGCTGCGTATAAGGGAATGTTTACGTGGTCTTGGTTTTCAAAAACCTTTTGCAATACATTTTGCAACCCCTCTATCAACGACAACTTTTCTATTTCGGCAATTGTATGGTTGACCAAGGTGTTTTTAGATGAATCCAATAGCGTTTGTGCTGCAACATTGGCATATACTATCTTGAAATCTATATCATTACTATCCTGTGAATCAATAGGCATTACATATACTATTGCGTCCTTGGAATCGTCAACAATATTTTTCAAAAAACTCATGCTAATTAAAATTTGGATATTCTAAAAGTAAGCGAAGAATAACAATCAACTACGAAATACGTAAAAATGATTTAAAACGACTAATGCTAAAACTAAAAAAGTTGTTTCTATGGAAACAACTTTCATTTATTCTTTAGGATAAAAATTAAACCTTCAATAAAAAGTTTTCTTTCTTAAAATCATTTAAGTGGTACGACCAATTCATTTTCACCACTTGCTTTAACGACTTTTTAAGTTCGTTGAAACTAGACGGTTTTTTTATATAGATATTGGCTCCTTTCTCAAAAGTTTCCTCTATATCCCTTTCCGCAGAGCTCGTGGAATATATGGCTACCATAATATCCTTTAAATGGGGTGTACTGCGTATAGCCTCCAAACATTCAAAACCGTTCATGATCGGCATATTCAAATCAAGAAATATCAGATCCGGTAAATTTTCCGTTTCCTTGTTTAAATATTCCATACAGCTTTTGCCGTTTTCAAGTAAATGCAATTGGGTATTTAATTCTATACCTTCTAGGGCATCGGCAAAAAACTGCCTATCATCCTCATCATCATCTACAAGAAGTATTCTTAATTTATTCATTTCGTTGTTTTAGGTATTGGCTGAAGAATTCTTCTCCTTTTTCTTTTTAAACTTTAAATATTGGGTAATGGTAAGCCCAGTCACTTTTTTAAATTGATTTGATAAGTGTGGTACACTACTGAAATTTAATTCATAGGCAATCTCGCTCAATTTAGCATTCTCCAATAATACCATTTCCTTAACTTTCTCAATACGCACTAATATATAAAAATTCTCAATTGAAGTGTAGGTCTGACTAGAAAATTGATTGGATAGATAGGAATAGCTGAAACCTAACTGATCGGTTAACCGATCAGACATTTTTATGTTCCTGGTATTCCCTTGCCTAACCATCTCCCTAACGCACAATTTTATGTCCTCTACCAAATCAAGATCATTTTTTGACCGCAATTCAATGGAAAAACGTTCTAGACTTTCTTTAATAAGCGCTAGATTTTCCTTACTTAAATTTTCGGTAATCTTAATTGTCCTACCCTCAATGATTTCATAATCAATTTGTACTTTACCCAAAATTTCCGCGATTAAAGCGGAAACAATTTTATCAGGGTCAAATACTAGATTAAATTCCATTCATTTTAAGTAAACTAATTCTACTTTAATTCGGCTAAATTATCCATTTTGGCAGTAATAACATAACAATTTCAAGTTAAACATTATCTTTAATGAAGAAAGTTGATGCATAAAAGAATTAGCATTTTAAATTAATCTTATATTTGAATATGCCGTTGGAAAAATCCTTTCAAAGAAATATAGAAGACATACAATCTATTGATGTCCTCCCTACCATTCTAAATGTTATCAGGGAAACTACTCAAATGGGATTTATTGCCGTTGCCAGGGTTACCCAAGAAAAATGGTTGACCTGTAGCGCATTGGATAATGTCAATTTTGGACTAAAACCGGGTGATGAACTGGTAGTGGAGACAACCATTTGCCATGAAATAAGACAGGCAAATAAACTTGTTGTCATAGACCATGTGGAGACTGATCCTTATTTCCGCAACCACCCTACCCCGTTGCAATATGGTTTTCAAAGCTATATCTCCGTTCCCATAATCTTAAAAAATGGTGACTTTTTTGGCACCTTGTGCGCTATAGACCCTAAACCCAATAAATTGAACAATGACAAGGTAATTGGCATGTTTACGCTATATGCAGACCTTATTTCCTTTCATTTACAGGCCATAGAAAACTTACGGGCAATTCGCCAGAAGGTTAGACAACAAGATGTGCGCTTAGAAGCTTTTGAATTTATATCAAGTCATGACCTTCAAGAACCGCTACGTAAGATTCAGACATTTTCAACGATTATTCGTGAACGGGAGGCCAATAATCTTCATCCAAACGTGGCCACTTATTTTAAGGGAATTGAGCGCGAAGCCAATAAAATGCGTAAAATCCTTAAAGACCTATTGGACTACTCCGAAACAGAGGAATTTGTTGATCGTTTTAAGACCACCCATTTAGAGAAAATAGTACAGCGGGCCATTACCCGTATTCAACAGGACCTTACCGCATGTGGGGGCACCATATCATTGACCAGTATGGAAGAGGTAAACGCCATACCCATACAATTGGAACAATTGTTTTACGGCCTATTGGCCAATTCAATTGCGTATAGATGTCCCAATAGGCCCTTAACCATTTCCATTGCATGTACTTCGGGCAAAGGTGGCGCATTTAATGTAGAGGGACTCAATAACCAAACTACATATTGTATGGTTACAGTAAAGGATAATGGTATTGGTTTTCAACAAAAATATGCCGAACGTATCTTTGGAATGTTCAAAAGGTTAAATGCTGATAACAATGACAAATCTACAGGTATTGGCCTTGCCATTGCAAAAAGGATCGTAGAAAACCATCATGGGCGCATTTTTGCCTATGGGGAGCCTGACAAAGGTGCAACATTCAAAATATTCTTGCCCCAGGCCTAATTATTTTTAATTTACTAAACCATATTTTTTAAGGTTTTATCCTTTATGGATTTCCGGTATAAAAATTTGAAATACCGATCCAACATTGGGCTCTCCAGTTGCACTGATATACCCATTATGGTTTTGCACTATTTTTTTAACGATAGCCAATCCTACCCCGGTACCTACATAATCTTGTTTTCCGTGCAAGCGTTGAAATACTTCAAATATCTTATCGGAAAATTGATTCTCAAACCCAATACCGTTATCGGTAATGGTTATTTTGGCATATTTGGTATTCTGTTTCAATACTAGGCCTGAAATTATTAGCTCATTGACAATTTCGCCCTTTATGGTAATAATTGGCGCAACATCTTGTTTTGAGTATTTTAAGGAATTGGAAACAAGGTTGTACATCAACTGCCTAAATTGAAATGGCACTACCTCTAGGGAGCAACTTTCCTCTACCGTTACCTGTCCGTTTTTTTTCTTGAATTCTTCCGCTAAATCATTTTTAACCTCATCAATAATATGTTGCAATTCAATTTTCTTGAATATCCTTTTTTCGGTATCGGCTCGGGAATAGGCCAAAAGATCATTGATCAACGATTGCATTCTATTGGCTGCGGATTGTATCTTTTCAAACTTGTCCTTACCTTTTTTAGAAAGGTTATCCATTTCCTTATCCAACAACACCTCTGCGAACATTTGTATTTTTCTAAGCGGCTCCTGTAAATCATGACTGGAGATATAGGCAAAGGACTGCAGTTCCTTATTCATTTTTTCCAATTGAATATTACTGTCCTCAAGCTCCCTAGTACGTACCTCTACCTCACTCTTCAGATTATTGGCAAAACACTTTTGCTGCTCTATATTCATAGCGGTTCCAATAAAACCCTTTAGTTGTTTGTCCTCATATCTGGGCACGGCCAACACCTTAAACCATTCAAATTGATCGGTACTTGCATTTTTGACCCTGTATTCCAGGGCAAAATTTGCCTCGTTACGCACAGCTTCCCCAAAGCCATCATAAACTAACTTAATATCATCTGGGTGTACCATTGACTCCCAAGTCTGCCCCGTAAAATCTGAGGACCGTCCTAATCCTATATATTTTAAAAGTTCTTTGTTGGCATATTCCACATTAACTTGCGCATCGGTTATCCAAATCCAAACTGGGGATAAATCCGCAATTTCACGAAATCGCCGCTCACTTTCCCGTAATTTGTTAGCGGCATTTACTGCTTCTGTTGTATCCGTACAAACCGTGAGGACTCCAGCAATATTACCGGATTCGTCCTTTACAGGACTATAACTAAATGTCCAATACACATCCTCTAACTGACCATTTCTAAAAATTGGAATAAGTTGATTTTCCCTCCAAATAGATTCCCCCTTTTCTGTGACCGAATGAAGTAATGGTGCAATGTCGTCCCAAATTTCCGGCCAAGCTTCCTTTCCGCTCATTCCTAAAATAGATGGATGTTTTCCATTTATTCCCAAACTTGGCCTATACGCATCATTATAAAAACATTTTAACTTTTTACCCCAGAACAAAAACATGGGAAAAGGAGAATTCAACATAATGCTTATGGTCGTCCTTAAAGTCTGGGGCCATGTTTCGGGAAATCCAATGGGTGTTTTTGACCAGTCCCTGTTGCGCATTAACTGACCCATTTCACCACCATCTTCCAAAAAATAAAATTCTTTATTCGTATCGGTCATTAAGTTTTAATTTTTAATTCGGACATAGGTTTCCCGTTAAAATCAAATTTAAAATTAAGTCAATTGGTGTACATAAACCTACTTTATTCTAAAAATAAATTGGATAGCGTTAAAAATTTAAGCTATTGTTTTAGAGCTTGTGGAAGAGTAAACTTTTACTGATAATATCCATAATTGGATGGGTTTACAACTATAAAAATAAATAACCATAAGCATTGAATCAACCAACATTTTAACTCTTAAAAATTTTTAATTCAAGTGTTTACGTAATTTTTTGTTGCAATGAAGAACATATCAAAAACAAAATTTTAGCATTCCACTAATACAAAAGATCATGATTATAAAACAATTTCAGGACAAACCTTTGGCTCATTATTCATATGCCATTTTAAGCAATAAAAGTATTGCTCTTATAGACCCAAGTAGAGACCCAAAACCCTATTATAACTTTGCCGATGAGCACAACGCACATATTACCGCTATATTTGAAACCCACCCCCATGCAGATTTTGTTAGTGGACATTTACAAATTCACAAAGAAACTAAAGCCACCATATATTGTAGTAAATTGATAGGGGCGGATTACCCCCATGAAAGCTTTGATGAAGGTGATGTTCTAACAATGGACGAAGTAAGGTTTTCCGCTGTGCATACACCAGGGCATTCTCCAGACAGTATATCCATAATAGCCCAAAAAGAAAATGATGTCCCTGTATTGTTTACCGGTGACACTTTATTCGTGGGCGATGTGGGCAGACCGGACCTTAGGGAAAAAGCAGGCTATAAAAAAGCGAAACGTCACGAGCTGGCTAAGGCAATGTTCAACACCATAAAAACAAAATTTAATCACCTTCCTGATGAAACCCTAATTTATCCCGCCCATGGTGCCGGATCACTTTGCGGCAAGAATATGGGTTCAGAATCATCAAGTACGCTAGGGAAGGAACGGGAACGGAATTGGGCATTTAAAGATTTATCGGAACAGGAGTTTATAGACCATTTATTGGACGAACAACCATTTATACCGTCTTATTTTGGATTTGATGTAGACCTCAACAAAAAAGGTGCGGAAAATATGGAGAAAAGTATTTTTGACATTCCTTTTTCCATGAACGTTGATTGCAGTGGCAATAAACAATTAGTTATAGACACTAGGGATGAGACGGATTTTAAGAACAATCATTTGCCAAATTCCATAAATATAATGGCACGTAATGAGGATGATAAGATAGAAACCTGGCTAGGAGCCCTTGTAAAGCCTAACGAGAAATTTCATCTTATTATAGAAAAAGCCAATCAAAGAAAACATATATTATCACGTATTGCCAAAATTGGGTACGAAAGCCAAATGCTTAGCATAATGACTTTGGGTGATGCCGTTAGGGAAAAATCTAAACGGTTTAATTTAGAGGAATTCAGAAAGAATACGCATGAATACACTATCGTTGATATCCGTAATAAAAGTGAATTCAACCAAGAACAATATTTTGATAATGCCATCAATATACCCCTTGACGACTTGCGGGACACTATAGATGAAATTCCTACGGACAAACCCATTGTGGTGCACTGCGCAGGAGGTTACAGAAGTGCCGCAGGCTTTAGTATTTTAGCCAAAAACGTAACCCAAACCAACGTTTTTGACCTAAGTGACAACGTAAATGAATTTAAATAGCCTTTAAAAACATAAAATTTCAAAAAAGCTTCAATTTTGACCAAAAACGATTAAAATTATACAAAAAAGCATTAAAAAGAGTCAAAAAACTCACAAAAAGCGTCAATTTCTTGGATTTTAACTTAATTATACTATGTTATACATTAATTCAAAAGCACGCTATGCGACAATTAAAAATCACGAAACAAATAACTAACCGCGATGCCAAATCTTTGGAAAAATATTTTCAGGAGATCAGCAAAATAGATTTAATCACCGCAAATGAAGAAGTGGAACTGGCTAGAAAAATTCGTGAAGGAGATCAAAAAGCGCTGGATAAATTGGTCAACGCCAATTTAAGGTTCGTGATTTCTGCCGCCAAGCAATACCAAAACAGGGGATTACGACTTACAGACCTCATCAACGAGGGCAACCTAGGATTGGTAAAAGCGGCAAAACGCTTTGACGAGACCAGGGGATTTAAATTTATATCCTATGCCGTTTGGTGGATCAGACAATCCATTTTACAAGCACTTTCCAAAAAATCGAGGGTTATACGTTTGCCCCAGAACAAGATTGCCACCAATTCCAAAATTTATCAGGTTTATTCTACCCTGGAACAGACTTTTCAAAGACCACCCAGCCCCGGCGAAATTGCATCTGAACTTGATATCGATGTTTCCAAAGTTAAAAGTTCCATTAATTCCTCGGTAAAACACGTTTCCTTGGATGCACCCTTTAGGGAAGGAGAAACCGCCAGTTTACATAATGTCATTGAATCCAATGACATGGACACTCCTGATAAAGCGGTTATTCACGAATCATTGGAAACCGATATTGACGAAGTCCTGAACAAAATTCCAGAACGCCAGCGCGATGTCATCAAACTTTATTTTGGACTTGAGGGACAACCTCCTATGAGCCTTATTGAAATTGGCGAAATTTTCGATGTCACACGTGAGCGTGTCAGACAAATAAAGGACAAAGGTCTACGGGCGCTAAGACGTAAAACCAATACCGAAGTGCTTAGGGCATACCTGTAAATTAGACCGTAATGTGGTTCTACAATTGCCGCAAAGCAGCTTTACCCAATTTTTAATCATTATAACACAAGCTTAACATGCCATATTTGGTGATGGATGGGCTAATGTTATGTTACAACAAGAAATGAAAACATGAAACTTATTTATATAAAAAGAGAGAGTATTATCAAGGAACTGTATAGAACAAAGACCGGAAGAAAAAATTCCAAGGTCACTTCTATTACAAGATATTTCTTGGGAATACCTATTAAAAAAATCCATAGCTATCAACAAATTTATCATAAGCGCAAGAACAACGCAATAGAGAAAATGCTATTCATTTAATCGAAAATATATTTTATCCATATAATCATTAGAATTCATGAAGATACTAGTAATAGGAGCTGGAAACATGGGGTTGACGTATGCAGAAGGCATGTCTAAATCAAAATTACTTAAGAAAAGAAATATCATGGTGCTAGACACCTCTGAGGAAAAACTCGAGGAATTAAGGAATAATCCACAGTTTGATGCCTTTGACGATTTAAAGAAATGTGCCCCACAGGCAGATATCATCTTTATTGCGGTAAAACCGTACCATGCAGAAAGTGTTTTCCTAAAATTGAACCCGTTGGTAAAACCTGGCCAAATACTCATTTCCATTATGGCCGGTGTCACCATAGATACCATTAAACATCTTACGGGACTCACCAAGATTGTAAGGGCAATGCCCAATTTACCTGCACAGATAGGTAGGGGACTTACTTCTTTTGTGGCCTCTGAGGATGTGTCCAGAATAGAACTGTTGACCATTGAAAGCCTTTTGGATACCACAGGAAAATCTGTTTTGGTAAGCGATGAAAATTTTATCGATGCCTCTACCGGAATTTCCGGAAGCGGACCGGCATATGTATTTTACTTTATGCAAAGTATGATGGAAGCCGCCCTAAAAATGGGATTTACCCCAAACGTCTCCAAAATTTTGGTGGCACAGACCTTTACAGGGGCCATTGAGCTTTTCAATCAAAATGAGCTATCCCCAAATTCTTGGATGGACAAGGTGGCCAGTAAGGGTGGTACTACCCGTGCGGCACTGGATTCAATGGAAAACAACAATGTAGGTGAATTAATAAAGGATGCGGCTTTCGCTGCTTTTGAGCGTGCCGTGGAACTAGGAAAAGAAAAAGTACATGTATAAACAAAAGATAGTTATAAAGGTAGGTACCAATGTAATGACCAATAAGGATAACCGTATCGTTAGACCGGTTCTGCGCAATTTGGTACAACAGATTGCAGAATTGTATGAACAGGATATTATTACCGTACTTGTATCATCTGGTTCTGTTATTGCAGGTAAGGAGGTTTTGGGCACAAGTAGTATAGAACATGACACCAAGCGTAGACAGGTCTATTCCGCTATTGGACAACCCCGCATGATGCGCCATTACTATAACATTTTTAACGATTATGGTATGAAATGCGCACAGGTATTGCCCACAAAACGGGATTTTACTCCTGGGGTACACCGGCAGAACATGATCAATTGTGTAGAGGGGCTACTATCGGAAGGGGTTATACCCATTGCCAATGAGGACGATGCGGTTTCGGTAACCATGAGTATGTTTTCGGATAATGATGAGCTGGCAAGTTTAATTGCACAGTTGATAGATGCGGACAAACTTATTATACTTACCGATATTGACGGTTTATATACCGGTCACCCCAATGCGGACAACAGCGACCTTGTGCAGCATGTCAACCCAGAGGACAATCTGGATGATTTTATAAAGGACAGTAACAAAAAGGCGGGCGAAGGCCGTGGCGGTATGGGTTCCAAGCTGGACTATGCCCAACAGGCCGCTGCCAACAATATTCCTACGTTTATAGCCAATGGCAAAAAACCCCGTACCATAATAGATATTATAGAAGGAAAAAATGTGGGTACCAAAGTTACCCTCGAAGAAAAAATAGAAGCATAATGAAATTATTATCCACAACAATAAAAAACAATGTTTTACAAAGTATGGAGCGTCTTTTGGACGAAAACAGGACGGCCATTTTAAAGGCGAACAAACAGGACTTGGATCAATTTGATCTTGAGGATCAGGCCATGTACGATAGATTGATCGTTACCAATGCTAAAATAGATGCCATGATCACGTCCATTAAGGAGGTCAGGTCCCAGGAAGATCCTGTTGGACAGACAATTTCTTCCCAAAAATTGGAAAACGGATTGGATATCACGAACAAGACCGCACCGTTTGGCACAATTATGATTATCTACGAGTCCAGGCCAGATGTTACCATAGAGGCAGCGGTATTGGCATTCAAGGCCAATAATAAAATTTATCTAAAAGGTGGTAAGGAAGCCCTACATAGCAACAAGGCACTTACCAACCTATGGCACCGAGCATTGGAGGAAAACAACTTGTCTACCAACTATATTCAGCAATTGGTCCTCAATAGGCAGGAAACCCAACAATTTTTAATGAACCCTCCTGAGAAATTGGATTTAATCGTTCCCAGGGGCGGAGAAAGACTTATTGCGTTTGTAAAGCAACATGCCAATTGTGCCGTACTGGTCAGTGGTCGTGGAAACAACTTTCTTTTTATAGACGAAGATGCCAATTGGGAGCAAAGCGTTCAAGTAATCCTAAATGCAAAGACCGCAAAAATATCGGCGTGTAATGCCTTGGACAAAATATTGATAAGTTCCAATATTGAGGATTATGCCCATAAATTAAAGGACCTCTATAAACTGCTCTCCGCAAACGGTGTGGAGACCTTGGTAGATTCCAAAGTGAATGAATTCCTTACGGAGGCAGACCCTATTGAAGACCCAAAGATTTGGAAAGAGGAATTTTTGGCCATGAAATGCTGTTTGGGAGTTGTGGATTCATTAAATGGGGCCATTGAAAAAATAAATCATAATTCCGGTGGACATTCCGCAACCATCATGACTAAAAACAAGGAAAATGCATTGCAATTTATGGAAGAGGTAGATTGCGCGGCCGTGTACCAAAATGCTTCTACCCGTTTTACCGATGGGGGACAAATGGGCGTTGGCGCGGAGTTGGCGATCAGTACGGACAAATTGCATCACCGGGGCCCCTGGGCTTGAAACAATTGGTCACCAACAAATACTACATATTTGGCGATGGCCAGATCAGGGCATAACGAATTCACTCTTTCAAAGACTAAAAATCTATATTCATGTTCGAGAAAATTGAAAACATAGAAGGTGCCTTGGTATACCATGGCAATATGCATAACCGTATATATTTTACCGATGCGGATAATACGGACCTAAATACCTTTGTTCCAAAGATCAAGGCTCTTGCCAAGCAAAGAAATTATGAAAAAATCCTGGGGCGGGCACCAGAAAGCGCAAGAGGTGTGCTGCAATCCAACGGTTTTACGGTAGAAGCAAAAATTCCCGGCTTGTACAACGGTAGTATTGACGGCTATTTTTTGGCGGATTATGTGAAGAAGGAACGGCACATTAATGATGAAAAAAGCCGTAAGACCATAGATTCGGTTAAAACGATTGCCTTTGCGGCGAGCAAACCGCAGACAGACCCGCATTTTTCCATTCCATCCAAAACCACCATTAGAGAATTGGATGCCAAGGATTTTCCCTTACTGGAAGAATTGCATAGAAAAGCGTACAAATACCACCCCGACCAGATAAAGGATGTGGAGTATTTTCTAACGCTGCAAAAACTTGACCATAGCTTTTACGGATTGTTTGAAAATAATGAGCTTTTGGTATCCGCTATCTTGGATATCCATATACATGAATCCAATATGGAAATCGTGGATTTTGTGACCCACCCGGACTATAGGGGGCAAAACCTTTCGTACTTTTTGGTTCAGGATATCAAAAAGCAAATGAAATCCACCGGGTGCAAAACCGTTTATGCCATGGTAAGGGCTACTTCCTATGGGTTGAACATCACCTTTAGTAAACACGGATTTACTTTTGCCGGTACCCTGACCAATAATTGTATGGTGCGCAATACCATGGAAAGCATGAACGTATGGTATTATAAAAACGAGTAACATCAACATTTTACCCATGTTTTAATAGGGTATTTAATGGCTGGTATTTATTATGCCGCTTCCCCCGATCAAGTACTGATTTTGAATGAAAATTAATTCAAAATCAGTACTTTTTTATTATTGTCTCACTTTATGACAATAATCCTTTGTTTACATTGAATTTTATGCTTTATTTGAAAAATGCATTTAAATTTTATGAAATCAATCAATGAAAGGTTTAGAAAATAAGAATTTCATACCCAATCTTTCTTTTGACTGTGTAATATTTGGATTCAATGGTAAATTGTTGAAAATTCTTGTACTTGAATATCATAACACGGGATTTTTTGCGCTTCCGGGAGGTTTCATAGAAGTAGACCAAAGTATAGATGAGGCCGCAAAAAAAGGAGTCAAAGATCGTACGGGGCTGGACAATGTATTTTTGGAACAATTTCATGTATTTGGGGAAGTTAACCGTGCCGACCCTGAACATATGCGGAAGATACTGATTGCCAACAATGACTTCACAGAGGAAAATAAATGGATGTTGGATCGTTTCAATACGGTAGGGTATTACGCCCTGATCAATTATGAGGAGGTTTCCCCTGCCCCAGACCAATTTTCGGATAGTATTGGTTGGTATGCCATTGACGAACTTCCGGATCTAATGATGGACCATAATCAAATTGTGGAAAAAGCGTTGATCGTACTCCGCAACAATCTCAGTGAAAAACTGATCGGAATGAATTTATTACCGCCAAAATTTACAATGAAACAGTTACAATCTGTGTTTGAGGCCATATTGGACCAAAAACTAAGAAGAACAACTTTTCAACGTAAAATGCTCTCTTTGGATATTCTTGAACGACACGAAAAACTTTTTCAAGGTAAGGCCCACAAAGCCCCCTATCTCTATAGCTTTAAATAAAACGAAAACTTTATACTTAAAACAACACTTATGAAAACATCTATCTTAAACAACCTTTTAAAAGGTACTGCTCTAGTCCTTATTATGTGCGGTACCTTAACGACCTATGCACAGAAAAAATTTGGAGGCCTTGCCCTTTACACCGTTAGGGATGATATGGGTACGAATGCCAAAGCTACCCTACAGGCCGTAGCGGATGCAGGGTATAAAAATATTGAAGCCGCGGGCTATGAAGACGGAAAATATTATGGTATGACTCCGGCAGATTTTAAGGACTTGCTTAAGTCCCTTAAGTTAAAACCGATCAGTACGCACCAAAGCTCCGTTACCCTAGACAATGCAGACCAAATGATGGCAGATGCCAAGGCTGCCGGTTTCAAATATTTTGTCGTGCCTATTCCACCCATGGGGATGTTTACGTTCAACCAGGAAAGTAGGTCTATGGGTATGAACGGTACGGTTCAGGACCTGGCTCAAATTCTAACTACACTAGGTGAAAAAGCCAACAAGGCCGGTTTAAAACTATTGTACCATAACCATGATTTTGAATTTAAGAAAAATGCCGAGGGTATTGTACCTATAGATTATCTATTGGAAAATGTAGACCCTAAACTATTGAACTTTCAGATGGACCTGTACTGGGTTACCAAAGCAGGTGCGAATCCTATTGCCTATTTCCACCAATATCCCGGTAGGTTTAAAATCTGGCATGTAAAGGATATGGACGAGCAGGGTAGATTTGCTCCGGTAGGCAAAGGTAATATAGGGTTTAAGAATATTTTGGACAACAAGGAACTTTCCGGAATGAAATACTATATGGTAGAACAGGATATGACCTTTGACGGATTAAAACCTTTGGATGCCATAAAAATTAGTCATGATGGTCTAGAGGAGATCGGATTTAAATAAACGAAACACCTAATCGATATACATCATGAAAATTCCATTTTATCACCTTTTAACGCTTGCCCTATGTATGATGACGGGCATAGCATCGGCACAAGATATCGTAATTACCGGTTCCAAGGTTCCGGTAATTGAAACCGAAAACGGACCCGTACGTGGGTACATTCACGACAATGTACATACGTTTAAAGGTATCCCTTACGCACAAGCCAACCGCTTTGAGGCTGCAACAAACCCTACAAAGTGGGATGCCGTAAGGAGTACCACCATGTACGGACCAGTTTCTCCATTAATAAACCCAACAACAACAATCCAAGATGAATCGGAATTTGTATTCGATCATGACTGGGGGTTTCCAAATGAAGATTGTTTGAGTTTGAACGTTTGGTCTCCGAACGTATCGGATGGTAAAACAAGACCGGTTCTGTTCTGGATCCATGGGGGTGGCTTTACCGCTGGATCCAGCCATGAACTACCTTCCTATGATGGTGAAAATTTGGCCAAAAATGGGGATGTGGTGGTCGTATCCATCAACCATCGTTTAAACGTTCTTGGGTTTTTGGACCTATCGGCCTACGGGGATAAATACGCACAGTCTGCCAATAATAGCATCATGGATATGGTCAAGGCATTGGAATGGGTCAAGAACAATATTGCCAATTTTGGCGGTGACCCCAACAATGTCACCATTTTTGGACAATCTGGCGGCGGGGCAAAAGTAAGTACGCTCATGGCCATGCCCAAGGCCAAAGGTCTTTTCCATAAGGCCATTAACCAGAGTGGTTCGTTCAGGACCGCAATGTTGGAAAAAGAGGACACGCAGGCCATTGCAAAGGAAACCTTGACCATTTTAGGGCTCAATGCCAATACGGTGGACAGTATTCAACATATCCCGTTTGAGACCTTGGCCAGCGCCAGTAGCCAGGCATTAAAAATTGTTGCAGAACAAATGAGGGCCGCCGGGAAACCGGTAATCGGTTTTGGTCTTAATTGGGGACCAAGCAAAGATGGCAATGTACTACCCTATCAATTGGGTACCAAGGAAGCCTTGGCCGTCTCCAAGGATATTCCGTTCATGATCGGTACCGCAAAAAATGAGTTTGCCCCGTTCGCAAACATGCGTTTTGTAGGTGTATCGGAAGAAACCATAATGGCACATATCAAGGAAACTTATAAGGACAAGGCAGATGCCTATATCGGTGCCGTTAAAAAAGCCTATCCAAAAGATACCGACCCTAAGGACCTATTGGATGTGGATACCATGTTCAGGCCCGGTGCAGTTATGGAGGCCAACGACAAATCCGCACTTAACGGCGCCCCGGTGTATATGTATCTATTTACTTGGCAGTCTCCTGTATTTGACGGAAAATATAAGGCGCTGCACTGCATGGAACTTCCTTTTGTGTTTGACAATATTGACCTTGCCAACCATATGACCGGTGGCGGTGAGGAAGCCCATAAACTAGCCAAAAAAATGAGCAAGGCCTGGATTAATTTTGCCAGGACGGGCAATCCCAACCATGATGGTTTACCGGAATGGCCCGCCTATAACAGCAAGAATACGGCTACCATGCATTTTGACACTACCTGTGAAGTGAAACCACAGTTAGATAAAGAACTTTTTGAAATTGTAAGAAATAAATAAGGTACCGGAATATGAAAATTAAGAACCATTTAAATGTCTTGACCGCCCTGGTTACAGGTGTAATCCTGACCGGATGTGGCGAAAAATATACCACTGAGGTCAAAGAGGAACTTACTTTTGTCCATAATGAGGAGGGTGCCACGTTAGGATACTCCAATACCTCTGGGGTAACGTTATTGACCTTAGACAGGTATGCATTTAAAGATTTGAACAAAAATGGAACCTTGGACGAGTATGAGGACTGGCGTTTGCCGGTAGCGCAGCGTGCCAAGGACCTGGCAAAAAAAATGAGCTTAGAGGATATTGCAGGTCTAATGCTATACAGCTCACACCAATCTCTTCCCGGTAGTAGCCGTGGATTTGGTTCTTCTACTTATGATGGTAAACCATTTCCAGAAAGTGGTGCCAAAGCCAGTGACCTTTCTGATGAACAAAAGAAATTTTTGACGGATGATCACTTACGTCATGTGCTGATCACCTCGGTAGAGAGTCCCGCCGTGGCCGCACAATGGAACAATAACGCACAAGCCTATGCGGAGGGCCTATACTTGGGCATTCCTGTAAACACCAGTTCAGACCCAAGGCATGGGAGCGATTCCTATGCGGAATTCAATGCCGGTGCGGGTGGTGATATATCTATGTGGCCCGGTACTTTAGGCATTGCGGCTTCTTTTGATCCCGCCTTGATGAAACAATTTGGCGAGATAGGCTCAACCGAATATAGGGCCCTTGGTATCGCCACGGCCTTATCGCCCCAAATAGACCTGGCCACAGAACCACGCTGGAGCCGTTTTGACGGCACCATGGGCGAGGACCCTGATCTGGCTACGGACCTGGCACGTGCCTATGTAGATGGTTTTCAGTCTACGGATGGTGGCGATTGGGGTATGGAGAGCGTCAATGCCATGGTAAAGCACTGGCCCGGTGGCGGACCCGAAGAAGGCGGCCGTGACGGACATTTTGGCTATGGCGCATACGCCGTTTACCCTGGTAAAAATATTTCAGATCACATGAAACCATTTACCGAAGGTGCCTTTAAACTAGATGGCCCTACTAAAATGGCGGCTGCCGTTATGCCCTACTATACCATTTCTGATGGCGAAGGAGAAAAGGTAGCCAATGGATACAATACCTATTTAATAACCGATATACTAAGAGGCAAATATGGCTATGAAGGTGTATTATGTACCGATTGGGGCATTACAAGAGACATGACTTCAGTATCTAAATTTGAAGGCAAACCTTTTGGTGTAGAAAATTTGACCGTTGCTGAACGCCATTACAAGGCTATCGCAGCAGGAATGGATCAGTTTGGAGGCAATAATGATATGGGACCTGTTTTGGAGGCTTATAAATTAGGGGTTGCCGAACTAGGCGAAACGGCAATGCGTGCCCGTTTTGAAGAATCTGCAGTTCGTTTATTGACCAATATATTTAGAGTGGGACTTTTTGAAAATCCGTATTTAGATGTAGCGGAAACAACGGCAATTGTTGGGAATAGCGAATATATGAAAGCGGGTTATGATGCACAATTAAGGTCCATCGTCATGCTTAAAAACCACAACAAGACATTACCGCTAAAGGAAAAAATGAAGGTATACGTACCACAACGCTATGTGGCACCCACGACCAACTGGTGGGGGATCACCACAGAACCAAAAACGGTAGATGCCTTTAACATGGAGGTTGTCGCCAAATTTTTTGATGTGGTAAGCACCCCGGAGGAAGCGGATTTTGCCTTGGTGGGCATTCATAGTCCGGACGGCGGCGTAGGGTATGATAGCGCCGACTTGGAAAAAGGAGGAAATGGCTATGTACCGATCAATTTACAATATGGCGATTATACCGCAGATACCGCACGGGAGGTCAGTTTGGCCGGGGGTAGTCCGCTGGAGGATTTTACCAACCGTACGTACAAAGGAAAATCGGTCTCCACGATCAATACCACGGATATGGATTTGGTGAACGATACCAAGAAAAAAATGGGCGACAAGCCGGTCATTGTCTCCGTAAAAGTGGCCAAACCTATGGTTTTCGCGGAAATAGAACCCAGTGCCGCTTCCATTTTGGTACATATGGGTGTTCAGGACCAGGCCTTAATGGAAATTCTTACGGGTGCGGCGGAACCTTCTGCCCTTCTCCCCTTTCAGATGCCGGCGGATATGTTGACCGTAGAGGCACAATTGGAAGATGTACCTAGGGATATGAAACCTTATACGGATGCTGATGGAAATTCATATGATTTTGCATACGGACTAAATTGGAACGGGGTCATTGATGATGCCCGTGTAAAAAAATACAGGTAACTACTCAACTAGTGTACTAAAAGCCTCGGTAAAACTGTATACCGGGGTTTTTTTTATACCACCAGTATTATTATCATAAAAAAAAAATAAGCATCCCCATTAAACCTTTAACCCATATATGTATCTAAACCCTAGTCAATATCTATGTCAAGGTATTGGCCTAAAACAACACAACCTTATAATTTTTTTACAATGAGAATGACCACCGGATTACGCATGAGAATTATCCACCGCTATCTAGGCTTTTTTTTGGCAGGTATTATGGCCATGTATGCCATTAGCGGAATCATTATGATCTTTAGAACGACCGATTTTTTAAAGAGCGAAAAAATAACCACTCAACAGTTAAAGCCCAATTTGTCCGCAGAGGAACTTAGCGGCGCACTACGGATAAAAGGCGGGGTAAAACCGGAAAGGACCTTAGGGGACATTATCTATTTTAAGCAGGGAGAATATAATACGGAAACGGGACTGGCCACCGTCAAAAAAATGGAACTGCCCTATATCCTTGATAAAATGGAACATCTGCACAAGGCTACCACCAATAGTCCGGTCTACTTTCTGAACATCTTTTTTGGCCTGTCATTGCTCTTCTTCGTAATATCCTCTTTTTGGATGTTCATGCCAAAAACAACGGTCTTTAAAAAAGGGCTCTATTTTACCTTGGGCGGCATGGTCCTGACCATTCTATTGCTCTTTGTGTAAGTTGACCTAGTAGTTTTATAAAGCATCGACCTTCATGGCATAAAAATTCATGAAGGTTTTTTTGTTGCATCCTGTCACTTTAATACCGTGATCTTAGTATCTTGTCGTGTAATAGCCAACATTTATTCCCTCGGTTGCTTTTATGGACCATTTCGCATACAGAACACGCGACCGGCATTCCCAAGTTAAAAAAACAACTAATCGCCTCTGGCATCCTATAACCCGTTAATTACAAAAACCAATCCTATGGGCATATCACATTACCTAAGAACACCACAGACTCTTTTACTGGCCATCCTTACCCTATTATCCGTAACAAATTGTTTTGCACAAGGTTTTGAAGGATATTACCGAAATCCGGCCCTGCACGACAATACCATTGTTTTTGCCGCTGAGGGCGACCTTTGGAAAGTGGCATTAAGTGGCGGAATGGCACAACGGCTTACCACCCATGCCGAAGATGAAAATTTCCCCGTCATCTCCCCAGATGGGAAAACCATAGCCTTTTCCGCAAGCTACGAGGGCCCAATTGAGGTGTACACCATGCCTATGGAAGGTGGCCTGCCCGTACGGTGGACGTATGAACGGGATGCCTCCTACACCAATACCTGGACACCCAATGGAGCGGTGGTCTACCACACACGTGCCTATTCCAAAGTTCCGGACAACCAATTGGTATCCATAGACCTGAAGACCAAGGAAAAGAAAAGAGTTCCGTTGGCACAGGCCAGTGAGGCCACCTATGACGACACTGGCAAAACCCTATATTTTGTAAGACCAGCATACCACAGGAACGTGACGAAAAGATATAAGGGCGGTACCGCAAGGCAAATCTATAAATTTACCGAAGGCACACCGGAGGCCGTAAAACTGACCACGGACTACCTGGGCGAAAGCCATCACCCCATGTGGTATAACGGCAGGGTCTACTTTATTTCGGATAGGGACGGTATGATGAATATTTGGTCCATGACCGAAAATGGGGAGGACCTTCAACAACACACAAACCATAAGGATTTTGATGTCCGCGCCGCCAGTATCTCTAACGGAAACCTGGTCTACCAAAAGGCGGCTGACCTTTGGCATTATGACCTGAACACCCAGTCCGACAAAAAGATTACCATAAAATTGGTGTCCGATTTGGACCAGCTACGCCAAAAGTGGGATGACAACCCCTCTCAATACATCACCTCTGTACATCCGGACCCTGCGGGAGAACATATTGTCATTACGGCAAGGGGAAGAATTTTTGTGGCGCCCGTAAAATCCGGTAGGTTCGTATCCTTTACGGAACAAAAGGGCGTACGCTACCGCGATGCCGTTTTCTCCCATGACGGGGAAAATATCTATGCGCTATCTGACCAAACGGGGGAGTTTGAATTTGTGCGTATGCCCGCCAATGGTCAAGGGGAAGAAAAAAAGTTGACCGGTGACGGCAGCCTATTACGTTTTGGGGGCACGCCTTCCACGGATGGCAAATACATGGCCTACAATGACCTGGAAAACAACCTGTACGTGCTTAATTTGGCAAGCGGTACCAGCACCAAAATCTCCACCAATCAAGAAGGCATTGGCACCTTTTCATGGTCGCCGGACAATACATGGCTGGCATTTGTACAGGGAGCCCCTAATACCATGGCCCAGATCAAGGTGTACAACGTAAAGACCGGTGACCTGTTTGACCTGACCACGGATCGGGCCAATAGCACCGACCCCCAATGGAGCCCAGATGGAAAATTCATTTATTTTCTATCGGATAGAAGTTTTACCTCGTTGGTCGGTAGTCCGTGGGGACCCAGACAGCCGGAACCGTATTTTGATGCCAGTGAAAAAATATACCATGTAGCCTTGAAAAAAGGTACCCGCTCCCCGTTTAGGGAAAATGATGAACTTGTAGCGGACGATACCAAAGCGGAACCCTCCACAAAAACGGATAAAAAGAAGAAGGACAGTGATGCCGGTGACAAAGAAACCATTACCGTACATATAGACCGTGTAGGCATACAGGAAAGGATTATGGAAGTACCTGTTGCGGCCGGTAATTATGCCGCGCTACAAGTAACCGATAAGGCCCTGTACCTCATGGCCAGTGATACCGGGGTAAAGGCCAAAAGCCACCTATCCTTTGTATCCATTGGCAACGAGGACATTGCCCTTAAGACCATGGCCAAGGACATCAATGGGTTTGAGCTTGCCGGGAAGGGCGCTAAGCTACTGCTTTCCAAGGATTCCAAAATCTATATGGTAGATGCGGGTACGTCTGAAATCAGCGACCTGTCCAAACACCAGGTGAATCTCAGCAATTGGAAATTTCCCATTGTGCCCAAGGAAGATTGGAAACAGATCTTTACCGATGCATGGCGCATGGAACGCGATTATTTCTATGACAAAAATATGCACGGGATAGATTGGGATGCCATGCATGCCAAGTACCTGCCCTTGGTAGATCGGGTAACCACACGTAATGAACTCTCCGACCTTATAGGCAGGTTCGTGGGCGAGCTATCCGCACTGCACACCAGTGTAAGGGGCGGTGACGAAAGGACCGATGATGCCGACATTGGAGTGGCCACCTTGGGCGCCCTGTTCAGTAGAAGCGAACCCAAAATGGGCTTTGTCATTGATTATATCTATAAGGCGGACCCAGATTACCCCGATGAAAAATCGCCATTGGACGACCCTTACCTAGATGTACGGGTTGGGGACGTCATTACCCATGTCAACGGAAAAAATACCCTTACCGCCTTGGATATGGGAGAGTTAATTAGAAACCAGGCCGACAAGCAGGTACGCCTTACCGTTATGCGCGGCAGCACTTCTAGGGACATCATCGTAAAACCGATCAGCAATGCCTATAACCTACGCTATCGCGATTGGGAATATGGCAACAGGCTCAAGGTAGAGGAAAAGGGCGACCAGGACATTGGCTACCTGCATTTACGGGCCATGGGCAGTAATGATATCAGTCAGTTTTACCGGGAGTTCTACCCGGTCTTCAACAAATCTGGCCTGATCGTGGACGTGCGGTATAATTTTGGGGGCAATATAGACAGTTTTGTGCTCGAAAAATTATTACGAAAAGCCTGGATGTACTGGAAAGGAAGGTCTGGGGAAGCGTTCTGGAACATGCCCTACGCCTTTAGGGGGCATATTGTGGTCCTCGTGAACGAGAATACCTATTCTGACGGCGAGGCCTTTGCGGACGGCTTTAAGAAATTAGGCCTGGGCACCACCATTGGCACCCGTACCTGGGGCGGCGAAATTTGGTTGGACAGCAGTAACCGATTGAGCGATAACGGACTGGCCAGAGCCCCCATGCTGGGCGTTTATAGTGAAGATGGGGAGTGGATTATAGAAGGACACGGTTTTGAGCCCGATATTGTTGTGGACAACCTGCCCCATGCCACCTTTAACGGGGAAGATGCGCAGTTGAATGCCGCCATTGAATTCCTTAAAAAGCAGATCAAGGAAGACCCAAGGGAAGTCCCTGCCCCACCGGCCTACCCGGACAAATCTTTTGATAATAACCGCAATTGATGCCGGTGATGGCGATATTATGTAGTGATGACTAGCATCTACACTAAAAAATGACATATGCATTGGGAAAATAGGACGCTACCCTGTTCTCCCGATGCATTTTTTCTGAAGTTAAAACACGCTCCACAATGACCCAAATAGATTATAACAGTTTAAGAACAGTGCGTTAGGAAAGCTATCTTCTACACGCCCTTTCAATTATTTCACAAAACAACAAGTGTATTTCCTACAATTTTACAGAAAAGCGTAAGTTTTTGTAGGGGAAACTTCTTATACTTGTAGTACCGACCAAAGTACACCCCCCTACTACTTTAGTGGAAAGTTTTGATATCAAAACTGGTGAGTATATATGTTGATATGGCAATATATAGTTACTGGTAAACTATATATACTTGTTGGGCTTAATTTAAAAAACGAAATGGGAAAACTTTTCAATCCTACTAAAAGGACTTTTGCTGGACCGTGGCTATTAAACAATAGTTCATTGGAAGAACTTCACGAAATTATTGAATATGCCGACTACGAATTAAGTAAAACACTCGATGAAAAAATTGATGCTACAGCATTAAAAGACTTTGATGATAAAAAATATGAAAGTTTTGAAGAAGCTAAAAAATATGCTTTAAAGTATTCATTTGATAGAAAAAGAAAAGATATAACGCTTATTTCGAATAATGAATCAAGATTAACTGACAATTCAATCAAAGAACTCTTAGTAGACCCAAAAGTTAAAAACTTTAAGCCAAAAGAATTGAGTGTCGATATCGAATATGGAAGTTTAGATATTTTTTCATTTAACGTCAAACAAAGATTCGATGGTGAGTTAGAATATAACGTAAAAGCCACCAAATCAGAAGTTGAAGACGAAATAAATTACAGACTTGAAAATTGGGTTGATAAGTACAAACCTTTGTTTATACAAACTTGGTGGCTCAAATTAGCTTTCCCATTAGCAATATTTGCAGGTTTAACTTTCCTCTTAACTGCTGTCAATATTTCTTCAACTTACAGACCAAATTCAATACAAGTCCATAAAGAGCAAATTGAAGCCATAATTGAGAATGGCGTTAATAAAGAAAACCAGACGGAAGCTGTTGAATTGTTATTAAAAATAAATTCAGGTTATATTTCAGATGATGTAGAGGAAGAAACAAGGATTAATCAAACAGCTAAAAGGGTATCTATAATTGCACTGGCCTTTTGTCTTATTGGAATATTTAAACCAAAAACTATTATTGGAATTGGGAAACATAAAAGAACACTGAAATTTTATAAGTATTATTTAAGATTCGTTCTTTTTGTTATTCCAGCAATATTTGTTTATCCATATATAATAGAATTTATAAAGAACTTAATATAAAAAATTAAGCCCAACAATGGCTATGAATAATTGCTTGTTCTCGCCTACTTCTGAAAATCCTCGCGGATTTTCAGTTTGGTGTGTACTTGCGATGTTAAGTGCTAAACCACGCAACTACTCATAGCCGAGACCGTTACCCGCAAGTTACATACATTAAAAACAACAAACAAAAACAACAAAGTATGTCAAATCAAATGTGGAAAAAGTTAGGATTTAGAGAAAGTCCGTATGACACAAAACCTTTAAATGTCACAAAAGATGATGTAGACTTATTATTAGGGCGAGATACTGAACAAATAGATTTTTTGACTTCGATTGAATCTGACAGCCAAGGAATTTTTATTATTTCAGGTGTTCCAGGTGTAGGAAAAACAAGTTTTTTAAATGTACAGCAATTTCTATTAGAAAGCGGTCAAGCAGATTTTGGACCTAGGTTGCTTGCTTCAAGAGTTTTATGTCCAATACAGCCATCTGATGAACCAAAGCATATTGCTGTAAGATGCATTCAAACCTATTGTAAATCTATAAAAGAATATTGTGCAATAACACAGAGTGATGTACCATCCGAAACTAAAAAAGTTGATGCTTGGGTACATCAAAATAAACCAGCAACACTTAACCTAGGCTTTTCCGTTCTTGGAAATGGATTAAATGGAGGAAGAGAGTTACACTTACCTTCAATAAATGAAACCACATATGAAACTTTGGTCGAGATTATAGGTACCATTGCCAATGAAGTCAAATCCGAATTAAAATTAGAGGGAAGTATAATCGTTTTTGATAATATGGAGAATTTACACGTTGACGATTTAAATGATTGTTTGACAACTTTTCGTGATACATTATTTACAATACCAAATATATGGTGGGTATTGATAGGGCAAAGCGGGTTATCTAGCTTAATACAGTCAACTACACCAAAAGTATTTCAAAGATTATCAGGAAGTTTAGAGCTAAAACCTATTGACGTTATAGATTTAATAAAGGCCGTAGATATCAGAGTGGATAGATTTCACACAGCAAGTGGTGGTTCCTCGCCAATAACTAAGGAGACATATTTAAAGTTGTTTGAGTCATCAAACGGTGAAATTCGATTTGTATTTAAATACTGCCATGCAACTTGCATCAATTTTATAGGTACAATAAGAAAGTTAATACTTGAAAAAGGACTTAGATTAAATGAAAAGGTATTTGATAAATTTATGGGAGAACACTTAGTGAATAATCAAATAAGTGATTCATTTGCTAATACTTGTCTTAAAAATATTATAGTCGATGAATTTAACGGATATCATTTATCGCATGATGAAAAAAAAGTGTTAAAGAAGATTGGTGAAATGAATACTGTCAGACCAAAAGATTTTGTGCATTTTAAAGAATATGGTGTAAAAACAATGCAAAAATTCACAAATAGCTTTTTGGTAAAATTAGCTGACCAAAATCTATTGTTGCGACGGCAAGAAGGAAAATCACTAACCTATGAATTACGAGGTATTTCCGTTTTTGCACTTGAATATGGTTTATTAAATGGTGCATAAAGTCTGCAGACCACAAAACCTCTGAAAAGCCCTAGTCCAATTCTTTAAAGTTATTGAATATTTTCTATTTTATTTTAAACCACGCAACTAACCATATACAAATACGGTGTAAATAATGTAAACTAACAACGTGTAAAAAATATCAAAAGACCACTTCTAATAAATGAAAGTTTATGTAAAATGTCCTAAATGTAAAAATGAACTCGGATATTCAACAAATGCAAATACGCGAGTGGAGTTTGCGATGCAAGACGGTGAGAACAAGAAACTGACTTGTAAAAATTGCGGACGGGCAACGGATTTTCACGTGGACGAACTTAACGCAAAAGCATCACATTTAGCGACAATTGGTGCCGGACTTATTTTCTTCATTGGCACACCGCTTATGTTCCTATTTGTAAGCCCCATATTTACAGGAAGTCGGAATCATTATGTAATTTTCATAGTTGGAGGATTTTTACTTGTCCCAGTAGTTGCATACGGAATTATAAAAAAACAAGACCAAGTAAGAGTGAGCTCCTTCAATCGGAAAAAACTAAAAGGCCGGATTCACAACATCTAAAAAATACATTTTACAAGAGCTAAACATAATGCGGACTTTAGGGCAAAACCAAAAGGTCTGTGTATATTTATAATGTCGTTGAATCTTAGGGTTTTAGCTTTGATTAAAAAAGCAAACCTACCTGCCGGCAGGCTGGCGGAAACGAAAGGTCTCCTTGCCTCCGCACTACGCTTAACCAAGTCGTTGCATGTAGTAAGGCAACACTATAAACTAACATTAGTAAAGAATGAAATCTATTTTAGTAATCGGTCTGTTATTCGTAATTAGTTGCTCCAATAAAACCAAATCGGCAAAAACCTCAACCCCATTGGAGGGTCAAGGAAATTTAATAGCAGTTCTTGACACGATATGGAATGCTGAGCAGCGACCAATTACACTAAGGGATTCCCTTATGAAAATTTATGGTGCCGAATCTAAACTAGTTAAGGAACAGCAAGAAATCTATGAAAAGAACCATATTATTAATGAAAGAAAAGTAAAGGATATTCTAGACACCTATGGATGGCCTTCGAAAGAAATAGCAGGTGAGCAAGGAAATTGGACCATATGCAATGTGATACAACATTCTGATAACAAGGTCAGAATACACTATCTACCCATGATGAGGAAGGCCGTAAAAGAGAAAAAGTTAGAACCTCGGTTTTTAGTTAGGGCAGAGGACAGAATAGCCACCGAAAGCGGAGATCTACAAATTTATGGCGGACAAATGAAGTACTACCCAGAGACCAAGAGCTTTAACTTGTGGCCTGTTTTTGAGCCAGAAAATATAGATAAGAGAAGAACGGCTATCGGACTGGATTCAATCCATATCTTTCTAAAGAATAGATTTGATTTTGAATGGAATCTTGAAGAGCAAATTAAACGCACGGAAGAGTTTAAAAGAGAACGTGACAAGAAAAAATAACGAAATGCCAACAATACCTTTAAAATCATAGCTAGTTCCTCGCTACGCTTTATTTACCAACCATCAAACACCACTAAAAAAATGAAAATGAAACTATTCTTCTCAACCGTAATGGGGTTAATGCTCTACGCCAATACATCCGCCCAACAAATACAATTAGATTCACTTGATGCACAAATTCACCAACTTATAAAAGACTTTGACATACCAGGTCTTTCTATTGGTGTTGTACGGAACGATTCACTACTATTTTCCAAAGGTTACGGAAACTTAGAACTACACAAAGACGAGAAAGTAAATGAAAATACCATTTTTGGAATAGGTTCTATTTCCAAATCCTTTACAGCTTTAACCTTGGGAATTTTGGTAGATGAAGGGAAAATTGATTGGGATGATAAGGTCAAAACGTATCTCCCGTATTTTGAACTATACGCTCCGTATGTAACGGACAATTTTACGATTAGAGATGTACTCACCCATAGAAGCGGGCTTAAAGATGTTAGTGGAGGTACGCTTTGGTATCACTCGGATTATACAAGGGAAGAAATCATAAAGCGCCTAAAATATTTAGAACCCATATCTGGTTTTCGGGAAAAGCCGGCCTACCAAAATGTAATGTATGTAGTTGCTTCAGAAATCGTGAAAACAGTTTCTGGAATGTCATGGGATAATTTCGTGAAAACCCGGGTTTTTGATCCACTTAAAATGGATAATACCACATCCCTATCCGCAGAAAGAGAAGCTAACAGTAATCTGGCCCAGCCACATATTTGGAACGAGGATTATGAAAAAGTGGCCATTGAACAGGAAAAAGGGGACAATCTTGCTCCTGGTGGCTTTATTTATTCATCGTCTAACGATATGTCCAATTACATGAGAATGCTGCTAAATAATGGAGTCATAGATAATGACACTATTGTTAGTCCCGCAATAATTGATGAAATTTTTAAGCCTCAAATTATATATCCTATTATGGGGCCTCCCTTTAACAATGAGTTTACATCGTATGGATTTGGCTGGTGGTTAACACCAAAAAATGGCCATAAAATAATTGAACATAGTGGTGGTATTGATGGAATGGCAGCAAATCTTGTGATGATAAAGGATATGAATTTAGGGTTTGTAATACTTACCAATGAAGCGGAAGAGCCGGCCACATTTTTATTAACTGCAAAAATTTTAGAAAAGCTCCTTGATGACAAGTCGTATGACCTATATTCCAGGATAAAGGATTGGAGAGACGCCAACCTAAAAGAGCATAAAGAAAGCCCATTGACCATTGCCAAAACGCCCAAGACAAAACCTTCATTAAGCATTCAACAATATGCAGGAAAATATAGCGACCGCATGTATGGTGACATTTTAATAGATGATACCGAGGGTGGCGGATTAGAAATTACATTTTCTCATTCCGCAGTATTCAAAGGTAAACTGGAGCATTGGCATTTTGATACGTTTAAAATAGATTGGGACGATATTAGAATTCCTGACGGATTTTTGACGTTCAACTTTAATGCAAAACGAGAAATACTAGGATTCTCCATTGACCAAGAAAATCTACTTGATGTAGATTTTGGGGAATTGAACATTTTGAAAAATAAAAACTGAGTATACCATTGTGTAATATTGTGCTCCATTAGGTCGTCACAGCAGTTACACAAGATCTTTGGCCGTAATTAAAAATGATACAGGAAATAGATACCATACATAAATCTGAATACCAACAAGTGGTACGTGTTTGGGAGTCTTCCGTTAGAGCGACTCACCACTTTCTAAAAGAGGAAGATATTGAATATTTTAAACCTCTGATTTTAAATACCTATTTGGATGCTGTTGAACTAAGATGCGTAAGAAATAATGAAAAGAACATAGTTGGTTTTCTTGGAGTGGCGGACAAAAATTTGGAAATGCTATTTATTCATCCTGACTTTAGGGGAAAAGGAATAGGAAAAAAGTTGTTGGATTATTCAATTCAACAAATGGGTGTAAAAAAAGTTGATGTAAACGAACAGAATGAACAAGCTGTAGGATTTTATAAGCATTTTGGGTTTGAAACTATTAGACGCTCTGAATTGGATTCTTCCGGAAAACCTTATCCTACTTTACATATGGAGTTAAAAGAATAACTACTGGAAACAAAGTATTACTGCAATTACCGCTGGCTTCTACTACTCTTGGACTTCGCTCAGGGCAGGCTAGAATCTACTTGGAATTGCAAATGTCAGTGGTTAACCTGAAAATATTCGCTAATAAAACCTGAAACTGATGGTTATATGAGTCCCGTTGTGCCACAAAAAAGGATAGAATTATGAAAAAAATTGCCACCTTAATAATTTTTATTTTATGTCAAACAGTTCATGCTCAAATTGAAAAAGATATTCCAATATTTCATAGACTTATAATAGTAAACTCTGAAAATGAATTGATGGTGGTCAAAATAGAAAATGCCGATTTTTGGGTAACTCCAGGAATTTACCAAACTAAGGAACTATCAATTAAAAAAGGCCTGGATAGTATTGCCTCAACATACGGAATTACTTTAGAGAACATTAAATTGAATGGCGTTTTTATATTGAAGAGAGCGCTTAATGGAGAAAAATCAACATCAATTCGAAATGTTTATACAGCGAAAAGTAAAGAAGGAATAGTAAAGAAACCTAATGGAATTGAAGAAATAAAATGGCTAACCCTTAACGAAGCAATAGAACAGATTACTTTCCCTCACATTAGTACAATGATTAAAAAAATTATGATTAGACCAAATGAGGTTTGGGGCGGAACAATACTTCAATACAAAGAAAATGAAAATTGGAAGTCAAAAATATTGGAAGAATTCTACACTTTGTGAATTAAGATTATTTATCGTAATAAAAAAAAGTAATACACTTCCATAAATAAAACATAGCTATTACTGACTATACCGGAGGTTGGTGTGCTTATATAAGACCACCAAATTTATAAATTTTGCTCGTGCATAATCCTAAAATTCAGCGTTTTTTATATACTACATGTCATATCCAAGACCGCTACATTTCAAATACTAAAACAAACCTTCATAATTTCGCTTTTGACAAACTAAGCAAAACTTCAAATAAAAGGGAGCATAGCTTAAACGCCCCACAACACCCTGCAACAAAACATCCTATGTATTTCCTAATTTTTATAGAAAGGCATAAATTTTTGTAAGGAAAACTTCTTATACTTGCAATACCGACCAAAGTATACCCCAACTACTTTAGTGGGAATAGTTTATAAAAAAATAAATAGGTATTGGTGATTATATATCTTGATATAGCAATATATAATTACCGGTAACTATATATTCTTGTTGTATGTCATGCAGGAAAAGACAATAAGTCAACAAATATTAGTTTAACATTTAAAATCATCAGTAAAATGAATTGTGAGATATCATATTTAAATATAAAGAGAATTACCCTTCTTCAGAGTTTGTCATTTACAGTAATTCTATCCTTTATATTTATAGGGTGTGGTAGTAAAGTCAAAACTGAAAGTACCTCTAATACAACAATCGAACCTATCGAAGAAGTATCAATAAAGGAAATCGATGAGAATCATTATTCTTTATTCACATCAATAACAATTGATGCGACTACAAGTGAAGTTTGGGAGGTATTGACAGACTTTGAGAATATGTCCAATTGGAGTTCTACACTTCAAAAAATTGATGGAATTACGATGGAGGATGAACAAGAGGTCAATATAATTTACAAAGTAGATGGGCAAGATCAGGTAATCCCACATAAACTTATCTATTCTGAAAATAAATATTATGGTTGGTCAGATACAATTGCCGTATTGCCTGGAGTTATTGATAGACATTTATATGAAGTTCAGGAAAATGGAAAATTCCGCACGAAATTTATTCAGTCAGATGAATTTAGAGGATTTAACCCTAACATAAGCAATATCGATTTAGCGAGATTTGTACTTCCACAATATTTGATTTTTAATAGAGAACTTAAAGCCGAAGTAGAGCGAAGAATTAATAATTGAATAGGAAGTAAAGCACGACATACAACAAAGTATAAAATCATAGCCGCCTATCGACAGGCTACGCTTTATATACTGACCGTTGTTAGGCATTTGAAAAGAATGTAAACCAGAATGAAATATAAAACTCTTATTCTAGATTTTGATGGCACATTAGCCGACACAAAAGAAAGCATTATATAAACTATGAAATTTGTTGCCCATAGTTTTAACCTCCAAAACGTTGATGAAAATATAATAGAAAGTTTGATAGGGTTACCATTGTAAACTACCTTCGAAAAAGCCTTTTCACTTGACGAAAAATTGATTGAGGAGGCGACTTTGATTTATCGTGAACATTATAATGAAATTGTAATCGATACAATTTCTCTTTTTGATGGTGTAAAAGAAACCTTGTTGGATTTTCATTCTAAAGGAATAAATTTAACCGTTGCATCAAGTAAAGGTAAAGCTGCATTAATTAAGATTCTTAAAAAGCAAAACATCTATGATATATTCTCATTGGTAGGTGGAGAAGAGGATGCAAAAAACAAAAAACCAGCACCTGACATTGTAAATCTCATAATCGATAAATACAACTACCAATTGAATGAATGCTTAGTTGTTGGTGATACAATCTTTGACAATGAAATGGGACAAAGGGCTTATGTAGATACGTGCGGAGTAACGTATGGTAACAACACAAGGGAAAAATTAGAAAAACAAAAACCTAACTATGTAATAGATAGTTTTATAAACTTAATTGAGATTGTATAAATAAAAAAACGTGCTACAACCCAACCTATAAACAATACGGTCCACGGGCTTAATCATTAGGTTTGTGTATTTTTATGATGTCCGCAAAATCTTTTGAATTTTGTTTTATAGTGAAACAAAGAAAAAAAATTCGCTATGTGAGTGGTGGAAAGTAAACGCCAGTTTGCCACTGTACTGTTCATAGCTCCAAACGTAATTTAAGAACGCCACCAACTGAATTAAAAATTCTATGAAATATTTCTCTTTAATTCTGACGTTTTTATTTGCTTTGAGTTGTAATGATCCAAAAGGGAAAATTAATAGTACTGCATTTGAATTATCTGAAATACCAGAGTATTTATATGGATGTTCGTGCCTTTTTTCAAAAACTAAAGAAGAATTTGAATCGGGAAAATATATATACTTTGATGACTTTGGAGACAATTGTTTAATCTCAATTGACAACAAAATTGTTTTTCTCAAACCAAATGGAAATAACTACAGCAATGCGTATTTTACTGCTTACATTCAAAATAAAATACAGATTGACGAAGGGTATGAGAGTACATCATATAATGCGGAACTGATTCTAGTTGATAAAAAAGAAAACAAACAGATTTATAACGTTTATGGACTTTGTGGTTGTTGACAAATCTGAAATTAAAAAACTACACACAACAAAACCGAAACGCAATCCGGACTTTAGGGTAAAACCGAAAGGTTTGTGATGTTTATAAAGTCGCTAAATTGAAAATTACGCATTCGCGAAATATTTAAATTAACTTTAGAAAAAAAAGAAAAAGCAAAACCAAAAGCTTTAGCTTCGTGCGTAGGCGGAAACGAAAAGTTTCCTTACCTCCGCACTACGCTTAGCCCAACCGTTACCTGCAAGCTAAAAAAATGCTGAACTACGATAAAATATATCTGATTGGGGAAACACATTCCAGTCGGCCATTTAGAGGAGAAATTGACAAGTACGATTTGGCAGAACCTGAAATTTCTCGCGGAGAAAATAAAGTGTCTGAAATAGTTTTTGTCAAACATTCAATGGGCGGAAAAACTCTTTATGATGTTATTTGGACAACTAATGCGTTTCCACTTATCGTAAGTGATAGAGTAATTGAATTATTTAAATCAAACGGAATTACGGGTTGGCAAACTTATACCGTTAAAATCTACTCAAAAAAGAATGAGCTTATCGACCAAAAATATTATGGACTAATAATAACTGGAAGATGTGGATATCAAGATTACTCTCAGAGCTCTATCGTAATGGACAAAATTGGAATTACGACCGAACCGCATGCAAAAGGATTTTATTTTAAGGACAATTATTGGGACGGAACGGACCTATTTATGTGTAAAACAGATGAAAATGGGGAATCAACAATGTTTAGGTTCTGCTCCCAAAAAGTAGCCGATTTAATAAAAAAGGAAAAAATAAAAAATTTATCACTTAAAAAAACAACTGACTTTTCATTGTCAATTTCACTTTACGACATCAAACTTACTGATAAACAGAAGTTCGAAATGGAAATATTAAAAACCAGCAGGAAACACGGTGTATAATTAATTGCGGGCGGACATTTTTCGTTGGAAAAACCCACAACTTATCATATACAAACCGCTACATATCAAATATTTAAACAAACCTTCTGAATGTCGTTTTTTGACAAACTAAGCAAAACTTCAAATAAAAGGTAGCGTAACTTAAACGCCCCGCAACACTCCGCAACAAAACAATCAGTGAATTTCAGCAGTTTATACAAAAACTCAGGTTTTTGTAAAAGAAAATACCTATACTTGCAATACAGATAAAGTACTCTCCCCCAACTACTTAAGCGGAATTAGTTTTTATAAATTGGATATTGGTATTGGTGATTATATATCTCTACAGGGCAATATATAATTACCGGTAACTGTATATACTTCTTGGTAGCAAGCAAAAAAATGAACATATCTATAGCTGAAAAAAAAGCCCTCAAAGCAATATTAGAATTACAAAAATCTTGCTATGTAGAAGAAGCGGAACTATATAATGATTATTCAATTCCTCAGTTGACTCAAAACTTAGAATCGATTGAACTTGATTATGTAAACGAAAAAATCTTAAAAGTTGAATGTGATGTAAAAATAGTAGGTTCGGTTAGAGGTTTTTAGAATCTAACACTTTTAAAATTTGCAGTTAAATTGTTGACAAGGATTTTCGAAATAAAGGATTAGGCAAACTATTAATGAATCAGATTATAAAATGGGTTTGAGAATGCAAATCGATACGAATTATTCACTGGACACAAAAGTGTTAGGAACATATTTTTATATAATAGACTTGGATATACCAAATTTCGTAAACAATGGATAAACTAGAACTTATTTTTCTTGAAAAATCTAAGGACTTGGACAAATGAAAGTAAGCTAGCTATTAACAACATGTACAAAACATAATCAAACATAAAGACCAAGACAATGAAAAAATTAATCCTAATTGCAAGTTTGTTGACAAGCATTTTAGCACAAGGTCAAGAATACACATTTATTTCTGATGGTTTAACATTACTACCCATGCAAGAACTGGTAAAAAAAGAACCACCTGCAGATTTTGAACCAGTTTATTATGAGGATGGAACACAAGTAGCCTTTAAAGAAGTGTTGCCACTAATAATGGACCAAAAATTAATACCACGCATGTTTGTTAATGAGAATGGAGAATATAAAGCGTTGGTCGTTAAAAGCACGCTTAAAAATGAAGACATAAGAATTGTATATGAAAATATTCCTGAATCATTAGCGAAGTCAGGTTATTCATTTGGAAACCCTGAGAGTGACACGGTAATCATAAACATAGATGGTGGTCCTGAAAATGATCTTAAAACGTATGTGTTTGAATTTACATTTAACGTTCAAGGTGGAATTGATGAAAACAATTATTTCTTGATCAATATGCGTGAATCACAAACACTTTACCCAGAGGAAACGGAAAAGCAAGAAATATCTTGGGATCAGGCAAAAATGTATAATGCTAAAACGGCCAAAACACTCAATGACCTTATAGGTTTCTTTAAATCGCAAAATAAAAAAGTTTACGTTGTGGGTGGTTCTTATGGTTCATTTGTGGGCTTAAAATCCATAGTTGATTATAAAAATACCGCAGATGGTTATTTACTTATGGTTGGCAGATTGGATATGACACAGGAGGTAAGTAATGCTTATTCAAAAGGATTAAAAGCAACGTTTGAAGAAGATGCTGTAACACCCATAATAGGTGAAAAGTCTGACAATATTTACACGGTAAATATGCGAAAAATAGCTTCAGCATTGAGCAGAGATGAAAAATATACCGAATTATTAAAAGACACCGACCTCTCAAATGTCATCTACATTTACAGTGAAATTGACCAAAGCGTTGGTAAACTAACAGAAAAGGAAATAGCATTCCTCAAATCTAAAAATGCTGAAGTAGTAAGCGTCAAAATTAAACACGGAAAATATTTTGAACTACTTCTAAAAGAAGGACTGGCAATGTTGTTAGATGATTAAGAATCATAAAATTATGTTTTACAATAATGACTATATGTAGTTGCTTGTGCTCTCCTACCCCTAAAAGCCCTCACCCATTTTCAGTTTGGTATGTACTTGCAATCTTAAGTGCCAACCCTCGCAACTACTCATCGTCGAGACAGTTACCTACCAAATAATGAAATGAACGTTCTGAATTTAGCTTCTGATAAACTAAGAAAAGCATCCTATAAAAGGAGCGTAGCCAAAAAATGCACAACCACACTCCGCAACAAAACAACCTGTGCATTTTCTACAATTTTATAGAAAAGTATAAGTTTTTGTAAGGGAAAAATCTTATACTTGCAATACAGATAAAATACTCTCCCCCAACTACTTAAGCGAAAATAATTATAGGTTCTGGTGATTATTCACTTTAATATCGATGGATATAGTTACTGGTATTTATATACAATTGTTGCAAGTAATTTAAAGACCACGACCATTATGAAAAATCTAATAATACATAGTATTGTATTTTCACTGCTATTACCGTTTTTTTCATGTAGTGAAAATGAGACAACACAACCACCAGAAGAAACTCGCTCAGCAAATAAGGAATTGCTGAATCTTGTATTAGCGTATAATGATGTAGACTACTCCACGACCATATCCAATTCTACTGTAACCAATAATTCAGCATTTCCTTTTCCTGCGGAACAGGTATTCCTGAAATCATTTCAAATATCACAAAATGCAACAATCAATCTAACCATTAATCAATCCTTTAATATAGCCGAGGGCCCTTTTAATATTATTGTCACCGCAGAGGACGGAAGTAATCAAAACTATTCTTTAAACTTGACCAAAGATGAGGGATTAGGAATAAGCCCTAATAGTAACATTGAAAATGGCAGTTCATATTCACTACAAAGTTCTAATGTGTATGTGGACGGAGCACAGTTAACCCAAGATTTTGATAGGTTTCATTTAAAAGCATATTCAGATTTTAATAATGACGGAAATATTGATGTGCTAATTTCAAGTGGACTATTCCAAAGTTTTGACTATTCCCCAATTAAATTATATCTGGGAGACGGTACAGGATTTAATACTGACTATTGCGAATGTGGGGGTTCCTGTTCCGGATTTTCATGTTCTAGTTTTACAGAAATGCCAAATGCACTACCAAGTGGTTATGAAGGGCTGCAGCATCCCAGAAAAATATTGACCGGAGATTATAATGGAGATAATCTTATGGACGCTTTTATCATTGGACATGGATATGATGCTTATCCTTACCCAGGGGAATCACCTATTCTACTTTTAAATAATGGAAATGGTTTTAACTATCAAAAGCTAAACAATATATCAGGTTTCTTTCATGGTGGCTCTTCTGCAGATTTTGACAATGATGGAGATTTGGATATATTTATTAATGGAGTTCCAAGCATAGAAGAGTCCTTATTTTTAATGAATGATGGTTCTGGAAACTTTTCAAGTACAACTGAATTTATTGATGAAGAGTTTCATCATAACACAAAATATTATACTTCAGAATTCATTGATATTGACAAAGATGGGTTCATTGATCTATTATTGGCCGGTCATGAACACCAAGGAGCAAATTCCATTATTTTGTGGGGTAATAGTTCTGGTAAATATTATGGGGATTTAAGTAGTACAATTCCGCAAGTAAGCGGTTATAATATTGTTGTAGATATTGATGCTATAGATTTAGATAATGATGGTGATAAGGATTTAATCTTAAACAGAGTTGATTCCAATAACTTTTACCAAAACTATTATATACAGGTTGTTGAGAATGAAGGAGAGCATAAATTTTCTGATTGTACAACTACTTCTATCTCCAACAACACAGGAACCAATTGGTTCATTTGGGTGCATATTCAAGATTTAAATAATGACGGTAATTCAGATATTTACCTTGAAAATGACCATCTGGATAATCTTAAATGGTTTGGAGATGGCAATGGAAAGTTTAATTAAAACTACTTGCTAAATTGGCCGTATAACTTTGGGGCAAACGTCATAAAACGAGCGTATAAACATAAAAACAAAGGTAGGGTGCCTAACCGATAAATAAAGGAATAAAATCTGCAACTGAACGTATTTAAAACCGTTGGCAACAAACTCAAAAAAATAATGAACTTCAATATTTTAAATACCAAATTCCGATTAGAAGACGATAGGGTTTTATTACTCCCTTTTGAAAATGAAAGGAATGAGGAACTAAAAAAGATAATCTTCGTAGACGAGATTTGGGAATTTATGGGCATGACTATGAATACTGAATTGGAATTCGATAATTATATAGCCAATACGATTAAAGACAAAGCAAACGGAATTTATTATCCCTTTTTAATTATTGATAAAAAATGACCAAAAACACCAAGTTGTAACATTTTATATATTAAAACGTCCTACAGTCACAAAAAAGTTATTTAAGATGAAAGACTTTGAGGTCAACATAAAAATTAAACTTGCGGCTCTTTGGATCGCTGCAACATTTTGTTACTTGTACGGAGATTATTTTGAGTTATATACCCCCGGTAAGGTTGAAAACTTGATTAGTGGTGATCATGTTTTAAATTCCCCAATGTCACTATTTATAGCCTCTTTGATTATGGTCATCCCTCCATTAATGGTTGTTGCTTCAATAGTTTTAAAACCCAAACCGAATAAGTGGCTTAACGTTGTTTTTGGAACAATTTTTACGATTATGATGGTACTCATTGCATTTGGAAGTTTGACCCCTTGGTATAGTTTTTATGTCTTTCTAGCTTTAACAGAAGCGTTATTGACAGTTCTAATTGTTTGGAATGCACTTAAATGGCCGAAAGAAAATAAATATACCAGCAACTAATAATGTTCACGAAACCATAGCCGCCCATTGGAAAGCTACGCATCATGCACTATTGGTTGAAAGCAATTTAAGAAACCCGCCAAAAAAATAAAGTTGTTAAGATAAAATGAATCTAAACGAATACTTAGCTAACCGACTAAAGGAAATTTTTACTGAAGGAAAATGGGTTTTAGGTACAAATTTCAAAGAACAAATCATTGACCTTGATTGGAAACAAGCAACTCAAAAAATAGATGACTATAACACTATTGCTGATTTGACCTTTCATATAGATTATTATATAGCTGGCGTGAAAAAAGTGCTAAAAGGCGGATCACTTGATATACGAGACAAATATAGTTTTGATTACCCACCCATAAAATCTGAACAAGATTGGCAGAATTTAGTGCGTAAGTTTTGTCTTGACGCAGATGAATTTATTGAACTTGTTGAAAACATGTCAGAAGAAAAACTATTGTCGGACTTTATAGATAAACAATATGGGACTTATTGCCGGAATATTGACGCTATGATTGAACACTCATATTATCATCTCGGACAAATCATACTCATTAAAAAACGGATTCAATAAAAACTATATAAAGCGGAGCGTAGCCTAAACGCCCCACCAAACTCCGTAACTTAACAACCCGTGCATTTTCTACAATTATACAGAAAAGCGTAGTTTTTTGTAAGGGAAACTTATTATACTTGTAGTACCGACCAAAGTATACCCCAACTACTTGATTGGAAATAGTTTATAAAAATTAAGTAGGCACTGGTGATTATATACCTTGATAGAGCAATATATAGTTACTGGTAAGTATATATACTTGTTAGGGGCAATTTGAAAAAAAACTTATGAGAATAATTTTACCATTTTTGATGATATTTATTATTGGGTGTTCCAATCAAAAGAAAGAAAGCGGAACAAAAACCCAAATCAAATCTGATTTAGAAAAATATGATGAATTAATTTGGAGTGGAATGCTTCATTTTAAGGATAAGGACTATGTGAATTCATTATCAAATTTTCAAGACGCATTTGAAATTAAATCTGATGAAAATGTGTCAGATTACTTTTATGCTGCAGCTTCTGCTTTAAACCTAAAAAAGGATAAAATTGCAAAAGAATTAATTATTACCGCAATCAAAAAAACAGATGCATCAGAAAATTATTTCGACAGTTTTGATGAATTTAATCCGTTCCGAGAAAAACAACTTTTTGCAGAAATAAAAACTCATTATTCAAAGTATAAATCCGACTTTGTAAATAACCTTAAACATCCAAAGATATATAACGAAATTAAGCTTTTAGCGCAAAGGGACCAGAAAGTTAGAACTGATGGAAGTAGCGTTGAAGAAATGCAAAGAATTGATAGTTTAAATATTAAAAGACTAATTGAAATAAACAAAGAATATGGTTGGTTTGATAAACAATGGATATTATTATGGCACCATAGAGGAATTCATCGAGATAGTAATTACGTTTGGAATTATTTTAGACCTTTGATTAATAAAAAAATTGAGAAAGGCGAATTGAGAAAGAGTTATTGGGCTAGTTTCGATGATGAAAAATCAATGTTTAGTGAAGATGGTGTTCAAATCTACGGAACGTACTGGAATAATTATGACCAATTTCCTATTCAAAGCATAGATAAAGTTGATAGTTTGCGAAAATCCATAGGACTTCCACCATTAGCATATATGGAAAAGGTATATAATGTGGAATTACCGAAAGATTACGCAGAAAAACTGCCCCTAACAATGTATATAAAAAATAGCGTAAATCATTGATAACACTATGGTTTAGGCGTTTTTTAGAAAGTCGCCAAATTTTTAAATTTGACGATTTCCAAAAAAAGATAAATAGTAAAATTTTAAAATTCGGCTTGTGTTAGTCCGAAAAGAAATCGCTTATTTTCAGCGCTACTGTTCATATACGGAGCCGTTGTGTGAAATTTGAAAAAAGCTATATTCATAACATTAATATTGGGAATTCTGATTTCTTGCAAACAGAAAAAAGAACCAAAACAGGCGGAAAATAAACCGACTGAAATTCCTGCGTGGAAAATTGATTTAGACACAATTTTGGAAAGAAATAATCCCAAAAGTCTTGACTTAACAAAACATCAACTTTTTATCGACACAACACGAAATTCGGAGATTTACGAAAAGTTAATTAAATGGAAACCGAATCAAATGGTTAATGATGAAATTTCTTTTTACAAGAAAGAAATTTCAAAAAAACACAAACTCAAAAAAGTATACTTAAAGGGATTTCCAAGACATTGGATTAGTTTAAAAAAGTTGAATAACGAATTCGTGATTTACAAACCTTGTGACGGAAATACGCCATCATACCAAATCAATGAAAATTCTGTTCTTTTCTTTCATCAACTTGAAGCAGATGCTGACTTAATATCTGAATTGAAAAAATTGAGAGAAAACGAAATCGCTTTAGAATTAAATACTATTCCGCAGAAAACTAAATCTGAAAAAGCAGAATTAACAATAAAACCGACTGAATTTAAAAACGTTTATGAATTGACATATAGTTTTGATAAGGTTGTAAGTAAACAGTACGTTACACCAAACGATAAAGTGACGGAATTTGATATAATTGTAAATAATTGTCCGACAATGAAAAGAATGGAATTTAAAGGATTTGACAAAGATTAGCGGTATAAAAACGTGTGGCAACAACATGTATAATTAATGGCTAGTTCTCGCTTACCGACAAAAATCCTCGCGGATTTTCTATTCAGTTTTTATTTGCTAATTTAGGTGCTAAATCACGCAACTAATCTTATACATATGCGTTAGCTCCAATTATGAAAAAGCTACTTACACTTTTCATTGTACTCTTGACAAATAGCTTATTTGCTTGCGTGTGTATGCGACCTTCTCTCATGGATTTAACTGCAAAAGCTGATTTTATTGCTACTGCAAAAATTCTTAGCGTAAACAAAGATTCTGAAAATGAAGATATTCATAACATTCAAATAGAAATACTAGAATTATTCAAAGGCCCAAAAGTTGACTCACTTAAATTACATAGTCGTTTGAACAGCAGTTGTGGATTTTATACACCTATAAACACAACGTGGTTAATATTTGCTTATCAAGAAAAAGGCGGAAAGTTATCTTTTGGTTATTGTTCTGGGTCAGAAACGATGAGTAAAAAATGGGATTCAGAATTACATTCCAGAAAATATTCTAAAGCAGAGTTGGATAAATTAAATGCTAGTTACTTGGATAAAGTCAAATCAAAAATTGAGGTACTTGAGTATTTAAGAGAACACAAAATAAAGCCAATCAATGAGTTTGATTTGAAGCCTCATTTTATCGACGACTGTATACAGAACATTAGGGGTTTTGATGAAAAAACAGAACGTTTCTCATTGTTAGAATTGACAGTAAACGAAGACCTCTCTATTCAAAAGGTTTTAGCTTTAAAAGAATTTGAAAATGAAGAATTAGCATTGAGTTTAATGGAATGTGTAAAAAGCAAAATCCTTGTATCGGCAGGAAAAGATAAAGCAATACCTAACAAATCAAAAATGATAATTGAACTTTATTATTACCCTGCTAATGGGAAAATGGCAAGTTTTATTTCACAGTATTTCCTGTAAATAACTGGTGCTGACACAACCTAAACGTAATGCGGACTTTAGGGTAAAACCCAAAGGTCTGTGTATATTTATAAAGTCGCACAATCTTTGGGATATCGCTTTGGAAAAAAAAGAAAAAACAAAACCAAAAGCTTTTGCTTAGCGCATAGCTGGAAAGCCGTAGGATTTCTGCGTCGCACTAATCAAAGCCTAAACGTTGTCTACAAGCTGAAACAATTAAAAGAACCTTATGAAAAATTTAATCATTCTACTTTTTCTTATGCCAGTTGTATTAATGGCACAAGATAATTCTTTGACAATATTTAAATCATTGGAAAATTACACTTGGAAAGCAGAAGGAACATGGGGAGATGGAAGCAAATTCAAACAAGAGATAAGTTTGAAATTTTCATTAGACAACAAAATAGTTATAGTTGAATCCTTGGGATTCACGAATAAAGAACAAACTGAATTCGGTTTAAGAAATCACGGAATTAGACAATATGACGAAAAATTAAAAAAAATAAGGTTTTGGGAGTTTGATGTTTTTGGCAATCTAACAGAAGGAATTGTGGAGAGCGAAGAAAAAAACTTGAAATACATGTATGATTACGGAGGAACATTTGTTACGGAAATGTGGATTTATAAAGATGAAAAAACATACGACTTCATTGTAGGAGTTTATGAAAATGGAGAATGGACACAAAAATTTCTTGAAACTGAATTTATAGGTAAACGTAAATAAAGCCAGACAGCCTACAATGATTATAAGTAATTGCTTGTTCTCGCCTACTTTGGAAATTCCTGCAGAATTTCCAACTTGGTGTATACTTGCAAAAATAAGTGATAACCCACGCAACTACTTATAGCCAAAACCGTTAGCGCTAATATAAAAAATGAGAATAACATCTATAGCAGTATTTTTAATTCTCTTTATTTCTTGCAAAGAAAACAAAGGAACCAATACTCTAAATAAAGAGCAAGCGGTAAATAAGCACATTATAAAACCAGAATTTCAATCAATTATTGATTCTTCTGATGTTAAAGGTTCAATATTGATTTACGATTTAAACAAAGACATTTATTATTCAAATGACTTTGAATGGGCAAACAACGGAAATTTACCAGCATCTACATTCAAAATCGCAAATTCAATTATCGGACTTGAAACTGGTGTGATTGAAAATGATAGTGTCATATTTAAATGGGATGGGGAAAAAAAATGGTTGAAAAATTGGGAACAAGACCTAATTCTTAGAGATGCTTTTCAATTTTCCTGCGTTCATTGTTACCAAGAAGTTGCAAGAAAAATTGGTTCAAAAAGAATGAACGATTATGTATCCAAACTTAATTATGGAAATCTAGAAATTGACTCTACCAACATCGATAAATTTTGGTTAGAAGGAGAATCAAGAATAAGTCAAAAGCAACAAATAGAATTCCTGAAAAGGTTCTACAATTTTGAACTTCCTATTTCCAAAAGAACTGAGCGTATAATGAGGAATATTATGCTCATTGAAGAAACTGACCAATATATACTTAGTGGAAAATCTGGTTTATCAAATAATAACGGAGAATATAATGGTTGGTTTGTTGGTTTTGTTGAACTCAAAAACAACACATACCTATTTGCCACAAATTTAGAGCCTAAAAATGAGTTTGATTTTGATTCTTTTATTAAAAAAAGGTTGGATTTAACTCTTCTTGGTCTTAGAAAATTGAATGTTCTGTAATAAATACTGGTGATAACAATGCCTAAACGTAAGTATAAAATAGTATAACAAACCTTCAAAGTTTCGTTTTTGACAAACTAAGAATAATCACCTATGAAGGGGAGCATAGCTTAAACGCCACACCACACTCCGTAAAAAAAACAAGTGTATTTCCTAAAATTTTACAGAAAAGCGTAAGTTTTTGTAAGGGAAACTTCTTATACTTGTAGTACCGACCAAAGTTTACCCCCCTACTACTTTAGTGGAAATAGTTTATAAAAGTTATATAGGTATTGGTGATTATATCTCTTGATAGGGCAATATATAATTACCGGTAACTATATATACTTGTTGTACTGCATTAGAATAAGCACTGCTCAAACAAATGAAAGTAACTGAACGAACAATAAAATTTCTAGGAAAAACCCTTTGTGGGGACAATCATATACTGCCTTATAAAACAGGTCAAGAGTTAGTCGACTTTTTCGTTGAATTTGGAGCAGATGACCAATATGGTGAAGGTTTTCCAAGTAGATGGAGATATACAGAAGACAAAGTGAGACAATTCAACGGCACTCAAGAATTAAAATTGATAATAGAGAACTCGGTTGACCCAAGAGACTTAATGGAAGCAGGTGCTGACCTTGAAAAACTTGATGACATAATTAAACCAATCAATGATTATTTAAGATTTGACGGGTTCGAATTGAAGAAAGTTGGTGACTTTTTTAAAGTCTATGACTCAAAGGGAATAATCGTTGAACCTGAAACTGTTAAAGGTCTTAATCATGAATTCATTCAAGAGCAAATAACAAAATGTCATTATAAAATTGACCAAGGAGATTTTAATGGGGCAATTACTAATGCTCGAAGTTTGGCAGAAGCTGTGATGATTGAAATAATTGAACAGCATGAAGGAAAAGAAATCAAGAATGATGGAAAGCTTGAAAATCTTTATAAACAAGTAAAGAAAATTCTAAACTTGACCATTGACCCAAAAAAATTTCCCCAAACTATCATTCAAATTCTTTCCGGACTAGATTCGATTACAGGAGGTTTGGCAGGACTTAGCAATAATTCAGGCGATAGACATGCCAATAAATTTAAAACTATGAAACATCACGCCAGATTAGCGGTGAATTCGACCATGACATTAGTTGACTTCTTATTAGACAGTAAAGAATATCAAAAAAAATAACGCAGTACAACAATGTACATGACGATCATGCTCCTAAAGTCGCACGACGCATGTACTAACCGTTGTGGTGCATTTAGAAATCGAGATTCAACAAACCAAAAGGTATAATTTAATACCTTTGCAAACAATATGAAATACCCATTAGAAAACTTAACAGATACTGAATTTGAAACCTTAGTCGCATTAATTTGTAGCGAGATTTTAGGAACTGGTACTATCGTTTTTTCTGATGGTAAAGATGGCGGAAGGGACGCTGAATTTAAAGGAACAGCTAATAATTTTCCTAGCAAATCAAAACCTTGGAGCGGTAAAATTATTATTCAAGCAAAACACACTAATAGAAACAATGCAAGTTGTTCAGAAAGTGACTTTCAATCAATTCTAAAAACAAGTGTTATTCCAGCTATCCAAAAATTAAAAAAGAAAAATGAAATAGATTATTACTTACTTTTTACAAACAGAAAACTAAGTGGTGTTCAACATCCTAAAATTGAGGACATTTTTGATACAAAAACTGGAATTGAGAATAGAGTGATTGGTTTAGAGCAAATTGAATTATGGATAACTTCACATCCTTCAATTGCAAAGAAATTAAATCTTAACAAACTACTTTTACCTCTAAATTTTGATGAAAATGATTTAAGACTTATCGTAAATTCTTTTAGCAAATTAGACAAGAAAAAAGGAGAGTTATCAAAAATTCCCGAAAATCGTGATATTGAAAATAAGAACAAATTAAACGCACTAAGTAAAGAATATTTTGACAACGTAATCAAAAAAAATCTAATCTATTTTGGACAGATAAGGGCATTTCTAACAGACTCAATCAATAAAGAATATTTAGATAAGTATGAAAATACTATCGATGATATAAATGCAAAAATTATTGTACACAGAACTGATTTTGAAAAATTTGAAATGATATTAGAGTTCTTATATGACTTCATAGTTGAAAATAATACGGAGTTAAAAAATAAACGTAGATTGGTTCGATTATTTCTGCACTATATGTATTATAACTGTGACATTGGAATTAATGAATAAATTATGCTAACACCAACAAAACATACCAACATTAAATATTCTGTAATTTATATTGCAGGAAAAATTTTGGGCTTCCTAAAAAAGGAAACCTTAATAAAGTATGAAGATTTAAAAGAAATGTTAGTAAGTGAAATTGGAATAAATGCAAAAAACAATATCGATTATTCTTTAACATTTTTATTTTCTATTGGCAAAATTGAATATTTGAAAAACATTGACGCGATTACGTTAATCAACAACAATAATGAAGATTAGTAAAATATATTCTAATAAAAATTTCAAAAATATTGAATTTAATGAAAAATTCAATGCTGTTGTTGCGTTCATAGAAAGTGATAAGAAAGATGACACACATAATTTAGGTAAAACTTCCCTAATTAGAGTTATTGATTTTTTACTCTTATCAAGTTATAATAAGAATACAGATAAATTATTAGGTAATAATCTTTTTATTGGTCAAGATTTTTACGGAGAATTTAAACTAAATAACGGAAAGTATTTAGTCGTTAAACGTTCTATAAATACCGCTACTAAAATATCTTTTAAACTAAACAACGCTAAATTAGATAGTTTCAAATTTGATATTGATTGGGATGAAGAATTAACATTAAAAAAAGCGAAAGCAAAATTTAATAAATGCTTAGGTTTTAATGTTTTACCAAATTGGGATTACAGGAAATCAATAACCTATTTTTTAAGAAGTCAACAAGACTATTTAGATGTTTTTAAATTAAACAAATTTAAAGGCAAGCATAAAGATTGGAAACCATTTGTTTTTGATTTACTTGGTTTTAATGGAACTCTAATTTTAGAAAAATTAGAAATTGAAGAGGAAATAGATGACTTAAAGAAAAAAATACAAACTTTAAGGTTAGAAGCACAAATAGATACTTCTGAAAAAGACAGATTAGAAGGGCTTTTAGAAATAAAAAAAATTGAACTTTCAGAGATTAAAAACCAAATAGATAAATTCAATTTTTTTAAAGAAGATATTCTTACAAACAAGCAACTTGTTGAAGAAATAGATATAAAACTTCAGGCATTCAATACTGATAGGTATCGAATTTCATATGAAATTAACAAAATAGAATCTTCATTGTCTGAAATAAATGATGATGTTGACGATAAAGAAATCAATAGTCTATTTGAAGATGTAAACTTGTATTACCCTAAGCAATTAAAAAAGGAATATGACGATTTAATTAATTTTCAAAAATCCTTAACAACAGAACGCAAAGAGTATCTTTCTGAAACTTTAAGTCTGTTGAAAGTTGATTATACCATATTAAACAAAAGTATTAAAGAGATTGAATCACAAAAAAGTGACTTATTATCTTTATTAACTGAAAAAGACAGTTATTTTAAATTTAAAGAGTATCAGAAAAAAACAATTGGTATTGAGGTCGAAATTGAGCGTATTAAAGATAAATTAAAAGCGATAGACAGCACTTTAATTTTAGAAAATGATATTAAAGATAAGCGAGAAATAATAAATGATAAAATTTCAGAATTAAAGAAATCTTTAACTGAAAGAAAACACTCAAATATTAATAAAGTTTTTAACTCTATCATTAAAGAAATATTAGATACAAATGCTCTGATTTCATTGAAGTTAAACAATCAAGGGAATGTTGAATTTAACGCTGATTATCAAAACAAAACTGATTTATTAAAAACTTCTGAATCACAAGGGACAACTTATAAAAAATTACTTTGCGTTGCATTTGACTTATCGCTATTAGTTAATTATTCTGATAAATCATTTTACAAATTTGTTTATCACGATGGAGTTTTAGAAGGTTTGGATGACAGAATTAAAATTAGATATATAAAACTAATAAAAGAGTTTTGTGAAGAATATGACTTACAATATATAGTCACTTTAATAGATTCTGATTTACCGAAAGATATGCCTGATTTAATTGAAGATAAAGATATTTGTCTAAGACTGAATGATAAAGACAACTCTGGAAAGTTATTTTTGAATAGTTTCTAAAAAAACGACACCACAACACCGTATATGATTAATGGCTAGTCCTCGCCTACTTACGAAAATCCTAGCGGATTTTCTATTAGGTTTTTATTTACTAAATTAAGTGCTTAAACACGCCACTAATCATATACAAACACGTAAACCATCTAACCCCATGATATATCTCCTAATAGGTATAAGCATTTTATTCATAATCATCGGTTTTCTCGTAACAGAGCGTAATGCACAATATGTTCTTTCTGGGTACAATACCATGAGCGAGGAAAAAAAGAAGCAATTCCCCATAAAATCATACCTGCAATTTTTTAGAAATTTCCATATCATTTTAGGAGCCTCGTACTTAGTCATAGGGTATTTGTTGTTTCTTCTTAACGAAAATATATTCCAGGTTTTTCTTCCCCTATATCCTGTTTTGGCCTACCTCTACTTCAATAGAAAAAGTGGTAAATTTTTAAAACAGCAAACACCTTAGCAACAAAACAACCAACCAAACATACCCAAATCCCCAATCAGCAGCATTCCTTGCCCATCCCCCTACATTCCGCTATCTTTAGCTATATCCCATCACATCAAAAAAAATACGGTCATGAAAAATTCTCTATTGCTACTTCTATTTTTGGTTCTTGCCCATGGTACGCTACGGGCGCAACAGGACCCGTTTCTTAAAGATGCCATAGAGCGCTTGGAAAACTCCCGTAGCTACCTGTTGCTCATTGCGGAAATGATGCCAGAGGAAAAATATGGGTACAAGGCTACCGAGGAGTCCCTAAGCTTTTCGGAACATTTTATGCACATAGGTTTTGCGCTGGACTGGCATAGCCAGTCGCTCATTGGTGGTAGGGAGGCACGAATATACCAAACCGATACTATTTTTAAACCTGCCCAAAAGACCAAGGCACAGATGATGGCACGTTTGGACCAGACCTTTACCGAGGCCATAACCCTATTACAGCAGGTAGACCCCACGGTACTGGAAGAGCAGCTGGACTATTTTGGACTTACGAGAACCAAGCGGCAGATCGTTATGCTCCTGGCGGACCACATTACCCACCACAGGGCCCAAATGCTGGTATCCATGCGGTTGAACGGTCTGGTGCCGCCCCGTTATGTGCTGTACCAATAAGAAAGCTATTCCTGCTTTTTCTTATCGCCGTTCATGAGCATAAGCACAATGCCCACAAGGGCAATACAAACGCCTGCAAATACAATGATCATGATCACGCCGTTGCTCCAATTGACCAAGGGTAGCTGTTGTAACATCATAGATTCTACTTTTAAGGGTCTAAAAATAACACAGGCCGGCCACCTAGGATATGACCATTGTCAGGAAAAGAAACCGTTTTTAAAATTTGTTCCCGTTCATGGCATAAGAGTACCACCAAACATTGTAGGCTTGGCATGGGTTCTGTATTTTTATAGTTGAATTTGGTAGTATTAAAATGATGGTAGATAAAATTAAGTGTCCCAATTGTGCACACGAGTTTGATGTGGAAGAGGCCCTATCCGGCAAAATGCAGGCGCATTTTAAGGCCGAGTATGAGCGTAAAGTGTCAGAACAGGCAGAAATATTCAACAAGGAGCGTAACAAGCTTGCCCTGGAGAAAGAGGAGTTTGAACGAAAGAAGGAAAAGGAAAACGAGCTTTTTAAGGAAAAGTTGGAGCAGCGCCTTGCCAAGGAATCGGAAAAAATACAGAAACAGACCAATGAAACCTTTGAGCAACAATTGCGTGCCCTGCAACAGGAAAACGAAAAGCGCAAGGAAGAGAACAGGGCCTTGCGCGCCCAAGAGCTGGACCTGCTAAAACGGGAGAACGAACTCAAGGAAAAAGCGGAGGACCTAAAGCTGAACGTACAGAAAGAACTGCTGGAAAAGCAGTCCGTCATAGAGGAAAAGGCCAAGGCCAAGGAACGTGAGGCCATGGCATTGAAGGAAAAGGAATACCAAAAACAATTGGAGGACCAGAAAAAGCTCATTGACGAAATGAAGCGCAAGGCGGAACAGGGCTCCATGCAAATGCAGGGAGAGGTTCAGGAACTTGCCCTAGAGGAACTGTTGAGGAGTACCTACCCCTTTGACGAAATCGAGGAGGTGGGCAAAGGTATACGTGGTGCGGACTGTATACAGACGGTCATCAATTCCCTGCAACAGACCTGTGGGTCCATTGTCTATGAAAGCAAACGTACCAAAAATTTCAGCAACGACTGGATCAATAAATTAAAACAGGACCAGATCAACTGCAAGGCAGACCTTGCCGTGATCGTTACGGAGACCTTTCCACCGGATATGGACCGTTTTGGTGCCAAGAACGGGGTGTGGATCTGCGGATTTAACGAAGTAAAAAGTGTGTCCTTGGTATTGCGGGAACTATTGCTGAAGACCCAATCCATAAAATCATCTGACGAGAACAAGGGCGATAAAATGGAGCTGCTCTACTCCTACCTGACCAGCAACGAATTTGTACAGAACATTAACCGCATCATTGAGAACTATGATGCCATGATCAAACAGCTGAACTACGAGAAGAAAGCGGCCTACAAGAATTTTGCCGTACGGGAGAAACAGATTTGGGGCGTACAGGAAAACATTAACGTGCTCTTTGGCTCCATTAAAGGTATTGCGGGCAACTCCCTTTCTACCTCTACCATCCTTAATTTACCGGATGCGGAGATCGATGATTAACGACAGTACACACGGTGCCGGGCAACCTTGATGTCCTTGTTGATTTTTAAACGGGACCAGCGGTCATTCCTACTAGTTTGAACGCGGCCCTTATACACGTGTACACCACTGGAAACCGCTATGGCAGAAAAGTTTAAAACGTATTTTAGAAGACCATTGTTGAGGATACTTGTTCTCTTGCTGTTCACTTCATCTTGGTCCTGCCAACAGGAGAAAAAAGGGTCCAATGATGAACTATCTACCATGTGGTCGTCCTTTTTATCCGATTTAGCGGCAAGGGATAAGGTGGCATTTAAAAACGCATCGGGCAACGTCATCCGTTGCTATGACTGCCTGGAGAACACCCCTACGGAAAGGGAATACATTAATAGGCTAAGAGATACGGATTCCCTCTGGTACGAGACCATTTATCAGGACCTCATCTATATTACCGTTGATAGTTTTATTGCGAAGGATTATGATATTCTGTTCAACAAGCCGTTCATCAATCTACTTCGCACCAATGAAACAATACAACTAACGGATACTATTGATGATACCATTACGGCAGATATTTTAGTGACCACCACCCCGCCAACACTAAATTTTGAAGGTGCCCAGCACAGTTTTACGTTCATTAAAACCGATGCCGGATGGAAAATTACGGAAGTGGCTACCATACCCTGACCAGTGGGATTTCTTAACGGTCTATCCAACTTTTAAAATGCGATGCCTTTGCCTTGCTCACCACAATACGCTCCGCACAGGGCGGATGCACTTCTACCAAAAGTTTGCTGTTAAAATGGAACTTGATGGTGGTAATGGCTTCCCTTCTAACGATGAACTGCCTATTGGCCCTGTAGAACAAATTGGGGTCCAAGGCATCTTCTATATCCTCTAACTTAATATCCAACACAAAGGACCTGTCCTGAGCGGTTACGGCCTTAACTACGCCCGTATCTATATAAAAATAGGCAATATCCGATGTTTTTATGGGCAACAACTGATCACCGATAGTCACCAGAAAGGTCTGTTTGTAGGACATGGGTTTATGCTGTATGAGCTGCAACAGGCTTTTCATCTGCCCCTCATCCATGCCCGTTTGTTGGCGCTGTGCCTTAAACCGCTCCAAAGCATCCTGCAGTTCCTCCCCATCTATGGGCTTTAGCAAATAATCAATGCTATTTACCTTAAAGGCCTTTAAGGCGTACTGGTCATAGGCCGTGGTAAAGATGACGGGTATGTTGGGCGTTACCTGGTCAAAAATCTCAAAGGACAGGCCATCTGCCAAATGAATATCCATAAAGACCAGCTCTCCGTCATGGGGCTGGGAAAAATAGGCGACCGTGGCGGTTACGGTATCCAGAGTAGCAATGACCTCAATCTCCGGGTCGATCTTGGTCAATAGATAGGACAGGTTATCACTTGCCGCAAGCTCATCTTCCACAATAATTACCTTCATGACTTTTCAATTAAGGGGAGTTCTACTTTAAAAATACCATCTGTTGTGGAAATGACCACCTCCTGTTTCAAAAGCAGTACATAGCGCTTTTTTAGATTGATCAATCCTGTTCCGGTCCCTTCCGCCAAGGTACTGCGCCCACGAATGGGATTCTCCACTATAATCTTTCCGTTGTGCGAATATACCTTTACCGTCAATGGATTGGTAGCGGATATTTCATTGTGCTTAACGGAATTCTCTACCAACAACTGCAAGGCCAAGGGCGGTAACCGGTGACCCAATACTTCCGGGGCAATATCAATTGCAATGCGTAAACGGTCCCTGTACCTTGTATTCATCAAAAAGGCATAGCTTTCCAAAAATTTAAGCTCCTCTTTCAAGGTTACCAAATTGGTGTCACTGCTTTGTAATATATAGCGGTACATATAGGACAGCTTGTTCACGAACTGTGTGGCCTTTTCGTTCTCACGGACCAAGGAGGTCAATGAATTCAAGGAATTGAACAAAAAGTGCGGGTCGATCTGGTTTTTCAGTGCGGCCAGTTCGTTTTCCAGATTCTGTTGCTTTAGCTGTTCGTTCTCAATACGATCATCTTGCCGATCGGTCTTAAGCCTTAGGGATCGCGCAATAAAAAACAATACCACGGACAGGTTGATCAGGGTAAAATTGACGAAGCCAATTTCCCTATGGTCCATTTCCTTGCCAAAACATACGGGGTAAAGCATCCTTATCAGTACAATGACCAAAAGTAATACGAGCACATTTAGTAGCACGACCACCATCCATTTTACAGGGGTCGGCCATTGAAACCTATCAAAATCCACATTGGTATTCAGCTGGATAACGGCCCATGAAAACCCAAAAAAGAAGAGATATCGGTATAAAAAATCGGCCACCCATAAAAACGAGAAATCCATATTACCCTCCATTATGGCATTGTAGAGGTAAATGGTCTTGGGCAGGGAAACCAAAATACCCAAGAGCAATGCCGTCTTGACAATTTCTCCTTGCTTGACCTTGGTAATGCCCATGTATTTGTATGTATCTGTAATTGGAAAAGGTTTTTTCAAATGTACTGTATTCTATAGTGAATTCTTACGAACAATGTACAGGCCCCAAAAAAACTTGAAGACCTGCACAAAAAACTAAACAAACTTCTTAAAGCGCATGCGCGGAAAAGTCTTTGGGCAGATACGCGGCGGTATTGAACCCTAGTTCCACTGGTTCTTCTTGTTCAAATACCTGAAAATCCGCCTCGGTCAAATTGGCACCTGCATAGGCATCAAAACCAATGGGCAAATAATTATAGACCTCAAAACCCAACACTACGGCCTGTTCGTCCTCAAGGACCGTTAATTCATTTAGGTCCGTAAGTTCCGGTTGAATATATGTGCTCATTTCCTGCTCTACGGCCGCAATGGTATCCGCAAAAAGTTCATTGACCTGATGCTCCATTTGGTGGTGTTGGTGTATGCCCTTAAAGGAAAAAAATCCTACGGCCACTATGACCACGACTACTAATTTCTTGATATGTTTCATGATACTTATTTTTAGGTGTACTTATTTTCTATACCCCAAAGGTATTCCTAAAGCTCCCCCAATAAGTATTTATATACCCGAAGCGACCATATTACCAAGTAAAGCAACCAGAGGGCAAAATGAATTTTTCCACATGTCAAAAAACATGCACGTTTATGGCAATAGATTAGGGTTGAACCACATAGGAACCACCTACACCATTTTGTTCACTTGAACCATATCCCTTAACCGGTATGTAAAAAAGGATTTATTTGGAGAACCATTTCCGCACGGTCTCATCGGCCAATTTGTTGTTGGGGGTAAAGGCATTATTGTCCACCCCCCGGTATTCCAAATAGCTCGGATATTTCCACCAAAGGATGCCCTGGCACCAAGGTTCATTCTCTATACCCTGAAAAATGATTTCATAACACCGCTGCTGCATTTCTTGGTTGATGCTTTCATCTGCCTCGGCATGTGGGTTCTTCCAAGGGGCATCTATACTTCTAAACCCAATTTCGGTAAATACAATGGGCTTTTTAAAACGATCGTAAACGGTCTTGATCTTGGTCTTGATGGTATCGAACTTTGCGGCCATTTCCGCATTGGTAGGATTGTCCTTTTTACTGAGCGGATAATATGAATTAAGGCCAATAAAATCCAGGTCGTCCCAAAACGCAATATTCTCGAACTCCTCTCCCCAGTTTGCCGCATAGGTAATCTGGCCCGAGTACAGCCCCCTGGTTTTTTGGATCATTTTTCGCCAGGCATCGGGGTGTAACAAAGTGGCCTTGGTAAATTCTACGCCGATACATAGCGCATCTATATCATAAATCTCGGCTAAAAACGCATAATGCTTGATCCAGCGGTAATAGTGGTCAAAGAACAGCTCCCAATCCGCATCGGTCTGCATATCGATACCTCCGGGCCAACTACCGCCCACAAATATTTGGGGCTTCAGTACGGTATACATATCCATAGTACGGGCCACGGATGCTGCATGTACAACGGACTCGTCATTCTCACCTCCGGCATGGTCGCTAAAACGGAACGCCGTGGGGGTATGGATATCATTGATCCCACTATAGGGTACGATCGCTACAGCATTACTGCCCATACCCTTTTGCTTGCGCAACGATTCCGTTGCCTTACCGGAGCCATAACCGTTGTAGATGTTATACCCCTCATGGGCAAAATTGAAGCCTTTTACGTACGGAAGCGCTTTGACGGGTCGCTTTTCCGGTGAGTGATTGTTTGCTACAGTAAGCAGATAATCTTGCCACTGGAGTTCCAAAAGTTCCAATTCCTTGGGAGTTAGGTCAAGATCGGCATAGGCAGCAAGATATTTTTCCCTACCCCATGTATCCAGCAAAAATTCGGTGAACAGACCTGCCATACAATCGCGAACCAGGGCAGATTCCCATTGAAGAAAATCATTGTCCAACAATTGGGAAACGGTCAAAAAATTGTCAGATGCTATCAATTGCCCCGCCCAATAACGGTACCCTTTCTTCTGCCATGTTTCCGTAAAATATATGGGCAGCCCCTTGGTGAGGATATCCATATTGGAACTTCCCAATTTGCGATGCAACAACAAGGCATAATCCTTACCCGTATGATTACCCTTATACACTTCATTGGCAATGATATGAACCGTATTGCTCAAGGTATCCATATGGGCTTGATCGGTATTGCCCGTCATTAAGCCCTTTTCCTCCATATTGGCATAATAATGATAGGTAATCTTGGAGGCGGCTACCGTACCGGGAACAACATCATTGATGGTGGCGGTCATGCGTTGCATACGGTCCAGGGTTTCCCGGCAGTAGCAACATCCGTAGCATTATTGTGGGCCACAAACCTATAGGATTCCGTATTCAAGAGTTCCTTGGGTCCTTTGGAAAAATCAAAAAAGGTGGTGGCGTCTATCTTCCATTGCGCATCAAAATCGCCTAACACCACACGCTTGGGGCCATGGTACACTTCATAGTCCAAGTTTTGTCTATAAAATCCCTGTCCGCCATTGGTAATCCTTTCGGCAAAAAAGTTGAAAATTCGTGTGGGGTCCGTGCCCGTTATAAACGTAAAGGGCAGTGTAGGGTTCAAGGGACTGGGATAAAAGCCCACCGATAGGAGCGCATTGTCATTTGCTATACTCTTGGCACCGATCTTAATTTTTGCTTTATCCACATAAAACGGAGTATTCGCCAAAAAGCGTTGTAAGACGGCATGCTCATCTATGGCACCGACCATGAAGACTACCTGTTGATGCAAATCTTCCTCATTGACGGATGACGCATTTTTAAAGGTGACCTTGGCACTTCTCCATGATGAGGTCACCTCTTGGCGGGAAAGGGGCTCCAACAGTTCCTTATAGCGTTGTGCCAATAGGGAATCCGTAGTGCCGTAGACCACCATGATTTCACGTTTATCAAAAAAACTACGGCGTAATTGGCGTTTTGTAGGTACGGAATCCAAACCCGTAACATCTGGGGCATGCTCAGCACCGGACATTAACTGAACGCTTGCCATACCCACTGCCAAAAGAGCAATGACCAACGTAACGACAATATGTTTTCTTTTCATGTCTACCTTAATCCCTATTACTTGTTTAAGATAGTGAAAGGATAAAAACCAAGCGACAATACCGGCATATTTAACTATTCCTATAAAAAAACATAGTATTGTTCATTTTAAATCTTTTCTTGTATAACCAAAGCTGTGGTGTAACTTTGATGCGAAACCAAGCTCAGACACATGAAAATTTTGACCCTCCCCCTATTGTTCCTTTGCACGTTTATATCGTGTTGGGGCCAACACAGCCAAACCATAGCCTTACAGAAATTCAATGAACTAAAAGTGTACGATCGTATCAGTGTAAGCCTGGTCAAGGACAACGAGAACAAGCTTGTAATAAGTGGCGAGGACAAAGATGATGTTAGCATTCAGGAAAGCAATGGGCAGTTAAAGATTAAAATGGCGATCCATGAATTTTTGTCCGGGAATACCGTTACCATAAAACTTCATTATACGGAACCCCTAACCGTTATCGATGCAAACGAAAATGCGCGCATCATTTCTGAAAATAACGTACGTGCCGGAACATTGGATATAAAGGCTCAGGAAGCCGGACTAATTATACTCAACCTAGAAGCGACCACGGTACATATTAAAAGTACGACCGGCAGCGAGATCAAACTTTCCGGAACTACCCTAACACAGGATATCCATATTAATACCGGGGGTAAGGTAGATACCAAAAAACTAAAAAGTGAAAATACCGAGGTTACCGTACTGGCCGGAGGACGCGCCGAAATATTTGCCACTGAAAAGGTGACGGCCAAGGTAAAGGCGGGCGGAAACATCATTATTCATGGTAATCCAAAAATTGTGGACCGGGACGATACCTTTGGAGGCGTAATTACTATACTGCAGTAATTATTGCTCTATGCTCTGGGCATGGAAACCCACCAGCTCATTTTCCTGAAATTGGGGCGTGACCTCAATGGGGTTGCAGCAGACCTCACAATCCTCCACATAGGTTTGTTGCCCCACGGATGGGTCAAGAAGCATGGAAACCTCTTCCCAACAATAGGGACATTGAAAAAAATGCTCGTACATACGCTGTTAAATTCCCTTTAGCTCGTTGGCCAATTTCTTTAAGGTCATGGACTGTATTAAGTTATCCGCATTGGAAGTAAAAATGGTATGCTGGCCCAATTTTAGATAAAGGGTGTCTTCCTCGGTATCCAAATAAACATCTGAGACGGCAGCATTAATTTCTTCCAATTTTACGTCAAAACGTTTTTTTAGGGTGATGCGCTCCCCCTGTTTGGTCAGTTCAAAACCGGTATAATCAAACAGTCGTTTTAATCCGCTAAAAAAGGTAAAACCAATAAATACCAAAGATGCCATGGCAAATTTATAGGCCAAGGTGAACACATCCAACTCATCGCCATTGATAAAGGTCATGACCAGGTTTATACAACCATATATTCCCAAAAGAAAGACCAATATCCCAATTACAATTCCGATAATATCCGTAAACAAGGCTTTATTGGTGCGCGTTATGGTCAATTCGTCCGAATTTCTTTCCGCCGTAAAACCAAAATCCTTTAAATAATCCAGATTGTTGATTTCTGACAGTTTACGGGCAATGGAATTTTCCAAGGCAGTGGTATCCGTGGCAATAGCACGGGTATTCAACTCGTCCCTTAGTTTCAACTGTGATTCAAAAGTCAACAACGATTCCTGCTGTAATATTACAACAAGTTCGCTATCCGTTTTATCGCTATACATATTCATACCTCCTAATTAATACCCGTTACAGTTCTACGTTCAATAACTGGCCGGTAAGCTGCAGTAATTGTAGTTCGGCCAATTTGGCGTCATATTTTGCTAGATTTTTATTGGTCTGCGCATTCAACAAATTGATCTGCGCCTGCCTAAATTCAATAGATGTAATACTTCCCAATTGAAATTGTTCCCGAGAACGTTCAAAATTGTTCTGGTTGGTAAGTACGTTCTGCTCTTGAATCTGATAAATCTTTAACCTGTTCTCGTAAATGGCCAATGCATTTTGAATATCCCTGTTCACCTCCAATTCTACCTGCTTACGAAGCAACTCTTGATTGGCATAGGTAATTTTTGCATTCTTGACACGTACCGTTGTACCGCCGCCGTCAAATAGGTTCCAAGTAAGGCTTGCACCCAAGCTCATACTGCCTACATTGGAGTTTGTGCCCGGAAAAACGGCTCCCGTCAAGAAAGCTGACGGTGCGTTCTGGTTTCTGTTCCACCCATATGAACCGGTAAGTCCTATCGTTGGTAGATAACCGGATTTGTTGACCTTAATATCATACGCATTAATATTTAAATTGGTCTCTGTCTGTAGAATGGCCACGTTATTGGAAATGGAATTCTCTATATATTCCATAATCTGAAACTTAGGGATAAAAACAATGGTGGTGTCCACTTCATATTCCTCGTTCAGGTTCTGGTTCAATACCACGTTAAGATCACGTTTGGCGTTGGCCAGTTGCTGTTCCGTATTCAACAGATTAATACTGTCATTGGTAACATCTACCTGGGCATTCAATATATCCAGCTTTGTATTTTGTCCGTATTCAAATGAATATTCCGCTCGCTGTATACGATCTTTAGAAATATTCAGCGCCTGCATCTGTACGTTTTTGTTTTCCGTTAATCTGGCGATCTCAAAATATACACTGAACATTTGCAACATGGTATTCTCAATGGTCTCCCGTGCCTGTAAAGTGCTTAACTGGTACTGCTCCTTTAACCGCTTAAATGTATAGAACCTTCCCAACCCATCAAAAAGGGTATAGTTTAAATTTATGGCCGCGTTATACCGCTGGCTTTCGGCATCATTTACTTCAATATCTCCCCTTGGGCTACCATCATCGTTCAACTGACCGGGAAATTCCGTTCTGGTATCATTGTTATTATATGTTGCGCCCGCAGTACCCGTTAAGGTTGGTAGGTAGCCAGAATTTAGAACACTTGCGTTATTCTCCGCAATATCTATCTGGTTCTTTGCTATTTCAATGCCAAAATTATTCTCCAAGGCCTTGACCACGGCCTCTTCCTTTGAAAGCTTTTTCTCTTGGGCAATTGCCCCAAAAACTGGAAACAATACCCATACAAATATCAATCGTAATCTCCTCATTGTGCTATACCTTCTAATTGCTGGTTCAATTTTCATCCTATTCACTATCATGGGAATGCTGCATATGGTTTTCCAAATGTGCCGCTTCTTTTTTCTCCACAATGGCACGCTCTACCTCTTCCTTGGTAATCTTATGGCCAGAAGCCAACATTCTGTTCTTGGATTTTAAATTATTGCTGAACGATAGGAACAAGGGGAGCATTAACAAAGTCAGTACCGTTGCAATACCTATACCATACGCAATGGATATGGCCATAGGTTTTAAAAATTGGGCCTGTCTACTGGTCTCCAACATGAGCGGTGCAAGACCGGCAATTGTAGTAATGGACGTTAGGAAAATGGCCCTAAACCTAGATTTACCGGCTTCAAATATGGCATTATCAAACGTCATACCTTCGCGTAAATTGGAATTGAACTTACCGATCAACACTAAGCCGTCATTTACCATAATACCTACAAGGGCAATGATTCCCAGCAATGAAATTACGTTGATCGGAAAATCATGGATCCAGTGACCCCAAGCTACGGCCGTAAAACTGAACGGCACCAATAATAGTAGCATTAGGGGCTGACTAAAGCTCCTGAACGTAAACGCTATGGTAATATAAATCAATAAAAGCACGGTAAACCCAACCAGTTTCAATGAACCCGTGAGTTTGCCCAACTCCCTGTTCTGTCCCTCATAAGAGGCACTAACCGTAGGATATTTTGATTGTATTTCCGGCATAATGACATTCTGTATCTCTGTCATGATCTCCGTAGGACTGTCCTTAACATCCTTCATATCCGCAGATACCTGAATTTCTCGTCTGCCCTCTAACCTATTGATCGCAACATCACCACGCTCAATGGTGTATTCCGCAATTTCCTTAAGCGGTACACGCTCACCGGTAGGGGTTACGATTCTCATATCGTCCAAATTGGTGATCGAGGAACGTTCATCACGTTCATACCTTACCCACACCCTGATCTCATCCTGAGACCTTTGAAAACGTTGCGCCTGTACGCCAAAGAACCCAGATCTTACCTGTGCCATGATAGCACGTAGGTCCAAGCCCAACAAATAGGCATTCTCCTTTAACGTTAAGCGTATTTCCTTGATTCCCGCCGGATCGTTATCCGATATATCCTTTAACCTAGGATTGGTCACCAAGGTATTCTTTAATTCGGTCTTTGCGGCCTTAAGCTCTTCAATATTATTGCCCAAAAGGGATACGGAGACCGGAGAACCACCAAAGTTACCTCCAGAACCGTAAATTAAACTCTCTACACCAATTACGGGACCCACAAGTTCCTCTAACCTGCTGGTAACCATATCCGCAGAAATGACGTCCGGTCTTTCCTCACCAGGTAATAGGTTAAGCGTTAATTGGGCGGTAGATGACCCCGGACCCAATTGCCTGATTATATTTTCGAACAACACCTTGTCCGTACCCTTTAAATACTTTTCGGTCAATTCCTGATTTACGATTTCCGCTTTTTCCTCGATCATGGAAATAATAGAATCCGTGATCTTTTCATTGGTACCGTTTGGCATTTCCAGTTCAATACCTACCCTATCACTGGCAACCCTTGGAAAAAATGCGGTCCTGATAATTCCCCCGCCAACAGAGCCAATGGTCAAGATAAAGGCAGCGGCAAAAATACTGAACATAAATACCTTGTACTTCATGGAAAAATGTAGAACGGGCGTATACAGGGTATCACGCATCCATGTCATAAGTCGGTCCCCAAATTCATTGATGACCCTTAATTTGGCAAACGCATTTGCAAATCCTGTTTTTGGTTTATCATCTATGGGCTGTAATGCCTTGGAGTGTGCCAAGTGGGCCGGTAGTATAATCAAGGCCTCTACCAGTGAAACCACTAAAGTCAAGATTACGATTACCGATACCTCGCCAAAAAATTCCCCGATCCTACTATCCAAAAACAAGAAGATAGAAAATGCCAATATGGTGGTAATAATGGCCGATATAATAGGTGGCAATACCTCCATAGTACCATCTACAGCAGCTTGTACCGGAGATTTTCCTTTTTCGTAATGCTGATAGATATTCTCTGCGATCACAATACCGTCATCTACCAAAATACCGATAACGATGATCATACCGAACAACGAGAGCACATTAATGGTTACATTAAAAAATCCTGCAAATACGAACATTCCCAAAAATGCTACCGGTAGTCCAAATGCAACCCAAAAGGCCAATCTGGTATTAAGGAACAACGATAGGAATATCAAAACCAATATCATCCCCATAATAGCGTTCTCAGTCAACAATTGGGTACGTTGCACGAGCGTGGTAGATTGGTCTGATACAATATCCAGCTTTACGTTGTTATATTTTTGGTTGAATTCCTCTACGTATTCCTTCACCAGTTCCGCAGAGGCAATTAAATCCTCGTTATTGGTACTGGTAATTGTTGTACTTACGGAAAGATTACCGTTAAAATAGGTTGCATTGGGCGATTCCGCAAAACGATCCTTTACGGTTGCAACATCCTTTAAGCGGATTATAGCCCCGGACGGATCGGCCTTGACCACCAAATTGGAAAGTTCATCGCCAAAATAAGAACGATTGTTTGCCCTGATCAAATATTCTTCGGCATCGGTCTTTATATTACCTCCCGTTACCAATATATTGGCGTTACTGACCGCATTGGCCACTTCGGTAAATGTTATATTATAGGCCAATAGATTGTTTTCATTGACGGCAATCTCTATTTCCTCTTGCGGAAAACCGGTTATGGAAATTTGTGATATGCCCGGCATGGCCCGTAAATCATTCTCAATTTCCCTGCCCACGCTCTTTAGTGTGGCCAAGGGAATATTATCACCACTAATGGCAAAGGCAATGGTTTGGCGTACGGCCTCTAATTTTGATACGATCAACGGTTCCATACCCGTAGGAAAGGTGGGTACCCGATCTACCGCATTTTTAACCTCCAAGAGCATAAAATCTATATCCTCCCCCTTTTCAATTTCCACATTGATGGTACCACTGTTCTCCCTTGATGTTGAGGTAACACGGTCTACACCTTGTAATCCTTTTAAGTTATCCTCTATTTTAAGGACGATACCTTCTTCCACTTCCTGTGGAGATGCACCTGGGTAGGTAATGGTTATTGATATATTCTTGGAATCCGTTAAAGGAAAGAACGATGACTTTAAGGACTTTGCACCCACAATACCAAATAGTGCAAAGGAGATTACCACTACATTTACGGCAACGTGGTACCGTATAAAGTATTCTATCAGTTTGCGCATTATCCTTTGGTATTATCTGGTTGTTCAGCGTAAATTTTAACGGCCATACCGGTATAGGCCCCGATCAATGGCTTGCTCATAATCGTAACCCCGTTGGGAACATTTTTAAGGACCACACGTTTATCCGAAAAATAGACCGGATCAACATCTATGATATCCAGAACGGAATCCCTTACCACAAAAATCTGGTTTCCTTCCAACAATAAATTTCTATCTATTTCTATAGCGTTTTCCTCTTTTTTGGCATCCAAATTCGCTTCTAAATACATGCCTTCTCGCAAATTCTTATCTACGACCTCTATATAAGCCTTTACCGTTTGCGATGCCTGGTCTATATTTCCGTTTATTCGTGAAACCTTTCCTTTGTAGATTACATTATCATCTAGACTGGTAAGTTCTACGGACTCTCCTACTTTTAAAAGGTCCGTGTAGGACTTACTGATGGATACCTCCAATTCATATACTTCCGGATTAATGAACTCCCCTAACTTTTGTCCCGATCGCACCAAAGTACCTTCTGTTACCAAAGCCTCTGTCAACACACCGGTAAATGGCGCAGCAATACGATATTTTGACAAGCGCTGTTCCAAATTCTTAACATTGTAATAACTGGTCAATATACCCCTACCGGATATAAAGAACTTTTCCTTCTCCGTAGTCATCTCAGGCAGTGCCGGGGTGCTTTTGGACATATCAAAATTCTCCAGATATTTTTGCCACTTTGGATAAATATCCGGATAATCTAACCGCAAATCCGGCATTACCGAAGTTAACTGGTTAAATAGATTGCTCTTGGCAGATTGGACACTTGCCGCATATTCATCGGCATCTATATTGATAATAGTTTCCCCTTGCCTAAAGGATTGCCCTTCCTTGAACAGCTTACTGCCCTTTTTAAATACGCCCTGTACTTCTGCATAAAGTTCTACACGCTGTTTGGCCGATAGGTTACCATTGGCCGTTACCACAATAGGAACGGTACCGTTTTCAACAACTTCCGTAAATACGGTCTTGACCACCTTCTCTGATCTTGGCTTAAATGTTTTCTTGCTATCAATGATAACCTTGGAAAAAAAGATGGATATGACAATTAATAATATGCCTAAACCGGTAAAAATAATTTTGCGCATTTTGTTGTTATTTATAAAACATATCTAAAAAATACAAAGTCAAATATACCCCCCACCAACCTACTTGACCATAGTTTTACCTTGAAACGGCCAAAAAGCAAAGTGAAACGACATTATCCTAAATTGAGTTATAGTCCAGAAACTTCATTTCCCCCATGCTAGCCCTAGCAACCCTATTACTATATTGACGATCATAAAAGCTATTTAATAAGGCTTTTAGAACATTTTGAACACTATTCCCTAAATTCTTAAAAAACATTGTCAAAACATGAACGTAACCGCTTTTAAACCTGCTATTTATTTGATTATGAACAGATTTAAAAACAAAAAGCGAAACTACAAAAAAAGACATATGGCATTTGTTTTGAGCATGGTTAAAGAAATCATAAAGTATAGGTATCGTCTACTATATACTGCATAAAAAAAGGGATGCTTGGCATCCCTTTTTTATCTATATTTTATTCTAATTAGTGTTTTACATCCTCAAACTTGGTATCTACCAACCTTGTTTCGCTAACACCTACTTTACTGAACTTCATGTTCAAAAACTCATCATCACTATCAAAAACAGCCAACTTTTGCGACTGTAACTGCATTAATGAATTCAAGGACCTGAAATCGTTTCCTTGTAACTGTATAAATTCCAGGTTATTTAAACTTGCTACACTACTTGGCAAATCTCCTTCAAACTTATTATAGGATAGGATCAATTCCTTTAGATTCATCAACTTGCCAAGTTCAACATCTATTGTTCCGGCCAATTTATTGCCAAATAACTCTAATTGCTCCAATTTGGACAATTTTTCAATAGATTTTGGCAAATGGCCTTCTAGATAATTACTGGAAAGATTCAATATTTTTAAGTTTTGCAAACTCCCTATTCCATCAGGTATTTCTCCTTCCAATAGGTTATTGAACATGGACAGTTCCTCCAGATTATGCATTTTGGTATAATCCGCAGGAAGACTACCGCTAAATTTGTTCATTTCCAAACGTATGGTCTTCAATGTACCGACCTTAAAAATTTCTTGGGGCAAATTACCCTCAAGAGCGTTGAACGCCAGGTTTAGGGTCTCTAAATTGGTAAGCGCAGTTATACCTGCGGGAATTTTACCTTTAAGATTGTTTCTATACAGTTTAAGGCCTACAACATGATTGTTTTCTATTTGTACGCCGTACCATGTAGTGGGATCCTCGTTTAAATTCCATGGGTTCTGCCAGTTTTCACCAAGCGTACTTTTATGGAACTTAATTAAATATTGTTTTTCACTTTTTGGTATTTGGGCAATGGACGTAAAATTACAGGCCAGCACAAAAAGGACGGTTAAGCTTTTGAAGGTATTTTTCATAATGAAAAATTTTTGTTGGTTTTGGGGGATTAAATGATGCTCATCTTCTGTCAACTCTGTTAAAAAACAGGGCTGCCATAAAAAAGCAGTTATTCTATAACGTATTAAAATTGATTTTATGATAGATTATTGTGTTAAAAATACACAACCAAGAAAGAGATGTAGTTGTACATCTCTTTCTATCACCAAACTAACTAAAAGTGTAAACTACTCTTACTCTTCAATATCATCTTCAAATTTAGTATCCGCCATTTTGGTCTTACTAAAGTTGATATCCTTAAATTCAAGTTTTCTATCGTCCTTGTCATAATCAAAAACCAAATACTCCTTGGTCTCCAAAAACTCTAAAGCCTTAAAAGAACTAAAATTGTTATTCTGTATCTGAAATACTTCCAAACTTGCCAGTTGGGCAAATTCACTGGGTATTTCGCCATTTAAATTATTATTGGCCAAAACCAATTCCTTTAGGTTAGACAAATTGCCCATATCATTGGGTATGGCACCTTCCAATTTATTTTCAAACAATCCCAAAGTTTCCAATTGGGTCAATTGTCCTAATGAACTAGGTATATCACCATAGAAATTATTGCTGGACAAGTTCAATATCTTAAGTCCCCTTAAATTGCCTACCGTGGCAGGTATCTTACCGGTTAAAAAATTATTGAATGCAGAAAGCTCCTCTAGTTGGTACAGATTACCTATTTCCATTGGTAGCTCTCCTTTTAACCTGTTCATCTCCAGCTTCAACACCTTTAGGTTATTTAAGCTGGCTATTTCTTGGGGAAAATTCCCTGTCAATGAGTTAAAGGCCAAATTTAGCACCTCTAAATGTTCCAACTTTCCTATTTCAGAAGAGATTGGCCCCATTAGATTATTGTGAAATAAATTGATCTCTACAACTTTGTCATCTACCACCTTTACACCGTACCATTGTGAAACCGGCTTTTTCAAATCCCACTTTTTAACCCAATGCTGACCATTTGTACTTGTATAAAAATCCATTAAGGCCTTTTTCTCCTTTTTGGAAATTTCTGCAAAACATACGGTAGTCAGTAAAAACAAACTGAAACTTAAAGAGTATATTTTTTTCATATGTTGGTGGTTTTTAGCATCCAATACTTAGGAATTGTCCTACAAATTTGAACTATTAACGCTGAAAACTAAAATTTTATCGTTGTGCAACCACCGTTTGTTGTGAAAGTTACCTTTTCTGTTGTAAAACGTGTTAAAACAGGTGTCTATAAAAATACCTTAACTTAAAGACTCTATATCCATTGTAAGATTTTCCCACTGCTGCATGAGCTTTTCCAGTTTATCCTTTTTAGCCTGATAGGAATCAAAAAAGTTAGGTTTTTGAATGGTAGTATCATAATCTACCAATAGATTGTGGTCAATTTCCTTGATTTCCTTCTCTAGACTGCCCACCTTACTTTCTACGGAACTAAGTTGATTTTTTAAACTTTTAAGCTTCTTTTGATCCTGAAATGAATTTTCCATGGGCTTGACCTTTTCTACGGCCACTGCTTGTTTTTTTTCTATGGCCCTGAAATTTTCCACTTTTCGCTGTTCCAAATAGAAATCCACATCGCCCAGATATTCATTTATCCTAGAATCCTTGAATTCATAGACCTTATTGGTTAATCCTTGAAGGAAATCCCTATCGTGGGATACCAATATCAACGTACCCTCAAAATTTAAACATGCCTGTTTTAATACGTTCTTGGATTTGATGTCCAAGTGATTGGTAGGTTCATCCATCACCAATACATTAAAAGGCTGTAACAGCATTTTGGCCAGGGCAAGGCGGTTACGTTCACCCCCTGACAATACCTTAACATACTTTTCCACCTCATCTCCCCTGAACAAAAAAGAACCTAAAATATCCCTTACCTTACTTCGGTTACTTTCATTGGCCGCGTCTATCATAGTGTCCAATATGGTTTTGTTACCATCTAGATATTCCGCTTGGTTTTGGGCAAAGTACCCTATTTGCACATTATGGCCCAATTTTAATCGTCCCTCATGCTCCAGCTCACCAACAATAATTTTTGCCAAAGTAGATTTTCCCTGTCCGTTCTGACCAACAAAGGCCGTTTTGCTATCGCGCTCTATAAGCAGGTTAATATCATCAAGAACCAAATTGCTTCCGTATGATTTTGACAACCCTTCTATTTCTACCACTACCTTACCGGGTGTGATGGACACTGGAAAACGAAGGTTCATTACGCTATTATCATCTTCATCTACCTCTATACGCTCAATTTTATCGAGCTTTTTAATAAGGGACTGGGCCATTGATGCCTTTGTAGATTTGGCCCTAAATTTTTCAATTAAACGTTCTGCCTGTTGAATCTCCTTTTCCTGGTTCTTTTGGGCGTTTAACTGTTGTTGTTTAATCTCGTTACGCAAGACCAAGTATTGGGTATATGGTTTGTTATAATCATAGATTCGTCCCAAGGATATTTCTATGGTCCTATTGGTAACATTGTCCAAGAACATTTTATCGTGAGATACGATGACCACGGCGCCCGTATAATTATTTAAAAATTGCTCGAACCAAATGATCGATTCAATATCCAAATGGTTGGTTGGCTCATCCAGCAAAAGCACATCGTTACTCTGCAACAATAGTTTTGCCAATTCAATTCTCATTCGCCATCCACCTGAAAAAGTTTCGGTCTTTTTATCAAAATCTTCCCGCTTAAATCCTAAGCCCTGTAATATCTTTTCTGTTTCGCCTTGATAATTATAACCTCCCAAAATCTCATAATGCTGGGAGACATCGTTAAGGTCTATGATCAGCTGACTATACGAATCCGTTTCATAATCCGTACGTTCTGCCAGTTGATGATTGATCTCATCTAACCTAAGCTCCAATTTTTTGATTTCCTCAAATGCCTGATAGGCTTCTTCCAAAACGGTTCTTCCCTGTACAAAATCTATATCTTGCCTAAGAAAACCGATTTTAATATCCTTTTCTACCGCTATAACCCCGGTATCCAGAGCCATGTCCCTATTCAACAATTTTAGCAGTGTAGATTTTCCCGCACCGTTTTTACCTACTAAGCCTACTCTATTCCCTGCATTTAGACGAAAAGAGATTTCCTCGAACAAATATTCTCCGCCAAAGGAGACTGATAGGTTATGAACGTTTAACATAAAATATAATTCTTCTGTTTTAAATTTTTACCCATAACAAATGATAGGGCAAACTGTATACTTATAATTTTTTGGACGGTTATCAAAAGGATAAAAAGAGCCGCCTTTTTGTATCTTTACATAAAGTTTTGCAAATGTTAAAAAAAGGAAACAAACTCTACAGCATTTTAACAGGAAGTTGTCCCCGATGTCATCAAGAAAGTATGTATTTGGATAAAAACCCCTATCATTTAAGCAAAATTTTTAAAATGCATGAAAAGTGCGGTCATTGTGGTTTTAAATATAAGATAGAACCCTCTTTTTTTTATGGGGCCATGTATGTTAGTTATGCGGTAGGAATTGCTTTTGCGGTTGCCGCCTTTGTAATTGCAAGGCTTTTTATTGGTGCAGACCTTATACAGACTTTTATAGCCATTGTTTTAACCATGATTGCCTTTATGCCGGTTATCATGCGGCTATCCAGAAATATATGGATCAACATTTTTGTGAAGTATGAAGCTAGTACCAAGGCCAATACACCTTAATTGGGTAAAAATCTATTAATGTCCATTTCCTTATCCAAAGGCCTTTGCATTTCTATATGTTCAAAAAGTGCCTTGGATGCCCATGGACCTATGATAATCCCGTGAGAACCAAAACCGTTCAACACCCACATATTAGGGTATTGCGGATGTTTACCTACCAAGGGCCTTCTATCCTTTACCGTTGGCCTAACCCCCGCTTCTTGGCCTACGACCGTATATTTGCATTTTAAAAGGGTATTCAATTTATTGATGATTTCCTTTTCTGCCCACAGGGTAATGTCGTTATCCTTATCACCCCTGTTATAAGTAGCCCCAACCTTATACCGATCATTTCCTAATGGAATAAGGAACAGGGAAAATTTTACAAGACTTTCTTCCTTTAATTCCTTGGATTCTATAATGAGATACTCCCCTTTTGAACCCTGTAAGGGCAAATACTTAAAATATGGATTTGTAGTAAGTCCAAAGCCTTCACAAAAAATGATATGCCTGGCCGTGATAGCACCATACACCACATCTTTGCTACCAAATTTCAATTTATTGTAATCAAGGGTCCCATAGTGCATTATTCCTTGTTCTACCAACCACTGTTCATAGGTATCTAGCAATAATGAAGTATTCAATTTTCCGGTATGCAGTACTTTTCCCAATTTGTTGGGCACGTTAAGATGAGGATTATTATTAGTGACCAATTGGGTATCCAAAAATAGCTTTAGCCGTTCCTTATCCGCAGCCTCATACCATAAATTCTGTTCCTCTATTGAAGCAAATTTTCGTAATACGCTTAATCTCCTGTTAAAATGAACTCCTAAAAACTGCTCTAATTGAGTATAAAATTCCGTGGCATAAAACAATTGTTCATCTGCTTTCCAAGAAAGTGTAAACCGCTTTAGGATTATAGGATTGTAAAGGCCTCCTGCCACCCTAGAGGATGTTTGCGACCGATCATTGAACACTACAAACGTCTTGTTGTTTCGCCGTAAAGTTTCACAAAAAGAAGTTCCGGCCAACCCTAACCCTACCACTATATAATCTACCATTGGGCAAATGTAATCACAAAACCATAAAATGTTTTATAAAAACAAAAAACCCAATCTTAGGATTGGGTTTTTAAAAATGAATTGGATTTTTATATGATGCTTAATAAGCCCACATATCTTGTTCTTTATCTCTGATTGTTTCCTTGATACGTTTTGCCTCAAGCAATTGAAACAATGCATTGTCAGAAATATAGGAATCAATTTCCCTATCTCCCTGTACGTTATCCTCTTTATAGATAACCGCATTGAACCTACGTGCATTCAGCAACATATCAAAAGATATGGGTTGTGCAGAGTTTTGTTGGTTGAACACCTTTGCCTCATGTAAAATCTCACGGGCATCTGGGTACCATACCCAAAACAATTCAACCATATCTGGGTTATCGTCATCCATGAAGTTGACATCCGGTGCTACCGGAGCAATCCCCAAAAGACGATACTTTAATTCTCCCTGCCTTTTGTCAAAATACCAAATTCCTTTAATATGGTACTCTTCAATGTCTGCCGCGGAAATACTTCTACGAGTAATGTACTCTTCAGAAACCGTTTCTCCGGCATTCATTTGTTCGTATCCATAATCCAAGGTATCAACCATTTGCAAGGCATCCTTTAAATCGTCATACGATCTTTTTTTAGTGAAATAAGAATCTGTATACGTTTCTAATTTTCCACTCTTTAAATTTTTAATTAGAACATGATATAAAGACCTTCTATCCGGTCCAATATCCATGGTATCCGTAGGATAATATAGCGGAAAGTTTACACGCTCATCCAAATCTACGGTCTCCCATAAAGTTTTGGACCAAAGTATATCCCTATCATCTACATAACCATATTCCAAGGGTGCATCGTTATCTACGGCTTTCTGCGCTTCTGTACGAATACCAACCTCTTCAGGTTTTTTGGCATTCAAAACATTTGCCTGGGCCATCATAGATATGGGCAACAATGTTACCGCCCCGATTACAAAAACATTTTTCCAATTCATGTTTGTTTCACTTTAAAATTAACCGGGCAAGATCAACTTACCCGGTATCATTCCATTTATTTAGTTTGTAATCTCCACAACAACTGGAGATACTTTCTTCAACTTGTAACTTTTGTTATTGGTGATGTATGCTTCAATATCGAAAATCTGCACGATATCACCTCTTTTGGCACGTTGTAGAGCCGCTTTAGCTTTACTGTCCATTTTGTTTCCTCTAACAGAAACAGTTGGCTGTCCCGGCACCTTGAATTTGAAACCGCTTACCGCAAGGTTCAAATCAAAATCAAAATCCTCTAGACCCGCACCTATAGTAGCGATCTCTACGTTTCTTTTAGGAAGTTTAATGCTACCAGTCTGCTTACTAATACTACCTTCTGGCCTTGGAATATCCTTGATCCTGAATTCAGATTTAGAAGTTATAGGCTGACCATCTGGCAACGTACCTGAAGCTGTAATGGTAACCGTTCTACCCGTTCCTGGGTTCATTACGTATTTACTACCGCTAACCGCTTTAAGACCAGGAGCAGAAGCCCTTACCTTATTATTTGGTATACCTGGTATAGAAATAGACATTGGGTTGGCAACACCTCTATATACCACGTTCATCTTGTCAGCAGCGATCAATGCCGCATTTGGCTTAGAAATGGTAGCAAAAGAATTGTTCACCTCTACAGGAATTTCTTCACCGTCTTGCTTAAAGTAGATCGTACCTTTTACTTCATGATCACCGGCAGAACCAGAATTGATAAGCATTTTTACACCACCTGCCTCTAATTTATAATCAGAACCTTCAGATAATTTTCTACCGTCCAAGGTTAACTCAGCTCTTACTGGAGTAGAAGAGTTATCCGTTTTGCTGATGATGATCTTACCATCGTACTTTTCACCTGCATAATAAGCAGATTTAGTAGCTGCAAGGGATGTAGCAAAGTTCTTTAAAGATACCTGACTGGTCAACTCACCTTCTAACATAGATTTTAAAGCTGCTTCTTCAGTAACTTTTACATCTGCTTGAAGAGCGGTCAATTTAGCCAATGAAGCTACTAAAGGATAACCTTCATAATGATAGTTTATCCAATCTTGCATACCATCTTTAGCTTGTACCTTACCTTCTGCATTTCCTGTTTGGAAACGATCTATAACCGAGCTCTTTAATGAAGCTGGTACGATAGCCGCAACATTATCCCTATAGTCAGTAAGTCTTTTCATGAACTCTTTGCCTCCTTCTGAAAGATTGTCCCCTTGAAAGAACTTTTGATCTAAGAAATCTGAATTGTCCATTCTTGCATAATCCTTTGGATTCTCAAGACCTTCCGTCATTCCAGTTTTAAGCGACTCTAGATAATCATAATACTCCTGAGACATTGCTTTGATCTGTTGAGCATTCTTGTACAGCTTTTCATATTTAGCCGCATCTTCAGATGCTTTGGTTTCCAGACTACCCAAGAACGCTTCGTTACTTGCGGTTGTCATTGCGTTTGAAGTCTCTAGCTTTTCATTCATTATACCGAATGCGGCCAATACTTCCTTACTCATATTTAGTGCCAACATCGCGATGAAGATCAAATACATTAAGTTGATCATCTTCTGACGTGGTGTTGCTTTTCCTCCTGCCATGGATTTTTAGATTTTAATTATTAATTAATTTGGGGTTTGGTAAAAAATCCAATTAGTTTTTACTCATTGCAGATAACATACCACCGTACACACCGTTCAATGAAGAAAGGTTGGTAGACAAAGATGCCATTTGATCTTTTAGCGCACTTGCATTCTGAACTACTTCCTCGTTTACTGAAGCTTGTCTGCTAGCACTTTCCAACTGTACTTTATAAAGACTGTTCAAAGACTCCATTTGAGCTGCAGCCTGAACCATTTCACTAGAATATTTCTTTGTAGACTCCATTGCATCCACTGTTGGAGCGATACCTTTGGCAGCACCTTCAAAATTCTTAATACTAGTTCCCAAGCTTTCCATAAGACTTGCATCTACGCCAGCTTCTTTTAACAAATCATCTAATTTCTTAGATAAAGACGCTTCTGCTTCTTTTACTTCTGCAGCTTGACCTTTTTTAGGGGCTTTGCTTTCACCACCAGCCAATTCTGGGTATACCAATGACCAATCTAAATCGTCATCTACTGGTTCAAATGCACTGATCGCAAATATAAGGGCCTCCGTAATAAGACCTACCGCTAATAATAGACCACCTGTTAGTGGACCAAATTCCCAGTGTAGAATTTTAAACAATGCTCCAATAATTACTACTGATGCTCCTAGGCCATAGGCCATGTTAAATAATTTTTTTGTGGATTTTGACTGTGCCATGATTTTAATTTAATTAAGGTTTAATAAAAAAGATTTGGTTAAAAATTTAATTTGAATTTATTATAAAACTGTTAATATTTCTATTTATTGTGTAGAGTCCTCTTCACCCATATAATCTTGTACGGTCCTGAAACCTATGTAACTACGGGCAGAATCTGCATATTCGTAATCCCTGGTACTTACTTGTAAGAAGTATGCAACATCTTTCCAAGAACCACCTCTAATTACTTTTCTGGTATTGGACTGATCACCTCCGTTAGGGTTCATTGTGGATACGTAATCATATGCACTTGGGTCATAACTAGAGTTTGTCCATTCAGAAACGTTACCGGCCATGTTGTACATATTAAAATCGTTTGGTTCATAGGATTTAGCCTCTACGGTATACAATGCCGCATCTGCCGCATAATCACCACGCTGGGGTTTAAAGTTGGCCATGAAACAACCTGTATCACTAATTACATATGGACCACCCCAAGGATATGTTCCACCTTCAATGCCTCCTCTGGCAGCATATTCCCATTCTGCCTCTGTAGGTAGCCTAAATTGGTTGACGAACTGTCTTCCACGACTCTTATTATCATCATTCTTGAACTTGGTTCTCCAATTACAAAATGCTTTGGCCTGTTTCCAAGTAATACCTACTACAGGATAATCACTATAGGCATCATGCCAAAAATAATCATTGTGCATTGGCTCGTTATACGAATAGGAGAAATCCCTTATCCATACCGTGGTATCAGGATATATCTCGACTTCTTCCGTACGTATAAATTCTTTTCTGCTTTTGTTTCCTTTGATCGATGCACGTGCAGCAGCTTCTATATCCATCCAATTGTACTTGTATTTCAACTGTTTTACATCAATAGTACGCTGTCCGTTGTAAGACTCCTCCTCAGACAAGTAGATGCTGTCCATAATCTCGGTATAATATTCATCTGGATATTCCGAAGTGTCCCAAATTAAATCCTCATCCTTGTTCAAGGCCCTACCTTCATAACCGGTTTTGCCCATTCCTGAATAATTGTCCAACATATATTTGTCATATACTGAAGACCTGGTCGTATCCGCATCCTTAAATGCATAATCACCAATACCACCTTCTTCAGGACCAATTCCCAACTCATCGGCCAAAATGGCCAATTTGGTTCTTACGATAGAATCCTTTACCCACTCTACGAATTGACGGTATTCGCTATTCGTAATTTCGGTATCATCCATATAGAAGGAACGTACCGTAACCGTTTTGGTAGGTGCGTTCAACAATTTTGCTTGGTCTTCTTCACTTTTACCCATAATGAAAGAACCTCTTGGGATAAGTTCCATTCCATAAGGTTTTTCGGGATACCACTTTTTTCCCTGGACTCCAGTTAGCTCACCTTTCTGTTTAGACCCACAACTTGTGAGTAAAAAAACAAACGCTATAGAGGATAACAATAGCTTCTTCATACTTTAGGTTAAATTTCGATTATGGTTTAACTATAGAATACAATGGTTTATTCTAACATCTAAAACTATGTTTTAAATAAAATATTGTATTAAAGTCTTTTAATGCTTTAAAAATATTCTCGTTCAATTAAAGCCTTTCTTATAGGCCTTGTACCACCTTTCAGGAATCTGTTGATTACATGCATCTACATAATCCTTCTCGGTGCATGGTAATAACGCAGGTGTATGACCTTTAGTATGTGAAGTGTAAATAGATGGTACTTCTGTCCACCATCTTTCTGTTAGTAAGCTTTTATAAAAGACCAATTCTTCGTCTTCGCTAGGTACGTTGTATTTGACAAAATCGTCTGATTTTGAGTAAGGAGACTCTTGAATCCTGTAATTGATTCCTTCTATGAAGTACCATATAATCTGGGAAATTAGCTGCTGGGACTGGACATTGTTGTCCATTTCATAAATTCCAAAAACCGACACCTTATCGCTAAGCCCGGCATATCTTGCAATGGCACAAATTTCGCGGCCATCAAAACCATTTGGCGAAAAATTGGCAGAATGGGATAATTCACTCGCCTTAACTGCACGCAAATCCAAACTCACCATATGCGCGTTTCTTAATACGGGTTCTGCCAAGGTAAGATCATTGGCCACTTCCCCTAATCTGTAGGCATCAAAAAACAAGCGTTCCATTAAATCAATTTCCTCTTGGGCATTGAAATAACTTTGATAACCAATATTTGAAAAATTAAAAAGATTATTTGGCTTATCCGTAATAATCTTGCTCATATAGGAATGTGACGAGATCAATTCATCATCAATGCCAAAATCAAAACGGCTGTCAATGGCCACCAAATTGATCATATCCTTAATACCATCAAATGCCCTGTAAGCCGGATAGGTAATATCTTGTGTTGCGCCAAGGATAATGGGGGTGATTTGCTCTTCCAACAAGCCCGCTACTACTTCCCTTACCACAAAATAAGTGTCTTCAACCGTAGCACCTTCCTCTATATCACCCAAATCTACCAGAGTGGCGTTCCAATTACCCACCAGAAGTTTATACAATTGTAACCGTATACCGGAAACGTCCAATTTTTCATGCTTTTTTTCATAAGCATTCCTGGATTCCCTAACCCCTAAAAAAGCAACGGTGGCATTCGCCAATACGGGCAACCCGTCATTTTCAGTGTGTATATAGGTGTTTTTACCAATGGCTTGGTTGGGCAGCAACTCATTGTGGGCCAAAACCTTGTCCTGCACCGGAACTAAAAAATCAAAGGCCATGTAGTAATCTTTATTTTGGGTTGTACCTTAGGTTAACTGTTTTGATCTCCATGAAAATACTACTATTTCCATGAACAAAAATATTATTTTTTTGTTTTTGGTTTTGCCTTTGCCTTAGGTTTCGCTTTTGCCTTTGCCTTCTTTTTAGGGGTTTTCTGCTCGATCAATTTTTGAGCCTCCTCCAGGGTAATCTTTGTAGCATCGACCGTTTTGGCCAATTCTACCTTGATCTTTCCCTTGATGATATTATGACGGCCCCATCTTGCCTTTTCTACCCGTATACCTTCTTCTTCCCAATTATGGACTACCTTGTCAATCTCTTTCTGCTTTTTGGTCTCTATCAGCTCAACAATATCGTCCTTGGAAAGATGATCAAAATCATACTTTTTATTGACATTGATGAACATGCCGTTCCATTTTATAAATGGTCCAAATCTACCGACGCCCTTGGTGACCTCTTTCTCCTCGTACATGGCAATAGGTGCATCTGCTTTCTGTTTTGCCTGTATCAGCTCAATGGCCCTATCCATTTCTATATCAAAAGCACTTTCACCTTTATCCATGGAAATGAATTTCTCCCCAAATTTAACATAAGGCCCAAACCTGCCCACATTGGCCAAAACTTCTTCTCCCTCATAAACACCCAGCCTTCTTGGTAATTTAAACAGATCCATAGCCTCTTCAAAGGTGATGGTGTTTAGAGAATGTTCCGGTAACAGACTGGCAAAAGTTGGTTTCTCCTCATCATCAACGGTTCCTATCTGTACCATAGGTCCAAATCTTCCCAACCGGACCGATACTTGCTTACCGCTTTTAGGGTCTTTGCCCAAAATTCTTTCTCCGCTGGCCCTATCCGCATTTTCTTCTACATCAAGCACATTGGGATGAAAATCCTTATAAAAGTTTTTCATCATCTTTTTCCAATCCTCTTCACCAGAAGCTATTTCATCAAAATCCTCTTCTACCTGCGCGGTAAAATTATAATCCAGAATATTTGCAAAATTACTTACCAAGAAATCGGTAACGATCATACCAATGTCCGTTGGCACCATTTTTCCTTTATCCGATCCTACATTTTCGGTAAGATTCTTTTCATTAATCTGATCGGCCTGCAAAACCAATTGTGTGTACTTCCTTTCCATACCTTCTACAGTGCCTTTTTCCACATACCCTCTATTAAGAATCGTAGAAATCGTAGGGGCATAGGTAGACGGTCTACCAATACCCAACTCTTCTAATTTCTTTACCAATGAGGCTTCCGTAAAACGGTATGGCGGACGGGTAAAACGCTCCGTTGCGCTAATAAAATTATTGATCAGGCGCTCCCCATCTTTCATGGCCGGAAGCATACCTTCCTGTTCTTCCGCCAAATCCTCATCATCTACACTTTCCATGTAGACTTTTAGAAAACCATCAAATTTTATGACCTCACCATTCGCGGTAAATTCTTCCGTATGTGTGTTTGCCTTGATTTTTACATTGGTGCGTTCCAACTGTGCGTCGCTCATTTGCGATGCTACGGTACGTTTCCAGATCAGGTCATATAATTTGGACTGATCTCTTTCCAAAGATGGGGATTGATTTCCCATATCCGTTGGCCTAATGGCCTCATGTGCCTCTTGGGCTCCTTTGGACTTACCTACAAAATTTCTGGTCTCACTATATTTTTCACCGTAATTCTTTACAATTGCCTCCTTTGCCGAAACCAACGCTTCGTTAGATAGGTTAACACTATCCGTTCTCATATAGGTAATTAAACCTGCTTCATATAAACGTTGGGCCACCTGCATGGTTCTCCCAACCGAAAAGTAAAGTTTTCTAGATGCTTCTTGTTGTAAGGTAGATGTCGTAAATGGTGCAGAAGGCGACTTTTTTGCCGGTTTCTTGTCCAATTTACTTACGGAAAAATCGGCCGCTTTATTTTGCTTTAAAAATGCTTCCGCTTCTTCCTTGGTAGAGAATGTCTTGTTAAGTTTGGCGGAAAAAACGCTACCGGCCTCAGTTTTAAACTCGGCCGCTATCTTGAAAGAAGCTTGGGGTTCAAAACCCTCTATATCACGCTCACGTTCAACGATCAAACGCACCGCTACGGACTGTACACGCCCAGCAGAAAGTCCCGGTTTGATCTTTTTCCATAAAACAGGCGATAATTGATACCCTACCAAACGATCTAAAACTCGTCTTGCCTGTTGCGCATTTACAAGGTTAAAATTAATCTCACGCGGATTTTCTATGGCTTTTTGTATAGCCGCCTTGGTAACCGAGTTGAAAACGATCCTTTTTGTTTTCTTCTTATCAAGACCAAGCTCTTCTGCCAAATGCCAGGAAATGGCTTCTCCCTCACGGTCCTCATCACTTGCAAGCCATATGGTTTCCGCTTTATCGGCAAGTCCCTTAAGTTTTTTAACCAAGGCTTTTTTGTCCTTGTCCACTATATATTTTGGTGTGAAATCATTTTCGACATCCACTCCCAATTCCTTAGAGGGTAAATCCGCTATGTGTCCAAAGCTTGATTCTACCTTAAAATCCTTTCCTAAAAACTTCTCAATAGTCTTGGCCTTTGCAGGAGACTCAACAATTACTAAATTTTTCGCCATCAACCTTGTTTATACCTACAAATGTATACTAAAATTTAAACTTTGGAATTTCAAACATTTATTTCTTCCTGTTATTTATTAGAACTACGGCCATAAAATCATTTTTTTACTACTTAAAAAAAATTAGTCCGCCATTTTCATTATTCCCTATTTTTTAAAATGGACGGACAATTGCCACAACATAAAAATTAACCTGGCCACTACCTTCCACGACCTCAAAAAGCATAAAAAAAGGAAGTCAATGGCTTCCTTTTACTTTCTATTTTATGGTATAGTGGCTACAGCTCCAAAGTACTTAACAACTTAATATCACTGTCCACATATTCATATTGATATAACGTTTGGTCCCCAATCATCAACAAACTAGAGGATAATGGAATTACGTCATAAGCTACAATATCTTTAAAATGGCTGACCATGGTAATATTTGGAGCATTGCTTTTATCATACACTTTTAAACCGGCCCCGCCATCACAAATAAACAATTGATCTCCTTTTACCCCTAAACCGTTTGGTCCTTCCATAGGATAAATAACCTTTAGCTCTGGGTTTTTTAAGTTAGAGACATCTATGATATAAAGACCACTTTCCGTACCGCCGCACATGTTACCCCCTTTGAGGGTTACGTATGCATAGGTCCCATCTACCACTACAGGATCACAAGCGGTGCCATGCCTAAATTCGGAAATAAACTCAGGTTTTTCCGGATCTTTGATATCATAGATATACATTCCTTGCCTGCCACCCAAAAACAGTATTTCACCTTGGTTAAATATGGTTTCAATATCCCAGCCCACCTGCACGTCTTCCAGGACCTTAGGTTGCTCCAAATCCGCAATGTCGAAAATATTTAAATCGCTATAATCCACCACATATAAATAATCCCCAATAATTTTAAAACGGGCCAAAGAACCGCCCTGGCCCACCGCATCTTGTTGGGAATTCAACGTATTTTCGGACACAAAGGCCAAATCACAATTATCACAGTTAAATTGTTTCTCATAATCGGCTACGGACCTTCTCTCCATGTTAACTTCCCAGCCAACCACAATATCCTTGTCATAATCAATATCCCCATATTCATAAATATCCGCTTGGGGAAAAGTTACATTGGTCATCCAAACACCATTATTATAAATGGCATTCTCCATTTTACTGATCAAACTAATTGCACTGATATCCGATATATTGAACACGACCAAGTCTCCATAACTATCCGCATATAATTTATCATCCTTTATGGATATATCATTATTGCCTTCCAGTTTTATAAAAGCGATACGCTCTGGATTTTGAGGTGAGGAATTATCTATTACATGAAAACCTAAGCCCACATCATTGACAAAGATATAGTTCTTATAGGCATATACTTTTCCTGAAGACACTACAGGTATCGGCTCCATAATATCTATGGCTTCTGCCTTGAACGAAACAGCATTCTTTAGAATAGGACGTGCCACTAAATAATCTTCATATGGACCATCATTGTCACATGAACAGAATACTGCCAATACTACTAGAAATACTATTAAGATTTTTGAATTCATGGTCTTGGTTATTTAAACATTTACCATAAGATGCTAAAATTCAATATTAGTTGCGTTACACCATATTAATTTAAATAAGCATCCTCCACAAAACCAACTCCGTCCTTGTACATAAAATAGGTGGGCACCTTGCTGAACATTGCAGTAAAAAAAATCCCTACACAGCATAACAACAATCCCAATTCAGCTACTATACCCGCAACCAATACCAACAAAAATATGATTAACCAATTCTTGTTTCCCAAGATAAAACTTGCTTTCACCATACCAAATGCAGATAATTCGTTGGAAAAAGCCAAAAAGGCGGGCAATAGTGAAAGCGGAACAATGACATAGAACAACCCTACACCGCAGGCCAGCATTCCTAAAAGTGCAACACCCATAATATATAGGGCAAGTATAAATACTTTACCAATTCTGCCATCCCTAAAAAAATAAAAATAGTCGTCAACACCATCTTTTTCTTCATCCTTTTGCCTACAAATCCTTAAGAAAGCCGCATTAATTGCCAGACTAAAGGTGCTTACCCCAATAATTACTATAGGTGACAAAATACCCATTGCAACCGCAACCATAGGTGGCAACTCATTATGCTCCAAAGCATATGGGTCAGTGATACCTGTGGCAATCATGGGAATATAAAGTATTATATAAAAAGGAAGTATTGTCAAGAATGTGAGCAGTAAGGCAATAAAACCCTGAACCCATATTTTTTTAAACAATTCTATGGATCTATTGAATATACTTCCAAATTCCAAATTTGGTCTAGACTTTATTTCAGTAATTTTTTTCTCTAAATTCATGTTATAGCTGGTTGTTGTGTTATCAACAAATTTAAAATATTAACGGTTCCAAAGCCTAAAAATACCCTAAATAAGTATGTCAACTTGTCATATTTTTGATTATAATGGTATCTTTGCCAACCAAATATTTTTGTGAAGTAATAAGTAGAATGGAGAAAACCATAGATGAAAAGGTGCAAGGCACAACACTGGCCGTAGCAGCTAGAAAAGAAAACAAACGCAACTTGTTCATAGAGAGTTACGGTTGTGCAATGAACTTTGCTGACAGCGAGATCGTTGCATCTATCCTGGCCAACGAAGGTTTTAATACTACACAAGTATTGGAAGATGCAGATTTGGTCCTTGTAAATACTTGTTCTATTAGGGACAAGGCAGAGCAAACAATACGTAAACGATTAACGGAATATAATAAAGTAAAAAAATCAAGACCTCACCTAAAGGTCGGTGTTCTTGGCTGTATGGCAGAGCGTCTAAAAGATAAACTTTTGGACGAAGAAAAGATTGTAGATATGGTTGTGGGGCCAGATGCCTACAAAGACTTGCCCAATCTTATTAAAGAGGTAGACTCTGGCAGGGATGCGGTAAACGTCATACTTTCAAAGGACGAAACCTACGGAGATATTGCCCCAGTAAGGCTGAACACCAATGGGGTTACCGCCTTTGTTTCAATCACTAGGGGATGCGATAACATGTGCACCTTCTGTGTAGTACCCTTTACCAGAGGAAGAGAACGTAGTAGGGATCCGCAGTCCGTTTTGGCAGAAATCAACGAACTATGGAAAAAAGGATTTAAGGAAATTACCCTTTTAGGACAAAATGTAGATAGCTACCTATGGTACGGTGGTGGACTAAAAAAGAATTTTGAGAACGCTTCCCCAATGCAAAAAGCGACAGCCATCAACTTTTCCAAACTTTTGGAAATGGTAGCCTTGGCACAACCCAAAATGCGTATTAGATTTTCTACATCAAACCCGCAGGATATGACTTTGGACGTGATCAAAACCATGGCCAAATATAAAAATATATGCAACCATATTCATTTACCGGTTCAAAGCGGAAGTAACCGTATTTTAAAGGAAATGAACAGGTTACACACCATTGAGGAATATTTTGAGCTGATCGATAATATAAGGGAGCTTTTGCCAGATTGCGCCATTTCCCAAGATATTATTTCCGGCTTCCCTACGGAAACGGAAGAAGACCATGCCGCCACCTTAAAAGCCTTGGAATATGTAAAGTATGATTTTGGGTATATGTATGCCTACTCCGAAAGACCGGGAACGTTGGCAGGAAGAAAGATGGAGGACGATGTACCCGAACCTACCAAAAAAAGACGCTTATCTGAAATAATTGCGCTGCAAAGGGAACATTGCCAATTTAGAACGGAAAAGCATGTGGGTAAAATCCAGGAAGTCCTTATTGAAGGAACGTCAAAGAAATCTGAAAATGAATGGATGGGCAGAAACTCACAAAGTACGGTCGTGGTATTTCCAAAGGAGCATTATAAGATCGGTGATTTTGTCAATGTCAAAATTCACGATTGTACCTCTGCAACACTAAAAGGTACTGCGTTAGATTATTCCGAAAACAATTAAATTAGTACAGAGCCATTTTCTATGGAAAGCATACAAAGTATAAAACAACGTTTTGAAATCATAGGTCAAGACCCTAAGCTCAATAGGGCATTGGAGAAGGCTATGCAAGTTGCCATTACGGATATTTCCGTTCTGGTTACCGGTGAAAGTGGAGTAGGTAAAGAGGCTATCCCAAAGATCATTCATTCCTTGTCCCATAGAAAGCACGCCAAATATATAGCGGTAAACTGTGGTGCCATACCGGAAGGAACTATAGACAGTGAACTTTTTGGACATGAAAAAGGGGCCTTTACCGGGGCAACCCAAACCAGAAGCGGTTATTTTGAGGTCGCGGACGGCGGAACTATTTTTTTAGATGAAGTTGGCGAACTGCCCTTGACCACCCAAGTTAGATTATTAAGGGTATTGGAAAATGGAGAATTCTTAAAAGTAGGTTCCTCCCAAGTCCAAAAAACCGATGTTCGTATTGTTGCGGCCACCAATGTCAATATGTTCGAGGCCATTAAAAAAGAACGGTTTAGAGAAGATCTGTACTATCGTCTAAGTACCGTTGAAATAAATATCCCCCCATTACGCGAACGTCAGGGAGATGTACATTTATTGTTCAGAAAATTTGCGTCTGACTTTAGCCAGAAATATAAGATGCCAACCATTAGGCTAGATGAGCAAGCGGTATCCTTACTGAATAAATATAGATGGCCAGGAAATATAAGGCAGCTTCGTAATATTGCCGAGCAAATTTCCGTATTGGAAGAAAATAGGTCCATTACCGCAGCTACCTTGAACGGGTACCTGCCCAATAACACCAGTACCAATTTACCCGCGGTAGTCTCCAACACTAAAGCAGAAAGCGATTTCAGCAACGAGAGGGAGATTTTATATAAGGTATTGTTTGATATGAAGGGCGACCTGAACGATCTTAAAAAATTGACCATGGAATTGTTGAAAAACAACGATTCACAAAAAGTACAAAAGGACAATGAGAACCTGATCCGTAAAATTTACGGAAACGACGATGAGGAGGATATAGATCTGGACCAAGACTCCCAAGAAGAAACCAACTTAAATGTATTGCACCTACCTGAACCCAAGGAAGATCATATCCTTACTTCGGATGCATACGAGGACAAATACCATTTTGCCGAAGAGATAGAGGAAGAGGAAACCTTGTCCCTACAGGAGAAAGAAGTAGAACTGATTAAGAAATCCTTGGAACGCAACCGTGGCAAAAGAAAGGCGGCAGCAGCAGAATTAGGTATTTCAGAACGAACGCTCTATCGAAAAATTAAACAGTACGATCTATAGAACTTATGAACATATTTACGATTAAATACATAAAAAAGGCTGTTATTTTCTCATTGCCCCTAGTATTACTTTTAGGTTGTGGTATCTATAACTTTACGGGCGGTAACGTGGGGGAAGCCAAAACCTTTCAAGTAAATTATTTCCAGAACTATGCAACCCAGAGTCCGGGTTCTACTTTTGAACCGGGCGTAGATAGGGATTTTACACTTGCCTTGCAGGATAGGATCATGAACCAGACCAGTTTGGACCTTATTACTTCCGGTAATCCACACCTTTTATATGAAGGGGAAATAACCGAATACAAAATTTCACCCATGTCCGCCACTGCACAGCAGACCGCAGCACAAAACAGGCTTTCTATGCGCGTGAAGGTTAGATTTTACAACAGATTAAAAGAAGATGCAGCTTTTGACCAAAGTTTTTCGTTCTTTTATGACTATCCTGCCGACGTGCAGTTGGCATCCATAAAGAGTGAAGCGCACGAAGTAATATTTGAACGACTTACACAGGATATTTTCAACGCATCATTGGCAGACTGGTAACCTATATGAACGTAAAGGATTTTACATATTTTCTAGAACATCCTACCAAAGTAGTAGAACCGATCCACACGAAACATCTGGAGGATATTATTGCGGAATACCCTTATTTTCAAGCGGCACGTGCCTTACATTTAAAAGGACTTAAAAATCTTAATAGTTATAAATACAATAAGGCATTAAAGACAACGGCAGCCTTTACCACAGATCGCGATGTTCTTTTTGAGTTCATCACCTCAAAGGATTTTTTAAGGTATGACCGTACGGATAATACTGTAATTGAACCGGAATCCAGAGTAAAGCCCCCTAAGGAACCAACCGCCCCTTTAATTGAAAACTCCGTGGACAAACCCTTACCGCAGGACACCACGGATGCCGAGCATATTCTAGACCCGGAATTGTTCCAATCCAAACCTACTACGGTTACCAAAGAAGAAGAAACCTTGGAAATAGGTAAACCGCTAACATTTAATGAAAAGGAAAAATATTCCTTTTCTGAATGGTTGAGCCTTACTTCAAAAAAACCAATAAGCACCGCAGGAGCGGAACAAACCAGTTCTACCGTAAAAGCTGAAAAGGTGTCTGAGAAAAAAGCTAAACCGGTTCAAAAGTTAGACGCCATAAAAAAGAAAAAATTTGAGCGCATAGACAAGTTTATAGCCAGCAATCCAAAAATAGATCCTACGGAGCAAAAAGGAACCAAACTTGATATCTCCAACTCTATAAAGATAGACAAGAACGAGCTGATGACAGAAACGCTGGCAAGGGTTTATCTTGAACAAAAGAAGTACAAAAAAGCCATACAGGCCTTTAAAATTTTAAGTTTGAAATATCCGGAAAAAAGTAGTTTCTTTGCAGACCGAATTAAGGCAGTAGAAAAAATTCAAAAAGATAATAAATAATATAGGATGAGTACATTTTCAATATTTTTAATCCTTATCATCGTCGTTTGCTTGTTATTAGTGTTGGTGATTATGGTACAGAACCCAAAAGGTGGCGGACTTTCCTCTTCTTTTGGTGGTGGCGGAACGCAAATTGCAGGCGGTGTCAAAAAAACAGGCGATTTCTTGGATAGAAGTACCTGGACATTGGCCGGTTTGTTGATCGTTCTTATACTTGCTTCCAACATTGCGCTTAAAGGTAATTTTGGCACTTCGGATTCAAAATTATTGCAAGGCGATGATATTGAAACTGTTGTTCCCGAAACTTTGCCTGAAGAGGTTACACCGGTAGAAACGGAACAAGTAACCCCTACGGACAGTTTATAATCCAAAAGATAAATTATAATAAAATGCCAGCTTCTGACAAGCTGGCATTTTTTGTTTACAATTTGTCAGTAAATAGGCAATGGCATAATTTCTGCCTTTAGAGACATACACAAGTTAAAAATCAATTTAAAATTTAATAATTATGGCTAAAGTTAATATCAAACCATTGGCAGACAGAGTACTTATTGAGCCAATGGCCGCTGAGACTAAAACTGCGTCTGGGCTTTACATTCCTGACACTGCAAAAGAGAAACCGCAAAAAGGTAAAGTTGTTGCCGTGGGACCAGGAACAAAAGATGACAAAGTTACCGTTAAGGTTGGTGATACCGTACTTTACGGAAAATATGCCGGGACCGAACTTAAATTGGAAGGAACCGATTATTTGATGATGAGAGAAAGCGATATTCTTGCCATCATCTAGTATTTTTCAGGAATCGATTAAATTGTTTTAAAGTAAAAAAAATTAAACCATTACCTTACTTGTTATTCCTAGTATTAACTGGTAAGAACTAAAAACTAAAATCCATAAAAATGGCAAAAGACATAAAATTTGACATAGATGCAAGAGACGGCCTTAAAAGAGGCGTTGATGCTTTGGCAAATGCAGTTAAGGTAACCTTGGGACCAAAAGGTAGAAATGTTATTATCAGCAAATCATTTGGCGCTCCCCAAGTAACAAAAGATGGTGTTACCGTTGCAAAAGAAATTGAATTGGAAAACCCATTGGAGAATATGGGTGCACAAATGGTTAAGGAAGTTGCTTCCAAAACCAACGACCTTGCCGGTGACGGTACTACTACCGCAACCGTATTGGCGCAAGCAATCGTAAAAGAAGGATTAAAGAACGTTGCTGCAGGTGCAAACCCAATGGACTTGAAAAGAGGTATAGACAAAGCTGTTGAGGCTATCGTTGCAGATTTGGCAAAACAAGCCAAAAAAGTGGGCGATTCTTCTGAAAAAATTAAGCAAGTAGCCTCTATTTCCGCTAATAACGATGAAACTATTGGTGACTTGATCGCACAAGCTTTTGGCAAAGTTGGTAAAGAAGGTGTAATTACCGTTGAAGAAGCCAAAGGAACCGATACATATGTAGACGTTGTAGAAGGTATGCAGTTTGACAGGGGCTACCTTTCTCCATATTTCGTTACCGATTCTGAAAAAATGGTTTCTGAGCTGGACAGTCCTTACATCTTATTGTTCGACAAGAAAATTTCTTCAATGAAAGACTTATTACCGGTATTGGAGCCAGTTGCACAATCTGGTAAGCCTTTATTGATCATTGCTGAAGATGTTGATGGTGAAGCATTGGCTACTTTAGTAGTTAACAAATTAAGAGGTTCTTTAAAAATTGCCGCAGTTAAGGCACCAGGTTTTGGTGACAGAAGAAAGGCAATGTTAGAAGATATAGCCATCTTAACAGGCGGTACCGTTATCTCCGAGGAAAGAGGATTCTCTTTGGACAACACTACGCTAGATATGTTAGGTACTTGTGAAAAAGTACAGATTGACAAGGACAATACTACGATCGTAAATGGTGGTGGTGTTGCAAAGGATATCAAAACAAGGGTTAATCAGATAAAATCTCAAATTGAGACAACAACTTCTGATTACGATAAGGAAAAACTTCAAGAGCGTTTGGCCAAGTTGGCCGGTGGTGTTGCCGTACTTTATGTTGGTGCAGCTTCTGAAGTTGAAATGAAGGAGAAAAAAGATAGGGTTGACGATGCATTGCATGCCACAAGAGCTGCCGTGGAAGAAGGAATTGTTGCCGGTGGTGGTGTTGCTTTGGTAAGAGCAAAATCAGTTCTTTCCAAAGTTTCTACGGACAATGAAGATGAGGCCACTGGTCTACAGATCGTAGCCCGTGCCATAGAAGCTCCGTTAAGAACTATCGTTTCTAACGCTGGTGGTGAAGGATCTGTAGTAATCGCAAAAATACTTGAAGGTAAAGGAGATTACGGTTATGACGCCAAATCTGAAAAGTATGTTGAAATGATGAAGGCCGGTATCATAGATCCTAAGAAAGTCACTAGGGTAGCTTTAGAAAATGCCGCTTCTGTTGCCGGTATGATCTTGACTACGGAATGTGCCTTGACCGATATTAAGGAAGATGCTCCTGCTATGCCTCCTATGGGTGGCGGTGGCGGAATGCCAGGCATGATGTAGGTCGACAGCGTCGACAGGCAATTATTTGCTTGTTCTAATAGTTTATATTTTTTTTAAAACCGCTCTTGAAATATCAAGAGCGGTTTTTTTTGATTTTAAATATGAGCAACAAAAAAACCACCTTCTTTATTTACAGAAGGTGGTTTTCATGTCCAAATGGTAAGCCTACCTGTAGGCTAGTTACCGACTACTTCTTTCTAGGAGCAGCTTTTGGAGCAGCCTTTTTTCCAGCTTTTGCCGGAGCAGGCTTTGCAGCTGGTTTCCCTGCTGATTTTGCTTGTGCCATTAGTATAGAATTTAAATAAATCTATGCTAATGTATTTCACAATTTGATCCGTGATAATTTCGTTGGCAAAATATTAACTAAAACTTTTTTAGCAATTTCAAAGCATAGCCATAACCTCAATAAATATGAGGGTTTCCATCACTTTTAATGATGTGCGCCATCATCAGAATTATCCTCTCGGTACTTGCAACAAGGGTGTACGCTATTGTATGCCTCATCAGTAGCCTTTAATTCCTTTGTATCATGGCCAACGGCAACAATAGCGGTCTTTATTTTCATGGCATCTGTCTTTCGCTCGTCCATAATTATATTTAACTGATGCGTGGGTATATCCCAATTGGCATACTTTACCCCTTTTACGTTTAACGCAGCTTCCTCTATACGCTCTTTACACATAGCGCATTTTCCATTTACGTCAAAAGTCATCTTTTTATTCTTTTCCTGTGCAAAAGTCATAGCCGCAATGAATATCATCGTAATAGATAGTAAGGTAGTTTTCATAGTATTTCTATTGATATATTAAATTTTAAATCTAAAACCTGCATAAAACATTCTTCCCATTATAGGTGCATATACTATAGTTGTATCAAAATTAGGACCAAAAGGGTCATCTGCCCCTAAAACGGGCGTAATTTGTTGTACATCCGATAGGTTTTCTCCCCCTAAATATAGTTCAAACGTATTTGAAAATACTTTGGTCACTTGAGCATTCATTAGATTGTATGTTGGGGAAAAAGCAGGTAATTGGTATTCCACCGGGTTAGCACTTGTATCTGGCAACCGCGCTTCTCCAAAACTGTGAAGGGTATAATCAAATTTCCATTGCGCACCATTATCCTTATCCTCGGTCTCATACCCTAAATTAACAAAAAAACGGTGTTGTGCTTGTAATGGTTTCTGTAGATTTCCGCTTTTATAATCTGTAAATACATCATAAAACTTGTACGATGTTCTAAAATTAAGACGCGTTAAAATCTCATAATTTAATTCTACTTGAAAACTTTTGGCACTACAGTCTCCTTCCAAATTATAAAACGAAACTTCTTGTGGATTTTCCCAATCTACCACAATTTGATTAGTAAAATCGGTCACATAATAATCCAAGGAAATATCTCCCTTTCTGTTGAAAAAATTAAATCCCTGTAGAAAACTAACTCCATAATTCCATGCATCTTCTGGCTCTAAACCATACACGTAGCCACCCGAACCTGCAATATTAATTTGCCTAGCGGAGGCGAACAATTGCTGATTTTCCGCAAAAATATTTGCCGCTCTTTTTCCCCGCCCAAAAGACCCGCGTAAACTACCACGTTCCCATGGGGTATAACGTATATGGAATCTTGGTGTCACAAATGTCCCTAACCGATTATGTTCATCAACTCGAAGCCCCGCGGTTAAACTTACCTTGTCCAAATTCTCGTAACTATACTCAAAAAATGCTCCTACCGACCTATCTTCCCTAGAATAATCATCAGTAGTCACCACCTCATCATAACCATCATAAGCGAAGGTTATACCAGTCTTAAACTTATTTCTGGTATCGCCAATAATGGAATTAAATAAAAGGTTGCTATAGATACTTTCATGATTGATATCATACGTTCTAATACCAAAATAGGAATCTTGCTTATGCAGACTATAGGCTGACTGAAAACCAAAACTTTGAAACGGAAGCTCTGGAAAAACATAACCCAGTTTTAACGAAGTATCAAACCTGCGGGTATTTATTTCACTACCCCACACTTCGGCTCCGCTCAGTGCAGGAACTTCGGCTCCGCTCAGTGCAGGAACTTCGGCTCCGCTCAGTGCAGGAACTTCGGCTCCGCTCAGTGCAGGAACTTCGGCTCCGCTCAGTGCAGGAACTTCGGCTCCGCTCAGTGAACCACCATTATCAACGCTATCGGTATTAGGATTAAAATCTACTTGCCCTACCTGCTTCTCATCATTCAAAAAACGAACATTTAAGAAACTTACAAAACCTGTTTCAGGATTCTGATACTGCCAACGGTTCATCACATTTATTTGCTCCCCCAAAGGCGCATCTAAAAATCCGTCTTCATTATTATCTTCTTTTTGAGTTCTTTTGTTACCATGAATATACAATCCTGCACTCAATTTATCGGTCAGCTTTTTATTGAAATGTGTATTCAATTCATAACGCCCATTTTGGTTGGCATAGCCATTTACAAAAACTGCATTATCGGTTAACGGCTTTACCAACTCGGTATTAATCTGACCTGATATACTTTCGTAACCATTGACTACACTACCCGCCCCTTTTGTAATCTGTATACTTTCTATCCACGTACCAGGCGTAAATGTTAATCCGTAGGCTTGAGATGCACCACGTACCATAGGAATATTTTCTTGGGTAATCAACAAATACGGACTCGTTAATCCTAACATTTGAATTTGCTTGGTACCGGTTAATCCATCAGAAAGATTTACATCAATTGCCGGATTGGTTTCAAAACTTTCTGCCAGATTACAGCAAGCGGCTTTTAACAACTCATCACTGTTTACCGTAATAACATTCTGCGGACTTAAATATGTTTTCTGTATAGCATCTCTTTCCTGCTGAACAACAACCTCATCCAACTCATTAGATGGCTTAAGAGTAACACGTATTGTTTTTGGAGCATTTACAGTCAGTGTATCCGATTCAAAACCAACATAACTAATAATTAATCTATTAAATTCTTTAAAATATGGAATGGAGAATTTACCATCGAAATCTGTTACCACCCCAGTTTGCGAATCTTGCCAATAGACATTAGCTCCAGAAAGACTTAATGCATTAGATGCGTCAGAATCGAAAACAACACCTTCTACTTTTTCCTGAGAAAAACTAAAATAAGGCAACATGCACAAAAGCAATACTACTATATATTTATTCATTTAATAGCAATTCAATTTGATTAATCGATTTTTACCGTTCGCAATCGCAATGCATTGGCAATTACCGAAACAGAGCTTAAACTCATCGCTAAAGCCGCAATCATTGGAGAAAGCAATAATCCGAAAAATGGATATAGCACTCCCGCCGCAATTGGTATACCTACCGTATTATAAATTAAGGCGAAAAATAAATTCTGTTTTATATTCTTCATTACCGCATGACTCAACTTTTTGGCCTTAACAATACCGTGTAAATCCCCTTTTACCAAAGTAATTGCAGCACTTTCAATGGCAACATCCGTTCCCGTACCCATTGCAATACCTACATCGCTTTTTGCCAAAGCAGGCGCATCATTGATACCGTCTCCAGCAACAGCTACCTTTCTTCCTTCAGATTGTAAACGCTCAACCTCAGCCAATTTATCCTGTGGCAACATACCAGCCTTAAAATCTGCCAGACTTAATTGTTCCGCTACCGCTTTTGCAGTATCATGATTATCCCCTGTAAGCATTATCACCCCAATACCGGCTTTCTGCAACTCTTCAATAGCTTTTTTGCTCGTCTCTTTAATTTTATCTCCGATTGCAACAAAACCAACTGCCTTAACGCCAATTGCCAGGTAAGAAACTGTTTTTCCTTGTTTTTGATGAGAAACTACATCTGCCTTTAAACTATCTAAAATGGATACTTGAACCTCATTCATCATTTTCTCATTACCCAAGGCAATAAACTCCCCATTTATTTTCCCAGTGACGCCCATACCTGTAACCGAATTAAAATCTTCAACCTTTAAAACATTTACATTATTCGCCTTTCCATACTTTACAGTTGCATCTGCCAATGGGTGCTCACTTTGCTGATTTAATGAAACAATATATTGCAATACCTTTTCCTGATTAATCTCAGAGATACTACCCACCTTTTCTACGGATGGTTTCCCTTCCGTAATTGTACCGGTCTTATCTACAATTAGCGTATCAATTTTATCCATACGCTCTAAAGCTTCTGCATTCTTTATCAGTACGCCAGATTGCGCTCCTTTACCTACACCTACCATTACGGACATTGGTGTAGCCAAACCTAAGGCGCATGGACATGCGATTATCAATACAGCAATAGCATTGACCAAAGCATATACATAAGCAGGTTCTGGACCAAAAATGACCCAAACAATAAAGGTGATTACAGAAATGAACACCACGGCAGGTACAAAATAACTAGAGATTTTATCCGCTAATTTTTGAATTGGCGCCTGACTACGACTAGCTTTGTTCACCATATCAATAATCTGTGACAGTAAGGTATCTGAACCAACCTTCTCAGCTATCATCACAAAAGAACGCTTACCATTAATTGTCCCAGAACTTACAGTATCACCCTCTACTTTTTGTACCGGAACAGGTTCGCCCGTTATCATAGATTCATCTACCGTACTTTCGCCTTCATGCACGCTACCATCAACAGGTATTTTATCACCAGGTTTCACCCTAAGCAAATCTCCTTTTACTATGTTATCTATTGCAATTGTCTCCTCTTTCCCATCAACAATGCGAATTGCCTTATTTGGAGCTAGCTTAAGAAGTTCTTTAACCGCAGAATTAGTTTTACTATGTGCACGAGCCTCTAATAACTGTCCGAACAAAACTAGAGTCAATATAACCGTAGCTGCCTCAAAATATACATGAACCGTGCCTTGGTCTGTCTTAAACTGTGGAGGAAAAAAATCTGGGACCAAAATAGCAAATACACTAAATAACCACGCTACACCTGCTCCAAAACCTATCAACGTAAACATGTTCAAATTCCATGTTTTTACAGATCGATAGGCTCTCTCAAAAAACATCCAAGTTGCATAAAAAACCACAGGGATTGATAGTGCAAACTGTACCCAATTCCAGCTTCTTAAGCTTAAAATATTATGAAGTGGATTATTAGGAATCATTTCTGACATTGCTATAATGAATATGGGCAAGGTAAAAGCCACCGCTATTTTAAACTTTTTTAAAAGCTTATTATAACTTTTCTCTTCAGCAGAAATATCAGCTTGCTTTGGCACTAAATCCATACCACAAACAGGGCAATCACCCGGTTCATCACGGACCACCTCAGGGTGCATTGGACACGAATATTCCTGACCTTTATGAACTGAAGCACTTGCCTCTTCTACCAAATCCATACCACAAACCGGGCAATCGCCAGGCTCTGTGTAGGTTTTATCTCCTTCGCAATGCATTGGGCAATAAAAAGTACCATTGCCATTTTCTACTTTCTTAGGTTTCACTTTTTTGTGATGATGCCCTCCTAATTCATGAATAGAATAATGACCGCCATCTTCTTTCATGGCATTTTGCAAAGTAGTTAAATTCAATTCTGAATCCATTTCTAAAGTAGCTTCAGCTTTTTCTAAATCTACAGAAGCACTGGTTACACCATCAATATTCGCCAATGTCTTTTCTACATGAGACCTACATCCATTACAGGTCATGCCAACTATGGTATATGTATGTTTCATACTTTTTATTATAATTATTTTATAAATCCGAATACCTAATCAGATATTCAATTAGACCTTTTAATTCTTCACAACAATCGGCTGTTTATCAAAAATATTAAGCTTGCCGTTTCTATAATTAATTACATACAGCATACCGTCTTTAATCATCATATCCGTTGGTTTTTCTATCTGGTCTTTTAACACCTGTAGTAATTCACCGGTCATATTAAACACCAATACACGATTGTTTTCAAAATCAGTTACAAACACTTCATCAACCGAAACAAAAATCCCTGTTGCCGCATTCATCTTTTGATCTTGCCCCATCATTTGAAGAAAACCGCCTTTTTTATCAAACACTTGTACTCGGTTATTATAGGCATCTGCTACCCAAATTTTATCCTTAGTAATCTGTACATCTGTAGGATAATAAAACTCCCCTTCCGCTTTTCCTTCTTTACCAAAGGAAATCCAGCTTGCACCATCAAAATAGAGAATTCGATTATTGTAGAAATCTGCAATTGCCCGTTCATTTTCAAAAACAGAAACTCCCGCTGGTGCATCCAATGAATCTGAAACCTGCATTATAAACCTCCCTTTTTTATCAACCGTTTCAATAACATCTTTCCCATATTGAGGAATAAAAATTGTCTCCTTTATAGCATCAATATGCATTGGTCTATCTAATGAATCTATAGTTTCCGTGATTTTGCCTTCTATATCAATTTTTACCAAACGGTTATGGTCGCCATCTGAAAGCCAAATAGCTCCATTTACCTGAGTTAACCCAATAGGATTCACGCCATCTAATTGAAGGGTTTTAGACAACACCCACTCTTTAGGAACAGGTGCTTTTTCTTTACAAGCAGATGCAAAGACTAAAACGATGAGTATACATATACTTTTTCTCATTATTTATAGCTTAAACGTTCGTACTTACAACATGCTGGTAAATTGCCATAATCATCGGTATGTGCTTGATGGTTTTTGGTATCATGACCTGCAACCGCTACTTCCTTTTCAATTTTTTCAAGAGAAGTTAATCCCGCATCAAATGAAACCTTCATGATTTTGGTATCCTTATCCCAAGAAACGGCGGATACACCTTGCACTGATTCTGCAGCTTTGGTTATTCTAGCCTCACACATAGCACAGTTACCAGCAACCATTACATTTTTACTCACCGTGCCTTCAGACTTTTTAGTCATTTCGCTCGCAGATGATTCTTCAATTTCACCATTGGCACGTTCCACTTTTGCGGTAATTGGCGTGTAACCCGCTTTTTCAACTTGCTTTTCTACATCAGCTAGTGATAATGCTTTTTCCGCTGGATAAGAAAAACTAAAGTCTCCTGTTTCAATATCTATTTTCACATTCTTAATGCCTTTAAATTCTTTGAATTTCTTCTCAAGTCCATATGCACAAAACGGACAGCCTAGACCATCTACCTGCACCATAAACTTATCCTTACCATCTTGTGCAACCGCACTAAAGACAACCATTAGCGTTAACAACGCCGATATAATTATTGATTTTTTCATTATTTTATGTTTTAAAAATTTTTATTAAAATGAATATCTAGTACCTAAAAACAGGCTATAGTTTAATTTACGACCTGCTGCAATATCGTTTACCAACGGTACCTGCACAGCCAAGTCGAACGTAACATTCTTTCTTGCATACTGTAACCCTTGTGCGTACAATAATTGATACCAATCACGCTCTACCAGCCATAAATTGGTATATTCAAAATACAGATTGATTTGTTTATTAGGATACTGTGGCTTTAACAATGGAAGACCGAAACCTATTTTATGGGTCAAAGCATCCAAGCTACCATCGGGTACCCAATTGTAGCCCAACTCGTTAGAAATACCATATTTAAGCGATTCGTAACCTGCAACAATACCATAATATCCCGCATATTTGCCCGTACTTAAATCCATTACGTCCAATTCTTTACCAGTAGGCAGTGTTTGTAAAGTTTTGGCTACCATTCTAAAGGTCTTGCCTGTACCATCTTTTCTAAAGAATTGATATTTACCCATTATTTTAATATCCGCTAAACTGCTACCACTTGGTCCGTTTTCGATATCATAATTTATATACGGTAAATGTATTGCCACCAAAGAATTAGAAGTTGGCAAATAATGTAGCATTAATGGAACATAGGTAAAATCACCTCTTTCCGTATGCCGTATCTCTGTCAAGGTTTTTGCAGTAAAGCTACCGCCACCCAACATAATGGGTTTATCGGCAGTAATAGGAGGACCTTGTGCCTCACAATATTGTATCCCAAATAGGATAATGGTTAAAAGCCAAGTAAAATTTTTCATTGAATGTTAGATTTGATTAAAAAGTGTGTGAACGCAAATGAGCGACGTATAACACGTTTTAAATCAAATCAAAAAAACTTGGTGCAATATGTTCAAATCCTCTGCCAATATAGGCGGCGGATAAGAATCAAAAACAACTTCCTTATCCGTAGACTCTTGAAATAAGTTTAAATAAGAAGTTGTGAAGGAAATTAAGAATACTTGTTGAGAAAAATCTAAATTAAAAATGTCATGGTTTAAATCATCTTGACCTTGCATGGTAAAAGATTCATCATCACAACAATGCTTTTCATATTGCGATGCATCATCCAATAAAGCCAAACCAGCTTCCATACCACAATCTTCGGCGGAATGAAAAAAGGCTATATCCAAAACACGGCCCATGCATAAATGTTTTTCTACCGTCCATGAAATAGTGGACAGCAGCAACAGCAATGCCATTGCAACGGAAAAAAATTTATGTAGCATATTCCTCATCGCGGTAAAATTACAAAATAATCAACATTTAACATCCTTAATACCATTTCTTTAACGAAATATTGTAGAACCTATTTCCATTTTCCCGTTTTACACATTAAAAAAACCCATAAGCGTATACGATTAGCAGTGATTTTAAGTTTAAAGAGTAACACATATATTAAATAACCATCATTAACATTTAAAAACACTAATCATTTTAAATTAAAAATTATGAGAAAACAATTAAAGTATACCTTTTTAATATGCACCATTGCTTTATTTATAGGCAGTTGTAGTTCTGATGACGGCTCTGTTTTTGACACACCTATTCCTGACAATACCGATGGGGCGGACGATGGCGACAATGAAGAGCCGGAAGTGGCCACTTTGGTCTTTAATGAGGCAGACCCATCTAACAATCAAATATCAGCATCTGCCAATGGTGAAGTAGGCACTACGGTACCGGGCAGGGTTATTTTTACATCAGATGCAACTACACAGCGCAGAATGTATATTACACAAAATATTTCCGGACAAGGAGAAATGCCATTTAGCGCGTTTGATCTTGTCAGTGAAGATTTAAGTAAAGTTTTAAAACCTGACGGATCTATAGATTTAGATGGCGCATCCAAAAAAGAAATTGACTTTACATTTTCCCTACCGGTCCCGGACATTGATAACGGAGAGATCGTCTACACTTTTTGGACCACAACCGGAAAAGGAGATTTTAGGGATACCACCAAAAGATTGGCTTTAGGTGCAGGTACCATTACCGTAACGGTCGGAACAGGAACCAACCCTACTGCCGAGGTAAGGGAATTTAACGAAGTAAAATTGTTTGCCCCGGATGTGAACGGAAATACGGAAACTTTCTTTTCCCTTTTAAACGAAACGGTCTATAAGGTCAATGTAGGTCGCGAATTTAGGGCGTTCTGGGATTTTGGATATTATTATGGTGCCTCTGGCGTATCTGCAGATGACAATGCCTCCTTTTCCTCTACAGAACAGTATGATGCTAATTTTGGATTTCCGGTAGAAGGACTTCAACCGGGTGAAGATGAGGAAAATGCGGAAACAGAAACGCTCAACCAAATGTTCTTTGCGTCTTCTGATTTGGATGCAACGGCCTTTGATGCAATAACCCTTTCTGGGGAGCTTGATTTCATTGCTAGTTCAGATACCCAAAAAATTACCAATCTTAGCGTTGGCGATGTGGTAGAGTTTGTAGATAACTATGGTAAAAAAGGGTTGATCAAGGTTACTGCGATCCAACCAGGATTTGGCAATAATGACTTTATTGAATTCAGTGTCAAGATACAGCCATAACCCAACAAAATATAAACAAGTCTTAAAGAGAGGATGCCTTACGCATCCTCTCTTTTATTTTAAAAAAGACGGGGCTTATTGCATACAATATGTATTTTTGCCAAAAAAAAATATGTTCAGCTCACTACGCCCTCAAGTTAGTTCCATTATAGACTCCAACACCACCAAAGAAGCCAAAATGCAGGCCATTTGTGAACTTTTAAAAGAAAAGGTTCCTCATTATGACTGGGTAGGTTTTTATTTTAAAAATGGCGATAAGAGAGAATTAAAACTTGGACCATACGCGGGAGAACCTACGGACCACACCATTATTCCTTTTGGAAAGGGCATTTGTGGGCAAGTAGCCGAAAGCAACGAGAATTTTGTTGTACCCGACGTACAGGCCCAGGACAACTACATTGCTTGCAGTATTACCGTAAAATCCGAAATTGTAATACCCATGTTCGTCAACGGAGAAAACATTGGGCAAATAGATATTGACTCTAACACCCCCGATCCCTTTACCAAGGCAGATGAGGCTTTTTTGGAATTCGTAAATTTTGAAGTGGCCAAAATTCTTTAAAACTTTAGTCCTTTTGTTGATAAACTAGCTCATTTAATACGTGTAAAAAAATTACTTTTGCTTGCTTATTAAAAACATTTAAGCACCATACAATGAGCAGTGTAAAAAAAGCATCTTCAGCCTTAATTTCAGTTTTCCATAAAGACGGTTTAGAGCCAATTGTTAAGAAATTCCAAGAATTGGGAATTACTATTTACTCTACCGGAGGTACTGAAAAATTCATTAAAGATTTAGGAATAGATGTTGTTCCCGTAGAAGATGTCACCAGCTACCCGTCTATACTTGGCGGAAGGGTAAAAACCTTGCACCCAAAGGTTTTTGGCGGTATTTTGAACAGACAGGATAACGAAAGTGACGTTGCACAATTGGCGGAATTTGAAATTCCTCAAATAGATATTGTCATCGTAGATCTTTACCCATTTGAAAAAACGGTTGCAAGTGGTGCTCCAGAACAAGATATTATAGAAAAAATTGATATTGGCGGTATTTCGTTGATCCGTGCGGCGGCCAAAAACTTTAAGGATGTAATCTGTGTCTCCTCCATGGAAGACTATACCGACTTTTTAGATGTTGTTTCTGCCGATAACGGAAATATTAGCTTAGAGGACAGAAAGCTTTTTGCCGCAAAAGCATTCAACGTTTCCTCACATTATGACACTGCTATCTTCAATTACTTTAACCAAAACCATGACCTAGCGGCCTTGAAAATCAGTGAAACTAAAGGTAAAGTATTGCGCTATGGAGAAAATCCGCATCAAAAAGGATTCTTTTTTGGTGATTTTGATGCCATGTTCTCCAAACTACACGGTAAGGAATTATCCTATAACAATTTATTAGATGTTGATGCTGCGGTAAACTTAATGCTTGAGTTTAAAAACGACGAACCAACTTTTGCCATTCTAAAACATAACAATGCTTGTGGACTTGCACAACGCGATTCCTTGCACCAAGCGTACGTAGATGCTTTAGCCGGAGACCCAGTTTCCGCTTTCGGAGGTGTTTTAATCAGCAACAAGGAAATTGACAAAGCTACTGCCGAAGAAATTCACAAATTATTCTGTGAAGTGGTCATAGCACCAAGCTATAACGCGGAGGCTTTGGAGATATTGAAAGGAAAGAAAAACAGGATTATCCTAATACAGAACGATGTTGAAATGCCACAAATGCAGGTAAGAACTTGCTTAAACGGTATGTTGTTACAGGAAAAAGACCATAAAACAGATTCAATCCAAGATTTAGCCAATGCTACGGATACAAAGCCAACAGATCAAGAGTTGGAAGATTTAATTTTTGCATCCAAACTTTGCAAACACACAAAATCCAATACCATTGTCCTGGCCAAGAACAAACAACTTTGCGCAAGCGGTACCGGACAGACCAGTAGAGTTGATGCATTGAACCAAGCCATTCATAAAGCACAGTCGTTTAATTTTGACCTCAACGGTGCTGTTATGGCCAGTGATGCATTTTTTCCTTTCCCAGATTGCGTTGAAATTGCGGATAAGGCCGGTATTACCAGTGTAATACAGCCTGGTGGTTCTATCAAGGACCAATTAAGCATTGATTATTGCAATGAACATAAAATTTCAATGGTGATGACGGGTACGCGTCATTTCAAGCATTAATTTCATTACTTTTGTCGATGAAATACACCCTTTTATCTAAAATTTAAATATCACATATGGGATTTTTTGATTTCTTGACCGAGGAAATAGCTATAGATTTAGGTACGGCGAACACCCTTATCATCCATAATGACAAAGTTGTTGTCGATAGCCCATCCATCGTTGCCAGAGATAGAATTAGCGGAAAAATTATTGCAGTTGGTAAGGAAGCCAACATGATGCAAGGAAAAACCCATGAAAACATAAAGACCATTAGACCGTTGAAAGATGGTGTAATTGCAGATTTTGATGCATCTGAAAAGATGTTGATGATGTTCATTAAAAATATTCCGGCATTAAAGAAAAAATGGTTTCCACCTGCATTGCGTTTGGTAATTTGTATTCCTAGTGGTATTACCGAAGTAGAAATGCGTGCGGTAAAAGAATCTGCTGAACGTGTTAACGGTAAAGAGGTATACTTAATTCATGAACCAATGGCTGCCGCAATAGGTATTGGTTTAGATATTATGCAACCAAAAGGTAATATGATTGTAGATATAGGTGGTGGTACTACTGAAATTGCAGTTATAGCTTTAGGAGGTATCGTTTGTGATAAATCGGTTAAAATTGCAGGTGATGTCTTTACCAATGATATCATTTACTACATGCGTACGCAACACAATTTATATGTAGGCGAAAGTACTGCGGAGGCCATTAAGATTGAAATAGGTTCCGCAACGGAAGATTTACAGTCCCCACCAGATGAAAAATCGGTGCAAGGGCGCGATCTGTTGACCGGTAAACCAAAACAAGTTCAGATTTCCTATAGGGAAATTGCAAAGGCCTTGGATAAATCCATCCTACGTGTAGAGGATGCCGTTATGGAAACTTTATCCCAAACTCCGCCAGAACTGGCTGCGGATATCTATAATACTGGCATATATCTTGCCGGTGGTGGTTCCATGCTAAGAGGACTTGATAGAAGGTTATCCCAGAAAACAGATTTACCCGTATATATTGCTGAAGACCCGTTACGTGCCGTTGTACGTGGAACCGGTATTGCATTAAAAAATCTAGAACGTTATAAAAGTATTCTAATCAAGTAATATTTGGTTATTTTTAAAGGGGCAACTGGTGTTTAGGCCAGCAAAGCTTTTAAATTGCCCAAGACCATATCACAATGATTAACGAACGATTTCTAAAATTTCCCTAAAGGGAAATTCTATAATCGAGTAAAAATATAGGGGTGAATGCAGCAGATCATAAATTTTATAATTAGGTATAAAACCTTTTTGCTATACTTTTTCCTGTTAGTGATATCTTTGATCTTTACGTTCCAATCCCATTCATACCATCAATCCAAATTTTTAAATTCATCCAATTACCTTACCGGCAGTATCTATTCCTTCTCGGATAATATCAGCTCCTATTTTGGACTAAGGGAGGAAAATAATAGGTTGGTAGAGGAAAACAGAAGGCTTCGTAACAAACTGTTCAACTCTACACTTTTGACTACTACTTCCTTGGATTCTACGGTCAATGACTATGAAGTAATCAAAGGTAGGGTCATCAATAACAGTTATTCCGATCAGCGCAACTATATCACTATAGATAAAGGCCTTAACGATAGCATTGCACAGGATATGGGCGTCATAACGGATAAAGGTATTTTAGGAATAGTAGAAAACACATCTAATAATTTTGCCACGGTACAGAGTATATTGAGTGAACGATCTACTATCAATGCAAAAATTAAAAACTCCAATCATTTTGGCTCCTTAGTGTGGGAAAACACTCAAGATTACAATGTTGTACAGTTAATAGATATTCCTAGACTTGTTCCCCTTACCATTGGTGATACTATTGTTACAGGGGCAATGAGCAGTATATTTCCAGAGAACATACCTATTGGAACCATAAAGAATTTTGACCTTGATAATTCTAAAAGTTTTTATTTTATTGATGTGGAACTTTTTAATGATATGACCAATATTGGCAATATTTATATCATCAAAAATCTAAACCGCAAAGAAGTATTGGAATTAGAAGCAGAAACACAGGACAATGATCAATAGCAGCTTCTTCCTTAACGTAACTAGATTTGTATTGCTGATACTGGTACAGGTATTAGTATTTAACAACCTCAACTTTTTTGGCTATATTAATCCAGTGATCTATATCCTTTTTCTTTACTGGTACCCTATAAAACAGAACAGGACCACCTTTATTGTCACCTGTTTTATTTTAGGATTATTGGTAGATATTTTTTCTGACACATTGGCCATAAGTGCAGCTGCTACGGTTACCATTGCTTATTTACGCCCCACAATTATGAGATTTGTATTTGGGGTCAATTATGAATTCCAAAGTTTTAAGTTAAACAACAGTACCAAGGCACAACAATTTACGTTTTTAGCGTTATTAACTATAATACATCACTTGGTATACTTCACCTTGGAAATTTTTAGCTTTTCAAATAGCTTATTAATTTTGCAGAAAACCGTTACGGTGGGTATTGCCACATTGATTTTAAGTATTTTGTTCAGCACACTATTTAGCAGTAAAAAAGAATGAGAAAAATTCTTTTATCCTCTTTGATTATCCTTATAGCCATTGCGTTCCTGGGCAGGCTCTCCTATTTGCAAATATTCAGCTTTTCTACCGATCATATGTTGGACGATCCGGCAATCAAGGCCATTTATGATTATCCTGAAAGGGGTTATATCTATGATAGAAACGGAAAACTATTGGTGGGTAATGATCCAGCCTATGATGTAATGGTCATACCAAGGGAGGTAAAACCATTAGACACTTTGGAATTTTGTGGTCTTTTAGGAATTGATAAGGAGAAATTTATTGAAAAATTAAGAAAGGCCAGGGTATACTCTCCAAGGCTGCCTTCTGTTTTGGTGCCACAACTGTCCAAGCAGGATTATGCCAAACTTCAAGAAAAAATGCGTAAATACACCGGATTTTATATCCAAAAGAGGTCTTTGCGTTATTATGATACCCCAAGTGCAGCCAATGTATTGGGATATATCAGTGAAGTAAATGAAGGAGATTTGGCCGTTAATAAATATTATGTTCAAGGTGAACTTAAAGGTCGTACCGGGGTAGAACGTTACTATGAAGATCTATTACGTGGAAGAAAAGGCGTACAATACATTCAAAAAGACCGATTTAATAGGGACATTGGTCCATATAAAAATGGTGCCTTGGACACCCTACCGGAACAAGGTAAACAAATAAGCATAACCATAGATAAGACCTTACAGGAATATGGTGAAACCCTTATGAACGGTAAAAGGGGCGGTATTGTTGCCATTGAACCTGCAACAGGAGAAATCCTTTCCATGATTTCCGGTCCTACATATGACCCTGCTTTATTGGTGGGTAGGGAACGGTCAAAAAATTATACAAAATTATATAATGACACCATTGCGAACCCAACATGGGATCGGTCTATTCATGCACAACAACCCCCGGGATCACCATTTAAAACCTTAAATGCATTGATTGCCTTACAGGAAGGAGTAATTGATGAAAATACCAAGATCCAATGTTATAACGGTTTTTATGTTGGCCGAAAAAAGAAAGGGTGTCATTGTGGTGGAGGACTACGTGATGTACATAGTGGCATTTATGTGTCCTGTAATGCTTATTTTGCGGGCGCATTTAAAAAAATATATGAAAAATTTGATACCACGGACGAAGGTATGGATGTCTGGGAAAAGCACATGCGTAGCTTTGGCTTAGGAGATTATCTTGGGTACGACTTGCCATTTGGACAGAAAGGTAGAATACCGAGTAAGGAATATTATGATAAATGGTATGGAGACAACAGGTGGAGCGCGTCCTATATCATTTCTAACTCTATTGGTCAAGGGGAAATATTGGCAACTCCTGTTCAATTAGCGAATATGACCGCGGCCATAGCAAATAGGGGACATTATTTTACCCCCCATATCTTGAAAAAAATCGAGGGCAAGGAAATTACAGAACCACGGTTTACTGAGGCAAAACACACCACCATTGACCCTAAGTATTTTGAACCTGTCATTGAAGGCATGGCGGATGTGTATAAAAAAGGAACCGCAAGATGGCTTCAAATTCCTGACATAGAGGTAGCGGGTAAGACAGGTACGGCAGAAAACTTTACAAAAATTAACGGTGTTCGCACACAGTTAACGGATCATTCCGTATTTGTTGCTTTTGCTCCAGTGGACGATCCTAAAATTGCCATTGCCGTATATATTGAAAATGGGTATTTTGGTTCCAGGTATGCCGGACACATTGCTTCCCTAATGATCGAGAAATATCTTAAGGGAGAAATTACCAGAACCGATTTGGAAAAACGAATGCTGGAAAAAACGTTGGAAGCAGAATATGCGAAACCCTTCAGCGGGGAAGAGTTTAAAATTAACGAACGTGTCTGGTAGAAGTATCCTAAAACGTATAGACTGGTTAAGCGTATTCATTTATTTAGCGCTCGTTCTCATAGGATGGGTCAACATCTACTCCAGTACTTTTTCCGAAGAGCACACCTCTATATTTGACTTTGGTACACTCTATGGCAAGCAATTTTTTTTTATAGGCGTTAGTATAATAACCATTGTAATCATATTCGCACTAGAGGTCAACTTCTATGAAAGGTTCTCAAGTGTATTGTACCTAATCTCAATGATATCGCTCCTTGGGTTGTTCGTATTCGGTAAAACCATAGCCGGAGCAACATCATGGTATGACCTTGGCTTCTTTAACCTACAACCGTCAGAACTGGCAAAGGTGGCAACTGCTTTGGCTCTTGCCAAATACTTAAGCGATATACAGACCGATATAAAAAGACGCAAGGACCAACTCTATGCGCTGTTGATAATCTTAATACCGGCATTACTCATTATACCCCAGCCAGACCCCGGTAGTGCCCTGGTATTTTTCGCCCTTATCTTCGTCATTTTTAGGGAAGGACTACCGTTGTTCTATTTGGCCATAATCGTTAGTCTAATCCTAATTTTCGTAGTTACCTTAAAATTTGGGACCGTATGGTTGATTATTGGTCTTGCCATTATGATTATCCTACTATTTGGATTTAAAAGAAAAAGTTTTAAAATACCTGTAATACCTTTATCATTGGTGAATATTGCGATAATCGTTTTTTCCTTATCTGTAAATTTTGTGTTCAATAATGTATTTGAACAGCGACATAGAGATCGTTTTAGTTTATGGCTTCGCCTAGAAAAAGATCCTGAAAAACTGGACCAAATACGAAAAACCATAGGGTATAACACGCATCAATCTGAAAAAGCAATAGAATCTGGCGGTTTTTTTGGCAAAGGGTTTTTAGAAGGCACCAGGACAAAAGGAGATTTTGTACCGGAACAACATACCGATTATATTTTCAGTACAGTTGGTGAGGAATGGGGCTTTGTAGGAACCGCTACCGTTATTTTGCTGTTCACTACGCTCTTCCTTAGATTGATTTCCTTGGCGGAAAGGCAAAAAAATGCTTTTGCCAGAATGTATGGCTATGGCGTTATCTCCATATTGTTGATTCATTACTTCATTAATATAGGCATGGTTATTGGAGTATTGCCCACCATTGGCATTCCCTTGCCCTTTTTCAGTTATGGAGGCTCCGGATTACTGTTCTTTACAGTACTATTGTTCATTTTTTTACGATTGGACACCAATAGACTCAAGGAAAGTTTTTAAAACTTCCACCCCACTGTATTTGTAGTTGTCTCAAAGGCCTTTTGTTCATCAGGGGGCAATTCGGCAAAGAAATCTATACCAGTTTCTTCTTCAATATCATCTACAGCCACCACAAAATTTCTTAATGGTAAAAATTGCGGTTTGTTGGGTATTAAAAATGAAATGGTATGTAACTTGTTATTTTTCTTACGAGCCACAATTTTATAAAAAGCGTTTGGTACATCTACGTCCTCTTCCCCTATTTCCTCCAATCCATTCTCCAAAACTCCTCCTGTAAAGATATATAATGAGCCATATTGTTTTGCCCAACGTCTTATCTGCTGTTCCAAATCGTTCCAAATACCGGCATTGAACTCCCTGTCTTGCGGACTTACATTACTGGTATAGAACGTTTCATCATACGCTTGTTTGGAAAATCTACGATCTCCTGCCGGAACTAAATGCCCACGGTCATAACCAGAACCCTTATAATTACGCCAATCGGCAGATTTTGTGGGAACAAATGGATCTTCCAAAAAATAAGGTCGCTTTCTTTCATCATAGGTTAAATGCTCTTTCTCCAATACATAGGCCACCCATTCAGCTTGCTCAAAAGGTTCGTTATATGATAAGGTAAAATAGGAATGGTGTACTATATCCCCAGTAGTAGAACTAGGGAAGAACGCTTTTGGAAAATTATTTTCCAAACCGAAAGTCTCTTTATTGGAATATGGCGCAGGCGTATAGAAATTTTCGAAAAGCCAAAATCCTATTATACAAATCAGTATAAGTACACTATAAATAGTTCTGTTTCCTTTATAATATGCCATAGGCCAAAATTACCGTAATTTTGTAAGAATAGCAGTAAATCATCGACCAATTAAACTAGCTATAAAGACTATCAAGAAAAAGAAAATTATGATGTTAACTTGGAAAGATATTATCCATTTTACCGTAAAAGGTAATCCTGAACCCGACCAAAGGGTAGAAAAATCAGCATCTGAATGGAAAGAACTATTGACCCCCGAACAGTTTAGGATTACAAGAAATAAAGGCACCGAAGCTCCTCATTCCGGCGCATTATGTAGCGTTCATGAGGCAGGGAAATATGAATGTGTTTGCTGTGGTACACCATTGTTCGATTCCACTATAAAGTTTGAATCAGGAACAGGATGGCCAAGTTTTACGCAACCCATTAAGGAAAATGCCATTAAATACCATAAGGACAGTTCATTTGGTATGGTACGCGTAGAAGTATTGTGCAATACTTGCGATGCGCATTTAGGCCATGTATTTCCTGACGGTCCAGAGCCTAGCGGTTTGCGCTATTGTATAAATTCCGAGTCTATGCAGTTACAAAAAGAAAAAGTTAATGAATAACAAATCTATGGAAACCGCAACGGTTGGTGGTGGATGCTTTTGGTGCACAGAAGCCGTTTTTCAAGAAGTAAAAGGAATAAAGGAGGTCATATCAGGATATACGGGAGGTACAGCCCCAGGTAAACCTACCTATAGGGAAATTTGTTCCGGACTTACCGGCCATGCAGAAGTGGTACAGGTAATTTTTGACCCTAGCGTAATTTCATATGATGATATCCTTCTTATTTTTATGACTACGCACGACCCTACAACATTGAACAGGCAAGGTGCCGATGCAGGAACACAATACCGTTCCGTTATCTATTACCATAATGAGGTACAAGAAAAAAAGGCACATGCAATCATAAACGAACTACAAAATGTCTATGACAAACCTATTGTTACGGAAATTAGCCCATTGGGCACTTTTTACGAAGCCGAGGAGTATCACCAAGATTATTACAAGAACAATTCCGAGCAAGGTTATTGTCAAGTTGTAATCAACCCTAAATTGGCCAAATTACGTAAGCTTCACGCCGATAAACTTTTATAATAATATAGCATAGCGTTCGTCTTTTAATAATTTCAACTGGTCTACAGCATTTTTTGATTCGCCTATAAAATCCTCAAAATTTTAAAGGCGAATTATATTTTGGGAGCTATTAACATATAAACCTACTTATTATGAAGACCCAAAAAACCGTTTACCTTGTTGCTTTAAGTCTTTTTTCAATTGCAATTATAGGCGCTATAATTAATTCTATTATCAATTATGATGAGGTAGTCCATATTTTTATAAAACTTGGTTATCCAATTTACCTAATACATCTTTTAGGGGTATTTCAGACCATAGGACTCCTTTTGATCATATTCAATAAAACACATTGGATATTGGAATGGGTCTATGCCGGTTTTTTCATGAACTTGATTCTTGGTGCGGTAGCACATTTGGCCATTAAGGACGGTAATGGGGCATCTGCAGTCATTTGTACCGTTCTACTTTTTATCACCTATATCCTAGGAAAAAGGGTACGTAATGATGAAATGGCTGTTCACAAATCATTTTATACACCCTATTAAGTTAGTCCATAAAAAAAGCCGCTGTATTTGGTACAGCGGCTTCTTTTTTATGATTTATTCTTAATTCTTTACACTGGCAAGTTTACCGTTCTTAATGTTGTTAATTTTTAAATCCTCCAATACATTTACCGCCTCTTCTACATAGACATCCTTGGCCAGGTTTTTATGCCATCTATCTCTCTTTTCACGTAAAACGGAGTCTTTTGTAAACAACTGCTCTTCATAACCCAAAGATTTAAAAGTAAGCTTGGAGTCATAGTCAGTCAATTTCTTGAAATAATCTGACTGCTCCTTATCCTTGATCTTTTCTTCTTTGTACGTATCATAATTCAAGGAAATTTCGGTTTCATCCTGCTCTGCCTTAAGCCATTTTGCATTTTCCTCTATGAGTCTAATTTGCTCACTGGCCTGCATACGTTTTTTACTATCGGCAATGGCCTTATCATAATCAATATAACCATCCCAAACTTTATAATCCGCTGCGGTAATCTTATCCCACCCTAACGGGTTGGACTGATCTCTTTCCCCTAGGTCAATATAGCTATACCTGTCCGGCACAACAATATCACTCTTAACACCTTCCAATTGGGTAGAACCACCGTTTATTCTATAAAACTTCTGGGTCGTAATTTTAATTGCTCCCAAATCGCCATGTTCGTTACTACGCAACATGTTATTTAAAGGAATAACGTTCTGCACGGTACCCTTACCGAACGTTTGTTTGCTTCCAATTACTATGGCACGCTTATAATCCTGCATAGCGGCCGCCAATATTTCCGAAGCGGAAGCGGATAGCTCATTGACCAATATTACCAAAGGACCGTCCCATTGTATTCTTTCATCCTTATCATCATACACATCTTTGCCCTTATCCTTAGAACGTACTTGAACAATTGGTCCGTCCTTAATGAAAAGACCGGCCATTTCAACTACGGTCTTCAAAGAACCGCCCCCATTGTCACGCAAGTCTAGAATTAGACCTTCCATGCCTTCTTCCTTTAACCGTTCCACTTCCTTTGCTACATCAGTTGCAGCATTTCTTTCACTATAATCATTAAAATCCACATAAAATTTAGGAAGATTAATGATTCCAAATTTTTCATCACCCTTAATAATATTAGCAGATTTGGCATAGGATTCTTCCAGCTCTACCACATCCCTTGTTAGAGAAACCACTTCCAAGGAACCGTCTACTTTTCTAACGGTCAAATCAACGACCGTACCTTGGGCACCTTTGATCAATTTAATGGCATCGTCCAATCTCATACCAACAATATCAATAGGTTCTTCTCCATTTTGTCCAACCTTAATAATTTCATCACCCACCTCTAAACGTTGGTCTCGCCATACCGGTCCACCAGAGATAATTTCAACAATTTTAGCGCCTTCAGATTTTTTCTGAAGCCTTGCCCCAATCCCTTCAAACTTACCGGACATACTGGTATCAAATTTTTCCTTTTCCTCTGGAGCAAAATAAAAAGTATGGGGGTCAAACTCATCTACTATGGTATTGATATATTGAACAAACCAATCCTTACGTTCCAGGTCATCAACAAAATCAAAAAATTCGTCTAACGTAGTCTCGGTAGATTTTCTTGCTTCACGTTCCGCTTCCTCTGGAGTATGGGCGCTATGATCGTGATCATCATCCAATTTAACATTACTCAATTCCGTAACTGTTTGGCCATTTTCATGTGTTTTGTTTACGACCACTTCTTTTTCCATATGCGTAATTTTGGAATCATAGGTACCCAAGGTGGCATATTTCAACTGTTTTCTCCAACGTTCCTTTAATTCTTGACGATTTGCAGCAAAAGGCTCGTCCTCATATTTAATACTGATGCTTTCATTTACATCATAATCAAAAGGTTGTTGAAGGACTTCTTTATATATTCCCTTGGCATCGCCCATACGCTCCATCAATCTTTCATAAACAAGATTAAAAAATGTGATGTCCGTATTTTTTATTTCATCATCTATTTGATATTTATACTTTTCAAACTCCTCAATATCAGAAGCAATGAAGTACCGTTTTGTTGGATCGATCACATCAATGAAGTCCTCAAAAACGTTGACCGAAAAATCATCGTTTAAATCTTTTGGCTCATAATGTCCTTTTTCCAGTACATAGGATATCAGATCTAATAATAATTTATCCTTATCATCGTTTTCAAATGTTTTATTCGTAAAACTACATGAGGCTACCGCCACGAGCATCAACAACAGTACGTAAGCTAAATTTCTTTTCATAAAATTATCTTTTACCTTCCTTTTCAATATCTCTTTTTTTAGGTTACTTATGGCACTAATAGCCACTTAAGTCCCTAAGGTAAAGAAAAAACCATGCCAATTAATATACAAGGAATTAATTTTTTGTTAAACGCCACAAGAGGCTTATCCTATAGAAAAACGTATTTTTACTTTAGAAAGTATATACAATGGCAAAACCCTTAATATTAGTTACCAATGATGACGGAATAACAGCGCCTGGTGTTAGAACGTTAATACATATTATGAAGAAAATTGGTGATGTAATCGTGGTGGCACCAGATAGTCCCCAATCTGGAATGGGCCACGCCATTACATTGGACAGTACGCTTTATGCGGAAAAACTAACGATTGATGAAGAAAGTGAAGGAATTGTAGAATATAGTTGCAGCGGTACACCTGCAGATTGTGTAAAATTGGCCCTGCAAGAACTTATGGAACGTAAACCCGATATTTGTGTGAGCGGCATTAACCATGGCTCTAACTCCTCTATTAACGTAATATATTCCGGCACTATGAGTGCCGCTATCGAGGCCGGTATAGAAGGTATCCCTGCCATTGGTTTTTCCTTGTGCGATTATAAATGGGAGGCAGATTTTTCCCAAGCCAAAGAATACGTGCAAACCATAGTGGAACAAGCCTTGCAGCACGGTATACCCAAAGGAACCGTTTTAAACGTCAATATTCCCAAATTAACAAAAGATGAGTTAAAGGGGATTAAAGTATGCCGACAGGCAAGGGCCAATTGGAAAGAAAAATTCGATAAAAGAAAAAATCCTATGGGAAAGGATTATTACTGGCTAACCGGTGAATTTGAGTTATTGGACCAAGGTGAAGATACCGATGAGTGGGCACTGGCCAATGGTTATATCTCTGTTGTTCCTACACAATTTGACCTTACCGCACATCATGCGGTACAAGAATTAAATTCCTGGAACTTTTAACCCGAACTTCCATATTCAAAAGTTGAATGTTTTTTTGTTTTATACATAATCATGAACACTAAAAAAGAAATTCTTATTGGCCTTGTTGTAGGTTTAATTGCCAATACGATCGGCACATTATTGTATATCCTATTATTTTCCAAATTAAGTATTGCTGAAACTTACGCCGCTGCAGTAGCACAGGATCATGTAGGTAGCCTTTTGGCATTAGGTGCTATTTTAAACCTGATCGCTTTTTTTGGATTTTTAAGAATAAAAAGAGATAATAGGGCAAAAGGTGTATTAATGGCCACCCTGTTTACCGCTATTCTTATTCTATATTACAAAGTCTTTTAAAATGAAGTATTATATCATTGCAGGGGAAGCGTCTGGCGATCTTCATGGGTCTAATCTCATTAAGGCCTTAATAGACCAAGATGAAAACGCCCAAATAAGATGTTGGGGAGGTGATTTAATGCAACAGGCTGGCGGCACCCTGGTAAAACATTACAAAGAACTTGCCTTTATGGGTTTTTTGGAGGTGATATTAAACCTTAATGCCATTTTTAAAAATATAAAATTCTGTAAACAGGATATTGCCGATTATCAACCTGACGCACTTATTTTCATTGATTATTCCGGCTTTAACCTTCGTATTGCCAAATGGGCAAAGGCACATGGTTTTTTAACGAATTATTACATTTCACCACAAATATGGGCGTCTAGGGAAGGTAGAATAGCCAAAATAAAGGCGACTGTGGACCATATGTACGTAATTTTACCTTTTGAAAAAGCTTTTTATGAGGGAAAACATCAATACCCGGTTCATTTTGTAGGCCACCCTCTTCTGGATGCTATTGCTAACAGACCAGAAGTTGACCCACGCAGCTTTAGAAACACTTACGGCCTGGACCCCGCCAAACCTATAATTGCCCTTTTACCGGGCAGCCGTATGCAAGAAGTGCAAAAAATGCTGGCACTGATGCTTTCCTTAACAGAAGATTTTTTGGACCATGAATTTGTCATTGCAGGTGCGCCAAGTTTAGATGAGGGCTTTTATGCCCCATTCCTAAACAATGTCAATGTAAAATTTGTACGAAACAAAACCTACGATCTTTTATCCATTTCAACCGCTGCTTTGGTAACAAGTGGCACGGCAACCTTGGAAACCGCACTATTTAAAGTACCACAGGTGGTTTGTTATAAAGCAAATTGGATTTCATATCAAATTGCAAAACGTATCGTAACATTGGACTATATTTCCTTGGTCAATTTGATAATGCAAAAGGAAGTGGTTACCGAATTAATTCAGGATGACTTTACCAAACAACGATTAAAAAAAGAACTTGCAGCCATTTTAAAAGGGAGCACAAGAACCAAACAATTGCAGGAATATGATGAGCTGATTTTAAAATTAGGAGGTGCCGGGGCGAGCGCTAAAGCTGCTGCATTGATTATAGAACATACCAAAAATAATTAGAAGCCCCACCATTTAATAATAATTCTATAATTTTGAAGTTACATCTATTAAAGGGAACTTCTTGTTTGTATGCGTAAATTAACGTGTTTTCTAATTATTTGCCTTGCCGTCAGCTGTGGGGTAAAAAAATCCAGTAGTTCTGACAAAGAGCGCAAAATTTCCGTAGCTGCCGCCCATAATGAAAGAACGGGCAATACTCCAGAAGTTGCAGAAACGAAAGTTAATAACGACAGACCATCTACGACCCATTCCAAGGCGGATAAAATAATCAATACGGCACTTTCATTTTCCGGGGTACGCTATAAATTTGGCGGTACTACCAAAAAAGGAATGGATTGTTCCGGTCTTTTATATGTTTCCTTTGGGGAACATGATGTCCAATTACCCAGGACTTCCTATCATATGGCGGAAGAGGGCCATAGAGTGCCCGTGAAAAATATAGAAAAAGGTGATCTACTGTTTTTTAAGACTACCCGAGGATCTAAACGGATCAACCACGTAGGCATGGTTGTTGGTACCGATAATGATGAAATTACATTTATACACGCCTCTACCTCCAGAGGGGTTACCGTATCATCTCTACGTGACGGTTTTTGGAACCAAGCCTTTGTAAAAGCCACTAGAATCTTATAGGATGAAACTTTTAGCGTTTATTCCCATAAGATTAACGCTACTGCTGATTCTTGGAATTTTAATTGGCTCTGTTCTCCCAGTGGATACATGGTATCTTTTACTATCCACCCTACTATTTTTTCTTTTCCTTACGCTCATCTTTGTTTTTCAAAAACGAAGCCATTCGGTTCTTTTTGGTGTTATTGCTTCCGTAACTGTAATTAACTTGGGAATGTTCTGTTTTTCGGCAGCACAACCAATAAACCATCAAGATCATTATAGCAACATTATAAATGAGGAAAGGGCAATTTGGACCTTAAAGATCAAGGAAACCTTAAAATCCAACCTGTATTCTACACGCTATTTTGCCCTGGTAACAATGATTGACCAACAACCGGCCAGTGGTACTATTTTATTAACCTTACCACAAGATTCCTCAGCCCTGAATGTAGACGACGAAATCCAAGTATTTTCAAAACCAAACCCAATCTCCCCGTCTTTGAACCCACATCAATTTGACTATAAGAACTATTTAAAAACTCTGGGCGTATATGATCAATTGAGTATTAAGGATAATCAGTTTATACGTATAACGAATCCTAAAAAAACCCTAACCGGTTTTGCCTCAGGAATACGAAGCCATATAATTTCGCAACTACAGAAAGAACATTTTGGCACGGATGAACTTGGGGTAATTCAAGCCTTACTACTAGGACAGCGTGATAATATATCCGAAGAAACATATAGCAATTACCAAAAAGCAGGTGCGGTTCACATTTTAGCGGTATCTGGCCTGCATATTGGCATTTTATTGCTTCTGATACAATTTATATTACGGCCGTTACGCAATTTACCGCACGGCAGAACCGTAATTTTAATATCATCGGTTATTTTCCTTTGGATATTTGCCTTAGTAGCGGGTTTATCGGCCAGTATTGTCCGCGCCACAACAATGTTCAGCTTTGTTGCCTATGCCCTCTTCCTAAATAGACCTAGCAATACCTTTAATATTCTTGCACTTTCCATATTGTTCATTCTTCTGTTCATTGATCCTAACCTTATATTTCAAGTAGGTTTTCAAATGAGCTATGCCGCCGTATTTTCAATTTTGTGGATTTTTCCAATGCTAAGGGACGTATGGTTTCCAAAGAACAGGGCAATAAGGTATTTTTGGCAATTGCTATGCGTAAGTATTGCCGCCCAATTGGGCGTACTTCCCATAAGTTTATTTTACTTCCATCAATTTCCCGGGCTATTTTTTATATCAAATTTAATTATTGTTCCTGCTTTGGGCCTTATATTGGGAACTGGAATCATTGTAATTTTCCTATCCCTTTTGAACGCATTACCATTACAACTTGCATGGTTTTATAACACGGTAATTGCGCAAATGAATGGTTTAATTGGCTGGATCGCCCAACAAGAACAATTTATTTTTAGCGCTATTCCTTTTGACAGTATACAGCTTATCCTATCCTTTTTAATTTTGATTTTAGGGATTGAACTTTATCAAAGTACCAACTTTAAACGAACGGTATTCTTTCTGATTAGTATCATCAGTTTTCAAGGGTACACCTTATATGAAACCAATCTTGCCCACAATAAAAATGAGGTATTGGTATTACACCAAACTAAGAATAGTATTATTTTTAATAGAAACGGTCAACGATTATCCGTTCTCAGCAACCAAACGAACAACCTAAATTATCTTCTATCCAATTATACTACTGCAGAACGTATTAAAACAATCAATAAAGATTCGCTAAAAAATAGTTACTCCATAAATGACACAGCGGTAGTGGTCATTGACAGCTCAGGAGTTTACCAAAAGACCCCATCACCCATAATTTTATTGACCAATTCCCCAAAAATAAATATAGAGCGATTGGCGCTTACCCTACAACCGATAGAAATAATTGCGGATGGCAGCAATTACAAGAGTTATGTTGACCGCTGGAAAACGACCTGCATACAATATAAAATCCCTTTTCACTATACTGGTGAAAAGGGAGCTTATTATTTAAAGTAAGTATCTACTAGTGTACCTTACCCATTAATCGTTTAATTATAGGCGATGCCAATAGTACCAATATACCGGCACCCAACGCATATTTGGCAATCAACATGAAGCCATCCGTATAGACCGATAACGTTTCAAAACCGCCCACATTTTTATCGGTACTTTCTATTGCCAATTGCTTACCGATAAAGCCTACTATTTGAAATGCAAATGCAGACGACAGGAACCACACCCCCATAATAAAAGCAATAAGCCGCAATGGTGCCAAATCTGTCATTTTAGACAGTCCAACAGGTGACATGAACAACTCCCCTACGGACAACAAAAAATACATTAACAATAAATAGGCAAATGGTACCAAACCGTTTTCATTTGCACTACCCCCACTAATGGCCAGCACGTAAAAACTTATACCTGCAAATAGTAGACCCAATCCAAATTTATACGGTGTTCTGGGATTCCAGTTCTTCTTGCTTAGCCAAGTCCACATCAACGAAATGGGAATGGCCAAAATAATAATGAACATTGAATTCAAGGAATTGGTCTGTGCAGCGGACATAATACCTTCCAAATCTATGTTTCTTGCGGCGAAAAGTGTAATTACACTACCTGAGAGTTCGTGAAAACCCCAAAATATAGTCATAAAGAATGTTAGCAATACTGCAACGAACAGTTCCTTTCTTTCCTTTACATTTGCCTTGAACATTTCATAAGCCAAATAAGCCAATACGGCAATACCTATTCCTGTAAAAATAACGTTCACAATATTCTGATCGGCAAACATACCTTCCGTAGCAATGGCTTGATATGATGAAAGCAACAACGCAATTAAAGGTGCTGCAAGTACGGCAAGTATGGGCACCAATACCCCTTGTTTAATTCCTAGTACCTTTTTATCCAACACTTCTTCCGTTGGGGGCAGACCCCTATCGCCAAACACATTTTTCCTGATACCGCTCCAAAAAACAATCAATCCTGTAAGCATACCTATCCCTGCCAGACCAAAACCGTAATGCCATCCATAGGTTGCAGCCAGCCAGCCACATAGTAAGGGAGCTACCCACCCACCAATATTTATACCCATGTAAAAAATGGTGAATCCGGAATCTTTTTTAGGGTCTCCTTTTTCATATAAGGTACCTACGAAGGTGGAAATATTAGGTTTAAAAAAACCGTTACCCACTATAATGAGGGAAAGGGCCAGAAAAAAGGCAATATTATCTTCTATTGCCAAAACAAAATGACCTATGGACATAAGTATACCCCCTAGAAAAATTGAATTTCGCATTCCCAATATCTTATCGGAAACCTTGCCTCCGATTACCGTTGAAGCATATACCAAAGATCCGTATGATGAGTAAACCGCTGCAGTTGCATAATCTCTTTCTGCTAAAGCTTGAAAAATTACATCGATCATGTAAAGCGTGAGCAGGGCACGCATACCATAGAAGCTAAATCGCTCCCATAATTCCGCAAAAAATAGATAAAACAACCCTTGAGGGTGTCCAAAAATCTGCTTTTGCTCTGAAATTTCAGTACTTTCAGTCATAGTTCAATTGGTTTGATTATAAGTTTTCCTTTAAAAAATTAGTCATTTTATTAAACAAATGAATTCTTGTATTACCTCCATATATTCCATGGTTCTTATCCGGATAGATACCCCAATCAAATTGCTTGTTCGCTTGGATCAGTGCCTCTATCATACGCATGGAATTTTGCACATGGACATTATCATCTCCTGATCCGTGTATCAGCAAATAATTCCCTTCCAATAATTCTGGATAATTAAACGGCGAGTTATCATCGTAACCACTAGGATTCTCTGCAGGCGTACGCATAAAACGTTCCGTATATATTGTATCGTAAAAACGCCATGAAGTTACCGGTGCCACCGCTATGGCGGTTTCGAAAACATCATTACCGCGTAACAGACAATTGGTAGACATATGACCTCCAAAACTCCACCCCCAAATACCTGTCCTCTCTTCATCGATATAGGTCAGCTCACTTAATTTCCTTGCCGCCGCAATCTGATCTTCAGTTTCATATTTAACCAAATTCATATAAGTGACCTTTTTAAAGTCCCGTCCCTTAAAACCAGTACCACGACCATCTACGCAAGCCACAATATACCCTTCTGATACGAGCATTTGGTGCCAATAATCATTTGCCCCCATCCAGCTATTGGAAACATTCTGAGATCCGGGACCACTATACTGGTACATTAACAACGGATACTTCTTTGTAGCATCAAAATCCTTTGGCTTGATCATGTACATATTAAGTTCATTACCATTAATTGAAATCGTGGAAAATTCCTTTGGACTTACCGCATAGGCCTCCAATTTTTGTAACAACTTATCATTATCCTTGATATCCTTTATCTTCTTACCGTTTATGGCCTTATGCAAGGTATAAACCGGTGGAGTTTGCGCACTGGAGAACGTATTGATAAAATAGGTGAAATCTGCACTGAAGGAAGCCTTATTGGTCCCAGGGGTCACCGCTAGTTCTGTCTTATCGTCCCCACCACTACCTATATTGTACACTCCCCTATTTATGGAACCGTTTTCAGTAGATTGATAATAAATTTTATCCTCGTTCTGGTCATACCCATAATAATTGGTTACCTCCCATTGGCCTTTGGTAATTTGGTTCATCAACGAGCCGTCTTCCCCATAGAGGTAAATATGGTTCCATCCATCCTTTTCACTAGACCAAATAAAACTATCGTCCTCCAAAAATGTTAGATTATCCGTAATATCCACATAGGCATCATCTTTTTCCTCCAACAATACGGAAACCTTTCCACTTTGGGCATCAACAGTATACATTGTCAAATGATTCTGATGCCTATTCAAAGTTTGTACACTCAACATATCTTTATGGTTTTTCCATTTGATCCGCGGAATATAATAGGCATTATCTAGATTAATCTGGGAAGATTTGCCACTGGCCACATCCAAAATATGTAATGTTACCACAGAATTGTTCTCCCCAGCCTTAGGATATTTAAATACGTAAGGTTGTTGGTATAGACCGGTACCATAAACATCCATCGAAAATTCCGGAACATTCGTTTCATCAAAACGAAGGAAGGCTATCTTACTTCCATCGGCGTTCCATTCAAATGCACGAACAAAGGCAAATTCCTCTTCATACACCCAATCCGTTACCCCATTAATGATTTTATTTTTTACACCATCCGTGGTTACTTGGGTGGTTTTACCACTGGCAAGGTTAAAAATATACAGGTTATTGTCTTTTACATACGCTACCTGATTACCTTTTGGGGACAATAAAGGTTCTTGAATCTTATCTTCACTTACCTGAACCAAATTCTTGGACTTAATATCATACACATAATAAATGCCTAACGTAGACCGTCTAAAAATGGCTTCTACCTGAGTGGAAAGCAATATTCTATTTTCATCATCACTGAAAGCATAGGAAGAAAACGAGGAAACCCCAGGCAATTCTGCCGATGAGACCAAAGTGGCCACCTTTTGCAATGTTTTATAATCATATTTATCTACCGTTACCTTCTGGTTTGACCGATCCACATTCAGCACCGTATATTGTGTACCATTTTTCATTGACCTTAAAGCATCCAAACCTTCTGTCCTAAATGCACCTTGATAAATTTCGGAAACTTGAATTTGGCTTTCTTGAGCCCCCAAAATGACACAGAAAGACATTAAAATCAATGTAAGTAAGTGTGTTTTTCGCATAAATTTTTAAATTTTGTTAAATCTCTCAAGTTTACCACTATTTCCTCAAAAAAACACGCTTTAACCTGAAAAAGACATCGGTTTTAACGCTTTGTTCACCTAAATGAGATTCTTTACAATATCCTTATCTTTACTGTTGTAATTTTGTGTTCAATTTAGCTTAATACGCACCATTACCTAACATCAATATACAGAAGAAAGTTATACCTAAATGACCAAGCCAATAAGTGGTTTTTCCAAGCTTACAAAAGAAGAAAAGATAGATTGGATCACTACCAACTACACCCATAATAAAGAGCAATCCAAGAAAATTTTACAAACGTATTGGAACCAAAACGGCCGTATACAGCAGTTGCATGACGAGTTTATAGAGAATACCATAACCAACTTGTATGTTCCTCAAGGTATTGCCCCTAATTTTTTGATAAATGATAGGTTATATGCCATACCTATGGCCATTGAAGAAAGTTCCGTAATAGCCGCAGCGAGCAAAGCGGCTAAATTTTGGTTAAAAAGGGGCGGATTCAAAACAGAGATTTTGGGCACGGAAAAAGTGGGGCAGGTACATTTTTTATTTAAGGGCGATTCCGCAAAACTCAACTCCTTCTTTACCTATCTTAAACCCATATTACTTGCGGAAAGCGCTTCATTGACCACCAGTATGCAAAAAAGGGGCGGTGGTATTACCGATATCGTCCTAAGGGACAAAACCCATGATATTGCACATTACTATCAACTACATGCCACCTTCCAAACCAAGGATGCCATGGGTGCCAATTTCATTAATAGCTGTCTTGAGCAGTTTGCGGCCACATTGAAAAAAGAAGCAGCCAATTATACGGCCTTTTCCGCACAAGGGAAAAATGTGGAAATAGTGATGAGCATCTTATCCAATTATGTGCCAAATTGTACGGTACGTGCCATGGTAAGCTGCCCTGTGGAACAGATACAACTTACCGATCAATTAACACCACAGCAAACGGCAGAAAAAATTATTCAGGCCATAGAAATTGCAAGAGTGGAACCCTACCGTGCCGTAACGCACAACAAGGGCATTATGAACGGTATTGATGCCGTGGTATTGGCCACAGGAAATGACTTTAGGGCCGTTGAAGCGGGCGTACATGCGTATGCATGTAAAGATGGGCAATACCGCAGCCTAACTCACGCGACTATTGATGATGGTATTTTTAAATTCTGGATAGAGGTGCCTTTGGCACTAGGTACCGTAGGCGGACTAACCAACTTGCACCCGCTCGTAAAATTGAACCTTGAAATACTTCAACACCCATCTTCAGAAGAATTAATGCAGATAATTGCGGTTGCCGGCCTTGCTCAAAATTTTGCGGCAGTTAGTTCCTTGGTTACTACAGGAATTCAAAAAGGACATATGAAAATGCACCTATTGAACATTCTGAACCAATTAGGGGCGGACGAGAACGAAAAAACTATTTTGGTCCAGTATTTTAAAACCAACCCGGTTACGCACCATGGTGTTGAGCTTCAATTAAAGGAGATCAGAAAATAAACGACCCTATGTCCAAAGAATTTTACGGAAACGGCAAATTACTGCTAACGGGAGAATATGCAATTCTTGACGGAGCAAAAGGACTGGCATTACCAACCTCATTTGGGCAATATTTGAAAGTGCGGCAGGGAACCCAAAACCATATGTGTTGGAAAAGTATAGATGAACATGGAAAGGTTTGGTTTGATGCTGAAATTGACAGTACAAACCTACAATTGATCAGTACCTCTGATACTGAAATAGCGGAACCATTGTTGAACATCCTGAAAGAGGCTCAAAAATTGAATTCTGGTTTTCTCGCCCAAAATGAACGGAATCTTAATATAGAAGCGAGAATAACATTCCCAAGAGATTGGGGATTGGGCACCTCTTCTACCTTAATCGCAAATATTGCAGCTTGGGCCAATATTAACCCCTACAGATTACTTGAAGCTAGTTTTGGAGGCAGTGGCTACGATATTGCCTGTGCCACTCATAATACGGCCATCACCTATATTAGAAATGGGCATAAGCCCTATATAAAGGAAGTAGATTTTAATCCTGATTTTGCCGACCAACTTTTTTTTGTGTATTTGAACCAAAAGCAAAATAGTAGAGATGCCATTAAGCGATACCGAACGCTAACTATAGACAAAGAGCAATTAATTATTAAAATCAATGCCCTTACGGATGCAATTTTAAATTGTGAAAATTTAGGAGAGTTTGAAATGCTCTTAAATAAACACGAAGCCTTATTGGCAGATACATTGGGCCTGCCTACCATTAAAAGTTCACTATTTCCCGATTATACAAATACCATTAAAAGCCTTGGGGCTTGGGGCGGGGATTTTATTCTAGCAACTGGTAAAAAGACAGCTATGGACTACTTTAGAAACAAAGGCTACTACACCATTCTACCCTACACCAAAATGATTTTATAAAAAAAGGGCATCCTATTGTAATAGGACACCCTTATAAATTCTATACCAATCTACGATTAGTAGAACGTTGCTCTCTTATCCTCAACATTGGCCGCTTCTCTCAACGCATTATATACCGCAGTATTCACACGACCCGTAGCACCAGTTTTTAAGGAATTGGCATAAACACTGTAATTATCCAATTTTGGAGCGTCGGTTTTCTTTACAATTTCAATTTTAAAGACACCTGTATTACCTTGTATCAAACCAGAAACAGCACCTTCTTCCATACCATATGCCGTACCTACAACTACAGGCTCACTACCGGCACCCGGAATTGTTGGGGATTTAACGGTCAAAGCAGAAGCATTGGAAATAGCAGTACCGTTATCCGAAGCTATGGTAGCCATATCCTTGCCCTTATTGGCAGCAATGATTTGGGCCGCCTTACGTTCTTTTCTAATTATTGGTAAAACAAGGACAGATGCATCTTCCGTACTCATAACCCCTTCTTCATACGTACCTGTCAATTGAACCACTGCATAACCATTATTGATACTGAACCTCTTGACATCACCTACTTTGGTGTCATCGCTAAAAGCCCATTGAACAATATTTCTTTGATTTGACAAGCCCGGTAAATTTTCATCCAAAGCCTTGATCTTGTTTACAGGACGTACAACATATTCATTTTTATTGGCAACCTCAGAAAAGGCACTTTCATCTTCCACTGTTTCCATTTCAAAAGTCGTAGCGTTAGTAAACAATGTGTTGATCGTTTCCTCAGAAGCTTCAATTTCCCTAGATGCCGTAGCTATCTGTACAATATCTTGCTTATCGTCTATTTTGATAACGTGAAACCCAAAGTCCGTTTCTACCAAACCAATAGCTCCAACTTTATTGCTAAAGGCAAAATCATTAAACTTTGGTACCATAACGCCTTCTTGGAAATAACCCAAATCTCCACCATTTGGTGCAGAAGGTCCATCAGAATTATCTCTTGCCAGTTCAGAAAAAACAACTCCAGATTTTTTAGCCTCACGCAATAATTCCTTTGCCTTTTCCTCTGCCTCTTCTTTTGTTCTGGTTACATCCGGATTTGCCCTTGTAGCCCCGGTATAAGCTAATAAGATATGGCTTGCCTTTACGGAACCATTTGGCTTTCTGGCCATCATCTTGGAAATCTTGTAAGAACCCCCATCTTTATATGGACCATAAATTTCCCCTACGCCAAGACTGAACAACGTATCTGCAACCGTAGAAGGTAAATCTTTCTTAGCCTTAAAAATCGTATCGAATTTAGTGTCTGAATTCCTATCCAGGAACGCAACCATATCCTTAGTATTTCTAAAGCCCAATATGGTGTCATTACGATCGGTCTGTGAATTATATTCAACGGTATCGTCAAGAAGTTTGGTTATGGCCTCCTTTACGGCAAGATCATCTGCCTCAGAAGGTTTTTCACTAAAAAATACATATTGAAGATCTCTTGCAGGCTCTTGCTTGTATTCTTCTTTATGATCGTTTACATAATCCGCTATTTCACTTTTGGTTACCGTAATAGTGCTATCTGGAATTGAAGAATAAGGAACCCTTACATACTTAATGTCCATTTTATCATTGGCCAGCCTATAATCCAGCTCACCTTCCTTTAATGTAGCACCAACACCTGCTTTTACCAAATTAAAATAGGTCTGTTCCTTGGCCAGTTGCACAATTTCATTTTCGGTTTGCAACCAGGCCTCATATTGTGCCGGACTATTAACTTTCCAATCCGCTACAGTCTGCCTAAAAATGTTGGGATCAAACTGACCGTTCTCATTTTGGAACTCCGGATTTTGGGCATACCCAGTAGTACGAAGGAAATCAACAATTTGATCTTGCTCAATACCTATTCCCAAATCCTCGAACTGCTCCCCTAAAATGGCCTTTCTAATCTTGCTTTCCCAAACTTGGTTTACTACCTGCATTGAAGATGCATTAGGACCTACTCTTCTTGCTGCGGTTTCGACCTCTTGTCTAAACTCATCTATTGAAATTTCCTCCCCATTAATCTCGGCCACTGACGAACCTACTTTTTCACCTCCAAAATTGCTACTGGTAAACACACCAGAAATCACAAATGCAAACAATGCCAAACCTATGATCAAGATCAACACCGTGGTCCGTTTTCTAATATTCTCTAATACTGCCATTCTAATTAATGTTTAAAATAATCCTTTGTGGTTATCGGGAGGCAAAACTACCATTTTTAATTGAAATAATAAAAACTAAAAAGCCACCTAATTTATTGATAGATGCACTGTTATTCTTCTTCTAGAAGTTCTATGGAAACCAAATCTATTTTTGTATTGGAGACCTCTAATACCGTAAACATATAGGGTGCAATTTTAAGCTCTACCTCCTTATCCGGTATTTCTCCCAAAGTATGTACCAAAAGTCCGCCCAATGTCTCATATTCATCCGAAACGGGAAGCTCCAACTTATAATTCTCATTGATATAATCCACCTCTAAACGTGCTGAGAACAGAAAGTGACGCTCGTCTACCCTTTCTTCCCTTAAGTCCGTAGTATCATGCTCGTCCTCAATTTCCCCAAATAGTTCTTCTACGATATCCTCTACGGTTACCAGACCAGAAGTACCCCCGTATTCATCTAGGACCACGGCGATACTCTTTCGTTTCTTGATCAAAACATTTAAAATATCCTGTATCAACATAGTCTCCGGAACAAATTCCACCGGTAACAATATACTTTTAATGGTCTTGGGCTTTTTGAACAGTTCATAAGAATGCACGTAGCCAATAACATTATCTACCGTATCATTGAACACCAATATTTTGGAATAGCCTGTTTCCGTAAACAATTTTGCAAGGTTTTTGGGCGTTTCGTGCATTTCTACCGCTACGATCTCTGTTCTTGGAACCATGACCTCCCTAGCCTTTACCGCTGCAAATTCCAAGGCGTTCTGAAAAATCTGTATTTCCGTATCCACTTCGTCCTCTTCCTCAACGGTTTCCATTTGTTCGGTTATATAATCACCCAGTTCCAATTTACTAAATGCCAATTGTACCTCATCTCCAGAAGTACGGAAAATATACTTTAATATGAGGTCAGAAATCCAAATGATAAAATCTGAAATAAACGAAAACAGTACATAGAACAAAAATGCCGGAATGGCCAATAATTTCAAGAGGCTGTTAGCATATATCTGGAACAACACCTTTGGCAAAAATTCTGCCGTAATTAAAATAATGAATGTAGAGATCAAGGTTTGTGTAAGCAAGCTGAACTCTGTAATAAGGATTTTTAAGAATGCGTTCTCAGGTGCCATTCCCGTAAACCAGTTCATGAGGACCTCTCCCATGAAAAGACCATAGATTACCAAGGCTATATTGTTGCCAATAAGCATGGTAGCAATAAATTTTGATGGTTTTTTAGTTAACCTGGTAAGTACCATGGCCAAAAAACCCTCTTGCTTTTTTTCAATCTCTATATGAATTTTATTCGCCGAAATAAACGCGATTTCCATTCCTGAAAAAAAAGCGGAAAAAACCAAGGAAAGTAGAATGATGATACCGGCCGTACCCACTATGCGTTATTATTATTGTCTCGCTTACGCTGTTCAAATTTTTTCCTGTAGTTTCTTCTGAACAAGAACATACCTATGGAAACTATAGCGAAAAATATAAAAAAATAGGCCATGTTCCTATCTGTATTCCAATCGGTAAAAATTCTATACATAGAAAATCCAGCTACTATGATATATAAGTATTCCGTATATCTTAAAATATTAATCATTTTCTTGTTCTTTTTCTTCCTTTATCAACATAAGTCCATAGGTCTTATGTGCATTTAAATATTTAAGGTCTTTTTGAATATCCATACCTTCCCCATCCATTACGGTACCATCATCTGGGTTGGTAAACTTAAACTTTTCTTGGGTAAAGGCCCACTCATTTCCACGATCGTAATATAATTGGGAAGTTTCCAATTTTTTACCATCGTCTCCCTTTATCAACACATTGCCCCTTAAATCTACAATAGACGTTGCCGAATAGAGAATACCATAATCTGCCTCTATAGTGGTCCTTTCATTTTTTTCATTAAAGATTTCCACCAAAAGTCCTTCAGGAAACGTTTGGTAAGGAAATGAAAGTTGATCATAATTTTCCCTTATTGGTCCGGACAATATGGCCAGTACCTTAGAGGTCCCGGTATCTTCTGACCCCAATTTAACCGGTGCCTCTGTATATGTCAATACAAAATCTTCAACTACGCCTCTTGGAAATACTTTTTTTACCGCTTCATCACCAACCCGTTTATAATTATCCCCACAGGACAAAAAAAGCATTGCCATGGTATACACCACGGCAATGCTTCTATAATTGAATATTTGTGTCATTTGTACTATAACGATGGAACCTTAACACTACCACCTACCCAGCAAGAGAAGGTAACAGTCTTACCTGCCATACCTGAACTAAAGATCATTTCTTTAGTTGGAGCCTTAGCTTGGTAACTTGTAGCAGCCTGACTTGCAGAACCACTTAAAGAAGGATCTACCCTACCGGCCTGTCTGGCCATGTCTGCCGCTTTCCAGTAAATTGCCCTTTTCTCAAAAGTAGTACTACCACAATCATTGGCACTTGTAGCATATAAACTGGCGATCAATAAATATGCACGACCATTGGAAGGGTTGGCATCTATTGCTTTTTGTGCATAGCTACGTGCAGTAGACTTGCTTCCCTTTCTTTTGTTGATTACTGCAACTTTGTAGGCAATCTTAGACTTTTTATCATTATTGGTCTCTAAAGACAATGCTTTGTCAAAATCCGCAAGAGCACCTTTAGTATCGCCATTCTTCATTTTTAAAGTTCCTCCATATACATAAGCATCAGCAGAAGGATCTAAAGCCAATTGTGCCTCAAAAAGTTTTTGGAACATAGGATCATCCGTACATTCTTTGTTGAACATAAGACCAACCGCTCTTTTTACCCAAACAACATCTCCCTTTTTCTCCTCAAAACTCTTTTCGTACAATGGAATCAAGTTACTACAATCTGCCAAAGGACCTAACTTAGAATCGATACTACCTGCAATTTTACCATATACCTCAGAATATGAGTTATAGGATTTTAAACGAGATTTCTCTTTAGAAGTCAACGTACCCGCTTCTTCCTTTGGTAAAAGCTTGGCTATTTTTCCTGTAATCTTTTCGTTTTCTACTTCAATCTTTTCAGTAACCGCATCATAAACGTCAAATACTTCTTGCAAGTCTTTTCTACCAGCTTTATGCTCGTCAACTAAACTTGAGAAATAAATATATAACGCCTTTGGATTTGTAAAGTTTTCCTGATCCTTTGTAAAAGCTTCGCTTAACATACTATACATCTTAGCATCATCGGCCATTTTGTTATCATACATTACCATCGCCTTGTCAACGTCAGTTTCACCTTGCGTGGTCTTTGATGCAAAATGCTTTAACTTATTGTCATAAAGACCCATTAGTTCATTGGCAAATTTTTCCTTATCTGCATCAGAAGCTTTTTCCAATTTATACTTTAGGATACGCTCACCATATACATATATAGCATTGTTCAATTGCGGACAGGTTTCATATACCATTTTCCATGGCTCGTAAGCCGCATCATAATTTTTAACTTTTGCATGCTCGGAAAATATAGACAGATTAGTCATACATTCAGGATTTTGAGCCTGAGCATTACTTACCCCCATCATCCCAAGGAACATAATTGCCGTGAAGTAAAGTTTCGTTTTCATCTTTTCTCTTTTTTAAGGTGGTTAATGTACTAAATTTTTATTAATTGATCTTTCTTTTCTGGAACCAACGATCGTTCAATGACAGCCCTACATTAAGTTTAAAATAGCTTTCTTCTACTAAATTCGCCCTTGTAGTTCCCCTTCTTCCCAATTCAAATCCTAAATTAAGATTAGAGAAACTTCTTCCAAGTGGTAGACCTAATCCAAAAGTTATGCCAAAGTTATTTACATCAACATCATTTACGACCATACCGGTTTTATCTAAACGCAAACCTGCACGGTAAGTCACTCTTTTTAAATAACTTGTAAAGGAATCATGGTCAGGAGTAAGAAACAGTCCTAAGGCATAAGAACTTGCATCTACGTAAGAAACACTATTGGCACCAAGGAAATCATTTTCGAAAGAACCCATTCCCTGAAAGCTATATTCACCCCCAACAAACCATTTTAAATCTTGTCCAAAGCCCAAACCAATTGTAGTCGTTGTAGGAACCTTTAGCTCTGTATTCCTTAAGTTCTGTGCGGCCAGATTTACGTCTATCTCTTCAATATTACCACCTGTGGCCACGGAAAAAGAACCAATTTGCCTTGTATTCTCAGACACCAGATTACCTTGGGTATTTACCCGTACAGAAGAATGAAACCTATATTTATCATTAATCAACGGCGTATAGTTCAAGGCATAATTGAAATCAAAACCATTTACCTTAGAACTTCTACGATCAAAAGTTCCAAATTGGATACTCTCTATCTGCTGCAGGCGCTGACTATCTAACGTACCAAAATTAAAATTAACGGTAGCGCCAATACTTACATTTTTTAATACTTCATACCCTACGGAGTAAAACACACGGTTTAAACCGCCCTCACCAGTATAGACATTTACCAGGGAACCATTTACATTGTCCTGTTCATCTATCAAATTATAGCCTACGGAAGTGTACGGCATTATACCAAAGCTCATACCCAAACCTTTGCCCAGACTGAAACCCAATGCCAAATAATCCAAGCTGGTAATAGAGGTACTTTCCTCTCCCAGATTGGTCTTTAATCGATATTGTTTATTGGATACACCGGCGGTATAGGTTACAAGACCCGTCTTGTTCATTACCTTAAGCCCTAATTCTCCCAAAGCCGCTGGATTCTTTAAATTAAGATGGATACTGTCCGCATACACACCAATACCCCCCATCATTTGATTTTCTACCGTGCCCGCATTCGTTAAATCACCAATTCCAAAAAAAGAATAGGGAGATACAGTACCATCTTGAGCGTACATACCAACGGTGGTCATGTATACTATTGCAATTACAATTTTTCTGATCATTTAGTGCTTGTTGTATTCCAGCAAATAATTAAGCCCTTTCAGGAGAAATTTAGAATCCGCAAATATGGTATTTTTTACTCGTTTAGACAAAAATAGTGTATCACCCCCTGTTAAAATAACTGTTAAATCTTTAAAACGGCTATTATATAGTTCAATTATTCCGTTCAATTCAAGCTCTACACCATACAATACACCACTATGCATACAGTTTTCGGTTGAGTTTCCTATATAATCCAATAGTTCTGTTTTTTCCAATAACGGCAGTTTGGCCGTTTGCTCATGCATTGCCTTATAGCGCATTTGTATACCTGGGGAAATGGCCCCTCCCAAATATTCATCAAAATCATTCAGCATATCATAGGTAATACATGTACCCGCATCAATAATTAGGGTATTGCTATGTGGTTTACGATAGTATGCCGCAGTGACCAACGCCAAACGGTCCACACCTAGACTTTGAGGTGTTGCATACGAGTTCTTAAATGGCACTTTTGAAGCATGAGAAAGTTCATGAAGGTCACAAAAAACGGCTACAACCTTTATTTTATCCTCAGAAAGGGAACCAACGTTAGAAATTATTGCCGCGTTCACTTTTGGAAATTGCTGAAACAATTTTTTGACCGCCGATACAAAATCCTCTTGCGCAACGGTCTCTATATGAACAATTTCCGACTTATTAAATATGGCTAATTTTACACTTGTATTGCCAGCATCTATTATCAAATTCATACTACAAAGATTAAAAAATAAAAAAACAATCTTCTTTTTTTATGATTTAGTTTGTTTATCATAAAATTGAAATTATATTTGCAGCCGCTTACAGCGACATGGTGCCTTAGCTCAGTTGGTAGAGCAATGGACTGAAAATCCATGTGTCCCTGGTTCGATTCCTGGAGGCACCACATAGAAAAACCGCATTATCAGTAGATAGTGCGGTTTTCTTAGTTTTTGGGGTATTGTTGTTTAAAACTAATTGAACAAACCACAATACCCATAATTGGTACTTTTGAAAAGTGGCCCAAAGTCATCAATTCCAAATACGTTCTACCTTACACTCTTTAAAATTAACGATTTGAACTGCTTCATTAGCCGTATTTTCTATGGTTAGACTAGTATAGAACTCATTGGGAAAAATTTGATTTGTCATTACGTATTGTCCTTTGTTCAAAAACAACTCCATAGATGAATGATCCAACAAAATTCTAACTTCCACATTTTCCTTGGGCAATTTGGAAATATCCATACGTTGTGCCCCGCCTTTAAATTTTTCACTAAAATCCGTTTTACCGGACTTGTCCCTGTCAATCGTAACCAATTCATTGTTGGCATCCATATCAATAGCTAGGCTATCACCGGCATCATTGCTCAAATACATTTTAAGCACTGGATTTTTCACAGAAAATTTAATCTCAGACTGATTACCATATTTAAGTGCAATTATTTTCTTCTGCTCCTGTTTTAGCTCCATTTCACCTTCCGTGTAGGCCTTATCCGTAATTTCACTAAACTTTTCTATGGGATAATTTATAAGAAACACCTCATCTTCAATCTTACGTAAACTTAACTTTCTAGGTACGGTCATGGCACTACGCCATTTTTCTGTAGGGGTATCCCTAGCATAGTCCCAATTACTCATCCATCCAATAAAAATACGATCGTTATTGGGGGTATGGTTAAAGGTGACACCGGCGTAATTGTCCCTTCCAAGATCAATCCATTTATTTTCGGTCTGATCGGTGGTAAAGGTGATACCGTCAAAATCCCCTATAAAATACTGCGTTCCACTACCTCCGTTAGGTGCACCGGGATTAATACTGATCAACAAGACCCATTTTTCCTCATCTGTACCTTCTATGGTCAACGGAAAAAGATCAGGACATTCCCATACACCGCCATGGGCTCCTTTATCCTTTCCGAACTCACTGACTTTATCCCACTCCTTTAAATTGGGCGAACTCCAGATTTGCAAATGGTCTCCGGCTACGAAAAGCATGGTCCAATTTTGTTCTTTTTCGTTCCAAAATACTTTGGGGTCCCTAAAATCCTTAATACCATTATTTCCTATTACCGGGTTGCCCTCATATTTTGTCCAAGTATTTCCATCGTCCAAACTGTAGGCAATTCCTTGGGTCTGAAAATCCATTTTACCTGCTTGCTCCCCTTCCATATCATGGTAGGTGAAAATTGCCACCATAGCCGGGTTCTCCACGGTACCGAAACCGGAAGTATTTTTAGTATCCATTACGGCACTTCCCGAAAATATCAACCCATGTTTGTCTGGATAAAGGGCTATAGGTTTATGCTCCCATTTTACTAAATCCTTACTGATAGCATGGCCCCAGTGCATAGGCCCCCAAATGGTACTATCCGGGTAATATTGATAGAATAAATGATAATTTCCATTATTATAGACCAACCCATTGGGGTCGTTCATCCATTTTTCTTCTGGCGTAAAATGAAATTGCGGCCTGTAGGATTCCGTGTAGTACTCGGGAGCATCTATTTTCATTTGGTCTTCTATGGTCTTGACCTCTTGTTTACAACCAAATACGGTTGCCACAATGTACATCAATACAATTTTTGAACCTACTTTTTGCAAAACTTTAACCATTATACTGTCTTTTGAACTATAAATCTTGGACGCTAAAAATAGTACCTTTACTGCAATGAAGTTAATCAAATATGTACGATTATTTAGTCTAGTTTCCCTCTTTACCGTTTCAAACGTTATAGTAGGGCAAGCAAATATGGAACGTGTTCTAAAAAATTGGAACAAAGAAAGTATACCTTATATCTACCCTGAAAATTTACCCATGAAAGATTCTATAGTGTATGTAGATACCAGGGAGAAAGATGAGTTTAACGTAAGCCATCTTAGAAATGCCCTATGGGTAGGGTATTCCAATTTTGACGAAGCCAAGGTTCTAAACCTTATACCCAACAAGTCTCAACCCATTATTGTTTATTGCTCCATTGGCGTACGGTCCGAGAATATTGGAGAACGCTTAAAGCGACTTGGATATACCAGAGTACTGAACCTATATGGCGGAATTTTTGAATGGAAAAATCAAGATCGTATCGTATATAACAATAACGACACCCCAACCGATAGCATACATGCCTTTAGCAAACATTGGGGCAAATTATTAAAGAAGGGAATAAAGGTATATTAGTTAGTGGTTAGTATAATTTAAAATAATACGTTGGGAATATTACAGAACAATAATGTGGAGCGCGATGAAAAAATCATTGATTTTACCTTGGCAAACTCCAAGAACCTATTACTTATTTTTACCAGAAACCCAGAATTAGGCAAGGGTAAAAGACGATTGGCCGCTACCGTAGGTGATCAGACCGCTTTGGACATTTACACATTTCTTTTGCAACATACGGTAAGCATCACACAAAACCTCTATGCAGAAAAACGGGTATATTACTCAGAAGAAATATGGGAGAATGATATTTGGGATGCAGACAAGTATGGCAAAAGATTACAGCAGGGCAATGATTTGGGGGACCGCATGGCTAATGCTTTTAGGGAAGGATTTGAAAGTGATTTCCAGAAAATAATTGTAATTGGAAGCGATATGTACGACCTTTCCCAAGAGGACTTGGAAAGCGCGTTTAAAGCTTTGGAGAAGAAAGATTTTGTGATAGGTCCCGCCCAGGATGGAGGGTATTACCTGCTGGGTATGAAAACTTATAAAACTGAACTGTTCCAGGATAAGGCTTGGGGAACGGAAACGGTATTGAAACAAACCCTTGATGATTTAAAGGCCGATAGCGTATGCTTATTGGAGGAAAGAAACGATGTAGATTATTTTGAGGATATAAAGGATATTGAAGCCTTTCAACCTTTTTTAAAACATATAAAATTATGACAAAGGAACAATTATTGGAATCTGTAGCCTATTTAAAGAACAAAGGTTTTGACAAGCCAGAAATAGGAATTGTACTTGGCACCGGCCTTGGCAAATTGGTGGACCATATAGAGGACCCCATAGATGCCCATTACAACCATATTCCATTTTTTCCGTTGGCTACCGTAGAGTTCCATACGGGCAAGTTGGTATATGGTACCATATCCGGAAAAAAAGTGGTGGTCATGCAGGGGCGTTTTCATTTATATGAGGGATATGACTTTTTGGATATAACCTACCCCATACGCGTCATGCACATGCTGGGCATTACCAAATTGTTTATTTCCAATGCAGCAGGTGCGGTAAACCTGAATTTCAAAAAAGGGGACATGATGTTAATAGAAGACCATATAAATTTACAGGGCGGTTCTCCTTTGGCATTTAAAAATGTTGGGGAGTTTGGGGAACGTTTTGTAGATATGTCAGAACCTTACGATGTATCCATGCGCAACAAACTGATGGCAATTGCCAAGGAAAACGATATTTCTTTAAAGACCGGGGTCTATGCTTCTGTGGTTGGACCACAATTGGAAACCAAGGCAGAATATAGAATGATCAAATTAATTGGTGCAGATGCCGTGGGTATGAGTACCGTGCCAGAGGTTATTGTAGCCAACCACCTTTCCCTACCCATTGTTGCCGTTTCGGTATTGACCGATGAATGCGACCCGGATAATCTTAAACCTGTGGATATTGGAGAAATTATCGCCATCGCGGAACGTACTGAACCCAAAATGGTAAAACTTTTTCAAGAACTTATAAAACAGCTGTAAGGCCATACCCTGTTTTTCTACCAAGTTTAGTGAAATTAATGCACATGAGTGCTTTTGAACCCAACATCAGTATTATTATCCCCGTTTTGAACGAAGCGGACTATATAGCCAAAGTACTCCTGTGCATAAAACAGAATGCCTGCACTAACCACATCAAGGAGATTTTGGTCGTTGATGGTGGTAGTACAGATGCTACCCCTTCAATAGCCAAGGCCCATGGTGCCAAATTGCTCTATGGCAAAAAAGGACGGGCGGCACAAATGAACCTTGGTGCAAAAGAAGCAAGCGGCGCAATATTATACTTTCTACATGTAGACTCGTTGCCCCCTAAAGATTTTGACCGCTCCATTGCAAATGCGGTTAAAGAAGGTAAAATGGCAGGCTGTTTTCAAATGCGTTTTAACAGCAACAGCAGGTTTTTAAAATTTTTTGCTTGGTGTACCCAAATCAACCATCAAATTTGTCGCGGAGGCGACCAATCATTGTTCGTGGACAAAAATCTTTTTTTTGACTGCAAGGGATTTAATGAACAGTACACAATCTATGAGGACAATGAATTTATACAACGTTTGTACAAGCGCGTACCTTTTACCATTCTACCTTCTACGGTAACGACCTCTGCCCGCAGATATGCAGAAAAAGGAATGATAAGCCTACAATGGCATTTTGGTGTCATACACCTTAAATACTATTTAGGAGCACGACCCAATGAACTGTATGCATATTATCAAAAATATATTGCGGTATAAACGATTATTTATCCTCGTAGTCCAATAATATGCCTTCACTGATCCATTTTGCCAAAGCTTGGCGATTATCCGGATCTAAAATGCGCACCTGATCCTTGGTATTTCTAATATTTCCAATTTCAATAAAGGTCATGGCGGGGTGTGTTTTTTTTACCAAGTACAACGAAGTCCTGTCCTCAAAAGTACCTGCGTAGGTTCTATTGGGCTGAAATTTCTTATACTTGGCCTCAAAAGTTTTATGGATACTTTCCGCCAATTTTTTGCCATTTTTACTTTTTTCGTGGTGATAAAAGAATACATCTATATTCTGACCTTCACTTCTACTATCTACATGGGTAACGATTAAACGCTGGTATTTACCCTTGTTATCCTTATATAAGTCGTTCACGATCTGTACCCGTTGCTTTAACCGCGCCACTTGGTTTAAAGGTATTTCCTTATCCGGATAGGCTACCTCATCATGATCAATCTCCAATATGCGATCATCACGTATACCATCATTCCCATCCTGTATAATAATGTAGACCGTTGCCCCGTGCGCCATTAATTCCCTTGCCAAGCGTAGGGTAATATCATAGGCATATTCATCCTCGGCAATAGCTTTCCCTGCATAAGTACCCATTGCCCCGGGATCGGGGCCCCCATGACCGGATACCAAATAGTAGATAGTCCCTTTTAACCGTTTGCTTTTTGCTATTACATTTTTATGTTTCTCCCCAAACAGCTCATATTTAGAACTTTCCAGTTTTTTTATATCCGTGGACTGTTTCTGTATAGAGTCTACAATGGCTACGGTATCCAAAACCGTTCTGGGCATGACATACGTTCGCCCTGCTACCAAATGTACGCTGTCCTTTAAGCGCTCACTATTTATATAGATAAATTCATCCATAACCTCGTACGGGTCAACTCCCTGTTTGCGCAACAGCGAAAGAATGCCGTCACCAGGTTCTGCCGTTACGGTATTCAATGAATCCTGCGCCACAACAAATTGCACCGCACATATGTATACAACCATATATTTTACCATAACATATGGAAAACAAAGGTTATGCCATACATGTTCTACCCGTTCATATCCAACCTTACTATTACTCACTATACTTTTTATAAATTTCACTTACTACTTTTAACGAAGGTTTGTTTTGTGGGGTAAACCTGTTATCATTCTCACCACCTGCATTTCTATGGTCGGTGAACCATTTCCATACATAACCTCCCGCAAACCATTTTTCGTTCCAAAATTCGCCATATATGGCCTTCTTACAGTTTACTTGTGATATCATATTCGGTTTTTCTTCCGTACGGTCTACCAACCACGGCTTTTTTGCGGTATAGTCCATACTTCTATACCCATATTCCGTAAACAGTATAGGCTTTTGCTTTTCAGTACTTAGCGCGGCCATTTTACTTTTCCAAGGCTGCCAACCAGCTATGAGCTCATTAACGCTAGGTGTTTTTGCTTCCGATAACGGAAAATAGGCATCTACCCCAATATAATCTAACTGTTCCCAAAAAGGTACACGCTCAAATTCATCCCAATTTGCCGCATAGGTAAGCTTACCTTTATAAATATTCCTAATTTCAGCAATAAGCATGTTCCAAAATTTTGGCCGCGCCTGTACAAACTGTTCCAATTCCGTACCAATACACAAGATATCCACCTTACGCTCTGCCGCTAAACGGGCATAGGTCATCATAAAATGACGATATGATTCCTCTAACTGTTGCCAGTATTGCTCATTGTCCATCTTCAGCTTTCCCGTGAATATTCCCTTGGATATCCATATTTGCGGCTTCATCATAACAGACACCCCATTTTCATGCAACATATGAATATATTGCGCTGCACCCTTCTTAGTTTCACCAAACCACTGCCGATCTGTATTAAATGTGATCTGTGGATTATTTACCTCCCTTATAAAACCAAAAGGCATTACGGCGGCGCTGTTGGCATAGATATTTAAGATTTCATCTACTTGACCCTGCACCACGGGTTGCCTGGAGGCCACAAAACTTACCCCATTTATTTTTCCGTTGCCCTGTCCAATACATGCTAGTTGCATACTGCACAGAAATAGAAGTGCCAATTTTTTCATTTCCCCAATCTTAGGTTCAAAATTATACTATTTACGGCATGTTCCCAATAGCAGAGATACCCAACAATTTGTTAAGAAATGAACTAAAGGTAAACGGTAACGAGTAATATATTGCGTATGTGGCTATTTCACATTTAAACGCCAATCATACGGATAGTAATCCACCAGGATATCTTTGGAAAACTTAGTAGTTCTATACCTATTGATGAATGCCAATATACCACCGGCCCTATCAAAATCCACCCTATACCAATCAAACAATTGCGAAACAAAGACCTTATCACCCTTATTCCTAATGAACATAGGGTCGTTCAATGCTTTGGCTGTTTGTTGATTAAGCTGTTGGTTCAACCTGTTTGGCATGTAGGCCTCCCCAATAATTGGCGGACACCCTAGGCCCGCACAGACCAATACAAAATGAAAACGGGGTTCATTTGGAAACCTTGCTCTAAGTAACTCATTTTCTATGGCGTTCAACGTTATATACCCCCCCCCCACATTATATCTCAGCTTATCAAAAAAACCGTCCACGTCCAAAGGGGACCGTAGGGGATAATTATCCACAACACCCTTAATTACCAACAGATTATAGGTATTTATCCAAAAGGCCTGATAAACATTAGGATCTTGAAGATCAATGGCCGCTTTTTCCGCCAATTTCAGCACGTTATTCAATGCCAAAGGTTGTTTGACAATGGAGGCATAATCTACCTTACCGTTCTCTACATGGGTTTTCAAAAATGTATCCGCAGCACTAAAAAACCCTGTATTCTGGGCCTTCCCACTAGTTATTTCAAAGAAAAAAACCAAAACTATCCAAGAGTATTTCATACCAATTAAATTAACGCTGTAATCCTTTTGTCGCAACTTAACTTAGAAACCAACACATAACTATTCTTGCAAGGGTGCGTTTACCTATCTACGCAATTAATGTTACCTTGGTTTTAATTGCACCGGTAGCCTTAGATTAATTCTAAATAACCCGGTTTCAATATACGCCTGTAAAGCATCTGACTTTTCTTGCGACTAACTTTTAAATTTACTGCTGTATGGAGCATATCATCATTATTGGAAATGGAATATCTGGTGTTACCTTGGCCAGGCATGTACGTAAGCTTTCCGATAAAAAAATTACGATCATTTCTGCAGAGTCCGACTATTTTTTTTCCCGTACAGCATTAATGTACGTATATATGGGCCATATGAAATTTAAGCATACCCAACCTTATGAAGATTGGTTTTGGAAGAAAAACCGTATTGAACTGGTGAAGGGCTATGTGGAAAAAGTAGATCCGCCATCCAAAATAATTCACTTGGCCAATGGCACTACCCTATCCTATGACAAACTGGTGATCGCCACGGGTTCAAAACCAAACAAATTTGGATGGCCGGGACAAGATTTACCGGGGTACAAGGCCTCTATTCCAAACAAGATTTGGAAACACTTGAAAAAAACGCCCCCAATAATATGGTATGCCAACGGGCCGTAATTGTCGGCGGCGGGCTTATAGGAATAGAAATGGCAGAAATGTTACGTTCCCGAAAAATTCCCGTTACCTTTTTGGTCCGCGAAAAAAGCTTCTGGAACGGGGTATTGCCAAAAGGGGAATCTGCCATGATCAACCAACATATTATAGCACACCATATTGATTTACGGCTAGACACTAATTTAAAGGAGATTATCCCAGATGAACAAGGTAGGGTCAAGGCAGTGACTACGGACAAAGGAGAAACCATACCATGTAACGTTGTTGGACTCACCGCCGGGGTCACCCCTAATATAGATTTCCTGAAAGGTAGCGGTATAACATTAGGCAAAGGCGTTAAAGTCAATCGTTTTTTGGAGACCAGTGTGCCAGATGTTTATGCCATTGGCGATTGTGCAGAACAGCATGAGGCCATTGACCAAAGAAGACCTGTAGAGGCTGTGTGGTACACCGGTAGAATGATGGGGGAAACCCTTGCCCAAACCCTTTGCGGAAAGCGTCGTGCGTACAACCCCGGACATTGGTTCAATTCCGCAAAATTCCTGGATATTGAATATCAAACCTATGGATGGGTGTTCAGTGAGCGGAACAAAGAGGACCATGAGCAGCATTTTCATTGGAGACATCCCAAGGAAAATATTTGCATTACCATTGCCTACCATAAGGAAACCAATAGGTTTTTAGGGATTAATACGTTTGGTATTCGTATGCGGCATGAAATTTTTGACAGATGGCTAAACCAAAACAAGGAGGTTGACCATGTCTTGACCTATTTGAAAGATGCCAATTTTGACCCAGAGTTCTATACCCAATATGAAGATGCCATTGTTGCGAAATACAATGCGGAACACCATAAAAACATTGACCCCAAGAAAAAGAGTTGGAAACGTATTTTTAGCAAGGCTTAATCAATAAAGAATGAAAACACTACAACATATAGGAATCACTTTATTTTTAATAGGCCTAGGTATTTTTACCGTACTACCGTTCATAGGTACGTTCAAGGCTGACCAAACCATTTTGGACCAAGTAATTGCCGATAGTTCCATAAAAAGCGATTTGCATATCAATGATCTACAGACGCAAGTGGCCGGCAATGAGTTTAATGGGGTACACCACCTATCCGGCATTGTGGTTACCTCCTTGGAAAACGCAAATGCCATACATAGAAAAAATAAGGAGTATAAGAAAATTGTTTACGTAAAGGGCAGGGACCTGGCGGCTACCATCGCCAAAAAATCAGGTTCGGGATTTATTGCCGGGAATAAAGGTCTAATGTGGTTTTTAACCTTTGGCCTGGGTATTATAGGCGCATTGCTTTTTATTGTTCCCCAAGTGGTCCTGTTAGGTCCCAAAGGCATTAAGAACGATGGTATCTATCATCAAAGTTCTACCAATAGGGGCTGGATTGCATGGCTGGTATTCCTGTTTTTGGTCTCTTTCTATCTTGTCCTTTATTTTAGACCTGAGTATGCCACCAATTGGACGTATTTGGTAGACCCCATCAGTGAATCTTTAAGTGGAAATCCTGCCGGACATTGGTTTGTATATGGGTTTATGTATTGCGTTGTCATGACCGTTATGGCCGTGCGCATGTATATTAAATACCGGCATAACTTATACCAAACAGTGCGCACCACCTCTGTGCTGTTCTTCCAAATTGTCTTTGCCTTTTTGATTCCTGAAATTATGGTGCGCCTGCAAATGCCCTACTATGATTTTAAAAATGCTTTTCCGTTGGATTATGATTTCTTTTTCCAGTGGAATCTGAAATCATTATTGAACAGTGGCGGCATTGGTATTTTCATCCTTTTCTGGGGAATTATCCTCACTTTGGTCATTGTGCCCGTAATGGTCTATTTTTTTGGAAAAAGATGGTATTGTTCGTGGGTGTGCGGATGTGGAGGTTTGGCCGAGACCCTTGGAGACCCTTATAGGCAACACTCCGATAAGTCTTTGTTTGCCTGGAAGGTAGAACGATGGTTGATCCATGGGGTTTTACTTTTTGCATTGGTAATGACCGGTATGACGCTGTACAGTTTTTTTAGCGAAACGGGCACAGTACTGGGTATCAAAACCCAAAGCGTACAAAATGTTTACAGTTTGGCCATAGGTTCTATTTTTGCCGGCGTCATAGGTACGGGGTTCTACCCCATTTTTGGAAATAGGGTGTGGTGCCGTTTTGGTTGCCCTCTGGCCGCCTATCTTGGTTTTGTACAACGTTTTAAATCTCGCTTTAGAATTACTACCAATGGCGGACAGTGCATTTCATGTGGCAACTGTTCCACTTACTGTGAGCAAGGTATTGATGTGCGGGCCTATGCCCAAAAAGGTGAGAACATAGTACGGTCCAGTTGTGTGGGCTGTGGTATTTGCTCCGCGGTCTGCCCACGTGGCGTACTAAAATTGGAAAACGGGCCAGAAGAAGGGCGCATTAACCCCACCGAAGTTTTATTGGGCAATGATGTTGACCTGATGGAATTGGTAAACAAAAAATAATAATCCTATACTATAACATGTCGCAAAAAATTATGTCACAGCTCCCTCTATTTCATTTATCTGTGCCTAAATATGGTTTTAAATGGATGTGTTTTTTGTTCTGTTCCTTCTACTCCACATATTTATGAACTATCGGCAGAAAAAATAAGCAGTGTTATCCAAAACCTCCATTGAATATGATTGTATTAAATTCTTTGTCAATATTTTTTAACCGATCTTTGGCATTTTGGCCAAAAGGAAAAAGCACATGGTAACGCACTTGAAAACATATATGCCCATTGTTATACTTCTTGCGGTTTGCAGCTTGTTAACCATTGCCTTTACCAAAGGAGAGGACAAGCGTTATGAACGCACCTATTATGAGGATGGCACTTTGGCCAGTGAAGGCTGGAAACGATATAATGTAAAGACCGATTATTGGATATTTTATCACCCCAACGGAAAAATCTCCATGAAAGGATTTTATGCGTACGGTAAAAAGGAACAGTATTGGTACTATTATGACGAGCACCGTGTTAGAAGCAAGGAAGGCCGTTACCACAACGACCAACAGGAAGGATGGTGGCTGTACTATAATAAAAAAGGGAGGGTAGCCCATAAGTGCCAACTTTCGCAAGGGATGAAAAATGGCTACTGCCTTAAGTATGAAGATGCCCAAATGATATCCGCGGAAAAATACAATAAGGGAAACAAAATTAGGGAATGGCAAAGTTTTGATGCCTTTACCGACACCAACAGTTTATCCGATCTAAAGTAATGCCAGACATAAAAGTTATCATACCGGCTTTTAACGAAGCAGATTCCATAGCCCATGTTATAAGGGAGCTCCCCAAGACCGTATCCGAGGTTATTGTGGTGAACAACAATTCATCTGACCATACGGTTAAAAATGCCAAGGCCGCCGGGGCCACCGTGTTGACAGAACCCAGAAAAGGCTATGGCTATGCCTGTTTAAAGGGTCTGGACTATGTGGCCGCACTTGACCGTTCGCCTGAAATCATTGTATTCATAGACGGAGACTATTCCGATTATCCGGAGGAACTGGACAAGCTAGTGGCCCCAATTTTACAAAAGGACATAGATTTTGTTGTGGGCGCGCGAAAAAAAAGCCTGCGCGAAGAAGGTTCCATGACCCCGCAACAGGTTTTTGGCAACTGGTTGGCCACATTTTTAATGCGCTTGTTTTTTGGCGCAAAGTTTACGGATTTAGGTCCTTTTAGGGCCATTAAATACGAAAAACTCAAAGAATTGCACATGGAGGACAAAACCTATGGATGGACCGTGGAAATGCAATTGAAAATTTTGAAGAAAAAAATGACATATACCGAAGTACCAGTACGTTACAAACGAAGAATTGGTATCTCAAAAGTTTCAGGAACCGTAAAAGGTAGTATATTTGCTGGCATAAAAATATTGGGGTGGATCTTCAAATACAGTATTAAATAATATGGCATTAGCACTAGCGTACCTTATCATAATCGTTTATAGTATTTCATTGCTATTGATATTTTTCTATAGCCTGGCGCAGCTTAACCTTCTATTTAATTACCTATCCCAAAAGAGACAGCATCAAACAGCTCCAAAGTTCAATTTACTGGACCCAAAGGAAATTCCGTTCGTAACCATACAACTACCCGTTTTCAACGAGGAATATGTCATGGACCGTCTTTTGGAAAATATCGCGAAGATAGAATACCCAAAGAGCAAGCTGGAAATACAGGTGTTGGACGATTCTACCGATGATACCGTCATCAGTACTGCAGCAAGTATTGCCAAACTACAGGAAACCGGACTGGATATTCAACATATACGCAGAACGGACAGATCTGGTTTTAAGGCAGGTGCCCTCAAGGAAGGCCTTAAAATAGCCAAGGGAGAGTTCATTGCCATTTTTGATGCGGACTTTTTACCTGCGCCGGATTGGTTGAAGAAAACCGTCATCTATTTTAAAGATGAGGAAATTGGTGTGGTACAGACCCGTTGGGGACATTTGAACCGTGATTACTCTACCCTTACCAAAATACAGGCCTTTGCCCTAGATGCCCATTTTACGTTGGAACAGGTTGGTCGTAACAGCAAAGGACATTTTATCAACTTTAACGGTACCGCCGGTATATGGCGCAAGGAATGTATTATAGATGCCGGTAACTGGGAGGGCGACACCTTGACAGAAGACCTGGACCTAAGCTATCGTGCCCAATTAAAGAACTGGAAGTTTAAATATCTGGAAGATGTGGAAACACCTGCAGAACTTCCGGTGGTCATAAGTGCCGCACGTTCGCAACAGTTTAGATGGAACAAGGGCGGCGCCGAAAATTTCAGAAAAACCGTTTGGAGCGTTATCAGCGCCAAAAACATTCCTTTTAAGACCAAGTTTCACGGAGTTATGCATTTACTGAACAGTTCTATGTTCCTATGTGTGTTCCTGGTTGCCCTATTGAGCATTCCGTCCTTATACATTAAGAACACTTATGGCCATTTAGACTGGGTATTTTCCCTATTGAGCCTGTTTACCGTAAGTACCATTATCCTATTCGTGTGCTATTGGTTTACCTACAAAAGCATACAGGGCAGCGGTTTTGACAATTTTGTGGACTATATACGAATTTTCTTTACGTTCTTCTCCGTTGCATTAGGTTTTTCACTGCACAATACCATTGCGGTACTGGAAGGCCATATGGGAAAAAGGAGCGAATTTGTTCGTACCCCAAAATTCAACATCAGCACGTTGAAACAAAGTTGGAAGGGCAATAAATACCTTGCCAAAAAATTATCTCCCAATATGATTTTGGAATTTGCCCTTATGGTCTATTTTATGTTCGGCATGTACAGCGCCATACCTTTAAACGATTTTGGATTGTTCCCTTTTCATTTTATGTTGTTCCTTGGGTTTGGCTTTGTTTTCTTCAAATCATTGACCTCAAGGGCATAATATCTGAACGCCCAGTACGGCATTTGCACCACATGGTTCTACATACTATCCAACGGGCTTTTTACCATGGACAACCGTTGTGGCGTAACCTTGGTATACACCTGGGTTGTCGTAATGGAGTTATGGCCCAATAGTTCCTGAATGAAACGCATATCCGCACCGGATTCCAATAAATGGGTGGCATAGCTACGGCGCAGCCCGTGAATTCCTATTTTTTTCCTAATACCTGCAATTTTCATTGCTTTTTTGAACACTTGCTGAACAGAACTTTTGGAGTAAGCGCCACCATATTTTCCTTCAAACAAATATTCCTTTGGCCTATATTTCTTAAAATATTCCCTTAGTAAAGGCAATAATTTTTCCGGTAAGGGTACATACCGGTCTTTTTTACCCTTGGCACCTACTACATGAATTACCATTCTAGCGCTATCCACATCATTAAGTTTAATATTGACCACTTCTGACACCCTTAAACCTGCGCCATAACACAATTTAAGTGCTACTAGATGCTTTAAATTATCCGTAGCATTAAACACCTTGGCCACTTGTTCTTTGCCGAGCAACTTAGGCAAGACCAATGGTTTTTTTGGCCTGGGAATGTCAAAGAACATCTTTGGCCTATGCAATACCTGCTCAAAGTAAAATTTTACCGCATTGATTTTACCGTTAAGCTTTCTCTCACCCATACCCTCTTTCTTTACACAATGCAAAAAATAGTCCTTAAGCCTAGCGGAATCCAAACGATCTACAGGGTATGACTTCAAAAGCTTTAAAAGATGATAGAATTCTGCCATGTAAATTCTCTTGGTATTGTCACTATAGCCTTTTAGTTGCAACTGGTCATACATTTGGGCATATGCTTTTTGATTGGTACCGGAAAGCGACATCATTTTCCCTTGAATCATGGATTTAGGCTCCATGCCCAATTGTTGGCGTACTACCGGAAGGTCCGGTAAATACCATGATTTTTTAGTCTGGCTCCACCTAACGGATGGAAACCTTTTGCGTAATGCCTCTTTATTTTTTTGACTGTATTTAAATGAAATCAAGATTACATTTTTACCCCTGTGGGTATCTGTCGAGAACGTGTAAATTTCATTATTCATAGAAAACGGTATAAGATTATAGTTGCGCAAAAAATATATCAAATCTAAAAATACAACAATGATATATTTTTTGCGCAATGGACTTAACCAATTTACGCTACCATGGTTATTACATTTATTAGAAAATTGTATCTTTCTTATCGTTAACCATGATCACACATATTTATGTGTTGCCAACAATATGAGAAAACACAGAAATAAAAACAAAAGAAGTCGATTTTCGATTTTATTTCCAATCCTGACAATACTCGGAATTGGAATTATTGCTGTGTTAACTTCTGGTTACGAAAAAAGCTGGACGTTTAATTGGAACGGAATTGAAAAAAATATCCAAGATTCAATTAGTGTTTATAAATATCAATCTATTTCGAGCGGAATTGGTGGAAATGGAAGAGCAATGCCTGAAGAAATTGAAAGCCGAAAATGGATTATGCAAAACGCAACTGAATCTGAACTTCTAAAACTAACGGAATTTCCAAACGGAAATATAAAAGCAATTGCTTACGAGGGATTATTAAGAAAAAAGAATTTCAAAAACAAAACTGAACTGATTTCAAATGCGATTAAAGACACGGTTTATTCTGTTTACTATCAATCTGGTTGTTTAGGAGATAAATTAGAAATTGGAGAATATTTAGTTCAAAATGTTTTAATGATTGACGACCGTATTCCACCTTTTAGACCTGAATTAATTGTTGATTTTGGACTCTCTAAAATGGAAAAGCAAAAAATCCTAAATGAATTTCATAATCGGAAAAAATAAAATACTGTTGGCAACAATGTATAACCGCAATTACGGCGGATTCGACTACGTCCGAATCCACTCGAAATTGCTAACGCCAGTTCTTAACCGAAAATTATTAACTTTAATCCCGTAACTGACGGTTATACGAGACCGTTAGCCACAATATGACCACGAATGCAAAATCTGAATAAAGAAATAAAATCATTACTTGAAACGAAAGAAACTCAAGATTTCTTAAAAGTCGCTCGTGGATTTATTAAACTGATTGAAAACAAAGAAATAAAAGAACAGGAATTTTATCCTGAAATTCATAAAAAACTGACCGAATTATATAATGCTGGACTTTCTCTAAAATCGGTTGAATTAATTCATTCAAGTGAAAAAACGGAATTTGAAACTGCTACGAGAGAGAAATTAAAAGAACAGAACGTCAATTTGATTTCCTCACTTGGAAAGGACTGTTTTTATTGGGAAGTTTTTGACCCAACTTATGAAAAGGAAAACGAACCGACACAAGGCTGGTTAGTTGATGATGTTGCGGACATATACGCTGACTTAAAAGAAGAACTGTATAAAATTGACCAAATCGGAACTGATGAAGCTATCGAAGACGGACTTTGGCAATTGAAATTTGGATTTACCTCGCATTGGGGAAACCATTGCGTGAATGCAATTCGAGCTTTACACTATATTTATTATGACGGAAAGAAAACGATGTGAAAAAATACTGTGTCTAACAATGTATAACCGCAATTACGGCGGATTCGACTACGTCCGAATCCACTCGGAATTGCTAACGACAGTGCTAAACCGAAAATAATCGCTAATTTAACCCGTAACTGACGGTTATACGAGACCGTTGTAATCAATAGCTCAAATAAAATATTATGCAAGAATCAAGAATACATTCTGAGGGGCAAAATGACCACTTAATATCGATTAAAGAGAAATATAATAAACTTAAAAACTCTCTGAAACGGAATATTAAACTCACCGAGGACGAAAAACAAATTGAACTGAAAAAAGTCGAAGAACAGTTCAATAAAGAAAAAAAGGATTCTAAGCAAAATCTGTACTAAGAAAAAAATAGCGGACCAATTACTCGTATTTAAAAATAGTTATGTGCGGATGGACCTAACTCAAACGTAACCGTTTCGCTGGACTTCTAACTCCAACGGACTTTACTCAGACGCAACTGTTGTGCAGATGGACTTCACTCGGATGAGAAAATAAGAAAACGCAAAGATTCGTGCTTACTCAAACGTGTCGCTACTGATTACAACAAAGCCTATAATTAATGCGGACTTGTGTCTAATTCGCAAGGTCTGTGTATATTTATAATGTCGCTAAATCTGTTGGATTTAGCTTTGGACAAAACAAAAAACAAATCAAAACCAAAAGCTTTAGCTTAGCGCGTAGCTGGAAATCCGTCGGATTTCTGCCCCGCACTAATCATAGCCCAGGCGTTGTGTGCTATATTGACAACACCGAAATTGCTGAATGGACATTTTCTTCTTTTACATCCTCATATTGATTGTCTTGTTACTAATAATGGCTGGAATTGTTTGGATAGGTTATTGGATTCCAAAAAAACGTGGTAAAAAAAAACTAGGAAAAGTCATCGCTGGAATTTTAGCCACCGGATTTGTGCTTTTAATACTAGCATATATTTTCGATGACCATTTATTCTTTAAATCGGATGCGAGAAAAAATTTGGCGGAAATGAACATTGAATTGATTGACGACTTTAAAATTTTATCTAATGAAGACGGTGGGCTTATGGATTTTTATCACACGTTCAGGCTAAAAATTAGCGGAAAGGACAAGGATAGGATGATTGACGAGATAAAAGCTTCAATCGGTTACACCGATTCAATTCAGGAATATAGATATCTACCTAGTGAAGCAGAATACAGATATCATGGAGATACATTGAAAGCAAATTATCAAACGGAAAGGGAATACCGAAGGGAAATATTTTATCCGAATGGACAGGGGTATACTCCAACGTACAAGATTATCAGTATTTCGAAATCAAAAAATGAGCTGAAATTTGAACATATTTTGGACTAAAAATACAGCACACAACACGGTGTATAATTAATTGCGGTCGGAATTTCCAAGTGGAAATTCCTGCAATCAATTATCTTTATAGTCGGGCGGACATTTTCCGTTGGAAAAGTCCGCAACTAATCATACACGAACCGTTGTAATCAATAGCTCAAATAAAATATTATGCAAGAATCAAGTATACATTCTGAGGGGCAAAATGACCACTTAATATCGATTAAAGAGAAGTATAATAAACTTAAAAACTCTCTGAAACGGAATGTTAAACTGACCGAGGACGAAAAACAAATTGAACTGAAAAAAGTCGAAGAACAGTTCAATAAAGAAAAAAAGGATTCTGAGCAAAATCTGTACTAAGATAAAAATAGCGGACTAATTACTCGGATTTAAAAATAGTTATGCGCGGATGGACCCAACTCAAACGTAACTGTTTCGATGGACTTCTAACACAAACGGACTTTACTCAGATGCAACTGTTGTGCAGATGGACTTCACTCGTATGAAAAAATAAGAAAACGCAAAGATTCGTGCTTACTCGAACGTGTCGCTACTGATTACAACAAAGCCTATAATTAATGCAGACTTGTGCCTAATTCGCAAGGTCTGTGTATATTTATAATGTCGCTAAATCTGTTGGATTTAGCTTTGGACAAAACAAAAAACAAATCAAAACCAAAAGCTTTAGCTTAGCGCGTAGCTGGAAATCCGTCGGATTTTTGCCCCGCACTAATCATAGCCCAGGCGTTGTAAACAATTTAAGAAAACCGAAAAACTGAAATAAAAAATGGCGAAATTTTTAAACACGACAGGTGTTTCATATCATTTAGAAGAATTAATTAAAACAACAAAAGACCGACTAATTTTAATAAGTCCATATCTGCAATTTCATAAAAGAGTAAAAGACCATTTGGAAAATCTGAACATTCAAAAAAGAGACATTCGAATTATTTACCGAGAAAATAAACTGCAAGTTGAGGAAAGTAATTGGTTGGAAAGTCAAATCGGAATTCGGACAAGTCTTTGCAATTCTCTTCACGCAAAATGCTATCTGAACGAAAACGAAGCGATAGTAACTTCAATGAATTTATATTCCTTTTCGCAACAAAATAATGACGAAATGGGTATTCACGTTACGAAAGAAAATGATGCGGATTTATATAATGATATCTATGACGAAGTTCAAAGACTTTTGACCATCAGCGAAGAAATACGAGTTTCTGTTAAAAAAGTAGATAAGGAAATTGAAAAGAAATCCGAAAAGACTGTTGAGAAAGTTCAAGAAAATATGGACTTATCAAATTCAAAACTCTTGACAACAAAAGAATTGTCTCAATTGACTGGATTGAGTAGCCGAAAAGTTAATAGTTGGTTTACCGACAATAAACTGATGTATAAAAAAGAGGAAGACTGGATAACTACAAAAAAAGGAAAAGAACTTGGCGGAATTGAAAAAGCTGGTCAATATGGCAAATTTGTAATATGGCCAGAAGGTATTGCAAAACACCTAACCGAATAAAAAAACTGTTTACAACAATGGCTATAAGTAATTGCTTGTTCTCGTCTACTTCTGAAAATCCTAGCGGATTTTCAGTTTGGTGTGTACTTGCAAAGTTTCGTGCTAACCCACGCAACTACTCATAGCCCAACCGTTGTAGCACATTTGGTACGATATACAAACATCCTTTACAAAGTTATAGAAACATCGTTTACACTTTTTAAGTTGCATTTGGAACCAACATTCAGATGCTATGCCTTGGAAAGAACATACGATTATGGAACAAAAAATTGAATTTATCTGTGAATGGCGAACTGGAAAATACACCATCACGGAGCTTTGTAGAGGCTTTAAAATCTCAAGACCGACGGCCTACAAAATCATTGCCCGGTTTGAAAATGAAGGCTATGAAGGGCTAAGGGAACTCTCCAGAAAACCACGTAGCCCACATCCCAATGCTACCAATGAAAAGGTGGTGAACCGTATTCTTGAATTGAAGGAAAAACACAAGGCATGGGGCGCTAAAAAGTTGCACACCTTGTTGTATAAAGATTTCCCCGATGAAATAATCCCAACGGTCTTGACCGTACACAACATCCTTAAAAAACATGGTTTGGTGCCGCCTCAAAAACGGCTTAGAAGAGTGAAGCCAATACACCCTGTTTTCGACCCAAAAGAGTGCAATGAAGTGTGGAGTGCGGACTATAAAGGAAAGTTCCTCATGGGCAACAAAATTTACTGTCATCCGCTCACCATTGCAGACTCAAAGAGCCGATTTGTATTTACCGCAAAAGGGCATTACAAAGAAAACCTTGCCTCTGCAAAAGCCGAGTTCAAAAGGGTTTTCAGGAAATTCGGCATCCCCGGACAAATCCATACCGACAATGGAAGCCCATTTGGTTCTGTTGCCGCAATACAAAGATTCACCAGGTTATCCTATTGGTTCATCGAACTGGGAATCATGCCCGTGTTTTCTGATCCGGCACAGCCACAACAGAACGGACGGCATGAACGAATGCACCGCGACCTGAAGACCGCCTGTGCCAAGCCTTCAGCTTATGACCTGAAAGCGCAACAAAGGCGTCTGAACCAATTTGTAAAAGAATATAATCACGTAAGGCCACATGAGGCATTGGACATGAGAACACCCGCTTCGGTACATGAATTTTCAACAAGACCATTCCCAGAAAAAATACCACACTTTGATTACGATTCCAAAATGAAAGTCTTAAAAGTCACCCAAAATGGAGCTATAAGATGGAAGGCCTATAATTGGGTTTACCTTTCCGCTTCGCTCCAAGGTAAACATATCGGGGCCCTGGACATTGGCAATGGTATTTGGAGGGTATTTTATAGAAACGTATTTTTAGGATACTTTGATGAACATGTGTTTAGAAAAAAAGAACAATCAGTGAGGTTAGAAACTAACTTAGTGTAAACTCTAATCTATAACTTTTGTAAACAATGTATATTAACGAACATTAACCAAAACCAACTAAATGATTGAATTAATACTTTCGACTTTAGCAGAGTTTGGACTAATTCGTGAAGATTATAAACATCGAAAACGAATAAGAATAAAGGAGAAAGAAAAAGGTACGAAAAGACCTATTCAAAAATACCTTCTGCAACCGAGTTCCATAATGGTCATTTCGCTTTTAGTAGTTGGAAGTTTAAGTGCATTCCTATTTTTTGGTTATCAAAGAATGTCTATCTATCCTGATAAAACTGAAAAAGAAATAGCTGAAATGAGCGAGAGAATGGAAAATTGGAATGAAAAGTTCGGAAAATACCCAACGGACCTGAATGAATTAATCGGAAATAGTCCTTTGAGAAAAGATTGGAAAAAAGACGCTTGGAATCGAGAATATAAATTTACGATTACGGAAAAGGGAAAAGGATTTTTGATTACGTCTGCTGGTTCGGATGGGAAGTTTCATACTGAAGATGACATTAAATCGAAATAAAAGAAATTTAAAAATTGTTAGACTTTATATAATTAGTTTAATCTGTATTGTTGGTTATTTCTTGATGGAGAATAATAACATAATAGAAGTACTAGTTGAAAAATCGAGTGATTTTTTCCCAATTGAAGTTACCGGTAAGTTTATTACACTTGTTTTCACAGGAATACTCCAATATGGATTATTAGCTGTCGGAATATGTATTTTTTTAATGCTAAGTTTTATACTAATCAGAGAAAAAATTAAAAGCTATTGAGCAAATAAAAACGTGCTACAACAAAGCCTAAACGTAATGCGGACTTTTGGGCAAAACTGAAAGATCTGTATATATTTATAAAGTCGCTAAATCTTATGGATTTAGCTTTAAAATAGAAAAATAAATCAAAACAATAAGCTTTAGCTTCGTGCGCAGACGGAAACGAAAAGTTTCCTTGCCTCCGCACTACGCTTAGCCCAACCGTTAGCTGCAAGCTGAAAAAACCTATTTCAGGACAAGAAAAATATGAGTGGAAAGAACAGTATTAGAGGTTATTTGTTTCAGTCATTAATAGCTGTCTTAAATTCGTTAAACAAAGATTGGGAAACAATTTGTGTTGAACCAAATACAGAAAAAGACAAGATAGATATAATATGGACTTCTAGCGAAAACATAAAGTCAGTATGTCAGGTTAAGTCTTCGATTAATAACTTTAGTACAAACGGCATTCTTCGTTGGATAGATGGCTTGAGAAGCGATAATATAAATGCAGAACACTATGTTGTTCATTTAGTCGGAAACTCTACCGCCACAACCAAAAAATTCTTCAATGGAATTGCATCTAAAGATGAATCTGATTTCCCAGAGGAGTTTAAAGAACTCTTTTTAATTAAAGATAAAATTCGCGTACATCTAGACCCCGATAATATTGAGACTTTGGAATATGCCCTAACATCAAAATTAGACGAATTCCTATTCACAAAAGATATTCTCACCGATTATCCAACCAAGAAATTAATTGCAAATGGAATGGTTAATCAAATAATTCGTATTTCAACACGGGGTAAAAGTATTACTAAAAAACAGTTTGAAGATAATTTATTAGAATGGTTGAGATTTAATTATGACGACCTAATCACCTCAGATAAAGCAAATTTTGAACTTAGTTTTTATTTAAGTAATCGTGTAAAATTTCAAAATCACATTAACAAAATATCAATCGAGGAAATAGTACCAACAAATCTATACCAGCAAAAAAAGATAGTCTTTAAGAAGTTATTTGATGAAATAAGTAAATTCAATTTTGAAGTTAAAACATTTGAAAAGCCCGTAGACTATACCGATATGAATTCAGTCTTGAATATATCGTTTACAAATCCATTTAATTATAAAGACAAACCAGTAATTATAAATTCATACGAGATTAAACTTATCACCAATGCAATTAATAAAATTTTAAACCAGAAACCCGAAAAGGAGTTTTTCAATTTTGGAAACTTGACAGAATCAAGAAAGATGAAAAATATTAGTTTTGGTAATGATGAAGTTAGTCTTAAAGGTAATGAAGTTGAAAAAGAAAAGAAAAAACTTTATGACGAGTTTTATAGGTCAGCACTTAAACTAATGGATTTACATAAATTGTGGAACAAATTATCTAAATTCTCAATGTTGCCAATAGTTATAACAAACAAAGGTTCAGCTCATAGAGAAAATATTAAAATTCAATTAATGTTTCCAAAAGAGGTAAAAATCTACAAATCAAAAAATTTCCCTATACCAGAAACGTTACAAATTTTGAGAGATTTGAATTCGGAAAATAGCTATTTGATTAACAACTTAAAACACAATCAAGATAGTTTAGTGAATGAATATTATCAGGGCTATCCAATGCACGAACCTATTAATTTTAGTCCTTTAGGTCATCAACATAAAGATTTTGAAATCACAAAAATGCGTAGTGTTTTAAATTATCATTTCGATTTTAAATACTACTATGATAATCCCAAATTCACCATTCTTGAGTGCGAAATTGATGAACTAAATACCAATCAATCTATTTCGTTTCCCTCATATATTTTTGTTTGTAGTAAATCTAATTTTAATATTGAATATAAGATAACTTGTAAAAACGAACCTGAAACCATTAAAGGACAGTTATCGTATAAAGCCAGCAGCTAACAAAACCTATAAACAATACGGGCTTCGGGCTTAAACGAAAGGTTTGTGTATTTTTATAGAGTCCGCAAAATCTTTAGGATTTTGCTTTAAACAAGGAAAAGAAAAAACAAAACAAAAAGATTTTGCTATGTGCGTGGCGGAAAGCAAACGCCAGTTTGCTCCCGTACTGTTCATAGCTAAACCGTTTCATTAATTTCTCAAATCAAAGAGTGTAAATAATCAGCGGAATCCTTAAGACCATTTTTTCTTAAAATATCTAAGACCTCGAACTCATCCAAATCAGGATTTCTTCTATTCAAAACTAATTTACGGAACGCCTCAACAGCCTTCTCATGATTTAAATCGATTATATCGGTAATAAAATCATCTGCTGATTTTACGGACAAACCAAATGTCGCTAAATACTTTTCGGGAAAATCTTTTAGATTATTGGTTACTATTACATTAGCATTTGTTTTTATAGCAGCAGCCATAACATGTCTGTCCTTTAAATCTGGTAAAGTTAAAGTTTCAATTAGCGGTTCATAATTCGAAACAAATGCGTCAGGAAATGCTAAATTAGCCATATTAGCTCTCTTTTTTGCTATTTCTTCGCTAACACCTTTTCTCTTCATTACGCTTTCCCACTCATCAAAAATATGATTACTCCATTTTGGTGTAAACAATTCATAATGTGCAAACCAAAATAACACATCCCGAATTTCAATCGGATAAATAATGTTTGTGTCTAGGACAGCTATAAATCGGACACTATGAATCATACAAGCCTAGTTCTTCATCCGAATTCATAATATCCATCAAAATCTTCTCTTGATGGGCTTTCATCTCATTCTTATAATTAACTACATCTTCAAACTTAACTCTTCTATGCTTTCCAACCTTAGCAAAAGGAATTTTACCATCCTCTAGCAATTTGACAAGATGAGGTCTTGAACATCCTAAAAATTCAGCCGCTGATTGTGTGGTCATTTCTGTAGCCATTGGAACTAGAGAAATAGGCTTTCCTTCACTAGTAGCTTTTAATATTTTAGCTAATAATTTTAGTGCTTTTAATGGAATCTTTATCTTTTCTGAAGTTTCCTCAATCTCAATTTCAGGATTTTTGTTTGTAAGTTCTTCCAAAGTAGCAGCTAGAGCATTATAAGACTCCATAGCTGTAAGTTGCTCTTCCTTTGAGGGTCTTTTTATGTTCTTATATTGTTGCATTTCAATTTCAGTTGTTAAGGTTTTACACAAAAATAAACGAAATAAACGAAACGATGTTGCAAGAGATAGTTAAAATTATTATGCCAAAATAAAACTAATGACAACAATGGCTATAACAAATAGGGCATAAAGTGCTATATTTAATGGCTTGGTCGTGTTTGCCAAGTCCGCCAAATCTTTTGGATTTGGCAATAAAAAAAAGAAAACTAATTACCAAACAAAAAGCTTTAGCTATGAGCTAGACGGAAAGGAAAGTGCTTATCCGCCGCCCTACTTGCCATAGCCGCACCGTTGGCAAACATTTTAAAAGATAATAACATGAATTATAATTTCCACGGACCAGATGATGAAGATTTTGATTTTCCAGACCTTCCGACTGAAAACCCATCACCAGACACGACCGAAATTGATATAGATATTTAAAGTGTTGTAAAAAACGCTATAATTAAATACAATGGAAATAAAACTGCAACAGCTATCATGTTGTTTTTTAGTTTGCCTTGTCGTTTCTCGTTTTTAATTAAGTTGTAATCTATTTTTTCTTGCACGACTTCAATGTCCTGTATTATGAACGCAAGATAATTTTCATTGCCATTTAATTTTGGATTGTTCAAAAATTGAGGTAAAGCTAATTTTTTAGGGATTCTCCCTTTTTGCATAATTTTTCGAGGAAAAATTAACCTACCTAGTTGGATTAAAATAAAAACCAAAACAGCGACAAAGCAGAAATTTAATAAGATTATTTTTTCAAAACCTCCTAAAACCATTTTATTAAAAGTGTATCCAATAACGGCCGATAGTACTGCAAACAAAAGTAATATGATGGAATAGGCCCGACTTGTAATTTTGTTAGATTCGACCAAAGTATAGTCCAAATAATCCTTTGCTTCACTAAGAATAAATTTTACCGACTCAATGGGAATGGATTTCCAGTTAGACTTATCAATTTTGAATTTGCTCATATATTGTAAATTTAATTAATACTGTAAATAAAAACGATTTGCCAACAAAACCTATAATTAATTGCTTGAGTCTTTGCCAGTCCGAAAATCCTAAACGGATTTTCTAATTAAGCGTGTATTTATTGTATTTTGGGCTATGAACACGCAACTAATCATAGCTAAACCGTTAGCTTTAATGTGGTACGATATACAAACATCCTTTACAAAGTTATAGAAACATCGTTTACACTTTTTAAGTTGCATTTGGAACCAACATTCAGATGCTATGCCTTGGAAAGAACATACGATTATGGAACAAAAAATTGAATTTATCTGTGAATGGCGAACTGGAAAATACACCATCACGGAGCTTTGTAGAGGCTTTAAAATCTCAAGACCGACGGCCTACAAAATCATTGCCCGGTTTGAAAATGAAGGCTATGAAGGGCTAAGGGAACTCTCCAGAAAACCACGTAGCCCACATCCCAATGCTACCAATGAAAAGGTGGTGAACCGTATTCTTGAATTGAAGGAAAAACACAAGGCATGGGGCGCTAAAAAGTTGCACACCTTGTTGTATAAAGATTTCCCCGATGAAATAATCCCAACGGTCTTGACCGTACACAACATCCTTAAAAAACATGGTTTGGTGCCGCCTCAAAAACGGCTTAGAAGAGTGAAGCCAATACACCCTGTTTTCGACCCAAAAGAGTGCAATGAAGTGTGGAGTGCGGACTATAAAGGAAAGTTCCTCATGGGCAACAAAATTTACTGTCATCCGCTCACCATTGCAGACTCAAAGAGCCGATTTGTATTTACCGCAAAAGGGCATTACAAAGAAAACCTTGCCTCTGCAAAAGCCGAGTTCAAAAGGGTTTTCAGGAAATTCGGCATCCCCGGACAAATCCATACCGACAATGGAAGCCCATTTGGTTCTGTTGCCGCAATACAAAGATTCACCAGGTTATCCTATTGGTTCATCGAACTGGGAATCATGCCCGTGTTTTCTGATCCGGCACAGCCACAACAGAACGGACGGCATGAACGAATGCACCGCGACCTGAAGACCGCCTGTGCCAAGCCTTCAGCTTATGACCTGAAAGCGCAACAAAGGCGTCTGAACCAATTTGTAAAAGAATATAATCACGTAAGGCCACATGAGGCATTGGACATGAGAACACCCGCTTCGGTACATGAATTTTCAACAAGACCATTCCCAGAAAAAATACCACACTTTGATTACGATTCCAAAATGAAAGTCTTAAAAGTCACCCAAAATGGAGCTATAAGATGGAAGGCCTATAATTGGGTTTACCTTTCCGCTTCGCTCCAAGGTAAACATATCGGGGCCCTGGACATTGGCAATGGTATTTGGAGGGTATTTTATAGAAACGTATTTTTAGGATACTTTGATGAACATGTGTTTAGAAAAAAAGAACAATCAGTGAGGTTAGAAACTAACTTAGTCTAAACTCTAATCTATAACTTTTGTAAACAATGTATATTAACGAACATGTTGAAAAAAATGGAAAACACCACTTGGGACAATGGAAAAGAGGAGCGGAAAAAGTGGTGGAGTGAAAAAAGACTGAAATATAATCTGGGTTTAATAATTAGTGGGTTTTTAGCATTTATTGCTTATTCATTGGTAGTTCAATATGTTATTCCTCCCGCCCCAGACGTGGAAATAACTTTGTTTACAATTATCTTTCAAGGAATAGCTTACTTAATTATGATGGGAATTGCCAATGTTTTCTATAATATTGGACAGTTCTCAGAGAAAATTATAAAGCCTAAAAATGTTGACGGATTCAGAAAATGGACTTTTAATATTGGATTCTGGATTTCGTGTTTTCTTCCTTTTTCAATACCAATAATTTTATTGGTGTATTATTTATGATAGAACCTTTCAATAATGGAATAGAAGGCAAAAGATAATGGAAAACACTAAAGCTAACAAAACCTATAAACAATACGGGCTTAGGTTTTAAAAGCTAAGGTCTGCGTATATTTATAATGTCGCGAAATTTTTGGGATTTCGCTTTGACACAAAAAAAGAAAAAACAAAACCAAAAGATTTCGCTATGTGCATGGCGGAAAGCAAACGCTAGTCTGCTCCCGTACTGTTCATAGCTAAACCGTTGTGTGCTATATTGACAACACCGAAATTGCTGAATGGACATTTTCTTCTTCTACATCCTCATATTGATTGTCTTGTTACTAATAATGGCTGGAATTGTTTGGATAGGTTATTGGATTCCAAAAAAACGTGGTAAAAAAAAACTAGGAAAAGTCATCGCTGGAATTTTAGCCACCGGATTTGTGCTTTTAATACTAGCATATATTTTCGATGACCATTTATTCTTTAAATCGGATGCGAGAAAAAATTTGGCGGAAATGAACATTGAATTGATTGACGACTTTAAAATTTTATCTAATGAAGACGGTGGGCTTATGGATTTTTATCACACGTTCAGGCTAAAAATTAGCGGAAAGGACAAGGATAGGATGATTGACGAGATAAAAGCTTCAATCGGTTACACCGATTCAATTCAGGAATATAGATATCTACCTAGTGAAGCAGAATACAGATATCATGGAGATACATTGAAAGCAAATTATCAAACGGAAAGGGAATACCGAAGGGAAATATTTTATCCGAATGGACAGGGGTATACTCCAACGTACAAGATTATCAGTATTTCGAAATCAAAAAATGAGCTGAAATTTGAACATATTTTGGACTAAAAATACAGCACACAACACGGTGTATAATTAATTGCGGTCGGAATTTCCAAGTGGAAATTCCTGCAATCAATTATCTTTATAGTCGGGCGGACATTTTCCGTTGGAAAAGTCCGCAACTAATCATACACGAACCGTTGTGGTTAATTTAGTACTGAATGCAAAAGACAAAAAAATATATAAAAATCCTGATTTTTGTGATATCAACTTTAGGATTTCTTGACTTAATAATAAATCCAAAACCCTTTCATTTTTTAGGGACAAAATTGAATTTCGCAACTTCTCTTTTGACTATAATAGGACTTCTTATTCTGACCTTAAAAGAGATTTTAAATGATAGATTTCAGATTTCAGAAAAAATCTTGAGTGGAATTAAAATCGGAATTTTGATGCTATTTCTGATTTATCTAAATGTATTTCTTAAATGGTTCACTTTTGTTGGCTATGTGGAATATGTTGTAGTGACTTATTTGACTTTGCCAATAATCTTTATTTTAAAAGACATTATGCCCGACACAATAAAATCAAAATATTTAATATTAATCGGAATTTTAATATTGTTGCCGACATTAATCTATTTTGGGTTCTTTTACGAGTCATATGAAGATTATTCAAGTGACGGAACGCCAATAATGTTTGTTCATCAAAGAATTAGAAATTGGATATGTTACATCGGAATAACATTAATTTTGACATCAATAATTAGAGAAAAAACTAACCACAACACGGTGTATAAAACATAGCTAATAAGTGCTTAACCGAGAGGTTTCTGCTTATTAAAAAAGACCGCCAAATTTTTAATTTGGCTTTTAAAAAGAGAAAAATTAAAACAAAATATAAAAATTAGGCTATGTGTTAATCCGAAAGCATAGCGTCTTTTTACACGCTACGTTTCATACACAAGTCCGTTGTGCGTCATTTGATGAAACCTCTGAAATACATATTAATATTTGGAATTTTGATTTACGGTTGTCAATCAAACCGAGATGGATATCAAATAACGGAGCGGACTGAAATAATAAAAAAAGATAATTGCGAAGTTCCGATTTCCTATCCTGAAATAAGTGGTTTAGCCGACAAGGAAAAAGCACGAAAACTGAATAAAGTTCTAAAAGAGTTTCCTGAACACGAATATTACGCAAATAACTGTGAAGAACTTGGAGAAAGTAATGTAAAAGGCGATTATCGAGTATTGTTAAAAACGGACAGTATTTTAAGCATTGAATTCCGAACTTTAATTGAGCGGAAAAATAAAAAAGTTGATACGATTTATCATTCAGTTGTTCTTAATCCGAAAGCAAAAGACACGACTGAATTTGGGATTGTTGGAATTGAGCCAAATGAAATAATCCCAAACTTTGAACGCGGAAAAATTTATCCGTATGTCAAAAAATATAGTACGGAAAACAATAATTACATAAATCTATTAGCCTACGAAACAGGAAGTAATTATGTGATTACTTGGGCTATTTCTGACAAGGATTTTATAGTTTACGTTGGTGGCGAAGGAGAATGGTTTGGGAATAACCGAATAAAAATTCCATTGAAAGAATTAAAATAAAAACGAACGCACAACAATGGCTATAAGTAATTGCTTGTTCTTGCCTATTTCTGAAAATCCTTTCGGATTTTCAGCTTGGTGTGTACTTGCAAAGTTAAGTGCTAAACCACGCAACTACTCATAGCCGAAACCGTTGTGTGTAAGTTTAAACAAATTCTCAATTGAAAAAAATCTTCCTCATATTTTTGGTTGCCTTGTTTGTTGATTGCAAAACTGAAACGAACAAAATCAAGCAGGAATCGGAAAATTCAATCGTAAGAAAAGACACCACAATTGAAAAAGAAACACCAAATTATTTTCAATATGAAGAATATAAGGTTGGACATGTTAATGATGGTTACGGAAAAAGATTTTATATCGATTCATTACACTACAATGCCGTGGTAAAATACTATCCGTCGGATAGTACAAAATTGTGGTTTAAACACTATGATGACTTTGTAAATGACACAACGTTATTTAAAGAATATTACAAAAACGGCAACTTGAAATTTATCAAAAAGAAAACTTACCACAATTTCATTCCGATAGGTGTCTGGGAGTTCTATAAAAGAAATGGTGAGCTAAAAGAGACTTTGGATTTTGACAATAAATATTATGTTTCTTTTCAAAAGGCAATAACTATTGCGAAAGTAAACGGAATTAAAAAGCCATTTGAAACTCAAATTTCGGGAGACAGTACTTGCTGGAAAATAATTCACTGGAGAAATGTAAAATTTGATTCATTATCAAATCGGGGGTTAGATGTTGGTAGTGGAATTGAAATCAATCGATTTAATGGTCATGCGGACAAATTTCAAACCGAAAGAAGAAGGGTAAGATAAAAACCTACACACAACACGGTGTATAATTAATTGCGGTCGGAATTTCCAGTTGGAAATTCCTGCAATCAATTATCTTTAGTCTCCGGTGGACATTTTCCGTTGGAAAAGTCAGCAACTAAACATACACTAACCGTTACCAACTATTTGAAAATTCAGTTTTAAAAAAATAGACTAAGTAAGAAATGAAAAATTACAATATGTGGAATATCGCAATCTGTTTTATAATATTAGTAATTACTTTTTTTACTTTTCAGGATGTTGAGCCAAGTATGGGAAAAGCAATGTTATTTATATATTTTATGTATCCAATATTTGCTATTTGCGCATTAATGTTCATTATAACTTTAGTAATTGGAATTTCTAGAAAAAAGCTTTTTAATATTTATACTTTACTAAATATTGGGATGATTTTTTTGACTGGAACTTCACCTTTTTGGTTAATATGATGAATTTAATATTCACATAAAAGCACAACGCAGATGGACTTCACTCAGACGGAATAAATTGCGGACGGAATTTCCAATCATTACCGCCTTAAAAAAGAATACGTAATGGACTTGTTACTCGGTCGAATCTAAAAAATAAGAAAAACGCAACTGAAACCAAACAATGGAGAGAATAAAAACAGTTGGTAACAATACCTATAGCAAATAGGGCTTAAAGTGCTATATTTAATGGCTTGGGTTTAACTAATAAGTCCGCCAAATCTTTTGGATTTGACAATTAAAAAAGAAAAAAATAATTATAAAACAAAAAGCTCTGGCTAATAGACCAGACGGAAACGAAAAGTTTCCTTGCCTGCCCTACTTGCCATAGCCGAGACGATGATGTTGCATTCTCCTACGTCGACCCTATGTGCTACATCTCGTACCTCGATTCTCACACAAAGGGAAATGCAACATCATCGCAGCGCTATGTCAGATCACATTAAACCGTAGGATAAGGGTAACTTTTCTAAGTACGACGCTTAACGGAAGAAAACAACCCAACATATCACGTCACTATATGTAATTTATTCATAACTGTTTATTTATTAACGAATTCATGTGTTCGCTACGCTCGGAAGGACCGCCATATTTTATTCCCAATACCGTCGAAAACCAAAAAAGGTTCTCACTATATTTCCATAAAATATCGCGGACTACACATAGCGCTGCGTTAGCAAATATTAGAGAAAAACTGTAACACAAAAGAAATCAATTAGTCTAAATAATAAACATCAATCGAATAAATCAAAATGACTAAAATTATGACCAAAATCTTTCTGCTATGCCTAATTATTTCTCTTTTTAGTTGCAAGAATAATGAGAATATCGATACTTATTTAAACGACCTTCATGAAAAAGGACAACTTAACGGAAATGTATTGGTAACGAAAGACGGAAAAACTCTCTACGAAAAGTCATTTGGTTATACAGATGGCTCAAAAAACACAAAATTGACTATGGAATATCGATTTAATATTGGTTCAATATACAAGGAATTTCCAGCAGTTTCAATAATGCAACTACAAGAGAAAAATCTAATAAATTTAGACGACAAAATTTCCAAATATATTCTTGAATTACCAAATTGGTCTGAAGAGATATCTGTTCAAAATTTATTACAATATTCAAGTGGATTGCCAACAATTGGTTGGGACATTTATTTTAGCAAAGGAATTAATGTAAATGATAATGATATACTAGAAGAGCTGAAATCTATTAAAAACCTTGAATTTGAGCCAGGTTCAGATTATTTATATTCAAATAGTAATCCCATTTTGTTGATTAAAATAGTGGAGAACATAACCAAAACCACGTTTAATAGATATTTGCAAGAAAATATATTCAATGTTTATGGGATGGAAAATACAATCATTAAAGAACAATATCCATATAAGGATAGAACATTAATGGCAATTCCTTTCAATGCAGATTTTAAAGAAGATGATTACAAACTATCAACAAAAAGTCTTTTATTCAGTTCGACCGCCAGAAATATGACAAATTGGTTTGAAGGATTGGGAGATTTTAAGGTTATCAATAAAAAATCTGTAAAAAAACTATCCAAACAAGCTAAAAAAGGTGATAATATTCAATCGCCTCTTGGATATTCCGTATGGGAAAATGATAAGATTATCGAGCATTCTCATCACGGTTCAACTGCGAGTTACGAATGTGTTGCACGAAGATTTAAACAAGACAGAATTACCATTGTGGTCTTAACAAACCAAAAGCACCAAAATGTTTTTGAAATATCAGATAAGATTTATGAAATTATAAAAAAAGATAAATAACATTTGCTAACAATGGCTATAAGTAATTGCTTCTACTCGCCTACTTCTGAAAACCCTCGTGGATTTTCTGTTTGGTGTGCACTTGTATAGTTTCGTGCTAAACCACGCAACTACGCATAGCCGAAACCGATGATGTTGCATTCTCCTACGTCGACCCTATGTGCTACATCTCGTACCTCGATTCTCGCACAAAGGGAAATGCAACATCATCGCAGCGCTATGTCAGATCACATTAAACCGTAGGATAAGGGTAACTTTTCTAAGTACGACGCTTAACGGAAGAAAACAACCCAACATATCACGTCACTATATGTAATCTGGACCGCCATTTTTTATTCCCAATACCGTCGAAAACCAAAAAAGGTTATCACTATATTTCCATAAAATATCGCGGACTACACATAGCGCTGCGTTGTACTTAATGTTGAAAAAACAAACTACTATCAAAATTTGAGAAAAAAAGAAATTTATTGGCTGGTTGGAACTATCGGACTTGTGCTTATTTTGACGCTAACCTTATTTGGTCTAGATGGATTCAAAACAGACTCTACTCTGGACATAAACATCCATGACACTTATTTTGTAATTGCAAACTTTCATTTTGTCACTTTACTTTTTGTTTTCACATTTTTTGTGGTCTATCTCCTAAGAACAATTAGACGAAACTTTAAAAACACTACAGCAAATTTTATTCTAATTATGGTTACGATTTTATTGGTGCTAATTATTGGAAAAACTATTGGAATGTTGGACTTTTTTAGTTTACCCTCTGATGATGGGACATATGTTCAGGACAATAATCCTGTGGGACAAATAATGCGTATTTTATCGAAAATTTTGTTTGGCTTTCAAATCGGACTTCTTTGTTTACTGGCATATTGTGGATTTAAAACTGGACGGAATTACAACTCTGAAGAAAAACACTAAGTACAACAAAACCTATAAACAATACGGGCTTAGGGCTTAAACTTCAAAGACTATGTATATTTATGGTGTCGCGAAATCTTTGGGATTTCGCTTTGACACAAAAAAAGAAAAAGCAAAACCAAAAGATTTCGCTAGGTGCGTGGCGGAAAGTAAACGCTAGTTTGCTCCCGTACTGTTCATAGCTAAGACGTTTAATTTTATGAGAAACATTCTACTGCTTACAATTTGTCTAATAATATCAAGCTGTCGAGCTCAAAAGAAAGAGGAAACAGAAGAGGTAAATGTACTTTTCATAGGGAATAGTTTGACCTATTACCACGATATGCCACAGACTGTTCAAGAGATGTTAAATGAAACCGACCCAAACATTATAATAGAGCAAAGCACATTTCCTGGTATGTCCCTAACTCGACATTTAGAGAACATAATCATATCGAGAACCGACGACGACAATATTAGTACAAGAAAAAAAACTGAAGGAGAAAAAACAGAAACTGAAATTAAGGTTGCGGAGAAAAAATGGGACGTTGTAATTTTACAAGAAGGAACTGTCGATCTTCTTATTCCTGAATTGAGGGATTTGGCTGTAAATAAAGCAATTGAAAAAATAAAGACACTTGTTAACAACCCTGAATGTCGATTCATATTTTTTACTACATGGCCATCAGAAAGACAATACCCAAAGGAATATTGCCGAGGCGGGGGTAGAATTGATGAATCATTAGATGATATGCAAGATTATTGTTCGCCAAAAATTGAAAACTATGAGCAGGAATTTGAACTTATTGACAATGGACATAGCTTGCTTGCGAAAAAAAACGGAATGCTGAAAACGGACAACGGAAAGCTATATCGTATGGTTAAGGAAAATAAACCTGATTTAGCTTTGTTAGAAGACCCTATTCACCCGAATGAAAATGGAGCTTTTTTAAATGCATGCGAGTTTTACGAAATTCTATCGGGTAGAAAAGCATCGAATTTAAAAACGAATGGACAAATCGAGCCTCAAATTGCGGAGTATTTAAAAAATATTGCGGGGAAAAACTAAAGATAACAAAGCTTAAACGTAATGCGGACTTGGAGGCAAACGGCAAAAGTCTGAGTATATTTATGAAGTCGCTAAATCTTTGGGATTTAGCTTTGAACAAGAAAAAATAAAAACTAAACCAAAAGCTTTAGCTTCGTGCTTAGACGGAAACGTAAGGTTTCCTTGCCTCCGCACTACTCATAGCCGAGACCGTTAGCTACAAGCTGAAAAAAAATATGAAGAACACTGAAATATATATTATTGGCTCGGGAGCAATTGGTAAGGCATTAGCTGTATTTTTAAAAAGGGAAAACAAACAGGTAAAAATCATAAGAGGTAGTATTGATAATATTCCAAATATAACAACGGACATAACCGTTGTTGGCAAGGATTACACTTTTAAAGAGAAGGTCGTTACCACTACATTTAGTAACCTATCTTCTATAAATGGAATTGTTTTAATTACTACCAAAACATTTGGCAACACCGAAATTGCAAAAAAACTCAATGCCTTAGAAGGCAATTTTGTTATTATCTTACTTCAAAATGGTCTTAATATAGAACGACCATTTAAAAATTTTAACAAGGTTTACCGTTGTGTTTTACTTTCAACAAGTCAAGTTACAGGTGAAAATGAGATATCCTTTAAAACTGTTTCAGCTTCACCTGTTGGAAACCTGGAAGGACAAAACGAAGGACTTGATAATTTGATTAGAGAGGTTAGTACTCCAAAATTTGAATTTCGTGAAGAGTCAAATATTAGTAAATATGTTTGGACTAAAGTTATCGCTAATTGTGTTTTTAATACAATTTGCCCTTTGCTGGAAATAGACAATGGGATTTTTCACCGTGATTTAGGTGCCAAGCATTTGGCGGAAGGAATAATTGAAGAATGTGTCTCATTGGCTAAGGTTAAAGGGATTCATCTTGACAGTAACGAAGTAATGGAAAACTTAATATTAATTAGTCAAAAGTCTGATGGACAGTTAATTTCCACCTATATGGACATTCTGAATAAGAGACAGACTGAAATAGAAAGTTTAAATTTAGAAATTGCTAAAATTGCTGATGAAGTAGGTCATCCAGAATTGGTGAAAAACACAAGAATCTTAGGGCAACTAATTTTGATTAAGTCGAACTTAATAAATTATAAAAGCCTGTAGCTAACAAAGAACTGAGGTAAAAAACAAACAAATTCTTCCTTAATCCGAGACAATACTATTCTAGGCTCATAGATTCTAAAATCAGATTCTTGAGCTTTTTTCATTCAACTTATCTGCTATTTATTCAGGCAATATTGAAACGTAGGTTTCATCATAGGGCCTTCTAGATTTTGCAATAGCAAAGGACTGTTTTAATAGTTTGTTGGCAACCGCTATCAATGCCGATTTCTTGCTCTTACCCTTGTTCACGATACGCTCATATACCTCTCTGCATGCCTTGTTATGTTTACAGGCATTGAAAGAACATAAAAACAACAGATTACGAAGCTTTCTATTGCCGACCTTACTTATTCGCGCTCGACCCCTTACACTGCTCCCGGAGTCGTATCGTTGGGGTTATACCTACGTAACTACAAAGCTGTGCTGCGGTTTCGAACTTACTGAAACCATCAGTGACCACGATTAAGAACAAGGCAGTCTTTTGACCTATATCAGGTATTGACATCAATAAAGTCAATTGCTCCTGTTGGTCCGCTTTTACCAATGACAGAATCTTTGATTCGATTGCCGTCACTTCTTTATTGAGCTGTTTCTTGTTGCGTATCAAGGAACGATAAACAAACTTTGAGGGTATGCCCAGAACTGCTTCCCCATGTATTTTGTTCTTGGTCGCCGTACGTTGTTTTAAATAGGTATCCAATAACCGGAACAACTGCAAACATTCGCTCTGGGTATCCGTCAAGGCATTGTAAATAGGAACTTCGTTGATAAGGGCATATTCACATATAGCCTTGGCACCGCTCTTGTCCGTTTTTACCTTGGCAAGTTTCATTTGAACGAAACGTTTGACGGATTATGGGTTCACTACTGAAACTACTACCCCATTTTTGTAAGGAAACTGCGCAAGTCTATAGTGATAGTAACCGGTAGCTTCCATAACGGCCAATGAACCTTTGGGTAGTTCCTTAAGGAATTTCTTGAATCTAATTTCATCGTTCTTGTACTGATCGTGACCTACGATACTACCATATACATCAAAGACATCCTTACTGATGTCGACTCCGAAAGTTTCGTTATATTTATTCATAAGTAATGATTTATGAAAGAACTGGCTACCGGTATCACAACTACTTGAAAACGAGATCAAGGTCCCACAGAACTGAACGTGATCTGAGTAGTAAAAGAGAGAGGAATATCAATGTTGTCGAAGTCCGAAGCTTCACCGTGTATAGTAACCTTAATTCTCTCTTTTGTTCTTTCTAGTTATATCAACAATTTACTGAGAATCAAACTTAAGCCATATGAAAATAATTGCGGTTTAGTCCTAAAACAAAGGTAGTTGCATATTTGCTACATAAACGTTAGCTGCAAGCTGAAAAACATACCGAATGAAAGAACATAATACAAATTATAAAACACCTTTATCGAAGTGGCACCAGATTGTCCTGTAGATAAAGGAACTGAACTACCTGAAAGAAATGAAAAAAAGTCAATAGCAAATTATCAGTTGGATATATTAAAAATCAATCCTTACAAATAGACCTCTGATGATGTTTTCTTTAAGGTTTTTGCAATATGAAACGACTTGATTGAACAAGATATGACGGCAGAACGTAAAAAATTCTTTTCAAAAGGAAAACCCTGTTTCAGAGCATCACCATTAACGAAGAAATATGGTTTTGGAATTCATTCAGATACTGGAGGAAAGGTAGCGATGTTCCCTATGGAATCGGAAGAATATGAGAAATTCATAAAACGAAAGGACTTAAAAGTCGTAAAGGCTATGAGGTCAAAGTAATAGTTAACCAAAAAAACATTGGAATGAAAAAAGAAGCCATAATCTTAATATTCTGTCTCGCTTTTTCTTGCTTTTTAAAAGTCAATGCTCAAGAGTCAGAGAAGCAAACTGAACCACCAATCGAGAAAATGGATAACTCGATTAAATATGCATTGCACGGAAAACTTATAGCTCAAGAGGGAAAAGGTAATGAACTGGCTAAAATTCTGCTTTATGCTGCTTCATTAATGAAATCTGCAAAGGGTTGTCATCTTTATATTGTTGGCGTTGGCAACAATAATCCTGACGAAATTTGGATTACCGAAATTTGGGACACTAAAGAAGACCACGATAATTCTTTGAATGTTGCTGGAGTTAGGGAACTGATTGGAAAAGCGTTACCTATTTTAAACGGCAGACCAGAAAAAGGACAGGAATGGAATATATTAGGTGGAACAGGAATAGATTAAAAGCCGGCAGCCAACTAAGAACTGAGCTAAAAAACAAATAAAATTTAGCTCAATCTACCCACAAAATTTCTATCATAATCCAAACCTGATTTTGATATTCCGTAGGCCTGTTTTATACGTTTATTACAAACAGCTATTAGCGCAAGTTTTTTTCTTTTACCCTTTCCAACTATTCGGTCAAATAATGCCTTACATTGTGGGTTATGTACACTTGCCGTAAAGCTGCATAGAAAAAGATGATTTCGTAGCAATGGATCTCCAATCTTACTGATTCTGGTTCTGCCTTTCACGCTGCTGCCCGAGCTCCTTTCATTGGGAGCAAGTCCAAAAAAGGAAGTTACCTGGGATGCACTCTCGAAGTCACGAAAGCATTGGTAGAAACTATCAAGATCATTGCCGTCCTCCTTCCTATTCCCGGTACGGTGTTCAACCTTGAATACAAGCCTTGTTCGTTCGATTTTATCAACTGTTCCATTTCAATTTCGAGCAGACCTATTTCCTTGTCCAAGTTTTTTATCTGTCTCTTTATAGATCTTACAAGTTTATCCTTTGCTTGACCACCTGTCAATAACGAATGTAACATGTTCTTAAGAGCCGTTCGCTGTTTGAAGTACCTTCAGCTTATGACCTGAAAGCGCAACAAAGGCGTCTGAACCAATTTGTAAAAGAATATAATCACGTAAGGCCACATGAGGCATTGGACATGAGAACGCCCGCTTCGGTACATGAATTTTCAACAAGACCATTCCCAGAAAAAATACCACACTTTGATTACGATTCCAAAATGAAAGTCTTAAAAGTCACCCAAAATGGAGCTATAAGATGGAAGGCCTATAATTGGGTTTACCTTTCCGCTTCGCTCCAAGGTAAACATATCGGGGCCCTGGACATTGGCAATGGTATTTGGAGGGTATTTTATAGAAACGTATTTTTAGGATACTTTGATGAACATGTGTTTAGAAAAAAAGAACAATCAGTGAGGTTAGAAACCAACTTAGTGTAAACTCTAATCTATAACTGTTGTAAACAATGTATATTAACAAACATTGTAATGGTGAATACTTGAACGGTTTTATCGTTTAATTAAGTATCTTGTAATCTCATAGTTTAGTAATTTTAATCCGCTACCGCCTATACTCGAATACTTTGGTGGTGATTTTGATAACGCACATCAAATCAAAAAGTAATTTCTGAAATATGGACTATACTCCTAAACAAGGTTTTCCTTATTACTATGAATTAGCCAAGGAAGATGATGTACAATCAATGTTCTCATCTACCCCAACTTTAACACTACTTAAAACAATCAACGAGGAAAATGCGAACTACCGATACGCCTCAGATAAATGGAGCATTAAACAAATAATAGGGCATATCACCGACCACGAAAGGATAAAGATGTTCAGAGCTTTTCAATTAAGCAGAAAAGAGAAAGTTCAACTTTGGGGCTATGACCAAGACTTTTTAGTAATGAACAGTAGATTTGATGAATTGAGCAAACAGATACTACTAACAGATTATATCAACATCAGGAAGGCATCTTTAAGTTTTATAGAAACGCTGTCGCCAGAACAATTAAAAATAAAGGGAATTGCAACGGAACGCGAAATTTCACTTGAGGAATTTCTTAAAACAATAATTGGCCATGAAAGGCATCATTTAAACATTGTTAAAGAGAAATATTTGAATAAAAAATGATAAAGGAAATGAATAAAATGATAAAAGAAACTCTTTGGAGACAATTTGGAGCCAGTATTGATATGCTCGAAAATGCAATTCAACTCTGCCCTGCTGAATATTGGGATTCAAAGAACAAATTTTGGTACAATGCCTATCATTGCCTATTCTGGTTAGATTATTATCTCACCCTAAAACCAGCGGATTTTTCACCTCCAGCACCTTATTCCCTATCCGAATTTGACCCGTCTGGAGCTATGCCCGACAGGACATATAGTAAAGGCGAAATGCTTTCATATCTTGAGCACAGTAGAAAAAAATGTATAGTATTAATTTCTGGATTAACCGACGGACTTGCTAATTCCAGATGGATTAATGATAACAAAAACTATTCAGTGTTTGAAATATTACTCTATAATATGCGGCACGTTCAACATCACGCTGCCCAACTGAATTTGTTACTACGACAAGAGATTAACGATTCACCTAAATGGGTTTCAGTAACGGAGCATAAAATGAACTAAAAAACGACAGTTAATACAGTTTAACCTCAAGAACGGCGGAAATTCCAAATCATAATTTCACACCTTTTTAATATTTAGGTTCGTCAGTAACACAAAACGTTGTGTATAATTAAAAATAAATTATGGAAGTGTTAAAACTAGCTATCGAATGGGCAAAAGCCGAAGTAATCTCAACACGTTTCTTTATTTTATTCGCAATTGTATTTTTAATCGCAAGTGTTGGCTTTTGGCAATTAGGAAAAACAGATTTATCAAAGGCTTATGTCATACCAACGTTAGCAACAGGTATATTACTATTAATAATTGGCAGCGGCACTAATTACGCCAATATTCAAAGAGTTAAACAGTTTAAAAAGGACTTTAATACAGATGAAACTGCCTTTTATAAGTCCGAAATTGAACGTTCTGAAAGCACTTTAAAGCAATTTAGAGTTGTATTTAAAGTTGTTCCAATATTAATAATTGTAGCTGCATTATTAATTCTATTTATTAATACACCAACTTGGAGGGCAATTAGTATTACCACCATTTCAATGTTAATTGTCATTTTGTTAATTGACGGAAATGCACAATCAAGAATTGAGAACTACCATAAAGAATTAAAATTTCTGGACTTATAAATGAAATAAAAAAATAATTCTACACAACCATGGCCATAGCAAATAGGGTATAAAGTATTATATTTAGTAGCTTGAACGTATTTACATAGACCGTAAAATCTGTTATATTTAGCTATTTAGAAAATAAAAAATAATTACAAAACGCTACCTGCCCATTTGAATAATTATGAAATCGACAACTATTATAGTTTTTTTACTTTTTACAACTCTTACAAGCTGTCAATCGAAAAATATACTTACGCAAAATAATTATAAATTGATAGTTGACGACGACGGAATTTTAGTGGAGAAATTTGATTCAACTGTAGATGACGAAAATAGATATAATCATAATAATGTTATTTACAAGGTGGGCAATTGTTTCAAATACAAATTTGAACATATAACAGTTGACAACAGAAAAAAATTCTTTAAAATAATAGCGGATAATAGTGGTTGGGAATTTGTAAATGAAGAAGACAAAAATCAAACACCTATCAAATCTTTAACCATGGAAGTCGCCAATGGAAACCCATTGGCTAATTATATTCCAGATAATAATCAAACCGTTTTAATTTACAAATTAACGGAAGATAGTTACTCTACCACAGGAGCAATTGAAAATGAAGGAAATATTTGGATACATCCACCAAGAGATAAGTATTTTGAAATTTTAGAATTAAATCCCTTTCCATACATAAAAGCACCTTACGAAATAGGTAATAAATGGAGTTGGAATTTAATAATTGGCGATATGTGGGCGGACGGACGATGGAAACTTTGGCAAGGACAAATTGAAAACAAATATGAATATGAAATAACAGATAAGCAAACTTTAAAAACGGACATAGGAAAAATTGAATGTTTTGTTATTGAATCGAATGCAATAAGCAGAATTGGAGAAACAAAACTTACTGCATATTTTAATGTAGATTATGGTTTTGTTAAATTGGACTATATCAATATTGATGGTAGTAAAACAAATTTGGAATTGGCGGAACATGTAGAAAAGAAAAACTTTAAATAACAAAACATAAATGCAATGCAGGCTTTACGGTGAAACCGAAAGGTCTGTGTATCTTTAGTAAGTCGCTAAATCTAATAGATTTCGCTTTGGGCAAAAAAAAAAGAATAAAAACTAAACAATTAGCTTTAGCATTGTGCTTAGTCGGCAACGAAAAGTTTCCTGGCCTCTGCACTTAGACCAGCCGTTAGCAACAAGCTGAATTAAACTATTTAGATGATAGAAAGTCTAAAAGAAAAAAAATTGAATGAAAAATCCAATTTTAATAGTGCTAATCGCTTTATTTTTTTCTTGTTCAAAAAATGATTCTATAGGATTAGAGCAACCTGAAGAAATTGAAACAATCAAAATCCCATCTTCTTCTATTAACTATAATTCTTTAGATAATTGGGCATTTCACCCAAATAAGACAACCATCTTATCCAATTACAACTTAGATATAGATGTTATTGATGAAAATTTACAAGTTGAACAAACTATTCAGATAACAAATAATTCCAACACCAATACTGGTATTGATGTTTTTTGGGTACACCCTACCCAAATTACGGATAACTCATTTATTGGAAATGTGGACATTGCAGACCAACCAAGTACAATAATATCATTGACAATATTGGCCCAAGGTGGACTATTATCGCGATATGGTAGAATGTATGCCCCAAGATACAGGCAGTCGACAGGTCTGGTTTACCGAGATGAAAACATAGATAAAGAACTACAAGCAAACATAATTGCAATATCTTATAGCGATGTAAAAGCAGCATTTCTTGATTATCTTAATAATCACAATAATGGTAATAAAATAATTTTAGCTGGACATTCTCAAGGCTCATACCTATTAGGAATGTTATTACGAGATCTGTTTGACAATGATGCAAACTTAAGAAGTAAGTTAGTAACTGCGGCTCTAGGAGGTATGGGATATGTATATGCGCAAGAAGGAGAATACAAAGGTGGATGGTGGAAAAACATTCCATTATGCACTACAACAAATGAATGTGGATGCATAAATAATTGGGCATCGTTTGATGAAGAACAGGAATTTATTGATATAAATTTTAGCTTACCTGAATTTAACCCATACCTTATTAATAGTGGACTTGTTTACCGTGCTTTTGATGAAAATCAAGATTGGTTTGTACAAGATTTTAGCTATTACGGAGAGACTAGCACACCTTTAGAAAACTACATAACACCAAATGCAAATTACAATCTAGGAAATGGGGCTAATTTTATAGCTTTCAATGGTTTATATAATGTTAGACTAAAAAGAGATGGTGTTCAAAAAGTTGTATTGAGTGTTGACCATAATCCACTAATAAACGACCAAAGGCCTAACGACTTGGAAAGTGAGCAAAATAGCCCTAATTATGTAGATTTAGGTTACCACACAAAAGATTATCATATCTATATATGGTCATTGATGCAACAAATAGATGAAAAACTTAATAATTGTCAATAAAGGCCAATTCGCATCAACCTGTACTATAATAAGGCCTTGACCAGTACTTAAGACACATAATATTTTCTTTATTCTTTAAACCACCTTTTTTTCTTTAAACAAAACTTGCTCAGCATACTATGTGTGACACCCCTTTTCACTAGGGTTCACCTGCATCTGTATGGTTATAAGCTATCATCAACCAGGTCACTTGCTATAGAAATATAATTCCTGTTCCTTAGATTATTCACATTGTTCCGTGATACGGGTTTTCATTACTACTCTGTGAGCTTTATAATGATTTTTCTTTTGATTACCCTTAATATGATTAACGACTATCCGATAAGGTGTCCACGTTTTAATGACCACCAGTGTTCTACTTTGCTGTTTTTTCCTTCTTTGATAATGATACTTTTAGAGCTCCTTCTATGGTGCTGCGATAGTTGGTCTGCAATACCAAGCCCGTACATATAGTCTACCATGCCGCCTAAACAAAATTACTTTTAATGAACCGATAAGTATGCGGCGTTAAGCCCAATGTCCTAGAATTGCCGCCACTTTGATGAACCCCAGGAGCAAAACCCACATAACCCTCCAAATGTTTGATGCTATTAAAGCGCCTGATCTCGTCAAGCTCGCATAAAATACCACAGTTTACGATAGCGCCTATACCGTGTATACTGCGCAGCACCATATTACCTTTCTTATGGTGCTTTATGCAAGACCTTCTGAGCTGTGTTAACACATCCCATAGTTCTAGGTCCAAGAAACAAAAAACGCATACCGCTGTCCAAAGTTGCTTTTGTGGACGAATTTGCGAATACCATATCGTCCAACCATTTTCTATTCCTATAACTTCAATAATCGTTGTCAAATTCTTCCAGCTCTTTAATACCGAAATATTACAACTGTTTTCTAATATAATTTTTATCCTACGGAAACCCTAAACCAGATGTTGCGAAGACAGAAAAGACTCTATAACTCTTCTTTATCAATGTCAGGCACATTGATAATTTTAATCAAATTTTTGGGGTCACACCCTTCCAATATATTTCAAGAAAAATAAGCCAAACGCCAAATATTGAAAACCAATAAAAACATAAAAAAGATTGCTTTTGATATTGGTTATTCAAGTTTTGGTAATTTTAGTAGCTATTTTAAAAATATTGAGAGGAAATCGCCAAGTGCGTTACGAAAAAGTAAAAAGTGATATATAGTAATTCAGTAAACGCTTTTATTATTTCATTTGTAGAAAAGACATTATTACTAAAACCCTAATATCAGTATTTTTCTGCACCCTAACTGGTCCAGCTAAAAATCCGTCTAAAGTTAATGCATTACATTCTGCAATAGCAAAAGAGAACCATGAGCTGTGCAAATTGTTAATCGAATATGGAGTGGATGTGAATACAGTCCAGATGCAAAATGTAACAGCATTGCATTCCGCAGTACACAGAGGAAATTAGGATTTAGTAAAACTTCTAATTGAAAATAATGCGTCAATTACATTAAAAATGGACAATGAAGATACTGCTTTGGTTATTGCCGAACGTGAAAGGCATAAAAATATAGCGGATTATCTTTTGAGTAAATAAAACCGAAAAAGTAGCGGTTTGGGTATTAACTCAAACCGCTATTATGTTTAATTAAATATATTATTGTCAGAAAAGTAGTAGCTATTATATCCGCTACTGTTCTTATAAAAATCGCTAGGTATAGGCTTAAATTAAAATACATGGCAAAATACTTATACAAACTAATTCTCCTTTTTGCATTCAATAATGTAAATGGGAATCCTAACTATTAAAAAATTGACAGGGATTCAAAAAGCGTTCCTGATTCATTAAAAACTACAGATGAAATCGCTGAATACCTGAATACTTAACCTCAAGACTAAAAAGCGAAGATGAAAAAAATAAGGGCACTCTACATATGGATTACCCACAATATTAAATATGATTTAAGCCAAATCAATAGTGAGTTTCAGTATAGTTCTTAAGATAAAAAAGTAGAGGAAACTATAAAAACTCGCAAAGGTATTTGTGGCCATTATGCCCAGCTTTTTCATTCCATGTGCAATTTTATAGGAATTGAATCCTTTGTAATTGCGGGCTACACTCGGCAATTGGACAGCAACGAAATTTTGGAATTGAACCATGCTCATAATGCCGTTAAAATAAATGATAATTATCTATTTGTTGATAATACTTTTGCAGCTGGGTTTGTTGACTACAAAGGCTATGATGTACATGAATTTTCAGATGATTACTTTTTAATCCCTCCGAAGGCCTTTATAAAAACGCACGTGCCATTTGACCCTATCTGGCAATTCTAGATAACCCAATAAGCAATATGGATTTTAAAAACAAAGACTTCTCCCAGCTCAAGCATATGCCTAACTATATTTAGAGCAAATAGGGCATAAAGTGTTATATTTAAAGACTAAGGCGTGTTTGCTAAATCCGTTAAATCTTATGAATTTAGCTTTGGAACAAAATAAGAAAAAAGAAAACCTACCTGTCAGCAGGCAGGCAAAAGGCTTTAGCTATGTCGGCAGAAGGAAACTTGCCAGCGCGCCAACTGGTCCACTGCTTTCGCAGATGTCCTATTTCCGTACTACACTTTGCTCAACCATTAGGCATCATATGAATCTAAAATTGTCCTTATTAATCTTCTTGTGGGTTATTCTTAATTCGTTTGGACAACAATGTGAATACCAGGAATACTTTCTTTTAACCGATTTAGCAAAAGATCAGACTTCCAAAAAGGAATATAAGGCCGCAAAAAATAACTTTAAACAAGCCTTCTTAAAAACTAGTTTTCCCTTGGGGCATGATTTGAGTTATGCCTTATATGTGGCCGACGAGACGAATGATGATGAATGGGCTTTATTGATAGCAAAACAGCTTGCGAAGGGAGGTATTCCATTGAGATACTTCGTGAAATTCAAGAAAAGAAAATGGTACAAAAGATTTGTATCAGAATTCCACAGCTTAAATCAATACCATGAAGAAAATTTCAATTTGGAAATACGCGTTCGTTTTCTAGAATTATCTAAGAAAGACGCTGATTTTACTGAGAAGTATCATTGCTGGCGTGTTCGGGAAATAGAACTAACCAAGGAAGAGTTAATAAACGATGCCACGGAACGATTAAACGACTTCAAGGAATTCAACCAAAAATATGGTTTCCCAAATGAACAAACGATGGGATACAATTATAATAGACGTTTAAATAGAATAGAACCTTACCCTGTTGGAGCAATGATGATTCATATTTATCAAATGGGAGTTTTGCTATACCAAGATTCAATACCAAATTTTGTATGTACCGGGGGACTGCACCCTAGTTATAAAAAAAATCTAAAAACGATTCGCGGATTTGGTAATAGTACGGGAGTTAAACAAGAAATTGAGGCTAGATTTGCAAAATTCAGGGGCGAACCTATTAACCATTAACACGACTGCTTTTCATACGGATAATTTCCTTTGGAAATATATGCAACAAAATCATAGCCGAGGACGTCTTATTTAATTTGAATAATTAAACTTTGAAAAATAGTATCATATTGACTATTGGTATTTTATTTGTTAATATCTCCATAGGACAAGAAATAGAACTGAAACTCAATATTCTTGGGTGCCCATTTGTTCAAAATGGCGAAAATCCAAATTGGTTTGAATTGATAAAAGCAACAGCATCAGTACCTGAGGCTCGTTAATAAAACAGGCCAAATCTCACAATAAAATTATTAATGATGTGTCTACAATCGGTGGCGGTTTTATTGGAATATCGCTTTCTTCTACCGTACTTAATAAAACAAACAAAGGAATTGATAAATATAATCTTTCCATAAAATCCAATTCTGCCAATAGTGTTAAACCTGAATCTAAGATTATAGCAAACATCAACGGATTTGGGCTTTCAACGCGCTTTTTAAAAAAACTATGTATAACAAGGTCTAAAATTCACTACTTGCGGATTTCCTAAACGGAAATCACGCACAAAAAACTACCTTTAGGTTCGGCAGGATCGTCCTACGAATGAATCTCAGCAAAGAAACATAACCTAACCGTAATGCGTCATGCCAAAAACTTAAACACTATAAAGATGAAACAGCTTATTCAATTTTTAGACATAACCCTAACTGGACTAATTGCCGGTGTAATATTCGGAATTTGGATTGGCAATAATCCTCAAGACTTATCAGCAGTTACTTATGTTGAGCAACAACAGAATACCATTAGAGCTTTGAATGTACTGATGCCAATTCTCGGATTAATCTCAATTATACTTACAGGAATATATGCTGTTCTATCTAAAGGTGAAAAATTAAACCGAAACTTATTACTTCTTGCAACTGCCTTCCTGATTATAAGCGGACTAATCACCCGTTTCGGTAATCAACCAATAAATGCTATTGTCATTACTTGGAAACTTGAAAACATTCCAGACATCTGGAGCACATTAAGAGATAAATGGTGGTCATTTCACATCATGCGAACTCTTTCTGCAATGACAGGTTTCGCATTAATTGTATATGTATCAATTTTTAAAAAAATAAAAGGCAGCAACGTATAACAATGTTTACAGCAAATTGGCGTAATACTGTAAATTCAATGATGGTTGCCTTTTTAACTTCGTCCCAGTTCAAATAGTATTGAAGTACTAAATTGCCTACTTGCAACATAATAAATGATGTTGTCGAATTATTTATAAAATTGTTCAATGTTTTTTATAGGTATTCATGTGTTCGCTACGCTCGGAAGGACCGCCATATGTTATTCTCAAAACCGTCGAAAATCAAAAAAGGTTTTCACTATATTTCCATAAAATTGCCCACCAACGTTACAACCCGCCCACTGCTGTCGCAGATGTCGTACATAGCGCTGCGTTGTAAACAATATGGAAAATAGAAATCCAATTATAGTTTATCTTATTTTTATTTTATCATTTACTTTTTCAAATTGCACACTCGCTCCTTGTACAACAGACTCTGATCTTGACTATGTCACGGAAAATCCAAATCCTAAATTTTTAGTTGGCAAATATGAATTGGACACTAAAACGTTGGAAAACGATGTGTTTAGAAATTCAGAGAATTTGGAATTAATTATTAATTCTGACCAAACATTTCGAATCACTAATTTACCCATTGCCGGGTGGCAATTTGGAGTGTTCCAGAAAAAAAGAAAATTCTATTAAATAATAGGAAAATGGGAAACAACCGCAGGCAAAAATGAGTTTCTAAGCAAGGAAAATTCCATTTTTCATGCTAGCTATAAAGTTGAAGGAGACTCATCAAACTACAGTGGCTCTTGGAAAATTTATGCGAAAGACGGCACTGCTGTTATTTTCTATGGTTTTGGCGATCCCGACAATTGTGAGGCTGTGAGATTTATACAAATACAGGAATAAACACTGATTACAACAAAGGCTAAAATTCACTACTTGCGGATTTTCTAAACGGAAATCACGCGCAAAAAACTACCTTTAGGTTTGGCTGGATCGTTCTACGAATGAATCTCAGCAAAGAATCATAACCTAACCGTTATAAAAAATTTAGAAAATTTGAAACGTTTACTTTTTTTAATAGTACTATTTGTAGTTTCCTGCTCAAGCACTTCTCAATTGCCTAGACCTGAAATACAATCCGAAATTCTAGCCTCCAAATTGAATTCACATGGAATTGCCGCCATAAATCCAACTTATAAAAAATCATATTATAGAATCTTACCTTACTTGCTTTTTAATGAAAGTGGCACTTTTAATGAAATTCAAGGTGATTTTTATAATGTAAAATTCAATGTCAATTCTAACTTAAATATTATGCCGGGATTTTGGCGTGATTATGGAAAATATAAAAATTCTTTAATAGTTCTAATAGCAATGAGTAGGTCATCAACGCTACCAATAAAAGGAATACCTATTTCTGTTGAATCAAGTAAACATGGAGTTTTTGAAAAGAAGAAATTGATTGGAAATAGTCAGGTCAATAAATCTCAACAACGAGTTTTATTTGTAAAAATGCTTGAATTGGAAAATCGATATGATGTTTTGAATAAAATTAATGACGACGTAATAACCGTTAAGATTGGCGAACAGGTTTACACATTTTTAAACCCTGAAATTAAACTGGATTAAAACGTTTTATAACACAACCTAAATGTAACGCGGGGTTTTAGTCAAAACCGAAAGGTCTGTGTATATTTATAATGTCACTTAATCTTATGGATTTTGCCTTGGACAAGAAAAAACAAATCAATACATTTTAGCTTCGTACGCGGACAATAATAAACCAGTGCGCCAATGTACTAATCCAATATAACATTTGGCTTATCTCTGTACTAAGCTTAGCTAAAACATTATAGTTCGTAACACAGTAGCACTAAATAGGATTCGGATTTTCAGAAAAGCTTACCGAGAATGGTAGTGATTACGGGTTTAACGCAGATTTATGGCATAAATTAATGCTTAAACTTGGGTATCATAAATATGGACTTCAAGGGGGAGATATTGGTGCGGGTATTAGCATAAGAATTGCACAAAAATATCCTGAAAGCATTATCGGGTTACATTTGAACTACATATCAGGTTCTTATGTGCCATATTTTAAAGAAAATGAACCTATGGACCCCCACATCTTAAGTACCAAAAATCTACCCGGTTGTGGAACGAACGGGAAGGTTCTTATGCTTTGGTCCATAGCACAAAACCTTTGTCATTGGCATATGGATTAAATGACTCCCCTATTGGACTTTGTGGGTGATAATAGAAAAATTTAAGGCTTGGAGCGATAACGATGGGAATATTGAAAATAGTTTCACAAAAAAAGAATTATTGGCAAACGTTACATTGTATTGGTTAACTCAAACTATACATTCATCAATTAGAATGTATCATGAAATCAGTAATAATCCACTAAAATTTGGAAAAGACGATTTTGTAAAAACTCCAGTTGGTTTCGCAATGTTTCCAAAAGAGATTCCCGTACCGCCCAGAGATTATATTGAAAAAGGGTTTAATATTGTTCATTGGACTAAAATGCCTAAAGGAGGACATTTTGCGGCTCTGGAACAGCCTAAATTGTTGGCTGATGATATGATACGATTTTTTATAAATTTGAAATAAAAAAGCACAAAACTTCATACAGAACTATACCTAAACGTTGGTAACGTTAAACTTAAAATCTAACTATAATGAAAGTTACAGCTGAAAAAAACGAAAAAATAGGTGCAATGACCTTTGCATCTGTTTATCCTCATTACTTAAACAGGTTAGAAAAAAACGGAAGAACTAAAGCTGAATTCCATAAAGTAATAACATGGCTAACTGGATTTGATGATAAAACGATTCAGGAATTGATAGATGAAAAAGCCACTTTTAAAACATTCTTTCAGAAAGCTAAATTAAATCCTAATGCACACCTTATTAAAGGCGTGGTTTGTGGCTATAGAATTGAGGAAATACCAGATGAATTTGAATTGTATAGAAACTGTAGATATTTGGATAAGTTGTATGATGAACTCGCAAGAGGTCGTAAAATGGAAAAAATATTACGTGTTGAAAAAAAGTAAAACCGGTGCCAATTAATACCACTTATAAGCATTGCGGCATTTTGGGATAATTAATCTCTTTTTGTTGTATGATGTCCGTAAAATCTTTAGAATTTCACTATTTAAATGGCATAAGGCAAAAAGTTGTTAGTTCCCAACTTGGTTAAAGCTAAATTGTCATAGGTAATCAAGAACCTATAAAAATGATTATTAGAAAAGCAAAAGAATCCGATTTTGACCAGGTTTGGCAAATATTCTCTGAAGTCATTAAAACCGGGGACACCTATGTATTTAATCCAAATACTCCTAAAAAAGACTTGAAAAAGCATTGGTTCGCTGAATATATGGAAACTTATGTAATGGAAGAGAACGAACGAATACTAGGAACATACATTCTTAAACCCAACCAAATTGATTTAGGAAATCATATTGCAAACTGTAGTTATATGGTAAATCCTGATATGCAAGGAAAAGGCGTTGGAAAAAAACTTTGTGAACACTCACTTAAAATGGCAAAGCACCATAATTTCGAAGCTATCCAGTTTAACATTGTGGTTAGCACAAATAAAGGAGCAGTAGCATTATGGAAAAAATACGGATTTGAAATTATTGGTACCACTCCTAAAGGTTTTAGACATTCTGAATTAGGACTGGTTGACACTTACATCATGTATAAAAATTTGAAAGAAGAGTAACCAAAAATAGGCACCATTTAATATATTTTGAACTAAAAATATTACCCCAGCTTCAATATAATATAAAATTTTATGTGCTGTTTCGCTACTGATAATTATATCCTGTTTTATCGCAGTTTATGATTACTAGAAAATACCATTGCCATTACACTACATTAAAACCAACTATTTACCAATAGTAATATTCTTCAGAAATATTGGACAATGACAGTTGACTAAAAGTCCTTACCTATTTCAGGAAAATTCTAACGTTTATCTATTAGGAATATATTTCCTAATTTAAATGCACGAACGGCGCAACTAATTATATACTAGTAAGTTGTAAACTAAAAAACGAACTAATATGAAAAGATTAAAATTTTATCTAATGATACTTATGGCAGGGTTTTTCATTGGATGTAAAAATGAGAAGATAAAAGATAGTGCAACAAAACCAACAGATGCTGAATTAACAGCCCTTATAACTGAGCAGGTAGACAGTCTTTATTCCGTTTATGAACGATTTGACTATGATTGGATTGAATTTTACGCTGACAACTACACTGCTATTTACCCAGATTCACCAATTCAACATTTAACCAAAGATTCCTTAATAGCACAATGGCAAAAAATTTACGCTAAATATGATGTACAGCTTATTCATCGTGGAAGACCAACTATCATTCCGTCTGAAGATATGGCTATTTCATACAACACTTTTAATGAAATATTCATCAATAAGGAAAGTACGGACACCATTAAAAATGTAGGAACCTATATTGTTAATTGGAAGAGACAACCAGATGATTCTTGGAAAATAGTATTTGAAACTTTACAGAATCATTAAAGCTGCACACGGCAACATTCACCCTGTTTCATAAAAAAAATGAACAAATAGATTATTCAAGTTGTTATAGAACATCCATTATGTAAAATCGCAAATAGTAACTTTAGGGTGTAAAGCTAAGGTCTGTTTATATGTATAAAAGCTGCTAACCACAAGCTGAATATAGCCGAGTCATGGTAGTGCAAGTACTATCCACTTTAGAACGGAATGAAAACATATAGCATTAGTGGTTTTGGTGCCGGTACTAGAGTGTTTGAACATTATCCCCTTACACAAGAATTAATTTCAGTTAATTGTACCAAACCAAAAATACAACTCCGGTCCAATAAAAGTAAATACATTGTTTGGTTTTCCAATTGCCAAGGAATGGCTATTTATTCTGTATTTTTAACTAAACCAATATCTACTTAAATATAGAATTCATGGGCAATATTTTCAAAATCGTATTAATAGTTATGGTAATGGCTACTACCGTGACAGTAGTTCATGGTCAAAAAAAATTAGACCAGCAAACCGTTACAGATTTACAAAAAACACCTAAATATGGCTTTATACTAACTACGGAAAGGCATTTTAAAGGGGTACTAAGCATGTATGATTTGCTCATTGAAAACGGTGTTTCAATAGAAAATTACGAGATTGTTGTTAAAGGTAAAGTGGTTACCCAATTGGTGAAAAATTCTGAACTGGAAAAGTTTTTTCAAAAATATAAGGGAAAGGTCAAGGTAAGCGTCTGCAGTGTTGCCATGGAAAAATTAGGCGTAGCGGAAGAGACGCTGTTTGATGGTCTTACTATCACCCCAACTGCTTCTGTACGGATGCTTCAATTACAAGCAAATGGGTACAATACTTTGACGTACTGATACAGATAACGATATTTAGAAAATTCCGATATTGTTAAATATATTTAACGGACAAATGAAAAAAAGAACAATCCCTATAATTATTACAGCTTTGACCGTGACACCAAGGTTTTTATAGTACTCTTTATAGTAATCATACAAAACCAAAAGATTTTGCCAAGTGTATGGCAGAAAGCAAAAGGTAATTTACTGCCGAATTGTTCATTACAAAACCGTTACCCCATTAAAAAAATGATATGTCAATAACGAAAGAATCTGAATTAATAGGAATGCAAAAAATTAGTGAAGTTGTTGGAACTACACTAAAATTAATGAGAGAATATGCTAAAGTTGGGATGTCAACTAAAGAGCTTGATGAATATGGAGGTGAAATTTTAAAGGGTTACGGAGCTAAATCTGCACCATACGAAACCTATGGATTCCCTGGTTACACATGTATAAGTGTAAATAAAGAAGCAGCACACGGAATACCATCAGAGAAAAAAATATTAAAAGAAGGAGATTTAATTAATATTGATGTATCAGCAAAACTAAATGGTTTTTGGTCTGACAATGGTGGTTCTTTTGTTCTTGGAAAAGACATTCATAATCACCAACCTCTTGTAGAAGCTTCTAAGAATATTTTACGCAAAGCAATAAACAATATAAAAGGTGGAGTGAAAATTTCAGAAATTGGATATTTAATAGAAACCGAAGCAAAAAATCTGGGATAAAGTCATTAAAAACTTGGCTGGTCACGGCGTTGGTAGAAGTTTACATGAAGAGCCTGCAAATATATTAAACTACAGAGTTAAATGTAACAGGGAACGATTTAAGAAAAATACAACGGCAGCAATAGAAACTTTTATTTCAACAAGGTCAACTATTGCCGTAGAATTGTATGCTGGTTGGACCTTAGTCGGAAACAAAGGTGGATTTGTTACCCAGCACGAACAAACCATACTTGTAACTGATAAACATCCTGCTATCTTAACAGAATCCAACGATATTTGGGGTTAAGCATATGGATAAATAGCTTTTTTGGGCATTTTAAAACTTACGAACAGTCATTACAAGTTCCCGTAAGAACACAATTTGCGTTTTGAACTTCATACCCATTAGGAACCGAATATTCAACAGGTACTTGCAGGCATTCTATAGAATCACACGACAAACATCTAAAATGAAAATGATGTTGAACAACTTCTGGTTGATTCTCACATTTTTTGCAAATGGCAAAATATTGCTTGCCATCTTCCGCTACAATTTTATGGACTATATCATCCTCACAAAATCTATTTAAGACCCTGTAAATTGTTGCCCTATTGATTTCAATATCCAACTGCCGCTCAATAGCATCTTGACTTAATGCTTTTCTGGAACTTAAAAGTAAGTTCAACACGGCTTCTTTTGTTGGCGTATTTCTTCTATTCATAATTTATTGCGAATAAGTTGCAATAATACGGAAAAACTGTATATTTGACAACAATTACTATTGCGACAATTTCGCGTTAAAGATAGTTTATGATAAGAAGAGAGGTTATAAGACTTTTTGGAGTATCCGGTTTAGTAACTATACTGTCAAAACCTTTATCGGTCTTCGCACAATACACCAACAAAATGAAAAAAAAAGAGTTTGAAGTCATTATTATTGGCGGGAGTTATGCTGGACTTTCCACAGCAATGAGTTTAGGCCGTTCATTGAGAGATACATTGATTATAGATGCCGGTAAACCGTGCAACCGCCAAACACCGCATTCCCATAATTTTCTGACCCAAGATGGGAGCACGCCTCAAAAAATAGCTGAAATTGCCAAGAATCAATTATCTAAATATGACCATATTAATTTCTATAACGGACTTGCCGTAAGTGGAAAAAGAATTCATAAAGGCTTTGAGATAACCACATCTAATGGAACTATTTTAACTGCAAAAAAACTGGTTTTTGCCACAGGGATCAAAGACATAATGCCTGACATAAATGGCTTTGAACAATGTTGGGGAATTTCGGTAGTACATTGCCCCTATTGCCACGGTTATGAAATACGTAATAAAAAAACCGCTATAATCGCCAATGGGGAAAGAGCATTTCACCTTGCATCCTTAGTACACAACCTAACCAAGGAAATAACCATCATTACCTCCAATATAAAAGACTTTGAAGAAGATCAGCTCAAAAAATTACAAAGGAACGCTATTCATATTGTAGAAAAAGAAATTGCAATTATTGAACATAAAAATGGCCAATTAGAATTTATTGTTTTCAAGGATGGAAGTAAAGAAAATTATGACTGCGCCTATGCTGCAGTTCCGTTTATGCAAAATTCTACCATACCTGAGGAATTAGGCTGTAAACTCACCGAACATGGACATATACAGGTCACTGCTATGCAAAAAACCACAGAAGATGGAATTTTTGCCTGTGGCGATAATAGTACATTAATGCGTTCCGTTGCAATGGCAGTTTCCAGTGGTAACATTTCAGGCGCTGTTATCAATAATGAACTAACTCAAGAGCATTTTTAATATGGTTGAAGTACTTATAACAAACGTAAAATTAGAAGGTCACTCAGAAGAAATTCTGCATTTCCTAAAAAACGGCTATCCAACATTAAAAATAAATTTTGATTTGGAGGATTTCAACAGACCATATCCTTGTGGACATTCTATTTTAAGGATAGAAGGAAGATGTATAGATACTGTTGCCATTATACGGCAACTTAGAAAAAAAGGAATTGAGTGTGATTTATTAGATGATAAAATCTGTGTGTAGTATGGCAGTATTTTGGGAAACGGCTTTTAAAAACAAGAAAGAGTTGTGGGGAATGAACCCTGCAAAATCCGCTGAGTTAACAAAGGATTTTTTTGTAGAAAATAAAATAAAGAACGTGCTAATACCAGGTATTGGATATGGACGAAATGCACAACCATTTATTGAAAATGAAATTGCAGTTACGGGAATTGAAATTTCAAATACCGCAATTAAACTTGCCAACAAGCATTACGGTACTGATCTAAATATCTTTCACGGCTCCGTAACCAAAATGCCTTTTGATGACCAAAACTATAACGGAATTTTTTGCTTTGCCCTAATTCATTTATTGGGTAACGAGGAAAGAAAAAAGCTGATAAAAGACTGTTACCATCAACTGAGAGAAAACGGTTATATGGTCTTTACCGCTATAAACAAAAATGCTTCTCAATTTGGAAAAGGAACAAGGATCAGTAAAGACCGCTACGAAATTCATAAAGGCGCAAAAATATTCTACTACGACCAAGAATCCGTTAAAGAAGAGTTTGAAAAGTACGGCCTTATAGAAATAATAGAAATTGAGGAAAATCAACCCATGTACTTAATTAAATGTAAAAAAAGTACTAACAACGCAATCACAACAAACAATTAAGAAGTTATATTCCGGGCACCTATAAAAACGGGCAATTATTTTGAAGCACGCGTTGCTCATATTTGGAAATTAAACGATGGTAGGATTATTAGTTTTGAGCAGTTTGTAGTCAGTAAGTCCGTAGACGAAACAATACGTTAAATTACTCCCTAACCTTGCCAACATTTTGGTAGAAAATTTAAACTAAATTAAGTGTGATATACTTAAAATGGATAGTTTAGAGTTAGTATTACAACAATCTTATTACCATGACAAAAACGTTAACCCTACTTATCATTTTGCAATTATGTATAGCAAATGCCCAATCTTACAACCAATCGGTCTTGGATTTTCAACAACATTTAAACGAGGAATACAAAAACCCAGATGAATCACCTCTTGATAAAAAAGATTTAAAACGGTTTAAAGGTCATGATTTCTTTCCAATCAATGAGAAATATAGGGTAGTTGCAAAATTTACTAAGATTATGAACCCTACCCCATTTTTAATGAAAACCACAACAAGTAGACTTTCTATGTACGAGGTCTACGGGGTCGCTAATTTTGAGTTAGATGGACAAGAATATCAACTTAACGTTTATCAAAATCATAAACTTAGGGAAACTGAAGAATATAAAAATTATTTATTTCTTCCGTTTACGGATTTAACCAATGGCGATCAGACCTACGGTGGTGGTCGGTTTATTGACTTGGAAATTCCCGAAGAAGAAACTATTGTTATTGATTTCAATAAGGCATACAACCCTTATTGCGCCTATAATTCCAATTATTCCTGCCCCATTCCGCCAAAAGAGAATGATTTAGACACCCAAATTATGGCCGGAATAAAAAAATAAAAGTACTTACCCAATAAATATTGGCATTAGGATGTTATCTCCTAGTACAACATACGTTACTTATGCTTAAAAGCTTCCCTATCATTGTATTTATCCTGTTTTACAATGTCATTTCAGCACAAATTACCTTAACGCATAATATTGGTAACACCCCCATTAAAACCAACATGACTTCTTGCCAATATGAAGAATCATGGTCTAGGGCTTTTACGCTTTCTGATTTTGGCATTTCTACTGCAGATCAATTTATCATTACCTCTGGACAGGTTGCCATTAGTAATTCTTATGAAGGTGCAAGATTGATTTTTAATTTTTATAGCCTAAATTCCGAAGCACCTGAATATAACCCCCAACGTATTAGTTACGGAAATTTAGTGCTTGCTCCTGAAATTGGGGATACCCCAGAAATTGTTCAGATAGAGTTTGCTAGCCCAATAACGATTCCTGCAGGGGTGGAAAGAATTTTAGTAGAGGTAACTCAAATGGATGATATTTATAATGATGCGTATAAAAAAGTTTCAATTGCAGGAACGGAGTTTGATAATGACACCTCTTGGTATAGAGGGTGTAGGGTATATTACACCCATATAGCTACCGAAAATTTGATTCCCGCAGTTCCCGATGCCAACTTTTTTATAAATGTAACAGGTTATAAGATTACGCCGTCCAATTTAGGTTCTATAACAACCTTAACGAATAATCCATGTGGAGACCCAATAAAAACTTCTATGTTCTCTTGTTCTTATAGCAAACTTTTCTGGGCAAGACTATTCACTCTTGAAGATTTTGGAATTTCAACAAATGAAGAATTGACCATTAATTTAGGTCAAATAGGAATTACCAGCTCGGATGGTGGTACTGGTATCCAGTTCAATATTTACGAAGTGGATGAAAACTTTCCTGACTCATTTTCAGAAACGAATTTGATAGGTAGTAGCCAAGTACAAAGACTCCCTTATGTTTCTGATTATTACCCACAGATAATAACCGTCAACTTTGAAACCCCCATAACCGTTCCAAGTAATGTGACTAGAATTTTAGTAGAAGTTACGAATGTCATTTCTTGGGGAAGTGGAGTGTTTTTTGTTGCTGGAACAGAACAAGACGTAGGTGATTCCTGGTATAGGGGCTGTGGTTCTGGGTCACCTGGTTATAGTATGGAGGATTATGTAAGTATGGTGGACCCTGCTTTTAGAAAACTTGGGGGGTATCCTGATGCAAAATTTTACATTAATGTAACCGGAAATGTAAATCATGTGACCAATGACTTCTCCATGAACATTTCAAATATCTGTTCAGATTTTTTAAAGGAGTTTAGCGTGACTCCCACGGATAATATGACCTCCATAGCCTGGGATTTTGGTGATCCGGCCTCGGGTGTTGAGAATAGTTCAACGAATTTTTCACCATTCCATGATTTTTCTGCTGATGGTACATATACCATTACCGCAACGGTCACCGCAACCGATGGCAGTATTGAAATACTAACGGAAACCATAGATGTAAAAGAACCTCCAAATGCGTATGGCATTGATGATATCTACGCTTGTGAAGATAGTTATAACACCGGTGTTTCATCATCGTTTAATGTTGGGCAAGTAACCCAACAAGTTCTCGGTGGACAAAATAATATGACGGTCACTTTTATTGATGGCAGTGGCAATTCCTATACCTCACTACCCAATCCGTTTACCAATTCCATTAACAATAGGGAAACAATTACTGTAAGGGTGGCCCATAACAATGCCCCATGTTGTTATTCTGAAACCAGTTTCGATTTGATCGTAAACCCTATTCCAGACCTTTCCTCCGTTACAGACCTTATTGTTTGTAGTAATGAAACAGATGGTTTCGCCACTTTTGATTTGGAACAAGTGCAGCAAGCTATTTTAAGTGGCAACAATATAAATTCAGTTGCTTTTTATCGCGAAAATGGAAATCAAATACAGGCTCCTTTAGACTCGGTTGAAAACCAGACCATAAACGAAGAGGTAATAACGGTTAAAGCATATGAAAATGTGAACAATTGTTATAATGAAACAACGTTTAAACTAATGGTCAATCCGTTACCCATAGCACACGATTTGGATATTCTAATTGGTTGTGATGACAATGGTGATGGTATCTCGGAGTATTTTGACACATCAATGGTAGAATCACAAGTGTTGAACAACCAAATGAACCTAACAGTTTCTTATTTTGATGCCAATGGTAATTCGTTGCCAAGCCCATTGAACAATCCGTATACAAATACTATTGCCGGTGAAGAAACCATAACCGTGAGGGTTACCAATACGCAGACCAGTTGTTATGGCGAGACTCCTTTGGTCTTAAGAACATCTACCCGGCCACAATTGAACATGCCGTCTACGGTATATGCCTGTGATTTGGGGAACGGTTTCGCCAATTTTGACCTTTCTCATATTGAGGAGGAAATTATAGGATCCCAAACAGGATTGAACCTTTTTTATTTTGATGCCAATGGAGTAGAATTAGGTAGTCCGCTAACTGCTTCTTATAAAAATAGTATACCATGGAATGAAACGATAACTGTACGTGCCGAAAACGTATTGAATGCTTCGTGTTATGAGGAAACTAGTTTTAATTTAATAGTAAACGAACTACCTACAACGACTCTTGAAAAAAGTTATTATTTATGTCATTTAGAGCCATCGCTATCGATTGAAGTAGAAAGTGGTTTTGATTATTACAGTTGGAGCCATGAAAATGAAGGCGCCATTTCTAACACCCATGAAGTAGACTTGGTGCATGCCGGTAATTACACCCTCACCATTGGCAAGAGAACCAATGATGAATATTGTGAAAACAGCTTTGAATTTGAATTGATACGTTCTACGCCACCCACAATAACAGAAGTGAGGTACAAAGATCTGTCCGATAATGATTTTATTGAAATATTAGCTTCCGGAGATGGTGATTTTGAATATTCTTTGGATGGAGTGAATTTTCAAGATAGCAATTACTTTTCCGATGCTATCGGTGGCACCTATACCGTAATGGTAAGGGATAAGGAGGGTTGCGGCCAGGATAGTGCAGATGTAATACTAATAGATTATCCAAAGTTTTTTACACCGAACAATGATGGCAATAACGATTACTGGCAGATTTTTGGAATTGATCAATATCCGGATGCTTATGTACATATTTATGACCAATATGGAAAACTATTGGCCCAACTAACTCCAAATGATTTAGGTTGGGATGGTTTGTTCAATGGAAAAGAGATGCCAACCAATGATTATTGGTTTAAAATCAATTTACAAAATGGCACCATTTTTTCTGCACATTTTACGCTAAAAAGATAAAACTATAATTATTACAAACCTGAAGATAAATTTTCAGTTTTTTCCATAAATAACATTCAGTTCAAAACTCTATCTTTAGGTTAGGCCAATTATAAATAAATCATTGTAACTTGATTGACGGATAAATTAATTAGTAATGCACTATTTTAGTTTTAATAGTATTTGAAATGAATAAAGTCAATTTTTCTGAACTTACCGAAGAGGAGCTTAAAATTGAGAAAAAGAAACTAGATAAAAGAAAAGTTACCAATGCCTTGCTAATTGGTTTTTTAGCAGCAATAGTTGCAGTAGGATTAATCTCTTGGATATTAGGTTCTAAAAAAAATCCAATAGCATTACTCCTTCCCATGCTTTTTCCAATTTACTTTATTTATCGAATAAGCAAAAAATCTGAAAAGGACAAAGCCTTAGAAGCTGTATTGAAGGAAAGGAACTTAAAATGAAAAACAGATATAAAAATTATAATGACTACCAAGAAAATAGGTAGACATAGTTAGACCCATTCATCACATTACGGCAGGAATAAAAAAATAAACAATCTTAACCAGTATGTTGGCCTTATGGTTGAAGTTTAAAAGGTGTGTTAATCAGCTATTTTTCTGTTCAAGTCTATCCCCATTCTTACCCTATTACCATAAAAAGGAACCGTAAATGCGAATACGCTAAAACGTAATATTATTCTATTCATTAGAATTTGCAAAGGCACATGCCGTATCAAAAAAAATTATTACCTTAATGGCTTACACCCGGTTTACGGGTAGTTTGCTTCTAAAATCCAAAATTTCAAAACCATGAAAATCAACAATATTTTAATAGGTGTTTTTTCTCTTATCACGTTTACTGCATGTGCACAGCATGAAAAAAGTGACCATATGGAATTAGCAACTGCCGTAACCGAACTGAAATTGAAAACGGAAAATTTTGATGAATTAAAGAATTTTGATTGGAATATGGTCAAGGAAATTTTTCAAGAAAACAATACCGATCAAGAAATCACCCTTGCCATTGCATATGTGAATACCTCTGAAGTTGACAAATCAAAAGTTAGAATTGATAATTTTGAAATGGAATTTACCGGGAAACTAGCTGACTTGGATAATTTGACCGCAAGGCTTAAAAAATCGATTGACAAATTGGATGAATTTAACGTTCAAAATACCAATAACTAAAGTTGATAATAGCATTTTACAACTACCTTAAGCTACATCCTTTATAATCATATGGGGTTTTTATGGAATTGTTGATATCAGTTATCGTCTGTCTAATTATTCCATGAAATACACTTGCAACAAATAAAAAAGGTTGCATTTTATCTACTTAATGTATTTCCATAGGCAAACACATATTAAATGCTATAACAATCGTTCAATAAACATTCTTTTCCCTCAGCCTACCCTAACAACCTTAACTTGTCCTTTATAATTCAACCAAAAAGTATACGTCTTTCGAAAATCCGTATACAGTATTAAGCTTACTCCTGCCCGACCTTTGACCTGTACTTTTCATTAGTATTAAAAAAAGGCAAAATGGATACAAATCAATATGGTAAAACGGGATGGACACCGGACAGCATTGAAAACCTGAATGGTAAAATTTTCATTATTACGGGCACTACTAGCGGAACAGGTTTTGAAGCAGCAAAAATTTTACTTTCAAAAGGCGCAAAAGTGGTCATGCTTAACAGGAACCCAAAAAAGGCAGCGGACACCATTAAAACGCTAAAACAAGAATTAGGCAACCACATTGATGTGCTAGCCATACAAATGGACTTGGCGGTACAAGCTTCCGTAAAAAAAGCAGCCAAAGAAGTTCTAAGTACCGTTACCCAAATAGATGCGCTTATCTGCAATGCGGCTATTGCCCAAGTACCTAAACAGATATTAACGGTTGACGGTTGGGAAAGTCAAATGGGCACGAATTACTTTGGCAATTTCACGCTTCAGGCATTATTGTTTCCGCTCATTAAAAAATCCAAGGGACGCATTGTAACTGTTGGAAGTATGGGATATGACATGGGAATTAAAACCATAAAATTCGACGACCTCAACTGGGACAATGATTATACGCCAAATGAAGCCTATAGTCAAAGTAAACTGGCACAGATCATGACTATCTATGAACTACAGGATAAATTGGCTGCAGCAGGCAAAACAGATGTAAAAGCATATGCTTGTCACCCGGGTTCATCAAGAACCAACCTAATTAATACAAGTGGTAGTTTTGTGATGAAATTTATCTTTAACTTAATGAAATTATCTCCTCTGACACAATCGGCAGAAAAAGGGGCCTACCCGCAACTCATGTGTGCCACAGAACCAAATTTGGACCAAAGTGGTTTTTACGGCCCAACGGGGAGAAACTTTTGGACCGGTCCGGTGGGGGCACATAAATTGGAACCGCATGCCAAAGATAAAGCAGTGGCTAAAAGACTATGGGAACTTTCAGAAAAAGAGACCGGTGTAAAATGGAATATTTAAAGCAAAACAAATGAACGTAATAATTACAGGCGCTACAGGAATGGTTGGCAAAGGTGTTTTGTTAGAATGTTTAGATGATAAGAGAATTAAAAAAATCCTCTTAATAAATAGATCTTCTATAGGCCTTAAAAATCCTAAAATCAGTGAAATCATCCATCAAAATTTCACTGATTTTAGTGCCATTCAACATACTTTTAAAGCGTACAATGCCTGTTTTCATTGCATGGGAGTTTCTTCTGCTGGAATGACAGAAGAACAATACTATAAACTAACCTATACCGTTACAGAGGCTTTGGTCAATGCTACCTTTGAAGCCAACCCAAATTTAACCTTCGTTTATGTTTCAGGGGAAGGCACGGACAGCACTGAAAAAAGTAAAACCATGTGGGCAAGGGTAAAAGGTAAAACAGAAAATTTTATATTTAACAAAGGCTTTAAAGATGCCTATGCGTTTAGACCAGGAGTTATTTTACCAAAACGTGGAATTAAATCTAAAACTAGACTGTACAATGTTTTTTATGTACTAACACGTCCTTTTTTTTCAATAATGCAAAGAATGAAATCCGTTACTACTACAATAACCATAGGTAAAGCCATGATTTCTTTAGTAGCAAGGCCTCAAAATTTGAAAATCTTGAATGGTAGAGCTATTAATGAAATACTATTGAACTGATTAAAATTATGCAACACTTTAAAACATTAGCATCGTATTTAGATTATTTAGGATTGCCCAGACCAGAGCATCCTATGTTGAGCGTGTTCAATTCTAAAGGTGATGGTTTTTTGCCTTGCCCTAGAGAAAGTTCGCCTGCAATTACCAATGATTGCTATTCCATAAGTTTTAAAAAGTATGTGGATGGAGATTTAAATTACGGGCGAACCCAGTATGATTTTACCAATGGCGCCTTAATTTTTATAGCACCCAGACAGGTCTTGCAATGGGACAAAAGTGTGGTATTCGAACAAAAAGGGTTTTCCATAAACTTTCATGAAGATTTTTTAAAAGGAACGGCATTGGCCCATCAAATTAAAAAATATGGGTTCTTTTCCTATTCGGTCAACGAAGCGTTGCATCTATCGCCAAAAGAAGAAAAGCAATTGGAATCCATTGTAGAAAATATTGAAATTGAATATCAAAATAACCAAGATGTATTTAGTAAGGAAATCATTATTTCTCAATTGGATACGCTATTGAAATATGCCAATCGATTTTATGAACGCCAATTTTTACATAGAAAGGAAATAGCCAACAATTTATTGGAGCAATTTAACCAACACCTTACCCAGTATTTTGAATCGGGACAATTACAGGAAAAAGGCATTCCAAGTATAGAGCAGATAGCTGATAAGATGTCCGTTTCTAAACGTTATTTAAGTGATACGCTGAAAAAGGAAACAGGTAAAACTACCACTGAGCATTTGCAATTACTCATAATTGATGAAGCAAAGAATATATTGCTGCAACCCAGTAAGAGTATTTCTGAAGTGGCCTATGAACTAGGGTTTGAATATCCGCCCTATTTTTCAAGATTGTTCAAGAAAAAAGAAGGAATAAGTCCAACCCAGTACAGGGAAAAATATAAACTGAATTAAACTATGGAAATTTTAAAACTAGCCACGGAGTGGGCAAAAGCCGAGGTATTCTCTACACGGTTCTTCATCATTTTCGCCATTTTATTTTTACTGGCAAGCATCGGGTTTTGGCAGTTGGGAAAAACAGATTTAGCAAAGGCTTACATTATTCCAACCTTAGTTGCAGGTATACTTCTTATGACCATAGGTCTCGGTCTTTTTTATACCAACAAATCTAGAATCAATCAATTTGAAAAAGAGTTCAATGCAGATGCACCTGCCTTTTATCAGTCAGAAATAGAACGTACCGAAAGTACCTTAAAAGAGTACACCGTTGTATTTAAGGTCATTCCTATCTTAATTATTATTGCTGCATTGCTAATCCTCTTTATCCAAACTCCCACGTGGAGAGCCATAAGCATTACAACAATTGCGATGTTGACCGTTATCATATTGGTTGACGGAACGGCATATTCAAGAATTGAAGCCTACCATACAGCATTGAAATTGATAGATTTAAAAAACTACATCAAAAAATAAAACCTATCTTATAATAGGAGTTAGCGGTTCAGGTAGTGTCCTGAATTAAAACGGCCAGCAACAAGAAGAACTAAACAACGGTCAATGTATAGGATTAGAGCTTTTTTTGAGGAAATTGTGACAATTAACGATGAAGATTGGAAACTGTTCTCCTCTAAACTTGAAAAAACCGAATATCCCAAAAAAACCATACTATTAAAAACGGGACAAACAGAAACGTATCTTTCGTTCATTGAAAAAGGAGCGGTTAGGCTTTATATCCCAGGTTTGGAAAACGATCTTACATTTGGTTTCTGCTTTGAAAACCAATTTGTTTGTGCATACGATTCGTTCATAAGGCAATCTCCTTGTACGTATCAGCTAGAAACATTGTCCAAGACGATCTTATGGCGTATCTCCCATACAGATTTACAAGAAATATATGCCCGGACAGCAATAGGCAATACCATTGGTAGATTGACCGCTGAAAACCTATATTTAATAAAATCAGATAGGGAACAATCACTTTTAAACCAAACTGCGCAAGAACGTTATTTGTCGCTCTTTAAAAATAGACCAAATCTTTTCAAGGACATACCATTGAAATATATTGCTTCCTATATTGGCATAACCCCACAAGCTTTAAGTAGAATTAGAAAGCGAATTTCTTAACCTGGGTTCATTGTTTGAAGCGCCAATAGTCTTCAACTTTACAATAAAAAATGAAACCCTTAATTGTTTTACTAGTTGCCACATTAATTACAGGAATAGCCTTTAAATCCATACATGGAACGTACGAGATTTCCTTGTACGCTAGAATTGGCATGTCCGTAATGCTACTCTTCACTGCAATAGGTCATTTTATGTTCACTGAAGGGATGGCCATGATGATTCCCAATTTCATACCGTACAAAAAAGAAATAGTCTATTTTACCGGGATAATTGAAATTTTTGGTGCAATTGGGTTACATATTCCACAATATATAACGTTGACAGCCTATCTACTAATTTTGTTTTTTATTTTGATAATACCAGCAAACATAAAAGCTGCAATTGAACATATAGAGTATCAAAAAGCCACGTTTAACGGACATGGATTGTACTATTTATGGTTCAGAATTCCGTTACAATTATTTTATATAACATGGGTATACTTATCCTCGATCAAGTACGGTTAAAGACCTAGAAAAACTCTAAACGAACTATATTAGTTATAGCTACATATCAAATTATTTATAAACATTTTTATGAGAAAATTCACACAGATTTGTTAACATTAAAGAACAAGAAATTTTTGGTCCAAATTTTATCCTAATACTCATTTTTTAAAGGAAACAATAAATGATGAACACAAATTTCAAATTTATTATCGGTTTAGTTTTAGTCTTAAGTTTTCTTTCCTGCAAGAGTAATAGGGTAGCCCTAAACCATCTTGAAGGATTATGGTTGCTTACGGATAATGAAAAGAATTTGAAATATGTAAAAATTGATGAGACCAAAGAACATTATGGATCTATCTTAAAAATAGCAGAGGACAGCACCATCATTGATTCGTACGTCATGAATTGTTTATTTGGAACAGGCAAATCAAAATTCTACTGAAGGTACTTGGAATATTGCCAAAAATTCAAAGTACATTTTAAGCACAGTTCCTATTGACCTTCAAGGTCATAATTTTAAAATACTAAAACTTAACGACACCAGTTTTATTTTGAATAAATGTCGATAAGAAAAAAACAGCACTTGCTCAAAATGGCCATAATCCTTAAGTGCAAACATGTACAATTGGTCAACAATAACCGCTGTTTTACATTCTAGAACAGGAAAAAAATCATTTTCAACACTGTCCCGGCACATTAAGTTTTTTACTAAATTTCCCAAGAATAGTAAGTACTCCTATCTATGCCAATTTTTAGAATATTAGATTAGTGCCTACTACTATCCAAACTTAAAAACTTGAGCCTGAAATAAGAAACAGAACATGAGAATGTCAAGTTTAGGATACATGAAAAACATAGGATTTCAAAAAATTCAATCAAAACTAAAAAGAACTATACAATTCAATTTTTCAACTGAAATCAAGAACCTAATATGTTGTGGTATGTTAATACAGAAACCGATCAATGTCCATTCTAACTAACTACCAAGAAATTCTGGTGGTAGATAAGGGTATCGAGGAGCTAAAAAAATCGATCCTCCATGAAAAGCACATTTTTGTCAAATGGATTTCGCAAACGGATTGTATCCTAAGCCTACCATTTTCAATTGGTACAAACTACGCCCTTGATTTAAACAATGATGCAAAAAGCGCAATCATTGTATATGCAACCTTTTCTAACTTGTCTAAAACAAGAACACAAATTAAACTATATACAACGTTTAAATATGGTCTGTTGTTAATACTGTTAATTCCTATTATTATGTTGGCTTTGGAACTAACTGTAGACCTGGGAATTCCGTTAGCCTTTTATTTTGTTTTTCCTATTGTTTATGTAATGCTCTTAATTTTTATTAGGGCCGAGGAAAAAAAACTAATCAACCGGTTTAAAGGTCTTATAATTAATGTGTAGTCCATTTGGGATATTAAAAACAACGATATTATTTATTCATACACTTTAAAAGAATAAGGGCAAAACAAGCACTAATCCTTCAAACGAAACTTGTGAAAATTTTAATTACAATTTGATAAAAGCGGTTGCTATAACCCTAAATAATTTAGAATTACCTACCATACCACATATACCTTGGCAACAGTAAACACTTCAAAATCAATTACATTTCTTATACTTGTACTACCCCATGGCAAACATAAAACAAAGCTTTATGAAAAAGGCTATAGTACTATTTATCACAATATTGGCATTATCATGCCAAGAAACCCAAGAGCGACTAAAACTGACAAAAGGGGTATATATTTCAAACATTACCATCATTACCTCAGAAGACGGCAACTACCATCCGTATAATGGTCATTTGGTAATCAATAACGATTCTATTGTTTACCTCGATAAAAAAAACCTACCCTTAGTGGCACTTTTGAACAAATAGATGGCACGGGTAAATATATTATTCCCGGCCTAATAGATAGTCACGTTCATATTACGGAAGTTCAAGGAATGTTGCCCCATCATATGGAAGCCAACCCAGAACTCGCCAAACAATTTACCTCGCAAATGCCCAACAGTTACCTGTATTATGGCTTTACCTCACTCATTAATCTTGGTGGCATATCCAATGAACAATTAACCGCTATCAATACCCGGCCTATTCATCCGGATATTTACCATACAGGTCGCTCTGGGGCATCCGTTGCAAATGGTTATCCAATGAATTTTGCACCGGAACAATACCGGTTTGAATCTACCCCAAATTTTATTTACCTGGAAAGCCAGGCAGCACATATCCCTGATAAATACGATCCTGCGGACCACACACCTAAGGAGGTAGTGCAACGTATAAAAAATACAGGAGCCATTGCCGTGAAATCCTATTACGAATCAGGATTTAGGGGCATGCCAAAATTACCCGTGCCCACAAAGGAAATCATGAGCGAATTAATATCAGAATCGCACGTCAACGATTTGGTATTGACCGTGCATGGCAATTCCCTAGAGGCTCATTCCTTTTTGGCAGATGTAGGGGTAGATGTCATTGCACATGGGTTATGGAATTGGGAAACCTATAGGGATGTACCATTAGATTCACTACCGCTAGAAGTAAAACAAACCTTGGATAAAATAATAGAAAAACAAATAGGCTACACCCCCACCCTAACCGTCCTTTCCGGTGAAGAGGCACTAGCGGACCTAGCCTTTCTTGACCAACCCGAATTACAAAAGGTAGTACCCAAAAAATTGCTAGATTGGTATAAAACCGAAGAAGGACAGTGGTTTGCCAAAGAACTTTTCAGCGAGCTTGAAACCGGTGAGGTGCATAAGATATATGGCAATATCCAGGCACATGCCATGCTTGCGTTAAAATACCTTTCCGATCACAATGCATTACTGTTATTTGGTACGGATACGCCCTCTGCTCCAACATATGGCAACCAACCGGGCCATAATGGGTATTGGGAACTGCAATTGATGAAAGAGGCCGGTGTACCATTGGATAAAATCTTATCTTCAGCTACGATCAATAATGCCAAAGCATTTCATTTAGATGCTAACATAGGTTCCATAAAAACAGGTAAAAAGGCCAATATGCTCATTTTAACCAAAAATCCTTTGCTGGATATTGAAGCTTACAACGCTATTGAACATGTAATAATTGGAGGCAAACTGGTCACTAGGGAGGATTTGGCTGTGAAAAATTAATGGCTAGGCAAGGTACATAACTTGTTAAGGGCATATTGATGAATATATTTCCTGATGAGGCTGAAAAGACCTTATACGTACAGCCTGTATACACAACGCAGTATTTTATATTTTAAACAACCTAACACATGATGAAATCAATAATACCAATGCTACTTCTAATGCCATTATTATTCTTTGGTCAAGAAGAAAAAGAAACCATAAAAAAAGTAGCCAACGAATTTCAGGAATTATATAATGCAGAGCAGTACAAGGACATATTTGAGCTCTTTGCCCCAGATATGAAGTCGGCCCTACCATTGGAACAAACCACCGATTTTCTAAAAGGTCTTAAGAGCCAAGCCGGTAAAATGGTGAACAGAACATTCATTACTTATGAAAATGGCACTTACGCTTCGTACAGAACTAATTTTGAGCGGGCACTCTTGGCCGTAAACATTTCGCTTGATAAAACAGGAAAAATAAACGGGTTGTTCGTTAAGCCCTTCAAAGATCCCGATCTGCCTAAGGTTGTAAGGAACACTACAGATTTTATACTACCCTTTAATGACGAATGGACCATTTTCTGGGGAGGAGACACCAAGGAATTAAACTATCATGTAAATAACGAGGCCCAAAAAAATGCATTTGATATCGTCATTACGGATCATACTGGAAAATCATATAAAACCGACGGAAAAACAAACGAAGACTATTACGCCTTTGGTAAAGAACTTATTGCTCCCTGCAATGCGGAAGTTGTTCTGGTCGTGGACGGTATAAAGGACAATATTCCCGGAGAGATGAATCCTATCTATGTTCCTGGCAATACGGTCATCTTAAAAACAGACCTGAATGAATTTCTATTTTTTGCCCACTTTAAACAAAATTCTATTGTAGTAAAGCAAGGACAGCACGTAAAACAAGGAGATTTATTAGGACTTTGTGGAAATTCAGGTAATTCATCAGAGGCCCATTTGCATTTTCATTTGCAAAATATAGAGGATATGAACAAAGCCACTGGGGCAAAAAGCTACTTTACCAATATTCTTGTGAACGGGGAGCTTAAAAAGGAATACTCACCTATTAAAGGGGAAAAGGTCCAGAACAAAACAAAAACACCTTAAATGATTCAGGTAACAACCTAACACCTATTAAAGCGCCAGTAATACACAAACCAAATGCCTTTTCAATGCCATTGCAACAAAAAACAAACTAGGAACGCGATAAGCAAAGCTTTAGTTAACTTATTCTAAATCAGCTTAAAAAATTACTAAATTTATCCGTAGCCATCGCGCCAATCATACTAAAAATAACGCCATGCAAGTCCTAACAAAATCCGATTACGCTATATTGCCAGATCGTATAAAAGCAGCAATTATTGATGCATTGCTTTTAATAGCTGCAATGTACGCAGCCTCAGAACTATTGAATTTATTTGACAATGTCCCCAATTATGTTCGTATTGTCATAGCCGTACTATTGTTCATTTTATACGACCCTCTTTTTACGAGTCAATTTGGTGGTACAATTGGCCACTCCTTTAGTAATATTACGGTAAGAAAAGATACTGATAGGGAAAATTATATTGGCTTTCCCTCCGCCCTTGTGCGGTTTATTTTCAAATTCACCTTAGGCTGGGTATCTCTTTTAACGGTAACCGGAAATAAAAAGAAAAAGGCCGTACACGACTATATTGCAAACTCTGTAGTAGTTACTGACAAATAAATAAACACCTGTAAAAAGCTGAATTATAGGATTTGCTTTGCCACTTTATTTTCATGTTATTTCATACATAAACAATTTCCTGTTTCCAGAAAAACTATGATTTAGTCCCTTGATAGGAAAACGAACATGCTTAATTTATTACTATATTGATAAACTCACTGTTCATAACTGACAGTGGTGTACAAAAGTTTGTAGATTTAAGGCATGGAAAAGGAAATCACGATTATTTGGAAAGACCTTAGCGAAGAACTCTTTACGTTTATTTTAAACAAAGTTAAAGATAAGCAATCCGCAAAGGATATACATCAGGAGGTTTTTATTAAAGTAATGACCAACATCCATCAATTAAAGCAACTTTCCAGACTTACTTCATGGATTTATCAAATTACCAGAAATAGTATCATTGACCATTTTAGAGGTATTCAGAAAAAACAGGACATTTCAGTAGCCGAAATTGAATTGCCCGTTTTAGAGTCCAACAATTTTGACTATTCAAGACTCAGCCACTGTATCAACCAAAAAATCAATGCCCTATCCCAACAGCATAAAGAAGCAATTGTGCTGACTACTTTTCAAAATTACTCCCAAAAAGAATTGGCCGCCCATTTAAAAATCTCCTATTCCGGCACAAAATCCAGAGTGCAAACAGCCAAGAAAATTTTAAAGGAAACGATTTTGGATTGCCCTAATGTAACATCTGACAAAACCGGCAAATTATTGGATTTTAAAAAAAATGATTTTTAACTCCGTCTTTTTCCTCTCCTCTACGTCCCTATTATATAACATAAAAATTGTATCCTATGGACAATTCTAAAAAAACAGTTACCGTACAGATTTTGAACGCATTTGCAGAAAATGGCCAAGGTGGCAATCCTGCAGGAGTGGTATTAAATGCAGATGACTTATCGGTTCAGGACAAGCTTCAAATTTCAAAACAGGTGGGGTTGTCAGAGACCGCTTTTGTTTCAACATCAAAGACCGAAGATTTTAAATTGGATTTTTTTACGCCTACCAGACAAATTGCCCATTGTGGCCATGCTACCGTAGCAACCTTCTCCTACCTTAAACAACTAGGTAAACTGAAAAAAAATATATCTTCCAAGGAAACCATAGATGGTAAGAGATCCATAGAACTTAAAGGAGATTTAGCTTTTATGGAACAACTGGCGCCGACCTATACCCAAGTAGATGAACAAACCCATGTCATTTTGAAGTCATTGGGAATTCAACAAACGGACTTATTACCCAATGCCCCTATTCTCGTAGTAAATACGGGCAATTCTTTTTTAATGGTACCCGTAAAAGATGAAAATGTACTTGCAAAACTAACCCCACAATTTCAATTGATTACCGAACTCAGTAACACACTAAATCTAATTGGCTATTATGTATTTGCTCCCAGCACCCAGTATGATGCCACGGCCAGAATGTTTGCCCCTAGTTACGGCATACTGGAAGAATCGGGAACTGGTATGGCAGCAGGACCCTTAGCATGTTATTTGTATGACAAACTGCATATTACAAAGGAGGCGTTTCATATTCAACAAGGAAAATATATGTCAAAACCTTCTCCCAGTTTGATCATTGTGCACTTAAAATTACAACAGCATAGTATTAAAAGTGTAATGGCGGGCGGAAAAGGTATCGCTTCCAAAAAAATGAAAATTATTATTAATGCTTAAGTTTTTTGGTGCAAAAAAAAAGAAAGGTCTCCGTTTTGGTTGTTCAACGATGTTTTCCATGAAATTTGAAATTTCTTATACTACTTTAATATTTATCCGTTGAAATGTAATTAGTTTTGTTCTGTACGACAAAGTAGATGGAAAAGAACGGTTTTGTTCCATTTTATTTGAAATTAGTAGATTTTATCATGAACATTCAATATTCGAATACCGCACAATTACCAACGGCATATGGAAAATTTAACATCATTTCCTTTAAGGAAGAAGGTGTTGATTTTGAGCATTGTGTACTTTACAAAGGGGAACTAGAGACTAAGGAAAATGTGTTGACAAGGTTGCATTCAGAGTGTCTTACCGGAGATGTGTTCGCTTCAAAAAAGTGCGATTGCGGAGAACAGCTTGAGGAAAGCCTAAGGGCCATTGCCGAAAAAGGTAGCGGTATTGTGCTGTACTTAAGACAGGAAGGTAGAGGTATAGGACTTTTTAACAAAATTAACGCCTATGCATTACAGGATGAGGGACAAGATACTATACAAGCTAACCATTCCTTGGGGTTTGATACGGATTTGAGGGATTTTACCATTGCGGCCAAGGTTCTTGAACATTTAAAAGTAAAATCCATAGAACTGTTATCAAACAACCCGGAAAAAATTGAAGTATTGGAAAATGCCGGAATCATTATTACAAAAAGAGTTCCGCTCATCACCAAAACTAATGTACACAACCAAGATTACCTAAATATAAAAAAGGTAAAGCTTAAGCATTTACTTTAACTCCAAAAACCAACTAATCCTTAAAATACTTGGTATAATTTGGTTACGATTTTCCCTTTGGCAACCTGCAGACTCAATAATTGAGTCTCCTTTTTTACCTTGAAATTGAACGGTGGGGCCAACAAGTCTACCCCGCTATGGTTTTTTAAACGTATGCCCTGCCCCGATATGATATCCTTGTTGGGTTCAAATTCTTGATCAGGCAAATGTTCGGTAAGCAGCACATATTTATATTGGGCCAATTTTTCCACGATCTGTTGTATTTCCTGATTGCTAAGATGTTGTAAAACTTGCCGTACCACTGCACAATCCGCTTTGGGCAAGGGGTCTACGGCAATATCCAAACAATGAAATTCCAAATTTTCCTGGAGAAATGTTTTTTGATTGTGAACTATAAGACTTTCAACTATATCAATAGCTATATAATGCGCTGTGTAGGCTACTAATGTACTGCCTATATTAAAATCACCACAACCAAGATCGCACACTCGTAAAGGGCGTTCAAAGGAACCTAGGAACGAGGAGACTACCTCTATATAAGGGGTTACGATCTTTGGTAAGTGAGACCCTTCTCCGGAATAAAATGCTGTTCCGTTTTCTCCCCAAAGTTGCATGGCATAAACCTGTTCCATAGCCGCCTTGGTGGGCCATGGTCTTTTTACTTTTTTAGATGTATTCCCTTTCACGATGCCGTACAACTATTGTCCTTACTGATATAGAAATGCCATAAGGTATTCATCCTTACAGCACTTTACAATAAATTAAAGCATTTACTTTTGTGTGGCTATCCATGTTCTTACCCTACGTTCTAATAATTCTAATGGTAAGGCTCCGCCACCAAGTATGGTATCATGAAATCCTTTGATATCAAAGCTATCGCCCAATTCAGTTTCTGCCATTTTACGTAATTCTTGAATCTTGAGCATCCCTATTTTATAGGATGTTGCCTGCCCTGGCATCACCATATACCGCTGTACTTCCGCTTTCATGGCTCCCTGGGCAATAGATGAATTTTCAGTAAAGTACTTTATACCGTCAGCTTCCGTCCATCCCTTGGCATGTAAGCCCGTATCGACCACTAATCTAATGGCCCGCCAAATTTCGTTCACCAAACGTCCAAAATCATAGTATGGATTTTGATATCCGCCCATTTCCTTGGCCAATGCTTCTGAATATAAGCCCCAGCCTTCACTGTACACACTAAAACCGGCCTGCGTCCTAAACTTAGGTACGGATTCCAATTCCTGTGCAATGGAGATTTGCATGTGGTGCCCAGGATTACCTTCATGATAGGCTACGCCTTCCATTGTTGATTTTGGCATAGCGTTCATATCCGATAAATGCACATAGTAGGTCCCTTTTCTGGAACCATCCGGGGTACCTGCAGAATAATGTTGTGGCGCACCGTCCTGCTCACGAAATGCTTCCACTCGTTTTACCTGTAATTCCGCTTTGGGCAAAATGCCAAAATAGTCCGGTAGCTTCTTGGTCAAATCGTCCAAATATTTTGTGGATTCATCCAAGTATCCTTGTCTTCCTTCATCCGTATTTGGAAAAAAAAACTGCTCATCAGAATTTACGAACTTAAAAAATGCGTTTAAATCGCCCTCAAATCCTACGTTCTCCATTATCGCCAACATTTCACTCTTTATTCTAGCTACCTCCTTTAAGCCTATTTCATGAACCTCATCCGCGGTCATACCGGTGGTGGTAAATACCTTTAAACGATAGTTATAAAAATCTTTGCCATTTTCATGCCTACTAACCCCAGTGGGCTTTTCTTCTGCATTATCCACTTCGCTTTCCAACCAACTCAACAGATCGGCATATGCCGGCTTAAAATAGTCATTGATCGCTTTTTCCGATTTCCCGATTAGTTCCGTCGCCTCTTCTTCCGTAATCTTATCCCCGGTCAAAAGCGCGTTTATCTTACTTTTCATATCATTAAAGACAGGCGTACCGTCCTTTAAAGCCTTTGTTTGGACAATTACGGTTTCAAAGGCAAACCTTGGCGGCAATATACCCGCTGCAGCCTGCTCCTTTGCACGCACTACCAGTTGATTCATTGCCCTACCTGTTTCCTTGATTCTGGAGATATAGGAATTCATATCCGCAATACTGTCCACTTTATGAAAGTTGATCAAGTAACTGGGCAACCGTGTATGCATGCCATGCATTTGGTCAAACACATAATCCATATGGCTATAGGCCTCACCTTCTTTCATGATTTCATATTGGTACGTCCATAGATCATAGGATGTGCGGTCCGCATCGCTTAAACTATCATAATCAAACTTTTCATGCAGCTCCTTTGTACTTGCCGCCATCCACGCCAATTCGTTTTCCTCTGCCGCTTTGCTAAGGTCATCGATTTTATCATATTGGTCCTTTCTTCCTTGGGCGGTAAGTGCCAACGGACTCATTTGCAACCGTTCTTCGTATTTGTCATCAAACCATTGGTTCAATTCTGCTGTTTGGTCAATTATGGGCTTTTCTTCTTCCTTACAAGAGGATACCATTAGTAATGCCGTTAAGAACACGCCTTGAGTTACTTGGGTTAGTATTTGTTTCATGTTTGATCAGTTTATATTTAGTTAGTTAAATACTCATAAGATATGATTAGGGAGGTAATTTAAAGATATAGTAAATTGTTTATACCAGCTTCATCAGTACCTATCAAAAAGAAAATAACAATGGGATATTTAGTACCTTGTGATGTCCTCCATAAAAATCAAGACTAACAACAAAAAGTAAATGAACTATAAAACAAATCCATGAAATATTTGCATCTGCTACTTTGTTGCCTAACCTTAGGCTGTAATTTCCACAGTGAAACCATTGTTGATACGGACAAGGGTAAAATAGAAGGGCGTTATAACACGGATAAAACGGTGCGTATATTTAAAGGTATTCCCTTTGCCTCACCTCCAGTAGGTAATTTAAGATGGAAAGCTCCGCAACCGGTTTTATCTTGGAACGGAATTCTACAATGTACCGAATTTGGGCCAAGCCCCATTCAAAATACCCCGGAACCTTTCTATTGTTGGACAGAAGAGTTTATTGCCTTACCCGAACCTTTAAATGAGGATTGCCTATACTTGAACGTATGGACGACTGCAAAGAACAAAACAGAAAAACAACCGGTTTTTGTATGGATCTATGGTGGCGGACTTTCAAGTGGTTCTGCCAATTGTGCTATTTATGATGGTGAGGAATTGGCCAAGAAAGGCGTTGTATTCGTAAGTTTTAACTATCGTGTAGGTATACTTGGTTTTATGGCTCACCCAGAGTTGACTGCTGAATCCGGGAAAAATGCATCGGGCAATTATGGAATAATGGACCAAATAGCCGCCTTAAAATGGATAAAGAACAATATTGCCTCATTTGGTGGCGACCCTAACAATGTAACTATCGCCGGACAGTCGGCAGGGGCGTTTAGCGTGAATACCTTAATTGCCTCTCCCCTTTCCGATGAGTTGTTCCATAAGGCCATATTACAAAGCGGGGGTCTATTGGGAAGCACAAGGACACAATCCCTGGCCGATGCCGAAGCTACCGGAATACGCTTTATGGAAAAGGTCAAGGCAACCACTATCAACGAATTACGAAATTTACCTGCGAAAGATGTACATCTTATCAGTAATGACACCAATGTAGGGCGGTTTGGCATTACAACAGAAGGCTACGTAGTTCCTAAGGATATAATAGGCCATTTTAAAAATGGCAGACAGCATCAAATACCTATAATAAGCGGCTGGGTAACCGGGGACGGAAATTTTTTAGGAGATAATGAAATGACCGTTGAGGCTTATTATAACGAGGCCCAAGAAGAATACGGCGCTAAGGCATCGGATTTTCTAACTATTTTTCCTGCCGAAACAAAAAAGGATGTCAAAAAAGTAAAAAGCAAATTGGGTATGCTGCACTTTGCGGGAGTGCCATCACATCTCTTGGCAACGTATAACACACAACCCACCTACCTATACCAGTTTGGTCACGTACCACCGGATAAACAGGGTTTTCCCAATTACGGAGCTTTTCATACAAGTGACGTTCCCTATACATTGCACACCTTGCATACATGGAAACGGAATTGGCAACCAAGTGACAAGATGATAGAGGACGTACTTTCTTCTTACTGGGTGAACTTTGCAAAAACCGGAAACCCAAATAATGACGGTCTACCCACTTGGAATTCTTACGACGAACAAACTGGAAATATTATGGTCATAAAAGATAATGAACCAAATTCTGAAGAAGGGTTTCTTGGCAATGAATTAAAATTCTTGACGATCAATAGGGATTGAAAGTTTAATCTATTACATCTAATAACAATTTAATCACCTATCAATTAGCCTGTTATGTGAAATTATAGTGCGAAACCGATTTTTTATATTTTCGATTATTTTCGTTTTTTAAATATTATCTTCCATTATCGAAAATAAACGAAATATACCGATGCTATTATGAAAACCTATATACTCACTATTGTAGTGCTCATTTTGAATGATCATTTATCTTTTTCACAACACCGGCAGAATGCCTTACCAGAAAACAACACGGCATTTGCCTACTGGTTAAAAAAATATATTCCGGAAAACTATAAAAATGCCACTTTTGACCATCTTAACGATTGGTTTCAGGTTAATTTGCCAGAACATAAGCTTACCATTAGTTGGGGAAAAGTAACCTCTACACAATCTGAACTTAGGGAAGTTGAAGGGTTAACAGAAAACGAGTCTCTTTTTATAGGTAGACAAAAAGAGGAAAATTGGACGGATCTGCCAGGTATTGAATACTACCCTGAAATAGGCTATTATATTACCCAATACAAAGAGGCCACCATGGGCAGTTTTAAAGTTAGGCCTTTGACCATACTACAGTTTGATGGAGATTCTAAAAATTCATAGATGAGTTGGTTAATGCCTTTTCCCGGACATCTTCGGTTTCCGAGCATGATTTTATCTATTGGGTCAAAGATTACATAAACAACATCTACCCTCACAAAAAGTAGCATATCACGGTGCATGGTACCAATCTGTCATACCGGAACTTTACCTAACGGTCACTTGGGGAACAATGGACAAACAGCAAATGGTCATTAAAGACCTTTATGGGGTACGTGAAGACAAATCATTTTTTATCGAAAAAATTCTGTTGAAGATTGGAATAAATTTCCGACCATAACTCACAAGCAAGGTCTTGGCTATTACCTATCTACTTATAACGCATCTATCATGGGCAATTTTCTGGTAGGCAATAGGTGCGTAATCCAATTTAACGGCAATGCCAATGCGTTCGTTGACCAAATGTACCAAGCATGGCAAGCATCTGCACACTTTTATCAACATAATGGCACTGAACCTACAGCAGGTATAGGATATCAACCATTTCCTAAAAACGTAAGGGTAACCAGGGTAAAACATTTTGATAATATGTGTTGGAAAATTGCCGCTGCCGGTGGTACCTGGTATTTTGAAAATGGGGAAACAGATGGTAAAACTGGCTTTAGCAGTGCCTTTGATCAAGCCGGCAATGATTGGATCGGGAACGATGCGGATAAAGGCTATAATACCTCATCATCCAATGGAGGTAAAGATGAGTACCGGGGCTGGCCAAACTTTGGAGTAGGTAATTTTAACCATCCACAGCGCAAAAGCAACGCTACATCTTATTGGCCGGATGCAAAAGGAAATCCATTAGCATTTAATCACGTCCTAGAGGGCGATCATTTAATCATGAGAACTTCAAACGAAACGTATGATCTGGAATATCACATTTACCCTACACATGCCACTATTAAAATAATAAAGGTGAAAGACAACAACGCATTTTTATATGAAGGTCCTGTGGAAGGCGAACAAGAAGCACCGATAGAAAAAGATTATTATGTATTGAAGGATGGCGTCCATAGAACATTTGTAGAAGGCGGTTTAGGTTAGTTAAATCCTGAGTTCGGCAACAAATTTCCTTCCCCTTACTTCTATTTGGCCGATAGTGACCCTAAGGATACCCAGATTTTTATGTTGGAGTAAAAGACAGAGGTCCAACTGCTGCAGGAGATGAAGGTTGGCGACAAGGCGATAATATGGCAATCTTCAGTTATGGAAGGGATGAGGACAAGCGCGCTTATACCGGTAACGAGACCATATGTGTTTTTGGATTTTACCCTAATGGCCCACATGATCAGATTTCAACCTTCATTAAATCTAAATTAAAGCAACCCTTTACACCGGTCATGAAAACGGATTGACACCAAAATTTAAACATGCTTTACACAAACATTTGTTAAAAGGTTTTTATATAACTAAACGAATGGTTAGTTTTGTAATGGATTTATAGCATATGGCGCGTAAAAAACAATATATAGAAAGTGAGGTTATTGACAAGGCAATGCAATTGTTCTGGCGTAACGGATATGAAAGTACTTCTATGCATATGTTGGAGCGTGAAATGGGCATTAATAAATTTTCAATTTATTCCAGTTTTGGCAATAAGCATGGTGTTTTTTTAGAATGCTTAAAATCTTACAAAACACGTGTACATGCCATTTTTGAAAAATTTAAAAAGGCCAAAAATGGCGTTGAGGATATTAAGGCATTTTTTTACGACTCTGTTGCAATAGGAAATATGAACGGAAATCAAAAAGGCTGCCTAGTTACTAATACATACTATGAATTTGCCCATAGTGATGATCAATTGGTGAAAGAGGAAATGGAAAGTTTTATGAAGGACCTCAAACAACTTTTTATAGAAAAACTTAAAATAAACACTGAAAAGGACCTTGCTACTATAGAGCAACAGGCCAATTATTTGTTACTTGCCAAACATGGCTTGGCGGCGGCAACAAAAGTAAATTCCAACAAAGAAATTGAAGATTATATTGAAATGACATTCAATAACATTTAACCCTTTTTTTTAACCTAAAACTAAACGATTGTTTAGTTATTATTTTATTTAAATTTTATATTATGACAACATTAAAAGTACATAACATTGCATCTGCTCCTGAAGGAAGTAAAACGCAATTAGAGGAATCCGTAAAAAGCTTTGGAATGCTTCCTGGGCTACATGGAGTTCTTGCCGGATCACCCCCATTGTTACAGGCATACAAATCATTACATGAACTATTTACAAACTCATCGTTCAACAATGATGAGTTGACCGTAGTGTGGCAAACGATCAATGTAGAGCATGCCTGTCATTATTGTGTGCCCGCGCATACTGGAATTGCAAAAATGATGAAGGTTGATGATCGCATAACCAATGCCCTTCGCAATGAAACACCATTGGAAAATACCAAGCTAGAGGCGCTACGTAAAATGACCTTGACCGTTGTTAGAAATAGAGGCCATGTAACCTCTGATGATTTAGAGGCGTTCTACGCCGCAGGTTATGGTGAACAACACGTATTGGACATTATTTTGGGTGTATCTCAAAAAGTGATCAGCAATTATACCAACCATATTGCCAACACACCGGTAGATGCCCCTTTTCAAAAATTTGCATGGTCCAAGGATAATGTAGGCGTATAGCCCTTAAAAATAACTAGGCAAACCTTCTACCCTTACGGTAGAAGGCTTTTTGTTTCAAACTACTTATTTATTGATCCGCGCATTCCCCCACGCCAACCAAGACATTTTTTTTTATCAAAATTCAAGCCCTTCAATGTTAGCTGTGTTTAAAAAATACTATTGTGCCAATAAACACTTTATTCCGTTGCATAGATTCCTATACCATAAGCTCTTGGTGAAAATTAGATTTTAAGAATATGTATCTTTAGCGCACCATTAACTAAAGCTTGATTTCATGTACAAAAAAACATTATTCGTAGTATTGACTACTCTATTACTTACCTCTTGCTGGAAAGATAAAAGTCCAGAAGACCTTATACGCTTAAAGGATAAATTTAAATCACAGGTCAACGCATTTGAAAACAAAAAAGAGACCGCTAATAAAAATGTAAATAAGGGCTTGGCATCTTTGAACGCTTTAAAAAGTGCTTTGGAAGAAACCAAAAACGAGGACAAGGAATTCGCCAAGGTTTATGGGGATTGGGAAAAAGTAGATCGCCGTGTTCAAATCCTAAACAAGGAATATGAAGATTTAAAGGATAAGGCATCCAATCTATTTGCTGCCATGGAAAAGCAAACAAACAGCCTTAGTGACGAGACCAGTAAAAAAACCCTTTTAAGCGCCATAGAAAAGGCCCGTGACAAATATAATGGCACCTTGGCCAATACCTCTAAAGCAATAAATAAACTAAAATTACTTCATGGAGATGCCGTAGAAGTGGTCAAAGCTTTGGAAGTTGCAGCGGCACTTAATTCTTTTGATAATATCAACGACCAAATGAAAAGTATTGAAGGTAGGGTAGACGGTATTATGCAAGAACTTAATGTAGCCGTAGTTGAAAGTAAAAAGTTATATGAAAAAAAAATTACGGAATTAGGTGAGTAACCTTGCTACCCCAACCCTTATTTAACTTTATTTCAATCTATTTCTTGCTTGATTAACGGTATCGTTTTACAACTTTTTTAAAATTGATTATTTTAAAACGGACCTCTAATTACAGTGGTTGCATGAATGTTTTTGTAAAAATAAATCGCATAAAATGAAACAAATAATTTTCCTATTAAGTATTGTATTCATATTTGGTTGTAATTCAAAAAAACAGCAAACAGGTAATCCCTCTAATACTTCAAGCAAACTTAAGAGCAACAAAGACGAAATACCTGAAGGTATACGCAATTACCCCTTATTCGATGCCAATGTAGTAGCGCCAACCCAATTTTTTGATAATATTTATTATGTAGGATTTAAAGGGGTTGAATCTTTTATTGTCGCCACTTCGGAAGGCTTTATCCTTATAGATGCAATGTGGACCTCAAATGAAGTAGAAACCGTCATTGTTCCCAATATTAAAGAACTTGGATTGGACACCAATTCCATAAAAAACTTATTGTCAACCATAAACATGTTTCTTTTTGAACAACGTTTTTAGTATTATAAATATTGAATTGTAATGCCCTTTAACTTATGCAAAATATTATTATTCAAGGTATAAATTGGGACGCAAAATCCTCTTTTCAAAAAGGTCCTGCCAAAGCTCCAAAACAAATAAGAAAGGCTTTATACAGTGACTCCATGAATCTATATTCAGAATTGGGCACATCCATAGAGCACCAAACAATTGTTGATGCTGGAGACTATGTAATAACCGACTATTTTGACATAGAATCCATCACAAAAAATAACCTTTCAAAAAAAACTGCCCAAAATACTTACTCTAGGTGGCGACCACTCGGTCACCTTTCCAATTATAAAAGCGTTTCACGGTTTTTATCCTAAATTGGACATACTACATATTGATGCACATGCCGATCTGTACCATGCATATGACGGAGACCCTTACTCCCATGCATGTCCGTTTGCCCGGATAATGGAAAACGGTTATGCGGTAAAACTAGTTCAGGTAGGTATCCGAACCTTAAACCCACATCAGGCGGAACAGGCAAAAAAATTTAATGTAGAATTGCACGAGATGCGCAATTTGGATATCAATACAATATCCAAATTTGAAAACCCAGTATATATTTCATTGGATATGGACGGATTTGACCCTGCCTTTGCCCCAGGGGTTTCACACCATGAGCCAGGCGGACTTACTTCTAGGCAAGTCCTAGATTTAATTCATTGTATTGATACAAAAATTGTAGGAGCAGATATTGTGGAATACAATCCAGATAGGGATTTTCAAGATATGACCGCTTACCTAGCCGCCAAAATGATGAAGGAACTTTTAGGTAAAATGCTACAGTCCTAAACAAAATATATGCAAAAATCTTATATTGCCTTAATACAAAACCTAACCAATAATGCCTAATTCCCTAAGTACATTTTTGAAGCTACATAAGGTTTCAATACTTTTGGCAGTGATGGGTTCAGTGTTTTATATCACTTTTGCCTATTATCTTCCCCGTACAGATTTTATAAAATTGTTGACTTTATTTGTAGCCCTGTTTTTCCTGTGCTACAAATTAATACAGTTTGAAAAATGGAATTTTAAATTTCTTTTGGCAATAGGTATTTTCTTTAGGCTACTATTTACCATTGCAGAACCCAATCTATCACAAGATTTTTATCGTTTTATTTGGGATGGGCATTTAGTAGCCAACACTATGAATCCGTATTTACACATACCCCAAGAACTGATATTAGCACCTAATAATAGCATCCCCAATGCACAGCAACTTTTTAATGGTATGGGCAGCCTTAGTGCAAAGCACTATAGTAATTACCCACCTTTGAACCAGTTCATATTTGGGCTTTCTTCTTTAATTGGCGGAAACAGCATTTTAGGCTCTCTTGTTATAATGCGCGGTGGCATAATCATGGCTGATATTGGCATTCTTTATTTTGGAAGAAAGTTGCTGAAAAACCTGAACAGATCACCTCAGTTGATTTTTTGGTATTTCCTTAATCCACTGGTTATTGTTGAATTAACGGGTAATCTTCATTTTGAAGGAGTCATGCTATTCTTCTTTATAACTGCCATGTACTTATTATCAATGAAAAAGTGGCATTTGGCGGCAGTAGTCATGGGATGTTCCATTTCAATAAAATTGGTGCCTTTATTGTTTCTCCCCCTATTTTTCACCTATTTGGGCTGGAAGAAAAGCTTATTATTCTATGCCATAACGGGACTTACATGTCTGCTCCTGTTTTTACCTTTTTATACCCCATTATTTATAGACCATTATATGAGTACCCTTAGGCTTTGGTTCTCCAATTTTGAATTCAATGCCAGCTTATATAATATAACAAAATATACTGCCATGCATTTTGATGCCAAACCATGGGAATTCATAAAAGAAAATGGAAAAATAACACCTTGGGCTACAATTACGATAGTTCTCCTATTTACTTTTATACAGAAAAAACGCAATTTAAATGCAGTACTAGCATCAATGATGTGGGTATTGACCCTTTATTATTTTATGTCCACTACGGTACACCCGTGGTACATTATCTTTTTGGTGTTGCTAGCCCTATTTACTTCCTTTAGATACGCCTTGGTTTGGTCTATGGCCATAGTCCTGAGCTATTTTGCCTATTCCCAATTAGATTACAAGGAAAATTTATGGTTGTTGGCCATTGAATATATTTCAGTATTTTGCTTTTTAAGCTTTGAAATTATTGCACAACGTAACAAAAAGTAAAGTTTTTGTAAAAAAATAACCATCGTTGATGTCGATTAAATATAATTTGTACATTTACCCCGTAATGAACGAAGAAATCTACTTTTTATACAGTACCGTGAGTCCAGTTGCTCTTGCACGTCCGTTCACATCTCGCCGTCGTCGCCCGTAAGGGTAATATATATTTATGGAATTAGGTGAGTCCATTTCCGCACAGAACATCAAAACTTTTTTTTACACTTTAAATCCAATTGGCAATGAACTTAATTGTTGCTAACGAATCACATTTTAAATACGCACAAGACATTTGCGATACCATTGCAGAATCTGCAAAGATCCGTGGTACCGGAATTGCTAAACGTACCCCGGAATATATTCAAAAAAAACTTTCCAACGGTAATGCTATATTAGCCTTGGACGGAGAAAAATTTGCAGGTTTCTGCTATATAGAAGTCTGGGGACACGAAAAATTTGTAGCAAATTCCGGCCTTATAGTACACCCGGACTATCGTGGTCAAGGACTTGCCAAAAAAATAAAGGCCAAAGTATTTGAACTTAGCAGAAAGAAATTCCCAGATGCCAAAATCTTTGGCATTACCACAGGTTTGGCCGTTATGAAAATTAACTATGAGCTTGGTTATAAACCGGTAACCTTTTCTGAACTTACTGATGATCCAGAATTCTGGAAAGGCTGTCAAACATGCAAGAACTTTGATATTCTTACACGTACGGAACAAAAAATGTGCCTATGCACCGGTATGCTTTACGATCCAGCACATAACAAAAAACCGGAAGAAGGAAAGCAGATGAACGGAAAGGCATTTACTAGGTTAAAGAGTATAAAGGAAAGTCTGTTCTTGAAAAAGAAATAAGAGTGTAGAGAATAGAAGTTAGGGAGCTTAAAATGACTTGTACCAATTACAGATTTAATGATCGAAGCCTAATTTCTTTCTTCTAACCTCTCAACGCTAAACTTATAGAACCAAAATAAATAATTATCCGGCTTGCCGGAATTGAACATCATACAATGAAAAAATTAGTACTAGCATACAGCGGCGGATTGGATACTTCTTATTGCGCCAAGCATTTATCAAAGGACAAAGGATTTGAAGTTCATGCAGTAAGCGTGAACACAGGAGGTTTCTCTGTAAAGGAAATAAAGGAAATTGAAAAGAAAGCCATTGAATTAGGGGCGTCTTCTTACACCTCTATTGATGCCGTACAGACCTTTTACGATAAAGTAGTGAAGTATCTTATTTTCGGTAACGTACTTAAAAACAATACTTACCCCCTTTCCGTAAGTGCAGAACGAATTGTACAGGCCATAGAAATTGTTAACTACGCTAAAAAAATAGGCGCTGGTTATATTGCCCACGGTAGTACAGGCGCCGGTAATGACCAAGTACGTTTTGATATAATTTTCCAGATCATTGCCCCGGAAATTGAAATCATCACTCCAATCAGAGATAATAAACTAGCTAGGGAAGAAGAGATAGGATACTTAAAAGAAAACGGTGTAGATTATCCTTGGGAAAAAGCAAAATACTCTATCAATAGAGGACTTTGGGGTACTTCCGTTGGTGGTGAAGAGACATTAACTTCAGAAAAACCTTTACCAGATAGTGCCTACCCAAGTCAATTACAGGAAAAGAACCCTACAGAGGTGAAACTTACTTTTGAAAATGGCGAATTGGTTGCTATTGATGGCGCAAAAGACAACCCCGTTGCAAATATTGAAAAACTAGAGGCTTTGGCATCTAAATATGCCATTGGCAGGGATATTCATGTTGGCGATACTATTATAGGTACCAAAGGTAGAGTTGGTTTTGAGGCTCCTGCTTCCTTAATTATTATAAAAGCACACCACTTATTAGAGAAACATACGCTTACAAAATGGCAACAATATCAAAAAGAGCAACAAGGGAACTTCTATGGTATGCTATTGCATGAAGGCAATTACCTAGATGCTGTAATGCGCAATATAGAAACCTTCTTGACAGATACCCAAAAAACGGTTTCTGGAGATGTATTTGTAGGCTTATATCCATTTCAATTTAGGTTACACGGTATTTCATCTAAACATGATTTAATGACCGATGCTTTTGGCAAATATGGCGAGGTCAATAAAGGATGGACAGCAGATGATGCCAAAGGATTTATTAAGATTCTTTCAAATTCCGGTAAAATCTACAACCATGTAAATGGGGATAAATAGTTAGGAGTTAGGAGTTAGGAGTTAGGAGTTAGGAGTTAGGAGTTAGGAAAAAATAGTATTAAGTACTGAGTACAAAGTATTAAGTGAAAATTTAAAATATTGGATAAAGTACTTCGTACTTAATACTTATTACTTGATACTTTTTACTTAATACTTATTCAGAAAATAAAATTATGATTAAAGCAGGTATTATTGGCGGTTCTGGTTATACGGGAGGTGAGCTTATTCGCATCTTATTACATCACCCGGCAACTGAAATCGATTTTGTATTCAGTACTACTAGAGCTGGAAAAAAGGTAACAACGGCTCATCCAGATCTATTGGGTGTTACGGATATTGCGTTTACGGGTAATGTAAATTTAAATGTAAACGTTGTTTTTCTCTGTTTAGGCCATGGTAATTCTACCACATTTTTAAACGAGCATCATTTTTCAAAAGATACCGTAATCATAGATCTGAGCAATGATTTTAGATTACACGCCGATGCCAATTTCAATGGTAAGGAGTTTGTTTATGGTTTACCGGAATTATTCAAATCTGATATTGAAAATGCAAAATATATAGCTAATCCAGGTTGTTTTGCAACTACTATCCAATTGGCATTGCTTCCATTGGCTAAAGCTAAGTTATTGGACAACGAAGTACATATAAATGCTGTAACCGGTAGTACCGGCGCGGGTGTTAGTCCGTCTGCCACTTCGCACTTTTCATGGAGAAACAATAATGTAAGCTGGTACAAGCCTTTTACACATCAGCATTTAGGGGAAATCAACGAGAGCTTACATTCATTTCAAAAAGATACTGGTAATCTGTATTTTATGCCCAATAGAGGGAATTTTACCCGTGGTATTTTGGCGACTTCTTACACCAAATTTGAAGGCGGTTTAGAAGATGCTAAAAAAATCTATCAGGAATTTTATAAGAATGCGGTGTTCACCCAAATATCAGATGAGCCCATCAATTTAAAACAAGTGGTAAATACAAATCAGTGTCACATCCATTTACATAAACATGATGATGTGCTATTGATTACTTCTGCCATAGATAACTTATTAAAAGGTGCATCTGGGCAAGCGGTACAGAACATGAACTTAATTTTTGGACTGGAAGAGAACTTGGGCCTTAATTTAAAAGCGGGCGTATTTTAACATAATTAAGCATTGGGCATTTTGTACAAAGCCAAATACATAATATTGTAACCGTTTTGTACCGTTTAATCTGCCCTTGATAAAACAACGACACTAACATGAAAATAGCAATTATAGGAGCTGGAAACTTAGGACTTTCAATAGCCACGGGTATTTTGAACAGCAATGGCGCCACCAGTATGTATTTGACCAAACGGGATATAAAGTCCATTGCCGATTTTGAAAAATACGATAAGGTTACCGTAACGGATGACAATAGACTGGCCGTACAACGATCTGATATCTTAATATTTGCCGTACAACCCGTACATTTTGCTGAAATTTTGGAAAGTGTAAAGGATCTATTGACAGACAACCATGTGTTGATTTCTACCATTACCGGTTTTGGAATTGCTAAGATCGAGGCCGTCATAGGAAAGGACCATTATATTATTAGGAGTATGCCCAACACGGCTATTTCGGTCGGCAAATCCATGACCTGTATCTGTAGTAATGAAAAAGGTAAGAAAAGGGTTGAGCTTGCAAAGGCAATTTTCAATAGAATGGGACATTCCATGGAAATTCCTGAAAGTCAAATGCAGGCGGCAACCGTTATCTGTGCAAGTGGGATCGCTTTTTGGATGCGCTTGATACGTGCCACTACCCAAGGGGCCATACAATTAGGGTTTGATGCCCATGAAGCACAGGAATTAGCTATGCACACCTGTAACGGAGCTGCAAGCCTGCTTATTGAATCAGGCAATCATCCGGAAGAGGAAATCGATAGGGTCACCACACCCATGGGATGTACCATAAAAGGCCTGAACGAAATGGAGCACCAAGGACTAAGCTCATCCCTAATAAGGGGAATAGTGGCATCTTTTGACAAAATTACCGAGTTTAAGAACAGCTGAGCGTTACGAACATGCCTGCTTAAAATTTAATATGAGCTATTAACGAAAAGTGATAAAATATGAAATTATTTGACGTTTACCCTTTATATAATGTAACCCCGGTCTCATCTCAAGGTATTGTAGTGACGGATGAAAAAGGACAGGAATATTTGGATTTTTATGGCGGTCATGCCGTAATCTCCATTGGCCACACGCACCCGCACTATGTAAAACGGCTAAAAGATCAGTTGAATAAAATAGGCTTTTACAGTAACGCCGTTCAAAATCCATTACAGGAAGAGTTAGCGGAAAAACTGGGTGCGGTATCCAATTGCGAGGATTATAACTTATTTATGTGCAATTCTGGGGCAGAGGCAAATGAGAATGCCCTAAAAATGGCATCATTTGTTACCGGTAAATCCAAGGTCATTGCTTTTAACAATGGTTTTCATGGACGTACCTCAGCCGCGGTGGCCGCAACGGATAACCCCTCGATCAACGCCCCTATTAACCAACAACAAAAAGTTACTTTTCTAACGCTCAACGATATTAAAAGTTTTGAGAATGAAATTGTCAAAAAAAATATCTGTGCAGTTATAATTGAATCTATACAGGGTGTTGGCGGTTTGGATGAACCTACTTCGGAATTTTACCAAAACGTGGCCGCTTTGTGTAAAGAGAACAATGTCATGTTAATTGCAGATGAAGTACAATGTGGATTTGGCAGAAGCGGTAAATTTTTTGGTTTTCAACATCATAACATTAAGCCGGATATTATCAGCATTGCAAAAGGTATGGGCAACGGTTTCCCCGTTGGCGGAATTTTAATTCATGAGCGCATTAAAGCTAAATACGGTATGTTAGGTACAACCTTTGGAGGTAACCATTTGGCATGTACCGCAACCTTGGCCGTATTGGAAGTCATTGAAAATGAAAATTTAATTGCCAATGCAGAAAAGCTTGGACATTATTTTAGGCAAAAGGCAACAGAAATACCGCATGTAAAACGAGTAAAAGGAAGAGGTTTAATGCTTGGTTTGGAGTTCGATTTTCAAGTAGCGGAATTACGTAAGAAATTGATACATGAACATCATCTCTTTACTGGTGGTGCCAAGGATAAAACCGTTTTAAGAATATTACCGGCCCTGAATATCACGGAACAACATCTAGATGCATTCTTTGTGGCCCTCAAAACCGCATTATCATGAGTATAACCCTAAGCCTTGAAAAACGAAATGCGGTATTGTTATGCATGGCAGAATTGATAAGGCAAGAAGAATCCATTTTATTATCCGCCAATGACAAAGATTTAACTTCTTTTGAATCTGGGGACATTGCAATGACAGACCGTTTAAAGGTCAATAAAAAAAAGGTGGGGGAAATGATACTTTCCCTAAAGCAATTGGCCGCACAGGATGATCCGCTATATGTAGAGCGTTTTAAGTTTACCCATGATAACGGATTGGAGATAAGCAATAGAACGGCTCCTTTTGGAACCATAATGATTATTTACGAATCTCGGCCAGATGTTACTATTGAGGCTGCAGGAATTGCGTTCAAATCAGGAAATAAAATACTATTAAAAGGAGGTAAGGAATCGTTGAATTCCAATTTGGTACTGGTCAACCTTTGGCATAAGGCCTTAGAGGCCTGTGACTGTTCCAAGGAATGGGTAACATATTTAAATTATTCTAGGGAAGAAACACAACGGTTTTTGGAAAACCCTTCCCAAAAACTAGATCTGATCGTACCAAGGGGTGGTGAAAAACTCATTGCTTTTGTTAAAACACATGCACAATGTCCAGTTATTGTTAGCGGGCGGGGCAATAATTTCGTCTATGTCTCACATGAGGCAGACCTACAAATGGCACTCGATGTTATTGTAAATGCCAAGACCACTAAAATTTCCGCTTGCAACGCCGTGGATAAAGTGATTATTTCCAGAGATTTACCTCGAAAAATGGAATTCTTAAATCATTTGGTACAGACCCTAAGAAAATATAACGTGGATATCATAACCGATGCAAAATTGGCAGGCTTGGAAGGAACGACCAAAATGGACAATGAATCAGTTTGGTATGAGGAATTTTTAGATTACAAAATTGTAATAGGACAAGTACCTGATGTAGATGAGGCTATACAACACATCAACACGTACGGAGGTGGCCATTCGGCTGCCATAATAACCGTAAATGAAGAAGAAGCATCGGTTTTTATGCAATCTGTGGATAGTGCCGCAGTTTACCACAATGCATCTACCCGATTTACGGACGGTGGGCAATTTGGACTAGGTGGTGAGCTTGCTATCAGTACGGATAAGTTACACCAACGCGGCCCTATTGGCCTGCAGCATTTGGTGACTAACAAATGGTATGTAAAAGGAAACGGACAAGTTAGATAAGTGATTCGTTGTTCGTTGTTCGTTGTTCGTAAAATAAATAACAATAGTGTCGGGTTATGCGCAATCGAAACCTAAAAAAGGGCTAATAGTTAAGACTAAAAGCAAAGAAGCATGTTGAAAAAGAGAATTTTATTAAAAATTGGTTCCAATACCCTAACCAAGGATACCGACCATATTTCTCGCGGTAAAATTGAGGATATAGGAAGGCAAATTGCGGCATTAAAGGACCAATATGAATTCATCATTGTGAGTTCCGGAGCTATAGCCGCAGCAAAGCAATTTGTAAAACTAGAACATAATGGCGAGGAAATTGATGTCAAGCAAGCTCTTGCATCCATAGGACAACCACATCTTATGAGGATTTTCCAGGAAAATTTCCGTGAATTGGGCTTATTTACCTCCCAATGCCTTTTATCCTATTCTGACTTTGAAAAAGAAGGTTCAAAAATAAATATTAAGAACACCATTAACGTTTTGGTCGCCAATAACTTTATCCCCATAATCAATGAGAACGATACCGTTGCCACAGATGAAATCAAGTTTGGGGACAATGATAAATTGGCCGGTCTAACCGCTGCCCTTCTTGCAGCAGATATTTTAATAATCGCGACCAATACGGATGGTATTTACACTAAGGCCTCATTGGCCAGCAATACCCCTAAAACCATTACGAGTGTATCCGATCTTGATGAGTTGAGCCAAGAAATAGGCGACTCTAAATCCACACACGGTACCGGGGGTATGCAGTCCAAGATAGATGCCGCAACAATTGCCAAGAACGCAGGCATAGAAACTTGGATCACCAATGGCCTTGCGGATAATTTCATAATAGATGCTATTGAAAACAAAAGTGTATTTACAAAAATAAAAGCATGAAGAATTACCTTTCCATAAATGATATAGATGTATTGTCCAATTGGGTAAAAGAAGCCATATCATTAAAAAAAGACCCTAAAAAATTTAAGAAACTTGGTAGCGATAAGACGATCGGACTCCTATTTTTCAACAATTCTCTACGTACCCGATTAAGCACACAAAAGGCCGCAATGAATTTGGGTATGGATGTGATTGTAATGAATTTTGGAAGCGAAGGGTGGGCGTTGGAATATGCCGATGGCACTATTATGGACCAAGGCACATCTGAACATATAAAAGAGGCGGCGCAAGTAATTTCCCAATATTGTGATATCATTGCCATACGTGCATTTGCCGGTCTGATAGATAAGAAACTAGATGAAGCGGAAGAAGTATTGAACGGATTTAAAAAATATGCCAATGTTCCCATCGTTAACATGGAAAGTTCCGTTGGGCATCCATTACAGGCCCTTACCGATGCCATTACCATGGAAGAACATAATTTTAAAAACAATCCTAAAGTGGTATTATCTTGGGCTCCCCACCCTAAATCCTTACCGCACGCCGTAGCCAATTCCTTTGTGCAAATGATGCAGAAACAACATGCGGAATTTGTAATCACCCACCCAATAGGATATGAACTAGACCCTAACATCACAAAAGATTGTACTATTGAGCACGACCAAGAAAAAGCTTTAGAAAACGCCGATTTTGTTTATGTAAAAAACTGGAGCAGCTATAACGATTATGGTCAAATAAAATCGCAAGACCCAAACTGGCAAATGACGCTTAAGAAATTAGGCAAGGCAAAATTTATGCATTGCCTACCCGTACGTAGAAATGTAGTGGTAGCAGATGAAGTTTTGGATAGTGACCAATCTTTGGTCATTGAGCAGGCAAACAATAGGACCTATGCGGCGCAGTTGGTACTAAAAAAAATACTGGAGAATTTAAAATACTAACGTGGGCCATAAACTTGAACATAAGGTAGCGATAGTAACAGGGGCAACCAGCGGCATGGGCAAAGCCATTGCAAGATCCTTTGTTGCCAATGGCGCCAGCGTTGTATTATCTGGCAGGAATATAGAACGTGGTAAAAAGTTGGCAAAGGAACTAGGAGATCAGGCCCTGTTTTTAAGTGGTGATGTAAGCATTGGTACCTATAACGAACAACTTGTGCGGTTGGCCGTGGAACGATTTGGAAGATTGGATATCCTTTCCTTGAATGCCGGAATTTTAGGTATAGGTAGTGTCACAGATTTAGAGGAACACGTATGGAATACCACGTTACATACCAACCTTTCCTCTATATTTCTCCTTTCAAAATATGCCATTCCAGAATTGCAAAAGCAACCGGGAAGTTCAATACTTATCAATGCCTCTATAGCCGCCTATAAAAGTTTTCCGCAACATCCGGCATATTGTGCCTCAAAGGCGGGTTCTCTTGCCTTAATGCGCCAAATGGCGGTAGAGTACGCCCCAAGCATTAGGGTAAATGCCATGTGTCCAGGACCTGTAGACACCCCATTGCTACATGATTCCGCCAAAGCGTTCAACGATCCTTCCAAGGCCGTGGAAAATGCCGGTAAGAGTACACTTTTAAATAGGCTTGGAAAAGCTAGTGATGTTGCCAACCTAGCGTTGTTCCTGGTTTCTGAAGATGCGTCTTGGATTACAGGTTCTGCAATGACCATTGATGGAGGTAAAATAAACACATAACATGAAAGAAGTAGTTTCCATAGTTAAAATTGGAGGTAACGTTATTGAGGATGACCATGCCCTAGACCAATTTTTGAATTCCTTTTCTAAATTAAAAGGACCAAAAGTATTGATTCATGGAGGTGGAAAATTAGCCACCAAATTGTCCACTAGATTGGGCATACCATCTAATATGGTAGATGGTAGACGTATTACGGACAAGGAAACCGTAGATGTCATTACCATGGTGTATGCTGGTTTGGCCAATAAAAAAATTGTAGCCCAACTTCAGTCCAAAGGTACTAATGCGTTAGGTATGAGCGGCGCGGACGGCAATAGCATTCAAGCTCATAAAAGACCTGTAAAAGAGATAGATTATGGTTTTGTTGGCGATATTGACGAGATAAATTCCAAAATGATCGCCAATTTATTGGGTACAGGAATTACACCTGTATTTTGTGCTATTTCCCATGATGGAAAAGGTCAGTTACTAAATACCAACGCAGATACCATAGCCGCTGAAATTTCCATTGCAATGGCATCTTATTATGAAGTTATACTATATTATTGTTTTGAGAAAAAAGGGGTTTTAATGCATATAGAGGACGAAAATTCGGTCATAGAACATATAAACAGAACAACCTATAAGGAACTTTTGGACAAAGGTATCATTGCCGATGGCATGTTGCCCAAGCTACATAACTGCTTTCATGCATTAGAGCACAATGTTGCAAAGGTATGCTTGGGAGATGTGGGCATGCTCCAAAAAAACGCAGAACTGTTCACTACCATAACGCTTTAAAATGAATCAAGAACAACTTACGAAAAGCGCACTTGAATTACTTAAAAATTTAATTGCAATAGAATCTTTCTCCAAAGAAGAGGATAAGACCGCAGCTGCCATACAGGCTTGGTTGGCCAGTTATAATATCCCAACCGAGCGAGATATAAACAACGTTATTGCCAAAAATAAATATTGGAATGATAGTAAACCTACACTGCTCCTAAACTCCCACCATGATACGGTTAAACCAAATACGGCCTATACCAAAAATCCGTTTGACCCTCATATAGAGGATGGTAAGTTATTTGGACTCGGAAGTAATGATGCCGGCGGACCATTGGTATCACTTTTGGCTACATTCGTTAATTTTTACGAGGCCGAAAACCTCAACCATAACATTTTAATGGTGGCTTCCGCAGAAGAGGAAAATGCCGGGGAAAATAGTCTTAGGGGGCTATTGCCCAAACTTCCACCAATTGACGTGGCCATTGTAGGAGAACCTACCCTTATGCAGTTAGCCATAGCGGAAAAAGGTTTGGTCGTTTTTGATGCTGTGGTAAAAGGCACCCCATCACATGCCGCACATCCTAATACGGACAATGCAATCTATAATACAATTGATGCACTCAATTGGTTCAAGAATTATAAATTCAAAAAAACTTCAGAGGCACTTGGAGATGTAAAATTGACCGTTACCCAAATTAATGCCGGCACCCAGCACAACGTAGTGCCTGCACATGTAGATTTAGTCGTAGATGTAAGGGTTAACGATGCATATTCAAATAAGGAAATAGCAGATATTTTGAAGAAAGAGGCCCCTTGTTCTATCAAGGAACGGTCTTTACGTTTAAATTCTTCTAAAATAGACAAGGACCATCCTTTGGTACAATCCGGTATTGCGTTGGGAAGGTCCACTTACGGCTCTCCCACCCTGTCCGATCAGGCGGCATTAAGTTGCCAATCCTTAAAATTAGGACCAGGTGATAGTACACGTTCCCATTCTGCCAATGAATTTATTTATGTTCATGAAATTGAGGAAGGCATAGATTTGTATATTAAATTATTAAAAGGATTTTTGCAATAGGCAGTTCACTTAGAATTAACATACCATACTGTACGGATAGCATATTTAAATATGATATTTGAACTACTAATTGAAATTGAATTATGAAACTTTGGGATAAAGGATTTAGCACTGATAAAAAAATAGACCATTTTACAGTGGGCAATGATAGGGAGTTAGACCTTCACTTGGCAAAATATGATGTCATAGCCTCAAAAGCCCATGCGAAAATGCTAGGCAAAATTGGTTTGTTGACCACTAAGGAAACCAAGGAATTGGTAGATGAGCTAAATCTAATTGCAGCCAGAATTGAAAAAGGTACGTTTTCTATAGAAAAATCCTTTGAGGACATGCATTCAAAAATTGAATACATGCTTACTTTGAGCCTAGGAGATACCGGTAAAAAAATACATACCGCACGATCAAGAAACGATCAGGTTTTAGTGGCCATGCATCTTTATTTAAAAGATGAATTGAAAGAAATTAAGTCAATGACAAAGTCCTTGTTCAACCTTTTAATAGTAAAGGCGGAAGAACACAAGGAGGTACTGTTGCCTGGTTATACCCACCTACAAATAGCCATGCCGTCCTCTTTTGGGCTTTGGTTCTCTGCCTATGCTGAAAGTTTAATAGACGACCTATATTTTATAGAGGCCGCTTTTAAAGTAGCGGACCAAAACCCGTTGGGAAGTGCCGCAGGATATGGCAGCTCTTTTGATATAGACCGTAGTTTCACCACAAAGGAAATGGGCTTTGAAACAATGAAATATAATGTTGTAGCAGCTCAAATGAGCCGTGGAAAGGCAGAAAAAGCTGCAGCCTTTGGTTTGGCAAATATTGCCGCAACCCTCTCTAAAATGGCTATGGACATATGTCTTTACATGAGTCAGAACTTTAATTTTATTTCTTTTCCGGACGAGTTGACCACAGGCTCAAGTATAATGCCGCACAAAAAAAATCCGGATGTATTTGAATTGATAAGAGGTAAATGCAACAAACTCCAATCCATTCCCAATCAATTGACATTAGTCATCAACAATCTTCCCAGCGGATATCATAGGGACCTTCAATTGGTAAAGGAAATTATTGTACCTGCCATTCAGGATATGAAAGCCTGTATTGAAATACTTACTTTCAGCCTTAAGGAAATACAAGTTAACACTGCTATTCTGGAAGACCCTAAATATGACTATTTATTTAGTGTGGACACCCTTAACGAGCTTGTGCAAAATGGTATGCCGTTTAGGGATGCCTATAAAAAAATGGGTATGGAAATTCAGGAAGGTACATTTTCACCAAAAAGGGATATACATCATACCCATGAAGGAAGTTTAGGTAACTTGTGCCTAAAAGAAATTGCGGAAAAGATGAAAAAGGTCTAGTCCCTTTTCACATACTTGTCCGAATATATTTTGGTGAATTGTGCACCAAATGTAACGATCAAGCTAGAGTACGAAACCCAGAGCATAACCAAAATTATGCTTCCGGCGGCTCCATATGTTGACCCAGGCTCTGCCTTTCCAAAATAGAAAGCCAAAGCATATTTTCCAATTAAAAATGAAAAAGTGGTCAATGCGGCCCCTACTTTAACCGCCTTCCAACGTACAAGGGTACTGGGTAAATACTTGAACATTGCGCCAAACAACAAGTAGATAAATGTGAGTGACAATAGAATATCCAAAACAAAACCCAAAGCTAACATGCCTTCTGGCAACAACCTGGACAAATGAGCTGAAAAAGCGGATAAAAATGAAGTAAGTACAAAACTTATAAGCAATAAAAAACCGAATATTAGTATGAAACCAAATCCTTTCAACCGCATGAAAAGTGTAGAAAGTACTTCATTGGTATATTTTGGTTTTGCATTCCAAATATCGTTCAACGCATTTTGTAATTGATAAAATACTCCGGTCGCACCATAAATGAGAACCCCAACCCCTAGAATAGTGGCAATTACGGAGGTATTTTCGCTACCTCTATCTGCAATCATTTCTTGGATAGATTGTGCGGTTTCCGGCCCCATAGCAGATGAAATCTCGGCGAATAATTCTCCACGCACAATTTCTTTTCCCCATATACCTCCTACCAGTTCCAAAATCAATATTAAAAGACCCGGTAATGAAAGTATAGCGTAATAAGCGATTACGGCACTTATTTGAAATGGTTCTTTAGCCATCCATGCCTTAAAGGTATCTACCATTAACCTTGGTAGATGCCTAAAATTAAATGTGGATGTATTTAAATCTTGGGTATTAGACATTAAGATTATTTTTTGCTGACCCTAAAATATACCATGTTCAAAACCCACACTGATTCTATTGCGTAAAATACTACCCCTTAAGCAATAACGAACCATATACAATTAACTGATTTTGACCAACTTCAACAGTATTGTTATGGTTCACACTTATTATTTGCCCTTACACAACAAATAATTTTAACACTTAGCGTTCATTATCATATTTGATGATACTACATCGCACAAAACCAACAACATGCCTAACTTAACGAAAGTTATATCCCTCTTACTTTTATTCATAAGCATAAACCTATCCTCCCAAGAATTTACGACCATTTGGACTACCACTAATAGTAGTTCCGGCTCTTCGGGGAACAATGAAGTCAGCATTCCTACCAACCCTGCATATACCACATATAATTATAATGTAGATTGGGGAGATGGTACTTCAAATGCCAATGTAACCGGCAATATAGTACACACGTACGCCACCTCTGGAACCTATACCATAAAAATCAGCGGTAGTTTTCCCGCTATATATTTTAATGATACCGGAGATAGAAATAAAATCATAGAAATTTTAGATTGGGGAAACATTCAATGGCAAAGTATGGAAAATGCCTTTTTTGGATGTGAAAACCTAAATTTTGATGCTATAGCCGCTCCGGACCTATCCCAAGTAAGCAGTTTAAAAAATACGTTTAGGGAATGTTATTCATTTAACGGAATTGTTAATTCTTGGGATGTGAGCAACGTAACGGATATATCAGGAATGTTTGCAAGTTGCTCCGTATTTAATAGGCCATTGGACAACTGGACGACGAACTTGGTTACCGATATGTCTGAAACATTTAAAAACTGTTCATCGTTCAACGAACCATTGGACAATTGGAATACATCTGCAGTTTCCTCCATGAAAGAAATGTTCTATTCCTGTGTGAACTTTAACCAAAACATCAGTAACTGGAACGTTAGTCAAGTTACGGACATGGCCGGTATGTTCGTTGCCTGTAGAAAATTCAATCAACCTTTGGGCAATTGGGACGTAAGCCAAGTTACCGATATGAACTTAATGTTCTTCAGGACCAACGACTTTAACCAAGACCTTAGCTCATGGCAGGTAGGCAATGTTACAGATATGACCCGTATGTTTCACGAATCTGCCATTAGTTATCCTATGAAAGACTGGGATGTTGCCAAGGTAACCTCTATGCAGCAAATGTTTGCCGATACCCCTAATTTTAATCAACCTTTGAGCAATTGGGATGTAAGCAATGTTACCAACATGGCCCAAATGTTCCGTAATGCAAGACTTTTTGACCAACCGTTGAATGATTGGGATGTATCTGCAGTAACGACCATGCAATCTATGTTTGCAGGAACTTCATCCCCTACCTCTACGTCATTTAACCAGCCTTTGAACAATTGGGACGTTAGCAACGTAACGGATATGAGCTCTATGTTCTACAATAGCACTACGTTCAACCAAAATATCAATAACTGGAACGTTTCATCAGTGACCAATATGTCACAAATGTTCCGCAATGCAGACGCCTTTAACCAACCCTTGAACAATTGGAACGTTAGCAATGTAAGCAACATGCAATATATGTTTCAACAAAATGATGGTTTTGACCAACCCTTGAACAATTGGACAACGAGCAGCCTTACCAATATTTCATTTATTTTTGCCAGTAATTCTATTTACAACCACCCTCTCAACAACTGGGACGTAAGTAAGGTAACCAACATGGGAAGCGCATTTAACAATGCTTCCGCGTATAATCAAAACCTTGGGGTTTGGGATATAGGTTCCGTTACCAATTTAGGTAATATGCTTTCTAACAGTGGTATCTCCCAACAAAATTACGATGCCATCCTTACCGCTTGGTCCAACCAAACGGTACGTACAGGATTAACCTTAGGCGCAACCAATCTACAATATTGTGATGCCTTACCACAACGGCAGAGTTTGATCGATGATGATGGATGGAACATTTTAGGAGATGCCGTAAACTGCTCTTACGTACTTTGTACGGATATTACCATGCCACATGCCAGTGATACCGCTACTCCCGCAAATAGTGATATACGTTGGGACCCTGCCCCAAATGCAGATGGTTATAGGGTTACCATAGAAGTTGAAAGAGGTGGCACAAGAAGTTATGTAAGTATAAACGGCAACCCTGCAAACAATTATGATATTGGAAATGTAGTGGGCGTAAGTTTCACCAATGAGTTTTTGGCTGGGGATACGGTATTTGTAACCGTAGTTCCGTACAACAGCGAAGGCCCTGCCACAGGATGCCAGGAGATTAGTTTTACCGTGGTTGAAAGTTGGGTCAATAATCCCGATGCGTTTAAATTCACGATCGACACCAGAAATTTAGATACCCAGTCTACGGCCACTAATCAATATAGATTACAATTGTTAAGTAGCTTGGATTATGATTTTAATATAGATTGGGGAGATGGACAATACAACAATAATGTAAGTAGTGATATTACCCATACCTATTTGGCCCCAGGTATATATACCATATCTATTATAGGAGATTTCCCATCATTTTACCATGCCTCCTCCAACAGGGACAACCTTAAATTAATTTCAATGGACCAATGGGGATCGCAGGTATGGGAAAGTATGAGACAAACATTTTACTTCTGTGAGAATATGGAGTATAATGCTACGGATATCCCTAATTTGTCTATGGTGACAGACATGCGAAGTATGTTCAGAAGAGCAACTTTGTTCAATACCAACATCAATAATTGGGATGTAAGCAATGTTACGGACATGAGCGCCATGTTTTACCAAGCATACATTTACAACCAGCCCATGGATACCTGGAATGTAAGTAATGTCACCAGAATGGACAATATGTTTGATACCGCAAATGAATTCAATCAAAATATCAACGGTTGGGATGTTTCAAAGGTTACCAGTATGTATAACATGTTCTCCAATACGGACAATTATAACCAACCATTGAATAATTGGAATGTATCCTCCGTAACCTCTATGCGCCAAATGTTCCAAAGAGCAGATGTCTTTAACCAACCTTTGGATAATTGGGATGTTTCATCGGTAACCAATATGCATGAAATGTTCTATGATGCAGAACTATTTAATCAAAATATTGATAATTGGGACGTAAGCAATGTTACCCTTACCAGTGGTATGTTCTATAGCGCTAAAGCATTTAACCAACCCTTAAACTCATGGGATGTTTCTAAAGTAACCAATATGTCATCTATGTTTTATGGTGCCAGTGTATTTGACCAACCGCTTAACGATTGGACCGTAGACAATGTAACCAATATGTCCTCAATGTTCAGCTCAGCAACTTCATTTAATCAAAATATTGAAAGCTGGAACGTAACCAATGTTATCAGCATGTCCTATATGTTCAATTACGCCACCTCATACAACCAAGCACTAAATAATTGGGACGTAAATTCAGTAGTGAATATGAGCGGCATGTTCAGGGGCACCCAAAGTTTTAACCAACCCTTAAACAATTGGGATGTAAGTGCAGTGGCCAATATGAGCGCTATGTTTGAAGATGCCATTATTTTTAACCAACCTCTTGACAACTGGAACGTAAGTTCCGTAACATTAATGGAGTCCATGTTTGAAGATGCCGAGGCATATAATCAACCTATGAACAATTGGAATGTTTTTGTAGTTACCAATTTTGAATCAATGTTCCAAAATGCTGCAGTGTTCAACCAACCCTTAAATAATTGGAATACCGAAAAAGCCAAAAATATGGCCTCAATGTTTTATGGGGCAAATGTTTTCGACCAAGATATTGATTCCTGGAACGTAACCTATGTAACCACTATGGCAAATATGTTTAGGGAGGCATATGCGTTCAACAGGTCCTTGAACAGTTGGAACGTGGCATCTGTAAATACAATGAGCAGCATGTTCCAAAACGCAACCAGTTTTAATGAAAATATAGCGGGTTGGAACGTTCGTGGGGTCACTACCATGCAAAATATGTTCAATGGAGCTAGCTCTTTTAACCAAAATCTCAATAATTGGCGTGTTTCCGGTGTGGATAATATGGATTATATGTTTAGGGACGCTACCGCTTATAATCAAGCTATGGATTTATGGAATTTAGGTGATGTAAGTATGCGCTCCGCTTTTTATAATGCAACTACTTTTAACCAATATCTGGGAGATTGGGATATTAGTGGTGTCAATAACATGACCGATATGTTGGACAATACGGCGCTAACTAGGGAAAATTACGACAATACTTTAATTGCTTGGTCTGATCAAACCCTTACCAATGGAATTACGTTAGGTGCACAAGGATTACCCTATTGTGATGCCCAAGAAGAAAGATTGTCCATCATGACCAGTTTTGGTTGGACATTTGATTTGGATGTTCGCGATTGCCCTATACCCGAGTGTACATTATTGGCGTCCCCATTAAATGGCGATACAGATGTACCGGTAAATACGAACATTACATGGGAACCCACTTTGTTTGCCCAAGGATATCGGTTAACCGTAGGCACCTCTGCAGGAGGTAATGATATCGTGGACGATGAAACCATTATCAACGAAACATCCTATGAATTTGCAACCAATTTCAATACAGGGGATATCATATTTGTAACTTTAATTCCTTTTAACGATGAAGGGGAAGCCGTTGGTCCGTGTACGGAAGAAAGCTTTACCATATCCAATGATCCCGCAACTATACCTGAATGTACTTCCTTGACAGCTCCCTTAAACGGAGCCAATGACATTTCCGTTGGCACAGATTTAAGTTGGAACCCTATTTCCAATGCAGATGGCTACCTATTAAATGTGGGTACATCGTCCGGAGCTACTGATATCTTGAACGGATTAGATGTGGGCAATACCATACATTACGAATTTACCACAGATCTACCGGAGGACAGTGATATTTATGTTACTATTACCCCATATAATGATGAGGGCAACGCCACTTGTACAGAAGAAGTTTTCCATACAGAAATAATTCCCGTACCTCCTACCTGTACCAATCTAACACTGCCCCTTAATGGTGCCGTTGATGTTGCTAAAGACACTCATTTGACTTGGAACGCCATATATAATGCTACAGGATATTTGGTCAAAGTTGGTACGACTGCCGGAGGAAATGAAGTTGCGAACAATATAGATGTAGGCAATGTTACCACTTATGATATTCCTGTAGACCTGCAGGAAGGAAGATTACATTATGTAACGATTACACCGTATAATTTGGAAGGTGATGCCGCTAACTGTACGGAAGAGACTTTTACTACTGGAGATTCCAGTATTCCCCCTTCATGTACCATGTTGACCTCACCTAGCAACAATGCTACCGGTGTTGATCCAAGTACCAATCTAACCTGGGTAGAACAGACCTCGGCTACAGGATATTTACTGACCGTAGGAACTTCATCGGGTGGTTCGGATATTTTTTCCGGAGACGTAGGTAACGTCATTACCTATGATCTAGCAACAGACTTGCCTGAGAATACTACAATTTTTGTTACTATAACTCCTTATAACGACAACGGCAATCCAACATGTGGCGAAGAACGTTTTACTACCAACGGTCCTCCCCAGTGCACAAGCCTATCAAGCCCTGCAAATTTAGCGGTCAATGTACCCGTAGACACAGGTATTGAATGGAATGCTACTGCCGGTGCAGTTGGTTATAAGTTAACGGTAAACGCTAGTATTACTACAGCAAACAATGTTATGGGGCTAGACATATCTTCAGGAACTACCTATAACTTTCCCAATAACTTTGAACAAGGGGAAACGGTTACCGTGACCATTGTTCCTTACAATAGTTTTGGTGATGCGGTAGGCCCTTGTACTCCAGAAAGCTTTACCATTGTTCCACCACCTAGACCAAATTGTACAACGTTAACAGAACCTCTTTCCAATGCGGTAGATGTTAACACGGACACTAACATAGAATGGACACCCGTTATAGGCGCCGAAGGTTACAAATTAACCGTAACGGCCAGTAACAGTACGGCAAATAATTTAACGGATACCAATGTTACCACAGGTAACTCCTATAATTTCCTCAATGATTTTGAACAAGGGGAAACCGTAACGGTAACCGTAATACCTTATAATACTTCAGGTGATGCCATAGGGTGTAATTCAGAATCTTTTACCATTAAACCTGTACCTAGTTGTACAACCTTAAGCGCACCGCTAAATGAAGCTACAAATGTAGATTTGGACACTTCTATTTCATGGAATGCAGTGAGCGATGCGATCGGATATTTTGTATCTGTAACCGCAAATGCCAGTACTGCAAATAATATAACCGAACTTAAAACTACGGATACCTCGTATACTTTTAATTCCAGTTTTGACCAAGGTGAAACGGTATCCGTACAAATTGTTCCTTATAATGAATCAGGAAACGCCATTGGCTGCGCTACGGAACGTTTTACCATAGAGTCCGTACCGGTTTGTACCAACTTAATATCACCTGTAAATGGTGCAATTGACCTACCTGTTGACCCAACCTTGGAATGGATGCACATTGATACAGCTGTGGGGTACAGACTTTCAGTAACGGCGAGCAGTAGTACAGTAAACAATGTTATAGATCTTGACATAACTTCTGGCAACACCTATACGTTCCCTAACGAATTTGAGCAAGGGGAAACGGTTACCGTTTCCATTACTCCCTACAACGATGCCGGTGAAGCTATAAACTGCCCAGCAGAAAGCTTCACGATAAAACCAATTCCTAACTGTACCAATCTTAATTCTCCGGAAAATGGTCAAGTGTTGGCACAGGTAAATGAAATATCCTGGAATGAGGACCCTTATGCAAACGGTTATAGGCTAACAGTAACGGCAGATTCTAGCACGATCAACAATGTTGACAATTTGGACATTACAGATACGTCGTACACATTTCCTCAGAATTTTAATGAGGGAGAAACCGTAACGGTTACCATAGTTCCCTACAATGAGCTTGGAAATGCAGCGGGATGCTCTCCCGAAAGTTTTACCATACGCCCTTTACCTGTATGTACCGATCTAAATGCACCATTGCAAAATGGAATAAATATCCCCGTTACTACAGATATAGAATGGAACAGTGTGTTTGATGCCGATGGCTATAGAATATCGGTAGGTACAACACCCAACGGTACGGATATTGTTGAAAACGAAGATGTTGCATCTTTGACGAGCTACACGTTCGCAGAAAATCTTCCATCGGAAACAATGATCTATGTAAGCATAATTCCATACAATACATCGGGAGATGCTCAAAATTGCTCGTATGATAGCTTTGAAACCGGTAGGATAGCTCCGGATTGTGCCACAATAGTATCCCCTGCAAATGGGGAACGTGATGTTCCGTTGGAAAGTGTTATAACATGGAACGAGGTAGAAAAAACAGATGGTTATCGCATATCTATTGGTACTTCATCACAAAAAAATGACCTGGCAGACAATTTGGATATGGGTACGGAAACAAGCTATACACACCCTGAAGAATTCCCTTTTGGCACTGAAATCCATGTAACCATAACGGCCTATAATACTGTTGGAGACGCAATGGATTGTGATAAATTTACCTTTACCACTTTAGTACCGGAAGACGATACAAAATACGGATTCTCACCAAATGGAGATGGTATAAATGACTATTGGCATATTGAACATATAGAATATTATCCGCAAAATGTTGTCACCATTTATAACCGTTGGGGCGATATGGTTTTTCAAATTGAAAATTATGATAATGCATCACACATTTTCTCGGGAACCGCCAATATGAAAACCAAAATGGGAGCGGATATACTGCCATCTGGTACTTACTTCTTCAATATACAAATAGAGGGTGAAACTATTTTAAACAAAACTCAAGGTTTCCTTGTATTAAAGCGATAGTCACATGAAACATTTATATAAAAACATCGCTTTTGCAGCACTACTTTTCATATTTGCCATACATAGCATTTTAGCACAACAGTCACCTAGTTTTTCTGAATACAATTATAATCCGTATTTGGTAAATTCTGCTTTTGCCGGATTGGCCCCAAGCGCGGAAATAGGCATAAGTAATACAGGTTTTTTTAATCAAATAGAAGGAAGTCCCACAAGTTTTGCACTTAGTTTCCATAGTCCGTTCAACAGAGGCAAGATAGGACTTGGTGCCGGACTCATAAGGGATGAGATCGGTGTAACCACTTCAACGAGTGGTTTTGCAACCTATTCCTATAAGATTTTCTTTGATACAAAAAAGAATAGACCCTATTGGCAAATATATACGCCCAACTCACTATCTTTTTCCATCTCTCCTGGTGTACAACAATACCAGGACAATCTATTGGAATTGGGCATAATGAACGATCCTAATTTTGCAATGAACATTAATGCGACCATACCTACGGTGGGCCTAGGTTTTCTTTTAAATCTAGCGGACGTTTATGTTGGCTTGTCCACACCCAATGTAATTGGTGATTTATTGGTTTCTGATGATAATGTGGAAATCAACGTCCCTTATTATGGATATTTGGGATACCGGTTTTTCTCCAATAAATTTGAGGAACTGATGGTCAAGCCCAACTTACTTTTAAAGTATGAAAAAGGATCTCCATTTCAAGTAGATATGAATGTTGCCATAAGTTTTAAAAATAAATTTGAACTTGGCACAGGGTATAGGACAAACTCCTCAATAAATTTATTGGCAGGAATTTATCTGTTTAAAAATATAAGGGCCATTTACAGTTACAATATTGCCACGAACAATTCTCCTCTGGGCAATTCCCACGGAATAATTGCTACTTATAGATTTGGCGAAGGATTCCCTACAGAGTAATTAAGAAAACATAGGATTATTTGATCATTTTTAGATTAATGATTTCTTGTTGGGTCAAATACCTCCAATGCCCTCTAGGTAAATCCTTTTTGGTCAACCCGCCATAAACTACCCGGTCCAATCTTTGAATATTGTAACCCAAGGTTTCAAACAGGCGCTTAACAATTTTATTCCTGGAACTATAGATTTCAATCCCTACCTCTCTCTTAGGTGCATCTGCGATATAACTGATGTCCTGCACGCGTACGGGTTTTTCATCGACTACAACACCTTCCTGTATCTTCTTTAAATCTGCGCTACGTAGTTCAACATCCAGCACTACATGATAAATTTTGCGCATTCCGTTTATTGGACTTTTCAAAATTTTGGTCATACTACCATCATTGGTAAAAAGTAATAAGCCGGTATCTTCCTTTTCCAATTTATCTATCGGTAACAATTTTGATTTCGAGGCACTTGAAATTAATCCAGAAACATGCCTTTTGCCCTTTTCATCCCTAATTGTAGTAACAAAGTCCTTTGGTTTGTTAAGCAGCACATATTCCTTTTTTACAGGGTTCAGTAATTGACCATCAAACTTTACCTCATCTGTCAGTTTTACTTTATAGCCCATTTCGGTAATTGGCTTACCATTGACCGTTACATTACCTGCAGCAATGTAAATGTCCGCATCTCTACGTGAACAAACACCAGAGTTGGCCACATATTTATTTAGACGTATAGAATTTGGATCGTAGGGCTTGTTTGGTGTAACATTCTTTTTTATTGGCGCATTGCCACGGGCGTAGCTTTTTTTCTTGAAATTACCACCCTGTCTACCTGAAGCCTTTTTTCCCCTACTTGAATCATCCCTACTCATAACTGTACCAATTTTATACAAAGGTAGCAAATTGCACTACCGTTCAAATTTTTATCTTCAACATAATCCTAGGAACTACAAAATTCTATTGAGTACCAAGTCAATATCTATTAACAATATACTAAAGACCCCCGCTACAATGATAAGTTTTAGAATATTATGCAACCATACATAATCTTTCTTGTTCTTTGATTTTAACAACAAAATAATGAACAAAAGAAGTAATCCTATACACCCGATAAAGTAAAAATTCATATAACCAATATCAAACTTGAATATCAATAATAATGATGGCAATAGGGTAAATAAAATTAAACATGTAATAATCGTTTTAGAAATGTTAGCCCCATAAATTATAGGTATAGTACTATAATTTTGCGCAACATCACCAGAAATATTTTCCAGATCTTTTACCATTTCACGTGCCAAAATCAGTAAAAAAAGAAATATAGCATGGACAAAAATTACATTCTCAAAATTTTTATAATATACAAATACCACAAAGAACGGTGTTATGGCCAAAGTAGCGGAAATAAAATTTCCCAATAGGGGAACTCTCTTAAGTTTATGGGAGTATAACCAGATTCCAAAAATATAGGATGAAAAAAAGAATACGGCCCTGAACGAAACATAACTTGCCGCAATAACCGCCAAAAAGTTCAATACGAAATAAGTAGTCAATTTAAAGCGTTGGCTCACCAAACGATCCAACATACTTTTTCTTGGTTTGTTGATGAGGTCTTTTTCTGCATCATAAAAATTATTAATGATATAACCTGCCGCAATGACCATGGCAGATGCCATGACGATAACCAATAAATTAACATCAAAAACCACTTGTCTTAAAGGTAAATCTGGCGCTAAAATATAAATAGAGGCTAAATATTGCGCTAAGGCAATCACCAAAATATTATAGCCCCTTACTACCGAAAAAAGACTCAGTACCTTTAAAAGTAAGAGTTTGTTTTTTCTATTGAGCATTTTGGTAGGTCCTAAAAATTATAAACGACCTCTAGTTTGTAGTCCTTAAGTGCAGTTTGTGCTTTTTCAAAATCTTCCGTAAAGCCTAAAATATATCCTCCACCTCCAGATCCGCATAATTTAAGATAATAGTCATTGGTTTCTATCCCTTTTTTCCACAGTTCATGAAATTTTACTGGAATCATAGGTTTAAAATTATCCAAAACAACATGGGACAATTGTTTTAAATTACCGAACAATGACTTAATGTTGCCACTCACAAAATCCTCTACACAGGCATCTGTATGCTTAATAAATTGATTTTTGAGCATATTACGGAAACCATCATTCTTCATTTGCTCCATGAATATCTGTACCATAGGGGCAGTTTCACCTACAGTACCGCTATCCAGTAAGAATACGGCACCCTTACCTTCACTGTTTTGGGAAGGTATACTGGTAGATTCTATATTATCCTTGGAATTTATAAGTATAGGTAAACTTAAATAACTATTCAATGGGTCTAGTCCAGATGATTTTCCATGGAAAAACGACTCCATAGCCCCAAAAATAGATTTAAGTTTTAAAAGCTTTTCCCTGGTCAGGTTTTCCAACACCGTAATCTTATCCTTGGCATATTTATCATAGATTGCGGCTACCAAAGCACCGCTACTACCTACCCCATACCCTTGTGGTATAGAACTATCAAAATACATTCCTGATGAAATGTCGTTTTTAAGCAGTTGCAAATCAAATGTCACAAAATCATCATCATTTTCTGATAGTTCTTCCAAATAATCTGCAAAGGCAGCTAAACTTTTATTTGATTTCTCTGCTTCTGGTGATAGAACGGAATCAGATTTTAAAGCGCCATTATAAAAATTATAAGGTATAGATAATCCTTTGGAGTCTTTAATGATTCCATACTCCCCAAAAAGAAGAATTTTTGAATAAAATAATGGTCCTTTCATATGTAAAGTCTTGGCAAATATCTAAAAAACTAACCAAATATGATCAAAGATTCAGTTAAAGTTTAACCTTTTACCTATAAAGGTTAAACAAAATATATATGATATATTATACATAACGTCTGTACAACCTTAAACGTATATTACTTTTTTTTTTGCTCCTTGACCTATTTGGTCGCAAATATACTGTCCGTTTTGACAAAAAGGAACTAATTTCTCCTTAATGAAAGAAAACACCTTATCTTTTTCATTTTCAGGGTATAATACATGTACATTAGCTCCTGCATCCAATGTAAAACAAACATGTGTATTGGAGGTTTCCCTAAATTCCCAAATTGCATTAATAATAGAAAGTGTATTGGGTTTCATTAATATAAAATACGGGTTACTGGTCATCATCATGGAATGTAGGGTAAGCGCCTCACTTTCTACAATTTTCATAAATTCCTTTATATTACCACTTTCCAACACTCCTATAATTTTTCCTAAATTATCATCTGCCTGCTTAAATCTATTTGCAGCAAAAGGATGGCCGTGCATTAAATCATGACCCACTGTACTGCTAACCTGTTTTTCACCTTTATCAACCAATAATATGGTATCGTGAAAATTATTAAAAATGGGGTGTACGTCATAGGGAAAAGGAATTCCATAAAGATTTGAACTACTTTCTACATAATTACTTTTACCCCATTGCACCAAAGGTCCGTTTATGCTTCTACATGCACTACCAGAACCCAATCTGGATAAAAAAGATGCTTTTCTGTCAAAATAATCATCTGTCATATTTTTAGTAAAACTTCGTTCCATCTCCATGAGGCACAAGGCCAGGGCAGACATTCCACTTGCAGAGGACGCAATACCGCTACTATGCGGAAAAGTGTTGCTGGTATGTATTGAAAGCCTATACTCCAACAAAAAGGGCATATAGGTAATTATGCGCTTAAAAAAGGTAGTTATCTTCGGCTTAAATTCCTCTTTGGGCAACCCTTCAAAATAAAGATCGAAAGAAAAATCCGAAGCCCTTTTCCCTAACTTTACATATTCAATTTTTGTTGTGGTAGAGCAAGCATTGAGCGTAAAACTGATTGATGGATTTGCCGGAATTTGATTTTCCAGCTTGCCCCAATATTTGATCAAGGCAATATTGCTAGGTGAAGTATACTGAACAATACCATGATCTTTATCTAAAATTAACGAATCGGGAATAAAATCTGTTTCAATCATTGAATATTCTCTTTGCGCAAAGATAGTTTTTAGGACCGTCAATTAAAATAAATCCTTATTTTAGAGCTAAACACCTACAGATTGAAAAGCAAACTTACCTATGTAACCATTGGCATATTAGTATGCTTAACCATTGGCTTTCTTGCTAGTGTAGCCACCCAAAGTTCTGTAAATACGTGGTACACTACATTGAACAAACCAGCATTGAACCCTCCAAATTGGGTATTTGCCCCTGTATGGACCGTTCTTTATATATTTATGGGTATTTCAGCTGGTTGGGTATGGGCCAAAGGATTTTACCACAAATGGGTGAAAACCGGCCTCTATCATTTTGGCTTTCAATTGTTATTAAATGCCTTATGGAGTATTATCTTCTTTGGTCTAAGACAACCATTTTTAGGTCTTTTGATCATCATAACCCTTTTAATAGTATTACTATTGACTATTAAATGGTTTAAATTGGTAAGTAAACTTGCCGCTATATTGTTGGTACCTTATGTGCTATGGGTTTGTTTTGCCACCTATTTAAATTATAGTATTTGGATATTAAATTAGATTGACTGCACCCACTACCTATTGTTCTTTGGCCATTGCCCATAATTTATGCATAGTCCTATAATTTCTTGTGGTCGCCGTAATGTTCAACCGTTTTTCAATTAAATTGTTGTTCAATTTTGCCTTTCCATAACCTTGGTTACACTTAAGATAGATACAGTTTTCCTCTACTTGAAATGTTTCATTTTGAAAAGATTCTAATTTGAGCTCATTTACCCTCTCAATAGCGGGTTTTTGAAATGGCAAAACAAAATATACCCTATTCCCCAAAATCTCCTTTTCATCTACATATGGATTTTGCTTTAGTATTTCCGTTACTTCGTTTACCGTTTTTACTAAAACAGGCACATCAAAACCAAATTTGTCCGCAATGGCCTTTGCTAACTGATTTTTTAAAAAATTAATATTGGTTTCTTGACATTTAAAGATCATATTACCGCTTTGAATATATGTCCTAACATTCTGGAATCCCAAACCTGAACATAACTCCCTTAGTGATTGCATAGCCATTTTCTTTGTGCCACTTACATTAATGCCCCTTAAAAAAGCTATATAAGTATTCATTCCTTTTTTTTCTGTCCCAAATTGTCCACTACCCCTTTTGCGGCCAGATAACCCCCAGTCCAAGCATTTTGAAAATTAAATCCACCCGTAATGGCATCCACATTAATGATTTCACCAGCAAAAAATAAATTAGGTATGAGCTTACTTTGAAAATTTTTAAAATTGACCTCTTTTAAATCCAAACCACCTGCGGTCACAAATTCTTCCTTAAAGGTACTTTTACCATTAACCTGGTATACCCCTTTTGTCAATTGCTCGGCAAGGGCCATCAATTGTTGTTTAGAAACTTCTGGCCAAGTAATCTCATCTGCAATATGCGCAGCTCTCACTAAATTCACCCATAAGCGTTTGGGTATTTCCAACACTTTGGTCCTTAAAACAGTTTTCTTCTCTACTTGTTTTACTTGCATAAACAATTCCAAAAGTCCATTTTGATGATATTCCGGAACCCAATTTACCTGTATCTTGAATTGATATCCATATTGCTCAAGAACCCTGGCTCCCCATGCGGACAATTTTAAAATAGCGGGGCCACTCATCCCCCAATGGGTAATCAGTAAAGGACCATCCGTAGAAAGTAACGTATTCAATTTATCCTTGGCTACAATTTTCCCCTGTTTTCTTTTGGGCAAAACCTCTACCTCAGCATAGGTAGATACACCTGGTATACTGGCAATCCGTTCATCCTTTATATTGAAAGTAAACAGGGACGGCACCGGTGGTATTATGGTATGCCCTAAATCTTTGATCAGCTTCCAAATCTTAGGGTTGCTACCCGTAGCCAATACCAGCTGCTTGGCTTTCAAATTTCCGCTAGTCATCAATACATTCCAATATGCACCTTCATCACTTTCTTCTTGTACCAGCCCAGTAACCGAGCATAGTGTCTTGACTTCAATCCCCAAGCGTTCAGCTTCGGAAAGAAAACAATTTATTATGGTTTGGGAACTATCTGACTGCGGAAACATTCTGCCATCTTCCTCAATCTTTAAGGCCACCCCTCGTGCTTCAAAAAAACCTACGGTATCAGCACTGGCATATTGATGAAAGGGACCTAACAATTCCTTTTCCCCTCTGGGATAATTCTTACTTAGCTCGCTAGGGTTAAATTCCGCATGGGTTACATTGCACCTGCCCCCACCGGATATCCGCACTTTGGTCAACACTTCCTTGCCTCGTTCCAAAATTGCTATTTTCGCTGCTGGCAAGGCCTCTGCAATATGAATGGCCGTGTAAAAACCGGCCGCGCCTCCCCCTACGATCAGTACATCGTACATTAGCGAACCCTTTCAGGAAAATTGGTGATAATACCATCAACACCAATTTTTTTCATAGCAGTAATATCTTCAGGTTCGTTTACGGTCCAGGTATAGATTTTTAGTCCCGCATCATGAATTTTATTGGCCATTTCTTGATCTAGTTTTTCAAAAAAGGGATTTATGGCCACTGCATTCAATTCTTTTGCAACCTCTATGGCATCCTCTGGATTATCCTCTGTAAGAACAGCAATGTCTATTGTTGGATTGTATTTTCTCATTTCCCTTAATTCATCCCAATTAAAACTTGAAATCAAAAAATTATCCGGTGACCAGTTTCGTTGTTCAATATAAAAATTAGTAATGAAGTTAACCTTATCCGCCGTGCCGGCCCCTTTTAATTCTATGTTCAACGCCACTTTGTTATTGATAAGTTTTAATACATCTTGCAGCGTAGGAATCTTATGCCCACCATCCACGATCAATTGATGAAGCTGTATAATGTTATATTCCTCAATATTGCCAGGGCCATTGGTCAATCTATCTACCGTATCATCATGAAAAACTACAATTTCTCCACTTTTTATCTTAAAGACGTCTATTTCTATCATATCTACCCCAAGATCCAATGCTTTTTGTATGGATGGCAGTGTGTTTTCAGTTTCATGCCCCATGGCTCCTCTATGCCCTATGACCAGCGGTTCTTTCATATTACAGGATATTAATGATGTGCAAATCAACAAAAAGATTAAAATCTTATTTAACATAACGTCTTATTTTAATTCAAAAATAAAGGATTCCAACGGATTTAAATTGACATCTATATGACCCTCGCCACTTCTAATCTCCAATTGATGCTTACTTCCGTATAGTATATCTATCAAATCATAAGATTCTCCCGTCAACTGCCACTGGTTTACAACATCTACGGGAAGTTTTAAATCAAAGGAAAAATGTTCGTTAACATCAAAATTAACGACCACAATAAGTTTTTGATTGGAAGACCAGCGCACATAGGAAAGAACTCTATGATTATAATTTTCAGTAAGTTCCTTATTATAAAAATGAATTTCACGGTAATGCCCCATTAAGGCATCACTCTGTATGGTGAAGTTTAACAACCTCTTATAAAAATCGCGCAAATCCGCTTCATTTTTATTGAGCTGTCCACCGTCAAATTTTTTATTGTTTACCCACCTTTGATGGTGCGGAACACCAATATAATCAAAAATAGATGTTCGTGAAGGACTACCAAAACCAGCATGTTCGGCCGCAGGTTCCCCAACTTCCTGTCCAAAATAAATCATTGTTGGCGATGTCCCTATTGTTGCAGATACGACCATTGCAGGTTTCCCAATTTCGGCATTGCCTACGAATTCCGGACTTGCTATTCGTTGTTCATCGTGATTTTCCAAAAAATGAAGCATATGGTGTTCTATATCCTGAAGGCCGTTTTGAACCACCGGCAGGTGATCGGACCACCCGTAACCTTTCATAATATGCTTTAAACCATCATAAAAGTCCACCTTGTCATACAAATAATCCATTTTACCCTTATGGATGAATGTCCTGTACAAATCCGGATTATAGACTTCCGCCATTAAAAATGCATCTGGATTTTTCATTTTAATGGATGAATTCATAAAACTCCAAAATTCAACAGGTACCATTTCTGCCATATCATACCTAAAACCATCTACACCCATTTGTAACCAGTACAGTGCTATATCCCTAAATTTCCTCCATGAACTGGGTACGGTTTTCTTTTTCCAGTAATTAAAATGCTCTTTATAATCCTGTTCCCCATAATCATTGGGCAACATATCAAAATCCAAAGCTCCATCTGGACTTACCCCGTAATTTATACGTACAGTTTCATACCAATCGTTCATGTCCGGTTGTGGACTTCTTGATCCGTTCCCTGTCCATTTTGCGGGTACCTCAACCAAAGTGGCATTAGGTATGTCTAGGGTATCGCCGCCCAAAGGCCTATACCCATCTCTCCATACAGGATGTTGAAAGGTTGAACCCGGTATATAATAGAAATTGTTATCCTTTTGGTATTGAACAGATGTATCGTCACCAAAACCAAAATCGGTTACACCATTTGGGTTCGTTATACCTTCATACCTTCTTGCAACATGATTGGGCACAATATCAATAATCACCTTCATACCTGCATTATGGGTACGCTCAACCAAAGACTTGAACTCTTTTAACCTATTGGATGGGTCAATTGCCAAATCTGGGTTAACATTATAATAATCCTTTACTGCATATGGTGAACCAGCTCTCCCCTTAACCACATTGGGATCATCATTAGAAATACCATATTCGGTATAATCATTAATTACTGCGTGATGTGGAACCCCAGTATACCAAATATGTGTTACACCCAAATTTTTAATCTCTTTCAATGCCTTTTTGGTAAAATCCGCAAATTTACCTACGCCATTTTCTTCAATGGTACCCCAAGGCTTATTAGCGGTTTCAGTGTTTCCAAAAAGTCTTGTAAAAACATGGTAAATAACAATTTTCCTATTCATTGACACAATATCATATTTCTTGTCCTTTCTAAATTATAAAGTATAGACCTACCGTTTTTAAACAGTAATAATCTCATCTGGATAAAGCACCACCTTTTCACCGTTGACCCTTATTGAAACTTCCTTAGAACCTGACAATTGAAAGGTTACGGCCTTGGCACTAACATGAACCTTAATAATCCTGTTTCTAAAGTTCACCTTAAAGGAATATGCATTCCATTGTTCCGGTATTTGTGGCTGAAAGGATAATTTATCATTGATTACCCGCATACCGCCAAAACCTTCAACAATGCTCATCCAGGTACCTGCCATTGATGTTATATGTAACCCTTCCTCGACTTCTTTATTATAATCGTCCAAATCCAATCTAGAAGTTCTCAAGTAAAAATTATAAGCCTGTTCCATTCTACCCAACTTTGCAGCTTGTATACTATGTACGCAAGGAGACAAGGAAGATTCATGTACGGTAAACGGCTCATAAAAATCAAAATGCTTTTGTAATTGTTCCAAGGAGAAATCTTCTTCAAAAAAATAAAATCCCTGTAGGACATCTGCCTGTTTAATATAGGGCGACCTTAAAATTCTGTCCCAGCTCCATTTCTGGTTTATGGGCCTATCGGTTTTAGGCAAATCGTTCACTTTTACCAGATGTTTGTCCAAAAAACCATCCTGCTGTAAGAACACTCCATATTTTTTATCGTATGGAAAGTGCATGTTGACAGCTACCTTTTTCCAAGATTCACATTCCCTATCCGTGAGTTTGGTCTTTCCAATAATACGATGGTAATCATCCGGATATCCATTCTTTACTTTATCCAATTGTTCCAAAGTATAATCAATACACCATTTGGCCAAGTAATTTGTATACCAATTGTTGTTCACATTATTCTCGTATTCATTAGGGCCGGTAACACCCAGCATGACATACTTATTTTTATCCTCGGAAAAATTGACCCGCTGATGCCAGAACCTAGCTATACTTATCAAGACCTCCAGACCCATTTCCGGAATGTAGCTATAATCACCGGTATACCTGTAATAATTGTATATAGCAAAGGCTATTGCCCCATTTCTATGGATTTCCTCAAAGGTTATTTCCCACTCATTATGGCATTCTTCACCATTCATGGTCACCATAGGATATAGAGCCGCACCATTGCTAAACCCTAATTTTGTAGCATTCTCTATTGCCTTCTCTAAATGATTATATCTATATTTCAACAGTTTTTTGGCTACCTTATCATCTTTTGTAGCCATGTAAAACGGAATGCAATATGCTTCTGTATCCCAGTAAGTACTACCTCCATATTTTTCTCCCGTAAACCCTTTTGGACCAATATTCAATCTAGAATCTGTTCCTAAATAGGTTTGGTTAAGTTGAAAAATATTAAAACGAATACCCTGTTGCGCCTTTACATCTCCTTCTATGACGATATCGCTCATTTCCCAAATAGATGCCCATGCTTTTTTCTGTAGCTCCAACAAACCATCAAATCCTAAAGAGATGGCTTTAACAAGAACTGTATTGGCAGCGGTCACAAGCTCGTTTGCCTTATGATTTCTAGAGACGGTATACCCGCCAAATTTTGTTAATGTAATGGTTGTGCCCGCAAGTACCTTTTGCTTAAACTCTAAGGAGGCATAGGTTTCGTTGCGTTTACCTACCTCTCCGGCGATATGCTTACCGTCATATTGTAAAGTAGCCTGCATAAATGTACAGGTTTGAAAATTTGTTTTCATGGTATGCGCCTCTATAAAGGCCCGGTCACCTATAATGGAAGTGTTGGTGGTATTCCAAAATTTATCGTCCCAGTTACTATCCTCATTGGTTATACCACTATCCAAATAAGGTTCAAAAACAACTTCCGCATTGGCCTTTAGAACCTTTATTGAATATGAAATTGCACCTATTTCGTCTATATCCAAACTTAAGAAGCGCCTTACCGTTACTTCAATCTCAATATTATTTGAAGTAACCGCTTCAAAGCTTCTGGTATAACAACCCTCCTTCATGTTCAGCTCCCTTCTAAAAGCCGAAACCTTTTTACAGGTAGATAGATCTAGCTCCTGTTCATTAATGTAGACCCTGATTCCTATCCAATTTGGTGCATTGAGCACTTTTGCAAAATATTCAGGATATCCGTTTTTCCACCAGCCTACACGTGTTTTATCAGGATAATACACCCCGGCGATATAACTACCTTGGAATGTAGCACCGGAATAGCTTTCCTCAAAATTGGCCCTTTGACCCATTGCCCCATTTCCTATACTGAAAATGCTCTCTGATGATTTAACATTTTCCTTATCAAAACCCTCTTCAACAATGCACCATTTATCTGCCTTTATATAATTCTGATTCATACATTTAAATTCATTAGTCCGTAAAATTAAGTGAACTTTATGCAGATATCCCTATCTACTTTGCAAGATTTTTTTGCACCAGAGATGCAATGAAATCCGTACCCATCTCCGTGAAATCCTTAAAATTATAGTGTGCATCGCTGAGCACATTTTCCTCTCCTATACCTATACTGGTCATATTGGCACGATTTGCCGCTTCAATACCCGCAACCGCATCCTCAAAAACTACACAGCCTTCTGGATCAACCTGTAAATTACGCGCTGCAATTAAAAATACTTCTGGATCAGGCTTGGCCTTCGTTACCTGGTTCCCGTCCACAATACTGTCAAAATACGATAAAAGGCCTACCTTCTTTAATATGGGCCTGGCATTTTTACTTGCAGAGCCCAATGCAATTGGAATGTTCTTATCCTTTAAATAATCTAATACGCGCGGTACATCCGGTAGAATTTCACTGGAGTCCATGTTTTCAATATAAGCTAGATAATCAAGGTTCTTTTCAACCATCCAAGTATCAAACTGTTCTTGGGTCGCTTTAACCTGGCCAATATCCAGCAATATTTCCAAACATCTTTTTCTACTTACTCCCTTAAAAAGCTCATTTTGCTCAACCGTGAATTCAATTCCCAGTTCATTGGCCAATTTCTTCCAAGCCAAATAATGATACTTGGCGGTATCTACGATAACCCCGTCCAAATCAAAAATAAATCCTACTTTTTTCATAGCTGCAAAAGTATCAATTGATGGTGGATCCACGTTTAATTAATGTAGCATTTATGATTTCGGTCTTAAACGGCTCCTCTTCTTCCAAAGATTCCATTCTTCTTATCAGCATTTGGGCCGCCCTTTCTCCCATAATGTCTCCATGTTGGGCCACCGTGCTCAAGCTAGGATGGGAATATTTGGACAGCATACCGTTGGTGAAAGCTATTATTGAAATATCATCTGGAACCTCAAATCCCAGTTCCTTAATAATATTCATACATTGCACTGCAAATATTTCGTTTACGCACAAAACAGCATCTATTTTATGCCTTTTGAAAAAATCCCTGATCAAGCTGTCGTTCTCCATATTGTAAGGTAGTGTCAGTATCAAATTATCGTCTACCGCAATATTATTTTTGGATAAAGCCGATAAATATCCGTCCCTTCTATATTCACTTACATTAAAATAGTTCTCAGTAGTTACCAGGGCTATTTTGCTAGCACCACTATTAATAAAGTGTTGTGTTGCCTCAAACGCAATTTCCTTGTCGTTCAATATGACTTTATCACAATCGATCTCTGATGTTACCCGATCAAAAAGCACCACAGGTATTCCTTGACCTATAAGCTCCCGCAAATGAGTAAAATCATTTTTAAGTTGGGTCTCAGCACTTAACGAGAGAATAAATCCATCTATACTGCCGTTGGCAAGCATTTCCATATTTATTACCTCCTTATCAAATGACTCATCGGATATACATACTATAACATTATATCCTTTTTGATTGGCATATTTTTCAATACCCCTAAATACCGTTGTAAAAAAATGGTGTACAATATCCGGTATGACGACACCTATATTCTTGGTTCTTTTATTTTTTAGGCTAAGGGCAATATTATTGGGCCGATAATTATAAAATTTGGCGAATGCCTTGATCTTATCCTTGGTATCCTTACTGATTTCAGGACTATTTTTCAATGCCTTGGATACGGTGGAAATAGAAACATCAAGTTCCTTGGCAATATCCTTAAGTGTAATTTTTGGCTTCAAAACAGGTAGTTTAAATTAAAAAATTTTAAGATAAGAACTTAAAGTCTTTCTAAAAATTAAAAGGGCATTTTTGGTCAAAAATTGGCATTTTAAATAAAATAAGTATTTTTATATCATAAATTATTATCCTATATTCTCAATTAGCATTTATCTAAATTATGAATTGTATAAATTAAAGGGGTTTGAACCATTAACCTCATAATTATTTAAAGTTATCAACACGAAACCGTTTTCGTAGTATTTTATATTAGCCCACATATATACCGAAGTCTACATTTTACATATTTTTAACACTTGAAATTATATTAACTCAACTTAAATTAACAATTTATGAAGATTACATTAGTTAAAAGCTTGTTGGTACTAAGTACATTTTTGTGCTTTAGTTTAACGCAAGCTCAAGAAGTATCTGGTACCGTATCGGACGCCAGTGGACCTTTACCCGGAGCTAGTGTTCTTGAAAAAGGCACTACGAACGGTACACAGACCGATTTTGATGGTAACTATACCTTAACTGTTGAAGATGGAGCAGTACTTATTGTTAGTTATATCGGATACAAAACACAGGAAGTTGCCGTAAATGGTAGAAGCACTATAAACTTTTCTCTTGAAGAAGATGCCGAAGCTCTTGAAGAAGTTGTTATCATTGGTTATGGTACAACGACGGTTAAAGATGCAACAGGCTCGGTAACCGCAGTTACTGCAGAGGACTTTAACGGAGGTAACATTGCTTCTCCAGAACAATTGATTCAAGGTAAGACTGCAGGTGTCAATATTCAGGAAACCAGTGGTGAACCAGGAGCAGGTATTCAAATCAACATTAGAGGTTCTAACTCGGTTCGTGCCAACAACAACCCATTGTTTGTTGTTGACGGTGTTCCATTAGGTGGTGGAGACACTTCTCCACAAGGTGAAACCGGTTTTGGTCAAAGTGCCGTTAAAAACCCGTTGAACTTTATCAACCCTAACGATATTGAAAGCATTAGTATATTAAAAGATGCTTCCGCAACCGCTATCTACGGTTCTCGTGGTGCAAACGGTGTTGTTATCATTACAACAAAAAGTGGTAAAGGTAGCAGCCAAGGTGTTTTTGACTTTTCAAGTTCTTTGAGTATAGCTACAGCAGCGAATACTTTTGATTTATTGGATGCCTCTGAGTTCCTTTCTGGGGTTACTTCTGTTGGTGGAGATGCCAGCGCCGTAAATTTTGGGTCCAATACAGATTGGCAACAAGTAGTATTACGTTCTACTGCTTCTCAAAACCAAAACTTATCCTATTCCAAAAATTATGGAAACGGAAATGTTAGGGCTACTTTTGGTTACGGAAAGCAATTTGGTATCGTTGAAAATTCCGATCTTGAAAGAATTACAGGGAGAATTAATTTAAACCATAGATTCTTGGATGATAAATTGGTCCTTGGACTTCAGACATCCATCGCTAGAATAAACGATTCCCAAGCGCCCATTAGTGCACAGGCAGGTGCAGCCGGTGATGTATTAGGTGGTGCTTATGCCGCCAACCCAACATGGCCAGCCAGTTCTAGTTTTAATGCAGGCGGACTTAACGTAAACCCACAAAATGCTTTGGACGAAACCCAAAACATTACAAATACAAACAGATATTTATTGAATGGTTCTGTTCAGTATAACTTTACCTCAGAAATTTCCGCAAAATTAAATGCGGGTCTTGATATTGCAGAAGCATCAAACACTTCTGTGATCTCTAGGGATATCAATAATATTAACGGTGTTTCTGGTGTAGGTCGTGGAAACTATGGCGTTTTGGAAAGAAACAACAAAACGTTAGAAGCTACGGTCAACTATAACAAGGAGTTTGAAAATTCTAACCTTGAGGCCTTAGTAGGTTTTGGATACCAAGATTTTAGAACGTTTGGTTTTAATGGAGGTGGTAGAGGATATACTACTGGCGACTTAAACCAAATGGGTGCTGACCTAAGAAGTGCTGTATCTGATTTACAGAATGCAGTAACAGGCTCATATCAACAAGCTTACTATGCACCCAATACAGGTGGTGTATTGGTAAACAGACTTCTTCCAACTGTTGCTCCTCAGGAAGCATTGGGCAGAAGCCTAAACAGTGCCGTAACTTCAGTATTTACAAATGCTTTTGACAATACTGACGAGTTACAGTCATTCTTTGCCAGGGTTAACTATACCTTAAATAACAAATATTTATTTACAGGTACAATGAGAGCGGATGGTTCTTCAAGATTTGGACCTGAAAACCAATACGGATACTTCCCTTCAGGTGCATTTGCATGGAAAATGAACGAAGAAGATTTCGTAGGAGAAAATGTATCTACCCTTAAATTACGTTTAAGTGCGGGTATTACTGGTAACCAAGATGGTTTAGGTTATGGTAACTTTGTTGCAAGACAGCGTTTTTCTGATTTAGTTATACAGCAAAACCTTGAAATTAACAACAACGGTACTGAAATTGTTGCTACTGATAGACCTGACCTTAAATGGGAATCTTCTTTCAACTTAAATGCAGGTATCGATTTTGGTTTTAACAACGATCGCTTTAGCGGTAGTCTTGATGTCTATAGAACAGAAACGACAGATGTATTGTTACAAACACCTCCTGCAGCTCCTGCAGTTGACCCGTTCCAATTCCAAAATGTTGATGCCAGCATTATCAACCAAGGTATTGAACTTGCATTGGCGTATGATTTTATTCAATCTGAGGATGCTACATTCTCCGCTGATTTCAATATCGCATACAACAACAACGAAGTACAGAATTTTGCCGGTTTAATAGATACGGGTGAAGTTAATGGTCCTGGTTTAACCGGTGCCTTCGCACAACGATTTGCTTCTGGCCAATCTTTATATTCTTACTACCTACCAATATTTACTGGTTTTGACAGTAATGGTTCACCAACTTATCAAGATGTTGATGGAAATGGGACGGGTGACCCGTTCCAAGACAAGACTTTTGTTGGAGAGGATGCCTTACCTGATGTTACTACGGGTCTAAGCTTAAATTTAAAAGTGAAGGATTTTGATGCGTCCGTATTCTTCCAAGGACAGTTTGGTTTCTCTGTATACAATAATACAGAAAACGCTTACTTTACAGCCGGTGCACTTTCTAACTCTAGAAACGTTACACAAAATGTACTTACTAGTGGAGAAGACCCTGGAGCTTCTGCAGATGCATCTACAAGATTCTTGGAAAAAGGAGATTTCGTACGTTTCCAAAATGCTAGCATTGGCTACAATGTTCCATTATCCGGAGAAGGTGCCTTAAACTCATTACGACTGTCAATTACTGGTCAAAACCTATTCTTAATTACTGACTATAGTGGTTTAGATCCTGAAGTTACCGCAAATACCGGTGATTTAGGTTCAGGTGTGCCATCAAGAGGATTGGATTATGGCTCATACCCAAGACCTAGAACAATCACTTTTGGTATTAACGCATCATTTTAATTAAAAAAAAATTGTATATCATGAAAAACAATCATTTTAAAATCTTAACACTTTCTATTCTATCGTTGGTAGGGGTCTCCTCTTGTACCGACTTAGAAATAGAAGAAACAGATTCAATTATATCTGATGGGTTCCAAGGCTTGGCCGACCCTTCATCTACCGTAACCAATTTATACGGTTCTCTTGCCGGACAATATGCAGGGCAGGACAATTACTTTGCCTTACAGGAAGTAACTTCAGATGAACATTTAATTCCTACCCGTGGTGGTGACTGGGGTGATAATGGTTTATGGAGAGTATTGCATACCCATGACTGGAACGGACAACATGCATTTATCACAAATGTATTTCAGTTGTGGAACGGTAATCAATTGCAAGCTTCTCAGGTTTTAGACTCAAGAAGTAACCCTTCCGCAACAAACATAGGGGATGCAAGCTTTATTAGGGCTTATAGTATGTGGGTTATTTTGGACAATTATGGACAAGTACCTTTTAGGGATACTTCATTACCTTCCACATCAGTTCCTGAAGTATTGACAGGGCAAGCTGCAGTAGATTTTATCCTAGCGGATATTGAGACTGCCATTGCCAATGCTCCTGCAACACAAGCAGCTAGTGGTGAAGCTAACTTAAGAGCCAGTAAAGCAGCGGCTAGATATTTAAAAGCTAAGGTTCTTTTAAATAAGCATATCTATGTTGGTGGTGAACCAAATGGTGCAGATATGGCCGAAGTTATTTCTTTGGTTGATGCCATTACCGCAGATGGTTATGCATTGCAAGAAGGTTATTTTGACTTATTCTTACCAGATGCAGATACTGAAACTATTTGGGCTTTAGAAGCCAATACCATTAACAAAGTGGTAATGGGACTTCACTATAACAACACCAGTATTCAAGGTGGTGGTTGGAACGGGTTTAGTACCCTTGCTGAATTCTATGATCTTTTTGAAGGTGATGCCGAATTCAACGAACTGGATGCCAACCAAGAACCAGCAAACGGACAGGAAGAGCGTAGAGGTGGTGTGCCAACAATTGGTGTTCCTTTTGACAACCAACCTTATGCATCAGAATTGGATGGATATGTAAATGGTTCCAATGTTGGATATGGTTTCCTAATCAACCAACAATATGCTTTGGATGGTACTCCTTTAAAAGACAGGCAAGGTGCCCCTTTAACTTTCAAAAGAGAATTTAAAGATGGTACAGGTGCTGTTAATTTCATTAACAATGATGAAACTACAGGTATTAGAATCCAAAAGTATGCCGCTAGAAATGGGGAAGCTTCTATTAGTCATCAAATTGTATTTAGATATGCAGATGCCCATTTAATGAAAGCAGAAGCTATGTTCAGAAGTGGTGGTGACCCAACATCTATGATCAACGACCTAAGAACAATTCGTAATACTGAGGAGTTACTAGGTACTGTTACCGCACAGGATATCTTAGATGAAAGAGGAAGAGAATTGTATCAAGAGGCTTGGAGACGTAATGATTTAATTCGCTTTGGCCAGTTTGGCAGAGATTGGTTGTTCAAGGCACCTGGAACAATTGATAACGATGATTATAACGTTTTCCCAATTCCACCAGCACAATTATTGGCAAATCCAAACTTGGTACAGAACCCAGGTTATTAATAAGTTAAGTTAAGTGTAAGTAAAAGGACCTCCATTTTTGGAGGTCTTTTTTTTTTGCACTTATACCATTGGGTTTAAGGATAAAAACATTTTTATTACATGTTAGCAGCTATTCTAACCCCAATTACCAACCTACAATTATAGAAAGGAATTGTCATTCCTAGTAGCCAGACCTATTAAGAAATTCCTGATTTTTAATAGTATTTAAGGTTCACAATAAATGTATTTAATTACATTCTGCCCTACCAGATACATCTATACAAGCCATATAAACAAATAATAAATCTGCAATGCTAAAATTATACCCGTTCGATACAGATACCATGTTACCCATGCATAAAAAAAAACCTTAAGCAACTTTTAAAGTTACCTAAGGTGTTTATTCCAAATTCATTTTACCATGAATTTAACTTGATATTATTTAGCAAAGTATATATAGATACCCACTACAATACAGCATATAGCAATACCGACTTGATTTACGTATTTGTATGGTGTAATGGATACTTGATTGGTATATTCCAACACAAAAGGTTCCTTCCTAGGCCTTAATGATCCTATAATCAGCATGATTACTATGTTGGTGATAAACAGAATCGCCATTATATGCAAATAATGAGGATATGCTTCAGCCTCAATTAGCTTTAGTGCACCGGCATCCGTAATTCCATTTGCATTGGCCTGCGCCAAGGCATCATCAACAAATTTATTTTTAAGCCAAAACTGGCTAATGATATATAATGCCGAACCAGAAAGTATTCCAATTTTTGCAGCCAATGCAGGAACTCTCTTTGTTAAATAGCCTACAACTATTATAGTGAAAATTGGTATACTGTAAATTCCGTTTATTTCTTGCAAATAATTGAACAAACTACCTGCATTGGCAATTAGCGGAGCTATAAACATTGCCGCCAGCGCCAAACATATTCCAAATATCTTACCATATTTAACTACGGTAGTTTCAGAAGCATCCTTATTGATATGTTGTTTATAGATGTCGATACCAAAAAGGGTTACGGAACTATTTAACACACTATTAAACGAACTCAATATGGCACCAAAAAGTACCGCGGCAAAAAAACCAACCAAAGGTTTGGGCAATACGGCCCTAACAAGTTCTGGATAGGCCAGGTCACTTGAATCTAAATTACCGTCAAAATAATGATAGGCGATCATTCCCGGTAAAACTAAAATTAATGGCCCCAATATCTTTAAAAACGATGCCAGTAATAAGCCTTTTTGCCCTTCTGCAAGGTTCTTGGCGCCTAAGGCTCTTTGTATAATTTGTTGGTTGGTACCCCAATAAAACAATTGCACTAACATCATTCCGGTAAAGATGGTACTAAAAGGTACTTCTTGACCTGTATTACCGGTAGAATCAAATCGTTCTGGGTTTGTGCTCATTAGCGTATCCAAACCACCAAACACACTACCGTCACCAATAGCCATCAATCCAAAAATGGGTATTAAAAGCCCCCCCACCAATAGCCCTATGGCGTTAATGGAATCAGAAACGGCAACCGCCTTTAAGCCCCCGAACACCGCATAAACGGAACCGATGATACCTATTCCCCATATACATATTACCAATGCCGTACTATCCGTTACGTTCAACAATTGCGGTACATTGAACATACCGCTGATAGCCACTGACCCTGAATATAAAATTACCGGAAGCAAAACCACTACATAACCGGTAAGGAAAAGACCAGAGGTCAATGTTTTTGTAGCAACATCAAACCGTTTGGCCAAAAATTGAGGCACTGTAGTCAAACCACCTTTTAAATATCTGGGCAATAAGCATATAGCGGCAACAACGATGGCAATGGCAGCCAATGTTTCCCATGCCATTACGGACAATCCGTCCGTATAGGCACTACCGTTAAGTCCAACAATTTGTTCCGTAGAAAGATTGGTCAGCAACAATGATCCTGCAATTACCCCAGCCGTTAAACTTCTGCCTCCTAAAAAATAGCCGTCAGAAGATTGTTCATCTGTACTTCTTGTCGCAAAATATGATACTATGGCCACCAATAAAGTAAAGCCTAAAAAAGATAAAATCCCTATCATTTGGTATGTTGTTTATGATTAAGTCAATGCTAAATATATTGGATTATTTTCATTACTTCTAAAATAGGACCATGAAAAACATTTTTATCACAATTAAACACCTAATCTATAACGATTTCGATAAATATTAACATACAGTTTTTTCAATAAAACGCAACAAATAGTAGGTATTTGGCTATCTTGCAATTTAATTTTCCGTATAGTGAATATGGAGTTTAAAACCAATTTTAATAGTTTTACAACATCATATTTATCGAGATGAAATTAGAGTTGACCATCTGCAAAAAAAAGGCATCTTGCAACGCTGATTATTTACTTATAAAGTTCATTTAATAATATGACATTTTCCTTGTCCATACCCCAATACAAATTGATATTTCAAACATACTTTAAAATGGGTCCGCAGTCGCTTAAACTCCTCTGCTTAAGCTTGCTCACACTTTTATGTATTTCCTGCGACCCAAAAGAACAAAAAGATACTATCGATACCAATTCTCCAGAATCTACTTTATTTACCCTTTTAGAGCCAAAAGAATCAGGTATTGAATTTGTAAACAAAGTGGAAAATTCCAAAGAATTCAACATATTCAAGTACAGGAACTTTTACAATGGCGGAGGAGTTGCAATAGGTGATATTAATAATGACGGATTATCAGATGTTTTTCTTACCGGAAACATGGAACCCAACAAATTGTATTTGAACAAAGGCGGGTTAAAATTTGAGGATATATCGGAAAAAGCAGGAATTCAAGGTAGCAAACCATGGTCTACCGGGGTAGTAATGGCAGACATTAATAATGACGGCTTACTAGATATATATGTAAGTAATGCGGGCAATATGGAAGGTAACAACCATGATAACGACCTCTACATAAATAATGGGGACGGTACATTTACAGAAAAAGCGCATGAATATAATTTGGCAGAAACAGGCTTTTCTACCCATGCCTCTTTTTTTGATTATGACAAGGATGGTGATCTTGATGCCTATATCCTGAACAACAGTAATATTCCCGTAAGTAGTTTAGGTTATGCCGAACAACGAGATGTAAGGGCTCAGGATTGGGAAGGCGTTCCTAAAATTTTTAGGGGTGTTGGCGATATGCTTCTGAGAAACGACAACGGAAAATTTGTTGATGTTAGTGAACAAGCGGGTATTTATGGCAGTCTTATTGGTTTTGGACTGGGAGTAATGGTTACCGACATTAACAATGATCTATACCCGGACATTTACATTTCCAATGATTTTTATGAACGGGACTATTTATATATCAACAACCAAGATGGAACATTTAGCGAGGAAATTCAGGAATGGACAAACCATTTAAGCCTGTCGGCAATGGGTATTGATATGGCAGATATAAATAACGATGGGCTGACAGATATTTTTATTACAGATATGCTTCCGGAACCGGACCAACGTGTAAAATCTGTAATGGAGTTTGAAGGATATAATGTCTTTAAGCTCAAACAAAGTAAAGATTTCCATCAGCAGTATATTCAAAATACCTTGCAACTAAATAACGGGAACGGCTCTTTTTCTGAAATTGCCTATTACAGCGGTATTGAAGCAACTGATTGGAGTTGGGCCGGTTTATTGTTCGACATGGATAATGACGGGTTAAAGGATATATATATTACCAATGGTATTAACCATGACTTGACAGATTTGGATTTTGTAGATTTCTTTGCCAATGAAATCATTCAAAAAATGGCATTGACCGGAAAGAAGGAATCCATTGATTCCATTATCCAGAAAATGCCGGTTACACCACTTCCTAATTATGCCTACCGTAACAATGGCGATTTAACCTTCAGTAAATACAACAAGGAATGGGGTTTTGAAATTCCAAGTCGTTCTAATGGTACCGCCTATGGAGACCTGGACAATGACGGTGATTTAGATCTGATCGTCAATAATGTTAATATGGAAACCTTTGTATATAGAAACAATGCAGAATCTAAAACCGACAACAATTATATTAAATTGAATTTTAAAGGTGCGGATGGCAATAAATTTGGTATAGGAACTATTGCACGTTTATATTACCCAGACAATATAATTGACCAAACATTAATGCCCTCAAGAGGATTTCAATCTTCTGTAGAATACGCTATGACCATAGGTTTGGGCACTACCTCAATATTAGACTCCATTAGAATTATTTGGCCAAACGATGCAACAGAAAAATTGGTGAACGTAAAAGCCAACCAGACCCTTACATTCGTTCAAGATAATGCAAAGGAAATATTTAAAGTCGCAAAAAAACCCCAGGCAACCTTGTTGAACGAAATACAAAATAGTACGCTTTTACAGCATGAAGAAAACAATTATGTAGATTTTGACAATGAAGGATTAATATCAAGATCATTATCTGAAGAAGGACCTGGAATGGCCATTGGCGATGTGGACAATGATGGCAATGAAGATATATTTATTGGTGGTGGCAAAAACCAATCTGGCGCATTGTACTTGCATAAAGGTAACGGAAAGTTATCCAAGCCTATTTTAAACCATTTTAAAGACGAGGCTTCTTACGAGGACACTTCTGCCGCTTTTCTTGATGCAGATGCAGATGGCGATTTGGATTTACTTGTAGGGACTGGTGGCAATGAACTGAGAATGCAGGCCACATATGGCATACGCCTATATCTTAATGATGGTAAAGGTAACTTTACCTTAAGCACGGAAAAATTACCCTCTACCAATAAAAATGTTGCTGTCATTACCCCTTCGGATTTTGACGATGACGGGGACATGGACATTTTTGTTGGTTCAAGAAGTGTAGTAGGTACCTATGGTATAGATCCGGACCATTTATTATTATTGAATAATGGCGATGGCACTTTCACGGATGTTACGGAACGCAGGGCATATGACCTAAAGGATGCCGGCATGATCACCGATGCCAAATGGCTTGATATGGACGGTGACGGCAAAAAAGATTTGGTCACGGTCTCTGATTGGGGCAGTCCAAAAATTTATAAAAATTCTGGCAGAAGATTAAGCAATTTTAAAAGTTCGTTAGATAGTTTAAGTGGATGGTGGGGCGCAGTTGAAGGATACGACCTTGACAATGATGGTGACCAAGATTTGATCTTAGGGAACATGGGCAGCAATCTACATTATAAACCTACCACCGGGCAACCTATGAGAATGTGGGTCAACGATTTTGACAATGACGGTACCATTGAACAGATTACTACACAACACTATGATAATGGAGATTATCCGTTACATCAAAAAAAGGAATTGACCTCACAGATTCTAGCCCTAAAAAAGAAAAATATCAAAGCTTCTGAATATGCGAACAAAACCATTCATCAGCTTTTTGATAAGGATATACTCGATAATACTATTATAAAAGAAGCACGTATCTCAGAATCCATTATAGCGATCAATAATGGTAACGGTAATTTCACAATACAAATTTTACCTCCCCAAGTACAGTTTTCCTGTATTTGTGGAATTCAATGCCTGGATGTGGATAAAGATGGTAATCTAGACTTGGTCATGGCGGGCAACAACTTTGAATTTAAACCTCAATACTCTAGATTAGATGCCAATTATGGTAATGTCCTTTTAGGGGATGGAGCACTTAACTTTACATGGCAAAATTACTTGGACAGCGGATTTTTTATTAGAGATGAGGTCAAACAATTGAAAATAGTTAAGGACAATAAGGGCAATGAATTCATAATAGCGGCCATTAACAATGAACTGCCCAAACTGTACAGCTTAAATGAAAAATAGATTATCAATACTTTTCTTGCTCTTGGTCATTGCAAGCTGCACCAACAAAGGTGGCGAAGTCTTTACCAAACGTTCACCTAAAGATTCTGGTATTACGTTTGAAAACACGCTTACAGATTCAAAAGACCTGAGCATACTGGATTATCTTTATTATTACAATGGCGGCGGTGTGGCCATTGGGGACATCAACAACGACAGCCTGCCCGATATCTTTTTTTCCGGCAATCAGGTCAAGAACAAGCTGTACCTTAATAAAGGTAATTTAGAATTTGAGGATATCTCCAAGAGTGCCGGAGTTGAAGGCAACAGTTCATGGAATACAGGTGCCGTAATGGGAGATATCAACGGAGACGGTTTGTTGGATATTTATGTATGTGCCGTGGTTGGCCTTAACGGGTTTAATGGTTACAACGAACTATATATCAACCAAGGCAACAACACATTTATGGAGAGCGCTGCCCAATATGGGTTGGACTTTGAATCCTATAGCTCTTCGGCCGCTTTTTTAGATTATGACCTTGATGGCGATTTGGATATCTACCTATTGAACCATGCCGTGCATTCACAAGATTCTTATGGCACAGCTTCCTTACGAACAAAGCGTACATACGAAACCGGTGATAAGCTATTGCGCAATGACAATGGCAAGTTTACGGATGTTAGTGAAGAGGCAGGTATTTACGGTGGCATCAATGGATATGGATTGGGCATTGCGGTTTCTGATTTTAATCAAGATGGCTACCCTGACCTTTATATAGGAAATGATTTTCATGAAGATGATTATTATTACCTTAATAATGGCGATGGCACTTTTAAGGAAAGCTTAAGGGAGTATTTTGGACATACCACTAGGTTTTCTATGGGAAGTGATGTAGCGGACATTAACCATGACGGGCTTCCTGATCTTATTTCATTAGATATGTTAGCGGGAGATGAGAAAGTCCTAAAATCATCAGATGGGGATGATGATATTCAAATCCATAAACTAAAGACCGGCAAATTTGGGTACTATAACCAATACACACGAAACATGCTGTTCATCAACCAACCAAATGGTACATTCTTGGAAACCGCATTGTTGAGCGGTGTTGCAGCTACGGATTGGAGCTGGAGCGCGTTGTTTGGAGATTATGACCAAGATGGTGAGCAAGATCTGTACATTAGTAACGGTATTCCAAAAAGGCCCAATAATCTGGACTACATCAATTACATTTCCAACGAAAACATTAAACAAAAAATCAATAATACCAACCTTGTTGATCAAAAGGCATTGACACTAATGCCTTCTGGCTATGTGAGCAATATGGTGTTCAAGGGAGCAGCAAACCTTAAATTTATTGATGAATCACAAAATTGGCTAGAAAAAGATTCCATTATTTCCGGTGCCACGGCCTATGGGGATTTGGATAACGACGGGGACCTTGACCTTGTGACGAACAATCTCAACCATCCTTCATTAATTTTGGAAAACACTACCAATGCACAGCGTAATTGGCTCAAAATTAAGTTGTCCTATCAAAAAGGTAACAATTTTGGCATAGGGACAAAAATATATGCATATACCAATGGTGTGCAGCAATTTAAAGAGCTTTATACTGTAAGGGGGTTTCAAGCATCATCAGAACCCGTGATACATTTTGGTTTCAATACGGTAGAAAAAATAGATTCCATTAAAATTGTATGGCCAAACAAAAAATATCAGACACTCAAGAATATTCCTGTCAACCAAACATTATATATTCAGCCAGAAAATACCAAAACTGTTCCGGTAAAGGCTAAAAACGGTGCATCCTTGCTCTTTAAAAAATCAGCCAATAATCTAGGGATAGATTATGTACATATAGAGGACTCATATAGTGACTACTTACGCCAGAAATTGATTCCATATCAGATTTCTGATAGAGGCCCTGCCGTTAGCATTGGAGATCTGAATGGTGATGGAACGGATGATATATTTTTTGGCGGGGCTAAATACGTTGCATCACAAATATACATTCAAGGAGATACGTTATTTCAACAAAAGCAGTTTCCAAAAGTTAAAAATGATAGTATCAAGGAAGATATTTCTTCCTTGATTGCCGATTTTAATGCGGATGGCAACAATGACCTCATGATAGGTACCGGGGGAGCGGATTTCTTTGGACAGATGAAACCATTGACAAATTCTTACTACACCAATAACGGACAAACTATGGTGGAAGCAGAATTACCCCAACTTTATGAAAACACGGCAGTTCTGTTAAAATTAGATTTTGACCATGATAATGATATAGATGTGTGGGTAGGAAACCAGTCCATTACCGCAGATTATGGAAACAAACCCAACAGTTATTTATTGGAGAACACTAATGGGTCATTTTCAATTTCCAACCAAAACGTCTTTAAGAATTTAGGACTTGTTACAGATGCCCTTATTGCCGATTTCAATAATGACGGCTGGGAAGACATCATTGTTATAGGTGAATGGATGTCCCCTAAATTTTTTCAGAACAATAATGGCATTTTTACCGAGGTCAATGTATTGCACAATGACAAAATAAACGGATTATGGCAAGCAATTACAAGTTTTGATATCGATGCGGACGGAGATTTAGATTTTCTTTTAGGGAATTGGGGCACAAACACCAAATTTTCGGCTACGCAAGAGCACCCAATGCGTATGTATTATGGAGATTTGGACCTAAACGGGTCTACAGAAACAGTCATCAGCACATATAAAAGTGGCAAAAATTATCCCATTGACGGACTTAAGGAATTGTCCAGCCAATTGGTATTTTTACGTAAAAAATTCACCGATTATAGCTCATTTGCCGGAAAATCAATAGAAGAAGTTCTGGGCAAAGAAGCCATTAAAAATACCGAGATTTTGGAAGTTCATACATTAAACTCCGGATTTTTAAGAAATGATAACGGTAAATTCTCGTTTATTCCTTTTAATTTTGAATTACAAACAGCTCCGATCATGGACTTTTTGGAATATGATTTTGATGGTGATACCAAGACCGAAGTTTTGGCCGCCGGAAATTATTTTGGGGTTAAACCCTACCATGGGCGTTTTGACTCGTTTCCCGGTGCAATGATCGCCCAAGGCCCAGCGGTATCGCTAACAGGTGATCTAGGCCTTGATCTTAAGGGAAAATCAATTAGGAACATGCAAACTATCACATTTAAAGGACATACGTACCTACTGCTAACATTCAACAATGAAGCGGCACAGGTATATCAAATACTTAAACAATAGAACATGAAAAAGTATCTTGCTTTACTATGTTTTGGTTTACTCTTTTTAAATTGTAAAAAGAAGGATGAGCCAATACAAATTACCCCGGAAGAACTACACAACTCTATAGATTTAGTGGTGGATATCATGATCCATGATATTTTTTCTCCCCCGGTCGCAAGTAGAATTTTTGCCTACCCAAATATTGCAGCATATGAAATTATTGCCCAGGTTAACCCTGAATACAATTCATTGGCAGGACAGGTAACAGATTTAAAACCAATACCTGAAATAGACACTGTACAAGGCATAAATCCTCAACTGGCAGCATTGATCGCCCACATGAACATAAGTAGGCAATTAATATTTTCAGAAGATAAATTTGATGTTCTTCAGGATAGTTTGTTTACCCAATGGAAAAATCAAAATGAGACAGAATTTGAGGTTTCCAAGACCTATGGACTAAAAGTCGCCGAGCATATCAAGGACTGGATGGGAAAAGATCAATATAGCCAAACCCGTACCATGCCAAAATTTACCGTTAATACAGACGAAGCGGCAAGGTGGCAACCTACCCCACCGGCCTATATGGATGGTATTGAACCCCATTGGAACAAAATACGTCCTTTTGTATTGGATTCCGCAGCCCAGTTCAAACCCATTCCGCCACCGGAATTTTCATTGGATAAAGACTCCCATTTTTATAAAGAGCTAAAGGAAGTATATGATATAAATAATGAAATCACCAAAAACGGTGATGAGTCCGAAGAAGTGGCCATAGCCAAATTTTGGGACTGTAACCCTTATGTCTCCGTTACCAGGGGGCATTTAATGTTCGCTACCAAAAAAATTACACCCGGTGCACATTGGATAGGAATAACCAAAATTGCCTGTAGAACTACAGAATCTAATTTTGATGATACGGTATATGCCTATACTAAAACCTCCTTGGCCATTGCAGATGGATTCATAAGTTGTTGGGACGAAAAATACAGAAGTAATCTGATAAGACCGGAAACCTTGATCAACCAGCATATTGATGAAAACTGGAAACCCATTTTACAGACCCCTCCGTTTCCTGAATATACCAGCGGGCATAGTGTGGTTTCTGGCGCGGCCGCTACTGCCCTGACCAGTATTTTTGGAGAGGATTTTTCTTTTGAGGACGATACTGAAATACCTTATGGACTTCCGGTCCGTTCATTCAATTCCTTCAATGAAGCTGCAGATGAAGCGGCCATTAGCAGAATGTATGGAGGTATTCACTACCGTGCCGCCGTAGAGGTTGGCGTAGGACAGGGAAGAAAGATCGGTGCATTATTGAACTCAAAAATTAAAATGAAAAACACAAATTCAATAGCCCAGAACTAAACATGAAAAAAGGATTTACCATTGCAACTACCATTATTGTCATTGGCTTACTTTGGTACTTTTTTATAAAACCACAAGATTACCAAGTAAGGGTATTGGCAAAATCATTTCCAGGAACCATCAACCAATCATTGAAGTCATGGAACAACACTTTGCCAAACGCTACCATTCAGCAACTAAACGACCTAAACCATCTTGAGCAAAAAATAACTTTTGGAGATTCTACCAATATCTATAACTGGGAAATTACACCAATAACGGATTCAACCTCCAAATTAAAGGTTGATATTAAAGATGTGGACCATAGTTTTTTCAATAAACTTTATGTTCCGTTCACGGATACCGATTTTGAAAAAAGATCACGTAAAACGGTAACCGAATTTATGGAGAGCCTAAACCAACATTTAAAGGATATCAAAATTACATTTGAAGGTATAGAAGAATTGCCGTCTACCTATTGCGCTTGTGTTGAACACACCACCATACAAAGCAATAAGGCATTTGCCATGATGAAAAGTTATCCGTTTTTAAACTCGGTCATTATCAATAATGAAATACAAATGAACGGTATTCCATTCATAGAAACCACTGAATGGAATATGCAAACGGACAGTATTTCGTTCAATTTTTGTTATCCAATTATCCGAACAGATTCCTTACCTACGATAAAGGATGTTGTTTTTAAGGAATTCATAGGCAAAAAATCATTGAAAGCTACATATAACGGTAACTATATGACCTCTGACAGGGCTTGGTATTCTTTGTTGGATTATGCCAAAGCAGAAAATATTTCCGTAGAACAAACCCCAATAGAATATTTTTTCAACAACCCTAATATGGGCGGAGATGCGTTGCGATGGAAGGCCGAAATATTCTTGCCCATAAAAGAGACCGATGAATAAATTTCTTCCTGTTTTAATCATAGCGGCATCTGTACTAATTTCATGTACCAATTATGGTCAACTGAAAGTGGTTACGGACCTACCCTCTAGCCTAGAAGAAATTTCTGGAATGGTCACCTATAATGATTCTACAATTTGGGCCATTGAGGATAACGGCAATAAAGATGAAATCTATCAAGTGGACCAAAAAGGTAAAATTCTAAAAAGCCTGAAGGTTAAAAATGGGGACAATACGGATTGGGAAGACCTGACCAAGGACAAAGACGGCAATCTTTATATTGCTGACATTGGGAATAACGCCAATACAAGAAAAAATCTAGTTATCTATAAAGTTCCCAACCCCTCCCAGGAACCAGGAGAAAAAATAGATGCCGAACAAATTGCATTTTACTATCCAGAACAAAAAAAATTCCCCCCAAATAGAAACGCCCTATTTTATGATGCAGAAGCTATATTCCACAAGAACAACAAATTATTTATTGTAACGAAAAATAGATCTAACCCATTTACAGGTGAGGCATTCATTTATACCGTACCAGATAGCAAAGGAACTTACGAAGCATCGCTGATTGGGACTTTTACCCCTTGTATAGATTGGAAATTATGCCAGATTACCGCAATAGATATTTCTCCAAACGGGGAGAAAATTGTAGCTCTCAGCTATGGTAAACTATTTGTTTTTACAAATTTTAGCTGGGATGATTTTTCCAATGGCAAAATGGAAGAAATAGATTTGGGTGCAAGAACCCAATTAGAATCCATTTGTTTTATAGATAATAAAACCATTTTACTTGCTGATGAAAGAAGCCATGGTACGGGTGGCAATCTGTACACCTACACACTTCCTTAAACCTTAAAATCCAAATCCCAGACCAAAACTAAACCTTGCCCCATCATCACTTGCAAACAATGCCGTATTAATAGAAATAACGTCTGAGGCATTCAAGAAAAAACCACCTCCATAAGAAGTATGCCAACGCTTGGAACTTATTTCCGGATACCACACCCTACCATAATCAAATCCACCAAAAATACCCATGGCCATTGGCAAAAGAGAAGTACGTTTCTTTTTTAGGCTTAAGCGTATATCCGTATTTTGGTAAAAACTGGTCTTCCCGGTGAACCGCTGGTTTCTAAAACCACGAAGTCCGTCCGTACCCCCAATACTTGCCGCTTGATAAAATTCATAACCGTTACCTACATTAAAATGTGCCTTCCATTTGGTGGCCAACACCAATCTCCCATTTGGTACCAGCCTATAATCGAACCCTAATGAAGGAATAATATACCCAAAATCTCCACCACCTTTGGAAATATTGTCCTTAAACCCAACATTTACACTGGTAGACATGCCCATGGTAGGAAAAGCTTCATTGTCCTTATTTTCATAGGAATAACCTGCATGAACCCCTAAAAAATCACTGTTTGTTTCTTCTCCGTTTTGTTGATAGAACGTATTTATAAACCTATCCGCCGTTTCTTCTACACTGATATTTTGATAGGAAACCCCAAATTTAACTTTTGCCCCCAGTTGACCCCGCCACACCAAGGATGGGGAAAATTCTATTTGTCTCAATTTGACCCTATTGTAATCCAATTCCAAATCATCATCAAGGTTTACGGTGTTGTTACCAAAACCAAAAAAGTTGACGGCAAAATTAGGACTGGTAAATCTTGCATGTAATTCAGCGTTCCAATTCTCTAAAATATGTGCAAATTCTCCCTGATATTTAAAATCAAAGCCACTTGTAGCAAAATAATAAGAAGCTGCAAACGTATGTTGTTGAGTAAATGGATTTTGTCTAAAACCATTATAAGTATATGTATTTAAAAATCCAATACGCACCCCATCATCCGGATTAAAACCTATGGTAGGTATAATTTGGTTAAAGCTATTTCTAACATTTAAAGGCTGGTAAGTATTTAACTCATAATCATCTGAGCGCTTTACTTTTGCCCCGGACGTTTCTTCAAATGTATTTTTCTTGCTCTTAAAATCATAGAGTGCCACATTTCTACCATTGCCAACTTTATATAAATCATTATTTTGACCACCAATGACCCTAACTTTTATTCCCTTAAAATTTGAAGGATTCTCAATTTCAAAAATATCATCGTCATCTAAACCATATACCCAAATTTCTTTGGTATCCGCTTTTGTAAAAATTTTATGATAGAAAAGTTTTTCCTTTTTATCATCTATATTCCTATACACCTTTACTTCCGTTTGCCTTTCGTTTAGCCTATGAATTTCAAACCAATCGTCTTTATCAGTACCTGCAACCACTGCATACTTATTAAGGACACCATAATATTCTTGGGCCGTTTCCCGTATATGACTCAGCCGTGCCAACAAAACTTTCTTTATTTCATCTATGGTTTCATCCCTAACCTCATCCGGAAAAGCGGTAAACGCTTTATCTATTACTTCCGGAGTTAAATTCTTTTGCAAATAATCCGCTTGCGCCAACCATTGGCCTTTTTCCGTTTCGCCCAATAAAGCCAAGTCCAATACATAGGTTTTTGGAGATGAATTAAAGCCTTTGACACTTCTTATCTCTTCCGTAAAACCTTCCATTAAACGTAACCCCGGTATAATACGGGTTGCAATGTTCATTAAGGCACCATCGCCCATTTTGGAAAACACCTGATCACGATCCCTGGGTACAGGTCTATAGATTATTTTATCTCTCTCCTTGTCCTTAAATTCTGCCCACCTCCATTGGTCTACATGTCTATCCCAGTCTCCCAAAGCCATATCAAACAATCTTGCCCGTAGGTATAAATCTTTGTCCACCTCATATTTTTCATCATCCCGTAAATCTTCCAACATACTATCTGTACTCTTAAGCTCATTGGAATATCCAAAACTTGCCAAATTTCCATGGCCATCACCGGCATGTTCCTCTATCATATAAAGTTCGTCACCAAAAGTATCGTTGTATTCCTTTAGAGCAGGTTGTTTGGGAACATAATACAATACGGGATTGGTATGGTAAAGTCCCACGGCATCAGAAAGTGCCGCAATGGTAAAAGGCCCATAAGGATGCGACCCAGTATAAAAATCCTGTAATAGCTCTTGGGTATAGGTTTCCTTTAAGTCTTCCAATACATACTGGTCTTGAAATGCCATGGACTGCAGGTAAAGTTCAGCACTTTTTTTCAATGCCCTCATTACATATTCCCTACCGTCCTTTCGTTGTAACCGCAATGATTTGGATTGATGACCGCCCCCTTTCCTTACGGGTATAAGACCCCCCATTAACGTATCCAAATTAACGGTTGGTGCTGTAATTTTGGTGCCATAATACTTGCGGTAACGTTCTCCCCAAATAGTCCTGAAAAATTTACTCTTATCAATATCCTCTTGCGTATATACCGACGCTTTTACGGTTTTAGGAAATGAATCCGTATACTCACCCGTATACTCTACTTGGGTAGGTGGCAATACGGTATTGGTAAACAAAAACTCTTCATTGCCATTAGCCCCAACACCATAGAACCTAACCCTAGACGAACCGTCTTTGTATACTTCTAGTGTGGCATAGCCCATTTTTCCGGTATTGAACTGCGACCCGTTCAATAATCTAGTGGTACCTTCCTTGGCCCCAGATCCGCTTACAATTTGCGGTGTATTGTTTTCAACAATGTATTGTAAAGTGTGTTCGTGACCGGAAGCGAATATTACACGATCGGAAAATTGGGCCAAAGTAGTTACCCTTTTCATCAATTCATTGTATCGCTTGTTGTTCAGATCCTCAACAGATGCACCGGAAGTATTTCTAAGTATATTAATAAATGTTCCCAATACGGGTACCGGTACAGGAAGTTCTTTGGGATAGAATTGTTTACGTAATGAAAATTGGCCACCATGGGGACCATAACTTGTGCTAGGGTGATGCATGGCTATAATCGTAGTTCTATCCCTATAATCCTTTATGGCGTCCTCCAATTCCAGAAAAAATTTCTCCCTACTTTTAATATCGCATTTATCGTTCATATCCGGGCGTTTGTCCCAATTCGTCAAGTACCACTCCGTATCTATCGTAATAATAGCAACATCATCCGATACCTCTATGACATCCAAGGGACATCCATTTTCTGGTAAAAATGGGTCTTTTTCTTTCTTTTTCAATGCATCCTTGATATAGTTCTCTTCCCGCTCAAGACCAATTAAACCTTCTGTATACCAATCATGATTTCCTGGTATGAACAATGGTCTACCCTTAAAATTATCAAGGGTCTTCAACTGGGCATCAAGATCATTTTTGGCATTAAAATATGCGACTGTAGAATCCTTGGGGTCTGGCAAACCAGCAGGATATATATTGTCTCCCAAAAAAATAGCAGTACTGTTCTTTTTCGCTTTGTCCAGTCTTTTCTTGAAAATTTTCAAGGCAGCGTTCATATCTCCCATTGGGGACAGGCCAGCATCACCTATAAGATAAAACGTATGGATTATTTCTTTTTCCTCTTGAACGTCCAACGCATATTTTTCATCTACATATTTAGTATCAATGGTGGCGCAACCGGTAATTACGGATACTATTAATAGGTAAGCATAATATTTTCTCATAGTAATGTAACCCTCTTTAAAATTTTGTAATTTGGGTATTTCTAACCAAAATTTCCTATGTCGAATATCTTAGCCAAGGCACAAGATTTTGTGACCGATCTACTTACTAACAAGTTGGATAAGAATTTCCTATATCATAACCTCAGGCACACTCAACGTGTCGTTAAAAGTACTAAAGAATTATTGGACTCATGTTCTCTATCCGATCAAGAAAGGGAATTATTACTACTTGTTGCCTGGCTGCATGATACAGGATACACCAAAGGGATAATAGATCATGAGGAGAACAGCTGTACCATAGCCGAGACTTTCCTAACAAAGGAAGGTTATGAACCCAATAAAATAGAACAGATAAAAACGTGTATACTGGCCACAAAATGGAATGCAAAGCCATCTAATTTAATGGAGGAAATCATAAGGGATGCGGATTCCTCACATTTTGCCCAAAGTAGTTATATTGAAACATCTGAATTACTACGTGAGGAGCTAAAATTACTGGGGGTTAAAAATTTTAGCCAAAAGGAATGGTTGCAAGGCAACATTCAAGTATTTAGAACAGACCACCAATATTACACGGACTATGCCAAGGAACATTGGTCAGAAAAAAAAGATAAGAATTTAAAAAAGCTGATCAAGGATAAAAAATCCGAGAAAAAAATTGCAAAAAAAGAACGGCTCAAAGCCAAATTTAAGGGCGAAAGTCCAGATCGGGGCATACAGACCTTATATAGGGTTACGCTTAAAAATCATATTACCTTAAGTGACATTGCGGATACCAAGGCCAATATTCTTCTTTCTGTGAATGCTATCATAATATCGTTGGCATTATCCAATTTAATTCCAAAATTGGACAACCCGTCCAACGATTATCTGATATACCCAACCGTAATTTTTGTTCTCTTTGCTATAGTATCAATGATATTAGCGGTTTTGGCAACTAGACCCAATGTAACCAGTGGTTCTTTTACCAAAGAAGATGTGGCCAACAAAAATGTGAATTTATTGTTTTTTGGTAATTTTCATAAAATGAAATTAGGGGAGTACGAGTGGGCCATACAAGAAATGCTAAAGGATAAGGATTACATATATTCTTCCTTGACCAAAGACCTTTATTTTTTAGGAATAGTGCTCAATAGAAAATACACCTTGTTGCGTTGGACCTACACTATATTTATGATAGGCATGATCCTCTCCGTTATTGCATTTGCAATCTCGTTCAAGTTCTATGGCCCGGACAGAAAACTAGAATTATTGAGCCAAGTACTATTCCTTTAAGGTATCGATCAAATCATTGTAAGTATAGGTTTTATCCGGAGCTTTCTCCGTTTTGTATAGGATTTCGGCACGTATGGCCTTAAGACCCGATACGCCCTGCAACCCCTCCAACTCAACAATCTCTATTTTGTTGGTAAAATAACCTTTAGATTTTAAGAACTTAATATATCTTAAATACTCCAGCTCATCTTTTTTCTGTGAATACACGATTGAAAGCATGCCTTTCTTGGTCAATCTTTCCTCGGTTCCCTTAATATATGATTTGTCTATCCTTTTCTTGATTACCTCATAACGGGCGTTATAGGTTCCATCAACATCAAATTGTTTTTCATCCATTCTAAATCGAATGGATAATGAGGTATTGTACACCAGTATTAATGAGGTGGCGTCTAACGGAACGGGCAACTCAGGTTTTAGGGCATAGTGTACATTTTCCATTTCACACATTACCTGTAATTGCCAAAGTCGAAGATTATTAAGATATAGCTGGTTATATTCCAAATCTTCTGATATAGATTCACCAATGTACATATTATGTTCTACTCCATCCGTCTTAAAGCGCTCATAATAATGTGGATACATGTTTTGTGCACTTTCTTGCTTCTTATCAATAACGGCAGATAATTTTTTATTGATCAGGGTTACACTTTCATCATAGTTTTTTCTATGATCGTAATAGGAACCCGTACCCATATCAATCTTTGCCTCATAGGCAAGAATATGTTTTTCAATGGTACTATCGGATTTTTTTAAATGCTCAAAAACCGGTGTGATTTCATCGTGTACAAAATCAAATATGGCCTGCTCACTATTGGTGTACAACATTTCCTTTATACTTTCAAGGTGATTGTTCACCCTAAATATCAATTCTTCATAAATGGGCAGGTGCCACTTATCCATAGCCAAAGTAAGAACATTGGCTATTTCAGAAAGCTGTATCATTAAATCTCGCTGAATGGCAAGGTTTCTGGCCTTGGAAGAATCCTTAATATCAATTTGACCAAATAGCGGATACACATCCTTAAAGATAATTTCCCTGAACGCAGTTGGTCTTCCTTCCAACTCATCTCCCATAAACCTTTTGGCCTCTTCCTGAAATTTCCAATATACAGAGGAATGCACAGAGGTACATTCATTCTGTATAATTGCATCTATCCTATTATTTTCCTCATTTTTGGCGCGTACCACAGCAGATACGATAAAGGGCATTACATCGTCTAGCTTTTGCGCATTTACACCATTCAGCACTCCTTTTCGTTCAGAAACTACTTCTAGAACGCCCAATAATTTTCCTTCAAAGGCAATGGGAGCAAAAATTGCACTCTTAATTTGCTGCTCCTTTAATGCAGTATAAGGCTCCACACCCCCATTTGTCTCCACAAAACGGTCAATATCGGTTATGATGAAATAAGCATTGTCATTGATTAACTTGTCATACGACTCCATGCACAAAGCGGTCTTGCAGCTTAAATGATCTTGACCATGTAAAAGAAAACTATTGAAGCTCATGCCTATAATCTCCTCAAACCTATCGCTCTTGGAATCATATGAGGCAAAACCCACCTTTATATTGGGCAGTTTAAAGAAGGATTTGAAGGTCTCTTGCAATTCCTCCATGAAATTTACGGGACGCAAATTATTCTTGGAAATCAATTTTGATTTTATATCTGATATAGCCTGCTCTGCCGTAACGTCAAACAAGTTTGCTATGACAAAACCCTTGCTAATAAAACTTTCTGGCGGAATCTTCTCCATCCACAATGCTACGTCATATGGGTTTTCCAATAATTCATCTACATCGTCCTGGGTAATGTCTTTTGCTTTTTCAGTAGCAATAATCTCTATAAAATCTGCATTGTATAAAATTCTGTAGTGGCGCATAACCCCCTGCGCATCTGGTATATCATAAAAATAAGGTCTGCTAAAATCAAATTCAAATCCATAGTGGAAATTCAAGATCACAACACAGCTCATGATATAGTCCATATCTTCGCCAAGGCTTCTCATTTCTGGCTGATATTCCTTACCAGCTTCACTGATTATCTTTTGAAAGCGTTTTGTTGACTTAATGATAACATCCCTGTACGGCAACGTGGCAACCTTAATTTCGTTGGTACTCAATGCCTCGGTAAAGGTATCCTGTAAAATTGTATCGATAACCTCCTTGTATTCTTCCAATAGAGCAAAATCCGTAAATCCGTCACGCAGTTCCGGATATTGGCTTTGGGCATCCAATATGCGTTTGGCCGTTGCGGCCAAAAAAGGGTCATCTCCGGTCAATTGTTCCTCATACTTCCGCAGAAGTTTGTCAAAACTGACCAGATGCTTTAAAGGCATAACACTATTGTACGGATGGTTCATGTAATTCTTAGTCTACATTTATGCTGTAAAGTTACAAAACACCACAAGTTTTTTGGAAACTACTCCCATATGGTTGGCGGGATTTTCGGATATTTAACGAAAAATAGACCATGTCATCGGAAACCAGACTTAATAAAGCCCTTAAAAATGCCAAAGTCCTTTCCTTTGACGATACTTCCAAATTCATTCTGTTTAGTGACTGTCATAGAGGCGACAATAGTTTTGCCGATGATTTTGCCAATAATAGAAACATTTACTATCACGCCCTAAAATTCTATTTTTCAGAAGGATATCAATATTGCGAGCTTGGTGATGGTGATGAACTATGGGAAAATATTCACTTTGAATCTATTTTTGAAGCACATAAAAATGTATTTAAATTATTAAAACAGTTTCATCTAGAACATAGATTGCACATGATCTGGGGCAATCATGATATGGTCTACAAGGATGAAGCTTATGTTAAAAAACACCTTTCAAGTTATTTTGAGCCTATTGACGATAAGGACAAATCGCTCTTTGAGGGCATAAAATACCATGAGGCCATTATATTAAGGCATAAGGATACCCAACAAGAAATTTTTCTTACCCATGGCCACCAAGCAGATTGGTGGAACTATACTTTTTGGAGATGGGGCCGATTTTTAGTCAGGGTCCTTTGGAAACCTTTACAGGTATGGGGCATTGCCGATCCTACCTCTCCCGCAAAGAACTACACGGAACTTATAAAAGTAGAACGGCGTATAAAAAAATGGATTTTAAAGCACAACCTTTTGGTTACGGTCATAGGGCATACCCACAGGCCCCGTTTTCCAGAACCTGGTGATATCCCCCTTTTTAACGATGGTAGTTGTGTGCACCCTAGGAGTATAACAGGAATTGAGATAGAAAACGGAAAGATTTCATTGATCAAATGGCAGATCAACACAACCGATGATGGTACTTTACGTGTTGTACGTATTTTACTTGAAGGTCCCCAAAAACTAGAGGACTATAGAGAAAAGTAATGTAATGGTTACAATAAACGAACTTATAGACCAAATTCCTGTTAGGCATAATCTAACATCGGGCATTATGTTGTTGGGGGTGGTACAAAACATCTTTATAAGTCTTATAATGTTGTTAAAAAGTAAGGGAAACCCGCCCTTAAAATATTTGGCCCTAGCAATTTTGTTCGGTGCCATAATATTTTTAGATGTATATGTCTGTTACACCGGGCTAATGAAGCATGTACTTTTTTTAAACGATTCTACGGAACCTTTGGTCCTTTTATTAGGACCCATGATTTATTTTTCCATTTATGGTTTCTTAAAGCGGAGGCACATATCCCTAAAACAAGGTTGGTGGCATTTTGTGCTTCCAGTGGGCTATTTTATGTCTCAAATTCCTTTTTACCTTGCACCACTATCAGTTAAACTTAATGCTTATCTAGGTGCATATTTTAATGATTTTCCCACTGCTAACGTAACAGAAAACTTTAATTACAGCTATCATTTTTTCAAGGATATTTTTGATTGGCTTATTCTGATAAGTCTTTTAACCTATACCATCCTATCAATGATCTTGGTTAGGGAAGAACATGCTAGAATTACTCAAAATGCGTCTACCGGCAACTATGCCAAATATATATTTACAAGAAACTCCGCGCTTATACTGTGTTTCTTTTTCTTACTTGTCTTTTGCGTATTTTATGTATATGATGATGATAAGGGTGATCAATATATAGCAATTTTTGAAACCGTAGTGGCATTTGCAACCACCTATATTATAGTTTCGGAATCACGCTTTTTTGATAAATCTTGGGTAGCGGACAAATATGAAACTTTAGGAAAACCTACCAAACAAATTTCATTTAAGGAAATAGAAACATTTGTTGATACAGAAGAGTATGTGCTATCCATAAATGCAAGTTTAAATGACCTGGCCGGACGCTTACAGATGCACCCCAACCAAATTTCAAAGGCAATTAATCTAGGGTTTGGCTCAAACTTTAATTCCTACATCAATTCTAAACGAATAGCCCTTGCAAAACATAGACTTATAGATGCGCAATATAACCATCTCACCATTGAAGCTATAGGAGCATCTGTTGGTTTTAAATCCAAATCTGCCTTTTACAATGCTTTTAAGAAAGAAATAGGGTCTTCCCCTTCAAAATTTCAAAAAACAATTTATCCAAAATTGTAATTGTGGAGAGATTGGCGGTCCATTAAAACCACAAAGACATCTAAAATCTTCAAATTTGACCAAAACTTAACGGTCATGGATAAAAGGTTTAGAAGATACGATTTGGATTGGTTGCGTGTATTTGTCTTTTCGCTATTAATATTCTATCACGTGGGAATGTTCTTTGTTCCTTGGGGGTGGCATTTAAAAAACAATATCATTTATGAATGGCTAACCTGGCCTATGCTTTTTTTAAACCAATGGAGATTGCCCATTCTATTCCTTATTTCTGGTATGGGAACCTACTACGCTTTTTCTAAACGCACCCTGTTGGAATTTAACAAAGAACGTTTTCTACGATTAGGTGTGCCCCTGCTCTTTGGTATGTTGGTCATTGTACCCCCTCAAATTTATTTTGAACGTCTGGCGGAAAATCAATTTCACGGATCCTATCTGGAATATCTTGGTACTATTGCATATAAGGGTGTTTACCCAGAAGGTAACATTAGCTGGCACCATTTATGGTTTTTGCCTTACCTATTAATATTTTCCATTCTGCTATCCCCCGTTTTCATTTTTTTAAAACATAGAAAAAATAAACTGATCAGTTGGACCAAGGGAATACTTCATAAACCACTGGGACCTTACATTTTTATAATACCATTGTATTTGCTAGAAGCATTTATGGAACCTTTTTTTGATATTACCCATGACCTCCTTAATGACTGGTTTAACTTCACTTCTTCCATGACCTTGTTTTTCTTTGGCTTTGTCCTTGTTGCCAATGAAGAGGTTTTCTGGATAGCTCTATCAAAAATCAGACAAAAAGCACTGAGATTTGGTATTTTAGGATTTATAGGTCTACTCTTAATCTGGCAATTGGAAGATGGTTACGTGGTACATTTTACTGAAGCATTTTTAAAAGTCTTTAATTTTTGGTCATGGATTCTTGTACTATTGGGCTATGCAGCAACCTATAAGAACAAACCAAGCAAATACCTAAATTATGCCAATAGAGGAGTATACCCATTTTACATCCTGCACCAAACAGTCACAATTGCATTGGCCTATTATGTAAAGGATTTAAACTGGGGGCTGCTTACCAAGTCATTTGTTCTTATCATAGGTACATTCCTAATTTGCTGGTTAATCTATCATTTTATAATCTTAAAAATAAAAATTTTACATCCCCTATTTGGATTGAAAAAAATGGTTTAACATCTCATTGATCATAAAAAACTAGTTTAAAAAAACGCCCTAAAACTTCAACAATTATGTGACTTACATAAGGTTTTGGTTTCTAAATATATAGAATCAATTAAACCTTATTAAAATGAAAAAATTTATTGCAGAATTTATCGGGACGCTATGGTTGGTCTTAGGTGGTTGCGGTAGTGCCGTCCTTGCAGCAGGATTTCCAGAAATGGGTATTGGCTTTGTTGGGGTATCCTTGGCCTTTGGACTCACCGTGGTTACCATGGCGTACGGCATAGGCCATATTTCCGGATGTCATTTAAATCCGGCCGTATCCATTGGTCTCTGGGTAGGGGGACGTTTTGACGGTAAAGATCTATTTCCTTATATCATTGCCCAATGTATGGGGGCTATTGCGGGTGCTGCCATACTATTTCTTATTGCTTCGGGTAAATCAGATTTTGTATTGGGCAATTTTGCCGCCAACGGTTATGGAGAGCATTCCCCGGGAGGATATAGTATGACTTCTGCATTCTTCATTGAAGTGGTTATGACCTTTATTTTTCTTTTTGTGATTTTAGGTTCTACATATACAAAGGCCCCAAGAGGATTTGCCGGCTTGGCCATTGGCCTTTGCCTTACGCTTATACACCTTATTAGCATACCGGTCACCAATACTTCTGTAAACCCTGCCCGTAGTACCAGTCAAGCACTTTTTGTCAACGATTGGGCACTAGGACAACTATGGTTGTTCTGGTTGGCCCCAATTATCGGTGCTATTCTAGCAGGAATTGTCTACAAAGTTATCACCCCCGAAACTACGGATTAAGTTATTTTCACATTAAGAATACGCATCATATTAATATAAAATATGATGCGCTTTTATTTTATGGTATATTTAAAGTATCAACCAATCAACTCAACTTTAACATGCCATTATTCATTGTAATTTTAGGAATACTTCTACTCTTTGTACTTATTGCCCGTTTTAAATTAAATGCTTTTATCACCTTTATCATCGTATCCCTGTTCGTTGGTATCGCAGAAGGTATGGACCCCTTAAGTGTTGTGGACTCCATTCAGAAAGGTATAGGCAATATATTAGGTTTTCTCGTCATTATTTTAGGTTTGGGAGCCATGTTGGGCAAATTGGTGGCAGATAGTGGCGCTGCCCAACGTATAACTACAAAACTGGTAGAAAAATTCGGTAAAAAGAATATTCAATGGGCCGTTGTCCTAACGGGGTTTATAGTAGGTATTCCCATGTTCTATTCCGTTGGTTTCGTAATTTTGGTACCCTTGGTATTTACCATTGCCGCAGCTACCGGGCTGCCCTTATTATATGTTGGACTTCCAATGTTGGCCTCCCTCTCGGTAACCCATGGATATCTGCCGCCACACCCAGCCCCTACTGCATTGGCATCTATGTTCAATGCCGATATTGGCAAGACATTATTATACGGTATTTTAGTGGCCATCCCAGCAATTATCGTGGCAGGACCCTTATTTTCAAGAACTTTAAAAAATATAAACGCTACCCCTTTAAAGGAATTTATAAATCCTGTAATTTTAAAGGAAGATGAAATGCCCAGTATGGCCAATAGTATCATCAGTGCACTTTTACCCGTAATTCTTATAGCAATTGCCGCTCTTGCCCAACTCTTTATGCCTACGGATTTCTTTCTAACAAAAATTTTGGTGTTTATGGGTAATCCTGCCATAGCCATGTTGATTTCGGTATTGGTGGCTATTTATACCTTGGGATTGGGACGAGGCAAAAGTATGGCGGAAGTTATGGGGTCGGTAAGCAGTGCCATTACCGGTATTACCATGGTACTTCTAATCATTGCCGGATCCGGAGCTTTAAAACAGGTATTGATCGATAGTGGAGTAAGCGAATATATTGGTGGTATTTTGGAACAATCTTCAGTATCTCCTTTAATTTTAGCTTGGCTGATCGCTACGGTCATCCGTGTTTGCGTAGGTTCCGCAACCGTAGCCGGTTTAACGGCAGCAGGTATTGTACTGCCATTGGTGCAAGGCACCGGAGTTAGTCCAGAATTAATGGTGCTAGCCATTGGTTCCGGAAGTTTAATGTTATCCCACGTAAACGATAGCGGCTTTTGGCTCTTTAAAGAATACTTCAACTTGTCCGTAAACGATACCCTTAAAAGTTGGACCGTTATGGAAACAACTGTAGGGGTTATGGGGTTGATCGGTGTTCTGGTAATAAATATGTTCATTTAAAAAAATAAATATGCAAAAGAAACCTTCTGAAATAATTAAGGAATTAGGGTTGGTACTTCCACCCGCACCGCCACCTGCAGGATTGTACAAACCGGTTCTTGTCGTGGACCATTTTCTTTATATATCCGGACAAGGACCCATGCAGAATGATGGTTCTTTGATCATTGGCAGAGCAGGCGATGATATGACCATGGAAGAGGCAAAATTAGCCGCAAGGCAAGTGGCCTTGACCATGCTATCCACTATACAGACCCATTTTGGCGATATCGATAAAATTAAACGTATTGTAAAGACCTTGGGAATGGTAAATTCCACTCCAGATTTTGGGCAGCAACCTTTGGTCATTAATGGTTTCAGCGAACTTATGGCAGCTATTTTTGGTCCCGATAACGGTGTTGGTGTTCGTAGTGCAGTTGGTATGATACTACCTGGCGGAATACCTGTTGAAATTGAGGCTCATTTTGAATTACATCATTAAATCTCATGAAAGACGACCACTGGTATTCCTTACACTATCCTGAGGAGGTTATTTCCCCCTCACTGCTTGTCTATCCAGATAGAATACAGCATAATATCAATACCATGATTTCTATGGTAGGTGATGTAAATAGATTAAGGCCCCATGTAAAAACCTTCAAAAATGCCAACATCATTGGAATGCAAATGTTATCTGGAATCCACAAATTTAAATGTGCCACGATTCCCGAAGCGGAATTGCTTGGAGATTGCAACGCCAAAGATGTCCTATTGGCAATGCAACCTATTGGCCCAAATACTAAACGCTTTGTTGAACTCATAAAAAAATATGGCAACACCAAATTCTCTACCCTCGTAGACAACGCCAAAACTGTAAATCTGCTAGGTGATCTAGCTAAAGCTAATAATATTAAAATTCCGCTGTGGATAGATATCAATAACGGTATGAACCGAACAGGTTTAGCTCCTGACCAAAAAGCATTGGCCCTATATAGAGCATTAAATGAACATGAGCATTTAATTGCCGAAGGTTTACATGTGTACGATGGTCATTTACGAAATACGGATCCCACTATACGCCAAGCAGATTGCAGTACCGCTTTTGAACCAGTATTAAAATTAAAAGCCGCTATTGAGCAACTACGGATACCAAATCCAAAAATAGTGGCTGGTGGTTCACCAACATTTCCATTTCACTGCAAGCGGAAAGATGTGGAGGCCAGCCCAGGTACCACATTACTTTGGGATTCCGGCTATGGAAATCTTTTTCCAGAGATGAATTTTTTACCTGCGGCAGTTTTAATAACACGTATACTCAGCAAACCCACTACTGGTATTCTTTGTTTTGATCTAGGTCATAAATCCATAGCACCGGAAATGCCTTTTCCCCGAATAGAATTTTTAGACCTTGAACACAGTAAGCAAATTAGTCAGTCAGAAGAGCATTTGGTAGTTGAATATGACGACCTTACCATACCTGAGATAGGTGATGTGCACTACGCAGTTCCTAAACATATTTGTCCTACCGTAGCTAAATACGATACCCTTACCGTCGTTAAAGATAATGAGGTTATCGATCATTGGCCGGTAACTGCAAGAACCCAAAAATCTACTATTTAAACATGTTTATATTCGATGCCCATTTAGACCTATCTATGAATGCCATGGAGTGGAACCGCGACCTTACTTGGTCTGTTGAAGATATTAGAAAAGGTGAGCAAGGTATGACCGACAAACCGGATAGAGGTAACAATACAGTATCGTTAGATGCTATGCGAAAAGGTAATATAGGGCTCTGTATGGCAACGCAAATTGCCCGTTATGTCCATAAGGACAATACACTACCGGGGTGGAAATCACCCCAACAGGCATGGGCACAGACACAAGGGCAACTGGCATGGTACAGAAGCATGGAAGATGCTAAAGAAATGGTTCAAATCACCAACAAAACCCAACTTGATGCGCACCTGGAACTTTGGAAAACCGATAATGAAAAGAAACCTATTGGCTATATATTAAGTTTAGAAGGTGCAGATTCTATCATTGATATCTCATACTTAAAACGTTCATATGATCAAGGGTTACGCGCCATTGGCCCCGCACATTATGGCCCCGGCACATATGCCCATGGTACCAACTCATCTGGTGGAATAGGTACCAAAGGAAGAGCGCTATTAAAGGAAATTCAACGTTTAGGAATAATTTTAGACGTAACCCATCTATGCGATATCAGTTTTTGGGAAACTATGGTGAATTATGACGGTCCTCTTTGGGCCAGCCACAATAATTGCAGGGCCCTAGTTAACCACCATAGGCAATTTACAGATGAACAGATCAAGGAAATTATATCACGTAAAGGTGTTATTGGTGTTGTACTTGATGCTTGGATGATGGTTCCAAATTGGGAAAGAGGGGTTTCTACACCGCAATCTGCAGGGGTTAGTCTACAGCAAATGCTCGATAATATCGATCACATTTGTCAACTTGCCGGTAATGCCAATCATGTAGGCATTGGTTCTGACCTAGATGGCGGATTTGGAAAAGAACAAGGTCCTGCCGATGTAGATACCATTGCAGATTTGCAAAAAAGCGTACATTTATTAGAAAACAGAGGGTATGCACCTCTAGACATTGAGAAAATAATGAGCGGAAATTTCATTTCATTCGTAAGGGAAAATTTAAAATAATGTATTGAAAAAATTATACGCATATTTAGTCTCACTCATATTATTGCTCGGACTTTCGGCAAATCGGGTATGTTCAAGTACATGTAACTATTCGCGCATAAATTTTGAAATTTCTTTATTTGATCCATCTAGGGAGTATTTAACCTATCAGGATAACCTATCTGCCCCATACCATCAAAACACTGCAATTGCTCCTAACACCTCTGGTATTTGTAAAAGTATCCGTGGTATAACTATAGTTTCCGAAAGTAGATTACAGCTTAAACTAAAAAGTCAGAACCTTATCTTTTCAACAAATGCAACAGGTATAAAACAAGCTACATTTCTTAATTCAATCTTTTCCTCTATATATCAAAGAACTGCATAAAAGAAAATAATCTTTAAGATTATTTTTTAGTGTACCAAGTGTACGCATGATAAAACCTATCTCTACTAATTTATCATCACTTTTATGCATTGCAAAAAAATCAACAAAGCCTTCCTTTGGCTTAAAAGGAAGGTAACCATCGTTATGGCTGCGGTCATGATAGGAATATCAAACGTTATTTATGAAGAAGAAAAGATGATTCATGGTGATTTCATCAAAACAGAGCAAAAACAAGAAAAAGACAGCGACTAACACTGCTAACAGCTACATTTCAACGAATTATATGATAATGAATTAATTTTTAACGAAGCCTTAAGTGCCCATGGCAGGGTATTTGTTATCTTTATTTCATCATATTGAGTAATAAATGAGAAATTCTTTTTTTCTTTTAATAGTTATGGTTTGTTGTGCATTAACCAAGGTTTCCGCACAGTCCGAATTTCCTACTCCAAAACCCTTAAAAATTGAGGCGGCAAAACCTATTGAGCCGCAAGGCAAGACAAGTACGGGTAATGCTTTAAATATGCCTTCTCTGATCAAGGAACAGCCCAATATTGATATGAATTCCAGAAATCCGGTAAAAATGTTGCCCGATGAAGAATTGGTACAGGCAGGCACGGGCATGAAAATTGACCCAAGGGTTGGTCCTGGAGAGCGCCTAAATGGATCTGGACAATTTTTTGCAGACCAGTATTTAGGAGATATTAAAAGTAACGGAAAATATATTGGTATTGTTTGTAGAGATCATGAATATGTAGACGGTGACCGTGTTAAGATTTATATGAACGATATGGTCATTGAGCAAAATCTATTACTGACCGGAGCTTTTAAAGGAATTAATGTAGACCTACAAGATGGCTTTAACCGTTTGGACTTTGAAGCTTTGAACCACGGTTCCTCTGCACCTAACACCGCACAGGTAGATGTGTACAATGATAAAGGAGAGCTGATCTACTCTAACAAATGGTTATTATCCGCGGGTTCTAAGGCTACTTTGATCGTTACCAAAGAATCAATGTAGTCCTAATTTTTTACTTAGTTTTTTTACTTACCAGGAACATACGTGCGTTTTGCGTTTTTTAGAACATCATTACGATAATAAAGTACATCTTTCCAATTTGCATTCCTGTAACTATCAATCTGATCGTTAAAATGTGGCGAACCGGGATTACCACTTTGTCCGCCTGCCAGAATACTTTTAGCCTTTACCGTATCCCCAAATTCAACAACTGCGGCAAAACTGTTGCCCCTTGTACCATATAAATTTTTAGCACCATCCGTTGTATACCGAGCGCCATAAGCGGCCAATGCCCCCCACCTACCGGATGCAAAGCCTATAGGAATGCTTGGTTGTGCATCATCAAAATGTTGTACAATATCTCCTGTAGTTCGCTGATATCTATTTACCGTTCCCCACGGCATTTTCCACGTACCAAAATCCGCCGTTAGTTCATCAATCACCTCTTCAAATATCTTTAATGCTTCTTCTGTATGTATACCAAAATAAATCATACGTTCCATGTCACTCAACCCTTCCGGATGCGCTGCCCTACTGCCCATTGCCGTTCCATAAAAGTGGGCCAAGGTCATAGCTACTTGATCTTCTCCAGTAGTGTAATCCCAATCTTCTAAAATTTTTATTGGTCCCCTTAATTTTGGATTTTTATCGTCATGCGAATTATAAGCCTTTACCAATCCAGGAATGAGCGCCTTAAAGGCTGGTAAAAATGGATCATGTGCCAATTGAATTAAACTATCTATGGTATATCCTTTACGATCTTTCAATAAGCCAATAGCATGTACTCCCCTAAAATTCTCTTGATCCCTGGACATATAATAGGGGTAATCTTCTTTGCTAGGACTAAATTCCAACGCTGCAGTATACGGAGTAGAATTACAATTCTGGATCCAACCATTTTCAGGATTCTTTATTAGAATATTTTCATCTACGGTATGCAATCCTTGCCAATCTGTCTTAGGGTCACTACCATCTACAGGTTGGGAATAGTTGAACTGAACGTCTCTTTTTGGAACAAAATTTCCATGAAAGTATGCAATGTTGCCTTCCGCATCTGCATAAACCGTATTGTTGCTTGAGTTGGTTCGGATATCCATCATGGTCCTAAAACCTTTGTATCCACTTTGTTTTGTACGGATAAACGATTGTTCCAAGGCTTTTACAGGTTCCCACATCATGGCAGATGCCGTCCATTGCCCATCGGCAACATGGGTTATGGGTCCGTGGTGCGTTCTGTATGCAGGAAATTTTTTCTCTTTCAATACTTCTCCATCCAGATACTTTAATATTATTTCAGACGATGCCACAGGACGTAATTCTTCTCCGTATTGATACATCAATTCGTCATCGTTTTTTATAATCGTTTCCTTGAATTCATCCATAACATCGGTATAGGTTGATGTATGCATCCATCCGGTTTTATCGTTAAATCCTTGGTAAACGAAAAACTGGCCCCAAGTTACCGCACCATAGGCATTTAATCCCTCTTCAGAAACTACATGAACTTCTCCCCTAAAATAAAACGAGGTATGCGGATTGATCAATAACAAAGGGTTACCGGACCGTGTCAGCTTACCCGTAATTGCAATTCCGTTAGAACCTTGAGGCTCCTCCACTTCCTTCTCTTTATTTAATTGCAATATTTCCATCTTGGGCAGCTCCATATCACTCTCATAAAAAGCGGCGATCTTCCTAGTAGAAATGCGCTCAATATCCCCACCAATAGAGCCTTCACTAAAATACATGGGCATCCATGGTTCAAAATGCGTCAGCAATTTCGGTTTTACTTCTGGGTGCGTATAGAGATAGTAATTTATTCCGTCTGCAAAAGCATCACATAACTCTTTTAACCAAGTAGGACTCTTTTCATAATTCGCTTTAGCCTCTTCTTTGGTCATGAACAGTTTTGCGCGCAAATCGCTGTACAAGGCTTCTTCACCAACTACTTCTGCCAATCTACCCGTTGCCCATATGTAGTTTTGCTCTACACGGTTAAAATCATCCTCGCACTGTGCATACAACAATCCAAAAACGGCATCTGCATCTGTCTTACCATAAATATGAGGCACACCATAACCATCCCTTATAATCTCAACATTTGCCGCTTGTGCCTCCCACTTATTCACTTTGGGGTTACCGGCTTTCTCCGTATTACAAGATAAAAATAGGATGAAGACCAACACATAAACTATTTTATTCATAACCACTATACTTTTAGATCATTAAGGCTTATAAATGTACTTTATTTTTACCAGCTGCCACTTGCACCACCACCGCCAGAACTGCCGCCCCCGCCAGAAAATGAACTAGAACTACCACCAGAAGAACGACTGCCCGAACCAAATGAATGGCTTCCTGATGAGGAGAATGTTTTTCTATAATAAGTCTTGTCATTTTTTAACCATGAAATACTTAGTTTGTCCTTGCCCGTTATTTTTAGTTTTATAAATGCAATGATAGCCGCTATACCAAAAAAGGGTAACAATAGCCATAATAAAAGCTTTGGTTCATCAAAAATGTGCATTACCATATCTTGGTCAGACGTATAAATACTATATGCAATGAACAAAGGAATTACCATGAACACCATACCAAACAAAGTTGATATAGAGCCTCCTAATAACATAAAAATACCGGGCAGTACACCTAACTTACCAATGAACACCCCTCTAAACACCTCTATTACGTTTTGATAACTCCTAAAGAAGAAAAAACCACCTACACCCATGAATATGGAAAGAAAAACACCAAGGAAGATGTTCATGTAAAGTTTTTCCTTGTCATGTTCATCAGCTATTTCTTGTTTAAATTCTTCTAATGCTTCGGGGTCATTAAGAAATTCAATAAGCTGATTCGTCGCATGATCAATACCATTAAAATATGCCTCTTCCTTAAAATTAGGAATCATGGTATTTCTTATGATTCTTGAGGCAACGGCATCGGTAATATAAGGCTCTAACCCATAACCTACCTCTATTCTTACTTCTCGGTCCAATTCTGAAAATAGAATCAGTAGTCCGTTATCTTTTCCTTCTTGACCAATTCCGTTTTGGTTGAACAGCCCATTGGCATAAGTCTCAATGGTTTCATAACCTAGTTGCTCTATAGTTACAATGACCAATTGATTGGTAGTAGCGGTTTCAAAATCTACCAAACGCTGATTTAAATCCATTTCTTGTTCTGGCGTAAAAATGTAGGCACTATCGGTTACAAAATCACGCAGCTCATAATATTGTTCTTGAGCATTGGCACACAAACCAATTAGAAGAAAAAAGAAGATCGTTTTTTTAAACATTGAGCGGTAGTCTGGTTACTCAAATATAAAAACCTTTATCGATACCTTACATCAATATCAAAATCTATTCTAGATTCGGTTAAACTTTAGAATTGAAGTAACTTGCGATTCATTACCGGTAGGTCTTGACCGGACATTAAAAACCAAACAAATTACCCCAATGGCAGAAAAAAAAGTAAGTATACTAACCGCATTTAAAACTATAATTTGGCCCAGAAGAAAACTTGTGTTATTGGGTTTATTATTGATCGTTATCAGTAAAGCGGCCAGTTTTGTGGCTCCGGTATCCTTGCGTTATTTTCTGGATGATATTGTTCCCAATAAAGATTATGATCTGTTAAAAGTTTTGGTGGCCGTGGTTATCCTATCCTTTTTGGTTCAGGCAGTCATGTCCTTTTTATTGACCAAAGTTCTTAGTATACAGGCCCAATATATGATTTCCGAACTACGAGCACAGGTTCAAAAACAAGTTCTTTCCTTGCCCATACGTTTTTTTGACAATACAAAATCAGGTGCGTTGGTATCCAGGATAATGAGCGATGTGGAAGGTGTACGTAATTTGATCGGTACCGGACTCGTACAATTGGTAGGAGGTACCATTACGGCGGTGGTTTCACTCATTTTATTATTGAGAATTAGCCCAACCATGACCTTGCTGACCTTTATACCACTTATTCTTTTTGCCCTTATAGCGCTAAAAGCATTTAAAATTATACGACCTGTTTTTAGGGAACGTGGAAAAATTAATGCGGAAGTAAAGGGTAGGTTGACCGAAACCCTTGGAGGTATACGTGTCATTAAAGGTTTTAATGCTGAAGAACAAGAGAGTAAGGTTTTTGAGGAAGGTGTTGACCGTTTGTATCAAAATGTGAAGAAAAGTTTGACCGCGACCGCAATTATGACAAGTTCATCCACATTTTTACTAGGCCTTGCTACTACGGGCATAATGATGGGGTTTGGAGGGTATAAGATGATGCAAGGAGAATTGACCACGGGCGAGTATTTTGAATTTACATTTTTACTTGCGCTGATGGTGGCCCCTATTGTTCAAATGAGCAATATTGGGAGTCAATTGACCGAAGCCTTGGCCGGATTGGACCGTACCGAAGAATTGATGAACAAAGTATCTGAATCTGATGAAAAGAACCGTACGATCAACCTGAGCAATATAAAAGGAGACATGGTTTTCAATGATGTGTCCTTTGCATACGAGGAGGACAAGGAGGTTTTGCACAACATAAGTTTTGAAGCGAAACCTGGTGACGTCATTGCCTTGGTGGGTAGTTCAGGGTCTGGAAAATCTACTATTGCTGGCTTGGCCGCCAGTTTTTTAAATCCAGACTCAGGAGAGATTACCATTGACGGGGTCGATATGGCCAAAGTGGACCTGACGAGTTTTAGAAAATACTTGGGAGTGGTTCTGCAGGATGATTTTTTATTTGAAGGAAGTATTAGGGAAAACATTCTTTTTCCAAGACCCGATGCTTCTGAACAGGAATTACAGGATGCAATCAAAGCGGCTTATGTTAATGAATTTACAGATCGCTTTGAGGATGGATTGGATACCGTAATAGGAGAGCGTGGTGTAAAACTATCTGGTGGGCAACGGCAACGAATAGCCATTGCAAGGGCCGTACTGGCCAACCCAAGAATCTTGATTTTGGACGAGGCAACCTCAAATCTGGATACCGAAAGTGAATCATTAATACAAAAAAGTTTGGCCGAACTTACCAAGGGAAGAACAACCTTTGTCATAGCCCACCGCTTGAGCACCATTAGAAAGGCCAATCAAATTTTGGTCATTGAAAACGGACGTATTGCGGAACAGGGCACCCATGAAGAACTGATTGCCAAAGAAGGCAGATACCATAACTTGTTCACCTATCAGGCAAGGATATAAGATTGTTGTTGTTGGTTGTTGGTTGTTGGTTGTTGGTTGTTGGTTGTTGGTTGTTGGTTGTTGGTTGTTGGAAAATAAAAATATGTCAATTCGAGTGAATTGTCAAAGTATAAGAAGATTTGTATCGAGAACACTCATTTATATCTCAGATATTCTCGATACACTTTTATATCTATGCTTTACTGCAAACTACAATCACGCGAAATGACTATAGTTCTGGAAAACCATTGTATTGTTTTATTGATAAGAAACAGTTATACATCCTCTGGAGCTAGCTCTACTTTGAGTCCGTCCATTTCTTCAGAAATATGCAATTGACAACCTAAACGCGAATTTTCCTTAACATTAAAAGCTTCGGACAACATGGCTTCTTCGTCATCGCTCATTTCCGGCAATTCGTGGTCAGATTCCACATAACACTGACAAGATGCACACATTGCCATACCTCCACAAATACCTATGGTTCCTTCTGGTGCCAGTTCATACGAACGTACCACTTCCATAAGGTTCATATTCATATCCGTAGGAGCATCTATTTCGTGGGTTACTCCGTCGCGGTCTATTATTGTAATTTTTATATCGGTCATTAATAGGGTTTAGTAGTTAGAGCTTAGTTTATTCACTGAATTAGTACGTAAAGTATTCTATAAATTTCATTTGACTTTTCAATTAACTCAACTGTTTTTCTTAACAACACTTGACGCTTCAAGTTTAAAGATTTTTTAGAAACTAAAACTCTTAAATCTTGTGATTTTTACCACACCTTTAAATCTTGAAAACGCTGTATCTTCATTGCACAAAATCACTAGTTCACTTTTGCACTATTTCACTAATGAACTAATTCACTTATTTATTCAATCTTCTTCACCACTGCTTTAGGCGCTTCTTTTTTAGTTCCATCAAAACCGCTTACACCACCTACCGTAGTATATTTCATAACGTACTTTTTATCTGGATGAATTTTCTGGAAAGCGCTTTGACACATTAGCGTTGCCTCGTGAAAACCACATAGAATCAGTTTTAGTTTACCAGGATAGGTATTGACATCGCCTATGGCATAAATACCGGGAATATTGGTCTGATAATCAAATGTATCTACCTTAATTGCATTCTTTTCTATTTCTAGTCCCCAGTCGCCAATAGGTCCCAATTTTGGGGATAGACCAAACAAGGGTATAAAATGATCAACCTCCAATACTAGTTCTTCCTTAGCATCGGATATTTTTCTAATTAGAACAGATTCCAATATATCTTCGCCATTTAAGGCAATAATTTCAGCGGGAGTAATCAGATTAAGCTTGCCTTGATTCTTCAGTTCCTGAACTTTTTCTACAGAATCCAAAGCGCCCCTAAACTCATTTCTTCTGTGCACCAATGTCACCTGTGCAGCTACATCTGCCAAAAATATACTCCAGTCCAATGCAGAGTCTCCACCCCCAGCAATGACCACCCTTTTATTACGGTACACTTCAGGGTCCTTGATCATGTAAGCAACACCGTTGTCCTCATATTTGGACAAGTTATGCAACAGGGGTTTTCTAGGCTCAAAACTGCCCAAACCACCGGCGATTGCCACAATAGGGGCATGGTGTTCCGTTCCCTTATTTGTAATGACCACAAAAGTACCGTCGTCTAATTTCTTAATGGTTTCCGCTCTTTCACCCAACGTAAATCCGGGCTGAAAGGATTTTATCTGTTCCATTAAGTTATTTACTAAATCACCGGCCAATATCTCTGGAAATCCAGGAATATCATATATGGGTTTTTTGGGGTAGATTTCAGCACATTGACCACCTGCCTGTGGCAAGGCATCGATCAAATGACATTTTAATTTTAATAGTCCTGCTTCAAAAACGGCAAAAAGACCCGTAGGTCCTGCGCCAATTATCAATATATCGGTCTTAATCATTGAAGAAATCGTTTACGCCTTTCAAAATTATAAATCCATTGATTCATAAAGTATGATAATCATCAAGGTTTAACCACCTATATTAATTACGTTCTGTATTTGTGGCGCATATTTCTTAATGGTCATTTCCACACCGCTTTTAAGGGTCATTTGATTGACGCTGCAACCAACACAAGCGCCTTCTAACCTTACGGTTACCGACTCTTCCTCAACAGAGATCAGGCTTATGTCACCCCCATCACTCTGTAAAAAAGGTCTAATTTCAGCCAAAGCTTTTTCAACATTCAATGTTAGTTCTTCAAACGTCATATCTACTATTTCTTAACTGCAGCACAACCTGCCATTGTTGTAATCTTTATTGCTTCCGTAGGTGGTAAAGTCTTATTTCTACCTACAACTTCCAGTACTACCTGCTTGGTAATCTCCTCAAATGCAGATTCTACAGGTGTTTGCGTCTGTAAAGCGGCGGGTCTTCCTACATCGCCCGCTTCACGAATACTTTGCACCAAAGGTATTTCTCCCAAGAAAGGTACGTTTAAATCTTCTGATAGATGCTTGGCACCTTCCTTTCCGAAAATATAGTATTTATTCTCCGGTAATTCCGCAGGTGTAAAATAGGCCATATTCTCAATAATTCCCAATACCGGAACATTAATGGATTCTTGTTGGAACATAGCCACCCCCTTTCTTGCATCTGCAAGGGCCACTTCCTGTGGGGTACTTACCACAACGGCTCCCGTTACCGGTAACGACTGCATTATACTTAAATGAATATCTCCCGTACCCGGTGGAAGATCGATCAGCATAAAATCCAATTCGCCCCAATGTGCATCAAAAATCATTTGGTTCAAAGCCTTACTGGCCATTGGCCCTCTCCAAATTACCGCTTGATCTCTTTGGGTAAAGAACCCTATCGATAACAATTTAACCCCATAGCTTTCTACAGGTTTCATTTTAGATTTACCCGCTACATTTACCGCCAATGGTTTTTCATTGGCCACATCAAACATAATGGGCATGGAGGGTCCATAAATATCAGCATCCAAAAGGCCAACCTTAAATCCCATTTTTGCAAGGGTTACCGCCAAATTAGCGGTAACGGTAGACTTGCCCACCCCCCCTTTACCGGAGGCAACAGCAATTATATTGGTAATACCTGGAATTGGTTTCCCCTTTATTTCATTGACCTTATTGGGCTTTGCCACAGGGGCTTCCACCTTTACATTGATCTTGATCTTAGCTTTCTCATAGACCTCCCTATGTATAATCTTTAAAATCTCGACCTCCGTTTTCTTTCGCGCCTGTAAACTTGGGTTCTTAATCGTTATATCTACCTCAACCTCATCACCAAAAATTTGAACATTGGTTACCGAACCGCTCTCTACCATATTCTGACCTTCACCAGGAACCGTAATTTGCTCTAAAGCTTTAAGGACATCTTTTTTCTCTATCTTCATTATATAAATTCATTCTTGACCTGCCCGTTTGCAAGTAGGTTACAAAGATAATCCTTAGATGTTAGATTATGAAGTTAGCGTATTGAAAATGAAGATGCCATTATAAATAGAATCTGTTATTGCCATAAGTTAAATTCTTACGGAAATCTGGCTTTTCAATAAGCGGAACCTAGCAAAATCTGTACCTTAGAATTCCAGCACAATTTAAATAATAGCACGCCCCAGCCATGATACGCATAAGACCACTTTTTACATTTATAACACTCTGTTTTATTTTAGCCTGTTCAGGCACCAAAAATCAATTTTCAAAAAAAGATGTTCAACGCTCCCAAAAACTTGTAGGGCTTAATTTTGACAAAAAATATATTGATACCCTTTACCCCTACCTACAGCGAAATAAAGAAGGTTTTGACAGTTTAAGAAAATACACTTTGGATGCCAACACCATTCCTGCCGTACAGTTTAACCCCCTACCCTTGAATTTTATACCGCGTGCGCACAAAGGTTTTCCTGATTGGAAAATTCCTGCAGATGTTGGGCTTCCTGCAAAAGAAGCCGATCTGGCCTTTTTTACCATTCCAGAACTAGCATCCCTTATTAAAAACAAAAAAATAAGTTCCGTAAAACTTACGCAGTTCTTTATTGACCGTTTAAAAAAATATAGCCCCATACTTCAATGCACTATTACCATTACCGAAGAAATGGCACTGAAACAGGCCAAACTACTAGATGAAGAGCTTGCCGCAGGCCTTTACAGAGGTATCTTACACGGCATACCCTATGGAGTAAAGGACTTGATGGCAGTAGAGGGCTATAGAACCACTTGGGGCGCAGCACCGTATAGAGACCAAGAAATTAATATGACGGCCACGGTGGTCAAGAAATTACAGGCTGCGGGTGGGGTTTTGGTAGCAAAATTGGTCTCCGGCTCCTTGGCTCGTGGTGATGTATGGTTCAATGGCAAGACCAAAAACCCATGGGATACGGATCAAGGGGCCTCTGGCTCCTCTGCAGGTTCCGGCGCAGCAACTTCGGCCGGATTGGTTCCTTTTGCATTGGGAACGGAAACATTGGGCTCTATAACCTCACCCAGTACCCGAAACGGAATAACAGGTTTACGCCCCACGTACGGTAGGGTAAGTAGGCATGGCGTAATGAGCTTAAGCTGGTCAATGGACAAAGTAGGGCCTATGGCCAGAAGTGCAGAAGACTGTGCCATTGTGTACAGTGTAATAGCCGGAAAAGATTCCCTGGACGCTATGACCATGGATTTTCCTGACGGATTTGACCCTGCACGAAATTATAACAATCTAAAAGTTGCCTACCTAAAGAAAGATATAGAAAAAGATTCCTCGCTTAGCAAGGCCAATGTAGAAAAAGCCATTAAGACCTTTATAGAGATGGGGATAGACCTACATGAAGTGGAATTGCCAAAGGATATACCCTACTCTAGCTTTGATGTTATCCTAAGAGCAGAAGCCGGTGCATTTTTTGACGACTTGGTCCGTTCTAAAAATGTGGACAAAATGGTGGAACAAGATCAACGCTCAAGGGCCAATTCTTTACGCCAGGCGCGGTTTATACCAGCGGTAGAATATTTACAGGCCAATAGGCATAGACAGGTATTGATAGAGAAAATGCAGACAATCATGAAAAATTTCGATGTACTCATCTCACCGTCATTTGGCAATAGGCAATTGATCATTACCAACCTTACCGGTCATCCTGCCATAGCCATACCAACAGGACTGGACAAGGAGAAACACCCAACAAGTATTACCTTGGTGGGCAACCTATATGACGAAGCAAGTATACTCTTACTTGCCAAAGCATTCCAAGACCAAACTACGTTCGATGAAATGCATCCTGAAGGGTATACAGATTAGTTAGTGGTTGGTGGTTGTTGGATGATTGAAATTCCAAATTAAGTCCAGAACTATTTGTTTTTAAATGGATTATGACAACCTCATTATTCAATTAAAAAATTGCAAATGGATACGTTAACTGATATTCTAAAATAACAGTCTTACCCTAAGGTTCTCAACTAGGATCAAAATGACATTCCGTGAAAATCCAATTTTCAATACCGTTAAATCTTTCTACCGTCCAAAAGGTTGATAATTCTTGAACCATAGCCGGCATTTTTTTCCGAATGGGTTACTTGAATAATGGTTACACCATCTTCCTTGTTCAATTTTTTGAACAGTTCCATAATTTCCTCACTTTGTTGCGAGTTTAAATTTCCGGTAGGCTCATCGGCCAATATTAATTTTGGATTGCCGATCAATGCACGGGCTATACCTACCAATTGTTGTTGCCCTCCACTAAGCTGGGTCGGAAACAAATCTTTCTTGCCCACAATATTAAATCTATCCAACATATCTGCTACCAAGGCTTTTCGCTCAGAGCCTTTTACTTTCTTATAAAGCAAAGGCATCTCTAAATTTTCCTCTACCGTAAGTTCATCTAATAAATGATACGATTGAAACACAAAGCCGATATACTCTTTGTACAAATTAGATCGGTATTTTTCTTTTAAGTTATGTACAGATTCACTTAAGAAATCATACTCACCTTCATCAAAAGTATCTAACATACCAATTACGTTCAGCAATGTAGATTTACCTGAACCGGAAGGCCCCATAATAGAAATGAACTCCCCTTCTGCAACCTCTAGGTTTATATCCTTAAGCAAGAAAACACGTTGCCCGCCTTGTTGAACCCATTTAAAAATATTTCTTAATTGTAATAACATCTTATATATAGTGAATTAATTGATTAGTAATATAGTGTATAAGTGGTTGATGGTTAAAATCATATTTATTATTCCGCTCTTAAACTTTTAACAGGATTTATATTAGCGGAATTTACCGTTTTTACCATCATAATCATCAATGAAACCAATACCATTGCCAATCCGCTGATGGCAAAAATCCACCAACTGATTTCTGTCTTATTGGCAAATTCCTGAAGCCAGATATATAATCCGTACCATGCAAGGGGTGCCGCAATGACAAATGCTATTAAAACCAGTTTTAAAAAGTCTTTTGACAGTAAAAAATTAAGCTGTATTAAATTGGCACCAAGTACCTTACGTATTCCTATTTCCTTGGTTCTACGTTCCGTGGTGTGTATGACCAGACCAAACAGCCCTAAACAGCTGATCAGAATTGCAAGACCGGTAGCCCATTGTAACAAGATTGAGGTTTTTTGCTCACTTTCGTAAAAACGTTTTACGGTATCATCCATAAACGTGTATTCAAAATCAGATGACGGGTACAGCTTGTTCCAAATCGTTTCAATTTTAGAAAAAGTAGCAGGCCAATCACCGGTGTTTTTACTGTTCAATTTAAAATGAATGGTTTTGAACTGTGTCCACCTACCCCTATAGGAACCTCCTGTGAACGCCATTGGAGCCACACCATATTTTAAGGAATGTTGGTTAAAATCATCCATTACTCCAACAATGGGCAAGTTTTCATCATCCACCTTTAGATTTTTGCCCACTATATCTTCTGGTTCCGTTATTCCCAACACTTTTAAATACGATCTGTTGACCACAAATTCCCGAATGGAATCGTTCAATGGCATTCTACCGGCCACCAACTTTAAATCATAAAGTTGAAAATAACGGGCATTACCGTACATCAATTGTAAATTAGAGTTTACTTCCTTATCCCCTTCAACGAACTTAACACCCATGCTCATTGTAGAAAATGATGCCGGCGGATTTCCAGAAAGTACCACCTGATCAACTCCCGGCAATTCCTCCATCTGGCGAACGAACCTTGCTCGTTTTACGGCAGAGGTATCTCGCCATGGTGTTCGGAAATACGCAATAGCCTCTGTTTTAAAGCCCATATCCTTTTTCATGATATAGTTCAATTGCTTACCCACCATTAATGTAGCAATGATAAATACCTGTGCAATGACAAATTGAAATACGGTTAAATATTTTCGTAACGAACCCTTATCCGAACTGGGCAGTACCCGCTGTTTCAACACAGAAACCGGTTTGTACTTGGACATGACAATAGCAGGATAAAAACCCGATAAGACCGTTACCAAGAACAACATGAGGATTATACCCATAATTATCCAAGGATTATAGAAAAGTTCAAAAGTGAGTCCCTTAGGTATGAAATCCGAAAATTGGGCAAGCAGCCATTTGGACAGGAAAAAAGAAAGTGTTGCAGCGGCCAAACTCAAAATGAACGTTTCTCCCAAGAATTGGAGTACCAACTGCTTCCTTGAACTTCCCAAGGTTTTTCTGATTCCTATTTCCTTTGCTCGTTGTATGGCTTGGGCCGTATTTAAGTTGATAAAGTTTATACATCCCAAAAGGACAAGAATCACCGCCAAAATCAATAAACTTTTTAATGCCGATAACGAAGTGCGACTATCATCAAAATCAAATGTATGATAATTTGGATTTAAGTGAATATCCGCCAAGGGTTGCAAATGGTATGCACTGGTTCTGCCTATTGCCACCATTTCCGGTTCATCATGCTCTTTTGCTATACGTGAAAGGGTTTCTTGAACCTTTACAGGGTCTGCCCCTTGGGATAATTTCATAAACAATTGAGAGGCCGAGTTGGTATTGTTCCAATTTGCTTCGTTCACGGCATTGGTCATATCTTGGGTAGCAGCGGTTTTTAAAGAGATGAATTCTTCAAAAACAATATCCGTTCTTCCTTTAAAATTTTCCACAATGCCCGATACAGTTGCCAAAATAGTATCATTATAAACTACGGAATTTCCAATAATATTTTGCAGTTCCTGATCGGGGAAATATTTTTTTGCCCGTTCCTGGCTCAAAACAACCCTATTTGGCTCCGTTAGAGCATTATCGCTATTACCCACCAACCATTGATAATCAAACACCTTAAAATAAGAGGGGGAGGCATAGGCCACAAATTCAGGATCTTTGAACAAGTGACCCGTTGCCTTATTTTGTACATGTAACGGGAATGCTGTGAATATTGGTGCAACAGCATTAAACTCGTTCATTTTAAGGTCCACCAACGCTTGCGCCAATGGCACGGTTACGCCTGCATTGTAAAAATCTCCATCCGGACTTTTAAAGGACGTAGTAACCCTATATATTTTATCCCCATCTGGATGAAACTTATCAAAAGTAAGATCATAAAATACCATTGCCCCAATTACAAAAGCAGCGCTAAGACCAATAGAAAGCCCTAAAATGTTTATCAAGGAAAACACTTTATTTTTCCAAACATTACGAAATGCGATTTTTAAATAATTACGTAGCATATTGGTTTAAATTTATTCCGTTCGTAAACTTTTTACCGGGTTGGCCCTAGCTGCCGAAATAGTTCGCGAACCGATAGTAAGCAAAGCAATAAGTACGGCAATAGAACCCGCACCTATAAAGAACCAAACACTAAGATTTATTCTATAGGTATAGTTTTGCAACCATTCTCGAATTACCAACCAGGCAATTGGCGAGGCAATTATAAAAGCCACGAAAACCAACTTCAAGAAATCTTTTGTAAGAATATAGGTGATAGAGACTACACTGGCACCTACTACTTTTCTAATACCTATTTCTTTGGTGCGTTGTGAAACGATTAACAACGACATTGCAAATAGCCCCATACAACTTAATATAATTGCCAGTACAGAACCACTAGTTATCATTTTGGCCGTTGTCTTTTCTCGTTTAAAGGTTCTATCTACATTTTCATCTAAAAACGACCCTAAAAATTCAGCATTTGGTTCAAGCTTTTTCCAAGCATTTTCCAGAGCTGTAAAAGCGTTTGCCATATTGTTCGGCGCTACTTTGACATAACCGTATGTTATGCCCCATTCCCTGCTGATATAAAATGTAATTGGCTCAATAGCCCTGTCCAAATCATTGAAATTATAGTCTTTTACTACCCCTAAAACAGGATAATACACCCCATCATTAATTTCCAATTGAGCGGTTAAAGGATCCTCTGCCCCTAATTCTTTTGCCATGGCTTCATTGATTACAACACCTAAACTATCTGCAGCACTTTCAAAATTTCTGCCAGCAACCATGTTGATGCCCAAGGTTTTAACAAACTCATGATCTACAACCAAAAAATTAGTGGTTACAGCACGCCCCTCATATTCAAAACCAATTTTACTTGAAGACCTACTGCCGTCTCTTCCTAATCCTAAATTATTATCTGCGCCACTGATTGATATAATATCTGGATTCCCTTTTAATTCATCTCGAAGTAATTCTACAATAGTATTGCTGTTTATCTTGCCATTTAAAGGGAATGAAACTACCTGCTCTTTATCATAACCTAAATCTTTATTACCCATGTAATCAATTTGCCCCCATAATACCAGTGTCCCAGTAATCATTAAAATGGCGATACCAAATTGAAATACCATAAGCACGTCTCTCACGCTATTACTTCCGGTAGATTCTAGTTTACCTTTTAAAGATTGTATGGTACCTAAGCGGCTCATTAACAATGCAGGATAACCACCAACAAAAATTGTAATTAGTATTACTATACCCATTAACCCCAGCAAAAATGAAGGCTTCAAAAGCATATCTGCATTCACATTGGTATTGAACACCGTTTTAAAATCTTTTAAAAACGCAAAGCTCAATAATACACCTATACCTATTGATACCATAAATACGAAAAGACTTTCGCCCCAAAATTGGAAAAACAATTGCTTTTTTTGAGCTCCAAGAGTTTTTCGCATTCCTATTTCTTTTAATCGTTTGGCAGATTTGGCGATACTCATATTAATATAGTTAACACATGCGATGAACAAAATTAAAAATGCAACACCAAGAATTAAATAGGGTAGGCTTCTACTTACTACTACAGTACCACTTTTAAGACTGGCAAAGTGCACATCGGTCAATGGAACCAAATTCAAATTTATATATCGACCATCTGAGTCGGCAGACGCACCGTCTCTTATTAACATTTCTATATTCTTGTTGTAATGAAAATCCACATAAGACCGACTACTTTTTTCAAAACCTTCTGCTGTGACCCCATCCTCTAATTCTACGTATACATCATGATATTGCGAATCCCAGTGATCCTTTAAATCCAAATAATCTCGATGGCCTTCAAAACGGGCAACTATCTCAAAACCTAAATTACTTTGCGAAACAACATTTTCTGCAATGGCACTGACCCTAAATGGCTTTTCTTGGCCACTTATTAATAAGTTGAAGGTTTTCCCAATTATATCTGTTGAACCAAACAAATTGTTTGCCGCTTTTTTAGTCAATACTACCGAAGACAAATCATTTAAAGGGGTATTTTGGTCGCCACTACTAATCGGAAAATCGAACATGGAAAAGAAATCTTCATCTACCCATACGACATCCATATCAATTTCTTTATCGGCCTGTATTGCTAATGTACCATCTTGCAAATATCTCGTAATGCGCTTTACCCCTGGTACCTCGTTTGCTAAAGTAGGTGAAAAAGGAGCTGGATGAACTGTGCCTGCTTGCGGACCTTTGGGTGTTTGTAGCGTTTTTACAATCTTATAAATGGCATCTCCATTTTTATGAAAACCCTCAAATGATAGTTGATACATGGCTGCCATTCCCAATAATATGGCAACGGCGAAAGCCACAGATAATCCAATTACATTTAAACCCGTATTCAGCTTATCTTTTATTAAGTTTCTCCAAGCAATTTTTAAATAGTTTATAAACATGATTCTCGTTTTTGATTGATTGATGACGTATCTATCACTCCGTTCGTAAACTCTTTACGGGATTCGCCAAAGCCGCACTTATGGCCTGAAAACTAACCGTAAACAGCGCTATTAAAAGGGCTAGAATTCCTGCTAATGCAAACACGGTCCAACCCAAGTCAACCCTATATGCAAAATCTTGCAGCCAATTGGTCATTAGCCAATATGCCATTGGGAACGCAATGGTAACAGCAACCAAAACCAATTTGAGGAAATCCTTGGACAACATTTGCGCAATACCTAATACAGAAGCGCCCAATACCTTCCTGACACCAATTTCCTTTTTACGTTGTTCTGCCGTATAAGCCGCCAAGCCAAAAAGACCCAAACAGGCTACAAAAATTGCCAATACGCAAAAGATAAGCCCCATGAACACTGTCTTACGTTCTTGTGCATAAAGGCGTTCCATATTTTTGTCCAAAAAGACATATTCAAAGGCGGCATCTGAAATAACGGATTCAAAGGTTGATTTCAATTGGTTCAACGTTTCCGTTAGGTCTGCACTTTTAACCCGCATAAGCACAAAGGATTTAGCCTCACTTCTATAATTATGGAACGCATAGGCCCCTATTGGCCTATGAAGAGATTCGTAATTAAAGTCATCCACTATTCCGGTTATTTTTGCTTTATTACCAAAACCTCCTATCAAAACATTTTTACCTATTGCTTCTTCCGGTGAATACCCCAAATAGTCTATAGCCTTTTTGTTCAAAACAACTTCTATAAGCGTATCTCCTTCCTGTTTTACCAATGGCAATGTTTTACCTGCCAACAGTTTTAATTTTAATAGCTCAATAATTTCGGCGTCAGAATGATTAGTACTTAATTGGAGACCGCTTTCATCGTTCTCATTTTTGAACAACGTACGTCCGCTAACGGAAATGCCCGGAAAACCTTGGGCCATGGCTACATCAGATACCGAACTTAGTGATTTAAACTCCTCTACCAATGTTTGTTTAATAGCTGCTCCACGTATTCCTCCCGTGGTTACAGCAATTGTATTTTCAGGCTCATAACCCAGTTTCTGTTGCTGCATAAATTGTAATTGCTGGTAAATAACCGTTACGGCAACTATTAAAACCACCGATGCCGCAAATTGCAGAACCACCAATCCTTTCCTTAAAGTTATAACCCCTTTACCACTATTGGCACCTGTATTTAAAACAGCTTTTGGTGAGGACCTGGAAAGATAAAAAGCAGGATAGGAACCGGCAACCAAGCTGGTAATTAACCAGAACGAACCCAATCCTAATAACATTTCTACGTGTAACAACAATGAAATTTGCAATTCCTGACCTGTTATAGCATTAAATGCCGGAATCAATAAAGCCGAAATACCTATACCAATGAGCAGGGAAATAAATGTTACCAAGCCTGTTTCCGCATAAAAACGTACAACCAAACTTTTTGAGGATGCCCCTAAAGTTTTATTTATACCAACATCTTTGGTACGCTTTTGCGATTTTGCCGTCATCAAGTTCATGTAGTTGACACAAGCGATCAATAAAATCAATAGTGCAAGAAATGTCAAGTTGCGTATTTCAGCAATGTCCCCAATATTGTTTGAATAGGAATTGACATATCCTGCAGAAAATAAATGTACTTTTTCCAAAGGCTGCAATGAAAACGAGAACCATTGCCCTGCCTTATCTACATTTTTATCCAAAACCGTTTGCATTTGCATCTCTGTGGTAGCAACAGATGCATTAGGTTCTAACTGGACATAGGTCTCAAAACTGGAATTTCCCCAACTTGGCTCCTTATACGCAAAAGTGGAACTAAATGAACCTATGGCATTATATGAGATCGAACTGTTGGACGCAAAATCCTTAAAAACACCTATAACCTCTAAATGATCTTCATTGTCCACTAAAATAGTTTTCCCAATAGGGTTTTCACCGCCAAAATATTTTTTTGCCGTACTCTGGGACAACGCTACCGTATTGGGTCTTTCCAAAGCCTTGTATGATTTGCCCTCTACGATCTGTATATTAAAAATCTCAAACAGTTCCGGGTCGCACCAGTAAAGTTCTTTTTCTAAAAAATTGGTGTTGCCAACCTTAACAAAAGCTGTTTCGCCAAAACCATGTCTTAAGATGCGGGCCGCTTTTTTTACGGTAGGTATATCAGTCTTAAGCGCTGGAGCTACTGCCGCGGGTGCCGTACACAGTACTTGCTTATCATAACTTTCATCAGTATGGACCAAAACCCTAAAAATATCTTTCTTTTGCTCATATTCTGAATCAAAACTCCGTTCATAACTGATAAATAAGAATAGGACAATGGTAATGGCCAAGCCAAGGGAAAGCCCTAAAATATTTATTCCTGAGAACAATCTATTTGTCCTTAGACTTCTCCAAGCAATTTTTAAGTTGTTATTGAACATGATTTATATTTTTGGTTTGATTGATACGTTATGACCTTTCCCTTATTCTGTTCGTAAACTTTTCACCGGGTTTGCCCTTGCTGCCTTAATAGCTTGAAAACTTACCGTGGCAATGGTCACTAACATTGCGCCCAACATGGCTACCGCAAAAATCCACCATTTGAGTACTACTCTATACGGATACTCCTGCAACCATCCGTTCATAATGAAATAAGCTATAGGTACGGCAATAAAACAAGAGATAACCACCAGTTTTAAAAAGTCCTTGGACAACATATTCCATACATTGAAAATAGACGCTCCCAATACCTTACGCACCCCTATTTCTTTCTTTCTTTGCTCGGCTACAAAAGATGTCAGGCCAAATAACCCCAAACAACTTATTAAAATTGCCAGTGCCGTAAATACTCCCGAGAGTGTACCAATACGTTCTTCCGATGCAAACTTTTGACCATATTCGCTATCTATAAATTCATATTCAAAAGGAATATCCGGAAAATGCTCCTTAAACACATTCTCTACGGTAGCAATACTCTGCGATGCATTGTTATTAGGATTCAACCTTAGGTTATAGTAACTGGCATTATTGAACCTATCATACACATAAACACCTTGTTTTACCGGTTCATAAGGTGATTGGGTGATCATGTCTTGAACAACACCTATAATTTTTAATGGCGGATTAGGGTCTTCTTCGTCATCGTCTCGTAGCAGCTGCCCTACAGGATTCTCCATACCCAGATATTTCTTTGCGGTTTCATTGATCAACACCCCTAATGAATCAGTTGCAAAATCTCTTGAAAAATCGCGCCCTTCTAAAATTTTAAGATTTAGGGATTTTGCGTACTCCGGTGAAACTTCTGTCCACGCTAGATCTTCTTGAAAACCTTCTGGTTTGCCTTCCCATGTAAAGCCGCCTCTATTAGACCATATTTGGGTTGTTGGGCTGCTCGATGTTGACATTTCCACTACCGCTCCAGATCCTATGAATTCGGTTCGCATTAAATCATATTTCCCCACAAAATCTTGACTAAAAGTAGGTATCTGTATCAACCCTTCCTTATCATACCCAACAGGTCTATTTTTTGCAAAATTGATTTGCTGCATCACAATCACCGTACCTATAATAAAAGCTACCGAGACCGTAAACTGAACTACAACCAATACCTTTCTTGGCAACCCTGCATACTTTCCGGTCTTAAACGTACCCTTAAGCACATCTACCGGTCTAAAAGATGATAGGTATAACGCCGGATAGCTACCTGCCAACAAGGAAGTGAACACTATAAACACCAATGACACCATCCAAAACATACCATTATTCCACGGAAAGGATATTTCTTTTCTAGATAGTTCATTAAATCCGTTCAAGGAAAGTAATACCAACAATATGGCTACTACAAATGCAAAAACAACCACAAGAAACGATTCGCTCAAAAATTGATAGATTAATTGCCCTCTTTGAGAACCAATAGATTTACGTATGCCAACTTCCTTGCCCCTTTTCTCTGAACGGGCGGTACTCAAATTCATAAAATTGATGCATGCCAACAGTAATACAAAAGCTCCAATGACACCAAATAACCACACGTACTTTATGCGCCCACCTTCTTGTTTTCCATTCTCAAAACTGCTACGCAAATACCAATCTTTCATTGGGAACAAAAAGATCTGCGGATTAAATTGAGCTGTATCTTCGTTTAAATCTTTCTTTACGTTTTTAATATTATTGGTTACCTGCTCAATGGTTGTATTATCTGCCAATTGTACGAACATTTGAAATGAATTGTTGCCCCATTGATCTTCGGCATTTTTTATCCATTCGTTCACTGCCAAATACTTCTCCCAAGGAATAATATAATCGGTATCGTTAAATGAATTATTGACAGGTATATCCCTGTACACCGCGCTTACATTCAACTTGTGCTCATTACTTACGGTAACCGTTTTACCTATGGGGTCTTCATTACCGAACAAGGCATCTGCCGTTGATGCTGATAACATAATGGAATTGATCTCCCGTAGCCCATCTTGCTCTCCTTTAATAATTTCCAGACCAAAAAGCTCAGGTCCATTTTGTTGCATGTAATTACCTGGTCTAGATATGCTCTTTTCACCATATTTTAAGTAATGGTCATTAGTCCAAGAACACATGACCAAATGCTTAAAGTTATCACCGTAACCATCTCTTAAGGCTTTCTCCAAAGGTCTTGGTATGGCAGGTCCTGTTCCTGTTTCGCCATTAAAGGTTTGCGATTGAAAAACTTGAGCTATACTTTCTTTATTCTTGAAGTAGCTATTATAGGACAGCTCATCTTGGATCCAAAGCCCAATAATTAAAGTTACCGCCATACCAAGGGCAAGTCCGCCCACATTTATAACGGTATACCCCTTATTCTTAAGTAGATTTCGCCAAGCAACTTTTAAATAGTTCTTAAACATGATCTTTCGTTTTTTGATTGATGATTAGTTGATGCTAAACATTGATTGATTGATTGATTGATGATATAAAATATGAAACTAATTCCGTGCCACTATAGTAAACATCTAATTATCAATTACTTAAAATAAAAATACATTCTCGTGTGTAAAATATTTTGACAAAAGATGTACAATATATTTACAATGACTACTTAAAAATTAGAATGTTACACCATTGTCATCAATGCTAAACCAAGTTTTGACCATACATTTCAAAAATTACTCTGAACGCAAGCTTTTTACGGGATTTGCAGCTGCTGATTTTAATGATTGCAGTCCCACGGTCAAAAATGTGATTACCATAACAAGTACACCACTTGCCAAAAATACCCACCACTTAATTTCAATACGATACGTAAATCCCTCTAACCATCTAGAGATAAAGTAATAGGCTATTGGTGATGCCAATACAAAAGCAATGAGTACCAGTTTAATAAAGTCTTTCGTTAGTAATTTAACTACTGACCGTACACTTGCGCCCAACACTTTACGTACACCTATTTCTTTTTTCTTTTGCTCCGCTACATATGAGATAAGTCCAAATAAGCCCAAGCAGCTTATGAATATTGCTAAAATGGTAAATCCTACAGAGATAAACCCTAAACGCTTTTCTTCTTCGTATAACTTTTCTACTTCTTTATCTACAAATCTATAATCAAAAGGGATGTTACTTAACGTAGATTTCCATTGTTGTTCCAAACCTTGTAGCAACTGACCATAATTTTCTGTGTTCGCCTTAATAAACAGCCAATTAGGTTCCGTCTCCTTATGCAAGAACAAAGGCTGAATCTCTTCTTTTAAGGAAGCAAAATGATAGTTTTTTACCACACCTATAATTCGTAATTCGTCAATTTCATCGCCATAACTTTGCATCAAAGTGGCACTTAACGCGTTTTCAATATCAATATTAAAAGCCTTTAACGTAGCCTCGTTCACTATGATCTGGTCTACGGTATCGGCAGCATTGAAATCCCTACCTTTCAACAATTCTATACCCATGGTGTTAAAATAGCCATCGCTAACGCCGTTACGTTTTACCACTGTTTTATTTTCCTTATTTCCGCCTGGCAAGTAAAATCCATTATCTGCCAATATAATTTCCGACGGCGAATAATTTCCACTTGACACTTGTAATACGCCCGGTACTTTTAAAAATGATGCTTTTAAAGATTCAAACTTATTAGATGATTCTTCGGTCCCTACCCGCAATGCCAATAGGTTATCTTTTATATAACCTAAGTCTTTGGTTTGGGCATATTTAAACTGTTGGCCTATAATAATTACCGTACTTATTAAACATATAGAAATTACAAATTGAAATACTACTAAAGCCTTTCTAAAGGTACCGCTACCAGATTGTAAAATAGCCGAACTTTTTAATGCTCTCACCGGTTTTATAGAAGACAGGACTATAGCAGGATAAACACCTGAAGCCAAACCTGTAATTACGCCTATAGCCAATAATATTACCAAAATCTGCCATTGGTACAAACTTGTATAGGTCAATGATTCCTGTGTTACTTCATTTACAAATGGCAAAAGCAATATAACTATAGGAATACTGATCAACATAGCGAATATGGACAGTAACAAAGACTCGCCCAAAAATTGCCGCATTAATGCATTTTTACCTGCGCCAACTACTTTTCTAACCCCAATTTCACGCGCCCTTTTACTAGCCCTAGCCGTACTAAGATTTATAAAATTAATACATGCCACCAATTGTATAAAAAATGCCAAACTCAGTAAAAAATAAAGGTAGGTACTATTGGATACGCGACCCAGCTGATTTTTTCTACCGTTGGAGTACAAGTGAATATCAGTAACCTTTGTAAGCTCTAGCGTCTTACTGCTCATACCGGCATCTTTTAAATCTTGCGCTCCTCTATCTTCCATAAACTGGGGCAATTTCCGTTGAAGACCTAAGCCACTACCATTTGAGGTCAATTTCACATAACTGTAGGCAAAATTATTGGTGGCAAAGCTCTGGAAGTTCTGTACAAAGGTCCCCATTCCCGGAGTACTCATGCTTACAATGTAACTAGGATTAAAATGCGTTTTATAAGCCTTTTCATCATAAACTCCTTTTACGGTAAGGGTTAACGCACTTTCCCCACTGCCCCAAACTACAGTTTTGTCCAAAGGACTGGTTTTGCCGAATAACTTATCGGACAAGTATGATGACAGCATTACGATATTGGGTTCATCTAAAGCCGTTTTTACATCACCTTCAAGTATTTTAAAATTGAATACTTTGAAAAAAGTTGAATCTGCCAAATAGACCCTTGGTTCATAGTAAGCATCTTCGCTATTTGTCGCTCTTATTAATGGACTGAAAAATACATCGGTCAACACAACTCTGGTTGCTTCTTCTACCTCGGCAAAATCTTCTTTTAACGCAAATGCTATTGGTGGCGACGAGGTGGCGGAATCAAAAGATTCTTGACCATCACGATCTATAATTGTCTCCACCCTATAAATTGATGACGCCTGGTTATGGTGCTGATCATAACCCAACTGCGCAAATACATATAACAATATTACTAAACAGCTTACGGTACCCAGCGTAAGACCCAATAAGTTGATGATAGTTTGCTGCTTGTTCTTTATTAAATTACGCCAAGCTATCTTGATATAATTCTTTAACATGATGTTCTTTTTGATTGATGAAGTTTGATGCTTTACTTATTCTGACCGTAAACTCTTAACAGGATTTACAATTGCCGCTTTTATACTTTGGTAGCTTACTGTTAGTATTGCCACGATAATGGCAAGCACAGCCGCCAACAGGAATAACCCAACACCAATCTCAATTCTGTATGAGAAATCTTCAAGCCATTTATTCATGACATACCAGCCTATAGGCAAAGAAATCAAAATGGCTACGCCCACTAATTTTAGGAAATCTACCGTAAGTCGGTAAGAAATTTGACTTACAGTAGCTCCCAACACTTTTCTAACACCGATTTCTTTTGTTCGTTTTTCGGCATTAAAGGCAGCTAATCCAAATAATCCCAAACAAGCAATAAAAATGGACAGCATAGTAAAAATGAAAAATATCTGACTCAGTTTTTGTTCGGCTTCGTAGGTGGTGTTAAAGGCTTCGTCCATAAACCGGAAATCGAATGGTTGACCTGGCGCCATGGTGTTCCACGTATTTTCAATGGCTTTAATATTATCTATATAATTTCCACCACTCATTCTTACCGCCATGTTCTGTGCATTTGAATTTAAATGCATCCCCAAGGCACCTATATTAGTTCTTAACGTTCTATAATGAAAGTCTTTAACTACCCCTATTATGGTATAATATGTAGGGTTTTCTTGTTCTATTTCTTCTGAAATACGTAATCCTAAAGCTTCTTCTGCCGTTACATTTAAAATAGGCAGCGTAGCTTCATTTATAATCATAGCTGTGGAGTCTGATGCATACGTCGGATTAAAATCGCGACCGGCAACCAGTTCCATTTCCATAGTTTTTAGATAATCCGTATCTACATCCCACTCTTGCATTTGAATGGCACTTTCTTGATCTCTAGAACCTTCTTCAAAGAACGAACTATCTGATCGCCATGAAGGTGTTGGGTAATAATTGCTTAATGTAGCGCTCTCTACAAAACCCATATTCGCAATCTGTTCTTTAAAAGCATTGGTTTTGAACCCTAATGCTCCCAATTCATTTATTAGCAATACTTGGTCCTTGGAGAAGCCCAAATCTTTATTCTGTATGTAATTCAATTGCTGAAATACTACCAAGGTGCTGATAATAAGAAATACCGAAATTGAAAATTGAAAAATTACCAAGGCATTACGTACCCTACCATTGCCCACACTTTCAGAACTGTTACCTTTTAACGTTTTAACAGGTGTAAACCTCGACATAAAAAACGCCGGATAACTTCCTGACAACAGCCCAAGTAACATAGTTGCCCCCAATAACGCCAACCAGAATAAGGGCCGCGTAAACGGAATTTCAATTGATTTACCTGTAAAGCCATTGAAAAACGGCAAAGCTACCAGTGTAATCAATAGTGCCGCTAACAAAGACACAAATGCAATTAATCCTGATTCGGTTAAAAATTGAAAGACCAAATTCAGTTTATTTGAGCCCAAGGTTTTTCGCACCCCTACTTCTTTTGCTCTCTTTAACGAATGAGCCGTAGACAAATTCATAAAATTAACACTTGCCAATATGATCAAGAACAGCCCAATAAAAGAAAGAATGTAGATATTCTGAATACTGCTCGTTGCACTCATTTCCGAGCTTTTATCTGAATGCAAATGAATATCGGTCAAGGGCATGGTGTGGTACCTAATATAATTACCGGATGCCGCAAACGACTCTGCCGTCATACCAGGAAAATATTTTTGCGCCCATGGCAACATATAACGCTCTAACATACCTTGTAAGGGCTCTTGAAAATCTTCAGCCTTTGCACCGGGAATTAACTTTATAAATGTAAAATAATTATTACCGCCCCAATTATCTTCCCTGGATGCCACATTGCCCGCCATTGCCAAAAACACACTATAATCATTGAAATAAGAATTTTTGGGCATATCTTCTATGACACCGGTTACCGTATAGGTATCTGTATTATCCAACAATAAATTTTGACCTATAACATCTGTAGAACCAAAATGTTTTTCTGCTGCAGTTTTAGTAAGCACCAAAGAGTTGATACCCGTTAATGCCGTTTTGGCATCACCCGCAAGTAAGTCTATCCCAAAAAATTCAAAAACAGTGGAATCGGCATAGGTGATATGGTTTTCCTTGGCACTTCTGTTTCCCCCAACTTTCTTTACATAAGCACTACCTATGGTCCTAAAACGCACTGAAGCTTCTACCTGTGGATAGTCTCTCTTTAAGGTTTCCGCCATTGGTGCGGCAGCTTCCCCTGCCTTAATTTCCGCTCCACCAAATTTGATATCAGAGTCTATACGATAAATCCTATCTGCATTGGCAAACATTTTATCATAACTAAGCTCATCGTAGATATAAAGCGATATAATTAATGCCCCCGCCATTCCTATGGCTAGACCGAAGGTGTTTAGAAAAGTGAAAAAGGCTTGCTTTTTTAGACTCCTCCAGGCGATTTTTAGATAGTTTTTAAACATGGTTCTCGTTTTTTGATGCTTGATTACGGAGTATCAAATTCTATTTCTATGCCAAGAATACAAAATATTGATTTTCAATTATTTATGTAAATACACAAAATACTAAGTGTCAAATATTTAGACAGATTATGTCCAATATATTTACAAAGCCACTACTCCGTTCTTAGACTTTTTACCGGGTTTACCCTTGCTGCATTAATAGCTTGAAAACTAATGGTCAATAACGCTATTACAATGGCTACCGCACCGGCAATTATGAACGCCCAAACATCGATTGACGTTCTGTATGCAAAACCTTCTAACCAATTCTGCATTAACAACCAGGCTATTGGCGTTGCAATGACTATGGCCATACCTACCAATTTCATAAAATCTTTAGATAATAAGCCCACAATACCTGTAACACTTGAACCAAGCACTTTTCGCACGCCTATTTCCTTTCTACGTTGGTCTGCAGTAAAAGCGGACAAGCCAAAGAGTCCCAAACAAGATATTAGGATGGCCAGCAGTGCAAAAACCTGGGATAGGTTGCCTATTAATTGCTCACTCTTAAATTTGGCATCGTAAGTGTCATCCACAAATTCATATTCAAAAGGAAACGCAGGGTTAAACTTGTGCAACGTTGCTTCCATTGCATTTAGTGCCAATGCTGTTTCTATTCCCGTTTTAGTTTTTACATACATAAAACGTGCTTGACTAGGATCGTTGAAAAAAATGACAGGGTCACTTGAACCATACATATCTCCGTACACATAATCTTTTACAACCCCTATCACAGGATAATCTTCTTCTATAGTTTTACCAATGGCACTGCCGCTACCCATAAGTTTTGCAAAAGATTCACTTACAATAATATTGACACTGTCCTGTGCAGGATTGTTACTAAATCCGCGTCCTTCAATAATTTTCATTCCTGTAGTGTTGAAGAAATCTACTGTAATATCTCTAACCGATACCAGTACATCTTCAGTATCTACACCGCCTTGCCAGCTTAACCCCGATGTATTATTTCCACCGGATAAAATATCAGAATTAATGAATCCGATGCTTTCTATCATCCCCGAAGCTTTCATGTCTTCTTCAATAGGTTTGAAGTTTTTGATCATATCTCCGTTAACGGGAATTTTCACCAGATTATCTTTATTATAGCCTAAATCTCGTCCTTTTACATGCTGTACTTGTTGATAGACGATAATGGTGCTGATGATAAATACTATGGATACAACAAACTGAGTAGCTACCAGCCCTTTTCTTATCATTGAGGCACTTCCTTTTGACCTTCTTGCTCCTTTTAAAACGTCTACAGGTTTAAAAGATGACAGATAAAATGCCGGATACCAGCCTGCAACCAAGCCACAAATCAATGTGATACCTAACAGCGTTAACAAATGCGTTGGGTTTACCAGGTTTAACGCTAATTGTTTGCCGATCATGGTATTAAATTGCGGCACCAATAACTTTAAAAATAGCACACTTAACACGGCAGATAACCCTGCTGTGATTATCGCTTCTGCCATAAATTGAGAGATCAGTCCTTTTCTCCCAGAGCCTAAAACTTTACGCACCCCTACTTCATTTGCTCTTTTCTCGCTGCGTGCCGTAGCCAAGTTCATAAAATTGATACAGGCAATTAATAAAATAATGAGTGCAATAAGACTAAACAGCCGTACATAGGTTATTTGTCCTCCTATATTTTTACCGCCTTCAAATGCCGAACGTAAATGCCAATCTTTCATGGAGAATAAAAAGGCGATGGTTTCATCGTCCTCGGTTTTCATTGGTAGTATTGCCTTTACTTTACTATTGACCACATCAAAATTTGCTTCTGGAGAAAGTTCCACAAAAGTGTCCGCGAAGTTTCTATCATATTCGTTTACCCATTCATTATCCTTTGCAAATCGTTCAAAAGGAACAACCCAATCAAAACTATAGGTTACATTGTGCGGCAAATCTTCGTAAACTCCTGAAACGGTATAACTTTCTTCGTTGTTTATTTTAATTACTTTGTTAATTGCTGAAATATTCTCACCAAATAATTGTGTAGCCGTTTCTTGTGAAATAACAATGGCATCTACATCATTAAAAGCAGTTTCCAAATTTCCTTCCACAAATGACAGACTGAACATACTTAAAAAATCAGGATCTGCGTAACGTCCATTTTTATTGATGGCCGTTTCACCTACCTGAAACAAAAAATCTTCTTCTTTTGTTCGGGCTGCACCTACAATACCTGGCACCTCTTCCTTTAAAACTTCTGCCAACGGACCGGGAGTTGAATGAAATGTACGCCACTCACCTTCATATTGCTGATTTGTGGGTACATAATATACCACGTCTTGCTTATCAAAATTAGCATCATAACCAACCTCATCTTCTACCCAAAGCAAAATCATGGCTGCACAGGTGATACCTATTGCCAAACCAAAGATATTCAGCATACTATAGCCTTTGTTCTTCCAAAGGTTTCTCCAAGCGATTTTTAAATAGTTCTTGATCATGATTTTTGTTTTTAGCCCCCTTACTCTTTACCTAGGGGAGTAGATTTGATGAATTCTATAGTGTACCCACTTTTCTTTCAAGAGAACATATGGGATGTATTTTACTCTGTTCGCAAACTCTGAGCGGGGTTTGCAACCGCTGCCTTCACTGCTTGAAATCCCATAGTAAAAAGGGCAATGACCAGGGCCATTCCGCCGGATACTATAAACACCCACCAAGGTATTTCTATTTTATAGGCGAAATCTTGCAGCCATTTATTCATAAAATACCATGCAACCGGTGTCGCTATCAACATGGCTATTACAATTACCATCACAAAATCGCGAGCAAGCATCTGTACAATTTCACTAATGCTTGCACCCAAAACTTTCCTTATCCCAATTTCTTTTGTTTTCTGTTGGGCTATGAACGCTATTAACCCCAACAACCCCATACAGGCAATAAATATGGTCAAGAAAGAAAACACCCCAAACAAATTTGCCTGTCTTTGGTCTGATATATATGCGGTATTTAAATCATCATCCAAAAAAGAATATTCAAAAGGCACATTTGGTTGATAGTCATTCCATTTCTTTTCTATAGAAGACATCAATTTTCCAATATTTTCCGAACTCACCTTTAAAGTGATGTAGGAAACGCCAGTTTCATAACTCTCTGAGGTATTCGAAAACAATGCGAATGGTGTAATATGACTATGCAACGATTCTAAATTAAAATCCTTTAAAACTCCCACCACTTTGTATGATTCCATTTTACCGCCAGGATACTGAATCATTCTTCCAATAGGGTTTTCCCATCCTATTTGCTTTGCTGCTGCTTCATTGATCACAACTGACAACGAATCATTGAAGTTATTATCAAACGCTCTACCTTTGATTAACTTTAAATCTAGGGTCTTCATAAAATGTTCATCAACCATGTAAGATTGTAACATAATATCCTTAGCGACCTTTTCGTCAGAATTAGATGCTTCTGGAAAATAAAAATCACCAAAACTACCTCTGGTAAGCATACCTGAAGAAACAGCGGCATTTTTTACTTCTGATAGCGCCTCTAGTTCCGATCTAAAGGTTTTTTCGCTACCGTCCAATTTTTCTGCATTACGAATTACAAGCAAGTTTTCTTTATCATAACCTAAATCACGGTTTTGTGTATAGTTCAATTGCAGATACACAACACTAGTTGCTATAATCATGATTATGGCAACGGTAAATTGAAAAATCACTAATCCGTTTCTAATAAAACCGTCTTTACTGTTAGCTACTTTAGAAACCCCTTTTAAAACATTTGCCGCTTTAAAAGAAGTTAGATAAAACGCTGGATAAATGCCCGCCAGAAGAGCGGTAAATAAACTAAGGCAAATAATAAATAACCAAATACCATTATCATATATAGAATTGAAATTAATGGTTTTACCAGCTAACTGATTAAATAACGGCAAAAACACCCATACCAACACTACAGCTAAAAACGTGGATACTACGGTATAAAAAATGGCTTCCGCCAAAAACTGTTTTATAAGTTGAATTCTGGGAGAACCCAGCACTTTTCTAATACCAATTTCCTTACTTCTCTTAGAGGCCTGTGCTGTAGCTAAATTGACAAAATTAACCGAGGCCAGTATTATAATAAAAAAAGCAATTATTGCAAAAATGTATAAATTCTTAACACTGTTCTGTTCAGTAATTGCAGATTCAATATCATTAGAATGTAGATGAATATCGGTTAGTGCCTGCAAGTGTAAATCCCATTTGTTCCCATTTTCCAAAAACTCTTCATAAGGCTGCCCTATCCTGTCAAAAGCATTTGCTGCATGTAACCTAATCAATTCTGGAAACTGTGATTCTAAATGATTAATCACTTCTGGGTTTGCCGCTGCTTTTTCAGTCAATTTCACATAAGTAGCCATTTGTAACCATACCCAACTCCAATTAAATCGTTTTACATTTGAAAAATTTGAAACAGGAACTAGTATATCAAATTCTACAGAGGTTTGTAGATTGTCCATATCTTCTAAAACACCCGTAACCTTCAACGGTATTCTTTCCTTTCCATAAAAAAGAATTTTACCAAGCGGATCTGCATCTCCAAAATACTTCTCTGCAATACTATTGGTTATAACTACACTGTTCCCTTCTTGCAAACTTTTTATGGAATCACCTTTTAACATAGGATAGCTTAAAACCTCTAAAAAATTAGCATCAACCGCAAATACGTTTTCTTCGTTGAAAATTTGTTTTTCAGAACCATTGGAATATTCAAGAACATCAACCCCGGGTCTGTATATACGAGTATAACTTTCAATTTCAGGAAAATTGGCAACCAAAGTCTCACCTGCTGGCGGAGGTGTATAACCCGCATAGAACTCATCATCGCCCATTTTACCATTTAAATTGACCCTATACACTTGGTCCGCATCATTAAAAAAACGATCATAGCTTAATTCATCGTTTATAAAAAGGGCTATCAAAATAACACAGGTTAAACCAATTGCAAGTCCAGCTATATTAATGATACTATTGCCCTTATATCTAAATGCATTTCTAAAGGCGATTTTTAAATAGATCTTGAACATGATTTTTGTTTTTTGATGGTGAATTATTCTTTACGCAAGCTCTTTAAAGGCTGTATCAGCGCAGCACCTATAGATTGATAGCTTATGGTCAAAATAGCTATGGTCAGTGCAATGAATCCTGCGATAAAGAATATGCCCCAACCAATAGTGATGTGGTAGGCAAAATCCTCTAACCAACGGCTCATTAAATACCACCCTACAGGTATGGCAATGGCGATAGAAATTATAATCAGTTTCATAAAATCTACGGTAAGCAATTTATAGATGCTTTTAAACGGAGCCCCTAAAACCAAACGGATGCTGATCTCTTTTTTACGTTGTTCTACCATAAAGGCAGACAGTGCAAACAAACCTAAACAAGCAACTAAAATGGCGAACAGGGCAAAGCTGTTGAATATTTTACCCATGCGTTCCACATCATCATGCATATGGCTGAACTCTTGATCTAAAAAACTATAATTAATGGACTGACTGGGCACATTTTTATCCCAAACCGAAGTAATTGAAGCCAAGGCTTCATTCACATTTCCTTTTTCCAACTTTAGCGATATAGACCCTAAATCCTTACCGATTACGAGCGATAGCGAAGAAATATCTTCTTTTAATGACTTAAAATGAAAATCATCTATTACACCTATGACCTTAAACTGTTGACCGTTATTGTTTATTTCTTTACCAATAGCATTTTCCAAGCCCAATTCACGTTGCATATTGGCGTTTATAATAATTGAGTTCAAACCATCAGATGCAAATTGCTTAGAAAAATTTCTTCCTGTTTTAACCGTAATACCCAGCGTTTTAATGTAATCATAATCTACTCTCCAGATTTGGGCCGGTATACCTCTACCTTCATTTCCTTCATCTTCCCTTCTAAATGTATTACCGTTTCTACTACCACCATCTACCGGCAAATAATTAGAAATGGTAGCCGATTTCACTTGTGGTAACTGCAGTAATTGTTCTTTAAAATTTTCAGCACTTTCCCCCAAGATTCCGGTACCTTCTAGAACAACAACCTGTTCCTTATCATACCCCAATTCTTTTTGAAGAATAAAGTCCATCTGTTTGTAAATAATCAAGGTGGCAATGATCAGCACTACCGATGTGGTAAATTGAAAAATAACGAGTCCGCTCCTTAATTTGCCACTTTTACTGCCAATACTAAGACTTCCCTTTAAAACATTTACCGGTTTAAATGCCGATAAATAAAATGCCGGATATAAGCCCGCCAAAGCACCTACCAAAAGAGCAGCAACTATTATTACCGGAACAAACCACCAAGCAGACCACGGCATTTCTATAGTTTTAGATGCCATGTTGTTAAATGTTGGCAGTAATGCCCAAGCCAATAGCACGCCTAATAGAAAAGACACAAAACTAAACACGATAGATTCGGTCAAAAATTGCGTTATCAAATTGCTTTTAAAAGCACCAATGGTTTTTCTTAAGCCAACTTCTTTAGCCCTATTGGCAGATTTTGCGGTAGAAAGATTAATAAAGTTGATTACCGCCAATAATAGCACAAAACCGGCTACAGCGGCAAAAAGCCAAACAAAACGGATATCGCCGTGTTTAAGTCCGTCTGACATTTTAATATCCGAATACAGATGAATATCGGTTATGGGCTGAAGTTTGTACTTCATGGTTCTAAGCACCTCAATAAAGTCTGGAGCACGCCCTCGTTCGCGCTGTGCAGGTATAATATAGTCTTCAACAATAGAAACCATTTTTTGTTCCAATTCCCGCACGTTCGTATGGTCATCTACCAACACATAGGTAAAGTAATTCTGGTTGGTCCAGTTTGCATTGGTATCTTCTATAGGTAAAAGAAAGTCATAGGCTAGATGTGAGCTTTTTGGAGCATCTTTCATGACCCCGGTTACCGTATACGGAGTACTCGCATCATTATCTAAAATGATGGTTTCGCCCAAAATTTTATCACTATTAAAATACTTTGCCGCTTTGGATTCCGATATGACAATACTTTTTGGATTTGTCAATGCGGTTTTAGGATTTCCTTGTTGCAACTTCACCTCTAAAAGTTCAAATGCTTCTTGATCCGCAAGCACAAAGCCGGTTTCCAAGTTATTTTGAGCTGCCCCAGCTAAGCGAATACCGCGTTTACCTGCCCCAAAAATTTCAATTGTATTTATTTTCCCTGCCTTTATAATTTCTGGAAAATCATTTTGCAAGGCTTCCGCAAAGGGTAATTGAAAGTGAGTGCTTTTCATGACTTCACCTTTGTACATGCCTTCTAACACTACCCTATATAACTGATCTTTTTTGGTATAGTGCTGATCATAACCCACTTCATTGTGAATGAATAAGGCTATTAAAAGACAAGCCGCTATACCAACAGCAAAGCCACCAATTTTAATGGTGGCAAATAGCGTATCCTTCTTAATACTTCTCCAAGCTATTTTAAGATGGTTTCTGAACATGGCTCTCGTTTTTATTGATCGATGATTTAATTATTATCCATGATTAAGGGATAAGTTTGGTTGGTTTGGTTTGTTGGTCGATTAGTAATCTTCACTTCGGCTCCGCTCAGTGAACAGAATTAATAATTGATTGATGAATAAACTCCCTTACATCATGGCGCCTATAGCCCTATTCTGACTTTCAGTTACGATTTGACCGTCGAATAGATTTACAACTCTATGCGCGTAATGTGAGTCTCTGTCCGAGTGTGTTACCATTACTATTGTGGTTCCTTCTTGGTTTAATTCTGTCAACAAGTTCATTACCTCAATTCCGTTTTTAGAATCCAAGTTCCCCGTTGGCTCATCGGCAAGTATTAATTTCGGATTGGTAACCACCGCTCTTGATATTGCCACACGTTGCTGCTGACCACCTGATAATTGCTGGGGAAAATGTTTTTCCCTATGTGCTATTTTCATACGTTCCAGCACTTTCATTACTTTCTCCTTACGTTCTGCCTTTCCCATTTTTAAATAGATCAATGGTAGCTCTACGTTTTCAAAAACGGTAAGCTCATCTATTAAATTAAAGCTCTGAAATACAAAACCTAAATTACCTTTACGCAGTTGGGTACGCTCGCTCTCCTTTAAGCCTCCCACTTCATTACCTGCAAAATTGTAGCTACCCTCCGTTGGGTTGTCCAACATACCAATAATATTCAATAATGTAGATTTACCACAGCCAGATGGTCCCATAATGGCAACAAACTCACCATCTTCTACTTTTAGGTTGACACTATTTAACGCCAAGGTTTCTACTTCTTCTGTTCTAAAACTCTTTTTTAGGTTTGTAATGGTTATCATGTTTCTTTCTTTTTGATTGTTATAATGACATCGAAAATTCTCTGATGTGACAGTTTTATTTTAAGATAATTCTTTCCTACTTTCTACCCTTCGACTACGCTCAGGGTTCGAAACCAAACACTTAAGGTAGCTGAGAATTTCGACTACGCTCAATTTAAACTTAGCCGAAGCTATTTTAGTACAATTCTTTCCGCTTCCCCGAAGTTATCGTAGTTACTAGTTATTACTTTTTCCCCTGGTTCCAAGCCTTCCAATACTTCATAGTATCTAGAATTCTGTTTTCCTATTCTTATATTTCTTTTTATGGCTTCTCCGCCATCTGGGTTTAGTACAAATATCCATTGACCGCCAGTACTCTGAAAAAAGCTTCCTTTTGGTAATAAAAGCGCATCATTAGATTCTCCCAATTGTAATTTAATATTGTAGCTCTGTCCTGAACGTATGGTCTCTGGCTTATTATCGGTAAATACTAAATCTACCTTGAACCTACCATTTCTAACTTCTGGATATACTTTACGTAAACGCAATGGAAATTCTGCGCCATTACGCTCTAAAACCGCAGTAAGGTCTCTTTTTACACGATCAATATAATGCTCGTCTATATCTGCCTCTATTTTATAATCTGTTAATACGTTAATTTGCCCTATACGCTGCCCTTGGGCAATACTCTGACCAATTTCAGCATCTAAAAATCCTAATTGACCATCTGCAGGAGCGCGAACATTTAAATGGTCCAGCCTTTGGTACACCATACCCAATGTTTTTTGCATACGTGCCAAATCTGTATCCAGGCCTCTTAGTGAAGTTTCGCGTAACTCATCATCCTGCTCTGTCTGTAGTTTTACAATTTCATGCTGCTTTTGAGAAAGTTCATAGTTTTCTTTTGATAGTTGATAGGCTTCCCTAGATATTAATTCCTCATCGAACAACGCTTTGTTCTGCTCATAATTTCTCTTTAACCGCTGCAGATCTGTACTTGCCGTTGCCAATGACTTTCTACCTTCTACCTGTCTAGAATCGAAATTCAATTTTGTGGATCTTAAATCGTTTTGCTTTAATGCCAGGTTACTTTCACTCGCCAAAATCTGTTCGTACAGATTCATGTTTTCCAGCTTTAAGATGATATCGCCTTTTTTCACCATAGCACCTTCTTCTATTAACTTTTCGCTTACACGACCACCTTCATAGGCATCCATATAAATAGTTGCAATAGGCGCAACGTTACCATTAATGGTAATATAATCATCGAATTTTCCTGCAGACACCTCAGCAACCGAAAGTTTATCTTTCTCGGTTCTAAATGTGGATACCGAACTGGCAAATAACAGTTGGTAACCTACAAATAGTAGCAATACACCCAGAGCAATGTAACCGTAGTGTTTTGGTTTTAATCCTTTTTTCTTTTCTAATTTTATATCCATGGTAATCGTTTGTTCGTTGTTCTTTGTTCGTTTTTGGTTGCTGGTTCCAAATAAAAATTTAGTTGGCTTCAATATTAAATACTGGTAGTCCTCGGTAAAAGTCCAATGTGCTTTTATTGATCTCTGAACGTAATTTTACCTGTAAATTCTCATTTTGTGCACTAGCATATAAATTTTTGGCAGTAAAAAGCTCTAAAGCATTTATCAGTCCTTTTTCATATCTTTTTTGAGCAATGGTAAAGGCTAAATTCTGCGCCTCCATTTTTTGGTTGCTCTGCACCAATTCTACCAATAATGAATTATAATCTTGCACTAGTTGCTGAATGGTTTGAAACAGCTCTTGCTCTTGTGTCTTTAAATTATTCTCTGCACGAAGCTTTTCTATTTTAGATTGCTTTACCTGTGATCGTGCAGACCAACCGTTACTAATAGGTACACTTAAATTTATTCCCCAGTACTGAGAAGTATTATCCCTAAACTGCTGCCTAAAAGGCAAGGTATTCCCCAATGTATCTCTTGTAGTTTCAAAATACCCAGTACCAATACCTGCAAAGAAAGAAAGTGACGGGTACAATCTTCCCCTGGAGACCGCAACTTGCTTTTTTGCTGCCTTGGCTCTTAATTCCTGTGCTTTTATCAATGGTAAAAACTCGCGAGCTTCGTTGTAAACAGAATCAGATGTTATTTCGTTAACCGCTGCATCTGCAACTACTTGCGGCAATTCTTTTGTTATTTCAATTTCAGAAGTGTTCTCCAAGTTCATTTCTTGAATCAAGGTGAATTTTGCCGTCGCTAATTGATTGGCACTTTGTGTAACGTTCAATTTATCGGTCAATAGTAACGACTCTGCCTCATAAAGATCAGCACCGGCTTTTAAGCCTAATTCTACCTGCTTTTCAACCAAACTGTAATTGGTTTGCGATACCGTTAATTGTTCTTTTGAGATTTCTACCAATCCTTCAAAAAACTGAATATCATAAAAGGCTTGCATTACCCTAAATGCCAGTAAATATTTTTGTTGCAGCACATCTTCTTTGGTTGCCTTGAACAATAATTTAGATGCTTTAATGGCATTTATTTTTTGAAATCCCTGAAACAAATCAATGGAGGACTCCAACGAATAATTATTAGAGTAGAAATCCTGATTTACAAATGTTCCCGTATTGGGATCTTCTGCCCTACCATAATTAACAAGATAACTAGATGATGCATTTACCGAAGGCAACAAGTTACGAACCGATTGTCTATAGGTTTCTTTATTAGATTGATTGGTATACTTAAAATCATTCAACTGTAAATTATGCGCTAAGGCATATGAAACACATTCATCTAATGTCCAGCTTTCTTGAGCAAATACAGATGCCCAAATGGTCAGCAGCAAAAGTGTCGTTATTTTAAATTTTTTGATCATTTTTCTATTGGTATGCCATTCTCTATACTATATGCGTGCCATAATTTTAAATTATTCATTTTCAGTTATTTACATCATAATTAAATTTAATATTAATTTATCAGTGTAAAAATGTTGTACAGATATTGTCAAAATTTTTTACAGTGATATGAAAATACAAACTTCTATGTGTAGATTTAAATGAGTTAAAAAGAATGTAACCATGATCGATGCAAAGATTCTTGTAATAGATGATACCAAAAGCGTGCTCAGCGCTCTTGAGATTTTGCTACAGTTTGAATATAAAAGTGTACAAACCATTTCTAACCCAAATTTACTTTCATCTTTTCCTAACCTTAAGGAAATAGATATCATATTATTGGATATGAATTTTTCTGCCGGAGTGAATACCGGTAACGAAGGATTGTATTGGCTGCGAGAAATCAAGAAAAAGGCTCCGCACATATCGGTTATTATGATGACGGCCTATGGTGCCGTTGAGCTTGCAGTAGAAGCCATTAAAGAAGGGGCAACAGATTTTGTATTGAAACCTTGGAATAACGAACGACTTTTAACTACGGTAAAATCTGCCTACGAGCTTAGAAAATCACAGAAAGAAGTACAACACTTAAAACAGAAAGAGAGTAACCTAAAACAGGTTATCAATCAGAATTCCAATTACATTATTGGTAATTCAAAAGCACTTAATAGTGTACTGAGCCTTGTGCAGAAAGTTGCCAAAACCGATGTAAATATTTTAGTAACCGGGGAGAACGGTACTGGAAAGGAACTTATCGCCAGAGAACTTCATAAATCATCTGCCCGAAATAATGAGGTTTTTATTTCGGTGGATATGGGGTCTATTTCCGAAAATTTATTTGAGAGCGAACTTTTTGGCCACGTAAAAGGCTCCTTTACAGATGCCAAAGATGACCGTGCCGGTAAGTTTGAAGCTGCCAATGGAGGTACTTTGTTCCTAGATGAAATAGGAAATCTTTCTTTGCAGATGCAAGCCAAATTATTATCGGTCATACAAAACAGAGTGGTGGTACGGGTAGGATCAAACAAACCCATACCTGTAGATATAAGATTGGTATGCGCAACCAATTGTAATTTAGAACAAATGGTGGCAGACGGACTTTTTAGAGAAGATCTGTTATATAGAATAAATACCATTCAAGTACAGGTGCCTGCATTAAGAGATAGAGATAATGATGTTTTGGTATTGTCTGATTTCTTTTTGAAAAAATTTGCTAACAAATACGGGAAGCCTAGTTTAAAAATAAACCAAACGGCACAAGAAAAACTAATGGCCTACCCCTGGCCAGGCAATGTACGGGAGCTTTTACATACCATGGAACGTGCCGTAATCTTATCTGAAGGCAATGTACTACAACCGACTGATTTTTTATTGGACGCGAAACCAACCGTTGCTATGGAAGCCGGACCAAAAACCCTTGAAGAAATGGAATTGTTGATGATAACCAAAGCCCTTAACGACAATGACGGTAATTACAGTGCCGCAGCGGACCAATTGGGTATTTCCAGACAAACACTTTACAATAAACTTAAAAAATCAGGGAAATAATGGTCAGCAAAAGCATATACTACCAACTTGTATTTCGCATTGTTCTCATTGCTATTTGTGCACTTTGTACCGCTTTTCTTTTTTCTAAAGAACAGTATTTACTCGGTGTTATTTTAACCGTTGTATTTATAGGATTGGTGTACGCTCTTATACATTACGTAAACCAGACGAATAGAAAAATAGCCTATTTTTTTGATGCTATAAAAAATGAGGATTTCACCCTACGATTTCCCGAAAAACTAAGCGTAAAGTCTATTGAAGAATTGAACCATAGTTTGAATATGTTAAACAATATGATTCAAGATATTCACCTTAAAAAACAGGCGCAAGAACAATACTACCAAGAGATTTTACGACAAGCGGATATAGGTATTTTTACCGTCAATGATAAAGGGCACATTCTCTATGCCAACCCTACCGTACAAGATTTGCTCAATTACAGACCTTTAAACCATGTAAAGCAATTAAAGCAAATAGACCCTAGTCTTTATGGCTTGTTTGAAAATCTACAACCGTTTGAAAGTACTATACACTCACTTGGCAATGAACGAGGAAAAAAAGAGCTAACTTTAAAATGCACCCCAATTTCCATTGAAGGACAGCAACTCCTATTAGTCGTAGTTCATGATATACAAAAAGAATTGGATGACAGAGAAACCGATTCCTGGGCAAAACTTATACGTGTACTTACGCATGAAATCATGAATACCATTACACCAATAACCTCTATTTCTGAATCTATTTTAAAATACTTTAAGAAAGGAAATGAACTGACTACCCCAGAAGAATTTGGAGAACTACAAATAAAGAATTCCGCTAAAGGTCTTGAGGTCATTAAAGAGCAGGGTAATGACCTTATGAGTTTTGTACAGTCTTACCGTACATTTTTAAGTGTACCTGAACCTGACAGGGAACTAATACCAGCGACCAAAATTTTGGAAAAAGTACGCCTCCTACTACAAGAATATACCAATGCACACGACATCACTCTTGAGGTAACCGCAGAACCTGAAGATCTAGAACTGTATATTGATGAAAAACAACTTACCCAAATACTGCTAAATCTGGGAAAAAATGCACAACAAGCGTTAGAAGGTCAAGAAGAAGGAAAAATAGTGATCACGGCAGGTGAATCTCCACAAGGCAAGAAATATATTACCGTCACGGATAATGGCCCCGGTATTTCTCCTGAAATGTTAGATGAAGTTTTTGTTCCCTTTTTTACGACAAAAAGTACTGGTACCGGAATAGGGCTTAGTTTAAGCAAACAGATTATGCGTTTACATGGGGGATCAATACGTGTAACATCAAATGAAACAACGACGTTTACGCTAACCTTTCAATAGATTACAATTCTGCTTTAAGCTCAGTAAACGGATCCCAGAAATGTTTATCCAAATCCACTATTTGCAGATTTTTAATTTGAACACCTTCTGCCTCTAACAATTGTTGCATTAGGTTGGTGCCGTCAAAATGGTGTTTTCCGGTTAATATCCCAGCCTTATTGACGACCCTATGCGCTGGTATATCATCCATATTGTGAGATGCGTTCATTGCCCAACCTACCATTCTTGCACTGCGGGCTGCACCTAAATATTTGGCAATGGCACCATAGGAGGTCACGCGACCCTCTGGTATTAACCTAACCACTTGGTACACCCTTTCAAAAAAATTTTCATTTTCAGGTTTCATAGAATGACAAAGGTTTAATTAAACAATCTTAAGCAAGTAGTAATGAACAATAGTACCATTAATCCACTTAAAATGTAATTACTGTTCTTGGTAAAGGCGGTTGTTTTATGCTCCCACTTTTTAAAGTAGATGACGTACAAGTACATGGCCCAAAACGTTCCGCTACCCGCGGCAAGAATGAACAAGACCTCGTCCATAATCATATAGGTCATAAAACCTTGGGAATGAAAAACGGTATTCAACCCACTATAATAAGGAATTGCCAAAAGATTGATAAGGGCCAGAAAAATTCCCTTGGAGAAACTGTTGCGCTTTTTGGCATCGGTAATGATAAATGGCCTATTTACTTGTTTTCTTCCTTTTATAAAAAAGAAAATGGCCAATATAAAAAATACCAAAAGCGCTGTTTGCAACAATAATTCCACCACATGTTGGTTTCGGGAAATCAATTTTGCTATACGCACCGCAATATAGGTTTGCAGCATCACCGCAATGGCCACGCCCAAAGCAAAAATCAATCCGTTTGCCTTTCCTTTTTCTACACTGGTCTTGGCTGCATTTAAATTAAGCAGCCCCGGTGGCAACGATGCTAAAAAAGCGGCTGCGAAGGTAAATACAAATAAGGTTGGCAATTGTTGCATTTGATCAGTTTACCTTGAACCTAATAAAGGTAATAGGTTTTCCCTTTTCAAGATACTGATTTTCATAGAAAGTCTGTATTTCCAAAACCTCTTTGGGGCTTCCTTCATTCTTATACACATCATGGTTGGCATAGAGGACTTCCAATCCTAGTCCATGTAGCAGTCCTAAGGTATAACCGTGCATAAATTCACTATCGGTCTTAAGATTTACAGTACCGTTGGACTTTAAAATCTGCCGATACCGTTCCAAAAACGCCTTATTGGTCATACGGTGTTTGGTGCGCTTATATTTAATCTGTGGATCGGGAAAAGTAATCCATATCTCGGTAACTTCCTGTGCCCCAAAAATATGGTCAATCAATTCTATTTGGGTACGTACAAAAGCAACATTGGACAAGTTTTGCTCAATGGCCGTCTTGGCACCTTTCCAAAAACGGGCGCCCTTAATATCAATACCTATAAAATTCCTATCCGGAAATTTCTTCGCCAGACCAATGGTATATTCCCCTTTTCCACAGCCAAGTTCCAAAACTATAGGATTATCATTTTTAAAGTGTGCCTGCCATTTTCCTTTAAGCGAAAATCCGCCCACAACCTCTTCCCTAGTTGGCTGAATAACGTTTGAAAACGTTTCGTTTTCCTGAAATCTCTTTAATTTATTTTTGCTCCCCACAATTTTCTTATCAATACAAGGGCAAAGCTAAGAAAAAACAGAAGCTTAGCGCTTACTGCTTATCCTCTATTTGGGAAGAACTTTTCTCTAGGGTAAAGGAAAACTCAGAACCTACCTCAACTGCACTTTCCACGAAAATTTTCTCCCCGTGTGCCTCAATGACATGTTTTACAATGGCAAGGCCCAAACCAGAACCACCCTCACGCCTACTACCACTTTGGTCTACCCTATAAAAACGTTCAAAAAGCCTTGGAATATGTACTGCCGGTATTCCCTCACCATTGTCCGTGACCCTTACAATTACTTTATTCTTCACTAAATTTTCAACACTAATTTCCGTGGTACCTTTTTCATTTCCGTATTTAATGGAATTGACCAAAAGATTGGTCAATACCTGCTGTATTTTTTCTTTATCAGCATAAACCATAATGGGCTCCGGGTAAGGAATATCAAAGGTGAGGGTTATATTTTTCTTATCGGCCTTCATTTCCAACAGGTCAAAAACGCTCTGTATCAACTCTATGATATTGAACGATTGTTTTTCCAACCTAAGGTCCCCAACTTCCAATTTGGTAATAAGGTCCAGGTCTTTAACAATATAGATCAATCTATCAACCGCCTTATTCGCCCTATAAATATATTTTTTCCTGACGTTTTTATCATCGATCGCACCATCCAATAACGTTTCCAAATATCCTTGTACGGTAAAAAGCGGTGTCTTGAGCTCATGGGATACGTTGCCCAAAAAATCCTTACGGTACTCTTCCCGTATTTTTAAAGTATCGATTTCTATTTTCTTGTCCTTGGCAAATTTTTCAATTTCCGCGGTCAATGTGCGCATATCCGTGGTTACCGGATATGAGGGCAAAGTGGAAGACTCCAACAACTCCACATCATCATAGATCTTTTTGATCTTTTTGTAAATAAACTTATCTATTCTTATCTGTAGGGTCACGAAGGAGGTCACAAAAAGTGTAAGCGCGGTAACTATAACCACTACCCAGTTCAACTCATTGAACGACCACAGCAAAAAGGCCATGACCATTGTACTGATCAAAGCGATATAAACAGATGAGCGAAATGCAAATCGATATGATTTTTTGGAACGTACCGGCGCTGCCATTTATAGTACAAACTTATATCCTACCCCTTTTACCGTCTTAAAATGGTCCTCACCAATTTTTTCCCTAAGTTTTCTAATATGGACGTCTATGGTACGGCCTCCTACGACCACCTCATTACCCCAAACCTTGTCCAGAATTACATCTCTTTTAAATACTTTACTGGGCTTGGAGGTCAACAATGCAAGGAGTTCAAATTCCTTTCTGGGCAGAATAATCTCAACTCCTTTTTTAATGATTTTATACTCTTCCCTATTGATAACGATATCACCTACCTTAACAATATCCTCTTGGGCGTTTTCCTCGTTCTTAAGACGTCTTAAAAGTGCATTGACCTTACTTACCAATACTTTTGGTTTTATGGGCTTGGTAATATAATCATCTGCACCAGCATCAAAACCGGCCACTTGGGAATAATCCTCTCCCCTTGCGGTCAAAAAGGTTATGATGGTATTTTCCATACCAGGTGTCTTTCTTAAAATTTCACAAGCTTCAATACCATCCATCTCTGGCATCATTACATCTAAAATAATCAAGTGTGGCAATTTTTTCTTTGCCTTGGATACTCCGTCCGCCCCGTTTTTGGCGGTATATACATCATACCCCTCTGCAGAAAGATTATAAGCTACGATTTCAAGAATATCTGGCTCATCATCAACTAAAAGTATCCTAATATCCTTCTTTTTCATGGTTTTCTAATTGGATTGATTCGCTCAAAAGTAAAGATAATACTATTACAGAAACGTCTCTTAACATTGATTTAATGTAGTAACATTTAGGTAACACTAAAAAAATAAAGGTTTAACATGGGGGTAACCCGACCTTTACAACTACTGACGTCCTTTGCCGCTGATTAAAGAATAGAAATAACTGATGAACAAATTATTAATTTTTACATTCCTATTTGCGCTGGTAAATGTGACTGCACAGGATACCGGAAGCATTGTTGGTACATTAACGGACAAAGAAGTTAATGACGAACCCTTGGCATTTGCCAATGTTTTGATCAAAGGTACTACAAAAGGTACAACCTCTGATTTTGATGGATTATATGAAATATCCGGTGTAGAGCCTGGTATATACACAATTTCCTATAGCTATTTAGGATATGAAACGGTAGAAATACCCAATGTTGAGGTAATTGCGGGTAAAGTTACCACTATAGATGTACCCCTAAGTGCATCTCAAGGAGTTTCCCTTGACGAAGTAACCGTTACGACCGTGGCAAGAAAGGACTCTGAAACCGCTTTGTTATTGGATCAGAAGAGAGCCGTTGAGATAAAGGAAAGTATTGGCGCCGTAGAACTTGCGAAAATTGGAGTTTCCGATGCCGCAACGGCAACTACTAAAATCTCTGGAGTTACCAGTAGTGAAGCTACCGGGGATGTTTTCGTAAGAGGATTGGGCGACAGATATCTGTCCTCTACCTTAAATGGTTTGCCCGTACCATCTGACGACATCGACAAAAAGAACATAAACCTATCCTTATTTCCTACGCGTGTGCTCCAGAATGTGAGCATCAGTAAAACATACGGGGTAGACGGGTCCGCAGACCAAGCTTCAGGTAACATCAATATTACCTCTAGGGAATTGGCCGGGTCAAGCGAATTGGCCGTAGGAGTATCCGGCGGTGTAAATTCAAATGTGGCCAAAAGCGGTGTATTCGATAATTTCAAAATCTCGCAAAATTCAAAAAATACCACATTTGGATTTTATGACCAAAGCCTTACCACCCAACAGTTAATCACAAATCAAGGCTGGAATACTTTGCAGCAGGAAAACCCAATGGATTATTCCATGTCCATAACCGCAGGTAAAAAAATAGCGGAACAACTTTCTGTTTTCTTTACCGCTTCCCATTCACGATCTTTTGAACATAGGGAAGGTTTATTTAGACAATTTCGTTCCAACTTTATAGATGATACCATTACCGATGCAACTACGTATCAAAAGAAAATTGTTAATAGTGGCCTATTGGACATAACGTACTTGGCCAATGCCAAGAACAAGATAAAATCTAGTACATTTTTTGTAAACAAGCTAGACGAAAATGTTTTTGAAGGCGGGCGCAACGGGGAAGCTACTATTTTTGAGGAAACCAGTCCAAGTGAAGGTTTGTTCCAATTTATCAGGGACCAAAATACAAAGCAGACAAGATTGTTGATTACCCAGTTAATAGGTAGACACCAAATTGGTGAAAAAAATACTTTGCAATGGGCAGGTGGATATAACCTTCTAAATGCGGATGAACCAAACAGAATTAGGAACGAAGTCAATTTTGACCCAGATGGCACATTGGTGCAACTTGGTAGAAATGGCGGTTTTCAACAACGAAAATCAAACCAGAAAATAAAGGACAACGAATTCAGTGCCTATTTAAAGGATGAACTTAAGGTTATTGATGAGGAAAATAGAAACTTTAAACTCAACTTTGGAGTTTCCTACAGGAACAAGGAGCGTGATTTCAGCTCTGAGTTTGTTGGTTTAGAAGAAATAAATACCAATGCGGTCAACCCTACCTCTATTGACAATTTAGGTGCAATTTTTCGCCAATCATATTTTGATGCCGGACTTTTGGAAATTAATCTTTTAGGTTCCAATGCAAATGGTGAAAGAAAGGATATTTATTTGGGAACCCTAGATTCAAAAGCGGCGTTCTTCTCCTTTAACGTAGGTCTGGACCAATGGAATTTTGATGCAGGATTAAGATACCAGAGAGATGAAATAGATGTAACCTATGACATAGGCAACCTATCTCCAAGAACAGGTGAAAGTAATCAAGATTACAGCAATTTTTACCCTAGCTTAAATGTAAAATATACGATCAATGACCTTCATGCATTGCGTTTGGCGGTTAGCCGTACTATTACCCTTCCGGAATTCAAGGAGATCGCACCTTTCAGTTATGTTTCCCCAACAGGGCAGATTACACGCGGTAATCCAGATTTGATCGCTTCCAAGGATATCAACCTAGATTTAAAATGGGAATATTTCCCATCTGCGGGAGAATTAATTTCAGTAGCCGCTTTCTATAAAGATATCTCGGATCCTATCAACAGGGTTAGGGAAAGAGGTTCCGCCGGTATTTTCTCATATTTCAATTCTGGTGAAAAAGCAGAGATATTCGGTCTGGAAGCAGAGACCAAATTAGACCTTGTAAAACCGACCTTTAACGATGATGGCGATGCATCTGGTTATAATCTGAACATGGTTCTTAACGTAACCCGTATGTGGCACCAACAAGATCTAAAGGAAATATATAATGAGCAAGGCGGTCTACTAAGAAGCTTCCAATACAAAGGAATTACAGAGACCGATTTACAAGGCGCCTCTGATTGGATTTTTAACACCAGCCTAAATTATGATACGGCAGGTGACAATCCTTTTGCCATATCCTTGAACGCCAATTATGCATCAGATAAAATTTATTCTTTAGGCGTACCAACGGATCAAACCAATAGAGACATATTTTATGATGACGCTATTGTAGAAAAGGGATTTGTAGTACTAAATGCACAAATCAGCAAAGAATTTGGCGAGCATCTTAAAGTAAGCCTTTTAGGAAATAATTTATTGAATCCAGAAATAAAACAAACTCAACTCGTTCGCAATCCTGTTACAGAAATAGAGCAGGAACAAACTGTAAGTTCATACTCAACCGGCATGGGCATTAGCCTAGGTCTTAATTACAAGTTTTAATGCAAACCAATTAATAATTAGTAACCTTAACGATTTTTATTATGAAATTGAAAACGAGAAATTTTGTAAAAGTTTTTGTCCTAATGGCAGCAATGACATTTGTGAGCTGTAGCAATGATGACAACGATCCGGACGATGGTCCAGATGCAGTAACACCAACTTGTACCGATGGTATAAAAAACGGTGATGAAACAGGGGTTGACTGTGGTGGTTCTTGTACTGCTTGCGAAGATACCAACCCAGAAGAAAGCACTACTTTAACCGGACAATTATCCGAAGAAAGAACGCTGGATGCTTCTAAAACCTACACTTTAGAGAAAAACTACAGTATTGAAGCCGGTGGTAAATTAATTATCCCTGCAGGTACGGTAATCAATGCAACGGTGGAGTCCGGTGATGAAACCGAAACGTATATCGTTGTTCAAAGAGGTGGGGAAATAGATATCCAAGGTACTGCCGCGGCTCCCGTGATTATGCAATCTACAGGTGGAGAAGCCGGTCAATGGGGTGGTTTGGTCTTATTAGGAGACGCTACTACTACTGAAGGTGTTGACGCAACAGCAGAAGTTGGCAACTTTAAATACGGGGGGTCTAACGATGCCGATAATTCCGGATCCATTAGTTACTTGATCATAAAACATGCCGGTGCGCAAATTAATGCGGAATCGCAGTACAACGGACTTACACTTTACGCAGTAGGTTCTGAAACTACTATAGATAACGTAGCTATGATCGATGGGGACGATGATGGTGTTGAGTTTTTTGGCGGAACAGTTTCTGCTACCAACTTATATTTTGAAAACAACCAAGACGATTCTATCGATTGGACAGAAGGTTGGAACGGAACCGTTACCAATGCGTATGTACTGCATACAAAAGAAGGGTTTTCAACTGCGGTTGAAGCCGATAAAGCAAACGGAAATCCTAAGCTAATAAACTTTACGGCAGTTTCAACGGTAGGTGGTACCGCTTTGCAATTTAAAGCAACTTCCGGGGCAACAATTACCGGACTTTCTTTAAGTGGATATGCTACTTCAATAGACATGAAGGACAATGGTCCTTTGGCCAACGTAATCATAGATGGTGTAGCTGGCGACCCAGAAAATAGCTATAATGCCAATGCAACTGTAGATATCGCTATTTTTGATTGGGTAAATACAGATACCACTGTTGGAAGCAGTATTTTAACAGGGAACTTGACCAGTGACCTTACCTTAGATGCTAACATCAACTACTTATTGTCTAAAAACTATAGCGTTGAAGATGGTGCAACACTTACTATTCCTGCAGGTACCACCATTAGTGCTCAAGTGGAGTCAGGTGATGAAACCGAAACTTACATCGTTGTTCAAAGAGGAGGTAAAATTGTTATAGAAGGAACAGAAGCCGATCCTGTTGTAATGACCTCTACGAACGATAATCCTGGCGATTGGGGCGGATTGGTGATTTTAGGAGATGCCACTACTACAGAAGGTATTGATGCTACTGCTGAAGTAGGCGATTTCAAATACGGTGGCACTAATGATACAGATAATTCAGGTTCTATAAGCTACTTGATCATAAAAAATGCAGGTGCCCAGATTAATGCCGAGTCTCAGTATAACGGTCTTACTCTGTATGCTGTAGGTTCTGAAACTACTATTGACAACGTTGCAATGATCGATGGTGAAGATGATGGTGTTGAGTTCTTTGGCGGTACAGTTTCTGCTTCAAACTTATACTTCGAAAACAACCAAGATGATTCTATTGACTGGACAGAAGGTTGGAACGGAACCGTAACTACGGCTTACGTTTTGCATAATCAAGAAGGTTTCTCTACTGCTGTTGAAGCCGATAAAGCAAACGGAAATCCTAAGTTAATAAATTTCACTGCTGTTTCTACAGTTGGTGGTACAGCTTTACAATTCAAAGCTACTTCTGGAGCTACGCTAACAAACGTTAGTCTTTCTGGTTATGATACCAATGTTGACATGAAAGACAACGGACCATTAGAGAATGTCATCGTAGACGGTACAGCTCTTACTACCGTAGATGATGATGTTTTTAACGGTACTGCTGTTGATGTGGCTATTTTCGCTTGGGCAACTGGAAACTAAATTATCGCATATTTTTTAATAATAAGCCCGCAAATTGCGGGCTTATTTATTTACAATTAATTAATATCTAATTAACTGATTCATAGATTTTTAAAATTAATTTTAATAGAAACATATAATAGCTTTTATTAAATAAATTTAAGTTTTGTACTATGGAACGCCGTAAATCTATTCTATTTTGTGTCTTATTTTCTTTTTTAATTATATCGTCTTGCTCAAAAGAAGAAAATATAGACGAGTCAACATCTGATGAAATATTAACACCGATTTCTAATGATAATGCCTTTTTAATTCCTTTAGGAACACAAATCATAAAAGACTCATTGCAATTTACAATGAGACTAAAAGACTTTGATCTGGAAATCGATTTTAACGAAATTCACTCAATATCATTGTTTTTTAAAGACCCCAGTTCAAATGAAATGACACCTTTAACATATATCGATTTAGATAGAGACTATCGCATATATTATGAAGGGGGGAGCAATCTTGAGGAAATAAACTATACCATTTATATTGAAAATGCCGAAGGAACCGATTATTTTGATTCAAGTTTTGAACTTAAAAGCCTAACGATTATAGGCTTAAATATTTCCAAAACTAGAGATATTCCTGCAGGAACTATTGATTTTAGAGATTTTAATCAGTTAGTAGATTATTTTGATCTTGACGATTAATTCTTCTCTTATTTTTTAATAATAAGCCCGCAAATTGCGGGCTTTTTTGCATTTCATCGAAAAAATTAAAAGAAACGTGCTAGTCCCTTGACATTCAGGAATCAATATTCCTATATTTGTGGTATACATTTTGTATGTAAATGCGTATGAAGCATCTTTACCTCGTTATCTTTTTCCTATTTGTATCCTTCAGCTATGGGCAAAGTACCCAAAGCAATGGGGATATTGATGGTTTTAGCATGTACCCAAATCCGGTTACTACAGGTAAAGTTTTTATTTCAACCGACCTAAATGCTCCCAAGGAAATTTTTATCTACGATGTTTTTGGAACGGTATTGTTAAAAACAACCATATTGGGAAAAGAACTTAATCTTTCCGACCTTGATGCCGGTGTATATGTGTTGCGTGTTTTTGAAAAAGATAAAATGGCCACCAGAAAACTGATCGTAAAATAAATAGGTAAACTATCTCTATTTATTAAGCCATACCCCAATTACTACAATCGATTAAATACATAAAATTCCGATAAAGGACATTCCGTATCTAATTGACCTACATAATCTTAGCTTTCACAACATTTTCAAACCCATAGTTTAGCATATAAGTACCTTTATATTGTTGATCCCAAATCAATTAAAATGAAGAAAATCTACTTTTTGCTATTTATGGTACTTTCCTTTGGTGTTTACGCCCAAGAAACCATTGATATAAATCAATTACACAATGACGAAATTGCTGGATTTAAACTCTATCCAAATCCTGTAATAGCAGATGTGGTCTACGTAACTACAGAAAAAAACAATTTAAAGGAAGTTAGAATCTATGACGTTTTCGGTGAATTGGTGCTTACGGATAGATTGCACACCAAGGCCTTGAACATTTCCAGACTTTCTGCCGGTGTCTATGTTGTTCAGGTTACCGAGGACCAAAAAACCATTACCCGAAAGTTGATCGTTAAATAACGCCCCTTACAATATGCCCCCAACGAACCAATAAAATAAATTGGTTCAGTACCTTTGCTTTAAGCGGATATATTCCATGGAGCAAAATTCTATATTTACTATACGCAACCGCGAGGATTTTTTAGCCCACGCCCTGCGCATATTTTCATTTCAATACCACAATAACGTTATATACCGTTCCTTTTGTAATCATTTGGGCGTTGATACAGGTACCGTGACGAAATTGGAACAGATTCCGTTTTTACCCATAGAATTTTTCAAATCTAAAAAAGTAGTAAGTTCTACCGGCCACGAAGAAATTATTTTTACCAGTAGCGGTACAACGGGCAGCCAAACAAGCAAACATTTTGTTACCCACCTACAAGTATATGAACATAGTTATTTAAAGGCTTTTACGCATTTTTACGGCGCTATTGAGGACTATTGTGTACTGGCTCTCTTGCCATCGTATTTAGAGCGCACAGGCTCTTCGCTAATTTATATGGTTGAGGACCTGATCACAAAATCCCAACACCCAAAAAGTGGTTTTTTCCTGAATGAATATGATTGTTTGCACCAGTTGATTTTAGAACTGCAAAAAACCAATACCAAGCTACTTATCATTGGTGTTTCTTTTGCTCTTTTGGAGTTTACGGAAAAATATCAGTTATCACTCCAAAATACCATTATTATGGAAACCGGTGGTATGAAAGGCAGACGTAAGGAGCTTGTTCGCCAAGAGTTGCATCATTTATTAAAAGGTGGTTTTGGAGTATCTGAAATTCATTCCGAATATGGCATGACGGAGTTATTGTCACAGGCGTATTCTAAAGGTGAAGGTATATTCCATTGCCCTCCTTGGATGCAGGTACTGATTCGTGATACTGAAGATCCGTTAAGCTATCAAAAAATAGGAAAAAACGGTGGCATCAATATTATTGACCTGGCCAACATAAATTCTTGTTCCTTTATTGCTACCCAAGACCTTGGAAAAGTCAACAATGATGGCTCTTTTGAAGTAATTGGCAGATTTGACAACTCTGATATAAGAGGCTGCAACTTAATGGTGCTTTAATTCTTACTCAGCACATAATCAAGACCTGGACCATCACAAGCCATCCATAAACTGGAAATCATACTGGAAGTTCTATACATTAACAGTTCCTTATCATCACCTGTACAATTTGCCGCAAGAACATTTCCTGTAGTAAAGGTAAGTTCCAAATAATGTGCATCATCATCTTCAAACTCCATAACCTCAAAAGTTCCCTCGGCTATAGTATTGACTTCATCAACCGTACGCGATTTCAAAAAAGTACCTTCTGGGGTAAATATATAGTACTCTTGCCATGCCATATCACTACCAGTAGTTTCAGTATTTGCCCAACTTTCCGTCATTTTGACCAGCTCCCATTTTTGCTCAGAGAAAACAAATTGTGTTGATTCCAACCCAAAGTCATCCTCACTGGAACATGAAATCAATAGTAACAATACTAATGTAAAAGCAGCAAATTTTCCCATATGATGACAGTTTTAACCTATTAAGTAGATGCCTTAAAACAAAAACGTTGCGTAAAATTCGCCAATAAATTATAATCCTAAAATCTTAGCATCCACAAAAAAGGTAGAATTGACTTCCAGCTCGTGATCGGTACTCATTAATTCATCTGTAACCGTATTAAGACGTAAGGAAAACTCGTCTTTTTTTATATATTCCTTTAAATCGGCATCAGAAGTCAATAAGCTAATGGTATTACCGGCGTTTTCCGGAACTTCGTTCAAGTAAGCAATTTGTATTTCTTCCAAGCCTTCTGCAGAAATGAATACCTCAATGGAATTTAAAAAACTAAAATCAGAATCATCGGGAGAAAGAATGACCATTTCCAATTCTGTCAATACGATTTCCTCAATAAGGTCTTTTCTGGTATCGTTTACCGCAAATTTAGATTCTGAGTTTGTTTCGGTCTCCGGGTAAATACATCAAAAGGTAAATCTATACCCGCAGAAGAAGGTATGGTAGCGCGCTGGCTATATTCCATATCAAATTTTGTTAATTCGTCTAGTTTATCACAAGAAGAAAAAAGAGCGAGTAGACATATAATTGAGATATATTTTTTGATCATAGTTCAGGGGTTTTATCCTTTATAACGAAGTATCCCCTTAATTATTTTAAAAATTAAGGGGATACATATACGATATAAAAAAGAACTATTTGCTAATCATTGAATACCAGTACAAAATAATTTTTTTTACCTCTTTGCAAGAGTACAAACTTATTATTGATCAAGTCATTGGGCGTAATGAGATAATCTTCCTTTACTTTCTCTTTATTTACCGAAATGGAATTTTGTTTCAGTTCTCTCCTTGCTTCCCCGTTGGATCCCAAGAAACTGGTTTTTGCGGACAAGGCACCGATCATATCCAAACCATCAGTCAGCTCGGATTTTGAAAGTTCCGCTTGGGGGACCCCTTCAAAAATTTCCAAAAACGTTTTTTCGTTCAAGCCTTTTAAATCGGACCCAGTAGATCTTCCAAACAATATTTCACTGGCGCGAACGGCATTGTCCAAATCGTCCTGTGAATGAACCATAACGGTGACCTCATCTGCCAAACGTTTCTGCAGTAATCGTAAATGGGGGGCTTCTTGATGTTTCTCTATCAATGCTTCAATTTCCTGTTGGCCCAGGAAGGTAAAAATCTTTATATATTTTTCCGCATCGGTATCTGAGGTATTCAACCAATATTGATAAAATTTATACGGTGAAGTACGCTCTGCATCCAACCAAATATTTCCCCCTTCTGTCTTACCGAATTTTGTGCCATCTGCTTTGGTGATCAGCGGACATGTAAGCGCATAGCCCTTTCCACCGGCTATTCTTCTAATCAGTTCCGTTCCCGTAGTTATATTGCCCCATTGATCACTACCACCCATTTGAAGGCTACAGTAATGCTCACGATATAGGTGAAGAAAATCATAACCTTGTACCAATTGGTAGGTAAATTCCGTAAAGGACATGCCCTCCTTGGCTTCCGCGGACAACCTTTTTTTAACCGAATCCTTGGACATCATGTAGTTAACGGTAATATGCTTGCCTACATCCCTTATGAACTCTAAAAAAGAAAAATTCTTCATCCAGTCGTAATTGTTGACCAAGACCGCCGCATTATCTCCACCTACCGAAAAATCCAAAAAACGAGACAATTGTTCCTTAAGCGCATTTTCGTTATGACGCAAAGTTTTTTCATCAAGCAAATTACGCTCGGCAGATTTTCCCGATGGATCACCGATCATTCCTGTGGCCCCTCCTATCAATGCATAGGGCTTGTGGCCCGCCAATTGAAAGTGGCGCAACATCATGACACCGACCAAATGACCAATATGCAACGAATCTGCGGTTGGATCAATACCAACGTATGCAGCCTGCATTCCTTCCATAAGATGTTCTTCTGTTCCCGGCATTGCATCATGCAACATTCCACGCCATTGTAACTCCTTGACAAAATTTGTTGTCATCGTATTCTAAATTTTAATTGAAATGCAAATATAAATGGAATTCTTGCCAGTACACAGTAGAACAAAGCATGAATTTATCGGCTTGTATTCCCTAACTTTGAAATATGGTTTTAGTAACGGGAGGTACAGGTCTTGTTGGATCGCATTTGCTATTGAAATTGGCTATGCAAAATGTACCTGTACGTGCAATTTATAGATCAGTGGAAAAACTGGAACAGGTCAAAAAGACCTTTTCCTACTACACCACCAACGTTACGGCCCTGTATAATAAAATAGATTGGGTACAAGGGGATATTTTGGATATACCTTCCCTAGATGACGCGTTCCAAAACGTTACCCATGTTTATCACTGTGCGGCATTAATTTCCTTTAGTCCTTCCGATTTTAACATATTGGACCGTGTCAATAGAGAAGGTACTGCCAATATCGTTAACATGTGCATTGCCAAAAACGTACAAAAACTTTGTTATGTAAGTACTATTGGAACTATAGGAAGGACCTCCACCAGCTTGGCAGCAGATGAAGAAACGGAATTTAACCGACAATTTGCCAACCCTTACGCCATTACCAAACATTTGGCGGAAATGGAAGTGTGGCGCGGTGCTCAGGAACAAATACAAGTTGTAATCATAAATCCCGGTGTTATCCTTGGACCTGGCTATTGGGAAAATGGTAGTGGTTCGTTTTTTAAAACCGCCCATAAAAATTATTCATATTATCCACCAGGTGGTTCAGGATTTGTTGCGGTTGTAGATGTGACCGCTATTATGGTTCGGCTAATGAATACAGATATTCACGGCGAACGATATATTGTAGTAACTTCCAATAACACTTATAAGGAAGTATTGGAAATGATTTCAAGAGCAATGAACAAAAAGGCTCCTTATAAGAAATTGCAGCCTTGGCAACTTCAAATAGGTAAATATCTGGACCGTTTAAGACATTTACTAACAGGAAAGCCTAGAACCATAACCCACAGCACTATACACGGACTATTGCACCCTACCACTTTTGATAGTTCTAAAATTATTAAAACGTTGGATTATACATTTGAACCCTTGGAAAATTCAATTACATTTTCCTCCAGAATTTTCATGAAGGAACATGCAGAATAAGTTCTACTTATCAACAGCTTCCTTCTTTTTAGGTGCGTTTTTCAACAAATTTAAACTGTCCTTTACTTTTTTTGCGGTTTCCACCTGTTCCCGTTGTTGTTCCAAACTAGTCTCTACCTGTTTATAGAGCGATTCATAAACCAATGGTAACGAAGCGTAATAACGGTCACTATCCACAAACTGTGCGCTATCTATTTCATACTTTTCAAAAATAAACACCGTAGGTTCAATTCCATTATCCTTTAACTTCCCTAAATTGGTTCCCTTTGCCGCATTTACTATGGCCATGTCCTTAAGGATCAATACCATTTTTTCCTTAGGTATTAAATTATCTGGCTTTTCTATTAAACTTTCGGCACAGGATACAAAAACCAGCATCAATAAAACTATTCCTAGGTATTTTTTCATGGCCTATTATAGGTTAATCTTTTGGCATTCCTCATTTCTGAAAACTTTCCGTTGCTATACCCTAAATGGCCGTTAATAAAAGTATGGACCACTTTTGATGAAAACTCAACCCCTTCAAACGGAGACCATTGACATTTGTAGGCTATATTATCCTTGGTCACCTTCCAGGTATCATTTAAATTTGCAACCACCAAATCTGCGTAATACCCTTCACGGATATAACCACGTTTTTTTATCTGGAATAATATTGCTGGGTTATGGCACATTTTCTGTACAACTTTTTCTAATGAAATAACACCTTGTGAAACCTTCTCCAGCATTGCGGGCAACGCATGTTGTACCAAAGGACCGCCAGAAGGTGCCTTGGTATACACATTGTCCTTTTCCTCCAATAAATGAGGTGCATGATCGGTAGCAATGACATCCAATCTATCGTCTAAAAGTGCTTTCCATAACAAATTACGATCATTGGCCGTTTTCACTGCAGGATTCCATTTGATCAATGACCCTTTTTCATGATAATCTTCATTGGAAAACCACAAATGATGAATGCATACCTCTGCAGTGATCTTCTTTTCCTCTAACGGAATATCATTTCGGAACAACTCAGTTTCCTTACCGGTGGATAAGTGGAAAACATGTAAGCGTGCACTAGTTTTCTTTGCCAAAGCAATGGCCCTGGACGATGATAGGTAACAGGCTTCCTCACTTCTAATAATAGGATGGTATTTCATTGGGATATCATCCCCAAATTCTGCCTTGTACTTGGCCAGATTTTCTTTAATAGTAGTTTCATCCTCACAATGTGCAGAAATAACCATTTCCGTATTACAGAAAATATTTTCTATAACCTTTTCATCATCTACCAACATATTACCTGTAGAGGACCCCAAAAACAATTTAATTCCGGAACAGGCATTTTTATCCAATCGTTTTAACTCCTCTAGATTATCATTTGTACCACCAAATAAAAATGAATAATTGGCAAAAGATGAGTTCGCCGCAATTTGAAATTTTTCCTCAAGCTTTTCTATGGTGGTGGTCTGTGGCATAGTGTTGGGCTGCTCCATATAAGTAGTGATACCACCTGCCAGTGCCGCTCTACTCTCTGTAGCAATGGTTCCCTTATGGGTTAAACCCGGCTCCCTAAAATGCACCTGATCATCTATGACACCAGGTAAAATATGCAACCCCTGTACATTGACCACCTCTGCGTTGGCATCGGTAATATCTTTTGCAATCTTTATGATAATGTCATTTTCGATCAGGACGTCATTTTCGGCAATGATACCCTCATTTACCGTAATGCCATTTTTTAAAAGTATTTTACCCATATTAAAATTTATTTTTAAGAAAAAGACTTCTCATTTTCATCACAAACACCCCCCAAATAGCTTCACTAATTATCGATGAGCTCATTTTGGACTTGCCCAAAACTCGATCTCTAAAAATTATGGAAACTTCTTCTATCTTGAATTTTTTTAAGTAGGCCCTGAATTTCATTTCTATTTGAAAGGCATACCCAACAAAACGGACAGAATCCAAATCTATAGCCTCCAAGACCTCTCGTTTATAACATACAAAACCGGCCGTGGGATCATGCACCCGCATACCAGTGATCAATTTAACGTAAAAGGACGCCCCGTAAGAGAGTAACACCCTATACAGTGGCCAATCTACAACGTTGACCCCTTTTTTATACCTTGAACCCACAGCAACATCCGCCCCGTTCATACATGCCCTTTGCAACCTGATCAAATCTGAAGGGGTATGGGAAAAATCGGCATCCATTTCAAATATGTAATCATATCCCTTGTTTATTGCCCATTTAAAACCGTGAATATATGCCGTACCCAAACCTGATTTTTCTAACCTAGTTTCCAGAAATAGTTTGCCCAAGAATTCTGCTTGTAGCTCCTTAACGCGTTTTCCCGTCTGATCGGGAGAATTATCATCAACGATCAACACATGAAAATCTTTTTGCAAATCAAATACCGCCCTAATGATGGCCTCAACATTTTCAATTTCATTATAGGTGGGTATTATTACAAGACTTTTAGCCATATGTTGAGCAATATATTTTCACAAAAGTAAGGTTTTAATAGTCGTATTAAAACGGGCAATGCTACCTTTATGATTTTTTTAGACCGGGCACATGACCTTAAATTTGTAATTTTACGCACAAGTATCCTATGCGAATGTTAACAAAAATTCCAAAGCAATTCTATTTTTTTCTCGCTGTCCTATTTGTACTCAATCTTATACAATCCAATTTTACGCAGCTTATATTTGACGAAGCCTACTATTGGTATTATAGCCAAAATATGGCTTGGGGATATTTTGACCACCCACCAATGGTGGCATTAATGATTAAAATAAGTAGTTATTTCTTTGATGGGGAACTGGGTGTTAGACTGGTTAGTTGCCTATTATCGGCACTGAACATTGTTTTGCTATGGTTAATGATAGACAACCCCAAAAAAAACCAATACATTGTTCATTTCTTTGTTTTGGTCTTTTCCATGACACTACTCAACGCTTACGGATTTTTTACCTTGCCGGATACTCCGCTACTTTTTTTTACCAGTTGTTTTTTATTGACGTACAAGCATTTTATTAAAAATGAGAGCTTACCCTTAGCCATACTATTGGGCATATTTATGGCAGCACTGATGTACAGTAAATACCACGCTGTACTGGTCATTTTTTTTGTATTGCTTTCCAATATAAAACTAATTACCAAACCCTATGCTTGGCTGGCAGTACTTATTGCTTTATGTTGTTATGCACCCCATTTTTATTGGTTGTACGACAATGATTTTGTTTCCATAAAATATCATTTGTACGAAAGGCCCAACGGAGCGTATAGCTTTGAGAAATACACATTGGGCTTTTTTGTAAACCTGGTGGCCATTTTTGGCCTTACATTTCCCTTTATCTATAAGGCCCTTTTAAAGACCAAAAACACCAATTTGTTCAACAAGGCATTGATATATCTTACTTATGGGGTTATTCTGTTCTTTTTTATCTCTAGCTTCAACAGAAGAATACAGACCCAATGGATTATAATTATCTGCATTCCCATGGTTGTTATAGCGTTTAATTATATGTTGAACAACAAACAGGCATTGACATGGATATTTCGATTGGGATTAATCAATGTTATCTTAATTGCCTATTTAAGAATAGGACTTGTACATCAACCTCTTTTATTTAACTTTTATTACGAAAGTCATGGCAACATCGAATGGGCAGCCGCCATTAAGAAGGAAGCAGGCAACAGGCCCGTGGTCTTTGAAAATTCTTATCGAAATGCCCCCATGTATTCCTTCTATACAAATGGTAGCCCCACATTTTCACTAAATAACTATATGTACCGAAAAAATCAGTATAGTATAGACAATTCTGAAGACAACGTACGGGGAAAAGATGTGGCCTATATATCCAAATACCTAAATGACTTTTCATTTTCCTACCAAAGAGAAGATGGCGGACTTTATAAAGGTATATTTATTCCTAATTTTCAGTCTTTTAGAAAAGTGGAGTGTATTGTTGAAGAACAAGAGTTAACACTTACTACAGAAAAATCAATTGAACTATCTGTTTACAATCCCTATGAACAAAACATTTCATTGCAAGATTTAAAGTTTGGCATAACTTATATGGATGCGTATAAAACCCCTATACAGACATTGGGTATTACACCCACTGCCAATACCCCAAATACCACACAATTGCAAGCAAAGGACACTACAAAATTTAAATTTAGCCTGCCTACAACCAAAAATGAAAACATTGGTTATTTTAGGGTCGTCATTTCAGAAAACAATCTACTATTTGGATTGAATGGAAAACCTATCCCCATAAACTAATGGAACCGATCAACAGAACAATTTTACAGACAGATTGGATTACAATTACGTTGTTCACTAGTTTTATCTGCGTTCTGATCGCAAAAAGTTTTGATTATACACGCTTTGTCAATTTTATTATCCTGCCGTTCAACAACAAGTATATTACCATATACACCAAGAAAGAAAAACTGTTCAATTGGTTTCATATCCTAATAAGTCTCTTTCAAATTATTAATACTACGCTTTTTATTTATTTTATTTGGCGCGAATTTTTAAATACCGGGGTCGTAAAAAACCCTTTCTTATTTCCCATTTTGTTGGTCGTTATTTTTTTGTTCATCACCTTAAAGACTGTAGTACAATTGGCCAATGGCTTTGTGTTCAATTCCTACAAAACATTCAATGAATTGATATTCAAGAAATTGACCTACTTAAATTATTCCGGCATTGTGCTATGTATCGCCAATATATTTTTGACCTACGTGGCAATAGATCATAAAATCATCATTATAATTGGCTCAATTTTATTTATAGCAATCAATATAATAGGCTGGTTGACAGTACTCAGGAATTATCAAAATTTTATTAGCTCCTATTTCTTCTATTTTATTTTGTACCTTTGCGCACTCGAAATTGCACCCTTAGTTATAATGGGAAGCTTTCTTAAATAGTGCACCGTATGAAAGTAAAAACGATTTTAGTCTCTCAACCAGAGCCGAAAATGGATAATTCTCCCTATTCCAAACTTATTGAAAAGGAGAAAGTAAAGGTTGATTTTAGGCCATTCATTCATGTAGAAGCGGTAGATGCAAAAAATGTGCGTCAGCAAAAGATAGATTTAAACGATTTTACCGCAATGATACTGACCAGCAGAAATGCGGTAGATCATTTTTTTAGAATTGCCGATGAAATGCGTTTTAAGGTTCCGGATTCCATGAAGTATTTCTGCCAGTCCGAAGCTGTCGCCTATTATTTACAAAAATATGTAGTTTACAGAAAGCGAAAGATTTACGTAGGCAAGCGTTTATTTACAGATCTTGTACCCTTGATCAAAAAGTATAAGGATGAAAAATTCCTTCTGCCCTCTTCTGATGCCCTAAAGCCAGAAGTACCGGAAACTCTAGAATCATTAGGTATACATTGGAAAAGAGCTATTTTTTATAAAACGGTCATAAGCGACCTTTCTGATCTTAGAAATGTTTATTATGATATTCTGGTTTTCTTTAGTCCGTCCGGTATAGAATCCTTACTTCAAAACTTCCCTGATTTTGACCAAAAGGATACTAGAATCGCCGTATTTGGTAATTCTACAGTAGAGGCCGCTACAGGTGCAGGTTTACGTATTGATATAAAGGCACCAACGCCTGAGACACCGTCCATGACAATGGCATTACAGAAATATATTACCAGCGTAAATAAATAAAATTTCCATCGAATTCATATAAAAAGCCTTGCATTAGCAAGGCTTTTTATTTTAGAAAGCATATCGTTGTGGACCTCCACGCCGTATCTCCTCACTGGCATAACTTTCATATTTTTTAAAGTTTTCCCTAAAAGCATTGGTAAGCTTAAATGCTGTGGTGTAATATTTTTCATCATTGTTCCAAGTTGCCCTAGGACTTAAAACTGAAGTAGGAACACCAGGACATTCCCTAGGTTGCGCAACACCAAACACAGAGTGTATGTGGTATTTATCATACGAGTAAAGACCAAGCTCACCATTTAGTGCCGCCGTAATCATTGCTCGCGTATATTTTAACTTCATTCGGGTACCAACGCCGTAAGGACCTCCTGTCCACCCCGTATTGACCAACCAAACATCCACTCCTGACTCTTTCATTTTCTTACTTAACATTTCTGCATACTTAGTGGGGTGCAACGGCATAAAAGGTGCACCAAAACAGGCAGAAAAAGAAGGTACCGGTTCTACCACACCGGCCTCAGTACCTGCAACCTTGGCCGTATAACCAGAAATAAAATGGTATGCAGCTTGGCTGGGGGTAAGTTTTGATATAGGAGGCAATACCCCAAAAGCATCCGCTGTTAAAAAGAATATATTTTTGACGTTTTTACCAATAGAAGGCAACTGTATATTATCAATATGGTGAATAGGATAACTAACCCTGGTGTTCTGCGTTATGGAAGTATCGGTAAAATCCACATTGCCCTTTTCATCCAAAACCACGTTCTCAAGTATAGCGCCTGGTTTAATTGCCCCAAAAATTTCAGGCTCCTGTTCTTGGGAAAGGTTGATGACCTTGGCATAACACCCACCTTCAAAATTGAATACGGTATTTCTGCTGGTCCATCCATGTTCATCATCACCAATTAATTTTCTGTTGGGATCGGTTGACAAGGTTGTTTTTCCAGTACCCGATAATCCAAAAAATATAGCGGTATCACCCTCCTTACCCACATTCGCTGAACAGTGCATGGGCAACGTCTCCTTATAAACGGGAAGAATAAAATTCAATGCCGAGAAAATTCCTTTCTTTATTTCACCCGTATAACCTGTCCCACCTATCAAGGCGATTTTTCTAGTAAAATTTAAAATAGCGAAGTTATGTTGTCTAGTTCCATCTGTTGCTGCATCTGCCATAAACCCCGGAGCATTTATAACCGTCCATTCCGGTGTAAAATCATCTAGTTCAGAGGCAGTTGGTCTCAAAAACATATTATATGCAAACATATTGGACCAAGGGTATTCATTGATTACCCTAATATTTAGCCTGTAATCTTGATCTGCACACGCATAACTGTCACGCACAAAAAGCTCTTTTTCGTTTAAATAATCAATGACTTTAGCATATAAAGCATCAAATTTTTCACTCTCAAACGGAATATTAACCGGTCCCCACCATACCTTATCTTTCGTAATATTATCTTTTACGATGAACCGGTCCATGGGAGACCTGCCCGTAAACTCTCCCGTATTTACCGCTAATGTTCCATTACTGGTTTCGACACCCATATTTTTATCTATGGTTGCCTTTTGAAGTTGTTCCGGCTCTTCTTGATAATGAAAATTGGCGTTTAAAATCCCATATTGTTTTAAAGAAATGGTATTCGCATTTGTTGCTGAGCTTTTCATGTTTTAAAGAATTAGTTCACGTAAAACTAAAAAATTTAAACATGAACCCTTGAAATTCAGAGCTTAATTAGCCTTTATACTCGTCGAAATACGAATTCTATGAAAGATTGGAAGAAAAGGAAAAATATTCACAGATTATTTATTCAAAATATTGCATTATATGAATCAAATATTGATTTTGAATAAATAATTAGTGATTTTTATTTAAAATTTTAAGAAATAAGCAATTTTCATCACTTTTTCAAAGGGCTATTTTCCTGCCTTAACAGAAAGAATTCTTTCGCTTTTTGTGATAATAATTCCTTGGCATTTTGCAAATTATACGCAAGATCCTTAGATGGGTTTTGAATTTCAAATACATCATAAATACCATGGTCCATTAATTGGTTTTTGGAAATATCCAACTTACCACAAATTGCTATTACTCTAGTATTGTATTTTTCACCAAGCCTCATTACACCCTGAATTAATTTACCGTTCATTGTCTGATCATCTATTTTACCCTCGCCAGTAACAATAAAATCAAAGGCCTTGGCCGCCAACAACTTTTCTACTCCAGACAGACCAAGGATAAAATCAATACCACTTAAGAAATTTGCGCCAAGAAAGGTTTTTAGACCATATGCAGCTCCACCTGCTGCACCTGATCCTGGCAAATGGGCATTTAAAAGGCCGTATGTTTCCGCCACTACCCGATCCAAATTTTCCAATCCTTGGTCAAGTACTTTTATAATTTCATCCGTAGCCCCCTTTTGGCCTGCATACACATAAGCTGCACCCTTAATGCCAAATAACGGATTGCTGACATCATTGACAGCATAAAAGGATACCTCTTTTAAATCATTACCCACCCAACTGTCATCTATACTTCTAATCTGCTCTAAACTATTGCCAATGGCCGGCAATTTTTTCCCTTTGGCATCCAGGAACACATAACCCAATGCACGGGCAATTCCCATACCCCCATCATTGGTAGCACTGCCCCCTAGACCTATGTATATATTCTTAATTCCTTTTTGAACGGCATCCTTTATCTGTAGCCCGGTACCGTACGTACTGGTCAACATAGGATTTCTTTCTTCGGGCTTTAATAGTTCCATCCCAGAAGCATTGGCCAGCTCAATATATGCAGCATTATCCTTTTTATTGTACAGGTAATGGGAGCGTAATGGTTTTCCTAAGGGGTTTTCAGTGACAACCTCAACGGAAATACAGGGCTTATAACTGGCTACGGCATCCATAAAACCATCGCCACCATCAGATGCCTTTATGAATTTATAGGTAAAATCCACCCCTGCTTTTTGCACTCCATCAATAAAGGCTTTTGAAACTTCTTCACTGGTTAAGGAGCCTTTAAACTTATCTGGTATGAGTAGTAGTTTCATTTAGTAATATTTTTTAGGGGGAAACTATCTATGGAAATGTCCCATAATTCTGGGAGTATAAAATATACGAAAAAGGTTAATATAATGATTGATATGATATTCATAAAAAATCCTTTGCTGACCATATCAGGAATTCTTAAATAACCCGATCCAAAAACTACAGCATTTGGTGGCGTGGCTACCGGTAACATAAAAGCACAGGAAGCTGCTACCGCAGCACCTACCATAAGGATAAATGGATGCACATCTATTGATAAGGCCATTGGTGCCAAAACAGGTAAGAGCATAGCGGTAGTTGCCAAATTTGATGTGATTTCGGTTAAAAAATTTACCGCGGTAATGAGCACCACGATCAATAAAAATATAGGCAATCCTGCCAATGATGTCATTTGGTTGCCAATAAAGACGGCCAGCCCACTTACTTCAAATCCTTTGGCCAAAGCCATACCCCCGCCAAATAATAATATAATACCCCAAGGCATTTTTACCGCCTCCTCCCAATTAATCAATTGGTGCCCCTTCTTTTTGGACGGAATCAGAAATAACAAAATAGCAAAAAATATAGCAATAATTGTATCATCTAAATTTGGCAATATCCGCTGTAACAAAAAAGAGCGGGTTATCCAGCAAAATGCCGTTAATGCAAACACAAAGGCAATAATCTTTTCTTCATAACTGATTTTACCTAAAATGGACAATAAACGTTTTATCTCCTGTTTGCCCCCCGGAAATGATTTTTGCTTAAACGAAAAAGCAAATCTGGTCAAGTATTTCCAGCATATGAACAATAACAATACGGATATTGGCAGCCCAAACATAAACCACTGCATAAATGTTATTTCATACCCGTAGGTATCTAATACAACACCTGCCAATACTAGATTAGGGGGTGTGCCGATCAAGGTTGCCAAACCTCCAATAGAGGCACTATATGCAATGGCCAACATCAATGCCTTGCCAAATATTTGGTTTTCATCCTCTATAGTATCTGGGTTGTCCCTTAATTGCTTTATAATAGCTAGTCCTATGGGCAACATCATTACTGAAGTGGCCGTATTGGAAATCCACATCGATAAAAATGCGGTTGCCACCATAAACCCTAAAATTATCTTACGAACATCTGAACCTATTAAATTAATGATATGGAGGGCAATACGCCTATGCAGGTTCCATTTTTCAATGGCAATGGCAATTACAAAGCCACCCATGTAAAGAAATACATATTTATGACCAAATGACCCGGATGTAGCCGCCAAATCCAATCCACCGGACAGTGGAAACAAGACCAAGGGCAACAATGCGGTGACCGCTATGGGAATTACCTCCGTAATCCACCAAATGGCTATCCATAATGTAGATGCAAGTACGGCGTTCGCTTCTTTAGAAAGTCCTTCCGGATGAAAAAAGGAGATAATTAGTATAAAGGATAGCGGACCTAGAACCAAGCCTAACCATTTAATTTTATGCATACATCTTACATTGTAGATTGAATTTACGGTTTTATCCAATGCTATTCAACGCCATATTGCTTTTTGCCAGTATTTGACCGTAAAATACTATAACCCAATAATCCCCAACCAGCAATTAAGAAAACTCCGCCTATTGGTGTTAAAAAACCAATGGACCTAAAATCATAGTCTACTACATCATTGAGCGACAAAAGGTAAATTGAAAACGAAAACAGCACCACCCCTATTAACGTACTTATATATATTGATTTTTTGAACAGGATATTTTCTGGCAACAAACCCAACACAAATAAGAAAAAAGCATGGTACATTTGATACCGAACACCGGTTTCAAAAGTTGTTACCGCTTCTGTACCTACCAAATTTTTTAAGCCATGGGCACCAAAAGCTCCAAAAACTACCGCCAACAAACCAAATACGCATGCTGTACTTAAAATTGTTTTTTTCATAACTTTATTCTATTGTTTTCTTATAAATGTAACATTTTGATACCTTAGTGAATAAATACCAATCAAAAATACTGAAATCGTATGATGCGCAAAATTCTAGTTATAGGGGCAGGAAAATCCACTTCATTTTTATTGGATTATCTTTTAAAAAAGGCTGATGCAGAACAATTAGAAATAACCATTGGCGATATAAATCCCAGTATCATACCCGCTCAAATTACAGACCATGCCCATTGCACCGTAATAACGCTAGATATTTTTGTAGAAACCGAACGTAAGCTTGCTATTGCCAATGCTGATCTTGTCATATCTATGTTACCGGCACGATTTCATATCAAAGTGGCCCAAGATTGCGTTAAACTTAAAAAACACTTGGTAACCGCCTCATATATTAGTCCGGAACTGTTGGCCCTAAACGAAAGCGTAAAGAAAAATAACTTGGTTTTTATGAACGAGATCGGACTAGACCCCGGCTTGGACCATATGAGCGCAATGCAAGTCATTGACCGTATTCGTGAAAACGGGGGAGAAATCATTCTGTTCGAATCTTTTTGCGGAGGATTGGTAGCTCCCGAAAACGATAATAACCTCTGGAACTATAAGTTTACCTGGAACCCAAGAAATGTGGTACTTGCCGGACAGGGCGGTACGGCTAAATTCATTCAAGAAGGCACCTATAAATATATCCCTTACCATAGACTTTTTAGAAGAACGGAATTTTTTGAAATTGAAGGGTATGGCCGTTTTGAAGGGTATGCCAATAGGGATTCCCTTAATTATAGGGAAGCCTATAAATTACAGGATGCCCTCACTATTTATAGGGGAACCATGCGCCGTGTTGGGTTTTCCAAAGCTTGGAATATGTTTATTGAATTAGGGGTAACGGACGATTCCTACACCATTGAAAATTCCGAAAATATGAGCTATAGGGAATTCATTAACCTATTTCTGCCTTATTCGCCCACAGATTCCGTAGAACTAAAATTAAGACATTATCTGAAACTTGACCAAGATGATATTAGGTGGGACAAACTCTTGGAACTGAATATTTTTGATCATAAAAAAATAATAGGAATACCGAATGCCACACCCGCACAAGCACTGCAAAAAATCCTTGAGGATAGTTGGACCTTAAAAGCAGACGAAAAAGATATGATCGTTATGTACCATAAATTTGGATATAGATTAAATGGTCAAGAAAAACAAATAGATTCCAAACTAGTGGTCACCGGTGAAAACCAAACCTATACCGCAATGGCCAAAACCGTAGGACTACCCGTGGCCATTGCAGCATTAAAGATTTTAAATGGCAATATTACTACCCCAGGAGTGCAAATACCTATTACCAAAGAGGTTTACGAGCCCATTCTGAAAGAGTTGAAAACCTATGGTATCAATTTTAAGGAATACGATGTACCCTACTTGGGCTACAACCCTAATGCCATAGTAAATTGAGCAAATACCAGTATCAATTTAAAAGCAATTAGGTATTTTTATATTTTAATTTGAAACTACTGAATGAAAACACCTACTAGTTTGGCTAAAATTGATGGTATTGACAAGAAAATCCTAAGATTTTTAATGAAAGATGCCAGAAAACCGGTTCTGGAAATTGCGCGAAGCATTGGAATATCTGGAGCTGCCATACACCAGCGCTTACGTAAACTTGAAGCATCTGGCCTATTGGCAGGTTCAAAATTCGTAATCAATCCAAAATCACTTGGATATACCACTATGGCCTATATTGGTATTTATTTGGACAAAGCCATGAGTAATCCTGCGGCCGTAAAGCAATTGGAAAAAATTCCGGAAATACTTGAATGTCACTATACCACGGGCAACTGGTCTATTCTTATAAAAGTGTTATGTAGGGACAATGAACATTTAATGCAGGTATTGAACAAGGAAATTCAGCAAATTGAAGGTGTTTCCAGAACAGAAACCTTTATTTCGCTTGCACAACAAATAGACCGGCAAATATCAATTTAAATGGAGAGCAACAATAGTTCTTCTGAACCAGAACCTAGTTGTATCCTATCTATTTTTGTAAAACCCAATTTACGCAACAATGCCAAGGATCGGGTATTGGTTTCCATACATATGGCTAGAATACGTGAGCTTTGTAATTGATTCTTACCAAATTCCAACATAGCCATTGATGCTTCATAGGCATATCCAAAACCTTCGTAAGCAGGCAAGAAGGCAAAGCCCAAATCTATATTATCTAAATAATCCCTTTTCAAAAGTCCGCAAATACCGATAGGTACACCATTGCCCAAACAAACCTTTAACAATCCAAAGCCATGTTTTTGATATCCTGCCATAAAATTGTTCACAATATAATCTTCCGCTTTTTTTACGGTAGATATCTGCTTGTCTCCTATAAACTGTAGCCAACCTGCACTGTTCAATAGTTCATATATAAACGTGGCATCTTTCAAGCAAATGGGTTCCAAACGCAACCTTTTGGTATTTATCCGATTCATAAAAACCCATTTTAAACAAAAAACCCGTCTTTGAGACGGGTTTTCTTATGATTATTGTTTTCGTATTAATCTCTACCGCCAAATACTTGTAACCCCCAGTAAACCAAAGTAGCCAGTGAACCTATTGCAGCAACCAAATAGGTACGAGCCGCCCATTTTAATGCATCTTCAGAACCTTTGTACTCTTGTGGAGTAACTACGTTTTTATTCTTTAACCAAGCCAAGGCACGGTTACTGGCATCATATTCAACAGGTAAGGTCACAAAACTGAACAACGTTGCCAGTCCCATCATTACCAAACCTGCAATGGCTACCCAGTATCCCAAACCTACACCTGCAGCGGCACCCAATGCCAATCCACCGAATACGACCCACATGGACATGCTTGAGGTTACGCTGACAATTGGCACCAATTTGGAACGCATACCCAACCATTCATAAGCTTGGGCATGTTGTACGGCATGACCCACCTCATGGGCAGAAACTGCCGCAGCGGCTGCATTTCTTTGGTTATACACCCCTTCACTTAAATTTACGGTTTTGTTCTTTGGATTGTAGTGATCCGTTAACATACCAGGGGTTGATACCACCTTAACATCTCTAATGCCGTGATCCGCCAACATTTTCTCTGCAATTTCTGCACCACTCATTCCATTTTGCAAATGCACCTTGGAATAAAACTTAAACTTACTCTTTAACTTACTGCTTACCAACCAGCTTACCAATGCTATGGCTCCGATCAATATATAATATCCCATCATAACGTTTCAATTTTTAAATCAATTAAATATACTAAAGATTCATACTTCAATTAGAATCCAACCATATAAAAGCAAAAACCCCGCCAAAATCCTTTTGATCTTGACGAGGTCTATTTTACTGACAAAATGTACTTGTTATGCTACAATGCCTTCCCAGCCAAAAGCTTCTATTATCTCTTGATATACTACATTACCATCTACTATATTTAAGCCTCTCCTTAAGGAAGCATCCTTATCACACGCTGTCTCCCATCCTAAATTGGCCAATTTTAAGGCATAGGGCAAAGTTACATTGGTCAATGCCATTGTAGAGGTATACGGTACTGCCCCTGGCATATTCGCCACCGAATAATGTACAACATCGTCAATAATATATATAGGATCCTCATGAGTTGTAGGCCTTGTGGTTTCCACACATCCGCCTTGGTCTACGGCCACATCTACGATTACTGTACCCGGTCTCATTTCTTTAAGCATATCCCTGGTTATTAAATTTGGTGCCTTGGCCCCTTTTAATAATACACCCCCTATAATTAGATCATGGGTCTTTATAAGCCTTCTAATATTAAATTCGTTTGAAAATTCGGTTACGACATGTGGTGGCATCACATCATTAACATAGCGCAGACGTTTCATGTTAATATCCAATATAGTAACGTGTGCACCCAAACCTGCTGCCATTTTTGCAGCTTGGATACCTACTACACCTGCACCTAGTACCAACACTTTGCCCGGTGCCACACCTGGTACACCGCCTAACAATACCCCACGGCCCTTTACCGGTTTCTCCAAATATTTGGCACCTTGCTGTATGGCCATTCTTCCCGCTACTTCGGACATTGGCGTTAATAAAGGTAACGTACCTTCTTCATCTTCCACGGTCTCATATGCTATACATACCGCTTTTTGTCTTATCATGGCCTTTGTCAACTCTTCACTTGAAGCAAAATGAAAATATGTAAACAGTATTTGACCCTTTTGTATTAAATCATATTCTTCCTCTATAGGCTCTTTTACCTTAACGATCATTTCACTCATGGCATATACCTGGCCTATAGTATCCAAAATAATAGCACCTGCTTGTTGATAGTCTTGATTAAAGAATCCGCTTCCTTCCCCAGCGCCAGATTGCACATAGACTTTGTGATTGTTCTTTACCAATTCAAAAACACCGGCCGGCGTCATGCCTACCCTGCTTTCATTGTTCTTAATTTCTTTTGGAATACCAACGATCATGATGTTATCATTTTATGTTATGCCACAAAATTGAAACTAATTATACACATATCAAACATAAAATCGATAAAATGTAGGGGTTAAATGTTTAAATAAGTAATTATATTGAATATACCCCCTAAATTTTTAGGGGTAAACTTAATTAAAATGAAATAAATTACACTGCACCCCCTAAATTTTAAAAATTCTGATAAAATGATGATAAGTATAAATGTATTTATTGTAACAAACCACAATCGTTAAACCCTCTAAAATAAACGGCACTTTCATGGAATAACAACACTACGCTTAACGTTATATGGGCCGTCGTTTCGTTTAGCGGAACTATAAAAATTCAAAAACGTCATTACGTGATTAAGAAGCAATCTGCTAAATCCCAGTTGAGGACTTACTGACCACATCTTTTCGCCGTAATGACGTTTTACAAATAAGTATTACCCTACGATATTTACAATCTTACCGGGTACTACAATTACTTTCTTAGGTTCACGACCTTGTAATTGCTGTTGTGTTTTTTCGTTGGCCATGACCGCTGCCTCAATTTCATCTTTGGACAAATCCAAGGAAAGCTCCATGGTAAATTTCATTTTACCATTAAACGAGATAGGATACTCCTTGCTACTTTCCTTTAAGTATTTTTCCTCGAATTTTGGAAAGGGTGCCGTTGCAATGGACTCCGTATGGCCCAATTTACTCCAAAGTTCTTCTGCTATATGGGGAGCATAAGGTGATACCAATATAATCAATGCTTCTAACACTTCCTTATTTGCGCATTTTTGCGCAGACAGTTCATTAACGGCAATCATGAATGTAGATACTGATGTGTTGAAGGAAAAGTTCTCAATATCTTCCTGAACCTTTTTAATAGTTTTATGCAAAGTCTTCAACGCCTCTTTTGAGGGTTCTTCCTGACCATTATCCTGCGAACCATCTATAAACGGCGCATATAACTTCCATAATTTTTTCAAGAAACCATGGGTACCTGTTATCCCTGCAGTATTCCAAGGTTTGGATTGTTCCAAAGGACCCAAGAACATTTCATACAAACGTAGACTGTCTGCCCCATATTCTTCACATATGGCATCGGGGTTTACAACATTAAATTTGGATTTGGACATTTTTTCAACCTCACGACCTACTTTAAATGTTCCATCCTCTTCAGTGATAAATTCCGCATCCGCATATTCCTCTCTCCACTTTTTGAAACCATCAATATCCAATTCATCCGATGCGTTTACCAATGATACATCTGCGTGTATGGGGACTACATTTTTATCAGCTATAAGCCCTTTGGAAATCATAGTTTTACCATTTTCTGCCCTATACACAAAAGCACTTGTCCCCGTAATCATTCCTTGGTTGATCAGCTTTTTCGCGAACTCATCTTTGGGCACCAAACCTTTATCGAACATGAATTTTTGCCAGAAACGGCTATACAACAAATGCCCGGTTGCGTGTTCACTTCCTCCAATATACAAGTCTACATCCTCCCAATAATCAATGGCTTTCTTTGAAAAAATCTCATCACTATTATTTGGGTCCATATACCTATTAAAGTATTGGGAACTACCTGCCCAACCCGGCATGGTATTCAACTCCAACGGAAAAACTGTTTTATGATCAATCTTACTATTTGCAACTACCTTATTCGCTACGGTATCCCACGCCCAAACATCGGCATTGCCCAAAGGCGGCTCTCCGGTTTCGGTGGGCAAGTACTTTTCAACTTCGGGCAACTCAATGGGCAGATGCTCTTTTGCAATCATCTGTGGCATACCATCTACATAATACACCGGGAAAGGTTCCCCCCAATATCTTTGGCGACTAAATACGGCATCGCGAAGCCTATAATTTACCTTGCCTTTTCCTTGACCTAATTTTTCCAATTCAAATATGGCACGCTTTACCGCTTTCTTATAGGGCAAGCCGTTTAAAAAATCAGAATTGGCAATTATGGTTTTATCCTTATCCGCAAATGCTTCTTCAGAAATATCAATTCCTTCAAAAATATTGGGAATTGGCAGGTTAAAATGTTTAGCAAAATCATAATCCCGTTGATCTCCACAAGGTACAGACATTACGGCACCGGTACCATAACCAGCCAATACGTAATCCCCGATCCAGATCGGAATTGGTTCTTTTGTAAATGGATGCTCCGCATAAGCACCCGTAAATGCACCGGATATGGTTTTTACATCGGCCATACGGTCGCGCTCAGAACGTTTTGCCGTAGCTTCTATATATGCCTCCACCTCGTCCTTATACTCTGCTGTTGTAATTTTGCCCACCAATTCATGTTCCGGAGCCAAGGTCATAAAAGAAACTCCGAAAATAGTATCGGGTCTAGTCGTAAACACTTCTATGGTTTCATCGTGCCCATTGACATTGAAAATTGCCGAAGCTCCTTCACTCCTACCGATCCAATTGGTCTGGGAATCCTTTAGAGGCTGTGGCCAATCTATGGTATCCAAACCATCTAACAACCGCTGGGCATAGGCAGAAATACGCATACTCCACTGGGTCATCTTTTTACGAACTACCGGGTGACCGCCACGTTCCGATACTCCGTTTACAATTTCGTCATTTGCCAATACCGTTCCCAATGCCGGACACCAGTTTACCTCGGTATCCGCCAAGTATGTCAACCTATATTTTAATAGTATTTCTTGCTTTTCCACCTCTGAAAAAGCGGTCCAATCTTCCGCTGAAAAAACAGCAATATCATCATCGCATACGGCATTTACATTGGCATTACCTTCTGTCTCCAATATAGCGATCAAGGTATCTATATCTTCTGCCTTATCCGTATCCGTATTATACCAAGAATTAAAGATCTGGATAAAGATCCACTGGGTCCATTTATAATATTCAGGACTGGACGTACGCACCTCCCTGCTCCAATCAAAAGAAAAGCCCAACTGATCTAATTGCCTCCTATAGGTTTTAATGTTCGCCGCCGTAGTTATGGCAGGATGCTGCCCGGTCTGTATGGCATACTGCTCCGCTGGTAACCCAAAAGAATCATACCCTTGTGGGTGCAATACGTTAAAACCTTGGTGCCTTTTATAACGTGCATAAATATCACTGGCTATATACCCCAATGGGTGTCCAACGTGCAAACCTGCACCTGATGGATAAGGGAACATATCCAACACATAGAATTTTTTCTTATCAGAATTGTTCTCCGCCCTAAAGGTTTGGTTTTCTGCCCAATATTTTTGCCACTTGGCCTCAATTTCGTTGAAATTGTATTGCATGATTTTAACTTCTTTGCTGTAAGTCGCAAAAATAGGTGGAATCAACGAGAGTTAAAAAGATATTGGAAATAACAGTGCTCTCATGATTTTCAAACTAGGCTATGGCAGTGATGTAAATTTGGTATCTTAGGATCGTGAAAACAAAATGTCCCAAAATATTTTTTTCCTTCATAACGCTACTTTGCCTTTCTAACACGGTACTCCAAGCACAACTTGGCTTTTGCGGAGGTAGCTCCGGAGACCCAATATTTACTGAGGATTTTGGATCCGGAACCACAGACGGACCGGCGCTTCCTGCAGGTACAACATCCTATAATTTTACCACGGGAACACCCAATGACGGAGATTATACCATATCTAGCACCACCAATTATTTTGATTGGATTTCCGTACAGGACCATACGCCGGGAGACACCAATGGAAAGTCATTCATTGTCAACGCAAGCTTCACCGCCGGGGAGTTCTACCAAAGACAGGTCATGGGTCTATGCGAAAATACCACCTATGAATTTTCATCATGGCTTATCAATTTACAATCTATAGGAAGTTGTGAAGGCAATAGCATACCAGTTAACGTAAGATTTCAGATTTGGGATGAAACGGATACCAATTTATTGGCGCAGGGAGATACCGGAAGTATTACAGCAAATTCCAATACGGAATGGCAACAATATGCCTTGGTTTTTACCACTGAACCCGGACAAACCTCGGTTATTCTTAAGATGAGGAACAATAGCAACGGAGGTTGTGGTAACGACCTGGCCATTGATGATATTGTCTTTAAATCTTGTGGGGACAACGTTACCGTAAGCACCAATTCCGCCGAAGAAAGTTTAACCATATGTGAAGACCAAGGCAGCGTAACAAGTACCATTATTGCCACACCGGATAATTCTATTTTCTCTACCCATGCCTATCAATGGCAACAAAGTAACGATCAACAACTATGGTCGGATATCCCTAATGAAACCAGCAATACGTTGTCAACCCCACCCATAACGGAAACCACGTATTACAGGGTAAAAATTGCGGAAGATCCCATAAATGTCAACAATGACCTTTGCAATATTGTGTCCAATGTATTTGATATTATAGTGCAAACTATACCCAATGCCCCTATTAGTAATGGGAATGTTACTATTTGCCAAGGTGAAACCGGTATTCTTACCGCCACTACCGTTAATAGTTATACCGTGAACTGGTATGACCAGCCTACCGGTGGCTCCTTATTATTGGAGGACTCCATAAATTTTGAAACAGAACTTGCAGGCACCTATTATGCCGAAGCCGTATCAACAACTATAACTTGTTCCTCAACTTCTAGAACGGCCATTTCATTAACCGTAAACCAACCTCCTAATGTACAGGATGAAACCGTTACTTTTTGCGAGGGAACCATGGCCATCTTAACCGCCAATATGGACAATGCCAACTATGAATGGAACACAGGGGCAACTACCCAGGAAATTACAACAGACACCCCAGGGATATATACGGTCCTAATAACTGACAGTAACGGTTGCTCCGCAACCAAAACGATTACCGCAGAACAGATAGACCTGCCTATAATAAGCACTATTAGATCCAACGGACCATCTATTGAAATCAATATAGAAAATGAAGGGGAATTTGAGTACTCCCTAGACGGATTTAATTATCAAAACAGTCCGGTTTTTGAAGCTGCAAATGGGGGAAATTATACCGTATATGTTAGGGATACATTTAACTGCGGAGTGGTTACACAAAATTTCGACCATTTGGTAATCCCCTCTTTTTTTACACCAAATGGAGATAACGTAAACGATGTATTTGAGCTTGAAGGAACAAATGCCTTCCCCAACCTAACCATATCCATTTTTGACCGTTATGGCAAATTATTGAAATTCGCCAATTCCGACGCCGCTTATTGGGATGGGACTTTTCAAGGAAAACAAATGCCATCAGATGATTATTGGTATAAGATCATTGCAAGAAGTAAACAAATTGACGGACACTTTACACTGAAACGTTAACAGGTTGAAAATTTCAAGCTACATTTAACTTTACTTTGCTATTTTTACTGCACTTTTAAGTGCTATATGGCGAACTCTTTTGAAAATTATCAACGACGTAAACTAATCTCATCATACTTTTCCGTAGTGCTAAGTATTGCTTTGGTACTGTTTTTATTAGGTATCCTGGGCCTTTTGGTATTAAATACCAAAAAATTGGCCGATCGCTCAAAGGAACAGATTACTATTTCGGTCTTCCTAAAAGAGAATACCAAGGAGATTGAAGTAGAACAACTTCAAAAAACCTTGGCCATGTCAGAATATACCAAATCGTCTACCTATGTCTCCAAGGAAGAGGCCGCAAAACAACATAGTGAAGATATTGGAGAGGATTTTGTGGACTATCTTGGATACAACCCTCTAAAAAATTCCATTGATGTAAAATTGAAGGCCGATTTTGTTACCGCAGAAAAAGTGGAGGAAATTGCTGCTACGCTTGCGGAAAAAAGTTTTGTGGACGAAGTCAGTTATGACCGTGTTTTGGTCAGTATGGTAGCTAAAAGTGTAGAGCAAATTGGTTTTTGGATCTTGGTAGCCAGTGCCATATTTACTTTTATTGCCGTACTATTGATCAACAGCTCCATAAGATTGTCGATCTATTCCAAAAGGTTCATCATCAAGACCATGCAAATGGTAGGGGCCACAAAGACTTTTATCAGAAGACCTTTTATTTGGCAAAACATTAAACTGGGTATGATCGGCGCTGCGATTGCCTTATTGGCCATTGCCGGAGTCGTCTATTATTTAAATACCAATTTTCAGGATTTTGGGCTTTTTGACGAACCATACATTTTAATCATCCTTTTTGTCAGTGTATTTCTTTTGGGTATCCTTATTTCGTTCATCAGTACGTATTTTGCGACCCAACGTTTCCTAAACCTTAGAACCGACGAATTATATTATTAAATTTGCGCCATGAGTAAAAAGAACAAAGTAGAACAACCGCCTAAACAGGAGTTTATCTTTCAAAAGAAGAATTACACGTTTATGTTCATAGGCATTGCTTGTATCGCATTAGGTTTTATATTAATGAGCGGAGGAGGAAGTGACGACCCCAATGTATTCAATCCGGAAATATATAATTTTAGGAGAATTCGTTTGGCCCCTACTTTAGTGTTGATCGGCCTAGGCATTGAAATCTACGCAATCTTATTGAACCCACACAAAAAGAAAGCATAATTGGATACTTTAGATGCTATACTGCTCGGGATCATTCAAGGATTGACCGAGTTCTTACCCGTATCATCAAGCGGTCATTTGGAATTGGGCAAAGCAATACTTGGTGATAATTCCTTACAGGAAGAGAGTTTATTGTTCACCGTTGTCCTACATTTTGCAACTGCGCTTAGTACCATAGTTGTGTTCAGAAAGGATATTTGGGAAATTATAAGTGGATTGTTTCAATTTAAATGGAACGAAGAAAGTCAGTTTTCCGTAAAGATTATTATTTCCATGATACCGGCCGTCATTGTAGGCCTCTTTTTCGAGGAGCAACTAGAAGCATTTTTTGGCGGCAATATTAGATTTGTCGGCTTAATGTTGATCATAACCGCCGTATTACTTTATTTTGCAGATAAAGCCAAGGATACCCAAAAAAAAGTAAGTTTTGGAAACGCCTTTATTGTAGGCATATCTCAAGCAATTGCTATGCTACCGGGTATTTCAAGAAGTGGCGCTACAATTTCAACGTCCGTTCTATTAGGGGTAGACAAATCCAAAGCAGCAAGATTTTCATTCTTGATGGTAGTACCTCTAATTTTTGGCAAGATTGCCAAAGACCTAATGAGCGGGGATCTTAACTTTACCGGAGAAAACAATGTTGCCATGGGTGCAGGGTTTATCGCCGCCTTTATAGCAGGTTTGGCCGCATGTACCTGGATGATCAAACTGGTACGTAAAAGCAAACTTTCCTATTTTGCCATCTACTGCCTTATCGTAGGATTAATTGCCGTGATTTACGGTTTTACCAACTCATAACACCCACCATAAACAAACCCAAAACCTACATGGAAAATTTAACGAAAGAAGATTTCCTAAACGGTAAGGTGTTATTGATCGATAAGCCTTTGGGATGGTCCTCTTTCCAGGCCGTAAACAAATTAAAATGGGCCATTAGAAAAAAATTCAGTCTTAAGAAATTTAAAATTGGCCATGCCGGTACATTAGATCCATTGGCAACCGGACTTTTAATTATCTGCACAGGTAAATTCACCAAAAAAATTACCGAGTTTCAAGGTCAGGAAAAAGAATATACTGGCATTTTCACCTTAGGTGCTACAACACCTTCCTATGACTTGGAGACCGTTATTGATAACACTTACCCCACAGACCATATTACACCGGCGTTGATTAAGGAGACCACCCACCAATTTATTGGGGAAATAGCGCAAGCACCCCCTGTATTCTCCGCATTAAAAAAGGATGGTAAGCGCCTGTATGAACTGGCAAGGGAGGGTAAGACCGTAGAAATTTCCAAACGTATTGTTACGATTAGGGAATTTGAAATAACCAAAATTGATGACCTTAACGTTCATTTTAGAATTACATGTAGCAAAGGCACTTACATCCGTTCCATAGCCAATGATTTTGGCCTTGCACTAGGTTCAGGGGCACATTTATCTGCCCTAAGGAGAACCAAAATAGGTGATTTTAACGTAGATATAGCCCAAGACCCTATGATATTTGCCAATGTATTATTGGGTACCGAACATGGTTCTTGAACGACTTTTAAGGATTAGGCATACGGGTTTTAAAATATTTTGGTATAATTGAGGTTATATTACCATGAATTTAAACAGACAACAACTATCATTGCTTATTACGTTTCTTAGCATGGCTATAGTGGTCCTGGTATTGTTCAGTATTCATTTAGGAGGCAAGGAAGAAAGGCATGATGACTATGTTGTTGAAATGGTGATGGACGAGGAAATTATTGAAAAATTACTGGAGGAAGAAGAAACCAAGGAAGAGCAGGCCAATATAGATCCAATTAAAAGTCATTTGGCCTATAACGAAACGGCCAAACCTAGTTATGGTAATCCCGAGCCCTTAAAAACATTGGACGAAATTTTACAGGAGCGCAGTGAAATGGAAGAAAGCGCTACAACGGACAATGCAACTGACGATGAAGGTTATGCTGAACGAATAAAGGCTTTGGCCAAAAAAAGGGAAGAAAAACGACAACTTCTTGGTGAAAAGGAAGCCCAAAAAAAGGAATTTACCAATAACCTCGCCGCGCGCAGGACTTCCGTTTCCTATTCATTGCTTAACAGGACCAATTATAGGTTGCCTCCCCCAATCTATACATGTATTGAAGGTGGTAAAGTAGTCATCAATATAGTGGTAAACGAATTGGGCTATGTTACGGATGCGGACTTTAACGAACGTAGTTCCGGCACCTCTAATGGTTGCCTTGTGGAAAATGCAATAGCCTATGCTTTAAAATCCCGTTTCAATTCATCTGATAAGAAATCTCAAAAAGGCTCTATCACCTATTTATTTCAAGGGAAGTAACCTTAATAAATCCTCTAGAATACTCTGCCCTTTATCCTTATTATAAAATAGCTGTTGATCCTGCTTGAACTCGGGCGTAAGCTTGCCATGCGTACTCTTATACTTTTCTACCATTACCGTGGCCTTCATAGATCGTGGCCCCCATGTTGCCACTGGGACACCACTATTTTGATCAATAGCAACTAATTTAGGAATAGACCTTGTTCCATTTGTCAAAAAACGGTCCATAATCGCCAAATTCATATCACGTAAAATTATAGTCAACGAAACTTTAGGATTGATTTCCGTTATCTTATGCATTACCGGCAGTGCGGGGGAAGCATCTCCGCACCAACTTTCCGTCAATACCAACCAAGAAACAGGTTGATCTACAGATTTGATTTTGGCAATATCTTCATCACTGAACCTTAAGGTTTTGTCCCACCTCCTCATTCGGCTATCGTTCAACCGGGTATACTGCACGAAAGCTTCCTTTTGCTCGGGGCCCGTAGTAGCACCCTTTTTCGCTAAGCTGGCCACCAAGGCCCTGTATGCACCATACGTGTACCCGCTAACCAAACTTTTTTCAATTAAATCCTCTACGGCAAGCTCCATATTATCCTTGTTCAATACATTAATCGTAGCCATTAGTAGCCAACACCATCCAATACTTACAAATTTTCCGGATTCACCGCCAAGCTATTGAACAATTTGGCCTTTGCCGTAAAATATTTATTCTCTACTAGATTTTGTTTTAAGACGGCATCAATCAATTTTGTCTCTCTTGAATTAATCAAGAACAATGAACTTTCACCAAAACTGAACTTACGTTCCTCCGCTGCCAAAAGTGCCTGATAACTTGCCACAATATCCTCTATTAAGCTGTTTTGTTTCTCAAAAGATTCCAGTTCATTATAGATAGCCACTATTTTGTTCTGAATTTGTACTTGGGCATTATCAAACTCAAACTGGGCATCCCTTAGTTTCAGTTTTGCCAATTTTAAATCTCCCCGCTCCTTTCTTAGAAACAAGGGAAGTTCAAAATTTAACCCGCCTTTATAATTCTGTGGCTCCAATGAATTTAGATAATTGGGCGTATCCGTAATAAATTTATATTCTACATCTATCCTAGGCAGCAGCTTATTGGTCTTTAATCGTTTATCCACGGTCAACCCGTCTATTTTATAACCTAATGATTTTAACTTGGGATGGTTCTCCAGCACAAAACTGTCCAACGGTTTTCCTAAAATTTCCAATGCCTGATCTATTTCTACATCCAAGGAGAGATCTGGTAAGACATTTTCCTGAAGTTCCATGGGAATATTCTCTCCCATCCAAAGAAAATTTGAGAGTTCCAACCTGGCATTACGTAAAGTAACCTTAGCCTGTTCAAGTTCTAACGCCCTGTTCTGAACGGCAATTTTGGCCTCAACGGTATCTATTGCGGCAATTTCTCCTGCCAATGCACTTTGATTGATGCCTTTTAGCCTAACCTTAGCATTATCCAAAAAATCATTGAACAACAAACTATTTCTATAGGCCTGAAGCCAGTTAAAATAGGCCAAGGAAGCATCATATAAGATTTGATTGACCAAAATATCCCTATCCGCTTTGGATTGTTCCCTAAAGAACTTTGCTTTTTTTAAGGTGGCCATTCTCTCATTGATCCAGGAACCACGGCCCAAGGACAAGGCTACCCCAGCGCTGTACAAACCATCTTCCGGCACATTACGTTCCGCATTAACGTATTCACCTGTATACTGTTCAAAATCTCCCTTGAGCTCTATACCGTACCATGTAGGCACCTTGAAAGTGGCATTTAGCAAATCATAATACTCCGTACCCTTGAACCCCTTCCCTGAATAATCGACCTCAATTTTTGGATCGAACCCACCTCTGGCCTTCATTAAATTGGCCTGCCCAATATCCAAGGCCATATTTGCTTGTCTTGCTATAGGATGGTATTTTTTGACATAGCCTAAATACTCCCTGAAATTTAGCTGTAGGGAATCCACGTTTTGAGCATTTGCAAAACAACCGGCACAAAAACAAATTATAAGGATAGATAATCTCATCTTTATTTTTTTACAGGTTTGTCCTGGGCACCATTGGGCTGATAATAATTTGGCGGAAAGCCATTTAACTGCCTCCATAGTTCATACCAAATTGGAACATCTTCCAATAAGGCAATGGTATTGGCTCCGGAACCTACCCTAAGGGCGTCGGGCCAAGGTTGATCGCTCTTATCCGGTGATAACAACACCCTATACTTTCCATTGGGATTTATAAAGGTTTCTATAGCTACTACCTCACCGGCGTACGTACCGTAAGAGGCGTTGGGCCAACCACTGAATACGATAGCGGGCCAACCATCAAATTGTATCCTTACTTTTTCTCCCAAATGAATCAACGGCAGGTCAATGGGGTTTACAAATGTCTCTACGGCCATGTCATAATCTGCAGGCATAATGCCAACCAATGGTGCTCCTTCCTTAAATGCCTCACCAATACCCGCTTTTATCACCTGGTTAATATACCCGTTTTGCGGGGCCCTTATATAACGCAGGTCATTTCTCATTTGGTAATTGGTAAAGTCATTTTCCAACTTGCTAACCTGTGCCTCAGAGTCAAACTGATTGGACATGGCTGTATACTTATCACTTTGGGCCTTGGATATCTTATCGGTATAGGAGGCCTGTACCCTGTTAATCTCAACCTCTGCATTCAAAATTTCATTCTTAGCGGCCAGTAATTTGTTCTGTTGTGAAATTAGCTTTGCTTGGGTTTCCTGTAATTTCAGCCTTTTTTCCTCCACATCCGTAACCGCTTTCAACCCTTCGCTCTGTAATTGCTCCGTCCTTTCATATTGGCGCTCCGCAATCTTGATATTGGTTTTAGCGGCCTCAAATTCTATACTATCGCTCTGTGCCTTTAACCTTGCCTGCAATAATTTGTTTTTGGCCTGCTCCAATTTTAACTTTCTTTCGTTATACAGGGCGGCAACCTGGTTGTCCAGTGCCTTAACCTTATCCTCATAAGAAGTAACGGAGGACGCTTTGGACTTTAACTGTAGCCCGGTACGTTCCACCAAATCAGGATCAAAATACTCCGATTTAATTTCAGATATAAAAAGTATAGTATCTCCCTTGCTTACATAATCACCTTCCCTTACAAACCATTTTTCTATTCTGCCCGGTATGGGGGACTGTATGGTCTGCGGCCTTTGCCCAGGCTCCAAGGTGGTTAGATATCCTCTGGCATTAATGGTCTGTGTCCAAGGCAAGAACAGTACAATGATACCAATGACCGCAAATGCGAACAAAAAACGATTAAAATGCTTGTAATGCCTATAATGAAAGACTTTTTGGGCAGATTTAAAATGGTCCAAAGAAACCTTTTTATTAAGTTTTTTATGAGATATATTCAACATATGTGCTTACAATTCGTTAATTATTTTTCCTTTTTCCATCGTAATTACACGAGAACATGTATTGATCCATTTATCATTTTCACTAACCACCACCAATGCCCAACCATTGACAGGATCGCTTAAAAATTTCAAGATTTTATCAGCTTCATCAATATTGAATTGTTCCAAAGGATCTTTTAATAGCAATAGTTTGGGTTTTCTCACGATACTTCTTGCCAAAACTATTTTTTTGGATACCGTATGGGGTATCTGTTTGCCCTCAGGATAAATTATGGTATTCAATCCTTTTGCCTGGCTCTTAACAAAATCGGTCAAGCCTACTTTGTCCAAAGCCCAATATACCTGCTCATTAGTAACATCCTTGTCCCCAAAAGTTATGTTATTCAAAATGGTCCCTTCAAAAGGAGATTCTTCCAACAATGATTGGCCTAGCTTGGAGCGGTAATAATTTAAGTTCATACCCCTTAGGGAAACGCCGTTTACATACACTCCACCGCTATCCGGTTCTAAAATTCCTGCTATGATTCTCAACAACGTATTTTTTCCCGAACCGCTGTTACCCCGTAATAAGATGGTACAATTTGGGGTAATGGTCAAGTTAAGGTTTGAAATGATTACCCGTTTGTCATGCGGAACACTATAGGTTATATCATTTAATTCTATGGTCAACGATTCATCATCGGTAAAGGGTTTTTCACCATCTTGAGGCTCTAGCTCCTTATCTACCACCTGGCCCATTTTTTCCAAGGAGGTCAATAGGTCATAAAAAGTTTCCAGACCCAAAATCAATTTTTCCACCGAGGTTATCACCAAAAGGATAATAATTTCCGCCGCTACAAATTGTCCAATATTCATTTCTTGGTTTAAAACCAAAAGCCCCCCGATCAATAAAAGTCCGGCCGTTACCAAGACTTTAAAACCGATCATCTGTATAAACTGGAGCACCAATATCCTAAAATGGCTTTCCCTAGCATTGAGATACCCCACAACCAAGGTATCATTCTTTTCCAATGCATGGGATGTTTTACCGGATAGCTTAAAACTAACAATACACCTTGCCACTTCCTGCAGCCAATGCACTACCTGGTATTTGCTTTTTGACTCATCTAAACTTGTGTCCAGCCCTCTTTGTGCGGTAAACTTGAACACGATATAAATAAGCAGTAACAACAGCAAACCATAGGCTATAAAAAATGGATGGTAAAAGGATAGTAGCAACAACCCAAAAACAATCTGCAGTAAGGCAGCCGGGAAATCTATTAAAACTTTGGACAACGACTTTTGAATGGTCAACGTATCAAAAAACCTATTTGCCAATTCCGGTGGATAGTAGTTGTGCAGCTCACTCATTTTAATTTTGGGAAACCTATAGGCAAATTCAAATGAAGAACGGGTGAAGATTTTTTGCTGTACATTTTCAATGATCCGTATCTGCATTAATTGCAATATTCCTACGAACGCCACTCCAAGAGTCACCAATATTACCAGTACGATCCACGATGTACTCACCTGGGCGCCTTGCAACAAGTTTATAATAGCCTGTATACCCAATGGCAAGGATAGGTTGACAATACCTGCAAATACGGCATAATAAAATACTTGGAATATATCTCGTTTGTCCAGTTTTAAAAGTCCTAGAAAACGCTGCCATGAGGTTAGAAGTTTCTTACTCATTTATTGGTCTATTTAGTGTATTAAAAACTAGATGTGTCAGGTACTCGGCAATAGTTACCTTGTCGTTGCAATCTGTTAATGTAGAGAAATGGTCCTTTAAAAAATGTTGATGTAAAGCACTTTCCAAAAGGGTGCTTGCCAAACTGGAAGGAAACTTATAAGAGTCGTTGACATCCTTGATCATTTCACCAATTCTACCCACCATTCTTTTATATACTGTAAAATATCCTTCCTTATTCTCCTGATCTACCTCTTTGGTCAAATAGGATTTGGAATATTCATTGATCACTATTTCATTTAAAACAACTTCGTTAATATGTGAAAAGGACGAATCCATTTTAACTTCACTGGTTAGAATATTTATTCCCTTTTGTAGCTTTTCCTTAGGATCTTGAATACTATGGGTAGCAAAGACCAAATGATACTCCATCCAACCCCAATACCATGACGTCAGGTATAACAACAGCTTATGTTTATTTTCAAAATAGCGGTATATAGAACTTTCGTTGGATCCTATTTCCTTTCCCAATTTTTTAAATGTAAAGCTCTCCCATCCTAATTTGTTAATCATTAGTATGCTGTGCTCAATGATCTTTTTACCAAGCTCTGAAGATTCCGGATCCTTAACATATAACTTATCGTTAATACTAATCTTGACTCCCTGTAATAATCTTTCCATATCAAAAAAATAAAACAAACACAAATTTAATAGTATTACTATTATTAAATAATAGTTTTACAAATTTTAACGATAGTTTTGCTATTCTGTTTAAGGAAATATTATCCGTAATAATTTTAAAGATTTAACAAAAAAGGGCTACTTCTCCTAAACCTCAAAGAGTTAACTACATTTAAAGTATTTTTAAGGACAGTTATATTATATGGAAAAATTAAACAAATGCGGATGGTGCTTAGGTGATGATCTATACGAAGCTTATCATGATATTGAATGGGGATCACCAGTAAAGGACGATGCAACTTTATTTGAGTTCCTGGTGTTGGAAACTTTTCAAGCAGGCTTAAGTTGGATTACAATTTTACGCAAACGAGAAAATTTCAGAAAAGCTTTTGATAATTTTGATTACCAAAAAATTGCACGGTACAAAGAAAAGAAAGTTTTGTCGTTAATGGAAAATGAAGGTATTATAAGAAACCGATTAAAGATAAGGTCTACGGTAAGTAATGCAACCAGTTTCATTGCAATCCAAAACGAATTTGGCAGTTTTAGTAATTATATTTGGGGGTTTGTAAACCATAGGCCTATAACAAACAATGTGCTTCATTATAAAGAGGCACCAGCCAATACACCACTATCCGACAAAATTAGTAAAGATTTGAAGAAACGCGGTTTTAAATTTGTTGGCAGCACTGTTATATATGCCTTTATGCAGGCAACCGGAATGGTGAACGATCATGAAATCAATTGTTTTAGATATCACCAAGTTTAACTCTTAATGCAAATTCCTTTGAGCAGATCATTAGTCCTTATATCCGTCTTATTTATTACTTGCTGTTCCGTACTTAGCGCTCAAGAGATATTTGAACGAGAGTTTAGAATATTAAAAAGCCAATTTCCGGCACGTTCCCTTTCATTGATCCATCAACATGTGCAAGAAATTAAACGACTAAAGTTTTACCAGGAAATAGACAGTTCTATACCCGTCTATCTTGCAAAATTTAAAAAAGACAAACTTTGGTATGGCGTACAATTTCAAGAAAATGGTGATTTAGAGTTGATACAGATTAAGATAAAGCGTATGGATATCCCCAATGATTCATATTCCCAAATAGATTCATATTTAGACAATATGTTCTCCAAATACAAAATAAAGAGTATACAACAGCAATATCATTCAAATAACGAAACTATAGACGTAACTTTTAAAAACGCCTTTCAAAATCTACTATTACCTACGGTACACTATAAATTTATTGTTGCTGGCAAAAAGAATAAGCGCCACGATCAGTATGAATTGTTATTTGATGCAGATGGAAATTTAAGGCAAGAACGCATAGCACTACCGCAGAATTATGACCATGTCCTCTATTAAGGTATTACCATGATTATTTCAACAACTCCATAAATTTTTTCCTAGGCATTTCCTGTGCACCCAAGCTGGCCAAATGCGCAGTATATAATTGGCAATCTATGGCTTTATATCCTTTAGCATGTAAATCTTCCGCCAATTTGATAAAGGCAAATTTGGATGCATTGGATGTTAAACTGAACATACTCTCCCCACAAAAAATATGACCTAGATCAATACCGTACAGACCACCAACCAGTTCATTTTGCTCCCACACCTCATAGGATGTTGCATAGCCCTTTTCATACATTGCACAGTAGGCCTTTTTCATATTTTGCGTTATCCAAGTACCATCTAGCCCTTCTCTTTCAATACTAGAACAATGCTCCAAAACTTGTTGAAAACAGGTATTCTTGGTCAATCTAAAACGATTGTCCCTAAGTACCTTACGCATACTTTTGGAAATTTTTACTTTATCCGGATACAAGACCATTCTAGGGTCGGGACTCCACCACAATATGGGCGATTCATCATTGAACCACGGAAATATTCCGTTTGTATAGGCCAATACCAACCGCTCCACGGACAAATCACCACCAACGGCCAAAAGACCTTCGCTATTTGCAGTTTCAACAGGTGGAAATTCTAACCTATCCGTTAAATAGAACAATCTATGTGGACTTTTCACTTATCTGAAATTTATTGTCCTAAAATAAAAAACTTGCCCAACTTATAGCTGAACAAGTTTTATACTTAAACCATTTATAATAATTACCTTTTTAAAAAGGTAGATCGTCATGGTCTTCTTCGTTTAAATTGTCTGCCGGCTCAAAAGCTTCCATTGGAGGTACCGGTGGCATTCCTTCTGGTTGGGATTGTGATACGTTCTCTATTCTCCAACCCTGTATAGAATTGAAATATTTAACCTGGCCCTGAGGGTTGGTCCATTCCCTTCCCCTTAAATTAATACTGACCTTAACATCTTGTCCAACCGCATAGCTATTCAACATGTCACATTTATCCTGTACAAACTCAATCATTATATGTTGCGGGTACTGTTCATCCGTAGTGACGACCAATTCTCTTTTTCTAAACCCATTATTACCAAATGTTTGGGTTTCTCCGATCAATTTTACTTTACCTTCTATTTCCATGTTGAACTCTTTTTACAATAAAGTCCAAAAATACATAAAATGATGCGGTATTAAAACAAGCAAGGACAATAACAACACAACAATTATTTACATTTGGTGTTATCCTTAATATTAGAATACACGTGGATGAACTTTATTCCTAAAAACAAGATTTCCAACATTTTTCTATTGATAGGTTCTTTTGTAGTGGTGAGCCTTATCTTATGGAATACAAACAGTTTTTTTAAACAATTTAAGGAAGAGGAACGTTTAAAAATGGAAATTTGGGCCACTGCGCAATCAGAATTTCTACAATCTTCCGAAACCGTTGATCTAGGTAGTTTACATTTAAAGGTATTTCAAAACAACACCTCTACCCCAATGATCCTTATTAACAAGGATAAATCCATTAGGGTCAATAATTTCCCTCCATCAAAGGTTGATGACTCCCTATATATCCAACGACAGTTAAACAAGTTCAAGAACGAGAACACCCCAATTTCAATAGACCAACAAGGCGAACATTTAGCTACTTTGTATTACGGAAATTCTGAGGTACTCAACAAGTTAAAGTTTTACCCTATTGCCCTTCTTTTGATCATATTTCTTTTTGCCGCCGTTATCTATTTTCTTTTCAAAACCAACAAGGCCGCGGAGCAAAATAAACTATGGGCAGGTATGGCCAAGGAAACTGCCCATCAAATAGGTACGCCCCTTTCATCATTGCTAGGATGGAACGAGCTATTGAAAACAGAAGACATTAACCCGAGTATCACCAAGGAAATAGACAAGGATATAGATCGGTTACAAACCATTACAGAACGCTTTTCACAAATAGGATCTTTACCTAAACTTGTTGAAAGTGATATTGTAAAGGAAACAAAGGATGCTTATGATTATTTAAAGAGAAGAAGCTCCAAACTCATTCATTTTAGCTTGCAGACCAAGGTGGAAAAGTTACCCGTTATGCTCAATAGTTCCCTTTATAATTGGACCATAGAGAATTTAGTCAAGAACGGAATAGACGCTATGCGCGGCAAGGGCAGTATCGCCATAGAAATCGTCCCTGAAGGTAAATTTGTGAATATATTGATTGCCGATACCGGTCACGGTATTTCAAAAAGCAACTATAATAGTATCTTTACACCTGGTTTCACTTCTAAAAAAAGAGGATGGGGCCTTGGCCTTTCTTTGGTAAAACGTATTGTGGAAGAATATCATGATGGCAAAATAAAAGTATTGTCATCTGGCAAAGAAGGTACTATAATGCAAATATCGCTTAAAGTATTACATTGATCTATGGCAAAGGAAAAACTGAACATCATAAAGGAGGCAAATCTTAACAATAATTGTCCCGAGTGCTTCAACCAAGATTTGAACCTTACCTTTTTTCAAAAACACACCTATGGCCGTTTTTTTCATAAAATTACGGGAGAACTAAGTCACAAATTGGTATGCAATACCTGTAAGACCACTATTTACCCTATAAGTTGGACGGAAGATATTGAACGTATGTACAATTACTATCAAAAAACTGCTGTGCCTGCCAAAAAATCCTCTAAACCTACACTATTATTTTATAGTCTCTTTTTGGTTATCATAGCACTCATAGCAGGGGTAATCTATCTTTATATCACAGGCGCTATTCAACTTTAGCACCTATGGCCTTGGCAAGATCTGTAAATTCCTTATCACTAAGTGATACCTTGTGCTGAAATGTAATATCCTTCATATTGTTCAAGGGAATTAAATGAACATGTACATGGGGAACCTCTAAACCTATTACGGACATACCCACTCTTTTGCACGCTACGGTTTGCTGCAATGCCTTGCCCACTTTCCTAGAAAAAGCCATTAGGCCTATATATGTCTCTTCATCCAAGTCCAAAATTTTATCCACCTCTTTTTTGGGTATGCAAAGCGTATGCCCTTTGGCATTAGGATTAATGTCCAAAAAAGCTAAAAAATTTTCATCTTCGGCTACCTTAAAACATGGTATTTCACCATTGATGATCTTTGTAAAAATAGTTGGCATCTTTTTTTAATATTAAATGGCACAAAAAAATCCTATCCAGAATGGGATAGGATTAAATATAACAAATTACAATTTCTATGTTCTAGAAATTTCAAGAATTTCAAATTTGATAGCTCCACTGGGCACAACAATTTCTGCCGTATCGCCCACTTTTTTTCCCAAAAGACCCTTACCGATCGGTGAACTTACCGAAATCTTGCCCGCTTTTAGGTCCGCTTCGCTTTCGGCCACCAGTTTATAGGTCATCTCCATTCCGTTATTTTGGTTTTTAAGTTTTACGGTAGACAGCACCAATACCTTAGAAGTATCTAGTTGCGACTCGTCTATTAAACGTGCATTGGCTACCGTATTCTCCAATTTTGAGATTTTCATTTCCAAAAGTCCTTGGGCCTCTTTTGCCGCGTCATATTCTGCGTTCTCGGATAGGTCTCCCTTGTCCCTAGCCTCCGCAATAGCCTGAGATGCCTTTGGGCGTTCTACGTCCCTTAAATGGTTTAGTTCCGCTTTTAGCCTTTTTAACCCTTCGGCAGTATAATAAGATACGTTACTCATAACATCCTCGTTTTATAAATAGACAAATCCTCTGCAAATGCCTTTTATAACGGCTTTTTAAGAGAGGATTTAACACAAATATACATATTTTTTACGCACATTTGCTGAAGTTTTTCAAAACAAAATTACACCATGATCCGATATTTAAGTATTCTATTTCTACTAATTTTTATCTCATGTAGTAATGATGGCACCAATAGAAATCCTTATTTATTGGAGGTAAGTTTTAGGTTCGATGCCAATTTGAACCTACCAGAATATAACCCACTAACAAATATTGGAACTGCTATACCTATATCAAGTAATTTGGCCGGAACAAGGGGTGTTTTTGTCATAAATACAGGTTTTGATCAGTTTAGGGCGTTTGAAGCCAGTTGTCCCAATCATGCACCAAATGATTGTTCTACCATGAGCTTAAACGGCCAAGTAGTTACGTGTTCCTGCGAAGATTATGAATATAGTTTATTTACCGGTCAACTTTTAAACCGGCCGGAAGACGGAAAACGGTATTATGACTTGTTGGAATACCGCGCCTCTTTAACCGGGAATACCGTTGTGATCTCTAATTGATTATTCCTCTAACCTATATTTTTCCATAATACCTTTGAACAATTCACCCGTACTGGGTGGGGTATAACTTATGGCATTGGCCCCTGCCTCTATGGCTTCCAATATTGTTTCATTGGTTTTACCTCCTGTTGCAATTATAGCCACATTGGTATCTATGTCCCGTATCTTTTTAATAATATCAACCGTATTGCCTGCCCCGGACACATTAAAAATATCTACTCCCGCTTTTATCCTACCTTGAATATCCTCTTTTCCGGATACCACGGTGACCGTAACCGGAATATCTATTTTCTCCTTTAATTTTGTTATTAGACTATTAGGCGTTGGTTTATTGAGTACTACTCCCAAAGCGCCTTGGAATTCTGCATGGATGGCCAACTCCAAAGAACGTACACCTGTGGTAATACCGCCACCCACACCACAGAAAATGGGCTTGTCCGCGGCCAAGATCAAAGCATTTGAAATTACGGGCTGTGGGGTAAAAGGATATACCGCTATTATAGCATTGGCATTCGTATTCCTTATAATGGCCACATCTGTACTAAAGAGGAATGATTTAATGGACTGTCCAAAAACCCGTATACCAGAGCATTGGGAAATGACTTCCGGAACAATAACAATATTGTTTCTGAGCTTACTTCCAAATACCGGAACATTACCCTCCATAACCCCTGAATATTAGGGTCCTAAATTAGAGTATTCTTTCTTACCTAATTGATTTACATTAAATATTTAAGACAAATTTACAATGCCGTTTTCTTCATAATATTCCTAGAAATTTATTGTGGCACCAAGAAGGAAATTAGTACCTGCTTGAGGATAATAACCTGCACCTTCTATGGTAGTTGTAGTGCCAGAAACGCTAAACGTATCGTCATAGGTATAGAAATAACCATTAGACACGTATTTGGCATTGAATACATTATTGACCAAACCAGATAAAACAATACTTTTTAAGAATCCATTACATGTTATGGTATACTGTAAATTCAAATCGCTTTGCGAATAGGCATCCAATATAGAATTATCAGAATCTATATTCCCCATATACTGCTTTCCTACATATTTGGACAAAAATGAAATGTTCAATTCATTGACCGGGTTATATGAAATAATATTTCCAAAAATGAAGTTAGGAGAAAAGGCAATGTTGGTCTTTCCAAGTTCTTGCAGTACTCCATCCCTTTCAAATACAAAATCTTGGTTCTTATTAGTACTTATTGCCACATTGGGTTTTACTAACAGTTTTTCCCCTAATCCTATATTGGCATCTATTTCTAGTCCTAAACGATAACTCTCCCCTACATTTTCACGTAATGGGGCGCCAACATCGTTTAACTCACCGGTCAAAACCAATTGGTCCCTATAATTCATATAATAAACGTTAGTGTTGAATTGAACATCTGCAGATATATAACGCCACCCCAATTCAAAATCATTTAAACGTTCCGGTTTTGGATTTCCACTCTCATAATCATTTCTATTAGGCTCCCTATTGGCCACTGCATATGATAAATAAAAATTATTGTTCTTATTAAGATCAAAGATTATCCCTGCCTTTGGATTAAAAAAGTTGAAGGTATCGTCAACCAAACCGGTATCCTCACCATTAGCCTCATAACCAACAGTTCTATATTGCACATCTCCATATAGTGACCATTGCTCGTTTAATTGATAATTTGCCTTTGTATATAGATTAAAATCTGTTTTAGCGGAACTATCATCATAATAACGGTCTTGGTAATTACTATTACTGGCATATCTAGCCCAGATAACCTCACCAAAATGATCGCCTTCATATTTATTTAGACCACCACCTATTATTAAATCTAACTTTTCTTTCTTGTAATTCGCAGAAAAAACCGTTCCATAGAAATCATTATCCAACCAACGTCTTCTTATGATATCCGTTTCGGTGATTTCCTCGCCATTGACGGTTATAGGCTCAAAACCATAGGTTGCAAAATCATCATCTTCCTTATATTGTTCAAAGTAACCCCTACCCCTTGTATAGTGCAATGCTAAATTAGTACTCCACTCATTGGAAATCTGCTCGTTCCATAATAATTGCGCATGGTCTTGTTTGTAATTATCCACTTCATTATCATGAAATTGAGTGTTTCCGTTTTCATCGGTATATATACCTGAAGGGTTAAAGGTTCTATCTTCCTTTAAGGTTTCGGCATCTATACCGTACCAAGCTTGGTACGTAATTTCATGACCACCAAAAAGCAGTGCTTTGACCAAGGTATTATCATCCTTATAGGCTCCCTGCAAAAAATAGGAGTCTAAATCTGATCTGGCCCTATCGATATAACCGTCCGAGTTAATTTTTGATAGTCGTCCTGAAATTTCAACCTGGTCATTCAACATACCTGTACTAAACTTCAAGTTGTTCCTAAGTGTATTGTAGCTCCCGACAGATGTAGAGATTTGACCATAAGCTTCTTGAGAAAAGCCATCGGTCAATACATTTAAACTTGCCCCAAAAGCGCCGGCACCGTTTGTAGAAGTACCAACACCACGCTGTAATTGCAAACTTTCCGTAGAAGAGGCAAAATCTGGCATATTAACCCAAAAGGTCCCTTGAGATTCTGCATCATTATAAGGAACGCCGTTAATGGTAACATTGACTCTGGTGGCATCACTACCCCTAACACGTATACCGGTATAACCTACACCGGCACCTGCATCTGTGGTAGTAACCACTGAGGGTAAAAAATTCATTAATACAGGAATATCCTGCCCTAAATTCCTAGGTTTAATTTCTTCCTTGGTCAAATTTGAAAAAGTTACCGGAGACGATTTGGTTACCCTTAGGGCAGATACAAACACCTCATCTAAAACAACCTTACTACCTTGTAAAGAATCTATTTCCTGCTCTTGAGCCAGTAAGCCCAAGTTAAAAGTAAAAAATGCGACAATTGTAAAAATAACTGGTTTCATCCGTATATATTCTACGAATAAAAGGGGCTATTATTCTAAAGTTCCTATTGATTTTTGTTGTCTAAATTTTAGTTTTTGACAACGTTTGCACCTAATGGCGATCATCGCCTCCCTTGGCAGCATTACCTGCCCAGGTTCTTTGGGTATAATCTCAGCTTTGGGCCAACATTTGTCAGCTTTGGGCACCCCTTTGAGATGGTACAAATGTAGTACCATAATTTCATCTCTCATAACATAATCATGAAAAATAATGCCTTCATAATTAACACCAATTTAAAACTACGGATGAGCGTTTAAACGTACATTCAAAGAGGATTTAATTTATTTATATGGACACCAAGAAAAATAATTTCACCATAAAAATCACTTTAAGTTATTTATTGCTTATCCTATTGGCCATTATAGCATCTTATTATATATATAATGAGGTCAACGCATATATTGCTACTGAAACTACCACAGAAAAGGACAACAAACTCTTAAGGACCAACTCTTTTCTAGCCCAACTATATGAAGCAGAAAGCTTGTCAAAACTTGCCATACAGACCAGAAGTAAATCTAACTTTACGGCATACCAAAACAAAATAGATTCCATTTACACGGATATTGAGGCGCTTAAACTTTTGACCGAAAACACATATCAAAAAGGTCTATTGGATAGTCTACATTCATTGTTACGAAAAAAAGCAACCAACATCAATGCCCTTAGAACCCTAAAAATTAATGATCAAACGAGTTCAGCCATTGACTCCGCATTAAAGGAATTCGATAAACTTGAGGAATCCTTAGGAATTATAAAACCAGAAAGTTTGGCACCCAACATAGATGAACTATCCCCAAAAGCCCAAAGCGCCATTAAAAAAGTAGCGGACTATCTTAACGCCAATATACCACAGGATGAAAATCCCCAATTAAAAGCTCAACGTATGGATAGTGTACTTACTATTTCTAAAAATCTTCTAAAAGACGTTCAGCAGGAAAACAATAATACCGAAAATTCCTTGGCAATGCGCGAAAACTCCATTAATAGGACCGATATGGAACTTACCCAGCAATTGCGAAGCATACTGTCCTCCTTTGAGCATGAAATTACTATGAACAGTTTGGCCAATTCCATTAAAAAGGAAACGTTATTGAACAGAAGTATAAAATTGGCCGTTATTGCGGCGATACTAGGTTTTTTGGTGGTCGGGGTATTCATCTTTATCCTGAACCGCGATTTTTGGAAAGTGAACTTACTCAGGGAAAAACTGGAGAAGGAAAAACAGCTTTCAGAATCCTTGTTAAAAAGTAGGGAACAACTTATAGCGACCGTAAGCCATGATTTAAGAACACCCCTTAATACCATTTCTGGGTATACCCAACTTATTGAAACATCTAAAACCATAGACAAAGAACATTTGAACCATATTAAATCTGCCACCGGATATGTAAACAATCTTGTGAACGACCTATTGGATTTCTCACAATTGGAGGCCGGAAAAATGGTTGCCAAGAACAATACTTTTCTCGTGGACCAACTGCTGCGGGAAAGTGCTACCAACATTGCTACACAATATTCTCAAAAAAACATTGATCTCATTCTTAATCTGGACACATCTTTAACGAAACCAATAGTTTTAGATGATTTTAGGTTAAGGCAGATTCTATCTAACCTATTGGGAAATGCCTTCAAATTTACAGATCAGGGCAAAATATCCTTATCTGCTTTCATTAAACAGATAAGAAATGAACCCGTATTGTACATTATCATAGAAGATACGGGTATTGGGATATCCAAAGAACAGCAAAAGCTTATTTTTAAGGAATTTACACAGGCCGGCACTACTACAAATAAAAAACATGAAGGCTATGGATTGGGCCTCACCATTACCAAAAAACTTACGGAACTACTGAACGGAAAAATTATTTTGAAAAGTGAAATTGGGAGTGGCAGCAAGTTTACTTTAAAAATACCTACACAATTTGGTGTATTAAATACCGTACCACAATCTGGCAGCAATAAAAAGAAACGAATTAATAGTGCTCTAGTAATCGATGATGACCCTTCATTTTTACAACTAATTGGAGAGATGATGAAATCCGCACACATTAACACCCGTTTATATACCGATTTTAATACATACGACACAGCCGTCAATTTTCATTATGATGTTGTCTTGACCGATATTGAAATGCCCAACGCCACAGGTTATGATGTCGTCACTAAACTGCGATCACCATTATTTCCTAACCATACCGACCAGCCCATTATTGCAATGACCGGAAGGAACGACCTAAGCGTTGAACATTTTAAGAATAAAGGATTTGATGAACTGTTTCGCAAACCATTCTCTAAAACAGAATTGCTGCAAAAACTAAAGCTATTTGGCCCCATAACCTTTACAGAAAAAGTGAATACCACAACTCCTATACAAACTAAGGTCAAAGAAGGTCCATTTACCTTTGATACCCTAAAAATGTTCATTGGAAACGATGAAGCGGCGCTTAACGAAATTCTTTCAACTTTTTTAAAAGATACAGAAGAGAATGCTAAAAATCTGACTGCTGCCGTTGACGCTTTGAATATTACTGAAATTAACAAAACGGCCCATAAAATGCTTCCTATGTTCCGCCAATTGAATGCCAAAAAAGTAGTAGATGTTCTAGAACAATTTGAGCGCTTAAAACGCAAGGAACTTACTGCTCAACAAATAAAGGAAAAACATCTTGCGGTAAAACAAAATATCAACGTTATTATTAAGGCCATATCATTGCGCTTGGATTAAAGCACATCCAAATCATAATAATTTATACGGTTGTACAATGTTTTTCGGGTAACCTGCAATAATTTGGCCGCCTTGGACTTATTGTAATTTGTTTTTTTTAAGGCATTTATTATTTGTTCCTTTTCAAAATCTGCTTTTGATAATGCTCCAAAATCTTTGGGAACATCCTTTTTTTCAAGTAACTCCGCAGGTAAAGCATGTATTTCTATTGTGTTTTCCGTTGATAATAAAACGGCCCGTTGAATTACATTTTGCAATTCACGTATATTACCAGGCCAGGTGTATGTATTGAAAACATTCCAAACCTCAGGGGAAAAATCGGCCACTTGCTTGCCTAATTTTCCATTGAACTTTTCTAAAAAATAATTTGCAAAAGCCTTTAAATCCCCATGTCTATCCTTAAGTGCGGGTATTTGCAAAGAAAATTCATTTAGCCTATGATATAGATCTTCCCTAAATGTACCCTTCTCTACCGCAGCCTTTAAATCTTCATTGGTGGCAGAGAGAATTCTGACATCTACATTAATTTCCTTGTTACTACCAATTCTTTTGATTTTACGCTCCTGCAAAGCCCTTAGCAATTGCATTTGGTTTTCGTAAGAAAGATTACCTACCTCATCTAAAAAAAGGGTTCCACCATTGGCCGCTTCAAAACTTCCTATTTTATCTGCTATGGCTCCTGTAAAACTACCCTTTAAATGACCAAAAAATTCACTGGATGCCAATTCCTTGGGTATGGCACCACAATCCAAAGCAACAAACGGCTGCTCTTTTCGCAAGCTTTTTTCATGAATGGCCTTGGCGGTCACCTCCTTACCTGTACCGCTTTCTCCAATGATGAGAACGGACATATCCGTTGGCGCTACCAACGAAATATATTCTTCCAGTTTCTGCGTGGCATCACTCACAAGTAATAGCCCCGTAGTTTTATCTGATGATACCCCTTGTTGTGCCCGTTGCACTTGTAATTCTTTTTCCTGATTCTTATCAGCACTTTTTACCTTAGGTTCTAAAGGCTTGGCCTGTAAAGCTCCATCGATAACGGCCAACATTTGATCGGGCGTAAAGGGTTTGGAGATATAGTCATAAGCACCCATTTTCATAGCCTTGACCGCTGAGGCCACTTCTGCATAACCGGTCATGACAATTATAGGTATCTTTCCCTGTAATGCCGATACCAAATCCAAGCCATCATAATTGGGCAACCTAAGGTCAGTAATGACCAATTGTAAATTTCCTTCTTTTATTATATTCTCGGCATCGGCACCTGTATGACTAACCAAAACCTCAAAATTGTTTCTGATCAAAAACTTTTGAAGCATTTGGGCAAAAGCAGCATCATCTTCAATTATTAGGATTTTGGCCATAGTTGTTTACGTGTTCTAAAGTATCTACGTAAAAATACCATATGCCAGCTATTTGTATTTTAAAATTATCTTAAACCTTTTAATTCTATTTTCCATAAAAAAAGGTAAGAGTAGTATATGACCTACTCTTACCCGACCAAACCAACTTGTATATACAAGTTACACTTAAATTACACTTAAAATTTACATGTCCAGCCAATTACCATCCTCATCTGCATATACTGTTCCTTGAGTACCATCCTCTAATGAAAGGACTAATTTATACTGCTTTTCCTCATTGGTAAATGCCTTATCCAAATTTGCCGTTGGAAAATTAGCTGAAATGGCATCCATTACGGCTTGGGGAACCTGTGAAACTGAAATTTCCGTGAAATCATTGGCCGTAACCATTATTTCCTTTACTTCATTATGTACGATTCCTGATTGAGAAAATAAAGCATCTTGTGCATTTGCCGTAAACCCTCCTAAAGTTATTGCTCCTAATAAAAATAATGTCTTCATCTTAATCTATTTTAAATTAATAATCATTCTGTTATCTATACTTAAGTAATAAATATGCCAAAGAATCACACACCCAGCAAAACACTGAAAATTAGGTGTTTATGGTTATATATAAGTTTTACAAGTTGGGTAATATTGGTAAACCAAGTATAGAGTGGGTAAACTTTACACACCCTTAATGAACAAGTCGGAGAGACGTATACCTATTAAAAAAAAAGGAGTTGCAAATGCAACTCCTTAAAACCACCTATCAAACTTTACTTTTAAAATTTTAAATCAACTCCTTTATTAATTTTGCATCAAATCAAACAAGACTTAGTCAACCTCGGGGAATATTTTAAAATTCAATTAATTCTGGTGGCACCTTCATAGTTAACGGTTAGTGTTTACGCGAAAGTGATTTTTTAATTTTTACCGTTCCCAACATATTTTTGAAATTACCGCTACTGTCAATATCGTAATCGCCATTGTTATCGAAATAAAAATTATAGTGACCATTTGTTCATAATTCTGCTATACTTATTTAGACACCACTTTTTTAAACAGGTCACATTTAAAATAAAAAAAACTGCAGATTGCAGTTTTTTTTTGATCTTAATGACCAAATAAGTTTATTTTTTATTTATCCAATTGCCATATTGGTCAATATAAACAGTCCTTCTTGTACCGCTCTTCAAAACCATTATCAATTTAAATTCACCACTATTATTTTTATAGGCGGCACCAAGTTTTGATGTTGGATATTGTTTTAAAATTTCCTCTATTACCGGAGGAGTAAGGTCACTTGACTTAATTTTGACATATTCATCAGTATTATTGATGACAATTTTATTATTTGCTATTCAGAAACGTTCATGGCAGAAACATTACACATAATGCCTATTGCCATTAAAGAAAGTAACACACTCTTTTTCATCCTAAATATTTTAATCATTAAAAAATTTCTCTCTCTACTTATCTACGGTCTAAATGTAGGAATGGATTACAGCTCTAGTTTTTTTACTTATTACAACTAATAAAAGCTGCCTAGGCAGCTTTTACATAAACAACTAAATATTTGGGGGAATTTACATATTCAACCAATTTCCATCTTCATCGGCAAATAATTCTACCATGGTCCCATCTTCATTGGTTACCTCTAACTTATATGTCTTGTTTTCATCTACATAAGCCTTATTTAAAACTGCTCCCGCATAATCTTCTTCCAATGCCTGGATAACCGGAGACGGAACTTCTGATACCGCTATCTCCTGAAAATCCTGTTGCATGACTTCTTCCATGATACCATCATGAAAAATTATGGGTGTTGCCGCCGTTCCTATTGATATACTACCTATTGCCAATGCTGTGGCCAAAACTATTTTTCTCATCTGTATTGCTTTTAAATTAAACATTCTTACTATCCCTACTTAGAATAATTATGCCAAAAAAGAACAAGACCAGATAAATTGATTAATTAATTGATTATTATATAGTTAACAAACAATAAATCAAAATCAATACTGTGTAAAATTGTATCCAAATAAAAAAGTGTATAGAAACTACACACTTTTTTATTTTCATAATAAGTTAGTGTTAAACCTGATGCGACTCCTTTAATAAATCTACAACACTCTTAACAGGATTAAAGGTCACCAAAGGAACCTCAACAAAAATAGTATTCCAAAATGCCATTGCTCCGTTCCATAATCCTGGTAATTCCAAAGCTTTCAGCTCCTTACCGTCTTTGGTCTTCCCCGTAATAAAACCCTGTTTATCATCAACGAATTTGAGCAAATTATACTTTTCCCCTTTAAAATTTCTTACTCCGCACACTAAATCCACAGGATTAAAATGTGTTGAGTTCCTCATAATATCCGCTTGTTGACTATCCTCCATATTTATCTGTGCGGATTCTATAATCTGTAATGAAACTTCACCATTGGCATTGGTCACCCAAAAAGGCCCACCACCTGGTTCGCCCTCATTTTTAACCATACCGGCAATACGTATTGGCCTATTGATCTTGTCTCTCAATACTGCAATCTGTTCATTCATGGAAATTGTTGAAAAATCTTTATTGAACCTAACATTAAGTTCATCCCTTAAAAAAGAACTGATTTCCTCAATTTCATTTTCCGTTAGTTGCCCTTCCTCTATTTGTTTGGCATATTCAAACGCCTTTCCCTGTACTTTCAATAACGTTCCGGCCAAAACCTTTTTACTATCGGCCACCTCTTTGGCATCTTTCATAACGGCTACATTATCTATGTTTTTAATAAAAATAATATCCGCATCCTGATCATTTAAATTTTCTATCAATGCACCGTGACCGCCCGGCCTAAAAAGTACCGTACCATCTGGATTTCTAAAAGGTTTGTTCTCCATATCAACGGCCAACGTATCCGTAGACGATTTTTGAAATGAATAGTCAATCTCATATTGTAATCCGGTATCGTTAGTTACTCTAGGACCTACTTTTGCAAACTCTTCCTTAAACATTTCCTCATGTTGGCCAGATACCGTAAAATGTAATTTTGCCTTACCATTGGCACCTGCATAAAGAGCGCCTTCCTTTAAATGTTCTTCAAAAGGAGTGGCCGTAGTACCGTTGTAATTATGAAAAGGCAATAAACCTTTAGGAAAAAAACCATAATTCAATGCATTTTCACCTAAAAGCTCTGTTACAAAATGATAAACAACTTCACCTTCTGTTCCATTTTTCTTGGGCAATCTTCTGATTACCAATTCATAAAAAGGCAAGCGTTCCATGCCTTCAGAAAAAATCTTGATATCCTTATCACCTGTTCTCCCCAGATAATCTTTAAGCGTTTCCTTAGCTGGATCGTAAACATCCAAGAAATTGAACAAAGCCTTGAACATTCTAGAAGCAGCCCCAGAAGCCGGTACAAATTTCATAACCTCCAAATTGGTCAATTTGTGCTCGTATAACTTGATCAGCTCATTCTCTTCGGATGGGCTGAATTTTAAGATTCCATTTCCAATTATGGCCGCATTGCGAAGGTTAACAAAGGGGATACCCTCTTTAAAGGTATTGATCTGTTCCATTACCTTTTCCTTGGCAATACCTTTTTCCTTCAATTGTTTTTCGTCGTTCTCTGTAAACTGTATCATGTATTTAATAACTGGTCTATATGGTTAATGGCTTTTTTCAATCTGGTTTTCTTGTCACCCTTCAAGGTAATAAAATTTTTACCGTATTTTTCCAAGGTTTCCTTAAAATAGGAAAACATTTCTGCGCGTTCATTTGGTTTGTCCCGTAGATCGTCCGCCTCCCATGGTATATCAATATAGGTCAGCAAATACAGGTCATAGGCATTCTCCAAGGCGTACTTTTCAAGGATAGGGTCACAATCACCAATATAATATGCCTCCGAATATACTTTTGTTTCCAAAAGATCAGTGTCGCAAATCAAAATATTAGTTGCTTTTTTGGTCAGTTCGTTTTCCAGCCTCATTTGGCCTGCTGCTATAGGTAACAAATCATGAGGTTCACAGGTCTTGCGTTCATTGTTCCATTTATCCTGTAAATATTCTCTGGCATATTCCGGGACCCATACCGTATGGTAATGCCTGGCCAACTGCTCTGATAATGTTGTTTTTCCCGTAGACTCGGGCCCAAAAAGAACAACCTTTAAGATATTGGACGGCTGCTGTTTATATTTTTCTTCCATGCATTATAACCATATATGGCCAGTATTGTAAAGATTAAATACTGAAAACTAGTGAATGTAAAACCTTTATAAAAATATAATGGGACGGATATTATATCTCCAATAATCCAATATATCCAATTTTCTACTTTTCTCTTTGCCATTAACCACATTCCCACAAAAAAGATTGCTGTTGTTATCGTATCTACATAAGCGGTCCAACTATTCCATTTATCAAAAACTTGATACACAATATAAACAAATACAATGGTTGTCAGGAAAATAAGTAATGAGATTATATGCTCTCTTTTGGTAACGGTAGTAATAGGGGTAACATGGGTCTCATCTATCTTTCTAGTCCATATATACCAACCATATAAACTCATTATAAAGTAATAGACATTGATAAGCATATCTCCCAATAACCCCCATTTAAATAATAAATAGACGAAAATTGATGTGCTTAACAATCCGGTAGGATATACCCAAATATTGTTTTGTTTGGAAAACCAAACTGACAGTAAGCCAAAAATTACGGCAGTGATTTCAAGTATTATATCTATAGTGTCATACGTACTGTACTGCCCAAAAAAATAATCAAAAATGGGGCTCATAGTTACTTCTATCAGATTTTACAATTTTCATGAACAGAAGTCCACGGTCCATTAAATTGAATGCAATTTTAATTTCTTGGTTCAATACTTCCATAACTTTATCATAAGATCCATAGACCTGTGTGCTCAGCGGGTTTTCCAAAATGGTCAATCCAGATTGCCTTAACTTCTGTATGAATTGAATGATATGTTCCTCAAAATCGTTCTGTAGGGGTGAAAAAGTTAATTCTACTGAAATTTCCATAAAAATTTATTGAAAAATGATTAGTTATATTCTATTCTTTGCCGCATACACACAAGTGAAATCCTCAAATTCCAAAAAATGTATTTGATAATGAGAAAGGGTACCCTTGTAAATTATTTCAGCTGTTGTGCTACAATCATCAAATAAAAAATCCTGTACATTTATATGCTGCAGAAAGCTTAATCCGCGTTCCCCATAAATTTTATATAAGGATTCTTTAGCGCCCCAAACAATGGTAAGTTTCCTAATAATGGCAGCAGTATTTGCCAAGGTACGGTATTCCTCAAACGGGGTAAACTTATGCGCAATGCGCAATATTTTATCTCGCTGCATCTCAATATCAATGCCAACCTCTAGCGTACTGCTAATAATGATTCCCGTAAAATTATGGGAATGGGTTATAGAAATATATTTCCCATCTTTTAAATGTGGTTTACCATTATCATCATACACCAGATCAAAATCCGTATACCCATACTGGGCCAACAAGTGCCTAATACTTAAAAAGGCCCTTCTGTGCAAAGTTGATTTCATACCATTGAACCGTGATTGGCAATGTGGACTGAGCTCAACATTATCCCACAACATTTCCTCAGTTTCCTCAACCTTCCAAATGGCAAGGGAGGTATCATTATCAATTGTTATTGTTTTGTAAAGCGGCATGGGATTCTTAGGGTTATTCGTACCTTTGTGACTTCATAAAAATTGCTGATCACGGATAAACGAAAGTATAAAATAATATAGATATGAGCACGAAAACTATACCGTATGTGCCTTATAAGGTTAAGGATATTACACTTGCCGATTGGGGAAGGAAAGAAATTGAACTGGCAGAAGCTGAAATGCCGGGATTAATGTCGTTAAGAGAAGAGTACAAAAATGAACAACCTTTAAAGGGCGCGCGTATTGCCGGATGTCTACATATGACCATACAGACAGCTGTGTTGATCGAAACATTGACCGCATTGGGCGCAGAGGTAACTTGGAGCTCATGTAATATATTTTCTACCCAAGATCAGGCTGCTGCCGCAATTGCCGCAACCGGTGTGCCTGTTTATGCCTGGAAGGGTATGAACGAAGAAGAGTTTGATTGGTGCATTGAACAAACCTTATTTTTTGGAGAGGACAGAAAACCGTTGAACATGATCCTTGATGATGGCGGCGACCTTACCAATATGGTGCTGGATAAATATCCTGAAATGGCCGCAGGTATTAAAGGACTTTCAGAAGAAACTACTACAGGAGTACATCGTTTATATGAGCGTGTAAAAAATGGTACACTACCTATGCCCGCCATTAATGTGAACGACTCTGTTACCAAATCAAAATTTGATAATAAATATGGGTGTAGGGAAAGTGCGGTAGATGCCATACGTAGGGCCACGGATACCATGTTGGCAGGTAAACGCGTTGTTGTTGCGGGTTATGGAGATGTTGGCAAAGGTACGGCGGCTTCGTTCAAAGGTGCCGGATCTATAGTTACGGTTACCGAAATTGACCCAATCTGCGCCCTACAAGCTTGTATGGACGGATTTGAAGTCAAAAAATTGGAAACGGTAATAGGTAATGCGGATATCGTTATTACCACCACAGGTAATAAGGATATTATCAGAGCCGAGCATTTTGAAGCATTAAAGGATAAGGCCATTGTTTGTAACATAGGCCACTTTGACAATGAAATAGATATGGGCTGGTTAAACAAAAACCATGGCCACACCAAGGATGAAATCAAGCCACAGGTAGATAAATATACCATTAACGGCAAGGATCTAATTGTATTGGCAGAAGGAAGATTGGTAAACTTAGGTTGTGCCACAGGACATCCTAGTTTTGTAATGAGCAATTCTTTTACCAACCAGACCTTGGCACAGATAGAGCTTTGGAAAAATAGCGATTCTTATGAGAACAAGGTATACATGCTACCTAAACATTTAGATGAAAAGGTTGCCAAATTACACTTATCCCGCTTAGGGGCGGAACTTACCGAATTAAAGCAAGATCAAGCCGAATATATTGGGGTAACCGTAGAAGGTCCGTTTAAACCGGAATACTATAGATACTAATAAGTTCATTATACAAAAAAAGGTCCTGACGAAAATCAGGACCTTTTTTATTTGTTGACCACTATGTTATTAATTATTTGAAGCTAACATTCCTTCTAAATAATAACAATCTGTCTGTTCCTTAATTTGGGCCAAACCTTCCTCTTTTGAACTTAACGGATTAATTTTTATTTCCTGTCCATTGGGCATATAAACAATATAAAATCCTTCTTCAAAGGAAGATAATTTAATAATTTCTCCATTTGGTCTTACCGCGTTCCAAGATTTTTCGCTTGGCTTATAAACCAAATCTATCTTTTTTCCTTTTTTAGGTCCCTCAACAACCGTAATCTGCATTCTGTTTTTAGTAGCGGTCATTTCAAAAGTATTTCCGTCTCTTTCTACCATTTGCGTTTCTTGTTCTCCTTCTTTCATGGCAATTGGATTAGAACCGCTCCAAAATTCAATAACATTGAAAATTATGGTATCTCCCAAAAAGAACAGACCATAAACCGGTATTATATTTAGACCCCAAAATACAAGGTTGTTTACAAATTTACTGTCAGACACTCCTTGGTTCCAATCCTTTAGATTATTAAAGGCACTAAAAGAACCTAGACAGCTAGAAAATAATAATGTACTGGCCATTGCAACACAAATAATTGATTTTTTCATAATTAAGATTGTTTAGAATTAACTATCAAATTAGATGATTTTAAATTGAAAACCTATGCTTGTTTACAAATTTTATTGCCTTTAATGCTCTTTGAAAGCTTTAAATGAATCAACAAAATCCCAATTTTTTGACTTTTATAAAATTACAGCTGGTTCAATATCCCATTTTATTATAAGGTGTAATTTTACGTACTTCGTCATAAAATTGAACAACATGATCATATTTGTGGATATGGACGAGGTCATAGCGGATACCTACGGAGCGCACATTGAGCTTTACAATCAAGAATTTAAAGGGGAATTGACTACAGAATTATGTGCGGGCTCTGAAGTATGGCGTATGGTACCGGAAGCCCACCAAGAGAGTGTTAAAAAACATGCTACCAGACGTGGTTTTTTCAGAAACTTAAAACCTATACCAGGTAGCCAGGAAATACTTGCACAATTATCTAACAAACATGATGTCTATATAGCCTCGGCAGCTATGCAGTTTCCTAATTCATTAGAGGAAAAGAGCGATTGGCTAGATGAACATTTTCCTTTTATTCCATGGCAGAATAGAATTCTATGCGGACATAAGCATATTTTAAAGGGTGATGTCCTGATCGATGACAGAAATTACAATCTTGAAAAATTTAATGGGCGTGCGTTGCAATTTACCTCACCACATAACATCAATACATCAGGATTTGAACGTGTAGACACCTGGTTTGAAATTGGAAATAAATTGATGTAACACCATGTAAAAATGTTGCTAAAAAAACAGCGACCAAATAAACGGCCGCTGTTGTATATACTACTTACTGTTATCAACATTATTTTTTAAATAGGTCATATTTTAGACCCACTGTAAAGCGCTGACCATAAAATTCCATTTGCTGCGTACGCTCCTTAACACCTTGAAAATATCGCAAAGGCTGATTGGTGACATTATTTAAGTCCGCATAAATACTTAGATTACCATTAATTTGATACGATGCGTTCATATCTATAAATAACTGGGTATCATAGTACCTGTCCTCAAAATTGTTCCCCCCAATTTCATCTATATAACTATCCGAAAAATTGGCAGATAAACGTGCACTGAATTTTTTATCCGCATAGGCCAAAGAACCGTTGAACATATTGGGCGAGGTATTTGGCAAATCCAAATCGTTCCGCTCATCTCCATCCTCATTTCTAATCCCATCTGCAGAAGAAGATAAATAGGTATAATTTAAATAGATACTAAAATTTCTTGCAAAACCCGGGAGAAAATCCAATTGACGCTGAAAAGCAAGTTCCATACCAAATATGGTTGCACTGTCCCCATTTAAAGGTTGAAATACATCATACCCTTCTGTACCAGCACCTAAACTGTCATCTGGGGCCTCATAGATAAAAGTATAGATAAAATCATCTATATTTTTGTAAAATAAGCCGCCGGATAGCAACCCAACACTTTGAAAATAATGCTCTGCCATGATATCAAAATTCATGGATGTCGTAGGACTTAAATCGGCATTACCCAAAACCAACTCCTTATCCTCATTGATAACCTCTGCCCTTGGTATTAAATCTTGATAGTTTGGTCTTGCCAAGGTGTTTGTCCACGCAAACCGCAATATGGTATTATTCGTGAGATTGTATTTAAAATGTACTCCGGGCAGTATATTTGAATATGAGTTTTCGCCATTTACTTCTTCTACGACTATAGCTTCCTCAATACCCGCATCTTCGTCCTCTTCTATATAAATGACCCTATTACCCTTAGATTCTAAATTTGTGTTTTCTATACGCAATCCGGCTAAGACGCTAAATTTTTCACTAAGTTTTTGATTGACCATTACATAACCGGCAAACACATCCTCATTAACGTTAAAATTAGCGGGTGCAAATTCATCTACGATCAACTCTCCATTGGTAGGAACTAAATTCAAAGCCCCCAACCAATCTTCACTTGCAAATGAACCTATTTGATATTGACTTCCGGCCAAAAAATTAGGATCACTGTACTCCTTGACAGGCACATCTGCCAAGGTAGGAAAGTCATCCTCTAGGTCAAATTCATAAAAATTGTTTTCCCTTAACTTGGATTTGAACCTGCCCCTTGCACCAAATTTTAACGTACCGTCCCCTTGACCAAAAACATCAAGCGGCAGCTGAAAATTAATAAATACGTTTACATCTTCTTCTTCGGTATATTGGTTTTCTTCGGTAATCTCACTGTACTCAAAATTGGTTAAGGCGGCATCCTCGGCATTTGCCACTGAAAATCTTGGATATCTGGAATTCAACACATCATTATTAACGATATATTCAGATTCAAACTCCGCGTAACGCTCATTAAGTCGTTCCTCACTGGCTTTGGCGTAGGATGTCATCCAATCTACCTTGACATTGCCCCAAAGATGATTTCCCCCCAAACTATAATTCTGCATTCTTTGGTCCTCTAGGCGTCGGTTTTTATTCCTTTTGCTATCAATACCTCCTTTAGACTGCCTTTTCACCTCCACGGGAAAACTTGTGGGCATCCCGTCCGTAATTGTAAAATCTCCCAATTCAATATCTTCGGCATCTAAAATCTCATGTTCCAATCTAAAACGATTTTCCCTATCGTCACGCCAATTGTACATGGTTTTTAAAAATACCGTATTATTTACATCAAACTTATAATCCAAGTTCGCGGAAAAGCTTCTTCTAATACGCTGTACTAAATATTCCCGTTGCTCATACACGTTTACGTAAGGAGCTACATTTACCTCTTCCAAAATAGGCTCCCCTTCATCATCCTCTACTCCTGTATTATATTCAAATTCATTGGTCCATTCCGCCTCAACGTTGTCCGATCCAAAATCATTATCGTTTCCAGAAACGGCAAGCATCCATCCAAACTTATCGTTTTTACTACGGTCACCCAATAGCACGGAACCATTCAGAATTGGCTTATCTGTTATAAAATTAATTCCCGACCCAAGAGTGGCAGAAAGTCTAAAGCCTTGTGGAGACGTTCTTGTAATAAGGTTTATGGAACCACCAAGGGCATCTGCATCCATATCTGGGGTAACCGCCTTACTAACTTCTATGGACTGGATCATATCTGCCGGAATTAAATCCATCTGTACGTTTCTATTATCCCCTTCGGCAGAGGGCACCCTACTTCCATTAAGGGTCACGGAATTTAGTTGAGGCGAAAGTCCACGTACAATAACGTTTCTTGCCTCACCTTGATCTACCTGCATGGTTATTCCCGGTATTCTTTTAACTGCATCACCAATATTGGCATCAGGAAACTTGCCGATCTGATCGGTAGATACCACATTGGTAATATTTAGGTTTGTCCTTTGGGTATTCAAGGCTTTAGATTGGCCACTTAAGCCATAGGCAGAAACCTCAACACCATCAAGCTCCATAGTTTTGGGCTCAATGGAAAAATTAACACTGATCGTGGTATTTTCCTCTACCGTAATTTCCTTGTAAAGTTCCGCATAACCTAAATAAGAGATTTCTATTGTGTATGTTCCTACCGGTACGTCTACTATAGCGAACCTACCATCAAAATCCGTAATTGCCCCTTTGGAGAGCGAAGTAATAATTGCATTTGCCCGGGCAAATAAAGGCCGTTCTCATCTGTTACGGTACCCTGAACATTTCCTGATTGTGCCATGGCAATCATAGGCACAAGTAATACTAAGTAAAAAAATACAGCATTTTTCATTTTCTAAGTGGTTGTTATTTGGCCACAAAGAAATTAAAGTGCAAACAAAACAATGTTGTGTAAACCTTAAAGATATTTTAAGCTTATTTCAATTTACAGGCCAGTTTACCATTACTTAACCCTAGCCTAACAAAAAAACCCCTCTTCAAAAAGAAGAGGGGTTTTTTAACTTAATATTTCTAATGATTAAGCTTCGAAAGGCTCAATGGAAACAAAAGATTTTCCACCTGCTTTTTTCGTAAACTTTACCAAACCATCTACACGTGCGTGTAATGTATGATCTTTTCCTGCGTAAACATTTTCACCAGGATTGTGTCTTGTTCCTCGCTGTCTAACAATAATGTTACCAGCAACAGCGGCCTGACCACCAAAAATCTTAACTCCTAATCGTTTCGATTCTGATTCCCTACCGTTTTTTGAACTACCTACACCTTTCTTATGTGCCATTGTCTAAGGTTTTAAATATTATACTAAAATGGTACGCTTACTTAGCGACACCACCATCTAATTCATCTTGCCATTTTTGTAACTCTTCCCATTTACCGTCAGCAGCTAATTCTGCTTGCTTTGGCCAAGTATCAGTTACATGGTTTCCACGAACGTCAGCAATGATTTCAGAAATCTTGGCCGCGTCTGTTTTTGCCAACTCTGCAAAAGTCGAAATTCCTGCAGCGTTTAAGGTTTCGGCTATTTTTGGCCCAATACCTTCAATCTTTTTTAAATCATCACCCTTTGCCGTTGCCTTTTTTGCTTTTGGCTTGGATGCTACGGAAACATCTACTGGAGCTGCCTTACCATTAGCTTTCTTTGCCTTAGGCTCAGCTTTCTTGGTTTCGGTCTTCTTTGCTCCTTTTGAAATGATGGACTCAATAACAATCTCAGTCAAGGATTGACGATGTCCATTTTTCTTTTTGTAACCTTTACGTCTTTTCTTGTGAAAAACGATTACCTTATCTCCTCTAAGGTGTTTAACGACTTTAGCCTCTACTGCGGCTCCGTCTATAGCCGGGGCGCCAACGGTAACATTCGATCCATCTGCCAAAAGAAGAACATTGTCAAAAGTAACCTTTTTCCCTTCTTCTGTCTGTAAACGGTGAACGTACACTTTCTGGTCTTTTGCAACTTTAAATTGCTGCCCTGCCATCTCTACAATTGCGTACATATTGTTAAATGTAAAAATTAAACCTAATGGATTTTTTCCATAGGCGGGTGCAAATATACTTCTTAATCGTGAATTTACAAGTGTTTTTTAGGAATTTTGCACCTGTTTTATTTTTGTAGTCTTCGTAGCCTTAAACAGTTGCATATAGGCCAAGGTCAAAACCAAGCTTGTAGTAAAGCCCATAACCGCTACAACAAGAAAAACTATAGCCTCAAAACTGCGGTAAGTACTTGCCCATTTTGTAGATAATTCCTCTAAAAATCCTGGCTGTAATTCTGTGGAATACAACGCAAAAAATAAGGTGAATATGAATGTTGCCACCCCACCGGTTACCAAACCGGCCACAAACCCTTCTCCATACGTAAAGTCCCTACCCTTTTGGACTTTATAATATTTTATGGCCTCATAAATGGCAAAACCGGTAATAACCACATTAAACAAACTGTAGAAAACATTGACATGGAGCCCAAGAAGAGACAAAATTAAAAAGTAAGCTATTAAACAACCACTTGCCGCAACTCCGAAACGAATAGGTAACGCATAATTTTTCATACCTTAAAGCCTTGATTATTAACTCCTTTAAGGTAATAAATAAACTTTAAATTTATAAAAAATTGATGTTAAAGAATTAACATTAATAAAAATTTACCTACAATTCTTTATTTTTAGTGTAACACTATTAATATTTTAATCACTAAACATATACAACCTTTATACTAAACACTATTTAAATGAAAAAACTATTACTCCGATCATCGGCTATCTTGTTATGTGGAATTACAACTTTTGCCCAAGAGGTAAATTATGAGGAATACGACCTGGACAACGGCCTCCACGTAATATTACATCAAGATAAAACCACACCTATTGTAACGACTTCTGTTATGTACCATGTTGGGGGCAAGGATAGAACCGAAGGAAGAACCGGCTTTGCTCATTTGTTTGAACACCTGTTGTTTGAAGGAACCAAGAATATAGAAAAAGGCAAATGGTTTGAAATCGTTTCCTCTAATGGCGGCACCAATAACGCCAATACCACCCAAGACCGTACCTATTATTATGAAGTTTTTCCTTCCAACAACTTAAAATTAGGTCTTTGGTTAGAATCAGAACGGATGCTACATCCCATTATAGACCAAAGCGGTATAGATACCCAAAACGAGGTAGTCAAAGAAGAAAAAAGACTTAGCTATGACAACTCACCTTACGGACAGTTCTTACCGGTTTTAGGAAAAAACCTATTTGATGTACACCCTTATAAAGATCCAAACATTGGTTATATGAAAGACTTGGATGCAGCAACATTGGATGATGTTCTTGTCTACAACCAAAAATATTATGTACCTAACAATGCCGTTTTAGTGGTTGCTGGAGATATAGACCTTACCGAAACCAAAAAATTGGTCAAAGACTATTTTGGACCAATACCAAAGGGTAACGCCATCACTCGTAATTACCCAAAGGAAACCCCTATTACAACACAGAAAAAAGCAACTTTCAATGACCCCAATATTCAGATACCGGCTGCCATGGTTGCATATAGAACCCCAGGATTCACAGAAAGGGATGCTTATGTACTGGATGTTATTTCCACATATTTAAGCGATGGGCCATCATCCAAATTATATAAAAAAATGGTGGATGACCAAAAACAAGCCTTACAAGTTGGAGCATTTAATATTTCCCAAGAAGATTACGGTATGTACGTAGTCTTTGGGCTACCTGTAGGAGAGACCACTCTAGAAGTTCTATATACCGAAATGGAGGAAGAAATTGAAAAAGTAAGGACAACATTGATTTCTGAAAAAGACTATCAAAAAATCCAAAATAAATTTGAAAATCAATTTGTCAACTCCAATTCAAGTGTTGAGGGAATCGCGAATTCTTTGGCCAGATACTATTTGTTATACGGGGATACATCTTTGATCAACAAGGAAATTGAAGTTTATAGATCAATTACCCGCGAAGAGATAAAGAATGTAGCCAGCAAATATTTAAACACCAACCAAAGACTTTTATTAGAATACCTACCTGAGGAAAACCCTGCAAACTAACACAATGATGAAAAGAATAACGATATTAATTGCGGCATTTTTTATAAGTATAGCCGCTCAAGCACAAGTAGACCGCACAGTAATGCCTAAGCCCGGGCCAGCTCCGGAAATTAACTTAAAGACTCCTACCAGTTTTAAACTGAACAACGGGTTAAAGGTAATGGTCGTGGAAAACCATAAACTACCCAGGGTCAGCATTCAACTAACTATAGACAACCCACCTATTTTGGAAGGAAATAAGGCGGGAGTAAGTAGTCTTACCGGGAGCCTTCTTGGTAACGGGTCTACCAATATTCCAAAAGATGAGTTTAACGAAGAGATAGATTTCTTAGGCGCCCGTTTAAATTTTGGTTCCCAAGGTGCATATGCCAGTTCTCTTTCCAAGTATTTTCCACGTATGATGGAACTGATGGCAGATGCCGCCATTAATCCTAATTTTACACAAGAAGAATTTGAAAAAGAAAAAAATAAACTGATTACAGGCCTTAAGACCGAAGAGAAAGATGTATCGGCAATTGCCAACAGGGTGCAATTGGCATTGGCTTACGGCAAAGACCATCCTTACGGGGAAATAACATCTGAAGAAACGGTAAAAAACATTTCCTTGACGGATGTAGAAGCATTTTACAGAGACTATTTTGTACCTGCCAATGCATACTTGATCATCATTGGAGATATAACCATAGATCAGGTAAAACAATTGACAGAAGAATATTTTACTTCTTGGACAAAAGCCGTTCCTCCTTCATTTTCATATTCACAACCCATAAACGTTCCAAACACACAGATTAATTTTGTTGATTTGCCCAATGCCGTCCAATCTGAAATTACGGTACAGAATATCGTTAATCTAAAGATGAAAGACAGTGATTATTTAGCCGCCCTGGTGGCAAATCAAATTTTAGGAGGCGGTGCAGAAGGTCGTCTGTTCTTAAACTTAAGAGAAGATAAAGGGTATACTTACAGCTCCTCATCTGCCATTAGGAACAACAAATTTGTGCCTACAAGATTTACTGCGGGAGCAAGCGTGAGAAATATGGTGACAGATAGTGCCATTGTAGAATTACTAAAGGAAATTAAACGCATTACCGTAGAACCTGTTAGTGAAAGAGAACTGAAAAATACAAAGGCCAAATATGCCGGTAGATTTGTTCTTGCACTTGAAAATCCGCAAACAGTTGCCCAATATGCCCTAAATATAGAAACCGAGGACTTGCCCAAGGATTTTTACAAGACCTATTTGGAAAGACTTGATAAGATAAGTACAGAGGAAGTGCAAATGGCAGCGCAAAAATTTTTCAACGTGGATAATGCCAGAATTGTGGTAGCAGGAAAAGGAAGCGAAATACTATCCAATTTGGAGCAAATTGACCTAAACGGCAAAAAAATACCCGTTTTACACTATACCAAGAACGCAGAACGGACAGAAGCCCCTAACTACGAAAGTTCAGTTCCCGAAAACTTGACCGCAAACGAGGTTATCAGTTCTTATATTACCGCTATTGGTGGTAAAGAAAAATTAGAGAATGTAAATACTTTCTTAATGACCGCTGCAGCTGAGATGCAAGGAATGCAACTAGACCTTGAAATTAAAAAAACATCAGCCAACCAATTTATGCAAGATATAAAGATGATGGGGAATTCAGTGAGCAAACAGGTATTGGACGGTGATACTGGCTATATGGTAAACCAAGGTCAACGAATGGAACTCTCCGGTGAAGAACTTCTGAAAATTAAAGCGGAATCCGCCCCCTTTGTTGAACTCCAATATTTGACCAATTCAGATATTTCCTTGGACGGAGCAGAAATGGTCGGTGACAAAAGTGCATTTAAAGTAAAAGTTTCCGATGATAAAACTATTTTCTATGATGTAGAAACAGGCCTTAAACTACAAGAGGTAAATATTGCAGAAATGCAAGGTCAGCAAATACAGTCCACCTTTACCTATGAAGATTACAGGGAAGTGAACGGAATATTGTTTCCTTTTAAACTTACACAGACAATGGGCCCACAATCTTTTGAATTTATAGTATCCGAAATCAAGGTTAACGAAGGTGTATCTGAAGAAGATTTTAAATAATTATTAATTGTATTCATAAAAAAACCCGCTAAAAAGCGGGTTTTTTATTTTCTGTATATTGAAATTATCCAATTTTATGAACCTTTGCCTCTCCAATGATTATACCTTTGTCCACTTCTGGATCACCAATATAACTAACATTCGTCTCACCATAACAGGTTACTTTTAAACGTTCTGCTACATTTACCCTAAAATTACTTTCACCATAGGCGGTAATCTTTGTTTCATCCGCATGCATTCCCAAAGTATTTACCTCACTTTCACCATAGGCCCTATATACCTGTCTGTTTATATTTCCCTTACTGATTTCCAAATAGCTACTTCCATAGATTGCAACCGTAAACGCATCAAAATCCACGTCACTTAAATAAACCTTAGCTTCACCGTATAAAGACATTTTAAAATCATTGGCTTTCAAAGGACCTTCGCTCCTTACTATTTCCTCTCCCCTAACCGATAAGTTCCTTAATTCCCTATAGGTAATCGTTGCAGTTACCATGGTGCCGTTATATAATGGTTTGCTACCTCTCCGATGGTCACTGGAAACACGTTCTGATTTGGTGACCACCTTTGCACCATCCAAATAAAGCCTTAACACATTACCTTCTACTTCAACATTTATTTTATCCATGGGAACTTTGGCATTATTGATAACAACACCTTCTTGATCACCTTCCACTAAATTTACCTCTATATGCGGACTTACAATTATTTTATTGAAAGATGTTACCGCAAATGAGCTGTCTTGTGCCCATAGACCACAAACCACACCTATAATCATAAAAACGGAAAGAATAATTTTTTTCATATGTACCATACCTTATAATTTTATTTTCAAAGTAAAGACAATCATTGTTTTAACTTGTTACAGTTGCTTCTACAATAAACGCCTTAAACTTTCCTTTTTCGGTTTACCAACCACACCCCAAACAAGATAACCAATCCACCAAAAAGTTGGAAAATGCTTATTGACTCGCCATCCAACCACCCCCATAATACTGCAACAAGTGGAATTAAATAAGTTACCGAAGCCGCAAATACCGGGCTGGACAATTTTATAAGTTTATTGAACATAATATTTGCCAAAGCTGTACCCAACAAGGCCAATATCAATACATACCATACTGCGTTATGCATTGCCCCATTTTCTGAAAACGTCACTAAAACATCAGTATACAAAAGTACTGCAAGGGCTGGAAAAAAAGCGACCCCAAAACTTGCAGTAGTTACCGACAACGGACTTAAATGCGCCAAATGTTTTTTAATGATATTGATATTGAACGCGTAGCCCAATGCAGAGGCTATAATAAAAAAGGAATACCAATAATTTTGATCCGGATTAAAATCCATACCCGCTACAATTAATATTACAGTACCCAAAAGCCCAACAAAAACACCCCATATTTGCCTTTGCTTAAATGCCAGACCAAATAATGTAATACCCACCAACGTTGTAAACAATGGAGCTACCGAATTTAAAATTGACGTAACACCACTACTAATTTGCATTTGCGCAATTGCAAAGAAAAAAGGCGGAAAAAAAGAACTGCACAATCCTGCTATCCCAATATACTTCCAATCCTTACCGGATAAAGCCCTCAAAGATTTAAATCCCAACAAAAACAACAACATTGATGCAAATACTATTCGTAATCCGCCAACTTGTAATGGGGTAAATCCAAGTAAGGATTTTTTAATTAAAATAAATGAGGAACCCCAAATCAAAGCCAAAACAACGAGGTATAACCACTTTTGATCAATATTTTTCAAAGTCTTTTATTTATGACAAATGTGAGGTTTTTTACAGAAAGTTGATTTATCACTTCTTTTATTTATATGAACATGTTATCATTTTACATATTTGGTATCTTTACATTAAGGTACATTTTTAAGACCTATTGGTACAAACATTCTGATTATGGGCAATAAGCTATTTATATCGTTCTTTTTTCTTTCTGCATTGTCGTTTAGTGATATTTCTGCACAAGAATCTACTTCTAAAATTGTCATGCAGACCCCTAACAATATTACCCATGCAACCATAGCCATAGATGGCATGGCTTGCCAAGAGGGCTGTGCAAATAAAATTGGAGCTAATTTAAAAGAGGCCAAAGGCATTCTTTCCGCAGACATTAGTTTTGAGAATAAAAATGGGACAATAGTTTTTGACCCAACAGTTATTGGTTTAGAGGAAATTGAACATATTATTACAAATACCAAGGTCAAGAATTACGTGTACACAATAAAATCAATTCAAATCAATAAAGAATAATTACATGAAAAATTTAGTCGTCATTTTAGCTCTATTAGGAATGTTCAGTGCCTTTTCTTGCAACGAAACAAAGAGAGCAGAGGCAGATTCAAAGGAGAAGGTAAATCTAGAGGAGCCTACAAAAATGGAGCATGTAATGAAAATTCATGATGAGGTTATGCCCAAAATGGGCACTTTAGGAAAATTGGTCGGACAATTAAAACCACTAGCCGACTCTCTAGGAATAAATTCTGCAGAAGCCAAAGCCATGAAAGATCTTCAGGATGCCAATAAAGCCATGATGGATTGGATGCAAGGTTTTGGAAACCGTTTTGATGCAGAAGAAATTATGAAAGGAAAGGAACTTTCCGATGAAAAAAAGAAATGGTTATTGGAAGAGGAAGAAAAAGTTATTCAAGTAAAGAAAGATATCAATACCAGTATTAAAAAGGCTCAAGAACTTTTAAGCCAACAGTAAAAGCTTTAAAATTTTAACCACCATTGCTCATTAATGGCCAATGGTTTGTCCAGATATATTGGCTGTCCTATTTTTGGAGCTATCATATCCACCCCTAATTCCTTGGCCTTTACCGAAACCCGCTCTATGGGCTCCGTCCAAGGATGCATAGCTAATTTAAATGCGCCCCAGTGTATAGGCATCATACGTTTTGCCCTAACATCTATACTTGCCTGGGCGGTTTCTTCTGGCATCATATGAATTGCTTTCCATAGTTCATTGTATTGACCACACTCCATCATTGCAAAATCAAACGGACCAAATTTATCTCCTATTTCCTGAAAATGGGAACCATAGCCACTATCTCCACTGAAGAATATTTTTTCATTTCCAAGATTAATTACCCATGAACTCCATAAAGTATTTCCCCTATCTGATATGCCCCTTCCAGAAAAATGCTGAGCAGGTGTGCAAATAAATTCCATTCCTAAATAATTGGTTGTATTCCACCAATCCAGCTCTACAATATCTTTTTGTTCCACCCCCCATTCTGTCAAATGTACTCCCAAACCCAAGGGGGTTATAAATTTGTTTACTTTGTCCTTTAATAGTAAAACCGATCCATAATCCAAGTGATCATAATGGTCATGAGAAAACACTACGGCATCAATGCTTGGCAATTGGTCAATTTCTATTGGTAATTTTTTACTGAACCTAGAAGTGCCCAACATTGAGTTTGGTGCAGGCACTTCCCCGAACATGGGATCAATTAATATATTTTTGGTGGCACTTTGCAAAAGGAACGTTGAATGGCCAAACCAAATTAACCGCGTAGGACCAACGTAATCAGCAATTGCGACAGAATCTATAGCCTCTACGGAAATATTGTGTTCAGGTATGGTTTTGGGTAAAGGAAAAAAATAACCTTTTAAAGATTTCATCATATCGCCAAAACCCAAATTGACATCCGCCCCGTTAACATTAACAAATTTTCCGTCCTTATAATTAGGTGAAACCACGTAACGTTCTTTTTGTTCCTTGGTCATTTTACCCCCAAATTGTGGACTATTGGTTACAAACAAAAATACGCTTAACACAATTAAACCTACAATCACTAAGATTACCAATGCCATTTTCTTAACTAATTTTTTTAGGTTTAACATACATTTTATGGATGGTCAATAGCAATTAAAAGGGTAATTTCTGTAAATCTACGTTACCGCCGGATATGATTATGCCCACTTTTTTATTTTTAAATACTTTGTAATTATTCTTTGAATAGCTAATGGCGGCAGCAACGGCTACAGCACTGGAGGGTTCAATAATAAGCTTCATTCGTTCCCAAATCATTTGCATAGCCATAACTATTTCTTCTTCATCTACCCTTATGATACCTTCAACATTGTTTTGAATAATTGGAAAATTAATATCTCCTAAAGTTGTTTTTAATCCGTCTGCAATAGTATTTACACTGGTATTTCCCTCAATTTTTCCACTGATCAATGAGCGGTATGCATCATCTGCTTCAAAAGGTTCCCCACCCAATACCCTGCATTTTGAACCAAAATATTTGACCGCCAACGAAGATCCGGCAATTAATCCCCCACCTCCTACAGGACAGAACAAATATTCTAAATGGGGCTGTTCCCCTAGCAGTTCCATGGCGGCTGTACCTTGCCCTATGATAACATGCTCATCATTAGAAGGATGAATAAATGTAGCCCCGGTCTCATTTGCAATGTTGTTTGCCATTGCCTGTCTAGCCTCTACCGTAGGAGTACATTCGTGAATTATTCCACCATATTCCCTTACACCAATTTTTTTTACCTCCGGTGCCGTACTGGGCATGACTATATGGGCTACAACACCTATACTTTGTGCTGCCAATGACAACGCCTGTGCAAAATTACCGGAAGAATGGGTTACCACTCCGTTTTTCTTTTGATCCTTGGATAATTGTAAAATGGCGTTGGTTGCACCCCTCATTTTATAAGCACCTGCACGTTGAAAATTTTCACACTTAAAAAACAGATTGGCGCCTAATTCCTTATTTACCAACCGTGAAGTAAAAACCGGGGTGTTATGTATGTAGGGCTTTATTCGTGCATGACATACCGATAATTGATTAGCTGTCACCATACCTACTTTTTTAATGTTTCCATTCTAAGGTTTCAATTATACCTCTTATATCATTTTGCAGATAGGCCGCTGCAGGGAGAATAGAATCATAGTTGGGCTTTGTGTAAAAATATACCGATCCCGTAAGAAAGTGCGACGTACTGTCCGTAACGAAAAATTGTGACTGTGAAGCGGCATTGCCCTGCACTTCAAACAAAGCACCATACACCCTTTTGTTGGGATTAACATATGGTTGCTCTACAATATTATCCGCTTTTGCGGCATGTTCATAGCTTAAACGTTTGGAATCATGGATCAATTTTTCCAAATTTCCATCAATCTTCATATAACTAAGGAATATTGCCCCCTTCATTTCTGGATATGAAATCGTAAAAGCCTTGTCATCATTAAGTTCCGCAATGGCTAGTTCATTATATTTAAAACTAAAATTCTCGGTTTCCAATTCCGCCAATTTTCCTTGAGGATATTCCAGGCGCATTTTTGCCTTTGGCTTAGGAATGGGGTCATCTTGGCAACCGGCTACAAACAACAAGGATACTATTAAACCTATCAATACACTATTCTTCATGAGGTAAAGTAACTTTTATCTGTTTCAGTCTTTTTTTATCCATAGCTTCAACAACAAAGGTATAAGCTTCAAAATGTATTTTTTCTCCACGTTTGGGAAAACTTCCCGCTTTTTCCAATACAAAACCGGCAAGGGTTTCGGACTCGCCCTTGTTTTCTTCAAAAATTTCGGTATCCTCTAGACGAATTACCCTGTAAAAATCCTTAAGTGGGGTTTTGCCTTCAAAAACATAATTGAAATCATCCAATTTGGAATAAATAAGATCTTCATCATCAAATTCATCACTTATATCTCCAACTATTTCCTCTATAATATCTTCCAAGGTCACCAGACCAGAGGTGCCGCCGTATTCATCAACCACAATGGCCAAATGATTTTTCTTATCTTGAAATTCCGCCAAAAGATCATCTAACTTTTTATTTTCAGGAACAAAATATGGCTCCCTTATCAACGTCATCCAATTAAATGTCTTTCTATCCAGATATGGCAATAGGTCTTTTACATACAAAACCCCTTTGACCGTATCAATATTTTCCCCAAAAACCGGAATCCTGGAATATCCGTTCTTTTTTATCTCTCCCAAAACTTCTGGGAATTTCATTTGTTCGTTTAAGGCAAATATATCTATACGTGGCCTCATAACCTGCTTGGTATCCGTGTTGCCAAAGGTCACGATACCTTCTAAAATCTTTTTCTCCTCTTTGGTTGTATCGCCCTGTGAGGTTAAATCCAAGGCTTGGGATAGATGATCCACACTTAAATTAGATTTTTGTTTTCCCAATTTATTGTACAAAAACAATGTTCCCGATCGCATAGGCAAGCTTAAAGGGGAAAAAACAAAATCCAAGACCCTTAATGGAAATGCCATAAAATGGGAAAAGCTCATTCTATTTCTATTGGCATATACTTTGGGCAATATCTCCCCAAACATTAAAATAAGAAATGTTGCTACCACAACCTCTAATAGAAAACGGGCAGAAACAATACCAAACCATACTTTGGTTACATTGGCGAACAAGGTATCCCCAATTATGCTGAACAATAGGACCACCCCAATATTAATGGCATTATTGGCAATCAATATAGTGGCCAATAGTTTTTTGGGCCGCTCTAAGAGTTTTATAAGGATGGTACCCTTTGCCGTTTTTTTATCCTGTAATTCCTTAATTTCCGTAGAAGAAAGTCCAAACAAGGCCACCTCTGCACCAGAGATCAGTGCAGAACAGATAAGCAATATACATAGCACGACTATATTTATCGCAAATACACCGCTTACTACTAAAGATATCATTGCTAACGGTAAGGGGTCTGGGTCCAATAGTTATTGTTTAATATTAATTAGAATGGCAAATCGTCATCCGCCTCTTGACTTAAAGGCGCAGGTGATTTAGGGGGAGTCCTATCCTCTGTATTTGCCCTTTGCGGACTAGGAGCAGACCCACCACCACTCTGCATACTTTCTTTCTTAGTGGTCAAAAATGTAAATTCCTGCACATGTACCTCAGTAGAATATCTGGTATTACCATCTTCTCCCTGCCATTGGCGATTTTTTAATCTGCCCTCCACATACACCTTATCTCCTTTGCTCAAATACTTTTCACATATTTCCGCAGCCTTGTTCCTTACCACACAATTGTGCCAATCCGTATTGGTTACACGCTCACCCGTAGACTTATTGGTATATGTCTCATTAGTGGCTATAGGAAACCTACCTATACTACCGCCACCTTCAAAATAATGCATTTTCACCTCGTCTCCTAAATGCCCGATCAGCATTACCTTATTTAATGTCCCGCTCATAGTATAAATGTATAAAAATCAAAAGTACTAAAATTTAAATGCTTTCATAAAATCTGCAATTAAAACTGGTACCGGATATTGTTCAATATTTTGGACCTTTACCTTAAATGGGATATCTACCGTAGTATTCAATATCCAAAAAGAAGTATGTAAATTTTGATGGGAAAGCTTATGCACGATCGGACGGTCATGATACGAAAGGATTTCTACCTTGCCTAAATCACCAAATATGTCATGGTACTTTGTGTTTATTTCTTGAAGATTCATATTAGCACTGGTTTCCAATAAAGGAAACTCCCATAAATTTTGCCAAATGCCCTTCGCGTTTCTTTTTTGTAGGCTGGTGAACACATCACCTTTTTCATCCTTATATATAGGTACTAAATAATTAAAATACCTATCGCGGACTTTAACCTTTCTAATCTTGACCGGTAATTGACCTACAAGTCCTTTTTGCAGGGCTACACAACTTTCGCTTAAAGGACAATGCAGGCATAGTGGCTTTTTAGGAGAGCATTGTATTGCACCAAATTCCATTATAGCTTGATTATAGTCCCTAATATGTTCAACATCCATGACCTTTTGGGCCAATGATTTAAAATATTGAATACCCTTACTACTATTAATGGGAATATCCACTCCAAAATAACGTGCCAGAACCCTGTAGACGTTACCATCAACTACCGCTTTAGCCTCATTAAAACAAATAGAAGAGATTGCACTTGCGGTATAATCACCTACACCTTTTAATTTTAACAGTTCATTATAACTGTCCGGAAACACAGAATTATACTCATTGACAATTATTTTTGCGGTAGCATGTAAATTTCTTGCCCTGGAATAATACCCTAATCCCTGCCATAATTTAAGCACTTCTTCTTCCTTAGCTTTGGCCATATCGTCTACCGTTGGAAAAGCTTCCAAAAAGCTTAGATAATACGGTGTACCTTGGGCTACACGGGTTTGTTGCAATATGATTTCCGACAGCCATATCCTATAAGGATCTATGCTATTTCGCCAAGGCAAGGACCGTTTATTTTGTCCGTACCACTTTAAAATTTTACTCGAAAACGACATACTCATCAATGCTAAGGGATAAAAGTAGCAGTTTATCTACTTAAAATTAACCCATTAGAAAGAAAGATTGAATTTAATTTATATATTTGCAACCCGAAAAAACATACAGAAAATCTAATATTGAAAGATGACGAAAGCGGAAATTGTATCGAAAATCTCAGATAAACTGGGAATTGAAAAAGGAGATGTACAAGCTACAGTTGAATCCTTTATGGAAGAGGTAAAGACATCATTGGAAAGTGGTGACAATGTTTACCTTAGAGGTTTTGGAAGTTTCATAATCAAAACCAGAGCCGAAAAGACCGGTAGAAATATTTCCAAGAATACAACTATTAAAATACCCGCCCATAACATTCCGGCATTTAAACCTGCCAAGGTTTTTGTTGAAGGAGTTAAGAGCAACGTACACGTAAAATAATTAATCTTAAAAAAAGAACTTTATGCCAAGCGGTAAAAAAAGAAAGAGACATAAGGTAGCTACACACAAGCGCAAAAAGCGTAGAAGAGCTAACCGACACAAGAAAAAGTAGTTTTTTAACTACTTTTTCTTTTTACGTTCATTGACATAGAGATCCCTGTATTGGATCTCGGCAAATACAAATTGTGTTTGCTTTTGGTATTGTTTAATCAGCTCGTTTCCTATACTATATAGTGGAACGACTAAAAATATATTCAGGTGAATAGAGAATTAATCGTAAGATCTAGTTCCCAAGCCGTAGACTTTGCCTTGCTAAAAGACGGAAAACTCACTGAACTGCATAAAGAGGAAAACAGTAACGACTTTTCTGTAGGCGATATTTTTCTTGCCAAGATCAGGAAGCCGGTTACAGGCCTAAACGCTGCCTTTGTGAACGTAGGATATGAAAAAGATGCATTTTTGCACTATCATGACCTTGGCCCACAGCTATCCTCCATGCTAAAGTTCATTAAACAGGTGAGTACCGGAAAACTAAAGGATTACACCTTAAAAAACTTTCCGTTCGAAACCGATATTGACAAGAACGGGGTAATAACCGATGTCATTAAAGCAAACCAATCCTTATTGGTGCAGATTGTAAAAGAACCTATATCTACTAAAGGACCAAGAATTAGCTCAGAGCTTTCAATAGCAGGACGTTATTTGGTCATGGTTCCTTTCTCGGAACGTGTTTCCGTTTCCCAAAAAATAGGAAGCAAAGAAGAGAAAGACCGGTTAAAAAGACTTGTTAAGAGTATTAAGCCAAAAGGATTTGGTGTAATAATCAGAACAGTTGCAGAAGGGCAAAAAGTTGCGGAACTTGACAAAGATCTAGAAAACTTGCTGGCAAAATGGACAGCAATGTGTAAAAAATTATATCGTGCTCAAACACCTTCAAAAGTATTCGTAGAACTCAATAGGGCATCCTCTATATTAAGAGATGTTTTTAATGATAGTTTTACGGGTATACACGTAGATGACGCCACTCTTTATAATGAAATAAAAGAATATGTGGCCGAAATTGCTCCTGCAAAGGAGAGTATCGTAAAGCACTATGACTCTAACGTGCCAATTTTTGAAAAATTTGGTATCGAGAGACAAATTAAAACGTCTTTTGGACGTACCGCCACCATGAGCAAAGGAGCCTATTTAATTATAGAGCATACCGAAGCCCTACACGTGGTAGATGTAAACAGCGGCAATAGGTCCAATAAGGCCAAAAACCAAGAAGATACGGCCCTAGAGGTCAACTTATTGGCGGCTTCGGAAATTGCCAGGCAATTACGCCTTCGTGATATGGGAGGCATTATTGTAGTGGATTTTATCGATATGGTAAAATCACAGCATAGAAAAAAGCTTTTTGAACATCTTAGGGATGAGATGAAAGATGATCGCGCCAAACACAAAATACTACCCCCAAGTAAATTTGGTTTGATTCAGATTACCCGACAAAGGGTACGACCTGAAATGAATATTAAAACAACCGAAGAGGATCCTAACCAAACCGGAAAAGAGGTGGAAGCACCTATTGTTTTAATAGACAAAATTACAGTGGATCTTGAAAAACTCCTTAAAGGACCTGCAAAGGACAATAGTATAACACTAAATATACACCCCTTTATTGCAGCCTATATTACAAAAGGATTTCCTTCGTTAAGGACAAAATGGTTCTTGGAATACAAACGATGGATAAAAATTCAACCACGTGATGCGTATACGTATCTTGAATACCGTTTTAAGAACAAGGACGGTAAAACAATATATTAATAAAAAAGCGACTCTATAACAGAGTCGCTTTTTTTGTTTTAGGTTTTTTTAATTGTTAATCAAAAAATGTATCTGAATCGAACATAAAATTACTATACTTGTCGTTAGATATAAATTTTGCCTCAAACAAAGGACTTACTTGAAATAGAATTTTATTCTCCCTTATAATTTGATTTAAATAATTATCATAATCTTCTATATTTTCATACCTCTCTACTCTAAACCATTTAACATTTAGATTAGATGAATTATAAAATTTTCCAAAACTCCAATTTTTAATTTCTTGAGGAACCTCAGGAAGTGTAATTATTGATGTTTTATTACTATCAAAATTAATGTTCCAAGTATAATAGTTTAATTTTCCTTCAACAGTGGGGATTTCATCAACCGAATTTCCCGAAGAAATTAATAATTTACCTACGTTGTGACCACTTCCATTTACTGTTAGATTTATTTGCCTATCAATAATTTGAAAATCTAAATCCCAATTTGGTATATTATATTTTTCAAGAGGGATACCTACCCTATTTGTTATATAATCCTCTAAACGTAAGAAATGTGAATATTTATAAAATGAAGTATTTAATACATAATCTTCTATAGACTGAATGTACATATCAGGAGATTGTATCGTAGTATGACCACTACGCCAAATTTCATGATAATTATTATTTTTAAAATCTTTTCCATTTTGGTATCCTCTTATCTGAAGTCCTCTAGTATGATCATTCTCTAAACCATCAGAATAATTTGTATCTACAAAACCTTCAATCTGGTCTTCTGTAGATAATTCATTCGCATTTAATTCTTGATTGTTTAATAAGGTATCATGGTTAATCCACATATGACTTACTTGTCTAGTATTTCGATTATAAGCGTTGATATAATAATTATCTATTGTATTTTCCTCGTTAAAATATTCATACTTAATAAGTGAAAAAGAAAAATCCAAATGATCATAACCTGTGGAATACCCTGGGTTGATTGATCCTTCAATTATTACATCCTCCGAAAAACCAATAGTGTTTAATTTATATTGTTTAGAATACTCACTTCTTCGTGGAGATTTTGGTCTAAATTCATTAAAACTTGACCTTGTTACATCCATTACAGTATATAAATTTGCATATTCTATATCTACAAATTCATTTCTTGAGGCAATAGTGAACATATAAGGTGTTTCTAAATCTATATCTACTTCAGTAGATAAAACAAAAGATGTTGGGGTAGAATCAATCAACCTAGTAGCTAACAATGAACCATCATATGCTGATGCAAAAATCATAAAATCTTTATTTCCAATGCGAAAAAAGTAATTGTCTAATTCAACATCTAATAACTTTCTATGTATTGTAATTGGATAGTCTTTTGAAATAATACTACCAGATTTTTCAATTATTTCAATCTTAATATTTGCTGATCCAGTTGGGTATAGTTCAGGATTAAAACTAAAGTTGACATTTGAATCATTCTCTAAATTCAAAAGAATTTCATCATTAAAATAAACTACTATAGATTCTATTGCCCCACTATTATTTTCAACTGTAATATTGACATCAGTTGACTCATAAATAATAGGGTTATTTATTAAAATGTTACTTGTAATATCTTTTAACTCTATTTCATTAACTATTATTTCTTCTTCGTCACAAGCAGTTAACATCGAAAAAACAAATACTAGCAATAACAATTTTTTCATTTTTAATATTTTTTTATAAAACTCGCAATCGCCCAAAATATTATAAAATTTCAACTTATAGATAAGTTATGGTAAATTTACCTAACGTTTATTCTCAATTATAATAAATATACTTTTGACTACTTCAAAAACCAAAGGCTACACTATTCAAGAAGCCACTAAAAAAATAGAAAGCTATTGTGCATACCAAGATCGCTGCCATAAGGAAGTGGTTTCCAAACTAAAGGAAATGGGTATGATACCTATTGCCATAGATACTATAATAGGGCAACTAATTGAAGATCGATTTTTAAATGAAGAACGATTTGCCAAAAGTTTTGCAAGAGGTAAATTCAACATTAAAAAATGGGGTAAAAACAGAATTGTAAGGGAATTAAAACAACGAAATATTTCCAAATACAATATTACCACGGCCCTGAAAGAAATTGACCCTACTGCATATATGAAAGCATTGGACGAATTGGCCCAAAAAAGACTACTTCAATTTACCGATACGGATATACAAAAGCGCAGAAAAAAACTGGCGGACTACTTATTATACAGAGGTTGGGAAAGCCATTTGGTCTATGAAAAAGTTCAAGAGCTGGTCAACAAAATTTAATCCCTAACCAATTCACCTATTCTTTTATGTGTTCTAGATACGGCTTTTTCATTTTTTAAGTCTATCCAATCTTGCCCCTTTAATTTACGCATTAGAACATCATAGTAACGCATAATCAAAATATTGTACGTGGCTTTGGCCAAATTTTTAGGATTACGGGCAATTGCCCTTAAACTCATGGAAAAGCCAGGTGTTTTATATTTCATATAATGCCAATAACCTTCTGGCATATATAATACATCACCATGGGAAAGTGTAGCCTTAAAACCATTGGCTTGCTTTAACGCCGGCCACTTATCATAGTCCGGGTCCGAGAAATCTATGCTTTCATGGGTAATCAAAGAATGTGGTACTTTATACAATTTTTTCGTTTCGGACTGTGGAAAGAGTATTACCTCTTTTTCTCCATCAAAATGAAAATGAAAGATATTGGCCAAATCAATATCATAATGCATGAATGTATAGGAATCCCGGCCACCAAAAAATAACATTGGCAAACCTTTCATCAACTTTAGACCAAAATCCGGAAAACTATAATCGTTCTGCAACGCAGGCACCTCCTTTAAAATATTCCAAAGAAATATTCTAAACCTAGTAGGTTCCTTTTTCAGCAAATCAACATAATCCGCCATTTTCATTTTGGCATGTGGTTCATTAAAACCATCCTTATGTTGTACCGGCCTATCATCATACAAGGGTACGGTAATTGCACCGGCTACTTCCTTCATGTAGTCAAGATTCCACTTACGAAAGGCAGGCCAATCCGTAATTGCATTTTCAAGAACTACAGGTTGCTGCGGTTTAAAATAATCGTTAATAAAAATGTCCTTGGTAATATTACTTACCCTTGGAATATCGGCTAACTTCAATTACACATGGTTTTTAGGGAACCCAAAGGTAATTAACGATTAGAAAATAATTTCTTAAAAATGTATTAATGTAGTATTATTCAACAATTTTTGCCTTTTGCTTGGCATTTTCATTACGCTCTATGGTATGCCCGGGTCTTGACCACTTTGGCTTTTCGCCTAAAGGTTGTAGTTGTGAATCCGCAGCTTCCACAGTTTTGGGCTGGGCCACTTTGGTAAATGGTTTTTGAGGATTTAACCCCAACATTTTGAACATAGCCATGTCCTCATTTACATCTGGATTTGGGGTCGTCAACAATTTATCTCCCGCAAAAATGGAATTTGCACCCGCAAAAAAGCACATTGCCTGACCTTCCCTACTCATTTCCGTGCGGCCTGCGGATAAACGTACTTGAGTCTCTGGCATTACAATCCTGGTAGTGGCCACCATTCTGATCATGTCCCAAATAGAAACCGGCTCTATATCTTCCATAGGAGTACCCTCTACGGCAACCAAAGCATTAATGGGAACAGATTCCGGTTGCGGATTAAGTGAGGTCAAAGCGACCAACATACCTGCCCTATCTTCCAATGCCTCCCCCATACCAATGATACCTCCACTACAGACGGTAACATTACTTTTGCGCACATTTTCTATCGTATCCAAACGGTCCTCAAAAGCGCGCGTAGAAATTACATCTTTATAATAATCCTCTGAGGTATCCAAGTTGTGGTTATAAGCGTACAAACCTGCTTCTGCCAAACGTTTGGCCTGGTTTTCCGTTATCATCCCCAGTGTACAGCATACTTCCATATCCAGCTTATTGATGGTACGCACCATTTCCAATACTTGCTCAAATTCCGGACCATCCTTTACATTTCTCCATGCAGCCCCCATACAAACACGTGAACTACCAGATGCCTTTGCCCTTAACGCTTGAGCTTTTACCTGAGATACGGCCATAAGGTCGTTACCTTCTATATCCGTATGGTAACGTGCCGCTTGCGGACAGTACCCACAATCCTCCGGACAACCGCCCGTTTTAATTGAAAGTAGGGTTGAAACCTGCACCGTGTTGGGATCGTGATGTTTCCTGTGTACGGTTGCAGCCTCATATAGAAGCTCCATTAAAGGCTTATTATATATTGCTAAGATTTCGTCTTTTGTCCAATTATGTCTTGCGTCGCTCATATCATCATAGGTTGTTACCAAGTTCAAAAATAACTGAATTTAAATTGAAAATATAATTGGTTGGTTTTAAAATGAAGACTACACTAGAGTCCTTTTCATAACCTATTCATTTTTAGATACTAATATACTTACAGCATTACCACCAAAACCTACGGCATTGACCAAGACCCTTTTTATCTGCTTATTATTCACTTTGTTCTTAAAAAAAGGTGATGGTATAAATTTATTATGTTGAATCATTAAAATTGCCAACTCTAGGTTTAGCATACCAGAAGACGCAAACGTATGCCCAAATTTCCACTTATTGGTCGTTAAAAGTGGCATTGTACTTCCAAACACCTGTTGCACCGCATTAAATTCAGACAAATCTCCTTTAATGGTGCCAGGTGCATGCATAACTATGACATCAATATCGGAAAGGGATAAGTTCCCCATGGCCATTTTCATCGATTTTTGAAAACATTCCGCATTTGCCGATATGGAGGTATTATGTTTTAAAATTTCAGTTGCATACCCAACCCCTTCTATTAGCGCAAGGGCATTGTTCACCGTACCGGTTTCCAAACATGCTACAGTGGCAGCTTCACCCAAAATCATGGAATTGGTCTCCTTTTCAAGATATAAAGCCTGGCAGGGGTACTCCTTTCCAAGTTCATCTACCGGAGGCTCATGAACAGCCGTAGTTCTAGCATAAATTTTTAATGCTTTCATCTGGGCAATGGTAAAATTGGTCAATGGCGCTTCACTAGCTCCTACCAAAAATTTGTCCGCCATTCCGCTATTGAGCCATGCCACCCCGTTCAATACGGAATGTAAGCCCGTGGAACAAGTAATGGAATGGGAGATATCCGGACCTGTGGCCCCAAGGTCATGAGATACCCATGATGATATATTGCCCAACGTTGTTGTAGGTGAGCTTAAGGTTGACGTTACTCCCGTTTCCAAATATTCTTGGTGGTATTCCTCAAAAAGTTTTGTAGCGCCCCTTGATGAACCCATATTAACACCAAAAATTGAGGTATTTTTCCATCCTGCTTGATCAACTGCCTTTCTCGATGCTAAAATTGCAAAGAGAACACTATCGTCCAACTTTTTATATTTATTATCAGAAAACCTTAATTCATCTACTTTAAGCTTTGAGGCTTGGGACAATGGGGCTACCCATACTTGTTGTCCATTGTAATCCTTTAAAGAAAAATAATGATTGTCGCTTAAATAAGCCTTCCAGGTTTCATTCAATGTATCTCCCAAAGGTGAAAGGGAGGCAAGGGCCGTTATGGATATTTTTTCTTTCAATATATTAATCTAAAAAGTATCTAATGCCTTTTTAATGGCGGCATATATTTTTTGAAGTTGTATGTTGGTAATTACATAAGGGGGCAGTACATAAACGGTATTGCCCAATGGCCTAAGCAAAACGCCACTGTTTAAGAAAAATTGATACAGCTCATCACGCAAGTTGCCATACCGTTCCATTTTCAGTTGTAGGTCTATAGCCAAAATGACCCCCTTGACCCTTACCTCAGCTATCTTTTCATGGTTTTTAACTTCTGCAGCAAATACGTTGTGCTCCTTTTCTATATACTGCCTTCTTTCCTTAATTTCAGAAGAATTTAAAAGGCTAATTCCGGCTAAAGCCGCAGCACATCCAATAGGATGTGCGCTGAAAGTGTGCGCATGAAAAAAACCTTTGTGTACCTCATCACTTAAAAACCTATCATACAGCTTTTGTGAACAACTGGTAATACTTAAAGGGAACATACCTGCCGTAAGCGCTTTGCTCAGACAGATAATATCTGGTTTGTTCACAAGGACTTCAGAAGCGAAATCCGTTCCCGTTTTCCCAAATCCTGTCATTATTTCATCGGCAATACACAGCACATCATGAGTTTGACATAGTTGAATCAACTCATCAAGCCCTTGTGCGGAATGAAATTTCATTCCTGCGGCACCTTGTACCAGCGGTTCAAATATAAAGGCCGCACAGCTGTTTTCACTTAAAATATTCGTCAATTGTTTTTTGACCAATTCCAGATTGTTTTCTTGCGGTACAGGAATGCGCACAACCTTTAATAGAAAATCTTCAAACGGTCCATTATACGAAGAAAGTCCAGAAGCACTCATTGCCCCAAAGGTATCTCCATGAAATCCGTCTTCAAATGCTATTAACGTATCTCTTTTTTTTCCATCATTATGAAAATATTGAAACGCCATTTTTATGGCCGCATCAATTGCCGTAGAACCATTATCATTAAAAAAAAGTTTTGCTTGATTGTCAGGCAAAATATTGATAAGCTGTTCTGAAAGTTCAATAGCCGGTTCATGTGTTAAGCCACTGAACATTACAAAATCCAACTTTTGCATCTGTTTGGTCATTGCGGCAATTATCTGGTCATTGCCGTGCCCATACATTGTGGTGTACCAAGATGCAATACCATCTATATATTCATTACCGTCCTCATCAAACAAAAGTGCCCCTTTTGCCTTTACAATAGGTAATTGGGGCTTGTTTAACTTATGTTGAGTTAAAGGATGCCACAAATACTTTTTATCTCTAGTTGATAGATTTTCCACGGCCATAAAATTTATAATTCCTCATTTTATCTATCTTGCAAAGATCGGGAAATAAACCGCAAATTTAAGATGTCCTTGAAAAGAAACGAAAATGTATTTTATACCATTTCCAAATGGAAAAATTCCACCATTCTTTTATTCTTTTTTTGCATCACCTTTTTTATACGGTTCCCTTTTTTCTTCAGGGACTATATTGACAGGGACGAAAGTACGTTTATATTACTTGGGCAATCTTGGGCCAACGGTTTTTTGCCCTATACCCAATTATGGGACTTAAAGCCCCCGTTAACCTTTGCTTTCTTTGCCTCCATAATCACCCTATTCGGCAAAAGCTTTATTGCCATTAGATTAGCAGGAGTGTTCACCGTTTTGATTACAGCATTCTTTACCTTTAAAATTGCACGTACCATATTGGCCAAAACATCATCTATAATTGTTGCCGTGTCCTGTATTGTATTGCTCAGCTTGTTTGGCAGTTTGCAAGGTGTAATGTCAGAACATATCTGCGTTGCTTTCTTTGTTCCTGCAATCTACCTGATACTGAAAAAAAAATCTGCGTTTGCCATCTTTTTTGCCGGACTGCTCATGGGAGTTACGGTAATGGTCAAACTGAATATGGCATTCCCCATATGCTTTATTGGCTTGTTCCTTTTGCACGAAGCATTGCTTACTAAAAAAAAGAAGGGTTTTTTAAAAGTCATTTTATTTGGTATAGCAATACTTAGCGTGATTCTCGCTACCATAGTCCCTTATTATATAACCGGGCAAACCTTAGTATGGTGGAAATCAGTAATTCTGGCCCCTTTGGAATATACCGAGGCTAGAAGATACTCATTCCTTAAACTTGCTCCTATATTCGTTATTATAGGTTTGTTTCTCATCTATGCCTATAAAAACAAATACATTGATTTTAAAAACAGAACCCACCAGTTACTGCTGGTCTCTATTTTTGGGATATTGTTATCGTTTATAAAAGGCGGAAGGATAAACGGCCATTACCTCATACAATTACACCCTCTATTTCTAATCCTTTTGGGCGTAGTGATTTCAAATATTTTATTACGTTATAAACCAAGAATACCGGTTTTCCTTGCATTTGTAGGAATGTTGATACCTGCAGAAAGTTATTTGGAATATATCAATGTCGCCAAAAACTATTATGAAAAAAATACACTTTATAATGGCGAGGGTTTCTCTGTACCACAATATATTACAGATCACAATTTAGAGACCAAAAACATACTTTTTTTTGAATACCATATTGGTTATTGGAATTTAAATACGCTACCGCCCACCATTGCGGCTACACATCCCAGTAATATTTGCAGGGATGAACTGTTCCCATTTTTCAACAACCCTAGAAAAATTGCTATTGAAGAATTACAATACATTATGGAGGTCATACGGCCCAAAACGGTAATAACAAGAAAAGGCAAACGGATTTTCGACAAGAAATTGATAGAAGTAAATACCTATATAGATGATTACCTTTCTACACATTATGTAAAACTGGCCGATGTTGAAAATGCAGAAGTATTACAACGACTAGAGCGACCTTAATATACCCTCAAATTTATTGGCATATTTTTTGATCACTTCCTTGGTAAACTCCTTTTCCTCATCTATTCTACCAATCAAGGATACACCAGTTTTATGCAATATGATATTTTCGGTCTGCGGATTTGCTTCCCCACTGAACAGTACGGATACATCATAACCTTTATGTAAAAGCCAATTGATCGTCAATAAAGAATGATTAATACTGCCCAGATAATTTCTGGAAACTACTACCACCTTGTAGTCTGGCATAATAATATCAAACATGGTATCCTCATCATTTAAGGGTACCAATATTCCCCCAGAACCCTCAATGATCAAATTATTATCGGTTTCCGGTTCATTGATATGGAACCTATCTATTCTAATACCTTCCAACTCTGCCGCGGCATGCGGACTCATAGCTGCCTTCAACTCATAGCTGCACGGATGAAACTTAGATTTATCATTGGAAATCAACCTTTTCACCTTATCTACATCTGTATTGTCCAAATCTCCCGCTTGCACAGGTTTCCAATAATCTGCCGTTAGAGCTTCGGTAAAAATAGCAGAAGCAATTGTTTTGCCTACTTCTGTTGAAATTCCAGTCACAAATATCTTTTGCATTATATTCTTACTTTGAGTTCGTAATCATTTTACAATTTAGGCACTTATACTTTCTTTTTTCAAAAAATGGAAAAAGTTTATAAAATACCCCCTTACTGTTATAATATGGTTCTGATCGTTTTGCCTTACAATTTGGACATACAATAGGATTACCTTGTTCATCTACGGCATAGGCCCTGATTTCATCATAAATAGCAATTGCCCTTTCCTTATCCTTTGAATATACCTGCAATTTTACGCCCCCAATGGCATTGCTAATAAGAGGATCGGAATTTAAGGTATTCTCATCCCTTAAAAAAACCGGAATACCCTCTGACTCCAGTTTACCCTTTACAATCTGTACATCGGCAACATATTCAAAACTAGCCAATTGATAAAATTTATCTTCCATGCCCATACTAAATAAAACTGGATAACAATTTAAGCAATAGTCCTATTTCTTCCTTGGAATTAAAGCTATGCAAACAAATTCTAAGTCGCTCTTGACCTTCGGCCACCGTTGGAGATACAATGGCCTTAACATGAAATCCTTTATCCAATAGTTTTTTGGATACCGTCTTTACCTTTTTTGTACCAGGGACCACGCAACATTGTATAGCTGTATCGCTAGCAATAAAATAATCATTTAATTTATATGCTTTGACCTGATCTTTAAAACATGCAATATTTTCCGCTAACCTTACTTTTGGCTCTTTACTTAATTCATTAAAAAATGTATGGGCCGTAAGAATAGTGGCCAATGTATGTGGCGTTAAGCCTGTGGTGTATATTAACGGTTTTGCAAAATTGACCAAAAATGCCTTAAGGTCATTACTGCCCAAAACCGCTGCACCATGACACCCAAATGCTTTTCCAAAGGTTATGGTCCTTGCGAAAACAGCTTCCTGCAACCCCAATTTTGCCACTAGACCTTCTCCATTTTTACCTAACACGCCACCGCCATGGGCCTCATCAACAATTAAATGATAGCCGTTAGTATTGGTATAATCCGCAAAAGCTTTTAAGTCGGGAGAATCTCCATCCATTGAAAAAACACTTTCGGTAGCCACATATACCATACTATCTTTTTGATCATTTCTCGCCAAATTCAATGCAATTCGGTCTTTTAGGCTAGACAAATCATTGTGTAAGAAACTATATGATTTTGCATTGCTCATTCGTATCCCCTCACGTATACTTGCATGAACATACTCATCATAAAATATAATATCACCGCGTTGTGGTACGGCGCCGAATAAGCCAAGGTTAGCATCATAACCAGAATTGAAGACCAATGCTTCCCCCGCTTTATAAAAATTAGTTAACAAAGGTTCCAATTGGCCATAAAGTTTGTGATTACCGGACAAAAGACGCGACCCTCCTGATCCATTGGAAGCTATCCCTTCATTTAAAAGCACCTGAAAAGTTTTAGAAAACAGTGTTTCACTATTGGCAAATCCCAAATAATCGTTGGACAAAAAATCTATTAGGCCACTCTGTGAAGTTAAATGCCTAAAGGTGTCTTCTTCCTTACGGTCTGCCAATAATCTTACTAACCTAGCGGGTGTTTTACTCATTGAGCAAAAATAACTTTTCTATGAATTGAAACGGAAGTTTTTAATGAAATGAAGAATTATTTACTCCTAAGTTGAGAAAAAATCTGTTTTTTAAGAAAACCGGCTTTAAATCACCATTTACAATCATTTAGAACGTTGATAAATAGGAGTTTACATTTATTTTTTATCAAAAATAAACGTGAAATAATGTTTAAGTGTTAAAGAATAAACATATTTTTGCACAATTTTTAAGGAATTTTCCTACTATTAATATTGTATATTGCTATTAGCGCTATAATTTTTTTCTGATTGATTGGCTATGAAAAGAGATAAAATTGCAGACAAAGAAAGATTAGAAGCTTTAGGTTCTTATACTATTATGGATTCTGAAGAGGAATCCCTATACAATGATGTCACGGCTTTGGCAGCAGCTATATGCAACACCCCTATAAGCCTTATTTCTTTAGTGGACGATAATCGACAATTTTTTAAATCGCATCATGGATTGGATTTATCTAGTACTACACTAGATGATTCTTTTTGCAAATATTTAATTCTTGATGATTTAGATGTTTTAATCGTAGAAGACCCAAACCAGGATAAACGATTTTCAGAATATGCTTCTGTCAAAGGAGATTTGAAAATTGGTTTCTACGCTGGAGTTTCCTTAACTAACGATGATGGATATCAATTAGGTTCATTATGTGTCATGGACCAAAAATCAAAACAACTCAATGAGCTGCAAATAAATGGCTTAAAAACACTTGCCAAGCAGATCATACAATTATTTGAATTAAGAAAATCAAAAAAAATATCACGGCACCAAAAAAATAAATTAGAACAAAAAGGTATACTTCTTGATAACATCGTTTCTGCAACTGGTATCGGTATTTGGGAACGGGATATCAAGATTAATTTAATGAAATTAAATTATGAATGTCTAAAAATTCTAGGTTATTCCGCCGAAGCAAAAAAAACCTTACAATATTCTGATTGGGAAAATTTTATACATCCGGAAGACCTAAAATTGGTCAGGGCAAAACTAGAACGTTGTTTTGAGCAAAAGACTGAAATTTATGATATTAAATACCGAATTATAAACTTAAGGGGGGAAACTAATTGGGTTCATGATAACGGTAAAATATTGTCTTGGGACAATGATCAACCGCTTTTGATGTACGGTACCATTCAGAATATTACGCAAAAAGTAAATGATGATTTTGAACTGGTAAAGCTTAAAAATAACCAGGAAGCCATTATCAATAACACCAAGGATCTTTTATGGTCCGTTGATACCGAATACAGATTAATAATGGCAAATAACGCCTATCATGAATTGATAAGGGACAATATTGGCTATCAGTTTAATGTTGGGGATGTTGTGTTTTCTGAAAATTTTGATGATGATATCAATAATAAATGGAGAAATAATTATGCCCGGGCATTAAACGGAGAACAGTTTTCCATTAAAGGTAAATTTTACAATCCGGTAAAACTTAGAACCACCTATGGGTTGACCTCTTTTAACCCCCTTTATGACAACAATGGTAAATTATTAGGTCTTACCTGCTATTCTAAAGACATAACATCAGAGGTTTTGTCACAGCAGGTATTGATAAGTGCCAAAGAGGAAATGCAAAAAATATTGGATGCATCCTTGGATATCATTTGTACCATAGATGAAGAAGGATATTTCCTGAGCATTAACAAGGCCTGCCAAAAAATTTGGGGATATGAACCAAAGGACTTGATCGGTAAGCAATATTTAGAATTTGTACATGAAAAGGACAAAAAATTGTCCTCGAATGAAGCATCCGCAATTTTAGAAGGTGAAAAGGTTACGGGATTTGAAAATAGATATATTCACAAGAACAATACTATAGTACCCATGCTTTGGTCCGCAAATTGGGACGAAAAAGAAAGGGTAGTGTACTGTATAGGCCGTGATATAACCGAGAAGAAAAAAGCTGACGTACAACTTGAACAATCAGAACGCCGATTTAAATCTTTGGTACAAGATGGTAGTGATTTAATTGCCATATTAAATACAGAAGCCAATTTCCTATATGTAAGTCCAACTTCTACCAGAATTTTGAAAACAACCCCAAAGGAATATTTAGGCACCAATGCATTTGACTATGTACACCCTGAAGATTATGATGAAGTCCTAAAACAATTTTATGAAATCTTGGAAGTACCCCAAACCAAAATTAGGCCATTTAGGTTCAGAATGAAAAACCACCAATATATTTGGATGGAGACAACTGTAACCAATAAATTGGACGAACCTTCCATAAACGGTATTGTAGTAAATTCACGAGATGTAAGTAACCGTATCAACTACTTAAAGGCCATTGAAAAACAAAATGCAAAATTAAAGGAAATTGCATGGACACAATCCCATGAACTAAGAGCTCCTGTTGCAAGATTAATGGGCTTGGTTAATCTTATTAGGGACGAAAATCATGATCTTGATTCTGAAGAAAAAAACCGTATGCTGCAATACATTATAGATTCTGCAGATGAGATAGATGTGGTCATAAAGAAAATAGTAGACAGTACCGTACAACGAATGAATATAGAAGAAATCGAATGAGTTATAAAATAATTATTATAGAAGATGATCCAATATTTACCTTTTTGTTGGAAAAAGGTTTAAAGGCAACTGATATTATAGGCGATATAACATTGTTCACTAACGGATTAACGGCTATCAACTTTTTAAAGGAAGATTATAGCAAAGATAACAACTACATTGTGTTTTTAGATTTGAATATGCCCGTAATGAACGGTTGGAAATTTATGGAACATTTTGAAGTCCTTGCCAACCCTTCAAATTGTATGGTTTTTGTATTGACCTCCTCTGGCAATAAGCTAGATATCGATAATCTTATGGCTAGCCCATTAGTGACGGATTTTGTCATAAAACCCATAAATGATATTGTTTTCAAAAAAATTAAAAATGCCATTCAATCTAAATTTGGAGAATAATCCCTTCTTCACGCTTAATAATTAGAATCAAATTTTACAAACATGCATTAGCTTCATTATATTAGCTAAAAACATTGTATGCGTTATTTGTACCTAATTTTTCTCTTTTTGACAGCACCATCTCTTAGTGCGCAAACGATAAGTTATTCCATATCTTTTGATAATGCCATACACCATGAGGCCGTGGTTACGGTAAACTTCCTAGATATTGATCAAGATACATTGTCCGTAAGAATGAGCAGAACATCTCCGGGAAGATATGCCCTACATGAATTTGCCAAGAACGTTTATGCTTTTAAAGCCAAAGATGCCCAAGGTAATTTACTTAAAATCCATAGGCCCAACCCATATGAATGGCAAATTAACGGGCATAACGGAAGTGTAACAATTGAATACATCTTATTTGCAGATAGAGGGGACGGTACCTATTCACAAATAGATGAATCCCATGCGCATTTAAATATACCGGCCACATTTATTTATGCTCCTTCTTTAAGGGACAGACCCATTGAAGTTGATTTTGTAAATAGAGAAGATTTAGAATGGAAAATTGCCACTCAATTAGTAAAGGTTAAAAACAACACTTATAGCGCTCCAAACCTTTATTATTTTATGGATAGCCCCACAGAACTAAGTAACCACAAGGTAAGGGAATTCATTATTGATGATCAAACCGTAAAACTTGCTCTTCATGACCTAGAAACTGAAGAAGAAGCAGATAAGTATTTTGAGAAAGTAAAAAAAGTAGTAATTGCCGAAAAAGAGGTGTTCGGTGAGTTGCCACAATTCGATTATAATACCTACACTTTTCTAGCCTGCTATATACCAAACGCATCCGGTGATGGCATGGAACATAGAAATTCAACAATACTAACAAGCACAAGAACATTGGCAAATGGTGGTATGGATGGAAATATAGGTACGGTTTCCCATGAGTTTTTCCATAGTTGGAACGTGGAACGTATACGACCAAAATCTTTGGAACCATTTAATTTTGAAGAAGCAAATATGAGCGGAGCCCTATGGTTTGCAGAAGGTTTTACTAGTTATTATACTAATCTAATTTTATGTAGAGCCGGACTTATATCACCAGAAAAATATATTGAAGGATTGACGGGTACATTTAATTATGTTTGGAATTCGCCGGCCCTACAATTTTTTAATCCTATTGAAATGAGCTATCAAGCTCCTTTTGTAGATGCTGCCACATCCGTAGATCCCGTTAACAGGGAAAATACATTTATATCTTACTATTCCTACGGTAGTGTTTTAGGTTTGGCGTTGGACCTTTCCCTAAGGGAACAAAAATTGAACTTAGATGATTTTATGAAGCTTGTTTGGTCTCAATATGGTAAAACTGAAATACCTTATACGCTAGAAAATTTACACCAAACCTTGAACACTTATGCCGGCGAGGAATTTGGTAACCAATTTTTCAATAATTACATATATAAGAGTGGTATGCCCAAATACAAGGAACTTTTAGAAAGTGTTGGTGTTTCTATTTCTCAAGATTCCAATACTGTATATTTTGGGGCTGCGGTAACAATTTCCAATGAGAACAATGGTATAATTAAAAGTAATCCAACTATAGGAAGTCCTGCTTATACCGCTGGTTTGGACAAGGGTGATTTAATTACCCACATTAACGGTAGGCCATTGCAAGAAGATATTGCATTCAATGCTTTATTGAAACAATTTAGGCCAACAGATAAGCTTTCTATTGACTTTATAAGAGATGGCAATAAAAAAAATACCGTGTTAACGCTTGAACCAGATCCACACTATACCATTCAATTGATGGAAAAAACAGAAAATTTACCTTCTAAGCAAATGCTTAATGCTCGTAATTCTTGGTTAAAACTGTAATTATGGAAATCAATTACACCAGTGCAAGTACTACGGAAGAATTAATGCAAATTCTTTCCATACAACAAATGAATTTAAGATCTTCCGTTACCGCTACGGAGATGGCAAGAGAAGGATTTGTCACCGTTGAACATAGTTTGGAACTTCTTACTAAAATGAACAATGCTTTTCCGCATACTATTGCCAAACACAAGGGTAAGGTAGTTGGTTATGCACTATCCATGACACAAGATTTTAAGGATGATATTTCCGTCCTAAGACCTATGTTTACGGAAATAGAAAAAAATCATCTGCAGAATTATATTACCATGGGTCAAATCTGTGTTGCAAAGACCCATAGAAAACAAGGTGTTTTTAGAGGGTTGTACGCGGCAATGAAAAAAATAGCCTTTCCTATTTATACCAGTATCATAACTGAAGTGGATGCCACGAATAGCCGTTCTTTGAGCGCCCATTATGCTATTGGTTTTACAAAAATATGCACCTATCGTTCCTTAGGTCAAGATTGGGAATTGATATCTTTGAGGACATCATAATCCAATAAATTTAGATTTTATTATTGTTTTTCGATAATTTTTATATATTTATTATCGTTAAACGATAATAATTGTAAATATGAAGAATCTTATTTTTTTTCTATACCTATTAATTTGTCTTTGGATTATAGGAGGATTAGTTGCAATTTTTAGATCAAGTTCAGATCTTTACAACTTGATATTAATTGAAAACATCTACGATAACTTAACAATTCCTATTTGCATTTTAATAGCAAAAATTAGTATCAGCAGTATTTTAACCTTTTATTTATTCAAATTTAGTAGAGTCATAAATAAAATAAACCTTGAAAATTTTCTATCCAAGAAAAACGGAAAATCTTTTAAAACTATTGGAAGAGTATTTTTGTACTATTCTTTTATAAGATTATTTATTAACATAATTGAAATTTCGCTAGGTGAAAATTACCAGAAATTAATAGAATATAATACTAAAGGAGTCATCGAAGGTGTTGTAACGTTATTAATTACTTCTTTATTCCTTTTAATTATATCAAAAATAATTGATCAGGGTTATTACTTTAAGAATGAAAACGACCTAACCATATAATTATGAGCATTGTCGTTAACTTAAATACCGTATTAGCAGACCGTAATTTAAAAAGTAAAGAACTGGCAGAAATGATTGGTATTACCGAAGCTAATCTATCCATACTTAAATCAGGTAAAGCAAAAGCCATTCGCTTTTCTACACTGGATGCTATTTGCAAAGCATTAGATTGTCAACCTGCTGATATACTCGCATATGAAATTGAATAAAAAAGGCTACACTTTAAGGTGTAGCCTTTATAATTTATAACAATTGTACGCCTTAATCCGCCAGTACAATAACCTTATTATTCTTTAATTCAATGGTACCACTAGTTATAGGTAGCACAGTGTTTCCATCAGAATCTTTACTGAATTTTGATGCGTGAGCCTTTTCCAAAGTCACATTTCCGGCAATTTTAACCTTCCCTTCCTGTAACAAAGAAACTATTGGAGCGTGATCTTTTAACATCTGAAACTCTCCGTTAATACCGGGTACGGTAACAGATGTTACTTCTCCTGCAAACAAAGTGGCCTCTGGCGATACAATTTCTAAATACATATTTTTTAAGTATTCAGTACTCAGTATTCAGCATACAGTAGCAAACAAAGTGCAAACTGTTACTGCTTACTGCTTACTAGTTCTAAGCTTCAGTCAACATTTTCTCACCAGCCTCTATCGCTTCTTCTATAGTACCTTTCAAGTTAAAAGCAGATTCAGGTAAGTGATCCAATTCACCATCCATGATCATATTAAATCCTTTAATGGTATCCTTGATATCTACCAATACACCTTTAAGCCCAGTAAACTGCTCCGCTACGTGGAAAGGTTGAGAAAGGAAACGTTGTACACGACGTGCCCTACCAACTGCTAATTTATCTTCTTCAGATAATTCTTCCATACCTAAAATGGCAATAATATCTTGTAGCTCTTTATATCGTTGTAAAAGCTCCTTAACTCTTTGCGCACAGGCATAGTGATCTTTTCCTAAAATTTCAGCAGTTAATATTCTTGATGTAGAATCCAATGGATCCACAGCAGGATAAATACCTAGCTCAGCAATTTTACGAGATAATACGGTTGTAGCATCCAAGTGGGCAAATGTAGTTGCCGGAGCTGGATCCGTTAAATCATCCGCAGGTACGTATACCGCTTGTACAGAGGTAATAGAACCTCTTTTCGTTGATGTAATACGTTCTTGCATTGCACCCATCTCCGTTGCCAAAGTTGGTTGGTAACCTACCGCAGATGGCATACGACCCAATAGTGCCGATACCTCTGAACCTGCTTGGGTAAAACGGAAGATATTATCAACGAAGAATAGAACATCTTTACCTTGACCTTCACCAGCTCCATCACGGAAATATTCCGCTATGGTCAACCCAGAAAGAGCAACCCTTGCACGGGCTCCAGGTGGTTCGTTCATTTGACCAAAAACAAACGTTGCCTTTGATTCTTTCATTATATTTTTATCTACCTTGTTCAAATCCCAACCGCCTTCTTCCATAGAATGCATGAAATCATCACCATATTTGATAATACCAGACTCCAACATCTCACGAAGTAAATCATTTCCTTCACGTGTTCTTTCACCTACACCGGCAAAAACAGAAAGTCCACCATGTCCTTTTGCAATGTTATTGATCAATTCCTGAATAAGAACCGTCTTACCAACACCTGCACCACCAAATAATCCAATTTTACCACCTTTTGCATAAGGCTCGATCAAATCAATTACTTTAATACCTGTATATAAAACCTCTGTTGAAGTCGAAAGGTCCTCAAATTTTGGAGCCTCCCTGTGTATTGGCAGACCATTTTCTCCAGATTTAGGTAAATTTCCCAAACCATCAATAGCATCACCGATTACATTGAACAAACGGCCATAAACATCATCCCCAACAGGCATTTGGATCGCACTTCCCGTAGCCACTACTTCAACACCTCTACTTAGACCATCGGTAGAATCCATAGATATGGTTCTTACCGTATTTTCGCCAACATGGGATTGTACCTCTAAAACCAAAATTGACTTATCCTTGTTTACAATTTCCAAGGAATCATAGATTCTAGGTAGATCAGCACCTGATTGAAATTCTACATCAACCACTGGCCCAATGATTTGCGAAACTTTACCTGTAACTTTTGACATTACTTTTATGTTTATGTATTACGTTTAATATAACCTTAAAAATGCTCTCATTTTCAGGCTGCAAAGATATGCTATTCAATTTTAAACAAAAACTGTTTTTTAGCTTTTTTACAAAACTAAAAAGGTGCCCTAAGAGCACCTTTATTTATTGATAATTATATATTCTATTACTGTAACGTGGGAGAATAATTTGTAGGATAATCACCTACATTAAGCAAATTGCCCGATGCCTCAAAGTTTGAACCATAAGTAGCATCAATCGCCTTCATGAACTCATTTGCCAATAACGCATACCCGCGTGCAGTAGGATGGACACCATCCAAAGAAAATGCACTACCCGTCACCAAACTAGAGGTTAACGTAAAATCTCCACTGGTAATACCACCATTGGCCAACTGGTTCAATAAGGAATTTGCATCTACCAAGGCAAGACCTGCTTGGGCGGCCGTTGTTTCAATAATTTGGTTGAACGCCTCAATAGCCACTGCAATTTCTTCTTGTTCACTAGGAATTAATACCCACTTGTCCGCAAGCGGTACGGCAACTCCATTTACTGATAAAGGATTGCCCGGTACTGCAAGTGTACCAATAAAATTTGATGCCGTTAATACCAATAAATCATTCGCCGTGGCCTGTCTAATTTTTGGCAATGCAGCAAATGCCGGATTAATAGCTCCTAAATCCGTCAATGATTCATCCTCTATGACTACCGCATTATTAGGTCCTTCGACAAAATTTATCGTTCTGGCCTCTAATTCTTCCTGTGTAAACAATCCCGTACCTGCCAAAGCACCAAAGGCAGCCTGCAGACCACCATTATATTGGGCATAAGCCCCGTTCACCGCAGCTGCAGTAGCAGCATCCAGAGGTACCGGATTATGGGGAACTGTAGTAAAATGCGGAATATCTACCACATTAGGAATATTGGCAACCACTCCTTTTGCACCACCTGCAGTTAAAGTTGCGATTAAAGCTCCGTAACTACCGTCAAAACCAACACCTGGTACTCCTGAAACAGGAGTTATTGGGTTAGTACCGTCACCACCTGTAGTTGCATAGCCCAGTACATCGTTATTACCTATCCAAAGAGAGAAAAAGCTAGGAGCTTGACTTACTGCCATTTCTAATACGCTAATATCAGGTGTATTTCCTGTCATCCTTACGAAATAAGGGTTTGCCAAACCTAAAGATACATTTGCCAAATTTCCATATCCTGGCGCCAGTAGATGAAAGCTTTTAGCTCCTGGCACGCCTAGATTATTAAATGGACCGGTAGGGTTGTTCAATACTATATCCGTCGAAACAGTAACCGATGCGCCCAAAGCGGCTTCTAACGGTACAGGACCAGCACCTCCAAAAACCAATCTAGGGTCTTGAATTCTTTCTCCACCGGCAGCAAGTCCACCAAAATTATCGTTGGTAAGCGGTTGTACAAAACTTCCGCCACCCGCTAAACTAAATTTCTGGGACAATAAATTTGGCAACGACATACTTTGACTAGCTTGGAACAAAGCTCCGTCCGTAAAACCTGCAGTCAATGAATTGCCCAAGGCCACATAATTTGAAAAATCAGCAGAGCCAGCGGTCAATTCAACAGGGTCTTCCACAATCACTTCTGGTGAAAGATCAACATCTTCTGGATCATTACAAGCCGTAAAAGCCAAGATCCCTATAGAAATATATATAAATTTTAAATTTTTCATTTCAACTCCTTATTTAAAAATTAGTTGTTAATAGTCCAAGATAAGTAGTACATAGACCCTATAAATCCAGTACCGAATGCAGTAAAATATTCCTTATTAGTAAGGTTGGTACCTCCTAGTTTAAACGTGGACTTAATACTGGGCACATCATAATTAATCTGCGCATCCACTACATGAAATTCAGGTACTACACCATTACCGAAAGTAGCTTCCCAGAAATAATCATCGCTAAATCTATAGGATACGTTGAAACCAAAATTATTGAACAGTTCCTTGTTCCCAAAAGAAGCCTTGAATTTATGCTCTGGAGTGTTGAAATTCAACATTACATCTGGGTTTGCATCACGGTCAAAATCAAGTTTAGTAAAAGTGTAACTTCCTTCCAGATCAAAATTACCAAGTACTTTCATACTTAAACCTAGTGAAGCACCATAGGAATTTACATCTGCATCTGTATTTGTATATGCACTATAAGCTTGGAAATCCCCGTTTGAAATTGCCGCAATGGATAAACCACCATCACCAACAGTACCGTAATATGGGGCAACAACCACTTCCTGGGAAATAAAGTTTTGATAAGAATTAAAATAAGTACTAAAATCAATTACCAATTTATCAACCTTTCCCCTATAACCTACTTCAAAGGAAGTTACTTTTTCGGGCTTTATAATATCAGGGTTGGCTACTTCCAAATCGGCAGGATTTCCCGTTTCCGACAAACGAGTTACGGATGCTGCGGAATAAGAATTGTTATATGCCGCCGCCCCGGTTTGGTTTATTGTACTTGGCTGCCCTAAAAGCTGACCACCTCCACTGACTTCAAAATCCCTGGAATAACGATCCAAATTGTTTGGTGCGGACCCCACCAAGATTGCCCTACCTGCATCTAACCCAATAAAAAGATCTTGGGTAGTTGGGTTTCTAAAACCAGTTTGTGCAGAGGCCCTTATGTTATGATCTCTGTTCAGGGTAAAACCTGCAGATAACCTAGGCGATATAAATCCGTCAAAAAATTCTGACTTATCATAACGAATAGATCCGGTAAGTTTTAAGCTCTTTTCATTTTGAAAAGGCAATGTCTTTTGTACTTGTGAATAAATACCAAATTCAGAGTAATTTATGGGTCCATCAAAATCAGTATATATAGTACCGGAAGAATTTAAACTGTACTCCCTAAAAGAACCACCAACCTGAATTTCTGCCCAATCTATTAAATGGCTGAAATTGTAATTGGCATCTGCATGATAGTATTTGGATGCATCCTGAAATTTTGATCCCGTTGTCAAATCCGGATCGTTGATACTTCTATCAAAAGCAGCTTGAAACTCCGGTGTTCCAGGCAAAAACCTACCTGTCTCCGCTTGTGCCCTAGCCGCTGCATGTGCTTGCTCATCGGTTGCTCCTGCCAAGGTGGCCTGTACATATGTACCGGTGTATTCACCAAACCAAGTATTGTCATCTTTCCAAGCCCTGTTAATATTAATACCTGTAAACACCATGTCATAAGAATCACCGGCTTTATCAGCTACTACATAGCCCCTTACAAAGAAGTTGTCGTTCTTTACTTCCAACTTGTGCTGTTCCTGAAAAAAGCCAGCTATATTGTATCTGTTGGTTCCTTGGTAAATTGTATTACCCGTACCTACCTTACCTACATAGGACAATTCCAAACTATTATCTTCAATTGGCCTATAATATAGACCCCAATCCGCTTTAATACTTTCCGCATTGTAATTGGTCAACACATTTTCATTATAACCGGTTCTACTTACAATTTGCGAAGGAACCAATGCATTTGCACCGGCAGGTAAAATACCTAATCCTTCTAATGTAAGCGCCACATCCTTAATATCTGTTGCAACCTCATCACCATAGACATTGATACCGTCATAATTTAAATCTGCCCTAGTACCTCCGGGCCTAGTCTTATCTACTTCACTCGTAGCGGCCCAATCCGTACCTTTCAAATAACCAAAATTGACCTTTCCCGCAAATTTATCGCTGAATTTATGAGCAGCCCTAATCCCAACATCCGTATAGGCGTTATCCCCTGCAGATTTTTGAGAAGTAATACCTCTTTTTATAGAAACACTTATTCCTTCATGGTCAAACGGACTCTTACTGCGCATAAACAATATTCCGTTAAATGCATTAGCACCATACAATGCCGATGATGCCCCTGGTAATAACTCCACACTGGAAACATCCGTTTCTATCATACCTACCAAGTTTCCAATAGGAAAATTAAGTGCGGGCGTAGAATTGTCCATACCATCTACCAACTGCATAAATCGAGTATTGGCAAAGGAGGCAAATCCTCTGGTATTTACCGATTTAAATGTTAAACTGTTCGTATTTACATCAACTCCCTTTAAATTTTCCAAACCGCCATAAAAATCTGCAGCCGTGGTACTTTTTATTTCGGAAATACCAATTCTTTCCACAGTAACGGGGGATTCAAAAATTCGTTCAGGGGTTCTTGATGCAGAAATAACGACCTCATCCAAAAATGTTTGGGATTCTGTCAAAATAATATTTACCGTCTGATTATTACTTGTAATCGTTTCGGTGGCATTGGTATACCCAATACTTGAGACTTCTATTTTAAAAGGTGGAACCTCAGAAGTTTCTAAATTGAAATTACCGTCAAAATCCGATACAGTCCCAATAGTTTTACCAACAATAACAATATTGGCCCCGGGGATAGGCTGGTTGTTCTGATCAACAACCGTACCATTGATATTGGTCTGTGCAAACCCTAAGGCTCCAAAACCAAACAATGCTATAAGTAGTATTGCTCTCATTCTTAATTTAAGTTTAAAATTAGTTCGGGCTCAAGATACAGATTATTTTATCTCGAAAATAGTAATTTGAAAAAAATTATGCATGCATAGTATTATTTTGATAATTATACCTTACAAATATTGTGTATTGCGCAAAAAAAAGCGGTATGGATTGCTCCATACCGCTTTAATATAATTTATCTTACTACTATTCCACCGTTACCGATTTGGCTAAATTTCTGGGTTGATCCACATTACAGCCTCTCATTACCGCAATATGATAAGAAAGTAGTTGCAACGGAATGGTAGTCAAAAGTGGAGTCAAGCTTTCCAACGTTTCCGGGACCTCAATCACATGGTCGGCCAAATCTCTCACTTGTTCATCACCTTCGGTAACAATAGCGATAATCTTACCCTTTCTTGATTTAATCTCCTGAATATTACTTACTACCTTTTCATAATGTCCTTTTTTAGTGGCAATAACGAAAACGGGCATATGTTCATCAATTAAGGCTATAGGTCCGTGCTTCATTTCCGCAGCAGGATATCCTTCTGCATGAATATAACTTATTTCCTTCAATTTTAACGCCCCTTCTAACGCTACTGGGAAATTATATCCTCTACCCAAGTATAAACAATTGGTAGAATCCTTGTATACATCAGCAATAATTTCTATTAAAGCATTGGACTCCAACGATTTTTCAACCTTGGAAGGTATTGTTTCCAATTCCGTCAAATATTCACGGTATTTAGTTTCGGAAAATTCACCTTTTGCCTTGGCCAACCTTAAGGCTATTAACGTTAATACTGTAATCTGTGTAGTAAAGGCCTTTGTAGAAGCCACACCTATTTCTGGACCCGCATGCGTATAAGCACCTGCATCTGTCTCTCTAGCAATAGAGGACCCTACAACGTTACAAACACCAAAAACAAATGCACCTTTCTCTTTTGCAAGTTTAATTGCCGCCAAGGTATCCGCTGTTTCTCCAGATTGGGATATCGCAATTAAAACATCCTTATCCGTAATAACCGGATTTCTATACCTGAACTCAGACGCATATTCAACCTCAACAGGTATTCTTGCCAAATCTTCAAAAATATATTCCGCCACCAGACCTGCATGCCATGAAGTTCCACAAGCCACTATGATGATTCTATTGGCATTAATGAATTTCTCCATATTTTGCTCAATACCGGACATTTTTACCAATCCTTGATCTGCCAATAATCTTCCTCTATAAGTGTCCTTTATAGCCCTAGGTTGTTCGTAAATTTCCTTTAACATAAAGTGGTCATATCCACCTTTTTCTATTTCCTCCAAATTCATTTGCAATTCTAAAATCCTTGGATACGCAACTGAATCATCCTTAATCTTTCTTAATTTAATCTCCTTACCCAATCTAATAATAGCCATTTCCTCGTCTTCCAGATAGACGGCATTATTGGTAAATTCGATAAAAGGCGAAGCATCAGAAGCAATAAAAAATTCATTGTCGCCAATACCAATAGCCAATGGGCTACCTAATTTTGCAACTACAATTTCATCTGGCTTTTCAACATCAAAAACGGCAATTGCATAGGCACCAACAACTTGATTAAGCGCTATTTGCACCGCCTTACCCAACTTCACATCTTCCGTTTTCTTAACTTCCTCTATTAAATTGACCAAGACTTCAGTATCCGTATCCGACTTAAATACATAACCCCTTTTGGTCAACTCCTGCTTAATGGCCTCATAATTTTCAATGATACCATTGTGAATGATTACCAGATTTCCTGAATTTGAATAGTGCGGGTGGGAATTGACATCATTTGGAACACCATGGGTAGCCCAGCGGGTATGACCAATTCCTATACTTCCTTCCAAAGAAATCTCCTTGGCCTTGTTTTTTAAATCTTCTACCTTTCCCTTAGTTTTAGAGAGGTTGATTTTGTTCCCATCATACAACGCAATACCTGCACTGTCATAACCACGATATTCTAATCGCTGAAGACCTTTAATTACTATGGGAAAAGCATCCCTATGACCTATATAACCTACAATTCCACACATATAACTATTATTTGCTGACTTATTTTTTAACTATCCTACACGAAAATATACCATCGTGACCAAATTTTATACCATTTAGGGTATACAACGTGAATAATCTATAAAATGATATACGAATACCAAATTAATTATAGGAAATAGAAATAGGTTTACCTAGTCGGCCTTTGTATAAAAAATCTCAAGCCTTAAACGCTTATCAAAATTAGGATCGGTACTTGGCACATTACTACCATATAGTACTGTTCCCAAAGGAGTTAAATTAGAAGTTGTAGCTATAGATTTTTCTTCTCCCGTTACTTTGGCCGGTGCTACGTTCCAATTTTGGATATTGGTAGACAAGGTCAATGCCAGAGTGGCATTAGCAGAGTCCCTCACAACCAAATTGTTGATATGGTCTGTTATCTTAACAGAATATTTTAGCCCTTTTCCATCAGTTTTTTGCAAAATACCATCGTAATTCAGAAAAAGCCCCGTAATTGGATTGGCCTCAAGATTATTTTGTTCTGTATTTTGATTGATTAAGGGAAAGTTGTTTTCTGAATTATAAAGATATAGCCTTATTGGCTCCAAAGCACTTCCGTTAACATCCAACATCTCCCTATCTACATAGAATACCAGATTGGCTTCATTGATTACCCAGTTTTCAGCACGTATTTGTTCAACAATACTTTCCCCTCCATTCTCCTCGAACAAATTAATTTCGGCATAGGTACCTGGCCCTCCTTTTAAATATATTCTTGATGCATTTTCCTCATTATCCAAAGATTGTGCAATTTCCGGCGAATAACTTTCAGCTGTAATCGTATTTACGGCATTACCGCTTACGGATCCACTTGATATTTGGGTCAAAAAGTTAAGAACAAAATCTTTCTCTTTTTTTACGTTGACAATATCATCACTTGTATCATCTGCTGTTCCATTGGTATCATAACTATCGTAACTATAAGTTACGGTAATATTGGCCGTTTTAAGGTCGAACATAAAATAAACCTCATTACCAACTTCGTCCGTAATTGAAAAGTGTAGCCCCCTTAAAAACTCCTTGAAATTAGCTTGGCTCAATAATTCCGAACTTCCTTCCTTGTCCAAAAGATTGGTTTGAAAAAATTCATTATCCAATTTCACGCGAATTCCCGGATTCAATTTTGTATTGGTCAATGATTCATCTACCTCCGTAGTTGTCTCATCATCCTCATTAGGTATCAATTTTTCTTTATTATCAATTTTTACCTCACCGTCAAACAATACATCTGAAACAAATGAAGGTGAAATCTCTTGAGAAGTAAAATATTCCTGTGATTCTTGAAAATTAGCATCTGGATCAAGGTCCCTTAAATAATACGTAGACCTTTCTACCTTTAAATTAAATGTAGGTAGATTTTCATCTGTTATAGCATCGTAATACAGACTGTTATCAAACTTTTTTCCGTTGATATAAATACTGTCCAATTCTATACGCTCCGCAAAATTATTTGATATGATGGCTTCTCCATTATCATCATATAAACCGTCACCATCAGCATCTACACTACCACCATCCAATGGATCGGTTCCTGCAGCCGTTTCCAAAATATTGGATACACCATCCAAATCGTTATCATTGTCCGGATTCAATGGTTCATTATCAAATTCATCATTCACCCCATCATTATCACTATCCGGAGTTATGGACTTTGACAAAAAGGGGATATACAGATATACCTCCTCCACAGTTTCATTTTCCTGAATAACCGTAATGGCCTCATCTGCACTGCCTGCATTATTTTCCTTTTCTTGAGAAAAATTACCAAATGTTGGGTTTTGCAAGGACAATAATAATTGAGAAGTTACAGAAGCTCTTGTTTTACCATATATTGGGTCATTATAAGTCCCTATTTGATATATTGGCAACTTATTGGACTGTACCGCCTCTATATTCTTGTTATACACAAATACATCATAGACTTCCTGTCCTGTAGTAAAAGGTTCGTTACCAACTACTCCTGCACCTACCGTAGTCAAATCTTGTTCACAAGAAACCAAAAAAGCCAATATCAAAAACAATCCCACAAACCTGGGAGTGGCGGACTTATCAAAAAAATTCATTCAGATTATTTTAAAACTTCTGTGTTATAAAAATTAGCATACGCCTCTTCAAATTCCTGCACAGGTACGTATGGCAACACTGGTTTTTCTTGGTTGGATATATGGTTCTCTAATTCTTCCGGAATTTCTTCCGAAGCTAAAATAATTGCATCCGCGTAATCTACGGCCACCTTTAACAAATTATTATAAGTAGGCTCTGCCAAAGAAGAAATAGCTTCTTCAGGAATACCATCAAATGCAATTTTTTTGATCATTTCTGGATCTAAAGTGCCATCAAAAGTTTTACCGTATACAGACAACACGATCTTACTATCCCCAAACAAAGGCTCATCCGCGTAGTATTTTTTAAGATATAATGGCAAAAGACTAGCCATCCAACCATGTACGTGAATAATATCCGGAGACCAATTTAATTTCTTGACCGTTTCCATGACCCCTTTAGCAAAGAAAATCGCCCTTTGATCATTATCAGGAAACAATACTCCTTGCTTATCGGTAAACGTAGCCTTTCTCTTAAAATATTCTTCGTTATCAATAAAATAAACCTGGATACGTTCTTTTGGTATTGATGCAACCTTAATGATCAATGGCATATCCATATCATTAATTACCAAATTCATACCGGAAAGACGTATTACTTCGTGCAGTTGATGCCTCCTTTCATTGATATTCCCATAACGTGGCATGAATATCCTTATCTGGCCACCATTGCTGTTGACCATTCTAGGTGCTTCATAAGACATTAGGGAAACTTCGTTTTCGGGTAAGTAAGGAACTAATTCAGAAGATACAAATAATATCTTTTTACCATTCATAAAGGTTATATTTTATTTTTCACAAGAACGCAAGTGCAAAATTACAAAAAATATAGAGATTAGCAGTAATTATAGTAAGTTTGCTCGCTAAATTACATTTTACATGTTGGTAATCAAGACCAAAAATGACCTGAGGGCAGAACTGGATAAAATTGACAAAGAGCAGGGTCTAGGCTTTGTACCTACAATGGGCGCACTTCATGAAGGGCATGTTTCCTTAATCGAAAGAGCGGCAGAAGAAAACAATTATATTGTTGTAAGCATTTTTGTAAACCCTACACAATTTAATAATAGTGAGGATTTGGAGAAATATCCTAAAACTTTGGAAAATGATATTAACCTTATTGCTTCGGTAGCAGATGAAGCTATTGTGTTTGCACCTTCCGTTAGTGAAATCTACGAGAAAAATGTCACCCATAACCTATATGATTTTGACGGATTGGATAAAGTAATGGAAGGTGAATTCAGAGACAACCATTTTAACGGAGTAGGTACCATAGTTGAAAAATTGCTTAGGCTAGTGTCTCCCAACAAAGCTTATTTTGGAGAAAAAGACTTTCAACAACTAAGGATTATTCAAAAAATGACAGAATTACAGCATTTACCCGTTGAAATATTAGGCTGTGAAATTGTACGTGAAAAAAACGGTTTGGCAATGAGCTCCCGAAATGAAAGGTTAAGCGATACAATACGACTAAAAGCGGCGTTCATTTACGAGACGCTAAAAACCGCTAAACAAAAATTTGGCACAGAAAATGTTATAAGTATTAAGGATTGGGTTCATAAGGCCTTTGAGCAAAACGCTGATTTTCAGTTAGAATATTTTGAAATAACCGATAGCGAAACCTTGACCCCGATCAAACAGAAAAGCAATAATATTAAATACAGGGCGTTTATTGCAGCCTATGCCGAAAATGTTAGGCTTATAGACAATTTAGCCCTTAATTAACTAATTTCGTAAGATGCAAGTACAAGTTGTAAAATCAAAGATACATAGAGTAAAAGTCACTGGTGCCGACCTTAACTATATCGGCAGCATTACCATTGATGAGGACTTAATGGATGCCGCTAACATAATTAGGGGGGAAAAAGTACAAATTGTTAACAATAACAATGGTGAACGCCTTGAGACCTATGCAATACCAGGTCCTAGATCTAGTGGTGAAATAACATTGAACGGTGCGGCAGCAAGGAAAGTTGCCGTAGGAGACATCCTAATTCTCATTACTTACGCTTGGATGGACATAGAAGCTGCCAAAAAATTCAATCCTTCATTGGTGTTCCCTAACGAAACAAACAACTTATTGAATTAAATTTGACGACCGGTCTAAAACATAAATTAAAGATTATACTCCCAATTGCATTGGGAGTTTTTTTAGTTTGGTATTCCTATACCAATACTACTCCCGAAAATAGGTCGCAAATAGTATTCTATATTAAGGAAGCCGACCCCCTTTATGTCTTTCTTTCCGTGCTCATGGGTATTTTAGGCCATGTATCAAGAGCTATTAGATGGAACTATCTTTTGGAGCCTCTTGGATATAAACCACGTATAAAGAACAATATACTGATCATACTCACCTCTTATTTTGCCAATCTTGGAATACCTAGAACTGGTGAGGTGCTAAGAGCTACAGCACTTACTACATATGAAAATGTACCCTTTGAAAAAGGATTTGGGACCATAGTCACGGAAAGGGTCATAGATGTAATCATGCTGTTGGCCATAGTTTTAATTACTTTTTTATTACAGACAGATATCATAATGTCCATGCTCATTGAGCGAGGCATTAATTTTACCGGCATCCTTTTATTACTTGGGGCGGGCATATTGTCCTTTGGAATATTTATCTTATTTATTAAAAAAAGCTCAACTTCAATTGCCAAAAAAATAAAAATGTTCGTAAAAGGCCTTTTGGATGGTGTTTTCAGCATTTTTAAGATGAAACATAAATGGTTGTTCATCTTTCATACATTATTTATTTGGGCTTGTTATATTGGCATGTTCTGGGTCATTAAATTTACGCTTCCTGAAACCCTGCACCTCTCCCTTGGGCAATTAATGGTTGCATTTATTGCAGGTTCATTTGCCATGGCAACCACCAATGGCGGAATAGGTCTTTATCCTATTGCAGTAAGTAGTGCTTTGGCCATTTATGGCATAAGTGCTGTTTCCGGAGATGCATTTGGTTGGATCATCTGGATTGCCCAGACCATGATGATAGTTGTTTTCGGTGCAATATCTTTTCTTCTATTACCGTTATTAAACAGAAACAAATAGTACCAACTATTTAGAACTTGCCTTATATGCGTAATCTCATTGTTGTATACGCGCTTTTTTTAAGTGTGATATCTTACTCCCAAGTCTCCCAGGAAATCTTTGAATCCTTTAAACTACAGGAAAGAAGGGACGTGCATTACTATTTTCCGGAAAACTTGGATGACACCAAAAAATATCCGCTTATTATAGTCTTGGATGGTGAATATCTGTTTGAACAAGTTGTGGCATCATCTAAATTTTATAGTCAATTCCACGGTATGCCCCAAAGTATCGTTGTTGGAATAAACCAAAACGAAAACGAGCTTAGGTTTGAGGATTGTGCCTTTGACCCGGATAGTGGGCTCCCGTCTGAAAAAGGCAAAAGTTTTTATGAATTCATTGGCATGGAACTAATTCCATATTTGGACCTAAACTACAGTACCGCTCCTTTTAAAATGATCGTTGGTTATGATATTACCGCCAATTTTGAAAACTATTGGCTTTTTAAGGATAATTCCATTTTTGATGCTTATATCTGTATTTCACCTACCCTTGCCCCTGATATGGAAACAAGAGTACCTATGAGACTGAATACATTTGACAACCAAATATTTTATCAATTGATTGTTGAAGGGGAACAGAACAAGGATACCAAAAAAATAATGGCAATGGACCAGGGCATTAAGGCTTTGGAAAAAGAAACCTTGCACTATTATTTTGATGAATATAAAAACGCAGACCATATTTCCGTAGCCACTTACGGAATAGGAAAATCTTTTGACAATATATTTGGCATGTTCAAGCCCATTAGCCCACAAGAATATAAAACCCAAATACTTACCAGTGAAGAACCGGTTTATAATTATCTGGAAAAAAAGTATCAAAACATTGTGGATATATTCGGTTTTAGCAAACCCGTAGAATTAAATGATATTATGGCCATATATGCGGCCTCAAGAAAAAAAGAGGATTTTGAGTCCCTAAAACCCTTATCGGAACTTTGTAAAAAAGAATATCCTGAAACCATGCTCGGATTTTATTTTGAAGGGGAATATTATGAGCAGTTAGGTGAACCCAAAAAAGCATTAAGAACATTTGAAAAAGCTTTTCAAATGAAAGAAATAGATTTTTTAACTAAAGAAATGGCCCTTGAAAAAATGGATGCCTTAAAAGCCGATTTCGGATTTTAATAAATTAAAAAGCTAGTTCCCAAATTAGCCAAACCTACTTATTATGATTAAAATCAATGCAATGTATTTTGTATTCTCAGGAGTACTATTTACTTATTTTGGATTAAAAGGAGAATTTGTTTTACCCTATAACGGAATTGCCCTATTTATGGCCTGGGCCTCTTTCTTTTTAGCATTTAGCGCCCATAAAAAAGAACGTTCCGGTAATAATTAATTCAAAACCAATTTTAAAACTTTAGCACTTTATAAACTTCTTGTTACCTTTAACCCGCACGGTAAATACTAAAGATGGCAAAAGTAAAAACTGCATTTTTTTGTCAAAATTGCGGAACTCAATATGCAAAATGGGTAGGGCAATGTTCTGCTTGTAAACAATGGAACACAGTTGTAGAAGAAGTGGTCCAAAAAGAGGAAAAAACCACATGGAAAACCAATACTCCTGCTAATAAAAGAATTTCGAAACCATTATTGGTCAATGAAATAAGTATTGAAAAAGAAGTGCGTTTAAACACTTTTGACCTAGAGTTCAACAGGGTTCTTGGAGGTGGCCTGGTACCTGGTGCATTAGTACTATTAGGCGGGGAACCCGGTGTAGGAAAAAGTACTTTACTTCTACAAATTGCCTTAAAATTACCGTACAAAACTTTATATGTCTCTGGCGAAGAAAGTCAAAAGCAAATTAAAATGCGAGCAGATAGGATTTTTCCCAATAGTGAAACTTGCCTAATCCTTACCGAAACCAAGACACAGAATATTTTTAAGCAAATTGAAGCCACTGCACCTGATATTGTAGTCATAGATTCCATACAGACCCTACATACGGACTATATTGAATCTGCCGCAGGTAGCATATCCCAAATACGTGAATGTACCGCTGAACTTATAAAATTTGCCAAAGAAACGAACACCCCTGTAATCCTTATCGGACACATTACAAAGGATGGTTCCATTGCCGGTCCAAAAATTTTGGAACATATGGTAGATACCGTCTTACAGTTTGAGGGAGACCGTAACTATGTCTACAGAATACTTAGATCTTTAAAAAATAGATTTGGTTCTACCGCTGAACTTGGAATTTATGAAATGCAGGGCAGTGGTTTAAGAGAGGTCAATAATCCTTCTGAGGTCTTGATATCTAAAAACGAAGAAGGACTTAGCGGAACGGCAATTGCATCAACCGTTGAGGGCATGCGACCTTTATTGATAGAAATCCAGGCATTGGTAAGCACCGCAGTTTATGGCACACCACAACGTTCTACCACAGGATACAATGCTAAACGCTTAAATATGCTTTTGGCCGTATTGGAAAAACGTGCCGGCTTTAGGCTTGGGGCTAAAGATGTATTCCTTAATATTACAGGAGGTATTTCCGTAGATGATCCGGCAATAGACCTCGCTGTTGTTGCAGCCATACTTTCCAGTAACGAAGATATACCAATTTCAAAGGGCGTATGTTTTGCCGCAGAAGTTGGTCTGGCCGGGGAAATTAGACCTGTTCAACGTGTCGAACAACGTATAACAGAGGCAGAAAAACTAGGTTACACCACTATTATAGTTTCCAAAAACAATAAAATTGGACTTAAGTCAACAACGATCAAGGTACTTATGGCCTCAAAAATTGAAGAGGTGGTACGTCATTTGTTCGGTTAACGTTTATCACGCATTATCCTGGCAAAAACCATAATAACTATAATAACGGCGGCAATAACTATAATCTGCCAGAATCCTACTTTTAAAAAAATATGCTCAATCATCTATGGTGCCGGATTTGGAATACTTTCATGAATAGCTTCAATTTCATCTATTATTTCATTGGATAGCGCTACTTCTATACTTCCAATATTTTCTTCTAATTGACGCATTGTTGTAGCTCCAATAATAGTACTGGTGACAAAACGCGTTGAATTCACGAAAGCCAATGACATTTGAGCCAGTGTAAGTCCGTTGGACTGGGCTAGTTCGTAATATTTCTTCGTTGCTTTAGATGCGGTTTCACCAACATATCTATTGTACTGAGGAAAACGTTCCAATCGTGACCCCTTGGGCAGACGGTCCCCTAAATATTTTCCACTTAAAGCTCCAAAACCCAATGGGGAATATGCCAACAATCCTATTTGTTCCCGTGCGGATATTTCTGCCATACCCACTTCATACAACCTGTTCAACAAGCTATAAGGATTTTGCACCGTAATCATTCTAGGTAAGGTACCATGAACCTTGCTTTCCTCTAAATAGCGCATGGTTCCCCATGGTGTTTCATTGGATACCCCCACGTGCCTGATCTTACCTTCACGAACCAAGTCCCTTAAGGTCTCCAATATCTGGTGTATGTTATCTTCCCAATGATCGGTAATATCATGCTTATACCCTCTTTTTCCAAAATAATTGGTCGTACGTTCAGGCCAGTGTAACTGATATAAATCAATATAATCGGTTCCTAATCGCTGCAGACTTCCTTCGACCGCTTCTATAATAGAATCTCTTGTGAACCCCGTAGTTCTTATAAATTTTGACATTTCTGCCCTTCCGGCAATCTTACTTGCAAGCACTATATCTTCTCTATTGCCTCTTTTCTTAAACCAGCTCCCAATAATTTTCTCGGTAACCGCATATCTATCTTTATGTGCCGGAATGGGGTAAAGCTCTGCAGTATCAAAAAAATTGACTCCTTGTTCTACAGCAAAATCCATTTGTCCATGTCCTTCGGCCTCTGTATTTTGATTGCCCCATGTCATGGTTCCCAAACAAATTTTACTTACTTCAATATCTGTGTGTGGTAAATTGGTGTAGATCATTCAATTAAAAAATTTATCATTTTAATGCAAAGCTAGCAATTATATTGAGGGTACTTACCTCATTTCCCTTATCTATCTAGCTCTATTAAAATAGGACAATGATCGCTATGCCTTGCTTCGGACAGAATTACGGACCTGGACAAACGATTTTTTATCGATTTGGCGACCATAGCATAATCAAGTCGCCACCCTTTATTATTGTTCCTAGCATTGGCCCTATAGCTCCACCAGGTATAATGTTCCGGCTCCTCATTAAACTCCCTAAAACTATCTACAAATCCGCTAGCAATAAAATTACCTATCCATTTACGCTCAACGGGTAAAAAACCGGAAACGTTCTTTAATCCTATTGGATTATGGATATCCCTAGCTTCGTGACAAATATTGTAATCCCCCAAAACAATTAAATTTGGATGGGATTTCCTTAATTTATTTACATATTCCTGAAAATCATCCATATAGGTAAGTTTTAGATCTAAGCGTTGGATATTGGTCCCCGAGGGTAAATACATACTCATAATAGAAATATCACCAAAATCAGCCCTAATATTTCTCCCTTCAAAATCCATATATTCTACACCTGTACCATAAACCACTGAATCCGGTTTGGTTTTCGAAAGTATGGCCACACCACTGTATCCTTTCTTTTGCGCGCTATACCAATAATTATATGAATAACCCGCTTGCTCGAACAAGGATAGATCCAACTGCTCTTCATGCGCCTTGATCTCTTGTAGACAAACTACATCTGGCGAAACGGTCGTCAACCATTCTAAAAATCCTTTTTTTAAAGCGGCCCTAATTCCGTTTACATTATAGGATATAATTTTCATTTCTATGTTTTGTTTCAAAAATAGAAAAGGATCGTAGATTTTAGGAATAAAAAACCCATTAAAAAACCCTAATTTCACGGTTTTGGAACATCATTTAAACCATTATGTACTACCAAAATAGAAATATGATGAAGTTTTTAGTATCCCTTACAGCAGTACTTTTTTCGATATCAATGGCCGGCCAAGCCTATTATAATGACTCTAACCGGCATGAAATAAAATTCAATGTTGGTCAGTTTCTTGTTACTTCCGTAATAGAAAGTTCATATGAATATTATTTGAACGAGGATACCAGTATTGGTGGCACCCTTTATTTTAGTGGAGATGCTACCGCTTATAATGGAAATTTTGGTATAGGCCCAAATGTTAGGGCCTATTTTGGTTATGCACCGCAAAGCGGTTTTTTTGCAGAAGTTTTTGGGTTGTACTATACTGGTGAAGATGATGAAGTTTCCCAAAATTTAGGCGGAAGGGATTATGACTATGCCACTACCGCCATAGGTCTTGGAGCGGGTTCAAAATGGACAACAAGAAGCCAACGTTTCATTATTGAAATAAATGGTGGGCTAAGCAGAAATATAAACCCAGAAGATTTTCAGAGCGATTTTATGTTCAAAGCGGGACTGTCCCTAGGTTTTCGATTTTAATAAGTATTTTTGAGGTTTAAATCCTTATGAAAATTATACTTACCCTTATTTTTTCGGTTATTTTCTGCATTAACCTTCTTGCCCAAAACACAATCTTAAAAGATAGCGTTACACAACTTAAGGAAGTCATAGTAATAGACACCCTTACTGCCAAAAACGCTATAGGAATCATTCCTTCCAAAATTATAGGTGCATCTGTATTCAATAACTATAGCCCTGTAGATTTTATTGGCGCTTTAAACCAAGTTTCTGGTGTATATGCATTATCCGGAGCCTTGAACACCAATAGAATTACTATAAGGGGCGTTGGGTCAAGAACCCCTTTCGGTACAGATAAATTAAGATTATATTACAATGATATACCGGTAACAAATGGTACAGGGTTCTCTACCATAGAGGCCTATGATCTGGAAAACCTAACTTCCGTAGAATTTATCAAAGGACCTAAAGGTACTGGTTTTGGAACCAACTTGGGAGGAGCCATTATCTTGAACACAAAACAACCGAGCAACAGACCTACAACTTTTACCAACAAGACCACACTAGGTTCTTACGGCCTGTTTAAAAATAATCTTGGTTTTTCCCATCATCAAAAAGATTTATATCTCTCTTTTCAATACGGACATATGGAAATTGATGGCTATAGAGAGAATAATAGGTTTGAACGTGATGGATATTTGCTGAATTCAATCTATAGTATTTCCAACAAAAGTGAAATAGGTTTACTGATAAACCACATAGACTATTCTGCCCAAATTGCCAGTTCCATCAATCAATCCGACTTTGATGAAGACCCAACACAAGCGGCATTTACATGGAAAAATTCCCAAGGTTACGAGGACAACAACTACAGTCTTATTGGTGTAAGCCACACCTATAGACCTACTATCAATTTAACTAACACAAGTAGTGTTTTCTACACCTACCTGGACCATTATGAACCCAGACCATTTAATATATTGGATGAGTACACCAATGGATTTGGTTTTAGGAGTTTATTTTCCGGCAACTTCAATGCATTTCAAAAAAACCTTTCCTATACTATTGGAGGAGAACTCTATAAGGATGAGTATACATGGGCGATTTTTGAAAATTTATATGAGCAGAATAACGGCAATGGCAGTTTTCAAGGAGATCGACTTAATGACAACAAAGAGTTTAGAACACAAATTAACGGTTTTGCCACTTTAGGATACTCACCGTTAAAGAATCTTGCCGCCCAGATCGGACTAAATATAAATAAAACACAATATGATTTTAGAGACCGTTTTACTACCGGAGAATTTAATAAAAGTGCCCAACGGAATTTTAAAACGCTCCTGTTACCAAGTTTAGACTTAAAATATACGGCTACGGCCTTAAGCCAAATATATGTCAATATCAGCAGGGGATATTCTAACCCTAGTCTTGAAGAAACACTTACTCCCGAAGGAGTCATTAATCCGGACATCAAGCAAGAAATTGGTATGAATTACGAAGTGGGCACCAAACTTACGGACAGGGAGCAAAGGATGCATTTAAACATTGCAATTTATTTGATGCCCATTAACAATCTCTTGGTGGCAAAAAGAATAGGTGAAGACCAATATATAGGCAGAAATGCAGGAAAGACAGAACATAAAGGTCTTGACATTGACTGGAATTATGTCTTTAAAATTTCTCCCCGTATATCCATTGCACCTTTTTTAAATTATTCGTTTAGCGCCCATAGGTTTGTGGAATTTGAAGACGAGGAAGCTGAACAGGATTATGCCGGCAATTCATTGACAGGGGTCCCTAAGCACAGAATAAATTTTGGATTACAAACTAGTTATGGAAATGGTTTCTTTGCTAATTTAACACATCAGTTCGTAGATAGGATTCCATTGACCGATGCTAATAGTATATACAGCAACTCCTTTCATTTATTAAATGCAAAACTGGGTTATGGCAGCCCGATCAATGACCATTTACATCTAAGTGTTCAATTGGGAGTCAACAATATTACGGATACAAAATATGCGCAATCCGTATTGATAAACGCAACTAGTTTTGGAGGTAGTGCCCCAAGATATTTCTATCCTGGGAACAATACCAACCTATATGGTGGTGTACAGTTAAAATATAGTTTATAACTACCTATTCCATCTTCTTTAACCAGGTCCTCATATCAACCGCACCATGAATGATTTGGTTCAATGAGGATATTGCTACGCGTTCTTGGTCCATAGAATCTCTATGTCTAATGGTTACCGTTTGATCTTCCTTGGTTTGGTGATCCACGGTAATACAAAAAGGCGTACCATTGGCATCTTGTCTTCTATACCTTCTACCGACCGCATCTTTTTCGTCATAGACCACATTAAAATCCCACTTAAGGTCATCTATAATACCATGGGCTATTTCGGGGAGACCATCCTTTTTCAGCAATGGTAAAATTGCCGCTTTAACCGGTGCTAAAACCGGTGGCAACTTAAGTACAGTTCTAGTTGTATTATTTTCCAATTCCTCTTCCTTAAGGGAGTTTGAGAATACAGCCAAGAACATTCTGTCCAAGCCAATAGAGGTTTCAAGGACATAAGGTACATAGTTCTTGTTCACCTCATGATCAAAATATTGTAGTTTTTTACCGGAATATTTCTCATGACTACCTAGGTCAAAATCCGTTCTGGAATGGATACCTTCAAGCTCTTTGAAGCCAAACGGAAAACGAAATTCAATATCTGCGGCCGCATCTGCGTAATGGGCTAATTTTTCATGATCATGAAAGCGATAGTTTTCTTCGCCCAAACCTAAGGACAAATGCCATTTCATACGCTTTTCCTTCCAAACCTCATACCACTCTTTTTGGGTACCCGGCTGAATGAAAAATTGCATTTCCATTTGCTCAAACTCGCGCATCCTGAATATAAACTGTCTAGCGACAATTTCATTTCTAAAAGCCTTACCGGTCTGTGCAATCCCAAACGGAATTTTCATTCGGCCAGATTTTTGGACATTTAAAAAGTTCACAAAGATACCTTGGGCAGTTTCTGGCCTCAGGTAAAGATCCATGGCAGTATCTGCATTGGCACCTAGTTTGGTACCGAACATGAGATTAAACTGCTTTACATCAGTCCAATTTTTAGAACCGGACATAGGACATGCAATATCCAATTCCTCGATCAAGGCCTTTACATCTGCCAAATCCTCATTCTGCAATGATTTTCCCAATCTTGACAAAATTGTTTTTCCTTGCAATTGATAATCAACTACCCTTTGGTTGGTTTCCAAAAAAGTTTGTTTATCAAAGGCATCACCAAATCTCTTGGCCGCCTTATTGACCTCCTTTTCAATTTTGGCATCGATCTTGGCCACGTAGTCCTCTACCAAGACATCTGCCCTATATCTCTTTTTGGAATCCTTATTATCTATTAATGGATCGTTGAAAGCATCTATATGTCCAGATGCTTTCCAGGTTGTAGGATGCATAAAAATTGCCGCATCCAAGCCTACAATATTATCGTTGAGCTGCACCATTGCCTTCCACCAATAGTCGCGTATGTTCTTTTTGAGTTCCACACCATTTTGACCATAGTCATAAACGGCACTTAACCCATCATAAATTTCACTAGATTGAAATACGTATCCGTATTCCTTTGCGTGGGATATTACACGCTTAAAATCATCTTCTTGCTTTGCCATGCGGCAAAAATAGAACAATAGCCCAAAAAATGAATAATTATTTTAACTGAAATTCTGAAGAAGTGATCAACCGCTCATCCTCAAAGACATTTAAGGTATAATTACCAGGGATCAGAGAACCTTCTGGTATCGTAATGGCCTCGCATATATAAGACTCCAATCCTGTAAATACAAACTCAACCCTTTTACTATACACATTACCGTTTACCGTAATGGTATTAGCATTATCCTCTATGATCTGTTTATTGGGGTCCAAGAACTGTAAATAGATAATTTTTTCGCTATCCGCTTCGCTCTCGTCCGCCAATATGGTTACACAGCCCCTTAATTTTTCAATAATAGATGCTTTATTGGTTTTGGTAGGCCTGGTATTTCTTACGATCCTGAAACCGCTACCCTCAGCATTGGCCATTTTTAAATAGCTCTTTGTCTTTAGTTTTTGATTCAATTCCAGAATTTTCCTGCGCTGTAAGGCTTCTGCCTCTGCCAATGAATTACTATTGGCACGTAATTGTTCTACCTGCTTACGCGATTCGTCATACTTATCGGTCAACAGCATGTTGTTATAGCGAAGGAAATTATTCTTTAATATTAAACTGTCGTTTTTAGACTCCAATCTTCTAAGTTCACTTTTAAATTCCCTTAGTTTTTCTACGGTAAAGTTTAACCTGCCCACAGAATCCAAAAGTTCCTGTACCCTAAATTTGGAATCTTGTAATTCTATCTCGTTCATTTCATTTTTGGCGGCAAGGCGATCTACATCTGCCTTCATAATGGTAAGGTCCCTTACCAATATAGCTTTTTCCTGCTCCAAAAAGTCTATTTGGGCACTAGACTGCGCATAACTGTAATAAAATGCAATCAATAGCGCAATGATTACAGCCACAAATGCAGCGAGCAGAATTTTATAATTGAATTTGTTATCTTGATTGTCCATTTAAAACACGGCCTGTAGGTTAATTTAATCTGTAAAATTCGATGCAAAACAGAATTTCAAATATACTAAAGGATGTTACTAACATTCTCCTGCCCATATCATGTTTTGGATGTAATGCACGATTATACGGAGGAGAGGTTATGCTTTGCACACTTTGCCGACATCAATTACCACTCACCGAGTATAATTTTAACGAAGAAAATGCAGTTGACCGTATTTTTTATGGTCGAATTAACATCAAAAAGGCAAATTCTTTCCTTTTCTTCACCGATATTGGAATAGTAAAAAACCTTATTCACAATTTAAAATACAAAAATCAGGAAAAAATTGGCGAGTTTTTAGGCGACTGGTTTGGACAAATATTGAAAAAAAATGGGCACCTTAATAGTATTGATTATGTTATACCCATGCCCTTACATCAAAAAAAATTTAGAAAACGTGGATACAATCAAGTTTCCTTATTTGCCCAACGTATTGCTTTTCACATCAACGCAACATACGCAGATGATTTGCTCATTAAAACCGCCAATACAAAAACACAGACCAAAAAAAATAGATTGGGAAGATGGTATGACAACCGTTCCCTGTTTGAAATTAGGAATAGTGACATGCTTAAACATAAGAACATCTTGCTTTTGGATGATGTTATTACAACGGGTGCAACTATGGAAATTTGCGCAAGTAGTTTAAAAAAAATAGACGGTGTTGGTATTTATATTGCCAGCATGGCCTTTGTACAATAGGCTTACAATTGTACAAAATATGTTGTTTCTTTGTGGTCGATTATAGCACGTATGGGTAGAAAAATTCTAGGTTTTATATTTTTATTTATCATTTTGTTGGTATCCTATCAATGTGCTCAAAGAGGCACACCTACAGGAGGACCAAAGGACATTACGCCACCAAAACTGCTAAAGGCGGAACCCGCCAATTTATCTACCAATTTCAACGAAAAAAAGATTCGCCTGTATTTTGACGAACTAGTGAAATTAAAAGATATACAAAAACAACTTATCATATCCCCTCCCTTAAAGTACGCCCCTATCCTATCACCACTTGGAGGTGCCAATAAATTTATTGAAATCACCTTAAAGGATACTTTGGAGCCCAATACTACCTACACTCTTAATTTTGGGCGAGGTATTGTGGACAACAATGAAGAAAATGCCATTCCGTTCTTTACCTACATATTTTCTACCGGGGATTATATAGATTCCCTTGAATTATCAGGTGTGGTCACAGATGCCTTCAATAAAAAAGTGGATCAGTTTATTAGTGTAATGTTATATAAAATTGACACTAGCTATACTGATTCTACCGTATATAAACGTCCTCCAAATTACATTACAAATACCTTGGATAGCGCCGTAATTTTTAAACTTAAAAATTTAAAAGAAGGCAAATACGCGCTATTTGGTATTAAGGATGCCGCTAACAATAATATATTTGATCAAAAAACGGACAAAATAGGTTTTGTGGAAGACACTATTAACTTACCTACAGATTCTATTTACCTATTGAATCTGTTCAAGGAAATTCCCGATTATGGGGTAGCCGTGCCCAGTATGGTTGCAAGTAACAAAATAAGCTTCGGTTATTATGGCGATGGTTCCGCAATTAGCATAGAACCAATAAATGCGCTTCCGGATACTGTAAAATCCATTGTGGTAAAAGAAAGGGACAAAGACACCTTAAACTTTTGGTTCACCCCTTTTGAGATGGATTCTATCCTATTTTCAATTACTAACGAACAACTCAAGTTAAAGGATACGTTTAACGTTAAAAACAGAAAAGTTGCTTTTGATTCCCTGAAAATTTCAATGAACCAAAGGGGAAATATTGAATTTGATCAACCTATTAATTTACAAATCAATACTCCCTTGATTAGTTTTGATACCACCAAGATAAAATTAATGGACAAAGATTCTGTACCGATTGTTCATACCATTACGTTGGACACACTGGAAAATCAGTTAAATTTCGACTTTACCATAGCAACCGGTCAAAATTATCAGCTTGATCTTTTCCCCGGTGCCATTACAGATTTTTTTGAACAAACTAACGATACCGTTTCATATAACTTAAGGACCAAAAGTCCTGCCGATTATGGAAACTTAACTTTAAACCTTAATGCCAATACCGTTCAATATCCAATCATAGTGCAATTAACCAATGAAAAAGGAGAGGTTCAACGTGAAATTTATGCTAAAGAATCACAATCATTTGAATTCATAAACTTAAATCCGGGTAAATATTTGGCCAGGGTAATTTATGACTTGAACGGAAATGGAAAATGGGATACCGGAAACTACCTTAAAAAAGTACAGCCAGAACGGGTAAGCTATTACCCAACAACTATTGAGTTACGTGCCAATTGGGAGAAGATTGAAACTTTTAACCTTATTGAATAAACACCTTGTATAGCTTAGGTGATTAATGAATTGTAAAAATATCCCTATCCTCCAAAAACCTTAATTTTTCACGGCTCTTATTAACAATTGCTTTATCCAGAGTCCTAATTATAGTTTCATCTTTTTCAGAAAAACCTATGCGCTGCCCTAATGGATCATAAATTCCAGAATGACCTGTATATAAATGACCTTCATTATCCTTTCCTACACGGTTAACACCAATACAATACACCATATTTTCTATAGCCCTTGCCTTTAAGAGTGCATCCCAAGCGTTAATTCTTGGAGCCGGCCAATTGGCTACATAAAGCAAAAGGTCAACATCTTCAGTATTTCTGCTCCAAACAGGGAATCTAAGGTCATAGCATATAAAAGGGTATATTCTAAACCCTTTATATTCCACAATACATTTTTTGGTACCTTTTGTATATTTCTTATGCTCGCCTGCCAAGGTAAACGTATGCCTTTTATCATACGATTCATAATGGCCGTTAGGGAACACAAAAAATAGTCGATTATAATAATGGTTTTCCTCTTTGTATACCATACTTCCGGTAATGGCACAATCTCTTTTTTGCGCCATTTTCTGCATCCACTGCAAGGTAATATCGCCTTCCTTTTCATGAATATTTTCTGGCGACATCGTAAAACCGGTGCTAAACATTTCTGGCAAAATGATCAAATCTACCTTTTCCTTTACTTGATCTATTTTTTGGCCAAAAAATGACCTGTTGCCTTGGGGATCTTCCCATTTGATAGGAGATTGTACCAAAGCTACCTTCAGATGCAAGTTATTTTGATTGGACATTATCAATTTATTCAAATAAATCTATCAACGCACTTAAACCTTGGGTCTTGGCATGGTCCAAAGCACTATTGCCCCTGTTGTCCTTTATGGACTTGTCCGCACCATTGGCAATCAATAATTTTGCAATCTCCAGTCTATTGAACTGTGCTGCATAAATAAGGCATGTAGCCCCCATTGCATTCCTTTCGTTAAGGGCCGCACCCTTCTCTATCAAAAGTTTGGCAATATCCGTAAATCCTTTAAAACAAACCCCCATTAAGGCTGTATTTCCGGATGCGTCCACAGCATCTATCTTTGCTCCTTTTTCAAGTAACAAGCGGGCTATTTCCGTTTCATCATAATACGTTGCCAAAATTAATGGGGTAGAGCCTCTAGAATCCTTACTGTTGACCAAAACGGCATTTTTATCTAACATTGCCTTAACCTCATTATAATTACCTTCCCTTATTGCCTTAAAAAAAAATTCGTTCATAATTGAAAATGTTACTGTTATTAAGTTATAAAAAGGTTGTTTTCCAAGTTTTTTCCTACTAATTTCATTCTTTCCTACAATGCTAATAATTGTACCTTTAAATAAAAATTAAATTTCTTTTGAAAACATTAGCTATTGACTTTCTTTTAAAGGAAGCTCCCATCGCAATCGCTATGGTAGATACTAAGTTAAACTTTATTAACTATTCAAACCAATGGCGTAAGGATTTTACTTTGAATAATTCCGATTATATCGGCAAGAATTTATTTGAGGTTATTGGTGAAACTCCTGGGCAATTTGATGAAGATTTAAAAAAAGGATTAAAAGGGAAGAAAATAGAAAATTTTGGTCAAAAATATATTTTACCCAGTGGCAAATTACAATGGCTAAAATGGAAAATTTCTCCCGTAAAAATAGACGATAGAAAGAATTTGGATGGTCTACTTATCTTTTTAGAAGACGTAACAGAAGATAAAAAAGAGATAGAATTATTACATAAAGCCGAGGCTGTTGCCAGGATTGGATGCTGGGAAGTTGATTTGATCAATAATTCCCTGTACTGGACCAAAACTACCAAGGATATTCACGAAGTAAGTGAAGATTTTGTACCCGATGTGGCCCGAGGTATTAATTTTTATAAAGAAGGTCCTCACAGGGATAAAATTACAGAACTTGTAAATATAGCCATTGAACAAGGTAAGTCATGGGATACCGAACTAATCATCATAACAGCCAAAGGTAATGAGGTTTGGGTTAGGGCAAAAGGTGAGGTTGAGATGGCCAATGGTCAACCCGTACGCATTATTGGCACTTTTCAGGATATAGACCAAACCAAAAAAATTCAATTGGCCCATGAAGAAATATCAGAGCGATTAAAAATTACTACCCAAACCGCACAAATAGGGATTTGGGATTTTAATCTGGAAACCAATGAGTTGGTTTGGGACAATGAAATGTACCAAATTTTTGGTGTAGAAAAAGATGATTTTTCAGGAGTTTTTGAAGCATGGGAATCAACCATTCATCCAGAGGACAAGGAAAAAGCTTTAAAAGCGACTGAAAATGCTATAACCGGTGTCAAGGATTTTGACGAAGAGTTTAGAATCATCTTAAAAGATGGTAGTATAAGACATGTTAAAGGAACTTCCAAAACCATAAAGGATTATAACGGTAAACCCATTAAACTTACCGGAGCCAACTGGGACATTACAGATTTAAGAAGTACAGAGCTAAAGTTAATAAGAAGTACAGAGTCTTTTACAGAAACCTTTGACAATGCATCTATTGGTATGGCATTGATAAGTCCGGATTTTAAATGGCTAAAGGTCAATAAAAGTTTATTGAACAGTTTAGGCTATACGGAAAAAGAACTGCTTAACATGAAAACTTTGGACATAACCCACCCAGAGGATATTATTACCAGCAAGTCCTTTCATACCAGTGCATATGACGGCCTAAATGATACATATCAATTAGAAAAAAGGTATTTTCACAAGGATGGTCATCTGGTACATGTTGTATTGGGGGTAACGGTAGTAAAGGACATGAACGGCAACCCTAGCCATACCATTGCCCAGTTTTTGGATATTACGGACAGGATAGAATCTGAAAAAAGATTGCAAACCTTGGTCGAAGTCACCAAAAGCCAGAACGACAGCCTTATGAACTTTGCCCATATCGTATCCCATAATCTAAGGTCGCACTCTACCAATATGACTATGCTGACCAAATTTCTTACTAAAGAAGAAGACGAGGAAGAGCGTAAAAACCTACATGAGATGATATCCAATGCTGCAGAAAGCTTGGCAGAAACCATTGCCCATTTAAATGATGTCGTACAAGTAAAAACAGGTACGCTAGAACATTTAAAAAGTATTGGCGTACTGAACACAATACATCACATTAAAAAAAGTATAGGCGGACTTTTAGAGGAACAGGATGCCGTATTGAACATTAATGTATCTAAAACTCATTTTGTAAATGCAGTACCGGCCTACTTGGAAAGTATCTTTTTGAACGTAATTACAAATGCTTTAAAATATAGATCTCAGGATAGAACTCCTATTATCGAAATCTCCTCAAAAATAAAAGGAGACTATGTATTGATCACATTTTCAGACAATGGTCAAGGCATAGATTTAAAAAGACATGGCGATAAAATATTTGGAATGTACAAGACGTTTCATAAGCACAAGGATGCCAAGGGAATTGGCCTTTTCATTACCAAAAACCAAATTGAAGCAATGGGCGGAAAAATTAATCTTAAAAGTACCGTAGATGTGGGTACAACAATTTTTATTGAATTAAAAAAAGCATAATAAGCATGAAAAACGTACAAATTTGCTGTATAATCGATGATGACCCTATTTTTATTTATGGTACTAAAAGGATTATGAAAGAAGTGGATTTTGCCGAAACTATCCTGGTCTTCAACAATGGGCAAGAAGCAGTGGAAGGGTTAATGGAAATTAGCCAAAGTGGAGAATTAATGCCAGAAGTTATTTTCCTGGATTTGAACATGCCTATTATGAACGGTTGGGAATTTCTGGACGAATACAAAAATTTACCAAACCATAATACGGAGAAGACCATTATCTACATTATTAGTTCATCTGTTGACCCTAGAGATCTGGAACGTGTAAAAAATTACGAGCAAGTAAACAATTATATTCTTAAACCAATTACACCAGATGATTTATCAAATATCTTAAAAGCTACAAAGACATAGTCTGTCTATATCTTACGACATAGATATATTCAAAATTTACTATTAGTATATAGAATCATTGGTATTAAAATGATTAATATTGAACTAATCGTTTTATTTATAGTGTCCAAAAGTATATCTTGACCCAAGCCAAATTTAAGAACTGTAAAAAAGATTAATTTAATGGGCGTATTTTCTAGTTGCTGCATTATCGATGATGATGAATTTTTTATTTTGAGCAGTAAGAAAACCTTACAACAAATAGATTTCAGTACGAACATTCTATATTATACCAATGGTCAGAAAGCATTAGATGGACTAGTAGGCCTTATCGTTGAAAATATAACCCTGCCTACCATTATCTTTCTTGACCTAAATATGCCAAAAAGGGATGGATGGTCTTTTTTAGAAGAATTTGAGGAATTTCCTGAAGATAAAATTAAACACATTCAAATCTATATTACCAGTTCCTTTATTAGTCCGTCACTGATCGAAAAAGCAAAAAAGTATAAATTGGTCAAAGATTATATTGTAAAACCCTTAACGGAAAATACGTTGCAGAAAATAATTTCCTCCAATAAAATTATTTGATGCTACCTAACCCCGGGCGTAAAATCTTCAGGTGCAATTTGTGGGTCATTTAACGTACCGCTACCTCCACTATCATTAATGATTATCCATTCTTGGGGATTGTACTCAGCATTGGCAATGTTAATTTCCGGTTTGCGTAAAGCCCTACCATCTTCAAACTCATGATCGGTTCCACTACCATCTTCACCAATTACCCCATAAAGATCTATAATCGTACCAAAAGGATCAACCAACGCTATATTATCATCACCGTTAGAATCCGCAGGTGAATTTGTTCCTACGATAATGTCCGGTGCAAAACCATACACCCGTTCAAACTCCTCAGCATTGGGCGATATTACCAAAAGGGACTTTGCCCCAATAGTATAGTTTGATAAATCTATGGAGGAACTTACGGTCAAATTTGCATTGGTATACCTTACCAAACTCCATCCTTTTAAAGACAATTTACTATCCGATGAATGATATATTTCAACGAACCTTGCGCCGGCATTATTGTTAGGGTCCGCTAGTTCCGAAATAAAGACATTGTTAGAGCTGTATTCATCAATTACATCCTTACATCTATCATTCATTAAATTTATGTCCTCCACATTCCTTACCGTTAAAAGAAAAGAATTCCCCTTTTTAGTCAATATTCCTGTAATGGTCCCAGATTGTGCCGGAATCAATTGTTCATGAAAAGTTGAATAACCGCTATTAAGTAGTCCCAGCTCATTGTCCTCACAATCCATTACGGTCCTAATAGTTTCTTCATTGGAAATTGCAAAGGGTTCGCCGATCAAATTTTCAGCAAATTCCACATTTTCCAGCTTAACCAAAGTACTTATCATATTGTCACTTAAATTGGTCAAGGACACCAATGTGGGCTCAACCCCAACATTATCCTTACATGAAGTAAAAATATGGTCAAAAACAACCGTTTTAGGTAGTCTGCCAACACTACGATTCCCAAATGAGGTAAATACGCCACCTATTTTAAAAAGGTCGTTAGATTCACCTATATAAAGTCCTTTTAATTTAACCTTGATATGTTGGCCAACATTAAAAAATAGATGGGAATCCCTAAGTTCCAGTTCTATCTGTAATCCATGGGTAGGATTACTGCGACTGTCCTGAATATGTAGAACGTTATAAAAATTTCCCGATTGATCGGAAGAGGTCACATAGCCTTCAATAACCAAATCTTCCTGTATTTGAGCAGTATCACCTGTAAACATCGCTTTAAGCTCACCAATTGTAATCGTATCATATTGTTCGTCGTTACAAAAGGTTTCCAATTTGTCAAAATCCCTGTCATCAACACAACCCGTTATTAATAAGACCAAGCTGGCCATCAATGAATTCAATATTTTATTTTTCGTTACGCACATATACCGAGGTTTTAAAAGCTAAATGCCAAATTCAAAAAATAGGTTCTACCAAATCCATACCAGTATTTAGGGGCAAAAGAAGGTGTACCACTTAGATTATCCTGATTTAACTGGCCATAATTACCATTTCTACTTTGCTCATAACCTCCTGTTCTAAAGGTCGTATCAAATACATTATTAACACTTGCGAACACACTCAAATATTTTCCGTTCCTTAACCATGACTTGCCACCTATAAGATTGAGCAAGTAAAAATTGTCCAATGGACGCTGTTTTAATAAATTTTGTACATTTTGAGTTGTGGCTTCTGGAAACTTCTCACCTGTTTCCGGGTCGGTCAGAAAACTTTCCGTTCTAATAATTGTAGAGATGTTGGCATAATTATTTGCCAAATAATTTGCGGTTGTACCAACCCACCAATATTTTGGATCTCTATACTCTAACCCTATAGCAATAGCTTTTTGTGGACCTTGGGCCAGTTTGTATCCTTTTATGGCCGCAATACCTAGAGATTTTGAACCGGTAACATCAATGACATCCTCGTTGGAACCGGCCGTATCAAAATTTATGGTTACAGAAGGATCACTGGCATATGTATGTTTGGCAATAGATGAAACAAAGGATAATTTAACGGCACTTGACAATTGGTATTCCAATCCTAGTTCCGTACCCATATGTAACTTATCCATATCAGTTAACACCTCTTGTACGAAATCTGACCCAATTCCTGAATCCACAAAGAAAAAATTTATATCGGTGGTATTTTGAAAACGGGTGTAATAGCCTGTTAACCTACCGGTAAGTTTAGGCAATCTTAAAAAATAGGTTGCATCTACAGTGGTAATTTTTTCATTATTCAAATTTGGCACAACGGTATTGGATTCCCTGGGATTTACAAAAACATTTTGGAGTATAGGTGCTTTTTGGATTAGGCCAATATTTCCAGAAACCCAATGCCTACCCGTTACCTTATAATTTATCCCAGATTTTAGGGACCTATTGGAAAATTTGATCTTTTCACTTTTCCCTAAGGAGTTGTCCAAAAATCTTTCATTTTGGTACAAACCGCTACGTTGATATTTTACTAGTTCATATTTTCCAGATAGAAACCAAGATAATTTATGAAGACGTAGGTTCAATTGGGTATATGCACTTGTACTATTACCTAACAATTTATAATGATAATTGAATATGTCTCCTTTCTTCTTATTTACATCCGTTGCTAAATCATTGCGCGTTTCTGAAAATATATCAATATCATTATGATATTCAGCACCCAATAAATCATTGATCAGTGCATAGTTTTTAGAGTGCAATTCTTGAAAGGTTGTTCCAAAATCTATCCTTATACTATCGCTTAAATTTATATTTGAATTTAGGTTCAAGGTTAATTGATCATCAGCAATAGTGTCGTCATAGAGAACATACGCAGCTTTTCCATTTTGACCTAAACTAGTATTGGCCGTATAAAAAGAACCCCAATTTAACTCTGGGTTTTTTAAAAAGCCATCCTTGGCGATTATAGCACTTTCAAAATTAGCACCTATTGGACTATTGATATAAAAACTAGGCAGATACCTATAATACGTTGGGTCTGGATTAGGCGCATTGTAATATCCTAATCTACTTCTTTTATAAAATCCGGTTTGATAACTTAACCCTGCATCTACCTTTACCCTATTGGATTCAAAAATGTAATTCAATAAGAACAATGGTTCCTTAATATGTCTTTCCCTGGAATTTCTGATTTTACCATTCTGTTCGCCCCAATACGGATTATATTTTCTGCCTTGAATTTCAAATACCTCCTCAGCTAACGCCGAAGAGCGACCTCTTCTATTGGAACCTACAATTCCTGCAATGTTTAAGGTATGTTTTTTATTAAACTGATATTCCAAATTACCATATAAAGAATAAGCGTCATATAAAGTTCCATCAATATAACCCTCTTTTGCCCATCTTCTAGACGCCGATAACATGAAGGCAAACTTTTCATTTTTCAATCCGGAATTATAAGTCGCCATTAATCTACCGGAATAGGTCCTGTTAGATATAGAGGAAGACAGCCTAGTACCAGGTCTTAATCTAGATGGGCGTAAATCTATATTGGTGTTGCCCAAAATACTCCCAAAAGAAAAATCCGAAACTTCCAGTCCATTGGCATATAACTGGTTTCTTATTACATCATTAAGACCTCCCCAGTTATTCCATTGCGGCCTACCATCTAACAATTTATTCATGGGCAACCCATTTAACCGAACTTCACCATATTGAGAATCATACCCCCTGACCCTGAAAAATGCCTGGCCAAAATCAAACGCGGCCCTATTTAAAAAAACATCTTTTGTGGCCTGGAGCAAGGCCAAGGAATTGGAATTCATTTCGTCATCCAACAACTCATCTTCAGAAATATTGATTAAATGTAAACTCTTCTCTAACGTTATATCCTTCTCTATTAAAATAACACCCAGTTCCAAATCTTTGCCCTCTAAAAAAACTGGTATACGTTTACTAACATAATCCTTAATAGATATTTGAAGAATGTAGGACCCACTACCATGATCAGTTAAATAAAATTCTCCTTTATAATTAGAAAGAACTTTATTAGAATTTCCTTCTAAAAAAATTTCAGCATTCTGTAGGACCTTCTCATTTTGTGCATCTTTTATAACTCCCTTTATATATAAATTGGTTTGTGCTTGAGACCATGAGATACCAAAAATGAAAATTAAAAAGACAATTATTTTTCTATTCATATAACAGCTTAAGACCTTACCATCAGGTCATTAAGATATCAATTACTTAATAATTACCATAAATTTTCCGTATACTAGTATTTTTTTAAGTCAAAATACCATTCGTGAGGCATTATTATTTTTTGTTATTAATTTTTCTTTATTCAGGAGTTTTTAGTCAAGATTCCAATATGTATCAAATTAGAACTATAGCTTTTTACAACTTGGAAAATTTATTTGACACAGAGAATGATAGCTTAATATTTGATGATGACCGCACACCTTCCGGCAAAGACCAATGGACCAAGGAGCGTTATCTTGGAAAGATTGAGAACATGTCTAGGGTACTTTCGGAAATAGGCTCTTCTGCCCATACATCGGTTCCAGACATTATTGGAGTTTGCGAAGTAGAGAATTTAGATGTTTTACAAGACCTAGTTGACCACCAAAATCTAAAACCTTATAATTTTGGTATTATTCATTTTGATTCCCCAGATGAGCGTGGTATAGATGTAGCCCTATTATACAAAAGGGATGCATTTATTCCGGTTAATTTTAATAGCCATAGATTATTATTGTTCACAGACGACGGAAACCGTAATTATACCCGCGATCAGTTGATCTTAGAGGGCTTACTGGATAATGAAACCATATATTTTATGGTTAACCATTGGCCTTCCAGAAGTGGTGGTGAAGCCAGAAGTAGGCCTTACAGATTAGAAGCGGCCAAATTGAACAAACGCATAATAGACTCGGTTAGAAGAGAGGATATCAATGCCAAAATAATTAGTATGGGAGACTTTAACGACGACCCCATAGACCCAAGTTTCAAAAAAGTTCTTGAGGTACGAAAAAATGCCAATAAATTGGATAGTCTAGACTTATACGGTCCTATGGAAAAATTGTATAGGAAAGGAAATGGCTCGTTGGCCTATAGGGATAAATGGAATTTATTTGACCAACTTTATATGACCGCTAACCTAATCGATAAATCCAAAAAAACGTATAGCTTTTGGAAAGCTGGTATTCATACCCCAGACTATCTAATAGACCAGAAGGGAAAATATAAAGGATACCCTTTACGCACCTATGCAGGCGGAACATATATTGGTGGGTACAGCGATCATTTTCCCGTTTTCCTTTATTTGATAAAAAAGGCCGCGCCTTAGGTCAGCAAAAAATCAATCCAACTCCTGGATCTCTATATTCTTCCACCGTACTTTAATACCGCCACCATCGTGAATTTGCAATAAAATAGAACCTACCCCAGCACCGATTATCTCATCCTCTAACGATACCATTTCCATACCATTGACCCAAGAGGTGACAGTATTGCCATCTACTTTAATTTTCATATGGTTCCATTCACCGAATTTTAAGGCATTGTCCTTTTCAAGTTCTGGTTTTACCAACCATTTTCTACCATAAGATTCATAAATGCCCCCAGTGAAATAACCCGGTGGAGCAACTTCTATTTGCCAACCACTTACCGTTGTACCTTCTACGGTAGACCTTATAAAGACTCCACTATTTCCATTGGCCTCTTGTTTAAAATCTAGGTTCAACACGTAATTTTTATAATGTTGGTCTGTAGACAAATATCCATAACCTTTATCCTTGCCGCTTTCGCAAACCAATTCTCCATTTTCTACATACCATTTTTCGGTTCCAAAAACGGACCAGCCTTCCAAGTCCACACCATTGAACAGCGGTCTACTTTGCGCATGCATAGAAACAGTACAAAGCACCATCAATAATAACGATGTAACATTACCCATCTACCTCTTATTGGGTTAATTGAACCATTGCCCCCAAGGAATTCTACTTAATATAAGTAATAGGCCTAAACCATAGAAAATAGCAATACTCTTAAATTTTTTATCACCTTCCACAAATTTCTTGTGCCTGGACCACCCTATGGTTATTAACACAATTGCAGCAATATTGATAAATGGGTGCTCTACGGCCAATAAACGTGCAGCGGAAGACAAACCTCCCATGCCAAATTCCTGTAAGGCACTAAGCCCACTTGGTGACACAAAGTATAGCACAAGGCCTACCAATAGTTGTATATGACAAAGAATTAGGGCAAAAAGACTGAGCCTTAAATCTTTGTTCATGTTGAAGATCCGTTTTCCAATAAGACCGGTTATGGCATTGGCAACCGCCAAAATTAACACCGCCAATGCAACATAGGCCAAATAAGAATGAAGCATTTGAATAGTTTCGTACATAGTTGTTTAGTTTTCAAATTTAAAAGTACTGAAATTTAAGCATAAAAAAACCCTGACTTTGCAGCCAGGGTCTATATTTTTTCTAAGAATTATTTTAGAAATTAAATCTTGCACTTAAGTTCCAAGTTGTACCAAAACCAAAGAATACACGGTTACTAGTATTTATACCATCATAAGTATCATCACCTGGCTGAGCAAATATATTAGTATCTGACTCCGCTATATACGTAGTATCAAAAAGGTTGTTCACGTTCAATCTAAAACTTAACATTTTATCATCGAATGGAATGTTGTAAGTAGCACCTGCATCAGCAAGACCAAAAGAAGGTAATTTTAAAGCTCCGTCAGGACCAACACTTGTAGCATCAAATTGAGCATATAGATTACCAGCAAAACGGTAACCAAAATCAACATTTAAATTCTCAACTACGTTGTAATCTGCGCCAATAAATGCTGTAAACTGTGCAGCATCACCAACTTTAACACCACCTAATTCCAATGTCTCAACTTGCTCAACACCTCCTATAACAATTGGCGCTTGGTCGTTGTCAAAATACGTTGCGGTAACATCATCCTTATACTCCCAATTACCAATGGACATCATACCTGTTAATGTAAATTTGTCACTAACAAGATATCTACCGTCAAGCTCAATACCGGTATGAACCTGAGTAATTCCTAAAATGTTAGCAGTTCCACGAATTTCATCAGGTTGACCTGCATTAAAAGTTGCTCCAACAGATTCAAACCTATCTTTCCAACTTGTGTAATATAAATTTACATTTCCTCTAAACTTAGAACTTCTGTAACCATATCCTAATTCAAAACCTGTGATTTTTTCATTAGTTAAATTTGGATTTAAATTATTGCCAAAATTGATATAAACTGCATCAAATAAAGGCTGCTTAGAATAATATCCTGCATTCGCGAAGAAGTTATTTTTAGCATCAACATTCCAGTTTAAACCACCTTTAACGTTTCCGCCAAGAATATTTTCATAGTCTGTCTTTTCTGCAGGTACTTCATTAAAGAATTCCTCCCTAGCAAAACCTTGATTAGACAATGCACCTTGGACAAATCCTGTTATATCTTCAGTAAAGTTATATTCAACTTGACCGAATACTCCTAACCAGTTTACTAAACCAGTATTATAGTAATCAATTTTTTCTTCATCATCAATATTACCAAATACCCACCATGGTTGGTTTGACTTATATGTTTCAGAAAATAATTGGTTAGGGTCATTCCTATTATCCGTCTCTTGGTAAACATCACCTCCTAAACGGTCATCTACCCTTCTATAATGATACCCTGTGTATTTTCTTAAATCAACACCAAAATCAATGGTTAAATCGTTGGAAATTCGATTATTGAAATTTGCCAAAATTCCATACCAGTTATGAGAATTTACGGATGCCCTTCTAGTGATACCATTTGTATTATTCTCATTTGGATTTTGGTCACTGTTGTTTACATATTGACCATTAATCTGTTCTCTTGGTGTATCACTAAAATCCGGAACTAATTGACCACTATTATATGCAACAATATCATCAACCCTAATCAAACCGTCAGCAGTTCTAGGTAGCGCAAATTGTCTTCTACCATTAATCTCACCAATTTCTCCAGTACCACCACCACGGCCAAAAGAAGCATAGGTAGAAGTCTCCAATGTAGTTTTATCACTTAAATTCCAGCTCCAGTTTAAACTAATAACCGGTTTATGATAGAAATTACGACGAAAGCTATACTCTTCACCGTTTCTATATCCCCAATCTTCATTATATTTTCTATTTGGCTCACCATCGCCATCACCATAAAGAATTTGAGTTTCTATTGATGTAGCCCTACTTCTCTGGTGGTGCCATTGTGGTGCTCCAGTAACCATGAACTCTAGATTATGATCACCTGCGGTATATCCTAATCCCATAAAGAAATTATAACCTTCAAATTTTGTTCCGTCAGCATACATATTACCACCGGTTCTACTAATTAACATAGAAGCAGAAAAACCATTGTCCAAAAGACCTGAAGAATATGACGCCAACGTTTTAACATAACCGTCATTACCTACAGTTGCACCAATTGCCCCGCCTTCCGCATTTAATGAAGTTTTAGTGACAACATTAATTGTTCCACCAACAGAAGATACCGCAAGTTTTGAAGAACCAAGACCTCTTTGTACCTGAATTGCAGATGTCACATCTGAAAGACCTGCCCAGTTACTCCAGTATACTTGACCATTTTCCATATCATTTACAGGAACACCATTAATCATCACTGCAGAATTATTGGTGTCAAAACCACGTATGTTAACACGTGCATCACCAAAACCACCACCAGATTTGGTAGCATATATAGAAGGAGTAGTGTTTAGCAACTCCGGAAATTCCTGAGAACCTAATTTCAATTGAATTTCTTCCGCCTTAATTGTAGAAACGGCAACAGGTGTTTTACGGTCCTTAGCAATATCTTGAACACCTACTACGACAACACCTTCCAATTCCTGTGCATTTGGCACCAATACAATAGAACCTATACTTCCTGTAGCAGTAAAAGCTACTTGCTTGGAATCAAAGCCAATGTAAGAAACTACAAGTGTACCGGTAGCAGCATTTACATTGATCGTAAAGTTACCGTCAAAATCCGTTGACGTACCATTAGAGGTACCTTTTACCATTACCGTAGCTCCCGGCAATGGAGAATTAGTGTCCCCATCTAGTACGGTACCTGTAATAGTTCCTTGTGAAAAAGCAGTTACGGTCATTAAAAATGCCGCTAATGCAAAATACATTTTTTTCATTTTTTTCAAGTTTTTTGTTAGTTTTTAACTCGCTGCAAAAGTCTTTTAATTTTTGTCCTCTAACGTTAAGGTAACGTTAAATCAGCCATGCAAAAATACCGGAAATAATGATAAAAATGAACTGTAAATGAATAAGTTATACTTTTTTGAAGAACTTAATGGAATTCTAGATTATTTCTTAAAATATTGCAAAAGTCGCAATGTAGAGCTATCATGGTTTGACAATTCCGAACTTTCTATATCCTTCAATATTGTACCTGCCAATTGTTTACCTAGTTCTACTCCCCATTGATCGTAACTATAAATATTCCAAATAACCCCCTGGACAAAAATTTTGTGTTCATAAAATGCAATAAGGGCACCCAAACTTTTTGGAGTTAATTTGTCTATTAATATTGTATTTGTTGGTTTGTTACCTGCAAAAACCTTAAAAGGAGTTAAAGCATCTATTTCTTCTTGGTCCGTGTTTTTGGCCTGTAGCTCAGAAACAACCTCTTCCTTGGTTTTTCCGTTCATCAAAGCCTCGGTTTGGGCAAAAAAATTGGCCATAAGTTTATTATGGTGTCCTTTATCACCATGTAACGAATGTTTATAACCAATAAAATCCGTAGGAATCAATTTTGTACCCTGGTGTATTAATTGAAAGAATGCATGTTGCGAGTTTGTTCCTGGTTCTCCCCAAATAATCGTTCCAGTTTCATAACCAACGACATTACCACTACGGTCAACACTTTTTCCATTACTTTCCATGATACCCTGTTGCAGGTAAGCAGAAAATCTGCTCAAATATTGGGTATAAGGTATAATTGCTTCTGTCTCGGCACCATAAAAGTTGTTGTACCACACACTTAACAATGCCATAATCACCGGGATGTTTTCTGAAAAATCCGTTTCCTTGAAATGAATATCGGCTTCATTGGCTCCTTTCAACATATCATTGAAATTATCATAACCAACCGCCAGTGCAATGGTTAGCCCAACTGCACTCCATAATGAAAACCGGCCTCCTACCCAATCCCACATTGGAAAAACATTGGCAGCATCAATACCAAATTCCGCTATTTTTTCCGAATTTGTAGATACCGCAGCAAAATGTTTTGCAATATCCTGTTGGGTGGCATGACGTAAGAACCACTTCTTTATCGTCGTGGCATTACTTAAGGTCTCTTGGGTCGTAAACGTTTTGGACACTACCACAAACAATGTAGTTTCAGGATCCAATGTCTTTAATACTTCGTTCACATGATCCCCATCCACATTACTTACAAAATGAACGGAAAGATGATTTTTATAATATTTAAGGGCTTCCGTGACCATAGCCGGACCCAAATCAGAACCTCCAATTCCTATATTGACAACATCGGTAAAAGGTTTGCCGGTATACCCTTTTAATTCCCCATTTATTACCGCGTTCGTAAATTCTTTTATATGCGCTTTGACCTCATAGACCTCTGGCATTACATTAACACCATCTACGCGTACATTATCCGTTTCTTTTGACCTCAACGCAGTGTGCAATACCGCTCTACCTTCAGTCTCATTTATTGCATCACCGTTAAAGTATTTCTTAATTGAATCTTCCAAACTTACTTCATTGGCCAATTGCATTAACAATTCCATAGTAGATTCATCTATTCTATTTTTGGAATAATCAAATAAGAAATCGTTCCATTGCAGCGTAAACTTTTCCGCTCTTTTGGCATCTGAAGCGAACATACTTCTTAAATGTTCATTTTTAATATTATTGTAATGGTTATTAAGCTTGATCCAAGCAGGAGTTTGCGTTGGGTTAATTCTATTTAATGACATATTATTGATTAAGCGTTATTAAATCATCTTCATCTTCCAATAAAACCTTTGGATAAATAATACAATCCAATTGTTCCTTAATTGGTGTTATATAAGTGAAATAGTCCGGTTTTAAGGATTCGTTCAAAGGTTCTGCCTGGGGCAATTCCTCCTTTAGAGGATCTACCTGTTTACCATGCTTCCAAAAACGATAACACACATGTGGGCCACCTGTATTACCTGTCATACCTACCCAACCGATAACATCACCTTGGCGCACAAATTGGCCTTTTTTCACTTTTTGGGCTTTCATATGTAAGTATTGGGTAGCATAAGTGCCATTGTGCCTGATTTTTACATATTTACCATTACCGCCCCTTCTGGTAGATTCTATAACTGTACCATCTGCCGTTGCCATAATTGGTGTGCCTATTGGCGCTGCATAGTCCGTACCTTTATGTGGCCGTACTTTATACCCGTAATATTTTATTCGTCTATTTAGATTATACCTTGATGATAACCTGCCAAATTCAACCGGCATTCTTAAAAATGTCCTGCGAAGATTATTGGCATCTTGATCAAAATAATCTACAATATTTTTCAAGGAATCATTTTCATAGGCAAAAGCATAGATCGGTTTGCCATTATGTTCAAAATATGCAGCTTCTACCGGTTCTGCTCCAGCGTAAATAGTATCATTGATGTATTTTTCCTTATAGATGACCTTAAATTTATCTTTTTTCTGAAGCCTTGAAAAATCTATGGTCCAAGCATACACATTTGCCAGATTATGGGTAACATTGTAATCTATGCCCTGATCCAAAATTGCTTCTGATAAACTGGTTTCAATAACCCCTGATACTTCTCGCTGTATGTATTTAACCTTTCTTTTACTTCTATAAGCGTGTGCGCTATCCCGCATATCTACTACAGTATAATTTATGGGGTCATTATGATAAATAAACACCTGCGCCTGCCCAACCGTATCTTTGGATTTTAGGATTACATAAGGTTTGCCGACCCTAATTTTTCTTACATCAAAGGTATCTCTATACCGTTCTGAAATAGCTGCAACCTTTGGGTATGCAACCCTATTTTTTTGCATTAACTCACCAAAACTGTCGCCATTTCTGACCGTATCTAGATGTACCGTAAATTCATCTAGATTAAATCCGTACTGCTCATTTACCTTTGGCAGTTCCTTTACCTGTTGCACCTGTTGTGCAAACTCTTTTGCTTGCCCATTATCGTCCTTACAGGAGACCGCAATCGTCAATGCCAATATTATGCCCCAATATCTATGCATTCTAATGTTTTGATTTATCTGGATTAAACATATGGTCTACCCATTGTTTCCCCCAATTATTTAATTCATCTTCTGTGTAAATCTCTGGAAAAAAAACTATTTTCTGAAAACTGGGCGGAAGGTATTCTTTCCAATTGGTTCCACCGGTAGCATCTATATCTCCCGTATCCTTGCGCAAATATCTATGAGCAGAGCCCATATGCATCAATTGCCAGTTTACATTTGCATTTACATCCAGTGCCTTTAGCGCCTCTATAAGATCTGTGTCCTTCTTTTGAGATTTGGACAATCCTAAATATTTATGATAGATGGTAGCTTCCTTTACTTGCTTAGCAATCCTGATTAACCTTGGCGTATACCTATATTCAAACTGTTTCAAGGTCAATGTTTTTTCTCCGGTACTTAAATCAGTGGCACCTTTTTTCCAATAAATATGCTCATACAGTTGTTCAATGGAATCTGCTTTGGAAAATTGATTTCTTTCACTTACATGTACCAAATTCTCAAGACCGGTGGCGTAAATCTCGATCATTCTAAACTGTGCGGACTGAAATCCACTGGCAGGCAGTAAAGCCATACGGTATTGAAGAAATTGCTCCCTTTCCATTCCTTTAATCATAATACCAAAAGAAGAAATGAGCACCGTATAATAACTATTGATTCGTCTTAATTTTTCTGCAAAAAAATTAACATCGTCACTTTTGTCATCTACCAACTGTTTTTGCTCGTGGAGAATAAGCTTAAAATATAATTCCGTAATCTGGTGGTACATGATGAAAATCTCTTCATCTGGGAAATGGGTTCTTGGAACCTGTAAACTTAACAAAGTGTCTAAATGAATATAATCCCAATACGTTAGGTAACGCTGATGAAGCAAACCGTCTAAATATGAGCTGAGATCTTGGCCTGAATCCTTATATTTTTCTTCAAGTTTAGAAATTTGGGAATTGATCTGCTCTCTATTTTTCATTTAAACGTTAATCCATTATAATTTTAAACTGATGTTTAAGACCATTGTAACCATCCAAATCTGCTTTAATGGCACCTACCGCCAAATCTGCCTTTATACGTATAGGTATTCTATTTTGATCATTTGAAACCCATAATGACAAACTTTCCTGCTCTTTAAAAACACGTCCAGATTGTACCAAGGGCCTAAATTTTAAACATTCCACCTTACCGTATTTGGTATTAACAACTTCCAAACCTAAATACTTAAGCTTAAAATTGAAAACCCCATCATCATCATAAAGCATTTTTAAGGTAATGGCCTTACCTTCCTCGAGATCATCTGTCTTATAATTGTTTCTTAAATAATAAAAAGCAGAAATAAGATCTTGGATATTCTCTTGTAGCGTAAAATTAAGCTTTTTCTTGTTTTTCTTATCATTTAACTCAGCTTTCGCTTCCTCATAATCAAAGTTTATTTCAACATCTTTAGTATATCCGCCCTCGTTGATTTTTCTAACAAACCTATAGGGCCTACCATCCTCCTTATCAAAGTAACTTTCATATGTATCATCTACCTTAAAAAACCAACTGGCAACACCGGTGGTCTCACCATGGCCTACAACATGGTATACAGATTTATCGTCAATAGTGGCATTTTTGACTTGTAAGGTTGCATAACTGGCGTTTAAAAATCCATAGTGCAACCTAAATTTTAACCACTCGCCCGTATTAAATGCAGTTTGCGCTTTTTGACCAAAAACACTTAGATTTATACTAAGAAGGGAAAGCAACATAAATTTTCTCATAGTCCTTACTTTAAGGCAAAAGTAGCAATTGAAGTTTCTCGATTGCTATCCTTACAATAACTTAAACAAAATTTGTTCCAAAGTATTGCACAAAAAAAGCCCAGTCTTAAAACTGGGCTTTTCCTAAATAACCAACCAAACTTTAAATTATGAAAAACCACTACTTAAAGTTGTAAGGGAACCACCCCTTAGTTGGTGTAAATTTACAGCACTATTTTCTTCCTGTAATACGGTTTAACTTACTTTAACGATAAACTTAACAGTTATTCACACTTAAGGTTAATATTTATGAAAGTATTAAGAACAAAGGTGCAAGAGCTAAATTTATTGCGTTAAATTCTTACTCGATAAAGCCTAAAACCAATACCCTACGCTGACAAAAAATTGGGAATTATCCGTTTCTGGTGACCAAGAATATAACAGATTGATCGGACCTAAAAAAGATTGCCAGCCATAGCCTACACCAAAACCGGAATACATAGGGACCTTGAACCAATCTCCTGTCCTAAATAAATCATCATCTACATTGGCAAAATTGGCCGAGAAAAGTGCATGGTGCTTTTGTGCGAATTCATAATCTAATCTTCCATAGGCCTTCACATAACTATTTCCGAACAAGCTAATAAAATCATATCCTATAAATGGGGCAAAATTGTTAATAAAGTCCGTACCGAACCCCCCTAATAAAAAATCAAAACTGGTAACCTTGGAGGTACCCAACTTAAACCCACCTTCTGTTTCCAAATTTAAGGACAGTTTTTTAAACAAAGGGAATGCCATACCCATTCTTGCCTTTGAAACCGAGAAATCCTTGAAATTATCATTGAAATCAGATGACAAGAGGTAATAATGCATGTCCCCGTTAAAATATAGTCCGCGTTTAGGAAAATATTTATCATCATAGGTATCTAGTTTTAATGCACCAAAGACACTTATATAATTACTCTTTTCAAAATAGGTCCTACCATTTTCAGTTTGGGTATTTATTGGCACATTGGGATCGGTTATTTCCCCAAAGGTCCTGGTACTGTACTTTAGATCCTTATATTCTGCACCTAAAGTAAAAGCAAATTCCTCTTTGACCACGGTTTGCACATAGATTTGATTGGTAAAATCCGATACCGATAGATTAATGGAATTAATCCTGGTATTTTGTGTAACATCAAAATTATCGCCAATAAGATCAAAATCTATTTCCTGTTCAAAATCATTGAACCTGGAGTTAATACCAAAACTCCAATAGGTGCCTTTATCCATATAATATTCAAAGTTATACCGAATATTATCCCCTAGAATAAGATCAAAAGAAGCCACATCGTCCCTTGACAAAACTTTACGTTTGGTCAGGTTTATGATTGCCCCACTTTTATACAAGTCATCATAATGGGCCCCAAGTCTCAAAAAAGAAGTGGTAGGTGTTTCATCTAGCGGTAAAACCAAATCCTCACCATCATCAACATTGGTCAATAATTTGTATCTAATTGTCTTAAAATTTCCGGTTGCAGCGAGGTTGCCTATACCTTGTTGTAGTTTATGAAAGGTTATAGGTTCGTTTAGGTTAAATCTTAATTTACCTTTTACATATCCGCGTGTATGACTTGTATTGCCCTCGATCATCAATCTATTCAAAACAATATTTTCATCGGTTTTATAATTAACCGTCTTTTCCTTTCCAGAGCCGTTGGACAGCGCTTTTAATTCTTCGAATTTTAAAAATGCGGCATCTTCCCCGGTCTTAATTATAGCCTTTAGCTTATTGAATTCTATAACCGAATACTGTTCTATTTGAGGTTTAATATAGATGTCCGTCCTTTCGGATTTTTGTTTCATATCCGCTACCGTTCTATAATTATTGATCTGTAGTAAAATTTCTGTTGCGGATATGAGCGATTCCCTATCCGACAGGTCATGCTGCACATCAACGCCTATAATAAGATCAGCGCCCATTGCCAAAACTTCATCTATGGGATAATTGTTCACCACACCACCATCTATTAAAACCTTATCATCTATAATCGTTGGCTCAAATAACGATGGCAAGGTTCCACTTGCCAAAACGGCCTCTGGCAGATATCCTTTGTTCAAGATTACCTGTTTGCCGGTTTCAATATCAGTGGCCACACAAACAAACGGCGTAGGTAGCTTATTGAAATCCTTGACATCTTTTACATGATATAATAATTTCACCAGTTCATTATAGATATTCTGACCTCCGGAATATGCAGGTGGAACGGACACCTTAAAATTATCAAACGGTAATGACAAAGCATACCTTTCAGAATCTTCCTTCTCATAAAACGTTTTTGCACTTCTTGGAAGATTATCTTGAATCAACGATCCAAAATTTGTTGCATTGAACATTGAGTCAAGTTCCATGGCCGTATATCCAGAAGCATATAACGCACCAACAATAGCACCCATACTAGAGCCGCCAATATAATCTATCTTGATACCTGCCCGCTCAATCACCTTTAAGGCCCCAATATGTGCCATGCCCTTTGCCCCACCACCACTGAGTACCAGACCTATCTTAGGCCTTTCATTCCCTTGACCCTCTTGTCCGATCAACAATGATACGTTGAGCAAACAAAATGCTAGGCCAAATAAAATGCATTTAAGACCGGCGCTATGTGGTATGAAATGATTCATAAATTTTATTTGCTTTTGATGCACCAACTATTTCTGCCAAACTTTCTTTGGACGCCTCTTTAATACGTTTAACGGATTTAAATTGCTTTAACAATTGTTGCGCGGTTTTTTCACCCACACCTTCAATACCTATTAATTCCGAATTTATAGCACCCTTACTCCTTTTATTTCTATGTAGGGTAATACCAAACCTGTGCGCTTCATTTCTTGCATTTTGAATGATTTTTAAACTTTCGCTCTTTTTATCCAAATATAACGGTACAGGGTCTTCGGGAAAATAAATTTCCTCTAGCCGTTTGGCTATACCCACTATGGCAATTTTACCCCTTAATCCTAATGCATCTATACTTTTAAGCGCTGAAGACAACTGACCTTTACCACCATCTATTACAATAAGTTGGGGCAAAGGCTCCATTTCCTCCAATAATCGTTTATACCGTCTAAAGACAACTTCTTCCATAGAGGCAAAATCATCTGGACCAACAACTGTTTTAATATTGTAATGCCGGTAATCTTTTTTGGATGGTTTACCGTCCTTGAACACTACACACGCAGCTACCGGATTACTCCCCTGTATGTTACTATTATCAAAACACTCTATATGCCTAGGTTCTACGGACAAATGCAAATCTTTTTTCATTTGCGCCATGATCCTATTGGTATGGCGGTCCGGGTCAATTATCTTAATTTGGTTAAAACGTTCCTGTCTAAAAAATTTAGCATTACGTTCAGAAAGGTCAAGTATGCGTTTTTTATCTCCTAATTTGGGTACGGTAATTTTTAAATCGGGAGTAAGGGCAACCTTAAACGGCACATACAGTTCCTTGGATTTTGACTGGAACCGTTCCCTTATTTCCACTATTGCCAATTCCAGTAATTCTTCGTCCTTCTCCTCAAGCTTTTTCTTGATTTCCATAGTGTGCGACCTAATAATAGACCCATGGGATAATTGTAAAAAATTAACATATGCAAAAGCATTGTCAGAAATTATACTAAATACATCTACATTACTGATTTTTGGATTTACAATGGTAGATTTTACCTGATAATTTTCCAATACATCTATCTTGTCCTTAATAACCTGCGCTTCTTCAAACTTCATTTCAGCGGCCAGCGCCTTCATCTGACCTTTAAAGTAAGTAATAGACGATTTAAAATTCCCCTTTACTATTTCCCTTATATCATCTATTTGACGGTCATATTCCACTATAGATTGATACCCTTCACATGGTCCTTTACAATTGCCCAAATGATATTCTAAACAAACCTTATATTTACCCGCGTTGATCTTCTCCGCAGAAAGGTCATAATTGCATGTCCTCAACGGATAAACACTCTTAATCAAGTCCAACAATGTACGTACCGTTTTCATACTGGTATAAGGACCGTAATATTCTGAACCATCCTTAATAACCCTTCTTGTAGGAAACAACCTTGGAAAACGTTCATTTTTTAAGCATAACCATGGGTAGGATTTGTCATCTTTTAGCAAGACATTATACCGCGGTCTAAGTTCCTTGATCAGGTTATTTTCCAATAATAGGGCATCTGATTCTGTAGGTACTACTATATGTCTTATCTCCTTTATCTTTTTGACCAGAACACGGGTTTTACCATATTCATGGTTTTTATTAAAATATGAGGAAACCCTTTTTTTTAGATTTTTTGCCTTACCTACATATAAAATACCTCCATTTGCATCATAAAATTGATATACCCCAGGACTGGAGGGCAATGCGCTTAACTGTATATTTAATGGAATCCCTGACATAGTTCTACACTACGAATTTAGTCTATAATACTAATTTAAATAACACTATACCTTATATATAATGATACAAAAAAGTAGATTAACTCCCCAACGCTTCAAATTGCGTATTTAATAATTAGAATGAATTTAATTATGAAGTGTTTAAAAAAGCAATAGCTAAATTACATAGTGCGTAATCTGAAAATTTTGTATTCTCGTAATCTTTTGATTTTCAATTATTTACAACATCCACTTCTTTTTAATATTTACTACAACGTTAATTTTTTAATAAAAAAGCGCTGTTTAACGATAAAAAAGTGCAGTTCATAGATATCTTATTAATTATTTTACCTATTTTTAACGTGATTACGAATCATTTTACCACTATAAGAACATTATAATTATGGAAAGCTATATCATCACTCTTGGAACATATCTTATATTAATGTTATTTTTTAAGGTATTTTTTGCTGTTGCAGGTAAAGAATAATCTAAGAATTTTCAGCACACTATTCACTTCACGATGCTGAAGAAAGATATACGCTATAAATATTCCAAACTTAGAAGTTCCCTATCTCAATCACAGATTACCGATAATAGTATTGCTATTGCGAACTCAGCATTAAGTCTACCTATATGGAGCTACCACTATTTCCATATTTTTTTATCCATTAAAAATAAATTAGAAATAGATACAGAAGGCCTAATTTCCATATTATTAGGTTACGATAAACATGTAGTGGTGCCCAAAATAGTTTCCAACAATCAATTAGAACATTACCTTCTTACAGATAGTACTAAATTTTCATATAATTCCTTACATATACCTGAACCCGTAGATGGTATAACCATAGATCCATTAAAATTAGAAGTGGTATTTATACCCCTCCTTGCTTTTGACATTAAAGGAAATAGAATTGGTTATGGTAAAGGTTATTATGATCGCTTTTTAAAAGAATGCAGAAGAGATGTTGTAAAAATAGGCCTTTCCTTTTTTGAAGCTGAAAAAGAACCATTTGATGATGTTCTACCTACCGATATACCATTGGATTATTGTATAACACCCAACAAAACCTACACGTTCAATGCGCTATAATCCTCATTGTCCGGATCTTTTTTATCCAGATCCTTACCAAATGCTTTTTTATTGAATACTAATAAAATACCCACTCCGGTGCTAATTGCGGTATCCGCTATATTGAATACAGGCTCAAAAAACCTAAAATTCTTTCCACCAAAACCAGGCACCCAATTAGGCCAGGTAGTGTCTACCATTGGAAAATACAACATGTCTACCACCTTACCATAAAACAACTTTCCATAGGGCTCGTTTGAAAAGAGAGTAGCTACTTCATTATAGCTATCATTAAAAATTATTCCATAAAAAACAGAATCTAAAATGTTACCCAATGCACCGGCAAAAATTAAGGATACCGCCCAAATAAGTGTAGTGGAAGCTTTTTTTCTAATTACGTCAAAAAGCCAATACCCTATACCAAAAATGGCGAATAACCTAAAAATGGTCAATACCAATTTACCTATTTCATCCGAAATGGGTAAAATGTCGCTTAATTTAGCTCCCCATGCCGCACCTTCATTTTCTATAAAGAGAATCTTAAACCAACTAAATACCTCAACGGATTCACCCAGTACAAAGTGGGTCTTAATATATATTTTACTCCATTGATCTATTACTAGTATCAATACAATAAATAAAATGGATTTTTTAATATTCATGGGTTCAAATCAATGTGGGCAAAAATATAAATATTATTCGGTTTTAATGAGTTCAATATTGCCTGTAACGGTTTGCAGGTCATATGTGGAGAAACCATTTGGGATTATATTTGGACCGACCTCACCATATTTGGTCGTTGCAGATATATTTGCGGCATTGGACAATACCTTAATTGCACCACTTTGTGTTTTGACCTTTATAGCTCCAACTGCATTGTTTACTTCGCATACCCCATCGGACAAGATAATGTTCAGTTTCTTATAGGCGCCATTTACAACTACTCTTGAACTGGTACCGTAAACTTCAACATTTCTGTTTTTTGGTAGTGATATATTCAATACGATGGAAACCACTTTATGGGCGCTTAATTTATCATTAGGGTTACTGAAATTAGGTAAAAAACCGGCGTCAATGAATATAGTTGAACCCCTGGAAACTACTTGTAGATTTAAATTATCAACATATTCACCTTCAATATTTGCCTCGGCATTGACCACCTGCTCGTCTACAGTATTAACTTGAACCTCAAAACAGTTTGCCGTATTGACTTGAATCAAACCTATATCTTCCGTAAGCAGAATTCTCTGAACATGTTTTTGGGCAAAAAGACCCAAAGGACAAAGGACCAGTAAAAATAAAAATCTACCCAAAATAATGGTATTAAAAAACGCCCCTTAAGGCGTTTTATTTAAGACTGCATATTTTTAGCCTCTATACTAAGAGTGGCGTGCGGTACAAGTTTTAAACGCTCCTTATTAATAAGTTTACCGGTTACACGGCAAATACCGTAAGTCTTGTTCTCTATACGCAACAAAGCGTTCTTAAGGTCTCGAATAAATTTCTCTTGCCTAATGGCCAATTGGGTGTTGGCTTCCTTACTCATTGTTTCCGACCCTTCCTCAAAGGCCTTAAAAGTTGGAGAAGTATCATCTGTACCATTATTACCATCGTTCATGTAGGCACTTTTTAATAGCTCCAAATGACTTTTAGCCTTTTCTATCTTGTCTTCTATTAAATCTTTGAATTCTGCCAAATCCTTGTCAGAATACCTTACTTTTAAATCTTCTGCCATCTTTTAATATTTTTCAATAAATAATTTTGTGTTTACTTCATCAAATGCAATATCCGTACCTTTTTCCAATTTACCCTCAAAATTCAATACTGCCGTTAATGTCTCGGTTTTAATATAGTCAATATTTTTCTCAACCGCCTTCTCGACAAAACCATCTTTCAAGATTTTAATTGCAATTTTATCAGTTACTTCATAACCGGAATCTTTTCTAATATTCTGAATCCTGTTAACCAATTCCCTAGCTATGCCCTCATTGCGCAAATCCTCATTTATGGTAACATCCAAGGCAACAGTTAATTTCCCTGAAGTGGCCACCATCCAACCTTCTATATCCTGAGAACTAATTTCTACATCTTGTAACTGTAAATTAATACTTTTATTCTCTAATTTAATTGTTAATTCGCCATTCTGTTCAATTTTCTGGATATCAGTCTGCGAAAATGCATTGACCACTTGTGCAATGGCTTTCATATCCTTTCCAAATTTTGGCCCTAACGTCTTGAAATTAGGCTTTATACGCTTTACCAATATACCCGAGGCATCATCTAGCAACTGAATATCCTTAACGTTAACTTCTGACTTAATTAATTCTGAAACCGCCTTGATATCTTTCTTGTCCTGCTCATCCAGTACGGGAATCATAATTTTCTGCAATGGCTGGCGTACCTTGATCTTCTCTTTTTGACGTATGGAAAGAACCAAAGAGGATATAGTCTGCGCTTTTTGCATTCTAACTTCCAAACCTTTATCTATCAAAGATTCATCGGCTACCGGAAAATCCGATAAATGTACACTTTCAAAACCGCCCTTTACGGTTGCCTTGTTCAGGTCCAAATACAAACGATCCATAAAAAATGGTGCTATAGGAGCAGATAATCTTGCCACTACATCCAAACATGTATATAATGTTTGATAGGCCGCAATTTTATCCTGTGCATATTCTCCTTTCCAAAAACGTCTCCTGCACAATCGTACATACCAGTTGCTTAAATTTTCTTGAACAAAGTCAGAAATTGACCTTGCCGCCCTTGTGGGTTCATATTCTCCATACGCCGTATCCACTACCTTGATCAGGGAATTTAATTCTGACAAAATCCAACGGTCTATCTCTGGACGTTCTTGAACCGGTACATCTGGCTCTTTATAAGAGAACGCATCTAGATTGGCATATAAACCAAAGAAAGAATACGTATTATAAATGGTACCAAAGAACTTTCTTTTGACTTCAATGATGCCTTCCGTATCAAACTTTAAATTATCCCATGGATTTGCATTACTGATCATATACCACCTGGTTGCATCTGCACCATGTTCGTTCATGGTTTCAAAGGGATCAACGGCATTGCCCAAACGTTTTGACATTTTTTTGCCTTCCTTATCCAACACTAAACCGTTGGATACCACATTCTTATAGGCAACGGAATCAAAAACCATAGTAGCTATTGCATGAAGGGTGTAGAACCAACCACGTGTTTGGTCAACACCTTCGGCGATAAAATCTGCAGGAAACGTTTTTCCTTCATCTATCAAATCCTTATTCTCAAATGGATAATGCCATTGTGCGTACGGCATAGACCCACTATCAAACCAAACATCTATAAGATCGCTCTCACGCTTCATAGGCTTTCCAGAAGCCGATACCAATGTAATTTGATCTACGATATTCTTATGTAAATCTATTTTATCATAATTTTCCTCTGACATGTCTCCCACAACGAAATCCGCATAGATATCTTCTTGCAATACACCGGCCTCAATGGCTTTTGCCATTTCAGATTTCAGTTCGGCAACGGAACCAATAATTAATTCTTCCTTGCCATCCTCGGTTCTCCATATAGGTAAAGGAATACCCCAGTAACGTGATCTTGATAAATTCCAATCATTGGCATTTGCCAACCAGTTTCCAAACCTGCCTTCCCCTGTGGCTTTTGGTTTCCAATTTATGGTCTGGTTCAATTTAAACATTCGTTCCTTGACGTCTGCCACTTTTATAAACCACGAATCCAAGGGATAATACAAAATAGGCTTATCCGTACGCCAGCAATTAGGATAACTATGTACGTATTTTTCAACCTTAAAGGCCTTATTCTCTTCCTTGAGCTTTATGGCAATCTCTACATCTACCGATCGTTCTGGAGCCTTACCATCTTCGTAATACTCGTTTTTCACATATTTACCGCCTAGCTCCTTTAATTCCGGTCTAAATTTACCCTGTAAATCTACCAAAGGCACCAAGTTTCCATTCTCGTCCAATACCAACATTGGCGGAATTTCCGGTACGGCCTGTTTGGCCACCATAGCATCATCTGCCCCAAATGTTGGTGCGGTATGCACAATACCGGTACCATCCTCTGTAGTCACAAAATCCCCAGCTATTATTCTAAATGCATTTTCAGCATTTTCATAAGGCAATACATAATCTAACAGTTGCTCATATTTAATGTTCAACAAGTCTTTACCCTTAAATTCTTTTACGACATAAAAAGGAATTTTTTTATCACCAGACGCATAAGACAACAAATCCGATTTCTCCGACACCTGATTGTATTTACCCGAGAATTGTTTTCCTACCAAATTCTTGGCAAGTATAACGTTCATGGGTTCAAACGTATATTGGTTATACGTTTCTACTAACACGTAATCAATTTTCGGCCCTACAGTTAACGCAGTGTTAGACGGCAATGTCCAAGGTGTCGTCGTCCAAGCTAAAAAGTAGACAGTACCTTCGTTTTGTAAAAAATCCGGTAAGGTTTCTTCTACTGCTTTAAATTGTGCGGTAACTGTAGTATCCGTCACATCTTGATAGGTACCCGGCTGGTTTAGTTCATGTGAGCTTAATCCCGTACCGGCTTTTGGCGAGTATGGTTGAATGGTGTACCCCTTGTAAATAAGGTCCTTGGAATATATTTGTTTTAACAACCACCATACGGTCTCCATGTATTTGGACTTGTAGGTAATATACGGGTCATCCATATCAACCCAATAACCAACCTGTTGGGTCATGGCGTTCCATACATCCGTATAGCGCATTACCGCTTTCTTACAAGCCGCATTGTATTCCTCAACGGATATCTTTACCCCAATATCCTCTTTGGTAATGCCCAGCTCTTTTTCCACTCCCAATTCTATTGGTAGTCCATGGGTATCCCAACCCGCTTTTCTTTTTACCTGAAACCCTTTCATGGTCTTATACCTAGGAAAAATATCCTTAATGGTACGTGCCATTACGTGATGGATACCAGGCATACCATTGGCCGATGGAGGACCTTCGTAAAACACATAGCTCTCCTTTCCCTCACGGGTAGAGATACTTTTCTCAAAAATGGCACGGGTGGCCCAATAGTCCAAAATTTCTTCTGCAACCTTTGGTAAATCTAATCCTTGGTATTCTGCGAACTTCATACTAAAATGCTTATGGGACTGGAATTTAAAGGCTGCAAAATTATAAAATTTAGATTTAAATTATGGGTTTTGTCCTCATTGAAATAGTAGGTTATACGCTAATGTGAAAAATATTAACATGTTTTACGTCCAAAATGTAAAATGACCCGTATATAACTCTAAACAATAACCATTTAACATAACACAATGAAAAAAGTAATTTTAGGATCATTAGCAATTTTAGCATTAAGTATGTCCATTTCCTGTAGAGAAACTGCAGACAAGGCAAAATCCGCTACAGAAGAAGCTGGTGCCGCTTTAGAGGAAGCTGGAGAAAGCTTGAAAGAAGCTGGTGAAGAGCTTGAAGAAGCTGGTGAAGGTGCTATGGATGCCGCAAAGGAAGCCAGTGAGGATGCCATGAAAGCTGCTGAAGATGCGGCCGAGACCGTAAAGGAAGCCGGTGAAAAAACTATGGATGCCGCAAAAGAAGCAGGTAACGACGTTAAGGATGCGGCCAATGAAGCTGCTGACAAGGCTGCAAAAAAAGCCAATGAAATAGAAAAAGCGGTTAAAAACTAAATTAACCTCTCTTTTGAATTCTTAAAGACCCGTTATTGCGGGTCTTTTTTTGTTTAAAAATAGTAGCCAAGACCTAAGATGACATTACGCCCTGGTGCAACAATACCTGAGGAATAAGTCCTGTAACGTTGGTCCGTTATATTTTCCATACTAGCGGATGCCTTTAAACTCTGTGAAATATCAAACTGCGAACGAAAATTCAACGTATACCATGATGGTGCAAACGGATTTCCATTTTCATCAACAGCATAGATATATTCCTTTGATCGCTCAGACATTGAAAGATCATCATAAACTATCTCTCCATTATAGTTGACATAAAGATCTGTCTTTAACCTTTGGTTTTTCCACATAATATGGAAATCCCCAAATGTAGGTGCGGCATGTCTTGCAGGAGTCTCCGTACCATCTTCTTCCTCTTCCACACCTTGGGTAAAAGTAAGGTTGGATCTCATGGACCATTGCTCGGTCAAATAGGCTTCCAAGCCAAATTCAAATCCGTAAACGAAAGCCTTGGCCGCATTTTGTATTGCTTGTACGTTACTTAGCTCACCGCCATATTCTATTTCAGAAACCCCATTATAACTAAAATCCCTGCGCACCAATGCATCAACCAAATACGTATAATAGGCCGTACCCTTTATAATTACCTTGTCCTTAATATTACGATGTATTCCAAATTCTACATTATACGCATATTCAGGCTCCAGGTCTGGGTTGGGAACTACTACGGATCCCGGTTCAGAATCGAATATTTTACCTACATCATCAATATTGGGCGCCCTAAATCCTGTTGAACCGTTCAAGGTTATTTGTAAATTAGCCTTGGGAAACCAACTTAAACCTAAACTACCCGTCAACGCCCCTGTACTTAAATCTGCCTTTTGAAATGGAAAGTCGTAAAACGTGTCATCAAAATCCGCATTTACCCATACATGGCTATAACGAAGGCCGGACATTAATGTTAAATTAGGTTTGGCCTTATACTCACCATTGATATAACCCGCCAAACTCTGCCAAGTAGATCCATCTGGATAACGTGATGCCGATGGGTATTCCTCGTCGGTCACAATATTTCTATCGTTACCTAAAGAACCAACCGTATTAAAAATATACTCCCCACCGTAATAAGTTTTAAAATTACCTATTTTCTTATTCTCCAAATCAATATTTACGTTCAATGCATTGACCTGTTCCTTGGTGGAATTCAACACATCATCCTGAAAATCCCTATTATGCCTACTTTCCTCAAAATGTTGATATGCCAAACCAAGCTTTAACCCATCATATACTTTACCATCACCTTTTCTTAAAACCTGGGCATTGGCCATAAACCATTTTTGAGGACCATAATACCATTCTGCCGATCTTAACCCTTGCCCATCACTTGAAGGACGTATTAATCTATCATATCTAGAATAATCCGATGTTTCTGAAAAATATGCCCCCAGATTTAAATTCCATTTTGCATTGGGCCTGAACAATACTTTTTGCATTAGATTTATTTGATCATACCCTGTTGTAACCTGTGTTCTAGGTGACCCATTTTCCATTAATACATCCACACCGTTATTGCGCGTTACATATGAATTCCTTAAATAAGAATCCGGTCCATGGGAACCCATTTTTAAATCTTGAAAATCGTTGTAGGTCACACTTGTTAGCGATGCCCACTTTTTTTTACCGATATTTATATTTACATGCAATGTATTTTCACTGTTGGCCGATGAAAACCTATAATTGGTATTTCCCGCTACCAACAGGCTATCATTTTCTGCGAGTACTGGTTTTTTCGTGTAAAAGTTCATAACGCCCCCAATGGCATCACTCCCATAAATTACCGAACCAGGACCAAATATTATTTCAGTATTCTTAATTGTATACGGATCTATTGAAATTACGTTTTGAATATTACCGCCCCTAAAAATAGCATTATTCATACGTACACCGTCTACGGACAATAGCAACCTATTAGTGGCAAAGCCCCTTATCATAGGACTACCACCACCTAATTGACTTTTTTGCACAAAGACCTTTCCACTGCTTTCAAGTAAATCTGCGGAAGTCTGGGGGGCAGTAAATGAAATAGACTTGGCATCTATGGATATAATTTTATTGGGTATATCCTTTTTCTGTTGCTCCCATTTGGAAACCGACATTACCACTTCATCCAATTGTTGGGCCTTCATAAATAAGTACACCTTATTTCCTTGTCGTAGCAACTGCTGTTTGGTGGTTTTATATTCTTCATAACCAATATGCCGCAAGGTAATGCGTTCCCTATCCAAAAATAGGGATGCATTGAACCTCCCATCAAAATCTGAAAGGGTTATCTTGGATTTATCCTTATTATATATGGCTACATTGGATATGGCCTCGCCACTATCCTCATCTAGAACAGATATATACTGCGCATTGCCAAAAAAGGCAATGAAAAACCATATGCCTAAAAAAAATTTATACATAAGTGTTAAAGACTTCGTTTAATACGGCAAGAGATTTTGGTTTTCTAAATCCCTGTAAATGCAATTCAAAATATAACACCAAAGATTTAAGCAACTCTTGTCTATTGGTTTTTTTCATCTTTATGGTGTGAATTGCATCAAAATTTGTGCCTAAGAACGTCTTGAAATAATAAAAATTTTCTCCCCTCAACATTGGATTCAAGGTTTCCTTGCCCACAAATTCACCTTCCAAAAGGTCAAAATACGGTCTATCTTGTTGATAGACATCTGGATAAAAACCAAGGAACTTTGTAAGGGACAGCATAAAATAAAGATGAAAATTTGCAATATCATCATGTACGTCCAACCATTGTAGCGAAGCCTCTAAAAACTGATACAAGTCTTCGTTTCTTTCTTCTTCACGGATACTGTTACCCAATAATTCCGCCAGAAATAGGGCCATGGCATTCTTGGCCATATTGGCGTATAACGTTTGGTAGTGGCAATATACCTTGGCCTCCCTTATAGATTCCAATGAACCCTTGTTCTTATGGTTGGCCACAATTTCCAATTGGGTAAGAGGTTGAAAATAGGCCGACTTTAATTTTCCTTTTTTAGAAGCTAATACCCCGCGCAATAAATAAGACTTAACTCCGTCCGAAGCTGTAAATGCCTTAACGATTAGACTGGTATCGCCATATTTAAGTGCCGTAAATACTATTGCCTTGGTCGTAACTTGCATTGGAACGTGCTGTAAGACCACAAAGATAGCGGTTTGTATATTGGCCTTTGTACAAAAAAAAGCGAGGTCTTTAGAAAGACCTCGCAAATAAGTACTTTAACCTTTTATTTATGGACCAGGATTTTAAATCACCCCTTGGGCCAACATAGCATCGGCAACTTTCACAAAACCTGCAATATTAGCACCTTTTACATAGTTACAGAACCCATCTTCTTCCTTACCATATTGAATACAAGAATCATGTATATCTTCCATGATATCCCTTAATCGTTCATCTACTTCTTCCCTAGTCCAACTAATACGAAGGGAATTTTGGGACATTTCAAGTCCTGATGTGGCCACACCACCGGCATTTGATGCCTTCCCGGGAGCAAACAAAATTTTTGCGTTATTAAACTCATGAACGGCATCTGCATTACAAGGCATATTAGCTCCTTCCGCAACACACATACAGCCATTATTTAATAAATTTTTGGCATCATTCTGGTCTAGTTCGTTTTGGGTGGCACAGGGCAAGGCAATATCACACTTTACGTTCCAAGGAGTCTGGCCTCCATGGAATTCTGCCGTTGGATATTTGTTGACGTATTCTGATATTCTACCGCGTTTGTTATTTTTCAAATCCATCACAAAGGCAAGTTTTTCATCATTTAATCCGTCTTTGTCATAAATAAATCCACTAGAATCCGAAAGAGTTACCACTTTGGCACCTAGGACAATAGCCTTTTCTGCTGCATACTGGGCAACGTTTCCAGAACCGGAAATCACCACGGTTTTACCATTAAAACTTTCGTTTCTGGTCTTTAACATACTCTCAGCAAAATATACGGTACCATAGCCAGTAGCCTCTGGTCTAATCTTAGACCCTCCCCAAGAAAGTCCCTTACCGGTCAATACACCCGTAAACTCATTTCTAATTTTTTTGTACATGCCAAAAAGGAATCCTATTTCACGCGCACCCACTCCAATATCTCCGGCAGGGACATCTGTATTGGGTCCTATGTGCCTATTAAGCTCCAACATAAAGGCATGGCAAAAACGCATGACCTCATCATCTGACTTACCTTTTGGGTCAAAATCAGAACCCCCTTTACCACCACCCATAGGTAGGGTAGTTAGACTGTTCTTAAATACTTGCTCAAAAGCCAAAAACTTTAAGATACTTGCATTTACGGTTGGGTGAAAACGCAACCCTCCTTTATAAGGCCCAATGGCTGAGTTCATCTGAATTCTATATCCGCGGTTTACATGAATTTCCCCATCATCATCTACCCATGCTACCCTAAACGACACTAAACGCTCTGGCTCAACCATTCTCAAAAGAATGTTCTTGCCATTATATATTTCATGCTTTGCAATATATGGTATAACAGTTTCTGCAACTTCTTGCACCGCCTGTATGAATTCTGGTTCGTGCCCATTCCTGGCAATAACCTCATCCATAAATGCTTTTATTTTATCTTCCATAAAGCTATTTACAATTGTATTAATTTATTGATTTCAAAATATAACGGCAAAATTATGTTATTCATGTAATTTATTGCGTACTTTTTTTAAAAGTTGATAATTTTTGTTGTTTTAACAACAAATAATCGATTTTAGATTCTAAAGTTCAATAAAATTACATTTTAACTTAACGCTTGCTTTAAATCCGCAATTAAATCCTCAGAATCCTCAATACCAACACTTAAGCGAATCAGTGCGTCTACTACACCACTTTTTTCCCGCTCTTCTTTAGGAATACTGGCATGGGTCATACTTGCAGGGTGCCCAGCAAGACTTTCTACCCCTCCCAATGATTCCGCCAACGTAAATACTCGCAAGCTTTCAACAATTTTTATAGCATCTTCATAACTGCCGCCTTTTGGTATAAATGATATCATACCTCCAAAATCCTTCATTTGTGTCTTGGCAATGTCGTGGTTGGGATGATCGTCAAAACCTGGCCAATATACTTTTTCAACGTTTGGACTGTTCCGTAAAAAATGGGCTATGGCCTTACCGTTTTCACAATGGCGCTGCATTCTTACATGAAGGGTCTTGATACCCCGCAATACCAAAAAACTATCCATTGGACCACATACGGCGCCGCTGGCATTCTGGATAAAATACAACCTATCTGCCAAAACTTTATCCTTAACAACCAATGCCCCCACGACCGTATCACTATGCCCCCCTAAATATTTGGTAGCGGAATGCATTACGATATCAGCACCCAAATCTAATGGAGTTTGTAAATAGGGGGTTGCAAAGGTATTATCAACACCCAAAAGTATATTCTTTCCTTGTACCAAATTTGCTACAGCCTTAATATCAATGATACCCATCATAGGATTGGTAGGTGTTTCTACCCAGATAAGTTTGGTATTTTTATTGATTTTGGACTGTATGGCAGCTGTACTTCTCATCCCCACAAAATGAAAAACAATACCATACTTTTCAAAAATTTTCTTGAAAATTCTATAGGTACCCCCATAAAGATCATGCGTAGAAATTACCTCGTCTCCCGGTTCCAATAATTTTATTACGGCATCTATGGCTGCCAAACCACTTCCAAAAGCCAAACCATGGGTGCCGTTCTCAATACTGGCCAAAGCATTTTCCAAAGCTGTCCTTGTAGGATTTGCACTTCTAGAATATTCATATCCTTTATGCCCTCCAGGTGTAGTTTGCGCATAGGTAGAGGTTTGATAGATAGGAGGCATTACGGCACCATATGCCTTTTCCGGTATTTGACCTCCATGAATTGCCTTTGTATTGAACTTTAAATCCTTACCACCCATAGCTAACAAATATTTTACACAAATGTATCGTTATCTTCTGACGAATACAATGAAGGTGTATTTTTACATAAAACTTGACCTTACATGAACAATAGATTCTTTTGCCTACTTACACTATTCTTTATCTTAAGTTGTGAAACCAAAGAAGAACTGATCTTTGAACCTTTATCCATTTCAAAAAAAGAGTGCCAAGACTGTTCCTTTGTAACCATTAACGTTCCTAAGGCCATAGGAAATTCTAAATTGGCAAACGCAATAAACATTGCCATTAGTGAGGAAATTATTTCATGGTTAAGCTTTAACGAGACCGGGAAGGCCAATAATATCAAAGAAGGTATAGATGCATTTATAACGGACTATAACGAACTTAAAAATAAATATCCAGAGGAATCCATGCCATGGGAGGCTACTATAAATGGAGATATTGTTTTTGACAATGGGCAGATATTGACCATACAATTAAAATCTTACCTTTTTACAGGAGGGGCACACGGCATTAATTCTGTACGATTTTTGAATTTTGACAAGTTAAACGCAACGGAACTCTACAGAGAAGAATTATTTACATCCATAGAAACTATTACCTCCTATGCCGAAGAAGCTTTTAGAACACAGGAACATATACCTAAAGAAGCGGATATTAATAGTACTGGTTTTATGTTTGAAACAGAAACTTATTATTTACCTGAAAATATTGGATACACTGATGACGGGCTCCTACTTTATTATGAACCATATGAAATTGCATCCTATGCTGATGGGCCCATTACCTTGTTACTACCCTATAAAGAAGTAAACAGCTATTTAAAACTTGCCGTAACGCCTTAACCTAAATGTTTTAAAAGCAAGGTTATGGTATTAGCATGCAAGCCTTCATGAAATAAATTAAACCCTATGGCGTCCTCTACGTTTCTTAAGGTAACTTTTGCGCTGGTAGTATATTCTTTATACTCTTTAAAAAGTTGGGTTTCATAATCCTCTTTGATCCATTCTACGGTAGAAATCAAAAAATCCGCAACTATCATTATTTCCTCATCCGAAGCCGTTCCATCAGGAACGGTGCCCTTCATAAATTTATCCACTAATTCTTTTGGTACTCTCATTTGAAGCCCACTGAATTTATAACATAAAAGCTGTTGGGTCACTACCGTATGCGCAATATTCCAAAAAATATTATTGTTGAACCCTTCTGGTATTGCCAATAATTTTTCTTTGGGGGTATTCGTTAAAACTTTATGTAGATTTTTTCGATTTTGAAGAGTGATTTCCAATAAATTCTCGACCATTATTTCCTGTTTATAAGGTGTAAAAATAGTACAATTAAAGGGAAATGGGTTTCTTTGCAAACGATTAAGCAAAGAAAACAAAACAAACGTTTAACCTATCATGAAAAAAATATACCACCTAAGTTCTTGCTCTACGTGCCAGCGAATTATCAAAGAACTGCAACCGCTTACCAATTTTGAACTACAGGATATTAAAACATCTCCTATTACCAAAAAGCAATTAGAACACATGCATACCTTATCCAATAGTTATGAAGCATTGTTCAGCAAAAGGGCCATACTATATAGGGAACGCAATTTAAAGGAACAGAACCTTACAGAGGAAGATTTTAAAAATTTAATCTTGGAACAATATACCTTCTTAAAAAGACCTGTAATCATTAATGAGAATGATATTTTTATTGGGAATAGCAAAAAAGTGGTAGAAGCCGCAAAAAAGGCTATACACCATTGAGCAAAAGACTACTTGCAATACTAGCGGCCGTAGGGGCAACTACTATCTATGGTATTAACCACACTATAGCAAAAGGCGTTATGCCCCATTATGTGCAGCCCTTTGGTTTTATAATCTTAAGGGTGTTGGGTGCGGCCATTTTGTTTTGGGCCATTTCCTTCCTTGGACCCAAAGAACGAATAGACCCAAGAGATTACCTTAGAATGCTTGTTTGTGCCCTTTTGGGCATGGCCCTTAATATGTTGGTCTTTTTTAAAGGCTTATCCTTATCTACTCCGATCAACAGTGCGGTATTGATTACAACCACGCCGATCATTGTATTGATTTTATCCGCAGTTATTCTCAAGGAAAAGATTTCCGGTAGAAAAATTCTTGGTATAAGTATTGGTTTAATTGGTGCACTGGGCCTTATACTCTTTGGAACCGAGATACGTATGGATGCTCCAAATATACCGTTGGGAAATTTTTTAATCTTTATGAATTCCATGTTCTACGGCTCATACCTAGTTGTAGTAAAAGTACTTATTACAAAATATCACCCCTTTACCTTTATGAAATGGCTTTTTAGTTTAGGGGTACTTATATGTCTACCCTTTGGATATGAAGAATTTATGGACATATCATGGTCCACTCTTCCAATAAATGCATATGGAGCTATTGCTTTTGTAATATTGGGCACAACTTTTTGTACCTATCTATTTAACATATTTGCCCTTTCCCAACTAAAGGCATCTACCTTAAGTGCATTTGTATATGTACAACCTCTAGTTGGTATTGCCTACGCCATTATCAGCGGACAAGACCATCTTACTTTTATTAAAATTATAGCAGCATGTCTTGTTCTAATTGGGGTTTATTTGGCCAGCAGAAAACCCAAATTATCCGGTAACAGGGTCAGCAATGGAGACAACTAAAGAAATATTGTATTAACTTAAATGAGATTTCCTGGTGTTTTCCAGGTGCACCTTTATGGCATTCACAGCCACGTCCTCATCTCTATGGTGCATGGCAGATATTATATTCAAATGTTCCTGCATGACCATATTCAAAGGCCTTGAAATACCAACAAGATCCATAAGTGATGTAATCTTAGCAGTTTTAAAAAGGTTGTATAACATACTATTTCCACAATTTTTAGCAATAAATTCATGGAAATAACAATCTATCTTATGAAATACATAGAGGCTTTGAGGACCTTTTTCAAAAGGTACCAGCAATTGCCTTAAATCGTCTATTTTAGATTGCGGCGCATTTTTGGTAAAAAGTTGTACCGTCATGGTTTCAATGGCCATTCTACAATCAAACAAATCAGAAATTTCAATTTCACTCAACTCCCTCACGGTAAGACCACTATCCGGTTCACCAACCAATAAGGACTCTTCCCTTAATTGTTGCAACACAATAGCAATGGAGCCATCGTTAATATTCAAGGTATGGGTCAAACGTTGATCGGTTATTAACTGTCCAGGAGATAATTTCTTGGTTACGATCAATTTTTTCACCTTTCCATATGTGTCTTGAAAAATATCTTCTGGGAGGTTGGCCATAAAGTAAATATACTAAAATAGGGTTATCAAATATAATAGAACACAATACAAATCAATGGGTTGCATAATTTGTTTAAAAAAATATCCTTTCTGTAATTTTATAACCCTTTATTGGGTACACGTGCAAACTTTCTTGAATCCTCTTTGGTAAGCACTTTAAAATTGGCCCCTTTTTCTACTGCGCTGAATGTTTTCAACAAATCATTGGTCAAGCCGGTCAATTTTCTAGTTTTCAAATCCATCCAAGCGCCCATCATTTCACAACGGGCTACATTTTCTCCTTTATGATTATAAAAATTATGTTCAAATTCAAAAAACTTGGCATCTTCGCTCATCCCAACAATTTCCAACGAAACCTTCACTGGCTTTCCAGGAAACACTTCCTTGAAATAATAAATATGCTCATAGAATACCACTGGCCCTATTTCATGAATTGCCATTGCCCTATGGTCAAACCCCAATTCCATTAAAAATGCCATTCTGGTATGACTCATAAAATTCACATAGGCCGAATTAGCCAAATGCCGGTTTGCATCAACATCACTCCACCTAACTTCAAATTCTTTTAAGTACATAAAATTATTTTTTTGCTATGCATGCATAATACTCCCTAAAAATAACATAGTTTTGATTCGTATGGAATAAAGAACACGGTTTTTTATCCTTAATTTTAATTCTAGTTAAAAAATTACATATTATGTCTAACAAACCTGCATTCATTAATGAATTGGCATTACCGATCGTTGCTGCACCCATGTTTTTAATATCAGGGCCTCAATTGGTCATAGAATGTTGTAAAAATGGTATCGTAGGTACTTTTCCTGCGCTAAACCAACGAACTAGCGAAGGTTTTGAAGAATGGCTGATAGAAATAAAGACCGCATTGAAGAAATATGAAGCGGAAACCGGCAAAAAAGCAGCACCCTTCGGCGTAAATTTAATAGTACATCCTACCAATCCTAGATTAGAGGCGGATATTAAACTGTGCGTAAAACATCAAGTACCATTGATAATTACTTCTTTAGGGGCAGTGTCGCAAGTAGTAGATGCCATTCATAGTTATGGCGGACTCGTATTCCATGATATCATTAAGAAAAGACATGCGGAAAAAGCGGCAGAGGCCGGGGTTGACGGATTAATTCTTGTTGCTGCGGGTGCAGGGGGTCATGCGGGTACCATTAATCCCATGCCATTGGTAGCAGAAATAAAAAAGTTCTTTCACAAGACCATCTTACTTTCCGGCTGTATTAGTACCGGTAGAGATGTTGCATCTGCACTTCAAATGGGAGCCGACCTTGCCTACATGGGAACCCGATTTATAAATACGGACGAAAGTAAGGCTACACCGGAGTATAGAAAAATGATTATTGAAGCTGGAGCTAGCGATGTTGTATATACCGCAGCAATCTCTGGAGTTCACGCCAACTTTCTAGGAGCAAGCCTTAAAGCCGCAGGTATTACCGAGGAGGATTTAAAAAAAGATGTAAAGATAGATTTTGGAAAAGAATTGGATACCGAAGCAAAGGCATGGAAAACCATTTGGTCTGCAGGGCAAGGTTCCGCTCTTATAAATGATACCGTACCTGTTTCAACCTTAGTATCAAATTTAAAAACGGAATTTAAAGAGGCTATCCAGGAACAAATAAAAGTTTTGGAAACCTATCCTAAATAAATTTGTATTTAAAAGTTAACCTCATAAATGCCCATAATAGATTCATCATACCATCCTTCCCCAATATTTAGGAACGGACATTTCTCTACCATATATAACGGTCTATTCAGAAAGGTTGATGATTTAGAACAGAAACGTATTAGAATAAACCTGCCCGATGAAGATTTTTTGGATACGGATTGGAGCTATGCCGCTGAAACCTCCAAAAAATTGGTCATTATCATCCATGGACTGGAAGGAAGCTCCCAAAGGGCCTATGTAAAAGGCAGTGCCAAATTACTCTCACAAAAAGGTTTTGATGTCTGCGCCATTAATCTAAGAGGCTGTAGCGGAACGGCCAACAATCTTTTTAGATCCTACCATTCTGGTGCTACGGAGGACTTACAATATGTAATGGACCATATCCTGAACTTAAAAGTATACCAGCAAATATTCCTGCATGGTTTTAGCCTTGGAGGCAATCTTTTACTAAAATATTTAGGGGAAAAAAGAAGCGTTCCGGCCCAAATAAAAGGTGCATCCGCCATTTCTGTACCCTGTCAACTAGCAGACTCCCTTTATCAACTATTGCAATATAAGAACGTACTTTATGCAAGAAGGTTTAAAGGAAACCTTTTAGAAAAATTAAAACAAAAGCAACAAGTATTTCCTGACCTGATCTCCAATGATGACATTAAAAACATAAAAAATCTTAAGGATTTTGATGATATCTATACCAGTAGGGCCCATGGTTTCAAAGATGCTATGGACTATTATGCAAAGAGCAGCAGTCTACAATTTTTAAAACATATTAATGTTCCTACTTTAATCATCAATGCCTTGAACGATTCCTTTTTAGGTCCTGAATGTTACCCTATAGAAATTGCAAAAAACCATACACACTTGTTCTTGGAGACTCCAAAATATGGTGGTCATGTTGGTTTTCATGGTGCAAAAAACCAAACGTATGCCGAAAGACGTACATTAGAATTTTTCGAGAATCTTTCCTGAACATGAACATTTATACGTGTAATTTTTCATAAATTTTTACAAAAATGTTAACCGTCTAAATATATTCCCTAAATCTATACGTACATTGCGTTTAAAAGCTAGGGTCACCATTAAAAATTCATATCTTAGACCCTAAATTGAGAGACAACTTTTAAAATATCGTAAACGTATGCGCAAATTATTAACCTTATTAGCTCTTGGCACAATGATTATAGGTTGTGGTGAGAAAAAGGAAGAGAAGAAGGAAGGTTTTGAAATGAACAGAACCAAGAAGGAAGCTAAAACAGAAACTGCAACTGAAGGTGTTCCGGTTGATTTGGACAATAAAGGTGTTGGTCCAATAACCAGTGTAAAGTTCGATGATACTATAAACGAGGAAATGGCCGCTGCAGGAAAAGAAAAATTCCAAGCTATTTGTACCGCTTGCCATATGGCAGAACAACGTATGATAGGACCTGCGTTAAAAGGTGTTTATGAAAGAAGAAGTCCAGAATGGGTAATGAACATGATCATTAATCCAGACAAAATGTTGAAAGAAGACCCAATTGCCAAAGCTTTGTTGAAAGAATACAACAATGCCATTATGCTGAATCAAAACCTAAATGAGGAAGAAGCTCGCAACCTAGCGGAGTATTTACGTACTCTATAACTTCCATTGAAATTATACGCAAACCCTTTCAACAGTCTTGAAAGGGTTTTTTTATGCTTTTTTTGTAATCTAGTACTCCCCCAATCGGGGTGAAGTATAAGAGAAAAATGTAATGAAAGGGTATTGCCTTACGACCAATGTAACCTAAGATAATGAACATTACTATGCAAAATGATAAAATAAAAATAGATATAGTTTCTGATGTCGCCTGCCCTTGGTGCTATGTCGGAAAAAAAAGATTGGAAAAAGCCATTGCACAATGGAAAGGAGCTCCAATAGATATAGAATGGCACCCTTTTCAATTAGATGCCAATATGCCTAAGGAAGGCTTGGACAGAGACACCTATCTTATAAATAAGTTCGGCAATTTGGAAGGCCCTTTGGAAATGACCAAGCGTTTGGTAGAAAACGGCAAAGAGGAAGGAATTACCTTTAACTTTGGACCAGAATGGCGCGCAGTAAACACGCTACCGCTTCACCAATTACTGCATGTTGCCGGTGAAGAAGGATTCAAGGATGTATTGAAAGAGCGATTGATGAAGGCATATTTTGATGAAAATCTCCATTTGAACAAACCGGAAGTACTCACTACCATTATGGAAGAATACGGCTGGCCAGAGGAAAAAACACAAGAAATTTTAAAGAACGAAGACATTGCCTATAGTGTAAAACAAGAAATTGCACATTATCAGCAACGTGGCGTAAACAGTGTACCGTTTTTTATCATAAATGATAAATATGGAATTAGCGGAGCACAACCTGCCACTGCTTTTTTAGAGGCATTTGAGCAAGTGGCACCATTGACCATTTTGAGCGAAGGTGACCATTGTGATTCCACAACAGGTATTTGTTAAGCTATAAACCTATAAAAAGTAAGCTATTATGAAAACATCATTTTCAAACATTATAGCCGGTGATACTCCGGTACTGGTAGACTTTTTTGCCGAATGGTGCGGCCCTTGTAAAACATTGGCCCCTATCCTTAAAGATGTCAAGGATGAACTGGGCGATGCAATTAAAATAGTAAAAATAGATGTCGATAAAAATCAATCCCTTGCCACTACCTATCAGGTAAGAGGGGTGCCTACCATGATATTGTACAAGAACGGAAAACAAGTTTGGAGACAATCTGGTGTAATACAGAAACGGGATTTGGTTGAAATCATAAAATCCCATTAATAAAATTTTAAACATACAGGACTTGGCAAATCAACCTCGTTGATAAAACTTAAGGTGCCTTTTTCAATATCCCTTTTGAAAACCACAATATTATTACTGCGTTGATTTGCCACAACTACGTATGACCCACTGGGATCAATAGTAAAATTCCTAGGCCAATCACCCTTTACAGGTTCTCTTCCCACCAAAGCTAATTTTCCGCTAGTTTCATTTACCTTGAAAATTACGATGGTATTTTCTCCACGATTAGATCCATAAAGATATTTACCGTCTGGGGACAAATGAATATCGGCACAGAAACTCTCGCCTTTAAAATTATCAGACAGGGTATTATAAACCGCTACGGTTTCATAACTCCCCCCTATTTTTTTAAACAAGGTAATCGTAGAGTTCAGCTCATTAATGACATATAAAAAAATTCCATTGGCAGAAGCCACAAAATGCCTTGGGCCTGCACCGCTTGCCAATACAAGTTCTTTCTGTTCGCTGGGAACAAAAACGTTCTCCTGTTTACTATATTTTTTAATACGGTCCAAACCTAGATCGGCAACGAACAGTTCACCGTCCAAAAACTTGGCCATATGGGCATGGGCCGTCTTAGTTGTATCTAATACCTTATGGTCAATTACTTGTGGAGATGGAAGCAAAGCTCCATTTTCTTGGGTATTATAAATTGTAAAATTGCCTCCTGTATAATTTGCCACTGCAACATGACGACCATTGCTACTAACACCAACATAGCAAGGATTTGCCCCAAATGTGGACATCATATCCAATTTGGTAAGTACCGTATCCTTGACATCAAAAGTGGTAATTACTCCACTACCATCCTTATAATTATCTACCTCACCAACTGCATACAACGTTTTTTTATCCGGTGAAAACGTTATAAAGGAAGGATTTTCTATTTGGGCAGCCAAAGTTTGGTCACTAAGCCTTCCCGTATCCACATTAAAGTTGAACCTATAAATTCCCTCACTTCCATTCTTTGTGTACGTGCCTACAAAAAGTATTGCATCATTTGTATTTTTATCCATATCACAGCCAATCAAAAAAATGAAACCAAAAAACATTGGTAACAAAAATATTTTACTTTTCATGTTGAAATAAATTTATCAGAATACTATAATTAAATATGATTCATATACCTATATAATTACTTCTATTAAAAATAGGAAAGTATTCGTCTATACGTATGAATTTACACAGGAATGTAACATTTACACTTTTATGGTACTAATATATAAAGTGATGATATGGGCGGTTATGGTGGACAACCAATGAAGGTAATCAAGGCCAATAGGGCGCTACTTAAAAAAAGTAGAAGCTTTAGGGAGCTACGCAAAGACTATATGGACCATACCCATAAAACAAAACTTCAATTCAAGGAGCTTACTGAGGGTGAACGTAAAAAAATAAGGGCAGCTATTATTTTACAGGCAAGAAAAAACCGTACTCAAGAAATAATTTATTATATCATGGCACTGATAGGGACCATCTGTTTGCTATATGCCATTTACTATTTTGCCCAGTCCTAACTATCTAGCCTTATAAGCCCCAGAGTTTAAAAGGGTTGTTTTCTGAATCGTTATTTTTTATGGGCTTGTCTATCATAACCTTGTATGTGGGATCCTCCATTACGTTCACATCTATTATTTCCTCGGCATTTTCCAATAAGCGAATACAGTCTTTACTTAAATGGCGCAAATGAACTTTTTTACCAAGCTTGGCATACCGTTCCGTAATTTTGTTCAAAGCTTCAATACCACTCATATCTGCCACCCTACTCTCTTTAAAGTCTATAATAACTTGTTCTGGATCTCCAGGTACATCAAATTTTTCACTAAATAACGTAGTAGAACCAAAAAATAATGGACCATAGATTTCATAATGCTTAACTCCGTTTTCATCTATATGCTTTCTTGCACGGATTCTTTTGGCATTTTCCCATGAATAGGCCAATGCAGAAATGACAACCCCTAAAAGCACAGCAATGGCCAAATTATGGGTAATAGCGGTAATCAATGTTACCAAAATCATAACCACAACATCTGAATTTGGCATTTTCCGAAAGGTCTTAAAACTTGCCCATTCAAAAGTCCCAATGGCAACCATGAACATAAGTCCTACCAAAGCCGCCATAGGCAAACGCTCTATAACACTAGATCCAAACATAATAAATACCAATAACATTACGGCCGCAGTAATACCGGATAACCTAGCCCTTGCACCAGAAGAGGTATTGATCAAACTCTGACCGATCATTGCACAACCCCCCATGCCCGATAAAAATCCAGAAAGTATGTTCGCCGAACCTTGCGCAACACATTCCCTATTACTGTTACCCCTGGTTTCAGTTATTTCATCAATAATATTTAGGGTAAGCAAACTTTCTATAAGTCCTACACCGGCAACAATGGCTGCATATGGAAAAATTATTTTAAAAGATTCAAAAGTTAGGGGTATCTGTGGTATGGACAATGGCGGAAAACCTCCCTTAATAGATTCACCTTCACGCATTGTATCCGCAACCGTAAGAGTATCTATTCCAAAACCCAATACAATTGCAGAAACCACTACAATGGCCACCAATGATGAAGGCACCGCTTTGGTCAATTTGGGTAAACCCCATATGATCAACATGGTCAATAAGGTAAGTCCCAACATCATTGCCATATTTGTTCCCGTCAACAACTGATCGGTCCCTTTCTGATAAAAATTTGGGAACTGCGCCATAAAAATGATGATTGCCAAACCATTGACAAAGCCGAACATAACCGGGTGAGGCACCAACCTGATAAACTTTCCTAATTTTAAAACTCCGGCCAGTATTTGTAATATCCCCGCAATAATTACGGTTGCGAACACATAGTTTAAAATAGTTTCTGGCGCTATACCCGGAAAGTTTCTCTTTAATTCAAGTATTAAACCAATGAATACGACAGCAACTGCTCCCGTTGCACCCGAAATCATACCCGGTCTACCACCAAAAATTGAGGTAATCAATGCCAGAACAAAAGCGGCATATAAACCGGTTAAGGGAGAAAACCCTGGTATTAATGCAAATGCTATTGCTTCTGGCACCAAGGCCAACGCTACGGTAAGTCCAGATAAAATTTCTGTCTTATAATCTACCTTTTGATTAAAATCAAATAAATTGAAAATCTTCGCCATGTATCAAAACCTTTAAAGGGCGCAAAAATAGTAATATTTACCGGCCCTGCCACAAACATGTAGATTATTACCAAATTATCTGTTTACCAGTCCTTTAATCCCAATAACTTCTCTCCCAAAGGAGATAATTTGGCAGTATCGTATTTGGTTTGTTCCCAATTACGGGGATCACCAGGAAAAGCATAGCCTTCCGGTGCAATCCTATTTTTCCAAGAATTGATTCTCCATTTTTTTAACGGAGTATTCTCAGGCTCTGCAGGCATCATGGAAATATATTGTGCAATTCTTACTTTGTCCTTAGATTTATTAGGTCTTATACCATGGGGTTCGGTACTATTAAAAATTAAAAGATCACCCGCTTTCATTTTTACCTTAACAATTTTACCTTCCAAACCTTTTAAGCTTGGTTGAAAACGGTCACGGTCATTAGGTTGGGTCAATTTCCAAGAATCATAATTTCTATATAACCATGGAATACATTGAAAACCGCCCATTTGCTCATCATCTTGATCTGCAAGGGCCAGTACACCTTGAACATTCTGTGGCTTAGTTTCCGGATCATAATCCCAATGAATAAATCCTTTCTTATCCACTCCTTCCGGCAATGGAAAATTTAAATTGGCACGGTCAATGGTTACCCATAATTTTTCCGTTCCCCACACATCTACAAAGGCATCATAGACTTTTTGTGTTTGCCTGTTATTCCATAAGTGCTGATGATTATATACCTCAACCATTCCAGTTCCTGTAAGTTCTTTCATTTTCATTTCCGCTCTCGGTGCAGCATACCAAGAGGATTTATCATTTGGGTCTTTTTCATCGAACTCCCAAAGAAAATCAGCGGTTGCTTTTGCCTGCTCCAAAGGCACGGCATTTTTAATTACAATATACCCGTTCTCTATCCAAAATTGCCAATCATCCTCGCTGAGTACACGAAGTGGAACACCGTTAGATCGATCATTTAATTGCTGTTTGCTACTAGTTGCCGTAGACGGATTTCCCGGTATATCCTTATGGCCTTTATTTCCAAGCTCTACCTTGTTTACATGTTTCATGGTCTTAAAATTTAAGTTGAATCTATGATATAAATCTACTGACCTTTAAGCCCTTACACCACCTTGATATTAACCACAATTTGAACAATATTGATTTTTAAGCCAGCTATATTTATATATGTGCGCAATTTTGTTACATTTATCCCTATGAAAATTGAACTGGAAACTATAGAACCTGAATCTAAAAGTCTTTTTAGATTGCTACATGACCCAAAATTAAGTCATCTTTTTTATTGGCACTTTCATCCAGAATATGAATTGGTCTACATTGAAGGTGCCAATGGAACAAGACATGTTGGTGATCATATTTCTGAATATGAAGAGACAGATTTGGTGCTAATTGGCTCTAACATACCCCACTTAAATTTTGACTATGGGGTAAAGACGACCTATAGGGAAGAAGTATTACATATTAAACCTTCGTTCAAAAATACCTTTGTTGAACCAATGCCAGAATTACAGAGCCTTAACAGATTACTTGATTTGTCCCGTTATGGCATAGCATTTCATGGCGAGACAAAAAAAACGGTAGGTAAATTGCTTAAGGAACTTCATGCCTTAAAACCTTTTGAATATTTTATGGCTATAATGAATATTCTAAAAAGGCTTTCTCAAAGTAATGAATTTCAATTACTGCACAAAAAGCCGTACAAAAACAGGTACAGTAAAAAAGAACAAAGTAGAATTCGTGAAATTTATGCCTTGATCGATGAACGCTACCAAGGTAAGATTTCTGTAGATGAAGTGGCTCAATTTTGTAATTTGACCAAACCTGCATTTTGCCGATACTTCAAAAAAGCTACAGGTAGTACTTTTATAGAATTCCTGAACCAGTACCGTATAAGCCAATCTAAACGTTTGCTCTTAAGCGGTAAGAACGTTAGTGAAACCTGTTTTGAATGTGGCTTTGAAAGCCTATCATACTTTAATAGAACGTTTAAAAAAGTTACGGGAGAAAATCCTTCGGCATTTAAAAAAAGATTGCTTAACATTTAAATGAAGTAGTATTATAGGTAATAGAGGAAAGTAATTGTGTACTAACGGGTTACCTTTATTATACCAAGATACAGGCATTGTAAAACATACCTCATAACCTAGAACACATGGAAATTTTTGAACCATTAACACTACAGACCGTATTGCAAATGTGCATTGCCGCAATTTGTATTTATCTTTATATCATGCTCATTACCCGGGTTACAGGCAAACGAACCTTTGCAAAAATGACCAGCTTTGATTTTGCCGTAACCATAGCAATGGGCTCCATTTTAGCGGATGCGGTAAACAAACCAGTGTCAAGCCTTATGCCCGCAATTGTTTCCCTGGCCTTGCTTGCAGGGTTACAAGCGCTGTTCGCCAAAATATTATCTTCTTCTGACAAAGCTCAAAAAATAGTCACGAACACACCTATTTTATTGATGAAAGACGGAAAAATTTTCAAGGAGAACCTAAATAAGGCTCTGGTAAGCCAAGCCGACCTTATGGGTAAATTAAGAGAGGCGAACGTATTGCAGCTTTCCCAAGTAAAAGCGGTAGTTTTTGAAACAACTGGAGATATTTCCGTATTACATACAGATTCTCCTGTAGAAATTGATGATATTATAATGACCGATGTAGCTGCCACTATATAAAAATACCCCGTTCTAAAAGACCGGGGCATTCCTAAGACAATCAACCTAAAAACTATTTTACCTTCTTTCTCTCCACTTTCATGATAGGGTTAGAAGTCTTTGTTCTTTTCTTGGTTTGGATATCCTTACCGGTTTTTAAATATTGCTGATATCCTCTACCACTAAATTCATAAGTAGTTCCACTACTAGGGTGATAAAGCTCAATAGTGCTATCGTTAATGACATATAACTCAAAATAATCATCACCAAAAAAATCATAATCCAGCGTCAAGGCCTTTAAGGTATTATCTCCTTGTACATCATATACCACATAATTTCCTTCATAATCCCATTGCAGATTTGAAACCCTTGTATTAGGAGCATCTAAGGAAGACCTGAAAAAATCGGGTAGAAACTGTATATAATTTTCATTGTCAAAATCATTTATAGCACCTGCCTGACTTGTATAAATTTTCTCCCAAGCATCATATTCCTATATAAAATAATTGATGTTGTCATAGAATACCATATCATAATCAAATGAATTGGTCTGGTATCCTTTTAAAAAATAGGATGTATCCGTACTTGCATCATAAAGCTCAATAGTATTTCTATTAACCGCATAGACTTCCAAGGCCCAACGCCCATCGACATCATGATCAATTTCTACTATGCCCCTTAACGTACTATACGTACCTACATCAATACCGTAGCCGCCACCGGTTTTACCAATGCCTACAATGTTATTGTTGGCATAAACGATGCCACGGTCAAAGGAAATGGTAAAGGCACGTTGCAAAAATGGTACTTCCCCATATCCACGCGTTTCATTGATATCTACATACCACAAATCATAGTCTTGCAATACTTGATCGGTATTATAGGCAGATTCCTCAATAAAATTATCTTCTATGATTACATCTGCATAACAAGAAACCATAAGCGTGGCCAAAAGAACATATCCTGTAAGTAGTTTTAATGTTTTCATACAATTTTATTTAAAGGTTATGTACTGATAAACAATCTCTATGCCAAAATCATCATAACCCTATAAACCAACGTATTACAAGCATCTAAATAAATAGTAAATTTGTACCATAAACATAGGCATGAAAAAGGACGCTAAATTTGCAGTATTGGGAGGTGGTAGCTGGGCTACCGCCATAGTGAAGATGTTGACCGAAAACCAAGAACGAGTAGGATGGTACATGCGAAATTCCGATGCTATTGGTTATATTAAAATACAAAAGCATAATCCCAATTACCTCACTTCAGTTGAATTTAAGACAGAACAATTACTGTTAACGAACGATATTAACGATGCGGTAAATAATGCCGATATATTAATTTTTGCCATCCCCTCTGCCTTTTTGGTATCCGAGTTGGAAAAATTAAATGAATCCATTAAGGATAAAATTATTTTTTCTGCCATAAAAGGGATTGTACCAGAATCCGGATTAATCGTAGGTGAGCATTTTCATGAGGTATACAACATACCTTTTGACCATATTGGTGTAATTACCGGACCATGCCATGCAGAGGAAGTTGCCATGGAACGTTTATCCTATTTGACCATTGCCTGTGCCGATAAGCAAAAAGCGGAGTACGTAGCCAAAAACCTGTCCGGCAATTATATAAAAACTAATATCAGCAAGGATATTATAGGTACGGAATATGCGGCAATGTTAAAGAATATTTATGCCATTGCAGCGGGTATTGCTCACGGACTAGGCTATGGGGATAATTTTCAAAGTGTTTTGATGAGCAATGCCATAAGGGAAATGAAACGCTATACCAAAAGAATACACAACATTGACCGCAACATTAACAAATCTGCTTATTTAGGTGATCTGTTGGTCACAGGATATTCCATTTTTAGCCGTAACCGCATGTTCGGCAATATGATCGGTAAAGGTTATACGGTAAAGAGTGCCCAAATGGAAATGAACATGGTGGCAGAAGGATATTATGCCGCCAAAAGTGCATATGTCATCAAAGAAAAATTCAAGAAAAAAGTAAAGACTCCCATCATAGACGCCGTTTACCAAGTTCTTTACGAAAATAAAAACCCTAAAAAGGTGTTTCTTGCCCTAACGGATAAGCTGGACTAGTTTCTGGTAAGGGAAAAATCTGAATGCTCTTTTAATTCTTCTTCTAACGTAGTTCTCCAACCTTGAACTATTTTATCTGACACCCCAAATTTGTTCTGGAATTCCTTTAAGATAGGCTCTATAAGCGTTCTGATGCTGTCAATATCAAAATATAACCTACCGGTTCTTCTTATAAAGAAATCCATTGGGTTTTGTACCATTTCATAATCAATACCAAAGGTAAGTTCCGCTTTGGCCAACCTAATGTATTTATCTTCTTCTACCAATTTTGTGTAGGTATCTAAAATAACTTCTGTCTGTTTGCCATAGTTGGTTACCAAAAACCAAGCGTCATGCTGTGTAAAACCGTCGTCTTTTATCTTATCAAACACTTGGGCAATATATTTTTTTACATGCTTGAATTTTTTAAAATCATCATTTCCGCACAGATATATTTTTTCCGTATAACATTCTTTGAGTTCAATATTATATTCCTCATCCATTTTCTTTGCAATACGATCAACTACCCTTTCGGCCATTTTGCGATAACCCGTCAACTTACCGCCGGCAATACTGATCAACCCCGTTGCGGAAACAAATATTTCATCTTTCCTGGAAAGTTCAGAAGCGGACTTACCTTCCTCATGTATCAGTGGGCGTAGACCTGCCCAAGAAGAAACTATATCCTCCAATTCCAAATTAATATCAGGAAACATATTATTTACGGCCGATATTAAATAGATCGCATCGGCAATATCTGTCCTTACCTCATCTTTACTATCATTATAATTGGTATCCGTAGTGCCTACATAAGTAATTTTACCTCTTGGAATAGCGAACATCATTCGCCCATCGGGTATATCAAAATATACTGATTGCTTTACGGGAAGTTTCTCATATGGAAAAACTAAATGGACACCTTTGGTCAAATGTAATTGTTTTCCCTTCTTGGAATTGTTCAGGCTCCTTAACTCATCTACCCAAGGTCCCGCAGCACTGATTACATATTTGGAATTAATGGTAAATTCACTGCCTGAAATCATATCTACAGCCTTTACCCCCGCAACTTTATCATTTTCATATAGAAAGTCGTTTACCTTGGCATAGTTCAAGGCTTTAGCACCAAAAAGTAGACTGGTCTTTATATTTTCAATGGTAAGCCTTGCATCATCCGTTCTATATTCCGCATAGTAGCCCGCCCCGTTCAATATCTTTTTAGGTAATAAAGGTTCCAATTTAAGGGCCTCCTTCTTTTCAAGCATTTTTCGTTTATCATCACCCGTTACCTGTGCAAGTATATCATAGACTTTAAGTCCAATAGAAGTTAGCCACTTACCATACGATCCATTTTCTATTAACGGAAGCAACATCTTTTCCGGTAGGACCAAATGTGGAGCCAATTTATGCACAATGGCCCTTTCCGAGCCTACTTCCTTTACCAACCAAAAATCAAATTGTTTCAGGTATCGCAATCCGCCATGTATCAATTTGGTCGATTTACTGCTGGTGCCCGATGCAAAATCACCTTTTTCCAAAAGGGCAACCTTTAGTCCACGTGATGCCGCATCCAATGCAATACCACCGCCTGTTATACCGCCACCTATGACCACAAGATCAAACTCTTCTCCCTGCAGTGATGCTATTGTTTTTTGACGTTCTAAATTGGTGAATTTTATATTTTTCATCAAAGATGTTTATTTGCTATTAAAAAGTTGATTTCCAACATTGTACTTTTACAACTCTAAGCAGCCCAAAGATATGGTTAGGACCACATTTAAATATGCTCGATAAAATTATTTAATTGTAAAATTGATGTTTTAAAACTATTCTTCGTCTTCCCAACCTTTTGTACGTTCAACCGCCTTCTGCCATTTCTTATAGAGGCGCTTTCTTTTTACGCGATCAAATGTGGGTTTAAAAATACGGTCCATGGGTCTGTTCTCATCAATATCAGATTGCTCCCAAAAGCCAACTTGTATGCCCGCCAAAAAAGCGGCTCCCATTGCGGTAGATTCAATAATTTCCGGCCTATGCACCTCCGAATCCAAAATATCGGCCTGAAATTGCATTAAATGGTTATTGGCACATGCGCCTCCGTCTACCCTAAGATTTTTAAGTTGAATACCGGAATCATCTTCCATTGCCTTTAGAATATCCTTGGTCTGATAGGCAAGGGCCTCTAAAGTGGCCTTGGCTATATGTGCCTTACCGGTATCACGTGTTAATCCAAATATGGCACCTCTGGCATACATATCCCAATAAGGGGCGCCTAAACCTGCAAAAGCCGGTACTACATACACAGAATTTTCACCTTCAATTGAATTGGCCAATTCCTCTGTCTCCTTAGCATGCGCTATAAGCTCTAAGCCATCTCTTAACCATTGTACCGCTGCCCCGGCAATGAAAATACTACCTTCCAAGGCATAATTTACCTTACCGTTTAAACCATAGGCAATTGTGGTCAATAATCCATTTTTTGAGAATTGCGGTTCTTCGCCTGTGTTCATTAGCATAAAGCACCCTGTCCCATAGGTGTTTTTTGCCGAACCTTTCTTAAAACAAGCCTGACCGAACAAAGCCGCCTGCTGATCACCGGCTATACCGGCTATAGGTATCTTAACACTATCGATTTCATAGTCCCCAAAATGGGCAGAAGAAGGCTTTACTTCTGGCAACATACTTTTTGGAATACCCAGAGCTTTCAACATTTTATCGTCCCATTTTAAATTTACGATATCATATATCATGGTACGTGATGCATTGGTATAATCGGTAAAATGCTTATGGTCCTTGGTCATATTCCACACCAGCCACGTATCTATGGTCCCCATCAACAGGTCCCCTGCTTCTGCTTTTTTCTTGGCTCCCTCAACATTGTCCAATATCCATTTTACCTTAGTACCTGAAAAATAAGAATCTATTACCAGACCGGTAGTTTTCCTTACATGTTCCGTTAAGCCTGTCTTCTTTAAATGTTCACAGATATCCGCTGTACGCTTGTCCTGCCAAACAATGGCATTATATACAGGTTTGCCGGTATTTTTGTCCCAAACCACCGTAGTTTCACGCTGATTGGTAATACCTATACCCACTATTTCAGATGGCAACACATTTTCATTGTCCAAAAGTTCCTTTAACACACCCATTTGCGTGGTCAAAATTTCCTCTGCATCATGTTCTACCCAACCAGAATGTGGAAATATTTGCTTGAACTCTTTTTGGACCATTCCCTTAATGGTACCTGCATGGTCAACCAATAAAGCTCTAGAGCTTGTGGTACCCTGATCTAATGATATAATAAATTTCCTTGACATTTTTTACGATATTTTTTTAAATATAGCAGATTTAATATCGATTTCAAAGAAGATAAAAACTAACTTATGCTATTCTATGCTACAGTAAATATTCTACACTTATATAATACCAAATTAACTTACAATTTTTATACTTTTAACTTTAAAAAGTTTTTGAAGTCCCTTACTTAATAAACTCTTTTTCCAAAAAATAATTTACAATCGCCTCCTTCATCAATACGGTTTGTTCACCTGCTTTTAGAGGGGGCAACTCTTCGTTAATGGTATAATGGGGCCAACCATCTTCATCAAAAAAACTAAATTCATAAAATCCATAAGGTTCCAACAGCCTACAGATGGCAATATGCATTAAATCTAATTTATCATCTTTCTTATACTTTCTATGGTATTGGCCCAACTCTTGGACACCAACTAAATAAATAATGGCATCCAGTTCCAATGGGTCCCCATCAGAAAATTTCACGGAAAGCTTTTCTACCAAATTCTCCCAACGTTCCTTTAATTGTATATCCCTGGCCATAATATTTAATTTCTATCGTACTTTTTGGACATTTCAAAGGTACAACTCAAAGTTCTATATTTGTGAAAACACATTGCAAATGGGCCTTTTAGATATTTTACTACTATTACCATTGGTCTGGGGTCTTTACAAAGGCTTTAAAAATGGACTTTTTATGGAATTGGCTTCCATAGTAGCACTAGTAGCAGGCATATTTGGGGCCATACACTTTTCATATATTACAGGTAACTATTTATCTACCCATTTAGAATGGAATGAACGCAACATGAGTATTTTGGCGTTCATAATTACATTTATCCTAATCATCATTTTAGTAAACCTAGCGGGTAAATTACTGACCAAAGTGGCCAACTTGGCCATGTTGGGCCTTTTAAATAAAATAGCAGGAGCTATTTTTGGCGCCTTAAAAATAGCCATCATATTAGGTGCTGCATTCATTTTTTTTGACCGTGTGGACAACACCCTTAACCTTCTTGATGAACAAACAAAAAAAAATTCCATACTGTACCAACCCATAAAGGAAATTGGCGCCTTATTGTTCGATCAAGTCCTCAACAATAACAAACATTCCAAAGAATCTACTAACGAGCCTGTTGTCATTTAGTGTAATTAAAGCACTTATTCCCTTAATTTTGACCTTTTAACGAATAAAGAACCAAGTATACCCTACAATGCCAAGATTTCTTTAATATTACTTATCGATATCCCCTATCGATAGAGAACTTAGAACATTCTCATCTTACAAACCTACTTCGCTACGCCAAAAAGGCTTTATTACAAAATGACACTATATGAAAATGAGATTGCATTATGCGGTCACTGTCCTATTTGTAGTAATTCTTGGTTCTTGCACCAGTGACCCTGTAGAAGGTTTGCCCTATGTAGAAACAGAGAATGTACTTGATATAGAACTCGACCTATTGGAGATTGTAAACAAGCACAGAATTGGTTTAAACATCAATGCGCTTGAATTTAGTGAAGTGGCCTATAAATACGCCAATGTTCACACTGACTATATGATTGCAAAAGGCAGCATAAGCCATGATAATTTTAGTTCCAGGGCCGCTAAGATCAATTCTGAGATAGAAGTGAAAATGGTGGCAGAGAACGTGGCCAAGGATTATAAGTCTGCTATAGAGGCCTTTGAAGGGTGGTATTTAAGCAGTAGTCACAAAAAAACAATGGAAGGAGATTTTACCCATACCGGTGTTAGTGTCAAAAAGGATGAATTAGGGAATTATTATTTTACGCAGCTTTTTTATAAGCTGTAATCTAATTTCAGATAATTTATACACTTTTTGGGATAAAAAGTACCTTAAGAGATTTCTTACATATAGATATTTCCGTTCATCCGTTTTATTTAGCGGATGAAGTGCAAAAAACCATACGAAATACACTTTTTAACGATGAAATGACCCTTGCACTTGGTCGATAAGCGCCCATTAATGCTAAATTTACAGCTTATCGAGTTTTTTGGCACCTCTATGGATATATTTCTTCCTAACATGATTCTTGGGAGTACTTTTGAACTGTAATTAAAAATTAAAGTTTCCCAAAAATGAAATTATCCTTACCTACTTTAGCATTGTTCATCATCTTAATGTCCTCATGTTCCAAATATGAAAATTTTGCAGGTTATGAAGAAGTAAACGAAGAGCCGGCAACAAAGGTTACCTTAGTCAGTTCTGATAAACACAATGCTTTGGAAGCTGAACTGTTTGATATAATCAATACGTATAGAGTAAGTATTGGCCTAAACGAGATGACTTTTGAAGGTACTACCTATTATTATGCGGGCCTTCATACAGACTATATGATACAAAAAGGAAACACAAGCCATGCTAAATTTGGGGAACGTGCAGAAAAAATCTCAAAAAGAACAGGAGCCGTATATGTAGCGGAGAATGTAGCAAGAAATTATGATACGGTACAAGAAGCTTTTGAAGCTTGGATCGATAGCCCGGGACATAGAGTCAATATAGAAGGAGATTATGACTACTCTGCCATAAGCATTAAGGAAAACAACAATGGAGATCTATATTTCACACAATTGTTCTTTAGATAGTCAAATAATATAGTTTTTAAAAAGCCTTTGTTGAACAAAGGCTTTTTTTATGTCCAAGTTTTAGGTAAGCGCCATCCGTTTTTATAACTTTCAATTAAAATTATAACTATGAGTATCAGAGCACCCTTTAATCTTAATAAATGGATTGAAGAAAATAGAGCTTCCTTAAAACCTCCCGTAGGCAATAAAAACCTTTACAAAGATGCCGGAGATTATATTGTCATGATCGTAGCGGGACCCAACGCAAGAAAAGATTACCACTATAACGAAACGGAAGAGCTTTTTTATCAATTAGAAGGAAATATTGAAGTGCATATTCAAGAAGATGGTAAAAAAAGAACCATGCACCTAGGGCCGGGAGATATGTATCTACATCCTGCAAAAATACCTCATTCCCCTGTGCGTAAGGAAGGATCCATTGGCTTAGTGATAGAACGAAAAAGAGCAGATATGAATGTTGATGACGGCTTGCTCTGGTTCTGTGATAATTGCAACCACAAATTATATGAAGCGTACTTTACCCTGACCGATATTGAAAAGGATTTTTTATCCCATTTTAAACACTTCTATAGCTCTAAAGCATTGCGAACATGTAATAATTGTGGTACGGTAATGCCTGTAGATGAACGTTTTATTGCAAAAGAAGAATGATTTTCCTAGCTAAGGTCATAACGATTGTGGTAGCCACTATGCATATCTATTTTTTATATCTGGAAATGTTTGCTTGGACAACAAAAGGCAAAAAGGTTTTTAGAAATTTTCCTAGTGACCTTTTTGAACCCACTAAAAAAATGGCCGCAAATCAAGGCCTCTATAATGGATTTTTGGCGGCCGGCCTACTATGGTCCTTATTCATTAACGACCCAGAATGGTCGGCAAATATAGCGTTGTTCTTTTTGGGCTGTGTAGTTGTTGCAGGGGTATATGGGGCATATTCCGTTGCTAAAAAAATATTTATTGTTCAAGGTATGCCCGCATTGATAGGTTTTGTTCTATGGGCAGTCATAAAATATTTTTTATAAATTCTACCCGCCTATATTACATGATATTCTTTGTATTTTTGTAATATATCTAACATTAATTGCTTTAAAAGTTATAAAATGTCAAAAACAGCCTCAGATTTCGGTATTTACGATGCCCTAAAAGTTTTAGGAATAAAGGAAATCAACGAAGGTTCCTCTACAGGTACCAACAATTTTTCATCCGGTGAAACTATAGCGTCATTTTCACCCGTAGACGGTTCCTTGATCGCCAAGGTTAAAACCACTACTAAAGAAGATTATGAACAAGTAATGGGCACCGCAACTGCCGCTTTTAAGGAATGGAGGACCAAACCTGCACCACAAAGAGGTGAAATTGTTAGGCAATTTGGCGATAAACTTCGTGAACTCAAGGAACCGTTAGGGAAGTTGGTCTCTTATGAAATGGGTAAAAGCTACCAAGAAGGTTTGGGAGAAGTTCAGGAAATGATAGACATCTGCGATTTTGCGGTTGGTCTATCCAGGCAATTGCATGGTTTGACCATGCATTCGGAAAGACCAGGACATAGAATGTATGAACAATATCACCCCCTTGGTGTGGTGGGCATAATATCCGCATTTAATTTTCCTGTAGCCGTTTGGGCCTGGAATACTGCATTGGCATGGATCTGTGGAGATGTTTGTATTTGGAAACCTTCAGAAAAAACACCTCTGTGCGGCATTGCTTGTCAACATATAGCGGCTACTGTCTTCAAAGAGAATAATCTACCGGAAGGAATTTCATGTTTGATCAACGGGGATTACAACGTAGGTGAATTAATGACCGGTGATGCCCGTATTCCTTTGGTATCAGCAACGGGATCTATACGAATGGGCAAAATTGTTGCCCAGGCCGTCGCGGCGCGGTTAGGTAAATCGTTATTGGAGTTAGGTGGCAACAATGCCATTATAGTAACTCCAGATGCCGATATTAAAATGACGGTAATCGGAGCAGTTTTTGGTGCAGTAGGAACAGCAGGGCAACGTTGTACATCTACCAGAAGATTGATTATACATGAATCTATGTATGATAAAGTAAAGAATGCCATAGTCGCTGCCTATAACCAATTAAGAATAGGAAATCCCTTAGATGAAAATAATCATGTGGGGCCATTGATTGATACGGATGCCGTATTGCAATATAATAAAGCATTGCAACAAGTGGTCAACGAGGGCGGCAACCTCATTGTAGAAGGTGGAGTATTGGAAGGACAAGGGTATGAAAGCGGTTGCTATGTACGTCCGGCCATAGCAGAGGCAGAAAACCACTTTAAAATTGTGCAGCATGAAACATTTGCTCCAGTTCTATATCTAATAAAATATTCCGGTGACGTGGAAAATGCCATTGCCATACAAAATGGTGTGGTACAGGGACTATCTTCAGCAATAATGACCAATAACCTTCGTGAAGCGGAACAATTTCTTTCCGCTTGGGGAAGTGATTGTGGAATTGCCAATGTAAATATAGGTACTTCAGGTGCTGAAATTGGTGGTGCTTTTGGTGGAGAAAAAGAAACAGGTGGCGGTAGGGAAAGTGGCTCAGATGCATGGAAAGTGTATATGAGAAGACAAACCAATACCATTAATTATACCACGGAACTGCCATTGGCCCAAGGTATAAAGTTCGACCTTTAAAATAGTAGATTAATTCCTTTGCATGTTTTAAGCGGTCTTACCGTTTGCTGGCTCATTGGACCAGCTTCCTTGTAGCAGGGTTTGAAGCCCAAGTAGGAAGAACATGCAGAGGAAATTAAATATGTTTCTTATCCTTTTTTTCATTCCACTCCTTCATTTATAGTGCTTTAGAAAGCTAGCATTTTATATTTTATAGAGTTATAAAATCTGTACAACTCACCGTAAAAATTGTATAATTGGATTTTTGCTACCTGAATATTTAGCATAAAAAAATCTTGTCGACATGATAGAAGACAAGATTTTTTAACCAACTAACTCAAAACTTTAAAGGTCATATCAATGCCCAATCTTTGTGGGGAGATATATACCTGAAAACTATATTGCAAAAATGCAATAATTAAAGGTGTATACATTTCAACTTTTCATGTATAAACCCCAAGATTGTACAAATAGTCTTCTTTTAAGTATATCTGGAAAATAACCTACAGATTGACTATAAGGCAATTAGCTTTTAAAATTTTAACATTGTTAAGATTTTTTTAATACATTGTACATCAAACACTAAACACTATATATAATGTCTAAAACAACCACCAATTTATTATTGATGTTGATTACCATTGTAGCCGGTACGTTCCTGTATATTTATTTTTGCAGCGAATGTGGTTCATTTACCAAAGAGCCAGCCAAAACCGTTACGGAAACACCGGCAACCGTGGTAACTCCTAAAGCCACTTCTTTTCCCTTTGCCATTCAGGGAGAAGGTCTCAATTTTTCCTCGAACGATAATTATAACTTCAACCTTTCATCCAATGATTTTGTTCAACCTTTAAGTGCTGAAGTTAACATGGGAATTTCAGAACTAAAATCATATTTGGACGGTAACGAAAATCAAATTCTTAATATCACCGGGTATTATACCAGTGATGAAGAAAACAATACAGCTTTTCCAAATTTAGGACTTGCAAGGGCCAATTCCGTTAAAAATGACTTGGCTTCTAAAGGCGTCTCAACAAGCCAAATCAATACTTTGGGCAAACTTATGGATGATATGGTCGCTAAAGACGGTATATATTATGGTCCGGTTTCATTTGGTCTTGACACTAAATCAGAAACGGCGGATGATGAACTTAAAGCTCTTTATGATGCTATTCAGGCCGATCCCCTTATCCTATATTTCAACACCGCTCAAGCATCAATTACACTAGATGCGGCACAGCGTCAAAAAATTGCCGATATCTCTAAATATCTTGATAGAGTAAAAGGAGCACAAGTTGACATTGTAGGCCATACCGATAACACCGGAAAAGCCAGCACCAATATGAGATTAGGTTTGGACCGCGCAAATTTTGCCAAAGACTACCTATTAAAAAATGGTATATCCGAAGATAAGATCATAACATCCTCAAAAGGTCAAACTGATCCAATTGCCGATAATGCCACTGAAGAGGGCAGGGACAAAAACAGAAGAACCGTTATTACTTTAAAATAAACATACACTAATCTCCTAAATTAAATTAAAAATGAATTTTGAAACTATGAATATTTGGTGCTGGATCATTCCAGCTTTAGTTGGAATCATCTGTGGTATCCTGGGCTATTTGATCGGCAAAGGTTCAAACAACGAAATTGATAATTCTGCAGAAATCTCAACGCTAAAAGTAAGTAACAGCAAATTACAAGCAGACTTGGATGCGTGCAACAAAAAAGTCATTGCCGCCAGTAAAACAGTAGAACCGTCACCGGTGGCCAAAAGTGCTCCAAGCACCAATTTAGGTGCCACTGCAGCTTCTTTTGCAGCTGGGGCAGCAACAAGTTCCATTGCTTTTGATGCTACTGCGGCCAAGGCTGTGTATGGAAAAACCATTAAACAGGACGATTTAAAAATTGTTGAGGGTATTGGTCCTAAAATTGAAGGCATGTTCAAGGACCATGGTATTAAAACATGGAAAGCACTATCTGAATCTACCGTAGCGGACTGCCAGAAAGTATTGGACACCGGCGGTAAAAGATATAAAATTCATGACCCTGCCTCTTGGCCTATGCAGGCAAAAATGTGTTATGAAGGTAAATGGAAAGAACTTGCCAAATGGCAAGAAGAACATAAACATGGCAAACTGTAACTACTGTTCAATAGCGATAATAAAAAAATCCCGATTCATTGAATCGGGATTTTTTATATCCTATAGTGCACCATTGGCCTCTACCCATTTAAAATGGTATTGGTCTTCCGGAAACTTCATGCGTTCCGCAATTCGTTCCAACCTTGCTGGCAACTTCAATAGATAATCCCTGGCCTTTTCTGCTTCCTCGTTCAAGGAACGCATGCTTTCCAGCTCCCAAAATGCATTTAGCTTAGCCAAAATATCTACATAATCCTGTGCCGTATATACTCCTAAACGTTGGGCACAATTTGAAAAGTTCTCAAATGCAGAACCAATGGTACCGCCAGATTCCCTTAAGAAATGGGCGGGCATTACAATTTTTTTCTTCATCATATCGGCAAATGCGATCATCATACCTGATGGGTCTTCACCAAATATAGTTTTCACAAATTCCCTATAGGCCAAATGATGCCTCATTTCATCACCTGCAATAATAGTACACATTTTTCCTAATAGTGCATTTCCTTTTTTCTTGGCCAATTGACCAACACGTTTGTGCGAAATATTGGTAGCCAATTCCTGAAAAGAAGTATATACAAAGTTCTTATAGGGATCGCGATCGGTTCCAATATCAAAACCATCTGAAATTAAGTGTTGGGTCGTAAGTTCAACCTCTCTCATATTTACCCTACCGGACAGGTATAAATATTTGTTCAATACATCACCATGCCTATTTTCCTCTGCAGTCCATGCACGTACCCACTTGGCCCAGCCATTGGTCTTATAATCACCATGTTGGTCAATACCTACAACATCCATTAACCAAGATTCATAGGTTGGTAAAGCTTCTTCAGTAATTGTATCTGCAACCATGGTCACCCAAAAGTCATATCCCAAATCCTTGGACTCCTCACGCAATTCCTTTACTTCTTGCAAAAACGTATCTTTTTCTGAATTTGGAAGAAAATCCGTTGGCTGCCATATATCTTCAGGTTTTATAAGGAAAGAATCCATAAATCCCTCAACCTTAGGCTCCAATGCCTGCATCACTTCCAATCTTATATTTTTAATCGGCATAGTATCTTTTTTTTCAAAGTTCGTCAATAAAACCCTCTCTTTTAAGGTAAAGTTACAGGTTTTATCAATTCCTACCCATTTCATTGGGATAAAACGTATAAACCGGCTCACTTTGCCAATATTCCTTGGTATCTATATCCATAATGGTCAACGGCCCCTTAAAGGCGGCCCCAGTATCTATGTTCCAAACATTGGCCGCATTTTGTGGTGTAGTCTTACCAATTCTTGTAACTGGGGTATGGCCTATATAAATCTCATTATAGTTCTTAAGCCTTTTTGGATAATGAATATGTTCCTCATCCAATTTACGGTCCAAGGACAGGGCAAGTTCCCATAGGGTACGGTCCCAATAAAATGTTTTTTGGAAATACTCATGCTCAATACCTTTTAAATTGGTAAAACCTGCATGCAGGAACAACCTGTTATTATTATCCAAATGATAATTGTTTAGCCCTTCATAGAAATTCATATGAATTTCCTTAGCGGCCTCCGTTATCTTGTTATATGAATTAACGGTTGCTTCACCACCGTGCATGAACCAAGTAGGATTGTCTGCGGCACCCCTTAGCCATTCGTAACAAAGCTCGTCATGATTTCCCCGTAAAAATATGCAGTGGTACTGTTCCCTTAACGACAAAAGGAAATTAATGGTTTCTACCGCCTGGCTCCATCCGTCAATATAATCCCCTAAAAATACAAGGGTATCGTTTGTTGTTACAGCGGCCCTATCTAATACCTGCTCTAACCCTTTTAATCCTGAGTGGATATCCCCTACAACCAATGTTCGTTTTGTACTCATTTAGCAAAAATCGCAAATACCGCAATTACAACAATGATAAAAACCACTAAAAAGAAAATTTTCCAGAAAGAATATGGCCTTCTACCACTTAACACACCGGTTTGCCCGTTTATATAAAAACTATACTCCTTACCGTCATATCTATAAGAGCTTATATACACCGGTACCAAAATATGTTTAAAGGTTTCGTTGAACAATTTAATGTCCGCATTGGAAATTCTTTGGGTATCTCCACCTATATCCCTTCTAATCCAGTTATAAGCCCTGTTTTTGGCTTCTTGAAAAGAACGATGATGACCTTCCTTTAATGAAACGGAATATTTTTCAGTTACAAATCCAGATAAATATTTTGAATTGAATGCCACTAATTCCTTTAAATTCCAATGGCCTACTTTTGGTGGAATTTCCCTTTGTTTTTTTTCTGATGCGTTTATAAGAATATCATCTACAAAGCCACTGATATTACCGGAAACATATGTCCATTTGGTTTTTCTTACCTGCCTTGTCCTTTTACCTTTATTACTGTTATAGGTTTGCGTTTCATAATAATAATCTCCACGCTGCCCTTGATAGGATGCTTTTAAATTGGCATCAAAAGTCCAATAGGGCACATAAAGGCCATGTAACCCTTCTGGATCCAATGCGGCCCTTTTTAATTTATTGGGGGCAAACCAAAGTTTTGCTACCCAATTCCTGAACACTGTCTGGGCTTTTCTTGCATCTAACTGAAAAGGTACTAGGGCTCCGGGCAATATCCATCCTTCTTTTTCTACATCTTCACGTATTAAAGGTTCACTACAATACACACATTGTAACGATTTGTAATTTTCTTCTACATGTTGGTTTGCACCACAATTTTTACAATGTAGCAGTTCAATCGTCTGGGTATATGCATTTTCCCCAACTATCCGTAAATAGTGTTCCAGTTCAAGCTCCTCAAAACTGCTTTTGGATTGTTCTATAAACTCCTCGTACCCACAATAATCACAAGTTAACTGATGCGAACCAGGTTTAAACTTTAACTCTGCCCCACAATTGGCACATGCTTTTTTGTATTCTGACTTTTGAATTTCGTCCATAGTAAATTCCCTTGTGGTTAAAGGGTAGTGACCTACTTATAATCTTGTTTAGGCGGAGGGTAAAGGTGGCGGGGTATTTCCTCCTAAAAATGATTTAAGCTCCTCTATTTCCTTTAATGGTGCCCATTGTTCCATTCCCTGTTTCCAAATAAGAGAATCTCTATTGATAGTCCTACTAGCAAACAATTCCTTTAATTTATCTATAGGTACCGGACCGGATTGCTGCCCACCAACGGCATAAAAATATCCTACGGCAACCGGTATTGGTGGTGGACTTGGCGGTTGTACCTGTTGCCCACCAAAAGGTTGTCCACTAGGTTGCCCCATCATACCGCCCATCTGTTGCGCCAATACAAAACCCATACCCATGCCCATACCCGCACCGGCGGTACCACCTTCATTTTTTGCAGCGAGCTCCATTGCTTTGGCCGCCTTGAACTGAGCCAACTTGCCCATATCCAACTTATCTAACCTACTATATTCAAATATTTCCTTTTTAAGTTCTTCCGGCATGGAAACATTTTCAATATAGAATTTTTCCAATTCTATACCTACCCTATTAAATTCTGGTTGCATGACCTCTTGGCAAGTTTCCGACAATTCACTAGTATTTGCAGCATATAGTTCTATAGGAAGGTTTGCCTCGCCTACGGTATCGGTAAAACGGGTTACGATCAAACTTTTTAAGTGCTCATTGACTTCATAGTTGGTAAAATTACCATCTGTACCCACCACATCGATCACAAATTTTCCTGGATCATTTATTCTAAAGCTATAAGTCCCAAAAGCCCGGATCTCTACCAACCCAAACCTGTCGTCACTTAGCATGAAAGGGTTTTTGGTTCCCCACTTCTCATCAGTAAAAAGTCTTGTATTAACAAAGTATACCTCAGCCTTGAACGGACTATCAAAACCATATTTCCAACCTTTTAGTGTGGTAAGAATAGGCAGGTTTTTAGTGTTCAATGTATAGGTGCCAGGTTTAAACACATCTGCCAATTGCCCCTCATTAATAAATACCGCCACTTGCCCTTCACGAACAATTAATTGTGCGTTATTTTTAATTTCGTTCTGATAGCGCTCAAAACGATGGACTATTGTTTCATTGTTAACATCTAGCCACTCTATTATATCTATAAATTCGTGACTAAGTTTTTTTTTAATTTCATCGAATATGCTCATGGTCAGCTAATTTTGTTTTGTGCAATTCAAGATATGCATTTCAAGAGCAGAGCCAAAATATCACGGAATAATAATCGTTAATAATGCTGCCCATAGTGGTATTTTATTATTTCATTAAGAATTTTTAGGAAATAGGTATATTTTCTAATTAAATTAGAATTTCTAATTACGGTCTAGATTTATGAAAAAGATATTTTGTATTGGGGAATTATTGATTGATTTTGTTGCCGAAAATCAGGGGAGCGATTTATCTAAAGCAAATGAATTCACAAAAAAAGCAGGCGGAGCACCGGCAAATGTGGCTTGTGCCATCAGTAAATTAGGAGGTGACAGCTTCTTTATAGGCTGTGTAGGAAACGACCCTTTTGGAAAATTTCTTTTAAGGATATTAGAGGATGAAAAGGTAGATATATCCATGGCCCAAGAATCTGACATCTTTACGACCTTGGCCTTTGTTTCATTGGACGAGGATGGTGAAAGGGATTTTGTTTTCAGTAGAGGGGCAGACAGGGAACTGGTTTATGACTCCTCCCTTAAAACTTATTTTGAGCACAACATTGTGCATTTTGGAGCCGCTACCGCATTATTGGGCGGCACTTTAGAAGAAGCATATAGCAGATATTTATTTGACGGCCTTACCAAAAACGCATTTATAAGTTTTGACCCCAATTATAGGGTTGACCTATGGAAAAACAAGGTGGATGTATTCAAACGTAAGTGCGAAACTTTCATAGAAAAATCACAATTATGTAAATTTAGTTTGGAAGAAGCACTATTGCTTTCCAGTAAAGAGAACGTAGAGGAAGCCTGTGAAGTTTTACATGAAATGGGAACGGAAATCATAGTAGTGACCTTAGGAAGTGAAGGGACCTGGTTGAGTACTAAAAAATTTCAAAAAAATATAGCGAGTATTACTGTAACCCCCAAAGATACTACGGGTGCAGGTGATGCCTTCATAGGCTGCCTATTGTATCAAATTGCCAAATATCCTACTATTGAAACATTATTGGATAATGAAGAGGTACTTACCAATATGGTAACCAAAGCCAATAAAGCGGGTGCTATTACCACGACCAATTTTGGAGCCATAGAATCTTTGCCAACTATGCAACAACTAGACGCTTAAAATGAACCAAGCGGAACTACATCGTTATTTGGTTTCCAAAGAACCAAAGATAGATGATGCACAACAGCTCAAAACCTATTTTGACCTGAGGCTGGCAACCAATCTCTCATTAATAAAATCTTTGTTTTTTTCACTTTATAACGAAAAGGAATATGTAGATCAGTTCTATGTGCTCATTGAACAGCTTGAAACTCTTTACGGTCAACGTTCCTTGGCGTTACAACAACAAGATATTGAACGCTTAAGGGCGGGTAACTGGTACCAGAGCGAACAAATGGTCGGCATGCAACTTTATGTGGACCGTTTTAACAAAAACATTAGCGGTCTAAATGAAAAATTGCCCTATTTCAAAGATTTAGGAATCAATTTTTTACACTTAATGCCTGTAACCACCAGGCCAGCCGGGGAAAATGACGGTGGGTATGCAGTAAACAGCTATCATGAAATAGACCCCAGATATGGCACTAAGGACGAGTTTGTTGCCTTGACCAAAAATGCCCGTAAAAAAGGAATTTTCCTAATGCTGGATTTTGTGGTCAACCATACGAGCGATGAGTTTGAATGGGCCAAAAAAGCAAAAGCGGGCAATGCTAAATATCAAGGGTATTATTACACATACCCAACACGCCATATTCCAGATGAATTTGAAAAAACGCTCCCCGAAATCTTTCCACAGTCTGCACCGGGCAATTTTACCTATAACAAAGAAATGGAAAAATGGGTAATGACCTGTTTTAATCATTACCAATGGGATCTAAACTATAGAAACCCCGAAGTTTTTATAGAAATGTTGGCCAACTTAATGTCCTTGGCCAATTTGGGCGTTGACGTAATCCGTTTTGATGCCTTGGCCTTTCTATGGAAAAAGCTCGGCACCCAATCACAGAACTTACCGGAGGCCCACGCCTTAATCTCCCTTTTTAGAATGTGCCTTCAGGTTATTGCGCCAGGAGTAATACTTTTGGCCGAGGCCATTGTAGCCCCAAGAAACATTCTCAAGTATTTTGGCGAAGGAATGTTAGAGGGCAATGAATGTGAAATTGCCTATAATGCTTCTTTGATGGCGTTACTGTGGAACTCCATTGCAACCAAACAGGCATCTCTCATGCTAAAGAGCTTAACCGAGATACCAACCAAACCCAAAGACGCTACTTGGATAAATTATATTAGGTGCCATGATGATATCGGTCTTGGATATGACGATAATTTTATAGCCTCTATGGGTTGGGACCCAAGGGTACACAAAGAGTTTTTATTAAATTACTATTGTGGTAAATTGGCATGGTCACCTGCCAAAGGATTAATGTTTATGTACAATCCTAAAAATGGAGACGGAAGAATTACCGGTAGTGCCGCATCCCTTTTGGGTCTTGAAACCGCATTGGCACAAAATAACAAAAACATAATTGATTACGCCATTGCCAAAATATTAATGATGCACGGTATCATCTTAACGATTGGCGGCATACCTATGATCTACGCCGGGGATGAAATAGGCACCTTGAACGACTATACTTTTGAGCAAGATGCCGATCATGTAAACGATAACCGTTGGGTGAATAGGCCACTTCAAGATTGGAATACTATTTCCACATTGAACAAAACATCAGATAGCCCCCCAACAATTATATTTAAAGGATTAAAAAATATGATCCGTATAAGGAAAGATCATACTGTCTTCAAAGACACCAATAACCTTAAAATATATGGATGTCCCAATCCGCATATATTCGTTTACGAACGTACAGAGGGTGAATGCAACATCTATATCCTTTCAAATTTTAACGAGGTAACGGAAAAATTAGATATTGGCTGGCTGCATTCCATTGGCATTCAAACTGGTAATACGACTATTGATCTTCTAACCGATCATCCTCTTGAGCTTATAAATAACGAGCTGCCCTTAAAACCTTTTCAACAACTGTGGATTAAAAATAGTTAATGGTCGTTAAATAATAACGAATACCTATTCATTAAAAAAATGCATTTGGGCAACCTTTCTATTTGTAAATTGTTTGGTCACTATGGTTTTGATGAAGCCATATTAAAACATCAGTATACCACAAATAAAATTCTAACTTATAGACCAAAAAGTGGTTTTTATATCATGGAATTTTAATTGTACCTAACCTTCCTAAGTATTCTCAGTGCCTCTTTTATTGAGGTATTAACCTTGGGGTAGGCATGTTTTAAAAGCCCCCTTGCTATTTCCATCTGTTCCTTGGCCTGTTCAAATCCATTTAAATAACAAATAAGATAAGTATCTGCCAAATATTTTAAACTTTTGACCTCCATAGGACTAAATGCAATGTTAGCTTTGGCCTTCTCTATAATTAAATTATTGTTTTTATAAATTTCCCCCAGTTTCTTTTGATTGTATTTAGGCGGATTAAAAAGCAAATCACTGTTAATTTGATAAGTGCCATTTTCATTAAAATTAATTACCACTTTTTCTAATGGATAATATTTTTGTTTGGCCCCTAGTCCCAATTGCACAAATTCTATTGTTGTAAATGAATTTTCATCAATACTGATTTTTACCTCATCTAAATTAGAGTAGAACAATTTCACCTGTTCGTTAATCAATTCAATATCTACCCTATAATAAAAGGTTTCCCCGTTCACTACTTTTTTATTGCCGGCCCAACAAACTACAAATTGCTCTTTAAAAACCTTATAATCACTTTCTAAATCTTTATGCCTATTGTTTAAAAAATCAATTACTCCGTCTAAGGTTAATTTTATATTGTTCTTTGCATGTTGCTCTATGGTAGCGACAGCCTCATTATTTATTTCCTTAAGTTCTATATCATACGCTTTTGGCAAACTAATGCTCCCTTCCCTAAAAAATACAGAACCTGCGTAATATTTCCAGATGGTCTTTCTTAGGGAACATACCTTACCTATGGATTTTATGGTGACCAACCCTACAACCTTGCCGTCCGGCAAATGCGGAAACGGTATATTCTCATATGAGATCAAGGGAGGGTTGTTTAAATATGCATTGACCAGATTTTGGATTTTACTATCATCAAAAAAATCTACCCCAACAATATTATTGTCCTCATCCTCTACACCTATTACTATAAAAGAATTATTGGAAGGATTGCTATTGGCCAAAGCACAGACATGCTTTAAAAATTTTGCCTTTCCCTCTTTTTCCCCAATGGATATAAAACGCTTTTTATCGTAAAAACTATTCTCGTCGTTATGGGCGAGCAAGTTTTTAACCAATAGGCGTTTATTAATCATTTGTTATAATGTTTTCAATACCTAAGATTTATTTACAATGGTACTGGATGCCTGTGCCGTGGGCATGACAATTAAATCTGCAATATTTACATGATAGGGTCTTGTTACCACAAAATGGATAATGTCCGCAATATCTTCCGGATTTAGTGGCTGAAAACCTTTATATACATTATCCGCACGATCATCATCTCCCTTAAAGCGCACATTACTGAACTCCGTTTCCACCAAACCAGGGTTTATGGCCCCAACCCTAATTCCAAATGGGTTAAGGTCTATTCTCATGCCTTGGTTTATGGCGTCTACGGCATGTTTGCTTGCACAATAAACATTTCCTTTAGGGTATACTTCCTTTCCGGCGGTGGATCCTATGTTGATAATGTGCCCGGATTTTCTCTGTACCATCTGTGGTATAAGTGCCTTGGAAACATACAATAAGCCTTTTACGTTTATATCCAACATGGCATCCCAATCTTCTAGATTCCCTTCATGAACGGGGTCTAACCCATGCGCATTTCCTGCATTATTGATAAGAATATCTATTTGGGAAAATTCTTCCGGCAAGCCATCTATTCCCTTGTTAACCATGGTTTTATCCCTTATATCAAAATTTAAGGTATGGATATCGACTTCTTTTTCCAATTCATTTTTAAGTTGGTCCAACCGCTCTTGACGCCTACCGCAGATTACCAAGTTTATTCCATTTTTGGCAAAAAGTACGGCGGTTGCTTTACCTATACCACTGGTAGCTCCCGTTATAAATGCTGTTTTTTTCATCTTCAACTTTTTTATGCGACTTCATGACCTTCGTTGGCTTCAAGTAAGATAAACCAATCTTGTAAATCCATCTCTATGCGTACTGCTTCCATAGCTAATTTTAATCGCTCCGGAGTTGCCGTACCTACCACAGGATGTATTTTAGAAGGGTGTTTAAGTATCCATGCCAATAACAACTGATCTTCAGTAGCATTATATTTCTTGGTAAATTCTTTTAACAATTTACCAATTCTTTGGTTTGCAGGGGTATCATTTCTAAAATAAGAACCTAAGGGACTCCATGACATGGCAAGCCTATCTTGAACGATACAATCATCTAAAACACCATTGTTCATTGCTTCATTGGAAGTCAATGAATACTCTATCTGATTGGCCTCTACCGAAACCTTCTTTTCAATAAGCTTTATTTGGGACGGTGTAAAATTTGAGACCCCAAATTGTTTGATCTTTCCTTGTTGCTTTAAATGATCAATAGCCTCTGCAATCTCAAACGGATCCATGAGCGGACTTGGCCTGTGCAATAACAATAGGTCCAAAAAATCTGTTCGTAAGAGTTTTAAGGACCTTTCCACAGATGCTATGATATAATCCTTTCCATACTCATAGTGTTTTACCCTATTGGTTCTATCCTTTACATTAAACTGTATACCACACTTACTGATCAATTGTACGTTCTCCCTGGCAATACCGCATTGTGCAAAGGCTTTACCAAATTGGTCCTCGTTCGTATAATCCCCATAAATATCGGCATGATCAAAAGAGGTAATTTTATTCTCCATACATTGGTTCATTAAAGAAACCATTTCCGTAATAGAAAGTTGTTTGCCCCAATTACCCCATGTCATGGTACCTGCTATAATTCTAGAATACGTGGTCGTGTTGTTCATAGGTCGATGAATTTAAAAAGAAATCCCTTAAAGGCTTCATAAAAATATAGGGTTTTCGTTATTTTTAACCTATCATTAACAGCTACTGAGTGATTTAATTTTCAATTTGCATGACTGTTAAAATTCAGAAGGCTAATAACCAATTATATAACGATTTAAATGGAAGAAAATACTTCAGTTGACATTAGTGCCGTAAATGAGAAAATTACTCGTGAAAGTGCTTTTATCGATTTATTGATGCTTGAAATGAACAAGGTAATCGTGGGCCAAAAATATATGGTAGAACGGTTATTGATAGGTCTTCTGGGCCAGGGACATATTTTATTGGAAGGTGTACCCGGGCTGGCAAAAACATTAGCAATAAACACCCTCTCCAAAGCCGTTAAAGGAAGTTTTAGCAGAATACAGTTTACCCCAGACCTGCTTCCAGCGGATGTTGTAGGTACTATGATATACAATATGAAAGTGAACGATTTTTCTATTAAGAAAGGTCCCATTTTCGCTAATTTTGTTTTGGCAGATGAAATTAACCGTGCCCCGGCAAAAGTACAGTCCGCCCTTTTGGAGGCCATGCAGGAAAAACAGGTAACCATTGGTGATGAAACGTTTACCTTGGACAAGCCTTTTTTGGTAATGGCTACCCAAAACCCGGTAGAACAGGAAGGCACTTACCCTTTACCTGAAGCACAGGTGGATCGTTTTATGTTGAAGACGGTTATTGATTATCCAAAAATCAATGAGGAGCAACTCATAATGCGCCAAAATTTACTTGGTAATTATGAAGCGGTCAACGCCGTAGTATCCATAGATCAGATTCTTAGTGCCCAAAAAGCAGTTAGAGAAGTATATATGGACGAAAAAATAGAAAAGTATATTCTAGATATCGTATTTGCTACCAGGTATCCAGAAAAATACAACCTTGAAAGTTTAAAACCGTTGATAAGTTTTGGTGCCTCTCCAAGGGGTAGTATAAACTTAGGTGTTGCCGCCAAGTGTTATGCGTTCATTAAAAGAAGGGGCTATGTGGTACCCGAGGATGTAAGGGCCGTTGTACACGATGTATTAAGGCATAGAATTGGTATTACCTATGAAGCGGAAGCAGAAAATATCACCTCTGTAGATATTATCAATAAAATCGTAAACGAGATAGAAGTACCATAACGTTATTCGTTGGCGTTCAGCGTACAATTGGCGTATGTAAACCCAATTGCATTTATTTTATGCTGACAATTTTAGAAATAACGGCTGTTTCAATAACAAAATGGATACCAAAGAACTACTCAAAAAAGTACGAAAGATAGAGATAAAGACCAGGCGTCTTTCCGACCATATATTTGGTGGGGAATACCACTCTACCTTTAAGGGTAGGGGCATGACGTTTAGTGAAGTACGCCAGTATCAATTTGGGGATGATGTCAGAAATATAGATTGGAACGTAACGGCCCGGTACAATGAACCGTTCATAAAAGTATTTGAGGAAGAACGGGAACTGACCATGATGCTTCTTGTGGATATAAGCGGTTCTGAACTGTTCGGTACCACCAACCAGTTCAAAAATGAGATCATAACTGAAATTACGGCAACATTGGCATTCAGTGCATTGCAAAACAACGATAAGGTAGGATTGATCTTGTTCTCTGACCAAGTTGAACTGTTCATACCTCCAAAAAAAGGAAAGACCCATGCACTACGCATCATTAGGGAACTGTTGGAATTTAAACCAAAAAGTAACAAAACGGATATTGGCCAGGCACTAAAATTTTTGAGCAGTGTCATGAAAAAGAAGGCCATTGTCTTTGTCCTTTCTGATTTTATTGGCGATGACTACGAAAAAACATTAAAAATTACCGGAAACAAGCACGACGTTACCGGAATAAGGATTTATGATGAAAGGGAGCAGACTATTCCTAATTTGGGAATGGTTCAACTAGAAGATGTAGAAACAGGTAAATTACAATTGGTCAATACACAGTCTAAAAAAGTACGTAATGCGTACGCCCAATTCAACAAGGAACGTGTTGCCTACTTCAAAGAGGCTTTTACAAAGGCCGGTTGTGGCACATTGGACTGTAGGGTAGATGAAAGTTATGTAAAGAAATTATTGGGCTATTTTAAAAGAAGAGGTTGATACGAATGATTAATGATAAGTACTTACTTAAAATAAGCTTTTCGTTCTATAAACGATATGTGCCGGTATTGGTTTTTTTAAGCTGTTTACTTCAGCTGTCCGCACAGGAAAAACCAATTTTACAAACTTCAATAGATACGATTTCCATAAAAATAGGCGAGCAGGTTCAATGGACCGTTACCGTTGAAGTGGATACCACTGCACAAGTCATTTTTCCTGAAGGACAAACATTTTCACCACTAGAGACCGTTGAGGCATTTGCTACCGATACTACTAGAAAAAAAGACCGCCTGACCTTGCAAAAAATTTATGCCCTTACCCAGTTTGATTCCGGTGCATATAAATTGCCTTCACAACGAATTGAAATTAATGGTACCGGCTATATGACGGATTCAATGTTGATCAATGTTGCAACTGTGCCCGTAGACACCTTAAATCAAAAAATGTACGACATTAAACCCATTATAAATGTCGAAAAGAGCAATTCGGAAATTTTAAAATTTATACTTTACGGTATACTGATTTTACTTCTTTTGGGCGGTATGTTCTATTGGTTCGTTCTTAGAAAAAAACCATTGACAGAGGAAGAAAAAGTAGCGCTTTTGCCCCCATATGATAGAGCTATTTTGGAACTTAAGCGATTGGAGAATTCCAAATACTTAATACAGGATGAATACAAAGAATATTACTCTGAACTAACGACTATAGTACGTTCTTATTTAGAAGAAGATGTGCATGTTACGGCACTGGAAAGTACTACTGGCCAACTAATTGAAAAACTGGAACTTTTAAAGGATGCCGGTGAGCTAAATTTGGATGACGATACTATAAAACAGTTTCAACAGATATTGCAAACGGCAGATTTGGTGAAATTTGCAAGAAACAAACCATCTACCCAAGTAGCGGAACAAGATCGCAAATTAGTAGAGCAAATTGTGGAGAAAACACATGAAGCCCTACCTGAACCTACTGAAGAGGAATTACTGGAGCAAGCGGAATACCAAGAAGAGCTGGAAAGAAAACAGAAAAAGAAAAAAATCATCATTGGTATTGCATCGCTAGTGGCATTACTACTCGTTGCTACTACAATTGCCGGTATAAAGTTTGGGTTTGGATATGTAAAGGATACCGTTCTTGGACATCCTACCATGGAATTGCTTGAAGGGGATTGGGTACGTAGTTCATATGGTTTTCCACCTATTGAACTGGAAACGCCTAAAGTAATGGTCAGGCAAGAGGTAAAATTACCACCAGAAGCCAAAGCTGCCATAGCGGACATACAAGCTTTTACCTACTCAAGCCAAATTGGTCTGTTTAGTGTTGCCGCTACTTCCATTACATTGAACGATCCCAATGCAGAGCCCGATTTTGATAAGACCATTGAGCAGATTTTATCCAATTTTGAGGCCCAAGGGGCAAAAAACATTATTACCAAACAAGAAGAATTCTCTACGATAAGCGGTGTCACGGGTGTTAAGGTTTTTGGTAGTGGCAAATTTTCTACGCCAAAAGTAACCGAATCGCTAGACGGCAAATACACTGTTTTATTATTTGGCGGCAAGGGTTTTCAACAGTATGTAATCTTAACTTGGTTAGAAGATGATGATTACGCACAAGAAATAGTTGACCGAATTTTAGCATCGGTAGAAGTTAAAACAGAAGTATAAATGTTAGAAAATATATCTTTTGCAAATCCAGGGTTCTTTTGGCTGTTTCTACTACTGCCATTAGCCATTGCATGGTATATCTTTAAGCAAAAAGAACAGACTGCGTCTCTTCGTATATCAAGTTTAAAAGGGTTTGATCAAAATAGCTTATTGCCAAAACTTAAACCCTTGTTGTTCTTCTTGCGTCTTATGGCTTTGAGTGCTATTATCGTAGCAATGGCAAGACCCCAGACAGAAGACATATCAACACGTACCAAAACGACCAAGGGTATAGATATCGTTATGGCAATAGATGTGTCTTCAAGTATGTTGGCCCGTGATCTTAAGCCAAACAGATTATCAGCTTTAAAAGAAGTAGCCGCAGATTTTATAAAGAAAAGACCAAATGACCGTATAGGACTGGTAGCCTATGCTGGTGAAGGATATACCAAGACGCCAATTACTACGGATAAAGCTATTGTCATCAATGCACTTTCCGAAATTAGTTATGGTCAATTGGAAGATGGTACGGCTATTGGTATGGGACTGGCAACTTCAGTCAATAGACTAAAGGAAAGCAAGGCAAAGAGTAAAATAATCATTTTACTTACGGACGGTGTAAACAACTCTGGGTTCATAGAACCACAGACCGCAGCGGATTTGGCCATTGAATTCGGAATTAAGACGTATACAATTGGCCTTGGCACCAATGGCAATGCATTGTCCCCGGTATCCTATAACGCAGACGGTTCGTTTAGATACGGTATGAGACAAGTAGAAATAGATGAAGCACTTTTAAAGGAAATTGCACAGGCCACAGGCGGAAGATATTTTAGGGCTACGGATAATGAGTCTCTAGAAGAAATCTATGATGAGATCAACAAATTGGAAAAAACCGAAGTTGAAGAATTCAAATATTATCGTTATGAAGAGAAATTTAGACCTTGGATTTTATTAGCAGGGGCGCTTCTATTATTTGAATGGATTTTAAGGAACACTCTTTTTAGAAGTTTTGTATAATATGGTACAGTTAGACGAAAAAATATATTTCTACTTGCTCATTATCATTCCGGTAATTGTGGTACTGTACCTAATGGTCTTGATTTGGAAAAAAAGAACCCAAAGAAAATTTGCGGATACCGCACTGCTTAAAAGACTTACCCCAAGCTACTCCACAAATAAAAGTGCTTTAAAGCTAATACTCTTCATCTTAAGCTTAGGATTATTGATCGTAGGTTTGGTCAATCCCAAAATTGGTACAAAATTAGAGACCGTTAAACGTGAAGGGGTAGATATTGTATTTGCTGTTGATGTTTCTAAAAGTATGTTGGCCGAAGATATTGCCCCTAACCGATTGGAAAAAGCAAAAAGACTGGTTTCGGAAATAATCAATCAATTGGCCAGTGATCGTATAGGGATTATTGCATATGCCGGACAAGCATATCCACAACTGCCCATAACTACGGATTACGGAGCGGCAAAAATGTTCTTGCAAGGTATGAACACAGATATGTTGACCTCACAAGGTACCGCTATAGACCAAGCCATTGAACTTGCCAGCACGTATTACGATGATGCGGAGCAAACAAACAGGGTACTGTTCATTATTTCTGATGGAGAAGACCATTCCGAGGGTTCTACTATAGATGCCGTAGAGGATGCCGTAGATGAGGGCATAACCATTTATACCATTGGTGTCGGAAAAGCAAAAGGTGCACCAATTCCTATCAAAAGAAACGGAATTTTAGAGAGCTTAAAGAAAGATAATCAAGGGGAAACCGTAATAACCAGGTTAAATGAAGCTGTATTGGTTGATATTGCCAATGAAGGTAAAGGACAATATATAGATGGTTCCAACACAGATGCAGCTGTGGAATTCATTAAAGAGGAATTGTTGAAAATGGACAAAAAGGAGTTTGAGGCCAAACAATTTGCAGAATACAAAGATCAGTTTCAATGGTTCATTGGGGCGGCCCTTTTGCTTCTCTTTTTAGATATTTTTATATTGGACCGTAAAACAAGCTGGTTAAAGAAATTAAACCTGTTCAACGAAAAAAGACATGAATAAAATCAGAATTATCACCCTATCGGTTTTTGTTTCTTTGTCTGCTAATAGTATTGCTCAGGAAATGAACGAGCAAGAAAAGGAAAAGGCATTGAAAACCTCTACCAATCTTACATGGGAAGGCAATAAATCCTTATCCGAAGATGATTTTATTGCCGCAGAGGTCAATTATAGAAAAGCCATATCAGAAAGTCCGGAAAATAGTGCCGCTCCTTATAATTTGGGCAATGCCTATTATTTGAACGAGACCTATAACGAAGCTTTCAGTAGATTTAAGGAAGCAGGAGAAACATCGACCTCCAAAAAAGACAAGCACAGCGCTTACCACAATATGGGCAACGTTTTTATGAAACGTAAGGAATATGAAAAAGCTGTTGAAGCTTATAAGGAAGCTTTAAGAAATGACCCTACGGACGAAGAGACAAGGTACAACCTTGCCCTAGCAAAAGAACTACTTAAAAAAGACGAGGAAAACAAACAACAGAACCAAGACGATAAGGACGAGGACAAAAAGGACCAGGACGAAAACAAGGACCAGGACAAAAAAGACGAAGGGGAAAACGAGGACAAAAAAGACCAAGGAGATGAAGGGGACAAAGGTGAGGAAGGCGATAAAAATGAAGAGCAAAAAGACGAGAACAAAGATGGTGAAGGCGATAAAAAAAATCAAAAGAAACAACCTGAACAAGGGGATAAGGAGCAACAGCAGCAACCTAGGCCAAATCAACTTTCCAAACAGCAAGTTGAAAATTTATTAAGGGCAATGCAAAACGCCGAGAAAAAAGTTCAAGATAAAATTGACGCCAAAAAAGTTAAAGGTGTTAAGATTAAAAACGAAAAAGATTGGTAAAGATTAAGGGCATTTTAAAATACTCATTGGCACTATTGTTTTTGCTATCGTCCTCTATGGTGATGGCACAGGACAATAGTGGAGTAACGTTTGAAATGAAATTAAGCAAACCCAAATTAGGCTTAAATGAACGTTTGCGGGTAGATTTTGTCATGAACCGTGACGGCGATAATTTTAATCCCCCGGATTTTGAAGGATTTAGGGTCATCATGGGTCCGTCACAATCCATAAGTTCTTCATGGATAAATGGGGTAAGGAGTTACTCCAAATCCTATTCCTATACATTGGCCCCTACAGCAAAGGGAAAATTTACCATTAAGCAGGCATCCATATCAATTGGGGGAGAAACCTACAAATCCTTGGCAAAGGAAGTTGAAGTGACCGCTGCGGTAGATAAACCAAGTGATCAAATGACGGCAGATGACATTGCCGATGAAAACTTACATTTAGTTGCTGAGATTTCCAAAACCAACCCCTATTTGAACGAGGCTATTACAGTGGTCTACAAATTATATGTAAGTCCAAATATTAGTGTATCCAATTATCAACCCTTGGACAATCCTACCTATAATAATTTCTGGAGCCAAGATATTAAGGTATCCGCGTTAAGTGCCCAAAATGGAACTTATAAGGGCAAACCTTACAGATACGTAACTTTAAAACGTGTAGTGCTGTATCCCCAAAAATCCGGTAAGCTAGACATTGAACCCTTATCCTTGGATGTAACCGTGGACGTTCCCACAGGAAGACGCGATTTTTTTGGTAGCCGTATGTACGCCCAAACCAATAAAACGGTTTCCGCAGGCAGTAGGACCATAAATGTAAAGCCGTTACCGGTTGAAAACCAACCGGCTAATTTTAACGGTGCCGTAGGGGAATTCAATTTTAACGTGTCTACCAGTAAAACAAGTTTAAACGCTACGGAGTCATTACAGGCTACCGTAGAGGTCAGCGGTAAGGGAAACCTTAAACTTTTTAAACTTCCAGAACCTGAATTACCTAGTGCTTTAGAAGTATACGAACCTGAATTTACGGAAGGGGTAAGAACTACGTTGAGCGGCATGCAGGGAAAAATCAGTAACCAATATACCATTGTACCGGCCTTTAGGGGAAAATACCCAATTGCCCCAATGAGTTTTAGCTATTTTAACCCTTCAACAGAAAAGTACACTACCTTAACCTCTGATGAAATTATCATCAATGTCATAGAAGGTCCTTTAAATGGATTGAATACCCCATCTCCAAATGTAGCGAATAGCAAACAGGCCGTGATCGCCAGTGGTACAAAGTTCAATTTTATAAAACTGACCCCTAACCTATCCGATAAAACAGTTTCATACTTTTTTAGGTCCACCAAATTTTATCTTTGGCTGCTACTACCTTTGTTATTAATACCCTTGGCAATCATTTTTAGGAAAAAGAGAGACGCCATAGCAGGAGACGTTGCCGGAAACAAGGTCAGAAAGGCCAATAAATTGGCTCGTAAATATTTGTCGGCGGCTAAAAAGGAATTGGGTAACAAAGATTCCTTTTATGTGGCATTGGAAAGGGCATTGCATAATTATTTAAAGGCCAAGCTTAAAATTGAGACCTCAGAATTCAGTAAAGATAAAATTGCCGTGTTATTGGACAAAAAAGGCATTGAAGAAAGCACCATTACCAATTTCATATCCTTATTGCAAAGTTGCGAAGCCGCAAGATATAGTCCATTTTCCGATGTTCAAATGCAGGCAGATTATGAAAAGGCCAGTGAGGTAATTTCATTAATGGATAAACAATTATAATCATGTTTAAAAAGATAGCATTCATCATTGGTCTTTTTACGGTTATTTGCTGTAGCGCCCAGAACAATAAATTGTTCGATCAAGCTACCACAGCCTATAATGCCGGTGAATATGATAGTGCCATAGAGTATTATACCCAAATATTGGATAACGGCAAGCATTCTGCCGCGGTTTATTTTAATATGGGCAACGCCTATTATAAACTTAATAAAATTGCCGAAAGCATATATTACTACGAAAAAGCTTTGTTGCTGGCGCCAAATGACCAAGAAATAAAGACCAATCTCAGTTATGCCCAAAATATGACCTTGGACGCTATAGATACCCTGCCAGAAACCGGACTATCCAAATTATATAAGAATATAACCGGCAAGCTAACCTTTGATCAATGGGCATACCTAGCAATTGCCGCTATGTTGGCATTTGTAATTCTGTACATCCTATTTTATTTTTCAAATTATTCCACACGAAAAAGGTGGACCTTTATTGGTAGCCTTTTAGCATTGTTCGTTAGTTTGGTGGCCATTGTATTCGCCTATATTCAACAGAGCGATTTCAACGCTTGGCAACCGGCCATTATTTTTGCTGAAGAAAGCGTCATAAAGTCCGAACCCAATACTGCCGGCCAACAATTATTTATTCTCCATTCGGGAACCAAAGTGAATGTGTTGGATGAATTGGAGCAATGGAACAAAATACAATTGACCGATGGTAAGACAGGGTGGGCCAATAAGGAAGATTTAAGGCTGTTGAAAGATTTTTAGATATAATTTAACAGATATTTAAAGACTCGGGCTTATCTTTGTCATCGATTCAAAAAAATGAAACATATAGCGCGCATTACTTTGTTATTATTATGGCTTTTTGCAATTACTGCACCTAGCATAATAACCTTGTGCGATACCGAAAACCCTATTGTGGTTACCAATCTTAATGAAGAGGAACAACAAGAGACCGGTAAAAAGTCAATGGGCGAAGAAAAATATGTAAAGGAAAATGCTATTGATTTTTCCTTAATTGCGCTTACCCAAAACACCAACAGCCGTAAGCATTATTTACTAGGCTGTTTTGATTTTGCTTTAGAAGTTATCTCTCCCCCACCGGAATACCTAGGTTAGTTTACCATTTTAATTTTTTTTAAGTAACTAATCAATCCTAAGCAGAGCGCTAGGATATAATTTCATTATTTTATGTTTAAGCACATTAAGAGCGATATTCCATCAAGTATCGTAGTATTTTTCGTAGCACTACCTTTATGTTTAGGTATTGCGTTGGCCAGTGGGGCCCCATTGTTTTCAGGATTAATTGCCGGTATTATTGGCGGTATAGTAGTAGGAGGTTTAAGTGGCTCTAAAATTGGGGTCAGTGGACCAGCAGCAGGTTTGGCGGCAATTGTATTAACAGCAATTGGAGCCTTGGGCGGTTACCAGAATTTTTTGGTTGCCGTTGTTTTAGGTGGCATGATCCAAATTATTTTTGGTGTTTTAAAGGCCGGTGTCATTGGATATTATTTTCCTTCTTCCGTTATTAAAGGAATGCTTACCGGTATTGGTATTATCATTATTTTGAAACAAATACCTCATTTTTTTGGTTATGACCCTGATCCGGAAGGAGATTGGGCCTTTTTCCAGGTTGATGGTGAAAACACTTTTTCAGAAATAATCAATACCGTTAACAATATAAGTCCAGGAGCTACACTAATTGCAATTATAGGGTTCTCAATTTTGTTATTATGGGACAAGGTTTTATCTAAAAAAGGCAAAGTATTTCAACTGATTCAAGGACCATTGGTGGCCGTGGCCGTAGGTATTTTGTTTTATGTGCTGACCAAGGACAGTGATGTACTTGCAATATCCTCTGACCATTTGGTAAGTGTACCTGTACCAGAAGATGCCGCATCGTTTTTGGGACAATTTAGCTTTCCTAATTTCAGCGCCATAACTAACCCACAAGTTTGGGTTACTGCATTTACTATAGCTTTGGTGGCCAGTCTTGAAACCTTGCTTTGTGTTGAGGCAACGGATAAATTGGATCCCCACAAAAATGTTACCCCAACCAATAGGGAACTTTTGGCGCAAGGTACAGGCAATATTATATCTGGTTTAATCGGTGGATTGCCAATTACACAGGTAATCGTTAGGAGTTCTGCCAATATACAATCTGGGGGTAGAACTAAATTATCTGCTATAATACATGGTTTCCTTTTATTGATCTCGGTGATTCTTATTCCAAGATTGTTGAACATGATTCCATTATCGGTCTTGGCAGCAATTCTGTTCATAGTAGGGTACAAATTGGCAAAACCTGCCCTTTTCAAAAAAATGTATAAACTAGGGTGGAAACAATCCGTGCCATTTTTCGTAACCGTACTTGGTATTGTATTTACCGATCTTCTAATAGGTATAAGTCTAGGATTAGCGGTTGGTATTGTAGTTATTCTTTTAAAGAGTTACCAAAACTCGCATTTTTTACATATTGAGGACAATAGTAATGGTAAACACAAGATTAAGATGACCTTGGCAGAAGAAGTGACCTTTTTTAACAAAGGTGCTATTTTGAACGAGTTGGATAGTTTACCACGAGATACCTATTTAGAAATAGATATTATGAAAACGAGATATTTAGATCATGATATCGTTGAAATTCTAGAGGACTTTAGCCTTAAGGCCAAAGAAAGAAACATAGATATAAAATTGGTTTCTAAACGTGGGGTGGTAGAAAATCCTCCAAGCTACATTGGATTCTTTGAAGAAAGGCCCAAGTCAAAATTGAGCCTCAGTTAATTAACATGACCAAATCTTACGGTCTATAAACTTGTAATTATGAAAACTAAAAAATATAAAATTGTCATTTTTACAGAATTAAAGGATTCCTTGGAAAATACCCTTAAAAGCACATTAAACTTGGCAAAGGTATTTAAAGGTGAAATTGCCTTGTTCCATGTAAAAAAAGCAACCGATGTTGTAAAAAAAGAAAGTCAATTATCTGCCATGCGCAATCTAAATGCAGGGTATATGGAAATGGAAAAGCAAATAAATGCCATAGTAAACACCTATTCTAAAAAATTTGGTGTTCCATTATCCTATTCCTGTGCCATAGGTAACGTAAAACATGAAATTGAACATTATATAGATAATGAGAAACCGGATTTTATAGTCATGGGCAAAAGAAAGCCTAAACTATTTAATTTATTAGGTGACCATATCATACCTTTCGTCCTTAAAAAACATCATGGACCGGTATTTTTTACCGATCAAAAAAATGTTCTGGAATTAAATGGAGACCTTTCTTTGGGTATGTTAAGCGATTCTGAGGAAAATTCATTGACAGAATTGGTTACACGGTTGGTAACACATACTCAAAAACCATTGAAATCGTTTAAAATTTCCAAAAACAGTATACCAAAAAGTAGTGAAAAAGAGGAAATTGGCACTAAAAATATTGAATTTGTATTTGATAAAAACGACAATACCTCAAAAACCATTTCCAACTATATAACCTTCAACAAGGTAAATCTACTATGTGTGGATAGAGGTGAATTAAGCACGGATAAAAAGGGAAAATCTTTTTCAACGACCACCAATATTACCGATATTTTAGATAACCTTAATATTCCTTTATTATTAACAGGACAAATAACTAAAAATTAAAAACATATGAAAGCACATACTAAGGAAACACAAGCCACAATGACACCGCAAAAGTCATTGGACTTTCTTAAGGAAGGAAATTTAAGATTTCAAAATAACCTTAAGGCCAATAGAAATCTTTTAGAACAAGTAAATGATACTAGTGAAGGACAATTTCCTTTTGCTACGATATTGAGCTGTATAGACTCTAGGGTCTCTGCAGAGTTGGTGTTTGATCAAGGCTTGGGAGATATTTTCAGTGTAAGGATTGCAGGTAATTTTGTGAACGAGGATATCTTGGGCAGTATGGAATTTGGCTGTAAACTTGCAGGCACAAAACTTATAGTAGTTTTGGGACACACAAGTTGTGGTGCAATAAAAGGGGCGTGTGATCACGCAAGGTTGGGTAACCTAACTGCATTGATCAACAAGATAGAACCTGCAGTAGATGCCGTTACAGAACCAAAGGACGAAAGCCTTAGAAATTCTAAGAATCTTGATTTCGTTGATAAAGTTGCCGCTAAAAATGTAGAAATGACCATTGCCAATATAAAAAAGGACAGTCCGGTATTGGCAGAAATGGAGAAAAACGGAGAAGTTTTGATCGTGGGCGCCATGTATGATATATCTACAGGTGCCGTGGAATTTTTCGAACAATAATTATCCTTGGTTTAATCGATTATGAGAAACCGATGAATACTTCATCGGTTTTTTTAAACCATTATGTTAAAGCCAATACACCACTGTTTACTACTGGAATTTTGTAATTTAACTTTCACTAAGAAGCAAGAATCACTTCTAACAAATTTGATACTATTTCATTAAATTATAATTAAAATATATGAAGAATCTGTTTTCAAATTTTAAGGGAGATTTATTTGGCGGTATCACCGCTGGAATCGTAGCATTGCCATTGGCATTGGCATTTGGTGTAAGTTCTGGAATGGGTCCCAGTGCCGGTCTGTACGGAGCAATTTTCATTAGCTTTTTTGCTGCACTATTTGGAGGTACCAATACCCAAATTTCAGGACCTACCGCTCCCATGACAGCAGTTAGTATGGTCGTCATTGCCGGTATCGTTGCCATTAACGATGGTAGCTTAGAAAAAGCCCTGCCCGCCATATTAATTGTTTTTCTACTTGCCGGACTTATGCAAATAGGTCTCGGACTATTGGGAATTGGTAAATATATACGTTACATACCATATCCTGTAGTTTCCGGCTTTATGACGGCAATTGGTGTCATAATCTTGGTTACCCAAATTTTACCTGCCATAGGGTACTACCCTAAGGAAGATTCCGAATTTGTAGCACAATACAAACCCATGGCCGAAGAAATCATCCTTGACAATATTTTAAAGGAAGAAGCGGGCGAAGGTATTTTGGTTCTTGAAAATTTTAAGGAAACCATAGCACGTGCCGAGCATATTACCGATGAGGACATGCTCAAAGAAGCCCAAACTTTGGCAAAATCCGAAGCTTCTGGAGTTATCGGTGCAATTAAAGTAATGCCAAGGGCCTTGAAAAATATAAATTGGTTAGAATTGATCTTGGCACTTTCTACCATTATCATCATTTATGGATTTAAACGCATTACCACCACTATACCAAGTGCCCTTGTGGCTTTGGTAGTAGTTTCTGGGGTGGCCTATGGTTTGGACCTGGACTATAGGCCCATTGAGCAGATACCCGGTGGTTTCCCAATTCCTAACCTTGGTATATTTACCCAATTTGAACTTTCATCTGTTACGCCATACATATTTACGGCATTGACCCTAGCACTTTTAGGTGCCATAGATTCCCTTTTAACTTCTATAGTTGCGGATAATATGACAAAGACAAAGCACCAGCCCAACAAAGAACTTGTGGGTCAAGGTATAGGGAACAGTATTGCCGCAGTTTTTGGTGGTATACCAGGTGCCGGTGCAACCATTAGAACCGTAGTCAATATCAATGCAGGCGGAAAAACCAAATTATCAGGAATGGTAGCCGGAGTTCTACTGTTGATAATTCTTCTAGCTTTAGGTCCGGTTGCTTCACAGATTCCTGCGGCCGTACTAGCGGGAATATTGGTAACAGTGGGTATAGGTGTAATGGATTATAAAGGCTTAAAGGCCATACCCAGCCTTCCCAAAGATATGAGTTTGGGTCCTTTTAAATTTAGCTCAGAAGTAGTGATCATGTTAGTGGTATTGGTACTTTCATCAGTATGGAACTTGGTTTATGCAGTAGGTATTGGTTTAGTGATCGCATCTTTAATGTTCATGAAAAAAATGGGAGATTTGACCGCGGAACGGTCAGATGTCAAAACGTTGGAAAAGGAAGTGAATTGGCCGGACGAAGCAGGGTTTCCCAAAAATTTACAGGAAGAGGTTTTTATTAAACATTTAAAAGGACCTCTATTCTTTGGATCTACCAGTGATTTCCAGCAAATGGCAGATCAAATTCCACGAACGGCATCTACTGTAATCATTAGGATGGGAAGAATGCAATATATGGATCAATCCGGACTTTATACTTTGGAAGATGTACTTATCAGCCTTAAAAAATCTGGGATTACCATATTATTCGTTGATGTCCTAAAACAACCAAGGTATATGATGGAACGTGTAGGCGTCATTCCAGATTTAATTCCAGAGGAACATATATTTGATAATTTTAAGGAATGTCTGGTTTGGGTCAAAGTGAACGTTAAGGACAAAATACCGTCAATGTAACCATCAAAAGGCAGAAAAACATATTCTACCTTTTTTAAAAGTTATAAATTTGCGGCTTTAATCAACATGTATGATTGATAAGATAAAGGAACAGATTACGGAAGTCAATGCGTTTACGGCCAACTCTTTAAAGGATGTAGAAACGTTTAGGATCAAATATTTGGGCAAGAAGGGAATTTTAAATGATTTTTTTGCCGAATTTAAAAATGTTCCTAACGAACAAAAGAAAGAATTTGGACAGACCATAAACCAGTTGAAACAAGCGGCAACTGAAAAAGTGGACGCTTTAAAAGAAGCCTTGGAGCATTCTGGACAGGACGAAAAAATATTTGGAGACCTTACCAGACCGGGCAACCCAATTGAACTTGGTGCGCGACATCCTATTTCTATCGTAAAAAATAAAATCATAGATGTTTTTTCCAGAATAGGTTTCAATGTATCAGAAGGTCCGGAAATAGAGGACGACTGGCATAATTTTACCGCATTAAACCTACCAGAATACCATCCGGCAAGAGATATGCAGGATACTTTTTTTGTTCAAACAGATCCAGATATATTGTTGCGTACCCATACCTCATCGGTACAAGTACGCTACATGGAAAACAACCAACCTCCCATAAGAACCATATCACCTGGTAGAGTTTATAGGAACGAGGCTATTTCCGCTAGATCTCACTGTTTCTTTCATCAAGTAGAAGGGCTTTATATTGACAAGGATGTTTCTTTTGCAGATTTAAAACAAACACTACAATATTTTACAACAGAACTTTTTGGGAAATCCAAAATTAGACTTAGACCTTCTTATTTTCCTTTTACCGAACCAAGTGCAGAAGTAGATGTTTATTGGGGACTGGAAACTGAAACGGATTATAAAATGACAAAAGGTACCGGTTGGTTAGAGATTATGGGCTGCGGTATGGTAGACCCCAACGTGCTTAAGAACTGTGGTATAGACCCAGATATATATTCCGGATTTGCCTTTGGGATGGGTATTGACCGTATTGCACTTTTACTGCATCAAATTTCAGATATCCGATTATTGAGCGAGAACGACCTTCGTTTTCTAGAGCAGTTTAAAAGTACCCTATAAAATTCCTTGGTGAAAAAAGATATTGAAATACCTATTTCCAAAGATGTATATATAGCCATTGTCCATGAATGGAACGATGAATTTTTGGATAAGGATTGGAATGCCTACATTATTAATGACCGCCCCAATGCCATAGAAATGACCATGGTCGTTTCTAAAGGATATGATGGTGATCGTAAAACTTCTATCATGAGACATGCCGTAGATGTGGTCCATGCCAAATCCTATAAAAAAATAGAAGTAGTTCAGGAAGATGTACTAGGCCTGCACAACGAGTTTTATGTAACCTATTTTGCTGACCAAAAATTATTTGAAAGAAAGTTCATTTTTGAGAAGAATACCGTAAACATTCAAAATTTGGTAACCATACCCCTTATTGAAAAAGAGGGAGTTCTTGCAAAATAGTACTTTTCCAAAGCAACCATTTTTTATTTATACGTCTTAGAGAAAAAGAATATGAGCTTTAAATTATTCGTTTCCCTATTTCTTTTAGCTTTCCTATATAACTGTAAAATTGATGACGGATTAGATTGTGCCGTAATTGATTGTGCTACCGAACAAATATTTTCCATTGAATTTCTGGATGAAGAAGGAACTAATTTAATTACCAACGAAACCTATAAACTAGATACCATTGAAATTAAAATTGATGGAACCAGTGTAGAGTTAATTCCGCTGGATTCTACCAAACTAGTAACTTTCATAATCGTTGGTGCTATTGGGGAAACCAGCTATTCCATAAAGCTAAACCCAAACGAAACCGATACCTTGGTCTTGACAACGGTTGAACCTAGAACAAACATAAATCAATGTTGTACCGCACTACCTATTATAGAGAAGGTTAGTTATAATCTAAAACAGAAAAACATAATACAAATGGACAATGGTTTTGAAAAGATAAGTGTTATTAAATAACCTTTAGTGCCATTTCTTAAAAGGGTTTTTACTCAATTGGGAATTATAATATTTAATCATGCCCGTAACCTCTTCACCCAACCAACTGGGTTTTTTAAATGATTCGTTTTCCGATTCCAGTTCTACCTCTGCAATGGTTAAACCCTCATTATCCCCAAAAAACTCATCCACTTCATATATATGCTTACCTAAAGGAACGTCATATCGGCATTTTTCAAGTACTCCTTTTTCACACAATTTCAATAACTCTTCAGCATCTACTACAGAAATTTCCTTTTCCCATTCAAACCTGGATGTGCCCGAAGCATTGGATTTCCCCTTTACGGTAATAAAGCCTAAATCTCCCTTTATTCTAATTCTAACCGTTCTGCTGGGGTCTGTATTTAAAAAGCCTTGTACTATTCTAGTTTTAGATCTTGCTTCAGATTTATAATCTTCTGATCCTACCAAAAATTTACGCTCTATTTCTAACATATGAATGGATAAAACTACTATTCATAAACTAAGATAAGTCTTAAATTTGCTTATGCCCAATGAATTGCCTCTTCGAAAAATTATTCATGTTGATATGGATGCCTTTTATGCGTCCGTAGAAGAGTTGGACAACCCAGATTTAAAGGGCAAGCCCTTGGCCGTTGGTGGCAGTGAGAAAAGAGGCGTGGTATCGGCAGCTAATTATGAAGCCCGTAAATTTGGTGTGCGTAGTGCTATGAGCGGATTTCAAGCTAGAAAAAACTGTCCTCACCTTACTTTTGTAAAACCCCGGTTTGATCGTTATAAGGAAATCTCAAAACAAATACGGGCCATTTTCTTTGAATACACAGATTTGGTAGAACCATTGTCACTTGATGAAGCATACCTTGATGTAACCATAAATAAAAAAGGAAACCCTTCTGCCACTATGCTTGCCACAGAAATTAGGCAACGTATTCTAGAAAAGACAGGCTTAAATGCATCCGCAGGAATTTCGATCAATAAATTTATAGCCAAAGTAGCAAGTGATATCAATAAACCTAACGGACAAAAAACGGTTAATCCAGAAGAGGTAATTCCGTTTTTAGAAAATTTAGATATACGTAAGTTCTATGGCGTTGGTAAGGTTACTGCAGAAAAAATGTATAAGCTGGGCATTTTTACGGGCAAGGACTTAAAATCAAAATCCATTGAATTTCTTGCCGAAAATTTTGGCAAAAGCGGTCCATACTATTATCATGTAGTACGTGGCATTCATAATATTGAAGTTAAACCGCACCGCATACCAAAATCTGTTGGAGCGGAACGTACATTCAACGAAAACCTCAGCAGTGAAATTTTTATGCTGGAAAGGTTAGAGCATATTGCGCAAGAATTGGAGCGAAGATTAAAAAAATCTACCATTGCCGGAAAAACTCTAACACTCAAAATAAAATACAGTGATTTTACCCTGAATACCAGAAGCAAGACCATACCTTATTTTATTTCTGATAAAGCCTTGATCCTGGAGACTGCCAAAGAGTTACTTTATCAAGAAGAGCTTCAGAATTCGGTTAGACTGTTGGGTATTTCTTTATCTAACTTAAATACAGATGATAAAAAGGCGAAAAAAGTTGACGATAAATCGATTTTAGTGCAATTAAAGTTTGATTTTTAATTATTCACCCCATTTTTTAGCCTTTTGACCAATAATTGAAAATGTTAACAAAAATTAACGGCTTTTAGTTGTACAGCAACAATAGCTAGAATAATTTTGGCTCCTTAAATGAAAAAGAGTTTTTTAAAATTTCTTCTTTCCATCTGTATACTACTAACTGGTATATACAGCCCTCTATACGGTAACTACAATATAGAGCATACCTCTTTTCATAATATTCAGCAATTTCAACATGCTATAGGCAATACCCAAGAAACGGTTGCTTTACACAAAACTGTTCTTAAAAACTCATTTGGCAACCTAGATAAGGTAATGGCAATTGAGGCCATTGAAATTGAAGAAGAAGAAAGTAAACAATCTCATTTTCAAAAAGATGTAGCGCAGCAACAAGCTTCTGCTTCATTTTATTTATTAGCTGTTTTATTCTTATTCAGCTATTTTACAAATAGCAGCACACTACAAAAGCTATTTACTTTTCTACCCATAGCAAATAGGCGCTTTGTCCTATATCAGGTATTTCGTATTTAAAATTTCTTCAGGTCAAGTCTCTATTTGACCCAAAACACGTCTACATTTTTTTAGCAGCAGCCAATTTTAAGATGTAATCATCTTCTGCTTTATGAATTGTGCGTGTCTCCACATATTCACATTTTATTTTCCAATCAATTAAATATTATACTTATGACCAAGAGCGTACTCCTGATCGCTACCGCATGCACTTTGTTCATTGTGGCAAGCTGTAATTCTAAAAAAGAAAAAAAAGAAGAGCACACCAAATTCTTAATTACCAGTCCAATTAAAAAAGACACTTCAATTACCAAAGATTATGTATGTCAAATACATTCATTTAAACACATTGAACTTAGGGCCCTTGAAAAAGGATATTTGAACGAAATTCATGTAGACGAAGGACAGATAGTGAAAAAAGGGCAAAAAATGTTCAATATAATGCCCAACATTTATGAAGCAGATTTACAAAAAGCAAAGGCAGAGGCTAAAGTTGCCGAAATAGAACTACAAAACACCCAACTTTTAGCTGATGGAAATGTGGTTTCTGAAAACGAATTATCCATGGCAAAAGCCAATTTTGATAAGGCCAACGCAGAAGTTTCTCTCGCACAGACCCATTTAGGCTTTACCAATATTCGAGCTCCCTTTGATGGTATCATGGACCATTTACATGTTAGGGAAGGTAGCCTTTTAGACGAGGGAGAACTACTTACCACCTTATCCGATAATTCTAAAATGTGGGTCTATTTCAATGTACCAGAGGCTGAGTATCTAGACTATATCATGAGTACGGACAAAGACTCTAAAAAAGAGGTTCAACTATTAATGGCCAACAATAAAAGGTTCAACCAAAAGGGAATTGTTGAAACTATTGAAGGAGAATTCAATAATGAAACCGGTAACATTGCCTTTAGGGCCACTTTCCCTAACCCAGATCAGATTTTAAGACACGGTGAAACCGGTAGCGTACTCATGTCCATTCCTTTCAATGACGCTTTGATCATACCACAAAAAGCAACTTTTGAGATATTGGACAAACGCTACGTTTTTGTTCTTGATAATGATAATGTTGTTCACCAAACCGAAATTTCGGTTGCCGCTGAATTGCCTCACCTTTTTGTAGTCAACAAAGGTCTTCAACTTAAAGACAGAATTTTGGTAGACGGTATCAGAATGGTTAAAAACAATGAAAAGATTGAAACCCTATTTGCCGAACCTACCGAGGTAATGTCAAAATTGGCCGTTTACGCCGAATAACCAAAAAACAAAGAACATGTTCAGTAAGTTTATAAAAAGACCGGTATTGGCTATCGTCATATCGGTAATCATAGTATTCGTAGGGTTGCTCTCCATAAAGCAATTACCTATTTCACAGTTTCCGGATATTGCGCCCACCACGGTAAATATTTTTATAGCCTACCCGGGCTCTAGTGCAGACGTACTGGTAAAATCAACGCTTATTCCATTAGAAACCGCAATTAATGGTGTACAAGATATGCGCTATATTGCTTCTGATGCTACAAGTGCCGGTGAAGGTACCATCCGTATCATCTTTGAGCCTGGCACAGACCCTGATCAAGCAGTTGTGAGGGTCAAAACAAGAGTGGATCAAGTAATGCCGTTATTACCAGAACTGGTACAACGTGAAGGTGTTATCATTACTCCTGTACAGCCAAGTATGCTTATGTACGTAAATCTGTATAGTGACAATGCAGATGATAACGAGCTGTTTCTATACAACTATGCATACACCAAAATGATTCCTGAAATTCAAAGAATAGATGGTATTGCAAGTGCACAGATCTTAGGTAGCCGTAAGTTTGCCATGCGCGTATGGTTAAAACCTGATCGTATGCGTGCCTATAATATTTCTGCCGAAGAAATTCTTGAGGCTATGGAAGAGCAAAGTATTTTGGCACGCCCCGGTAGAATTGGGCAAAGTTCCGGCAAAACCTCACAGTCCCTGGAATATGTTCTCATGTACCAAGATAGGTATGATGAACCTCAACAATACAAGGACATTATTCTTAAGGCAAATGCCGAAGGCGAAATCTTAACGCTTGGTGATGTAGCAGACGTGGAGCTTGGTAGCGAATTTTTTGATATTTACTCTAATCTAGATGGAAAACCATCAGCATCTATAGTATTGAAACAAACTTTTGGCAGTAATGCCAGTGATGTTATAGATGAGGTAAAATCCAAGTTGAACGAGCTTAAAAAAGACCTTCCCACAGGTCTGGATTACAAAATTAGTTATGACGTTTCAAACTTTTTAAATGCATCCATAGAACAAGTAATACACACACTAAGAGATGCCTTTATTCTGGTTGCCATAGTTGTCTTTCTCTTTTTGGGCGATTGGCGCTCTACCTTAATTCCCATTATTGCCGTACCCGTTTCCTTGATCGGGGCATTTTTTATTATGCAGTTATTTGGACTCTCCATTAACCTAATTACCCTTTTTGCATTGGTACTGGCCATTGGTATTGTGGTTGATGATGCTATAGTAGTGGTTGAAGCCGTACATGCCAAAATGGAAGAAACCCATGTGGGACCTTATGAAGCCGTAAAATTAGTAGTCAACGAAATAGGGGGTGCCATAATAGCCATTACTTTGGTAATGGTTTCGGTGTTCATTCCTATTGCTTTTATGACGGGACCTGTTGGGGTTTTCTACCGTCAGTTTTCTATAACCATGGCCGGCTCAATAATTCTATCGGCTATTGTAGCCCTAACCTTAACACCTGTGCTCTGTGCCATGATTCTTAAAAACAACCATGGTAAACAACGTAAAAAAACAATTGTAGATAAATTCATTGATTGGTTTAATAGAGGTTTTGAAAAACTTACGGGTAGGTATGGTAACATCCTTAATAAAATTGTTGCAAGAAGAGTATTGACCTTTGGTATTCTGGGTGCTTTTTGTGTAGCCATATTTTTCACCAACAAAAGTTTACCTGCTGGTTTTATTCCAAACGAGGATCAAGGTATGATCTATGCAATTATACAAACACCACCAGGTTCTACCTTAGAACGTACCAATGATGTAGCCCATAAATTACAGCAAATCTGTGAAGAGACCGAAGGTGTGGAGTCCGCCTCTTCATTGGCTGGTTATGAAATCATGACCGAAGGGCGTGGATCAAATGCCGGTACGGTGTTGATCAACCTTAAGCCCTGGAGCCAACGTCATCATTCCGTTCATGAAATCATGGAAGAGCTAGAGGAAGAAACCAAAGATCTAGGTGCGGTAATTGAATACTTTGAACCACCTGCGGTACCCGGTTTTGGATCCTCTGGCGGATTCTCCATGCGTCTTTTAGATAAAACGGACGGAACCGATTATCACGAATTTGAAAAAATCAACAATGATTTTATGGAAGCGTTGTCTAAACGGGATGAACTTACCGGACTGTTTACTTTTTACTCTGCCAACTATCCCCAGTATGAATTAAAAATCAACAACAAAATTGCCATGCAAAAAGGGGTTTCCATAGATAAAGCCATGGAAAACCTGAATATATTAATTGGTAGTACCTATGAACAAGGTTTTATTCGCTTTGGTAGATTTTTCAAGGTGTATACCCAAGCTGCTCCTGAATACAGGGCGTTACCATCTGACCTAGAAAAACTGTTCGTAAAGAACGAAGAGGGAGAAATGGTTCCATATTCCGCCTTTATGTCCATGGAAAAGAGACTGGGACCAAATGAGATCACCAGATATAATTTATACAATTCGGCTTCTATAAGAGGGCTTCCTGCTAGTGGTTATACCAGTGGTGATGCTATACAAGCTATTAACGAAGTTGCAGAGCAAACCTTACCTAGAGGCTTTGATGTGGCTTGGGAAGGTCTGTCATATGATGAGGCGCAAAGAGGAAATGAATCGCTCTACATTTTTATGGTGGTATTGATCTTCGTATACTTTGTTTTGGCGGCCCAGTATGAAAGTTTCCTACTTCCGTTCGCCATCATTCTATCACTACCGGTAGGTGTTCTTGGGTCTTTCTTTATGCTAAAGGCAATGGGACTAGCAAATGATGTTTATGCACAAATCGGACTCATTATGCTTGTTGGCCTACTGGGTAAAAATGCCGTGCTTATCGTGGAATTCGCAGTTCAAAAAAGAAGACAGGGGAGCACTATTCTAGAAGCCGCAATTGAAGGTGCAAAGGTGCGTTTTAGACCTATTCTAATGACTTCCTTTGCTTTTATAGCTGGACTAATTCCTTTGGTTATTGCACATGGCGCAGGGGCAATAGGCAATAGAACCATTGGTGGGTCGGCAATGGGCGGTATGCTTATGGGTACACTAATAGGTGTACTTATTATCCCTGGCCTGTATTACATTTTCGCAAAAATGGCAGATGGTCGTGGACTTATTAAAGGGGAGTCGGACGAACCCGTATCGGAAGAGTTTATGAGACTAAGCGAAGGTGAAAGTAAAACACGCCAAAAGCTTCGCGAATTAAAGCAAATGATTAAAAAACTAACCAAAAAAGAAGATAATGATTAAGATAAACAATACCATGAAGCATGGTAAGATCCTATTGCTATATTTAATACTAATGGGTCTCTTCTATTCTTGTGTGCCCACAAAGCAATTAAAATCGGCAAATACGGACTTACCTTCAAGTTTTAATGGTTTGCCCGTAGATACTTTAAATAGTGCTCAATTAAAATGGAGCCATTTCTTTGAAGATGAGCATCTTGTTGCATTGATAGATACTGCCTTGGCAAATAACCAAGAGTTGCGCATTATGATGCAACAAATTGATGTTGCCCAGAACGAAGTGAAGGCAAGAAAAGGAGAATATTTGCCTTTTATAAATTATGGTACCGGAGGTGAAGTAGAAAAAGTTGGCGAATATACCCGTAATGGTGCTGTTGAAAAAAACCTGGATATCAAGGAAGGTGAAGAATTTCCTGAGCCTTTAACAGATTACTCCGCCGGTCTATTTGCTACCTGGGAATTGGATGTTTGGAAAAAACTACGCAATTCCAAAAAGGCCGCCACCTTAGAATACCTATCTACTATTGAAGGCAAAAACTTTATGGTTACCAGGTTAATTGCAGAAATAGCCCAATCATATTACGAATTGATCACATTGGATAACCAATTGGCAATCATTGAGCAAAATCTAGAATTACAAGGTAATGCCCTAAAAATGGTCCGGCTACAAAAGCAAGCAGCTAGAGCTACCGAATTAGCGGTAAAAAGATTTGAGGCAGAAGTAGCTAAAAACAAAAGCCACAAATTTGAAGTTCAGCAAGAAATTGTTGAAATGGAAAATAAGCTGAATTTTTTGGTAGGTAGACAACCACAGCATATTGCCCGTAATTCCGATGATTTTATAGCAACAAAAATACATGCTATTGATGCCGGTATACCATCACAGTTACTTTTAAATAGACCGGATATTAGGCAAGCGGAATTTGAACTGGAAGCGGCAAAATTAAATATAAAGGTTGCTAGGGCAAATTTTTATCCTTCAATAGGATTGAAGGCTGGCGTTGGACTACAGGCATTTAAAGCAAAATACCTGACACATACCCCAGAATCTTTGATTTATAGCGCCGTTGGAGATATTGTAGGCCCTTTGATCAATAGAAATGCCATTAAAGCAGATTACAATACCGCAAATTCCAAACAAATACAAGCAGTCTATGAATATGAAAAAGCTGTTTTAGGCGGATATATTGAAGTTGTAAATATGCTTTCTAAAATTGAAAATCTTAAGCAGCGTTATATGCTGAAAGAGGACCAAGTAGTAGCTTTGACCGCTTCGATCGATTTGTCTACCCGGCTGTTTCAATCTGCTAGAATTGAATATACGGAGGTATTGTTTACTCAACGTGAGGCATTGGAATCTAGAATGGAACTTGTTGAGACCAAGAAAGAACAGCTTATGGCAAGGGTTCAAATGTACCAAGCTTTGGGAGGTGGTTGGTTTTAGTCCATACATTAAAAGAACATAACAACTCCTTTAAAAAAAGGAGTTGTTTCGTTATTTATATATATTAAAAAGGAAAAAGCTATGGTGATAAGTATATTTAAAACCGGCAAACACACCTATTTTTCAGCGCTTTACACAATATAATGTTGATACTTTTAATAGTTAAGCAACTAAAATACACTCCAATTGTTAAACACTTTTGTTAATCCACTGGCAAAATTTTTAATCGCCCTTCGGTTTTTATAGTTTTAACAAAAATTGCTATGATAAGAAATTTAATGTATCACCATAAATATCATTTATGAACGAGTTAACAGATTATGATGATGCCATTGTCAAATTCAGAAAAAGTTTAAAACAATCTATTTTGCCGGTAATCTCTTGGGATTTTTATGGCAAAAATTATGAAGCCATTAATAATTCTGAAAATGACATGAATTCCCTATTGGCCTTAAGTTCAATAAATTCCTGGTCTATTGACACCAAGATACTTGACAAAAAGCTAAAAACGGACAAGAATATAATTGTAATTACCGATACTAATTTAAATATCGTTTTTGCCACTAGAAATATGTGGGATATGAGCCAATATCATCCTGAAGAAATCATTGGAAAATCTCCTAAAATGTTTCAAGGTAAACTCACCACTACGGCACCTCTTAAGATAATATCAAAGGCTGTCAAGGAACAACAACCATTTGAGGTTACGGTGGTCAATTACAGAAAGGACGGTTCTATCTATAATTGTTGTATTAAGGGTGCTCCTATATTCAACACAAAAGGAAAGGTCGTTAATTTTATTGCTTTTGAAAAAGAAGTAGCTTAACCGTTGTTAAGCTACATAAAAAAAGGGACCGTTGAAGAACGGTCCCTTTTTTTATACAATATTCTAAATACTAAATATCTTCAGATTCTATTTCCGTAACCCTTAAGGTATTTACCATGCCCTTATCCTTTATTGGCATTGCAGCTAAACTAACCAACATATCTCCCACTTCCAAAAATCCTTTGTTGAATGCAATTCTGTTTACGTCATCAATAGTATCATCCGTAGAAACAAAGCGATCATAGTAAAACGCTTTAACCCCCCAAAGTAAGTTTAATTGGGAAAGTATTCTTTTATTTGATGTAAACACCAAAATGTGCGCACTTGGCCTCCATGCCGAAATTTGAAATGCGGTATACCCACTATTGGTCAAGGTAGAAATAGCCTTTGCCTTAATTTCATTGGCCATTAAGGCCGCATGGTAACATATGGATTTTGTAATAAATCTTTTGGTACGAATGTGCGGTGGGTCATGCGGAACATGTATAAGTTCCGATCCCTCTACACTCTGTAAAATACTTGACATTTTCTCAATTACTTGTACCGGATAATTACCTACGGAAGTTTCTCCGGATAACATAACGGCATCTGCACCATCCATAACAGAATTGGCAACATCATTGACCTCTGCCCTAGTAGGTGTAAGACTGGTAATCATGGTTTCCATCATTTGCGTGGCAATGATCACCGGTATTCTAGCTTTTTTGGCACGTAATACCAACTGCTTTTGAATTAGCGGCACTTCATGTGCAGGCACCTCAACACCTAAATCTCCACGGGCCACCATTAAGCCGTCACAATAGGCAACAATCTTGTCTATATTTTCTACAGCCTCTGGCTTTTCTATTTTAGCAATAATAGGAATTTTATGATTGGAATGCTTATTTATGATATTCTGAAGATCAATTAAATCTTGACTAAAACGTACAAATGATAAAGCCAACCAATCTACTTCAAGACCAATAGCAAATTCTGCATCCTTAATATCCTTTTTGGTAAGTGCCGGCAAGGAAATATTGGTGTTAGGTAGATTTACACCTTTTTTGGATTTTAGGGGTCCACCTTGGATAACTTTGGCCAAAACTTCGTCCTCACCGTTGGTATTTACCACTTCGAACATTAATTTACCATCATCCAAAAGAATACGCTCCCCAGCCTTAACATCCCTAGGAAATTCCTTATAGTTCATGTAAACACGTTTGGCAGTGCCTTCAAAAGGTGTTCCCGTAACAAAGGTAATTTCATCACCTGGGCTTACCACTACATCACCGGCCATTACTCCTACACGCAATTTTGGACCTTGTAAATCGGCCAAAATGGATGTATTTGTATCTAATTCCGCATTGAGTTCACGAATCATCTTAACACGTTCCTTTACATCTTCATAATCCGCATGGGAAAAATTTATTCTAAAGACATCTACTCCTGCATTGATCATGCTCCTGAGTACCTCTTTCTTGCTAGTTGCAGGCCCTAATGTGGCTACAATTTTCGTCTTTTTTACAGTTGGCATTTTTAAAATATTAAATTGTTCTTTGACTTTAGTTTTTCTGTACTTATTTCATATGCGGCCATAACCCTAGGCAGCATAAGTATATTCTTAATCAACGAATTGGTATCGAAATCTTTCTCTGTCTCTATCTTTAATAGATAATCCACATCCTTATATTCCGGTATTAGCCTTGGCTTTGTAAAGGTTGATTCGTTCTGAAATAAATCGTTGTTGCTAATTACTTCTTGTTCACTACTGTGGTTTGCAACAAGCACCCAATACATGTCATGAAATTCATCTTCCCATTCAAAAATTGGAAACGATTTGTTTTCAGCAAGGTTAAAATTTTTTTTAGCTCTTTTAAATTTTGATTTTATACTTTGATTTAAACCGTATACCAAGGCATAATCATCTAATGTAGTATGCAAAGCTATTAAAATAAAGGATTCATCATAGAAATCATCGTTTATTTTATAAATAGCTGCCATACTTTTGGAAAAGGGGTAAATATAGAACTTAAAAGCTTTAAAGCCTAGCGTACCTTTTTGATATAAATGGTATAAAAGTTATTAAAATGTTAGCATTTGTTACCGCTGTAACCATTTTAATTTTCCATCTTATCCTGTAGCGCAAAAAATGCCCTTTTTGCGGCTCTTTCCTCAGCCTTTTTTTTTGATGTTGCTCTTGCTTTGGCTACCACGCTGTCCCCTATTGAAAGTTTTACCGCAAAATGTTTCAATGGGTCGTTGCCCGTGTCCTCGTAAACATCAAAATCAAACGATTTTTTCTTTTTTTGACACCATTCAATGACCAAACTTTTATAGCTGATAACCCTGCCTTCCAATTGTTCTATATCTACATAAGGTCCAATAACCCTATGTTGAATGAACTTTTCGCAATACTTATACCCCCTGTCCAAATAAATGGCACCTACCAATGCCTCAAAGACATTACCATGAATATTTTGTCCAAAATGCGACTTAGGAATTCTGCTTTCCACAAAATTGATAAGTCCAAGGTCTTTCCCCAATTCATTAAGATGTTCCCTGCTTACGATCTTTGATCGCATTTTGGTAAGATACCCTTCATCCCCATCAGGGACTTCACTGTAAAGATGTTTGGATATAATGGTTCCCAGCATAGAATCTCCCAAAAACTCTAACCGCTCATAATTCATTGCATTACCATTAGCGTCCTTCTTATTCATGGACCTATGTAAGAATGCCTTTTTATATACGGACAATGTTTTAGGCTTAAACCCAAGTATTTTGGTTATTCCCAAAAAAAAATCCCCATCCTCTTTAGAATGGGAATTAAATAAATTTTTTGGAAAGGTCATAAAAATTAAATTAATCTAATTTTTTAAAAACCACACAAGCATTGTGACCTCCAAAACCGAACGTATTGCTCATGGCAACCTTTACATCCCGTTTTTGGGCCTTGTTCAACGTAAGGTTGAGGCTTGGGTCTATATTTTCATCTACAGTGGTATGATTGATCGTAGGGGGCACTATACCATGCTCCATTGATAAAATGGATGCAATGGCCTCAATAGCCCCGGCAGCACCCAGTAAATGACCGGTCATGGATTTTGTAGAATTGATGTTTATTGTTTTGGCATGTTCTCCAAATACCTTGGTAATTGCCTTTAGCTCTGCTACATCACCTAAAGGTGTTGACGTACCATGTGTATTTATGGTATCTACATCCTCTATGGACATTTGGGCATCCCTAAGACAATTCTCCATTACCCTTACCACCCCAATTCCGTCTGGATGTGGTGCGGTCATATGGTATGCATCACTTGACATACCGCCACCAGCAACTTCTGCATAAATCTTTGCTCCTCTTGCAACTGCATGTTCATATTCCTCTAGAACCAAGGCACCTGCTCCTTCTCCAAGTACAAAACCGTCCCTTGTTGCATCAAATGGTCTAGATGCCGTTTTCGGACTTTCATTTCTTGTAGACAATGCATGCATTGCTCCAAAACCGCCCATACCTGCTATGGTTACGGCTGCCTCGCTACCTCCTGTTACAATCACATCGCAATGTCCCAACCTAATATAGTTCAAGGCATCTATCATTGCATTGGCAGATGATGCACAAGCGGAAACCGTGGTATAATTTGGGCCCATAAAACCATGCTTTATGGAAATATTGCCCGGTGCAATATCAGCGATCATCTTTGGAATAAAGAATGGATTGAACCTGGGAGTACCATCACCATTGGCAAAATTCATAACTTCGTTCTGGAAAGTTTCCAACCCACCAATACCTGCTCCCCAAATAACACCTACTCGAAACTTATCCAGTTTGTCCAAATCTAATTTAGAATCGCGAATAGCCTCATCTGAAGATACCAATGCATATTGTGCAAATCTATCCAGCTTACGCCCTTCCTTTCTATCGAAATGATCTTCTGTGTTATAATTCTTGAGCTCGCAAGCGAACTTTACCTTAAATTTTTCCGTATCGTAATAAGTTATTGGTGCAGAGCCACTTTTACCGCTAACCAATGCATCCCAATACTCCTCTATATTATTACCAATTGGGGTAAGTGCCCCCAAACCTGTAACTACAACTCGCTTTAACTGCATTTAACTTCTTATTTGTTTAAATCTAAACCAAGCGTAAATTAAAAAAAATTATCCATGCGGAGCATTTACCACATGGATAATTTGGATTCTATTTAAGAAAACATGTTTTACTTCGCTTCTTCTATATAGCTGATGGCTTGACCAACAGTTGCGATATTTTCGGCTTGGTCGTCTGGAATCTGAATATCAAATTCTTTTTCGAACTCCATTATCAACTCTACCGTGTCCAATGAATCTGCGCCTAAATCGTTAGTAAAGCTAGCTTCGGTTACCACTTCGTTCTCATCAACTCCTAATTTATCAACGATGATAGCTTTAACTCTTGATGCAATGTCTGACATAATAATATTTGTTTTAAAAATTTAAATTGAAGGCAAAAATAAAAAACTTTGGATTAAAACCACTAATTGTCGTTAAAATGTATTGTAATTTAATAAAATTAAGGACATGTGCTGTAATTTTACCATATTAATATTTTGTTTCGGTAACCATTAAAAAGGTAGTGAAAAGTAGTGAGGTAATAGAACTATAAATTGATAATCGTTTTTTTCTAATCGCTGACAAGCTTTTTATTTACTTTTTTTTGCCGAATTTAATTTAACCGTTAGCCCCCTTATAAAGACCACAACTATTGAAAACCAAAAAAATTATTCTTTTTGCCTCCGGTTCCGGATCTAATGTAGAGAACATTGCCAATTATTTTAAACTCCGCAATGATGTTACTATATGCTGTGTACTTACTAACAAAAGCGATGCCAAAGTCATTGACCGTTGCAATAGATTAGGATTAAACGCCCTTTATTTTAACCGACAAGCCTTTTCTAAAAGCGATTTCATTCTTAATATGTTACGTTCGTTAGAACCTGATTTAATTGTATTGGCCGGATTTCTATGGAAAATACCGGAAGCTATTACCCAATCATTTCCCAGTAAGATCATTAATATTCACCCTGCCCTATTACCCAAATACGGCGGTAAGGGAATGTATGGCATGAACGTTCATAATGCCGTAAAGGAACACAACGAACAGGAAACCGGTATTACCATACATTATGTCAATGCCAACTATGATGAAGGTGCAATCATAAAGCAGGTAAACGTTGAACTTTTGCCCAATGATAGCCCAGAAGACATTGCCGCTAAAGTTCACCAATTGGAATACGAATATTTTCCAAAAGTCATCGATAATTTACTATCATCGTTATAATGGCAAAGAAAAAGTTTTATGTGGTCTGGAAAGGAAAAAAGCCAGGTATATACGAGTCATGGAAAGATTGTAAAAAATCTATTGATGGTTATGCAGGTGCCGAATACAAATCATTTGAATCTTTTGAGGTTGCCAAAAAAGCGTATAATGGCACATATGCAGATTTTAAAGGAAAAAAGAAGGCAACAACTACCTTGTCTAAAGAAGAATTGCTTAGAATAGGACAGCCAAATTACAATTCTATTTCCGTAGATGCCGCATCTAGTGGAAATCCTGGGGTTATGGAATACCAAGGCGTAGATACCAAAACCGGCAAAAAATTGTTCAAACAAGGCCCTTTTCCCCAAGGCACTAACAATATTGGGGAGTTTTTGGCCATTGTCCACGGACTAGCATTCTTAAAAGAACGCAAAAGTGACCGGATGATTTATACCGATTCCAGAACGGCCATGAGCTGGGTCCGCAAAAAAAAATGCAATACAAAACTGGCCGCATCCGCTAAAAACGCATCGCTATTTAATCTGATCAAAAGAGCTGAGGAGTGGTTGAAGAACAATCAGTACACTACCGTAATCGTAAAATGGGAAACAAAGGCGTGGGGTGAAATTCCTGCTGATTTTGGTAGGAAATAATTTGCAAAAAATTTTATCAACCTTTGTTTGATAATTAATGTAAGGAGTAATCGTAAAACCATTTTAATTAGCTTACCAAAACCGTATATTTGCAGCTTAAATTTTTTAAACTTTATGGGCAAACTTTTAATTGTTGGTACTGTCGCTTTTGATGCTATAGAAACTCCGTTCGGCAAAACGGATAAAATTTTGGGCGGCGCAGCTACCTATATTGCACTTGCTGCATCTCAATTTGAAGTAGATTCTGCCATTGTTTCTATTGTAGGTGATGATTTGCCCCAAGAATATTTAGATCTTTTGACCGATAGGGATATTGATATCTCTGCCCTAGAGATCGTAAAAGGTGGCAAGACCTTTTATTGGAAAGGAAAATATCATAATGACCTGAATACAAGGGATACACTTGTGACCGAATTAAATACATTAGAGGATTTTAACCCGGTAGTGCCCCAAGATTATAATGATGCAGATGTTGTTATGCTAGGAAATCTTCACCCTATAGTTCAATTAGGTGTAATTAACCAAATGAAAAAACGACCAAAGTTGATCATATTGGATACCATGAACTTTTGGATGGACAATGCTTTGGAGGATTTAATGGAAGTGATCAAACACATTGATGTACTTACCATTAATGATGAAGAGGCAAGACAGCTTACAGGAGAATATTCATTGGTAAGGGCAGCACAGAAAATATTTACTATGGGCCCTAAATTTGTGGTAATCAAAAAAGGTGAACATGGTGCCTTGCTGTTCAATGAAAGTCAAATATTTTTTGCCCCTGCTTTGCCCCTAGAGGAAGTTTTTGATCCAACTGGTGCAGGTGATACTTTTGCCGGTGGTTTTGCAGGATTCTTGGCAGCTAGTAACGACAGTTCTTTTGAAAATATGAAGAAGGCCGTTATCCATGGGTCTAATCTAGCATCATTTAGTGTTGAAAAGTTTGGTGCAGAAAGAATGCTGAAACTTGATCGAAAGGAAATAAGAGAAAGACTGCATCAATTTAAAAAATTAACGCAGTTTGATATAGAATTACAATAAACCCCTAGCCCCAATTTTTGGGGTTTTTTTAATACCAATACGCAATGAGTGACGCAATTAAGCATGAATGTGGTATTTCCGTAATACGGTTGTTAAAACCCTTGGAATATTACAAGGAAAAATACGGAACGGCTTTCTATGGTGTAAACAAAATGTACCTGATGATGGAAAAACAGCACAATCGTGGACAGGATGGTGCAGGTTTTGCCAGTATTAAATTAGATGTAAAAGCCGGGGAACGTTATATGAGCCGTGTAAGGTCATGCCAGCAACAGCCAATACAGGATATTTTTGCCCAAATAAACGATCGCATAAATACTGAGCTGAAAGAACATCCTGAGTATGAACATGATGTTGCATTGCAGAAAAGGAATATTCCCTATATAGGTGAATTGTTACTGGGCCATGTTCGCTATGGTACTTTTGGCAAGAACAGTATAGAAAGTGTTCATCCATTTTTAAGACAGAATAACTGGATGCACCGTAACCTTATTGTTGCAGGTAACTTCAACATGACCAATGTCCATGAACTTTTTGACAATTTGGTGCAGTTAGGCCAACACCCCAAGGAAATGGCAGATACCGTTACCGTTATGGAGAAAATAGGCCATTTTCTTGATGATGCCGTTGCCAAACTCTATAAACAGATCAAAAAAGAAGGCTATACCAAAGAGCAGGCTTCACCTATAATTGCAGAACGCTTAAAAATTTCCAAAATACTTAAAAGGGCCGCTAAAAATTTTGATGGTGGTTATGCTATGGCCGGTTTACTGGGCCATGGAGATGCTTTTGTTCTTAGGGACCCAAGCGGAATAAGACCTGCTTATTACTACAAAGATGACGAGGTCGTGGTGGTCGCATCTGAACGACCGGCAATACAGACCGTATTCAACGTACCTTATGATGAGGTAAAAGAATTAGATCCCGGTGCCGCTATAATCATTAAAAAGAACGGTACAAGTGCCATAAAACAAATACAGGAACCCAAAGAGCGTAAAGCTTGTTCTTTTGAACGTATCTATTTTTCAAGAGGAAGCGATAAGGAAATTTATCAAGAACGTAAAGCATTGGGCAAGCTTGTGTTTCCCCAAATTCTGGATGCCATTCAAGAAGATATCAAGAACACTGTTTTTTCTTATATACCAAACACGGCAGAAACCTCTTTCTACGGCATGGTCAAAGAGGCCCAAAACTATCTGAACAAGAAAAAAGAAGAACAAATCTTAGCCTTAGGACCTAAAATTACAGGTGAACAATTACACGAAATACTGGAAGTAAGGCCAAGGATTGAAAAAGTGGCCATTAAAGATGCCAAACTGCGGACGTTTATAACCCAAGATAGTAGTAGGGACGATTTAGTGGCTCACGTCTACGATATTTCCTACGGTTCAGTTAAAAAAGGAGATAATCTTGTCATCATAGATGATAGCATTGTTAGGGGTACCACTTTAAAGAAGAGTATTTTAAGGATTTTAGATCGTCTTTCACCTAAAAAAATAATTGTTGTTTCATCTGCACCCCAGATTAGATATCCTGATTGTTATGGTATAGATATGGCCAAATTGGAAGATTTTATTGCCTTTAAAGCTGCTTTGGCACTTCATGAAGAACACAATACCCTACATATTGTAGAGGAAATTTATCAAAAATGTTTAACTCAGGTTAAAAGCAAGGATAAGGATGTCATTAATTATGTAAAGGATTTTTACAAACCCTTTAGCGCCAATCAAATATCCACTAAAATTGGACAGTTATTAAGTCCGGAAGGTATTAATGCAGAAGTCTCTATTATATACCAAACCATTTCTAGTTTACACCAAGCCTGCCCTAAAAATCTTGGGGATTGGTATTTTACCGGCAATTATCCTACCCCTGGTGGAAATAGAGTTGTAAATAGAGCCTTCATTAATTTTTACGAAGGAAATAACGAAAGGGCGTATTAATAAAATTTTCGATGAAATGCACTCTAATTGTGTATTTCATCGACAAAAAGTGTATTTCATCGACTGAATAGTCAGAATGAACTCCATGGCTTTACATTTAAACTTACCATAGCATAAGTAGGTTAAGTTCATGGTAAGATTTGGGGCAAAAAAGGTGGAGAACTCTCCGCCTTTTTTATTTTCTGCTCTATTTTAAAATAACGTTCAACTGCTATTTTTTATTAAAGATGACCTTTTAACGTCTTTAAGGGGCGTTTAACAAATACCTTTTACCAGTTTGGTCAAGGATTATATCTTTGAAGGACCATAGCATAAGTAGGTTAAGTTCATGGTAAGATTTGGGGAAAAGACGGGGCTATGCTCCGTCTTTTTATTTTACACCCTTTTGTATTTCCGCTGCACGATTATAGCACGATTAATAAAGTAAACTTACCGTTTGACCAATGTTTAGGGAGTTCAACGCAAAACTTTTATAACAAACCAAACCAACAATATATTTGGAGGACCATAGCATAAGTAGGTTAAGTTCATGGTAAGATTTGGGGAAAAGGCGGGGCTATGCTCCGTCTTTTTATTTTGCACCTATTTTTGTGCTAAACCCTTATATTACCTTAGATGAACGGCATTTATTGAAAAAGTGCAATGCAATAAATGCAATTATTTTTCTTAAATTTTCTTTTTTTATTTACTCAATACCAGTAATTTAGTATTGCCATAGCATAAGTAGGTTAAGTTTATGGTAAGATTTGGGACGAAAAGGGTGGAGATTTCTCCGCCCTTTTCTATTTTACATCCACAAAAAAACCACCTAAGTAATTTTTAGGTGGTCTTTAAAGTATTACAATAAACTTTTATTGCATCTATTTATTTATTAGCTGCATATAAGTTAGAAACTTCTTCCCAGTTGATCAGGTTAAAAAAGGCCTCAATATATTCCGGTCTTTTATTTTGATAATTTAGGTAATAAGCGTGTTCCCAAACATCTAAGCCCAAGATTGGAAAACCGCCACAACCTACGCCTGGCATAATTGGATTGTCTTGATTAGGAGTTGAGCAAATTTCTAATTTACCCCCTTTATGAACACATAGCCACGCCCAACCTGAACCAAATCTGGTACCAGCGGCACTTGAAAATTTATCCTTAAACGCATCAAAAGAGCCAAAAGCACTATCTATGGCCCCAGCAAGTTCCCCACTTGGCTTACCTCCTCCGTTAGGAGATAAAATGGTCCAGAACAAAGAATGGTTGTAAAAACCACCACCGTTATTTCTAACAGCACCGTTATCCATGTCCAACCCAGTTAAAATATCCTCAATAGATTTTTTTTCCAAATCAGTACCTTCTATGGCAGCGTTTAATTTAGAAGTATATCCATTATGATGTTTTGTATGATGTATTTCCATTGTCCTAGCATCTATATGAGGCTCTAAAGCATCATAGGCATAAGGCAATTTCGGTAATTGAAAAGCCATAATTTATTTATTTTTATGTTAATATTAATTGTCTATCAAAGCTACGAATTTTAACATTTATATTCACTAAATAATTTGTTAAGAACTGTACAGGAATCCTTAATTTGCGGTAAAAATCCGTGCCCAGTAATTCTTTTACCATATATAATGCTTCAGCAGGTTCAGGCAAAACCTATGCCCTTGCTAAAGTATATTTGAAAATTATTCTGGCATCTCCTCAAAACTTCAGAAAAATATTGGCCATAACATTTACCAACAAAGCGGTAAATGAAATGAAGCATCGTATATTAAACAGCCTTTATGAATTTTCCAGAACGTCCTCTATTGATCAGGCCAATCCGTTATTAAAGGATATTCTTAATGAAACGGACTATACCTTTGAAGAACTTACAAAATTAAGTTCTCTGCGTCTAAAGCAAATATTGCACAATTATGCTTTTTTCGACATCTCTACCATAGATAAATTTACGCACAGGCTTATTAGAACATTTGCCAAGGATTTAAAAATTCCCCAAAACTTTGAAGTTGTGCTTGATGTGGACCTGCTCTTACAAGAAGCGGTTGAACGCGTAATAGACAAAGCTGGTGAAAATGCCGAGTTTACCAAAGTGTTGTTGGACTTTGCCCTGGAAAAAATAGAAGATGACCGCAGCTGGGACATTGCGTTTGACCTATTAAAAATTGGCAAACTTCTTTTTGACGAAAACAATGCCGAACATCTTAAAAACCTGAAAGACCATGACATTGGCGATTTTCTTAAGCTACAAGACTTATTAAAAACCAAAGTCAATACACTTGAAAAACAAGTAAAAGAGATTGCGGCCAAAGTTTTGGATTATATCATAAACCAAGGTTTGGATCATAAGGATTTTCCAAGAGAGACATTGCCCAATCATTTCAAAAAAATTATAGATGGTAATTTTAAGCCAAGCCAATTATATAACAATAAGCTTGAAGAGAACTTAGTGGAGGGTAAGATTTTAAAAGCATCCATTAAAAATGTTCCGCAAGAGCTGTCCGCCCAAATACTTCAAGACTATCTTCAAATAAAGGACAGTATTTATAAAATGGGCCTATATAGTAATGTCAACAGAAACATTATACCCTTTGCCCTATTGAATGCCATACAAAAAGAACTAAAAATAATACAGGAAGAAAAGGATCAATTATCAATTTCTGAATTCAATACTTTAATTGCCAATGAGGTAAAAGATCAGCCGGCACCATTTATATATGAGCGTCTTGGAGAAAAATACCGTCATTATTTTATAGATGAATTTCAGGACACCTCCCAAATGCAATGGGAAAACCTAATCCCTTTAATAGGAAATGCCATGGAAGGCCAAGATGAACTGGGAGGTACCGGTTCCCTATTTTTGGTCGGTGACCCAAAACAGGCCATATATAGGTGGAGAGGTGGAAAGGCCGAGCAATTTTTAGATTTGGCAACACAGCAAACACACCCCTTTACCATAGCATCAACCTTGGTCACCCTTCCTAAAAATTATAGAAGTTGCGCAGAAATCATCAATTTCAACAATACATTCTTTCAAAGTATTAGCCCGTTCTTGGAAAATACACTTTATCAAGATTTTTTTAAACTGGGAAACCAACAGGAAACTTCAGGTAAAGATGGCGGATATGTTAACATTTCCTTTCTAGAAGAGGAAGAGGACAAGGCGTATGCAGAACAAACCTTGCAAACCATTGCCACGTGTCTATCTAAGGGCTATACCTATAGTGATATTTGTGTCATTATCAGAAAAAAGAAACATGGGTTAATACTTGCCAATTACCTCATGGAACATAACATTCCCGTTGTTTCATCTGACTCCCTATTATTGAGCGGTAGCCCCAAAACCATATTTTTGGTCCAACTGGTACGCTATATGGTTCAACCTGCAGAATTGGATATCCAATATGGCCTCTTAGATTTTCTATCACAAGGCAAACAGGACAAACATACCTACATCTATCAAAACCTTAACCATTTAGATGCCCACTTATTGGAGGCCTACGGTTTTGATAGTGGAAAACTACGCCAAGTTTCGGTTTTTGACGGGCTGGCCTACGCCATTAGGGTGTTTAATTTAAATGCTGATTCAGATGCGCATCTTTCCGCATTCATGGACCTGGTTTTTGATATTGAACAAAAATATGGGTCAGATATGCAATCCTTTTTAGATTATTGGGACAAGAAAGGAAACTCTACAAGCATTAGTACTCCGGAAAATCTGGAATCAGTTCAGATCATGACCATTCATAAATCAAAAGGTTTGGAGTTTCCCGTAGTCATTTTTCCCTATGCCAATTCCAACATTTATGAGGAAATTGACCCTAAATTATGGCTCTCGGTAGATAGCAATGAATTTTTAGGTTTCAATGAACTATTGATCAATAAAAAACAGGAAGTAAGGCATTATGGTCAGTTAGAATCCATGCTATATGATACCGACCACCAAAAACTACAATTAGATGCGTACAATCTTTTATATGTGGTATTGACCAGAGCGGTTAATGCCTTATTTGTTATAAGTGCCCATATGATCGACAGGAAAGGGGACCATAACGTCAATTATTATTCAGGATTATTCATACATTTTCTTAAGAATGCCGGAATTTGGCAACCAAATCAATTTACCTATGCCTTTGGCACATTGCAACATTGTACTAGAATTGCCACCGTAAATCCTGGACAAAAAACCATACCTTATATATATACGTTTAAAGACCGACCAGAATTTAAAATTTTAGCCACATCCGGAATTCTTTGGAACGAGGGTATGGATACGGCTATTGACCAAGGAAATGTTGTTCATTTTATTTTAAGCATGATTCAAAAAGCCTCTGACCTTGACCGTGCCATGCAGCTGGCCGTACAAAAAGGATTGATCAAAGAAATAGAGCGGGACAAATATAAAAAAAAGGTACAACAAGTAATTTTTCATAAGGACCTCAAACATTTTTATGAAGAGGACTGGGAAGTACTTAATGAAAGAGACCTCCTATTACCTGATGGTACTGTACTAAGGCCCGATCGTGTTGTCATCAAAAATAAAGGTGCCGTTATAATAGATTACAAAACCGGTGAGCGCAGTACTGCATATCACAACCAAATAACTAGCTACGGACAAGGATTTGCAAGTATGGGCTATACCATTGAACAAAAAATCATTGTGTATATTAATACCAAAATAGAACTAGAATATATCTAAGCATATGTACGGAAAAATAAAGGAATATTTAGAACAGGAAATTCAATCCATTAAGAATGACGGACTTTTTAAAGAAGAACGGATAATCGTTTCTCCGCAAGATGCCGTTATTAAGATAGATACAGGTCAAGAGGTAATAAATTTTTGTGCCAATAATTATTTAGGGCTTTCTTCCCACCCAGATGTCATACAAGCTGCCAAAGATGCAATGGACACCCACGGCTTTGGAATGTCATCTGTAAGGTTTATCTGTGGTACGCAGGACATCCATAAAGAGTTGGAAAAAAAAATAGCGGATTTCTATGAAACCGAAGACACCATACTGTATGCCGCGGCATTTGATGCCAATGGTGGTGTGTTTGAACCTTTGTTCACTGCCGAAGATGCCATTATATCAGATTCATTGAACCATGCCTCTATCATCGATGGCGTACGGTTGTGCAAAGCAAAGCGCTATCGGTATGCGAATAGCGACATGGCAGACTTAGAGGCTCAGTTGATCAAGGCCAATGAAGACAAGGCCCGGTTTAAAATAATTGTTACGGACGGTGTGTTCTCCATGGATGGACTGGTTGCTCCCTTGGATAAAATATGTGACCTGGCCGATAAGTATGATGCCCTAGTGATGATAGATGAATGCCATGCCACCGGATTTATAGGTGAAAAAGGAAAGGGTACGTTAGAGGAAAAAGGTGTTATGGGCAGAATAGACATTATAACAGGAACATTGGGTAAAGCCTTGGGCGGTGCAATGGGTGGTTATACTACAGGAAAAAAAGAAATTATCACCTTGCTTAGACAACGGTCCAGACCCTACCTTTTTTCTAACTCGTTGGCACCGGCCATAGTGGGGGCTTCCATTAAGGTGTTCGATATGTTGAAGAACGATCCCTCCCTTAGGGATAAATTGCAGGTAAATACGGCATACTTTAAAAAAGGCATCAAACAGGCTGGTTTTGATATCGTTGATGGAGATTCCGCCATTGTACCCGTAATGCTATATGACGCAAAGCTCTCCCAAGATATGGCGAACAAACTTTTGGAAAAAGGTATTTATGTCATTGGTTTTTTCTATCCGGTAGTACCAAAAGGAAAAGCACGTATACGGGTTCAACTATCGGCAGCACATTCAAAGGAACATTTAGATGCTGCCATAAACGCATTTACCGAAGTCGGAAAAGAGCTAAAAATCGTTTAAATGCGCCTTTTAATCTATTAAATGCGTTAAAAAAAATAGGAAATTGATTTTGTTAATAATATTTAACAAGTTACATTTGCAGCTAATAAACACTTAAACTTAAAAATTAATACATGAAACATCTTAGCAAATTATTGGTTGCTGCCCTACTTGTTGTAGGTATTAACAGCATACAAGCGCAAGACGAGAATAATCCTTGGCAAGTACAGTTCGGGGTTAATGCCATTGACCCATACCCAACTGGAGATATGAGTTCTTTCGGTAACGAATTCTTTAATGTGAACGACCACTGGAACATTTTACCTTCTATTTCTTACGTAGGCGTATCTAAGCACGTTGGTGACGGCTTCTCTATTGGAGCAAGAGGTTCTCTTAATAAAATTAGCAAATTAGGTGACGTTAGTGTTGACGATCTTTCTCACTATGCTATAGATGGTACAATAAAATATGATTTCATCAAAAGAGAAACCGTTATTGATCCTTTCGTAGAGATAGGTGGTGGTTATACTTGGGTTGATGAAATTGGTGCTGGTACTGTAAATGGTGGTCTTGGTTTGAACATTTGGTTCTCTGACAACTTAGGTCTTACATTACAATCTAACTACAAGCATGCTTTTGAAGATTACGGTGTTAAGCATTTCCAACACTTAGCTGGTATTTCAGTTAAATTTGGTGGTACTGATACTGATGGTGATGGTATCTATGACAAAGATGATGCTTGTCCAGAAGTTGCTGGTCTTGAAGCTTTCAACGGTTGTCCAGATGCTGACGGTGACGGTATAGAAGATAGCAAAGATAGCTGTCCTAACGAAGCTGGTTCTAAAGAAATGAACGGATGTCCAGATGCTGACGGTGACGGTGTTGCAGATAAAGATGATGCTTGTCCTAACGAAGCTGGTCTTCCTGCTTTAGCTGGTTGTCCTGATGCTGATAGCGATGGTGTTGCAGATAAGGATGATTCTTGTCCTTCTGAAGCTGGTCCTGCTGAAAATAAAGGTTGCCCATGGCCAGATACTGATGGTGACGGTGTTCTTGACAAAGATGATCAATGTCCAGATGTTGCTGGTACAGTAGCTAACGCTGGTTGTCCTGAAGTAACTGCTGAAGTACAAAAGCAATTGAACGATTACGCTAGAACTATCTTGTTCGATACTGGTAAATCTTCTATCAAAGCTGAGTCTACTTCTGTAATGGTTGATATTATTACAATCCTTAAAGAATATCCTAACGCTAAGTTTACCGTTGAAGGTCATACTGATAGCGTAGGTAGTGAAAAATTAAATCAGAGTCTTTCTGAGTCAAGAGCTCTTTCTGTAAAAGAATTCTTAGTTGACAAAGGAATTGAAGAGTTCAGATTATCTGCAGTTGGTTACGGTGAGTCTAAGCCTATCGCTACTAACAACACAAGAGCTGGTAGAACTCAAAACAGAAGGGTAGAAATTAACTTAGTAAAATAAGTTTACACAAACCTTAAGTGTTTTAATAAAAGCTCCGCATTATATGCGGAGCTTTTTTATTTTTACCCTATGCAAAGTTTTATAAAGGATGTGGTCAAAGAGGTATTGAATACGGAACAACGTATTCAGGAAATCATATTTGTTTTACCCAGTAAACGTGCTGGAGTTTTTCTAAAAAGGGAATTAAGCAAGAACATTAACCAAACCGTTTTAGCTCCGGAAATTTATAGCATAGAAGATTTCATAGCGCATATTTCTGGTCTGGTAACCGCAAATGCCACTACACAACTTTTTGAACTTTATAAAGCATATCTACAAGTTGGGGAATATGAAAAGGAATCCTTTGATTCTTTTTTAAAATGGGGTCAGATACTACTACAGGATTTTAATGAAATTGACCGGTACCTTGTCAATGCCAAAACATTATACCAAAATGTAGCCGCCATTCAAGAAGTAAATCATTGGTCATTAAATGCGGATAAGTCTGAAATGATAGAAAATTACCTACATTTCTGGAGACATTTAGAGGATATATACCAACACTTTAATAAAAATTTAATTCAACAAGGTTTAGGCCACCAAGGACTAATCTACAAGACATCTGTTGAAAAACTACCACAGTATTTAGAAAACAATACCAAAAAACATGTCTTTTTAGGATTCAACGCCTTAAATAAAGCAGAAAGCCTGCTAATACAGTCCATTCTGCAGCAAACCAATGCATCTGCATATTGGGATATTGATACCTATTTTTTAAAGGATCCCATTCACGATGCAGGATACTTTATTAGAACTTATCAAAACACATGGCCCGTATTAAAAAACAAGGATTTGCAGGGCGTTTCCAATCATTATCTATCCCAAAAGAACATTGAAATTATAGGTGTTCCCAAAAATATATCACAGGTAAATTATGTGGGTCATTTACTGAAAAACATCAAGACTAAAAATCCGGAACAACTTAAAAATGCAGCTATAGTACTGGGCAATGAAGAATTATTGAATCCGTTATTACATTTTATACCCAAAGAAATAACGGCTACCAATATTACCATGGGTCAAAAATTGGAATTGACCACATTGGCTAGTTTCTTTTTACATGTAATTGAATTTCATGAGCAACGAACAGAAAAAGGATGGTTTTACAAACACCTCTTAAACCTACTAACCCATTCCTATACCGTTACACTATTAAATGCAGAAAACATCTCCGCACAGGAGCTTATCACCAAAATTAAGACCAATAACTGGTCCTATATTACCATGGCCCAAATTGCATCCCTTATTGGCCAACATAATACCATAGATTTACTTTTTAAGGATGTACAGAACGACCCAAAAATTTTAATTGACCATTTTTTATCCTTGGTGCAAGCCTTAAGAGCTATAGATTCCTTGAGCAATGATGTTCTAATACTTGAGCAATTATATAAGTTTTATACGCTCTTTAACCAACTTAAGGACCTATGCAATACGTTTACCTATATAAATAGCCTTAAGAGTTTAAAACAACTATTTAGACAATTATTAAGTACGGAAACGTTGGATTTTCAAGGTAATCCTACAGAAGGTATTCAAATTATGGGAATGCTGGAAAGTAGGTTGTTAGATTTTAAGACCGTTATACTTACTTCAGTGAACGAAGGAATTTTACCCTCAGGTAAATCCAATAATTCCTTTATTCCCTTTGACCTTAAAACCAAAAATGACCTACCAACCTATAAAGAAAAAGATGCGGTATATACCTATCACTTTTATAGATTGTTGCAACGGGCCAAAAATGTATATATCTTATATAATACGGAACCGGACGCTTTGGAAGGGGGAGAAAAAAGTAGGTTGATTACCCAGTTATTAACGGATGAACAAAGAACCGGCATCACCGAATATATTGCTACTCCCCAGATACAGTCGTATCCTTATACCAAAGAGACCATTCCTAAAACCGAAAGTCTACTGACGCTTATACATTCTAAAGCAGCAAAAGGATTTTCGCCAAGTTCACTTAGCAATTATATTAGGAACCCCATAGATTTTTATAAACAAAACCTATTGAACATTAACGATGTTCTAGAGGTCGAAGAGACTTTGGCCCCTAATACTTTTGGAACTATTGTACATGATTCCTTAGAAGCGCTATACACCCCTTTGATCAACACCAACCTTACCAAGGAGGGATTAACCGCTATAAAAAAAGATGTCCATAAAACGGTGCTCTTTAATTTAAAAAAGACCTTTAAGGAAGGTAATATAGAATCAGGGAAAAACTACATTACCTTTCACGTCATCCTTAAATATATTCAAACATTTATTGATGTTGAAATTGACCAACTAGCCCATCATACCATTAAGATTATAGGTTTGGAGCAAGATTTACAGGTTCCCCTTCATATAGATGGTTTGGACTTCCCCATTATCTTAAAGGGAAAATTAGATCGTATTGATGAATTTGATGGGGTAACAAGAATTATAGATTACAAAACAGGTCGCGTGGACCGCAGAAATGTTGAACTAATGGATTGGGATGTACTGACACAAGATTATCAGTACAGCAAAGCATTTCAGTTACTTTGTTATGGCCTTATGTATTTTAAGACCAACCCTACACCAAATTTAGCAGTACAAGCAGGAATCATTTCATTAAAAAACTTTACCGATGGCACCTTGCTTTTTGCACAAAAAGAATCTGCTCGAGGAGCAAAGAAAAACATCATTACCCATGATGTAATTTCAGATTTCGAGCAGATTCTTGGTCAATTAATTACAGAAATATGTAATCCTGAAATTCCGTTCACAGAAAAAGAAGTATAACCTATTTTTTATCAGGTCTGGTTGGTCTAACCTCTATTTTACTTGGTAAGGTCCTTGGATTCATTTTTAATAGATCCAACACCAGTTCCCCAATATCCTCTGGTTGAATTTTCCATGCATCTTTTTCACTTGGTTCGTTATTGTTAAACTGTGAAGCTACAGATCCGGGCATTATTGTAGATACCTTTATATCATATTTACGTAGGTCAAGCATTGCAGCTTGGGTAAAACCAACTACCCCAAATTTAGACGCATTGTAACCCGCACCTTGAGCAAAGAAATTGGTCCCCGCTAAACTTGCCAATGTAATATAATAACCCTTGGTTTTTTTCAAGGCCTCTACAGATGCCTTAAGCGTATGAAAAACACCATTTAAATTGGTATCTATCATTTGGTGCCATGCTTCGTCCGTCATTTCATCTATGGGTGCAAAATTACCTACGCCTGCATTGGCCAAAACCGCATCTAATTGTCCCCATTTATCCAAAATCTTGGAAACAGCATTTTTTTCATCCTCCAATTTTGCAACATTGGATACCACACCCAATACCGCATCATTTTCAAACTCTTTTAACGCTTGGTCCACACTCTGTTGTGTTCTGCCACTAATTGCAACCTTCATGCCTTCTGCCAAAAGTGACTTGGCTACACCTAACCCTATTCCTTTTGTTCCACCGGTAATATACACTACCTTATTTTTTAAATCTTTCATTATTTCATTTTAAAAATTATAACAAGTTACTGCTTATATGAAATTAATGTAGCCTATAAAGAACAAGATTTAACGATTTTGATTTATTATATTTAGCAAATTTTAAAACATTAAAATGAATAGGATACTCGTTTGGTCTATTACCGTAGCATTAGCAGGTTTTTTATTTGGATTTGATACCGTTGTTATTTCGGGAGCAGATAAACAACTACAAGCGTTATGGGAAAGTTCTGATTCCTTTCATGGTTGGGTAGTCATTTCCGGTGCATTATGGGGTACAGTTCTAGGTGCACTGTTTGCAGGAATACCCACCAATAAATTTGGAAGAAAAATTACCCTTATTTGGATTGGTATCTTATTCAGTGTTTCCGCCATTGGCTCTGCCTTGGCCAATGACCCCATAACATTTGCCATTTTTAGGTTTATTGGAGGTATTGGTGTTGGGGTTTCAACCATTGCAGCACCTGCCTATATTTCTGAAATTTCTCCTGCCAATAGCCGTGGTAAACTAGTGGGGTTTTATCAATTCAGTTTGGTATTCGGTATTCTTATAGCCTTTCTTTCCAACTATATGCTTAGCGGCTTGGGCGAAAATTCTTGGAGATGGATGGTTGGTGTAGAAGGCATTCCGGCCATAATCTATACCTTGTTTGTTTTGACCGTACCCAAAAGTCCCCGTTGGTTGATTACCCAAGGACGAATTGATGAGGCACGTAAGGTATTGAAAATGATCAATCCTGATCAAGATGTTGATGAAGCAATCAACTTAATTCAGCAAGATGACAATGATACGGAAGTTGGGGAATCCATTTTTATGAAGAAATATCGTTTTCCGTTGATATTGGCTTTTCTTATTGCGTTTTTCAACCAGGTGTCCGGTATCAACGCGTTTTTATACTACGCCCCAAGAATATTTGAGGAGGCCGGTCTTGGTGCAAGTACAGCTTTATTAAGCAGTGTGGGTATTGGGGTAACCAACATGCTTTTTACCTTATTGGGCATCAATTTAATAGATAGGTTAGGACGTAAACAGTTAATGTATATTGGTTCTCTTGGCTATATTGTTTCTTTATCCCTTGTAGCCTGTGCATTTTTCTTTGAATGGCAGGGTATGGCCGTTCCAATATTTTTGTTCGTGTTCATAGCCTCGCACGCTATTGGCCAGGGTAGTGTTATTTGGGTCTTTATTTCGGAAATATTCCCCAATCATTTACGGGGTAGCGGTCAAGCGTTCGGTAGTTCGGTACACTGGATATTGGCCGCGGCCATTCCGGCGGCAGTACCGTTCCTGTTCTCAACTATTGGCGCAGGTACCGTATTCCTTTTCTTTGCCTTTATGATGGTTTTACAATTGCTTTGGGTACATTTTATGATGCCGGAAACAAAAGGGGTGTCATTAGAAGAACTGAGTAAAAAATTGACCAAGGATAACTAATCAATTTAAGAAAACCCTTTACTTAACGAAAACCTTAATTGCTTAAAGTTATCATTTACGGTAGCTACATTGGTGGTATTAAATACCCCAATTTTATAAGACCGTTTCATTTTTAACAAAGTATATATAGTAGTTCACAAACAAATTGTTCTTAAGCTAAAAATGCCAATCCTACAATTCTCGAAGAGTGTTAATTGTAGGCCACTGATAAATGGGACAAAAAAACTGTAATCGGTTTTGATTGATTACAGTTTTATTTATGAACGATGCTTTTATAGTTATATACCCATAATTTTTTATAATTTGCCGTAAGTCCTTTTTTGTTCTTTTTAAAGGTTTAATAATGCCATCTTTATTGAAGTACAGGTATTCGGCATTTATTTTTCGCTCTAGCTTTGGTCTTCACATGAAAATTCCTTTGTACCCACGGCCCTTTTGGACTGTTTGTCATGTAATAGGATAGATGTCTATTGTTCTCGGCAATGGTGTAGTAGTAATTATCATTTTCTTAAAGATAAACGGGCCTTCCTTTTTGGCTCGTATCCGCCCATATCCATTTTTTTAAACTCCTTCTACCGCCTCCATGTCATCGGTAAGCTCAATTACCTTGTAATCTGCTCCCATGGCATGTACATACAAATAAGGCGTGCCGTCATCATCTACTAATAGGCATGGGTCATTGGCGTAAGGCTCTGTCCATAATGGCGCGCTTATATGGTCTACAAACGGACCCGTAGGGGAATTGCTCACTCCTAATCCTATTCCCATCCACTTTGCGCTATTTTCAGAATTTATACAGCCTTCAAAACCGATTAAGTCAATTGGCACTTTAGCTACGCCCGGTTTAACATTTTCGCTTCGTTAAATGCCTTTAATCTAAGTAAATTTGTTGCCTATACTTAAATGCTATTAAGACCATTCCAAGCAATCTTCTCCAAAACTGTCGTCAATTCTTCTTAAATGATAAGGCTATTTTGCCAAAAAAATGAATAAGACACTAGAATTAAAAAAGTAAAATACTATTCTTTTCCAAGTTCTTACCGTTGAACAGGAGTGCAGATTTCAATAACAAATCCGTTATCATCGCGGAAGTACCCTACTTTTTGTCCCCAGGGTTTTTCTACAATGGCTTCATACAATACCGCACCGGCATCAATGGCTTTTTGAAAATCGGTTTCAATGGTTTCGGTGGTGAATGCCATTTCAATACCAAATGGTTGCTTAGACACCTCACTTTTTACATACCTCTTTTAAAGTTTGCATTTCCCAAAGGTATAAATGCAAAAGCAATGGTTGTATCTCCTAAAATCAATTCCCCATCATCATTTTCCGGGGTGCTGAACTTTTTTGGAAAACCAAATGCCTTTTCATAAAATGCAATGGTATCGTTTACATTTTCTACATACAAAAATGGTATACCCGTATTTCATAACTCTATTTTCAGGGATTAAAATGCACTTATTCCAGTAAATTTAGGCAATATCCTTTGATGAAATAAAATAGGTAACTACCCCTGCCAAAAGCGCAGGAACGGCAAAAATCATAAAATTGGCGGACATCGAAAGCCCCCAACCTACCAGAACCCCACCAAGTGCAGGACCCAATACACCTCCCAGTCTCCCTGCTCCAATGGCCCAACCCACACCTGTAGTCCTAAATTCTGCAGGATATAGTCTTGCTGCCACGGCGTACAAACCCACAAAACCACCTTGGAGGGTAAACCCTAAAAGACCAAATATGAGCAAGATAAAGTCCGAACCTATGAATACATTGAATGTTGCCATCAACAAGGCTGTTATCCCCAAGAATAGGGCAATAGTTTTTCTTAGTCCCATTTTAGATGATGTATACCCTTGAATGACAATTCCAAAAAATGCCCCAATATTGAATACCGTACCGGCATAAATGGCAAGCTCCATGGACAATCCTCCATAGGTGGCCAATTTAGGTATCCAGCTAATTAAAAAATATAAACACCCAAAGGCAAAGAACAGGGCTGTCGATAATTTAATAGTGGATAGTCTATAGGTGCTGGAACGTAAGCGATCAACGGAAATAATGGCCGACTTAAGTGCTTTCTCCGGTAATTCCGACAATGTGGGTATTTGTAGTTTTTTTAAAATCCGGTTAATTTTTTCTAGGGCGTTCTGGGCTGCTTGCTGACATAAAATTCAATAGACTCCGATAGGAATATATAAATAATATGTATTGTAATCAATGTAGCTGTCCCTGCGAGTTTAAACATCATGGGCCACCCCTTTATAGGAATGATGGATGCAGCAACATAACCTACATGGCCCCAACAGGATAGCCGGCCAAAACAAAACTCACCAAAAAATCTTTAAATCTGTTGGGCAAATATTCTGAGGTCAGTGACGCCGTGGTCGCCAACATGCTACCAATACCTAGACCACTAATTAAACGAAGCACTATCAATTGTGGTACGGTATTGGCAAAACCTTTGCATAATACACTGATCCCCATAAGAAATGAACTTATTAAAATCATTCGCTTACGCCCAATATGGTCCGCATAAGGGGCCATGACCAAGGCTCCCAACGCCATGCCCGCCAAACCGACACTAAAAACAACGCCCAACGTTTCAGGACCAACTTCCCAAGATATAGCAATGGCGGGTGCACAAAAGGAAATGATCAACACATCCATGCCGTCCAATACATTCATTAAAAAACAAATTATGATCGTGGCATACTGCAGCTTGGAAATGCATTGGTCGTTTAATTGATAAAATGGAATTTTAGACATTTTGGAGAATTACTAAGACTCATTATAAATGTTAAAATAAAATATAAACTGTAAGTTTCTTTTTTAAAATTAATTCTTTCCACACATTCAATTTGGACAACGTTAAAAATTATGACGTTATACAATTACCATTACGCAACTTTACGCAACCTTCTTCCCGTAAAAATTGTTAAATGTTGCTTTTTAGCCAAAAAAAATTAACAAATGGACCAATGTGGGTAATATAGTATAAGAACAGGATAATTATCTAAAAAAGTACAGTTGATTTAATATTTAAGTTTACAAGTGTAAAATATACGTTTAATAAACTTTTCGTAATTCTTACGTTAAAATATAACACATTTTACAACAAACAATCCAAACATCAACGTATTATGAAGATGATCAAATTACTACCAAAAATTCTTTGGGGACCAAATTGTCTCACAAAAAGAACACTGTTATCCAGCCTTTGCTTTTTGATTGTTCAGGTGGCCCTTGCACAGCAGGAAGTTTCCGGAACTATCACGGACCAGAAAGGTATACCGATCTCCGGGCTACCGTTATGGAAAAAAACACCACCAACGGTGTGGTATCAGATTTTGACGGAAATTATGCGATGACCACCACAAAAGCAGATGCCATGTTGGTTTTTTCGTATTTAGGTTTTAAAACTATCGAAATCCCTGCGAATTCATCTACCGTTAACGTAGTATTACAAGAAGATTTGGAACAACTTTCTGAGGTTGTAGTAATAGGATACGGAACACAAAAACGTGCAGATGTAACCAGCTCCGTCGCTACGGTTAAATCAGAAGATTTTGTACAGGGCAATGTTAAGGATGCCGCACAACTTATACAGGGTAAGGTAGCCGGCTTATCCGTATCTGCCCCTTCTGGTGATCCAACCGAAGGAACACAGATTAGCTTAAGAGGTACTTCCTCTATACTAGGGGGAACAAATCCATTAGTATTGGTTGACGGCGTTCCCGGAAGCCTGAATACAGTGGCACCGGAAGATATTGCTTCAATTGATGTATTGAAAGATGGTTCCGCAACGGCCATTTACGGAACCCGCGGTACCAATGGGGTAATTATAATTACAACGAAAAAAGGAAGCAATGACATGAAGTCTAACATAGAATACAATGGTTACATGTCTATCTCCAGCATAGCAAATAGGTTGAACTTTTTAAATGCGGACGAACTACGGCAGAAATTTGACGAAGGTTACACATTCAACGGGGCAAATTTGGAGGATTTTGGCTCCAATACAGATTGGATAGATGAAATAACACGAGATGCCTATAGTCAAGTACACAACCTCATCTTTAGGGGCGGTAACGCTACTTCTAATATGACCGCATCCTTGAACTATCGTGACCTAGAAGGTATTTTTCTAAAATCCAATAGCGAAAAATATACGGCAAGGGTAAGTGGTAACCACGCCATGTTCGACAACCGATTAAAGGCCAATGTGGGTGTTATATTAAGTGAACAAATGTACAATGCCTTAGGAGACGGCACTAGCTTTAACCCTTACATCTATAGACAGGCCGTTATTAGAAACCCTACGGAACCGGTACGGGACGTGGATGGCAATTGGTACGAAAGGGATGTATATTTCTATGATAACCCTGTAGGTTACATTGAAGAAACAATTGGGGAAAACAAACTAAGGAATACTAGGTTTGATTTTTCATTAAGCTATGATTTTGGCGATCATGTTACCCTTAAAGGGCTATATACACGTAAAGGTGAGTCTAACATTCGCGGGTTTTATCAAACTAAAAACCATGTTTCCACTACAAAGAACGGACAAGAAGGATATGCGTCTAGAGGTACGGATGACTATGTGGGCAACTACGGCCAATTTACTTTAGATTATGACAATACCTTTGGAAAACATAAAGTAACCGGTTTGGTGGGTTATAATTATGAGGACAATACCAATGAAGGTTTCTATGCCACCAATCGTCGTTTCCCTACAGATGGGTTTACGTATAACAATCTAGGTAGTGGACAAGGTTTGCAATTGGGAGAAGCTGGCATGGGGAGCTACAAAAACTCGGATAAGTTGATCGCATTCTTTTCTAGGGTAACCTATAACTATGATGACCGTTATCTTCTAATGGCAAGTATACGGCGTGAAGGTTCGTCTCGTTTTGGCGAGGATAACAAATGGGGTAATTTTCCCGGTATTTCTTTGGGTTGGCGTATAGACCAAGAATCCTTTGCAGAAGATTGGGACTGGTTATCAAATCTAAAGTTAAGAACTGGTTTTGGGGTAACGGGTATTAATGCCGGTGCCAATTATCAAGCATTGAGTGGCCTAACCTACGGATCTTACTTTTTAAACAATGGGCAATGGGTAAGGGAGTTGGTGCCATCACGTAACGCAAACCCAGATTTGAGATGGGAAAAGAAAGAAGAGTTCAACGTTGGTCTTGATTTTGGCATCCTTGACGGTCGTATAAACGGATCTATCGATTACTATAACAGAACCACTAAAGATGCCTTGTTCAATTATAGCGTGCCAACACCTCCATACTTTTTTGGAACCATAGCGGCCAACGTTGCAGAGATCAAAAATACGGGTCTTGAATTCTTGTTGAACGTTACTCCGGTACAAACGGAAAATTTTAATTGGACGGCAAACCTGACTTATTCAACCAATACCAACGAAATTGTTTCACTTTCCAATGACGCCTTTCAGTTGACCAACGATTTCTTTGATCAAGGATATACCGGTGAGCCTATACAAATAAGCACCCATAGGGTTCAGGAAGGGCAACCAATAGGTAATTTCTTTGGCCTTAAAAGTGTGGACATAACAGATGACGGCATTTGGATCATTGAACGACCGGACGGGTCCTTGGTACCTGCAACGGAAGCTACTACGGACGACCGACAAGTTTTAGGGAACGGATTACCAAAAGCCTACTATAGCTGGAACAATACCCTTAGCTACAAGAATTGGGATTTAATGGTAAACTTAAGGGGTGCCCTGGATTATCAAATACTCAACTTTTCGCGTATGTTCTATGAAAATCCAACCGTTAGTTACAATACCTTGGATTCTGCCTACGATCTTGTCTATGGCAAGACAGAACTACAAGATGTACAACGTTTTGTAAGCTATTATGTAGAGGATGGCGATTTTCTTAAAATAGATAACGTTACCCTAGGGTACACTTTACCGAAATATGCCATTAAATTTGCAGAAACCTTCCGGATCTATGCTTCTGGCCTGAACTTGGCCACCATTACGGACTACAAGGGTATTGACCCCGAAGTGAATAGGGAAGGATTGGCTCCCGGTAATGATGAACGGGACAAGTACCCATCTATTACAACTTTTTCCCTAGGTATCAATTTTACATTCTAAACGAAACGACTATGAAAAATATAAGAAACAAAGTGGCTACACTTAAAACTAAAATATCGATCCTAGCGGTTTGTGCATTGTTTGTACCCATAGGGTGTACCGATTTGGAAGAGGAAGTATTCTCAGAAGTGACGGAATCATCATTTGTTCCCTCGGAATCTGATATAGTATCGGTCATGGCATCGGCCTATACCCCAATGCGCTATGTAATGGGCTGGCAAGGTTGGTTTGACCTACAGGAAGAACCAGCCGATATGTTCATTACCCCTACACGGCCTAACGGTTGGGACGATGGCGGCACCTATAAAAGAATGCATTTTCATGAATGGAGTTCAACACAATGGCAGCCTAGAAATACATGGATCAACTGTTTTAACGGTATCAATAGCGCCAACAGGGTAATTTTACAAATAGAATCAGAACAACTGCCGGTTAGTGCAGAGCAGGCTACTTCCATTATTTCTGAAATGAGGGCCCTAAGGGCATTATACTATTCTATGTTGGTAGATTCTCACGGCAACGTGCCCATCATAGCTAGTTATGGGGACGACCTGCCCGTTCAAAGCTCACGTGAAGAAGTATACAACTTTATTGTAAATGAGCTAACGGAAGTTATCCCTAACCTTACCGAAACAGTGGATACCGGTACCTATGGCCGTATGACCAAATGGGCAGCATATCATATACTGGCAAGGGTTTACCAAAACTCGGAAGTATATGCCGGTACTACTAATTGGGACAAGGTCATAGATGCGTGCAACGAAATTATAGACAGTGGCGCTTTCCAATTGTCCGAAAGTTATACCGATATTTTTAGTACCGATAATGAGAGCAATAGCGAATTGGTCTTTGCCATTCCCTACGATCAAATATTTGCGGGACAATGGAACGCCCATATGAAGATGTTACTTCCGGACCACAGACTGGTCTTTGGTATGCAAGCACAACCTTGGGGCGGTTCTAGCTGTAATCCACAATTCATTGATAGCTATTCCCCGACCGATAAACGTTTGTCCGATACTTGGTTAATGGGCGATCAGTTAAGTGCCTCTGACGGTAGCGTGGTCATGACATTGGTAAAGGAAATGCCCAGTATTTACGATTGTGATTTTACAGATGGTTTTAGATGTGGCAAGTATGAGATAGAACCTGGTGCTACCGGGGGGCTTAGCGTAGATTTTCCGTTTTTAAGGTATACCGATGTGTTGATGATGAAAGCAGAGGCATTGCTTAGGACGGGCAGTAGTGATGAGGCTGCAACAATTGTCACCCAAGTACGTGCACGTTCATTTGACGATCTTGCCGATGCAACCGTGACGGGTGCAGAACTGGAAGGGGACACAACGGTACAATACGGAACCTTGGCAGAGGACGGCACTATAGCCGATGCCGGAGACCAAGCAACCGTACCTTACGGACGTTTTTTGGATGAACTGGGATGGGAATTTGCCGGTGAGGCCAGAAGAAGAACAGACTTGATAAGATTTGGGGTATACCAAACCAAAAGTTGGTATAACCATACTCCAAAAGGAGACTATACCACCATATTCCCAATTGGTTTAGAAGAATTGAATACCAATTCTAACTTAAGCCAAAACCCTGGATATTAAAAATAGTTTTATTTGTTTGAGTTATTTTAGTGTGAGTGAGGAAAGCGAACGGTATACCGTTCGCTTTTTTTGTATATCCTTGAAAAGGAACTTTGCACCAATAAGACAATAGATATCACTTATGCCAAGGTAGTTCCCTTAAAACCGTGACCGGTACTGTGTTGGGGAACACCCCTTTAGTTCCTTGAACTTTCTATTGAAATTGGCAATATTATTGAACCCGCATTCTTCGGAAACCAATGAGATGGATAGTTCTGGTTTGTTTACAATTAGCTTACAAGCATTCTCTATCCGTATTTCAATTAAAAATTGAAAAAATGTTTTATTGGTTCGCTTCTTAAAATAGCGACAAAATGCATTGCGGCTCATGTTGGCCACACTTGAAATTTCTTCCAGACTAATAGGCTCGCTATACTGTTCCATTGCATATTTGTACACATTGTTCATTCGTTTTCCCTCATCATCGGAAAAAGATTTTTTATAGACAAAAGAAGATAAGGGAGCCGTTTTCGATTTTGTTACAAGACTGATAATCGTTAGCAACGTAGCTATCTGTTCCACTTTGTTCTGGGAAGCTAGTTTATGGAATTCTCCTATAATCTGTTGTGTATTGCTAAGCACCCTCATGCCCAACTCAGATTTTTTAAAAAACTCTTTGGTCAGCGAAAGGTCCGCAATTTCAAAAAAATCCTTCCCAAAGGAATGTAAATCAAAAAAGAGCGTATGCATTTCCGATCTGGGAGAAGCAACCGTATCGCTCTTAAAAACGTGGGGCACAAAGCCCCCAATGACTAGAATATCGTGCGCTTTGTATTCATTTATTGAATCTCCGACTATCAAAGTACCTTCGCCTTGGGGAATATAACTTATCTGTATTTCTCCATGTTGATGCAGTTGGTCATAAAATGCCTCTTCCCTATCCACTTGGTAAACAAGGGCTTCATTTCTAGGTTTAGGAATTTTAAACGGTAAAACTTTCAATATTTAAATTTTAAGTTAATCAACTCTAGATAGATTCCAATCTTATCGTCAACATCATCAAGTAAACACTACCAATGGTATACGCTACAGGTATATTTTAGATATGTTATCATACCAATACCCTCATAATCCATAATGTTCTTTACACGGATCAAAAATGGACCATAAAATTGAATTCTATTCAAAATTCACTTTTTTATTTGACATTTCCAGTTTAAGGATAATATAGTATCAGTATCTGTTAATATGGATTATTAAAAGGCGCAAGAATATCAATAGTTTTATTCTAGATTATTCTTTGTGGCTTTATAAAAAACAAATAAGTGCGTTTTATACATTTATTTATTATGCTTCATACAATCTGTACTTGTTATGGCTACGCCAAAGAAATAATCTAGCTGTATATAAAACCAAATTTACCGCTTGTATGAATCCCGTTCAGGTCAATTTTACAAGCTATTAGATATAAAAAAAACCTTTAGGCAAGGTTATCATGAAAATTGAAATTGACAAAATGATATATACCCGTACAATCATTTATTTTTTAAGTGTAGTCTCATTCCTGTCCTCTTTTTTAACTTCTGCACAGGACGGCAACCAAATTTTGGACGGAATAGGTGAAACCGGACTCATAGCACGCTATCTCTTTAATGGCGATGCAAAAGATTGGTCCAGGAACAATTTACATGCCTCCATAGAAGGATCGGGCGCTTCTTTTGTTCATGACGAAACATTTGGCAAGGTACTATCATTGAACAAAAGCGGCAAAAACTTTATTTCCCTGCCCCATGACGCCATTTTGCAAGAAGAATCCCTTAGTATTACCGGATGGGTAAAGCTTCATACGAACAAATTAGGTCAATTTTTCTTTGATTTTGGTAAGAACAATGCTTCCCGTATGTATCTGGCACCAATGGGCACTATGGATACGGAAGGGTTACAAAATGTGCTCAACACAACCAACGGCCGTTCGTACAGTATAGGGTCAAAAGCTTTTGAAACGGGTCAATGGTACCATATAGCCATGGTTATCAACACCCCATCAAAAGCAATTAGCACCTACCTAAATGGTGAGCTTGTGGATACGGCCAATGATGTAACAGTGGCCTTGGAACAGTTTTTTGCTCAAGCATCCAACCAAAAAAATAAATTATATATCGGTAAATCAATAACGGGCAATGATTCTTACCTTTTTGGCCTGTTACATGATTTTAGAATCTACCGCATTCCCTTAAGCCATAAACAAGTTTCAAGAATTTATGAGAGTGCCGGTAACTCAGAAACATCCAATAATAAACCTAAAAAAGATCGCGAAGATGACCTTCAAAAATTTCCCGATACTGTTCCGCAGTTATACAACGCCTATTTACAAAAGATAAAAGATGTTCATGTAACCACCCAGGTGGGACACTTACCACGATTGCCCCGTTTTGTTAAGGGAACATACACTAATAATATACAGGGGCCGGCAATACGCATTCTCTGGCCAGCCCCTAAAGATAATGCACAAGTGCTAAGGCCTGGCACCTATCAAATACTAGGAAATATACCGGGATCACCACTAAAAGCAAAGGCCACGGTAACTGTAAAAGAAAACATGGAAATTAAACGCCCTGATCAACGGTTGGCCTCCTTTACCTTGGAACAGGTTTCCTTGACCAAAGACTTGGCGGGCAACGATACCAAGTTCATAGAAAACAGGGACAAATTTATATCTACACTGGCACAGACCGATCCAGATGCCTTTCTCTATATGTTTAGAAACGCATTTGGAATAGCCCAACCTAGCGGTGCCGAACCTCTTGGTGTTTGGAACAGTCAAGAAACTAAATTGAGGGGGCATGCCACCGGGCATTACCTTACGGCAATTGCCCAAGCCTATGCAAGTACCGGTTACGATAAGGAATTACAAAACAATTTTGGCCGTAAAATGGAATATATGGTGAATACGCTGTATAAACTTTCCCAAATGTCCGGTCAACCCAAGGAAAACGGAGGAGCATTTGTAGCGGATCCCAACGAAGTGCCCTTTGGTCCCGGAAAGACGGCGTATGATTCCGATATACGCGAAACCAGTATACGTACCGATTATTGGAATTGGGGAAGAGGCTTTATTAGCGCTTATCCACCAGATCAATTTATCATGTTGGAAAAAGGTGCTACCTATGGTACCAACGACACACAAATATGGGCCCCATATTACACCTTGCATAAGATACTTGCCGGTTTAATAGATGTATATGAGATAAGTGGTAACCAAAAAGCACTTGAAATCACCAAGGGAATGGGAAATTGGATTCATACCCGTCTAAGTAAATTGCCGAAAGCAACCCTTATTAAAATGTGGAACACCTATATAGCCGGTGAATATGGTGGTATGAACGAAGCAATGGCCAGGCTATACAAGCTTACTAACGACAGCCGCTACTTAGAAACTGCCCAATTGTTCGATAATATAAAAATGTTCTATGGCGATGCCGAACACACCCATGGAATCACTAAAAATGTAGACACTTTCCGCGGTTTGCACGCCAACCAACATATTCCCCAAATAATGGGTGCATTGACCACTTACCAAGCATCCAACGATCATAAATACTACCAAGTGGCAGATAATTTTTGGTATAAAACAACCAATGATTATATGTATAGTATTGGTGGGGTCGCAGGAGCACGAAACCCCACCAACGCCGAATGCTTTATTGGAGAACCGGCCACCTTATATGAAAATGGGCTGTCCTCCGGTGGACAAAATGAAACCTGTGCAACCTATAACATGTTAAAGTTATCCCGAAACCTTTTTCTTTTTGACCACAGGGCAGAACTAATGGATTATTATGAACGCGGACTTTACAATCATATTTTGGCTTCTGTGGCAGAGGACAGTCCTGCAAATACATATCATGTACCCTTAAGGCCAAGTTCCGTAAAGCACTTTGGAAACCCCCACATGAAGGGCTTTACCTGTTGCAACGGCACAGCGTTGGAAAGCAATACCAAACTTCAAAACTCCATTTACTTTAGAAGCGTGGACAACCAAGCGCTATATGTAAATCTTTATGTGCCTTCAACACTAGACTGGACCGAAAAAAATATCAGTATACAACAAGCTACCAATTTTCCACATGAGGACAGAACACGGTTGACCGTAACCGGCAAGGGTAAATTTGACCTGAATGTAAGGGTGCCATATTGGGCAACCAAGGGATTCTTTGTTCATATAAACGGTAAACCCCTAAAAGTAGAGGCCACCCCTGGCAGCTATCTTACCCTTAACCGCAAATGGAAAAACGGTGATATCATAGAATTACAGATGCCTTTTCAATTTCACTTATCGCCCATTATGGATCAACAGAATATTGCAAGTCTATTTTATGGACCTATCCTTTTGGCCGCACAGGAATCCGAGCCCCGTAAAGAATGGAGAAAAGTGACCTTGGATTTGAAAGATTTAGGCAAGACCATAAAAGGAGACCCAAAAAAATTGGAATTTTCCATTGACGGTACGGTCTTTAAACCCTTTTATGAAACTTATGGCCGACATTCCGTTTATCTGGATGTTTCGCTAAAATAATTCCTATTGTAAGATGGGGGCCAATTACCTAAATCAGTTTTTCCTATTAAACAATATATCCATGCCTAAGGGTTATAATGAATGACTAATACCATGAAGAAAATGCACACAAAATTTTGGCTATTAACAGGACTAGTTTTAATTGTCTCATGTAAACTATCCGCTCAAAAAAGCTATTGGAGCAACGTAGAGCATAGGGAGCCTACATTAGGGGTTGCGGAGGTGTTCCAAAAACATAACACGCCAGAATTTCAGCTGAAATTGGTAAAAGCTTCGCAAACCGTAGCGGCATTGAGACCAATGGACGAGTTATCATTTGACTACACCCCAGGCGAAAGGTTGGAAGTAAGGGACAAGGACAGCCTTTACCATCTAGGGGATATCAATCTAAGGATCAAGACTTCATCTGGCCATTGGAAAACATATTCAACGGCCAGCAATAGAGCTCCGGTCACCCCACTGGCAGTAACGGATAGTGTGCTGGCAGCTGCAGATTTGGCCAATACCCTACCAAAGGATATACCCGTTTCCATAAAACGTTTCTATGAATTGGATAAAGGGCAATTGGTCATGCGTTTTGAAATTACAAACATGCAGGATACGCCAATAGAGATAGGTGCTTTGGGTGTACCCATGATTTTTAACAATATTCTAGAAGGTAAATCATTGACTGAGGCCCATAAGCAAAATGTTTTTTTTGATCCATATATTGGCAAGGATGCAGGATATTTAGAGGTAAAAAGGTTAAGTGGAAAAGGGCCTGCCTTATTGGTCATACCAAAAGAACACATGGCCTTTGAGGCATACCGTCCTCTATTGGACGATCTCACAAGAAAAAGCATTGTATTTGAAGGTTTTCATGAATGGATGGCACATAGCAAGGCCTATGCGGAAAATGAATGGCAAGGCGTAGAACAATGGAACAAACCAACATCTGTAGTACTACAACCCAATACCACTAAAAATTATGCCTTAAAGTTTGTCCTGTCCAAAGGTGTTAAGCATATTCAAGAAACTTTGATCAAGGAGGAAAGACCCGTTGTTGTAGGCGTACCTGGTTATGTAATCCCAATGGATGTAAAGGCACATATTTACGTGAATTATAAAAGTGAGATTAAGTCTTTTGATGTTTATCCAAAAAATGCATTGAAAATTAAGGAAGACGGTACTACTACAACCGGCTTAAAAAAGTACCTCGTCTCCGGTAAAAAATGGGGAAGGGCAAGGTTGACCATTAGCTATAACAACGGTGTTGAACAGACCGTTAACTATAAGGTCATTAAGCCTGAAGCGGAAGTCATTAAGGATTTTGGAAATTTTTTGACCACGGAGCAATGGTATGATAACCCATATGATCCTTTTGGCAGAAGTCCATCACCCATCTCCTATGACTATGAAAAAAAGGAACAGGTTACCCAAGACGGCAGGGTTTGGATCAGTGGTCTTAGTGATGAAGGTGGTGCGGGAAGTTGGCTTGCGGCAATTATGAAACAATTGGTACAACCTAACAGAACAGAAATTCAAAAACTTCAGGAATTTATAGACCATGTGCTATGGGGAAATATTCAATATAGCGAAGGACCGTACAAATATGGGGTCAAAAAAAGCCTTTTTTATTATGAACCGGATTCATTGCCAAAAGGCACCTATGAAAAAAATATTGATTATACCACCTGGGCAGCTTGGGACCATAAGCACGCCAATGATCGCGGTAGATCTTTTAATTATCCGCATGTAGCCGCCTCCTATTGGGTCATGTACCGCTTGGCACGATATCATAACGGACTGGTAGATAATAAAAATTGGGATTGGTATCTGAAAAATGCTTACCATACTACCATAGCTATGATGGAACAGGCTCCCTATTATGCCCAATTTGGACAAATGGAAGGTTCCGTGTTCCTATCGATCCTTAAAGATCTGCAGAATGAAAACTATGATGAAATGGCCACTGAGCTAGAAGCAAGAATGAAAGAACGCGCAGACCATTGGAAATCGCTTGACTATCCTTTTGGCAGTGAAATGCCATGGGATTCCACAGGGCAGGAGGAAGTCTATACCTGGACAGACTATTTTGGTTATGAACATAAGGCCAATATTACCTTAAATGCCATACTGGCCTATATGCCAACCATGCCACATTGGGCCTATAACGGTAATGCCAGGAGATATTGGGATTTTCTTTATGGTGGCAAGGCCGGGGAAACCTCAAGGGTAGAACGCCAAATACATCATTATGGCTCTGGAATTAATGCCATACCGGTGCTTAAGCAATACCGAAAAACTCCAGATTTTTATTTGATCAAAGTGGGGTATGGAGGGCTTATGGGAAGTATTTCAAATATTACCCAAGACGGATTTGGACCTGCCGCATTCCATTCTTATCCTTCATCATTAAAAATAGATGGAATATCCGGTGATTATGGTTCCGGCTTCTATGGATATGCGGTAAACTCGGCAACCTACATCACCAACAACGACGAATTGGGCTGGTTGGCCTTTGGGGGCAATGTTTCACAAAAAGGAACTGCCATTGAAGTGACACCTACTACAGCGGCTAAATCCAAAATATATCTTACACCCAAAAAACTATGGATGACTCTGGATGCGGGAAGCATAAATAAAATAGTATACGATACTTCTACGGAAAAGGTCACCCTGGTTTTGGACCCAAAAACCGAACATACGTCAAAGGCTTATTTGCGGGTAGATGACAGTATAGTTCTACCCTATAAAAAGGTTAGAGGAGCCTATGAAATTGAATTGGATGATACTGTAAAAGAAATTACGTTGTAAGAAGCAATTGTGCGCTTTTGTCCAAGATAAAATCATCTATTATTATACCTTAAGGTTAAGGTCCAAACCTCTACGCATAAAAAAGGCTTCCAAATTAGGAAGCCTTTTTTGTGGAGAATACCGGATTCGAACCGGTGACCTCTTGCCTGCCAGGCAAGCGCTCTAGCCAACTGAGCTAATCCCCCAATTTTTAGAACGGCTCAAAGGAAATACTTTTTGGCAAAGTATCAAAATACTATCTAATCTTTCTTTACGCTAAGGACCAATACCGGTACCGGAGCATAAAACTCGGCCTTGGAAATCGTACTTTTCTCCCATAACTTTTTAAAGAATCCCCTTTTTCTTCTAAAAACGCATAACAAATCTGGATGTTGAGCTTGAAAATGTTCCAACACACCTAAATAAGTGGTTTGGTTCTGGGTAAACGTCATTTGAGAACTAATGTCCATTAATGCGGTATTGACCTTCAGGTCATCATCAGAATAACCGGGGGTTTTACCAATAATAGATTTACTTCAGAACTATGTTTTTTCTTGATGTCGATCAAAGGATCAAGAATACGTTTTCTTTTTAGTATGCCAGATTTAAATGCCACAAGAATGGTCTTGAATTTTTTATAGGTTGTTCCCTTTGGCACGATAAGGGTAGGTATATTGGTTCTTTTGATAATAGCCCCTGAGGTCTGGCCCAAATAAAATTCTTCCTGTACGTCATTACTTCTTGGGGCCAAGATAATAAGTTCTATTCCCAATTCTTTGTCCAATTCCCTTAACCCGTCCGCCAATTCGCCATTGAAATTAACGATCTTGATTTCATTACCGTCAACTTTGACTTGCCCCACAATATCCTTAAGTCGCTCCCTGCTATTTTCCGCAATTTTTTGGGTTATGTTGGTTAAGGTGCCTGTCTTTCCAGTAACGTTAAAAACCTCCATTACATAAATCTGGGCGTTAAAATCAGCTGCAAAATCTACTGCATATTGCAATGTTTCGTGGGCGTCCGTAGAGGTTCCAATTGGTACAAGAATGTTCATCATATTAAGAATTGTTGTTTATTACCCTAAATTTACGATTTATATAAATCGGTTTTATGATTGAGCTGGCAAAGATATCGGAATTAAATGAAATTTTACGTTTAACGGATGCCTGTAGAATTGCAATGGAAAACAATGGGATTTATCAATGGACCACTGATTACCCCTCGCGCAAAGCTTTTTTGAACGATCTAGACCGTAATGAACTTTTTACTCTAAAAAACCAACAAACCATTATAGGATGCATTGTAATATCAACCTATATGGATACCGAATATTCACCCGTGTCATGGTTGACCCCTAATGGATTAAATTACTACATCCACAGATTAGCGGTACATCCTAATTTTCAAGGTAAGGGTTTTGCCCAGCGCCTTATGGATTTTGGAGAGGATTTTGCCAAAAAAAACAAGGCCCTTTCCATTAGGTTGGATACCTTTAGCCAAAATAAACGTAACCAGAAATTTTACGAACAGCGTGGCTATAAAAGATTACAAGATATCTTTTTTCACCAACAAAGCCCATACCCTTTTCATTGCTATGAACTCGTCTTATAGAATCCCTTTTTTTGAAAACTTCAGTTAATTTCAAAGCAATCAATAAATTGGCCATACCCGCTACCATTGCAGGTATAGCAGAACCCCTTTTGTCTATTACGGATACCGCAATTGTAGGCAATATTCCCGTAGATGGACTTGAATCCTTGGCAGCGGCAGGAATTGTGGGATCCTTCCTTTCTGCACTTATCTGGATTTTGGGACAGACCCGTAGCGCCATATCGGCCATAATTTCTCAATATTTGGGTGCTGGAAAATTAGCGGAAGTCAAAACCTTACCGGCACAGGCCATCTTCTTGAACATTGGTTTAAGTGTCCTCATATTGTTATCCACCATTTTTGTTATCAGGGATATTTTTGAACTATTAAATGCATCGGGCAAAATATTGGAATACTGTATTAGCTATTACACCATACGTGTATGGGGTTTTCCGTTGACTCTTTTTGTATTTGCCGTTATGGGAATCTTTAGGGGTCTTCAAAATACATATTGGCCCATGGTAATTGCCATTACAGGTGCCGTATTGAACGTAATTTTTGATTTTGCCTTTGTGTACGGCATAGAGGGTTTCATTGATCCTATGTTTCTGGAAGGTGCCGCTTGGGCTAGTTTATTGGCACAGGCCGTTATGGCCATTTTGGCATTTTACCTACTATGGACAAAGACAGATATCAGCCTAAAATTAAGGTTTCCCATACATCCTGAACTGGAGAGGTTGGTGGTCATGAGCCTAAATTTATTTGTACGCGCAATTGCCTTGAACACGGCCATTGTACTTGCAGCACGTGAGGCTACGGCACTTGGAGGTCAGTTTATAGGTGCGCACACCATTGCCATAAACCTATGGCTGTTATCGGCATTCTTTATAGATGGTTATGGTGCTGCAGGAAATATTATGGCCGGTAGGCTTCTAGGGGAACGAAACTATGATGGACTTTGGACCTTGGCAAAAAAAATCATTAAGTACGGACTTTGGGTCAGTGTATTGATTATGGGGCTTGCCAGTATATTTTATAGACCCTTGGGAAGTTTGTTTACAAATGAAACTTTAGTGCTCACTACGTTCTATAGTATATTTTATATCATTATTTTAGGATTGCCCATTAATACCGTTGCCTTTGTATTGGATGGCGTTTTTAAAGGATTGGGTGAAATGAAATATTTACGAAATACCCTATTGGTGGCAACCTTTTTAGGTTTTGTACCTATGCTTTTCTTAGGAAAGTATTTTAATTGGGGACTTACCGGAATATGGCTTGCATTCACCGTTTGGATGCTGATAAGGGGCGGCGCCTTGGTATGGAAGTTTAGAAACAAGTTTAAACCTTTATTGCAAAATCCGTAATTTTATCACAAAGAAATGCTATGGTCACTACACGAAAGAATGGAAGCTTATATACGCGTATAAACGGTAAGGTCGCCGAAGTGGAATTTGGCCATCCGGCTAGTAATTCATTTGTATCCGAGTTGTTGGAACGACTTACGAATACTATCGACGAACTATCTGAAAATGATGGTATTTCCGTAATTCTTTTAAAGTCCGAAGGTGAGAAAGCGTTCTGTGCAGGTGCTTCTTTTGATGAATTATTGGAAGTGACCACCCTAGAGGAAGGTAAGGCTTTTTTTAGCGGTTTTGCCCATGTTATAAACGCCATGCGCAAGTGCAAAAAGATTATCGTAGGCCGTGTTCACGGTAAGACCGTAGGCGGCGGTGTAGGTCTGGCCGCAGCGTGCGATTATGTTTTTGCCAATGTAGACTCATCCATAAAACTATCGGAATTAAGTATTGGTATTGCGCCCTTGGTAATAGCCCCAGTGGTAGAACGAAAAATAGGCAAAGCAGCCATGGGAGAATTGTCCTTGGCTCCTACAGATTGGAAAAATGCATATTGGGCCCAAGAAAAAGGATTGTTTTCCAAAGTATTTGAAACGGCACAGGAAATGGATAAGGAACTAGAATTTTATATCCATAAATTGGCCAGCTATCATCCTGATGCATTAACGGAGTGGAAGACCGTGTTATGGGAAGGAACGGACCATTGGGACGTTCTATTGAAGGAGAGAGCTGCTATAACCGGTAAATTGGCACTTTCGGAATTTACCAGAAACGCATTATCAAAATTTAAAAAATAAACAATAAGCGCCACGCGCATTCGTTCTTTCCCTAAAATAGTTCTTATGGAAATTTTTCAATTATTAAACGGAAACCTAGTTTTTCCAATTTTGGCACTTCTAGTAGTGGTTATCTATTTTGTGAATAAAATACGTGCCAATAGAAAATTTAAAAGATAACGACACGCAACGTTTATAAGAAATTGCATCTTTTATAAAAATTTGACAATGGTTTATAAATTCTTAAGTTTTGCTTTTTTCATTTTCATTGCATCATGCTCCAATACCGATGATACTGTTAAAGAGGATTGTAATGAAAATACAGTTTGTACCCAAAATTTTGTTACGATAGGGGTTACCGTAAAAGATGCGTCTGGCGTAAACGTACCGCTTGATCGTTTTAAGGTTGTGGATACAAAGACAGATGAAGATATTACCCTTGTGCAAAACCAAGAAGAATTTGAGGATTATGCCAAAGACGGGTATTACCCTATTTTCAGTGATGCCTACAGACTTGATTACCAAAACCAGACTACTACCATTGCCTTTATAGGATATAATGCTGATAAAGAAATTGTAAACGAAGAATTTACAGTAGGCGCGGACTGCTGTCATGTACTTCTAATTTCGGGCAATACGGATATTATCATTGACTGATCCCAAACTATAATTGCTTTTAAAGATTCCCTACCTTTGCCATTTAATTATAGGCTATGAGCAACATACGTATTACCAAACAGTTTAATTTTGAAACAGGTCATGCGCTTTTCGGTTATGATGGTAAATGCAGAAATGTACATGGCCATAGTTATAAACTATCCGTAACCGTTATAGGTACGCCCATTACGGATACTTCGCACGTTAAATTAGGAATGGTCATTGATTTTGGCGACCTGAAAAAAATAGTAAAGGAGGAAATTGTGGATAAATTTGACCATGCTACCGTTTTCAATAAGAATACACCCCATGTAGAGTTGGCCAAGGAATTAACGGACCGCGGGCACAACGTTATCTTGGCAGACTATCAGCCTACCAGTGAGAATATGGTCATTGATTTTGCCGCAAAAATTAAATCAAGACTTCCAGAAAACATCACATTGTTCTCATTGAAATTACAGGAAACCGATTCTTCATTCGCAGAATGGTTTGCCAGTGATAATTAAATTTATCAAAATTTAATCCAAAACACTGTTTTCATCTTTCAATAATGTGTTATTTTAAGGGTAATCCCTTAATTTACAATAACATGGTCAAACATCATATTTACTGGTGGAATCTTGAAAATTTGTTCGACATTGAAAATTCACCCCGTAGAAGCCAATTTTTAAACGATCATTTAGGGTCTGAGCTCCATGGGTGGAATACCAATATCCTAAACAAAAAAATTACTAATCTCACCTCTATAATTTCCCAGTTTAACGATAACCAAGGCCCTGATATTTTGGGTGTCTGCGAGGTAGAGAACGAATTTGTAATTGAATTGTTGATCACCGCAATGAACGTTGCCCTTAACAGGCAATACGCTTTTGTTATTTCGGAAAGTGAGGACAAGCGTGGAATAGATACGGCCCTGATCTATGATACCGAAAAATACGGTCCTGAACAACTTACTTTCAGCCTACGCATTATTAAAAGAAATAGTACCAGGGATTTATTTCAGGTGCATATTAATACCGCTAACGGAAATAAGTTAATCTGTATTTTGAACCATTGGCCATCACGGTCCGGTGGTGAACTTACCAGTGAGCCCTTTAGGATCATGGTTGCAGAAAATTTATCCTATTGGATAGAGCGCATCTATGAGGAACAAGGAGATGATGCCGCAATTCTCTTAATGGGAGACTTTAACGATAATCCTTTTAACAAATCTATTACCAATTACTTAATGGCAATTAACAATAAGGCCTTGGTCAAAAGTAACCGTGTGCGACTTAAATACTTTTATAACGTAATGTATAGGTTTATGGATGACCAAATAGGCACTTTTGTTTTTGGTAATGAATATAACCTTTTGGACCAATTTATGGTTTCAAAAAGTATCCTTTCCGAAAAACCGACGTTACAATTTAAATTAAGTTCCGCAGCTATAGTAGATTTTCCGGAACTTACATCCGGCTCTTACAATAAACCCGTTAAGTTTGGCAGACCCAATGCCTCAAAATTTAATCTAAATGGATATAGCGATCACTTGCCCATAAAAATCGTTCTCAGTGAAAAAGCTTTAATCTAGTAGCAACACAGCTTTGGTCAACTTGGTAGCATATAAAACAAATACCTGATTTATACGCAAAACAGTTTTTATATATTTACATCCGCATGACGAACATTGAACTTCCAAAAGGGAAAAAAGTATATTTTGCCAGTGACAACCACCTTGGTGCCCCTACTATGGAGCAGAGCAAGGTTAGGGAGTTGAAATTTGTTCATTGGCTGGAGACCATTAAAGCTGATGCCGGAGTAATTTTCTTAATGGGAGATTTATTCGATTTTTGGTTTGAGTACAAAACCGTTATCCCTAAAGGCTTTACGAGAACCCTGGGCAAATTGGCAGAATTATCCGATGCCGGCATAGCCATTCATTATTTTGTTGGCAACCATGATTTATGGATGAACGGGTATTTTGAGGAGGAACTGAATATACCGGTCTATCATTCACCCCAACAATATCTAATCAATAATACTTCATTTTTTATAGGGCATGGAGATGGTCTGGGACCACACGATAAAGGCTATAAAAGAATGAAAAAACTTTTTACCAACCCATTGGCCAAATGGTTCTTTAATTGGCTACATCCTGATATTGGTGTGCGATTGGCCCAATATTTTTCCGTAAAGAATAAATTGATTTCCGGTGATGATGATGCCACGTATTTGGGCGATGATAAAGAATGGCTGGTACAATATGCCCACAGAAAACTGGAGAACCAACATTTTGATCATTTTATATTTGGTCACAGGCACCTTCCTTTAGAGATACCTTTAAATGAAAATGCTACATACACTAACCTTGGTGATTGGGTCAATTTTTATACGTATGCCGAGTTTGACGGTATACACCTGTCTTTAAAAAAGTTTGCGGAATAAGTATATTGCACACTGAAAATTTATTCATACAACATGTAATACTTTTCTTACAACTTATTCTTACATGTTCACAACAATAGTTTTATAAAAAAACATCTATTCCATAAATTTACAGTGTTGTTATTTAAGTATTTATAATCCAAATCTAATTATTACCTACAAATTCCCCCGTTTAAGATTCCAAATCTTAAAAATTACCTACAGTAAAGAAAAGTCCCTAAAATAGGGGGCTTTTCTTTGTTCAATAATTTGACTAATACTACAGAAAAAAGGAGGCACAGAATTGTTAACCTGCAGGTATGCCTATAAATATTTACCCCAAACTAGCGATATGAAAACTATATAAAATACAGCAGTTATTTCCTTATATATTCTTACAAAAAGTAACCTACTGTCCATTTCAAAAGCACTAAACAATGTGTAATCTTTTTCTTACAACATAATTTAAGGTGTTCACAACAATAGTTTTATAAAATTTGCACCACCCTATATCTTTACTTTGTTGTTAGTTTAATGGTTGATTCCCAAATCTTCAATTACCTACAAGTTCCCCCGCTTAAGTACCCAAATCTTGAGCACTACCTACAATAAAAAAAGCCCTGTAAAAAAGGGCTTTTTTTATAACTAACAATTCAGTTTTTATTTTTCATGCTCATCTATATCTTTTTGAAGGTCCAGTTTACGAAAACCTGGAGATACAATTGCCGTAAGACCAACGGTCAAAAGTGTCATGGTTCCTCCAAATACAACTGCGGTAACCGTACCCATTAATTTAGCGGTAACACCACTTTCAAACGCTCCTAGTTCATTGGACGAACCCACAAACATTGAATTTACAGATGCTACACGACCGCGCATATTGTCAGGTGTTTTTAATTGTAAGATCGTTTGCCTAATAATCATGGAAACCCCATCTACCGCTCCACTAATAAACAAGGCAATAACGGATAACCAAAAATAGGTAGACAATCCAAAAACGATCATACAGACCCCAAAACCAAATACGGCCAATAGCAATTTTTTACCCGCATTTTTGTGTAAAGGAAAACGTGTGGAACCAAGCATAGTAATGGCCGCCCCTACGGCAGGTGCCGCCCTCAATACTCCAAAACCTTCTGAACCTACATGCAATATATCTTGGGCGAAAATTGGTAACAAGGCTACCGCGCCACCAAATAAAACCGCGATCATATCCAAGGTCAAAGCTCCCAATACCGCCCTGGTCTTAAAAACAAAGCTCAACCCTTCCTTTAAACTTTCAAAGACGGGCTCACCAATTTTAGGATTTAAAATTGGTTTCCTGGATATATTGAACAACGCGGTCAATGCCAAAAGTGAAAACCCGAATATGACACACATAGACCAATGTACACCTATTAAACTTATTGAAAAACCCGCCAAAGCCGGACCTAATACCGCAGCCATTTGCCATGTGGTACTACTCCAAGTAGCGGCATTGGGATATATCTTCTTGGGAACAATTAAGGCAATCAATGAAAATATGGTGGGACCTAAAAAAGCACGTACCAAACCACCAAAAAAAACTAAAGTATAAATGCCATATAAAATGGTCTTGGTTTCATAGGTTTCCAAGACGGAAGGCAGGCTTAATATAAATAACCCAAAACTAATTACGGAGAAACCAAATATACATTTCATCAGTAGATTTCGCTTTTCTTTTTGATCTACTATATGACCTGCAAAAAGTGCCATACCCACCGCAGGTATTACCTCCATTAAACCTATAATCCCCAAGGACAAGGGGTCTTTGGTAATGGTATAGACCTGCCATTCTATAACAATGAATTGCATAGACCATGCAAAAACCATTGCAAAACGAACCAGAAGAAAAATATTGAATTCCCTAAACCTTAAGGCAGCATACGGGTCATTTACATTCATAGGGTAAGCGCTAATTAAACATCAAAGATATTTAATAAATAATGTGCAGTTTAAGGAAGTTGAAACTTATTTAATGCAATTTTGCTTTCTAAAAAAACAAATGAAATTAGCTTATTCCTATATCGTTGAAGTAGGCATCTAGTTGTATTTTGAACAATGTGCCGTCTATTAAATCCTTTATTTTTAATGCTTCGGTATAACTTACGGCAAACGACACTTGATGTGCCGGCGAGTTCAGCAATAACGACCTGCATTCGCCTTTAATTTGGCAGTCATTACACAAATTACCGTTACCGCTCTGCAACGTATCATGTATACATTTTGAAAAATAGTGTATTTCCTTTTTGGTAAGCAATAAACCCGTATCCCTAAAGATTATTTGGACCTTATTGGTTTTGCTGGGTTTTTCCGGTTTCCATTTAAAAGCAATACCGTATTCATTTTGATAAATGGGCGTTATATCGTTCATCATTTTCTACATATTTCATATAAATATATTAAATTTATTTAGACTCAATATAAATAGTGGGATTTATATCCCATAATCGACCTACTTAATAGACTATAAACGGCAATTTATTGATGAATTTTTGAAATTAATAACAGCAAATAACCCATAGCTAATAGTAAAACTATGCGTATTCTTAAAATTATAATGCGCCAGACTTATTTAATATCCCTTATTTTTAATTGTAGACTTACCGTACCTTGCCACTCATTTTCATCAATGGAGAAAACAACATCAAAAGGTTTTCTGCCCGTAACCAGCGGTAATTTATCTCCTAAATTAAAACCAATACCGTCAATTTTATAACTGTCCTGCTGTACTACCGCTACCTTTAAATGTGCACCATTGGCCCCGACACCTTTTGCATAACCCGTGTCGGCCACATTTTCCGCTATAAATACAGGTGACATATTCCCTGGGCCAAAAGGAGCAAATTGCTTTAATATGCGCATTAATTTTGGTGTTATCTGCTTAAGGGTAATTTTGGAATCAATGGTTATTTCCGGGATAAGTAAATGTGGCTCTATGGTTTCCTTGACCACCTTCTCAAACTGATGTTTAAAATTATGGTACTGCTCTTCCAATAAAGTGAGACCCGCTGCGTATTTATGTCCTCCAAATTGTTCTATATAATCTGCACACCCCTCCAATGCGTTGTACACATCAAACCCTTTTACAGATCTTGCGGAAGCCGCCAATTTGTCCCCGCTTTTTGTAAATACCAATGTAGGCCTGTAATAGGTTTCTATTAAACGCGAAGCAACAATGCCAATTACGCCCTTATGCCACGAATCATGATATACCACAGATGTAAAACCTTCTATTTCTCCATTTTCCTTGATCTGGACCAATGCTTCTTCAGTTATGGATTTATCCAGACCTTTTCTATCCGCATTGAATTTCTCTATTTCCGCAGCAAATTTCAAGGCCTGTCCCATATCGGTTTCTGTCAACAGATTTACGGCATGTTGCCCATGTTTCATTCTACCGGCAGCATTTATTCTAGGAGCAATAATGAACACAACATCTGTAATAGTAAGTTCCTTTTTATTGATTTGGTCAATTATAGCTTTAAAACCAATTCTAGGCTGCTGGTTGATAACCTGTAGGCCATAAAAAGCCAATATACGATTCTCCCCAGTTATCGGTACAATGTCCGCTCCTATTGCAGTTGCCACTAAATCAAGATAATAGATTACATCATCTATAGTTTCACCTCTACGGGAACCCAATGCCTGAATCAGCTTAAAACCAACACCACAACCACATAATTCATCATACGGATATGAACAATCTTCTCTTTTAGGGTCTAAGACAGCTACAGCACTTGGTAATATTGTACCAGGTCTATGGTGGTCACAAATAATAAAATCAATTCCTTTTTGTTGAGCATAGGCAATTTTATCTATCGCCTTTACCCCACAATCCAAAGCAATGATCAGTGAAAAACCGTTGTCCTCGGCAAAGTCGATACCTTTAAAGGAAACCCCATACCCTTCATCATAGCGATCGGGAATATAGGTTGCCACATTTGGGTAATAACTTAACAGATAGGATGACATTAAAGCCACGGCCGTTGTACCATCAACATCATAATCTCCATACACTAAAATATTCTCACCATTGGCAATGGCTTCTTCAATTCTATGAACGGCAATATCCATATCCTTCATTAAAAAAGGATCATGAAGATCACTTAACTGTGGTCGAAAAAAATGCTTTGCCTCATCATAGGTAGATATACCTCTTTGCAACAACAATTGCGCCACCAACTCATCGACCTTTAACGCATCGGCTAAAGCATTGATATCTTCTTGTTTTGGTTTCGGTTTAATTGTCCAGCGCATGGTTTTAGTAATCAGTTTTCAGTAACAGTTGGCAGTGTTCAAAACTTAAATACAAACTCAAATAATAAATTCAATCTAAATGTGAAATTAAAAACTAAAATCTAAGTATTCGTTTGTTTCTTGTTTTTAATAATAGTTGCTAAAATTTTTATTAGTTGCTCAACTTCATCCAATATCTTTAATCTTCTGGCACTATCACCATATTGTTTCTTAGTTAGAATCTTTAAATTGATTCTAGATTCATTTAATTCTTTTAAGGAGATTGTTGCCTTATTCTTAAAATCTTTATCTGTTTGAGCACCTTGCATTTCTCCAAAATTAAGGACCGAACTACCTGCAGACCTTAAAAGTTGATGTCCATAGTACTGTCCTGTAAAATCATTCAGAATCCCTTTACAAAATAGAGCAGCATCAGCTGCAAAATTTACTAATCTTTCCTCCAAATCATACGGCTTTTTAGACATCTACTTGTATTTGATTTTTGAATTTGTATTTGAGTTTTTTTACTTCTTATGAAATACAGTCTTAATCTCCAGTTCAGCAAATTGTCTAAACATCTCCATTACTCCACAATACTTATCAATGGATAGGTCTACTGCTCTTTGCAGTTTTTTCTCCGCTAAATCTGCACCGTGAAAATGATACTCAATCACTACCTTATCGTAGTACTTTGGGTGTTCATCCGTAAGATTTGCAATGGTTTCAATATGAAACTCATCTACCTCTAACTTCATTTTTTTGAACATTGCCGCAACATCCAGTCCTGAACAACCGGCCAATGAAGAAAGCATAAGTGCTTTTGGTCTTAACCCACTACTGTCACCACCATCTTCTTTGGCGATATCAATTTTTAAAGAATGCCCAGATGGGTTGTTACTTTCAAAGGACATATTGCCTAACCATTTCGTGGTAATATGATTTGTTGTGCTCATAATTTTTTGTTTCTTGTAGAATACAAAAATACGATAATCTAAGCGGTTATTCTGAGCACCACAACATGGGTTACCCCATCAATTTAGAGATATCACTAACAAACAATTCCTTAAGATTCAACTATGGCATTAGTAACACCACTTGACCCAAATCATGATCCCGAGACCAAAGAACTGGCTGCATTTTTCAACGAAACACTTGGATTTTGCCCTAATTCAGTCTTGACCATGCAGCACCGACCCGCAATATCCAAAGCTTTCATTAATCTTAACAAAGCCGTTATGGCCAATGAAGGCAGGGTTACCTCTGCCCTAAAAAGAATGATTGCGTGGGTGAGTAGCAATGCTACGGGTTGTAGATATTGCCAAGCTCATGCCATACGCGCTGCAGAACGCTATGGTGCGGAACAAGAACAGCTAGATAATATTTGGGAATACAGAACACACCCTGCGTTTTCCGATGCGGAACGTGCCGCTTTAGATTTCTCCTTACAGGCCTCACAAGTACCCAACGGTGTTGATGCCGAAATAAAAGAACGTTTATACCAACACTGGAACGAAGGTGAAATTGTTGAAATGCTAGGCGTAATCTCCCTCTTTGGATATCTTAACCGCTGGAACGATTCTATGGGGACATCTATTGAAACAGGAGCTGTTGAAAGTGCCGACCAATACCTAGGTAAACATGGCTGGGAAAAAGGAAAGCATGATGGGTCGGTTTATTAGTTGATGGTTGATGGTTGATGGTTGATGGTTGATGGTTGATGGTTGATGGAAATTAAAAAATTCGTCATTGCAAGGAACGACGCAATCTGTTTAATTCTGAATATAAACCCTTAGCTTTTACTACGGTCAGTTGGAGTGGTTTTGCTTACAGTAGAACAAAAAGAAAAAATGTATCTAGAACCTTTTGGAATACGTAAGCTTCTCGATACTAATTTTCTCGTGCCTCAAAAATTCACTCGAAGTGATCATTAAATACTTGTAACAATTACAAAAGACTTGTTTTAAACTTCATTGGAAAAAATAGCCGGAATCGTTTGAATTTAGTTGCACTCTTTACCATATCACAACATTTATTTATAACCTTAAAACTCTTTACTATTAGATAAAATAACTATTATAGTTGTCATTATGTAAAGTATTATTTACTTTTAGTGTATAATAATAGATTATGAGTTTACAAATACTACCTAATAAGTTTAAAATAGTTGGACTATTTACTTTCATTATTTTCTGTGGAATACCTTCAATTATTTCTTTTTTTATGGGATTTACCCAACCTTTTGAAAGCAATGAAAATTCACCATTTATTCATGAATTATTGCATCCTACCATAATGAAATATGCAAATATTTTGACGATTCTAGGAATGTTGGTTTATATGTTGTCCAAAGAAAAAGTAGAGGATGATTATATTACCAAATTAAGGTTAGAATCATATCAACTAGCTACTATAATATGTTTAGCGACAACCCTCATTTTACATTTAATCAATGCCGAAATGATGTTTAACCTTTCCTATCCCCTATATATCTTCATTATTATATTTCTAATGATATTTTATTTTAAGAAAAGACAATTTCACTAATGAAAAACCTAGTAAAAGTAGAACGCGCTCGATTGGATCTTACCCAAGCAGATTTAGCAGAAAAACTAGGGGTTTCAAGACAAACTATTCACGCGATAGAGAAAAACAAATTTAACCCTTCAGTAATTTTAGCAATCAAAATGGCAAAATTGTTCAGCCTTAGTGTAGAAGAATTATTTTTATTAGAAGAATAGCTCATTCATGTTTATATATTCAACCTAAAATACCAGCAACCAATTTCTGCAATTCTCCAACCAACTCATCTTCAAACCAAGGATTTTTACTGCGCCAAAAACGATTTACGGGAGAAGGATGCGGTAAAAGAAAAAACTTGGGTAAATATTCTTCATAATGAAGTACATTCTCTGTCAGGTTCTTTTTTGATTGTTTACCTAAATACTGGTCTTGTGCATATTTACCTATCAACAAAATCAATTTTACATTCTCAAATTGTTCCCACACTTTAGAATGCCACAAGGGTGCACATTCTTTTCTTGGTGGTAAATCGCCTGTTTTTCCTTTTCCAGGATAACAAAATCCCATTGGTAATATTCCGAAATTACCTGGATTATAGAACTCATCGTCCGTAACACCAAGCCATTCCCGTAATTTTCTACCACTAGGGTCATCCCAAGCTTTATTTTCGACATGGGCTTTTCTACCTGGTGCCTGACTTACCAATATAATCTTAGAATTTATAGATCCTGCAACAATTGGTCGTGGTTCTAAAGGCAAATGGGCCTTACACACTTGACATCCTCTTATTTCAGTTAATAAATCTTGCATATCGTTCTCTTGTAAATCGTACCAAAACCCCAAGAACCTGACTTTTAATTACTGAAGTCATACGGATTTAAAACCTTGATACTAATTGGGTCACAATTACGCTTGACTTCTAAAGTGGCATTAAAGGCTCACCATTAAAATGCAATCCTTCAAATCCTGTTTTCATGAAATTTCTAATATTTTGATGCCCCTCACCATTAGGTTCCTTTAAAACTTCATCGAAATAATAAGAGCCAAAACAGGCTAAAGTTTCGTCTTTGGACAACCCCGCTTTCTTGGCAAAAGCAAAAACCTTGCACGAACCGGAATTTTGGCCGGCCTCGTTATCTAATTCCCCATTGGTAAATGATGTTGGAGTAAATTGATAATTGGCATCAATTACATCCATGGTTTCCGAAAAAGACATCTCCTTAGGCCGTATTGCCAATTTTATCTTGTACTCTTCTATTGTCATTAATTCTATATTTAATCTAATTATGCTTCTTCATATATTAATGTTTAAATATAAGGAAACCCTATTTTTTACTTCCACCTTTCCGTTATTTAAGTTTTGGGATATTGGCAACATGCTTGAGATACCAAATGAATACCTCTTGTAATTCGTTTCAGAACCCAATCGGGCAAAATAAACTTCGCCACCTGTATCTGATACCTTTAAACCAAATTCCTTGTTCTCGGAAAAAATTTCGCTTCCCAGTCCTACTTGCGGTGTAAGTGAAATTGTATTGGACACATAGTAGGTCTTATAGGTGTTTAGTGTTAAATTCCATTGATTTCCAAATTGATAATTTGTACTATTTTCTGTCTTGAGCGTATAATTTACTGATGCGGACAGACCCCAATTTCTATGTACCACCCCATAATTTGTGGCAAAAAGATAATCCCAACTACCCGTACCTAATTGAAAACTTGGGTTTACGGTGCCTTCAATATTTGCAGCATCAAAACTTCCCGTGGGCACCTTGACCCCGCCACCAATCTGTAAAGTGTGTTCCGCTCCTATGGAGACCAAACTATCCGGAGTTTGGCTAAGTAATAGATAATACGCCAATACCGTAGCATCACCAACACCTTCAATACGTTGTTCGGTATTATCCGCAAAGGTCCTATTATGAAAATGATAAGGTAAAAGAGCATTTAACAATACCCGTTTACTCACCGGGAATTTACCCCAGGCCTGTACCGTATTGAAGTTTTCGTTGATCCAAGGCGAATTATCAAAAATACCATCTCTTGAACGATACTTCTGACCTATATATCTCAACCCTACGAAATTATTGTTCAACCCTGTACCAAAACCCATGCTACCACCATTACCCCCGCAGCCACAGGTGTCGCAGAAATATTCAAAATCGGTATTTTTCCAAATACAATCAGATTCTACTTCTAGCAAATCATTTGCTTTGGCACTAAATAGTCCGCCAAGCAAAAACATATATATTATAATCTTGTTCATTTTTTAATATTCTGAAAATCGTTCGTCATTTATAAAAGTCTCATCTGTCAATAGTTCAAAGAAGGCCAATAGCCCTTCTTTTTCCGCATCGCTTAATGCTATTCCAAGTCCGTCATCCGTTCTTAAAGAATCATCCAATGTTTCTGAATCTACAACGCCATTGGCATAAAAATTCAGTACGGATTCTAGGCTACCGAACCTACCATCGTGCATGTAAGGAGCCGTTAGCGCTACATTACGTAAACTGGGCACTTTAAACTTGTAATTATCATTAACACTACCGCTAACCTCAGCCCTACCAACATCGTTCAACTGAGGATTGGGCGGCAAGCCATTGTTTCTAAAACTACCATCGGTAAATAGATCAGTGGCATGGCAAGTGGCACACTTTTGCTGAAAAACCGATAAACCAAAAACTTCAACTTCGGTTAATTCGCCGCCCTCTTCATTCCGTACAAATTTGTCATACTTAGCATTTGAGGAAATCATCATGACCATAAACTGGGATAAGGCCTTTAAAAAATTCTCGGCGTTTACACCACCTTCTTCAAAAGCATTTTCAAACTGTTGCTGATATTCACTGTCCGCTATGAGTTTATTGATGACTCCCGTCATGGTTTCCCCCATTTCTACCTCATTGGTTATAGGTATGATTGGAAAAAGGTCTAAATGCGATGTAGCGCCATCCCAAGCAAATTCATTAAAAAATGCCATGTTAGAAATGGTAGGCGTATTTCTTGTGCCTTCCAAATCATCTACACCATGACTAAATTGATGACCGTGGTGGGTGAATGCAAAATTTTGCTCATGGCAGAACCCGCACGAGATAAAACCGTTAGAAGAGAGATTACCATCATAGAATAATTTCTTACCCAACTCAATACCTAATTGTGTTGGCGGGTTGGCTTCTATATCATATACCAAATCAGGAAAATTCTCAGGAACTTCTACGGTCAACAAGGTATTCTCCAATGGTAGATATTCCTCATTATTACAGGACACCAAACACACTAACAGCAATACCCAAAATAGATATTTCATCTGTTTTAATTTTAAAACAGGGCCGCTAAAATTTAGCGACCCCATATGTGATTAATGTGAGTGTTCTGATCCGTTATGTACGTGATCTACCGTAAACATACTTGCCGTATTTAAGGCCACCAATGGCGACTTTTCTTCGCTTACCATAATTACGGACTGTTTAGAAAGTGATAATTTATGCGCTCCGTCTAAAATAGCATTGGCATCTGCCACTAGGTGAACAATGGGAGACATTTCATCACTTACCAAAGCATCTGTACCCAGGCTTAGGGTAACTTCCTTATAATTATCCAAGCTTGAACCATGACTACCCATATGCACTTTAAAATCTGTGGTTTCGGTCACGGTATCCGAAGTAAACGTTCCTTCGAAATTTAAAAACTTATAGCCTGCCTGCCATGACCACATCATATTGGTCTCTTCGGCTACGGTTAAAAAATCGCCCTGACCTTCAGCACCTTGAAGGTACTTTTCTTGATCTACACCCACACCAAAAGTGATAGACACATAGGTTCCCGCAGGTATATTCTCTAACACTACCTCTGTATTACCGGTTTCTTCACTGGTAACAAAGTAGCTGTCATCTTTTTCATAAGTAAAGGTTTCACCTTGATCATTGGTTAAACGAAAATTACTGACAATATAATTGAGCCTTGTAATTGTCAATGTTTCATTTTGGGAATTGGTATAGCTAGATGTTGCCAGTAAAAGATCATCTGATCCCACACTGTTATCAAACTCAAGCGTTACACTGTTCTCGCCAGTTAACTCCGTAGCAGTATCATCATCGCTGCTACAACTAACAAATACGGTTAACACTAAGGTTATTGCCAAAATTTTATATATAGATTTCATCTGTTGATATATTATTATGAATGCAGAAGCCATGTAAAACTGGCTTGTTACATTCTTGTCATTGTAATGGTTTCACCTTATGCACAGGCATAAGATATTTTTAAATAAAATAATTGATCAGTTACCCCCGACTTCAGGATTTGAGTCGTGGTAATAACACATAGCTGGGCATCACTTTAAATAAGCTTGCCTAATCTATAATGCTATTTAGGAGATGAAATTTGGTGGACGAAAAACAGTAGATATAAACTGTTGTTCGTTCAAGTTAGGATGCATTGAATCCAAAGCTGTTTTGATCAATACACTTTCAAAATGAACATCAAGAATATTTACAAAGCCAATAGGATATTCGCGAAGATCGGCAGAAGGTATATCTTGATGATCTTTTTCTTGTTGCTCTTTGATCATTTGTGCCAAGTAACATTTACCATCACAATTAAGCATGGGTTTGTCTTTATTGATACACAGTACTTCAGCAATATAATCTTGATTTATCACATATTCTAACACAGGCAATACCGGCTTTACCATTGCAGTGAGGTAAAGAAGAATAAAGGTATATGTGAGAATTTTTTTCATGCTAAACTGGAGTAAAGGTAATTCTCATTTTTGAAAATTTCTTATTTATTTCTCCAAATTAACACTTAGGGTTCTTTATTTTGAATGATTTGAATCACTCCTATTTATTCCCTCCAACAATAATAACAATCTCACCTTTTGGCGGTTTTTCCGTAAAATGTTTTAAAACTTCTTCGGCAGTTCCACGAAAGGTTTCTTCGTACAACTTAGTTAATTCCCTTGATACGGAAACCGGTCTTTCTGCACCAAAAAATTCAACAAAATTTCCTAATGTCTTTAAAAGTTTATGTGGAGATTCATAAAAGATAATGGTGCGCGGTTCTTCTGCCAATAACTTTAAACGTGTTTGCCTTCCCTTCTTTACCGGAAGAAATCCTTCAAAAACAAATTTGTCATTTGGCAAACCACTGTTGACCAATGCGGGTACAAAAGCCGTGGCTCCTGGCAAGCATTCTACCTCAACACCTGCTTCTACACAGGCACGGGTCAATAAAAATCCAGGATCTGAAATTGCCGGCGTGCCAGCATCGGAAATCAATGCAATATGCTCACCACCTTTTAGTTTTCCCACTAAAAAATCGACCATTTTATGCTCATTGTGCATATGATGACTTTTCATTGGTGTAGCAATTTCAAAATGTTGCAAGAGCTTTCCACTGGTACGGGTATCTTCTGCAAGAATAAGATCCACCTCCTTAAGAACACGTATGGCCCTTAGGGTCATATCTTCCAAATTGCCTATTGGTGTAGGCACTAAATACAGTTTTCCCATCTATTCTAAAGTAAAACACCCAACACAAGTGCCGGGTGTGTACAGTGATTCAAAAATATTTTTAAGCGAATCTACGTGATACCAATTCTAAAAATCGCTCTTCAAAAGGTTCCTTGCCCTCCCAATTGTTATAATCGGGTTTTACCATATTTTGTATAAAAGCAATAGATCGCTCTTCAGTATCTATAGTATTTAATTGGGATAGTACACGGTTGTAGTCTTCCATATTATTATTGAACAAATGTTTTACAAATGCCAAACGGTCATTAAGATCAACCTTGACATTGCTTTTTCCCAAACGATCGTTCAGTGACTTAGGTGCCAACTCTTTTTTCTGCAAGTCTTCATTTGAAGGCATAAAAAGCTCCTTATCGTTTTTCATATAATTGGGCTTTGACATAAAATCTGCCAAAACATCCTCTAACTCCCCATTACTGGGCATTTCTGACACCATATCCTTAATGGTATCCATGCCGGGAATCATGATATCTTCCTCATGTGGATTGTTTTCAGGAACCGATTTGTTGGAATCCAACACGGCATTGGCCAATTCTTCAAACTTGGCGGCAATGGCGTTTTTGGAGACATTTACTTCCATGTCTTTAAGTTCAACTTCTATAAACTTAAGGACGGCCAATTTTTCATAAAGTAATCGGGACTTTTCATAAAGCCCTGCAATATCATCGAGATCATCTGCCGTAAGAATATCGGTAGATAATTTCCTTAACTCCTTTTTCAACTTATTTTTCATCTCACAATTTTTTATGTCAAGACCAAGAAGGCGGCTTTTTTTAATAACTTTATCCTCGTTTAAATAATAAACGAAAAACCCCTTATTTTCGTCTAAAATTACAAAATGTTTCTTGAAAACACAGTGAATCCGAAAGAACAATTCGGATGGATAGAAGTCATTGCCGGGTCCATGTTTTCTGGAAAGACAGAAGAATTGATCAGAAGGCTAAAACGTGCCCAATTTGCCAAGCTAAAGGTTGAAATCTTTAAGCCTATGGTAGATACACGTTATGATGACGAAATGGTTGTCTCCCATGATGCAAACGAAATTCGTTCTACACCGGTACCAGCTGCCGCAAATATTAGGATTCTTGCAGATACCTGTGATGTTATCGGAATAGATGAGGCTCAGTTCTTCGATGACGAAATCGTTACGGTTTGCAATGACCTGGCAAATAAAGGGGTCAGAGTTATCGTGGCCGGTCTGGATATGGACTTTAAAGGTAAACCTTTTGGTCCAATGCCCGCTTTAATGGCAACTGCAGAATATGTTACCAAAGTACATGCCATATGCACACGTACCGGTAATTTGGCCAATTATAGTTTTAGAAAATCCAGCAATGACAACTTGGTTATGCTGGGTGAAGTAGACGAATATGAACCTTTAAGCCGTGGGGCATTCTATAAAGCAAAACTTAAGGAAAGTGTAAAGTCGCTAGAGGTCAAATCGCAAGAAATCAAAGTCCCAAAACAGCATAAAAATGGCTAAAGCAACAGAAACGGTTTTAGAGATCGATTTGAACGCATTAGTGCACAATTACCGTTATCTACGCTCACGCATAAGGCCAGAAACCAAATTCATGGCTGTCGTCAAGGCCTACGGTTATGGGAGCGATGCCCAAGAAATAGCCATGTGCCTACAAAAGGCTCAAGTGGACTATTTTGCAGTAGCTTATGTTAATGAAGGTATAGCACTTAGAAAGGCAGGTATAACCATTCCTATTTTGGTGCTTCACCCCCAAAAAGTACACTTTAAAACGCTGATCGAACATAATTTGGAACCCAGCATTTACTCCCACGCCATTTTAGAACAATTTATTAGAACGGCACAAGAACTGGGCAAATTGGCTTATCCAATTCATTTGAAATTTAATACCGGTTTAAACAGGTTAGGTTTTACCTATGCGGATTTACCAAAAATTTATACCGCTACAGAGGCACAACATGCTATAAAGGTCAAAGCTATTTTATCTCATTTGGCCGCAACGGAAGACCGTAATGAAACCGAATTTACCCAATTACAATTAAATCGATTTGAAGCCATTTGCAATAAGGCCGAAACATTATTCGGCTATAAACTAATCAAACATGTACTAAATACCTCTGGCATTATTAATTACCCAAACGCGCAATTGGATATGGTACGTAGCGGTATTGGCCTTTACGGATACGGAAACGATGCAACTATAGATGCGGATTTAATACCCGTGGTAACATTAAAGACCATAATAGCCCAGAAACATACTATTCCGGCAGGAGAGTCCGTAGGTTATAATCGAAAGTATGTATCCAAAAAACCAACGGTCACCGCCACCTTGCCCCTAGGCCATGCAGATGGTATAGGTAGGCAATACGGCCAAGGCAATACTTTTGTTCGTATTAATGGCCAATTAGCGCCAATAGTGGGAAATGTTTGTATGGATATGATTATGGTAGATGTTACCGAAATTGAATGTGAGGAAGGCGATGAAGTCATAATTTTTGGGAAGAAACTGCCGGCCACGGAATTTTCTGGTACCGCGGATACTATTTCCTATGAACTATTGACCGGAATATCCCAACGTATACCACGCGTTATATACAAGAATTAATTTAACATTATTTTAAGGATTGAAAATTTTTAGTACCTTGCCGTAGTTTAATATTAACCATTAATAAAACACTAGAAACATGTTAAAAGAATTTAAGGAGTTTATTATGACGGGTAACGTCATAGATTTAGCCGTAGCCGTATTACTTGCCGGCGCTATGGGATTAGTTGTTAGCGGGTTCGTTAGCGACGTTATGATGCCAATTGTTGGTCATTTTAGCGGTGGTCTTGATTTTGCCGATATGAAAGTTGTATTGGACGAAGCAGTTGTTGCTGCCGATGGTACGGTTACTAAACCAGAAAATGCCATTCTTTACGGAAAATGGATCAATGCGATCATCAACTTGGTTATCGTTGGTTTTGTATTGTTCATAATTGTAAAAGCTTACAACAAGACCAAAACTCCTCCTGCTCCAGTAGAAGAGGCTCCAGCTGGTCCTACTGCCGAAGAATTATTGGCAGAGATCAGAGATGCTTTAAAAAAGTAATTAAAAACATACCCTATCTAAGGGAACCGTTGCACTGCAACAAATTTTAACTTAAACCGTCAACGCTGTTTCGCTAACAACGTTGACGGTTCTTTTTTTTAATCAATACCTTATTTACAACATAATGAAAATGTTATAAATTAAACATTTTGTTATATTTTGATTAATCTTTGCGTTTTTGCTTGTAGAGGTAGAAGTATTAGTTATTTTTGCCGCATAATTTATAATGTATAAAAAATGAAAGTAGCTGTAATCGGTGCCACAGGTATGGTTGGCGAAGTAATGATTAAAGTCTTGGCAGAACGTAATTTTCCGTTGACCGAATTGTTGTTGGTAGCGTCTGAACGTTCCGTAGGTAAAAAAATGAACTTTCAAGGTAAGGAATATACCGTTATCGGGCTAGCGGATGCAGTAGCGGCAAAACCAAATATCGCCATATTTTCAGCTGGTGGAGACACCTCTTTGGAATGGGCTCCAAAATTTGCGGAAGTAGGTACAACAGTGGTAGACAATTCTTCTGCCTGGAGAATGGACCCTACAAAAAAGTTGATCGTACCAGAGATCAATGCTTATGAATTAACGGCACAAGATAAGATTATAGCCAATCCTAATTGCTCTACCATTCAATTGGTTATGTGCCTTCATCCATTACACCAAAAATACCATATGAAGCGTGTAATCGTTTCCACATACCAATCCGTTTCCGGTACGGGTGTCAAAGCTGTAAAACAGTTAGAAAATGAGGTTGCCGGTGTACAGGGGGAAATGGCGTATCCTTATCCTATTGGAAGAAATGCCCTCCCTCATTGCGATGTCTTTTTAGAGAACGGTTATACAAAAGAAGAAATGAAATTGGCCAGGGAACCGCAAAAGATATTAGATGACCGCACGTTTTCGGTAAGTGCAACTGCAGTACGTATTCCTACCGCAGGAGGACATTCAGAGTCTGTCAACGTAGAGTTTGAAAATGATTTTGACTTAAATGAAGTACGTCAACTTTTAAATGATATGCCCGGTGTAACGGTACAGGATAATCCAGACACAAACACCTACCCAATGCCTATCTATGCCCATGATAAGGACGAAGTGTTCGTAGGACGCATACGTAGAGATGAGACCCAACGTAATACATTGAATATGTGGATAGTTGCAGACAACCTAAGAAAAGGTGCCGCAACAAATGCCGTACAAATTTCAGAATATTTGGTAGAAAAAGGTTTGGTCTAAACCTTATTAACAGAACGTTAAAACCTTCAAAACATATATGTTTTGGAGGTTTTTTTATCTTAATTTAGTAGAAACTCAACTACTAATGAAAATAATACTACCCGGTCTTTTGACCCTTATTTTAATTTCTTCATGTAAAAATGAAGCCAAACCACAACCTATTATCGTGAATTACCCCACCACTGCAAAAGTAGATACTAAGGACACCTATTTTGGAACTGAAGTAAAAGACCCTTATCGTTGGTTAGAAGATGATAGAAGCCCAGAGACAGAGTCTTGGGTGAAAGACCAGAACAAAACAACTTTTGGCTATTTGGAACAAATTCCATTTAGGGAAGATTTAAAAAAAAGACTGGAAAAATTATGGAACTATGAGAAGTTAGGTTCTCCTAAAAAAAGGGGAGATTATACCTATTTTTATAAAAATGACGGATTGCAGAACCAATATGTAGTCTACAGGGAAAAAGATGACGAGGAGCCAGAAGTTTTTCTTGATCCCAATACATTTTCAGAAGATGGGACCACTTCACTGGCAGGGTTGACCTTTACCAAGGATGGCTCTTTGGCAACCTATTTAATTTCAGAAGGAGGAAGCGATTGGCGCAAGGCAATCGTTATGAATGCCATAACTAATGAAATTATTGAGGATACTCTTGTAGATATCAAATTCAGTGGTATTTCTTGGCGTGGTAACGACGGTTTCTATTATTCCAGCTATGATAAGCCCAAAGGAAGTGAACTCTCCGCAAAAACTGACCAGCACAAGGTTTATTACCATAAACTAGGCACTTCACAACAGACGGATAAATTAATATTTGGTGGAACACCTTTGGAAAAACACAGATATATAGGAGCAAGCGTTACAGATGACAATAAATATTTGATTATTAGCGCATCTGTATCCACTTCTGGTAACAAATTGTTCATCCAAGACTTGGAAGACCCTAATGCACTATTGATTCCTATTGTAGAGGATACCTCTTCTGACAACTATGTTATTGACAATGTGGGCTCAAAGCTTTATATCGTAACCGATAGGAATGCACCCAATAAAAAAATTGTCACCGTAGATGCCAATAATCCACAGGAGGAGCTTTGGGAAGATTTTATCCCTGAAACAGAAAACGTACTTAGTCCCAGTACGGGAGGTGGCTACTTCTTTGCAGAATATATGGTAGATGCAATTTCAAAAGTTTTTCAATATGATTATGACGGTAAACTTATACGGGAGGTAAAGTTGCCGGGATTAGGTTCCGCAAGTGGTTTTGGTGGAGAAAAAGAAGATAAGGAGTTCTATTTTTCGTTTACGAACTACAATACGCCCGGATCAACCTATAAGTATGATGTTGAAAGCGGTTCATATGAACTTTATTGGAAACCTGAAATAGATTTTAATCCAGAGGACTATGAGTCTAAACAAGTGTTCTATGATTCTAAGGACGGCACCAAGATTCCTATGATGATCACCTATAAAAAAGGTCTGGAACTTAATGGTAAAAACCCAACGATATTATATGGTTATGGCGGATTCAATGTAAGTTTAACCCCCTCTTTCAGCATTACAAATGCCGTCTGGATGGAGCAAGGAGGTGTTTATGCGGTTCCTAATTTACGAGGCGGTGGAGAATACGGTAAAAAATGGCATAATGCGGGTATCAAAACTAAAAAACAGAATGTATTCAATGACTTCATTGCCGCAGCGGAATACCTTATTGCCAACAAGTATACATCAAAGGATTATTTGGCCATAAGGGGCGGATCCAATGGTGGTTTGTTGGTCGGTGCAACCATGACACAAAGACCGGATTTAATGCAAGTGGCATTGCCTGCTGTTGGTGTTATGGATATGTTACGCTACCACACCTTTACCGCCGGCGCAGGCTGGGCCTATGACTATGGTACGGCAGAAGACACTAAAGAAATGTTTGAATATCTTAAGGGATATTCACCGGTACACAATGTAAAGGCCGGTACTGAATATCCTGCTACATTGGTAACCACAGGTGATCATGATGATAGGGTAGTACCCGCCCATAGTTTTAAATTTGCGGCAGAATTACAGGAAAAACAAACAGGCACAAACCCTACCTTGATCCGTATTGAAACCAATGCTGGTCACGGAGCAGGCACTCCGGTAAGCAAAACCATTGAACAATATGCCGATATTTATGGCTTTACCTTGTTCAATATGGGATACACCGAACTGCCGAACAAAAGTGTACTTAAAGATTTTAAAGAGTAAGTTTTTTTCTAGGAATCAATAAAATATTGAAAAATCCGTTTCAAATAGAAGCGGATTTTTCAATTTTGCACATCAAAGATCAAATACATGCTACGAGTAGAAAATCTTTCCTTTTCCTATGATGATTTAGAGGTCCTGTCATTCATAGATATCCGTATACAACGCGGAGAACATGTTGCCATTATTGGGGAGAGTGGTTGTGGTAAGAGCACATTGCTCAAACTTATATATGGTCTAATGGATCTGGAACATGGTGAAATATTTTGGGAAGATGAGCAGATTCTTGGACCTGCCTATAATTTGGTGCCAGGCGCACCTTTTATGAAATATCTTTCCCAGGACTTTGATCTGATGCCCTTCATTACTGTGGCAGAAAACATTAGTCAATATTTATCCGTTTTTTATCCTGATGAGCTCAAACAAAGAACACAGGAACTTTTGGAATTGATAGAGCTTACGGATTTTGCGAATAAAAAAGTAAAGACCTTAAGCGGTGGGCAACAACAACGTGTAGCCTTGGCAAGGGTATTGGCACAAAAGCCAGAAGTTCTGTTATTGGATGAACCTTTTGGACATATTGACAATTTTTTAAAAAACAGCTTACGACGGAATATTTTCAATTACTTAAAGGAAAATAGGATTACGACTATCGTTGCTACCCATGATGTGCACGACGTTTTGCCGTTTGCAGACCGCGCCGTTGTACTTAGTAATAAAGAAGTTATAGCTAGGGCCAGACCTATGGAACTTTACCGCAATCCAAAGTCTCTCTATGTAGCTTCTTTATTTGGTGAGGCCAGCATGATCGCTATAGACGTACTGAAAACCTATGCAAACACAAAACGAAAAATTATTGTCTATGCCCATGAATTTAGGGTATCACCATCTTCAGGGTTACAGGTTACAGTAGAAAAAGCATATCCCATGGGAAGCCATTATTTAACCGAAAGCAAGAACGAAGATGGAGAAACCGTTTTCTTCAATGCAGAACAATTACTGCCCAAAGGCAAAGTGGTCTATTTAAATGTTGCCATTGAAACCATTAACCAGCGAATTCAAGAGGCCACAAAGATTTAATATTTAAGACCACATCTACTATTTAATACGTTTTGTTGTAATACACTATTTTTCAATGCAATGCGTTAGTGTCCTGAATATTAAATTTATCCCATGAAAAAATTACACTTTGTATTGGCCTTGGTTGTTTTTGCAATGCTGCTTTTACCACTGTTATAGACCATAAAAAGTCTTTGAGATATACTACTGTTCCTATTTTTCAATGAAATTTAGGAACATTTGTTTTTATGTACTTTTGTGAAAATGAAATTGTGGACCAAAATCAAATTCTTACCGAATTACAATACAAGGCTATTAGAAGTGGTGGTCCAGGTGGACAACATGCCAACAAGGTTTCTTCAAAAATTGAACTTACATTTAATTTAAACGATTCCGCCGGATTAACGGATAAGGAGAAAAAAAGAATTTTACTTAAACTAAAGAGTAGATTAACCAATGATGGCTTGTTAATTTTACAGTGCGATGAAACTAGAAGTCAGCATAAGAACAAGGAATTGGTTTTAAAGCGTTTTTTTAAATTGATGAACAGTACTTTAACCATTCCAAAACCCCGGAAAAAAAGTAAACCCACAAGATCTTCAATTGAAAAAAGACTAAAAAGCAAAAAAATAGCTTCGCTCAAAAAAGAACAAAGGAGCAAGCCCACATATTAACCAACCGTATTTACCAAACTTCCTATACCATCAATTGAAATAATTACCTCATCACCGATAGCCAGCGTAAATTCGGTTGGGGGAATAATACCCGTACCGGTCATCAATATACTTCCGTTTGGAAATGAACATTCCCTATATAGATATGCTACGATATCACCTAATTCCCGCTTTATCTGATCTATTCCAATTTCCTTTTTGAATGCGATTGTACCTGCCCTTTTGATTATTAATCCAATTTGGGTGTTTTTAGGCAGCGGGTCATAGCTTAACAATACACAAGGACCTAATGCAGCACACCCATCATACGTTTTTGCTTGGGGCAGGTACAAAGGATTTTCGCCCTCAATACTTCTAGAGCTCATGTCATTACCTATAGTATATCCAATTATTTTGCCTGTGGAAGTAATGACCAAACTCAATTCCGGTTCTGGCACATTCCAAGTTGAATCTTTCCTTATTCTCACAGTACCCCCGTTACCTACGGTACGGTGTGCCGTTGCCTTAAAGAACAATTCTGGCCGGTCCGCCTCATATACCCGGGCATAAAAACTACTTCCACCAGACTCCTTGGATTCTTCTTCCCTACCTAGTTTACTGTTATAATAGGTTACTCCACTTGCCCATATTTCTTGACTTTTAACCGGTGCTTTCAATTGGTTGAGCAGGATAGCATCCACCTCGTTAATTTTATTGCCTTCGTTCAGTTTTGAACGGGTATTGGCAATTATATGATCATCGTTTATAAACGAATCCCAATTTTCTTGTTCAAGTAAATGAAACATGGCATTTTCCTCGACCAATATTCCTTTTTGTGTATGATATACCTTCATTTAACTAAGATTATGCAAAAATTGTATAGAAAATAAATACGGCAATCGCTCCTGTAAGTCCAAGTAGACCACTACCTAAACTAAATAGCCTATACCCGGTATTTACATTCATGCCGCTCATTTGGGTCACTACCCAAAAAAAACTATCATTGGCGTGGGACACGACCGCCGATCCCGCACCAATTACAATAACCACTAGGGCCTTTTGTATTTCAGAATCAAAACCAAGCGAACCCATCATAGGCATAATAATGGATGCTGTTGTGACCAAAGCAACCGTTGAGGAACCCTGGGCGGTTTTTATGGCCGCTGCCAAAACAAATGGCAGAAAAATACCCATATTATAATCTGTCAAGGTCTGTCCCAAAATATCCGCTATGCCGGAATTCTGTAAAATTTTACCAAAAATTCCTCCCGCACCCGTAATGAGAATAATAGATGCAGCATCTTTGATGGCCTTACCTACCCAACCCGAAGAAGACAACATATCCTCATTTAATTTTTTAGGCAATAGCAGGCATAACAGGATTCCGATCAATAGGGAAATTACCGGTTCTCCCACAAAATTTATTAGTTCAACAAAACCGTTGTTTAATCCAGTTTTTACAGGATTTAGGACAGACTTCAATACAATTAGTACAATGGGGACCAAAATAGGAATAGAGGCCTTAAATGCGCTTGGGGTGTCATTTGATGCCGCTATGGTTTCCTCTGCGATTTCTATACCTGGTTCTATATAGGTTTTGGAGGCATGCTTCCTGGCAAAAATAATTCCTACGACCAATGCAATTATACTTGTTGGAAAACCAAAGGCAATTACCAATCCTAAATCTGCTTCCAAAATACCAGCTGCCGCAATAGGACCTGGAGTTGGTGGCACCATAGTGTGAGAGGCCATTAGACCTAAGCCCAAGGCAATGGCGGGACCGGCAATGGATATTTTTGCTTTTTTGGAAAGGCTTTTGTTCAATGGATGTAACAACATAAAACCACTATCGGCAAATACCGGTATAGAAACGATATACCCAATTATGCCCATGGCGGTTGGTACTCTTTTACTACCAATAATCTTTAGTACTTTTTCTGCAATGGCATATGCTCCACCCGTATTTTCCAAAAATGCACCTATAATAACGCCAAGGACTATGATCAAGCCTATTTTACCTAACGTTCCCCCAAATCCGTCATTTATGGAAACTATGATATCTGGATACGGCATACCGGCAAAAACCCCGTATAATATAGAAATGACGAACAAGGCCAAAAAAGCATGAATTTTTAGTTTGGTCGTTAATATAATAATGGCAACGACAGCAATAATGAGATAAAATATTTCCATAGTCTAGTGTAAATCTCGTTCTACTTTAGACCCAGAACCACCCACAAGAAAATCCAAATCTGCACCTTTATCCGCTTGTTCTACATGGTCAATATACATTTTAACATATCCTCGTTTTGCCAAAGGTTCCGGAGCAACCCATTCCTTTTTACGTTTGAATAGCTCTTCCAATTCTACATCTAGATGTAAGGTACGGTTGGTAACGTTCAACTCTATCATATCGCCATTTTTAACCAATGCCAAGGTACCCCCTATGGTAGATTCCGGTGAAACATGCAGAATTACTGTTCCTGCAGCTGTTCCGCTCATTCGCCCATCAGAAATACGAACAAGATCCGTTATTCCCTTTGCCAATAATTTTTTGGGAAGGTCCACATTACCTACTTCAGGCATTCCCGGATATCCTTTTGGTCCAACTCCTTTTAAAACAATAACACTGTTCTCATCTATTTCTAGATTAGGGTCGTCTATACGTTCATGGTAATCTTCCATGCTTTCAAAAACTACCGCTTCTCCACGATGGTGCATTAACCTTGGCGTAGCCGCAGATGGTTTTATAACGGCCCCTTTTTCACAAAGATTTCCTTTTAATACAGCAATACCGGCCTTTTCTTGAAAAGGTTTGTCCAAGGTGGCAATTACATCTCTCTCATAACATGTTACATCATCGTAATTATCAGAAATTTTCTTTCCGTTCACCGTATTGGCCCTTTGATGTAATAAGGGACGTAATTCTTTCATAACAACCGGCAATCCTCCCGCGTAGAAAAAATCTTCCATTAAATATGTTCCCGAAGGTTTTAAGTTCACCAACAAAGGTACCTTACTGCCCACAAGATCAAAATCTTCTAAGTTTAATTGTACCCCAATTCTACCCGCTATGGCTATAAGATGAATGATAAGATTGGTAGAACCCCCTACCGCTGCATTGGTAATAATAGCATTTTCAAATGCCTCTCTTGTCAATATTTTAGAAAGTGTGAGGTCTTCCTTAACCATTTCCACAATTCTTCTTCCGGATAATTGTGCGTGTAGCTTTTTTCTGGAATCCACAGCGGGTATCGATGAAAACCCTGGCAAGGTCAGTCCAAGGGCTTCACACATTGTAGCCATGGTGGAGGCAGTGCCCATAGTATTGCAATGCCCAATACTTCTGGCAACACAAACCTCGGCTTCGCGTATATCCTTGGTGGTATAACCCCCAATTTCCTGGCGTTCCTTTATCATCCAGTTCATGGAACCGGACCCTATTTTTTCCCCTCTAAACCTACCGCTCAACATTGGCCCTCCTGGAACCACAATGGTAGGCAGGTCAACACTACAGGCACCCATGATTGTAGAAGGAGTTGTTTTGTCACATCCCGTCAATAACACAATACCGTCCAAAGGATTGGCGCGTATGGACTCTTCCGTATCCATACTTGCCAAATTGCGAAATAACATGGTGGTGGGTTTCATTATGGTTTCGCCCAAAGACATCACCGGAAATTCCAAAGGAAAGCCCCCTGCTTCTAACACCCCCCTTTTTACAACTTCGGCAAAATCACGTAGATGACCATTGCACGGTGTCAATTCTGACCAGGTATTACAAATACCTATTACGGGTTTTCCTTCAAAATAATCATCTGGGTAGCCTTGGTTTCTTAACCAAGATCTATGCACAAAACCCATTTTATCATTACCACCAAACCACTCGCTACTACGTAATTTCTGCTTCTTATCCATATTATCATTTAGGCAATAAAACGAACCCCGGGATTAAGATAGCGAAATAATTTATACGAAAAATTAGTGAATTGTTAGTATCGTAATGGTCTTACCGTTAAAACTGAAATGTTGACCTATAGATTTCCCAAAAAGTAATTGTCCAATAGGTGTTCCGGCAGAGATACAATAGACCAACGATATACCTTGCCCATATACTCCGGCAGAAATTCCTATATAATACAGGGCCGCATCGGTAACCACCAAATTACCTAGACCAATATTTGTGCTACCCGAGTCTTTTGGAATTTTAGAAAATACCTGTTTTGTTTTTTCCAATTCTGCCAAGCGTTGGCCCAATTTTTCGCGTTCCAATTGGATCATAGCCCTACCAGTTTCGTGTTTATCTCCCGCACTACTCTTGGTCTCTGTAGTTAAAGCCGCTTCTAATTCTGTTATCTGCAAATGAATTTTATCAAATTTATCAGCCACAAATTGACCACAAAATTGATATGCATTGTCTTTTAGTTCCTGGAAATCGTTAGTTTTCTTCAACGTGGTATAAATCTGCCAATTTATAAATCAGATAATTGACCATTTGGTGGTCCTGCTCACCTGAACGCATCATTTTAAGAATTGCCCTTTCGTTCTCCGCCTTAAAATACTTCAAATCTCCAGAGCGATCTTCACTAAAGATATTCCAAGATTTTAATCCGCTCAACATGGCTTTATGGGCATTATATTTCTTGGTGATTTCCTGTGCCCTTTTTTTATAATGGCCATTGGCTAAATCTTCTGACTGTATTAATTTGTATTCGGCAGTAATAATTGCATCAGCTTTTTCCGCCTCTGTTATAATCTTAAAATAGGCTTTTGAAACCAGTTCTTGATATCTATTATCAAAATCAAGGGCAGCTCTATTATCTTCTGCCAAAGAAATAGTTTCCTCCGCGCTAGTATAAAAATCAGTAGCACCATTGCTAGCGTTGGTCATCAATGATTCTTTCCATGCCTGTGATTTTATCAATTCTTTCCAGACTTTGGCATATTCTCTTTGATAGTGTGTCTTGGACGCTCCACAGCCCCAAAGACCACAACTTAAAATGGCAGCCAACAATACACCAAGATTAAACCTAACAATTAATTTTTTCATATAGTTTCCAGTGCTTTCCACAATACATAACCTATTGTTACATATAAACTATCATAATCCGCTTGGATAAGTTGTGGAGCGCTACAATTTAGATATAATTTATAGAGTACAACGCTCTTTTGGACAAGATCAAAAAAAACGGGATGAACGGATAAACGCCTATTTAAACAAGTCTGCCAATTGATGCCCAATACTTGTTCCAATGGCAATTCCCATACCTCCCAAACGTACCCCACAGGCTACATTATCGGTCATTTTTTTAACAATTGGTTTCTTTTGAGCACCTACGCCCATAATACCGCTCCATTTCATATCAATTTCAAAAGAAGTATTGGGCAATATGACCGTTTTCAATAAGTGAATTAATTTACGTTCAACCAAATTAGTCATTCCAAAATTGGTAGTTTCCTCAGCTTTAAAATCTAAATTTCTACCTCCGCCCAAAAGAATTCTATTATCAATGTTTCTAAAATAGTAAAACCCTTCGTCTAAATGAAAAGTACCTTTTATTGTTTGTCCAAGTATAGGTTTTGTTAGTATTATTTGGGCACGGGCAGGTTGCACCTCTTCTTGTATCAATTGTTTTGCGAAACCGTTGGTAGCTATAATTAGTTTTTTAGTGTTGAATTCTATATCATTTGTACGTACCAACACATTAGTGCCTATATCCTCAAAAGAGCGCACAGTAACCGAATTGATTATCGTTATATTCTTTTTTAATACCAATTGCACCAAGGATCTCATCATGCCCCCCGTATCTATTTGCCCTTCATGCGCATGAGTGATATAATGGTCCTTTACTCCCCCAAAATTAAAAAGATTGGAAGTAATTTTGAATGCATTATCCTGAAATACAGGATGTAACAACTCATTGACCCGCTTTATCTGCTCCTTACAAGTTTGGAACAAGTCATCCCTATCTTCCAAGAAAAGTTCATGACCGCCATAATTCTGGAATCCTAATACGGTATCTCCCAAAAGGCTGCGTAATAGTTGTATTCCTTGCCATCTATTGAACACCAATTCCTGCACCTCCTGTTCTGTATGGTTTTTTAAATCCGATAGAATTTCCGAAATACTGCCAAAGCAGGCAAAACCAGCATTTTTTGTACTGGCACCTTGTGGCAGACTTCCTTTCTCCAAAACCAGAATCCGAGCCTTGGGATAGCGATGATTTAAGGCCAAGGCACAATTTAACCCTACAATACCACTTCCTATAATGGTAAAATCTATATTTGAAAACCAAGATTTACGCTCCCAGTAACTGAGGTCCATATTCTTTGTGTTTTATTGATGCAACCAAAGATCAGTAAAATAAACCATAAAAAAACTCCAACAGCAATGTTGGAGTTTTTTGTTAATCTTCTTTTGGCGGATTCATTTTCCAGTCGTTCATAAATGCCGTTGTATAATTACCGGCCAAATAATCTGGGTGATCCATCAACTGCCTATGAAAAGGAATAGTGGTCTTAATACCCTCAATTACAAATTCATCCAAGGCACGTTTCATTTTATTGATCGCTTCTTCCCTTGTCTGGGCCGTTGTAATTAATTTTGCGATCATAGAATCATAGTTTGGCGGAATGCTATACCCACTATATACATGAGTATCCATACGCACCCCATGACCTCCCGGTGTATGTAAGGTTGTAATCTTACCAGGCGATGGCCTAAAGTTGTTGTAAGGATCTTCCGCATTAATTCTACATTCTATAGAATGTAATTTCGGAAGGTAGTTTTTACCTGAAATCGGTACTCCTGCCGCAACCAAAATTTGCTCACGAATTAAATCATAGTCAATTACTTGTTCTGTAATTGGGTGCTCTACTTGAATACGCGTATTCATTTCCATGAAATAGAACTTGCGGTGTTTATCAACCAAAAATTCTATAGTTCCTGCGCCTTCATATTTTATATATTCAGCAGCTTTAACCGCAGCTTCGCCCATAGCTTCCCGTAGCTTATCGGTCATGAAGGGTGATGGAGTTTCTTCCGTTAATTTCTGATGACGACGTTGTATTGAACAATCCCTTTCAGATAAATGACATGCCTTGCCGAATTGGTCACCTACGATTTGAATTTCAATATGTCTAGGCTCCTCGATAAGCTTTTCCATATACATACCCCCGTTACCAAAGGCCGCTGTAGCCTCCGTTACGGCACTATTGAACAGCTCTTCCATTTTGTCCTCTGACAAGACGGCACGCATTCCTTTACCACCACCACCGGCAGTAGCTTTTATCATTACCGGGTAACCCATTTTCTTGGCTACCTTCTTTGCGTGTGCTACATCCTTTAATAGTCCGTCCGATCCGGGAACACATGGTACACCAGCTTGTTTCATGGTTTCCTTGGCCGTAGCCTTGTCTCCCATTTTATCGATTTGATCGCCGGAAGCCCCAATAAATTTTATATCATGCTCGGCACAAATGCGGGAAAATTTTGAGTTTTCAGAAAGAAAGCCATATCCAGGGTGTATGGCATCTGCATTGGTAATTTCCGCTGCAGCAATTATATTGGGTATTTTCAAATAAGATTCGCTACTTGCGGCAGGTCCTATACAAACGGCTTCATCAGCAAAACGCACGTGTAAGCTTTCTTCATCTGCCTTACTATACACCGCTACAGTCTTTATACCCATTTCCTTACAGGTACGTATAACACGTAATGCAATTTCTCCCCTATTTGCAATCAGTATTTTTTTAAACATCTTTTAAATTTTAAGTTCTAGGTTCCACATGATTCTTACATACCATTAAATTCAATGATATCTAACAATTATTACTCAAAATTTAGTTAAGAAGGGTCTACCAAAAACAATGGCTGATCAAACTCAACTGGTGATGAATCATCAACCAAAATCTTGACGATGGTTCCCGATACCTCTGATTCGATATCGTTGAACAATTTCATAGCCTCTATAACACAAAGCACATCACCGGCCCCAATAGTATCACCAACTTCAACAAAAACTGGTTTGTCCGGAGATGGTTTCCTATAAAAGGTTCCAATAATTGGCGATTTTATTGTAATATATTTATCATCTTCTGCCTTCTTCTTATCGGCTTCCGCAGTGCTGTCTGCAACCGGTTTTGGCTGTTCTGCCTGTATAGGTGCTGCCTGCATGGCAGGTTGGGCCATAGGCATAGTATGAACGTAAGTAGGCTCCGAGCTGCCATTGCCAAGGCTACCGGTACGTATGGTGATCTTAATATCGTCCGTTTCCAATTTTACCTCGCTTGCACCAGATTTGGCCACGAACTTGATAAGGCTTTGAATTTCTTTAATATCCATAGTAAATTAAGTTATATTGGTAGTTATATGTTAGTTGTAAGCCCATTTTAAATAAATAGATCCCCAAGTGAAGCCTCCTCCAAAGGCGGCGAACACCAAGTTATCTCCTTTTTTAATCTGACTTTCATAATCGTTTAGCAATAAAGGCAACGTAGCCGATGTAGTGTTGCCGTAATGTTGAATGTTCATCATGACCTTAGAGTCGTCCAAGCCCATTCTTTTGGCCGTTGCATCAATAATACGTTTATTGGCTTGGTGCGGTACCAACCATTTTACATCTGTTTCGGTCAAATTATTTCGCTCCATTATCTTTGCGGCAACATCTGCCATATTGGATACTGCAAACTTGAATACGGTTTTACCGTCCTGAAAAATATAATGCTTTCTGTTCTTTACACTTTCTATGGTAGCAGGCATTAGCGAACCTCCGCCTTCCATTCCCAAGAACTTTCTTCCTTTTCCGTCTGCACGCAAATACTCGTCCTGTAGGCCCAATCCTTCCATGTTTGGTTCAAAAAGTGCCGCACCGGCCCCATCCCCAAAAATAATACATGTGGTACGGTCCGTATAATCTATGATCGAGGACATTTTATCCGCACCGATCAACAATACCTTTTTATATCGCCCCGTTTCAATGTGTCCCGCAGCGGTTGAAATCCCGAACAAAAAACTGGAACAAGCTGCCAATAGATCATAGGCAAATGCATTTACGGCACCTATTTCCGAGGCAACGAACGCCGCTGTTGACGATACCAAACTATCTGGAGTTGCCGTTCCTACGATTACCAAATCTATCTCTGCAGGGTCAATATTCTTTTTTCTTATTAGGTCCTCTGCCGCCTTGATCGCTAAATATGATGTGCCTTCTCCTTCTTCCTTCTTTAAAACCCGTCTCTCCTTAATACCTGTACGCGTGGTAATCCACTCGTCATTGGTATCTACCAACTCTTCGAGTTTTTGGTTTGTCATTACAAATTGGGGAACATAGCCTCCTACAGCGGTAATAGCTGCTGTTATTTTGGTCATACTTAATTTTCTTTCTTATAAAAAAACTTAAAAAACGAGACAAAAGTCATGAAAATTAATGATTTTCAACGACTTTTTGCCCAAAGTTGTCTTGTTTTTGAAAATTTACACCCTTAATTGAAATTGCCCGTAAAACCTTAAACATTTGAAATACAAAGCACAAAAGAACAAATAAAGGATAAAAAAAGCTCCCTACTTCATACGAAATGGGAGCTTTATATTTTTAAAAAAGGTCTTAAGCCTCTGCTTCTTCAGTTTTATCTACCAAAACCTGACCTCTGTAGTGAAGTTTACCTTCATGCCAGTGAGCTCTATGATACAAGTGCATTTCTCCTGTTGTGGAGTCTTGCGCCAATGTTGGGGCTACCGCCTTATAATGTGTTCTTCTCTTGTCTCTCCTTGTTTTGGAAATTTTTCTTTTAGGATGTGCCATTTAAACCTTATTTATCCGTTAATAGTTTTTTTAATTCATCCCACCGGGGATCGTTCTCTTCTTTATCTGTTCTTTTCTCTTTTGGCCGAAGCTCATTTAACCTGTCTAAAACCTCTGACTGTAACGTGCCATCTTCTATACCAGGATGAATTCTTTTCTGCGGAACTGCCAATACCAGCATTTCATACACATACTGCGCAATGTTCAATTGGTGTTCCCCATGGGGAAGTATCAAAATTTCATCATCCTCATCATTGAACTCCTCCCCAAATTTTACAACCAGATGTAGCTCTCCATCTATAGGTTGCTCATAAGGCTCACTAGTAATATCACAATTTACATTTACCGTTCCAGATGCCTCTAAATCAAGCTCTAACATTGTACTTGATTTATAAAGCACAACGTCTAAATTGACATTTGCAGCATTGAACTCATCGTATCCAAAAGAATCAAAGAACGTATTATCAATCTGGTAATTAAAGTGGTGTTTTCCCTGCTTCAATCCTGAGAAAGGAATATTAAACTCCTTTTGCTTCATCACGTACACACTTAATTTAACAATATTGGCCCATAAAAGGCGGGTGCAAAGATACTATTATTTTAATAAAAGGCAATAGTTATCAACTATTTATCTTTATAACTTTTTAACCTTAAAATTACCGCTCTCTCTTTAATCGTTGTTTCTTTAAAACATCCTTGGTAAGCTCTTGATATTCCGTCCTGTTCTTGAAAATCTTTAACGCCATAAATACCGCCTCTTTGAAGGAACTGGCATCTGCCAAGCCTTTACCGGCAATTTCATAAGCGGTACCGTGATCCGGAGACGTCCTAATCTTATTTAGTCCTGCCGTAAAATTAACCCCCTGTCCAAAAGATATGGTCTTAAAAGGTATTAATCCTTGATCATGGTAAGCAGCTAAAATGGCATCAAATTTTTTATATCCGTCAGAACCAAAAAAGCTATCTGCAGAATAAGGTCCGTAAACCAGATGCCCCATATTGGCCATTTCCTTAATTACCGGTTTCAACACCTCATCATCTTCCTTGCCAATTACCCCATTATCCCCACTATGCGGATTTATGCCCAGCAATGCAATTTTAGGTTTGCGAATACCAAAATCTACCATGAGCGATTTTTCAATGGTGTTCACCTTATCCCTTATCAATCTTGGTATAATCGCTGAGGAGACATCCTTGACAGCTACGTGATCTGTAAGTAGCCCAATTTTTAAGGTATCGGTAACCATGAACATCAAACTTTCCCCTTCAAGCTCCTGAGCCAGATAATCTGTATGACCGGGAAATTTGAAATCATCTGATTGTATATTGTTCTTGTTGATGGGGGCAGTGACCAACACATCTATTTCACCTTTTTTAAGCGCATCTACGGCAGCGAACAACGATTTTAAGGCATATTTTCCCCCGTCTTCGGTGGCTTGTCCAAAATTAATTCTCGGTACTTCTTTCCATACATTTACAATATTCAACTTATTATCAATTGCCTTGGATGCGGAGGGTACCCCATTAAATATAATGTTAAGTCCCAACACCTTCATCTGATGGGAAACGGTTTTGTTCGATGCAAATATAACCGGGGTGCAGAAGTCTAACATTCTATTATCCTCAAAGGTTTTCAAAGCCACTTCACAGCCTATTCCATTTAAGTCTCCTATTGAAATCCCTAACTTGATTTTACTATTTTCCTCCATGATAATCTGTACCTTTGCACTGAATTTTGAATATCCAAAATTACTTAAATTAAACGACACATGTTTACTGGTATTATTGAAACATTAGGTAAGGTTACCGCTCTTGATCCCAAAGGCGGCAATTTAGATATCACCATAGAATCTACCCTTGCCCAAGACTTAAAAATTGACCAAAGTGTTGCTCATAACGGTGTATGCCTTACAGTGGTAAGCCTAACGGATACTACCTATACGGTTACCGCAATTGCGGAGACCCTTAAAAAAACAAATTTAGAATTCCTTAAGGTAAACGACCTCGTTAACCTGGAACGCGCTATGATCCTGGGGTCAAGATTAGATGGCCATATTGTTCAAGGCCATGTGGACCAAACCGGTAAATGTACCGGTGTTAAGGAAGAAAACGGTAGTTGGATATTTTCCTTTAGCTATGATGCCGCAACCGGCAACCCTACCATAGAAAAAGGATCCATCACTATAGACGGAACAAGTTTAACGGTCGTTAATTCAGGAACAAATACTTTTGATGTTGCTATAATACCGTATACCTATGAACATACCCGATTCAATACATATAAAGAAGGAACTATCGTTAATTTGGAGTTTGACGTAATAGGAAAATATGTGGCAAAATTGATGCTCAAGTAATTACACCTTGATGAAAATTTTTCTTTGATATAGAATATACCCTAATAAACTATAGAATAGGACCACACTTAACCCATATAATAACGAGGAGGTTTTTAGGGCAAGGAAATCATGGACAAATATATTCTGGAACAACCAACCATGCAATGAGGTCTCCCCTATTTTTATTTGGCCCATTACCTTACTGATAAAGCTAGAAAGAAAATAAATTACGATGGCATTGGCACCTGCATATCTAAAAATAGACCCAAATTCTAATTTTTTTACATCGGTCAAATAGTAAATAAGAGCAAGAATAAGGTTAGCCCAACCTGCGGTGACCAATACAAAGCTACTGGTCCATAAAGCCTTGTTTATTGGAAATACAATATCCCACAAATGACCTAATATCAAAAAACTGCCCCCTAGACCCATTAATATTGTAGCCTTCTTTTCTTGATCGGAGGTAAGGATCAATCCCGTAAATACTCCCAATAATGCACTGGCCATTGCAGGTATGGTACTTAGCAAACCTTCCGGGTCATAATCGGCCTTATAGTTATGGGAACCAAATACTTTTACATCTATCCAATTTGCCAAATTATTGGGTGCTCTATCTAAAGTTGAAGCAACACCTTCTACGGGAACAAAGGTCATTAATAACCAATACCCGATCAGCAATATTCCGGTAACCCAAATTAACTTTTTCCAATTTAGGTTAATGAACAAAATCGCGGTAAAGAAGAATACCACACCTATACGCTGCAACACGCCGGGAAACCTAATGTCACTGAAATTTTTAAAAAATGGATAGTGAATTAAAAATGCTCCCAAGAAAAGCCCCAACGCTACTAACTTAAAGGCCCTTATCGCAATTTTTCTATAAGCTTTGGCATCAACGGTTCTGTTTTTATAAGAAAAGGCAATAGATGTTCCTACAATGAAGAGAAAGAAAGGAAATACCAAATCGGTAGGGGTATACCCATGCCAATCTGCATGAAGGAGGGGGGCATATACATTTGACCATGTGCCCGGGGTATTTACCAATACCATGAGCAAAATGGTTGCGCCCCTAAATATATCTACCGATAAAATTCTATTGCGCATTATATCTTCATTATAGTATGTTTCCTTTTAGTTTGTTCCATGCCTTGACCAATAACAGACCGGCAACAATTGATATTACGGTCAATACCATTGCCTGTGTTGTTCTACCGTAAATCCAATACCCCGTAGCAAACATTATGGCATAAATAAGGACCACTCCCAGAAGCATGGCAGAGATGCCTGCTGGCACACTCCATTTTTCCTTTGTTCTTACGATTTCTACAGATGCATCATTGGCTTCGGTTACCACTTTGGCCCAACCTGGTCCGCCCGGCTGGATCTTTTTATAAAATCCACGTAATGTTTCATTGGATTCCGGTTGTGTCATAAAGGTTGCTATTAACCAAATAATAGTGGTCACTACTACAATAAAGATATATTCTGACCAATCTGGCAACACCCCGGTGTCCGCAGCAAATAGAAAAGCCCCTACCGGTGTAAGTTTCAATATAATGGAAATTATACCTGATGCAAACATCGCTGTAATTTCACTCCAAGCGTTTATTCGCCACCAAAACCATCTAAGGATGAAAATTAATCCGGTTCCCGCACCAAAAGCCAACAATACATCAAATAATTGAAGTGCATTTTGCAACAACAAAGCCAATACCGCACTAAATATCATTAAGACCACAGTAGAAATTCTACCTACGGCTACCAACCTTTTTTCCGAAGCGTTGGGATTGATCTGTTGTTTATAAAAATCATATACAATGTATGAAGAGCCCCAGTTCAACTGGGTACTAATGGTACTCATGTACGCTGCCACCAAAGAAGCCAAAACTACTCCCAATAATCCGCTTGGTAGTTTTGTCAACATCGCCGAATAGGCTAAATCATGACCTAATTTATCTGCAGTTACATTTGGAAAAGCTTCCTGTATACTCGCCAAATCCGGATACACGACTATGGAGGCCAATGCAACTAAAATCCAAGGCCATGGCCTTAACGCATAATGCATAATATTAAAAAAGAATGTTGCCCCAATAGCATGGTTCTCATCTTTTGCAGCTAACATACGCTGGGCTATGTAACCCCCGCCACCTGGTTCTGCGCCAGGATACCAGGAACTCCACCACTGCACCGCCAATGGGATTATAAATAAGGTAATCAATGCTTTTTTGTTACTAAAATCGGGGAGTATGTTCAATTTCTCGGTAACATTTTCATTTGCCATTAAAGCTTCTATACCGCCTACTTCCGGAATATTAACCAAATAATAAGCAGCTCCTATTGCTCCTGCCATAGCCACAAAGAACAATAGAAAATCTGTGTATACCACTCCTTTAAACCCCCAAGGGCACTAAAAGTTACCGTAATCAACCCTGCACTTACGACCGTCTGCCACGGCTCAAGCCCTAACATAATACTCCCGATCTTAATTGCTGCCAAGGTAACTGCAGACATGGTAATGACATTAAAGATAACCCCAAGGTATACTGCCCTGAATTTTCTTAAGAAACTTGCAGGTTTACCACCATATCGCATTTCATAAAATTCTAAATCAGTATTTACATTGGACTTACGCCAAAGTTTGGCATATACGAATACGGTTAACATTCCTGTAATCAAAAAACACCACCATACCCAATTTCCAGAAACACCATTGGTACGGACGATATCCGTTACCAAATTGGGCGTATCCGTAGAAAATGTCGTTGCTACCATGGATAGCCCCAATAACCACCATGGCATTGTACGTCCGGAAAGAAAAAATTCAGAGGAATTTTTACCTGATTTTTTAGATACATAAACGCCTATGCCCAAGACAAGTGAGAAAAAAACTATGATAAAGGCATAGTCCAAGGTACTGAGTTCCATAAAATGGTTTTTGGTTGATTGTTAAAGATATGTTTTTTTAGGATATTTTTGTCGCTAATACGCTAAACGTACTACGTGCTACTATCAATGACTTCTGAAATTACCCCAACCACATGGTTCCTTGCTTATGGGGCTACATTTATCATAGGATTATCCAAGGCTGGCATAAAGGGAATTGCAGTATTGAACGTAACTTTTATGGCTTTGGCTTTTGGAGCCAAGGAATCTACCGGTATGGTAGTTCCGCTATTGATATTGGCAGATATTTTTGCAGTCATTTATTATAATAGATATACCCAATGGAACTATGTTTTTAAAGTACTTCCTTGGATGGTACTGGGCCTTTTGATCGGTGTGTTCATCGGCAAGGACCTTCCCGAGAAATTCTTTAAGATAGGCATGTCCATTATTATTATCATTACCGTTTTCATGATGTATTGGTGGGACCGTAAAAAAACAAAATCCGTACCTACACACTGGGCATTTGCCAGCTCTATAGGTACCGTTGCTGGTATAACCACCATGGTTGGCAATCTGGCCGGGCATTCTCCAACATTTATTTTTTGGCCATGCGTTTACCCAAAAACCATTTTATAGGTACAGCAGCCTGGTTGTTCCTCATTATTAACATTATGAAATTGCCCTTTCATTTTTTCGTGTGGGAAACAATTTCGTTCCAATCCCTTTCCTTGAACCTCATGCTCTTGCCCGGTATACTTTTTGGGTTTTTTGCGGGAGTGCGATTTATTAAGGTTATTAAAGAAGCATTTTTTAGAAAAATGATCTTGGTCCTGACCGCTGTTGGAGCTATTTTAATAATGTTGAGCTAAACTTTCCTTTTTTATTACAGACAAAATTGAATAACGTCTGTTTATTTGAGAAACGAGTCATTCCCTACCCTATAGAACCCTTAATTTTATAGCATAATCCAGCCATATATATGCTATGAATATTATAGGTAATTTTATTAAGGGGGTCATTAACGTAACCGACAAGATTACCGGTGAGGATAACCCGGTACTAGATCAACAGCAAGTCCTAAAAACATTACTGGAAACGGCTAAGGATACCGCATTTGGCAAAGCATATAAGTTCGATGAAATACTGAACGATGAGCACATGCAGCAAACCTTTAAAAATCGCGTTCCTTATTTTGATTATAACCAAATTAATGACCAATGGTGGCAAAAACTACACGAAGGCCAGACCGATGTTACATGGCCCGGTAGCCCAGATTATTTTGCGCTAAGTTCAGGCACCACTGGCAAAAGCAGCAAACGAATACCGGTAACCAATGAAATGATCGATGCTATTAGACAGGCAGGAATAAAACAGGTGTTGGCATTATCCAACTTTGACCTTCCGGCAGATTTTTTTGAAACAGGTATCTTAATGTTGGGCAGTTCCACTGATCTGGTTGAGCACAATGACCATTTAGAAGGTGAAATTAGCGGTATCAGCGCAAGCAATATTCCCTCTTGGTTCAGCGGATATTATAAGCCGGGAAAGGAAATTGCACAAATAGACGATTGGGACGAACGTGTTGCAAAGATTGCGGAAAAGGCTGCCGATTGGGATATAGGAGCGTTAAGCGGAATTCCTTCCTGGATAGAATTGATGTTGAAAGAAGTCATAAAAAAACACAAGCTTAATAACATTCATGAAATATGGCCCAACCTAAAGGTATACACCTCTGGCGGAGTTGCATTTGGACCTTACGAAAAGAGTTTTAATGCTTTAATGGGCAAACCTGTTACCGTAATTGATACCTATTTGGCTTCTGAAGGTTTTATTGCTTTTCAAGCCAGACCCGAAACTGATGCCATGAAATTGGTGACGGACAATGGAATTTATTTTGAATTTGTTCCTTTTGATCCCGATTATATTTTGGAAGATGGTTCGTTGGCACAAGATGCCCCGTCATTATCCCTTTCAGAAGTACGCACTGGACAAAACTATGTACTGATCATTAGTACCGTAAGCGGCGCATGGCGCTACTTAATTGGTGATACCATTGAATTTACAGATGTGGAACGTGCCGAAATCAAAATTACAGGCCGTACCAAGTTTTTTCTTAATACCGTAGGTTCCCAACTATCCGTCAATAAATTGGATGACGCCCTGCAGGAGGTTATGCATACCTTTGATATTGAAATACCAGAATATACGTTATGCGCAAAAAAATATAAGGATGGTTTTTATCATACATGGTATCTGGGTACAACCGCAACCATAGACCCCAAGAAAGTGGCCAAAAAACTGGATGACTCCTTAAAAGAAGCGAATAAAAACTATACAGTAGCCCGGTCAAAGGCATTGAAAGGAGTAAAAGTATTTATGGTAGAACCAGAAATTTTCTACGAATGGAACGATGCTAATAAAAAGAAGGGCGGACAGGTAAAAATGGAGCGAGTAATGAATGAAGAGAAATTTGCCCAATGGGAAGATTTTGTGGACAAGCAAAGCTAATTAAACCTTATTCAACTATTTGATCCTTATCACGCTCTTCCACTAATAGCATTATCTCTTCTGGCGAAAGATAATAGTTTTTAATACGCTCAACATATTTTGGTGCTAACCCTGCTTTTTCAAGAATAAACTCCTTAGTGGCCAATATATAGGTTTCCATACCGTGGTTTACCGCAAACGAATCTGCCCTACGTTCCGCTTCCCTTATGTACTTTTTTGAGGTGAGGTAACTAAATCCAAAACCTATTAAATTAAAACCACTACGCTTTTGAAAATCCATGATATGTCCTAATTCATGGCCTAGCCAACCGATCATTATCTTGGCCGGCATGTCTTTGGTATAATACACAGAATCGGCAATGTTTATTTTTTCGCTGATCAATATTTTATAGGACCTATTTTTTTTTGATTTAAAAATGCTGGAGAATTTAGGTTGCGCCTGCATGGTAGATTTTTTAATGTTCTTCTTGAACTTGAATTCTATTGCAGTATCTTCCAATTCCGGATAATGTGCCAAGGCAATTTTTGCTTCTTCTTGTATTTCATTGGGTATTTTGTGCTGTGCGTTTGCCGCCATAGGTATGCCTAATATTAAAAGGAATAAAATTTTCAAGTTGTATAATTTGCTTTGTTATAATAAGGGACTGAAGAATTTGGCAAGACCTTCCAAAAATTTACTGAATGCAGATCTTTTTTTAAAGGAATCCAATTCCAATTTTACCTCTGCCTTGCAATGAGACATAAAAAATTTTTCTATCTCCCCTGCCTTTTTATCATCATATAAAATGGCGTTGGTCTCAAAATTATGCTCAAAACTTCTATAGTCAAAATTTCCTGACCCCACGGATACAATTTCACTATCTATAATAATAACTTTACTATGGGAGAAATCAGGTCTTAGATAAATATGCGTTCCTACTTCCAATAAATTTTCAAAGGTTGAAAACATGCTGTATTGTGCCAAAAGCGAATCAGATTTTCTTGGGGTAAGCAATGTTACCTTAACCCCACTAAGTGCTGCAATCCTTAACGCCTCCAAGACAGGTTCACCTGGTATAAAATAAGGGTTGGCAATACAAATACTTTCCTTGGCAATATTGATCATGGCCAAATATTGTTGCATTATTGCTGGGTATCTTGAATCAGGACCGCTTGAGATTATTTGTGCAATTGTCTCTCCCTGGGGTGCTATCTTTGGAAAATATTTATCCTGTAGCAACAGTTCTTCCTTACCTGCAAAATGATAATCCTTTACAAATATGCGTTGTAAACTGTTTACTGCCGGACCGTTAATCTGTATATGCAAATCCTGCCATATACCTAGTTCAGAAACCGGCTTCATATATTTATCGGATACATTGAACCCTCCGGTGAACCCAATTTTGCCGTCCACAATGACAATCTTTCTGTGGTTTCTATAATTTAGGGTAAACAACAGGTTCCCAAATCTTATGGGCAGGGTAGAATGCGCCTTAACACCTATCTTCCTAAACCGTTTAACGACCTTGCCCCGCATGGAATTACTACCTAATGAATCGTACAACATTCTTATTTCCACGCCTTCCTTTACCTTTTGTTGAAAAAGTTCATAAAACCGGTCAAGGAGCATGCCGTCCTCCAAAATATAGTACTGCATATGTATAAACTCCTTGGCTTCTTCTATGGCCTTGAATATGGCGCCAAAAGCTTCTTCCCCACTGTTCAACAAGATAATTTTATTGCCCTCATAAGGTGCAAAATAGCTGTTCTTCCTAATAAGCGAGGCGAGTTTATTCTGCTTGTAATCCTTAAATTCGTGAACACTTTGCTTTCCCCCTTTTAATTCTTTGTAAGTTTCTGAATATAGCCTTCGTTTTTCAGTCTGTTTTAATTTGAACAGCTTAAATTTTCGGCGATTGATACCAAAAAGATAATAGAAAAGAGGTCCCAAGAACGGTAATATTATGACCGATAATGACCAACTGATCATCTTGGTGGCCCTAGAACCATTAAAAATGATATTGATAATACTCCATAAAGTAACCGTAATATATGCAAGCCAAAAAAGAGTCGTCATTAGTACAATTTTGTTCTACAACAAGATAGTGTATTTTAAGGTGTAGCTAAACCTCTATAATCGTTTAAGATACTTTTCATTTGATACGAGTTAATTATAGAACTTAGTTGTGACTAATTTTATAAAAAAGTGATGGGAACAATTGCTATGGACAAAAAACAGATAACGCTATATTATAGCTCATTGAATTCTTTAGGGAAACAGGTAAATGCATATGTTGAATCTTCTGAAATGGAACATTTGACCATAGATATTGCCAAAACCAACGTTACCGGCACCCAATGGGCCGAACTGGCAGATGGACTGAACAAGAATATTTCCGAATTAATAGACCAGGATCATGCCGACTTTAAAAAAATATACGGTGAGAAAGAGGTCAATCTCGACAATGACGGATGGTTAAAAGTACTGGACAAGAATCCAAGTCTTTTAAAATATCCTATAGTGATACAAGGCAAAAAGTTTATTGAATTAGAAAGTGCATCGGACTTTAAGCAATATATGAAACCTGATAGTGCCGGGTTAGAGAAACCATATAAAAAAGAGTAGACATCTTACCTAGGCGTAAATTGCATTGCTAATTTTAACCTGTGGTGCCCAAAAATTCCTAACGTTAAAATAACTGGCAATTTGCATGAACAAATTTTTAAAATGGTCCATAGCGTTAGGCTTTTTGATTATTGGGGGATACTTGATCGCTCAATGGCAAATGAAAGTGCAGGTCATTGACTTTCTCAATAAAAAAATTCCAAACCATATAGATTTTGCTTATGATAACCTAACGGTCAACCTACTCAAAGGAAATCTACATTTCAATGAAATTGAAGTGGTAAGCCTTGGTAAACAGACTTCATCTTGTGAAATAATGGTTAGCGCCCAACAATTATCCATTAGCGGGTTTAGCTATTGGAACCTATTTATAAATAAATCAATACACGTAAAATCCTTACATCTATTACGACCCGACCTGAAGTTCAAAACATGTTCCACGGATAATGGCGATGGTAATACTAACCAAGCCAATCCTATAAAACTGTTGAAGGAAATATATATTGACGAGGTAGTTCTCAATTCTGGCAAGGTATCCATTTTAAATGCCAAAGAGGACAAAGAACTGTTATCCGTAGCGGCCATAGATGTTCAGCTAAATGAAATTACTACGAATCCGGAAATAATTACGGAATATATACCTTTTAGATTTTCGGATTACCATATAACCGTAAATGAGCTAAATGCACCTTTGGGTAACTTTGAACAGTTGCATATGGGCTCAATAACACTGAACAGTTCAACCATAGAGGTTGCTGACATTGTATTGAATACCACCTTGTCAAAAAAAGCCTTGAGCCAAAAAATAAGAGTTCAACGGGACCATATTGATTTACAGATTCCTGGTATTAAAATTACCGATCATACCTATAACCGGCAAAATGATACCCTACAGGTAAATTTTGCCACCATGTCCTTAAATACCCCCATTTTAGAAGTATACCGTGATAAATCCAAATTAGAGGATTTTACCAGAAAACCTTTATACGCGGAAATGCTGCGCAATTTACCTTTTCATATTAATATAGATGCAACGACCATTACTGAGGCTACCATTATTTATGAAGAAAACATTCCCAACGAAGTAAAGGCCGGTGCCTTGAGCTTTGAACAATTAAATGCATCTATAGACCATCTATCCAACATAAAGAATACTGGAGATAACGTGGATATAAACATTGAATCTGACCTAATGGGCGCCGGCAAGTTTAACTTAAATTGGAAATTCAATGTACATGACGAACACAACAGATTTGTAATTAGTGGAGGCTTGTCCAATTTTAAGACCGAAAGATTAAATGAATTCCTTACCCAAACCTTAGAACCCAAACAACAGGAACCATAGATCAAATGTATTTTACAATATCCGGTGATGATTATACGGCCAATGGAGATATTAAAATGAACTATGAGGATTTTAAGTTCCAGGTATTGGACAAGGAGCGTAAGGGGGTCAAAAAAATCCTTTCCTTTATTGGCAACCTATTTATCAATGATGGCTCCAAAGCAGATGAAGATGGGTTTCGTTATGGCACAATTTCCACAGAACGCGTACAACATAAATCATTCTTCAATTATTTGTGGATAAACCTAAAGGACGGATTGTTGGACGTTCTTACCGGAAGTGGTAAAAAAGAGTAACTATCATAATTAAAAAAGCCAGGCAATTAACTTGCCTGGCTCTTATATGCGCTATACTACGTATTAGTTGTCATCAGTTGCATCCTCAACGGCATCTTCAACTTCTTCTGCACCTTCTTCAATGCCATCACCAACATCCTCTATTCCTTCTTCCATTTTTTCTCCTGCTGTTTTTTCTTCCCTACAACTCATTGCAACGCCAATAGTCATAAGTGCAAAGACGAACATTAATATCGATTTTCTCATAATAGTGATTTTAATTAGGTTAATACTCTTAAACGATACATCAATAAAAACAATTATCAATATAGCTATCGCTCCCAGCAAAGTTGCAACAATTGACAACTATAGCTTAATGGTAAAAAAACAAATATTGACTCATCTGAATTTTAAGGTTATTAGATTGATTTACAATAAACTAAACTTTATTCCAATTGGCCGAACGAAACACTATGCCTTAAAAGCTATGTTTTTTAATCTTATATTGTGCGCATAAAATCAGGGGACAATTCATGAGCAGTAAAAAAGAACTTAAGGAACTGAATATTGTTGATGTCGTTAAGGATATTGCCGCTAGGTTGCGCATAGAGTATCAAGAAGAGAACAATGAAATTTGCCTGGATATACCAGATGAAGCCGGCACAGGACACATTAGGGCCATTAGCTTTTCTCACGGTGTAGGTTTAATGGAAGTTGATATACGATTAAAAAAAGAAGTAAGGTTTGACCTCAACAAATCCTTGGTACAACCCTTAGAGATAATTTTTAACAGGGAAAGTTCAATCTTTCATGAATTTAACGGCCAGGATAAACAGACGGAAATCATGCGGTTGGAAAGCGCTATTTTTTCCTGCAATAGCAAATATGGAAATGTATTGACCATAAAGGCAAACCAACCGGTATGCTTTTTTAATCTGGAAATCAACAGAAAATTGTTCGAGGAGAAAATTGAATCATTCTTACCGGAAATGAACGAGGACCTAGAAGGACTTTTTAGGGATGTAAACGGAATTAATCTATTTTTTCACAAAGGCCATTTTTCTTTGGATATAGCAAAATGCATAGAGGAAATCAATGAAACGGAAGATACTGGTTTTACAAAAAGTGTGTTCATAGAAGGTAAATGCTATGAAATACTTGCCCACCATTTAAGACAATATGTAGATGATACCTCTCCAGATCAAAAACGTACCATTTTAAGGCAATCTACAGTGGTGAAGATTGAAGAAGCTGCCAATATTATAAGCCAGAACTTGGAACATACCATAAGTATTATAGCACTGGCCAAAAAGGTAGGGCTTAATCAGAATACCTTGCAAAATGGATTTCAAAGTCTTTTTAAACTTTCCGTAAAAGAGTACGCCCAAAACAAACGTTTGGAAATGGCTCAACATTTAATGGAAACCACAACATTAAATTGCACTGAAATAACATATAGGATCGGCATAAACTCTAGAAGTTACTTTTCTAAATTATTTAAACAGCGCTATGCCATGACACCCAAACAGTATATGCAAAAACTTCGTACAATGAACCTGGAGAACAAGAAGACCATTTAAAACGTTCTGCCAAAAGCTTGTTGTATTACTACCCTAATAACAACTTAGCATTTATCCAAATGCGCCCAATATTGTTAATTAACATTTCATAATTGTTAAGGTAATTATAGAGATTCCCGTTCATTTGTAACACCCCCGTACCGTGTTATAAATTTTCATCATGAACGAGTTAACCATATGTAGTTCAAATGATTTTTTCTCCCAACTGCTTTATTTTTTTAATGGTGACCTGACCGAAGCTTGGGGAGAACGTCAATTTGATTTTAGCAATGATTTGGGCCATGGAGCTGTTAGAACCATAGGGTTTGATTGGGGAATTACCTTATTGGACCTTGATATAACATTGCATAAAGACATTAAAATTGTTTTTAATCAATGCCACACCCCTTTTATTGATTTTATCTTTATTTCCCAAGGTTGTTTAAAATATAGCAAGGACAATTCTGGGGAGCTTATATCATTAGAACAGTTTCAAAATATTATCTTTTCGCCTATTGGCAGCTCTCATCCCGCATTTATTTACCCTAAGGACCAAAAATTAAAAATCAATTTAATAAAGGTTTTGCCTGCAGAATACCAAAAGAAGAAACACAACAACCTCACCTATCTCAATGAATCCTTAATGCCATTGTTTACTTGCAGCAAAGAAACACAGCCTTATCTACACCTTGGGAACTTTAGTTTGCAATTGGCGGACGAAATAAAACAATTGTCCAACATACCGGATTACGGCATTCTTAGAACCTTAGCATTGGAGGGTAGGCTGTACATGATATTGTCCATGCAATTAGTTGAACATCATAATTTTACAGAAAACATGAATATGCCCGAAGCCATCTCTAAAAATGAGATTATTAAAATACATCGCTTAACAGAATATATCATAGAACACTTAGCGGACAATACTACAATTACAACCTTAAGTTCAGTGTCTGGCCTAAGCCCTAAAAAATTACAGTTAGGTTTTAAGATACTTTATTCCAAGACCGTAAATGAATACATAAGGCAGCTTAAATTGGAAATATCAAGGGACTATCTTAAAAACACGGATTTGTCCGTTTCCGAAATTGTTTACGCCATTGGTATTAAGAGTAGAAGCTATTTTTCAAAAATTTTCTTTGAAGCTTATGAAATTCTTCCTACCGAGTATAGAAAACAATTAAAAAATAAAAATACCTCACTCAATTAGATATCCGGATGTTCGTTGGGCATAAGCATACTGTCATAGGATATATCTTGATCAAACAACCCTTTTGCAATAGGGTTTGCCGTTAATTTCTTAGCATCATCTGTTTTTAATAAGTCCAAAACCTGTTCCTTTGATATTTCTGGATCTAACCAACTATCTTTCTCCGTTTTATCTATGGTCAACGGCATAAAATCTACCAGATTTTGATATTTCTTTACATAATCATTACTGGGGCCTGTAATTATTGCACAGGTTTTAAACCCATCTTCCAATACCGTATAAATCCCAGCAAGGAATAAAATACTATCATCCTCTGCCTTGATAAAATAAGGATATATTTCTCCATCTCTTAATAATGATGTAAAATAACCTGTTACCGGTATTAAACATCTTTTCTCTAGTAATGAATCCTTAAACCACAAATTTGATTGTAGTGTATTTACATGAACATTAAGGGTATTGGCCAATTTTTGAAACAGCTCCCAATCTTCTTGAAAATCACCGGGTAACATTCCCCAAATGGCCAGGGAAATGGTAGTTCGTTGCTCCATAGTAATTATAGGTATGGAAACTTCGGACAAACCGCTGACAACGACTTGTGGTTCATAAAGAATTGGATATTTAAACAGCGCACCGGCCTCGTGTTCCAATTGCTCTATTTTAGCTGTATTGGAGAGTTTATAATACATGGAAATAGCTTTTTTTATGGGCAAGGTAGATAAGAAAATACTTGACTCTTTGTTCATAAGAACTAAAAGCTAATCCATTAAAAATAAGTTGGTTAAATTAACTTTTTACATTAAAATCCGTGTGTATGACCACCCCATATTATAAAAGGATATTACTATAGACAATTAGCGAGTTACCTTTAAAATGAACAAAAAAAAGGAGGCAAAAAGCCTCCTTCTCAACTCCTAACCATCCTCTTATTTCAAATCTTCCAACATCCTTATATTGGCCAAACCGTTTTCAATGGCCTGCTTTTGACTTCTAAGCACTGTGGAAGTGGTAGAAGGTAATGAAGTATCCTTCAAAACTTCCTCATATTCTTCCAATGCAGCCTTTTCTCCTCTAATGGCCTCTTCAAGCATAGACTCCTCATCATCTAATGAAAACAATGCCTTTACGTCCATCCAAGCCCTATGGGCCTTTCCGGTAAAACTATCTCCTTTGTCAATTTTCTGACCAAAAGATTTAATTTCAGATTTTAGTTCATGTCCAAAATCATAACGTTGTTGTGCTTTGCTTTGAAAGAATGACTTCAATTGTATATGCTCTGTATTCTCGGCCGCTTTTTTAAATCCTTTTTCCGCATCATAGGTTTTTTCCAATAATGCATTTAATTTTTCTCCTACTTCTTCTGTATATGTACTCATAGTTTTTGTTTTAAATGACGTGATTGTTTGTTTATAGATGTCAATCACAATTACATCCTGTAAAATCTATTCCTGTTCTTAAAATCCTGTAATTTCTTCTTTAATTCATTGATATTCTTTGCTTCTCCTTTATTGGATCGCATCATTATATATTCCATATCAATATCGCAAAAACCCTCATCATCCCTTTCTTGCACTCGTGTAACTTCTTGTTTGTCCGCCATATAATAATCCTTGACTATTACGGCTATACATCCTGAAGCCAATAGTATTGAAACACCTGAAATTAATTCTACCATGGTATATATGTCATATTTTGATTGCTAAACTACCTCTCTTTTATATGAATTATTGCCTTGATACATTCAAGGCTTAACTCCTTTCATTTGGATTAAGTTTTCTTGTAAAAGGATTAAAAAAACAACGTGTTTTAGCGTGATATTTTTAAACAAATAAAGACCTTTATATCACAGAATAGTTCTCTAGTTTGTGCTCCTTAAATAGGATAAAATTCCATCACCGGTTCTCCAAACTACAGCGGTGATGGAATGCGCAAACCTTATAATATAAACCAATGATACGAAAAGGTACAACAGTTAAATGGTCATGGGGAAATGGTACTGCAGAAGGCAAGGTCCAGGAAACCTATGCCTCCAAAATTACCAAGACCATAAAAGGTAATAAAGTCACCCGAAAAGGGGAAGACGGCAACAAGGCATTATATATTAAACAAAAAGATGGGGATCACGTATTGAAGTTGGAAGATGAGGTTGAACGTTCCTAAAACCACCTTTTTTAAAATTTCTTCCAAAATATAGTTCAGTAATTAGAACGTCTTCTTTAAATCCGTGAACGGATCATAACGTTGAATACAACCCAATAATACTTGCTCCGCTGCTGTTTGGTATTCTTTTTGTACTTTAGAATCAATTGTCCTCAAGGTCTTAAACAGCCGTTTTTCCTCATACTCCTTAACAATAAAAGGATGTACGTAATATTTTCTACAAACGTTTCTAGTATTGCCCAATGCATCCGCAGTTCTGTCAAACGCACTAATTATATTTTTTTTGAGGATAGCCTCATCATCCGTAGGGTCGTTTTCTGCCAAGGATTCAAAGAAAATAATGGTACCGGCCCAAGTCCTAAAATCTTTTGCTGTGAACATTTGCCCACTTATTCGCTGTAGATATTCATTGACCATTCCACTTTCCACACCGGTTTTTATTCCATCTTCATCATAAAATTGAAATAGCTCCCAGCCAGGTATCTCTTCACATTGTAACACCAACCTTCGTAACCTTTTGTTATTCAAGGTTATGCTGTGTTTTTTACCTTTCTTGCCCGTAAACTCAAATTTAAGCTTGTTCTTGGTCGTCTTTAAATGTCTTGTCCTTAGCGTAGAAAGGCCATACGTCTTGTTTCTTTTGGCATATTGCTCATTTCCAATGCGTATATGGGTTTCTTCCATTAATCGTATGATCAACGCCAATACCTTATCCTTTGGCCAGCCGGTTAATTGTATATCTTCGTCCACTTTCTCTCTTATGGCGGGTAGCGCTTCACCAAATTGGGCCATCCTGGAGAATTTTGTCCTGTTTCTGACCTTTAACCATAAATCATGATACCTGTATTGTAATCTTTTTTTAAGGTCATAGCCCACCGCCTGCAAATGTGCGTTGGAAATTGATGCTATTCTTACCTCCTGCCATGCTGGTGGTATTACCAGTTTTTCTATTCGGTTAATTTCCTTCTTTTTCTTTAAAGGCTTATTCTTGTATATGTACTGAAATTTTTCTTTTTCCTTAATTCTTAAAATGGACAATTTATTGCGCTCTATATATTCTAGTTGCATGTGTTCCGCAATTTCCTGGGGATCACCTTCTATAAGTTGTGTATAGTCCATTTGCTCAATCCTTAGTTACACCATTGTTCTAAAAAAAATTGATTTAAAAAATCAATTTATGTTTAATATTTAAGATTAAAATATGAACAAAAATAACAACATCGTCTTTTCAAGAATACTTCAATCCAACGGAAAACTAACCCCATTGACTCCTTAATAATTATGCAATACCCATTTATTTTTTATAGGAGTACAATTTTAGTGGAACGGACATATTTTAAAAATTATATTATCATACCTTAACCTCCTAAAACAAACCTATTTATGAAAGGGTCCCCAATGTTGATTTGTATACCGGATATAAGCGGTTTTACCGAATTTATGAGCGAGACGGATTTTGAACTTAGTTCCAAAATTATTCCCGCACTTTTAAATCAGATAATTTATACGAACGAAATTGGTTTAAAGGTTTCAGAAATTGAGGGCGATGCCGTTCTCTTTTTTAAAACCGGCAAAATGCCATCCCTAGAAAAACTAATTCATCAATGTAGGGTATTCTATACGGAGTTTTATAAGGAATTGGACGCCTTAAGAAAGAAGCACAACGATAACGCGGATGCGGCCTCTATTCCAGATATTTTAGGACTTAAGATCATTTTACATTATGGCAAGGAAATTGCCCTTACCAAAGTTGGCAACAGCATAAAACTTTTTGGTGAAGACCTTATAGTTGCCCATAAACTTTTAAAGAACAAGGTTAAGATAAACGATTATCTACTACTGACGGAAGGCTTGGCGAACCACTATAAAGAAAACAATTTAGATGATCATTTTGACTGGGCTTCATTAAAACAAAAGTCAACATCTTACGATCATGTTGGAGAAGTGAATTACTACTACATTGATTTAAAACCCTTAATAAACCCATAGGCGCAATTGATAGTTTATAAGGTTTTAATTGCGTTGATCAATAGTGGTAATGAGTTAAGTAACAACACCGCTTATAGTTAACTTTGTACCGTTAAACTTTAAACAAAAATCATGAGCTATTTAGACATAAAATCTAAGGATATAGAACCTATAGTAGAGGAATTGAACACCTTACTTGCAGATTATAACATATATTATCAAAATTTAAGAGGATATCATTGGAACGTTTTGGGCAAAAACTTCTTTGATCTTCATATAAAATTTGAGGAATTATACACTGATGCCAGAATTAAAATTGATGAGATTGCGGAACGTATTCTAACCTTAAGACATCATCCTACCAGTGAATTTTCAAAATACTTTAAAATGTCTTCCATTAAAGAGACCTCCTCATTGATCCCTGATCATGAAATGGTCCAAAATATACTTGTACAACATGAAGCCATTTTAAAACAAATGAGCAAAGTGGTCAAAAAAGCGGAAGCTGCCGGTGATGAAGGGACCATTGATATGATCGGCGGGTATATTGGTGAAATAGAAAAAGTAAGTTGGATGCTAGATGCCTGGACCAAAGATTCTAGAGACTAAAACAATATATACCATATTAAAAACACCCCTAAATGGGGTGTTTTTAATATGTTTTATTTTAGTGTTATCCTATTTGTTTTCTAGCTACAAAATGTTTTAAATATGTATTACACTCTACAAACTTGCATTTTGGACATAACAACAATATAATGTATAAATGAGCGTCAGTTGCAGGTTACTCAAGAAAAAACACCAACGCTTTAAACAACCTACTTTACGATCTTCTTCATTAAATATAAAAACCCAAACTTTTTTACTCCGGACAAAATCGTAGAAATCCAGTTATAGGGACTTAAATCTTCCTGAACGTCATGTTTTAAGCCTTTTATTTCCTCCAAAGCAATTTGTCGCTCCAGTTTTAGTCGTTTAAGGTTATATTCTATCTCATCAAAATTTTTGTACATAAGTCTATTCTAATTAAAAAATTTGACCGAAAGTTTTCTTACGAGCAGGTTATCCAATTTTCTTCGCAACATATATGCAAGAATTACCAAGATTATAAATATCGCGGTAGCGATCAAACATGAAATTACCATGCTGCCCAATACATTTCCTAAATAGATAATGCCGGCTACGCTTAAAAAAATAAGAGCCAAAAAGCCAAGACCACCGATCACAGCCATTTTAAGCAACATACCAGTGGTCATGGTCAATTGTTGAAACACTTTAAGTCTATAATACTCTTGAGTTTTCTTATAGTAAATTTCGCCTACATCAATTGCTTTATTAGATGTATCGTTAAGTGATTCAATAATTCCCATTAGTTATGATGTTTTCTGCAGTTTCTTATTCTTTGACTTTAGCTCTGCCAATTTCCTTTCTAGCGTAGATATAACGTCTTCCGTCTTATAACTTAAATCCGTTACCAGAGATTCAACTCGTGTATCCAAGGATTGTTTCTCATCCAAAACTTTGGAGGCTACCCTATTTTTAAGTTCCACTGCACTTTCGGTCAAATTATTTTTGGTTGCGGCAGCTTGGTCCGCAATCATTTTTCTGGTGTTCTCACCTTTGTCCGGCGCATAAAGAATTCCTAATGCGGCCCCTATGGCAGATCCTGCAATAATGGCCAATAATGTATTTCCGCTGTTATTCATGATATTGTTTTTATTTATCTATTTTTTTGATTTTGAACAATCGACATCGTTCCTTACAAAGGTCATTAAATCAAGGGGATAACCTTGACTCAAAACCATTAAATATTAACGGTAACCAAATGATTAAAAGGGTTAAAAGGGTTAACATTTAAATGAAACGCATTAAACCCTTTTTACTGGAACATCTAGTTTTGTAACCATGAAAAAGAATACTTCAACAAACCCATATAACGGTGAACCAATTAATTCCTATAATAGGGACACCCAGGAGAGTTTGGACATAAAACTGCAAAGTTCCTTATCCGTTGAAAACCAATGGCAAGAAACTTCCATTAAATCAAGGTCTAAGTTACTTTCCAAAGTTTCCTCGTTATTGGTTGAACGCAAGGAGGTCTATGGCAAACTTATTACCCAAGAAATGGGAAAGCCTATTGCCCAAAGTATATCAGAGATAGAAAAATGTGCTTGGGCCTGTGATTTCTATGCTACCAATGCAGAGGATCTATTGGCAGATGAACTTATTGAAACCGATGCAAGTGAAAGCTTCATCAGCTATGACCCTTTAGGATGTATATTGGCCGTTATGCCATGGAACTATCCTTTTTGGCAGGTAATACGTTTTGCGGCACCTACACTGACGGCAGGCAACACCGCACTCTTAAAACATGCGGCCAATGTTTCCGGCTGTTCCAAGGCTATTGAACAATTGTTTCTTGATGCAGGTTATCCTGAAGGATGCTTTCAAAGTATTATCGCAGGTCATGAGGAAATTGAACGATTAATCGCCAATGATCACGTTAAGGCGGTTACCTTGACCGGGAGCGAAAAAGCGGGTAAATCCATAGCTAAACTGGCAGGTGAGCACCTTAAAAAATCAGTTTTGGAATTGGGTGGCAACAATGCCTGTATTATATGGGAAGATGCCGATTTAGAAACTCATTTAGACACCATGGTAATGGCACGTATGCAAAATACGGGTCAAAGTTGTATCGCCGCAAAACGATTCATCGTATGTGAAGATATCTACGATATATTCATGGAGCAATTTATCGCAAAAGTAAAGGATTTAAAATCTGGTGACCCCATGAAGGACGATACCTATATAGGGGTCATGGCCCGTGAGGATCTCGCAGAAACATTACAACAACAAATAAATGACTCCATTGCCATGGGAGCAAAGATTGTACTTGGCACCGAAAGGAGCGGGGCATATTTTTCACCTACCATCATTACCGATGTTACGCCAGACATGCCCGTTTTCAAAGAAGAGACCTTTGGACCCGTTGCCGCTATTATAAAAGCCAAGGATAGAGCAGAAACATTGGCGTTGGCTACAGATTCAAGATTTGGTTTGGGTAGCATGTTGTTTACACAAGATATAGATGCTGCATATTCCGTTATTTCCAATATTCCGGACGGTACATTCTTTGTGAACGATATGGTAAAATCTGACCCTAGATTACCTTTTGGTGGCACAAAGGCATCGGGTTATGGTAGGGAGTTATCAAGAGAAGGAATATTGGAGTTTGTCAATAAAAAAACAGTATACATTAACAAATAAAAGCTATGAAAAAAGAAACTGAAGAAACAAAATTTGTAAAAGAACCGGAAGATGAAACAAGGGAATTCATCTTACAGAAAAATAAAAAAACTAAACTAGGGGCAACTATAGTCATTGCATTCCTTGTTCTTCTTATAATCGGGATTATTGTATCCAATGTATTTTTTACGAATTAAATATACTACGACCAAAGTATTCACTAAAATCATTTTATGACCAAACGACCATATTCAATTCAGTGGCAAAATTATAAATTCTCTTTTGTTCTTGGCTCCTTGCTATTGCTTGCATCATGTGCAACTTTTAAAGAGCATCAGGCCGCTGATTTGGACGATATCCTTGCGGATAAAAAGATTACGCATTCGTTCTATATTGCTGGTGGGTTGGGTAATTTTTCCGCTACCCCAAATGACAATCTTTTAAAGCAATTTAAAGAGGAACTAACTAATGCCCCAAAAAACAGTACGCTAATTTTTACGGGGGATAATATTAGTCCAGAAATTAAGAATTGGAATACCGATAGTCTTCTTATTCAACAACAATTGTTATTGTCCGCCAGCTTTAAGGGAGAAACGGTTTTCTTGCCGGGAAATAATGAATGGAAGAGTTATGAGTTGGATAAAATTGAAAAAGTTGAAAACTTACTGAAAGAAGTCAATAGGGAAGACACAAAGGTAGATCCCAACAACGGTTGTCCTATAGAACACAAGGTCATTAATGATGATTTAGACCTTATCCTCATAGATTCCAAATGGTTTGTTTCCAATTGGTCCAGGATAGAGGATATTAATAGTAAATGTACCGACATTATTACCCGTAGACGCTTTATGGAAGAGCTTGAAGGGTATATTGGTGACGGACAGGGCAAAAATATCGTAATTGCCATGCACCATCCGGTTTTTACCAATGGTATTTATGCCGGCAAAACTACCATTAAGGACCATATGAAACCACTACCTCTGGTAGGTACGGTTAAAAATGCGGTTATGGACCTTGGGGCTTTTAATCCTGAACATGTGAATTCCAGAAGGTATAATTATCTAAGGATTGCAGTAAGTGCTTTGGCACAGGCCAATGATCGTATAACCTTGGTTTCAGGCCATGAGGAAAGTCTTCAATTGCTTGAAGGAGGTGGTTTACATCAAATAATTAGTGGCTCCCTAGGTTCCAAAAGTGCTACAAAATTAGGTCCTGGTAAAATTACCGCAATAGGCGGGTCCATAGATTTCAATGGCAAATATGCGTATGGAGACCGTGGTTTTGCCCGTTTGGATTATTTTGAGGATGGCAGTTCCAAGGTTACTTTTATATCCGAAAATAACCTAAAGGAGAAAAAAACATTTGCCGTTCTACCACAATTTAAAACCAAAAAACAGTTTACGGATTTTGCAGAACCATCGGATACCAATGTTTCTACCAACATATTGGAGGACCCAGCGGATTATTCCAAAAGTGGATTTTATGAATTTTTATGGGGCAAGCGTTATCGTTCCTATTACGGTCAACCGGTCAATGCCCCGGTAGTTGAACTAGACACATTGTACGGAGGGTTAAAAGTAGTTAAGGAAGGTGGCGGCCACCAGTCTTTCTCCTTACGCTTGGAAGACGCCAACGGCAAACAATACGCTATGCGCTCCCTACGTAAAAGTGCGCTCAAGTTCTTAAAATTTAAGCTACCCGGTATTTCATACAATACCGCAGACTATCAAGATACTTGGGCAGAAAAAGCCATCTCGGATTTTTTTACCACTGCACATCCGTATATGCAATTAGTGGTAGATCCTTTGGCCAATTCCATAGCCATCAACCACTCGGACACCGATCTGTTCTATGTGCCCAAACAAGAGGCGCTCAAAGAGTACAATGAAGATTTTGGAGATGAACTTTATTATATAGAAAGGCGCCCATCAGAAGAACAGGCCAATTATAAAGGGTATAGAAGGACTATTGATGAAACGGGCAAGGTGACCGATTATGAAAGTACTACGGATATGCTCGAAAAAATAAAAAGTGACGAATCTTATACGATCGATGAAAAAAACTTGATCCGTGCACGAATTTTTGATATGCTCATTGGTGATTGGGACAGGCACCAAGATCAATGGCGTTGGATCGAATATGAAAGTCCGGATGGAGAAAAGGAATTTATGCCCGTACCCCGTGATCGAGACAATGTATTTCCAAGATTTGATGGCAAGGTCATACCATTTATAAATTGGTTTGTGCCCAATTCAAGAAACTGGGAAACCTATGATGAGGATGTGGACAACGTAAAATGGCTAAACCTATCTGGAAATAGGCTAGATAGAACCTTACTTACTTCTTATGGTCCAGAGGTATGGGTAGAGGAGGCCAAGGCCATTCAAAAAGGTATGACGGCAGAGGTCGTTGAAAATGCATTTAAACGTCTTCCTGTAGAGGTACGGGACGAGACTTCTGAATATATCAAAAAGAGTTTGTTAAAACGTTTACAAACCTTGCCGGAAGTTGCAAGGGAATATGCCACCTACCTCAACAAAATCGTTGCGGTTAGGGGTACCGAGAAAGATGATATTTTTACCATAACCAGAATGCAGAACGGTGAAACCAAAGTTGTGGTAAAACGACTTCTATCCGATGAAAAGAATGAATTAATGTATTCCAGGACCTTTGACCCGGACATTACCAAGGAATTATGGATATACGGCCTTGGGGACGATGATATCTTTGTTGTTGAGGGTACGGAAAAAACCCGTATCAAGTTAAAAATAATTGGTGGTTATGGTGAGGATATATATACCATAAAAAACAAAAAGCAGGTTCATGTGTACGATTGGGAACATGAAAAAATATCCTTTGAGGAAGAAACTCCAAAAAATTTACTTTCGGATAATTACAAGACCAATACCTTTCATTTTAGATTCTTTGAACCTAATTCCAATATTTTAGTGCCCAATGCAGGATTTAGAACGGATGATGGTGCTTTTGTAGGTATTGCGAACACGTATACCAAAAATGGCATCAATGGAAATTCCTTTAGACAAAAACATAGGGTAAGCGCCAATTATTTCTTTAATTTCCAAGCAGCGGAAGTTGCATATTCCGGTACATATGGCAGTATCTTTCCTGGTTGGAACTTGGAAGTGGATGCCTATTTTACCAATGATCGCTACGTAAGCAACTTTTTTGGTTATGGTAATGAAACCTTAAACGACGAGGACAATCTAGGTAGGGACTTCTACAGGGCCAGGATACAACAGTTTAAGGCAAGTGCAGGTTTGGCCTATTACAGTTTACGGTTTAAGGCATTATATGAATCGTTTAAAGTAGCGGACAATGAAAACAGATTGTTTAATCCCGCCAATTTGAACAATGCGCTCTTTGATAGCCAAAAATATGGTGGTGTGGAACTTACAGGTGAGTATGATCGTGATGATGCTGGAGATTTTCCTACCAAGGCCATTTATTTTGGCTTTGCCGCAGGTTATAAAATGAACCTTGATCTTAGTGCCAATAAATTTGGATATGCTTCTTTAAAAGTAGGTTTTGACCACAAATTGGAACCCTCCGGTCATTTGGTTTACAGTACCATGGCAGAATATAAAGGATTGTTTGATTATGATACGGTATTTTTCTACCACACCCCTTCCCTAGGAGGCCGTAACGGCTTACGAGGATTTAGGGACGAGCGGTTTACCGGCAAATCCTATTTTTATCAATCCTCTGACCTTAAGCTAAAGGTTAAACGATATGTTACGGCTGTTTCCCCGGTAACAATTGGTGTTTATGGAGGTTTTGATTATGGTAGGGTATGGCAACCGGATGAAGATTCCAATGTTTGGCATACCTCTCAAGGTGGTGGGCTTTGGATCAGTAGCTTAAAGGCATTGACATTCAATTTGGGTTATTTTAATTCAAAGGAAAGTAATTTGATTCAAGTAGGATTTGGTCTATCATTCTAACAAATAGATTTTAAATTCATACCTTAAAAACCTCATTATGATAAAAACCTATCCATGTCCTCAATAGTTTCAAAGGCAGCACGTTTTGTTAGCGATAAATTGGCGTCGGACACCAATCCTAATTACCTGTACCATAATTTACGCCATACCCAACGTGTGGTCAATAGTACCAAAGAGCTAATTGAAGGGGAGCATATTGGCGAAGTGGAAGAGGAAGTTCTATTATTGGCAGCGTGGTTTCACGATTTGGGGTATACTGTTTCATACAGTAACCATGAGGAAAACAGTTGTGATATGGCCAGGGATTTCTTAACCGAACATGGGTGTAGTAAAGAAATACTATCCCAGGTTTGTAGCCTGATCATGGCCACGGAAAAGGAATATGAGCCCAAAACAATACTTGAGCAGATAATGCGCGACGCAGATTCTTCCCATTTTGCCGAGAAAGATTTTTTGGCTACCTCAGAACTTTTGCGCGAAGAGCTCGAGTCTTTAGGTATTGCCCAATATTCCTTGGTAGATTGGCGAGAGGAGAATATTAGGCTATTACGTACCAAGCATAGGTTCTATACGGATTATGCCTTGGAAAACTGGCAACAGGGCAAGGATAAAAATATCAAGAAACTGATAAAGGACAAGAAAAAGAACAGTAAACTAGCCAAGAAAGAGCGATTAAAAGCTAAATATAAAGGAGAATTACCCGATAGGGGTATACAAACATTGTATAGGGTAACCTTAAGAAATCATTTAAAATTAAGTGATATTGCAGATACCAAGGCCAATATCCTATTATCCGTCAACGCAATTATCATTTCTATGGCATTATCCAACCTAATACCTAAACTGGATAACCCGTCCAATGATTATCTCATTTATCCAACATGCGTATTCATAACGTTCAGTATCGTATCTATGGTCATGTCCATCTTGGCCACTAAACCAAATGTTACTTCAGGTCAGTTTACAGAAGAAGAGGTTAACCTAAAAAAGGTCAACCTTTTATTCTTTGGGAATTTTCATAAAATGAAGTTGGAACAGTATGATTGGGCAATGTCCCAACTCATAAAGGACAAGGATTATATTTATAGTTCCCTGACCAAGGACCTCTATTTTCTAGGTATTGTCTTAGAACGTAAGTATAGAATTTTACGGTGGACATATACCGTATTCATGATCGGCATGGTACTGTCAGTAATCGTTTTTGGAATTGCACTAAAATTCTACGGTCCAGAAAGGGTATTGGAGCTACCGGTCATGCAACCGTAACCATCCATTATGGTTATTGCCATACTTTAACGGCCTCTTCCGCCATCAATTGTTCCAGATTAAATTCTTTGTACCGTGCTTCTGTATTGGAGTCATAAAACATATTGGAGTATATGAATCCATGTTCTTTGGCATCTTGTGCAGAACTGCCATAATATACTTTTTTGAATTTGGCCCAATAGATTGCCCCAAGGCACATCATGCAAGGTTCACAGCTGGTATACAACGTACAATCCTTAAGTGTTGTTGAATTCAATTTTCTACATGCTTCTTGAATCACTAAAAGCTCCGCATGCTGAGTACAGTCGGATAATGCTTTGACCTTATTGAACCCTTCGGCCACAACGGTACCATTCCTTACAATGACCGCACCAAAAGAACTACCTCCGTTTTCCTTGCCAAGTTTGGCCAGTTCAATGGCCCTTTGCATATAACGGTTCGCGTTATCGTTCATTTTTTATACTGTAGTATGCAAATCTATTTATCAAGTGCCAAAAACACAAAACATAAGATAATGCCTATAGCAGCAATAACTATGGTGAATTTTATGGCTTTTTCAAGAGCGGTAACTTTCTTGGATTCGTCTATATTTACTCTGGTCATAGGTGGTTATTTTACGGTTGATATGTAACAAAATTATAGTCAACCATTTAGACTTTTTGACTGTACAAAGTAAATTGTTGCCTGTATTAAATATACGTTAACTTATTGACATAATGTAAGATAAATCCTATTTATTGTAAGAATGGTTGTGAATATTGTACTTCTAGATTCTTTGGATACCTCCTATCAATGGTATATAGTTAGGCTATCAAAACACTATTAAAGCCTTTTTTCGCTTATATAAACTGTATCATGGATTCCTTGAATCTACTTTTAGGAGCATCGCACACCGGGCAAGAATAAGTTTCCTTAATATCCAAAAATTGTGTTCCTGCCGGTATTCCATTAATTTCATCACCCAATGTTTCATCATATACGGTAAAACAGTCCGTACATTGAAAAATGCTCCGTTCCTTATCCTGTACTTCAACTTGGGCAGTTTCTTCTTCATTGACCACCGTACCCAATTGTTCAAAATACATTTTACTCAACTCCATTAAAAGACCGGGAAGCTCAATTTTATCAATATCCTGGGCGTAGGTAAGATAATTTTGGCTATTGGGGTCAAAATGCTCAAAATGTAGCACATTGTAGGTTGGTCTTACCTCAAATTCCTGTACCAATGTCGGCAAATTATTTTTCTCTATAATTACCGATGCAAAATGAGATCGTTTACCAACTTCATTACTAATACCAAAGGTAAGACCATAAGTACTAATGTCATTTTGGTCAAAACTACGTACCAAATATTTCTTCAGCTCCAGCGCCTCCCCATCATCTATAGGAACATGCCAGTTCATCTCTAGCTGTGAATGCCTTACATTGATTCCCCTTTTACCTAAAAACCGTTCCAGTTCCGGTCTACTGGATTTTTTGATTCCTTTTACAACAAAGGACTTCCAAGGGGTAATGCATATTTTACCAATGCTGTTGTCCAAGCAAAACCCACAGAACTCTTTTAGAAAGGAGAGGTCATATTTGTTGTTTCGCCAATAAAGCCCTAGCCAATAAGAGTCCAGTCCCATTCTGTTCATTCCCTCGTAATATGGAAAAGTTTGAAAAGGCACCTTAAGCTCTTTCTCCATGGTTTTGTTATTGGTTTCAAGATTTTTGTTCATGATATAAAACAACTCGTCCACATCTGCTATATCTTCCTGAAACTCCTCTATTTGCATTGAAACCGAATTAATATCCCAACTATAGATCAATACAGGATAAAAGGCGGCGGACTTCCAATGGGGAAGCTTTATATTTAAATACCAATAATCTTCACTTTCCGAAGCAATAAAATTAAGATTGCCATTAAATATGGGAACCAAGCGCTGTTTGGGATCCGTGATGTTGATCTTGAGTTTGGGCTGAAAATCAAAACCTTCCAAAATATACAGGTAGGTAGAGCCTTTTAACCAGTGGGTCATATCAAAAATATCTGCGGAAACATAAGAACTTACAATGTTTTGAAATGACCGCTCCCCAATAATATCCGTATTGAATTTTGAAATGCTTTCCAGTTGCTCTTCCTTGGCGTCCTTTAACGGAAATAAAATATCCTGTCTTGAACCAAAATTAACATGGGTCAGCCCAGCGGACTCCAGCATGGTAATAATGTCCTTTAATTCTCCCGGTGAGGTTACGCCACCTTTGATCAATATTCTATGAAGATCATCGTTCATAACATTATTGCTTAATTTGCCAGTACAAGTTGACCCTTTAATAATTCCTTTATTTCAGGTTTACAACTACCGCACCCAAGACCGGCGCCCGTTTCTGAACATAATTTGTTGAAATCGGTACAGCCGCCGTGAATGGCGTCGTTAATATTACCTTCTCCTACCTGACTACAAGAGCAGACCAGTTTACCTTTTAAAGGTGTGGACGTAGTGGCTCCCCTTAATAATTCGTCCCTTTTTTCGGATAGTTCAATTTCTTCTTCTATAAGTCTCTTGAACTCCGCAAATTCATTTTTGTCCCCCATTAAAATAGCCCCTTTCAAGGTATCGTCCTTAACAATGCATTTTTTATAAAAACGTTTGCTTACATCCATCAATATAATTTCCTCATAAGTGGAATCTCCTATGGGAGCATTTACCATACCTATACTACAGAGATCAAGGTTTTCAAATTTTAAAATATTCATTAATACCGACCCATTGTATATACTGCTAAAATCCCCTAGGATAAAATTGGCGGCTATATCTGCCTGTTGCTCTGCAGCGGATGTTATCCCAAAAAGAGAATTGTTGTATTCCGCAATTTCCCCCAAGGCAAAGATAGAAGGGTCTGTGCTCTGTAAATACGAATTGACCACCACACCTCTACGTGTTTTTATACCGGTCTGTTTGGCCAATTCTATATTTGGCCGTGTACCTATGGCATAAACAATGGCATTGCATTGAATGGTACGCCCTGTCTTTAAGTTTACCAAAAGGGTATGCTTTAACCCTTTATCCTCAAAAACGGTACTAACTTCATTATCAAAATATAGATTGATGCCCCTTTCAGAAACATCTTCTGCCAATAACCGACTTGCCACACTATCCAATTGCCGTTCCATTAATCTTGGTGCACGCTGAATGATACTGATGTTGATGTCTATTTTTTTGAGTGCCGCGGCAAGTTCCAGGCCCAATAGACCACCGCCCACGATCACCACATTTTGTTCTTTTGCAGGCAAGCCAGTTTCTAAAAGGTATTTTCTCAATTTATCCGCATCTCCCCGTTCGCGCATCGTAAAACGACCTGGTAGCTGTATCTGCACATCACTTGGTATAAAAGCCCTACTACCCGTTGCCATGATCAATAGGTCATAGGAATGCTGAACTCCCATACTATCCGTAACCTTCTTATTGGTACTATCTATACTATCTATACCTATACCCGGGTGCAGTTCCACATCAAGTTTTTGCAATTCTCCTTCCTTTAATTTTTCCAAAGCCTCCCAAGACAGTTCATCACTTACATATTCCGGCAATAGTACCCGGTTATAGAATGGGTCTTTTTCCTTGGAAAAGACATGAAGGGAATCAATTGAGTTCTTTTCCCTATAGGATTGTATAAATCTATACGCAGCGGCTCCTGCACCAATGACGATGATGTTCTGTCTTACTTTTTCAAATTTGGTGACCTCTACAGCACAATACTTAAAATCTGGCTCCTTGGAAACCGGATCTACCAAATCATTGGTAAGGTTGTTGGCCCTGCCAAAATCATTGTTCAATACTTTGCCCCAGTGCATGGGCAAGAATACCACGGATTCCTTTATATCATAGTTTAATTGAACCTTTACCTGTACACTGCCCCTTCTGCTCCTAACCACTGCAATGTCTCCTTCCTTGATCTTTCTCAGATAAGCATCTACCGCGTTCATTTCCAAATAAGGGTGGGGAATATGGGTCAGCAGACGTTTTACCTTGCCCGTTTTTGTCCTAGTATGCCATTGATCCCTTACTCTGCCGGAATTTAATATCAATGGGTAGTCCCCATTGGTCTCTTCAGATTTATTATATAGTGTTGAAGGCGCGTTGAAATGGGCCTTTTTATCGTTTGTAAAAAACTTAAGGTCCGTAAATAGTCTTGGTGTACCCTTGTGTTTTTTGTGCGGAACAGGCCATTGAAAGCTTCCTTCGTTGATCAGGCGTTCATATGATAATCCAGAAATATCTATTTCCGTTCCTTTTGTCAACAGGCAATGTTCATCATAGACTTCACTACTGTTTTTATAATCAAAACCATGGTAACCCATTGCCTGTGCAAATCGCCATAAAATTTCCACGTCCGGAAGGGCTTCGCCCGGGGCATCTATTACTTTGGGCAAATAACTGATTCTTCTTTCCGAATTGGTCATGGTACCTTCTTTTTCCAACCATCCAGCGGCCGGTAGCAATAGGTCTGCATATTTAGTGGTCTCGGAATTATGCGAAATATCCTGTACCACTACAAATTTTGCGTTTTTAAGAGCCTTTTCAACCTTTTTTACGTTGGGCATACTAACAACAGGATTGGTACAAATAATCCATACGGCCTTCATTTTTCCACTCTCAAGGGCATCGAACATTTCCGTAGCGGTATACCCTGGCTCTGGTTGTATCTCTCCACCGCCCCAAAACTCCGCAACTTCCTTTCTGTGTGCCGCATTCGCCAAATCCTTGTGTGCGGCCAATAAACTAGCCATACCGCCGACTTCCCTGCCACCCATTGCATTTGGCTGTCCCGTAAGGGAAAAAGGACCACAACCGGGTTTTCCAATTTGTCCGGTCAATAGCGATAGGTTCAATAGCGATACATTCTTTGCCACACCGATCACACTTTGGTTTAGTCCCATGGTCCACATACTAATGAACTTTTTGGCATTACCTATATATTCGGCAGCCTTACGGATATCCGATGCGCCAATGCCACACCTTTTCGCGGCCTCATTAATACTAAGCGCAAATGCCGTCTCCTTCACCGCGTTATAGTTAACGGTATGCTTTTTAATAAATGCCGTATCTATTTTACGTTTTTCTATGAGCCTCCGTGCAATGGCATTGAATAATATTACATCCGTTCCGGGTAAAATTTGTAAATGAAGATCGGCGCCCGCGCAAGTTTGCGTTTTTCTGGGATCTACTACAATGATCTTTACATTTGGATTTTCTTCCTTATGCTTTTCAAGCCTGCGATACAAGATGGGATGGCACCAGGCAGGATTTGCACCGGCAATTAAAAAACAGTCCGCCAATTCTATATCCTCATATGAAATAGGTACAGAATCCTCCCCTAAGGTCTTTTTATAGCCCACCACGGCAGAACTCATGCACAGCCTGGAATTGGTATCGATATTATTGGTGCCTATAAACCCTTTCGTTAACTTATTCACTAGATAATATTCCTCTGTAAGGCATTGCCCGGAAACATAAAACCCAACACTATCCGGACCATGTTTGGCAATGATACTTTTAAATACCGCAGCAGCACGCTCAAAAGCCGTGTCCCAATTTATTCGTTGTAAAGGATGATTGCGACTCCATTTCATTTCTGGATACATAATACGATCTGTCGTATCCTGAGCTACATAATTAAGGTTACGCCCTTTTGTACAAAGCATACCCTTATTTGAAGGATAGTCCGGATTTCCGTCTACGGAAATTGTACCCTTATTGTCCACATTGACCAACATACCGCAGCCAACCCCGCAATACGAACAAATTGTCTTATGTGTCTTTTTTATACTCATGGTATATGAAATGAGATGCAGTAGATAATTCTTATGCAAATTAAAAAAAGTACGTATAAATACGTACTTTTTTATCGTAATTGTTCGGCATTAAATCGTTTATTTCGCAATTAATATGATCAATTGTTGAGATTTAAACAATTCGCTGTCCATAAAATGGCTCGTTGAACTTTTATTGTTGCACTACTATGCAAATGGTTTAGTAAGACAATATGTTGGTAACAGCCTTATTAAATCAAATTATATTTCTGTGATTTTTTAGAAAGGTCTATCAGGTTTTTCACATCCATTTTACGCATTAAATTAAAACGGTGGGTTTCAATAGTTCGCTTGCTATTTTGAAGTTTTTCCGAAATCTGTTGATTGGTCAGACCTGAGAGAACAAGTTCTAGAACTTTAAGCTCTTTATTGGTAAGATCAAACACATTTTCCCCTTTGGCCTTTGGCGATTCCTCTTTGACCAACGGCTTGTTGGCTCCCAATAAATTATTGACCAGTACATTACTTATATCTCCACTAAAATACTTTCCGCCATCCCTTACCGTATGTATGGCTTTTATAAATTCCGTTTTGTCCGTATCCTTAAGCAAATAGCCATTGGCCCCGGCACTGATGGACTTTAAAATATATTCTTCAGAATCATGCATGCTCAATATAATGCATTTTACATCGGTATTGGTTTTTGTGAGTTCCTCTACCGCATCTATACCGTTCATAACAGGCATTCGTATATCTATAATCAATAAATCTGGGGTTAGTTGACCAACCATTTCTATGGCTTCCTTACCGTTTGATGCCTCTCCTATAACCTTTAAATCACTTTCAGACTCCAATAAAGAGCGTATACCATCTCTCACCAAAGCATGATCATCAACCAATACAATTCTCGTCATTTCACTTAAAATATAGGTAATTATACGTAATACGCTAAATTACATATATTTTTACATATGAAAATATGGTCCATACACTCTTTGTTGCATGGACCATTTGCTTTTTATTCATTCTGTATTGAAAATACTATTCCTTTGAGGTGTTCAAAAATTGTGGCTTTATCGTCAATTGTACCCATGCCCAATTTTGACTACTTGCCGCAAGGTCTTCAGAAATGCCCTTAAGTTCATACATACCGTCCGCTGCAAAAAGTTGTGAATATCCTATGGCCAAACCATAGCCGTTGAATCCTTTTGAGAATACCACATCTATTTCCGTTCCCAAAGATTTTTCGCCGCTGGGCAAATCCTGTTGCCCACTAAAATTCAATGCCTTTACCAACAAACTAGATTTGTTCCCTAAATTAAACTTGGCACTGGCATGGATATCGGTTAAACCTACACTATTTGCATGGTTGCCCACATAGAAGTAATCCATAAATCCATTAAATTTATGATTCGTGCCATAAAGGGGGAAAAAAGCTTCGGTCTTATCAGTAGTATCGGTTTTGTTACCACTGATTATTTCAGTCCCCAATCCTAACATAATCTTGTCACTGGCTTTGTAGCCCAGTTCCAGCCCCAGTAAATAAGCTCCGCCAACTTTTACACTGTTCTGTCTTTCCCCTGTCTGTAAAAACAAATTGGCACTGGCATTGAACTTCCCTTCCTTAAAGGCTAAATGAGTACCTAAGGTCTGTAGGCTACTTATCCCGTCTGCCACACCTTGGCCATCAAAATTTTGAAACCCGTTATTGAGCGCCAGAAAACTAGCCGAAAAACCTGTCCACTGTTGTTTGGCATAAAGATATTGCATGGTTTTATACGTAAAGAACCCTGCTGTATTATATGCCGTACCAACCGATTGAAAGCCTGTAGGGTTATCAAAATCCTGACTAAATGCCAAACCTACATCAAGTAAAAATTTATCTTTCTTATATTTCAACAATGCGGCATCATGGTTTCTACCTTGCTGTGCCCAATCTAACCCGCCAAATATGCGTTGGTCATCATATGAAATGATTTGCCTTCCCAGTTTAGTGGACCAACCTTTTCCCAAGTTAATACTGGCCCAAGCTTCAAAAACCGCAAAGGAATCATTTTGGTCATCTGGTAAAATTTGCCTGTTCTCCCCCCATACCATTACATCTTGTATACTCAAATAAAACTGGTAGGCATCAAGTGCATAAGCGGCGTTTAATCTAGCGCGTGTAGAAATGGCAAACCCGGCATCTGCCTCATCTGCTATTAATGTGCCAAAACCATGTCTGTATTCCGTTCTTGGCCTAAACTGCCCATCTAATGTAAATTGTGCATTAATTGTATTGATGGCTATAACCAAAAAGGCAATAATTACGTATTGTTTTTTCATATTCTAATTCTTTAAATAATAAAAAGTGTTGCTGGTTAGTGTTCTAAAAAGTCTATTAAATGTTTACGATAGGTGTAGTAATCCTCATGATCCAAAACAGATTTCCTTGTTCGTGGCCTATCAAAATCTATAGCGAGTATGTCGCCAATTTTGGCCCTTGGCCCACTGGTCATCATAACGACACGGTCCGCAAGAAATATGGCTTCGTCAACATCATGTGTGATCATAACGGCGGTAATTTTTTCTTTATTCCAGATTTCTATGAGGATATCCTGAAGTTCTCCGCGGGTCAAGGAATCTAGCATTCCAAAGGGTTCGTCCAATAACAATACTTTTGGTTTTATGGCAAATGCGCGGGCAATACCTACCCTTTGCTGCATACCTTGAGAGAGTTCAGATGCCTTTTTGTGAAAATCCTTTTCAAGGCCTACCTTTTGCAAATAGTGTTTTGCAATATCATGTCGTTGATTTTTTGTGGCGTGTGGAAATACCTGATCAACGCCCAAAAGCACATTTTGCAATGCGGTCATCCATGGCATTAAACTTGGTGCCTGAAATATTACCCCACGGTCAGGCCCCGGTCCGGTAACAGGTTTTCCCAGCACGGATATATTTCCTCCGGAAATAGGGTTCAACCCAGCTATCATGGACAACATTGTAGTTTTTCCGCAGCCGGAATGCCCAATTATAGTGACAAATTCCTCCTTTAATATCTGAAGGTTCAAATCCTCTAAAACCACATAATCGCCTTTTGGCGTAGGATATACCTTTTTAAGCTCAGATAGGTCCAACATAACCTTGGACGGATACACAATACCGTTTTCAGTATAGGTTTTATTTTGTTCTATTAGTGTATTCATTTTTTTGATTTTTAGGCTACAAAGCTTTTGGGAAGTATATCCGGTAATACATATTCCTCTTGTGAAACCGTTTTCCTTTGATTTCCAATATCCATAAGATATGCTATGATTTCATTCCTGGTTTTCTTGTAATTGGGATTGTCGTTCATTGCTGTTTTATCGCGTGGCCGCTCAATGTCTATTATAAATTCCGGACCAAGTGTTGCATTTGGGCCCGGCTTAAGTGGAATTATACGATCTGCCATATAAATACCCTCATCCACATCATTGGTAATCAATAGTGCGGTACGCTTGTCCTTACTCCAAATGTTCAGGATTTCATCTTGTAGGTTTCCACGGGTCAAAGCATCCAATGCCCCTAATGGCTCGTCCATGATAATCATCTCCGGATTCATGGCCAAGGCCCTGGCCACGGCAACACGTTGCCTCATACCCCCTGATAATTCCTTGGGCCTTTTATTGATCGCCGGACTTAGACTTACCATGGCGACATAATCTTTTACCCGTTGCCTCAAAGCCATCTTATTCTCCTGGGGAAATGCTTCCTTCACGGCCATATAAATATTTTGGCCCACGGTCAGCCAAGGCAAAAGCGAGTAGTTCTGAAAAATTACACCTCGCTCATGGCTGGTGCCTACAACAGGGGCCCCCTTAAAAAGTACCTCACCGCTAGTTGGCTTTAAAAGCCCATTGATAAGATTTACCAATGTTGTTTTGCCACTGCCGGTAAAACCTACTATAGCAACGAACTCACCCTCTTCTATAGTAAGGTTAATGTTAGAAAGTACGTTCGTAACATTGTCGCCATAGCCGTAACTCTTATAGATATTATTTAATTCTAAATATGCCATTTGCTTTGAATTTTTTGGTTAGGCCATTTCATTCTTGTTGAACGACACTATATTTTGTACCGATAACATTATTCTATCCAACAGAAAACCAATGATGCCTATGACGAACATGGCCACGATAATCTTAGCATTGGAATCATTGGCGCCATTTTGAAACTCCTCCCAAACAAAAAGACCCAATCCCTGACTCTGTGCCAAAAGCTCAATAGCTATCAATACCATCCAAGCTACCGATAGGGTAATACGCAAACCGGTAAATATTAATGGGAGGGAAGACGGCAAGATTACTTTAAAGACTTTTTGGAATGTACCCAATTTCAGTACTTTGGCCACATTGATATAATCCTTGTCCACTGACGATACCCCCATGGCCGTATTGACCAATGTGGCCCACATGGCACATAACCCCACACTGATAAAGGAAATGACAAAGGCATTGTCAGAACTATCCCCAATGTATAGTGTCTTAACGATCATGAAAACCAGGAGGTACCATACTACGGGTGATACCGGTTTGAACACTTGAATAAACCAATTGAACGCACTACGCAACGATGGACTTAAACCAATGATAATGCCAATAGGTACGGCAATAAGGAGTGCTAACAAAAATCCTGCAAAAACCGTTTTTATACTTGTAAGGACAATATCAATAAATGATGCCCTACCTGTATATACTATAGCATCTTTGCCTTGGGCAATCAACTTTGCATTGGTATCTGCCATTTTCTCCACAAATGCGGCCTTATCTGCCGTAATTACTTTGTGATCGGCGATCAACGATTGCAAGGACCCCCATACCTGTAATGGCGAAGGCAGCGTATTGGGCTGGCAACTACTGTCCCCAGATTCTATACAGGCACGTTCTACTGCGGCCGCTTCCTCACCTCTTTCCGTCAGGGCCTTTTCAATTTTATAATTGGCCTCTTTATTGTAGAGCGCTTTTGACCCTAATTGCCAAAGCGCCAAGAACAATAGTATGGAAACTAAGGTAATCCCCGTTTGTTTCAATGACGAAAGCACCTTGGTCTTATTAAAACTCGGGGTTATTTTTGCAATGAAGGATCGTAAAAACGCAACTCCCTGTCCTTCTTTTTTTAATACGATTTCCTGCTCCATATTACTATAATTTTAATTCTATTTGTATGCTTTTAATCTTTGTTACCAATGGAAAAACTATTGATATACCCTATTGGGTCTTTTGCGTCGTAAGATGTGCCATCTATAAAATCTGTTGTAGCAGGCTTATACCCATCGGTGTTAGGGATATCGCTAGCCGGTATTTGCCCTTCCGCAACCAATAAATCCGCCGCTTTTTTCCATATATCCGGACGATAGATGTCCTTGATGGTCTCACCGTACCAATCTGCTGATTTGCTTTCCGGAATTTGACCCCATCTACGCATTTGTGTCAAGAACCAAATACCATCTGAATAGAAAGGATATGTGGCATTGTATTTATAGAATACATTGAAATCCGGCATTTCCCTTTTATCTCCTTTTTCAAATTCAAATGTACCGGTCATTGAATTCGCAAGAACCTCTTCCGGTGCACCCACATATTGCGACATAGCAAGGATTTTTACCGCTTCTGCCCTATTAGAAGGTTCATCTAACCATTTTCCCGCCCTGATCAATGCTTTGGTAACCGCAATGGCGGTATTGGGGTTTTGCTCAACAAATTGCTTGGTCATTACAAATACCTTTTCAGGATTGTTCTTCCAGATATCATAATTGGTAGTAACCGGCACCCCTATACCTTTAAAGACCGCTTGCTGGTTCCAGGGTTCGCCTACACAGTATCCATAAATGGTTCCAGACTCTAAGGTTGCGGGCATTTGTGGCGGTGGTGTAACGGATAGCAATACCTCTGCATCTATTTGTCCCTGAACATTGTCCGCGGTATACATACCTGGATGAATGCCTGCTGCAGCCAACCAATAACGAATTTCATAGTTATGGGTAGAAACCGGGAATACCATACCCATTTTAAAGGGCTTACCACTATTTTTATATTCGGTAATAACGGGTTTGAGTGCATCTGCCTTAATAGGATGAATAGGCTTTCCTTCATTATCCGCAGGAACATTTGGTTTCATTTTGGACCAGACATCATTGGATACCGTAATGCCGTTTCCGTTCAGGTCCATTGAAAATGGTGTTACCAATTCCGCCTGTCTTCCAAAACCAGCACCGGCAGCAATAGGTTGCCCTGCCAACATATGGGAACCATCTAACTGACCATCTATGACACGGTCCAATACATTTTTCCAGTTGGACTGCGCCTCTACCGATACAAATAAACCTTCATCCTCAAAAAACCCTTTTTCCTTGGCAATGGCCAAAGGTGCCATGTCTGTCAATTTTATAAATCCAAAGGTCAATTGTGGTTTTTCAATTTCCAGCATTTTAGTCTTTGATACTGGTGATTCTTCCTTGGCTTCTACAGCATTCTTCTTTGCTTCCTTTCCTCCGCAAGCCATTAGCACTAATGCCGCACTTGCCAGTAATGATGCTCTTTTTACAATGTTCCTCATAGTGTACAAAAATTTAATTCTACGTATTTATACTTATACATGACAAATATATACGTATCGCTAATTGTAGCCTATGGGATTACCTAGGTTTGAACCTCTTTTTACACCATATCCTTACATGGCAAATAACCATGAACAAAACTGATAATTCACAGGTTATCATTACAAATCATTAGTTTATAAGGACTTATGTGTCTTGATTTGGAATTAAGAATAATTACTTAGGAAATGTGATGGACTAAAAATTAATACGTAGTACTAACTGTCCAAATAGAAGTTATGCTCAGAAATTTCATTTTGTAGCATAGGAATGTCCAATAAGCCGATTCTTTTTCCTTTAGTGGCCACCAACCCTTCTTTCTTAAGGGCGGACAAGGTTCTAATAACCTGCTCTTCCGTAGTTCCGGCATAATTGGCATATTCCCTCCTACTTAATACTATAGCGGTATACCCATTGTTTTGACCAAACTTTCTGTTGATATATAATAAGGTATCTATGACCCGCTCCCTTACGGTCATCTGTGAGAGCGATTTTACCCTTATCTCACTTCTATTAAGCTCATTGGCATAAAACAACATAAGATCATAGGTAAGCTCCGGACTAATCTTCAATATTTCTTGCAATAGGTCTTTAGAAAAATAACACAAAGAACTATCTACCAATGCCATGGCGCTTATTGGATATGTCTCTTCAGTACCAAAACCGCGGTGACCTATAATTTCTCCAGGTGTGGCAAAACGAACAATCTGTTCCCTGCCCAACAAACCCGTTCTTACTACTTTTACCTTACCGTTCAAAAGAAAAAACAGACCGGTTACGGAAGCGCCTTCCATTATAAACTGTTGGCCCTTTTTACATTTTATCTCTTTACGCGATTTTATCAGCTCACTTATTGCCGGATTAGATACATGTTTCCGTACAAGACAATTAGTGTTTGTGCATCTTGTACATAAGTTACCCGCTTTAGCGCTACTCCTTTTATAATGTATGTGGTGTACAGGTAAATGCATGATGTATCCTATTTAAGCTTTAGTACCCAAAAATTTGGAAGGGGCAGATGCTGAAATGGCCGTCTCTGTCTGTACGCTTTTTTCATCTACGGTTGAAAATTTTATGGCCAGGCTAGCCAATGCGGCTAGAACAACAAAGCCCCCGATCATGAAATATCCGCTGGAAACCGCATTGGATGCCGCAGCGGCTTGGGCTGCGCGCATGGCTTCTTCCCCAAGACCTGTACTTGAGGCCAATGCATTTGTTTCTGCCATGGCAGATTTTGATTTTAACAATAACGCTGCAAGAAAGGCTCCTACATTTCCTCCCGCACCAACAATTCCGGATATAGAGCCAATGGCCTTTTTATTGATAAACGGCACTACTGAAAACGTTGCCCCTTCTGCCATTTGAACGGAGAGGCTAAAGGCTATAAGAAAGATGATACCCATAGTAAAACTGGTGGTCAATGAAAAAATGGACAACATAAGTCCTTCCAATGCTAATATTATGGTCAAAAAAATAACCCTGCCCCGTAACCCTTTTAGTCGGCCAAATCGGTCGCCAAAAAAGCCTCCTAGAGTACGAGCAAAAATATTCATCAAGGCAAATGATAAAACCAAATTACCTGCCGTACTTCTAGTGAGGCCAAATGTATTCTGCAAATAATCGTCCATAGTACCGTAGACGGTCAGTTCCATACCAAAAGATGCTGCATATACAATAAAAAGGATCCAGACCCTGTAATCCTTCAACACATTTTTAAAGGATTCCTCATCTTTCTTTAGGGTAGGCATTTTGCCCAATTTTTTCAATTCACTAAAATTCCCTTCGGGGGTATCTTGGGTAAAATAATAATATATGACCCCCATAGTCATGGCAATGATTCCTGCAATGACCATGGCATAACGCCAAGCGACCTCATCTGCAACCCCAAAGCTAACTACGGCCGCAGCAATTAAAGGCATTCCCAACCGGTTGGCACCTCCGCCAAGATTTCCCCAGCCTGCAGAAGTAGCATTTGCCGTGCCTACAATATTAGAGGCAAACATAATTGATGTATGAAATTGAGTGATTACAAAGGATGCCCCTATAAAACCTATAAATAATCTACAGATCAAAAACTGTGCTGGCGTTTGTACAAAGCCAATAAGTATTACAGGTATGGCCCCTAAAATCAATAAATAGGTATAGCATATTCTTGGACCATACTTATCACATAATTTTCCGATTAGCAATCTGGCAAATACCGTTCCCGATACGGCCAAAATTATGGAATTCCATTTCTGATTTGGGGTCAATCCCAAATCCTTGACCACATCTGGCATAAAAGGTACAATGCCAAACCAAGCAAAAAAACATATAAAAAATGCAATTGATGTTATCCAAAACGTACGTATAGGCATACTTTTTATATTGGATAAATCCATGGTTGTTGATTTGTTAGAATTGTTGTCCATAAGATGCTAATTTTACGTTATACGCAAACCTACTATTATTTATACGTAATTATACGTAGTTTTATGTTAATTTTACTAGATACTACGTACTTTTATGTATTTCAAAATTCATGTAGGCACATATTATGGTTTTATCAATAGTAATATCAATTTTCCTTAGCTCTGTTAATACATGCCAATGTTTTTCATAAAAATCCCCGTAAACACAAAATATAATTCAGGGAGAATAACCTAATAACCAGAATATAATACCCGTTGCACCTCTTCCTCAAAAAATGCTGGATGTTCCGCTACCACATCCCCAATTACAATAATACCCGGCATGTCTATCGATATACGGCCTACATAATCCTTAATGGTACCCAAGGTTGCCACTATACATTGCTCGTTGCCCAGGGTGCCATTTTGAATAACGGCTATTGGCGTTAACGACCCCCTGTATTGATTGACCTCATCTACTATTTGAACCAATTTCTTAATGCCCATTAAGACGACCATTGTGGTAGATGACCGGGAAGCATATTCAAGATCTTTGGAAAACGAACCATCTTTCATTGTAGCCGTCATTACCCAAAAGCTACTACTTACACCTCTTTTGGTCATAGGTATACCTTGACCGGTTGGTACCGCTAGCGAACTTGAAATACCGGGTACCACATAAACAGAAATACCAAATGCTTCCGCATAGGCTATTTCTTCATTTGCCCGTCCAAAAACAAAGGGGTCTCCCCCTTTTAAACGCACAACATGACCATATTGTAATGCATATGCCACCAAAAGTTCATTGATCTCTTCTTGGGTGTGAGAATGTTTTCCACAACGTTTACCTATGTATATTTTAGGAATATCACTACGTAGTTCTTGCAACAGGTCATTACTTACCAATGCATCGTATAAAATTACATCGGCTGATTGCAAAACCTTCATTCCCCTTAATGTTATCAAGTCTTTTGCTCCCGGTCCAGCGCCTACTAAACTTATTATTGCTTCTTTTTCAACCTCCATTCCCATAGTATTAAGTATTAATAATTATCAATTTACTAACAATAGTACGTAATTATTTCGATAAAATTAATACATTTATACGTATTTATACGTAATATTGTTACGTAGCTAAATTATAATCCTATGAAAACTATAATTGTTGTGGGCAACGGAATGGTCGGATATAAATTCTGTGAAAAAATTGCCGACCGTATTAAAGGCAAAGCGTTTAAGGTGCTCGTTTTTGGTGAAGAACCCCGTGCCGCCTATGATCGTGTTCATTTAAGTGCTTTTTTTGGCAATAGGGATGCCAAAGCATTGGAAATGGCTCCTATGGAATGGTATGCACAAAATGGCATTGAGCTTATTATTAACGAAAGGGTTACGGATATCCATAAAACAAAAAAAACCATAACTACCGCCAACGATAAGGAATTTGCTTATGATTACTTGGTATTGGCTACAGGTTCCGCTCCCTTTGTACCGCCCATTAAAGGGGTCGAAAAAAAAGGTGTTTTTGTATATAGGACCATTGAGGACTTGGAAGCCATGCTGGATTATGCGGAAGAAATAAAACAAAGAAAACCCAATGGCAAAGCGGCCGTGCTAGGAGGTGGATTACTAGGCCTGGAAGCCGGTAAAGCGGTCATGGACATGGGCTTGGAACCACATGTAGTAGAATTTGCACCAAAATTAATGCCTAGGCAGTTAGATGCAAGAAGTAGTAATGTGCTACAACTTACCTTGGAATCTATGGGTATTTCCATTCATACGGGCAAAGCCACCAATAGCATTCTTGGAAATGGCGCCATTACAGGTATGGACTTTGGTGAAGATGACACACTGGAAGTTGATATGTTAGTTATTTCGGCCGGTATACGTCCAAGGGATGAGTTGGCCAAAACATGTAACCTAGAGTTGGGGATTAGGGGCGGTATCGTCGTTAATGATAAAATGCAGACATCTGACCCCTACATCTATGCTATTGGGGAAGTGGCCCTGTACAACCAAATGATATATGGATTAGTAGCTCCTGGGTATGAAATGGCAGAAGTAGCGGTAAATCAAATATTACGGGCATCTGATGTGGTCATGAAACGGGAAATAGATATGTCTACCAAATTAAAGCTTATTGGTGTGGATGTAGCCAGTTTTGGAATTCCTTATATGCCTTCAGACAAAGGCTTGTCCATCATCTATGAAAACAAAACAAAAGGTATTTACAAAAGGATTAACGTTAGCCATGATGGTAAAACCCTGCTTGGCGGTATTATGGTAGGCGATGCCGAAGATTACAGTATACTTCATCAAATGTACCTCAATAATATGCCCCTTCCCGATAATGCGGAAGAACTTATCGTAGGCTCTAGGGGAGAGGGCGGTTCTGCATTTGGAAGCGCAATGGATTTGCCCGATACCGCGGTAATCTGTTCCTGTGAGGCAGTGACGAAAGGTGCGGTATGTAGATCGGTACTTGAAGACGGACTTGAATCCGTAAAGGATGTGGCCAAGGCCACAAAAGCGACTACAGGTTGCGGAGGATGCAAACCTATGGTAACCGACCTTATTAAGGAAAGCCTCAAAACCTTGGGCAAAACAGTTAAAGAGCGTATCTGTGAACATTTTAATTATTCTAGACAGGAACTGTATGACCTTATCAAATTAAAAGGCATTACAGATTATGATCGCTTATTGGACGAAGTAGGTAACGGTAACGGTTGTGAGGTCTGTAAACCAGCTGTAGCCTCTATTTTTGCAAGTCTATATAATGAAACGGCCAACAGGCAAGAGTCCATTCAGGATAGCAATGACCGGTTTCTTGCCAATATTCAAAGAAATGGTACGTACTCCGTAGTCCCAAGGGTCGCCGGTGGTGAAATAACCCCTAAACAACTTATGGCTATAGGCCGTATTGCACAAAAATATGACCTGTATACCAAAATTACCGGTGGGCAACGTATAGATATGTTCGGGGCCCAATTGCACGAACTGCCCTTGATCTGGGAAGAACTTATTAAAGAAGGTTTTGAAACCGGACAAGCATACGGCAAATCGTTACGTACCGTAAAAAGCTGTGTGGGCTCTACATGGTGCCGGTACGGTATGGATGAAAGTGTAAGCTTTGCCATTGAGATAGAAAATAGATATAAGGGCATACGCTCCCCACATAAGTTTAAAGGTGGCGTATCTGGATGTATTCGCGAATGTGCCGAGGCACGGGGGAAAGATTTTGGCTTTATAGCCGTTGAAGGGGGGTGGAACGTGTATGTTGGCGGTAATGGTGGTGCAAATCCAAAACATGCCCTACTACTGGCTGAAAAAGTAGACAAGGAAACTGCCATTAAATATGTAGATCGCTTTATTATGTTCTATATAAAAACGGCACAACCCCTACAAAGGACCGCACCATGGTTGGAAAAATTGGAAGGTGGCATTACCTACTTGCAAAATGTAGTCATTAATGATTCCTTAGGTATTGTCAAAGAGTTGGACGATGCCATGCAAGCACTGGTAGATTCTTACGTGTGTGAATGGAAGGAAGCCGTAGAAACTCCTGAAATTAGGGAACGATACACCCATTTTGTCAATTCTGATGATACGGACAATACTATAGAGTTTGTAGCACTTAGAGACCAGAAGATGCCTAAGGAATGGGTGTAAAATAATGCAAGGCTAAAAATATGAAGTACTAAGTATAAAATGCTGGTATTTGGTTAACGTAAAATACAGGTCTAAGGTAAAGTGACCTAAATAACATATAAAATTATGATAGCTCAACTTAATGTTTACGAAACAGTTTCCCCAAATGAAGTAAAGGTTTGGTTCAAAGCTGCTCCTATTTCCAAATTTCCCAAAAATGGAGGCGCATGCATCAAATACAAGGACAAACAGATAGCGGTCTTTAATTTTACCCGTGAAGGTTCTTGGTATGCGTGTCAAAACCTATGTCCCCATAAGGTGGAAATGGTCCTCTCCAGAGGGATGATCGGAGAAGAGCATATGGAACCAAAGGTTGCTTGTCCATTGCACAAGAATACGTTCTCCTTGAAGACCGGAGAGAATTTAAACGGCAGTTTGGACGCTATTGCCACCTACCCGGTAAAAACTGAAAATGGCTTTGTGTATGTTGGCTTTTCTGAATAGCTTTGAGGAAACACAAAATATATGGCGACCACCAATAAATTAGAACTTGCCTTTCAGCTTTTTGACACCGCCAATGAACAAGATCCCAATACAGAAGTTTTTAAAGGCACTACTTACCCAAAAGAAGTACTTTATGGCCAAAGGATGACCAAACGCTTAAATGAATTTAATCCTAACGCATCTGAAGCGTTGCGCCTAACGGCCCGCTGCCAACATATTTGCAGGTGGGAAATTCCAAGAGAATCCTATGAAATGAACCGTGAAGGTTATTTAAGATGGAGGCAAGAGTTAAAAAAATTCCATGCCAATAAAGCGGCAACCCTATTAGATGAAGTGGGGTATGACCAAGAAACCATAGATAAGGTACGGTTTCTTCTGGAAAAAAAGCAACTAAAGAAAAATGAGGAAACCCAATGTTTGGAAGATGTAATATGCCTGGTATTCCTGGAATATTATTTTGAACCGTTCGCCTTAAAACATCCTGAGGACAAAACCATAGATATTCTACAGAAGACATGGCGTAAAATGTCCGCAAAGGGACATGAGGCGGCATTGGCCCTGCCTTTATCATCATATTCCACCAATTTGATTACCAAGGCCTTGAGCGCCTAATACTAAATTTAGTTTTATGGCCAATGCAGGACACGAGATACCATTAGACACTGCTACATTTTTACGCATAAGAAAATGGTACCTCTTAGCTTTTGCCGCAATTGCATTGACAATTATAATCGCCCAAATATTAATTCAGTTGCACCTAAAGGCACAATCAGGGGATTCTGAAGTTATCAATGTTGCCGGTAGACAACGTGCTTTTAGCCAAAAACTGGTCAAGGAGGTCTTGCTATTGGACAGGGCTACAGATATTGATGACAAACGAATGCTGTTGGCCGAAATTGATAAGACCCTAACCGTTTGGAAAACTTCACATTCCGGACTTCATTTAGGTGACAAATCCTTTAATCTACCCTATGAGGACGATGAAAAGGTACAGGAACTTTTTTCCATGCTAGACCCGCACCACACTAAAATGGTAAAGGCCCTGCAAGAAATTCTAGACCGATACGATTTACATGGGGACAATACCCAATTGTTTAAATCCAATGTGGAAATTTTACTGAACAATGAGCGGACTTTTTTGAATTTAATGGATCAAATTGTCAACGAATACGACTATAGAAGCAATGCGCAATTACAGAAATTAAAACAAAAGGAATATTGGTTGCTTGCTTTTTCGCTCTTGATTCTGCTGTTGGAAATCTATTTTATTTTTAGACCGCTGTCCATCCAGATTAAAAAGACCATTGGGCACCTTGTTGGCAGCCAAGAAGAATCCAAAAATCAACTTGCTAAAATTCAAAGTCTATATGATGAAAAGGAGCGTTCGCTAAAGGAATTGCAAGAACTTAATTTTGTTATAGACAATGCGGCCCTGTTTGCAAGTATACGCAAAGATGGCAGCGTAGTGTTCATCAGTAAAAAATTCCTGGCATTGCTTGGCCATACCCGCTCTACCCTCAACAAGCCATTTTCAGAGATTCTTACCATAGATGAAGGCCAACAAGCCTATCTTAAAGAGGTGCTGAAAGTAAACCGAAAAAACATAATCCGTAAGGAAGAGCTACAGGTGCGTACCGTTAACGGATCTACGGTATGGTTAGACATGTCCATTGTACCAATGCACCACTCGTCATTAGAGCAGGACATTTTGATCTTATGTTCGGATATTACGGAACGTAAGGAAAACCAGTTAAAGGTAGCCGAACTGACCAAGCAAAATTTTGAGGAGCGCATACAACAGAAAAAAGCGCAGGCCAGCCAAATTGTAGAAGGGCAGGAAGAGGAACGCAAGCGTATTGCCAAGGATATTCATGATGGTATAGGACAAATGTTGACTGCCCTAAAGTTCAATATTGAATCCATAGACTTGGAAAACAAGGAAAAAACAGGGGAGAAAATCGCATATTTAAAGGCACTAGCATCAGACCTTATTAAAGGGGTTAGAACGGCTACTTTTAACCTTACACCGCCTGAGCTAAGCGATCATGGCATATTTCCGGCCCTTCATAAAATGACTGCCGAATTATCCAAGCTTACGGGTAAGAATATCCTCTTTAAGAACAAGACCGATAGTAATATCCGGTTTGATTCATTGGCAGAGACCAATATTTACAGGGTAACCCAAGAAGCGGTCAACAATGCCATAAAATATGCCGATGCCAATTACATTTTGGTTACCTTGAACTATACCCACCCCGTTCTAAGCGTTGTTATCGATGATGATGGTAACGGCTTTGATGATAGTATCCTTGGCCAATTGCCCAAAAATAACAGTGAAGGGGGTATGGGCCTTTTCTTTATGAAAGAACGTATTGACTATATCAATGGCCGACTCTTTATCAATTCCGAGCCGGGAAAAGGCACAAGGGTCACTATAAACTACAAAACGGAATAATATATTACACATGGAACGCAATGAACTTTACCCGGTTTTCTTAAAAGTATCCAACCTACATATCCTTATCGTAGGCGGTGGTAATGTGGCCTTGGAGAAATTGACTTTTTTGTTAAAATCCAGCCCAAATGCACAAGTGGAAATGGTATCGCCCATGTTCAGGGAAGAAACCATTGCCTTGGCCAATACGTATAGTATTAAAATGCATGTTGTTCCCTACGACCCTTCCTATTTAAAGGGGAAGCATATTGCCATTGCCACAACGGACAATGTGCCTGTAAACGAACAGGTTTATCATGATTGTCGAGAACGGCAAATACTGGTAAACGTAGCGGACAATCCGCCGTTTTGCGATTTTTATATGGGTGGCATCGTAACCAAGGGCAATGTAAAAGTGGCTATTTCCACCAATGGCAAATCTCCGACAACGGCAAAAAGATTGCGCCAATTTTTTGAAGATGTTATCCCGGAAAATATAGACGACCTTGTTAAGAACCTCAATGAATTCAGAAAAACGATCAAAGGTGATTTTGAAGAAAAAGTGGAGACCTTGAACGAGTTTACCAAAGGATTGGTGAATAAGAAAAAGGACTGATTAACAATTAATGTTTATGACACTTTAACGCTTAAGGATTTCTTTAGAATAGCAACTTAGATTTAAACCATGAAAATCCTAATCGTAGAAGACGAAAAAGCCCTGCTGCAATCTATCGCCAGTTATTTGGAGAAAGATGGGAATGTATGTGAGACCGCATCTACCTATGAAGATGCTCTTTATAAAATTGACCTTTACGAATACGACTTGTTAGTTTTAGATATTAATTTGATAAATGGCAGTGGTTTAGACATTCTCCATTTATTAAGGAAAAATAAAAAAGAAACCGCTACCATTATAATTTCTGCGAATAACTCCTTAGATGACAAGTTAAAAGGGCTCGATTTAGGGGCAGATGATTATCTGACCAAGCCTTTTCATTTGGCCGAATTGAACTCAAGAATTAAAGCAGTACTACGAAGAGGAAAATTTGGAGGCACAGAACGGTTAGAGTTTAATGAAATCTTAATTGATACAAGATCACGAACCTCTTATATTAATGATATAGCAATGTCGCTTACTCGTAAAGAATATGATTTACTATTGTTTTTCATCACCAATAAAGGAAGGGTTCTTTCTAAAGAAATTATTGCAGAACATTTATGGGGTGATCATAGTGATATGGTCGATAATTACGACTTTATCTACGTTCATATCAACAACTTACGCAAAAAACTAACCGAAGCTGGTGCAAAATATATTAAAACCACCTATGGTAGTGGTTATAAGTTTATAGATGATTAAGTAATGGCCGAACCGACGAAGAAGATAAAATTACTGCGAAAGACCTCTAAAACATTTCTATGGATCAGTCTTGTTTTAATGGCGTTCAGTACTATCGGACTTTATTTTTATGTTCGAAATCTTTTGCAGTCAGAAGTAGAAGAAGAATTACGCTCTACCGAAGCGCGCATTGAAAGATCAATTTCTGGGAACAATCCCATCTATCAACTACCGCCCATGGTTGAAGTGGAAACCGTTTCTAATCTAGGTGCTGAACATTTGAAGGATACGTTGATTTTTGACCCTTCTCAAAATGAAATAGAAGAGTTTCGTGAGCTAATCACCTTTTCTAAAATTAATGACCAAAATTACCGCATAACCGTACGTGCACTTATTGTAGAATCGGAAGATATTTTAATTGCCGTGGTAATTTCGTATCTCATTGTCATTTTGTTCGTGTTCATTTTCCTTTTCTATTTGAATAAATCAAGAACTGAAAAATTATGGAATCCATTTTTTAAGAATTTGGAACAGATGAAGCTTTTTTCATTGACTTCTGAAACTCCGATATCATTAATGGACAGCGATATTTTAGAATTTTCTGAACTCAATACAGAAATAACTATGTTGACCGATAAAGTTCGCGCAGATTATAAAAACCTGAAACAATTTACAGAAGATGTTTCTCATGAACTTCAAACTCCTTTGGCGATAATCCAGGCTAAAGTAGACACCCTTATAAATGGTGAAGAGCTAAATAATTTACAATTTGAACAATTATCATCCATTCAAAATGATATTCAACGCCTAAAACAATTAAATAAAAAGCTTGGCCTTATTTCCAAAATTGAAAATGACCAATTCACCAATATAAGTCCGTGTAACTTAAACCACATTCTAAAAGATAGAATTGACAATCTATCTGAATTGTATCCGTCAGAAATACTATTTGAAAGTAATGAAGATGTTGTTCTTTTAATGGATGCCCATCTTGCAGAGGTTCTTTGCGACAACTTACTTTCAAATGCCGTAAAATACAGCTTACCTAATACGCCAATAGTGATAATTCTAGAAAAAAATTCACTCTCTGTTCGGAACAAAGGCATACGCACCATTTTAAAACCAAACCAATTGTTTCAACGATTTTACAAAGAGTCAGATGAAGTAAAGTCTACCGGACTAGGGTTGGCCATTGTAAAAAAGATATGTGACTTATATGGCTTTCAACCCTCCTATTGGTATACCAATAACGAACATCATTTTACCATTTCATTACCAAAACAATAGAGTTCTTAAAACTATCTTTAGATTCTGAACCTATAATTGCACTCAAAAGTTAATTTTATGCATAAGACTTTAATCGTTATACTGTTTTTTTCCTCCTTTACCAACTCATTTTCTCAAAGTTCAGTAAATGTTACCGGCCAATTACGTGATGCAAATACTTTAGAAATTTTAGCATTCGCTAATGTTACGGTCCAAAACGCTACCGATAATTCTATGGTAACCGGTGCAATAACCGATGATAATGGACGTTTTGAAATTTTAGGCCTGTCCACAGGAAAATACACCTTACTATTTTCATTTATAGGATATGAAACGGTAGAAAAACCGCTTATCGCTGGCGGATTAAACAGTGTCTTCGACCTAGGACAAATAGCATTACAACCAAGCGCGGAACAATTGAATGAAGTACAGGTGGTTGGGCAAGAAGCTACTACCAATAGCGACCTTAATAAAAAATCATTTAATCTCGATAATACAATTGCCCAAGCAGGTGGTTCTGTACTAGATGCCATGAAAACGATGCCTGGGGTTACGTTTGATCAAGATGGAAAAGTAGTTTTACGTGGTAGTGATAAAGTTGTGGTACTCATTGATGGCAAACAAAGTAGCTTAACGGGTTTTGGCAATCAAAAAGGTTTGGCTAACATTCCAGCGTCCAACATTGAGAAAATTGAAATAATCAACAATCCATCGGCAAAATATGATGCTAATGGTTTTGCCGGAATCGTCAATATTATCTATAAAAAAGAAACTCAAAAGGGATTTAATGGTGATGTAGGCCTTTCTTTTGGACTTGGTGCACTGGGCAAAAGAAGACCAGACACCCCTACTGATTTAGGTAGTTTTTCAGTTAATCCCAAATTAATTCCTAGTCTAAATATTAATTATAGCAAAGGGAAACTCAATTACTTTCTACAGTCAGAATTTATAGTTCAAGAAGCTTTACCCAACAATGAATTTACTACTAGAAATTATGATGATGGTCGCAATATTGTTTCTCAAGTACCAGAGAACAGAAAGCAATTTCGTTCTATCATCAATGGCGGAATTGACTATAACCTAGATGACAACAATAGCTTTACGTTCTCTGGTTTATATGATAGAGAACGTCATATCGATACTTCTCAAGTTGCTTTTATAGATTTGAATTCCAATACTAGAAATCGATTTTATAATTGGCAAGAAGAAGAGGTTACCCGTTACATTAATGCTGCGGTTAATTATCGACATTCATTTGAACAACCCGGTCATACCTTAAGTGCCAATGCTCAATATACCCAAGGCCTAGAAGATGAAACCTATTCATTAAACGATAGTTCGGCCGTTCGTGTGGGGAGAGACAAAACCAATATAAAAGCCATAGAAAATACCACTAGTTTATCTTCAGATTATGTAAAACCGCTGAGTAATGGTAGACTAGAACTTGGCGCAAAACTTCGCATTCGAAGACTACCTGTAGATTATACGATTACCCCAGGTAATGAATCTATTATTTATCCTGGACTTGGCTCCTTTTCCGATTGGGGAGAAAATTTATATGCGGGTTATGTCAATTACCTAATAGAGAAAGAATTCTATGATATTGAAGCGGGCTTAAGAGCGGAACAGACTGATGTTTTTTATGACTTAGACCCAGCGAACACCTACTATCCAAACAATGATAAGTACGGCTATTTCGAGCTTTTCCCTAGTGCTCGTTTTACCTATAAACTAAACGAGCATAATAAAATATCAGCATTTTACAATCGTCGTATCGATAGACCAGGTGAACCAGAATTACGTGTGTTTCCTAAATATGATGATCCAGAATTACTGAAAGTTGGTAACCCTTATTTACGCCCTCAATTTACAGATGCCTTTGAAGTGGCACACAAATATTCATGGAATTCCGGCTCGTTATTTTCAGCTGTGTACCACCGAATTATACAGGATCAATACATGCGTATATTCAGTATCGATGATTCGAACCCTAATTACGATATCGTAAACAAAATCTATCAAAATACAGGCAGGGCCACTAATACGGGATTGGAGTTGTTGGTTAGTCAAGACCTCACCCAAAATTGGAGCCTTTCAAGTACGGTAAACTGGTACTCAAATGCTATTGACCAATATGAAGGCACCGTGCTTTTCCCTTTTGTACGGCCTTTTGCTATTGAAGCCTCTACCGCAAATGCATGGAATGCCAAACTTACTACAGAACTAGGTTTACCCAATGAATTTACTTTTCAATTGACCGGTGTTTATTATTCGGATAAAAACATTCCTCAAGGAAAAGAATTGGCGCGTTCTTCTGTAGATATTGGTGTCAAGAAAAACCTATGGAACAAAAAAGCAGAGCTTACCTTTTCTGCTACCGATATGTTCAACCGTTTTGGTATACGGCAAGAAGTTAAAAATGAAGGATTCAATGCAATCTATCATAATTATTTTGAGACCCAGTTGTTTAGATTAGGCTTTACATATAAAATTTAGTTAAAACCCTATGAAGTCCTTAAACAAAGTTGCCCAGATTACTTTTTTGTTTTGATTTATGAAAATCATTCCACTACGTGGGTTGAAACCTTAGGAGATTTCATTGCGCCAACCTTAGATTTAGGATACACGGTGGGTTTACTTATCACCTTTGTTTTTTTCGGTATGGTATTAGTCATTCAATTGACCCGAAAAAAATACGCGCCGATTTGGTTTTGGCTTATTATTATAGCCACTACGACCTTGGACACCGAAATATCTGACTTTATTGACCGAAGCTTACATCCTGGGTATACCTGGGTAGTATTTTTGTATTTACCAATCTTCTAATATCACTTTATTTGTGGCACAAAAAATATAATAATCTAGAAGTTTACCCCATAGCCGAAAGAAGTAAAGAAACTTATTATTGGATTGCAATATTATTCTCCAATAGCTTTGGGACCGCTTTGGGAGATTACTTAACTGACGTTATTGGCTTAAGTTACTTAAACGGTGCTTTAATTACGGCTGGTATTATTATTCTGGTTATAATGCTGCATTTCTTTACCAAAATCAACCAGATTGTATTGTTCTGGATGGCCTTTATTTTTACACGACCTTTCGGGACAACCTTAGGCGATTTCTTGACCAAACTACTAGAAAAAGGAGGGCTCGATTTAGGAACGCATCAAGCTTCAATTGTTTCTATGCTACTAATGGGTGCCTTTGTTTTTATATCACACAGAAACTTGAAAATAAACCCATCCAAGGTTGAATGAACTTTAAATTCTCTTAAGAATCGTCACCTACATTTAGGGTAAAATTACCCTAATTACAATTTATATGTGGACTCTTCTGTTTCCAAAACGCTTTACACTTTTAAAAGCTTTTGTGTTTCTATTTATTTGTATGTCGTTTTTAGTACGACTTTCCTTTTTTATTTTCGGTTTTTCTGAGGTAGATACCGGAACTGGCACTATAGTTAGAACGTTCGGTACTGGATTATTTTATGATATAGGAACACTTTCTATATTCATTATTCCTTTCTTAATATATCTATTAATTTTTCCGAAGAAATGGTATGGTTCTTTGGTTGATAGAATAATCACTTGGTTTGGATTTTTCTTAGCCGTACTTATCATCTATTTCTCCTTTTTTGGGGAGTTCACTTTTTGGGAGGAATTTCAACGCCGCTTCAATTTTATTGCGGTAGATTATTTAATCTACACCTACGAGGTTGTTAAAAATATTAATGAGTCTTATCCACTTCCTTTACTTTTAGGCTCTTTACTTTCGTTAGTAGCACTTACACTTCTTGTTTTATACAAAAGAAAGTTTTTTCAAAAGACATTTCAAAATGAAACCACCTTTAAACAACGGTTATTAGCTACCCTACCATGGGTTACTATATGCCTAGTATTCAGCTTTTTCATAAACAATGATCAGGCAGAATGGTCTAAGAACAGATATAACAATGAACTATCAAAAGATGGTATTTATTCCTTTTTTGCCGCCTTTCGCAACAATGAACTCCCCTATTCTGAATTCTATTCCACAATACCTGAAAAAGATGCTTTTACTGCTGTTAAAAAGCAATACCTACCTTATGGAGATACCTTCGTTGATGCAACTAAAAATGAGATATACAGAACAATTCATTCGACCGACACTACAGGAACTGTACAAAAACCTAATATAATTTTCATCTGTATAGAAAGTTTAAGCGGTAAATATTTAAGCAGTTTAGGTGGAGATCAGAACATCACTCCGGTTTTAGATGCGCTTGCCAATCAAAGTCTTTTCTTTGCCAATTTGTATGCAACGGGTACACGCACCGTTCGAGGAATGGAGGCCATTACATTATCAATACCGCCTACCCCAGGGCGTAGTATTGTTAAAAGAAAAAATAACACTGGTCTTTTTACTATTGGTGAAGTATTCAAAAAACAGGGCTATGAACGTAATTTCTTTTATGGTGGTGACGGTTATTTTGACAATATGAATACCTTTTTTGGTGGAAATGGATTCAATATTATTGATCGCGGTAGGGGTTTTTTACTAGATGCCAATATCAGTGTAAAACGTACGAACATAGAAGATGAGGAAGTGACATTCGAAAATGCCTGGGGCGTTTGTGATGAAGATATCTATAACAAAGTATTAAAGGAAGCAGATTTGGCCCATCAAAGCAGTAAGCCCTTTTTCAATTTTGTAATGACCACTTCGAATCATAAACCCTTTACCTACCCCGAAGGTAAAATAGATATTCCTTCAGGTACAGGAAGAAATGGTGCAGTAAAATATACGGATTATGCCATTGGAGCGTTTATAAAGGAGGCTAAAACTAAACCTTGGTTTAAAAATACAGTCTTTGTAATCATGAGTGATCATTGTGCTAGTAGTGCAGGTAAATGGGAATTAGATGTGGCAAACTACCGCATACCGGCCTTTATTTATAATTTACCTGAGCAACAGAATGCTAAAATCAATACACTTTGTTCACAGATAGATGTTTTCCCTACTTTATTCTCTACCTTAGGATGGACATATGAAAGTAACCTTTTTGGCATGGATATTTTGAAAATGAAACCAGAAAATGAACGTGCTTTTATAGGAAATTATAGAAAACTAGGCTATTTAAAAGACAGTAAGGTATTGGTGCTTGGTGATGGGGAAACCATTAATTTTTACCAAAGGAATGTATTGGATAATAGTTTAAAACAAACCCCAATGAACGAGTCTTTTAAAAAGATAGCTGTTGCTAATTATCAAGTAGCCGATGAGCTTTACCATAATGGCGGACTACAATTAAAATCGCTAAATCAATGATTCACATTCATTTTATAGTAAATCCGATTGCAGGCCATGGCAATGCTCCATTGACCCATGAAGAACTGCAGTCTTATTTTATAAAAGGTGTACATGATTTGACCATAAAGGTAACCGAATATAAAGCACACGCTACAGCATTAACTAAAGCATCAATTGTAGAAAAGGCCGATATTATTGTCGCCTGCGGTGGTGATGGTACCATCAACGAAGTTGCAACCTGCTTAATAGGTACAGACATCGCTTTGGGTATTGTACCCATGGGTTCTGGTAACGGATTGGCTTCTAATTTAAAGATTCCAAAAAACAGGCGAAAAGCGTTAGAAATTATCAGAAATAGGCATGCCGAACATATAGATGTTGGTAATATAAACGGGCGCTATTTCTTTAGCAATACAGGCGTAGGTTTTGATGCTAGTTTAATCAAAAACTATGAGTCTTCTGAAAAAAGAACGCTTTTAGGGTATATCAGTGCCTGTGCAATTACCTTTAAAAACATTAAAAAAAATACACCACTTTCTATTGGAATAGATGGGGAAGCACCTTTGCTGAATCCGTTTATCATTCTTATTTCCAATTCTAACGAAATGGGCTATAAGCTCAGTCTAACCCCGAAGGCATCACTACAAGACGGATTATTAGATGTGCTCATCGTCAAGAAAATTGGGCGCTTAAAAATGTTATGGTTAGGATTCTTAATTCTGATTAGAAAAGTACATTGGTTAAAAGAATCAAGAAGCTTTCAGACGAAAAAGATTAGCCTAAAATGTGAACAATCAGATTTCTTTGACACCCAGGTTGATGGTGAACATAACCGAATTGACGATAACCACCTTACTATTTCCTTAATGGAAAAATCATTGCGTGTGCTTACAGCAAAATAATTAACGTAATAACACTACAAACAACTCAACTTTAAATTCTCTTAAGAATCGCATTGTATTTTTTTTGAAAATTCAAATACAATACGATATGCTTTCTAATTTCGAGCCTAAAATACTGTTCCTTAGAATTGTTTTTTTATTCACAATTGTAATGGCTCCAGTTGTTTATGGCCAAAATAAAACGGTACAAACTTCAGGAGACGTATTATTATTCGCCATGCCTGCATCTGCACTTACAAGTAGCTTAATCGCCGGTGATTATAATGGTACTTGGCAGTTTACCAAAGGTTTTGCCCTAAACCAAGTGGTAACTATTGGGCTTAAATATGCAACCAATAAAAAAAGACCTTACAACAATGGAAATCGCGCTTTCCCTTCCGGGCATACCTCAACCACATTTCAGAGTGCTGCTTTTATTCAAAAAAGATATGGCTGGAGTTATGGGTTACCGGCATATATTCTCGCAGGCTATACCGGCTATAGTCGTATCAAAGCACAAAAACATGATGGCTGGGATGTCTTGGCAGGTGCCGTTGTAGGTATTGGTAGCGCTTATATTTTTACCACTCCGTACCAACAGGAACATATGCAGTTAACGTTTGCTAATGATAACGATAGTTGCTCGCTTGGTTTTATCTATAAATTTTAAGTTATAATTGCCCATACACCATGTAGGTTTCGATACTTTTGCATCCCATTATTGGGCTTTTAATATGTCAGAACCGCAATCAAGATATTATAAGAAATCGACCAACTATCTGTTGATAGCCGGTATCATCTTTATAGCTGTAAATCTTCGACCAGCATTGGCAAGTGTTGGCCCATTAATTGAAGAAATTCGTGATAGCACCGGCTTATCGAATACCTCTTTAGGTCTACTAACAACACTACCCCTAATTGCTTTCGGTGTTATCTCTAGTCTTACGCCTTTATTTACCAAACGTTTTGGTATTGGCGGTACCTTATTGGGCGCCATGATTTTGCTGACAATAGGTATTGCATTACGCTATGTCTCATCAACACCTGCCCTTTATATAGGCACCTTTTTATTAGGTATAGCCATCGCCTTGGGAAATGTGCTCCTCCCTACTTTAACCAAGCGAAATTTTAGTGAAAACTCTGGCATTATCACCAGTATGTATTCAAGTATTATGTCTTTAGGTGCAGCTATGGCTGCTGGGATAAGCGTTCCATTATCAGATGGTCTTAATTTAGGATGGAGAGGTTCTTTATTGGTTTGGAGTTTGCTATCTCTTATTGCCGTTTTTGTTTGGATGCCACAAGTAGGCAGGTTGCCTAAAAGCGCTGCTACCAGAAATTTTTCTGCAGCCATGCGAAAAATGATTAAATCAAAACTAGCTTGGAAAGTTGCCTTATATATGGGTTTGCAATCTATGGTGTTCTATATCATTTTGGCATGGTTACCTGTACTATTACAAAGTAGGGGATGTGATGCCGCCTTTGCCGGATGGATGTTATCCCTGTCTCAAGCTACCGGAATTATTGGTTCTATAATTATCCCTTATTTAGCTGGAAAACAAAAAAATCAGCGTGGAATTGTACTGATTTTAATACTGCTAGAAATGATAAGCATTGCCGGATTATTATTTCCTCAATTTGGCTTGGTTGCTTTGTGGATTTCTATATTAGGGTTGGTTTTAGGGGGTACTTTCGGGCTAGCGCTATTATTCTTGGTACTGCGATCTCGTGATACGGAAAGCGCCACCGAACTATCTGGAATGGCACAATCAATAGGTTATTTGGTAGCTGCCACCGGACCTTTATTATTTGGTGGAATTTTCGACTTGACAGGAAATTGGGATTATGCCCTTATCTTCCTTTTTATTGTTGCAGCCCTTAAACTTTACATGGGCCTCGGAGCTGGTAAAGCAGAAAAGGTCTGATATAGTTAAACTATAACAAACCTTTTCTATTCATCTTATTCATAAACTTTTCTAAAGTTTAATTATCTATACCGGCATGGTCTTTATCATGACTACAACTATAATGCGCAATTTCCGCAGCATAGGCAGAAGCATCCGCAGCCTCTTGTGCATCACGCATTAAACGCTGTGCCTTTCTTATATGAAATTGTAAGTTGCCCAAATTATTGGCCTTTGCGGCACTCTTGGCATTTTCAAAAGCCTCTGCGGCATAGTCCCGTGCATCTATTGCATGACTTTCCGCATCGATCGTGTAGCTCATTGCCTCGTCCAGACCGCAACTTTCCGAGTCGTACTGTGCGTCAGAAGCCAATATTACGGCTTCATCGGCAGCGGTTACCGCCTGGCCCAATAACAACAAGACCGTTTTACTATGGGTTTTTGCGGTGCCATAACGCGCATCAAATGCTGCTATTTCCGCGGAAGTCTTTAGGGAGTCCGACAATTTACCAAACTGTACCATATACTTCTGTACATCGGAAATCTCACTTTTAAAAACTTCACATTGTGCTTGGGAAAAAAAGGCCATACCCATGAACAGGGCTGTAGCCAAGTAGGTTTTGTTATGCTTCATATTTGGGGAAACTTTATTTTAACTATGCTACTAACTGTTAAATTTCGCAAAAAGTATATTTTTTGGATGTACTGCACTAAAAAGATTCAATACTGCCTTATAATGCTAATTGCTTATTTTAGTGTTTCACAACCAAACACCACGTATATGAATTTGTACCGCAAGAATCCCGGAACAGTAAAATTGGTCCTGTTGCTTTCTCTAAGCCTTATGTTCTTTACGACCTCTTTTCTTTGGGCGCAAAGCAATATGCCCGATGATTCCTATACCATTATTACAGAAGCCTCCAAAGTTGGCCCGGAGAATCCCAGAAGAGGCCTTAGTCTGTTAAGAGGGTTAAAACAACATTTTTATGATAAAGGCAGTTATGAAAATATCGATGATTTCTCTGTTTACTATTCCATTGTGGCTGCAGAGGCTGGAATTCATGCAAACGAAAAAAAATTCTCCACGATATATAGGTTGTTCGGTGAGATAGGCGACCAAGTTAAGCCGTTAATGTCCATGGATGACCAATATGCTGCTTATTATTACTTTTCCAAAGTGATGATCTTAATCTATAAGGCCCAGGAAAACAACACCGTAATAGTAGGAAATGCGAAGTATAGGGGCGAGATAAAAGCGTTGATTGAAGAAGTAAAACGATTTAACTTTAAGGAAAAAATTACCCAAAACTTAGTGACTAGCCACCTAGAACAGTATCTATAACCACCATTTACAGTTAACATCATAGATTCTTTATTGATCATGTACGCACTACACAACCTATGACCCAACATCAAATTACCTCTATTCTTAAAGCCTTTGACCTTACCGGTGATCAGTTTCAGTACACTCCTTTAACCGCGGGACTAATCAATGATACCTTTTTAGTAACGGATGTGGAAAACCGTCAATTCATCCTTCAGAAAATAAATGAAAACGTATTTAAGAACGTTGATGTCCTAATGCGCAATATTGGTCTTGCCCTGCCCCATTTATCTGCTCCGGACTATGCCACGATTACTTTTATAAACAATAATAACGGGGAAAATTATATTAAACATAATGGTGCTTTTTGGCGGATGATGACCTTTATCCCCAATAGTACCACCTATAACACTACTACCCATACCACCATTGCTTTTGAAGCGGGGCGTATCATAGGAAAATTTCACAGCCTATTGGCCCCTGTCCCCAAAAATTTGTTCAAGGACACTTTACCTAAATTCCACAACCTTGACCATAGGGCCAAAGCGTTTAAACAAGCCCTTGATGCCGCTGAACCCGGCAAAGTGGCTATAGCCAAATATGCCATTCAGCAAGCAACTATTTTTTTAAAGGAGCTAAATAATCTCAACGACCAGGAGTTACCTGTGCGTATCTGTCATAACGACACCAAATTGAACAACATTCTTTTTTCAAAAACTTCGGACAAGGCGCTGTGCCTTATTGACCTGGATACCTTAATGAAAGGCTATTTTTATTATGACTTTGGTGATGCTATAAGAACGGTGGTCAATACCGCTCCAGAAGATGAGAAAGAACATGACAACATCGTTTTCAATGAAAATTTGTTCACCGCATTTATAGACGGACTGGCAACCCAACCACATTTGTTGACCAACGCGGAAAAGGAAAGTTTAGCGCTTGGAGCGGTTTTTATGCCCTTTTTACATGGCTTACGCGCATTGACCGATTATCTGAACAACAATATATATTATAAAGTAACCTATGAAAACCAAAATCTGGACCGCTGCCTAAGCTTGTTCAACTTTGCGGAAAAAGCATTACAGCACAAAAACATAATGACCGACTATATTCTTAATAAACTATAATACACGCAGATTACGTTTTGTTTTTATGTCGCTTATCATACCAAACATATCCGCCAAAGGCTAGTAAACTGACCAAAGACCCCCATAGCAAACCCATTTTAAGGTCATCTGTACTTTTGCCGAATATGGCAATGAACAGGGTTAAGGGAGCTATCCCCACCATGGTTGCGCCTATAAATTTCCAATAGCCCATACGCAACAGTCCGCCCACAAAGCTAATGGCGTCATTGGACAAAAACGGATTAAAGCGGGTAATGATAACGGCCCAAAATCCGTAGTCCTCTAAAAAAGATTCCACCTTATCCTCAGATTTTTTGCCAATAATCTTGGTTACGATACTGTCCCCAAAATAATTCCCTATAAAATATCCTACGGATGACGCCGCAAATACCGAAGCAAAAATAATGACACTCCCCCAAATTGGACCGTAGGCCAATATAGATACCACCATGAGCAGAATGGATGGGATTACCAAAAGGAACATTTGCACAATCATGGCCAAAACCAATATAATGGGTCCAAACCAACCAAAGCCGGCAACCCAATTCTTGATCCGTTCCTCATCATCACTGGTTAGTACCCGCCAAGCTTCATCTAAAAATTCCTGTACGGAAGGAACCAAAAAATATGCGGCTATAATTGCCACCAACAGAGCAATGGAACTATAGAGGGGCAACCTGCTCTTTTTGTTAGGGGAATCGTCCGACATCGTTAGGGCAATAATTTTAATTCGGTGATGGTACCTATACCGTCCTTTTTACCTTCGCTCGCAATATAGAGTGTTCCATCCGGATCAAAGGTTATTCCTTCTGGTTGTGGAAATATTCGTTTATCAAATTTATAGGCATGTTGTGCGGTACCCTGCTTGTCCAAAATCAATAATTTAGGCTTGGAGCCTTCCAACACATACATTTCCCCGGTTTGTGGATGTATGGCCATATCAGAAGGCCTAAAGGTTTTGTACAGTTTTTTTTCCCTAAAATTCTTTAACACCTCATCGCCCATATCAATAGTATAAATAGGCTTTGGGTCAAGGGTATTCGTCCTTAAAGAAAAGGCATAAATACTTTTTACCCTATCCGAAGCGGCATCCCTATCCTTTGGAATAATAAGCAACCGGTTGTTTTGGGCATCATACTCTAAACTTTCCATATTATTTTCAATATCAAAACCGGTATCAAAAGAAGTAACGGTTCTATCATGGTCTTGAAAATTCTTAACGATCGTTATGGTTCCGTTACTTTCCAACAAATAGGCATCCTTATCATGTACGGCCAATCCTTCATAATCACCGGCATGGCCAAATTTAATTTCTTGGGTTACCTTTTGCCGTTGAAGATCGTATAGAAAAATAATTCCGTCCTCATCTTGAACAGCGGCTATGGTGTTATCCCTTAACCATGCAATTCCAGAAACTTCACGCAACTCAATTGGCAGTTCCCAACGCCCTGCAATTTCATATGTTACTTTTTTGGCACTATCATACGGTAACCAATCCCTAAAGTTCATAAATAGAAACCCTATACTGATGATCAATGCCGCCACGGTCCAGAATTGTATTCTTGCCATGCTGAAAGTGTTCGTGTTTGTTTTCATTGTTCCCATACTTTTAAAGGGTTATTAACCGGCAATCCAAAAGGAATATGAACCGGATACAAACCTTATATTAGTTGAACAAATTTGCCCAAACCTTTGTTTTTTCGCTCAAAACAATATCATATCCTTCAATTCCTTTTTGAAAGCACTTATAAAAATAAGCTCCAAAACTGGAAAGAAACAGGAATTTGCTTGTGTTTAACAACTTTAGGAGAACCTTAACGCTTAAGGAAAGGTAAGCGTAAACTCATGCCTGTCCGTAAAGGAATAGGTCAACGCAACATCATACTTATCTGCAATGGCCTTGGCAATGGAAAGTCCCAATCCTGTAGAGCGACTATCTGCAGAAGCTTTACGAAAGCGTTCAAAGAGACCGCCGGACTGCAATGCGGAATTCTCCCCATAGTTCTGAATACGGATTTGGTTCTCCACAATCTCAATATGTATGGGTTTTCCACCTTGCCCATGTACAATGGCATTTTTAATAAGATTGGTCATGAGCACCACGGCCAGGTCTGGGTTCATGGCATAGGTCAGTTCTTGATAGGCGTCTACCTTAAGTTCAATGTCTTTATGGGTTGCAAAATCCGTAAAATCCTGCACCATCTTTTTCACCAGATCCGTAAAATCTATTCGTTCCGCATCAACATATTGCTTGTTGTCAATTTTGGAAAGCAGCAATAAGGATTTGTTCAAACGGGTCAACCTTGTCAAATTATCCAAAACACTTCCCACTTCCTGAGATTGTGCTATGCTCATTCCGTTCTTTTCCAACAGGAGCTCCAATTTATTGATTGCAATGGCCAAAGGTGTCTGTAGTTCATGGGCCGCATTTTCTATAAACTCCTTTTGGGCCAAATAACTATCCCTAGATTTTTCGGTAAGTCGCTCCACACTTTTGTTGAGCAGGTTAAACTCATCTATGGTCGTAGGTTCTGCGGTAATAGGGTCGTCTTTTTCAATACGGAAGGTTTTTAACCTGCCGATCAATCTATAAAAAGGCTTCCATATCCTTTTCATCACAATATTGTTCAGTACCAAAATACTAAGGATCAGCGCCAAATACAGTCCAACCAAATAAATAAAAAGGTTTTCTATCTGGTCATCTTCCTCTACCATTGAGGTAATCAACTTTAGTTTATAATAGGAACCATCCTGTTCAAAAACGCTTTCAAGAATACGCACGGGTTCATAATCTTCCTCGTTCTGCATGTACATCAAGGTATCTCTATAGCTGTCCTTGAACTTGGTTTCCTTATGGACTTGCGTCTTTTTAATGGTATAATTATTGACCCCGAATTCCGTATCGTTTAATAACTCTGGGTTATCATTGACCGCCTGTATGATAATTTCCTTTTGATTTTCCAATCCGTCGTCCAGGCTGTCATAGACCTCATCGATCATGGCCACATAGAAAATTACGGCCCAGACCGAAATCAATACGACCAGCAGGATCGCAAAATATTTTGTGGTATGGTTTAACAGTTTCATAGGCGAATCAGCACTTAAAAATAAGCATTACATTGGCGAATGGTAGATATGGTCTGCCGCTAGACGACCTGTAATTTATATCCTACCCCGTATACTGCCTCAATTTCTATCGTTGCCTGTGCATCTGCCAATTTTTTGCGTACGTTTTTTATTTGGGAATAGATAAAGTCAAAACTATCGGCTTGGTCTATATGGTCTCCCCAAACGTGTTCTGCCAGTGCGGTCTTGGTAACCAAACGGGTCTTGTTGGATATCATATAGGTAAGGACATCAAACTCCTTACGGTTAAAAACGACCTCTTTTTCGGCAACAAAAACACTTCTACTTTCCGGGTCTATGCTCACATTGCCGATCTCTATTTGGTTATTGCCCTCAAAATTTCGCCTGCGCACAATGGCCTTTACCCGAGCATGCAGTTCTGCCATATGAAACGGTTTGGGCAGGTAATCGTCCGCCCCTAGGTTCAAGCCTTTTATACGGTCATCCAAAGAATCCTTGGCCGATACAATGATGACCCCATCCTCCTTGCCCAGCGCCTTTAGTTCCTTTAACAGCTCTAACCCATTACCATCTGGCAAGGTAATATCCAATAAAATACAATCATAGTCGTACGCCCCGATCTTGTCATTGGCGGCGGTAAAGTCCGTTGCCGTTTCCACAATATACTGCTCGCGCTCCAACGTTTGGCGCATATTCTCCAGCATTTGAGGTTCGTCCTCAATAATCAGAATCTTCATGGGCTATGGTTTGTTACAACAATATAGCAACAATCTAGAAAGAAATGGGAATAAAGTCCAATAGGAAACCAATGCCTTTGGCCACGAAAAATAGGCATTCCCAATTCCTTCTAGAATTGTACCTTTTATTTGTAGGGAATCTAAAAAATATACAACATGAAAAACAAGCATATACTTACTGGAGCCTTGGCCACATTGGGGATTTTTATTGGCTCTGCACAGGATATTGACACGAATACGGTGCCGGCAAATCTAAAGGATACTTTTGAGCAAAGCTACCCTACGGCCAATGATGTAGAGTGGGAAAAGGAAGGTACTTCCTATAAGGTTGAATTTGAAATCAATGCACAGGACCATGAAATTTGGTATGCCACAGATGGTACAACGACAAAAACGGAGCAAGAACTCACGGAAGCCGATTTACCACAGGCCATACGCACCGCAATTACGAATACCTATGCCGGTTATAAGGTCGATGAGGTAGAAAAGACTACGGAAAATGGTAGCACCACCTATGAAGTGGAATTAAAAAAAGGGTGGATAAATGAAAAGGACGTAGTCTTTAATGCCGATGGAACCGTACTGCGCGAAAAGAATGATTGATGTTTCTTTGATTGGGAAATGTGGAAGAGGCCGGGAACTATGTTTCCGGCTTTTTTAGCACCTATTTTCAATGCCCGATGCTATACAAACTACTTCATAGATTCAGCGATCAATTCATCTAATAGGGAACGTATTTTTGTACTGTTCCAATCTGCCGCACCTGTTTCCTTAACAATGATTTTTCCTTGGGCATCTATGACATAATTGGTGGGCAAACTGTTTTCGTTAAGTACTTCCGGCGCCTGCATTTGCGGAAAATAAATGGGAAGATGGTATTCCTTTCTGGCTACAAAGTCCAATACCTTAGCTGGTTCCTCCTGGGTCAGCAATACAAACGCTACCTTTTCCCCATAATCAGTGTACAATGCCTGAATACCGGGCAATTCCGCAATGCAGGGTGGACACCATGTGGCCCAATAGCTTAAAAAAACCACTTTTCCCTGGCCTATAGCAATGTGTTGGGATGCCCCTTGCATATCCGTAACGGCATAATCAAACGGCGCTATCTTTTGTTGGTCCTCTTGATCCTCAATACTGGGCGACCAAATGGCCACCTTTATTTTGTTGACCGCTACTTGAATAGGCGTTCTGGTCTGGGGAATCAATAACAATACAATGAATACCCCAAATAGAATATCGCTAATTTTAAATTTTCGCTTTTTCATGTAAGGCGTTGGTCGGAATAGGTGTGGATAGTTTACTGAAATTTGTTCGTTTCTTGAACACTTAGGTAAGAATCTTTTGTATACTAGTAGATTTTTATCATAAGCCTATAACTAGCACAATGTTTACATCTTGTGACCTTTAAATGCAACAATAGTGCTATTATTGTTCAAAACCGATTTTATACAGTAGCCTTCCGTGCCTTAAGATAGTTGTTCAACATTAACCCGAACAGGGCTGCCCAAATGATGCGAAAGACCCAAATGTTCAGTTCAAAACCGAAAAATCGTCCAGTGTCGTTCATGGTATAAAAACTATAACCAATTTCCACCAACGCAATTGCCATTCCTATAATAGGTATTATTTTTCTCATCATGTGTTCTTTAATTATGCTATGCAAACTATAGCGCCTACTGCTATTCTGTTTGCTTTTTTAGGATACACATTGTCCATGCCAATGGCAACCCCTTTACTGATCATCAGTATTGTCGTTGGACTTGTTGTACTTGGTAAAAGCTACCTTTTTATCTTCCAGAATCTTATAAAACCGCCGGTGGCTTATCTTAAGGTCCTTGGTGATTTGGGCCACCTTTTTCTTTTTCTTCTTGTACAGTTTGATCTCTTCCGTAACCGCCTTGTTGAAGTAGTGTTTTTCAAGTGCGGCTACTACCTCCAATGCCGTTTTGTTGTTCGTTTCCACATAGTGGTCAATAGCACGCTTTATTTCCTGTAGCCCTTTCATAATTTAAATCTGTAAACAAGTAAGTTACAAAATTATCTATGCATATTTGCTCATAAGCAAGGCATACTTGTCAATGTCTTCCAAGGAATGGTTGCCATAATCGTTGACGACGTTAAACTTTATATTGTTGTTGGCCAAGAATGTAGCTACTCTTTCCAACTCTTCTGGGGAACCTTTAATTTCAATTTTTGCCATGGATAGGTACTCGTGTTTTTACGCTATAAATGTAGTAGTTTTCTTTCAATAATAATGTATGTGGAGCCTACGCCCCATTTTTTGAGCGCCAAAGTTACTGGTTTTTTTGCACTGTCCTAGTCTAATAGTACGGCCGTAAGGTGAATTTTGTCCCTTTAGAAAACACTTATTAGTCTCTAAGCATCTTTTCCTGGAAAACATTACGGCTTTCCGTAACGAATTGTTTAAAAGTAATGGTATTTTTCAAAGGTTAAAAAAGGGGGATGTATTGCTCGTTTCCCTGCTTTTTACAGATGGATTGATTAATTTGGTGGTGAGATTAACCATAAAAATTTGAATGTAAAATAATGCCAGAATGTATTACATGTGGTGAACCCACAAAATTCGACGGAGGACTATGTTACAAATGCTACAAAAAGGAAAATAAAAGTAACGATGTAGCCGAGGAAGAAAAGCCTATTTCCAAAACAAAAAAAATTAAAGCAGACGACTCGAAAAAAATTAAAAAACCAAAAGAAAACCCATGGGTGTCTGGCGTAATTAAAGGCAGAATTGCGGAAACTATTGTTGAACAGCTTTTTCGGTCTTTAGGTTTTCAAGTTTTTAGCTATGGTATGGAAAATTCAATACCTGGAATAACTGATCTTTTAAGAGGGGTAAGAGGAGATGTAGAAAAAAATATTAGACAAATGCCAGATTTTGTCTTCTTTAAAGATAATATGGCACACTTTATTGAAGTAAAATACCGAGCAAATGGAAAATTAAAACTGAGCGATATTGAGAAATATAGCAATTACCCTTTTGAAAATGCATTGTTCGTTTTAATTACAAAAAAGCACATCAAATGTATATCTTATGCTGAATTAAAAAAAGGCAAAGAGATTATTGAGGCAGACCGTAAATATCTCGGCAGTAGAAAAGAGTTTAATACAGACTCTGCTAAAATTATCGAATACTGCAATTACGCAGTAAAATTCTTTGAAAACGTATAATTAGAATATGACCGAACAAAAAGCACAATTAGAACAACAACTCTGGAACATCGCCAACACCCTTCGTGGTAAAATGGATGCCGATGATTTTAGAGACTATATATTAGGTTTCATTTTTTACAAATATCTCAGTAAAAAAATGGCACTCTATGCCAATGAAGTTTTACAACCAGACGGACTCACCTTTCAAGAAATTGAAGGGCATGCCATGGAAGCTGAATACCTTGCTGCCGTAAAAGATGCGGCTTTAGATAAACTAGGTTACTTTTTAGCACCATCTGAATTGTTTAGCGAGCTTGCCCGTAGAGGCAACGCCGGTGGTAAAAGCCAGTTTATTTTAGGGGATCTTGCCAAAGTGCTTAACCATATTGAACAAAGTACCATGGGTACCGAAAGCGAAGACGATTTTGGTAACCTTTTTGAAGATTTAGACCTTACCAGTTCTAAGCTAGGTAAATCCGAAAACGATAAAAACGAGCTCATTGTAAAAGTACTTACGCATTTAGATGAAATAGATTTTGACCTAGAAAATACCGAAAGTGATGTACTGGGCGATGCCTACGAATATCTAATAGGGCAATTTGCCAGTGGTGCCGGTAAAAAGGCAGGTGAATTTTATACGCCACAACAAGTCTCTAGCATATTGGCACAATTGGTTACAGTGGGCAAAGACAAGCTAAAATCTGTGTATGACCCTACGTGTGGCTCTGGTTCTTTATTGCTACGTGTTGCCAAAGCGGTAAAAAACGTAAGTGCTTTTTATGGGCAAGAAATGAACCCTACCACCTACAACCTTTGCCGTATGAACATGATCATGCACGATGTTCATTACAAAAGTTTTGATATTAAGAATGAGGACACCCTAGAACGCCCGCAACATATAGACGAACGTTTTGAGGCTATTATTGCCAACCCGCCCTTTTCTGCCAAATGGAGCGCCAGCCCACTTTTTATGAGCGATGACCGATTTTCTAGCTACGGAAAACTAGCGCCTAGCAGCAAGGCAGATTTTGCCTTTGTACAACACATGGTACACCAGTTAGATGATAACGGTACTATGGCGGTGGTTTTGCCGCATGGGGTTTTGTTTAGAGGTGCCGCAGAAGGTCATATTCGTAAGTACTTGATCAAAGACCGCAATCATTTAGATGCCGTTATTGGCTTACCGGCAAACATATTTTACGGTACCAGTATACCTACCTGTATTTTGGTATTGAAAAAAACACGCACTTCGGCTCCGCTCAGTGACCGAGTGTTGTTTATAGATGCCAGCCAACATTTTGAGAAGGTGAAGACGCAAAATGTATTAAGAGATGTAGACATTGCTAAAATTATTGACACCTATAAAAGGTATACCAGTGGCAATTTTGAAGAAGCCACCACAGAAAAATACAGTTACGTAGCTACCAAAGCAGAAATTGAAGAAAACGACTACAACTTAAATATACCTAGGTATGTAGATACGTTTGAGGAAGAAGAACCGGTAGACTTAGAAGCCGTAAGCAATGAATTGCGAGCGGTTGCTGAGCGTAGCCGAAGCACCGATGCCACTATTAAGCAATTTTGCGATGAACTAGGTATAAACACCCCGTTTTAATGGTTGAACAAGAAACGTCATTGCAAGAAGGTAAGATGAAACAATCTACCCAAACAAAAACGCAACCCCTAATACCAAAACTTCGTTTTAAGGAGTTTGATGGGGATATAAAAGAAACTTTTTTTGGTAAATTATATTCCTTTCACACAACAAATTCACTTTCAAGAGATAAACTAAATTATGAAAATGGAGAAATACGGAATATACACTATGGTGATATACACACCAAGTTTCAATCTCATTTTCATTTAGAAAAAGAGTATGTACCCTTTATAAATTCCAACGTCGATATTTCAAAAATAAAAAATGATTCTTATTCTAAGCTTGGTGATTTAATCATTGCAGATGCATCTGAAGATTACGCCGACATTGGCAAATCAATAGAATTAATAAATTTAAATAACGAAAAATTAGTAGCTGGGCTTCACACCTTTTTAGCAAGACCAGTCACAGACAAAACTGCAATAGGATATATAAGTTATGTATTGAAATCGTGGAAATTGAGAAAACAAATTATGACTATTGCTCAAGGAACGAAAGTACTGAGTTTGTCAACTAATCGCTTTTCACTATTAAAATTAGTTCTCCCTAGCCTCCCTGAACAACATAAAATAGCTTCTTTTTTAAGTGCAGTGGATGAAAAAATACAGCAGCTCACCCAAAAGAAGTCCCTTTTAGAGCAGTACAAAAAAGGGGTAATGCAACAACTGTTTTCTGGGAAATTACGGTTTAAAGATGAAAATGGTGAAAACTTTCCGGATTGGGAGGAGAAACGGTTTTTTGACCTATTTGATGATGTTTTGGATTTCAGAGGTAGAACACCACTAAAAATGGGAATGGAATGGGGTGGTGATATTTTAAGTTTATCAGCTAATAATGTTAAAAATGGTTTTATTGATTTAACTGCTGAAGGTAATTTAGGTTCAGAAGATCTTTATGAGAAATGGATGGGAAAGGTAAATCTTGAAAAAGGAGATATTGTGTTTACAATGGAAGCTCCATTAGGCAAGGCTTTATTAGTTCCTGATAATAAAAAATATATTTTAAGTCAGAGGGTAGTTGCTTTTAAATCTATTAAAAATATTAGTAACGCCTTTTTGATTCAACTTATTTGGAGCAGTAAATTTCAAAACACAATTACGAGATTATCTACCGGCTCTACGGCTAAAGGAATAAATCAGAAGTCACTTAAAAAAGTAAAAGTTGATATTCCATGCATAAAAGAACAACAAAAAATAGCCAATTATTTATCGGTAATAGACACTAAAATAGAAACCGTAAACCAACAGATAGAAAAAACGCAAGAATTTAAAAGAGGGCTGTTGCAGCAGATGTTCGTGTAACCGTCATTGCAAAGAGGCACTAGGCGGCAATCTGCCTGTTGCGTGTTAATAAGAAAGAGATTGCCACGCTACGTTCGCAATGACGAAACAAAAGAGCGCTCACATTTTTAAAAAATACACCTTTAGCGCATACTTTTTTATATTTGCGCACGTTTTAGAGTCATTTTATTGGCGCATGTTTTTAAGTTAAAATCTTATATGCGCACGTAATTTTGAAGTGGCGCATGTTTTTTTGCGCTATCTTAGAGCTTAATCGTATTATTTTTAATACCATGGAAATTAAAATACCAGCTATAAAAACATCTATTTTTCAGGGTAAAACTACACCTGAAAAAGGAAAAATAGTGGGTTACGGTGCTATAATAGAGCGTTTACAGCTACCAATACCGTTTCCAAATACATTCTCTCTTATAACCGAAAAGAGTAAAAAATATAGTGAAGGTGCTTGGAAAATGTATCCCGCCTCATACGCCCCAGAAGAAACCATATACAAACAGCTTGTTTTTGCTATTAAATATGAAGGCATCAACTTGCTATTTTTTAAATCTTTATTCAATACTCTTTCAAAAAAAGATATACAGACCCTATTACACATAGAACCAATGGGGCAATACAGCCGAAAAATATGGTTTCTATACGAGTGGTTGCAACAAGAGGAAATTGAAGTACATGTAGATTTAAAAAAGCGCAAATATATTCCCCTACTAGACGCTAAAATGCAATACGCAGTAGTTGGTAAAAATGCTTCGCGACAAAAAATAATCAACAATCTACCGGGTAACATAGATTATTGTCCGCTAATATTCAAAACAGAAAAATTAAAAAAGCATATAAACGCCAATGTATCCGGTAAAAAAAACACATTTTTAAACACCGTTCATAAAGATGTGTTACAGCGTGCATCATCCTTTTTACTATTAAAAGACTCTAAAGCCTCTTTTTCCATAGAGGGCGAAAACCCGGGTAACAATAGAGCTATGCGTTGGGGCAAGGCTATTGGGCAAGCTGGTCAAAAACCATTAAGCATAGCAGAGTTAAACCGTTTACAGCAACTCATTATAGAAAATAGCAGGTTTATACAAATGGGGCTTAGAAAAGAAGGCGGTTTTGTGGGTGAACATGATAGGGTTACAGGCGAACCCTTGCCAGACCATATTTCTGCAAAGCAAGAAAATCTTAAACAACTTATTGAAGGGTTACTGACCACAAATGCCATTTTGCAAGATGAAACCTATGATGCTGTTTTGGCTGCGGCCACCATTGCATTCGGTTTTGTTTTCATTCACCCCTATGTAGATGGCAACGGGCGTTTGCACCGCTATATAATTCATCATGTATTAGCAAAAAAAGGGTTTGCACAACAAGGGGTGATTTTTCCCGTATCGTCTTCTATCTTGGATCATATTGATGATTATAGAAATGTACTGGAAGCATACTCGCACCCTTTACTAGATTATATAGAATGGAAAGAAACAGAAGACCATAATATTGAGGTAACAAACACTACCATTGACTTTTATAGATACTTTGATGCTACACCGCAAGCGGAATTTTTATACGATTGTGTAGAAGACACCTTAGATAGAGTCATACCAGAAGAGGTAAATTATTTACAAAACTATGATGCCTTTAAACACTATGTAGATAACCATTTTGAAATGCCCGATAAATTGGTTGCCATATTGGTTCGTTTTCTAGAACAGCATAACGGAGTACTATCTAAAAGAGCCCTAAAAAAGGAATTTTCTGAGTTAAAGGATGAAGAAGTAACCGCTATAGAAGCAAATTATAAACGTATCTTTTTGAACACCAAATGACGACACAACCAGAAGCATTGTTAGAGCATAAACTAATTCATTTGATAATTGAAGTATATAAGAAATTGGGTTTATAATTATTCAAAGCCTTTATAATAGTGCGCTTAAAATCAATTTGGTTAAATTTAATTGTTGAGAAAAACATAAATATGTTAATGAATATGTCTATTTGGTACAAAATATGTAGTTTTGCATATACTTTAGAAGAAACTTTTATCGTTAAGTGCTTACAGAGATCAGTACTTAAATATACAGCAATACACCTCCCATGCCTATCGTAGAAGCACACTTGGGAGGTCTTTTCTTTTATAGCTATGAGTAAAAAACCTTATACCAAAACTCCATTAACATTTGCAGACCAACTAGCGCTTCTTAAAAATCGTCAACTAACAATAACTGATGATAAAAAAGCACTTTCATACTTGTCCGAAATAAGTTATTATCGCCTAAGTGCATACTACCTTCCATATCAACAAATAAAAGACACTTTTAATACTGGTACTACTTTTGATCAAATTATAAAAACATATTCTTTTGATCGTGAACTTCGCCTTTTAGTTTTTGATTGCATAGAACGTATAGAAGTTGCGGTGAGAACACAATTCATCTATCATATGGCTACAGCACATGATAATGCACATTGGCAAGATGACAAGGCTCATTTTATAACACCGTATTATAATAGGATAGGAAGATTAGTTGACCCTTTCAATGACTTTCAAAGTATTATTTCAAGGGCAACAAGTGCGCGTAAACCCGAAGTATTTATAAAACATTACACAAACACCTATAATAGCCCTTCTAATCCACCTTCTTGGATGTGTTTTGAATTATTGACAATGGGAGATTTATCACATATTTACCGTGGTTTACGAAATAATGCTGATAAAAAAAGTATAGCAAATTATTTTGAAGTGCACCCTACGGTATTCACATCTTGGTTACATACGTTAACTTATGTTAGAAATATTTGTGCACATCATTCAAGATTATGGAATAAGGACCTAGCCATAGAGCCAGAAAAATTATTAAAACCCGTTGGTCCTTGGTTAGGTACTAGGTACCAAAATAATAAACGGATTTTTTATTTTATTTGCGTGCTTCGCTACTTACTTTTAAGAGCAAACCCTGGTAATAGACTAAAAGAAAAATTAGAATTGTTATTTGCCAAATATCCTGAAGTACCTATACAGTACCTAGGTATCCCTTCTGATGGTAATGGTAATCTTCTTGATTGGAAAAATGAACCGTTATGGAAATAATACTATGACTACACAACCAGAAGCCATTTTAGAACACAACTTGATCAATCAATTAATTGATTTAGAGTACACGCCTGTAAAAATATTAGATGGTAAAGCATTGGTTTCTAATTTAAAAAGTCAGTTAGAAGCTTTCAATAACGATACGTATTCGTCAAAAGAGTTTGATGCCATTCTTAATCATTTGGCAAAAGGCAATGTATTTGAAAAAGCAAAGACGTTACGTGATCGTTTTAGCTTTACTAAGGAAAATGGTGATGTTTGCTATGTTCGCTTCTTCGATTCTGAAAACTGGACAAACAACTTATTCCAAGTCACAAATCAAGTTACATTAGAAGGTTCTTATAAAAACAGGTATGACGTTACCTTATTGGTCAATGGTTTACCTCTTGTTCAAATAGAACTGAAACGCAGAGGTATTGAAATTAAAGAAGCTTTCAATCAAATAAATCGTTATCAATTACATTCATTTTGGAGCAATCATGGCTTGTTTCAATACGTGCAGTTATTCGTAATCAGCAATGGCGGTAACACCAAATATTTGGCAAACAACAAATTACAATCGGTTAAACAGACCTTCTTCTGGTCAGATAACCAAAATAAAAATGTAACCGAGCTTACCGAATTTGCCGCTCAGTTTTTAAACCCAAACCACTTGGGTAAAATGATTGCTAAATATATCGTCATCAACGAAACCCACAAAATAATGATGGTATTACGTCCCTATCAATATTTTGCAACCGAAGCCATTATAAAACAAGTACAGACCTCAACAGATAATGCCTATATATGGCATACCACAGGATCAGGTAAAACATTGACCTCTTTTAAGACAAGCCAAATATTAATGGACTTGCCAGAGGTATACAAAGTAATTTTTGTAGTAGACCGCAAAGATTTAGATTACCAAACTATGAGAGAATTCAATGCCTTTAAAGAAGGTAGCGTAGACTCTACTAACAATACCACTAGTTTAGTAAATCAGTTCTTAGGTAAGTTTAAAGACAAAAAAGGCGTTCGTAAAGATTCTGATTTAATTATCACCACTATTCAAAAACTAAATAATGCCATAACGGGTCATAACAAAACAAAATTAAATGCTCTAAAAAATGAACGGTTTGTATTTATTTTTGATGAGTGTCATCGTAGTCAGTTTGGTGAAACACATGCAAGAATTACAGAATACTTCACCAATAGTCAATTATTTGGTTTTACCGGTACGCCAATTTTTGCAGACAATGCATCTAAAAATGACCTTGGTAAACGCACAACAAAAGACTTGTTTGGTAATTGTCTACACAAATATGTAATAACAGATGCCATAAGAGACCAAAACGTATTAAAATTTGGTATTGAGTACGTAGGCAGGTATAAGAATAAAAGCAAAACTTTTATTGATATTGAAGTTGAGGACATTGATAAAAAAGAGGTGTTAGATTCTGAAAAGCGAATTACCAAAATTGTAGATTACGTAATAGCGCATCATGACCAAAAGACATTTAGTAAAGAGTACTCTGCTTTATTTGCCGTTAGTAGTATTGATAATCTAATTACCTATTATGACCTCTTTCAGAAGAAAAAAGAAGCTGGGGAACATAATTTACGTATTGCAACTATTTTCACTTATGGTGCCAATGAAGCCAATGAAGATGCACAAGATTATCTACCAGGTGATGAATTGGACTTGGCTGCAGAGCCATCTCCTGTTTATACTTCTAGCCATACCAGAGATAAACTAGAAACCTATATTGGCCACTATAACGCCATGTACAACACTAGTTTTACAACCAAGGACCAACAACAATTTGAGAACTATTTTAAGGATATTAGCAAGCGCTTAAAAGAAAGAGAGAAAATTACTTTCAATGATGAAAAAGACCGTTTAGATATTGTTCTCGTGGTCAACATGATGCTTACCGGTTTTGATGCCAAAAAAGTAAATACACTATACGTTGATAAAAATTTAAAACAACATGGATTAATACAAGCGTTTTCCCGAACCAATAGAATATTAGGAGAAGAGAAATCGCAAGGGAACATACTGTGCTTTCGTAACCTTAAAAAAGCGACAGATGATGCCATTACCCTTTTTTCAAACAAAGATGCCATAGAGGTCGTTACTATGCCAGATTACGAGGCTATTGCAGAAAAGTTTGATGAGGCACTAAAGAAATTACGAGAAATAACCCCGACCTACCAAAGTGTAAATGACTTGGTAACAGAAGATGATGAAGCTGCCTTTGTACAGGCATTTAGGCAACTTCTAAGAAACATGAATGTTTTGCAATCGTACACCGATTTTAATTGGGATGATTTCACTATTAGTAAACAAGAATTTGAAGACTATCAAGGTAAATATAGAGACCTCTACGATAAAGTAAAGCGTGATCATCAAAAGCAGAAAACATCTATTCTAGCTGATATTGATTTTGAACTGGAACTTATACATAGTGATCATATCAACGTAGCATACATTATTAAACTTCTTGCCAAATTAAAAAGGGCAACCAAATCTGAAGCTCAAAAACAGAAAAAAGCCATCTTAGATTTATTGGGCGGTGATACCATGCTGCGCAGTAAACGAGAACTTATTGAGAAGTTTATAGAAGAAAACCTGCCTAAAATTGAAGATACGGACAATATACAAGATGAGTTTGAGACCTATTGGCAAGAACAGAAAATACTTGCATTAGCCAAACTATGTAAAGAAGAAAACCTGGACAAGCTTCAATTTAATGCATTAATTAACAGCTATATATACAGCGGAAAAGAACCAATTAGAGATGATGTTTTCAAATGTTTAGATAACAGACCAAGTATTTTAAAAGCACGTGAAATTGGTGAACGCATTCTTTTAAAAATGAAAGAATTTATTGAGGTTTTTGTGAATGGGATGGTGGGGTAAGAACAGTAACAAAATTATTTTATTCATTATCGCCTATATCTTCATTTGTCGTTCTTATCACGTCACTTTTTGTGTCATGAAAAATAGGATGTTCATTTCGTAATAAATCCATAATCACTTGAAATTCATTTGGGTCATTTATTTTTTTTAGTGATGACCATGTTCCATTCTGTGATCTTAGTTGGAGAATTCCATAATTATTATTTAAATCCCAACCTGCTCTATACTGTATGATGTGTATTGCTGCCATTCTTTCAAAATTTAATAGTTTAAAATTTTTAATTCACTTTATCAAACAGACTTAATACTAATTTACTTTTCTCCAAAAAAGAGTTTGACAGAATGAAACCCTGTTCTAGATCTATCATATTTTCCTGTTATAGATGCTGATAATGGGGTAACGTCCCATGACAAACCAGTTGTTTTAGAATTAGTAATATAAAAACCTAATTCAATGGAAGTGGATTTTGGCTTTAATACATTACCAGTGTCATTCATAGATTTTAATGCTTCTGCCGCTTGAACAATAGCATCGCTTAAAGCTTCTGATAAAGAACCTGTAAAACCTTGAAGTTCCTCTGCTTTTGGTTCAAAAATGAATGACATCTTCTTAGTTGCTTTTTTTTCCTTTTTCTTTCCAAATGTAAAAATCAGGATTTTAATACTGCCATCGTTTGTTCTTTTTTGCGTAGTTTCTAAAGTTATCTCGACATTCGTTAAATTGGGTAAATTCGAATCTTCAATAATTGCTTTACTGTTATTTATTGATTTGTTGACCTCTCTAATAACTTCAGTTGGTGTTATTTGCTGTGCGCACACACTTTGTATAATCCCTAATAGTCCTAGTATTAATATTTTATAAAACTTCAACTTTTTCATAATTATATGTTTTTTGATTTCTGCAACACAAAGTAGTTATTATAAGGATAGACAAACATCCCCACTAATGGGTATTTTCACACTAAAACATTGTATATAAGATAATTACAGTGTAATCGACAATCTACATATCAAAGTAATAGCAGTTTTTATATTTCAAAGTTCTTATTAGTAAAACCTTTAAGGAATCGGAAGGAATCGACATAAGCAACCTAAATCACCAACTATCATCTCATGCATACCAAATGTCACCACGACACTTTTCCCCTGAAAACAGTATCTTCGATAGCAATACCTAATGCATTATGCCCAAAAACACTACATCGCAATCTTGGGTTGCTACGTTAATTGAACTGGTGGAAGTCTTTTTTACTAGTTTTCGCCAAAGTAAAAGAGGTAGAACGTGGCACCAACATGTAGTGCCCTATAAAAATGCTTGGGCCGTACGGCGCGAAGGGAACAAACGTATTACCTCCAAGCACAGGCTACAACTCACCGCTATCAACAAAGCCAAGCGATTGGCCCGTAAATACAAGGCAGATGTTATTATCCATAGAGAAGATGGTACCATACGCGACCGTATCAACTATGAGTAATTGGGCATAGAATAAAAGGGAGGTGGGAAGTATTATACAACGCCAAATTTTAAAATTAGTTCTGCTGAGCACAGCCGAAGGACAATGTCTTTATAAAGAGGCCGCTGAAACTCCCTCTGGGTAAAAAATAGATGTGTTTAATAAAATGGCGTTCTGTCCTTATTTTAGGTTGTCCGCTTATTAAAAAACAATGTCCCCTTGTATCAGGTAGTCGGTCAGCAAGGAGCGCATGGCGTTCTGGTCCAAGCCTACCGGTGTTTCGGTACGATAGAGGGTTTTTATGATCTCCTGGTCAAAGGTGTTAAATTGGTCCGCCGGCCCGGAGCACATGACACTGGTTGCCTCGGTATCGCAATATTGGTCCGAGGTATGTCCCAAACCAATTATATGGCCAAACTCATGTTTAAAGAGGCCTTCATCTGGACCACGCATCCATATTCGACCTTTATAAATTTGGTAATTACTATCCGTGTTATAAAGTGCGTAGCCTCCAAAATTTCCATCACTGATCAAGTCGTACATATCGGGCCAAATGGTCACAACAGCGCTAGTTGGACCCATAATCAGATGTACATTGGATTCTTCTGGAGTAGCCACCAGTTCAATTGTAGTGCCATCTGTCATCAATACTCTAAATTCATCCAAATAGTTCTCAACAGTAGCGGCATAATCACTTGGCAAATCTCCTTCAATAAATAATTGTACCGCTCCTTGCCATTTTTCACTGAGGTTGCCACCACTGGCCGTGGGTGATAATTTATACGTTAAATAAATATATTCGTTTACAAAACTTTTTTGAAAATTGGTCAATGGTCCGTCATCCTTGTCCAATATATCTATGGTAACGGTCGCAATTGTCTTATTGCCTTTTATGTCCTTAGCGCTTACATCAAACGATATTGATTGTGTGGTTTCATAATCAAAAATGGGCGTTCTTTTTGTCCAAATCTCACCTGTGTTTGCACTGACGGTCAGTTCAATATCCGATTCCAATGCATATGTAATTTTATCCCCTTCAGGGTCCTGCGCAGTAACGCTTCCAATGGAAGTTAACTCAAAAGGGTTTTCATAAATAGTAAACTGTTGATCTGCCATTATAGGACTAGCATTAACCGGAACAGGCTCTTCAATATCCGTTACTTCATCTTTGGCACAAGAGAACATGAACAAAAGACCCACTACACTAAGAACGTTATACACTTGCTTATTGATTCTCATAAACTGTTTAATTACCATTACTATTTATGCTAACTTTCTAAAACTCATACTTCTTCTCTACCGCATACCTCAACAATTCCCCTGCGCCGCTCAAACCCAATTTGCGGATCATGTTCTTACGGTGGGTGTCTACGGTACTTTTGCCAATAAAGAGTTCGTCCGCAATTTGATGGCTGGTATGGCCTTTGGCAACCAATTGTAAAATTTCGCGCTCACGGGATGAAAGCACACTTTTTGAGCTGTTCCTTTCCGCATCCGGTAAGTGAATCTTTTTATCGTAATAAGTTCTGCCATCGGCAACGGTGCGTATGGCTTCCAATACCACCTCTAAACTACTGTTCTTTAAAATATAGCCTTGCGCCCCGGCCGCCAGCATCTGTTTAACGGCATCATCTTGGTCAAACATCGTAAAGGCCACTACTTTGGTATGGGGCAACTCCTTTAAAATAATTTTGGTGGCCTCTATACCATCTAGTTTAGGCATGCGAATATCACAGAGCACAACCTTGGGCTGCCTTAACCGTACCAACTTCAACAACGCTTCGCCATTATTGGCATGGCCAATAACCGTAATATCATCCTCATATTTTACATAGGATTTAATGCCGTCTATTAGGGCTTGGTGGTCTTCGGCTATAGCTACGGTGATCATATGGGTATATCTATTAAAATGGAAGTGCCCTTACCCAATACACTATCTATGGTGAAATGGCCCTCTAAATGTTCTATACGCTTTTCTATATTGGTCAATCCCATACCGTTTTTGCCCTTTACGGCGTTGGTACGGTCAAAACCTTTGCCATTGTCTTCCACAATGATGTTCAAGGTATCCTCATGTTGGGTCAATTGTATATTTAACCTTGTGGCTTCGGCATGTTTAATGGCATTGGCCACCAATTCCTGTACCGTTCTAAAAAGGCTTAGTTCCAATGAATTTTCAAGTCGGTCACCCATGCCGAAATCCTCCACGGTTACCTGTAACGCATTGGTTTCCGTTATTACCTGGGCCATTTTTTTTATGGCGGGCAATAGACCTTGGTCGCTCATTACACCAGAATTTTTGCTATGGGCCATACCCCTTACTTTTTGATAGGCCTCTTCCAATAAGGTTTCCGCTTGGTGCAATGCCGGATCCTTAAATTTGCCTTTCACGGTATTGAAATGCAGTTTTATCGTTGCCATTAGACTGCCCAAATCATCATGCAGTTCATTGGCCACACGTTGCCGCTCCTTTTCCTGCCCCTCTATCATGGCATCTATACTAACGAGTTCCTGCTGCTTTAAAAGATTGTCTACCCGTTCTTGTTTTAGTTGGGTTTCCTGTTCTGCCAGTTTCCTTTTTTTAGTGGTGTTTTTTTGAACCAGAATGGCAATTCCTGTGCTTAAAACAAGGGCCAATGTGGCCACTATTAGCCAGTTTTGATTGGTTTGCGCTCTTTGTTGTTCTTCAAGTATCTGTTTTTCTTTTTTCTCCGTTTCAAACTTTGTTTGTAAATATGAAACATTGGTTGCGTTTTTTAAAAAATCCAAACTGTCTTTGAGGTTATTCCTTCTTTTTAAATAAAAATTTGCACTGTCTAATTGTGAAAGCTTTTCATAATTATCTGCAATCCAATCATACGCCAATACCCGGTTGTATTCTTTGTTTTTTTTTATAAATGATTTAGTTAAAGGAAGTAGCATCTTATTTGAAAGTCCATAATCTCCTGTTTGATTCATTACAATTGCAAGATTAATACTGGTTGAATAGCTTTGGTCAAAAGCATAGAAAGAGTTATATCTATCATAAATAGATTTTGACTTTAAATGATAAGTCTTTGCACTATCTAGCTCATTTTGATAATAATCATATGCAATACCCAACATTCTATAGTATTTAGCCCGTAACAACTCTAAATTATTCAAAGATTCTAAAGCGCCTTTAAATTCTTTGATATAGGGTTTATTACTTACCGCTGATTTGTACTTGGTTTCTAAAAGTTTGTAATTGGCAACCTCATATTCATCATACAAAACCTCTTTATATAATTCTAAAAAGTTAGGATACTGATCTAAAAGATGTGAGTTTTGAGAAACAATAATGAGTATTCGTTTTAATATTTCGGCACTAATTTCTTTTGAATGAATAGAATATATCAATGCTTTTTGATACATCTCGAAAACAATATCATCTTTACCTAACTCATTATGAAATATTAAATCTCCCTCTGTTAAAAATTTGAGTGCAAGTTGTGTATTATTTGTAAACCCTTGATTTATCTGCTTATTGAAATTAAACGGTATTTCAGATTTCCCAGTTACAAACATATCAAGCTGAATTTGCAATAAAGTTGCTATATCATTTTTCGGTAAATCTGATAAAATAATTTCTGCTCCCTTTACATCATGATTTTTTAATTTCACAAAAAACATCTCTACCTGTTTTTCTGAATTTTCTAAAATAAATATTGACAGTAATGATGATAAAACTATTATCCATTTGGTCATACGTTACTAAAACTATTATTTATTCTTTTACCAATCTAAATTGACAAGGTCTGCCTCCAACTGGTATTAATGGGCTAAAAAAGCTTGTATTACTTTCATCGTCCAACATGGGGTGACTTGCGGCAAGTGTATCTCGTGTATACACATGTCCTTTAACCTCAAAGGAAATTTTATTATCGACAATTTCATCATATTTCCAGACAATGTTTTCGTTGGTTAAATCGACATCATGTTGGTTATTACCATTTGCTCCCATTAAAATTTTAATGATTCTAAAATTATGATATGGCTCTGTTTCAAATTTTACATCCAATATTCCAAAAGAGATAAGGCCAGACATTGGGTAGCTATAGAACTTTACACCATTCACTTTCACACTGTCATTGCTATCATTATATTCAGTACAATCAAATTCTGCATATAACATTATATTAAAACCTAAAGTAGATTCAACATGAATCACTTGGAGATCATCACATAGTGGGTTTACATTTAAGTAGATTTTTCTTTCGGGTTGTAGAGTAGAAGTCTGCTTGTCCATAATTCTTAGTTTTTTGGTTTGGTTAAAATTGAACTAAATTAGGATGGTATAGCATCCCTATAAGTGGGTATTTTGGTCTTCTATGTGTTGTATTGTAATCACAATCCATTGAAAACAGCAATAGAACAAGGCTGTCTAGCAGGGGGGAAGATGAACGACCATTGCTCTAATACACATTAACAATTTAATGTTTTCTGGGGAAATATCACAACAGCATATAAAGTATTCCATTGATTTGCAACCATTTGTGTTACAAAGGGTATTACCCCCCAAAAGAGCCGACTATAAACACAAAAAAAGCCCTATCATTAACTGATAGGGCTTTGTATTATTCGTTTCAACACTTATTCCGCTGCTCCTTCGTAAATGGTGTTAAAGATCAATTTGTACGTACCACGGGGCTGTGCCCTAAACTGGGGCCTGAAGGCAAATAATACTACAGAGCCCTTGCCATATTTTGCCTTTACCATGGCCGGTTTCTTGGCAATATATTTCTTTTCGCCCATGGCCCAACCGCTCATAAGCAGGTCTTTTTCCGCATAATTGGCAATTACCTCAATTTCCGGTGCGGGAGCATCTGCTATTTCTTCGGTACCGCCTTCACCCTTTTTCCTCTGCTTGATAATCTCAAAGGCACGGCTTTTATTGAACGATACCGCAACGGTATCCTGCATACCAAATGCCAAGGGGTGCGAAGTATCAAAACCTGTCTTGATCAGCGATCCCGGTATAAAGAATTGCTTACTGCCGGCGCCTTCCGTAGCATCCTTTAAAGGCAGTCCAAATTGCTCGATCACAAAATTACTGGCCTCATCGAACGCCATAAGGGTACCGCCATTTTTTACATAATTGCTCAGTGCCAAGGAACCTTCAAGACCCAAGCCTCCGGTAAACTTTTCCGGCATGGAGAGTGTCGTATGCCCATGTAACAATGATTTTACACGTTGTGACGGTAATATCAGCACATCATACTTGGATAGGTCCGCCGTTTGTATATCCCGGTCATGTAGGGTGTCCGTCTCAAAGGCATATTCGTCCATTACAAAGCGGGTCCACCCTTCGTCCATATTGGACACCCAAGATTTATACAGTCCCACTTTAGGGGTGTGTATCTTGACCATATCTACCTTAGGTTTTGAGGATAGGGCCGTAAACTCCAACCCGTATGTATTTGCCAATTCATCTGCAGAGGCCGTACCTCCAGAAACAACATAGGAACCTGCCGGATGAGTGGTCTTGCCCAGCTTTAATGCTGCCTTGGTCCTAAATGCCGTTCCTCCTCCTTTTAAAATTTTGTTGGTAGCAATGACCGATGCATTGGAATTGGCGCTCAATAGATATCCAAAATCAGCCCTTTTAGGACCGTCCGGTGCATAATATGGTACCAACCCGTCCACTTTCTCGGTAGCAATATCCATGGCCGTAACAATTCTATCTACAGACACACCCATTTGTAAGGGCAAGGTCCACCCTGCCAAATCATAAGGGGTATCCGGTGGGCCACCGGGATATTGAAAACGGGTAGGGTAATTCTGTTTTTCCAACAGATCCATTAAATAGGGTCTAAATGCCTGTCCGCCATAGATTACATAGGACCCTGCCTCATATTTGGTGCCGTCCACTTCAAAAGGTTTGGTAGCTTTTTCAATCTCTATACCGCCCCGTAACAATACGTTCACCAAATTAACGGACTCAAAAGCATCCCATTGGTCCTTACCGATGACATAGGCATAGGGACCTTCCGTCTTTGCTTTTTCAATGGCCGAAGCTCCCATTTTGTAAATATTATGTAGATAATTGCTCTTGCGGTCCGCAGCCAGGTCCAATGTGGCCCACGTGGCGGTCAACATATAATCTACCGCATCCCTAAAATGCGATTCCCCACCTTTCCATGGGTCGGGATACATGATATCCGTCCCATCAGTAGGTGTACCCCCCGCTACGGTCTTGGGCAATTTCTTTGGGTCATAAAACCGTGGAGTTGGGGTGGTGTGTCCGGTTTCGGTCAAAATACCGATCATGTTATGGTAATAAGGCACGGTACGCCCACCTCCGTTCCAGAACATGGTATAGAAATTATCCGCTATGGCACCTGGCATGTTTTCCAATGAAAAACGCTTGGTCATGGCAGAACCCACCTCACTTACCGCAGCAGTTATGGCCGGGTGGATCTTTGGGTTTACGGGATCTGCATAGGGTGGTAAGGAAATCTTGGTCCACGATGGGGAGGACTGGTGGTGGTTGTATACAATTTGTGGATACCATTCATTGTACAATATCTTGGTTACATTATAGGTTTCCGGCATGGTGTTCATGAACCAATCCCTATTGTTGTCATGACCCATATAATAGTGGTACAAAATGGGTGGACGAGAGGTTTCATAGGCGGTACCAAGATTCTTTTTGTACCAGTCCACCACAATATCCAACCCGTCTGGGTTCATGACCGGCATTAACAATGTAATGACATTTTCCCTGATTTTTTTCATTTCGGTAGACTCCGAAGTGGCCAAGGTATAGGCCAGTTCCGAGGTCATTTGCCCGTGTGCCAACTCGGTAGAATGCATACCACCATCTATCCAGACAATGGCCTTGCCCTCTTCGGACAAACGTAAGGCTTCCTGTTCATCTACCTGTACCCGTGCCAGTTTGGTGCTGATATCCTTCCATTTATCCAACTGTTGGAGATTCTCTTCGCTAGATATAAAAAGAACGTACATTTTTCTGCCCAAAACGGTTGTACCGATCTCTATTTTTTGCACCCTATTGGATGCCGCATCGAGCTGGGATAAATAATCTTCGATCTGAGAATAATCCGCAAGCTTATAATCATCGCCTACGTTAAAACCATATACATCTTTTGGAGCAGGAACATTTTGGGCCATACTCGTAGGTATGCAAGAAATGGCCATTACAAGAGTCAAAAATATAACCTTGTAACTTGAAGTTTTTGAAATCATTTTGAATTGGTTTGTTTGAAATAGAAAATTAAGGAATCCCGAAGAAGAAAGTACATCTTAAGGGACAAGAAAATGTTAAAGGAACTGTTAATTTCGGAGTCCGCAATCATATGGTCTTGATTTTGCTAAATTACCGCATTGTTACTTTCTTAAAAAGAGTATTTTCTTAAAAGGTGTACTCCTGTGGATGGGTGCAAATTATAAAGTACTTATAAAAGCATCATTGTATAAAACACTCCACATCCCCAACTTCTACATACTGTGGATTACTAAAATTATGGTTTGTTACCGTTATACCTTCAATATTTTTGATTACACATTTTTCACCCTTCACTTAAGTAAGGTTAAGCACAATTTATCGAGACCAAAAAATTATAGTTTTTGGTTTTTTCATTTGGCTATGCAAAAAATACTTTTCATAACAGGCGACTCATAATAACATAACATTTTAAACATATTGGGAATTATAAAATTCATGAATTTTATAGCCAAAAATGAGAATTCTATAAATATTTCGATACGTGTTCACATAACTTTAAAAATTGAAGGCCGATTTTTCGAATTAGAAATTTGTCGGTTTTCAATTAAATCAACAATCAAACCTAACTTAAAAATTTTCGTATGAAAAAAATGATTTTTAAAAATCTCTTGTTTTTGAGTTTATTGCTTTGTTTTGGCTTAGCCAGAGCACAAACAGTAAACGGTAACGTTTCGGATGGAACAGGACCATTACCCGGTGCAAATGTTTTAGTGAAAGGCTCAACAAATGGCACACAAACCGACTTTGATGGTAACTATACCTTGAGTGCCGTTGATGAAAATGCAATTTTAGTATTTAGTTATATAGGATTTACAACTGTAGAAATACCCGTTGATGGAAAATCTCAAATTGATGTGGTATTAAGTGAAAATGCTTCTGAATTGGATGAAGTGGTATTAATAGGATATGGTAGCCAAAGAAAATCCGATTTAACGGGTGCCGTAGGTAGCGTAAGTGAAGATGAGCTACAAGAACGTTCGGTGCAATCACTTAACCAAGGACTTGCTGGTAGGGTTGCCGGGGTTCAAGTCAATACTACATCTGGTAGACCAGGTGGTAAGACCAATGTTAGAATTAGGGGCTTTAGTTCAATAAATTCTTCTAACAACCCACTCTATGTTGTTGATGGTGTTCAATTACCACAAGGAAATTTAGATCAGTATAGTTCGGCAATAGATTTTTTAAACCCAAACGACGTAGTATCTATTGAAGTACTTAAAGATGCTTCATCTACTGCAATTTATGGAGCAAGAGGTGCCAATGGTGTTATTCTGGTAACGACCAAAAGAGGTCGTGCAGGTGAGGGCAGAATTTCATATAACGTAGAATACAACGTAAAAGAATTTGGCCCCAATTTAGCCGAAGTTCTAAATGCAAATGAATACCTACAGGTTGAGCAACTTGCTTGGCAAAATAGTGAAAAGTTTGACCCCGAAGGATGGGCAGCAGGTAATTACGCCAACCTAGAACCACGATTGAAAAGACAAGACCCAAACATTGCTCCCCTGTTTGATGGTAATGGTAACCCATTATACAATACCTATTGGCCAAGAGAAGTTCAACAACATAAATTATCGCAAAATCATCAATTAGGGTTTTCTGGCGGTAATGAAAGAACTACTTATGCAATATCCCTAGGTATTAACGACGAGCAGGGACTTCTTAAAAACAGCTATCAAAAAAGATATTCAGGTAGATTTTCAATTGATAATCAAATTAAAAAATGGCTTAAAATTGGCGGGTCTATGAGTTACAACTTTCAAACTGAAAACTTGGCAGATACCAATGATCAAGTTCCACGTAGAATGGTTGAAGATTTTCCTTTTCTTCCTGTTCGTTATCCAGAAGGTCATCCTAGAGAGGGTTTATTTGCAGATAACCGGGACTATCCTTTTGCAGAAGGAACATACAATTCTGTACACCGATTAGATGGTCAAGAATATATTTTGAATACTCAAACAGCTTCTGGAAATGTTTATTCAAATATTAGTTTTACAAAGGACCTTGAGATGAGAACGGTTATTGGGACAAATGTGATCACCCAAGAAAACCCAGAGTTTCGCGATGCTACCTTAGCAGGAAACAGTCAGGCTTTTGCTTCGATAAGTAACAATAAAGAAACCTTCTGGTCAATAGAAAACTATCTAACCTATACTAAAGAAATCAATGAAAATAATTCGTTTACAGGATTATTGGGTATCTCTTGGCAGCAATCGAATTCGCTTTACGTAAATGCAGAATCGAACAACTTCCCTACTGATTATTTTGGGTACAATAATTTACGAGCTGGTTCAGATAACCTGCGAGTAGATTCCAATGCACAACGTGAGGCCTTGAATTCATATTTTGGTCGACTAAATTATAACTTATATGGCAAGTACTTATTTACAGTAACCGGTAGAGCAGATGGGTCTTCAAAATTTGGGGATAACAATAAGTTTTCATTCTTTCCTTCGGCAGCATTGGCATGGAGGGTTTCTGACGAAAACTTTTTAAAGGACAACCAAACTATTTCCAATCTTAAGTTGAGAACAAGTTTCGGGATAACTGGTAACTCTGAAATACCTCCATACTCATCACTTTCTCTTCTCGGTTCTGGCTATCAGACCATATGGGGTGGAAATGTTATTGGAGGAACTGGAATTAACCGATTGGCAAACCCCGATTTGAAATGGGAAAAAACAGCTCAATATGATGTAGGCCTAGAACTTGGTCTTTTCAACAACAGAATTAGTATAGAGACAGATGTCTACTATAGAAAAACTACTGATATGTTACTGGATGCACCTGTTCCCCAATCTAGTGGTTACACCACAATTCGACGTAATGTAGGGTCAATGGAGAATAAAGGTCTTGAAGTTTCTCTCAACACTAAGAATATTGTTACAGAAGACCTTAGCTGGAGTACAAGTTTCAATATTTCAATGAACAGAAACAAAGTACTTTCATTGGCAACACCTTCTGATATTTTTGGTGTAGGAGGACCAGGTATTACCAATGAAACAAACATCATTAGAGTAGGTGAACCGGTAGGGGCTTTCTGGGGCCTTACACGTTTAGGTGTTTGGGGAACAGATGAAGCTGAGGAGGCCGCAAGCTATGTAAGCTATCGTAATAACTTAACGCTTTTACCCGGTGATATCAAATACAAGGATTTTAATGGCGATAAAATTATAAACGATGAGGATAGAACCATAATTGGAAACGGTTATCCTACGGCTTCCGGTAGCCTTATCAACACTGTTAATTATAAAGGGCTAGACTTAACCTTAGACCTTCAATATTCTTGGGGCAACGATGTAATGGACATGAACTTACACTCAAGTGAAGATAGACAGGGTTTAGCCAACAGTTACCGTACCGTATTGAATGCATGGACGCCAGATAATCAAAATACAATGATTGCCCAAGTGAGAGATACACGTGCCGGGTATGTAACAAATGTAGATTCTCATTGGGTCAAAGATGGCTCTTTTCTACGCGGTAGAAACCTAATGTTGGGGTATTCATTTAATGCAAATCTTCTTGAAAAATTGTATTTGAATAAATTAAGGATATATGCTTCTACACAAAATTTCTTTCTCTTGGTAGACGATGAACTTTTAGGTGATCCAGAGGTAACGCCTATTAGAGGCGGTTCAGGTAACAATGTTTTTTCACAGGGTATGAAATGGCATGAATACCCAAGGGCAACAACTTTTGTTTTGGGACTTCAAGTGGGTATATAATCAGTTAAAATAAAAGATAAATATCATGAGAATAAATATAAAAAAACATATAAACAAGATTATTGGTCTTTCAATATTGCTGACAAGTAGTATAGGTTGCTCTGATTTTTTAGACGAACAAGACCCGTCGAATTTAGAACCCGACAGTTTTTATACAACGGCAACCCATGCCGAATCTGCAATTGCGGCTGTATATGCAGATGCAAGGTTTGTTGGTGATGGTGCTGGAATTTTCTCTTCTAATTGGCAATTTTTGATGGCTCCTACCGGTACAACGACTACGGAGACTGCACAAAATTCAGATTTAAACAACCTATATGCATTGTCATACGATGCGAATACGTTACATATTAGAAATTGGTATAGAGGCATTTATAAGGTAATTGCCAATGCCAACCTAGTACTGGACAACGTACCCGATATTGAAATGGAAGAAGCTCAGAAAGCCAGAATACTAGGTGAAGCAAAGTTTCTACGTGCTTGGGCTTATTTTTATGCTGTTAGATTGTGGGGTGATATACCTTTAATTACCCTACCTCAGAATGCCAATTCTGAAGATTTTTTCCCAATACGATCGCCACAATCAGAGGTTTATAATTTAATTGTAACTGATTTATCTGAGGCAGAAAATGCAGGATTACCGTGGACAGATGAAACGGGTAGAGTTTCACAAGCTGCCGTTAAGACATTGTTAGCTAAGGTATATTTGACGATGGCAGGGCAACCATTAAACGAAACTGCACGTTACGCAGATGCTGCATCCAAGGCTAAAGAAGTTATAGATAATGCAGGTCCTATACGTCTATTTGATACCTACGGTGAATTACATGATGAAAGTCAAAATAATATGGGAGAACATATTTTTAGCTTACAGTACAATAATTTAGTCGCTGATAATCCAATGGATAACATGTATCCAAATTTTCAACCTGTAACCTACAGAGGCCCTTCTGGAACAGGAAGTACAATTCCACATATTAGTTTTTATAACTCATATGAAGACAGTGATTTAAGAAAAATGGATCGTGAGGGTTGGTTCTATACAAGTTATTTTACAAATGGTGATGGTGAATTGTTCGACTTAGGAAAACCATATATATTCAAGTATTTTAATAGAACCGCAGACGGAACACAAGGCGTCCCCGGTACGGCTAAGGATAATTTAAACTTAATGATTTTTAGATATGCCGAGGTTCTATTAATTTATGCTGAAGCAAGCAATGAAGTCAATGGGCCAAGTCAAGAAGCTTGGAATGGATTGAACGATATTCGTTCAAGAGCTCAACTTTCAACCCCTGCACTAGCTACGTATAATAAAGACTCGTTTAGAGATGCAATATTGACGGAGCGTTGGCACGAACTTTCGTTTGAAATGAAAACTTGGTTTGATATGGTGCGATTAAGGAAAGTATATAATGTTATTACTGGTGGTTTCGATAATTTCGTAGGACATGTAAACCTAAATTCAAATCAGACGTTACAGGAAAAACATTTACTGTTCCCTTTACCTGAACAAGAAATGATTAATAACCCAAATTTAACACCTCAAAACCCAGGGTATTAATATTTAGAACATGTCCTATAAATAAAATCCAATATTTGTTTAAAGCGGAGCTATGCTCCGCTTTTTTTATAAAAAGTAAAGAAAACTTTCCTCTATGAGATTTCAGCTGTTATTCGTCGAAATTTATTACAATATCAGAAGAAAATAATTTAATTAGAGTTTGTATGTGTTTATCAAAAATATAATCAGTTCTAAAAAATTGGTTTTATTAGGAAAGCAACTATTAAACTAAGATAAGTTTAATAGTTTTTTATGCCCTATCTAAAACTTGATGTTTTTTTATGACTAAAACAAGCAACTTTAGGATTGTAAATTATTGTTTTCATTATATAATTTGAGAGCGTAAACCACTCTATACAAGGTTTTAACAATTTTTTGATCATTAATCTTTATAAAGGCAATTAGATGTAGGAATCTTGTATTGTTGTTTTTTAAAAATCAGGTATGAACAAATGGTCTTAAAACAAATACCTATTATTATATTTTCATTTATTCAGGTGTCTTTGTATGCTCAAAATATAGAAAACATTAATCAATATCTACATAAAATTGAAGAACTTATTGATTTACAAAATTCAAAGGGTCAAGAAAAACTTAGTATTCAAACTTTAATTAATAATAGATTAACGTCATCTGGAGAAAAAAGAATCACAGCTTGCTTCAAATTATATACCTATTACATTTATAAGTCAACAGAAAAAGCAAAACAATTCAATGATGAAGCTTATGAACTTTCTAAAAATATCAATTTTGAAAGCGGTATTTTAAAAGCAACTTCTAACCAAGCATATATCAATTTTATTCAAGGAGAGTTTGATACCACAGAAAAGTTAATATCTAAAATAGAATCGCAGAATCAATTAAAAAATTTTATAGAAATTCTAGCAGATTATGAATCATTAAAATCATATGTTTTTACAGAACGAGGTAATTATGATATGGCGTTAGAAAATGCCCTTAAACTATTAGAGATTGGAGAAAATTCTAATAATGCATATGTTTTAATGAAGGCCTATTCCGCCATTTCACATGTATATCTTAGGTTGGGCAATTACGAAAAGTCACTTAAGAATTGCTTACTGAGTCTTGATTATGTTCTAGAACTCGAAAAAATACAGTATCTATTTCCAAAAATTGATGAAATTGCTAGAATGACCCATAAAATAAACGGCAGTTTAAAGGCCTCAGAAATTTATGATTTCTATTTGCGAATGGAAAAAAAAACACCAGGGCCAGGAGGTTATATTCAAAGCGTAGTTTATATGAATATTGCTGATATTTTAATGGAAGAAAATAAATTTTCAAAAGCGGAGCTTTTTCTAAATAAAGCTCTGGAATTAATTTCTTTTAATAATTACAGATTTAGAAAACCTAGAGTGTTCGTACTAAAAGCCGAACTTGACATGAAAATGCAAGACACAATTACTGCAATTTCAAATTTCAGAAAAGGGTTCCGTGCAGCAAAGGAAATTGACGCATATGATGTCATTAAAAGTGCTAGCAAATCTCTTTCATCTCTTTTAAAAGCTACTGAAGACACTATTCAAGCATCCTATTTCTCAAATATTTACACAACTGTTAGCGATTCTTTATTTTCAATTGAATTAGAACAGCGAATTAAAATATTAGAGGCAACAAGAAAAATCAATGAAATCTCAAAACAAAAAGAATTATTAGTACTCCGCTCTGAGTCTCAGGAAGAACGTTACAAATATACTATTCTAATATTAGCCTTAACTTTTATATCTGGTCTCATTGCTACATTCTCTTATTACAAAATTAAAAAGAAAAATAAATTTTTATTTGACCGCACAAAAGAGCTTGCAGTTGAAAAACTCAATCAAAAGAAATTTGTAATACAACAAAATAATAGCAACCCCAAAATTTTAAAGAATAATAGCAAGGCAAAAGAATGTTACTTAGATGAAGATGTTAAAGATATTATTTTAACAAAGCTAAAAAGGCTTGAAGACGAACTGTTTTTTCTTGATCCAAAATGCCGCTTACATGATTTAGCAGAAGACTTACAGACAAACCAAAAATATTTATCTCAAGTCATAAATCATGAAAAAGAAACCAACTTTAACAACTATATAAACGGGCTCAGAATAACATATTTACTAAATAGGTTCTTAGAAGACGAAGACTTTCGCAATAGTAAACTCAGCTATATTGCTGTAAGTAGTGGATTTAATAATTTAAACACCTTTCATACTGCTTTTAAAAAGCATTTAGGAATTTTACCCTCCAGTTTTATAAAGCAGTTAAACGCAGAAGAAAAATATAATGATAAAGTAACTATCCAGTCAAAATATTCATAATCAATAAAATTAAAACCATGAAAAATTTAGCCTTTGCCATTTTTGCCATTTTATTCGCTTTTCCCCTATTTTCCAACACATCTTGTGAATCATCTACCGAAATAGAAAACAGTTTTATAGGTACATGGGGCTTTGATATTGTAGGTGGTGGCGTTGGCTGGCTTAAAGTGCATGAGCAACAAGGCATTTTAGACGGAGAATTATTATGGATCGGGGGAAGTATACTCCCTGTTGCCGATATCTATTTGGTAGATGAAAATACCTTGATCGTGACCCGTACTTCTGAGCAAAAGCTTAAGGGAACAGATCGTAAGCATATTAAAACTTGGACCCTACGCATTACCAAAATGAACGATACTATTGCAGGTACCATGACGGGTCCAACTTGGGGAGAATCTGGAGAACAAGTCAATTATTTCACAGGAAAACGGATGCCTGCACCAGGTGCTGCCCCCGATTTAAGTTCCGTAAAATACGGTAAACCCATAAAGTTGTTTAATGGAAAGAATATGGCCGGTTGGAAACCTATTGACCCAAAAAGACCTAATGGCTTTAAGGTAGTAAACGGTACCATGCAGAATGTTCCCATACAACCTGAAAATGGCGAGCATATATATTATGGTAACCTACGCACCGAACAAGAATTCGGTGATTTTAACCTAAAGCTCGAGGTAAATGTACCTAAGGGAAATAACAGCGGCGTATACCTAAGGGGGTTATATGAAATACAAGTGGTAGACTCTTATGGTTTGGAGCTTGATAGCCACAATATGGGTGCCGTCTATAGCCGCGTTACCCCAAGTGAAAATGCAGAAAAGCCCGGAGGTGAATGGCAAACGTTGGATATCACCTTGGTAAACCGCCATATCACAGTTATTTTAAACGGGAAAAAAATTGTTGATAATGCCCCTGCGGAAGGTCCAACCGGTGGTGCGATCAGTTCTGATGTTTTTTCGCCAGGCCCAATTTATTTACAGGGCGACCATGGCAATGTTACTTATAGAAATATTGTGTTGACTCCCGTACTATAATCCCAATTTCAGTATACTTTTAGTCGTTCAAAAAACTAACATCGTATACCTGTTATGAGCATTTAACAGATAAGTGCCTTTCAATCAGTAATTTTAATACAACCGAATTTTCTAAAACCAACCAATGAAACTAATACGCGTACACAGGAACCAGTTTTTATTTGGAACCACCTTAGCCCTCACATTACTTTTTCTAGCATGTAAAAGTGAAACAAAACCATCTGTAAAAACCGTTAGCAACGAAACCAACTTAAAAGCCCCTGACGGATTTTCAGTGCATGAAATTGGAAAAGATTTAGGTGCTGTACGGCATTTAACTGTTTCTAAAAACGGAGACATCTATGCCAATAGGTCCGTTTTAAAAGATGATAAAGCAATTGTTTTATTGAAGGATACGGATAAAGACGGTACCATAGATGAACAACAGTACTTTGCAGATGTGCCTGGCACCGGTATTCTTGTAAAAGATAATTACCTCTATGCTTCTTCAAATTCTGCGGTATTTCGCTATCGATTAAACGATAATCAAGAAGTTACTGATCCAGAAAACCCTGAGAAAATAGTAGACGGATTAATAGATATGGGTGCAGACAATGCCAAGCCCTTTGCTATTGACAATAATGACAACCTATACGTAACTATTGGCTCTTGGAACGATGCCTGTAGAGATAACGATGCGAGTGGAGGAATGATGCCGTGTGCCATTTTAGATTCTGCTGGCGGAATCTGGAAGTTTAAGGCTGATGAACTGAATCAGTCCTTTGCAGATGGATCGCGCTACGTAACTGGAATTAAAAATGCGGTCGGTATAACATGGAATTTTAAAACAAACTCATTATTTGCAACCGATCATGGGCGAGGCGGATTACATAATTTTTACCCAGAGCTCTATACCCAAAAACAAGATGGGGAACTTCCGGCGGAAACTTTGTACGAAATAAAGGAAGGGGATAATGCCGGATGGCCTTCCACCTACTTTGACCCAATAAAAAACAAACGCGTACTGGCACCGGAATATGGCGGGGACGGTGATAAAGAGGGAGAAATTGACGCAATTGAACCCTTAATGGCCTTTCCAGCTCACCTAGGCCCCAATGATTTGCTGTTCTATACTGGGAATATGTTCCCGGAAAAATACAGAAACGGCGCCTTTATAGCCTTCCACAACCAATCTCCAGAGCTTAAAATTGGTTTTTTGGTGGCTTTTGTGCCTTTTAAAGACGGTAAACCCAGTGGAAAATGGGAAATATTCTTGGATAATTTTGCAGGATATGACCTAAAAAATCCTGAGGGAGGAACCTTGCTACATAGGCCTTGTGGACTGGCTCAAGGACCAGATGGCGCCCTTTATGTCTGTGACGATTTTGGCGGTAGCATATTTAAAATCACTTATTAAGTATCAACTAAAAAACGAAATCATGAATCAATTTATGAACAAAACGCTAGTATGGATCGTATTGGCAATGGTCCCCAGTTTGGTGGTTGGCCAAGATGCATCCATCGCCAGTACGTTTATATCCACCTTGACCCATTCTCAAAAAGAACAAACCGTATATCATTTCAAGGCCGAAGATCGGGATGATTGGCATTTTTTACCGTGGAGTTCCTATAAACGCCAGGGCATCCCCCTAAAGGAACTGAATAAGGCACAGAAGGATTTGGTGCATCAGCTTTTACAATCTTCGCTTAGCGATACCGGCTATCAACAGACAACGGAAATTATTGCGTTGGAGCATGTATTGGCCGCAAGTTCCGGTGACCCTGTTTATAGGGACCCCGAGCAGTACTATATTGCCATTTATGGAGATCCGGCCCAAGAAGATGTTTGGATGTGGAGTTTTGAAGGCCACCATGTAGCGCTACAATTCACTACCGTTGGTGATACCGTTTCCTATACCCCAAGGTTTTTTGGTTCAAACCCTGGTAGGATTATGGAAGGTGATCGCAAAGGTTTTAGTCCATTGATCAATGAAGAGGATATGGGCCTGCAACTGATACATATGCTTACCGATGAACAACAAAAGGTAGCTATTGTCAGCGACAGGACCTATAATGATATTATTAGCTTTAACGCCCCTGTGGCCAAAAAACCGGATTTAGAAGGTATGTTGGTCCAAGACATGACAGAGAAACAGAAAAAATTATTGATGGATATTATTTACGAATATGCCTCTACCATACCTGCAGATCAGGCCATGCAACGTATGGGCAGTATCCGCAAAGAGGAGCTTGAAAGCCTACGGTTTGCATGGGCCGGTGGCACCGAACTTGGTAAGGCCCATTATTACCGTATTCAGGGAAATACCTTTATGATCGAGTTTGATAATAGTCAAAACAATGCCAACCACATACATACCGTGTGGCGCGATTTTGATGGTGATTTTGGTAGGGATATCCTAAAGGAACATTATAAGAGCCATACGCATTAAACCTCTACTACATTTTAAAAACCCCTTAAATTTATAGGGTTGATGGTATATAAAAGCCTGGATGTAAAACAAAAAAACCCTTCAATTGCTTGAAGGGCTGTCCTCGAAGGAAGTGGTCCCACCTGGGCTCGAACCAGGGACCCCCTGATTATGAGTCAGGTGCTCTAACCAGCTGAGCTATAGGACCCGCGAAATGCGGATGCAATATTACTACTTATTTTTAACTGTCACAAACAAAATAAGCGTTACTCTTTAATTTCTTGGCACAACTCTACCAGCACCCCATTGGCACTCTTGGGATGAACAAAGGCTACCCATTTATTATCCGCACCTTTTTTGGGCTTCTCGTTCAACAATGTAAATCCTTCGTACTTTAATCGTTCCATCTCCGCTTTAATATCATCTACCTCAAAAGCAACATGATGTATACCCTCGCCCTTCTTTTCCAAAAATTTGGCAATTGGTCCGGTAGGATCCGTTGCTGCCAAAAGCTCGATCTTATTAGGTCCGTTTTGAAAGAAAGAGGTCATTACCCCTTCACTGGCAACTTCTTCCTGTTTATAGGGTCCAACGCCCAATAATTTCTCAAAAAGTGCATTGGAATCCTGCAAGTTGTGCACTGCAATTCCCAAATGTTCTATCTTTTTCATGTCTAAATTGCTTCAGAGTGCATTCTATAGGGCTTAAGATACATTTTTCTATGTACTTTTGCAGTATGGAGACGCAAAGACAACGTAAAATAGCTGGGGTCATTCAAAAGGATATTGTCGATATTCTACAGAAGGCCGCCATAGATGGGGGACTACGAAATACGCTTATTTCGGTTTCCAAGGTTTCCGTTACGACAGATTTGTCCATCGCAAAAATTTACCTGAGCATTTTTCCCAATGATAAGGCCGGTGAACTTATGGAAGGCATAAAATCTAACCAGCCTTTAATTAAGCACGAACTATCACAGCGTACCCGAAATCAATTACGCAGGGTTCCAGAACTATTGTTCTACCTTGATGATTCTTTGGACTATATAGAAAATATTGAAAAATCGTTGAAACGCGAGGAAAACCCTATTGAAAACAGGGATTTATTGCCCAAGCGAAAAAAGTCCTGATCGTTTGAATTTTCCCTTATATATCGCCAAACGATATGTGCGTTCCAAAAGTTCACAGAACGCGGTCAACATTATTAATTTTATTACTTTTTTGGTAATCGTTATCGGTTCTGCCGCACTGTTCATTGTACTGTCCGCATTTGCCGGATTAAAAACTTTTAGCCTTTCGTTTACCGAATCCTTTGATCCACAACTAAAAGCCTTACCAATAACGGGAAAGACATTTTCATTGACCCCGGAACAGGAACAAAAATTGCTGGCAATAGATGGCCTGGCACACTATTCCAAAGAACTGGAGGAAAAAGTTTCCTTGGAACATAAAGGGAAGAACCATATTGCGTACATAAAAGGAATAGACAGTAATTATACCAAAGTAACGGGCGTAGATAGTACCTTGTACATTGGTGACTGGACAATTAACGACACCCAAGTGGTATCTGGGTTGGGTATCGCCAATATCCTGGGGGTAACCATAAACCAGTTTAGAAGCCCATTACAGGTTTATGCCTTTAAACCGGGTAAGGGCTCTATTTCTCAACAACGCATTTCATCGCTCTATAACCAACTGCCAATGGTAATTGGTGGGATATATGCGGTGGAGGCAGATCTGGACAATAAATATGTTTTTGCCGATTTACGCCTTACACAGGCCTTATTGGAGAAAGATTCGCTACAGGTATCTGGGGTAAATTTTAAAATGGACGAGGGTATTGACCCCAATACCGTGCGCCCTGCGTTACGTGCCGTTTTAGGCCCTAATGTGGTGTTGAAGGATAGGCAGGAACTTAATAGTACGCTGTATAAAATGCTGAATACCGAAAATGTTGCCACCTACCTTATTTTCACCCTTGTACTGATCATTGCCCTGTTCAATGTAGTGGGTGCCATTATCATGATGATCTTGGACAAACAACAGAATTCTAAAACATTATACAGTCTAGGAACAACGATAAAGGAATTGCGACACATTTATTTTGTCCAGGGAATATTGGTAACCGGTTTTGGAGGTTTGATCGGAGTTTTAATCGGAGTGCTCCTAATATGGTCCCAACTAACCTTTAGCTGGCTTATGATTACACCTTCTCTTGCCTACCCGGTTAAATTTGAGTTTATCAATATCGTCATTGTACTGACTACAATAGTGGTATTGGGCATCATTGCATCCAAGGTGGCGAGTAGTCGCATCAACAAAAAACTAATTGAAAGCTAGGAAAGGGTAAATTCGTGGTCTCCAAATTTTTCCAATACCTCATCAAAGGCCTCAAATACCGAAGCAGAATCGTCACTAGTGACCATTTTCATACGATACTCCTTAAAATTGGGAATTCCTTTGAAATAATTGGTATAATGCCTTCTGGTCTCGAACACACCCAATGTCTCTCCTTTCCAATCAATGGACATCTGTAAATGACGGCGCGCGGCATCTACACGTTCTTCCATGGTTGGCGGGGCCAAATGTGTGCCCGTTTCAAAAAAGTGCTTAATTTCCCTAAATATCCAAGGATATCCAATACTAGCGCGACCGATCATAGCGCCGTCCAGACCAAATTCATCACGCATTTTCATTGCCGCTTCCGGAGAATCCACATCACCATTGCCAAAAACGGGAATATGCATTCTTGGGTTGTTCTTCACCTCTCTAATGGGGTTCCAATCCGCATTGCCCTTATACATCTGCGCACGGGTTCTACCATGTATTGAAATTGCCGCACAACCTACATCTTGTAATCGTTCTGCAACCTCAACGATTTTTATAGAATCATCGTCCCAGCCCAAACGTGTCTTCACAGTAATGGGTAAATTGCTGTGCTCTACCATGGCCTTGGTCAAGGATACCATTAAATCAATATCCTTTAGAATACCTGCACCTGCGCCCCTACTTACTACTTTTTTTACAGGACAACCAAAATTAATGTCTATAATGTCCGGGTTGGATTTTTCAACAATTTCTACGGACTGTAGCATACTCTCCAGATTGGCACCAAAAATTTGAATACCTACCGGACGTTCCTTTTCATAAATATCAAGCTTCATAACGCTCTTTGCCGCATCACGTATCAACCCTTCTGACGATATGAACTCCGTATATACGACATCTGCTCCCTGCTCCTTGCAAAGGGCACGAAACGGGGGGTCGCTTACATCTTCCATAGGAGCTAAAAGCAACGGGAACTCTGGTAATTGTATGTCTCCAATCTTTGGCACGGTACCTTATATTTTAAGGATGCAAAGTTATATAAAATTACGAGATGCACCTTAGAAAGGATTTGACCACTACCCTAATTGCCAGAACCCTACTTGAGCAGCATGCACGCTCAATTTAAAAGAAAGCGTGTAAATTAGTACTCCTAATTACTCATAACCGAGCGTACAACTATTAGAATCCATTTTTATTGGACAATACTCCTATGAATAATTCCTTGCTTGTTGTCCCTATCCCTTTTGAGCCTACCGTTTTTGGCGTTACGTTGAACATGCATTTGATTTTGGAATATTTGGCCTTTTTTATCGCCTTTAGGTATTATATCATCTTACGCAAAAAAAAGGGGGATGCCATTTCTTCGGAAAACAGGCTTTCCATAATAATCGGTGCTGTGTTTGGGGCCTTGCTCCTATCAAGACTGGTAGCCTTTTTAGAAAACCCCAACTTACATTTTGAGCAAGGTCTACTTTTTAACCTGAACAACAAAACCATTATGGGCGGCCTTTTTGGTGGATTGTTGGGGGTAGAACTGGCTAAAAAAATAATTGGAGAAGAACGTTCTTCTGGGGACCTTTTTACCTTGCCTATACTTCTTGGAATTATCATAGGTCGGTTAGGATGTTTTCTGGCCGGTGTAAAAGAGTTTACCTATGGTAAAGAAACTTCTTTTTTTATGGGGATGGATTTGGGTGACGGGGTTACAAGGCACCCTATAGCATTGTATGAAATTCTTTTTTTGTCCGTCCTTCTGATAGTCATCAAAAGACTACAAAAAAACAACGCATTACCTACTAACGGCGACTATTTTAAACTATTTATGGTTAGCTATTTTGTATTTCGTTTTGCCGTGGAATTCTTAAAACCCAACCAGTTTTATATCCTTGGCCTAAGCAGCATTCAAATATTATGTTTAATTTGTTTCCTGTACTACCACAAGTTCATTGTTCAAGGAATTGCTTATGCCCGAAAAAAGTTACACGTATTATGATTTTACTATAAGCCTATGCCCAGAATGTCTTAGAAGGGTAGATGCCAAAATCGTTTTTGAAAACGAGAAGGTATATATGCTTAAACACTGCAAAGAACACGGCAGGTCCAAAGTTTTGATTGCTGATGATATTGAATATTATAAGAACATAAGAAACTATAACAAAGCTTCTGAATACCCAAAAACGTTTAATACCCAAACCCACTTTGGTTGTCCGTATGACTGCGGGCTCTGCCCTGACCATGAACAGCATTCGTGCCTAACGGTCGTTGAACTTACAGATCGTTGTAATTTAACCTGCCCTACGTGTTATGCAGGTTCGTCTCCCACCTATGGCCGTCACAGGACCGTAGAGGAGGTAAAACAAATGCTTGACGTTATCGTGAAAAATGAAGGCGAACCGGATGTAGTTCAATTAAGCGGTGGCGAACCTACAATGCACCCCCATTTCTTTGAAATCATGGACTATGCAAAAACATTGCCCATTCGTCATTTAATGTTGAACACCAACGGAATAAAGATTGCCAAGGATTTTGAATTTGCCAAACGGTTGGCAACCTATACCCCTGACTTTGAGATTTACCTTCAGTTCGATTCCTTGAACGATACTATTTTACAAACCTTGAGGGGTGCAGATTTGGCGAATATAAGGTTACAGGCCCTGGAACATTTAAACCGGTTAAACCTTTCCACTACCTTGGTGGTTACCCTGCAGAAAGGCCTTAACGACCATGAAATGGGCAGCACCATAGACTTCGCCTTAAAACAACAATGTGTTCGGGGGGTCACTTTTCAACCCACACAGATTGCAGGTAGGTTAGAAAATTTTGAAGTGGATGAAAATAGGATAACCCTAACCGAGGTTCGAAGAAAAATTTTAGAACAGTCCCCTTTATTTAGTGCAGACGATCTTATTCCGGTACCCTGTAATCCAGATGCCTTGGTCATGGCCTATGCTTTAAAGCTGGGAAATGAGGTTAGTCCGCTAACACGTTATATTAATCCAGATGATTTGTTGAACGAAGGAAAAAACACCATTATATATGAACAGGACGAACAATTGCACGGAAAAATGATCGAACTGTTCAGTACCGGCAATTCCGTAGAAACAGCATCTGAAAACCTGAAAAGCATTATGTGCTGCCTGCCTGAAATCGATGCCCCAGAACTGGGATATGACAACCTGTTCAGAATTATCATCATGCAATTTATAGATGCCCATAACTTTGACGTTAGGGCCATTAAAAAGTCATGCGTGCACATTGTAAACAAAGATTACAAAATCATTCCTTTTGAAACCATGAACCTATTTTACAGGGATGAAAAGGTGGCGCGTTTAAAAGAACTACAAACAGAAGTGTTATGATATTGGATGTTGGTAACCTTGATGGCATCTTTATACTGATCTTCTTGATCATGTTTGGTCCTGCCCTATTATTCATACTCATTGGAAGTATATTATTTGCCAAAAAGAAGAAAAAGGCCGGCAAGGTTTTTATGATCTTAGCAGGGGTCTATCTGTTGATCAGTATTGGATACTGTGGTATATTGATGTCCTCCTAGATCTTTATAATCGTTTTCCCTCATCAGTATTCTTGCGCTTGTAATTATCACGAATCTTGGTATTGCCAAATTTATATCTAAAACCAAATACAAATAGCCTGTTTTCCCACCTGGTACTGATACTGTTTCGTTGGTCAAGATAATTTCTGGTTGAATTATAATTACCGTTGTTAAATATATCCTCCAAAGCCAGAGATAAACTGGCCGCCTTGTTCCATAATGTCTTTCTAAAGGCAAGCCCCAATTTACTAAAGGACTCAAATTTGGCGTTACCACTAATACGAGGCGTAAAATGGGTAAACGTTAAATCTGCATACAATGATTTATCACTCAACAAGGTAAAACTGTTCGTTGCACGGGTATGGGTGGTCCATATATCATTTTCAACGATGAGACCCGTTCCCGGATCTCTAAAACTATCCTTGTCATAGTAATGACTAATGAGGAAGAACAAGTTCCAATAAGAAGTCAGGTTTTTGGAAATACTGGCATCCAGGCCATAATAATAATTGGTTTCCAGATTAATGTATTGGGTACGTAATATATTGGCGGTATTATCCTGAAACACTTGTTGGGATTGCTCATTTGATTTTTTACTGGCAAACAACACTAGCTTATAGGTTTTGTCATACACATAATCTAACTGGAGATAATCACTATATGCTGGTTTAAGTTCTGGGTTGCCCTCTTCAATGGAATTGGCCGAATAATAAAATTGAAAGGGGTTTATATCCCCATATCTTGGTCTGGTAATGCGTCTAAATGATTTTAGGTAAAAGGCATTTTTATCTATTGTGTATGACACGGACAATGAAGGGAAAACGTTAAAGTATGACCTTGTAGTTGTATTGACCCCAGTATTCAACTCACCTTTAGAATCTGTATATTCCCCTCTAAGACCTACGTTCATTTTCCAATTTTCCCAGTTGTTATTTAGGCTTATATAACCGGCATAAATCTGTTCGTCGTAATTGAAAACCCCAAACTCCGTTGGCTGTACACCCTCTACTGCAGTATCAAACCCTATTTGTTCAATACCTGCTTCAGAATTTATGGTAGCCAGCCTTAAACCTGTCTCTAAAGTTGTGTGGTCGTTAAAAGGGTACGTTAGATCTGTCTGCAAACTGTATAGGTTAATGATCTGGTCAGATGACACTTCTAAGGTGTTTTCTGAAGTATAGACTGATGCGCCCTGAACAATGTCATTCGTTATAACCTGCTCCCTTTTATTATCATAGTGCGTAAAGTGTGCATTGGTGGATAGTGTGGCTCCTTTATCGTTTATTTTATGTACCCAATCTATATAATTAGCATTATTGAACATATCATTGTCCAATGTATTCAATCCTTGCAATTGCGCGGTCAACTCCCCATTAAGGTTCTCAATAGCGGTCTGGGAAGAAAAACGCCTTGCCCTATTGGGGGTAAAGCTACCATTTGAAGTAACGCTAAGGGTGTTTTTTTCATCCAGCTGAATATCTAAAAATATATTAAGGTTATGTTTCTTTTCTTTAGTGACCGATTTTTGCTCAGCGGTCCATTGTTCACTTTCCTGCCCATCTTCAAAAAAATTGGTGATATCCGTATATCGAGCCCAATTGCGGTTATGACTAAAACTATAATTCGTAGAAAAATCTATTTTTCTGCCCTTAAAGAAATGGTCCATACCTATTGTATGTTTTGGCAGGACTCCTTGGGTGTACCTATTAAAAACGGCACCGTTATATCCTGAGACCAAATTCTTTTTCATTTTAATATCAAGCACCAATCCGCCTTCTGCACTGTACTTGGCGGGTGGACTCGTAATTACCTCTATGGATTCTACGTTACTTGCAGAATTGCCCGTCAGTAGATTAATAATATCCTCTTCCGGCAAATTGATCCTTTTGCCATTGATCATGATGTTTACTTTGGAACTACCGTTAATATACAGTTTGTTGTTCATGACCATTACACCGGGAGTACGTTTTAAAACGTCCCAAATATCTCCCTCTGCCAAAGCGGTGTTTTCAATATTAAAAATATGCCGGTCGGCCAAATGTTCAATCTTAGGTTTTTGATGGGTTACCACTACCTCATCCAACAATTGGGCATTGTTCAACCTCAGCGTAAGCATTTTCATGTCTTTGGTCAATTTAAACACAGGGCTTTCAACCGTATTTTCTATGTAACTGGCCGCTATGCTATACTCGCCTTCGGTTACAGATTTAAACATGTAAAACCCCTTATCATCGGTTACGGTACCCTTAATGAAATCACCAGTATTGGTCAATAGAATAATATTGGCCAAGACAACCGGTTGCTCCTCGGAATCCATGACCAAACCGGTAATCGTAAAATCTTGCGAAAAGGCTAGGGATGTTGTAAAAAGTAGTAATAGTGTGGTAATTAAATCCCTCCTCATTTACGTTGGTTCTTACCACTAAAATAGGAAAGTAAATCGGAAATGTCTGACAGAAATGTTAAAAAATTAACAGGAAAAATTACTAAATTCTTAAAATCGAATCTATACTCAATTATCCAGGCGATCACGCTCTATTTTATCGATATCCCTTTGATTATCCTCTAAACGGAAATTACCAAAATTATAGGTGAACCCAAATTTAACATACTGGGTTTCCGGGGTAGACAGAAACCTATTATCCTGGTTGAGGTAAGTGGAAGTAAAATAGGTATTGTACTTGTTTAAAAGATCATTGGCGCTTAGACTTAAAACCATTCTATTTTTGTTAAAGGATTTTCTAAGTCCCAAGGTCAAATTCATTAATTCATCTTGAATATAGGACCCTTGCAAATAGCCCGATAAGTACACAAAGCCCAATTCTCCCTTAAAGGTGCCGTCCTTGGACAGCGTTAGGTAATTGGTCAGGTCTACATAAGCTCCTTGATAATCAAGAGCGAACGAATTTTCATTGCTCTGTACGGCCAAGAATGTTTCGTCCTCATGAAAGAGAGATATGTAACTGTACAAGTACCAATTGTTGCTGATAGACTTTCCATAAGTGAAGTCAATGCCGTAAGAGGTGCTTTTCAACACATTCTGGGTTACGTCCCTTACCACCAAATTGGTATTGTCCTGAAAGGTCAATGTTGAAATGTACCTACCATTATCCCGGTAATAAAAATCAAAAAAGTATTCTTGTTGTAAGGTATAGTTAAGATTAAAATTATGGCTAAAATTTGGGGTCAGGTTAGGATTGCCCTCCTCAAAAGTACGTTCGTTGATATATGTTCTGAACGGGTTTAAATCATCATATCTTGGCCGTTTCAATTTCCTGGAATAGTCCAATGAAATACTATGGTCATCATTTATGGTATGTAACACGAAAATGGAAGGGAAAAACTCCAGGTATTCCAGATCATTAATTGTGGTAACACTTGCAGATACGCCCGTACTTTTAGTTTGCTCTGCACGTAACCCGGATTTAATACTCCATTTCTCCCAATCCTTGGACAGACTAACATAGGCGGAATACACATTTTCATCATACGTGTAATCATCAGACAGATTGGCTATGAACTGGGAGCCATTATTCTGTAAAAAATAATCAAGGGTACTTTTTGAATCTATAAACGATCCCTTGACCCCGGTTTCAAATGAAATACTGCCAAAATAATTGCTATAATCCAATTGTGCGGTTTTTATATCTATTTGCTGGTCCGCAATCGTAAAAAAATTATACTCGCGCACAAACGACCCGTCAGGTAAAAAATAGTCTGAACCCACATCCTGACCACGGTTAAAATAAAAATACGTGTAATGGGCATTTGCGTTTAAACTGCCCTGGTCTTTAAAGGTGTGCTTAAAGGTTAAATCACCCGAAAGGTTAGTTTTTTTCTCGTCCAAATAACTGTTTGTTGTAAATGTGGAATCTATAATACCGGCACCGTTCCTTATTATGGTTTCTTGAAAGTACTCGGCATCCCGCTTGGGCTGTAATTGGGTATTGGTCGTAAGGCTTAAGACATTTCTGTCATCTATCTCATAATCAATGTTCAGTGCGGCAATATGTGCCTGGGTACGTATTATTTGGTCAAAATCAGTGTCCCAAATGGAAAAAACACCTCTCTCATCCTTAAAATTAATGGTATTCAACAAACCCTTATATTCCTTTTTTGGTACATAATTATAATTAGCGTTCACATTCAGTTTATTGGTCTTATAAAAGTGCGATGTGCCAAAATTATACTTTGGAAATACTCCTTGGGTATACCCTGCACTAACATTACCTTTATACCCCAAGGAAACATTTTTACTGGTAATGATGTTCAGCACTGAGCCCCCTTCCGCATCATAACTTGCAGGCGGATTATGAATGACCTCTACCGATTTTATATGCGCCCCTTGATAATTTTCCAAGAGACTACGTACTTCTTCTGATGATAGTTGTACTTTTCTATTGTTAATATATACAGTAGTGGCTTGGTTACGAACCTTTAATTCATCATTGTTCACGATTACACCTGGAGTTTGGCGCAATATATCCCAAGAACTGTTTTGGGACAACGCCGTATTTTCCACGTTAAAAACTATACGGTCTACCTTACGTTCAACGGCTGGTCTATTGCCCACCACCGTAACTTCATTTAACTCTTCTGCACGCTGGGGTATAAGGATAGCACCTATTCTGGTGTCCATAAAAATTTCCAATGCCAAATATTCTGAAGTTTGACCTATATAAGAGGCCTGTAAAAAGTAAAGTCCTTCATTGATATTGTCCATTATGAAAGCTCCATCTTCATCTGCAGATGTTCCCTTGACCATAGTAGAGTCAGAAACTTGTAAAAGAAATACTGAAGCAAAAGGAATGGGTTCTTGGTTTTGATCCTTGATACTACCCTTTAATTCATAAGCTTGTGCAAGAATACTTTGGGTTATACCCATTACAAACAATAAGGTGGTCAATAGTATTTTCAATGCTAACTTGGGGTTATATATCAAATCTAATTAAAAAATTGATGTTTTCAATTACAAATTCTGTAATCCAAAAAGAAACTTAAATACATTAAATAGACCAATACGGCAAAGTTTAGCGCTTTAATTTAGATTATATTTGCAGTCGCTCAATATTAACAGCGATCATACCGTTGTTGTTTTGGCCTTTTTATTATCGTAATCGCTATGAAAAACATTAGAAATTTCTGCATAATTGCCCATATTGACCATGGTAAAAGCACCTTGGCCGATCGTCTTTTGGAGTTTACAGGTTCTGTTACGGACCGTGAAAAGAAAGAGCAATTATTGGATAGTATGGATCTTGAAAGGGAACGTGGTATTACCATTAAGAGCCATGCCATACAAATGGACTATATCTATAAAGGAGAACAATACGTACTGAACCTGATAGATACCCCGGGACATGTGGATTTTTCCTATGAAGTATCCCGCTCCATTGCTGCCTGTGAAGGGGCTTTATTGGTGGTAGATGCGGCACAGAGTATACAAGCACAGACCATTTCTAACCTATATTTGGCGTTGGAGAACGACCTGGAGATCATACCGGTTTTGAACAAGGTAGATTTACCTAGTGCCAACCCAGAGGAAGTTACGGACGATATCGTTGACCTTTTAGGTTGTAAGGCAGAGGAGGTCATACCTGCCAGCGCAAAGACCGGTATAGGTATAGAGGAAATTTTGAGCGCTATTATTGAACGTATTCCCGCACCAAAAGGTAACCCTGACGAAGCACTACAAGCGTTGGTGTTCGATAGTGTTTACAATCCGTTCAGGGGAGTGGAAACATACTTTAGGGTAGTAAACGGTTCTATTAAAAAAGGGCAAAAGATAAAATTCGTAGCTACGGATAAAAGCTACTTTGCCGATGAGGTAGGTACCCTAAAATTAACACAACACCCTAAAAAAGAAATTAAAGCTGGTGACGTAGGTTATTTGATTACCGGTATCAAGGATGCCAGGGAGGTAAAGGTGGGTGATACGATTACGGATTCCGCCAATCCTACAAAAAACCCCATTGGTGGTTTTGAAGATGTAAAACCTATGGTATTTGCAGGTATATACCCAGTGGATACCGAAGATTTTGAAGAATTGAGGTCCTCCATGGAAAAACTACAGCTGAACGATGCCTCTTTGGTATTTACTGCAGAAAGTAGTGCTGCCCTCGGTTTTGGATTTCGTTGCGGATTCTTGGGAATGCTGCACATGGAAATTATACAGGAGCGCTTGGAACGTGAATTTGATATGACCGTTATTACAACGGTACCCAACGTAAGTTATCATGCGTTTACCCGCAAAGACCCTACAGTGCCTTTGATCGTAAACAACCCCAGCGACCTGCCAGACCCTTCTACCATTGATCGTGTAGAGGAGCCTTATATAAAGGCAACCATAATAACAAAGTCTGATTTTGTGGGCAACGTCATGTCCCTTTGTATTGAAAAGCGTGGGCAAATTACCAATCAGACCTATTTGACCACAGAACGGGTGGAACTTAATTTTGATATGCCCTTGGCCGAAATTGTTTTTGATTTCTATGATCGTCTAAAAACGGTTTCCAAAGGATACGCCTCATTTGATTATACCCCTATAGGTATGCGCCAATCTAAATTGGTACGTGTGGATATCCTGTTGAATGCCCAGACCGTGGATGCCCTCTCAGCGCTGATTCATTTCGATAGTGCTACCACTATTGGTAAAAAAATGTGTGAAAAGTTGAAAGAATTGATACCAAGACAGCAATTTGATATTCCTATACAGGCGGCAATTGGGTCTAAAATCATTTCCAGGGAAACCATTAAGGCCCTTCGTAAGGATGTTACCGCCAAATGTTATGGTGGTGATATTTCACGTAAGAGAAAGCTTTTGGAAAAACAGAAAAAAGGTAAAAAACGTATGCGCCAAGTGGGTAATGTAGAAATTCCACAAGAAGCGTTTATGGCCGTCTTAAAACTTAACGATTAAGGCTTTTCTTTGTTATCGTCCTTTTTTTCCGAATCATCTGTAGGGAACATTTTGCCTAAATAGGCCAATTTGTATCCTTTTTGAATATCGGTAAAATCCTTGCTGAAGGCTGTAATAATCTGTATATCTCCCTCTAAATCCTTTAGGAACAATGGAATAATGTCGTTATCCGCTTTGGTAATCTCGATCAAGCCTTCATAGTGTTCCGTATCATGAAGCTCTATCTCATGAATGGCTGGAAATTTTCTGGCCGCCTCGGCAAGTTTTATAAAATCATCTGTATGGGAGAACAATCCTTCCTTAGGGTTTTTCTCGGGATCGTTCATTTCATCTGCATCTACCAGTCTAAAAGAACCATTTTCCCCAAAAGCATCCTGAAATTTATTGATGGCATATTTGTTAATGTCTGAATTTCCAGTCAATGCCATTAAATATCCAATATCGTTCAGTTCAATATTGTCCGTCAAATTATCGGAATATACGTTCGCAGAAAAGGCTTCTAGACCGAGCTTGCTGGCCTTGTCAATATTTGTCTGGTTATTGTCGATCAACACTACATGCCTATCGTTCTTGTGTAAATATTCCCCAATTAACCTTGATGCCTTAGAAGCTCCTAATATCAAAATCCCTTCTGATTTGTTTAAGAACACTCCGACCATCTTGGCAAAGATACGGGCAGTGGTTGCATTTAAAAGCACCGTTCCCAAAACAATCATAAATACCAGAGGGGTAATATACTCGGCACCGGGCTCTCCTCTGGACAAAAGTTTGGAACCGAACAAAGATGCAATACCTGCTGCAACGATACCACGCGGTCCTACCCAACTAATGAACATTTTTTCATTGAACTTTAAGTTAGAGCCTGTGGAACTTAAAAATACACCTAGCGGCCTAATAATCAATACAATACTAAGAAACAAAGCAATGGTCTTCCATGTAAATATTAATTGAAGGTCCGTAATATTTATATTGGCTGATAGTAATATAAAAAGTATGGAAATCAACAGGATGCTCAACGATTCCTTAAAATAAAGCAATTCCTTTATATTGGGCAGTTCCGTATTGCCCATAACCATACCCATGACCACAACGGCCAATAAACCGGATTCATGGGCAAATAAATCTGACATGACAAATACCCCAAGGACAACGGATAGGGTGGCAACGTTTAACAGGTAATGAGGAATAGCATTCTTCTTGATTAAAAAAGTCAACGCATGTGCAAAAGTGAAACCAAACGTAAAACCGAACAACAGGATTTTACCAAATTCTATTAACGCCGTCATAGTATAGGCCTGCCCTTCGCCAACACTTATGAATTCATACACCAGTACCGCGGCCAAAGCGCCTATTGGGTCTATAAGAATACCTTCCCATTTTAATATAGCGGATACATCCTTTTTAAGGGGTATATTCCTTAATATGGGAGTAATTACCGTTGGGCCGGTCACGATAATCAAGGCGGAGAACAAAAAACATAATTGCCATGAAAGGCCAAAAAGAAAATAGGCGGCCAATGCTGCACCAAAAAAAGTTGTTACACTACCCAGTGTTATCAATTTCGTAATTACGGGACCTATGCTTCTAATTTCTGAGCGCTTTAAGGTGAGTCCTCCCTCAAATAATATTATACTTATGGCCAAAGAGACAAAATAATATAGACTTTCTCCAGGAAACAATCCTTTTTCACCATTCCAAATAGGTGCTATGATTTTTGACCCATCTTCCGTATATAGTGTAGATAAAGGCCCTACCAGAAGACCTATAAGAATGAGCGGTAAAATTGCAGGAAGCTTTAAACGCCATGCCACCCATTGTGCAAGTATTCCCAAAATAATGATTCCTGCCAGTTCCAGCATATTCTGTATTTTGGTTAAAAATAACAATTTAACGGTATTAAACACCATAAAGTCTTATCCTAAACCTAGCATTTTTGACGCTTTGAAAAATTGGAGCAATTTTCGTTGCTATTTTAATAGAATCACAGGACATTAAATGATATCCCTCCTTACTTACAAAGCTTTATAATTCACTTTCAATCGGGTTTTTCTCTTAACCTTCAGTTAAGGCCATTTTTTCGAAAACCGAGCGTATTGCAAATTTTCTTACAGAATGTATGTGTAACCAAGAATAGTAGCGTAACCAAGGTGTACCGCACTTGATAATTAAAATTCCCCATATCAAGATTAGAATGTTAACCATAGAAGATAAAGAAGCCAGAAACCGTATTTACTAGGCAATACCCGTGCTTACAGCCGCAATATTTAATTTTCAATATAAAGATAATTATAAGGTATAATCAGCTAATTTTCTGTGGTTTATAATACAATTATTCTACTTAACAATATATTTTGAACGTTAATAAATCCTAAAAAACACCTGCCTCCTATTTAACATTATAATACGCTTTGTCTTACAAATTTCGTAGAAATTACCTGTAGTTAAAAATCATTTTTTAACTTTACTTATGTTCTCCATTACATAATAAAAATTAATATTTATGAATTAATATGTTGGCAGAATCCAAACTATATTTCAATACATTCTTAAATGTTTGAAAAAAAACACTTTTCCATATTTAAAAAACCCCTTTTAGTTGGGTTTTTGGTATTTCTGCTTTCCTTCATTATTATTCAAGCATTTATATATCAAAGGGTTCAGTTAGAACTAAAAAAAGAGCAGCAGAGGGTTCATAATAGGGCGTTGAAATTAAAGGACGACCTTTATCTTGCCATGGGACAAAGTTATTTGACCACCCAAACGCTGTCCTACATCGTTGAAAATTATGGAATACCCAAAAACTTTGATAGTATTTCCAAACTATTGCTCAACAACAATGCCTATGTAGATGCGCTGGAATTGGTTAATGGCGAGGGTACCATAACCCATATTTATCCTTTAGCGGGAAATGAAATTTTAGGGTTCAATATCTTTAAGGATTCCGTAGCCAAAAAAGGGGCCCTGTACAGTAAGGAAAAGAATGACCACTTTACCATTGGACCAATTAGATTAAAACAAGGCGGAGTTGGTTTTGTATCTAGAAAACCGTTATATAAAGGAAATGATTTTGCAGGTTTTGCCGCAGCTATTATACGTTTATCCACTATAGTTGAACTAGTGGAGTCCGCTTCAGAAGACCAAACCGCTTTTTCATACCAACTAGCAAAAATAAACGAAGACCAAACCGAAGAGGTCTTTTATTCTTCTAAAATTATTGCTCTGGACAATGCAGTTAATGTACCTATAACTACCCAACAGGGAGAATGGAAGTTATATGTAATATCTACCAATCCCCATTCCTTTGCTGTTTTTTGGGCCTGGGCAATACTCGGTTTCGTCTTTTCTTTTATCTGTGGAGCTTTTGTTTGGTCTATTACCCGTCAACCTATAAAACTGAACCAAATGGTCCAAGAAAAGGTACTCTTGCTAAAAGAAAACCAGCACAAATATGAAACCTTGGTGGAGCAAGCTTCAGACGGTATTATTGTATCTAACAAAGCGGGAGAAATTTTGGATATCAATGAAACTGGTACCACAATGTTCGGGTATACCAAAAAAGAAATATTAGAAAAAAACTTTAATGATCTGGTATCCCCAGAAGACTTGGCCAAACTACCGCTACGCTATCATAAAATAACAAAGGAAAAGCCCTTTGTATCCGAGCGGAACATGATCCGTAAAGATGGCAGTACCTTTTCTGGCGAAATAAGTTCCAAGGTTTTACCGGACAACACCGTACAAGGCATAGTAAGGGACGTTACGGAAAGGAAAAACCTGGAAAAGATTGCGCAGAACAACCTTAAAATTTTTAGCAAGGCGTTTAACAATAGTACCATTGGTATGACCATTAGGGACGAAAACAAACTTTTTGTAGACGCCAATACGTGCTTTTTAATGTTAACGGGGTATAGCCTAGAGGAAATCAAAGGGAAATCTATATCTGAACTGGGATTGGTCAACACCAGACACTTGAACAGAGAAAATACTGCTACCCATTCCTTGACCAGTGCGGATAAAATCGACAAAATGGAGGTCGACATCATAGATAAATCAGGCAAAACTTTGCATGTACTGGCTTCTGTAGAACCTTTTGAGTTCGAAGGCAGGAACTTATGTCTTTCTACCTTTATAGATCGGACAGAAACTAAAAAAGCACATATAAACCTGCGTCAAAGGGAAAAGGAGTATAGACAATTGACCGAGCGAATATCCGATGCCTTTGTTTCTTTTGATAGGGAATGGAAGTTTAAGAGCATCAATGCAAAAGCGGCAAAAATTGTAGGTATGAATGTCGAAAAAATGATCGGCAAAAATCTGTGGATTACGTATCCTGAATTTAAAGATTCTGACGCTTATGCCGTCTTTACAAGTGCCATGGAAACTCAAGAATACACCCATTTTGTACAATATCATGCCATGCATGATAGTTGGATCGAAAATCATTTGTATCCATCAGAAGATGGACTATCCATATATTTTAGGGATATCACCAAAAAGAAACAAGCAGAACTTGAAAAACAGCAATTAATAGCCTTGGTTGAGAATAGTCCCGGTTTTATTGGATTGGCAACCTTAGAAGGGAAATCTATCTATGTGAACAAGGCTGGTAAACAATTAGTGAGTATTGCCCCCGATGATGATCTTTCCAAAATAAATATTTTAGATTATTTTCCTATAGAATATAGGGATATTGTTGCTTCCAGTCATTTACCCTCTGTTCTTGAAAACGGTATTTGGACCGGTGAGATTGCTTTTAGAAATTTTAAAACCAATGAACCTATACCCTTAGAACTATCCAGTTTTTTAATCCATGATAGCGCCAATAATCCTATAGCAATAGGCTGTATTGCATTTGATCTTACAGAGCATAAAAAAGCACAAATTGAAATACTTGACCTTAAAAGTAAAATGGACACGGCAATACGTATTGCCAAAATAGGGTATTGGGATTGGAACCTTGATACCGGGATCATTGATTGGTCGCCAAGGATGTATGAGATTTATGACGTTACCCCCGGGACCTTAATTACGGCAGATATGGTTGAAAAACTAGTTCACCCAGATGACCTTGACCTCCATAAAAATATCTTGGAGCAGTTAAGCCCAAAAAATGAAGGTAGTTCTTTTACCTACAAAACCATAAATGCTGCCGGAAAAATTAAATATGTGCTGGTAGAGATGGAAGTGGAGGAGGATGAAAACAACAACCCCATACGATATAGGGGAACAGTAATAGATATCACAAAACAGAAAGAATCAGATAATAAGATAATTGACCTACAGGCAAAAATGAACGCCGCCATTAGAATAGGAAAATTTGGGTACTGGAATTGGAATATGGACTGTGATATTGTAGAATGGTCTAAAGAAATGTACAGCATTCATCATATTGAACCCAACACCCCTATGACCGTTGATATGATCAAAGACGTCATATATGAGGATGATAGGTACATTCTAGAAAATAGGTTAAATGTAAAAATGGGTGAAAAAACAGATTCACCAAGTGTTTATAGGGTATTGTTGGAAGATAAAAGGTTTAAGTACGTTTTGGCCTTTTCTGAATTAATTTATGATACAAATGGAAACCCAATACGGTACCATGGTACTGCTATGGACATAACAAATAGTGTCTTGGCTGAAAGAGCATTAAAGGAAAGCCAAGAGAAGTTTGAAAAGGCCTTTCAGACAAACCTAATGGGTATGCTCATCATAGATTCCAACAAAAGGGTTCTAGAGGTAAATTCAACAGTGCTTACACTCTTTAACCTTAATAAAAATGACCTTTTAGGTAAAACTATATTGGAGAGCAGAGCTGTTGTTATGAACGATTATGACGATAATAAAAGAGCAAAATTATGGTCAAAGTTTACAGAAGAGGGTAGATTAAAGAACTATGAGTTTAAAGTAAGCTTGGCCAAAGGTCAACGAATAACCTTGCTTGTCTCCATAGAACCACTTTTTTATAACCACAAGGAAAATTATCTCGTTACACTAATAGACGATACCAAACGTAAAGATGCAGAAGACGCATTGGCCCTGCAAAACGTACAACTAAAGAAAACGAATTCTGAACTGGATAGTTTCGTGTACAGTGCCTCTCATGAACTAAGGGCTCCATTAACTTCCGTTTTAGGGCTTATTGACCTTAGCATGTCCGAAAATATTGATCAAGATTTGATGATCAATCTTCAAATGATGGAAAAATCAATTAAAAGATTGGACGACTTCATAAGGGATATCATTGAATACTCAAGAAACAAACACTTACAGATCAGCAAGGAACCTATATCTTTCCAGCAATTAATTGAAAGTGCCATAGATACTTTTTGGTACCTTGAAAACACGAAAAACATAAAAATTAACGTTAGTGTTAAAGATGAAATCCCATTTGTGTCGGATACAAAGAGAATTTCAATCTTATTGAACAATTTTATTTCTAATGCCATTAAATACCATGACCTATCCAAAAAGCATCCTATGATATGGATAGATATCACCACCTCTAAAAAAGAAGCGGTGATCGTGATCAAGGATAATGGCCTAGGAATGGAAGAAGCACAAATAGAACGTATTTTTGATATGTTCTATAGAATATCATCCCAAATCATGGGTACGGGTATAGGCTTATTTATCGTTAAGGAAATTATGACGAAACTAAACGGTACGATCAATGTTACATCATCCTTGGGAGAAGGATCAACTTTTACTTTAAAATTACCAAATGAATCAAGAACAAACTAATAAAGCACTTTCGGTATTGTTAATTGATGACTCCGATGTCGACAACTTCATCAATAAGGCGATCATTTCAAAAGAAAAATGTGTGGACTCTATAATAATCAAATCTTCTGGAATGGATGCCCTAGCTTATTTGAACAGTGTTGCCGATAATCCAGATACGCATCCGGATGTTATATTTTTAGATATTAGAATGCCTAGAATGAACGGCTTTGAATTCTTGGACGAGTATATAAAACTGCCCGAAGAATTAAAAAAACATCCACAAATATTTATTTTAAGCTCATCATTGGATCCCGTAGATAGTGAAAACGCGGAAAAATATGATTTTATAAAAGGCCATCTATCCAAACCATTGGCACATCATAACCTTACCGAACTTTTACTAAAAGAGGCATAGCAAACATTTTGGACTTATAAACCCGGCCATTTCAATGTCAAATTTAATTTTGGCCCGAATACATAAATGATAATATATTCTTAATAATCCTATCATTTCATGTGCTTTTATTATTTTGCCCTTTATGAAAATTTATCCTGTAGAAACCGGCAACTTTAAATTGGACGGAGGGGCCATGTTCGGAGTTGTTCCCAAGACTATTTGGCAGAAAACAAATCCTGCCGATGCCAATAACCTAATCGATATTGCTGCCCGAAGCCTTTTGATAGAAAATAGCGACCAACTGATTTTGGTAGATACAGGTATGGGAAACAAGCAGTCCGATAAATTTTTTAGCTACTATAACCGTTGGGGAGATTTTACCCTGGACAAGTCATTTAACAACCTTGGTTTTCACAGAGATGATATTACGGATGTCTTTTTGACCCACTTGCATTTTGACCATTGTGGAGGAGCCATACAATGGAACAAAGATAGAACAGGTTATGAGCCCGCCTTTAAAAACGCAAGGTTTTGGTCCAATGAAAAGCATTGGAACTGGGCAACACAGCCAAACCCTAGGGAAAAAGCTTCTTTTTTAACGGAAAACCTTATGCCTTTGCAAGAAAGTGGTCAATTACATTTTATAAAAGAAACGGAAACCGCTTTTTCATCTAATAACTCGTTGGGTTTTGATATTCGCTTTGTCAATGGGCATACGGAAAAACAAATGTTGCCACAATTTACGTATAAGGAAAAAACCTTGGTCTTCATGGCTGATCTTATACCTACCGTAGGACATATTCCATTGCCCTATGTAATGGGTTATGACACCAGGCCGCTATTAACAATGCAAGAAAAAGAACGTTTTTTAAACGAAGCTGCGGATAATCATTATTACCTTTTCTTTGAACACGATGCCCACAACCAACTATGTACTTTAAAACATACCGATAAAGGTATTCGCCTAGACCAGCTTTTTACCTATAATGAAGTATTTGGTCAAAATTAACTGTAAATCTTAAAACTAATTCAATACCCATATATGACAAATACATATTTAAAACCCCTGATAATTACTTCCTTGGTTGCCTTATTAACAAGTTGTGGCAGTACCAGCCCTGCTTCCAGTGGCGGATTAATTCTTACCCCTGTTGAAAACATTGATGCTACACCCTTAAAAATTTCTGATCTAACCGATGATGAAAAGAAAAATTGGGGACACTTAGACCTTGTAGCCGATACCATACCGGGTATGAGCGTCAACAAGGCTTACGATGAAATCATTAAAAGTAGAAAAGGTACCAAGACAATTGTTGCGGTGCTTGATTCTGGAATTGATTTAAACCATGAGGATTTAGATGGTGTTTTATGGACCAATACCAAAGAAAAAGCAGGAAATAATATTGATGATGACGGTAATGGTTACATAGATGATATTCATGGATATAATTTTCTAGGCGAATCTTACAATGAACAATTGGAGTATGTGCGTATGCTCCGCTTAAATATTGGAGACGCCGCAACCTTGTCCAAGGCAAAAACAGAATTGGATAAAAAATATAACGAAGCCCTACAGGGCAAGCAACAATATGAGCAAATCCATCAGGCCGTAAAAAATGCGGATGCTGAGGTCAGGGCATATTTAAAAAAAGATGTCTATACCAAGGAAGACCTTGCGGGTATTGAAGCAAACAGCGAATCAATGCAAAGAAATTTGGCTATCCTAAACCAAATGTTCAGTATTAAGGATTCCATACCAGAGGTATTAAAGGAATTGCAAAATGGTATAAAGCATTATACGGAACAACTTAATTATAATTTAAACAAAGATTTTGACGGTAGAGCCGTCGTTGGTGATGATGCTTATGATATTACAGATACAGATTATGGCAACGGCAACCCACAAAATAGGGTAGATGACGAGAGCCATGGAACGCATGTTGCTGGTATAATCGCTGCAGAACGAAACAACGGCATTGGTGTCAACGGTGTGGCCAACAATGTGGCTATTATGAGTATTAGGGCGGTTCCCAATGGGGATGAATATGATAAGGATATTGCACGTGGAATACGCTATGCGGTAGACAACGGTGCCAGAATCATTAACGGTAGTTTTGGTAAATCATTTTCGCCCAAGGCAGAATGGGTATATGAGGCTATAAAATATGCGGCGAAATACAATGTGCTTTTCGTACATGCGGCAGGTAATGATGGTACTAATTTAGATGATCCAAACAATGGAAATTATCCTAATGACCAAATAAACAACGGTCCAGAAATTGCGGATAACGTATTGACAGTTGGTGCCCTAAATCCAAAATACGGTTCCGAGCTCGTAGCCTCATACTCTAATTATGGCGCTATCAATGTAGATGTTTTTGCTCCGGGCACTGATATCTATTCAACCTATCCCAACAATTCATACGAGTTTTCACCAGGTACCTCAATGGCAGCTCCGGCAGTGGCAGGTATAGCAGCCCTTGTTATATCTCAATATCCGTCATTGACAGCGGCACAGGTAAAACAAATTATATTAGAGTCTGGCCTTCCTATAAAATCAAAAGTAATTTTAGGTGGGGACAATAGTAAAAATGCTTCCCTTAAGGAAATATCAACTTCTGGAAAAATTGCCAATGCCTATAATGCATTGGTAATGGCAGGACAAGTTGCTTCTGGAAAGCTTAAATTATAATACGAATACAACGTTATGATAAAATTACTTTTTACCTTTTTGACCGTTTTTGGTTTCGCTTTTGCAACAGCTCAAAACAAGACCGACTATTGGCAGCAACATGTAGATTATACTATGGATGTCAATATGGACGTAGATACCTTTCAATATACCGGAACCCAAAAATTGGTCTACACCAATAATTCTCCAGATGAATTGAACCGGGTATATTTTCATTTGTATTTCAACGCCTTTCAACCCGGTAGTGAAATGGATATAAGATTACAGACCATTCCAGATCCAGATAGTAGAATGATTACCGAGGAAAAGGTTAGTAGAATATCTACACTTACAGATTCCGAAATAGGATATCTTCATGCCACTTCTTTGACCCAAGATGGCAAACAATTGAACTATTCAGAAGAAGGTACCATATTGGTCGTTAACCTTGCTACTCCTATTGAGCCGGGGAAACAAACTACCTTTAATATGGAATTTAAAGGCCAGGTGCCTTTACAGATCAGAAGGTCAGGTAGAAACAGTGAAGAAAACATTGCCCTATCCATGAGCCAATGGTATCCAAAACTTGCGGAATTCGATTTTGAGGGGTGGCACGCGGACCCATATATTGCAAGGGAATTTCATGGTGTCTGGGGAGATTATGACGTTAAATTGACTTTAGATAAAAATTACACCGTTGGCGGTACCGGTTATCTTCAAAATGCAGATGAGATCGGCCATGGTTATGAATCTCCGGGCACAAAAATAAAAAAGCAAAAAGGGAAAACACTTACTTGGCATTTTAAAGCCCCAATGGTACATGATTTTATGTGGGCTGCCGATCCAGAATATATACATGATGTGCAACAAGTACCTAATGGGCCAACATTACATTTTTTATATAAGGACGATCCAAAATTATTGGAAAACTGGAAAAAACTTCAACCCAAAACGGTTGAGGCTATGGAGTTTTTTAGTAAAAACATAGGTGAGTACCCGTATGACCAATATTCCGTGATTCAAGGCGGTGACGGCGGTATGGAATATGCCATGTCCACATTAATAACCGGTGACCGTAAATTTGGTAGTCTTGTAGGCGTTATGGCACATGAATTGGCCCATTCCTGGTTTCAGCACATTCTTGCCACTAATGAGGCCAAACATGAATGGATGGATGAAGGCTTTACCTCTTTTATCTCTAAACTTTGTATGGGTGAGATAATGGGCCTTGACAAGGAAAATCCTTTTGAGGGCACGTACAAAGGATACAGGAACTTAGCGCTTTCAGGTAAGGAACAACCCCAAAGTACTTATGCTGATCGCTATGCACTTAATTTTGCCTATGGTATTTCTGCTTATAGTAAAGGTTCCATATTTCTGTCCCAATTGGGTTATATCATTGGTCAGGATAAATTAATGGAAACCATTCGTAAATATTATACCGATTTTAAATTTAAACATCCGGTCCCAAATGATTTTAAAAGAGTTGCAGAAAAAATATCCAACATAGAACTGGATTGGTATTTAACAGATTGGACCCAGACAACGAATACTATAGATTATAATATCAAAAATGTAGCGGACAAGGAAAAAAGTACCCAAATTACTTTAGAGAGAATTGGACTTATGCCAATGCCTTTAGATATTCTAGTGGTATATGAGGATAATACGAAAGAAACATTCTATGCTCCTTTAAGAATGATGCGCGGGGAAAAAGACAATCCTTATTCCGGTATTGAACGAACAGTTCTGGAAGATTGGCCTTGGGCATATCCCACTTATACCTTTGCTATTGAGAAACCTATGTCGTCCATAAAAGCCATTGTTATAGATCCTTCTCAGCTCATGGCAGATATTGACCTTGAAAACAACGTTTGGCAAGCAGAATAATAAGCATAGATAATGAACGCCCCTGAATTTAGGGGCGATTCTTTGATTTTAATTTATATAAATGGACCAAACTTTCGGTAAAAAGGAAAAGCTTAAAAGTAAAGTGCTTATCACCAAACTGTTTGATGAGGGCAAGGGTATTTCCAGTTTTCCGTTAAAGTTGATTTATTTGCCCGTTACCAACCACTCCGTTTCCTTTAAAACTGGCGTTACCGTTTCTAAACGAAACTTTAAAAGTGCGGTAGATAGAAATAGGATTAAGCGTTTGCTTAGAGAGGCCTATAGGCGTAATAAAGCGCTGGTTTTTAACAATACGGATGGCAACTATGCGTTTCTATTTTTATACCTTGGTAAGGAAATGCCATCCTTTGAGCAATTAGATCATAAAATGAAGCTCGTTTTAAATAAGTTTAAGCTACAGATCAATGAAAAAAATACTCAGTAAAAAAATACTTGTTCCCATTATTGCTGTTGCCTTTCTTTTTATAGGTAGTAGTTATAAAAGTGATTTTTTTGAAATAGCTAAGCAAATAGAAATTTTTACCACACTGTTCAAAGAATTGAACATGAACTATGTAGATGAGACCAACCCTGCAGAATTAATGGATACCGCCATCAAAAATATGCTGGAAGAGTTGGACCCCTATACCAAATTCCTAAATGAACAGGATGTTGAAACGTATCGAATAAACAATGCGGGGGAATATTCCGGTATTGGTGCCTTGGTACGTACCTACAAGGATAAATTGTTGATCATAGAGCCACATGAAGGTTATCCTGCTGATAAAGCCGGTTTAAAGGCCGGTGACGAGATAATACAGATCGGAGATATCAAAGTGGCGGATTTTGAAGATAACGCAAGTGAGCTTTTAAAAGGGGCTAACGGGTCTTCTATTGACGTTACATATAAAAGACAAGGAGCTTTAAAAACGACCACCATTACACGAGAAGGAATAGAAGTAGATGCCGTTCCCTTCTTTAAACTTATCAATGATGAGACCGGTTATATTGTCCTATCAAAATTTAATGCAAAAGCAAGTGAACAGACCAAGGCCGCTTTGTTGGATTTAAAGGAAAAAGGGGCAAAAAAAATTATTTTGGACCTAAGGGACAATCCAGGCGGTTTGCTTTCAGAAGCTATAAACGTAACCAATTTATTTGTTCCTAAAGGGGAACTGGTCGTGACCACAAAATCCAAGGTCAAAAAATTCAACAGGGAGTACCATACCAAAAACCAACCTGTTGACGAAAACATACCATTGGTGGTTTTGGTAAACGGCAGTAGTGCATCTGCAAGCGAAATTGTATCTGGAAGTCTCCAAGATTTGGATAGGGCCGTGGTTATGGGTGCACGTAGTTTTGGAAAAGGTTTGGTACAGCGCCCGTTGAAATTAACATACGGCACACAACTTAAGGTTACCATTTCTAGATATTATACCGCATCCGGTCGTTGCATACAGGCTCTTGATTACTGGAATAGGGATGAAGGAGGAAACGCCGTAAGAAATACCCAATTCAATGATTTCTTTACCAGAAACGGTAGAAAGGTACAAGACGGTGGTGGTATATTACCCGATATTGAAATAGCTACGGTCAAAACCAATGACCTTACCTTGGCCCTGCTTCAAAACAATGTCATCTTTGACTATGCCACTGATTTTCATTATAAAAACGATTTTGATCAGGTTACCGATTTTAAATTTACCGATGCTGATTTCAATGCGTTCAAGAATTATGTTAAACAAAGTAATTTCTCATTTGAGACCAAAGCCGAAATAACCATTAAAAAGGCACTCTCCGGTAATGAAAACGATTTTTTAGGTACTGATGTCAAGGATAGTTACAAGACACTACTGGCCAATATTGAAAAGGGGAAAATCAACGCATTGGATAAATACCAAAGCGAAATTCAAAAAAACCTGGAAGACGAAATCGTTAAGCGCTATTTTTATAGGGATGGATTATATCAATATTACCTTAAAAACGATGATGCCATATTGGCCGCTACGGAATTATTGCAAAATACGGGCAAATACAATAATGTACTAAAGTAATTTTGTATAGTTTTTAATAGCTACAGGATTTCATATCGGGAATCACATAGTAGTCTTTAAAATTTTTTGCCTTAGGATCCATACATCCTTTTAAATTCTTTATTTTAATATTTTTAAAATCTATAGGTTGACCTTCACTTTGCAATGCGATCAAACCTTCTTTTAATGTTTTACCATCTTGTTTTAGACTAGGATTAAACCCTTTTACCACACCACCACCTATTTGGGGTTTGGTATATTGCAATACCGTTTTTCCATTAATGATATGTGTAATTAACGAATCATGCAGCACGATCAATTCTGCTGTAACCCATTGATCCCCATAGTACGTATCAGAGGTAGAGTTTATACAGTGCCTAGGGTCTATTTTACCTTCATACACCACATCTGTACCCGGAGAACACATATTACCTGTAGGACGCTCTTTGCCCTCTTCTATACCCGCCAAAAACTGCATTTCTACGGAAATTGGCCAGTCTTGCTCCTTTAGCATTGTTCTTGGGTCTTGGGAGTGGAACATAATGCCACTGTTTAAAAGGGTATAGTCCGGAGCACCTGGGTGTAATTCTCCCACAAATCTATATTGCATTGTTAAATGAAAATCTGAAAAAGGTCTGTCATAATATAAATGTGAAAAACGATCGTTAAACTCCCCTTCATATTGATCGTAACGCACTTTTATCATTCCATCTTCTGCACGAAAAGTATCCCCATAATTATCCCCTACCTCGTAGTGGTGAATTTTTGTGGTCCATCCTTTTAAATTTTCTCCATTAAACATGTTTTCCCAATCATCTTGGGTTTGTTGAGATTTTATAACTCCACAGCCAATTAATAACAATAACGCTGTAATAATTAAGCTGGTCCTTAAAATTTGTTTTTTCATCTTTAAATATCTTACATCTATTGGTAACGTACACCATTCTGATAAATTAAATGAAAACCTTGAATAGGTTACATCTAAATAACATTTATGTCTGTATATAATAATCTTAATTGCTCACTAAAAGTACTGGATTTTAATGGAAAAAATTAACGTTCATATTTTATAGCTACTTTTAATATGGACAAACTAAAACATCTAGCCATCAACCTTACAAATTATGCAAAACAAAATAGTAGTACTAACCTGTTTCTTATGCTGTCTTTTTAACCAAGCTCAAGAAACGAAAAAAGATACACCTCCAAAACCAATACCCGAAGCCAAATCTTTTGTTACAACGCACAAAGGAAATTTTGGAGGGGAAACCCTTGAGTACACCGCTACCGCAAAAGAGACTTTTCTAACAAATAAAGATGGAGATTCCATAGCCACATTTTGGTCTGTTGCCTACACCAAAACCAATATGGGAGATGTTACTAAAAGACCTGTAACTTTTGTTTTTAATGGCGGCCCGGGTTCTGCTTCAATGTGGTTACATATGGGGTTTTTTGGGCCTAAAATTGTCCAAGTAGATTCTGATGCAAAAAATGATGATGGGGCCGCACCGTATAATTTAATCCATAATGAACATGGGTTATTGGATATTACGGATTTGGTTTTTATTGACCCCGTAGGAACCGGCTATAGTAGATTGGTTGGAAAAGGGGAAGGCAAAGATTTCTACGGACTTAAAGAGGATGTAGATTCTTTCGCTCAATTTATCCGAAAATGGGTTACTGAAAACAAACGTTGGTTTTCACCTAAATATTTAGCAGGTGAAAGTTATGGAACAACCAGGGCCGCTGCTTTAGGAAAAGCCTTAGAGGGATCCGGTCAGAATATGGCGCTGAACGGAATGATCTTAATCTCACAGGCTTTAGATTATGCCGGCTCTACATCAGTACCCAATAACATTACTTCATTTATCACCTATTTACCCAGTATGGCTGCTACGGCATGGTTCCACAAAAAAGCCGGTCAAGACAAATCATTGCAAAGTTTCATTAACGAAAGTCGTGAATACACTTATAACTCCTATATTTCTGCATTACATAAAGGCAATTTACTTTCTAATGAAGAAAAAAACGCCATCGCTGAAAAACTGGCCTATTTTACGGGGTTGAACAAAACCTACATTCTTCGCTCCAACCTTAGAATTCTTATGGGCCGTTTTCAAAAACAATTATTATTGGATAAAGGTTTGGCAATTGGTCGTCTTGACGGTCGTTTTATGGGCAATGAGGAAGATAAAGTTTCTGAAAAACCTCATTTGGGTGATGCTGCCAGTTATCAAATTAGCGCTGCGTATACCGCTAGTATCAATCATTATTTTGCATCAGAATTAAACATAGAAATGACTAGACCGTACATTACTTCGGGTGGGGGTTCCAATTGGAGGTGGAGAACTGTTCCAGACAGCCAATATTGGGAACCTATGCCTGTTAATACGGCACCGGATTTAGGGGAAACCATGCGCAGAAACACGGCTATGAAAGTTCTGGTAGCAAGTGGGTATTATGATTTAATTACTCCTTTTTTTGATGCTGAATACACTTTTGCCAGAAATGGAATAGTTGGTGAACGTGTACAAATGACCTATTATGAAGCCGGACATATGATGTACACTCACCAGCCTGACTTGATTCAATTAAGTAAAGATATTCGCGAATTTATAACCACAAATTAGAAACAATATACTATGAAGGTTCATTCCTATAATCAATTATTTGTTGTTCTTACCGTTTGCATGCTATTGGGTTGCAACAAAGAGGCCGATAAAAAAACTGATCATAAATATACCACATGGTCATCTTATTTAGGAGATCCTGGTAGAAGCCATTTTACTACCCTTGACCAAATAACACCTAACAATGTTTCACAATTAGAAATAGCTTGGCGATATAACGCTCCAGACTGGGGACAAATGCAAATGAATCCTTTAGTTGCTGATAGTATAGTATATGGGGTAACCGCGGCATTGCGGGTTGTTGCCCTACATGCAGAAAACGGGGAAGAAATATGGCAATTTGGAGACTCTCTCCAAGTTTGGCATTCTACCAGTAGAGGGGTTTCTTATTGGCAAAAAGGCGATGACAAAAGAATTCTTTGTACGCGAGGTGCTGATCTTTATGCCCTTAATGCACTCACTGGAACACCAATACCATCTTTTGGTACTAACGGAAAAATAGATATGCGGACTGGAATGCCAGAAACAGCTAAAGAAAAGTTTGTTATTTCTAATACCCCCGGTACTGTTTTCAAAGATATAATTGTAATGCCATTAAGAATATCTGAAGGTTCTGATGCAGCCCCGGGCGATGTTATGGCATTTAATGTAATTACCGGTGAGCAAGAATGGGTTTTTCATACCATACCCCACCCAGGGGAATTTGGTTATGAAACTTGGGACGATCCCAATGCTTATAAAAACCCTATGGTTGGTGCCGCCAATAATTGGGCTGGTATGGCCCTAGATGAAGAGGAAGAAATTATTTATGTACCCACAGGTTCTGCTGCTCCTGATTTTTATGGGGGTGATAGATTGGGCAGTAATCTCTTTGCTAATTCATTAGTAGCATTAAATGTAAATACGGGTGAATACCTTTGGCACTATCAATTTACACATCATGATATTTGGGACCGAGATCTCCCGGCCCCACCAAATTTATTAATCGTGGAACAAAAGGGACAAAAAATAAAAGCCATAGCACAAGTAACCAAACAGGGATATGTTTTTGTCTTTAATAGATTAACAGGTGAGCCCTTATTCGATATTGAGGAAATTACGGTTACGCCATCCACATTAAAAGGTGAAGTTGCCTGGCCAACACAACCTATACCAACATTGCCTAAACCTTTTGCACGACAATCTAGCGAGCTAACCCAAGAGGATATTAGTCCTTATGCAGAAAATAGAGAGGAACTTTTAGCATTTTTTAAGTCTGCACAAAAAGAAATATATAGCCCACCCAATCTTCAACCTACTTTATTACTGCCAGGATATGACGGGGCGGCAGAATGGGGCGGCGCTGGAGTTGATCCAGAAGATGGTATTTTATATGTAAACTCTAATGAAATGGCATGGAATTTAACGATGACGGTAAATGAAACAAAAACCAATACCATGCCTTTGGGTGAACGCATTTATAGTAGTAAGTGTGCTACATGTCACCAGATAGATAGAAAAGGTTTGGTTGCTAGTGGTTTTCCTTCTTTAGTTGATATTCATCTTAAGAAAAGTAAAGATGAAATATTGACTATAATTACTCAAGGAAAGGGGATGATGACCGGTTTTCCAACTTTATCAGATTCAGAAAAAGATGCCTTGATCCTATTTCTATTCAATGAAGAGCAAACTTCTTCCAATAATGCAAAAAAGGAAATAACCAACACTACAGAAGAAAACCCTTATCTGCATGGTGGCTACCACAAGTTTTTAGATAGTAATGGTCTACCAGGTATTTCGCCACCATGGGGAACGCTTAACGCTATAGATTTAAATTCAGGTGAATTTTTATGGTCCATACCCTTTGGTGAAACAGTATCACTGAAAGAAAAAGGTTACCCTACTACAGGTACTGAAAACTATGGCGGACCCATAATTACCCAAAACGGACTATTACTTATTGCAGCTACAAAAGACGGTTACTTTAGGGCTTATAATAAATTAACGGGGAAATTGCTATGGGAATATGAACTTCCGGCAGCTTCTTTTGCTACGCCAAGTACGTATGAATACAAGGGCAAACAATATATTGTTCTGGCATGTGGCGGTGAAAAATTAGGAACAGAAAAGGGAAATCAGATTATTGCATTTGCCTTGCCTAACCCTTAATCTCTGCAGCTTTTGTTAATTCAATAACATTTTTATCCTTTTCTTTAAGTAGCCTTTTGGTACGTAAATAACGATTAACATTGTATTCGTCATAGTTAGGAGAATTCTTGTCCACACTACTAATTCTTACCATATCCGATGAATGTATAAATTGGTTGTCCCCGATCCACATTCCTACATGAACTACTTTTTCTGCAGTTGAATCTGTTGCCTTTTTTCCAAAAAACAATAAATCACCTTTTCTTAATGCATCAAAATTTGATAAAGAATCTATGGGACTTCCCGTATGTACTTGTTGAGATGCATCCCTAGGAATAACCATTCCGTTTAAATAATATACCGTTTTGGTAAAACCACTGCAATCTACTCCTTTAGTAGATGTACCTCCCCATAAATAAGGGACCCCCATTAGTGTTTTGGAAGTTTCTACCAGGGCTTCTTCCCCTACATTTAAATTTTGTAACCAAACATTATATTCCTCGGCTTCGGACATAGGTACAAAAGCCGTTCTGCCATCAGGAAATTGAACTTTGTAATTCCCCGAATCCATTTCCAATAATCTAAGTAAACTACCGGCAACCAAATCAGATATCCGGTTTGTTCCGTTAACCGTATCTATAGCATGTGCATAAGTGTTGGTAACTATGATCTTATTACTATTGGTCCATTGGTTTAAATCAGCTTCATTCATTAGAACGATACCACCGGCATCTACCCAGGCCAAATACTGGTCTGGTGTCTGTACCAAATACCAACTTCCTTCTTTTTTTAAAACCTTTACCGTTGTACCCATAATTGCTTGGGTGGCAAGCTCTGCTGAATGTTTGGGACTACTCCTTAAATTAGCTGCAGAAATATTGACCACGGCATGGTTGTAACCCTCTAAATCTATAGAAGGCAAACGTATTACCTCATCCTTAAAATCTATTCCTTTGGATTGGAGGATAGACCTTAAAGAATCTATTGCCTGTGGTTGGTTGCTCTCCCCTTTTAAAACTATCGTTTGTGAACCATCCAAAACATCAATATCAAAAAGAGCGGTTCTTTTATCAGGTGCCACATATTTTTTAAGAACAGCAATCTCCTGTTCAATCATTTCCTTTTCATTACCTGTATTACAGGACATTTGTACAGTAATCAAAATCAGTATAAATGCTTTAAGAAATTGTATTTTCTTCATACCCATTATATTTTGGTAGTATTTCCCTCGTGAATTTATGTAATTTTATCGCAAATGAAGAAACTTAAGGTTATAGAACTTTTTGCCGGTGTAGGCGGTTTTAGATTAGGACTGGAAGCGACCGGTAAATTTGAGGTAGTGTGGAGCAATCAATGGGAACCGAGTACCAAGACACAGCATGCGTCCTTGGTCTATGAAGCTAGATTCGGTAAAAAAAATCATAGTAATACAGATATATCAGAGGTACCAACACATAAAATTCCAGATGCGGATATTTTGGTAGGCGGTTTTCCTTGTCAGGATTATTCCGTTGCGACCACATTACAGAATTCCAAAGGTCTAATAGGTAAAAAAGGTGTGTTATGGTGGAGCATCCATAAAATATTATCGGAGAAAAAGAATCCCCCAAAATATCTTTTTCTTGAAAATGTAGATCGTTTATTAAAATCGCCATCTACACAACGTGGAAGAGATTTTGCCATAATGCTAAAAAGTCTGGATGATCTAGGTTACGCCGTGGAATGGAGAGTTATCAACGCTGCAGATTATGGAATGCCCCAAAGGCGAAGGCGTATTTTCTTTTTAGGATATCATAAATCTACATTGCGTTATAAAACGCTCAAAAAAGCGAGCGCATGGGATTGGATATTTAAATCTAGTACCATTGTAAATGCTTTTCCTATTACAAGTACTACCTCTAAAATAGATTCCTTTGAAATTACGGATGACCTTGTTTCACTTTCAGAAAATTTTAATACAGGAGAAAAATTATCGCCCTTTAAAAATACTGGTTACTTTGTAAACGGAACAGTTTATACGACAAAGACAACTCCTACCTATGAAGGTAAACGAACAGTATTGGGCGATGTTCTAGATGAAGAACCCGTAGCGGAAGAATTCTATATACCTAAAAATGATTATGCAAAATGGGAATACCTGAAAGGTGCAAAAAAAGAAGTGCGTACCGCCAAATCTGGTTTTATATATAACTATAGCGAAGGTAGTATGGTTTTTCCCGATGCATTGTCCAATGCATCACGCACAATAATTACGGGTGAAGGAGGTAAAAGTCCGTCTAGATTTAAACATGTAATACAGACCAATAATGGTTTGCGTAGATTAACTCCAAAAGAAATTGAGCGTTTAAACATGTTTCCTGAAAACCATACTGCACTAGATGGTATATCCAATACCAAACGTGTGTTTTTCATGGGAAATGCCTTGGTAGTTGGTGTGGTCGAAAAAATTGGAGAATCACTTATAGAAAAAATTCATTTATCGTGAAAAGTACTTTTACATCTGATTTGAACAAAGAAAGAAAACTTTCAGTTCTATTGGATGTGTACTATACTAAATATTTGACCCAATACAACACTAAACGTATAGTTGATTATAAACAACAATTGGCCGGTATAGATGTTATCTTTACCCATAAAAAAACCAAGGCTGTCTATTATATAGATGAAAAAGCCCAGTTAGATTACGTTAATGATGACCTGCCTACATTTGCTTTTGAATTGTCTTATTTCAAAAATAATTACCATAAAGAAGGATGGCTTTTTGATACAAGAAAAAAGACGGATTTTTATGCCTTGGTCACTGCAATATATGAGGATGAACCTTCTATTTACACAACATGTAAAATAACATTGGTAAATCGTAAAAAACTTTGCTCCTTACTAGAAGCACGGAAAATTACCAAGACTTCTTTAGCATCCTATTTTAAAAATAGCAACGTAACTCAGGGTAAACTAATAATTAATGAACTTGACCACCGTACGGAAGGTTACCTTTATTTTTCTACGAACACCAAAGTTGAAAAACCAATAAACCTTATTCTAAGATTAGACTTTCTTATTGAAAATGGTTTGGCAAAACGATTGGTGTAAGCCTTTAATATATCTTAACATATTGTTAATCAGTATTTAAAATTTGTAATTCTCCTAAATTATGATATCTTATAAGGTATGGTAAAAGTAGAAAAGTCAGAAAACACGGAATTTTTAGAGAAATCTATACAACATTTAGAAGCCACAGGTTTTGAAAATATCAAGGCAGATATAGAGGGCTATGAAACTCCTAAATCATATTCGAGAAAAGGAAAAGATGATAATATTACACCTGATATCGTAGCTGTTAAAAATGGTAGAAAATATTATTTTGATATTAGTCTAAAATCGCACAGTACAAGATTATTAAAATCTAAATGGCTTTTTTTGGATACATTAAGTAGAATGAATTCCAATAGATTCAGAATAATAACTACCAGGGGGCATTACAAGTTTACGGATACAATGCTTGAAGATATTAACCTAAGTAATAAAACACCCATTAAAATTTAATAATAAAATTTATATCAACTAAAATGCCGCAATGTTGCGGTATTTTTTTTTTAATTCATAATCATTTTAATATGAGGTATACCATCTTCTAAATATTCCTCACCTACCTTTTTAAATCCTAAAGAAGAATAGAATTTTATCAGATAGGTCTGCGCAGATAATTGAATGGTATCTATATTAAAATGTTCCTGTACCCCCTTTATAGAACTTTCCATTATTTCCTTTCCATAACCAAAACGTCTATATCGTTTATCTACAGCTACCCTGCCAATACTAGCTTCCTTAAAATAATCTCCAGGTCCAAATATTCTAGTATAGGCCACTATAATGTTGTCCCGAATACCAATAACATGAAGTGCTTTTTTATCTTTATCATCCAAATCTTGATATACACAGTTTTGTTCCACTACAAATATCTCACTCCTTAATTTCAAAAGTTCATAAAGTTCAGATGTGTTCAGTTCATTGAACTTTTTAATGTGGATATGAAGCATATATAGGACTACTAACGGGTTGTGTTTATATCTTTAGATATTAACTATTTATATTTCAGTTATTTATATAATAACAAACAAGGTTATGAACATAATAATTTCTATACCGGTATCTTTTCAACCCTACGTTCATGTCTACCCCCACTAAAAGAAGTAGATAAAAAAGTCCTCACCATTTCCAAAGCTTGGGGCAAGGAAATATAGCGGGCCGGTAAACTTAATATATTGGCATCGTTATGTTCCCTGGCCAATTGGGTAATCTCTTTGTTCCAACATAGGGCAGCTCTTACATTTTGCTGTTTATTTGCTGTCATACAGGCCCCATTGCCGCTTCCACAAATAATGATTCCCATATCTACATTACCTTTTTCCACATCATAGGCTACAGGATGTGCATGATCAGGGTAATCCACACTGTCCGTACCGTCCGTACCGTGGTTAATAACTTCAATCTGCATTGATTTCAATAAACCAATTATAGCTAATTTGTATTCCGTTCCCGCGTGGTCATTACCAATAGCTACTTTCATAAGCGTATTCATTATAGGTTAATAAGTTCATAGATAATATCCTCGGGGGAAAGATAAAACCTTGCTAAAGGTACGATAATCAGCTATTGACAACAAAATTTAAGTACTACACAACATTTATTGCTAACTTAAATTTAATCGTTGTTAATTACTTCGTTATAAGCAAGATTAGTACATGCATAAATTGTTTAAAAAAAAATGCTCAAAAACTTGCATTTAAGATTTGATAGCTGCTTACACTTTAATTATAAATAAGACGAAATAAATTTTTAGAAAGTGTTAGTGGATTTTCACCAAAAATAAGCTTCACGTTAACATAAAATTTACATTTAGTTATTAAAAAATTCATGTTAATAGTAGTTATAAACGTTTACTCATAACTTCCCAAAATTCTGATTTCCAATTATATTTAAAATGGATAGCATGTCAACAACTTTTGGTATGTCATAAAATCAAGAAAATTATAGATAAGTTATACCAGTTATGAACAAGCTATAATAACCATTTATATTTAATTTAATTTAAAAGAAAAACTGTCTATTATATTATAATTGTTGATAACAGTAAAGTTCTTTATCCTTTCAATAAGAGTTGGTTTATTGGTAGTGGATTATAATTCGTAATTTTCCAACAAATAAAAAGATGAATGTCGAAAAGAAATAAGAAGGCGAAGAACCATAGGACCAATGAAATTACCAAAGGTATTTTTACTGTTCTTGAAAATGAACCGAACAAAAGCTTTAATTACAAGCAAATAGCTGCAAAGATAAATGTTACCGATGCCCAAGATAGAAATACCCTTATAAAAAGATTAACCCAATTAAAGGAAAAAAAGCGTATTCAAGAGGTTGATCGTGGGCAATATAAAGTATTGGAAAATTCAAAAAGTGTACATGAAGGTACCGTAGATGTTACCGGAAAGGGTAATGCATATATTATTGTAGAAGGTATGGACGATGATATTTTCATACCTGCTCATAAATTAAACAAAGCCTTTCATAAGGATAAGGTTGAAGTATATATCTATCCTAAAAAGAAAAGTAAAAAACTTGAAGGAGAGGTTGTTAAGATTTTAGAACGTTTTAAAACAACCTTTGTTGGTATAGTGGATATGCAAAAGACCTTTGCTTTTGTAAGACCTTCTGATTTTAGAATGTATACGGATATATTTGTATCCAAAGATAAATTGGGTGGTGCCAGTGATGGTGAGAAAGTATTAGTTGAAATTACGGATTGGCCAGATGATGTAGATTCACCTTTTGGTAAGGTAACGGAAGTTTTAGGTGTACCTGGAGAACATGATACTGAAATTCATTCCATACTTGCAGAATATGGTCTTCCCTATTCTTTTCCTCCAGAAGTTCAGCATTTTGCAAATCAACTGGATACTTCCATTAAAAGAGAGGAAATTTTAAAACGTAAGGATTTAAGGGATGTTTTGACATTTACGATTGATCCCAAGGATGCCAAGGATTTTGATGATGCCCTTTCCTTTAAAAAATTGGAAAATGGTAATTTTGAAATAGGAATACATATAGCAGATGTGTCCCATTATCTTGAAAAAGATACCATACTGGATGAAGAAGCATATAATAGGGCTACCTCTGTATATTTAGTAGACCGTGTTGTTCCTATGTTACCTGAAGTATTATCCAATAATGCGTGCTCGCTGCGGCCAAATGAAGAAAAGTATACTTTTTCGGCAATTTTTGAATTGGATGATAAGGCTGTTTTAAGAAATCAGTGGTTTGGTAGAACGGTAATCAATTCCAATGAACGTTTTGCTTATGAAGAGGCACAGTATATAATAGAAAATGGAAATGGTGCCATTCCAAAAGAGGTTTCTATAAGGGAAAATGGTGCCTACAAAGTTTCTGATGAGGTTGTAGAGGCTACATTGACCATGAACCGTTTAGCTAAAATAATGCGTGAAAAACGTATGGATAAAGGGGCTCTGTCTTTTGATAAGGTAGAAGTTCGTTTTAATCTAGACGAAAATAGCAATCCGGTAGGGGTATATTTCAAGGAATCTAAAGATGCCAACAAACTAATAGAAGAGTTTATGCTCTTGGCCAATAGAAAAGTGGCAGAATTTATAGGTAAGCAAAAACCTAAAAAGACTTTTGTATATAGGGTTCATGATGATCCGGATCCGGATAAATTAATGGCTCTAAACGGTATTGTATCTAAATTTGGTCATAAACTGGATTTTAAGGATAAAAAATCCATTAGTTCTTCATTAAATCAACTTTTACAGGATGTAAAGGGTAAAAAGGAACAAAATATGGTAGATACCTTGACTATACGTAGTATGAGCAAAGCTATATATACCATAGATAATATTGGTCATTATGGTTTGGCTTTTGATTATTATACCCATTTTACTTCACCAATACGTAGGTATCCAGATGTTATGGTGCATAGATTGTTACAACATTATCTAGATGGTGGTAAATCTGTTAAGGATGAGGAATATCAAAAGAAATGTAAACATTCTTCAGATATGGAATACTTAGCTTCTAGTGCAGAGCGAGATTCTATAAAGTACATGCAGATCAAATTTATGCAAGATCATAAGGATGAAGAATTTAGGGGCGTCATCAGTGGTGTTACCGAATGGGGTATCTATGTGGAAATCATTGCAAATAAATGTGAGGGCATGATAAGAATCAGGGACATAAAAGGAGATTATTTTATCTTTGATGAAAAGCAATATGCCATTATTGGAGAAAGAACTAAAAGAAAATATCAATTAGGTGATGAAGTTACTGTAATGGTAAAAAGTACCGATTTAATTAAAAGGCACCTTGATTTTGCTTTGATTCCCGATGAACAGAAATAATTTGGAACGAATTTTGGTATAAGGTCGCTGAATAAGGGAATTTTTTTTACAAATCCCTATTAAACAAGTTTATACGTAAAGAATGAAACAAATAGCAATTATAGTGTTTCTCTTTGGTTGTATTTTGGTAAATGGCCAGGATAATAAAGTAACCCAGAATCTTGATGCTTTTAAAGAAATTAAGGGTTTTGACGGGTTATCTATCAATCTGATAAAATCAAATGAAAACAAAGCGGTTATTACTGGTGAGAATACATCAAGTGTGGCTATTGTTAATAATAATGGTGTTCTAAAGATTAGAATGCAAATAGGTAAAATTTTTAGTGGTTATAAAACGTTCATAGATGTTTATTATTCCAACCCTTTGGTAGTAATAGATGTTAATGAGGATGCTAGAATTATTACTGAAGATATCATACAGCAAGATGTTCTTGAACTCAAGGCCCAAGAGGGCGGTGAACTTATTGTTCAGGCAGAGGTAGAACAAATGTTGATAAAGTCCGTTTCTGGTGGTATTATAAAAACATCAGGAAATGCCAATCTACAAGATGTGCAAATAAATACAGGTGGTGTTTATGAAGGAAAAAATTTTGAAACCAATTTTTCTACCATTAATGTAAATGCAGGTTCTAGAGCAGAAATTAATGCAAGGGACTATGTTAAGGCTACCGTTAAGGCCGGTGGTGAGGTACTTGTATTTGGCAATCCTAAGAAATTGGAGGAAAAAACCGTTTTTGGTGGAACTATAAAAAGAATGTAAACTTACATGTTAGAAGATATCCAGGCTGCAATTCCTTTAGGCTTTTTTCTAAGCTTTATGGTAGGCCCTGTTTTCTTTGTTTTATTACAGACTAGTGCGGTAAAAGGATTTAGGGCTGCAATAACCTTTGATTTAGGTGTTCTTTTGGCCGATGTTTTATTTATAATACTTGCTTACTTTAGTAGTTTTCAGCTTCTTGAAAATTTAAGTAACCAACCGGGTCTATACGTTTTTGGCGGTGTTATTTTATTGATATATGGTGTATTTACTTTTTTTAAAGTGGGTAATATTACCTTACCGGATGAGTCTAAACGTATTAGAAAATCTGATTTTCTCGGATTGTTTATTAAAGGTTTTCTTTTAAATTTTATCAATATAGGTGTTCTGGTATTTTGGCTAGGTATCATCATAATAGTTGGACCTAGTTTGGATAACCAACCTAATAGGTTCATAACTTTTTTTGCTACCGTATTGTTGTCTTATTTTGTAACGGATATTTTTAAAATATTACTTGCCAAGCAGTTAAAGAGAAAACTTACGGTAAATCGTATTAAATGGATAAAGAAGATAATTGGGATTATATTGATAATATGTGGTATAGTTTTGATTGTAAAAGGATTTTTACCTAAAAACCAATTTGATATAGAAAAGAGGTTGGAAAATCTGGAATATAGTATAGTAGAATAAAAAAAGCCGGTAGAATTACCGGCTTTCTTAACTATTTTGGAAGATTACTTCTTGTATTTGTCGTTTAATATTTTAACAATTTCATCGGTTAAATCATTAGCTTCCGTACCATAAAGAACACTTCCACCATCTCCGCCACCTAATATATAGGAATAACCATTGGCTTTACCATAAGCCTTTATTTCTTTTTTTACGGAAGATACAATACTGTCCATTTCAGTTTGTCCTTCTATTTGAAGTTGTTGATCTTGTTGCTGTAATTGTTGACCTATCATTTGGCCTTTTTGCTGCATTGCTGCATATTCTTCTTGGGCCTTGCTTTGAGACATAGATTGTGCCTTAGTTTGAAAGGCTTGTGCTTCCATTTGGAAAGCCTGTGAAATACTATCTCTTCTTTTAGCAAGTACATCTGCCCTTTCTTTAAATTTAGCTTCAACATCGATTTTTTGTTGATACTCGTCCATCAATTTAACATTATCGACATATCCTATTTTTTCTTGCTGGCAAGATGCCAATAATACAAATGCCAATAATACAATTACGTTTTTCATTTTTTTCATTTTTAGATGTTGCAAAAGTAGTAAAGCTTTTTATATTGGTAATTGTATATTAAATAGATATCTACTAGAAATTTAGTAATTATTGATATTAGTTATTATAAATTATTTTAATATAAGTAATACTGATAATATTTTACGTTATATAATGTATTTTAATGGGTTTTTTATAATTAGCTATATAAATACCTACTTTATTAATAAATATTTGTTTAAATAGCTTTAAAATGGATTTTATCCTCTTTGTAGGGTATAAATTAACGAAGAATACTGTCCAGTGCGTCTAGCTTCTAAATTTGATTGCCATCCTCTGTACATAGCATTAAAATAATTAGTTTTTCCATTTTTATATTTTTCGGATAAAATGGATACGTAATAGGAGTCAAAATACATTGGGGTGATTTTTTTAATGTTCAACCCTTTTTTCTTAAAAAGTATTTTTATGGAGTTTTTGGAAAAATGCCATAGATGTCTGGGAACATCAAAAGCGGCCCAATGATGTTTGTAATACTTTGCATCATAGGATTTATAATTTGGTACAGCTATGATTAAGGTACCTCCTACTTCAAGCAAATTATCTAGCTTTTCTATCTGTTCCTCTAAATTAGGAAGATGTTCTAGTACATGCCATAAGGTAATAAGGTTGTATTTTTTATCACCTAAATGTTCTATGGATTTAAAAATTTCTAAGTCTTTACTTTGAGCTTTTTGTCTAGCAATAGGATTAATTTCAATTCCGGTCGTTGTCCAGTTTTTTCTTTTGGCTTCATTTAGAAAATCTCCTGTTCCTGTACCAATATCCAATAACGTTTTTGATTCATTTTGGTATTGTGAGATGAATTTAATTTTTTTATTTAGTGTATATTTCTTTACAATAAAATAGATTTTATCTAAAAATTGTTTTGATTCATCTTTATGTGAAATGTAAGATTCTTCTTTATAATATTTTGAAATATCTTTAGGTTGAGGCGTTGTTATAAGCATATCTAAAGAGGGTTCGTATTCTAATATAAACGATTCTTTACTTATAGAATAGTCCTTCGTTTTAATATAAACCTTTTTTTCGGACATAAAATTGCTGTTGTTTATTTTCATATTTTAATCAATGTTCCACGTGGAACAATTTCCCCTACCGGCCTAAGAAAACCAAAAGTACGCTGATGTCACTTGGAGTAACTCCACTAATTCTTGATGCTTGCGAAATTGTTACCGGTTTAATTTTCGATAATTTTTCGCGCGCTTCAAAGGATAATGATTTTAATTTGGTGTAGTCAAAATTATCTGGAATTTTAACTGCTTCCAGTCTATGCAATTTATCAGCATTGACTTTTTCCTTTGCTATATATCCAGAATATTTTATTTGTATTTCTGCTTGTTCCAGTACCTCGTTATCTAAATTATGAGTGGTAATGTAGTCAGATACTATGGGTAATGTTTTCATATGGTCCATAGTAACATTTGGTCTGGAAAAAGGTTTGTACATTTTATCGGATTGTTTCACAGGTGCTGAATCTACTTCTTTTAAAATGGGATTAATATCCTTTGGCAGTACGCTGGTTTCCTTAAAGAAATTTACTAAGGCTTCGGATTTGGTAAGTTTTTCTTCCATTCGTTTCATCCTATCTTCATCAGCTAATCCAATTGCATAACTTAATGGGGTAAGACGTAAGTCTGCATTGTCCTGTCTTAATAATGTTCTATATTCTGCTCTAGATGTAAACATTCTATATGGCTCTTCAGTCCCTTTTGTAATTAGGTCATCGATCAAAACTCCAATGTAGGCCTCATCTCTTTTTAATATTAATGGGGATTGTTCATTATTTTTTAGATGTGCATTTATACCGGCCATTAATCCTTGGGATGCAGCTTCCTCATATCCTGTTGTTCCGTTTATCTGTCCTGCGAAATAAAGATTTTCTACCAATTTAGTTTCTAACGTATGTCTTAGTTGAGTTGGTGGAAAATAATCATATTCAATAGCATAACCAGGTCTAAAAAATTTCACATTTTCAAAACCTACCACAGAACGCAATGCTTTAAATTGTACGTCTTCCGGGAGTGAAGTTGAAAATCCATTTACATAAACTTCTACCGTTTTCCATCCTTCGGGTTCAACAAACATTTGATGGCTATCCTTATCTGCAAATCGGTTTATTTTATCTTCTATGGAAGGACAATATCTAGGTCCTAAACTTTTTATTCTACCATTGAACATTGGGGAGCGGTCAAATCCTTCCCGTAACAAATCATGTACCAAAGCACTTGTATGTGTCATGTGGCAATCTCTTTGGTGTTGTAGTACTTGTGTATTTGTGTACGAAAATTTTTCTGGTTGCGCATCACCTGGTTGAACAGACATTTTTGAATAATCTAACGACCTGCCATCTACTCGTGGTGGTGTACCAGTTTTCATCCTACCACTTTCAAATCCTAATTCTACCAATTGCTCTGTTATACCTGTAGCGGCTTTTTCTCCAGCCCTACCTCCACCAAATTGCTTTTCACCAATATGTATTAATCCGTTTAAAAAGGTACCGTTCGTTAAAATAACAGATTTAGATTTTATTTCAATACCTAAAGAGGTTTTGACTCCGGCTATCTTACCGTTTTCAACTAATAGTCCGGATACCATTTCTTGATAAAAATCAACATTTGGTGTCCCTTCTAGCATTAGTCTCCACTCTTCTGCAAATAACATTCTATCATTTTGGGTTCTTGGACTCCACATTGCCGGACCCTTGGATTTGTTGAGCATTTTAAATTGTATGGCAGATTTATCGGAAACAATTCCGCTATATCCACCTAATGCGTCAATTTCCCTAACAATTTGACCTTTTGCAATACCACCCATAGCGGGATTACAGGACATTTGTCCAATATTTTGCAAATTCATGGTGACCAAAAGAGTTTTTGACCCCATGTTGGCGGCTGCGGCCGCAGCTTCTGCGCCGGCATGACCACCTCCTACTACGATTACATCATATTTTTCTCCAAACATATCTTTATTGTTCCACGTGGAACAGCTTTATTTTTTCATCTTCTTTAAAACGCATCTCTGTTATTGCCGAATGTGTTTTATCTGAATAACCCATTAAGTGTAAAACACCATGTACCATTACACGCTTTAATTCATTATCAAAAGTAACATTAAACTCGTTCGCATTATCCTTTATACGATCTATGGAAATATATAGGTCGCCAAATAAGGTTTTTCCTTCCACATAATCAAACGTAATTATATCCGTAAGGTAATCGTGCTGAAGGTAGTCTTGATTAATTTTTAAAAGATAATCATCATCACAAAAAATATAGTTCAGCTCTCCTATTGAAAATCCTTCGCTAATACAAACGTTAGACAACCAATTAGAAAATAATTCTTCTGTGTTTAAATGAAAATCAGTTAGATAATTGAAGTTTATCATGGGCTTTGAAGTACTCTTTTACCTTTGTTCTAAAATTTTGGCGCAAAGGTAAGCTTTGCCTATTTAAAATTTCTACTTCATTGCGATAATTATCTAATAATGAGGGTTTAGTAGTAATAGGATTCGTGAAGTTTTTTAGGTTTGTATTACTTTCCCGTTCAGATTTTTTTCCTTGTTTTAACGCAGCATTTTCTAACTTAAGTAACTCATATTGAATGTTATTTGCTTTGTTGATAGTGCGTTGTGTAATTCCGTTTTCTAATAAATCATTCTCAAAATCTTCCATTTGGCGTACTAATTTTTCTCCTAATTTCTGGTCACCACCGTTAATCATGTTTTTAAGTTGATCTTCTAAAGCTTGCCTTATTTTTTGCTGACTTTGATAGATTTCAAAAAGTTCTTTCATCTCTTCCTCGCTCATTTGATCTTGACCGTTTCCAGAAGTGGAATTTCCATTACCATTTTGACCATTTTGTCCCCCCTGGCCATTTTGTCCCCCTTGTCCATCTTTGCCTTTTCCTTGTTTACCATTTTTTCCGGATCCTTCTTCACCTTTATCACCCTGTTCCCCTCCTTGTCCATCTTTACCTTTTTCTCCGGATTTTCCTTTGTTCCCTTCACCGCTCTTTCCATTTTTACCCTCTCCTTCAGCTCCTTTTTGACCATTCATTTTCTGACCAATATTTTCTTGACCTTCTATAATATCCGGTAGTTGAAATTCATTTTCACTATTTCCGGTCCCTTTTCCCATTTGCATGTTTTGCTGCATATTGTCCATTACTTCTGCAAGAAAATCTGCTAGACTGTTTGCGGCTGTAAGAACATATTTTTGATGTGAAATACCTTGGTAAACCTGACCATCTGCCAATGTTTGTAGAGATTTGTCAATATTATAATATACTTCTGTAATCTGTTCATTTACAAATTCAGATAATTCTGCCTGTCTTAAGGAAAGCGCAAAAAGACTATCGTCTACATGTTCAAATAGTCCTTTTAATTCATTTTGGTCCTTTACGGTTTTAGAGTATTGATTGGCATCATAATCTTTTTGGGCACTTAACCGATCATAAAGGTTTTCTTGCTTAAAAGAAAAAATAATTAAATTATCCAATATCTGACGTAACATTTCCGCATCTTCAGATAAGGAAGAACCACCCCCACCACCTGCAGATGAAGACGACAAATCTTCACTCATTTCTTTCATTTTATCTGATGCGGATTTTTGTTTTTCCGCTGCTGGATTTTTCTCAGATTGGTTTATATCTTGTTCTTTTTGTAGTTCTTTTAAAGCATCATCTAGGTCTTTTTGAACACCATCTTTTTTGCTTTTTTCAATTTTTAAATCAATTGGTTTTTTTAATGCCTCATTGTCCTTTTCCAAATCATCTAACTCTGCTTCGATGACATCAAATTTTTTGTTCAATTTATCTTGTGATTCAGCCTTGTTTTTGTCATTTCCTTCCGTGGATAGTTTTTCCTGTTCTTTGGCCAATTCCTCAAGGTCTTTAGCTAATTGCGCTGCTTTTTCGGTTACATAATACCTCTTTGTCAGTTCTAATAATTGTTCCAGACTGCGCTCACTGTTTTGTTGATTTTTAGCTAGTTCCTCCAACTTCTTTTTTAACTCCTCCTTGTTGATTTTATCAGCTATCTTATTTAGTTCCTCCAATAATTTTTCGTTCTTTTTTGCTTCTAGTTCTTGCCGTTCCAAACGTTCTTGTAACAATTGGTTTAATTTGTCATCTTGGTTACTTTTTTTAAGATTTTCCTTTAACTCTTTGCTGAACTTTTGCATTTGTTGTTCTTGTCTTTCTTGCTTTTTCAGAAAATCCTTTATTTCGTTTTGATCACTAAAATTGAGACTGTTTTTTTCTTTTTGATTTTGGTTGAGTTCTTCCAAAGATTCTTTTTGCTCTTTTGCGCGTTGTAAGGTTTTATCCAAGTCCTTGATCAGTGTTTGTTGTGATTCCAAATCCTTATTTCTTAATTCATCATCATCTAATAAAGTTTGTTGAAAAACCTGTGTTTTAGCAGATTTACCTGCATGTATGGCATCATTGTCCGTAACTTGAAAATAGTAACTATAATCTTTACCCGCATCAAGGTTTAAACCGGAGGGAAACGTATAATAAAATTGCTCAAAATTGTTTTTGGGTCTACTCAATTCCAGTGTTTGTGATTCTTTTTCATTTGCAGTTTCGTAGTAGACCAAAGTAATATTGTCCAATCCATAATCATCTGATGCATTTCCTGTAAAATAGGACACGTTCAGGTTTAAGGAGTCAAGGATTTGGGTTACCTCTATTGTAGGATAACCATCTTTTATAACGGTTAGTGCATAGGACAACTCTTCATAATCACTTACATTTTTATTACTGGTAGTTAATTGATATTTTAGATTGTTATAAATTCTTTTATTGATATTAAATAGTTCTTCATTATTTTGTAAGACTAATGATGTATCACTAGTAATCAAATTAATCTTCTCGGTATTTTTTGCGTTAATTTTCCACGAAACCTCGGTGCCTTCTGGAATTACAGCGTTTCCCGTTCCTTTTATTGTTTCATTTTTTTTACCTAAGTATGTAGGGTAGTTCAACTGCAAGCTAAAATCCAATATATACGGTGTGTCCAAAGAAGTTAAATTGTAGGTAGCCGATGTAACATTGTTCGCCGTAAAATGAAACGATGTGTTTTTTAAGGGAGGTTTAAAGGTATGCGTGTAAAATCCGTTTTCATATGGTAACAAAACCTCTTTCCCTTCAATATTTATAAATACATTTTCTGGTTTAATAGATCCTTTGGTCGTCACATGAACAGTTAATGAGCGGTCCTCCAATACATTTAGATTTTTGTTCATTAGTTCAAAATGAAATGGAGCAGGCTTTTCAAATGCTAACTGATAATTCACTACCCTATCATAAGTACCAAAAAATGAATTCCAATTTCCGGATATGTAGACTACTGCTAAAATACAAAGCGGTATAATGGCATATTTACTATAACCAAAAGCTTCTTTATAGTCTATAGCATTTGAAAAGGGAACCGGGTTCAATTGTTTGGAGCGTTGGGCAATGCTGGCTAATAATAATTCTGATTGTTGTTTGTCATCGGCAAGTTCTATCAAATTGGTTAGTTTATCGCCAACTTCAGGAAAGTGCTTTCCAATAAGAACCGCAGCATCTTTTGGTCCTATTCCTTTTTTAATTCGAAAAAGGTAAAATATGGGGGTTAAGATATATTTGAACAGTAAAAATGATTCTACAAACAAAAAAATACCGAACAGAATAAACCTTCCTGTGGTATTGAGCCAAAAGAAATATTCTATACTTATAATGAGTATAAAAAACAGTAATCCAAAGGCAATGAACAGCAACGAACCTTTGAGTAGAATTTTTGAATAATGTTTTTTTATAAACTGGTTTAGCTTATCTAATATGTATTTATAATCTTGCAATGGTTCTTTTTTATACCAAGATAACGGTTATACCCTATGTTTGTTGGGAATAAATTGTTAAAACCCATGAGACAAACAGTTTTGAATATTTATTTTAGGTTTTGTCCAAAATTGGGAATATGATTTTGTTTAGCAAATAAAATACATGGGGTTATGTATCTTTGCACCCTTAATATCAAATTATGTCTTCTAAAATTCGCGTTCGTTTTGCTCCCAGCCCTACTGGCCCCTTACACATAGGTGGTGTTCGTACGGCCTTGTTCAATTACCTTTTTGCCAAAAAACATGGAGGCACATTTATTTTGCGAATAGAGGATACGGACCAGAATAGATATGTAGAAGGTGCGGAACAATATATTATCGATGCCCTTAATTGGTGTGGTATTCCTTTTGATGAAGGAATAGGAAAAGACGGAGGTTTTGGACCTTATAGACAAAGTGAACGTAAATCACTTTATAAGGAATACGCACAAAAACTGATAGATAACGGTAAGGCATACTATGCTTTTGATACGGCCGAAAAATTGGATTTCCACAGAAAGGACCATGAACAAAAAGGAAAAACTTTTATCTATAATTGGCATAACCGTTTAAAACTGGACAACTCCCTTTCATTAATGCCAGAGGAGGTTCAGCAGCGTTTGAATAATGGAGAGGATTATGTTATTCGATTTTTAACGCCACCCGATGAAAAATTACATTTAAAGGACATTATTCGTGGTGATATTGAAATTGATACGAATATTCTTGATGATAAAGTTTTGTTTAAAAGTGATGGAATGCCAACCTATCATCTGGCCAACATTGTGGACGACCATTTAATGGAAATAAGCCATGTTATACGTGGTGAAGAATGGTTGCCATCCTTGGCCTTGCACCAACAACTATATGATGCATTTGGGTGGCAAGCTCCTAATTTTGCGCACCTACCTTTAATTATGAAACCGGTTGGCAAAGGCAAATTGAGTAAAAGGGATGGTGAAAAAATGGGTTTCCCTGTCTTTCCATTATCATGGCAAGAGTCAGAAGGGTATAAGGAAGCCGGGTATTTTCCAGAAGCCGTAATTAATTTCTTGGCTTTATTAGGTTGGAATCCAGGAACGGAACAAGAGATTTTTACTTTATCGGAACTGGTGGAAACATTTAGTTTAGAACGCGTTAACAAAAGTGGTGCTCGTTTTGACCCAGAAAAAACCAAATGGTATAATCAACATTATTTACAAAAGAGTAATAATGAGGATTTGGCTAAACTGTATTTTCCTACAGTGGATAAATATGCGGATGACGCCAACAGAAAAGAATTGGGCTATATCACCAAAGTAATTTCCTTAATCAAGGAAAGGGCCGTATTTGTATCGGATTTTTGGGAGCTGAGCGATTACTTCTTTATTGCACCATCTACCTACAATGAAAAGGCCGTAAAGAAACAATGGAAAGAAGATACCGCCGACATCATGAATCAATTGATTCCGGTTCTCGAACCCATTTCCAATTTTAATTCGGAAAATACGGAACAGTTGGTGAAGGATTGGATCACGGAAACCGAGCTTTCTTTTGGTAAGGTTATGCCCCCCTTACGCCTTTTTTTAGTGGGCGACATGAAGGGCCCCCATATTTTTGACATTATGGAACTACTAGGAAAACAAGAAAGTATTTCTAGAATTCAAAAAGCGTTAAGTAAATTGGGTTAATCCGTTCTTAAGAACCATCTGGTATAGTGGTTATAAATGTTCGGTAATTTTTTCCAAAACATCCATCGCCAAACGTGTTTTGTTTTCCGGAACAAAAAGATGATCATGATAGAAGGCCGCAACAACGTTACAGCTAATATTATTTTTGGTCAAAGCCCCAGCTATCGCGGCGGTTAAGCCTATAGCCTCTAATGAGGAATGTACGTTTAAAGTTATCCAAGAAGATACAAAGGCATATTCCAATTCGAGTTCTTCTGCTTTTTCTTTAGAAATGATATGGGTTACCCCTTCAAACTCCTTAAATTCAAATATAATATGGGATCGGTCTACATCAAGAGGTGCTTTAGTAGTGATGAAAACATAGGTTCCAGGATTTAATTTTGGATGTAAACCTTTTAATAAGGAATTTAAATCTTTTTCTCCGGCCATACGAACGCTTTTAAGAGGGTGTTTAAAGAATTTGCCCGCCCTAACGCTTAAGGAAAATAAAATCGCCCAAAACGATATGTACGGGTCAAATAAGCCTTAAAAAGGCTATAGATAAATCATATGGGTTTGCACATCATTTCCCTTTTTAAGAATAAGTAGCATGGCCTTATATGATAAAATTATTTTTTAAACTTCCGGGTACTCAAAGTCTTTCGGCAATCTATAAAAATTAATAATAAGAATGATAACTTAATTATCCGTCTTATTTATCCATCGGTTCGCTGCCCAAGATTGCTGTTCTTGTGCAGTTAAAAAGGTCCAAGCCACTATTCTACTTTGTTTGTTTCCTTGTCCCATTGGTATTGTACGGTGTTCAACAGCCCCAATTTCCTCTAAACGGTTATAAAATGTTCTAAGATTGGATTGCTTTGACACCAATGTAGTGAACCAAGCACATTGTTTTGCAAAGTATTTGCTTTCATTGATCATATTAAGAATAAACTTCCTTTCTCCGCCGTCCGTCCACAGCTCACCACCTTGACCTCCAAAATTTAGTTCGGGTTTTTTTATTCGCTTCTTTTTAAGATTGCTTAATTTTCGTAATGTGCCAGCTTCTGCCTCTTTTTGGTTTGCATGAAAAGGGGGATTACAGATGGAAAAATCAATTTTCTCATCTGCATCCACTACCTCTTTAAAAATTTGCCCGGGATGAGTTTGGATCCTAAGTTCTACCTTATCTTGTAAAGTTGGATTTTTCGTGACGATAAGCACCGCCGAATCTATCTTCTTTTGGTCAATATCCGTTCCAACAAACGACCATCCGTAAACGGCATTTCCAATTATTGGATATATACAATTGGCCCCAACTCCTATGTCCAGGCCTTTTATGTGTTTACCTACAGGAATGACCCCTTTGCTTATGGAAGCCAATAAATCGGCTAAATGATGTATATAATCGGCCCTACCGGGAATGGGCGGACAAAGAAAACCATTTGGTATATCCCAATATTCTATTCCATAATGAACTTTGACTAATGCCGTGTTCAGTGCTTTTACTGCCGTAGAATTAAAAAAATCTATAGACTGCTTTCCGTATTTATTTTTTATTATAAATTCCTTGAGGTTTGGGGACGAATCACAAAGTGCCTTTAGGTCATACCTACCCTTGTGTTTATTTCGCGGGTGTAATACAGGTGGTTTCTCCTCGTTCTTTTTAGTGGATTTTTGCATAGGTATAAGGCTGCGTAATTACATACAAAGCCAATGTTTTAAGATAATTAATTGTTTCGGCGCATTCGTTTGGGGCCGTACCATAACCAAAATCCTGTGATTGTAAAAATCAATAAAGCAACACCCATAATAGATGTATACAGTACTTTCAAGGGGTTGTTACTAGTTCCTAGATATTGGTCCAGTATAGATCCATCATGGATTCTTTCAATAAAATCAGAATAACGTTTTTCCGTATGTAAGAGTTTACCTGTAGTGCCATCTAGTTGAAGGCCCCAAATATGATCGGTATACGTGAATTTGACCATTCCCTTGTCTTTTCTAATATCTATTCTATCAATTTCCGTAGATAAATTATGCGATACATTGTCCATTAAATAGGTGTTTGCTAAAACCTGAAGACTATCAAGTGGCAACCAATCTGCTAAATCTGTTGATGTTCCTTGGTAAGATTTTGAAAGTATTAGCCCACCGCTATGTTTTTTCCAACCCAATAAAAGACCGGTAACCGATATAAAAAAGAAAAAAATAAAAAGTGCCGCCCCTGTAGCCCTATGGATCTTTCTAAACCTACGTAACCATTTGGCCTGCTTTTGCCTCTTTTTTACTGCCATTCAATTTTTCAACTTAAATTGGTGTCTACGCCTTGTAGCGCAAGATAGCTAGTTTTGTAAAAGGACACTATATAAGGTATTGTTAAAAGATGGATGCCAGATAAAATGAATCATATTGGAATTAAAGTAAGGATTGTATTGAGATAAAAAATATTGCATAGTTTTTATCTATTGAAATACTAAACTTCATAAATAAAATATTGATAAATTTACTTTCGATAGATATGGACAACTTTAAAAATCAATTATATCATGAGTAGTACTAATGGAAAAGGCGAAGCCTGGGACACGAATGAATCATCTGCTGCCGATTGCCCGTTTTTGAACGGCCAATTGAACCAAGCTGCAGGTGGCGGCACCAGCAATAGAGACTGGTGGCCAAATATGCTGAATTTAAACATCCTAAGACTGCATTCTAAAAAGGCAGATCCAATGGATGATGACTTTAATTATGCTGAAGAGTTTAAGACATTAGATCTTGCAGAGGTTAAAAAGGACATTGCAGATTTAATGACCAAGAGTCAAGATTGGTGGCCTGCGGATTATGGCCATTATGGACCATTCTTTATCCGTATGGCCTGGCATAGTGCTGGTACTTACCGTATTGCAGATGGTAGGGGCGGCGCTAGTTCTGGAAATCAACGATTTGCACCATTGAACAGTTGGCCGGACAATGCTAATTTAGATAAGGCAAGACTTTTGTTATGGCCTATTAAACAGAAATATGGTAGAAAATTATCTTGGGCGGATCTTATGATATTGACCGGAAATGTGGCTCATGAAAGTATGGGATTACCAATGTTCGGTTTTGCGGGAGGACGTGAGGATATCTGGCAGCCGGAAGAAGATATTTACTGGGGCTCTGAAACGGAATGGTTAGGAAATAAATCTCGATACGACGAGGGCGGAAACGAATTGGAAAATCCGCTTGGTGCTGCACATATGGGTTTAATTTATGTTAATCCAGAAGGGCACAATGCAAACCCTGATCCTTTGGAGGCAGCGCACTATATAAGACAAACGTTCAAAAGAATGGCAATGAACGATTATGAGACCGTTGCCTTGATTGCAGGAGGGCACTCTTTTGGTAAAACACATGGTGCTGCCAGTCCGGACGACTATATTGAGGTTGAACCAGCAGCTGCAGATATAACCGCCCAAGGCTTAGGATGGAAAAACAACTATAATTCTGGTGTAGGTGCAGATACAATTACAAGTGGATTAGAAGGTGCATGGACACAAACACCCACTAAATGGAGCCATAAGTATTTTGAAAACTTATTTGGATTTGAATGGGAACTTACTAAAAGTCCTGCAGGGGCTTGGCAGTTTAAGCCTGTTGGTGATGCCGGCGCAGGAACGGTGCCAGATGCCCATATTGAAGGGAAAACACACCAGCCGTTTATGTTGGTCACAGATATGTCCCTAAGAATGGATCCGGAATATGAAAAAATATCCAGACACTTTTTGGAAAATCCAAAAGAATTTGAAGATGCGTATGCTCGTGCTTGGTTTAAGTTGACCCACCGTGATATGGGACCTAAGGAAAGGTATTTAGGACCTGAAGTGCCACAAGAGGAACTATTATGGCAAGACCCAGTGCCATCTGTTGATTTTGAATTGATAAATGATAGCGATATCGCAGAATTGAAAAAAAGTATTTTATCTTCTGGACTTTCAACTTCAGAATTGGTAGCTACTGCTTGGGCATCCGCTTCTACTTACAGGGATTCTGATAAACGTGGAGGGGCCAATGGAGGTAGAATCCGTTTGGCACCGCAAAAGGATTGGAAAGTTAATAATCCCGCGCAATTGACAAAAGTTGTTCAGACCTTGGAGAGAATACAAAAAGAATTCAACGATAAGCAGTCTGGCAATAAAAAAGTATCATTTGCCGATTTAGTTGTTTTGGCAGGAACCGCAGCAGTTGAAAATGCCGCCCGTTTGGCAGGTTTTGAAACAGAAGTGGCTTTCGCTCCGGGCCGTACCGATGCGACACAGGAAATGACCGACGTAGAAGCTTTTGAAGCGCTAGAGCCAATTGCCGACGGATTCAGAAACTTTACGAAACAAAAATATTCTGTTAATGCCGAAGAACTTTTGGTGGATAGAGCCAACTTACTAACATTGACCGCTCCAGAGATGACCGTTCTTGTTGGTGGACTGCGTGTGTTGGGAACTAATTATGACGGTTCTAACCATGGTGTGTTTACTAATAATCCAGGTGTATTGACCAATGATTTCTTTGTTAATTTATTGGATATGGGCACTACATGGAAAGCCACTACAGAGGATGACACGATATTTGAAGGAAGTGACCGCAAGACCGGTAACGTAAAATGGACCGCCACAAGGGCAGATCTTATTTTCGGTTCAAATTCTGAATTACGTGCTCTGGCAGAGGTTTATGGAACAGAAGATGCAAAACAAAAATTTGTACGAGATTTCACAAGAACTTGGACCAAGATTATGAACTTGGATCGTTTTGATATTTAATACAATAAACTTAACCCCGTAGGAAAAGGCAGCTGTTACAGCTGCCTTTTCTGTTTATACTAAGCGGTATTAAATATTTCTTTGACCAAATGTCAACAAATTATTATCTGGATCTAAAAGGGAAAACTCCTTTTGTCCCCAAGGTCTTATCCCTAGTTTTCCATTGGGATGTATTGATACTCGCCGCTCTAATAGCAAACGGTATATTTCGTCTATTGCATTGGTTCTGATATAGATTTGGCCATAATTATCTTTAGGATTTAAATCTTTAAATAGAAAAAAATGTAATTCGGCCGCATCTTTCTTAAGCATGAGATAATCAGGATATTCTTGGGTGCCTATTTCTTCAAAACCAAGAGATTTTATATAGTATGATTTGGTCATTGTCTTATTTCGCATGGGCAACTTTGGATGAACCGTTATTAACATAAGTACAGGTATTGTGAGTGATAGAAGATACTTTAAATATAGTTTAATGTGGTTAAGCTTGATGTTTTAATATAACCGGTAAATTAAGATGTCAAGTATATAACTTAAAGAAATACTGGGATGTAACAAATACGGACATTTAGCTACTTATATTAAGAAGGGTTTCTGTATCTTCCAGTATTAACTATAAAATTAATAATTATGGGCTCATTTATTTGGATTCCGATAGCGTTTCTTGTCATTTTCACCGTGCTATCCGGTGTATTTATTGTAAAACAGCAGACAGCGGTATTAATTGAGACATTTGGTAGGTTTACCAGTGTCCGTCATTCCGGAATCCAGTTTAAGATTCCATTCGTACAAAGGATAGCGGCAAGAATAGGTCTAAAAATTCAGCAGCTTGATGTGATTATAGAAACAAAAACCTTGGACGATGTTTTTGTGAAACTTAAGGTTTCCGTGCAGTATGTGGTTATCAGGGAAAAGGTATACGATGCATTTTATAAGCTTGAATATCCACATGAACAAATTACTTCCTATGTATTTGATGTAGTTAGGGCCGAGGTTCCTAAAATGAAGTTGGATGATGTTTTTGTACGCAAAGATGATATCGCCATAGCGGTAAAATCAGAATTACAGGATGCCATGCTAGATTATGGTTATGACATTATAAAAACCTTGGTGACGGATATTGACCCAGATGCGCAGGTTAAAGAAGCAATGAACCGCATAAACGCTTCTGAACGTCAAAAAACAGCAGCGCAATTTGAAGGGGATGCCGCACGTATCTTAATTGTAGAAAAAGCAAAGGCAGAAGCGGAAAGCAAGCGGTTACAAGGGCAAGGTATAGCCGATCAAAGAAGGGAAATAGCAAGGGGACTTGAAGAATCCGTAGAAGTATTGAACAAAGTGGGCATAAACTCACAGGAAGCCTCCGCTCTGATCGTGGTAACACAACATTATGACACGCTACAGAGTATTGGGGAAGAAACAAATACGAACCTGATTTTATTGCCCAATTCCCCACAAGCGGGAAGTGATATGCTGAACAATATGGTGGCAAGTTTTACCGCAAGTAATATGATAGGGGAAAGCATGAAAAAAACGAACAAGCCAAAGCCTAAGGAATAAGGATTAGTATTATACCCGTACAATAGAAAGACTCAAAGAGTTTATTAATCGTACAAGTACGTATATAGAAAGAGGCCATTAAACATTATGCTTAATGGCCTCTTGCATTTCATTCTATTATAGTGCAAACGTTTTAATATCTACCTATTTTTTATCCTGTATTTTAGCCCATGAATCCCTAAGCCCTACTGTTCTATTAAAAACCAATAGGTTGTCGTTACTATCTGGGTCAACACAGAAATAACCTAAACGTTGAAACTGAAAACGGTCGCCTATAGCAGCATTTTTTAGAGCTGGTTCTACATAACCTGTAATAATGCTCAAGGAATCTGGATTAATAAATTCCAAAAAATCCTTATCCTTGTGGGTATCCGGACTTTCATCGGTAAATAAACGGTCATATAACCTTACTTCGGTCTTAATTGCATGTGCTATTGACACCCAGTGCAAAGTACCCTTTACCCTTCTCAAACTTTCTTCGGTACCACTTCCACTTTTACTTTTAGGGTCGTAAGTACATTGTACCTCTACAATATTCCCGTCGGTATCTTTAGTACAGCTCTCCGCCTTAATAATATATCCGTTTTTTAGTCGAACTTCTCCTCCCAACTTTAAACGGAAGAATTTTTTATTAGCCTCTTCTTTAAAATCGTCCTGCTCAATATATAATTCCCTAGAAAATGGTACTTGCCTTGATCCGGCATGCTCGTCTTCTGGTGAGTTTTCGGCCTCTAACCATTCCGTTTGTCCTTCAGGATAATTGGTAATTACCAATTTTAATGGATTTAAAACCCCCATTACCCTATGGGTGGTCTTATTTAAATGTTCCCTTATTGTAAATTCCAACAAGGAAACGTCAATAAGATTGTCTCTTTTGGCGATTCCGATAGTGTCCACAAAGTTGCGAATGGATTCAGGAGTATAACCTCTTCTGCGCAATCCAGAAATCGTCGGCATTCTTGGATCGTCCCATCCGTTTACAAAACCTTGCTCTACCAATTGTAACAATTTTCGTTTGCTAACAACCGTATGACTGAGGTTTCTACGCGCAAATTCACGCTGTTTTGGACGTATCTTACCGGGTTCATATACCTGGTCTAAAAACCAATTGTATAATTCACGGTGCATTGCAAACTCTAGCGTACAAAAAGAATGGGACACTTGCTCAATATAATCGCTTTCGCCATGTGTCCAATCATACATTGGGTAAATACACCAATCGGTATTTGTCCTATGGTGCGCCTTATGTAAGACCCGGTACATGATAGGGTCCCTCATTAACATATTTGATGAGGACATATCTATTTTAGCTCTAAGTACATGAGTGCCCTCACTAAATTCACCACGTTTCATTTGATCAAAAAGGGCTAAATTTTCTTCAATGGACCGATTCCTATTTGGACTATTGGTGCCAGGTTCTGTTGGTGTACCTTTTTGGGCGGCCATTTCTTCAGATGATTGATCATCTACATAAGCTTTTCCTTCCTTGATTAAAATAATGGCCCAATCATATAATTGTTGAAAATAATCAGAAGCATACCGTTCGGTATCCCATGTGAAGCCCAGCCATTCCACATCTTTTTTAATGGCATCAACAAACTCTTGTTCTTCTTTTGCCGGATTGGTATCGTCAAACCTCAGATTTACAGGTGCATTATACCGTAAACCTAAACCAAAATTTAAGCAAATGGAACTTGCATGACCAATGTGCAAATATCCATTTGGTTCTGGGGGAAATCTAAAACGTAGATCCTCTCTTCCATAGCCATTTGCGAGGTCTTCCTCTACTATTTGTTCAATAAAATTCAAAGACTTTGATGTCTCGTTCATGTCGTTTAATTTCAGTCTACAAAAGTAGCAAAATTGACTTAACTTAAAGGTTTAAATATAACTGACCTTATTTTAAATGACTTTCACAACAGAAATGTTCCTTCCGACAACATAAAATTCCATTTCGTCGGTAATATTGACATATTTGACTATGAATTGTTGGTGAAGTAAATAATTTATTAACCGACTTTTCAACCGTAGTGGCCCCCAAAACTACAAATACTTATGAAAAACTTGACCAGAAATTACATGTTTAGCGCATTGCTAATGCTGTTTGGAGCTCTTCAACTATCAGCACAGGCAATAGTGATCAATGCACCGGAACCTGCGGATAACCCAAATTTATCCGGTAATTCCTCATGGACATCCGTTTGTGCGGGAAATGGAGGATTTAATGATTATTATGTGAATATCACATGGGCCGGTACCGCAAATGCCGCCAACCAATTTATATTGGAGCTTTCAGATGCTTCAGGTAATTTTGGGTCTGCAACCGAATTGCTTGTCATAACCGACAAAAATTCAGTTAAAAACTTTGACGTCAATTTTGCAATCCCTACCGATACTAGAGGACAAGGATACAAATTACGGGTAAGAAGTACTGATCCGGTTAAGGTTGGTTCAGAATCAGAAGCGTTCAATATGTACTATATGGATGTAACCAGTAGTCTTAACATTAGTGAGATAGGCGATGGTATTCCTCCTGGAAGTGTTTGCAGTACGGGACCCATAACATTACAAGTTGATAATATTCCCAATCCTGAAACCTATCAGTATATTTGGTATCGTAGTGGTACCGAAATTAGTGGTGAAAAAGGACATACCTTATTCGTTACGCAATCCGGTATGTACAATGTCTATGTTGATTATGGCCCTTCTTGTACAGGTTCTGGTAATACAGATTCTAACATTGTTGACGTTAGTATTGGGGCATCTGGTAACGGAATTGCTATAAATACACCAACAAAAACTTCATTATGTAGTACAGATATAGAAACCCTAAGTATTAATACTACCGACCCCTCTTGGAATTATCAATGGTATAAAAATGGTACGGCCATTACCGGTGCAATTGCATCTACCTATTCCGTAAACGCGGCAAATAATGGGTTTGAGGGAGATTATGTCGTTGAAATTTCCGGAACTGGTATTTGTAACGAACAATCGGCACCTATTACCATTTCCAATGCAGATGCATTCACCGTGACCATACAAAACGATACGGATCTGGTACTATTACCTTCACAAACACATACTTTAACGGTTGCTACAACGGCAAATACTCCAAACTTTAAATGGTTTAAGGACGGCGTTGAACTTAATGGCCAAACTTCCGATAACTTAACGATAACACAAGCAGGGTCGTATTATGCTGAAGTTACCCAAACAGGTGGTTCTTGTGCGGTCACTAGCAAGAATTCTGAGATGGTAAACGTGGTAAGTCCAGAATCATTTAGCATAACAATTACTTATAACGATTCCTATAATGCATGTGAATCTACTTCCGTTAATTTGGGTGTGGAGCGTATCAACGCAATTGCGGAGGATGGCTCTACTACAGATGTAACCTCAGTATTAATAGATGCATTTACTTACCAATGGGAAAAAGATAATGTAAATATTAACGGAGCAAATGGACAGACAGTTAATATTGGCTCTAATAGTGAGAACGGAGTCTATGGACTTTCGGCAAGTATTGAAACGTTCAATGCTACATCCAATTCCTTGACAGTACAACTATTGACCAACGAAACCTTGTCCATAGCTAGTTCGGGAACAGTATTTTGTGCTATGGGTGAAGCCATTACGTTATCTACGGACACTGATTTGAGTGAAGGGAATTTCAACTGGCAATTAAACGGCGCTAGCATAAATACGAGCGACACTTCATTGAGCGTGACTGAAACTGGCATATATCAACTGGTGTTAGATCGCGATGGATGTTCCTTGGTCTCCAATGAAATAACAATCTCACCAATGGACGAGAACTTGATTACCATTGATGAAGGTTCTGATATTGTGCTAACGGAAGGATCAACAAAAACAATAACCGCTAGCGGAGGTACAAGTTATAGGTGGTTGAACACCAACAATGAAGAATTAAGTGCATCCAATAGCTTGTCACTTACGGAGCCGGGCAGTTATACCTTAATTGCTAGCATAGATAATTGCGACGTTGTAAAACAAGTGGAGGTGTCCTTATTAGATACATTTAAGGTTCCTAACGTAATTACCGTAAATGGAGATGGTATCAACGATCAATGGATAATTCCTAATTCCTACTCTAACAAACCGGATATCAATGTTATCATATATAACGAACAAGGCCAAGAAGTAATTAATGAATTTGGCTATAAAAATAATTGGCCGCAGTCAGCCACTGCGTTCACCAAACAAAATATGGTGTTTTATTATAAGATAAGAAATGCCAGTGATGTCCTTAAACAAGGAACAATCACAGTAATACGTTAAGCCCACCATGCTAAAGAAAAGTGTTTTATACCTATTGTTATTTTTGTTCGCCGCTGTAAAAATGGTTGCTCAGGAAGATAGTCCATTTGTGGCCTACGATGTACCTGCACAGAACTTATTGAAGTATAACAGGTTTTTGATCAACCCAACGTTTTCTACGGTTAGGGAAGATAAATCCTATATTAACCTGTTGCACAGAAATCAATCCGTTCAGTTTGATGACAATAACCAAAACTACTTTTTAAGCTACAGTGGTCGTATTAGTGATCGAACTGGTTTAGGATTGAGCCTATATTCCCAAAGAATGGGAACCTTAAGTAACTTTGGTGTCTTGGCAAACTATGCCTATGGTATTAAACTTAACGATAAAAGCAACTTTACTTTTGGAGCCAATGTTTCTTACTATAATAGCGGTTTTGACCAAGGTAGGGCTTCCACGGTAGAAGAAGATCCATTCTTGGCCGGTTTACAAGATCAAAATCTTATTTCTTTTCAACCTGGTTTCAACTTGTCCTATGGTAAATTTGATATAGGAATGTTTGCTGAAAATCTGTTTGACTATAATATCAAGACCAGTGAGTCCTTAACAGCGTTTAAAGACAAAACCTTTTCGGGCCATTTACAATATACCCATCAGTTTCAAAATCAATCAGGTATTTTGGAAGAAGGTAGGTTGTTGCCTTTGGCACGTGTTAGAAAGATAGGGGAAGAAGATGTTACATTAGGCGGTAGTTTAATATTGGATTTACCAAAATTAGGGTGGATTCAAGGTGGCTATGATAGTTTTTATGGCGCAGCGGCAGGTATAGGTTTTAATTTAAACCGAAGGGTATCTTTAGGATATACCATGGAAAAAGGGCTGTCCAATAATTTTGATAATTTTGGATTGACCCATGAGATTTCCTTTGCCTATTCCTTTACCCCCAACCTTACCGAGGACAGGGTTATGTTAGAGGACGATTTTGAAGATGAACTGGTAAATAATGACCTGGAGCCCGAGAATCTTGCCACCAATGAAGAGGTAGCTATACTAAAACAAAAATTGGCAGAAAATGATGCCATTATAGAGGAATTGATGTTTCGTCAAGATTCAATTGAAAATGCAAGACAAAGCGACCTAGAGCGTCGTTTTGAAATGGTCATGCGTATGGTAAGAAACGAAACCAATGGCAATAGACCGGACTTGGAGAAAAAGGCAAAGGACCTATTTATGAATAAAACGGACAATACCAATATAGCCTCTGTTGATAAACCTATTTCTCCTCAAGAGGATAGAGTTGCTTTTGCGGAAAGTCCTAAGGATAATGTTCAGAAACCGGCTTCTAAGCAAGAAAAAGAGGCTACTACCACCGGTATGGAATCTGCGCTTTCTCAAAATGAAGCATCACCAAAAGTACTTAAACCTGTAAAGGAAATTAGTTCCCAGACCAACGAGGTAAACAAGTTGCAACATACACAACCTAAAGATGCCGTAGCGATCAACAATCGTACTACGACAACCGGCACTCGCCAAGAAACCGTTCAGGACAAGGTAAAGAGCAGAAGGTTCAAGGACCTGCCCAATGTTAAGGATGGCTATTATGTAGTTGCCAATGTATATAAAGGGGGCAAGTATATGGATAAGTTTTTGGGTTCTTTAAACGAACAAGGTATAGATGCGGATGTTATCGATAATCCCAACAACGGCCTTAAATATGTTTACCTACAACGATTTGAAACTTTTGAGGAGGCCATGGCGGCCCATGATTCCAATTTAAACGGAAGGTATGACGGTAAGATGTGGATAATGAACGTAGATAATAGATATACAAACGATGCTTATGTTAGTAACGTTAAAAAGATTCAGCAAAAATCCTCAAAGTATGATGATACTATTCTTTCAAAGAATGTAGTTGTGAAAGATAACGTTGCGGCAAATGATATCAAATCCAAATCTTATGTTATTGAAGGTGCAGGGTCTGGCTATTATCTAATTGCAAATGTCTTTGCAAACCCTAACAATGCAAAACGTTTTGTACAACTCTTAAATTCCTTTGGTCTTAGTGCCAGCTATTTCATCAATCCTGAGAATAATTATAGATATGTCTATTTAAAAAAGCATGATTCATGGACCAATGCTTTAATCTCATACTATTCTAAACTCAATGATGCGTATAATGAAAGGATGTGGATTATGCGTGTAAACGAGGAACAAATGGCATAATCCTGACAAAGATCTAAACCGAACGTTCAACACCTTCCAAAGCATAATGTTCATTATCACTAAACAATTAACTCTTTTCCAATTATAAACAGCACTCTTTTTCAAAGCTGTTCACAACCTTTAGGACCTTATACTAAAATTCAGTTACAGGGAACTAAGATTGCGAATGCTCAGTATAGTATCACGGTCCATTTCCTACCGCATTTTAGTATTATAAATTAACCCTATACATCATTATTTATTGATAGTTAAAGGTTGTGATCAGAAGGATATTTATATTCTTAAACCTTTTAGATTTGCACTACTCCGTTTTATAAATAATTATGCTGGTTAATTTACATCCCAAACGATACTACCTTATCACCACTATATAGCCGCGTGTCATTTAACCTTTAATTGCGCATTTTGGTAATATAACTTTAGTGCAAAGACTTATAATCCTCAATAGCTTTTTAAAGGCAATGTAACGGTGTATTTATTACTCTAATATGCTTGTTGATTTAATGGTCTAAAAGGCGGGGTATCAACTTTTTTATCTTAGGAGAAAGATAGTGTTGGGACATAGTATATTGCGCTCTTTAAAAGGGCTCTTTTAAACCCACCAAATAATTCTTACGGGCAACCACACGTTACACAACTAAAAATTAAAATTGTTTAAGATTATAACCTGTCTACTCCTATAATGTTTTGAAACAGGTTCTTAAAGTCTGTTTGGAGATTTGCCAATGCGCTTATTCAATAAAATGACAGCAATAATAATAATAACTCCAACACCAATAATTGTACTATTTAAGTGGCCCATAGAGCTCCATTTGGTGATTCATTATTTTTAACTGGGAGATAAGAAATGTTCAAATACTGCAAATTTAAATAGATGTTAATGCAAAGGACATTTGGTATTAAATCGTTTAACGAACTTTTTGCACATGGTCTTTGATTTAATTGCCAAATTTGAAGCAAGTTTCAATATTTTGAAAAGAGTTTTCAAGGTTATAATAACAATTGAACCAATTATGGATTATCCCGTTCATTAATTAATTCCATTTTTATTGAAAGCTATCGATTAAAGCATAATGAGCTGCATACTTTTCCAAAGGAAAACGCCTACCTGTATAATATGATAGTTCTTTTAATCAATCAAAAAAACACAATGTAGTGTAGGGGAGTTACTTGCAGAACTTTAACAGGAAATTTCTAAAGTTAAAATCATGTTCATCACCTACAATTCTAAAACTTTCGCAAGCTTTTACAATTTTTCCAGTTGCCAAATAAGAAATCCCTAAATTTCTTGACATGTCCCTAAGCATTATATGGGTAAATTGGTTTTCCGAAATCGCTATATCCAAGGCTTGTTCATAAAAATCAATTGCCGAAATGAAATCAAGGGTTTTATAATAATCATCTGCTTTTTTTACATGATGATAAAAGTCCCAGTTTTCTTTTTTTATAAAGTATTTGCCTTGTTCAAAAAAATTAAACTTTTGTACAATTAAAATATCTTTTCCTGTACTGTTTTTCCAATATTTCTCTGAACCTTGAACGACTTTCCTAAAGAATTTGTCGAAGCTTTTGTTTATTCCCTGCTCTACCATAATATCCAGAATTTCATTATTTCTGGTTAAAACGTACGAACACTTAAATTGATGTCTTTGTGCACTAGTCTTTGAGTAGTTATATATAGATTTCCGCAGATAGTTTTAAAAATAGGTTTCTTGATACAAGTCGTTTTCAATTAAAAAATCACTTTTTCTTAAAAAATAATAACTTAATATATCACCATACTCCTTAAGCACTCAAAATTTATTATCAAATGAAAAGCTAAACTTTCTAAATCCTATATGAAGTTCAGAATTCAAAACAGTATACTTACTGGCAACTCTATTTTCTTCATAATTAATGGATATATACGCTTTTCCCAAAGTAAATTAATAGGATAGAAAAGATGCGAACAAAGGATGATTAACCTCTAAATCCTTTCCATCTTGGTAGGCCACTTTATGACAAAATCACTTGCCTTCAAGAGTATTTTTGCAGTAAAGATTTGAAATGGAAACCAAAAAAATTACAATAAAAAGTTTTTGGTTCAAATTAGTTGAGTTTAGTGCTATGGAATATTTGGTCATAAAGGTATCAAATCTTTAAACTTTCGTGTTTAATCCCCAAATTAAATAATTGATAATTCATGCGTTTTTTAGTTAAATCAACCCCTTTTTTTTGCTGATTTAAAGGTACATTTTACCTGTAATGCGTTTTATGTACAGTTGGTGTTTGCACTGCAATTTTCTTCCATTTAGGTCACTAAATTTAACTTTTACCATGTCTTTTGGAACAGTGTTGGTTTAAATAAATTACCTCAAAAGATGAATCTTAATGATCGGTCAAATGCACTAAATAGGGCATAAAATGGGTGTTTACTAAAAATCAAACCCATTTTTATTGCGGTTTCACAACAGAAACAGAACATACCACAACATTAAATTTCCTAGCTAATTACTATAGTGAATATTTGTTATTGGAGAATTCCACAGATTTTGGGTTAAACCAGCGCGTGAACTTCCCCACTATTAAATAGCACATGACCAAACTGATAGTTTTTTTTGATTTTACTAAGCGTTCTTCACTTATGGGAAAAATTTTCTCCAAAGGTTTGTTTTTCATTTTATTCTTGTTGTTGGGTTTAAACACAGCGTATTCTCAAGTTAAAAGAGATTTTGCGGTACGTTATGAAGCTGATATTCGCGGAGAGATAACTTTTATAGCGAACAACATCGTCAACCGCTATATACCAGAATCCTCAGGTAGAAGGTGGGTATGGAGAAATGGCCGCTGGAGAAGGGAAAACTATACTATTCCAGAGGTGTCTCCTAATGATCCGTACAATGATACTCGTGGTGCATCCAGTGCAAACGACTCATTTGATATGCGTTATATTGATGTAGATGGGGACTCTTCTACATTTAGCTCAAGTAGCGCTACACTTAATATTCCGGACTATGAATGTTCAATTATACGTTATGCCGGTTTATATTGGTCAGCGGTTTATACCAACGCCGACCGAAGTAATATTGATGAAATAAAATTTAGGGTTCCAGGTGGTGCATATCAGGATATAGCAGCAGACGATGAACTTTTTGATGGTTATAATGATGTAGATTTTGGATATTATGCACCTTACGCATATTATAAGGATATTACCTCTATAGTATCGGCATTGCCAAACCCTAACGGGGAGTATTTTGTAGCCAATGTACGGGCAGATAATAGCCGTACGATCAGTGGTGGTATTTCCGGTGGTTGGAAAATGGTTGTAGTATATGAAAACCCAAATTTACCTGGAGATAAATTCATAACTACCTTTGACGGTTATGCGGGTATAAAATCTGGCGAAAGTGTAGATATTCCTATCAGCGGATATACAACGTTACCCGCTCCTTTTCCAGTGTATGCCAATATGGGTGTAGCTGCTTTGGAAGGAGATAATAGAATTGATGGGGATGCCTTGCAGATCAATGCCAATGGGTCTTTTACCACCTTATCAAACGGAGAGAACCCAGCCAACAACTTCTTCAATTCAAGCATCACTATTGACGATGTTCCTTACACCAACAGAAATCCAAATAGTATAAACACCTTGGGTTGGGATGTAGATCATTTTGAAATTCCCAACGGCGGAGTCAACAATACCATTATCCCAAACGGATCAACCAGTGCTACGCTTAGAGCAACTTCCTCACAAGACAAATATGATATCTTTTTTGCTTCATTTGATGTGGATATCATTGCACCTAACATTGTGTTGGAGAAAAGGGTTCAGACGCCCGGCGGTGTAGATATAACAGGTGAAGGTGTTAATTTAGGTCAAACATTGGATTATGTGCTGACTTTTGAGAATATTGGTAATGATGATGGGGTGGGCTATACCATTAGGGACATACTTCCTGTTAATGTCTCTCCGCCAAATGGACGTAGTTTTTTCAATGCTTCTGATTTTTCGTATCCAAATGGAGTTACCTATACGTACGACCCCTTAACTCGTGAAATTATTTTTTCTGTCCCGGACAGATATGTAGAAGATGAGGATTCTGAATATTCCATTCGTTTTCGTGTACAAGTAGCAGAAAACTGTTTTGACTTCGTAAATGCCTGTTCTGATTTAATTGAAAATGTGGCCTATGGCACCTATCGTGGAGAAAATAATTCTGCAATGGTAACGGACGACCCCAGTGTAAGTGAATTTAACTCATGTGGTTTTACGGTTCCAGGAGCTACAAATTTCCTTTTGGATGACCTTAGTGCTTGTAGCTTTGACAGAACAGTTACCTTATGTGGTTCAAATACAATTTTGACAGCGGGACAAGGTTTCGACTCTTACGTATGGTATCAGGACACCAATGGTAATGGGGAATTGGACAGTTTGGATGTTGAAATTAATGATGGCGACCCAGATAACGACCCAAGTACGCAAGTAATTACTACTCCTGGGGTTTATATCGTAGATAAAATTGTTGCCGCACCTTGTATTGGCTACCAAGAAGTCATTACGGTTGAACCATTTGGTTCTGGTAATATACCCAATCCCGTTACCGAATATTTTAATGAAGTAAATAGCGATAGTGATCCCTCAAACGACATACCTGGAGAAATTGTTAATTGTACAATAGACAATTCTTTCATCCCAAAGATTTTCTTGTGCGGTATTAATGATTCTCAACCATTAGCGGTAAATATTGTAGATGCCCAAAGTGTTAGCTGGGAATTGTTGGACGAAGCCAGTTGTGCTCCGGTTGGCGAAGATTGTGCCAATAAAGCACTTACCTGTAATTGGACAGAAGTTGGCACTGGAAGTAACTTCCTATTAAATGCTCCTGGAGAATATAGATTATCCGTTATCAATAGAAACGGATGTATCAGCCGCTATTATTTTAAAGGGTTCCAGAACAATTTGGATATAGATTACACCAATAGGGATATTGTTTGTAATACAGACGGTAATATTACCATAACCAACTTGGGCAGTGGATATGGTTACCAGTTGGTAGATAATGAAACCAATAACATTCTTGTTCCATTTAGCGCAAACAATGGTCCAAGTTTTGACTTTTCTTCTGGTGAGAACGGTTCTTATAGAGTAGAGGTTACGCCTACGGACATCAATGGAGATGTAATACCAAACGCCTGTGTCTTTACTACGGAAGTAATAGGTATTTTAGATAGAGACGTTACCTATAGTGTTAATGTAACTCCAGAATTCTGTTATGAGCTAGGGTCTATCAATTTACAGATCAATAATGCGGATGCCGTATATAACTACGAAATTAGAATAGATGATGGAAGTAATGGAGGTTTAGGCACACTTTTGGACAGTGAAAATGGACAAACGGACAACAATTTTACCTTTACAGGTTTAAGTGCAGGGGACTATATTGCTTTAATTTCAACCGCAGATGGTTGTTCATATAGTGAAAATGTTACCATTGTGGATAACAATGACCTAACATTAAGTGCAAGGGTTTCTCAACATATTACCTGTAGGGAAGGTAATATCCAAATGGATTCTGATGGGGGCACAACGCCACATACCTATGCAATCTGGTCATATGTAGATGAATCAGGAAATACGGTTACTTCATATCCTTCGTATGCAGATATACCTGCAACCAATTTTCAGACAAGGCAGATTTTTGACATTTTAGACCCGGGGGCCTATACATTTGTTGTGTTAGATAGAAATGGGTGTTACCAAGTGTCCAACACTGTTGAAATAGAATTTCAACCTGCGGCGGAATTTAACGCCACTACAGTAGTGGATGTTAATTGTTTTGGGGATGCTAGCGGTAGAATACAATATAATTTAATTGATAATAACGGTTATCAATTAACCTTTTCTTTATTTGATGCAGACGACCAACCTCTTGGCGAAAACGGCACAGGTAATTTTTCAAATTTACCGGCAGGGGATTATCGTGTATTGATCAACCAAAGAAGAGGTAGTGCTTCTTGTGATTATGAGGAAAATTATACCATTGGTTCGCCCGCTTCGGCAGTGCAGGGAGATGCTGTGTTGATTCAAGATTATACTTGTGTTCAAGACGGGATTATTGAAGCACAGAACGTAACCGGTGGTGTTGCCCCTTATGAGTATAGTATTGATGGCGTAAACTTTATTCCAGATACGGTAGCTAATGCAAATCGTTTTGAAAATCTAGTAGATGGTAATTATTATATTACCGTTAGAGACGCCAATGGATGTACTTTCAGAACCAATATTATACTAATAGATGCACCAAACCCGCCAACGGATTTAAATATAACGGCATCTCAGATTGCTTGTCCTGATCAAACGGTAGACCTTAGGGTATCCGCTACAAATGGTTCAGCTCCTTTTACGTATGCCATTGTTGCCCCAACTGTAATAAACCCCACAAGTACCGTAGGCAATGAAGCTAATTTTGACGGACTGGCACCAGACACCTATACGGTAAGGGTTACAGATATTGATGGCTGTTTCTATGAAGAAAATTATACGATAAACGGCATAAACCCCATATCGGCTTCTGGAACTACCGTTCAACCTGTTTCTTGCTTTGGAGCAACAGATGGCAGCATTCGTTTTAATGTAACTTTCCAAAGCGGACAAAATTTCACATATTCCATTACAGGCCCATCAGGTTTTACCAGCAATGGAGGAACACAAGCGGTAATCAACAATTTAAATAATTTGGAGGCTGGAGACTATGTAATAAACATTACGGATACCGCTACAAATTGTACGTATACTACCACCCATGAACTGGAAGGGCCTGCATCTGCATTGGCTATAACATCTGTTAATGAAACACAACCTACTTGTTTAACAGATGGCAGTGTTAGTATTACTGCTACAGGTGGATGGGGTGGCTACTCCTTTTCATTGAACAACCCAGATGGTTCATCGTTTGGTACAAATGGCACAGGTAATTTCAACGGATTGACCCAACCAGGAACATATAACGGAACATTAACGGATTCCAATAATTGCGCAATACCGTTCTCATTTACATTAGATCCCGCAATAGCACCTGTCCTAGTTGTTACTCCAAACCAAGATTGTTTTGATAGTTCTACACTTTTGACCTTAACGGCAAATGTAACTTCAGGAGGTGACGGAAATTTTGAATATAGCATTAACGGAGCACCTTTTACAACAAACAACGTATTCTCCAATTTATCTTCAGGAACATATACAATAGATGTAAGGGATGGTAAAAACTGTACGGATACAGAAACAATCGTTGTCAATCCAGAGCTAACGGTTACCGCCAGTGCGGGCAACATTACCGCGTGTGGTTCTGCCACTGATGTGGCAATCGCCGGAGCGGGCGGTGACGGCAACTATGTCTACGCGGTAGTGGACAACGGCACTACGCCCACATCGGGCGACTTTGTGCCCAACAGCACGATCCCGGTTACGGGTACGGGCGACTACGACGTCTATGTAAGGGACAACGGCGGCAGCGCCGGTTTCTGCGAGAGCGTATACGCCATCACGATCGACCAGGACCTGCCGTTGGCACTATCTATCTCGAACACCGCGGTACTCTGTAGCGGGGACAGCCAGTCCACCTTGACGATTATGGCAAGTGGCGGGGAAGGTCCGTATACCTATAGTATGGACAACGGTGCCAGCTATGTTTCGCAGAACACGTTCAACAACCTTGGCGCCGGTTCGTACAACATCCGCGTTAGGGACGCCAACCTTTGCGAGATAGGGGAAATCCATACGATCACGGAGCCCCTTAACCTTTCGGCCTCTGCCGCTGTAGCAGAATTAGTGGAGTGCAACCCTACTCAGGGCGCGGAGGTCCGTATTACGAACGCCCATGGAGGTACCGCACCGTACAGCTATAGCTTTGACGGTGGCGGCACGTATACTTCCAGCCCCATAGGATACCTGTTGGCGGGCAACCATACGGTATACGTCCAGGACGCCAACAACTGTACGTTCCCAATGGACATTACGGTAGACCCGGCCCCTGCACCTCCCACATTGTCTGCAACGGTGGATTACCTTTGTGACGGCGACGGCACGGTTACGGTGACCCCGAGCAGCAGCGATTTCGACTACACCTATAGTATCGACGGAAACCCCAACAGTCCGGCTACCTCCAATATATTCAACAACGTACCTGCAGGTCCGCATACCATAGATGTCACTTATGTAAGTACCATTGCACCGGCAGAAAGTATACTATTACAGGAAGATTTTGGTTCCGGACCCAATACCAGTATACCACAGATAGACCCTGCTTATTGTTACGAGCCACAAGACGGTAGCGCAAGCTTATGTGGTTTTGGAACCGACACTCATATTCAAGACGGAGAGTATTCCGTAACAAGTGTTATTACCAATCCTTATAATCCGTGGAGAAGTCCTAACGACCATACCGGTAATGCCAATGGACGTTATTTGGCGATCAATGTTGGTGGTGCAGCTGGTGTTGGTGGTATTGTATATGCAAAACGCGGTGTAGAAGTTATCCCAAATAGAGATGTAACGGTTTCATTATATGCATTCAATATATTTAGAAATGGACAATCTGGAGGGGATCCTACCATTGAAATCGAATTGGTTGATTTGGGCGGTAATGTAATTGCTAGTACTGCAACGGGTAATATTCCTAAGAACAATAATGCGGATGATTGGCATAATTATAGCGTAACACTTGATCCCGGCGCAAATACAAATCTGGATATTGTTATAAGAACCAATTCCGCTGTAATTCAAGGTAATGATATTGCAATTGATGATATACTTGCTTTCCAAATACCAGAACAATGTCCGGGAACCACAAGTATAGATGTAATCGTAGAGGACGGAAATGCCTTAGATGCATCCATAATAGGCTATGAGGACCTTGACTGTAACGCGGACGGTTCTGGCTCTATTACTTTTGAGGTGGAGAATTTTGGTCCTGGAGGTTTCGAGTTTAGTTTTACAAGTGACTTTAGTTCTATTCTTGGAAGTACTACGGTATCTCCACAGACGATATCATCACTTTCTGCCGGTAATTATACCATTTACGTTAGGGAGGCAGGCAGTACAAATCCTGGATGTAGTACAAGTATAAGTCAGGTTATCAACGAACCTTCGGTGGTGGTTGCGGACGCATCTCAGACACAGCCCTATACCTGTAATAATGGAGGGGCAATTATAACCGCTAGCGCATTGGGCGGTACACCCGGATATACATATCAATTAGAAAATAATGCTGGAAGCATATTGACGGCTTACCAAACCGGTACAACTTTTGGCGGATTAACGGCAGGCACCTATAGGGTCCGTGTTATGGACGCAAACGGATGTACGGATCTTATGGACAACCCTATCACGATTACGGCACCAATTATTCCCGTTTTTACCTTAAATGAAACAGCTTGTTATAGTGGTGGTAATGATGCAATTATTCAAGTTAATGTTACAGATGGTAATGGGGATTATCAATTTAGAATCAATGGAGGAACTTGGGTAGTACCATCTCCGGTCAATTCAACTACATACACGTTTAACGGATTATCACAAGGAACATACACAATAGAGGTCACAGATGCTTATGGTTGTGATAGTGCATCTCAATCCATTACCATAGAACCTCAATTAACGGTTACCGCCAGTGCGGTCAATATTACCGCCTGTGGTTCTGCCACTGATGTGGCGATCGCCGGAGCGGGCGGTGACGGCAACTATGTCTACGCGGTAGTGGACAACGGGACTACGCCCACATCGGGCGACTTTGTGCCCAACAGCACGATCCCGGTTACGGGTACGGGCGACTACGATGTCTATGTAAGGGACAACGGCGGCAGCGCCGGTTTCTGCGAGAGCGTATACGCCATCACGATCGACCAGGACCTGCCGTTGGCACTATCTATCTCGAACACCGCGGTACTCTGTAGCGGGGACAGCCAGTCCACCTTGACGATTATGGCAAGTGGCGGGGAAGGTCCGTATACCTATAGTATGGACAACGGTGCCAGCTATGTTTCGCAGAACACGTTCAACAACCTTGGCGCCGGTTCGTACAACATCCGCGTTAGGGACGCCAACCTTTGCGAGATAGGGGAAATCCATACGATCACGGAGCCCCTTAACCTTTCGGCCTCTGCCGCTGTAGCAGAATTAGTGGAGTGCAACCCTACTCAGGGCGCGGAGGTCCGTATTACGAACGCCCATGGAGGTACCGCACCGTACAGCTATAGCTTTGACGGTGGCGGCACGTATACTTCCAGCCCCATAGGATACCTGTTGGCGGGCAACCATACGGTATACGTCCAGGACGCCAACAACTGTACGTTCCCAATGGACATTACGGTAGACCCGGCCCCTGCACCTCCCACATTGTCTGCAACGGTGGATTACCTTTGTGACGGCGACGGCACGGTTACGGTGACCCCGAGCAGCAGCGATTTCGACTACACCTATAGTATCGACGGAAACCCCAACAGTCCGGCTACCTCCAATATATTCAACAACGTACCTGCAGGTCCGCATACCATAGATGTCACTTATGTAAGTACCATTGCACCGGCAGAAAGCACCTTATTGACTGAAGATTTTGGGTCCGGACCCAATACCAGTATACCACAGATAGACCCTGCTTATTGTTACGAGCCTGGCGATGGAAGTACTAGCGCCTGTAATATTGGTGACGCTCGTTTATTTGATGGAGAATATACGGTTACAAGTGCGTTAGCACCTTTACATGCCACATGGATCAGTCCTAATGACCATACCGGTAATGCCAATGGGCGATATTTGGCGATCAATGTTGGTGGTGTTGTTGGTGTTGGTGGTATTGTATATTCTAAAAGGAACGTTGAGGTATTACCTAACCAGGATATTACTATTACCTTTTGGGCATTGAACTTATTGCGCACTGGCACCTCTGGAGGAGACCCTAGCATGCAAATAGAATTAGTGGATGGTAGTGGAAATATTATTGCCAGCTCATCTACGGCGGGCAGTGTTCCTAAAAATAATGGCCCGGATGATTGGCATAATTATTCTGTCTCACTAAATCCTGGAGCAAATACAAACCTGGATATAATCTTCAGAACGAACTCTGCAGTTCTTGACGGAAATGATATTGCTATAGATGATCTTTTGGCAACCCAGCCACCGGCAAGATGTCCGGGAACAACAAGTATTGACGTAATCGTAGAGGACGGAAATGCTTTCGAGGCATCCATAATAGGCTATGAGGACCTTGACTGTAACGCGGACGGTTCTGGTTCTATTACTTTTGAGGTGGAGAATTTTGGTACAGGTGGATTTGAATACAGTTTTGATAGCGGTTTTGCCACTATAGATGGTAGTGATACCGTTTCGCCATACACAATAACAGGTTTGGCTGCTGGTAACTATACTATATATGTAAGGGAAGCCGGAAGTACAAATCCTGGATGTAGGGTTTCCATATCCCAAACCATATCTGAGCCGGCCATCGTCACTTTTTCGGAAACCGTTGTACAGCCAACTTGTGTAGATGGTGGTTCGGTTACCATAACAGCTTCTGGCGGAACCGCAGGTTATACGTATCAAATCGAAGAACCAAATGGAAATATTGTAGGACCACAAAGTGAAAATATCTTCACTGGCCTTAATGAAATAGGAATACATACCATTACCGTTACGGATACTAATGGATGTGCCGCTACGGATACCTTTACCTTGAACACACCGGTGAACCCTGTTATCAGTATTGACCCTAGTTCAGATTTATGTTATGATTCTTCCAACCCAGGTTCGGCTACCGTGGTTATCGGTGGATCTGGAGGATTGGCCCCCTATGTTTTTAGAATGAATTCGGGCCCTTATAGAACTTCCAATACATTTGCTAACTTAACACCTGGCAATTATACATTTGAAATTAGGGATGCCAATGGATGTACGGATGATTTAATGTTTACCATAGAACCTCAGTTGACGGCAAACATTGTTTTATCAAAGGATATTGATTGTACCGTATCGCCTGATGCTATCTTGGATTTACAGGTAAACGGAGGTTATTCGCCATTTACTTATGAGTTAAATATAGATAACGGCGGTTACACTTCATATACAGGTACTTTTCCATTTACCACAAATACTCCCGGTTTATATAGATTTAGGGTAACGGATAGCCAAGGATGTGTTGCAGAATCAAATGAAGTAACTGTAACGGCCGTCGTTAATCCTTTGGCTACGGAGACGGTAACTGACCCCACATGTAACGGCGACTCTAATGGTATTGTAGAAATTAATATTGACCCTGCTTACGGATCTTCTCCTTATGAGATTAGTTTTAACAGCAGTCCCTTCACCAGTCAAAGGGTTTATCCAGGATTGGCCGCAGGTACTTATTCATATACCCTTAGGGATAGCAAGAGTTGCACATACACCCAAACCGTTACTGTTAACGACCCTGTATTGTTTGATGCCAATGTTATAGCTACGGATGTTAGTTGTGGTGCATCTGGTGATATTCCCGGAAGAATAGATATTAATATAACCAGTGGCGGGGTACCTAATTTTACCTATACGTTATATGATAATCAGAATAATGTTGTAGTAACTACTGGTCCCAATCCAATAATAAATACATCTGCAACTACCGCTACGTTTGATGGACTTAATTTTGGAGATTATTATGTTAGGGTATTGGATGCCAATGGTTGTGAATTTTATCAAAATCCTGTTAGGGTTCTTTCCAATCCATATTTAACAGTAGATGCACTTGTGCCTGCTGTTAGCTGTGCTACAGGTGGTTCGGTAGAATTGTTGGCCAGTGGTGGGTCTGGAAATTATGATTTTACCATTTATGGGGCAGGAACCGCTCCGACAACAGAAATTCCAGGACCTGGAACAGGGGAGGAAACAGCTACATATAATGGGCTTAATCCTGGACAGTCCTATGTTTTCCAGGTTATTGATACAGATACTAATTGCTCTAGTTATGTAGAGGTTGACATACCGCCACTGTCTGCCATTGATGTAGTTGCAGACCCAGTAGTCAATGATGTTGCATGTTATGGCGATACCAATGGATCTATCGCATTTCAGATAGAAGGCTTTGATTCGGCGGTTAGCTCAATCTACTATGAAATAAGGGAATCTATATCCAATACCCCTTTAGTAGGTGCATATTCAGGTACAATTTCGGGTACTACAGGACCTGGACCAACACCTGTGGAAACCATATCTGCTATTCCTCCGGGAGATTATGTATTGTTTTTTAGGGAGGATAGCGCTCCAGACTGTACCAATACATTTGAGTTCAGGATTATAGAACCTAATCCGGTTACCCTCAACCTAGTAGATCAAAATAATGGGTATTGTTCAGAAAATGCCAACATTACTGTTATTGCAGGTGGTGGTAATGGTTCTTATACTTATGCTTATATGGAAAATGGGGTGACACCTGTGGCCTCGGATTATGAAACAAGCAATTATAAAGAATTAGATCCTGCAGTAAATACAGAATGGGATGTTTATGTCATTGATGGAAACGGATGTGCTGCAAACTCTCATTTAGACATTACAATAGCAGAAGATCCTTCACCCCTTATATCTGCCGTAGTAGTAAACCAGTGTGCGGCTAATGAAGGTGAGTTTATGGTAGAGGTTACCTTGGACGGTGAAGGAATTCAACCATATACCCTAAGTGTTAACAATGGCTCATATCAATCTTCAACGCTGACTACATTGGGTACTACCCATCAGTTTTCAAACTTGAGTTCTGGTAACTATACTATTGATATACGTGATTTCAACGGTTGTGGAAATCAGGTTGCCTTGGAAATTTTTAAACCTTCCAATATAACTGCGGAGGTTCAGGCGCAACCAACTTGTTTAGGAGGTGATGGTGCTATCTTGATAACGGCATATGGAGGTTCAGGAGCCTATGAGTATGAGCTTTTCTTCTTTGGCGGAGCTTCTGTTGAAGGGCGTAAGTTAACTCCAGTCTTCTCTGGTCTAAACCCAGGAATGTACACTGCGGCAATTTATGACTTGGACCCAAGATATACAGGATGTAGTGCTTTGGTAGATATTGAATTGGAAGTTCCTACGGATGTTGATTTTACAACTTCGGCAATGGATGTTACTTGTTTTGGAGGAAATGACGGCAGTATTGTCGTTACCCTTGATCCAACTATGGACAACCCACCATATTCGTATCAGTTGATGGTTGACCCAACTCCTATTTTACCTTATGATGCTTTACGAATGTTGCCTCAAGGGCCGGCTCAGTCATCGAACATTTTCAATAACCTTTCTGCAAACGATGACTATTATGTAAGGGTAACCTCAGATAGAGGATGTTTCTTGGACAGACCGGTAACCATTTCCGAGCCGGACGAGATATTGAACGTAAGCGCTAGTGTTGTTGAGTTCGGCTGTAGTGTTGGCAACAACGATAACAATGCCACGGTAACGGTCAACGGCGGCATTACGGGCGGTAGCGGCAACTATGTGATCTATGAGTTCATCGACAGCGCCTCCAACGTTGTACAATCGGGCGCCTCCAACGTGCTGACGGTAACGGACAGAACCGGAGAGAGCTATACGATAAACGCATACGACGATAACGGATGTTCCGGTAGCACTACCGCTACGGTACTGCCTTTCGACGAGATGACCGGGGCTTCCGCTGCGGTGACCACTACGGAGACCTGTGCGCCCGGATCTGAGGGCGAGATCACCGTTACGGCGACGTCCACATCGGGCGACGACACGAGGTACGAGTACAGTATCGACAACGGTGCCACCTATGTTTCCACGAACGTATTCGGCGGACTTACCGCTGGCACGTACAACTTCTTGGTAAGACATGTGGATACGGGCTGTATAGTAACAACATCTGCACGTATCGAGGAACCCAATACGTTCACGATCGATGTGGCGAAGAGCAGCGACGTGATCTGTTACGGAACGGATACGGGCGAGGTGACCTTCTCACTTGTGGATGCGACATATGCCGCCGGGTTCGACTGGGAAGTGTTTGATACCAACGGCACGCCCAACGATACCCTGGACGATATTAGCGTAGCTACAGGCGACGAGGCCGCCCCAACGGTGAACCTTGGAGCGGGGAACTATTATGTTTCGGTGACCCAGGACAGTAACCCGTTCTGTACGAACAGGGAGTCGTTCACGATAAGCGGTCCAAGTGCCGATATTACGGGAACCACCGTAGTGACGGACATTACCTGTGCCACTGGGGACAATGACGGTTCGATCACGATCACCAACGTGGCCGGTGGATGGGGAGGCTATACGTACTATGTGGGTACGGCTGCGCCTAGCGCACCGACGGACTTTGTTCCCAACGCCACGTTCGGCGGACTTACCGCAGGCACATATGAGGCATGGGCAAGAGATAGCGAGGGCTGTGAAAGGCTGATCCAGGACAATATCGTATTGGACATCCCGACACCTATAGCGGCAACGCTTAGCGTGAACCAGGAGAACTGTACGAACCTACAGGGCGAGATAGAGGTAAGTGCACCCACCGGCGGACAGGGAAGCGGCTATACGTACCAACTGGTCCTTGGCGGGACGGACTTCCGCTCACCGCAGAACACCAGGGTGTTCTCCGGCCTGGGCGCAGGAGTCTACGAGGTGACGATCACGGACCAATGGGGCTGTAGCTTCACCACACTTCCCGTAGAGCTTTACGAGCAGTTGGGCGCCACCACGGCCGTGACCAAGCCGATCGACTGTAGCACAACGGTGCCAGGGGGCACGATAACGGTGGACGTTACGGGCGGTTCCGCGAACCTTGAGTTCGAGATGGCGCCGCCGAGCGGACCTAACGTTGTCCAGATGAACGACCCTGTCTTTACCGGCCTGGTCGATGCGGGCACGTACACTTTCACGGTCAGGGACCTTGACACCACCAACCCGGTGTGCCAGACCATGGCGACACAGGTGCTGGACGCTCCGGTAGTCCCAGTATTTACAGAAACACATATTGATATTACCTGTTTTGGAGCAGATAACGGCTCTATAACCTTGGCACAGACCCAGAATGGCGTAAATCCTTTGACCTTTACGATTTCTCCTGTTGCAGGTACTTTCAATGCGAGTAGTAATACATTTGAAAACTTACCACCTAATACATATAGTATTACGGCTACGGGAACCAATAGTTGTACAAGTACAATTATAGATATTGAAATTTCCGAGCCGGACGAGATATTGAACGTAAGCGCTAGCGTTGTTGAGTTCGGCTGTAGTGCCGGCAACAACGACAACAATGCCACGGTAACGGTCAACGGCGGCATTACGGGCGGTAGCGGCAACTATGTGATCTATGAGTTCATCGACAGCGCTTCCAACGTTGTACAGTCGGGCGCCTCCAACGTGCTGACGGTAACGGACAGAACCGGTGAGAGCTATACGATAAACGTATACGACGATAACGGATGTTCCGGAAGCACTACCGCTACGGTACTGCCTTTCGACGAGATGACCGGGGCTTCCGCTGCGGTGACCACTACGGAGACCTGTGCGCCCGGATCTGAGGGCGAGATCACCGTTACGGCGACGTCCACATCGGGCGACGACACGAGGTACGAGTACAGTATCGACAACGGTGCCACCTATGTTTCCACGAACGTATTCGGCGGACTTACCGCTGGCACGTACAACTTCTTGGTAAGACATGTGGATACGGGCTGTATAGTAACAACATCTGCACGTATCGAGGAACCCAATACGTTCACGATCGATGTGGCGAAGAGCAGCGACGTGATCTGTTACGGAACGGATACGGGCGAGGTGACCTTCTCACTTGTGGATGCGACATATGCCGCCGGGTTCGACTGGGAAGTGTTTGATACCAACGGCACGCCCAACGATACCCTGGACGATATTAGCGTAGCTACAGGCGACGAGGCCGCCCCAACGGTGAACCTTGGAGCGGGGAACTATTATGTTTCGGTGACCCAGGACAGTAACCCGTTCTGTACGAACAGGGAGTCGTTCACGATAAGCGGTCCAAGTGCCGATATTACGGGAACCACCGTAGTGACGGACATTACCTGTGCCACTGGGGACAATGACGGTTCGATCACGATCACCAACGTGGCCGGTGGATGGGGAGGCTATACGTACTATGTGGGTACGGCTGCGCCTAGCGCACCGACGGACTTTGTTCCCAACGCCACGTTCGGCGGACTTACCGCAGGCACATATGAGGCATGGGCAAGAGATAGCGAGGGCTGTGAAAGGCTGATCCAGGACAATATCGTATTGGACATCCCGACACCTATAGCGGCAACGCTTAGCGTGAACCAGGAGAACTGTACGAACCTACAGGGCGAGATAGAGGTAAGTGCACCCACCGGCGGACAGGGAAGCGGCTATACGTACCAACTGGTCCTTGGCGGGACGGACTTCCGCTCACCGCAGAACACCAGGGTGTTCTCCGGCCTGGGCGCAGGAGTCTACGAGGTGACGATCACGGACCAATGGGGCTGTAGCTTCACCACACTTCCCGTAGAGCTTTACGAGCAGTTGGGCGCCACCACGGCCGTGACCAAGCCGATCGACTGTAGCACAACGGTGCCAGGGGGCACGATAACGGTGGACGTTACGGGCGGTTCCGCGAACCTTGAGTTCGAGATGGCGCCGCCGAGCGGACCTAACGTTGTCCAGATGAACGACCCTGTCTTTACCGGCCTGGTCGATGCGGGCACGTACACTTTCACGGTCAGGGACCTTGACACCACCAACCCGGTGTGCCAGACCATGGCGACACAGGTGCTGGACGCTCCGGTAGTCCCAGTATTATTGGATGCCACTATAGTAAATGTTAGCTGCTTTGGTGGAAATGACGGTAGTATTAGAGCAAATATTGATCCATTGACGGCTATGAATCCGGTTTATAGATATGAACTTTATAGTTTAAGCGATTTGGTAACACCAATTGTACCTCTACAGGACAATGCTTTGTTTACTGGATTAAGTGCAGGAGATTATCAGGTTCGCGTTGTATCGAGCAGAGGATGTGAAGGTATTAAGAACGAGACGGTTTCAGAGCCTACACAGTTATTGATCGATGCCACGGTAACGGAGTTTACTTGTTCAATAAACAACTCCGTGAACACTGCCACGATTACTGTGAATGTATTGGATGGAGCAACCACTTCTGGTGTTTCTTCAGGTACTTCACCATACCTATATAGTTTGGACAATGTAAATTTCCAAAGGTCCAATACGTTCAATATTGCGGATAACGGTAGTGAACAAATTATAGATGTATTTGTAAAAGATGATAATGGATGTACAGAAACTACTTCGGTAACGGTGCAACCTATAAATACGTTTACCGCTACAGTGACCAGAGATTTAGCCATCACTTGTACGAATGATGAGATAGTGACAATTTCAATTACGGACAATGGTTTGGCGCACACTTATAGCTTTGAACTTTTACCAATTGGAAATAGTAAAGGAACACTTACGACAAGTACGGCAACAACGGCGGAATTTAGTTTAAGTGCCGTAGGAACCTATAATTTCCGTGTCACAGATTTGGATACCGGTTGTTATGTAATAACGGACACATATTCTATTGCACCTTTTGATTTTATAACAGCAACCGCTACGGCAACCTCTGTAGTTACTTGTTATGGGGATACTAACGGTGGATTGTCAATTAATATCGATGGCTATTCCGGAACGTATGACTATCAAATTTTTGATACTGCAGGTAATGCCATTGGAAGTACGGTCTCTACGGATACAAGTGTAAACCCAAGACAGGTAGGAAATATTTCTGGAGGCAATTACTATGTTCAGATAACGGAAACCTCTGTGCCATTGTGCTCGGAAAACACCAATGTAGTAACCATAGCATCTCCGGACAGACCTTTGGATGCGGTAGTGAACCCTATTGCGGAAGTTACGTGTACCAATGATAAAGGTGAAATCAGTGTAACTCCTAGTGGAGGTTATAAGCCTTATGATATTACGTTGACGAACACCTTAACCGGAGAAAACATAACAGTTGAAAATGTTCAGGAAATGATATTTGGGAACCTTTCTGCTGGAGATTATACCATTCAAATAGCGGATAACGTAGGATGTTTTATCACCAGGACAGAAGCACTTATACCTGCTACTCCTATTATTGCCAATGCCACACCTTTAGTTACGGATTTGGCCTGTTATGGGGATACTGGCGCCGTAATAAGTGCTATTGTCACCGGAGGAGGAAGTGGTTCATATGGATATCAATTAAATTATTATGATGCTTCGGGTACAACCATTTTAAATACTACGGGTATACAAAACAATCCTAATTTCAATGATTTAGGAGCTGGTATTTATAGTATAACAGTGGTTGATGGTTGGGATTGTGATATGACCACCAATACGGTAGAAATTACACAACCAACTGAAATACAGGCATCTCTATTGAGAACCAACCCATTAACTTGTGCTACTGGAGCTGAATTTGAATTAATGGCCACAGGTGGCAGCGGTACGTATGAATATAGTGTTGACAATATTACCTATTTACCAATGACTACAAATCCATTAGGATTACCGGAAGCAGGTATCTACCAACATGGAAGGTATCAATTCTATGTACGTGATGCTATAAATGGTTGTGAGGCCGCATTGTCAAATGCCATTACTGAAAATGAGATTCTGCCGTTGACCCTTACAGTAGATGATACTGCAGCAGTATTAAATTGTACAGGTGAAAACACCGCCATTATTTACGCTACTGCAGAAGGTGGATTAGGAAATTATCAATATGAATTATTTACCGATAGTTCCTTGTCCCCAGCATCAAGGATTGCCGGACCTCAAATTCAGGGTGTTTTCAGAAACTTGTCCGCGGGTACTTATTATGTATCGGTAACAAGTGAGGATTGTACCACCCAAGCAGAAGAGGTAATCATAGAAGACCCTCTTCCTTTATCCTATACAGAGAGTATAATCGACGTAAGTTGTGCTGGAGAGAACAACGGACAAATAACGGTTACCCTTTCTGGCGGGGCTGGAGGATATCAATATGCTATTTCTCCAAACTTGAACCAAGCATTTTCGACAAATACATTTACAGACCTTGCACCGGGAGAATACACCATACTTGCCCAAGATAGGAACGGCTGTTTTGAATATTTGACCTATACCATTTCAGAACCTGATATGTTAGTCGTTAACCCAACGGTTACTCCAGAAATCTGCGTGGATAGCCAAGATGGCTCTATAGTCCTTGAGATATTAGGAGGAACGGCACCTTACAGTACGGCCATCAATGCAAATGGCGATGCGGATTTTGTTCTTGGAAGGACTGAGTTTATAAATATGGCAGCGGATAATTATTTGATCTTTGTTAGGGATGCCAATGGTTGTGAAACCAATGTGATCGTTGATATAGAAAGAGGAGTCAACTTGAACGCGACGGTAGAGCCGGTTTACGAATGCTCTAGCGATATGCCTAATAATTATGTGAACATTACCTTGGAGGACGATAGTGTCATAGGAGATGTCCTTTATGCAATTGATTCCGTAGATCCGGAAGATTTACAGTTAAACCCAGATTTCAGGGATTCTGCACCGGGCAACCATTTTATTACCATAGCGCATGCCAATGGATGTTTACAGACTATAGACTTTGTAATTGAAGCTTTTGATCCATTGTCATTGACGTTGGAACAACATAACCTCAATGAGATTACTGCTGTGGCAGAAGGAGGTAGAGAAGATTACACCTATTATTTTGACGGTATCGATAATGGTAACAGTAATACGTTTTTCATTGATAGAACCGATACGTTTGAGGTGCGCGTCGTTGATCAAAACGGCTGTGAGTCCATTGCCAATATTTATATGGAATTTATAGATATTGAATTACCTAATTTCTTTACACCTGACGGGGACGGTCAAAATGATTTTTGGATACCTAGAAATATGGAACAGTTTCCAGAAATACTAATAAAGATTTTTGATCGTTATGGTAGGGTAGTTTCCCAACAATTTGCAGACTCAGAAGGCTGGGATGGTACATATTCGGGCAAATTTTTACCTACTGGTGATTACTGGTATGTGATCAAACTGAATGGAGAAAGAGATGAAAGGGAATTTGTAGGGCACTTTACTCTATATCGTTAAAACTTAACCTAAAATGATGATGCGGAACAGTCTATTGATGTTGGTTTTTTTACTGAGTGCCTATGCTTTAAGAGGTCAGGAGCTTAATTCGCCTCAATTATCGCAGTACTTGGCAGACAATCCATTTGTCTTGTCGCCTACCTATGCGGGTATTGGTGACCATGTAAAAATCAGGTTAAATGGGTTGGCCCAGTGGGTAGGAATCAAAGATGCGCCCAGGACCCAATCATTAGCGGCAGATATGAGGGTAGGTGAAAAATCTGGAGTTGGGGTCTTTTTATATAATGACGCCAATGGAGACACCAAACAACAAGGGGCCAGGGTGTCATTTGCACACCATTTGACCTTGGACAAATATGATGATGAATTTTTGTCCTTTGGAATTTCATATAATTATAACGGATTTAGAATAGATAACGAAGATGCACAGAACAGCGGTGACCCAAACATCAATAATAGGTTGACGAACAACCATAATTTTGATGTTGGTATGCTCTATAGACTCAATAAATTTTTCTTGAGTGCAAACGTTTCCAACTTATTGGACAAGGAAATAGATCTATCTACATTTTCAAGTTTAAACGAGCCTACGGCCTTGAGAAACTATTATTTATATTCCGGATATAGGTATACCAAAAACAGAAATAGCCAGTTAGAAATTGAACCTTCAGTACTGTTCAAGATTTTTGAAAGTGACGGCAGGTCAGAAACAGATCTTAACGTCAAATTTAGATGGTATGAATTTGAGGATTATTACTATGCTGGGGTGAACTATCGTTTCTTAAATGACCAAATAGGCGATCCATTATATATAGCTCCGTTTTTTGGCCTTAAAAAGAGCAACTTTTATTTTGGATATTCCTACCAAATTATTTTGAACGAAATTTTAGGATATAGCACGGGCACCCATGTTATCACCGTAGGTGTTGACCTTTTCCAAGGAATCAGTAATTGTAGATGTACCTATTAAATCTTCGGGCAGATTGATTATGTTTGCTATTTAGATTTTAGAAAATGGGTAAAGTTCAGTTAGAAAATATTAAAGCATATGCCCACCATGGCTGCTTAAAGGAGGAAACCAATATTGGCAGTGATTATTTGGTCAATGTTTCTGTTACAACAAATTTGACCAAAGCATCTATCTCCGACCAATTATCTGACACGGTAGATTATGTCCATATCAATAGGATAGTAAAACAGGAAATGGCCATACCATCCAAATTATTGGAGCATGTGGCCAAAAGAATCACAGATAGAATATTTTTGGAACTGCCCACTGTTGAGAAAGCTAAAATTTCGGTTTCTAAGATCAATCCTCCAATTAACGGAGATGTTGAAAAAGTTACCGTAGCCCTGAAATTAAAGAGAAAATTATATACTTAGGGGAACCCTGACGATGGTAAGATTTTTAATTTTTTACTTTGATTTGTCCTAGAACAGGATAATTGTTTATTTTTGCTCTCTCTTAAAAATAATGGCATCGTGGCCGAGTGGCTAGGCACAGCTCTGCAAAAGCTTGTACAGCGGTTCGAATCCGCTCGATGCCTCTAAAAAAACCCTTCTTTGGAAGGGTTTTTTGTTTATGATGAATTACCGGCAGACAGTTAATAAAATAATATATCCTTTACCCACCTAAAGCATCTTTAATCACCTACTTTATTTGCCAATAAATAGGCTAAAATATATTTTCTTGGTTACTGCAGTAGGAAAACCAAGAAAATTGCAGGTATGAAATAAACAGCTATGGTTTTGGCCCCTTCATAATCCTTTGCCACGCGTTGTCCAAACAAGAGCATCAACAGCGTTACACATGCTAAAACGGCCCCATAAAAACCAATAGTGGCATCGTTTTCACTAACTAACAGATAGATTCCGGCCAAGCATAAAAAACCGGCCACTACCTCTGTAATCAGCACAGTACCTACCATAAATGGTACTATGTTTTTAAGGGGTGTTTTGGCAAAATGATCTTTAAGCCATGAAATATTTCCAGACCAATCCGTTATTTTGTCCAATCCACTTTGTAAAAAGGTGATGGACATAAAAAGTAACAATAAGATTTCGGTAGCATGTTCAAGGATTATCTTCATAATATATTAATTAAGTTCCGCTTTTTTTCTATGTAAAAGGCGTGTAAGTTTTATGGATAGGTCCGTAAAAATGATCTTTGCATTACCATTCCTTTCTATATGGTAAATAGCATCTTCCAATTCTTTGGTAATATCCAGTATGTTGTTCTCATGTACAAAAGGCGCAAATTTCTTCAATTGAAATCCATCATTATGTATTTTAAGGTATGCAAGTTCTTCTGCACCATAATTGATCATTAATGCCTGCCTCATTACCACTATACAATAATGAAGAAAATTCTTTTGTGTTTCCCTTCCCGTCTTTGCAACTTCTTCTCCCCATAACAATAGTTCATGAATGGCCGCCTTATTGCCTTTTGCCTTGAACGCGCTTCTAACCCATTGTATAAACCAGTTCTCAAAGACTAAGTCTTCAGAATCATTGTTCAGCAAGTCCAATGCCTTGTTGAAATTTCCATTTGCTTCATGCGCAATTCTCATAGCTTCTGGTTTGGCCGCTCCCTTTTCAATCAATGCATTTGCGACCGCTTCTTCTGCCAAAGGAGGAAAATGTACAATTTGACAACGTGATTGTATTGTCTGTATAATTTGTTCCTCATCTTGGCACAGCAATAAAAAAACGGTTTTATCGGGCGGTTCCTCAATTAACTTCAGTAGTTTGTTAGAAGCCGCATTGTGTAATTTTTCGGCCATCCAAATAATCATGACCTTATACCCTCCTTCATAAGATTTCAAAGAAAGTTTCTTAACGATTTCCTGAGCTTCGTGAACCCCTATTTGACCTTGTTTTTTTTCAATTTCAATAAACCTGTACCAGTCAAAAAGGTTGCCGTAGGGCTGTTCCACAATAAATTGCCGCCATTCTTTCATATAATGGTCACTGACCGCTTTTGAACTAACTTTATCCGAGTTTGCAACGGGAAAAGCGAAATGCACATCGGGGTGAGAAATTGAATTGAACTTTAAATTACAAGCTTCATTGGGACCACTGTTCTCGCCACCAGTATTTCCGCAAATTACATATTGGGCATAGGCCAGTGCCATTGGCAAAAGACCACATCCTTCCGGACCAACAAAAAGTTGTGCATGAGGTATACGACCGGCATCTGCACTTGAGGACAAATGCTTTTTTATATGCGAGAGGCCTAAAATATCTTTAAATAACATAGATTCAAATATAGTTGTTTTAAAGCATAACAAAATTATTGCGATAGCGCATAAATTAACCTTGTATGCACTTTAACACAAGCCTATTAATCTTTACATTTGTGACCTAATAAAAGGAAAAACCAATGAAAGTATTGAATGACTTTAATTTTGAAGATAAGAAAGCGTTAATAAGAGTGGACTTTAATGTTCCCTTAAATGATAAATTTGAAGTAACGGATACAAATAGGATCGAAGCAGCGAAACCTACTATTATAAAAGTATTGGAAGATGGGGGTAGCGCCGTATTAATGAGCCATTTAGGCAGACCAAAAGGCCAGCGAAATGCCGACTTGTCGTTAAGCCATATTTGTGATGCTGTTTCGGACATTATTGGGGTGTCCGTGAAATTTGTAGATGATTGTGTTGGAGAAAAGGCAGAAAAGGCCGTTGCAGAATTAAAAAACGGAGAAGTTTTGTTGTTGGAGAACCTTCGCTATTATAATGAAGAGGAAAAAGGGGACGAGGAATTTGCCGAAAAATTATCAAAACTGGGTGATATTTATGTAAACGATGCTTTTGGTACTGCACATAGGGCTCACGCTTCTACTACAATCGTTGCCAAATTCTTTCCAAACGCAAAATGTTTTGGATATCTATTGGCCAAGGAAATTGATGCTATTGAAAAAGTAATGGCAACTGGAGAAAAACCTGTTTTGGCCATCCTTGGAGGCGCAAAGGTTTCATCCAAGATTACCATTATTGAAAATATATTGGATAAGGTAGACGACCTTATCATTGGAGGGGGAATGACCTATACATTTATTAAAGCCCAAGGCGGTAAGGTAGGAGACTCTATTTGTGAGGATGATAAAATGGATTTGGCAATGGAAATTTTGGCCATGGCAAAGGAGAAAGGGGTCAAAGTACATATTCCGGTAGATGTTTTGGCTGCTGACGATTTTAATGCCGATGCCAATACCCAAATTGTAGATGTTGATAAAATACCGGAAGGCTGGCAAGGGTTGGATGCAGGTCCACGAACCCTTGAAAACTTTAAGAGCATAATCTTGTCCTCTAAAACCATTTTATGGAACGGCCCTATTGGAGTATTTGAAATGGAAAAATTTGCCAAAGGAACTATTGCTGTAGGTAACTTTATTGATGAGGCAACAAAGAATGGTGCATTTTCCTTAGTAGGAGGCGGAGATTCTGTAGCCGCTGTAAAACAATTTGGTTTTGAAGACAAGGTTAGCTATGTATCAACAGGCGGAGGAGCCATGCTAGAAAGCTTAGAAGGTAAAACATTACCTGGTATCGCCGCAATATTAGCGTAGCCAAGGTGTTATCGATAAACGGTTTATAGCGAAAATTTGTGCATTTTAAGAGAATTAATTTTATTCTCTTTAAAAAATGTACGATTTTCGTTTGTTCCGTTAATTAATTTCACCTCAAATGAAACAACTTACTTTTTCTTCTGGTTATTTATTAGGACTCTTGTTCTGTCCTTTTTTTGTCTTGGCCCAGGACAATGAGAGTACACAAGTAGTTGTGGATTCAATCAATTCTGAAGCGGTGATTAATAGGGTAAACGAGGCTTTACCTGTTGAAGACACCCTCCGCGCACAGAACACCATTAATATTACGAACAACCCATTGGGTAAGGAGCTCAGCCTTTTTAAGCCGACGGAATCTTCTACTTATGATTTAAAAGATCATGCCTTAGCTGCAAAATTTGATAGCCTTTGGATGAAAGAGCTCGTAGATGCAGCCCCTTTATTTAATGAAATGTATCAAGAGGTGTTGGAACTTGACACTACCTCTACAATTGTCTATGACTTACACACGGATACTTTGAAACTTAGGTTGGCTCGTCTTAACGAACGAACACCGTTTAATATTGAATATAATGCATCTTTGGAAAATGTCATTAAATCATTTTTGACCAGAAAAAGAGGTCTAATGGAGCGCATGTTGACGCTAAGCCAATTTTACTTCCCCTTATTTGAACAGGAATTTGACAATAAAAATATTCCTTTAGAAATGAAATATTTGTCAATTGTGGAATCTGCATTGAACCCTAAAGCGCGCTCAAGGGTAGGTGCAACAGGATTATGGCAATTTATGTACGGTACCGGTAAAGAAATGAAACTTACCATCAATAGTTATGTAGATGAGCGTAGCGATCCTATCAAGTCTACCGCAGCTGCCGCTAATTACCTTAACAGATTGTATAGAATATATGATGATTGGGATTTGGCACTGGCTGCCTATAATTCTGGACCGGGCAATGTAAACAAAGCTATTCGCAGAAGTGGTGGTCAAAGAAATTACTGGAACATTAGAAGAAATCTACCACGAGAGACGGCAGGGTACGTTCCTGCTTTTCAGGCTACCATGTATATATTTGAATATGCTGAGGAACATGGTTTAAAATCCAAGAAAGTAGACCGTGCATATTTTGAAACGGATACCGTACATGTTAAAAGTCTGATCACATTCGATCAAATCTCTGAATTGGCGGCCATAGATAAGGATGAATTAAAAATTCTTAACCCACATTACAAATTAGAAGTTATCCCTTATGTAGAAGGAAAACCGAACACATTGAGATTACCTGTACGAAAAATGGGAAAATTCGTAGCTAATGAAGAAGCAATTTATGCCCATGTGAAGAATGAACTTAAAGAAAAAGAGGAAATAGTTGCAGAAATACAGAAACAAGCTGAACAGAATAGTATTCGGTATAGGGTTAAGGACGGTGATTTCCTCGGAAAAATTGCCGAGAGGTATGGTGTTCGTGTAAGCCAGCTTAAACAGTGGAACGGTTTGCGAAGCAATAATTTAAGAATTGGGCAACGATTAACTATCTATCCCAGAAAAGATTCCGGGACCTCTGTAAAGCCAAGGGAAACCCCAACCAGAACAGCAGTTACCAGCACTTCTAAAGTTCATGAAGTGAAGAGCGGCGATTCTTTGTGGACCATTTCCAGAAAATATCCTGGAGTTACTATAGAAAATTTACGAAAATGGAACGGTATTAGCGGTAACAATTTAAAGTTGGGCACAAAACTTAAATTGTGTGATTGTTCATCGTAAATAAAATACCAAATGAAAAAAAGATTAGTACTTTGTTTTTTTGCAGTTTTAGGACTTTTAAATGCCTGTAAGGAAAACGGTAAGGCAGATTACCTGCCGGAATCCGTTGGCGCAATGAATACCTTAACGGTAGTAATTGACAATGAATTATGGAAAAGTAGCGTGGGGGATGCCATACGTGAAAATTATACGGCAGCTGTTCCCGGACTTACCTGGGACGAAGCACAATTTAGTGTAACCCAAATTCCACCACAAGTGTTTTCTGGTTCCGTTCAAAATTCAAGTTCAATTCTATATGTTATGGAAGATTCCTTGAATGTGGCCCATATGAAGTCCAACATGTATGCAAAGCCACAAAAGGTGGGGGTTTTAAAAGGTAGAAACAAAGAAGAATTAATTGAGAACATACACAAGACCTCAAAAGAATTTATAGAGGATTTCAGGACCCTGGAAATCAGCAAGGCACAGAAAAGGTTTACAAAATCCTTGAACAAGGAAAAGGCTTTGGAAGACAAATTCAATATTTCCATGAATATACCTTCTGTGTATAGGGTAGGAAGGGAAGAGGACAATTTTGTTTGGATATCCCGTGAAATTCAAAAAGGGAACATGAACATTATTGCCTATACTATGCCTTGGGACAGTTTTGAACGAGACTCTACTTTTACGAAGGATATTATTAAAATGCGTGATTCTATAGGAAGCCTTTATATACCCGGAGAAGATATTCCGGGCAAAAAAAACCATATGATTACGGAAAAGGCATTTTCGCCATATGTCTTTCCTGCCGAAGTTTCCGGCAAAAAAGCGGCAGAGGTCAGGGGAATTTGGGAAATGTCCGCATATCCTATGGCAGGGCCGTTTTTAACCTATATCATCAACGATAAGGAGAACAACAGAAAATTGGTCATAGAAGGGTTTGTATTTGCCCCTGCCACGAAAAAAAGGGATTATATGTTTGAACTTGAAGCAATCCTAAAATCCGTTTCATATGACGTTAGCACAAAAGAATAGTTTTTAAGTAAAAAAATAAGATAAGAACATACAGAGCGGCCCATGTTTAACATGGGCCGCTCTGTAATTACTTCAATTGGGAATTTAGTAAACTACCAATATTAAATTCCAATACTATAGGTTACTAAAGGAAAACCCTGTAGACACCCTGTATATCAATGCATACATGGCAAGCCCTATCAATATAAAACATAGCCATGAAAACAGTTTAAAATAATTTTCAAGTAAGTAGCTTCTCCAGTTCCTAAAAGCCTCTGTATATATTTCCTTAACAAGTATAATCTTTTCCATAATGTATAATTTAGATGTTCCTGTCATCTAAAGTTCCAAATTAATTTAACCCTTATGGAAAAGATTAGGTAAAAGGATGAATTCTCCTTTAAAAAACAAACAGATTATACATGTTACTTTGTATGGCAGAAATACTCGTTGAACAACGTGTATGATTGTGTATCTGCATTCGGTAAAGTGCTAATAAATAGGATGTTTTGAACCTGACACAAATTGTTAATACCTGTTTTTACAAATTTATCGTTAACAATATCAGGATTACATTTCTACAACGATAAACTCAGACCTACGGTTTAGATAGTGTTGCTCTTCTGTACATGGTATTCTACCATTACACTCGTTAAGTAATCTTTCCTCACCATAACCTATTGCGCTTTCTATACGTTCCGGTGCAATACCTTGAGAAATCATATAATCCCTAGTTGATTTTGCACGTTTGTCAGAAAGATATTTATTATATGATGCATCACCACGTGAATCTGTGTGCGATTCAATTTTAATGACCATGGTAGGTGAATCCTTCATAACGGCAACCAGTTTATCCAATTCCTGGGCAGCATCCTTACGTATGAAAGACTTGTCGAAATTGAAATGGATCATTTCTGTCTTTAGCTTTTTAATACCATTTTCAACAGCAATGGCGTCATGTAGTTTACGCATGGTAACGGCTACATTTACCGTATCGTTTTCTGCAGTGGCAGATTCCCTTATATCTTCATAATATGTATCCTTTGTAGTCTTAAGGACATACCGGGTATCACTATCCAAATCCTCAAAAACAAAAGTTCCGTTTTCATCGGTTTCCATTTCTTTGAGTTTGATATTGTTTTCATCCAACAACTCCACCATTGCATTTGGCATAACATCTCCAGATACCAATTCTGTAACTACGCCCGCAATAGCATTTATATTGGATGGTGTTTCTTCTAGTTCCAATTTTTTAAAGGAATAGATATCATCGTCACCCTTACCGCCATCTCTGTTAGAAGCAAAGTAACCTTCTTGAGAATCTTCATCTACTATAAACGAAAAATCGTCTTTTTTACTATTTACGGGTTTACCTAAATTTCTAGCTTCCAAGAAGCCATCATCTTCGTTATAGGCTACTTCAAAAATATCCAACCCCCAAGGCCAACATGTCCGTTAGATGAGAAATATAATTTTTTATCATTAATAAACGGAAACATTTCTTTTTGCTCCGTGTTGATTTCAGGACCTAGGTTCCTAGGTGTGGAAAACAATCCATCTTCAAGTACATCGACTACAAAAATATCCGTTTCACCTATACTGCCCGGCATATCAGAGACAAAGTATAATTGTTTACCATCTGTACTCAGTGCAGGGTGGCCGGTAGAATAATCGTCACTGTTAAAAGATACCTCCTCTGCTTCTGTCCATTCTCCGTTCACCTTTTTTGAGCGATATATTTTAAGGTGATTAATACCATTTTTATCCCTTTTTAACTTTTTTCCATAATTGTTCCTAGTGAAATACATGGTTTCATTGTCCGCGGAAAATGTAACCGATGCTTCATGATATTTGGTATTGATTTCCTTTGAAAATTTTATGGCATCTTTTAGGTCCTTGGATTCTTTATTGACTTTGGCAACATATAGATCTAGATACGGTTGATTATTCCATTTATACCGTCTGGTATTATAGATGGTGGAATCTTTGGATGAAGCGTAGACCATTTCATCCTCATCATAATACATTGGGGAAAAATCTGAATTGCTGGAATTGATATTGAGGTTTTTAATGTCATACCTATCTTTCATTCGTAAAAGTCCGTCCAACACAATTTCATTACGTTCATTTTGTAGTTCCCGCTTATCACCATCTAATTTTCGGTTATATAATTTAATCAGGCGCTTGGACCTTTTATAATTACCAGTACCTTTTAAGGAGTGGGCATATTTAAATAAATAATCCGTGGACAATTCCTTTTCATACTTTTCATATAGTAAATGGTACCATTTGTACGCTTTTTCCATATCTGTATTAAAGTAATGGGCATCACCCGCTTTTTTCAAAACGTCTTCTGAATAGGTAAATTTGGAATTTGTTAAGGCTTTCTCATATAATGCCGCAGCTTCAGCATACCACATTTTGTTAAAGTACTCATCTGCCTTTTGTATAAGTTTGTCCTTGGTTTCCTTTAAAGGGGATGTATTTAATCTTTCTTCTTTTCTGTTATTCTTTAATATGTTATTCTGTTTGGTCTCCTTCACCATGTCATTTGTGGCATCTTCCAATGGTTCCAACTTAGCAACAGGAACACCGTTTTGCATTTTCAACACCCAGATATCTTTCTTATAACGGTTGTCAAATTTGGTATTACAATCCGCGAAAGCTGTTTTCCAAGAGTTGTAATGGTTAAGGTATAGATAGTATAATTTATTTTCAGGGTTTTGAAAGTATCCGGATTCAAATCCTTTTCTATTGAATTTTTTTACTTGAGCATCTAGATTTTCACTTTTTCTAAATATACCTGCAACTACATAATAGCCATTTTTTGCACCATCAATATTTCTAAATGTCTTTTGTGGAATATCATAGGCCTCTGCCGCAAGTTCAAACTCTTTACCGTCCGTGAGTGACTTGGAGGATTGTGAATGAACAAAAGGTTCTTGATATCCTTCAGATGTAGTATTTGCCTGAAAATCTTGACTTTGGCCAAAAATGGTGAAACTTAAAAAGTATATGTACAGAAATATTCTCATATGTATGATTGCTTAACCAACATAGTTTTATTGGTGAAAGTGCAAATAAGGACAGTTTAATTAATAGCTGTAGCCATTACAAGCTTTACGAAATTAGACGTAAAGTAGTATTTCATCGATTATTTGTTGTGAAACAGATGTTTTTTGTCGTGAACCTAAGCGTAACAGTTGCTTTATATTTTGGTTAGCAACAATAATTCATTAATTGTAATAGAAACACCTAAATAGTTGAATAGCAGGATTTAGGTAAAAATTTTTAAAGTGGATTTTAAATATGATGTGAATACAAACATAAAAAAAGCCCCAATTAATGGGACTTCTATATAAGAGATAAGTTTATAGTGCTAATCCTTTTTCTTTTCTTCTAATTGTTCATCCTCTTTAGAGGCGTCTTTAAATTCTTTGATTCCACTACCTAAACCCCTCATAAGTTCAGGAATTTTCTTTCCTCCGAATAATAGTAGTACTACCACTACCACCAGAATAATCTGTGGAGCACCTATGGCCAAAAAAGTAGATAAGATTGTCATAAGACTTTTGTTTTAATTGGATATCAAAGATACTAAAATCTACCAAAGAAAACTGAGTAATATTGGATAGGTTGACAATATTATAGAATTTAACTTATTATTGTGCATTATAGGGGTCTAAAATTAGGGTATAGCCACTATATTGTTGACTAAAACGCTTTATAATATATTTGTAAGTATATCTTTGTTAAGATGGCCAAAAAAGTTAAAAAACGTAAGGAAATTAAACGCAAGCTGCTACACAAGTACCGTTTGGTTATTTTGAATGAAAATACTTTTGAAGAAAAAATCTCTTTTAAACTAAGTAGGTTGAATGTATTTGTAACGGGCTCATTATTTATGATCGCCCTTATTGGTTTAACCACTTTGCTAATTGCATTTACCCCATTAAGAGAGTATATACCAGGGTATTCTTCTACTAGATTAAAAAAACAAGCTACCGAACTGACCTATAAAACGGATTCTTTGGTACGAACTTTGAATTATACCAATAAGTATTTAGATAATATTAGAATGGTACTCAAAGGGGATATTGAGAATACCGTGGTTAACCGCGACTCCTTGTTTCAACAATATAAGTTAGACCCATCCACCGTTGATCTAAACCCGATAAAAGAGGATTCCTTGTTAAGGGCAGAGGTTGCCTTGGAAGATAAATACAATCTGTTTGAGCGTGTTATCGATAAGAAAAATTTAGTGCTGTTCGCGCCTGTAACAGGTGAAATTTCCATGAGATATGAACCAAAGGAAAAACATTACGCCGTTGATGTTACCGCTATCCGGGACAGCCCCGTCAAGGCAATAGCCAACGGAACCGTAATATTTTCCGAATGGACAGCGGATACAGGTTATGTAATTATCCTGGAACATGAAGGTGGACTCTTAAGCGTATATAAACACAATGGTTCCTTATCCAAATTTCAAGGGGACATTGTTAGAGGCGGTGAGGTAATTGCATCAGTGGGCAACACAGGGGAATTCACAACGGGGCCGCATTTGCATTTTGAGTTGTGGGATAATGGTACTCCCATAGATCCATTGAATTATATAGATTTTAATTAACGTTCTACATGTCTATAAAGACCTTTGCTGCTAAAATATTTGCTCACCGTATAGATAAAAGAACCCAAAAATGGGTGCAGAATCCTATTGCAACACAGGAAAAGGTGTTCAAGGAATTGATTCAAAAAGCAAAATCCACCAAGTTTGGTAAAGATCATGGGTTCGGTTTTGTTCATCATCACAAAGATTTTGTAAAACATGTTCCAATAAGGGACTATGAGGAACTGAAAACGTATGTAAACTTAGTGTTGAACGGAGAAGAAGATGTGCTTTGGCCAGGCTTACCCTTATATTTTGCAAAAACCTCCGGAACAACCTCTGGTGCAAAATATATTCCTATTACAGAAGCATCCATAAAGGAACAAGTTAAAGCTTCTAGAAACGCAATTTTAAACTACATACACGAAACTGGAAAGGCAGATTTTGTAACAGGTAAAATGATTTTTTTACAAGGTAGTCCCGTTCTTGAAGAAAAAAACGGGATAAAATTGGGTAGGTTATCTGGTATTTCCGCCCATTATGTACCTAATTATCTTCAAAAAAACCGCATGCCATCATGGGAAACCAATTGTATAGAGGATTGGGAAACAAAGGTCAATGCCATAGTGGAAGAAACCAAAAATGAGGATATGACCGTAATTGCCGGTATACCTTCTTGGGTTCAAATGTATTTTGAAAAGTTAAAGGAAAATACCAATCAGTATATTGGAGATTTGTTCAAGAATTTAGAACTGTTTATCTATGGAGGGGTAAATTATGAGCCTTATAGAAAGAAGTTTGAAACCCTTATAGGAAGAAAAGTTGCCAGCATTGAACTTTTTCCGGCAAGCGAAGGGTTTTTTGCCTATCAAAATTCACAAAAGGAAAAAGGAATGCTTCTTTTATTGGATGCAGGTATATTCTATGAATTTGTAAGGACGGATGAGTTTTTTACGGAACATCCTAAAAGACATAAATTAAAGGATGTAGAAATAGACGTAGATTATGTAATGATTATTTCTACGAACGCCGGTTTATGGGCCTATAATTTAGGAGATACCATTCGGTTTGTTTCTCTTAATCCTTTTAAAATTGTCGTTTCTGGACGTATAAAACATTTTATTTCCGCATTTGGGGAACATGTTATTGCCAAAGAGGTGGAAGAAGCCATGCAAATTGCGACCAATAAAACGAATGCCAGCGTAAGTGAATTTACCGTAGGCCCACAAATTTCCCCTGAAGATATGCAATTACCTTATCATGAATGGTTCATTGAGTTTGAAAAGACACCAGATGATATGGGTAAATTCATTACGCATTTAGATGAGGCCCTACAACAACAAAATAGTTATTATTATGATTTAATAGTGGGCAAAGTTTTACAACCATTAAAAATAACTTCGATACAACAGGGCGGTTTTATGGAGTATATGAAATCCATTGGAAAGCTAGGTGGACAGAATAAAGTTCAGCGATTATCTAACGACCGTAAAGTTGCCGATGCCCTATCAAAATATAAAATCTCATAAACCCGGTCTATAATTAACAAATTATAAATTGTAGTTTTGTTTGAAATCATCAATGGGAAAAACAATCACAACCACAAGAGCACAAGAATCGACAAATGCGATCGAGCGCATGTACATTACTATGCGCCACTTGTTCAATCGCGGATTTTATAAACCAAACGGTGTTTCTGGAGAAGCGCTAAAAAATGCTTTATTACAACTACGGCCTGAAATTTACGGATCTGTTGGGGAGGATAAGGCAGAATTAAGCGGACTTATCTATGTCTTGGAACGTTTGCCAGAAGGTATTGAACAATGTAGGTTCATAAGCCTTACGTCTGATGAAGGATATGGAATATCTCATATTCATCCTATCATACCTCCTAAAAGAAGGCGTAACTGCTATCGTATCGACAATGAACAGATGAATATTGAAATTACCAGGGGTCGTTCCGATATTTATGACATTCTTACCCATTTAACCTTTTTGTTTATTGAATCCGAAAAAATCTGTAAACGTGTTCTAATTCCGGATACGGAGAAAACGATAAGGGATTGGACAAAACTTGAAGCCGCAGTACATAAAAAAGAACTGACGCAAGAAGAACGTGAAATAGCCTTAATACATACCGCAAATATATTAGGCAGGTCCTTTGAGGAGATTCTTGAGGTTTATAAAAAATTTAGCACAAAGGCCAATCCTGAGCGTTTTTTAAAGGTGATTTATTGGCTTGGAAAATTGGCACTGGAAGAGGAAATAACTGGTGAAAAAAGAGCTATTACATTCAGTACATTGTTGCGTGAGCGTTTAGGCCACCATATTCATGGGGAAATTTGGGCCAATAATATAAAAAGTGTAATGTCCAAGCAAGATTTGTTGCAAAGGCCGATTCATATCATTTCTGCAAACATGCATAGTGTAATGAATTCAATGTTCGCTAAAAGTGCCCTTTCCAAGGAATTCCCCAAGGCTACGGATTTGGAGATTTATGAGGCTTTAAGCAGTGCGGAGAACGGACATTTACGTAAAAAAGTAACCTCCTTGGCCGAAAAAAATGGTATGATTTCCATAGATGACGCCTCGGGAACCAATATTGACGTTCAAATTTTTGATACGGCTAAAATTAGAAAAGGCGCTAGTTTATATGAATTACCAACGGCGGACAATCATAAAAAACCTGTTATATTTGTAATGGATTACGCTTTTGGGGAACAAGCATATGAGACTATAGATGAGCTTTTAAAACCCTATAATATCAAGAAAAACGATGAATCCTTAATAAATGTAGATTCGGTTTCAATTATGGGTAAAGCTGGTATTTTAGAAGGAGGAAAAGGAGATCTAATGATTCCTTCCGCCCATATTTTTGAAGGTACCGCAGATAATTACCCGTTCAAAAACGAACTTTGTGCAAAGGATTTTGAAGGCCATGGATTAAAAGTTTTCGAAGGAACCATGGTTACGGTTTTAGGAACTTCATTACAAAACAAGGATATACTTAAGTTTTTCCATAAATCTACTTGGAACGTAATTGGCTTGGAAATGGAAGGGGTGCACTATCAAAAAGCAATACAGTCTGCATCAAAAATCAGAAAAAGTATAGGTGAAGACGTAAAAGTGAGGTATGCCTATTATGCATCTGATAACCCATTAGAAACAGGAAGTACATTAGCATCCGGTGGCTTGGGCACTACGGGTGTAAAACCAACCTATTTAATTACGGATAAAATTTTAAAGCAAATATTTAATTCATAAAATGGCCGAGAATCTAAAACCAGAAAACAACCATAGTTCTGACGAAATCGACTTGGGACAATTGTTACAATTAGTGAAAAAAGGATTTAATTCCATTTTCAGGTTTATATTAAGGATATTTCTGTACCTCAAAAGGAAAATATTTTTATTGATTGGCTTAGTAGTCATAGGCTTAGCAATTGGATTTGCACTATCTAAAGTTATTTCTAAACGTTTAAAAATAGAAGTAATCGTTAGGCCCCAAATCGACAGTAAAAATTATCTTTATGATGTCGTCAATGAAATACAGGCAAATGTACAATCCAAGGACACCTTATTTTTTAAATCTATTGGCATAGAGGAAATAGATTTTCAAGGTTTGGAAGTGGCCATAAACCGTGTAGCTGAGGAATCAACTTCAGAAGCCGATCTGCAATATCTAGAATTATTACAAAGTTTTGAAAATACAGATGCCATTGCGGATATTGTTAGGGCGGAACTTCAAAACAAAAGCTCTTTTAATCATAGAATTACATTTTATTACAAAAACCATGAAACTGGTCAGGAGTTTGCCAGTAAAGTATTAATATATATTAATTCAAGTAAATATTTTGATGATTTAAGACAAACCTATACATCCAATGCTGCTGAGCGGATAGAGAAAAATAAAGTCTTATTGGAACAGGTTGATGAAATTATAAGTAATTATTCCAAAAAAATGTTGGAACAACAAGGGGGTAGTGCTACTGATAGAATAGTGGTAGATAATCAGGAAACACTCAATATAACAGGTCTTTTCAATTTAAAGAATGAATTGATAAGAGATATTGAAACCAAAAAAATAGAGTTAATTCAAAGTGCAGAAGTTGTTAGGGTTATTAATTTTGGAAAGCCCCAGCAAGTGCGCAAATCTTTTTTAAGTAAGAAGATAGTAATGATACCGTTAATCTTACTTGGATTATTCTTTTTAATCTCAATATTAAAATATTTGGACCTAAAATCTAAAGAGTTAAAATTTTAAATATGAACATATTAGTAACAGGTGGAGCTGGTTTTATAGGTTCCCATGTAGTAAGAAGACTTGTAAAAAATTACCCTAATTATACGATATACAATCTAGATGCTCTGACATATGCTGGCAATCTTGAAAATTTGACCGATATAGATACATATCCTAATTATAAATTTTTAAAAGGGGATATTGTAGATAGTCAATACATCAATGAATTGTTTCAAACAACAAATTTTGATGGTGTAATACATTTGGCTGCAGAATCTCATGTAGATCGATCTATTGAAGATCCATTAGCCTTCGTAAGAACCAATATAATAGGAACAGTTAACCTATTAAACGCCGTAAAAGATAATTGGAAAGATAATTTTGAAGGTAAACGTTTTTATCATGTAAGTACAGATGAGGTTTATGGTTCTCTTGGTATCGAAGGTTTGTTTACCGAAGAAACCAGTTATGACCCAAATTCTCCCTATTCTGCATCCAAGGCAAGTTCAGATCACTTTGTACGTTCATATGGCGAAACGTATGGTCTGCCCTATGTAGTAACAAATTGCTCCAATAATTATGGCCCGTATCATTTTCCTGAAAAATTAATTCCATTATTTATAAATAATATTATCGAGAAAAAAAACCTTCCGGTATATGGGGATGGAAAATATACAAGGGACTGGTTGTTTGTAGAAGACCATGCTAAAGCGATCGACCTGGTATTTCATAAAGGAAATAATGGTGAAACCTATAATATTGGAGGTTTTAATGAATGGCAAAATATAGATTTGGTCAAATTATTATGTAGTGTAATGGATAAAAAGTTAAACAGGTCTCAAGGGGAATCAGAACAATTGATTACCTATGTAAAAGATAGACCTGGACATGATTTAAGATACGCCATTGATGCCAGTAAAATTAATAAGGAGCTAGGTTGGAAACCATCGGTTACATTTGAAGAAGGGTTGGAAATAACAGTAGATTGGTATTTAAATAATTCCGAGTGGTTAAAAAATGTTACTTCAGGTGACTACAAGGAATATTATTCTAAAATGTATTCGTAACTATTATAAAATCCAAATATGAAAGGAATTATCCTAGCAGGGGGTTCAGGAACAAGATTACATCCTCTAACACTTTCCGTAAGTAAGCAGTTAATGCCTATTTATGATAAACCAATGATTTACTATCCGCTTTCAACGTTAATGTATGCAGGTATTAGAGAAATATTGATTATTTCTACACCTAAGGATTTACCATTGTTTGAAGAATTATTGGGAGATGGAAAAAAATATGGATGTTCATTTTCATATGCGGTTCAAGAAGCTCCAAACGGTCTTGCAGAAGCCTTTATCATTGGATCTGATTTTATTGGAAAAGACAAGGTAGCACTTATACTAGGAGACAATATTTTCTATGGTTCCGGTCTTGCTAAATTACTCCAATCCAACAATGATCCGGAAGGTGGTATTATTTATGCTTATAGGGTACATGATCCAGAACGTTACGGCGTTGTGGAGTTCGATGATGATGGTATCGCCATAAGTATAGAGGAAAAACCTTTGGAACCAAAATCAAATTATGCGGTTCCCGGAATTTATTTTTATGATAACGATGTAGTAGAAATAGCTTCAAGTATTCCTCCTAGCCCACGGGGAGAACTTGAAATTACCGACGTTAACAAAGAATATTTAAAAAGGGGTAATTTAAGTGTAAGTATTCTTGATAGAGGTACTGCTTGGTTAGATACCGGCACTTTTCAATCTTTAATGCAAGCGTCTCAATTTGTAGAGGTAATAGAAGAGCGCCAAGGGTTAAAGATTGGGGCAATAGAAGGAGCTGCATATGAGATGGGCTATATAGATAAAAAACAATTTATAGCCCTTGCGGAACCTTTAATGAAAAGTGGTTATGGAAAAAACTTATTAGGTATCTTAAACAAGAATCAATGACATTTACCGAAACAAAGCTAAAAGGCTGCTTTATTTTACAACCAAGGGTGTTTTCAGATGATAGGGGATATTTTTTTGAATCGTTTAACGAAAAAACTTTTTCTAAGGGTGTTGGTAAAAGTGTAAAATTTGTTCAAGACAATCAATCCTTTTCAACTTATGGTATTGTTAGAGGTATACATTATCAAGTGGGGCATAACGCACAAGCTAAATTAGTAAGAGTTTTAAGTGGTAGGGTTCTTGATGTTGCAGTAGATCTTAGAGAGAATTCGACAACATTTGGTCAACATATTGCCGTAGAATTAAGTGCAGAAAATAAAAAACAACTGTTTATACCAAGAGGTTTTGGTCATGGTTTTTCCGTTTTGTCGGAAACTGCAGAATTCTTTTATAAATGTGATAATTTTTACAACAAGGAATCTGAAGGGGGTATTGTTTATAATGATGAGAACCTTCAAATTGATTGGAAAATTGAAAGCTCAAAAATAAAGGTATCGGAGAAAGATTTGGTTTTACCTACATTGAAGTCGGCAAGATTATGAAAAAAATATTGGTTACAGGTGGCCAAGGACAATTGGCAAACTGTATAAACGACATTACCAAAAATAATAATGGATTACATATTGTTTATGTAGATATAGATACACTGGATATTACAGATAAAAATGCGGTCATTAGTTATTTTAAACAAAATAATTTTAATTATTGTATTAATTGTGCTGCATATACAGCCGTAGATAATGCGGAATCTAATCATGAATTGGCCGAGCAGGTAAATTATGTTGGTGCACAAAATCTTGCATACGCATGTAAGGATTACAATGTAACCTTAATTCATATTTCAACAGATTTCGTCTTTGATGGTAAGCAAACGAAATTTTATACAGAGGAGGACCTGGCACAACCCCTAAGTGTTTATGGTAATACTAAGCTGGAAGGAGAAAGGGCCATAGTAAATATTTTAAATGAACATTTTATAATTAGAACATCTTGGCTGTATTCTGAACATGGGAACAATTTTTTAAAAACCATGTTAAGATTAGGCTCCGAAAGGGATGAATTAAGTGTTGTTGTGGACCAAATTGGTACTCCGACCTACGCTGGGGACCTAGCGAATGTTATTTTAGACTTAATTCAAAAAAATGCTATATTTTACGGCCTTTACCATTATAGTAATGAAGGAGTAGCTAGTTGGTATGATTTTGCTAAATCTATCTTTGATATTAGTATGACTAAATTAGAGCTGTCACCAATTAAGTCAGAGGCTTACCCAACACCTGCTAGAAGACCTGCTTTTAGCGTTATGGATAAATCCAAGATTAAGAATAAATTGAATATAAAAATTCCATATTGGAGAGATAGTTTAAAAATTGCTTTGAAAAATTTAAATAATGAAAAATAAACCTTTACTTCTAGATTGTACTTTACGAGATGGCGGATATTATACCAACTGGGATTTTGACGAAGACTTGGTTGCAGAATATTGTAGAACCGTAGAAAACTTACCTATAGACTATGTAGAAGTAGGATATAGAAGTATACCTGTAAAAGGATATTTAGGCGAGTATTTTTATTGTCCGGAATATGTTTTAAAAAAGCTTAAAAAATTAATGCCTTCCAAAAAACTTGTTATTATTCTTAATGAAAAAGATATTAGGGCAAGTCATGTAAATGAGTTGCTTGGACCTTGTAAAGATTATATCAAACTAGTGCGCTTAGCAATTGACCCTTCGAATTTTAAAAGAGCTATAGTCTTAGCAAAAGCTATTAAAAAAATGGGGTTTGAAGTTGGTTTTAATGTTATGTATATGTCCAATTGGAAAGAGAATTCATCTTTTTTAGACCTATTAGAAGACTTAGATAATACTATCGACTATTTCTATATGGTAGATTCGTTTGGTGGAGTTTTTCCAAAAGATGTAATAGAAATAATTGATTTAGTAAAAAGCAAAACCAATTGTGCATTAGGTTTTCATGGTCATAATAATCTAGAAATGGCAATGGCCAATACATTAACTGCAATTGACCATGGTTGTAGTATAGTTGACGCTACAATAACCGGTATGGGAAGAGGTGCTGGTAATTTGAGAACTGAATTGTTCTTAACGTACTTGGATAGCCAGAAGATTGAAAGAATTGAATATAATAACTTGAGCGCTGTTGTATCTAAATTTGAAAAGTTAAAAACTGAGTTTTTGTGGGGCACAAGTTTACCTTACATGTTTTCGGGAGCAAATTCTTTACCCCAAAAGCAAGTTATGGAGTGGGTAGGGATGAATAGATATCCTATTAGTAGTATTGTAAACGCTCTTAATAATCAAAAAGAGGCAGTTGAAGATAATTTGAGGTTGCCAGTATTACTAAAAGAATCTAAATTTAAGAAAGCCATAATCTTGGGTGGTGGAAAAACAGCGAGAAATAGTAGTACGGCTATTAAGAAACTTATAAAGCAAAATGAAGATTTATGTTTGGTGCATGCAGGGGCAAGAAATGTTGGTGAATATTTAGATGTTTCCTGTGAACAATTTTATGCTCTGGTAGGGTTTGAAAGTGAGAAACTATTAGCAGAGGTAAAAGACTTTGGCAGTTTGTCTCAAATATGTGTTTACCCCCCTTACCCTAGAGTTATGGGTACAATTATACCAAAAGAAATTATAAACTTATCTAAAGAGCTGTCTGCAGTTGAATTTACTACAATTTCCTCTGATTCTCCTTTAGTTTTGGCTATTCAAATCGCATTAGATAAAGGTGTACAAGAAATATATTTGGCTGGTTTTGATGGATATGAAACTTCAATAAATCATACACAATATTTAGTGTCACAGGAAAATCAAAAAGTATTTGATGAGTTATTAAGTTCTAGAGATGTTATAATTAAATGTATTACTCCTACGAAATATAAGAATATGGATATTATTTCAGTTTTTAGTTTAATTAAATGAGAAAAGTTGGAATAATACCAGCGCGATATAAATCGACTCGATTTCCAGGAAAACCATTAGTCCTAATTAATGGAACTCCTATGATTCTCTTAGTTGCTAAAATTGTAGAAGAGGCTTTAGGTCACGAAAACACATATATAGCAACTGAAAATGATAGAATTAAGGATGTAGTAACCTCTGCAGGCTATAGGGTAATAATGACTTCAGAAAATTGCTTAACAGGCACTGATAGAGTCTGGGAGGCTGCTCAGCAAATAGAAGCTGATATTTATATAAATATACAAGGGGATGAACCTTTGTTAAATCCGAAGGATATTAATTTAATTGCATCGAAAAAAGAAGAATTTTATAATTATGTTATAAATGGGATGTGTAGTTTAGGTAATAATGAATTACCCTCTAACCCAAACATACCTAAGGTTTTAGTAAATAAGTATAATGACTTATTATATATGTCTCGTTTACCTATTCCAGGGATAAAAGGTCAAAAAAGTAAGATGCCGATTTATAAAAAGCAGGTTTGTATTTATGCATTTAATTATAATGACTTAAAATTATTTGGAGAATCAAAAAAGAAAGCTGAATTTGAATATTATGAGGATATTGAAATTTTACGTTTTTTTGATTTAAATGTACCTATAAAAATGATTGAAACCTCTGGCAGCTCTGCTGCAGTAGACGAACCTTCCGATGTTTTAAAAGTAGAACAGGTAATCAATAATATGGCTCAATAAGAGGATTAATTAAAACTCAGATTAAACATTACATTAGCAAATTCTTTAAATTTTGTAATCTATAATAAATTACTGCAAAAACAGAAAACAGAACACCATAGTTTTTTTTCACTATTTTTAATGACTGCTGTTCATCGAAAACAGCACTAACTCCACCAGGTAAAGCATAAGACAAGAATTCATCATCATATATGAACTTGAAATTTTGTTTATATAATCTTTGATTAAAATCAAAATCTGCATAGAGATTAAATTGTTTATCAAAAGGAGAGGTAGGGTGAAGACTTTTTTTGACTAATAATGCTTGATGATGCAATGTATTTCCTAATTTTAACTTAAACCCTATTTTTGAATTAAATATAGTATTCTCATTTAAGATAACTCTACCGTAAATTATGTCAGCTTTTGTAAATTTATCATCTGAAGGAAGCTCTTTTAGTTGGTCACCAACGCCTAAGTAAAGTATAAAACTATTAGAATCAGCCAGATTCCAACCTTTATTGAAAGCATCATAAATACCTTCATCTTTTTCACTAATAAATCGATGTAATTTACTCTTGTACTTACTTATTATTTCAACAGTTTTATCTTGACTAGCACCGTCTATAATAATTAGGTCTATTTCTTTTTTTTGGTTCAAAACACTATTAATAGTATTCTCAATATATTCTTCCCCGTTAAAAACGGCTATAATAATTGTAATCTTAATATTTTGGTTTTCCATTTTATCTCTTGTGAATTAAAATAAAAGCTGGTTTAATAGCTAATATCATAATTTGTTCACTTATGAATTTTCATTTATAATATCATAATTATCAATACCTAGACCTAGAATGTATTTAAGGCGCTCGTCTGCTTGGTTAAAATATTTGGATAGGTTTTCTTTATGGTTAAATGGAATTGCCTTAAAAACTTCCTCAAGTTGATTTAAGTCTTCAAAAGTATCATTAAATACATGTAAACTATCTTCAAAAGTACCATCATTAAATCTTTTACATGGTATGTAGTTTAAGTATGCTTCATAATATGCTGCCGTATTTATTGCAATAGCCCATCCAAAATTATTCTTTTGAAACATATTTGTTAATGTATATTTTTCTTCAATTAACTCCCAACCAAGTATATTACATAAAGCTTTATATTCTTGCCAATTTAAAGTTGGGTGAAGTTTGATACTAATTTTTACGTCATTTTCTACAGAAAATTGTTTTAATATATTTATTAATTCGACGTTAGAATGCTCATAGGTATATCTTGCCAGTAGAACTAAACATTTTTGTTTATTTAATGTAGCTGGAGGACTTTTTCTAATTAGATTTCTAGGATAACCAGCTAAAATTAAAGACTCTTTCTTGATACCATAATTCCTGTATTCATCAACACTGTATTCTCCCCAACATAATTGTTTATCTGATAAGAAATTTTCGTATAAAATAGCATCTAAAGGTATGTGCTTTTTAAAAACATAATATAGGCCATGTTGAAGGCTATATGTAGCAATATTTTTCTTTTTAAAGTAAAATGTAATGATAGCTTCTAAATGGTGTACTCCACTAAATGCACAGTAATTTTTAATGGAAATATTCTTATTCTCTAATGCATTTATAGAATTTAAATAATAAGTTAACTGACATGCTAAAAAAAGCCTTGATTTAAGAGATAAGTCAGTATTTTTAAAAATGTGCGAACAGGCTAAAACTATATTGGAAACTCTAATACGTACTACTGGACTTACTTTGCTTAAATCAAAAAGAACGGACTGTGGAGTTTTAGACCGTGCATAATTCAGTATTTCATAATAATCATCCCTATGGTACCTCCCTATGGAAAAAAGGGTCTTAAAAGGGCTAATTGAGTTCATTGAACTGAAATCAACTGCTAAAAAAAAATAGCGTAAAGTTTTAAGTTTCAATGGAGGATTAACATAAATTTCCGAAATTAAATCCATCGCTAAAATTTTATCTAGCTCATAGCCATTAAAATTATATTTTAGTTGGGATTTGTTTTTTCTATATCGTTCAAAAAGAAGTTTATTTTCTGCCAATTTTTTTTATTCTATTTATAACTTGGTTTTTATCGAGAATGCTTTTGTCAGCAGCAATTATTAAAATTATAAAGTAAAATGGTACAGCCATAATAAATGCAAACCATTTATTTAAATAATAATGGTTCATTAAATATAAAATAAATAAGGCTAGAACGGTTGATAGCAATAAAATTTTAGAATAGAATCGAATTGGGAAATATTCTAAGAAGTTGGCCGAAATTTGTTTTCTTAACAGATGTATGGGTAAAAAATAGCCTAAATAAGTGGAAGCTAAAGTAGCATAAACAGCGCCAAAATTGCCATATTTTGGAATAAGAATTAAATTTAGAATAACGTTTAAACTTAAATTTAGAATTGTATTTAATAGAACCCACTTTTGAAGTCCGATAGCATTCATTACAGCTGAAAAAGCGATAACGGTTAATAAATAGCTGGCAGTATATAATTGAAATATATAACCAGAGTTCTTATAAGTTTCAGTATAAAGGGCGGTAATTAGGTGGGGACCTAGTAGAATACAATAAATTAAAATGGGAACTAAAAAAAGAGAGGTTTTTTTAGTAGCATTTCGTAATTGAATTTTAATTTCATGAATATCACCTTCAGATTTTAATTTAGCTAAAGCGGGGATTAGGGCAGTTACAACTGATCCAGTAATTATACCTATAAATGGAATTGAAAATGCTCCCACTTGATATTCCGCGAAACTCTCTGGATTTAAAATTGAAGAAATCATGAATTTATCTGTGTAAATAGTAAGAAGAGAAGCCATGGATATTGCTATCATTGGTAATATATATTCAAACTCCTTTTTTGATAAAATGATTGGGCCCTTAATTTTGAATACTAACAAAGAATTAGATCCAAATACTATTAACTTAGTCAATGAAATTAAAATTAACCCAGTTAAGATATCCTTTATCTGAAGGTTAAATAGAGAGATGGCTATAACTAAAATAATAGTGAGTACAAACTCAGTAATTATAACAACAAAATAAAATTGAAGTTTTCCCCTAGTTAAATAGTATTGTAAATAATATGAGTTAATTATTTTTAATGTTAGAAGCCCACAAAATAAAATAGAATATTCTCTAAAATAATTATTTTGAAAAAAATCAGCTAGAATAGTGTTAAATAAAAATAAAATCCCTCCTAAGCCTAAGGCAAGGAAAAACATTGACCACCAGAAACGCTTATAGATTTTAATACGTGAAGTGTAGTCTAAATAGGTTCCAAAGAAATAGGACAAACCCATTGGAATACCTGAGGAAAAAGACACTAAAAAGTTAATTATCACAAAAAGTTGTTGATATTTCCCAAACGCTTCTTTTTGTTCAAAATAACGTGCTAGAAAAATACTAAATATAAGGCCTAGAGCCACTTGGAGCGAGTTTGCCCCAACTAAGTAAATGGTATTATGGCGTAAAGATTTCAACTAATATTAAGGTTGGGCTTGAAAGACATGAAGTAAGGATTAAATCTGCTAAAACTTAACTTCTTTAAAGGAATTAATATAAAAATCAGATAGTTCTAATAAAGAAAAATTATTGTAGCCATAGAATCTTAGCGAGTTTTTTTTGGCGGCTTCATAATCATTAATAGAATCACCTATTAATATAGTTGTATCTTTATCATAACCGAATGATTTTATAACAGATTTAACTAAACTATTTTTGGGTGTAGGAGAACCAGTTATGGTTATGAAAAAGGAATCAATCTCTAATTTTTCACACAAGAACTGTAGTTCTTTCTCATCTGATCCGGATACAATGTGAAAATTAAACTTTTTATAGTTATCCTTGATAAAATTTAAAGAATCTAATATTAGATGTTCTAATTTAATTAATTCATTCCTCATAATATCAGAAAAAGCACTAGCAAGAACTAAAACTTCTTTTTCACTGATATTTTTCTTTAAAATTTCTTCGTAAAAGTATCTTATCTTTACATATCTAGACCAACCGCCATTGGTTCTATGGTAATGTATGAGTTGCTCGATTTGTTCAGTTTCATGACCTTCAAATATTTTTCTAAACCCATAATCTCTTACCTGCATCGAATTTAAAATAACACCATCAAAATCCCATAAAATATTTTTTACCATAATTTGAATATCTAAAATATTTAAGCTTAAAAATTAAATTTATTTTATATCAAAGTCAAATTTAAGTGTTTTATATCTAGGACTTAACTAATAAATAAAAACTATCTATAATATAGCCGAAAATCAATATATGTTATTTTGTTTTATTCAGGACGACTTAATAAGTTTTTGCCTTTATGGTTTAAATAATGTATTGTAAACCGTATTCTTGTAGTATTTTAATAAATGTTATACATTTCAGTCAATCTATTTTATGCGTGCATTAATTTCAATACTTTTTTCTATAACACTTATAGAATTGTTTATTGGTGGTGGAGGTAGGGTGTTTGAATTTTGGTCTATTACTCTTAGAATAGGGCTGTTTGTTATTAACATACTTTTAACAACGTTACTTTATATAAGACGTGGTAGAATTGAAGGTTATGTTTTGGTAATTTCTTCAATTTTCATAATTGCTTCTATTTTTTATGGAGTTTTGGGTTTTCTTAATGGCGCTCTTTTGCCGTTGATAATTGAAGACATTAAGCCTCTTTCTTATTTTCTAAGCATTATTTTTATTAGTTATTATATTAGGGAATATAAAGACGTTGCTCTAGTAGTTTCATTAATCAAAAAAACTAGCTTGTTTTTGGCGGTTTTTTACTTATTTATTCAAGTTTTATTCTTTTTTGGAAAATTAAATTTTACTTGGTTTTATAACTTTGTAAACCTAAAAATTTCTTCTTCGGACTTTATGTTTAGGGGAACAGAAGGATTGTTTTTTTATAAGGGTTTTATGTATATGGTTTTAGGATTGATATTTTGGATTCACAGCCCTAAATCTTTTGGAAAAACCCTTGCTGTTTTAATTCTTACTGCTGCTATGATCCTTACTGGCACAAGAGGTTTAATTTTAATGTTTGGGATATTGTATGGACTCTTTTACGGGATTCCTTTGTTATTAAGACTTAATGTGAAAATGCTTGTCTTGGCATTTCTTTTAGTGTTTGGAAGTATATATTTCTTTGCCAAAAATGACATAGGGGATAAAAAACTAAGTGATTCTACAAGGGTTGAGCAAATAGTTCAAGTTTTTAATGATATTAATTTTCCTTCATTTTTTATAGGCCATGGCTTTGGTAATGGAGTTCCTATTAGACCTGTTCATATGGAAATAGGATATTTAGAAGTATTTCATAAACAAGGATTAGTTGGTCTATGTATTTGGGGAACATTATTTGCTTATTTATTCATTGAATTTAAAAAGGAAAACAATACAAACCAATTTAGAAAACCATTTTTATTGGGGTTTCTTTTTGTGATTTTGCTTTCTTCAACAAATCCATATTTTAACAATCCTCTTGGAATATCTATGTTTATGATAGGGCTAGCGTCTTTAAAAGTATTAAACAGAAGCAATACAGAATCCACAACACAGTTTTAATCTAAGTCATGCTACTATTTACAAATTCATTTGCGTATAAAATTTGTTGGTGCATGATTTTGTCCATAGGTCTAAATTTTTTAGTAAGTTATTATCAATATTCTAAATTTCAACAGCCTGAATATGAATTACATGTTCAATTATTTTATAATGCAGATAGTAGCTTGGACCTATATTTAGATACAGGAGATGGTTTTCAACAAAACAATAGAGTTAAAGTTATGGTTAATAGAGGGGTTAATCATATAAAAATCCCCTTTACCATAAAAAAAGGTGAACAATTAAAGTTTATAAGGTTAGATTTTGGTGAAAATACTAAACTATCAAAAGTCAAAATAGATGAGATTCAACTTTTAGAGTCGAGTGAAGTGTTATTTTCTTTTAGTTCAATACAAATTTCTGATAAAATTGGTTTTTCTAAAAATGTTTCCCCTATAGATCAGGACAATGGGGTTTTTTATTTAGAAACTTCTGCAACTCCTTTTGATCCCTATATTGTTTTTGTCTCTAGTTATGATTTAATGATTCCAAAATGGCAACGTGTTTTTTTACTGGTTTTACCTTGGGTCGTTTTAATGTTTATGCCAGTATATGAATGGATTAAAGAAAAAGTAAAATTAGGTGATTTTAAAATGTTATTAGTTGGGTTGTTTATATCGGTTATACTTTTAAAAGCAGCATGGATTACAATGGCTTCATTGCTCTTGCTTTTACTAGGGATAATAACTCTAATTAAGGATAATAAAATCTATTACACCAAAACGAATTGTTTATTGGTTTTTCTTTTTATAATCCCATTTGTATTGTTAGGGCAGGGTCAAACAATAAAATTGGCAATACCAATAGCTTTTTTAATATTCTCAGTTATTTCTTCCGCTATTGATTTTTCAAATAGTTTAACTGAAATAAAAACAATTTTCATTAAAGTTTTTATGGTTTTCAATTCTATACTTATTTCATATAGTGTCCTATTCTTTTGCTATGATGGTTTCTATTATAATATCGATTTTTTAAATTTCTTTTTGAATTTGAAATCTAATAGCCATCACCTTTTGTATTGGGTTTTTTACGACCATACTACCTTTATTTCATTTTTTATGCTAATAGGTCAAATATTTATTTTTGACCTTGGAAAGAATAAATTAGTTTTTAGCTCTGATTTGATATTTTATTCTTTATTGACGTTGATTGGCTTATTGCTTTTGGGTTCTAGATTTGCATTTGCATTGGGTGTAATGATAACTTTACTAAATTTTATCTCAAAAAGAATTTTAGAACTAATATTAATACCTTTATATCTATTAATTTTTGGATCTATTCATGTAGTTATTCAAAAGATAGACCCTTTTAGGGCAAATTTATGGGAGATGTCTATTTTAAAAGCAAAAGAAAATTTCTGGGTTGGACACGGTACGGGAACTTCAAATCTACTCCTGCCTGAACAACTTCCAATTTTGAAATCTGGGGTAATTGTGCCAATGCCAATTAACCATTCCCATAATCAATTTTTAACTTTTTTATTGGAGAATGGTATTATTGGGGTTTTATTAGCTATTCTTGTTTTGCTATTATTATTTAACGAATTTCGAAAACACGAGAACAAAACTATGCTTCTTATCTGGTTTGCCTTTATAACGCTAATGATTATTGAATCTCCATTCAAAACAGCTAGACCACTATATGTGGTTAGTTTTTTATTCGCAGTTTTCTCAAGTAATTCTAAACATAGAAAAATTGATTTTAACCCAAAAAAATTGATGCATTTTTCTAATCCATTAAATTGATGTTTTCTTGCTTAGCAATCATTTTTATTTTAGCCATTGATAATTCTTTTATGATTTAATAAAACTATTTTTTAATTAATTAAAGATGAACAATTTTATTGAGTCATTATGTGTTATTGTTGTTTTGTATAAAAATACCCTAGAAGAGTCAGATTCTTTTAAATCCATATTAAAGATGAACAAGAATGGTGAAGCTCTTTCGGTATATATTTATGATAATTCACCTTATCCTCAGAAAATCAAAAAGTATGATAATTTAAATATATATTATACTCATGATGAAAAAAACTCAGGAATAAGTAAAGCCTATAATTCTGGTGCAAAGTTTGCTAAGGAGAAAGAAAAAAAATGGATTCTTGTTTTGGATCAAGACACTAAACTGCCAGATTCTTTATTAAATGAATTTGAAAAGGCAATAAAAAAGCACTCTAATATATTTTTGTTTGTACCCAAATTAGTGTTAAGAGATGGTCGAATTTTTTCACCTTTTAAATATAGGTTCAAACGTGGGTTTCATTTAAAGAAAATTGATTCTGGAATACATCGTTTAACTGAATATGCACCTGTTAACAGCGGAATGTTAATTAGTATACAGGCTTTTTTTGATTCTGGTGGCTATAATAACAAGGTTAAACTAGATTTTAGTGATTTTCAATTTATAGAACGATTCAGAAAAAAATTCTTCAAATTTTGTTTAATTGAAGCAGAATGTCTCCAAGATTTTTCAGATGATAATATTTCAGTCTCCAGTCAAATAAATAGATTTAAGTTTTTTTGTGAGGGAGCATTGAATATTGAAAAGCATAGTTTTTTTGATAAACTGCAATATCATATGATTGTTATTACTAGAGCAGTGAAACTAACTATTAGATATAAGAAAATAATTTTTTTTGTAATTTATTTCAGGGATTTTTTTCTGAATTCGCTTTTAATAAATAAGTAACAGAACATTATTGTGTTAAGTTTGTCATTTCTAAATTATTTTATACATGAGGGTTTCGGTTTGTATGGCCACATATAATGGTGAAAAGTATCTTAGAGCTCAATTAGACTCTATACTTCAACAACTTGACTTTAATGATGAATTGATTATATCAGATGATGGTTCTACAGATAACACATTAAAAATAATAGAATCTTATAAGGATAGTAGAATTAAAGTATATTATTCAAAATTTAAAAATATTGTTTTGAATTTTGAAAATGCTTTAAAGCATGCATCAGGAGATGTTGTGCTTTTGTCAGATCAAGATGACATTTGGATGGATAATAAAGTTGAGATAATATTATCACATCTTAAAACGCATTCAATGGTGTTTTCTAATGTTCTAGTGTTTAAAGATGGTGATGTTAATAATGCAAATCTTTTTTTTAAGGATTCGAAACGTAAAACAGGGTTTTTTAACAATTTATATAAATCAAATATTATTGGAGCTTCAATGGCTTTTAAAAAATCAACTTTAGATAAAGCCCTGCCTTTTCCAAAAGAATTGCCTATGCATGATATTTGGATTGGTCTAATTGCAGAAATAATTGGAAGCACATATTTTGAGGAGGAACCTTTAATATATTACCGTCGCCATGGTAAAAATGCTTCTTTAACAGGAGAGAAGAGTGAAAATTCTAAATATAAAATGTTTACAATTAGATTGTTATTAGTTGTAAAGATCTTAAAGCGGATTTTTCGATTAAAATAGAAATAAGGATTTCTATAGTATAAATCAACTTAAAACAAACAAAATGGTATTTGATATTTCGGTTTCTATTGTATTATTTAAATCTAAGTTAAGTGACATAGAAAATGTATTGAATATAGTATCAGCGTCAAATTTAAATATACAAATATTCTTAGTTGATAATTCTCCAAGTCCATTATTAGAAAATCAAATTCCTAAACAAAATTATCTTGAATACATTTTTAATGGAAAAAATTTAGGATATGGAGGGGGACATAATGTTGCTTTAGAATCTCCTAATAAAAGCTCAAAATTTCATTTAGTTTTAAACGCAGATGTAGAATTTAAGGCTGAAATTTTAGAATCAATATATGATTTTATGTCAAAAAGAAATGATGTTGGTTTGTTGTGTCCAAAAGTGCTTAATGTGGATGGTTCAAATCAGTATTCTGCAAAATTGTTGCCAAGTCCAATTAACTTAATAGTAAGAAGGTTTGTTCCTATTAAATTTATTCAAGATAGAATGAACTATAGGTATGAACTACAATTTTTTGATTATAATAGGATTATTAACGTACCCTATCTTTCAGGATGCTTTATGTTTATTAGTGGGGATGCACTTGAAAAAGTTAAAGGCTTTGATGACAGGTTTTTTATGTATCCAGAGGATATCGATCTTACTAGAAGAATTCATAAATACTATAAAACTTTATTTTTTCCTGAAGTAACTATAGTTCATGAACATGGAAAAGGTTCCTATAAAAACAAAAAATTGTTGTATTATCATGTAACTTCTATGATTAAATATTTTAACAAATGGGGCTGGATTTTTGATAAAGAAAGAAAGATTTTTAATCATCGAACACTTAAACAATTTAATTAATTCCAAGAGAATTATATATTCATGCCTAGACCCTCAATTTTAAATTCTTTAGAGCGTAAATTCATTTTAGTAATAGGAGACTTTCTTATTATCATCGCAAGTTTAAATGTATTTATTAATAATGCTATTGATAGTAAATATATTTCCTTTAAACTAAAGTTTGCAATATTTACCTTCGGTGTTATATCATTTTTTGTTTTGTCTTACATATTAGATTTATATAATATTCATAAACGTTTAAGACGTAAGTATGTCGTTACTCAAGCTTTATATATTACGTCGTTTTTTGTTTTTATAGTGTTTCTTTTTGCTGTACTCTTTTTTGATACTAGTTTTTGGCGTATACCTTTATTGGTTTTTCTAATTTTAACACCTATAGAAGTTGCTTTGTGGAGATTATTTTTTGCAAATGTTTTTAGAGTTATTCCAACCGTGAAAAATGTTCTATTAATTTATGATCAGGAAACGGAAAAGGATTTTAGAAAAACCAATGCTGCGATTGATGGTGAGGATGAAGAAACTTTTTACCGGGTAAAATTATCCTATAATTTACATCAACATAGTGAAATAAAAAAAACTTTTTTGCAAGCAAGTGAAAAGGTTGATTCTTGGATTATAAACATAAAGAATTATAACGAATTCCCTAAAGATTTAGAAAGAGTACTTCTACGTTCAATTTTAAGAGGAAAGGAGGTTATATCCTATACGTCATTTTATGAAAACATATATGAAGCGTTACCAATACAATCTCATAATGATAGTTTCTATGAAATCTTACAATTAAGAAATAGGAAAATTAGATATCTACATACTTTGTTTAGTTTTATAGTTAATTTTATTTTAGGTTTAATTCTTGGGCTTATTTTTATGGTAAGCACTCCTTTTGTTTTTATTTTAAATTTATTCTTTAATAGAGGACCTCTTTTTTACACACAAAAAAGAGTTGGACTTCATGGAAAGGAATTTAAAATATTTAAATTTAGGTCTATGGTTGTTGACGCAGAAATAGGAGGTGCAAAAATGGCAGTTAAAAATGACACTAGAATAACATCCTTTGGAAGAATATTAAGAGTATTTAGAATAGATGAATTACCACAAATAGTTTCTGTAATAAAGGGCGATATGCAATTTATAGGCCCAAGACCAGAACGTAAAGTATTTGTAAACCAATTGAATTCATTAGTTCCTTTTTATGGCACTAGACACCTAATTAAGCCGGGAATTACTGGATGGGCTCAGGTTAAATATAAATATGGGGAGAATTTGGAGGATTCAATAAAAAAGTTAGAATATGATCTTTACTATATAAAAAATCGATCAATTACTCTTGATTTACGTATCATTTTTAAAACTGTTACAACAGTGTTATTTTCAAGGGGTATTTAAACAATATGAAGAGAATTTTAATAACGGGAGCTGCAGGATTTTTGGGTTCTCATCTATGTGATCGGTTTATTGCAGAGGGCTTTCATGTAATTGGCATGGATAATCTTATTACGGGCGATTTAAAGAATATTGCCCATCTTTTTCCACTGGAACATTTTGAATTTCACCATCATGATGTTTCTACCTTTGTTCATCTAGAAGGTAAACTGGATTATATTCTGCACTTTGCATCCCCGGCCAGCCCTATAGACTATTTAAAGATTCCTATTGAAACGTTAAAGGTTGGTTCATTAGGAACCCTTAACCTTTTAGGATTGGCCAAACAAAAAAATTCAAGAATTTTGGTAGCCTCTACATCAGAAGTTTATGGCGACCCTTTGGTGCACCCCCAAAATGAAGAATATTACGGTAATGTTAGCCCCATAGGTCCACGTGGGGTCTATGATGAGGCTAAAAGGTTTATGGAGTCCATTACGATGGCGTATCATAGACATCATGGACTAGATACCCGTATTGTACGTATATTTAATACCTATGGGCCTAGAATGCGCTTAAATGATGGAAGGGTGGTGCCCGCGTTTATGGGGCAGGCTTTAAGAGGCGAGGATTTGACCATTTTTGGTGATGGTTCACAAACCAGGTCTTTCTGTTATATTGATGATCAGGTAGAAGGAATATACCGTTTGTTATTTAGTGATTGTGTAGAACCGGTAAATATTGGAAATCCACACGAAACGACCATAAAGGAATTTGCGGAGGAAATTATTGCACTTACAGGTACAAAACAAAAAGTAATTTACGTGCCATTGCCACAAGATGACCCCACTCAACGTCAACCAGACATTTCCAAAGCAAAAAAACTATTGGGTTGGGAGCCAAAAGTAAACAGGGCAGAAGGACTTAAAATCGTATACGATTATTTCAAATCGTTGTCTCCAGAGGAACTTCAAAAGAAGGAACATAGAAATTTTACGGATAAAACTAATTAAACCTTATTTCATCAAAAAATTACACATGAATATTTTAATACTTGGATCGGGTGGGCGTGAACATACTTTTGCATGGAAATTGGCCCAAAGTCCACGACTTTCAAAACTTTTTGTTGCTCCAGGAAATGCTGGTACAGCCACAATTTCAACTAATGTACCAATTGGTGTAAACGATTTTGAGGCAATTAAGGATTTTGTAATCAAAGAACGGATAGCAATGGTAGTTGTGGGTCCGGAGGATCCTTTGGTCAACGGGGTACATGATTATTTTTTGCAGGATGATGAATTAAAGAACATTGCGGTCATTGGACCAGAAAAACTTGCCGCAACTTTAGAGGGCAGTAAGGAATTCGCAAAGGAATTCATGATGCGCCATAATATACCCACGGCACAGTATAAAAGTTTTACGGCAAATACTGTTGAAGATGGATTTAAATTTTTAGAGGAATTAAATCCTCCTTTTGTTTTAAAGGCCGATGGTCTTGCAGCTGGTAAGGGTGTCGTAATTCTCAATGACCTTAATGAGACCAAAAAGGAATTAAAGGCCATGTTGGTCCATGAAAAGTTTGGGCCTGCCAGTACCACTGTGGTAATAGAAGAATTTTTGGATGGAATAGAATTAAGTGTTTTTGTACTTACAGATGGCATTTCATATAAAGTTCTTCCTACGGCAAAGGATTATAAACGAATTGGTGAGGGTGACACCGGACTTAATACAGGAGGTATGGGGGCAATTTCACCCGTTCCTTTTGCAAGTAAGGAGTTCATGGACAAGATAGAGCACCAAATAGTTAAACCTACGGTAGAAGGACTTAAAAAGGATAATATGCCTTATAAGGGATTTATTTTTATTGGACTTATCAAAGTTGGTAACGATCCAAAGGTGATTGAGTATAATGTACGCATGGGCGATCCGGAAACGGAAGTAGTCTTGCCAAGATTAAAAAATGATTTGGTTGAGGTTTTTGAAGCGGTTGCCAACCAGACCTTGTCCAACATTGATCTTCAATTAGATGGTCGTACGGCAACTACAGTAATGACCGTATCCGGAGGTTATCCTGGATCATATGAAAAGGGTAAGGAAATTACCGGTATAGCGTCAATCGATGATTCTTTGGTTTTTCATGCAGGAACCACATTACTTGATGGTAAGGTAGTTACCAACGGTGGTAGGGTAATGGCAATTACGTCGTTTGGCGATGACTTTAAGTCGGCCTTGAACACATCGTATAAAAATGTGGAAAAACTTTCTTTTGAAGGAATGAATTATAGAAAAGATTTAGGTTTTGATCTATAAAAGAATGGCCTTATAAAAGTTTCGTGTACTTTTATAAGGCCATTCTGGAATTCTTGTAAACTATAGGTAAGAGTGAGAAGTACTAGTGGTATCCTCATCCCCTTTATCATTATACTTTTTTAGCTCGAGCATCCAATAAATAAATGCTGCGGTTCCGATTAACATAAACAACCAGTTTACGATGTTTGACAGGGTCCAGCTTTCAGCAAATCTAAAAGGGTCCATCGTGTATTTGAATATCACATTTACAAACAAATCGGCTATACCTTCAAAAAATGATTTCATCTTATTACTATATTTACCAGCAAAAATATAAAAAGCTTAGATGATTTCAAGCATTTTTGAGAAAACAAAACCAGTCAATTTTATTATTCTCCTTGTTTTTTTGTTTCTTTTTTATTGGGGAGTTCAATTTTACTTGCTGAACAACACTATTTTAGATTTAAAAATAGGGGCAACCATAGGCATTTTGGGCACCGTGCTGTTTAGCGTTTTCGTGGTAGATTTTATTGTTAAAAGAAATAAATTAACGGCGAATAATTCTTTCGCAATTCTATATTTTACGATTCTTTTCGTGGTTTTTCCGGAAACACTGGGAGATAGTAACGCAATTTTTACCACCTTTTTTCTTTTACTGGCCATGCGTCGTTTATTGAGTATAAAATCTCTTAAGAATATTAAACTAAAAATATTTGATGCTGCTCTTTGGATATGTATTGCTAGCATTTTTTATGAATGGGCCTTGCTATATTTAATATTGGTCTTTGCGGCAATTTACATCTATGAACCTAAAAATATTAGAAATTGGCTCATCTTCCTATCCGTTGGTTTTTGTTTTTTTATGATTTTATATGGTGTTCTAGTGCTTATGGGCAAAACATCCTTCTTAACCGATCACTATGATTTTGCCGTTGATTTTAATTCATTGTTTCCCATTAAATGGTGGTCAAGTATAAAATTGACCTTGTATGCATTAATGAATATTGGTCTTGGGTTTTGGATTTTTATTAGGTTGGGCAGTACAGGCACCGGTAAGGTCACGGTTATGAGGCTCATTGCCCTTTCGTTTATTATTGGTTTAGTGGTCAATTTACTGGTAGCTTCTGAAAATACAAATGCGGTCATGATCACTTTTTTTCCTTCAGTAATATTTATGGTGAATTATCTTGAATCTATAAAAAAACCAAAATTTCTAGAATTAATACTTATAACTAGTATTGTTGCCCCTTTAATAGTATTCTTCACCAAACTTTAGTTTTGTTCTTTAAACTTTATCTTTGTAAAAAATAAAATATGTTCAGCAACTTTGCTTTTACCATTTTTAACGAGAGTATAGATAATTATCATCTTAAGGATGATGTTTATCAGGATTTCACCAATCCGTATCCGGCAGATAGTATTGAACATTTACTTTATAGAAAAAACTGGATAGATACCGTCCAATGGCATTATGAAGATATTATACGTAACCCCGAAATTGACCCTAAGGACGCATTGATCTTAAAACGTAAAATTGATGCCAGTAACCAAGATAGAACGGATTTGGTTGAATATATCGATAGTTATTTCCTAAGCAAATACCAATCGGTACAAGTAAAAAGTGAAGCTACTATCAATACGGAAAGTCCTGCTTGGGCCATTGACCGTCTTTCTATTTTAGCTTTAAAGATTTATCATATGAAGGAGGAAGTAAGCCGTATAGATGCTTCTGAGGAACATAAGGCCAAATGTCATTCCAAATTGGGTATTCTTTTGGAGCAAAAGAAAGATCTTTCCCAGGCAATAGACCAATTGATATTGGATATTGAGAACGGCAACAAATACATGAAAGTGTACAAACAAATGAAAATGTATAACGATGAGGAACTAAACCCCATCCTTCGTGGAAAAAAATAGAACACCCCATATTTTGGTCATCCGTTTATCTGCCATGGGAGATGTTGCCATGACCGTACCCATACTGTACGGACTTATAAAAAAATATCCAGATTTACATATAACGGTTGTTACCAAACCTTTTTTTAGCCCAATTATAGCACAAATACCTAGAGTCAAGGTTATTCCTGCCAATGTCAAGCAAAAACATAAAGGATTTTTTGGGCTCTGGAAACTGTATAGCGAGCTAAAGGTGTTGAATATTGATGGTGTTGCAGATTTGCACAATGTATTGCGTAGCTCAATTTTAAAACAATTCTTTAGGTTGCAATCTGTTCCCTTTATACAAATGGATAAGGGAAGAAAGGACAAAAAACAATTGACCGATCCAAACAGGAAGTTTTTTAAGCCATTAAAAACTACATTTGAGCGCTATGCTGCTGTTTTTGACAAGCTTGGTTATCCCATAGGTCTCAATGAAATGCATTCCTTGCCTAAGGAACAAATTCCTTTAAAGAAGAAGGAATTTGTTGTAACACAAACCAAAATTCAAATTGGTATAGCGCCTTTTGCAGCGTTTGCAAGTAAAACATATCCAACGGAGTTAATGGAAAAGGTTATTGCTTTACTAGATAATACCAAAAAGTATTCTATTGTTCTTTTTGGTGGATCGGAACAGGAAAAAAAGCAATTGACCGCATGGGAAAAGTCATTTACACAAGTAACGAATATTGCAGGCTTGTATGATTTTAAAGATGAATTGGCTGTGATATCCAATTTAGATTTAATGATTGCCATGGATAGCGGTAATGCCCATTTGGCAGCTATGTATTCGGTACCTACACTAACATTATGGGGCGTTACACATCCCTATGCCGGTTTTTATCCTTTTCAACAACCAATTTCAAACGCTTTATTGGCCGATCGAGAACAATATCCAAAAATACCTACTTCTATTTATGGAAATAAGGTGCCAGAGGGTTATGAAGATGTAATGAGAACCATTACCCCGGAATCCGTTGTTCAAAAAATCAATGAGATTTTAAGTGAACAGTCTTCCTAAATTGGATTAAGTGGTAACGGCTTTGGGTTCCAAACTTTTAAAATATTGTCGCAATTGTGCCATAAACCTATATTTTTTGGCACTGGGTGAACTGCCTACCATTAAGGTCCGCACGCCAAAATAAGAACTCATTAAAAAAGTGGCTACAGCTTCGCAATCTACATGTCTGTCCAAAAAACCGTTGAACTTTCCTTTCTGTAATGCGGTAATTAAATTGACCTCCCAAACCGTAACGATTTCGTTTAAATGCTGCATTATAACATCATTCTTACCATTAAACTCGGCAATGAAATTATGAAGTATACAACCGTAATCCATATCATTGTGAACGGCCGTTTCCATAGCATTATCAAAACAGGCAGTAATCAAATTTAAAGGATTTTCATGACCTTCTAATGGTTCAATTAAAGTACTGTACACTTTACGAGCCATTAAATTCTGAATGATCTGTACAAAAAAATCCTCTTTGGATTCAAAATGATAATAGAAAGCCCCTTTAGAAAGGTTCAACTCCTTTAAAATATCATCTACACTTGTATTATAATATCCCTTGGAATAAAATAGCTGTAGTCCGGTAACTTGAATTCTGTGCATGGTGGCCATGCGCTTAAGGCTCTTGTTCATAATATGTAGATTTGGGTCTAACCGACCATATGGTCTATTCAAAGAACAGATTTTATGTACTGTGGAAGTATATTTCTAGTTGAACGGCACAGTAAACTCGGTAAAAGTTGATTTTTCCGATGAAATACAAGGGAAATTTTCCCAAAAACGAACTCTTTGGTCTGTTATAATGTGTTGTTTTATAGAATGTTACAAAGTAAATATTGATTATTAAAATTGAAAACAATCTGATTTTTGAAAATGGAGGTTTTCAAAAAAATGATGAACCAGTTAGAATCCACAATCTATAATTGTCAGAGAATTGAACAAAAAAGCATAAGCTGCATTTTATTGTTTCACAAAAACCTGAAATTATTATTGGCGGATTGATATAGTAGCTTAAATGAGGTCCGGCTATAGTTTAAGGGCTGTATATTTATGTCAATGCGGAAAATTCAAGGATGATTTACAATCAATAAATCATCCTTGAATTTTTAAAATTAGGCTACCGTACCTTGGCAACTACTACCGGCCCCTGCGGTACAGCCATAGCAATGTTGGGAAATAATGATATTCCTATCATTTAATATATCCTCATTGTAGTCTTTTATATGTTTTACTTTACTGGCCACTTTTAAATCCAACATTTGGTTAAAATCGCAATCATAAAGCCAACCGTCCCAACTAATGGAAATGGTATTGGTACACATTACATTGGCAACTGCACTGGGGTTATATGCCTCTACTAGTGCATACATGTAGTCCTCATAATTTTCAGATGCGATCAAATAATCCAAAAAGCGGGCAATAGGTAAATTGGTTATCGCAAAGAGATTATGAAACTGAATGCCAAAATCCTCTTTCAGCGCTTTTTTAAAATCTTTTTCCATGGCTGCCTGATCACCGGGTAAATATGCTCCAGATGGATTATACACCAAATCTAACCTTAAATCGCTGCCCGGTAGCCCGTATCCTCTTTCATTAAGTTCTTGCAATGCTTTTATCGATTTGTCAAAAACACCGTCTCCACGTTGCTTATCTGTCTTTCCTCTGGTGTAATGGGGCATGGATGATATGACGTGCACATTGTGTTTTTTAAAGAAATCCGGCAGATCATGATATTTTTTATTGGCACGTATGATGGTCAAATTGGATCGCACGATAAAATCCTTGATTCCTGCTTTGGCGGCCTCTTCAACGAACCATCTAAAATCCGGATTCATTTCCGGTGCTCCACCCGTTAAATCCAACGTGTGGGCCCCTGTGTTCTTAATGACCTCCAGGCATAATTGCATTGTTTCCCTGGTCATAATCTCCTTACGGTCCGGTCCTGCATCCACATGACAGTGCTCGCAAACTTGATTGCACATATAACCTACATTAATTTGCAGGATTTCCAGTTTTTTAGGGCGAAGTGGAAAATGTCCAATTTTTGCAATTTGATCCTTAAAATAAGGTAGTTCCCCATCAGCAAATATTCCGCCATTAAGTATTTCTAGTTGTTTATTGGAAACCGCTAAATCGTTTCCTTTTGCCTTTAATGATTTTGTAGCCATTTTTTTAGTTGTTCGTTGTTCGTTGTTTGTTGTCGGCATTATTTAAAATGCTTCAAATTCTAACATTACAACATATAATTTCTTTTTCTTTTTAATAGATGTTTATGGTAAACACCCTATTTGCAATATCTTATTTAAATTTAGTTGATTTGGCTTCTAGAGGTGGATGCTTGGAACAACCAACAACCAAAACAAAATTTACATGGATAATTTATTGTACTTGTTCATCATTTGTACGCCATGTACTAGAGTTGCCCCACTTTCAATGGCAGCGCCAACGTGAACGGCCTCCATCATTTCTTCCTTCGTAATCCCCTTTTGTAAGCCGTCTTTGGTATAAGCATCTATGCAATATGGGCATTTAACCACGTGGGAAACGGCCAAGGCTATTAATGATTTTTCCCTAGCACTTAGTGCACCTTCTTCGAAAACCTTACCATAATAATCAAAAAATTTAGTACCAAGTTCTTCGCTCCATTCGGTAATCTTTCCAAATTTTCTTAAATCTGCAGGGTCATAATACGTATTTGCCATTTTTTTCTGTGTTTTAATTTGTTTTGAATTTTGTTGATCTTGATTAAAGTATATTGGAATTCCCTGTGCCATTTTTTCCACTTCCGGCAAAATTTCCATGTTGTCCCATATACCGGATGTAAGCGTATCTCCATAAGCTTCTGGCAAATGGTTGGCATACATTAATTTTTGAGCGGTTCCTGCATCATAGTCAAATGATTTATGGGAATAGAGAACTTTATCATCATGGATATCCATAATCATATACCAAACCCTTGCCGTACCGTCATTTGCGGGCATACCTATTACGCCTGGATTTAGCCACAATTTTTCTTTTATGGGCTGATGAAAGGGTAGTCCACAGTGTCCTGCAACGATGATATCGCTTTGGGTCTCCTTAAAAGCTTGTTGTTTGCTTTGGTCCGCGTTGGAAGCAAAAATGAACTCAGAGGTATTACCAAAATTACCATGTACTACGGTTACTTTTTTGTTCCCGTAATCAAAAGTTATGTATTCCGGTATTTCCTTCATCCAATCCAAAGAAGTTTGTGAAAGATGCCCTTTGGTATAAGGGAACCACATTTTTGAAAAATCATCACATCTACTTCCTTCCTTAAAATCGCATCCGCAATCCTCACTATCATTGGCCAATTGTAGCTCAACATTACCAGCTATGCTTATAGCACCCCATTTTCTAAATAGCTGAACGGTTTCTTCTGGTTGTGCGCAATATCCTGTAATATCACCGGTACAAATACAATTTTCCGGTGCAATACCTTCTTCCTGGGCAATGGTTATCAAACGCTCCAATGCCTGAAGATTACTATATACACCCCCAAAAAGCAACAGCTTTCCGTATTTTGTGCCAATATGTTTTATTTCTTTATCCATGTTGGTATATGATAAGCAAAAAGGCAACAAATTATGCCCCAAAAATTAACCCAAAGTAAATCGGCATACTTGCCGGTCGTAAATATCAATCCTGTCGGAAACCAGTTTAAAAGGAGTATACATCCAAAAAATATTCCCCCAAATACACTTAAATGAAAGCTCAGTATGGTAGCCTTGTCCTTCCAAAAAATAAAAATAGGTGTTAAGCCTATTACCATAGTACCGCTAATTGTGGTTGCAGATAAAATTTCTGCATTTAGAAATACAGGTATGGTACCTACTATAGCAATGATTACCATAGACCATCTACCTATGGTAAGTGTATTCCCTAATTTTAAATCTACGGCCAATAATTTTGAAAATGAGGAAAATGTAGAATCAAGAGTAGATGCCGCTGAGGTTATCATAATAAAATTAATAACCAACAAGATTACAATACCAAAGGCCTTGCCGACCTCTACGGCAGCCTGCCCTTCCATTCCTTGAGATTGGGCATACACACCAATAATACTGAACAATATAATACATAGCCCACCTAATATACTGGCCCAAACAAAACTTTTAAGGGTTACTTTAGGGTTACTAATAAAACCGCGATCCGTTAATACAGGGTCATGAAACGGATAGCTAAATGATTGTAGCACTGCTGCGAACAATAAGTTTAAGCCCGTGCCAAAGGACCAAGTTCCAGATGTAACTACCTCTGTTACGGTAACGGCATTCGAATTTCCAAAAATAGTGAACAATATTACCGCCAAAAGAATGGTAAACAGACCCATTTGAACAACATCGGTAAAAATAGAACTGCTCATTCCTCCTTTAATGACATAAGCCAATGTCAATGCCGTGAATATTAAGATCGACCAATAATACGCGGGAGAACCCATAGGGCCAAAATAGGAACCTATGACCATAGTATTGCTCCATACCTCATTGAACAAACGAATGGCAATAAGGATAGAAAATACCGATATAGCAGATTGCCCAAATTTGGAAGAAAGAAAATGGTGAATACTGGTATACCTTCCTTGCAACCGCATCTTATAAATTATCCACCCGGCTATGGCAAATGACAGATAATATCCGGCATAGGCCACACCTCCCACAATACCATAGTCCAACCCTAAATTGGCCGCATTCGTTATGCTTTTTGCAAAAATCCATGAAATGATCAGACTGCCCGTAAGCATTAAGGTATTTGGGGCTTTCTTATTCTGAACCGCTTTAAAAAATTGATTGGTATTTTTTGCCAAAGGGGAAAGTAAAAATAGCATCAAACTTGATGCTATAATTAAACCCCATTGCCAAATATTTACTTCAGTCATTTTTGTTTTTTCTCCTAACTCCTAACTTGATTATTCATCCCACCACACGGGAACATTTATACTATTGCCATCGGTTTTATTTGCGGCCTCTGCATAGTTGTTACTGTTCAATGCTTCTTCTTCTGCAGGATATGGCATTCTTACTGGAATAATATTATTGTTCAAACTTGCCGATATTGTACGTAATTGGGGAAATCCAGTTCTTCTATATTCTATCCAACCATCATAACCGTTTATCGTATTGGCAATCCATTTTTGAGTGATGATATTTTCTAGTTCCATCCCATCTTCAAGGGCTGCATTATTCATTATATAGTTTTCGGGAAGTGGTACTTGCCAATACTCAAAGGCTTGGGAAATACCCATTTGGTATAGACTTTCAGTATTACCGGATATATATCCTTTTAATGCGGCCTCTGCCAATAAAAAATGTGTTTCCATACTGGTCATGAAGTTGGCATCCAACAAACCTGTATTTTCCCTAAAAATTGTTCCCAGTAACGAATAATCCGCAACAGAAACCCCGGTAGAGGCATCAATACCATTCAGCAGGCCTTTAAAGTTGTTGTCGCCAGCATTACCTATAGGTCTATACAACCTTTCAATTCGTGGATCGTTCAATGCCTTCAAAATATCTTCCATGGTTTCCGATAGCACATAATTATTGAAATCCCCGATCCTTAGCCTTGCCAACCTAAAATTATTGGGCTCACCATCCGTAAAATTAAAAATGGCATTTTGCATGTTGGTGCCTATATAGTTATCCTCATTAAAAATGGATTGTAATTGGGGAGCTACATCTACTTTAGCAGAAATACGCATTAGGTATTTTATCTTCAACGAATTTGCAAAACGAATCCATCCTGATAAATCGCCCTCGTATAAGATGTCACCTTCTAAACCAATTGTGCCCGTATAGTTTTCCAATGCAGTTATTCCTAATTCAAGGTTGTTCAATATGCCCCCGTTATCCAAATAAATAGCTTCTTGACTATCATAAGCTGGCGTTACCGTTTCAGCATTACCTTTAAAAGCTTCCGAATAAGGGACATCCCCATATAAATCCGTCAATGCGGCGGCCATATATGCCTTTAGAATTCTTGCAGGGCCTTCATATACCGCAAATGCAGTATTTTCCTGGGAAAGGTTCAATAGTATTTCGTTGTCCCTTAAATTTTGGTACAATATTGGCCAAGGATTTCCGCCCAACTGAGGTGATTTTAGATCATGACGATCAAAAAGGTTAAAATCCAAAGCGGTACTGTATTGGCCCAATAAATTACCGGCAGTAAATCCTTCATAGGACATTTGCTCACCGTAATCATAAATGACCTGTCTCAACAAGAGGCTAGGTTGCACGGTAACGGGGGCATTGGTATTGGTATTTATTTCTTCGAAATCTCTAGTACATCCAACAAAAACCAACAAAATGAATATGTTATAAAATTTTCTCATGTTTTTTTAAAAATTAAATGAGGCCTTACATCCTATACTTCTAGAGGTAGCGTAGGACATGTCCTCTACGCCACTTATAAAACCATTGCCCTGTACGGCCAATTGTTCTGGGTCAAAATGTGGGTTTTCCGTTATTGCGAACAGGTTTTTTCCAATTAAGGACAGGTTCAATGTTGCATCTGTATTAAAAAGGTTCAGATTATTGAATGTGTAGCCAATAGCCAATTGCCGTAATTTTAAAAATGAGGCGTCATAAGTATTGTTCTCTTCATGGTTTCTATCATAAAATTGACGGTAATAGCTCTCTGCGGAAACTGCTATGGTGTTTGGAACATACACAGAGCTCTCCTCCGTACCGGTATTGACAACACCTTCGGGGACAATACCGGATTCTGGTCTAAACGCGGTTTCTGCCAACTGGCCACCCACGTTACCCAATGCTTTTGTCCTTGAAACCAAAATGCCTCCTTGCCTCCAATCTAAAAGAAAGCCTAAATTCCAATTTTTGTAGTTGAACCGATTATTAAACCCTACCATAAAATCAGGATTATAATTACCCAATTTTTGTAGATCGTTATTGGGGATGTATCGTCCTTCATCCGTCAAGATAAAATCACCATTTTCATTTCTTAAATACCCTGTTCCATACATATCACCAATTCTACCTCCTTCTTCTACCTGAAAAAATACCGTTTGGTTCTGACTGTCATATATTCGTGAATAGGCCAGTGTTAAACGGCCATCTTCTTGTGGCAGACTTTCTACTGTTGAACGGTTGATGCTAAAATTCACGGTACTGTTCCAGCTAAAATTTTCACTCACTATGGGCGATATACCCAATATGACTTCCAAGCCTTTAGAGCGGACTTCGCCGCCATTGACAACCTGTTGGGTATAACCTGACGAGATACCTATGGGCAATGCAATGATTTGATCTTTGGTCAATGCATTATAATAGGAAATATCAAAATGAAGTTGATCACGGAACAATCTTATATCCGCTCCAACTTCAAAAGAAGAGGTGCGTTCTGGCTGTAAATTAGGATTGGCAATGATATCTGTGTTACTAAAGGTAGGTTGGCCATTAAATGGGGTCTGTGCAATAAAAGTACTACTGGTCTGGTACGGATTGGTGTCATTACCTACTTGCGCCAAACTTGCCCTTAGTTTTGCAAACGATATACTTTCAGGCAGATCAATTACCTCCGACAAAATAAAACTGCTGGAAACCGATGGATAAAAGAAAGAGGTGTTTTCCACGGAAAACGGTGTGGCTAATGCACTGGACCAATCATTACGACCGGTTATATCCAAATAAAGGTAATTCTTATAACCAAATTTGACCAAACCATACAAACTATTAATGCGCTTGTTGGATTCATATTCAAATACCTCTATTGGTGATGCCGCGTTGGATAACCTAAAAATACCCGGTTGTGCCAGACTTGTGGTCTGTGATTGTGAGGTAAACGCTTGTTGGTCCAGCCTGTTTCCCCCTAAAGATACATCTACACTAACATCATTGAACCGATTGGTATAATTTAATAGAAAATCACTGTTTATCTCTCTAAAGAAAACATCATGCTCTGCATAACCACCGTTTTTAAAACGATTGGAACTATATGCCCTTCGTAGTTGACGCAATTCACTAGAATAGTCCATACCCGTTCTTATGGAAGCCGTTATATTATCCGTTATGTCATAACTGGCAGAAATATTACCAAATATACGATCCCTATTAAAGGAGTTTCTATTTTCATAAAGGATGAAATAGGGATTGTCAAAGTAAGTATAATTAAAGGAATACTGTTGAACGCCTTCTAGGCCTGGTTGCCAGTAGTCTTTAAGATTATTGATGTTAAGCGAACGTGGTCCCCAGGCAACAAGGGAATAATTGACATTTTCGGAACCGTAACCGTTAGATGGGCGGTTATCACTCTTTGAGTTGATATAACTAATGGATGAATTAATCGCTAATTTGTCAATTGGTTGAAAATTTAGTCGAGTGCCAATGGTCTGTCTGTCCAAATTAACACCGGGAATTATCGATTCACTGCGCATGTCGGTAAACGACAGTCGGTAATTTCCCTTATCAAACCCTGATGCTACGGAAATGTTATTAATAAAAGTAGTACCCGTTCTATAAAAATCCTTTAGGTTATCCTTATAGGACCTAAATTCAGTTGGTGTAATGGTATTGCCATTATATAGGGAAGTATCTCCGCCACGTACTGTTGAACCATCTGCCAAAGTAACCGGACCATCAAATTGGGGCACAAGGTTGCCTACATCCAAACGGGGCCCCCAGCTGTAGGTTATCAAATCATTGGTTCCTCCGCCCAATCCGTCCACAAATGCAAAAGCACCTGAATTTCCTTGTCCATACTCATTTTGAAAATCCGGTAATTGAAAAGCGGTATCCATAAAAAAGCTGGTATTGTAACTAATTCCCAAACCTTTTGTGTTTTTACCTGTTTTGGTTTCTATAATTATAACACCGTTAGAGGCTCTAGTACCATAAAGAGCAGCGGCACTGGGACCTTTTAAAACCGAAACTTCTGCAATATCATCTGGATTTACCTCCATTGCACCATTTCCAAAATCAATCTCCTGAAAACCTGCAGCTGCCTCATTGGTAAAATTGAAAATGGAAGCGTTGTTGATGGGTACACCATCCACCACAAATAACGGATTGTTATTGGAAAACGAGGCCTCGCCCCTTATGGTAATCTTTGAAGAGGAACCTACGCCTGTAGCGCCTTGATTAATGGTGACACCTGCAAGTTTACCCGATAGATTATCTAAAAAGTTAACCGACTTAACTTCTGTAATTCCTTCGGTATCCAAACTTTGGACTACATAACCCAACTCTTTGGTTTCCCTTTTCAATCCTAAAGCGGTCAATACTACTTCTTCAAGAATTTCGGTCGCTTCGGTTAGGGCTATGGAAATGTTTTTTTGATTATTAATCTTTAATACTTGGGTGGTATATCCCAATGCTGAAAATTCCAATTCTCCGGTGCGTGAAGGTACGGAGATGGAAAAATAACCGTCGTCATTGGTAATGGTACCGGTAGACGTACCTATCAACAAGATATTGACAAAAGGTATCGGGTTACCATTAACATCGCTAACAGTACCAGTAATGGTATCTTGAGCGTTGGCCTTGCATAGTAAAAGCAAGGTCAACACAAATAAAATGTGTTTCATAAAAGGCTTTTTGTACTACATTATCATTTATCCAACTGTTGGATAAAGGGGGATTGGGGTAAATGAATCTGCTGGAGAGCCTTTATTAAAGTAGCAGCGGGTAGCATAGCTATCTATATAGATATGGAGGGTGTAGTATAGGTGTTCAGTATTTCTTAATATACTTAGGATGAGCAACAACAGTGTGGTTGACAAACTATAAGAAAATGACAATATGGATTTTAGATCCTTTTCTGTATCAAGGTCTTGTAATACGGGTAATTGAACTACCTCTAGGGACTTTTTCTTTAGGGACAATGATATTTGTTTGAACAGGCCAAACCTTTGCCAAGGAAGGTTTTTTAAATCGTTGCTGTCAAAATTTACTCTTTGCAGTCCAAATAAATAGAAACCTCCGTCAATAGAACCTCCAATTACGGGTTTTCCTAAAGCTAACTGTTTTGCGGTATATATTAAATGCTGTGTTGTTAACTGCGGAGTGTCATTTCCTATTACGATAATATTATGAAAACCTTTATCATATATTGCCGTCATTGCATTGGTAAACCTTTCGCCAAAATTTGAGCCAATTTGCTCTTTTTCCGTGAAATGGAATACCGGCAACCCCGTTCTTCTAGCCTTGCCAAGAGTTACTTGCGTAAGAATATCGAACAGTTTTTTACTGCGTACAATAGATTTACAAACCAATTCCCGTCTGGAAGAATTGGCAAATAATAATATAGCCGTACTGTTCAATGCATTCAATGGGCAGACTTCTTTCTTGTTATTAAACTTACGTAAAAATATTGCAATGGTTTATTTTTTTTGGAATTTCTGAATTTAATAAATGAATCGAATAGATTGAATAAGTCAAAATGTCAGTGTAAACCATTCAGTCGGTTTTATCTATCAAAAAATAAGACTACATATGGTACATCATCGAAATTGGCTTGAAAAAATCGGATAAAAAGTCAATAGTGATCATTAATTAAGGGTCATTTTTAAACCTACAGACTGGTTAGTCTAAAAAATCCCTTAAAATTTCATTTATTTTTAAAAATATTTTAGCATTTATAATCGACCTTATGGCACACCTATTGACAACTTAAGATAAAAGAATTTTATTAAATTTATGTCATATGAAATCAGATACAAATACTAAAAGTGCTTGGAAAATATATTTATTTTCAGCGTTGATTGCATTTGCGGTCAGTTATGGGGTAATTGAGTTGACCAAAGAACAGACCAAATCAACTTCAGGAGTCACCGTTGTAGAATCAGTACCGGGTAGCCGAGTCCTGTATACCGCGGACAATGAAGGAAATTTTAAACCATTGGATTTTACGGACACTTCAGAAAAAGTGCTGGATGCGGTAGTGCATATAAAATCTACCCAAAATGGAACCAGCTATGGAAATCAAGGCGCACGTGAATTGCCCGATCCGTTCAAGGAATTTTTTGGTGATATGTTCAAAGGACAATCTCCTGAAGGTATGCAGTCCAGACCACGTGTTGGTACCGGGTCTGGTGTCATCATCAATGATAAAGGGTATATCGTAACCAATAACCATGTAATTGACAATGCAGATGAGGTAGAAGTTACTTTGTACAATAACGAATCATATAAAGCTACGGTAATAGGGACAGACCCAACTACAGATTTAGCATTATTACAGATTAAGGCAGATAACCTTAAAACAATGGCCTTAGTGAATTCTGATGATGTTGAGGTGGGTGAATGGGTCTTGGCCGTTGGTAATCCTTTAGGATTAAATTCTACGGTTACCGCTGGTATTGTTAGTGCAAAGGCAAGAAGTATACATATTAATACGGACAAATTTGCCGTGGAGAGTTTTATCCAAACAGATGCGGCCATTAATCCGGGCAATAGTGGAGGTGCTTTGGTAAACCTTGATGGCAATCTGGTCGGTATCAATACGGCTATAGCAAGTAGAACAGGAACCTACACCGGCTATGGTTTTGCCGTTCCAAGTAATATTGTTACCAAAGTGGTAGAAGATCTTTTAAAATATGGCAATGTTCAGCGTGGTATGTTAGGGGTTACCATACGTACCATGGACAGTAACTTGGCTAAGGAAAAGGATGTGGACTTTACAAAAGGTGTTTGGGTGGAGCAAGTTGGTGAAGACAGTGGTGCAGATTTGGCCGGTATAGAAGCTGGTGATATTATTGTAAGTGTCAATGGTAAGGAAACCACCACATCCCCTAGATTACAGGAAATTATTGCAGGCAAAAGACCTGGTGACAAAGTAATGGTTACCATTAATAGAAATGGCAGGGAGAAAGAATTAGAAGTAGAGCTTCATAATTCTCAAGGAGGTACAGATATTATCAAAAAAGAAAAGAAAGAGGTATTTAACCTTCTTGGAGCCGATTTTGAAAACTTGAGCAAAGACCTTGCTAAGAAGTTGGATATAGATGGTGGAGTTCAGGTTACAAAACTTTATCCCGGAAAAATAAAGAAGGAAACACAAATAAGAGAAAGGTTCATTATAACCCATATTGATGGTAAGCGTATTAAGGACATCAATGATATTGCCTCATTATTGGAAAATAAAAAAGGCGGGGTAATGTTAGAAGGTGTATATGAAGATGGTTCTAAATATTATTATGCCTTCGGATTGGATTCATAGTCCGCTTTAATGATTAATTTTATGCCAAGTGGATAATGTTGTCCACTTGGCATTTTTTTTGAAATTAATTCTAGATAGATGCAAATACGTTCAAAATCCATAGGATTGGTACTTTCAGGTGGTGGTGTACGCGGTATGGCGCATATAGGTGTTATCAAGGCCATGCAGGAATTTGGCCTGGAAGCAAAGGTCGTAGCCGGAAGTAGTGTAGGGGCATTGGTAGGTGCTTTGTACGCAGCAGATAAATCCGTGGTAGATATGCTTTGTTTTTTTAAGGACACACCACTCTTTAAATATAATTATTTTGCTGTTGCCAAACCCGGTCTTTTAAATACCGAACGGTTTATAGATGCGTTTCTGCATTATTTTCCTGAAGATAGTTTCGAGGCCCTTAAAAGAGAACTTTTTGTTGTGGCCACTAATTTGGAGCAAGGCGAAGAAGTGTTTATCAATGAAGGGGCATTGATTCGTGCTCTCTTGGCGTCTGCAGCTTTACCGCCCGTTTTTAGTCCCATTGAATATAATGGCGCACTACATGCAGATGGTGGTATTATGAATAACTTTCCGGCGGAACCGGTGGTAAAACTTGTAGATTATGTCATTGGCAGTAATGTGTCATTGGTTGCCAAATTGGAGAAAAAGCATTTAAACAATTCATTTCAATTGACCGGAAGGGTCACTGGCCTTATGATTTATGCGATAAATAGAGAAAAAATAAATAATTGCGATTTAATCATTGAACCACAGGAACTGGAACATATAGGTATTTTGGACCGTAGAGGTATTGAAAAGGCCTATGCCATTGGGTATGAGACCGCCGTTCGTAAATTAAGCGCAATTTTATCCAACTAGTTGAGCATGGCACTCAACAATAAGGTACCTACACCCCACAGGACTAAGGAAATTACTCCACCAATTACCAAAAAATGTTTGAATTTATATATTCCCATACTATAGATCAATGCGTTGGTTTGATAGCCTAATGGGGTGAAAAAACTAAAGTTGGACGCGAACATAACGCATAAAATAAAAGGTTTTGGGTCCAAACTTAAACCACTGGCCAATGAAATACCTATCGGTGCCATTATAATTGCCGTAGCATTATTGGAAACGACACTACTAAACAGCATGGTGGTCAAAAACAATAATCCTATAATAAATGGTGGTTGTTGACCAGCCATTAGGGATAATAGCTCCTCTGTGATCCAAGTGTCTGCTTTGGCATTGCTCATTGCAATTCCTAATGGAATCATACCTGCCAATAAGAATATGATCTGCCAATTTATCTTCTCATAGATACGGTTTAATTCAACACATTTAAACAATAGCATGGCCAATGTTCCGGTAATAACACTGGTCATAACCTCAAATACACCCGTTGCGGCCATTGCAATTGTGGCGACAAGAATTATAATAGATAGGTTTCTTTTAAAAGGTGTGGCAGGTGTACGGCCTTCATATTGGTTAAGTACCGCCAAATTGTTACTGTTCTCAAAATTTGAAACATATTCCGGTTTTGTTTGTATCAATAACCGGTCGCCCACATGAAGTCGGGTAAATTCGTGATTGCTCTGGTGAAGTCGGTTTTTTAAGATTCTTAATTTCTTTCTTTTGTTGACCGCTAGAGGTATTGCCCTTGGAATCAACATGGTTTTAAGCTCGGTTAAATTTCTACCTAAAAATTTAGATCCCGGTAACAGCAATAATTCCAACAATAAGTTTTCATCCTTAGACTGCTTAACTTCTTCGCTCTTTTTGTCAGAATCACTAACCTTTTTGATCTGGGTATTTTTCGTAGATTGAAACCTGTCATTTTTCTCAACATCAATCTCAAAATAACCTTCGCCACGCATTTTTTGAAGATTTTCCAGACTGCAATGCAAAAGGATAATGTCGTTAGGTTGAATCAATAGTTCATGATTCAATAAATTCTGGTCATAGCCATTTCTGGTGAGTCGTAAGACAGTAATATCCGTTTCCTTGAACATAAAACTTTCGCCAATTGGCTTTCCTACCAGAGGGGAATCTGCTTCAACCGTAAGGGTCAATAAATAGCGATCAAGGTCATAGTTATCAGATAGATTACCTGTGTCCTTTGGCAAAAAGCGATAGAATACTGCAATGATACCCATGGAGATGCCTAAAAAGATGACGCCCATTAACGAAAATTCAAAGAAACCAAGTTTTTCCCCTGTGTACCTTGCTGCAATATTGTTGACCAATAAATTGGTAGAGGTACCCATTAAGGTGCAACTACCACCCAATATACTGGCAAAGGAAATAGGCAACAATAATTTGCCCGGGGGGAGTTGGTATTTTTCCCGTAATTCCGCTACGATCTTAATAAATACAATGACTACCGCTGTAGAACTTACAAAAGCGGAAATGCTTCCTGCAATGAGCATAATGGCAAGCATGGCCAAAACAATGGGCCAGTTTTTCAAAATTTTTAGTCCTTTGGCCAAAAATGTAATTGCACCGTTCTCTTCTAGTCCGATCGCTAAAATCATCAAACATAGAATGGTGATGACCGCTTTGTTTGAAAAACCGCTTACAGCTTCTTCTGGAGACACCAAACCTGTCAGTAAAAGTGCGGCTATGATGCAAAAGGAAATCTTATCCATTGGAAATACCTCAAACGCAAACAGGAAAATAACTGCCGCAATGATGATAAAAACACCAATGATCTCTATGGTCATGCTTTAAATTATTGAAAATTCTATCAAAGGTATTTCAACTGCTCAATAAGAATAACTCAATCCATTTAAATTTTGGCTTAGATAAGGAAGGATTAATTAAAAAACAAAAAACGCCTATGCATGGTGCTAAACAATTTGATGGATAGGAATATCTATTCAACAGATTGCTTCAGTACGCTTACAAAGACGTTACAATAAAGTTTGTTTTGCGCTTATCTATACATCATCATAATCTACCTTTATAGTAGGTGTAGTGGCGTGTGCCTGGCAAGTTAAAATAAAGCCGTCCGCTATTTCCTTGTCCGTTAGAATCTGGTTCATGACCATTTCTGCATGGCCTTCTGTTACTTTGGCTATACAACTGCTGCATACCCCACCTTGGCAAGAATATGGTGCATCAATATTTTCTTTAAGAACGGCATCAAGAATTATGTTTTTCTTGTCCATTGTAAACTGAAATTCCTCATCATCAACAAGTACGGTAACTGCTGTTTGACCATCGGCCTGTATAGGTAGTTCCTCTTTTATTTCAGTAGGTGTAAAAAGTTCAAAATGGATTTTATCCTTGTCAACTTCATTCTCTATTAAAGTATCCTGTACCAAACGGATCATCTTCTCTGGTCCACATAAATAGTATCCATCAAAATCAACGTCCTTATGCTTGTTCAATAATGCATAATTTACCGTTGAGGTATCTATTCTACCAAATAAAGCCTTGTCTTCTCTGGTTTGACTGTTGGTGAAGTAAACAAAAAACCGATTGGCATATTCTAATTCCAATTTCACCAAATCTGTATAGAACATAGTCTCCTCGTAAGATTTGTTACCGTACACCAAAACAAATGTATTCTTTGGGTTACTATCTAAAACAGACTTAACAATACTCATAATAGGGGTTATACCACTACCTGCTGCAAATGCGGCAATGTTCTGTACCTCTTTTGTTCTTTTAAAAACAAAACGACCTTCTGGTTCCATAACCTCTAAAGTATCGCCTACCTTTAATTGTGAGTTGGCGTAATTGGAGAATCCGCCATTGTCTACCTTTTTGATTCCAATAGTGATACCATCCTTGTCCGTAGATGAACTAATAGAATATGCTCTTCTAAGTTCTCTGCCCTTTATTTCTTTTTTTATGGTGATATACTGACCCGCCGTAAAGGTGAAAGTCTGTGCCAATTCTTTAGGAATTGAAAATGTAACGGCAACAGATGTTGGCGTTAATTTTTTAATATGTTTTACCGTTAATGGGTGAAATTGCGACATATGTTCATTTCTTTAAATCGATCTACAAAATTAAGCATGCTTTGTCGATATCATATGACATTTGTCAAAAAAGTCTAACCATCAATGGTATTTGAAGGATTTTTATCATATTAAATAATTCTTAACTTATCTTTTTTTGAAAAAAACCTATAAAAATTGTCCCTAATTTGATTTCGGTAACGTCATGGGGTAAACATGAGAACTTAGAGTAAGTTCTATGAACAACTAAAACAGTTAAATTATGAAAGATTTTATGATGATTTTTATTGGTGCAGATTACCAAGAATTAGGTTTATCACCAGAACAATTACAGGAACGTATGGGGAAATGGTTTGCTTGGAACGAAAAAATGCAAAAACAAGGTATTGTTAAATCTGGCGATGCATTAATGCCTCAAGTAAAAAGAGTATCTGGACCAAACCGTACCGTTACCGATGCCCCTTTGATCGAAGGTAAAGAATTGATCGGCGGTTACTATATTGTACAGGCAGAGAATGCCGAAGCTGTAGTTGAAATCGCTAAAGATTATCCAGATTATGATTTAGACGGTACTGTTGAGATTAGGGAAGTAATGGTTTTTGAGCAATAAATTAAATGGAACATAAAGTAGTTGACCATCTTTTTAGACATCATTACGGGAAGATGGTCGCTATTTTAACCCGTTTTTTCGGGTTGTCATATATAGAGACCATTGAAGATGCGGTACAGGATACCTTTATAAAAGCAGCTTCGCAATGGCGGACTAAAATACCCGATAATCCAGAGGGGTGGTTGAACCGTGTCGCCAAAAACAGAACCATTGATATTCTTCGTAGTATACAAGCCGAAAAGAATAGAAACCTTAGCATTACAACTGGAGCATCATCTTTACAAATAGACGAACTGTTTTTAGATCATGAGGTTGCAGACAGCCAGTTGCGAATGATTTTTGTTGCCTGTCACCCAAGTTTACACCCTAGCGAACAAATAGCCTTTGCACTTAAAACTATTTCCGGTTTTAGTATCAAAGAAATAGCCGCTGCCTTATTGACCAAAGAGGAAACTATCGCTAAGCGATTACTCCGAGCAAGAAAAACCATTCAGGATAAAAATATTCAGTTTCAATACCCAAGTCCTGAAACTGTTCAAGAACGAATGGCACGGGTTATGGAAGTCATTTACTTAACGTTCAATGAAGGCTTTCATTCTACAAACAAGGAAAAGTTAATTAAAGAAGATTTATGTGGCGAAGCTATTCGCCTTTGTCAATTACTTTTAAAAAAGGAGCAATTTAGAAGTGGCAGTTTGTATGCACTTTTTGCATTGCTATGTTTTCATATGTCACGACTGGAAAGCAAAGTTTCTTCTGACAATCAAATAGTTAATTTGCAGTTTCAAGACCGTACCAAATGGTATTTTCCATTGATAAAGATGGGAAATAGTGCTATGCTTAAAGCTACGGAGTATGAAGATACCTCTGTGTATCATTATGAAGCTGCGATAGCCTCTGAGCATTTAAATGCCAAAACATTTAAAGATACCCATTGGAAAAATATCTCTTATTGGTACGAACAATTGTATATGTTTAAACCCAATATGTTTACGTTGTTAAATCATGCAACAGTATGTCTTCAGTTATCTGATTTTGAAAAAACACATCAATTGTTAAAGCGCATTGATGTTGCAGAACTTGGTCAACGGGCTTATTTATATTACGGTTGTTATGCGGAATATTATATGAAAATAGGAAAGAGACAATTAGCGATTTCTTTTTTGGATAAAGCATTGGCTGGGACCACGAATAGGTTAGAAAGGGACTATTTGACTTGGAAGAGGCGAACATTGCTGAATTAATGTTGGACTATTCGTTTACGTTAAAAACCATTAAAATCTAATTATTGTACTGTTTCCATCAATATAAATACATTATAAAATTATATTGATTTAATTAAAGGATTTGAACTTTTTAAAAGGTCTTATTTTTAGGAATTGTGGAGCAAAATATGTTGGAATTTAATTTGATCTGGACAATTATAGCTTTTCATGTGATATCTAATTAACTTGGATAGGTCTGTATTTCGTTTAGTCCAGTGCTTTCTATAGTTATACCAGGAACTATTTAAATGTAAAATGAAATTGGTTAAAGTGTTTGTTTCCGTTCTTCGGGAATTTTAATTTATCCAATTTGTAACAATTCAAAGTCTTTTATTACTTATAGCATGTACGCTAAAAACCAACTCAATGTTCAAACGCTTTTCTTCCTTACAATGGAAATCTTTTTTTAGGTCATCCAACCTTGGCAAAAGTCTTGGCATTAAAATCTTAATGGGTTTTTTTGGGGTCTATATGCTTTTGTCCCTTGCCGGTATGGGTACGGGTATGTATTTCATTTTAAAGAAAGTATTTCCCGATCAAAGCCCAATGTGGAGCATTAGCCAATATTTTGTGTATTGGATATTGATTGAATTGTTCTTGCGGTATTTTATGCAAAAACTTCCGGTGATGGATATAAAGCCTTTTTTAACCACTCCGGTAAAGAAAAGTACCATAGCGCATTATATCTTGGGAAGGTCTGCGGCATCTATCTATAATTTATTGACTTTGTTCTTTATTGTACCTTTTGCAATTGTGCTATTGTTCAACAACTACCCTGTGCTTAATGTTGTATTATGGACAATTGGCGTTATGGCCATTGTATTTTGCATTAATTATGTCAATTTATTGGTCAATAAAAACGAAAAAGTACTCATTGGTATAGGTAGTGTACTTGCCCTTGGCTATGGGTTGGATTATTTTGGGATGTTTTCAGTAAAAACATTTTTTGCCCCTATTTTTCATGCCCTTTATGCTTATCCCATTACAGTATTTGTGCCCATTGCCTTGGCCGTATTGGTATACTATATCAATTATGGATATTTACGTAACAAGATTTATTTGGATGCAACCTTAAAACCAAAATCCGTTCAGGCAAATACATCAGATATGTCCTGGACTAGAAGATTTGGCGAAATGGGGTCCTTTCTCCAATTAGATCTTAAAATGATTTGGCGAAATAAACGTACCAAATCGCAAGTTTTTATTTCCATACTCTTTGTATTCTATGGCCTCGTATTCTATACTCAGGACATTTATAGTAGTATGATGCCTATGAAAGCTTTTGTTGGCATATTTATGACAGGTATTTTCCTAAGCAATTTTGGACAGTTTATTCCAGCTTGGGACAGCAGTTATTATAGTATGATGATGTCGCAGAACATACCTATGCGAAAATATTTGGATTCAAAAGCTTCCCTTATAACGGTTAGTGTGGTAGCCATGTTCTTTTTGACTATTCCTTATGTATATTTTGGATGGGATGCCTTGGCCATTAATTTTGGTTGTGCACTATACAATTTAGGTGTTAATATACCGGTCATTTTATATTTTGGCTCCTTTAATAAGAAAAGAATAGAATTAGATCAAAGTCCGTTCGGAAACATGCAAGGAACCAGCGCCACGCAATTTCTAATTATGCTCCCGGTATTGGTAGCTCCCATCATTATCTTTTCCATCTTTTATTACATTTTTAATTTGCAAGTTGCGGTAATTGTATTATCTGTATTGGGTATTATTGGATTTTTAATGAAAAATTATCTGTTGAATATCATTACGGTACAGTACAGGAAAAAGAAATATGGAATGATTGCCGGTTTTAAGGAAAAGGCCAGTTAGCAGTTTTTAAAATCGTGCAGATTAAACAAATTAAAAATAGAATATAAGCTTATGATAACAATAGAAAACTTATCCAAAAAATACGGAACACAGCAAGTATTGAACATTGAGTCGTTACAGATTCCTTCTGGTCAAAGTTTTGGTTTGGTGGGCAATAACGGCGCAGGTAAAACAACCCTTTTTAGTTTGTTGCTTGATTTAATACAACCTACAACGGGACATATAATTAATAATGAAGTCCAGGTGAACGTTAGTGAAGCATGGAAACCCTTTACATCTTCCTTTATAGATGAAACTTTTTTGATAGGGTATCTAACACCAGAGGAATATTTCTATTTTATTGGAGACCTCAGAGGGCAGAATAAGGCAGATGTGGATACGTTGTTGGAACAATATCAGGATTTTTTTCATGGAGAGATTTTAGGCCAGAAAAAATACTTAAGGGACCTGTCTAAAGGAAATCAGAAAAAAGCAGGTATCGTTGCCTCTTTTATTGGAAACCCCAAGGTGGTCATTTTGGACGAACCCTTTGCAAATTTGGACCCAACCACCCAAATACGATTAAAGCAAATTATTAAAGAATTGGCGGCCCAAAAAGACGTAACCGTATTGGTATCTAGTCATGATCTTATTCATGTAACCGAAGTATGTGAGCGTATAGTAGTTTTGAATAAAGGAGAAGTCGTAAAGGATATTGTTACTTCTGCGGAAACCTTAAAAGAGCTTGAAGTCTTTTTTGGAGCGGAGAGTGAAAAAACAGCTATTGTATAAGCTGAAACCATACTTTTTTAGGGACATTATCTTTTTACCTATTAAAGCCTCTTTTAACTGTTAGCAGCATTTGTACCTAATACTAAAAGACTAATTGGTCTGTTTAGTGATTTTGTGCCCTCCTTTAAAATAATTTACGATCGGGTATTTGTTTGAATAAATCGTTAAAACGTTGATTTTAAACTCAATTCTTACTTTTTGGGCCATTTACAAACTCGCCAGTCTATAAATTCTATTGTAAAATAGTTGAATCATTAAGATCGGTCTGGGACAAATATGTATTTTACCGATGAACTGTATAATAATATGACGTTTTTTAAGTTAAACATACATACGTATACCTAGTATTTTGAACCTTAGAAAAAAACTTATTTTATCCGGTGTTTTGGGAATTGTGCTCTTTACTGCATGTTCCACAAAAAAGGATGCTTTTATCAATCGTAATTGGCATGCCTTAAATACCAAATACAACACGCTGTACAATGGTAATATCGCCTTTGAGGAAGGGCGTAATACGCTAAACGATTCATACCAAGATGATTATTATGAATTGCTCCCCATTGAACGCCTAGAGGTAAGTGGAGAGGTTAAATTGGATTCAGAAGATAATAATCCCAATTTTATAAAGGCAGAAGAAAAAGCCACAAAAGCCATACAGCGGCATAGTATGGATATTAAGGACGAGGAAAGAAATCCACAAACGGATGAAGCTTTTCTTTTATTGGGAAAGGCACGTTATTTTGACGAACGTTACATACCTGCTCTAGAATCCTTTAATTACATTCTTAACAAATACACTGAAAGTGACAAACTGAACGAAGCCAGTATCTGGAGAGAAAAAGTCAATATACGTTTGGAAAATGATGACCTTGCCATTAAAAACCTTAAACGGTTAATGAAATATGAGCAATTAAAGGATCAGGAATATGCAGATGCCCGTGCAATGATGGCCCAGGCATATATTAATCTAAATGCCCCGGATACCGCAGTGCAAAATCTTAAGATTGCAACACATTACACTAAAAAGAACCCTGAAAAGGGTAGATACTTTTATATTATTGGGCAATTATATAATCAGCTGGGATATAAGGACAGCGCCAACTATGCTTTTGATAAGGTCATTGAACTGAACAGGAAGTCTCCCAGGGTATATATGATCAATGCCGAGATAGAAAAATTAAAAAATACCCAGATAACTCCAGAGAATAGGGAGGAAGTGTTGGAATTCCTGACTTATATGGAAGAAAACAGGGAGAATAGGCCATTTTTAGACAAAATATATAGGCAGATCGCTGAATTTCACTTGGCCGAAGCTTCAGATAGTTTGGCAATTTTTTATTTCAATAAGTCGCTCAGGGCTTCGCAAAACAAACCCAAGCTCAATGCGCTGAACTATGAAAACCTTGCGGAATACAATTTTGACAGAAGCAGCTACAAAGCTGCGGGTGCATATTATGACAGTATGCTCACAAATTTGGCGGAAAACACCAAAAAATATCGTTCCATAAAAAGAAAGTTGGACAATTTGGAAGATGTCATCAAGTATGAGGATATTGTTCAATATTCGGACAGTGTTCTAACATTGTATAATATGTCCAAAGAAGAGCAGTTGGCCTATTTTGGCAAGCATATAGAAGGGTTGCAAAAAGCAGAAGAAGCAGCCCAGAAAAAAGAGAAGGACAGGATAACAGAAGGTTTTGCCGCTTTTAATAAAAGTAAGGGCGGAAAGGAAAACAAAGGGAAATTTTATTTTTATAATATTACCAGTTTAGGGTATGGCCAGAATGATTTTAAGAACCGTTGGGGCAATAGGGAGTTGTCCGATGATTGGCGTTGGTCAGATAAAACTATCAGTACTAGGGAAAATGTGGTTCAGCAGACTACTTTAGGCGCCACTGATAGTACTAGTGTGGTTAGTGAAGATGAAAAATTCTCCTTGGACTATTACATGGACCGTTTACCTACAGATGTTGTCGTAATAGATAGTTTAAAGGCAGAACGCAATTTTGCAAATTATCAATTAGGCTTGATATATAAAGAAAAATTCAATGAAAATCTTTTGGCAGCCGGCAAGCTGGAAGATGTTTTAGCCTCCAATGCAGAGGAACGTCTTATACTACCGTCCAAGTACAATTTGTATAAGATATACGAAGAAGTCAATAGTCCGTTAAAGGAAAAAATGAAAGCGGATATCATCGCAAACCATAGGGATTCTAGATATGCCGAAATTTTATTGAATCCACAGGCAATCCTTACAGATAACTCTGACAGTCCTGAAAAACGATATGAAACATTGTTCAAGAAATTTAACGAACAGCGATTTTTAGAGGTCATTACAGGTGCTGAGGAAAATATCAACAGATTTACCGGTGATCCTATTGTTCCCAAATTTGAAATGCTTAAGGCTAATGCCGTTGGCAGGTTGCAGGGGTTCGAGTATTTTAAGGAAGCCTTGAACTACGTGGCCTTGACCTACCCTAATAATCCGGAGGGCAAAAAGGCAGAACAAATGGTGGCAGAACAATTACCTAAATTAGAACCTAAGGAATTTTCCCCAGAAACGGACTCTAAAGGTACTTCTAACTGGAAAGTGGTTTTTCCGTTCAAGAGAAGCAATAACGAAAAGGCTTTAAAATTAATGGAGCTACTAGAAAAATCCATCAAGGATCTTAGATACAAAAATACCATATCAAAGGATATATATAACCTAGAAGACCAGTTCGTAGTAGTACACGGGTTTAAGTCAAAGGATTTTGCCTTGGGGTATGCGGAGCTTTTAAAAAACAATAAGGATTACCGCGTTGCTGATGAGAATTTCGTAGTTTTATCAGAGAACTATAAAATCATACAAGTACATAAGAATATAGTTGATTATAGAAATACGCTTTTAACCCCAAAACCGTGAACAATGTTTTCAGACAGACAAAAACCTAAGAGTATGAATGAGATAGGTGGGCAACCTAATAGAATTGAGAAGAACACTAAGATAAAAGGAGATATCATTTCAGAGGCAGACTTTAGAATTGATGGTAAATTAGATGGTAATGTTAAAACATCCGGAAAAGTCGTTATTGGTAAGGATGGCTATATTCACGGTAAAGTGGAATGTGTCAATGCAGATATTGAAGGCAGTTTTAACGGCGAACTTATGGTTTCTGATTTACTTTCCTTAAAAGCATCTGCGGTAATTGAAGGCACCGTTTCCGTAAATAAATTGGCTGTAGAACCAGGAGCAACGTTTAATGCTTCATGTACTATGGGCGGAAAAAAAGGCCAAGGATCATCTAACTTTAAAAATAGCAGTCATGAAGCCGCAAAAGCCTCATGATAAATCCGGATTGTTAAGAACGGCAGCAAGTTTATCAGGTATTGCCATACAAATGGGGGCTACCATTTATTTAGGCAACCTGTTGGGAGAGTGGTTAGATGTCAAGTTCAAAAAAACATATTTAGAGGATACCATTACATTACTTGCCGTATTTTTGTCCATATATTTGGTCATTAAAAAAGTAATGGCCCTAAATAAATAGGTCAATTGTTAAAAAATATTCTCATACTACTGGTCGTGTTCATTTTTGTGGGCACGACTTCTTATTTTATTCATTTATATACATTGGTAAATGAAGGGTCTTTTAAGCCTCTGTTAGAAAAGGCCTATCTTTTTCATGGGTTTTTTTCACTAGGGATGCTTATCCTCTTTACAATTTTAGCTCAATTTAAAAAATTTTTTGACCAACTTGGGTTCATTTATATGGGTTTGCTAGTTTTTAAGATCGTAATTTTCACCAGCCTTTTTTATCCACAACTTTTAGGGGATAATCTATTGCCCCGTTTTTACAGGGCTTCCCTATTAATTCCGGTCATTGTATTTTTGCCGCTTGAAGTGATTTTCATTTCAAAATTGATGAGAAGCAAAAAAGCTTAAATTTTAAAGCTCTAAAATTGCATAGATTAGGTTAATAATAACTATTTTTGCGCAAAATTTCAGGAGCTTAATTTTCAATAATAAAGGATGAAGAAAGTTTTGAAAACGTTAGTATTAGTTTTTACAGTATGTTTTTCACTACAAAGTTTTGCATTTTCAGATGAAGGACAAGAGGGAGCGGTAGACACCAAAGCAGAGGTAGATGCATATATTGCTCATCATATTAAAGATGCGCATGACTTTCATTTATTTTCCTACACTACTGATTCTGGGGAACGTAAGCATGTAGGTTTTCCACTTCCTGTTATTTTATGGTCAAGCAAAGGGTTGGTTACTTTTATGTCCTCTCAATTTCATCATGACGATGATGGTAAAGTTATCGTAGAAAAGAACGGTGCCAATTTCGTAAAATTACATTCTAAGATTTATGAACTTGATGCTGGTGCCGAATCAGTAATTTTTGATGAAGAGCATCACGCAACAAATGCGCACAAAGTACTAGATTTTTCTATTACAAAAAGTGTCATGGGAATTTTGTTAGTTGGGTTGTTCATGTTAATTGCATTTTCTTCTTTAGCAAGGCAATATGCTAAGAAACAAGTCCCCACTGGATTTGGACGGATATTAGAACCATTGGTTATTTATGTAAGAGATGAAATAGCTAAACCAAATATTGGTGAGAAAAAGTATAGAAAATTTACAGGTTATCTATTAACTGTATTCTTTTTTGTATGGATTTTAAACCTTTTAGGGTTGACTCCCTTTGGATTTAACGTGACAGGGCAAGTTGCAATTACAGCTGCCTTGGCAATTTTCACTTTAATTATCTATACGTTTAGTGGAAATAAAGATTATTGGATGCATATGTTGTGGATGCCAGGAGTTCCTGTTTTGATAAGGCCGGTTTTGGCGATTATTGAGTTGGCAGGAGCATTTTTAATTAAACCGTTTTCTTTATTGGTTCGTTTGTTTGCAAACATAACTGCTGGTCATATCGTTTTTATGAGTTTAATTGCAATCATGTTTGTTTTGAGGGAATCATTAGGTACGGCAGGTGCAACAGGATTATCCTTGATTTTGTCAATTTTGATTTTTTTAATTGAAATTTTAGTCGCCTTTTTACAAGCCTACATTTTCACAATGTTATCGGCACTTTTTATAGGTATGGCAGTTGCGGAACATGATCATGAGCACGAACATGAAGCTAATGGACACGATGTTCCAGATGCGGAAGATGTAAGAGCGGATTTTATTTAAAAAAGAGAGTTTTATTTAATTTAATATATAAATCAATTTACTATGTACAATTTAATTGGAGCAGGTTTAGTAGTAATCGGAGCAGGTATTGGACTTGGTCAAATCGGTGGTAAGGCAATGGAAGGTATTGCTCGTCAGCCGGAAGCGACAGGAAAAATTCAAACTGCGATGATTATCGTTGCGGCACTTCTAGAAGGTTTAGCTTTCGGTGCATTAATCTTAGGTAAAGGTTAATTAAGTCAACGTGAACTTAAAAAACATTCCTCTGTAACGGTTGGTTACAGAGGATGCTTTTAATTATTGATTTAGTATTTTAAAAAATGTTGTAATGGAAACTATAATTAACGATTTTTCACCAGGGTTATTCGTTGTAATGACAATCTTATTTTTAGCATTAATCTTTTTAATGGTGAAATTTGCTTGGAAGCCTATCTTAAATTCCTTGAACGAAAGAGAATCTGGTATTCATGATGCATTGGCAGCAGCAGACAAAGCGCGTGCAGATATGCAGAATTTACAGGCTGACAATGAGAAAATGTTACAAGAGGCACGTGCTGAGCGTGAGGCTATGTTGAAGGAGGCTCGTGAGATCAAGGAGAAAATGATCGCTGATTCCAAGGAACAAGCAAAGGCAGAAGGTGATAAAATGTTGAGGCAGGCACAGGTGGCTATTGAAAGTGAAAAGAAAGCGGCAGTTGCGGATATCAAAAACCAAGTGGCACAACTTTCCGTTGCCATTGCCGAAAAAGTCTTAAAGGAAGAATTGTCTAGCAATGATAAACAATTGAAATTGGTAGATTCAATGTTGAGCGACATCAAACTTAACTAAGATAATAGTATGAGCGAATCTAGAGCTGCATTACGTTACGCAAAGGCAATATTGGATATGGCCAAGGAAAAAAAAGCCTTGAGTGCCGTTGAAAAAGACATGCGATCAATTGCATCTACCATTTCTGATAGTAAGGAGTTAAGAGATGTACTTGCAAGCCCAGTGGTTTCCGGTTCATCCAAAAAAAGTGCTTTAGCGGAAATTTTTAAAGGTAGTCATGCAATTACGGAAGGTACCATAGGTATGTTGGTAGACAACAAACGTGTGGCAATGTTGAATGAAGTTGCATTGAAATATATCATTCTTAACGAGCAATTGAAAGGAAAAGATGTAGCTTACGTGACAACTGCGGTTCCCTTAAGTGCCGAAATGGAAAAGAAGGTACTGAAACAAGTGGCCAATATTACCGGTAACGAGGTAACCATTGAGAATAGAATTGATGAAAGCATTATTGGCGGTTTTATTTTAAGGGTGGGTGATCTGCAGTATGATGCTAGCATTTCCAATAAGCTAAGTAATATTACAAGAGAATTTTCAAATAGTCTATAATAACTATATAAGGTCCAGGATTTTAATCCATGACCTAATATCTTATATCTAATTAAAAATGGCAGGAGTAAAAGCCGCTGAAGTATCAGCAATTTTAAAGAAACAATTATCAGGATTTGATGCTACCGCTACTTTGGACGAAGTAGGTACTGTGTTACAGGTAGGTGATGGTATCGCAAGAATCTACGGATTAGCCAATGCCCAGTATGGGGAATTGGTTGAGTTCGAAGGTGGTCTTGAAGGTATCGTTCTTAACCTGGAAGAAGATAATGTTGGTGTGGTTCTTTTAGGACCTTCAAAGTCAGTTGGTGAAGGGGATACCGTTAAACGTACCCAACGTATCGCTTCTGTTAAAGTTGGTGAAGGTATTGTTGGTCGTGTTGTGGATACCTTAGGTAACCCAATTGACGGTAAAGGACCTATTGCCGGTGATACTTACGAGATGCCACTTGAGCGTAAAGCTCCAGGTGTAATCTATAGAGAGCCTGTAACCGAGCCAATGCAATCCGGTATTAAAGCTATTGATGCGATGATCCCGGTTGGTAGAGGACAAAGGGAGCTTGTTATTGGTGACCGTCAAACTGGTAAGACTACAGTTTGTATCGATACCATTTTGAACCAAAAAGAATTTTACGATGCCGGTGAGCCTGTTTACTGTATCTATGTTGCCATAGGTCAGAAAGCATCTACTGTTGCCGGTATTGCTCAAGTATTGGAAGATAAAGGCGCAATGGCATATACTACCATTGTAGCTGCTAACGCATCTGACCCTGCACCAATGCAAGTATATGCACCGTTTACCGGAGCATCTATTGGTGAGTATTTCCGTGATACAGGTCGCCCTGCATTGATTATATATGATGATTTATCCAAACAAGCGGTTGCTTACCGTGAGGTATCCCTTTTGTTAAGAAGACCACCAGGTCGTGAGGCTTACCCAGGTGACGTTTTCTACCTACACTCTAGATTATTGGAGCGTGCTGCAAAAGTTATCAATGATGATGATATCGCAAAAGAAATGAATGATTTGCCAGAGGTGTTAAAACCAATGGTAAAAGGTGGTGGTTCTTTAACGGCTTTACCAATTATTGAAACTCAGGCAGGTGACGTTTCTGCCTATATCCCAACGAACGTAATTTCTATTACTGACGGACAGATATTCCTAGAACAAGATTTATTCAACCAAGGTGTTAGACCGGCAATTAACGTAGGTATTTCTGTATCTCGTGTTGGTGGTAACGCTCAGATTAAATCAATGAAAAAAGTTGCCGGTACATTGAAACTAGATCAAGCACAGTTCCGTGAATTGGAAGCCTTTGCTAAATTTGGTTCTGATTTAGATGCTGCAACATTGAACGTAATTGAAAAAGGACGTAGAAACGTTGAAATTTTAAAGCAAGCTCAGAACGATCCATTTACTGTAGAAGATCAGGTTGCAATTATCTATGCTGGTTCCAAAAACCTGTTAAGAGATGTACCTGTTGAGAAAGTAAAGGAATTCGAGCGTGATTATTTGGAGTTTTTGAACGCTAAGCATAGAGGTGTTCTTGATACATTGAAGGCAGGTAAACTTACTGATGAAGTAACAGATACATTGACTTCTGTTTGTAAAGAGCTTTCTGCGAAATATAAGAATTAAAAAAGTACTGAGTACTGAGTAAAAAGTACAAAGTGTTGAAACAACTTAATACGTTGTACTTTTTACTAAATACTGAAAAAAATGGCAAATTTAAAGGAAATACGAAATAGGATTTCATCGGTTTCATCAACGATGCAGATTACCAGTGCCATGAAAATGGTATCTGCCGCAAAATTGAAGAAAGCTCAAGATGCCATAACGGCCATGAGACCTTATGCCGATAAACTAACTGAACTGCTTCAGAATTTAAGTGCCAGTTTAGAAGGGGATTCCGGTAGCGTATATGCAGATAACCGTTTGGTCAAGAAGGTATTAGTTGTTTCCATCACATCCAACAGAGGGCTTTGTGGTGCGTTCAATACCAATATTTTAAAGCAATCCGTACATCTTGCCGAGAACGTTCATCAAGGGAAAGACGTTGATTTTGTTGCCGTAGGTAAAAAAGCAAATGACTATTTAGGAAAACGTTATAATGTAATCGCTAATTATAGCGGGGTATATGACGATCTGAATTTTGACAATGTTGCTGATATTGCCGAACACTTAATGGGCCTTTTTACAAAAGGGGCCTACGATCGAATTGAAATTGTATACAATAAATTCAAGAATGCGGCTACCCAGATTATTATGACCGAACAGTTCTTGCCAATCGTACCATTGGAGATTGAAGGTAATGTAAGTGCAGATTACACTTTTGAGCCTTCTAAAGTTGAAATTATAGAGCAACTGATTCCTAAATCTTTAAAAACACAATTGTATAAGGGCATAAGGGATTCATTTGCTAGTGAACACGGTGCACGTATGACCGCAATGCACAAGGCTACAGATAATGCAACCGAGCTACGTGACCAATTGAAATTGACATATAACAAAGCAAGACAAGCAGCAATTACCAATGAAATTTTAGAAATCGTTGGTGGTGCAGAAGCATTGAACAATTAAGAATGTTCAAATACAGATGACTTCACGTTGTCTAAATCGTTAACGCTTTAAACAATAAATAAAAGCCCCACTCACCAGTGGGGTTTTTGTTTTTATTGCTTTAATTTTCCTTTTTTTACCCGACTTTTGTCTTCACCATGAAATCCAATAAAACCGCCTTACTTTTTATATTCATAACCATTCTTGTTGATGTCATTGGTATCGGTATAATTCTACCCATCATTCCTGATTTAATCATGGAATTGACCGGAGAGGGTAATCATATGGCTATAATTTATGGCATGTGGCTTACCACGGCTTTTGCGGGAATGCAGTTTTTATTTTCCCCAGTCCTTGGAGAAATTTCAGATAAGTATGGTAGGCGACCCATTCTTTTATTGGCATTATTAGGGCTAAGTGTAGATTACATGATACACGCTTGGGCACCTACAATAACTTGGTTATTCTTAGGAAGATTCTTGGCAGGGATTACGGGTGCAAGTTTTACTGTTGCTTCCGCATATATAGCTGATATCAGTACAAAAGACAACAAAGCCAAGAACTTTGGGTTGATCGGGGCCGCTTTTGGCATAGGTTTTATCATTGGACCAGGTATAGGAGGTTTTTTTGGCGAAATAGATATTAGATTACCGTTTTATATTGCTGCAGGTCTTACGTTCGCTAATTTTTTATTTGGGTATTTCTTTGTTCCGGAATCTTTGACTCCTGCCAATAGAAGGCAGATCAATCTATTGAAAATGATTCCTGGTGTTTCATTGGTAGCACTTAGAAATTATAAAGGAATCTTATTATTGATATCTGCTTTTTTTCTAGCAAACCTAGCCGGTCAGGCATTACCGTCTACATGGTCTTATTACGGTATAGAACGGTATGATTGGAACCCAAGACAAATAGGACTTTCCCTTATGGTCGTAGGTTTGTTGGTTGCAGTGGTACAAGGTTTTTTAGTGGGAGTACTGGTGAAAAAATTTGGAAAACGAAAAGTTATTATTTTCGGATTTTTGTTATGGACCGTTGGTATGTTTCTCTTTTCCTTTGCCACGGAGCCTTGGATGCTCTATGCTTTTTTAATTCCCTATGCTTTGGGCGGAATTGCAGGTCCAACGGTACAAGGGGTAATTTCCAACCAGGTCTCGGAAAAGGAACAGGGAATTCTGCAAGGTTCCATAACTGGTCTGGTCAGTATTACTGCAATTTTGGGTCAATTTATCTTTGCCCCGGTTTTTTACTATTTTATCCGCCCACAGACCGATTTTTATTTTCCGGGCGCTCCATATGCCCTTGCCGCATTATTTTTATTGGGCGCATTTATTTTGGCTTCTACTGCTATAAAACGAATGGATGTAGAGCCAGAATAAACTTTTTTATTTAATTGACGTAACATTTTTTAATTCTTGAATCTAAAGGGTAAATAATTAAAACTCTTATGATGACTACAATTAAAAATGTAATGTTCATACTCTTATTTGCCATTACCTTTTCGGGAAACTCACAATCGGATTAATGATCTTAAGCTTATTACTAAGGATTGGGTTTGAACTTTATAGTTTACGGCAGTCTAGAAAGCTTAGTTTTATAAAAAATTCAGCCACTTTCAAACATGACCTCACCAAGTATTATATATTCAGGAAAATAGTCCATTTCTTGGTAACTCCATTTTCCATAGCAGTATATATTATCGGGTTTTTGACATTATTACCCTTGTTCAAGGCGACTATGTCCGCTGGATTTTATGCGTACATTTTGATTTCTTCTGTAGTACTTTTATTTGTTTTGGGGCTTTTTATATTTAAACAGATAGGACAAGAGCTATCCAAACTAAAGCAGTTACAGATGAAGGAATAAGCTTGGTTCAACCCTTTTTTCTTTAAACATTGTTGAGGGAGTTCAATTGTTATAGGAATAAGCCATCTAAATATCCAAATTTGGATATAAATTAAAGTGGTATTCTAATTTATGGTGGTTAGAGTTAAAACTAGCTTTGTATCTAGGCTTTTAATAGGTACTTTTATTGTCTGAATTGTATAGTGATTGAATCCACTCAAAAAACTTTTTAAACAAACAGCTATCTATGGCTTGGCGACTGTCTTGCCAAGGATGCTCAATGTAATATTGGTGCCTATCTATACTGGGGTAATGCGGCCCGGTTCCTATGGACAGGTGGTCGTAATATTCGCCTATTTTGCCATATTCAATGTTTTTTTGGCATATGGTATGGAAACAGCGTTCTTCAGATTCTATAAAGAGCTCGATAATAGGAAAAAGGTGGTCTCTACCTCACTGTTATCCATACTAGGTTCTACTGCACTTTTTTTATTGATCGGGTTTATTTTTAAAAATTCATTATCACATATTCTAGAGATTTCCATTGAATATATTGGGTACGTTTTTTGGATATTGGCGCTAGATGCATTGGTCATAATTCCCTTTGCCTGGTTAAGGGCCAATGAAAGACCCATGCGCTATGCCATCATTAAATTGATTAACGTTATTTTGAATTTAGGCTTAAATTCCTTCTTTTTGATCTTGCTGCCAAATTTTGTATCCGAGGAAAGTACGGGAATTTTGGCTTCCATGTATAGGGAAAATTTTGAAATTTCATATATATTGATATCCAATCTAGTTTCAAGCGCGGTGACCCTCCTGTTAATGTTACGGGTTTACTTAAGGAGACCCTACATATTTGATACTGATATCTGGAAAAGAATGATTGCATATGCAATGCCGGTCATGGTAGCTGGTATTGCGTTTACCGTTAATGAGGTTCTTGATAAAATATTATTGGAAAAGATATTACCTGTTGAAATAGCAAGTGACGAGGTAGGTAAATATGGTGCTTGTATAAAACTTGCAGTGTTTATGACGCTATTTGCTACGGCATTTAGAATGGGTATAGAGCCGTTCTTTTTTAGTCATTCCGATACTAAAAACCCACAAAAGGCATATGCCCAAATAACCAATTATTTTGTGGTCTTGGGGAGTATTATTCTATTGGCGGTTGTTGTTTTTTCAGATGTGCTTAAAATAATGTTCGTTAGGGATTCTGCATATTGGGAGGCAATGCCCGTTGTACCTTTAATACTTTTGGCCAGTTTCTTTTTAGGTATTTATCATAACCTTTCCGTTTGGTATAAGGTTACGGATCGGACAAAATTTGGAGCTTATATATCTATGATCGGTGCCGTGTTGACCATAATTATCAATATTGTGTTTATTCCTTATTTTGGATATATGGCCTCTGCAGTTGCCACATTATTGGCATATGGTAGTATGATGATGTTATCGTTTTATTTTGGACGTATGTATTACCCTATTCCATATAACTTTAGAAAAATTATCTTTTATTTAGGAGTGTCCGTCTTGTTTTCTACCCTATCATTTTACATTTTTGATAGAAATCTATATGTAGGCATTCCATTATTGATTTTGTTTCTTGGTTTGGTATATAAACTTGAGTTTGAAAACCTTAAAAAATTATTTTTAAACAGATGAAGATTAATATAATCAATACTTCCGGTCACGAATTACCGCATTACGAAACCAATGCTTCTGCAGGTATGGACCTAAGGGCCAACTTACAGGATCCCGTTACCTTGCAACCGTTGGAAAGAGCAATTATACCTACTGGTCTATTTATGGAATTGCCTGTGGGAATTGAAGCTCAAGTTAGACCAAGAAGTGGGTTGGCGGCCAAAAAAGGAATTACGGTACTCAATGCTCCTGGTACTATTGATGCCGATTATAGGGGAGAAATAGGAGTGATTTTGGTAAATCTATCCAATGAGGTGTTTACCGTAGAAAACGGGGAACGTATTGCCCAAATGGTCATTGCAAAGCATGAACGTGCACAGTGGCATGAAGTGGATACTTTGTCAGAAACCGAGAGGGGTACTGGCGGTTTTGGTAGTACAGGTATCAAATAATAACAATTTCTACTAATGAAAATATGGTTCTTTTTGATAATAGTAGCTACAGGTGGTTGTACTACCATACAAGCCTATGCGCAAGAAGAACAGCAAATTATGGTAGAAGAAAGTGCAGAAGTTTTTTTGGAAGAATATTCAGATACGTTTCAAGAAAACTTTTTTGAGGGATTAAAACAAAAAGGCATTCGTAATTATGACCGGGCAATTGCCTATTTTTTAGAATGTAAGCGTATGCAGCCCAATAATACTGTGGTTTCGTTTGAATTGGCAAAATTTCACCTTTATGAAAGTCAATATATGCTTGCCCAAGAATATGCTATTGAAGCTATATACGGGGAACCTGAAAATTATTGGTATGCCAAAACACTGATTGATGTCTTGGAAACAGGCAAATCCCCATTAGATAATGTCAAGCAAGATATCCCTTGGAACGATCTTTTGTTGAGAAAGAATATTGCGGAGATTTATTTTAAAAAAGCCCGCTATAAAACTGCAATGGAGGTACTGCATAAGTTAAGGGAACCTAGTCAGTATGCATATCTGCAAAGTAGAATTTTGGATTCCATTGCTAAATATGAGAATACCAGTACGGTGGTAAAAGGTACGGAAACCATTACATCCAATGAAGAATTACGTTCTGTTGAAGGCTATAGGGAAAACCTTAAAAAATTACTCAATGTCGAATCAAGCACCGTTGATTTGCTCCGGATTTCCAAAGAGGCTATGGACAGTTACCCAACGCAGCCTTATTTTTATTATGCCAATGGTACCGCACTTAATCGTATGCAAAAATTTGAAGAAGCCCTTGAACCTTTAGAAACAGCTTTGGATTATATTATTGAGGATGTTTCTCTGCAAAGATTAATATATACGGAGTTAGCAGTGGCCTATAAAGCACTTGACAATATGACGAAAGCAAATATGTACCTTAGTAAAATTAAATCTGGTTCTTAATGATGGAAATATTGAAAACATTTGGCTCAAAAGCATTATTGCTAATGGCTTTTTTAATCTTTGTTACATCATGCAAAAGCACTAAAGTGGTAACTGAGGGAAGGGTAAACGATAAATTGACCGCTAAATCGGTTATCAAATCGCATTACCTTAACGGCAGTAAATTTGCCTCATTGAACGGTAGGGTAAAGATTAATTATTCGGATGGTGAATCCTCTCAAAGTGTATCGGTTAGTTTACGCATGAAGAAGGATGAGGCAATCTGGTTAAGCGCACCTTTGGGTATCGTAAAAGCATATATTACACCAGACCGCGTATCTTTCTATAACAAACTTGAAAATGAATATTTTGATGGAGACTTCTCTTATTTGAGTAGTTTATTGGGAACAGAGGTAGATTTTCCAATACTTCAAAACTTATTATTGGGACAGGCAATTTTAGATTTGCGAGATGAAAAATATACTATTGATATTGATGAGGACACCTATAGGCTTACCCCTAAATTACCGGGATCACTTTATAAAATTCTCTTTAGGATAGAGCCTAAGAATTTTAAAATGAACTTGCAACAGCTATCACAACCATCGGAACAACGGTTGTTGCAAATTGCTTATCAAAATTATCAGAAAATCGATAATGAGATTTTACCAAATGAAATCCATATTAAAGCGTTGACCAAGGATAGTGAGAACACTATTAAGTTAGAGTTTAGAAATATAGAATTGAACGGAGCGGTAAATTTTCCTTATTCAATACCAAAGGGTTTTAAAGAAATAGAACTATAAATAATGTGTAGCCTTCTTAGACATCACGTCATTTTTTTTGTACTGTTAGCGTCAATGGTCAGTAATGCACAGACTACTGAACAAAAGGCTTTAGAGGAGAAACGTGAACGGTTGCAATCAGAGATTCGGGATATTAACCGGTTACTATTTGCGGAAAAAAAGGAAAAAGGCAATGTATTGGATCAAATGGAGGCCTTGGACAAAAAGATTACGGTAAGACAACAACTCATACGTGTTACCAATCAACAGTCCAATTTATTGAATAGGCAGATCAATACAAACATCAGGAATATAGGAAAGCTTAAAACCGAGCTCCAAAAAGTTAAGGACGAGTATGCAGCCATGATTCAAAAATCATATCAGAACAAATCCAAACAAAATAGACTTATGTTCTTATTGTCCTCAGAAAGTTTTTTTCAAGCCTTTAAGCGTCTACAGTACATGAAGCAATATACGGACTATAGAAAGGAGCAAGGGACACAAATATTGGCAAAGACAGAGGAATTGGCGCGACTTAATGCGGATTTAAACGAGGAGCGCAAGGTCAAGGAAGTATTACTGGCACAGAACAAAAAGGCTAAGAACCAATTATTTGCAGAAATACAGGCACAAAAGGCATTATTGGGAACGATCCGTAAAAATGAAAGTAAATACGCAAGTGCCATAGATGCCAAAAAGAAAGAAGCCAGGAAGATAGATAGGCAAATAGAGCTTTTGATACGGAACGCTATAGCCGCCAGTAACAAAAAATCTGGTAGTACTTCCAAGAGTACAAGCAAGTTTGTGTTGACACCAGAAGCAGCTATCGTAGCCAATAATTTTTCGGCCAACAAAGGTAAACTCATTTGGCCGGTGGAAAAAGGAATTAAAAGTCAGGGTTTTGGTATTTATAGCGATCCTGTATATCCGGGCATAAAACACCAAAGTAACGGGGCAATCATTGCAACGGACGAGGGGTCCAAAGCACGGGCTATTTTTGAAGGTGAGGTCATTGCAATATTGGCCGTTCCGGGAGGTAACAAAGGAGTTCAAATAAAACACGGTAATTTTATCAGTACATACTATAACCTTTCTGAATTAACGGTCAAAAAAGGGGATAGGGTTTCCATTAAAGATGAATTGGGCACTGTTTATACCAATCGGTCCAATGGACAAACGCGGTTAAAGTTTTATTTATATCAAGATACCTCACGGTTAAACCCAGAGGAGTGGGTATACCGTCTTTAATAGTTGGCTTATGGAAAAAAGATTTTCAATTACGGATTTAAATGGGTCGTTTACCTTACACAACGGTGTAAAAATGCCCTATTTAGGCTTAGGTACCTACCAGGCCGATAATGAACAAGAAGTAGTTGAGGCGGTTAAAAATGCAATAGAGATTGGGTATCGCCATATAGATACAGCAGCCATTTACCAAAATGAAGAAGGTGTTGGAAAAGGCCTGCGTGAAAGTAAGGTGGATCGTAGCGAGTTGTTTGTAGTAAGCAAGGTGTGGAACAATGATCAAGGTTATGAAAGTACTATTAAAGCGTTTGAGCAGAGTCTAGAGCGTTTGGGCTTGGATTACCTAGACCTCTATCTAATACATTGGCCAGTACGGGGTAAATATACCGAAACTTGGAAAGCATTGGAATATTTGTACAACCAAAAAAGAATAAGGGCCATTGGGGTCAGTAACTTTTTACAACATCATTTAGAGGATATCCTTGAGGATTGTACCGTAGTTCCTATGGTGAATCAAATGGAATTTCATCCACATGTGGTACAACAAGACCTTATTGATTTTTGTAGAGCCCATGCTATTCAATATGAATCTTGGTCGCCATTTATGCAGGGTGAAGTTTTTAAACTGGAGATTTGTAATGAATTAGCAAAGAAATATGCTAAATCTGTAGCACAGGTTATCCTACGCTATAATTTACAAAAAGGGATTGTGGCCATACCCAAATCTGTTCATACAGAACGCATAAGGTCTAATGCCGATATTTTCGAATTTGAATTGAGCAAGGAGGATATTGCCTATTTGGATAGCTTGGAAAATGGTAAGCGCACAGGCCCTGACCCGGATAATTTTGATTTTTAATTTTTGGTGAACAGTGCCTTTAATTCAGTAGCATCATCCGGCTTCATCTTACCCGCAAGGACCAAACTCAATTGTTTTCTTCTTAGGGCACCTTCATAACGTATTTGTTCTAATTCCGTTTCTGGACGTAATTCTGGCACTTCTGTTGGTTTACCCGTCTCGTCAACGGCAACAAAGGTATAAATTGCCTCATTAGCCTTGGTTTTTTTTCCGTTGTAACGGTCTTCTATCCACACATCTATATAAACCTCCATAGAGGTGTTATAAGCTCTTGAAACGGCTGCTTCTACTGTAACTACACTGCCCAAAGGTATGGCCAAATTAAAGGCTACGTGATTTACGGATGCCGTTACGGTTATTCTACGGCTATGTCTTCCTGCAGCAATACTTGCGGCACGGTCCATACGTGCCAATAGTTCGCCTCCAAAGAGATTTTGAAGTGCATTGGTCTCACTGGGTAGTACCATATCGGTCATCGTAGTTCTTGACTGTGCAGGTGTCTTTGATTCCATCAACTGAATTTTTCCGCAAAGATACGGTCATGTAAGATGGTAAGAAAATGTTGTAAAGGTTATTTTTTGGATAGCAACCAAGCATCCTTGGACTGTACGCGCTTTATTTCCTTTAATGCGTTCAATGCATCCGTGGCATCTGAAAAGCTTTCGTATGTTACCACATGTAATCCATAGTTATTGGTGCCATAATAGGTAGAATTGTATCCTTTGGCCTTTAATTCCTCTATTTTTCTTTCGGCATTTGCCTTTATTCTAAATGCACCGGCAATGATATGATGCATTTCACCTTCTTTTTCGGAAGGCAACTTTGAATTTGTTGCGTCTACCGTAACAGTGGGCAGTTCCAATGGTGTTAAGTCAAAAAAAGTAGCTTCCTGTATTTGTTTGGTAACATATTCCCTAGCGTTTGTCCTTGCAACTTCCTCGTTGGTCCGTTGTTTTTCAAATACTTTATATGCCGTTAAACCGGTAGAAAACGCCAATAATAATACAGCCGCATATTTAAGATAGGGTCTAAAACCTGTACTTTGCCTTCTTTCCGAAGTTATAACAAGTGGTATATTTTCTTCAAGCTCTACTATTTCCTCTTTTAATACCTCTCTTGTTATAGGTAAGGAACTAAAATTGGATAACCCAAATGAAGAGGTAAGGTAATTTATTTCCGAAGCGGGTTGAAACAATAAAGACCCTTCATTGTTCCTGCTAAGTACACCTATATTCTTTACCAACAAAGAACTCTCATTAGCTAAGATCCTTTCCCATTTTTTTACTTGCTCTTCAATAAAATTGTGGGCAACCTCAAAAGATATCCTGTCGGTTTCGGAAATATAAGAGGCCAATAATCCATCATTAGAGGTCAATTGGCCATTGAATGCCAATAATTTAGTGGGTGCGAAAAATGTATTGGTATCTTGGTTGATCTTTGCAGATGTTCTCTGTGTCAAAAACGCACCAAATCCAGGGACAACCACACAGTTGTACCTATAAAGTAAATCGCTTATATAGTGTTCAAGTACCATACTTGCGCAAATATGAAAAAAAATAAGGGGCTTAAAAACACCTTTGGTAAGTTTTTATTAACATATTTTTTTCTCTAATTTGTGAACAATTAATGAATACCACACAACATACTGCGGATGAACTCATTGCAATTCTTAGATTGCAACATGTACCACATATAGGAGATACCCTTTCCAAAAAATTAATTGCACATTGTGGTAGCCCGTCAGCAGTATTTGAGGAGAAACGACAAAATTTATTAAAAATAGATGGTATAGGTACCCATACCACCAAGCATTTATTCGATGGCATTCACCAAGAGGCTGCCGAGGATGAATACAAATACATTACAGCGCAACAAATTTCATGTTCCTATTTTAAGGACGATACGTATCCTGCATACCTAAAGCATTGTATAGATGGCCCTATCCTATTATTTCAAAAAGGAAATATTGATTTAGAACGTCAAAAAATTATTAGTGTGGTTGGAACCCGTAATATTAGCAGTTATGGCACAGCATTCTGTGAACAGTTCATAGCTGATATTGCCCCGCTTAACCCTATAATAGTTAGTGGTTTTGCATATGGTGTAGATATTTGTATTCAACGGGAAGCCATAAATCAAGGCCTGCAGACCATAGGATGTCTTGCACATGGACTAAATCAAATCTATCCTAAAGTACATGCAAAATACCAATCTGATGTACTTAAGAATGGAGGCTTTTTTACTGAGTTTTGGAGTACAAGCAACCCTGAACGGGAAAATTTTTTAAAACGCAACCGTATTATAGCAGGTATAAGTGAGGCTACCGTGGTAGTTGAATCCGCAGAAAAAGGAGGTAGTTTGGTAACTGCCGATATTGCCAATGGATATAACCGCGATGTTTTTGCGGTACCCGGTAGGACTACGGATAAATATAGCCTGGGATGTAATAATTTAATAAAGCAACAAAAGGCACATGTTATGACCTCCGCGGCCGACCTTGTCTATTTATTGAATTGGGAAGTTGAAGAAAAAAAACAAAAGACGATTCAAAAACAACTTTTTATAGAGCTAGATGAAACCGAACAAGGTATTTATACTTATTTGCAAAATAACGGTAAACAGATGTTGGACAGTATAGCCTTGGATTGTAGCTTACCTATTTTTAAAGCTTCATCTACATTGTTAAGTATGGAAATGAAAGGGGTGATTAGGCCTTTGCCCGGGAAATTATTTGAGGCCATCTAAGATTTTACAAACCACTTGGTCTGTACTATCCCAGTTTTCTTAAACCTATTTTAAAAATTGTTGTAACAACATTGAAAATGAGCATTATGTCGTTAAATTCAATGGCTTACTCAGACCAAGAAACCACAAAACCGACTTTTTAGTCGGTTTTGTGGTTTCTGCAATATGGTGATGTTAGTTTTTAATATCCTAATTTTTCACGCACTCGAGCTAACACCCCATCTGCAATTTTACCTGCCTTTTCGGCACCAAGTGCCAAAGCATCATCAATTTCGTTTAGATGGTTCATGTAATAGTTGAACTTTTCGCGTGGTTCTTCAAATTTGTTCAAGATTACTTCATACAAAGCTTGTTTGGCATGTCCGTATCCATAATTACCGGCTAGATAATTGGCACTCATTTCTTCTATTTGGGGCTGCGTTGCCAATATTTTATAAAGTGCAAAAACGTTATCATTGGTGGGGTCCTTTGGATCTTCCATTGGCGTGCTGTCCGTTTGTATACCCATGATCTGCTTTCTCAATTGCTTATCGGTCTGAAACAGGCTTATCAAATTGCCCTTGCTTTTACTCATTTTTGAGCCATCTGTACCCGGTATATACATGGTTTCCTCTTGAACTTTTCCTTCGGGCAGTACAAATGTTTCCCCTAATTGTGCATGAAAACGCGAGGCTACATCGCGAGTTATTTCTATATGCTGCATTTGGTCTTTTCCAACAGGAACTATATTGGCATCATAAAGTAAAATATCCGCGGCCATTAACATCGGGTAGGTAAATAGTCCTGCATTTACATCTTCCAACCTATCTGCCTTGTCCTTAAAGGAGTGTGCCAAGGTTAAACGCTGGTAAGGAAAAAAACAACTTAAATACCAGGAGAGTTCCGTTACCTGAGGTACATCACTTTGTCTATAAAAAACGGTTTTTTCAATATCCAAACCAAAAGCTAACCAAGTAGCGGCCGTAGCATAGGTATTTTGCCTTAATGTTGCCCCTTCTTTAATCTGTGTTAGGGAATGCATATCCGCAATGAATAAAAAAGATTCATTTTTTGGATTTTGAGCCATTTGTATCGCTGGTATTATAGCACCTAAAATGTTCCCTAAATGGGGTGTTCCCGTACTTTGTATACCTGTTAAAATTCTTGCCATGTGCTTTTTCTCTAAGAAGCAAAGGTAAAACAAATACAAAAAAACTAACCTAAATAACTACTTTTGATTTATGCTTGAAACGTTATCTAAAATCGGTCAAAGTATCTACCGGATCTGGTTTTATATTTTGGTTGCCGTACCTATTATCCTGTTTTTTCCCATATTGCTCATATTCGCATCAAAAGAACGTTGGTACCCCCAATTTTTTTGGCTTGCCCGTAATTTTTGGGCCAAACCTATTTTGTACGGTATGTTTTGTTGGCCTAAGATAACCTATGAAGAAAAATTGAAGAAAGGAAAAAGTTATATGCTCGTAGCCAATCATACCAGTATGTTGGATATCATGTTGATGCTTGTAACCAGTAAAAATCCGTTTGTATTTGTAGGCAAGAAAGAATTGGTTGAAATTCCTTTGTTTGGGTTTTTTTATAAGAGGGTTTGCATTATGGTAGACCGTGAGGACTCGCGCAGTAGAACGGGTGTTTACAGAAGGGCACAAAAAAGGCTCCAACAAGGTTTAAGCATTTGTATTTTCCCGGAAGGCGGGGTTCCGGATGAGCATATCATTTTGGATAAATTTAAGGACGGGGCCTTTAAAATGGCCATTGCGCACCAAATTCCTGTGGTACCTATGACATTTTATGATAATAAAGAACGTTTCCCCTTTACATTTTTTAGCGGTGGTCCTGGCAAATGTAGGGCCAAAATCCATTCATTTATCACTACAAAAAATTTGAATGTAACCGATACCGTAAATTTACGCAATACGGTAAGAACGTTAATTTTAAAGGATTTGACATCGATGCTTTAAAATTTAAAATTAACCCCGCTATATACCCCTATGGAATATGGTCTAAACGTACCGTTGATTTCAGAAAAAGTATTTAGTTGATATTTAAAAATAGGCTCAATATTAAACCTGATCTTGGGGGTGAACTTGTAATTTAGGCCAAAACCCATGTTGGCGCTAAAATTGACACTGTTTATATTGTTGGCCTTGCCTATTTCCGTAGTCAGTTCACCAGCGGTCAATGAAACCGCATTATCAATCAAAAATAAGGAGCTGACACCACCAATAAGGTCAATGCCAAATTTTTTGTCCATTAGTGCATAATTCATTTCCAAAGGCAATTCCAGATAGCCTAGTTGTTGCGACATAAAACCCTCCCTGGCAGCAGTTTTTGCACTTACGTCAAAAGAAGTAGTGGCAGTGCTGAATTTATCTGAAGTGACCTTTTTACTTGAAATGGTCAATGAACTTGAGGTTTCGGCATAATCAATTGTTGAAAGCTGTCCGTTTGCGGATAAAGCGTTTTGTGAAGAAGAAAATGCCACATCCTCTGTATTATATCCATAATCTACCTTATTAATACCTGAACGTATGGTCAATTTTTTGGAAACGGCATATGCTACGGAAACCCCATAACTTAAATTGATATTACCAGATTTAGAATTAGGAACAAAAATTGAATTCACGGGTGACCCTTTACCAACGGCATTAAAGTATACAGGGGCAACACTTGGTCCGGCAGACCATTTATTTTTGTTTACGACAATTTTATCTTCTGTATCCTGCTCTTGAATTTCCTCAAAAATGGATTTTTTCCCTATATTATCGGCTACCGCATTTTCATCAGGATTTAGAACGGTAGTGCCTTTCACTTGTTTCTCGATTTCTTTTTGGGTGTCTTGAGCCTTATTTGTCAAAAGGACATCCCCTGATGATAATTTTTGATCGTGTAAATGTTCTTGCTGATTCTCCTTCATGGTAGTGTTAGCCAAACTTTGTTCACTATATGCTCTTTGACCAAATAATTTTGATGCGGAAGGGGTCTTTTCTGTATTGTTATTTATTTGTTGGTCATGGGTTGCCAGTTGAGACTTTTCATTAGATTCGTTACCTAGGTCATTAGGGTCGTCATTTTGCCGCACCAAAGCTTTTTGGCTATTGATATGGCTTTCGCTCCCATTACTTTCAACTTGTGAATGTGCTTGGGCAGCAGTGTTCTCTTGAACTAAAATTTCATCGGTTTCTATATTAGTATCCAACCCATTTTCCAAAGTTTTTAAGGAATCCTTATCGTCAATACTTTTATTGGTATCCACAATTATTTCCTGTAAATTTTCCTTTTCCGTAAACGGATTAAGCAAAAACACCCCTAATGTAATTGCGGCCGCTATACCTCCTATTTGCCACCAAAGGGGTATACCGCGCTTTTTACTTTTTTTGTCAAGTGACGCATCAATGGAACGCCATACCTTATTGTCCGGTGTTTCCTTGAAGTCCAAGAATTTTTCTTGGAAAAATTCGTCTAATTTCTTTTTCTGCATCTTTTAAGATTTCAGGTTTTCAACCAATTGTCATTAGAAAACATGTGTTGTTATCAGCATTAATATTCCAATAATTGATTGGGAAGCTTTTGCTTCTATTTTTTCTTTTAATAATGTGCGGGCCCTTGCAAGATTGGACTTGCTGGTTCCTATAGAGGTCCCAAGTAGCTCGCTAATTTCTTTATGGGTATAACCGTCCAGAACATATAAATTGAACGTTGTACGATATTTATTAGGTAATTCTTGAATATACCTTAACAAGGTCTGAAGACAGATGTCAATATACCCATCATCTATAGTAACCTCTTCCTCAACATTATCGGTAACTACTTTTAAATATTCTTCTCTTCTATATTTCTGTAGTACCGTATTTATGGTTATTCTTTTGATCCACCCTTCAAAAGAGCCTTTTCCCTTATACTGGCCAATTTTATCATAGATGGTCATAAAGCTATCATGAAGGCTATCTTCCGCTTCTGACTTGGAATTGGAATATTTTAGGCAAATGCCATATAAGGTCGTTGCATAGGCCCTGTACAATAGTTCCTGTGCTTTACGATCGTTTTTTTTACAATTTTGTATGAGCTCTTCTAGACTCACAAAGGGATTATTAGATTAAGGTTCGTTTACCGGCACTATTACTTCAAAATATTCAGCTTCGCCTTCGCTGTTGTCACCTGTATAAAATTTGAATTTATAGGGTTCATTATATATAACCGTAAAGTTGAACGAAGCGGTTTGCTCCACTGCTTCCTCCGTACAGTCATCAACATCCAATCTTACAGAACCAATGGCAACGACACTTCTAACGGTCAATGAATCCTTGATTACATCAAAACCCTCATAATTTGTGCAACTGTCCGGTTTTATATAATTGACCTTGATTTCATACGTCCTGTTAAAATCAAAGGATTCCGGTAATTCTGCATCAACAATCTCCAATGCGGTAAAATGGAAGTTTGGCGCATCGTCATCTAGTGAACAACCATTGCTTAAAAAAGCTACCAATGCGGCCAACAGCATAAATTTTGTTCTCATCATATAAATATTTTTTCATAAGATGAAAATAGCTGGCAATGGTTGCGTAGATGCTATTGAGATTTTCTAATATATGGACTTTTAAGCGTTCAATGCTTTAATGGCTTCCCTAATTTTACCGTCCAGTTCTTCAAATAGTTCTGGATTATCCAGTAAAATTCCTTTTACGGCATCACGACCTTGACCTAGTTTGGTATCACCATAGCTAAACCACGATCCACTTTTCTTGATAATTTCATATTCAACACCTAGGTCAATTACTTCACCGACCTTAGAAATGCCTTCCCCGTACATGATATCAAATTCTGTTGTACGAAATGGGGGTGCAACCTTGTTCTTTACAACTTTGACCCTGGTCTTGTTACCTTGTACATTACCGTCCGTATCCTTGATCTGGGTAGACCTTCTTATATCCAGACGAACGGAAGCATAAAACTTAAGGGCGTTACCACCGGTGGTGGTTTCCGGATTTCCGAACATAACCCCAATTTTTTCTCGCAATTGGTTAATGAAAATTACGGTACAATGGGTCTTGCTGATCGATCCTGTAAGTTTTCTCAATGCTTGTGACATTAAACGGGCATGAAGTCCCATTTTAGAATCACCCATTTCTCCTTCGATCTCACTTTTTGGGGTCAAGGCAGCTACGGAATCAATAACGACAATATCAATAGCCCCCGAACGAATTAAATTGTCCGCTATTTCCAGACCTTGTTCACCATTATCCGGTTGTGAAATAATTAAATTATCTATGTCTACACCCAATTTTTGGGCATAGAAACGATCAAATGCATGTTCAGCATCTATAAATGCCGCGATTCCTCCATTTTTTTGGGCTTCGGCAATGGCGTGTAAGGTTAATGTGGTCTTACCCGAAGATTCCGGTCCGTAAATTTCAATTACACGACCTCTAGGATATCCGCCTACACCTAACGCAATATCCAATCCTAATGAGCCGGAAGGTATTACTTCAACGTCTGCAACAACACTATCGCCCATTTTCATTACAGCGCCCTTGCCATAGGTCTTATCCATTTTGTCAAGGGTCAACTTTAATGCTTTTAATTTTGCTTCTTTTTCCGAACTCATTTTTTGATTTTTTTGGAAGGCTAATTTACCATTTCTTTTTTGAATTGTATAATTATGAATCTGATAACGCAACCATTTTAATCTTTAGGCATCTTATTTAAAATTGAACGTAGTTCAATAAAAATATTATCCGTTGTTTTAGTGTCAACGGACTACTGGTGGCTATTTCCTTTTTTTTATGTTCTGAAAGAATGCTATGAAGAAGAAAGAAAATGGAATAGTCAAAAAGAGCCTAGATGCACCTAGGCTCTTTTTATGACCTACCGCTGGACGGTCACTATATCTTTTGATTTCTTAATAATGTTTACTTTTGCACCTTACTTTATTTTTTTAACTTAAAACTATTGGTATAGCATGCAACTGTACAATACATTAAGTGCAAAAGAAAGAGCCGCTTTAATTGAAGAAGCGGGTAAGGAGCGCCTAACCATTTCTTTCTACACCTATGCACATATTGGCAATCCGGAAATATTTAGAAACCATCTGTTCATTCATTGGAACGAACTGGAGGTCCTAGGAAGAATCTATGTCGCTCATGAAGGAATTAATGCACAATTATCCGTGCCGGCAGAGAATTTTGATAAATTCAAGCAGCATTTGGATAGCATTTCCTTTTTGGAAAACGTTCGCCTGAACATTGCCATTGAGCAGGACAATCTTTCTTTTTTAAAATTAAAGGTGAAAGTGCGGCATAAAATTGTAGCAGATGGACTAAACGACCATACTTTTGATGTTACCAATAAAGGCATTCATGTAGATGCAGAAAAGTTCAACGAACTTATTGAAGACCCTGACACCGTATTGGTAGATATGCGCAATCATTACGAAAGTGAAATAGGTCACTTTAAAAATGCAATAACACCTGACGTAGATACATTTAGGGATTCATTGGATATTATTGAGCAGGATTTGGCAGACCATAAAAAGGATAAAAAACTGGTCATGTATTGTACAGGCGGAATCCGCTGTGAAAAAGCCAGTGCTTATTATAAACATAAAGGATTTGAGCAGGTTTATCAATTGGAAGGAGGTATCATAGAGTATACGCGCCAAGTTGAAAAGAAGAAACTTGAAAATAAATTTAAGGGCAAGAATTTTGTGTTCGACCATAGAAGGGGCGAGCGTATAAGTGATGATATTATTGCCAATTGTCACCAATGTGGTGCACCTTGCGATGACCATGTCAATTGCGCCAATGAAGCTTGCCATTTACTATTCATACAATGTAAAAGTTGTGAGGAAAAGATGAACAGCTGTTGTTCAGACGCTTGTAAGGAAATTCATGAATTACCTTATGAAGAACAAAAGGCTTTAAGAAAAGGTAAAGTGGTCAGTAATAAAGTTTTTAAAAAAGGTCGGTCAAAAGTGCTTAAGTTTAAAAAGTAATGTGTGTACTATATAGTAAAATACAGGATTTGCGCTTAAATCAGCTTTATTTTATTAGGAAAGAAATGTAGAGTAGGTAAATAGTAATTGCGTTGTTAAAGGCCCGTCTCTGGTAACTTTATTAAATGATGGCCATAAACTATGCTTTCATATCACATTAAAAAAACTGTATCTTTACCTATAAGTTTTTTATGAACCTTTTTTGGTGAATTTTTAAAAATTCGGCCAAATCAATATATATAATATGGGTTGTAGTAGTTGTTCTACCGGTAAGGATGGACAACCAAAGGGATGCAAGAATAACGGTACTTGCGGTACAGATGGTTGCAATAAACTGACAGTTTTTGACTGGCTTTCAAATATGTCGCTCCCCAACGGGGAACGGCCATTCGATTTTGTTGAGGTAAGATTTAAGAATAGCAGGAAGGAATTTTTCAGGAATACCGAAAATCTTTCACTTTCTATTGGCGATATTGTTGCCACACAGGCCCAATCCGGGCATGATATTGGTATGGTTACCCTAACGGGAGAACTGGTAAGGGTACAGATGAAGCGAAAAAAGGAATCTTTTGACGAAACAAGCGCTTCTAAAATCTACCGTAAGGCCACACAAAAAGATATCGATATTTGGCAAAAATGTCGAAATAGGGAGGAGGAGATTAAAAAGAGAGCGCGCGAAATTGCCATTATCCTTAAACTTCAGATGAAAATTTCAGATGTGGAATTTCAGGGAGATGGTTCCAAGGCCACATTTTATTACACCGCAGATGAACGCGTAGATTTTCGCCAGCTCATAAAGGATATGGCAAAAGCTTTTGGTATACGTATTGAAATGCGCCAAATAGGTTACCGTCAAGAAGCCCAACGTCTGGGAGGAATTGGTTCTTGTGGTAGGGAACTATGTTGTTCTACATGGCTTACGGACTTTAGATCGGTGAGTACTTCTGCGGCACGTTACCAACAATTATCCCTAAATCCACAGAAATTGGCAGGACAATGTGGTAAACTCAAATGTTGCCTTAACTATGAGTTGGACGTATATTTGGACGCCCTAAAGGATTTTCCTTCCCAAGACACCAAATTATTTACCGATAAGGGATTGGCATTTTGTCAGAAGACAGATATTTTTAAGGAAATGTTGTGGTTTTCCTATAAAGAAGACCCGGGCAACTGGCATGTTCTTACCAAGGACCAAGTGAATACAATTTTGGCCAAGAATAAAAAGAAGGAAAAAGTTGCTAGTTTGGAAATGTATGCAATTGATGTCAATGTAGAAGAAAAAGTGGTTTTTGAAAATGTTGTAGGTCAAGATAGCTTAACCCGTTTTGATAAGCCCAAGGGCAAGAACACTAGAAATAAGAACAAGAATAGAAACCGAAATAAGAACAAGAACAGAAATCGTAAAAGAAATCAAAAAAATGCGTAATCTATCTTTTTGCATTTTGGCGGTAATGTTTATTTCCTCCTGTAATTCCAATATCGTACAGTCAGAATACCAATCTTTAAAGGACGGTGTTTGGGACAAGGACAATGTTCTTGAATTTTCTGTTGAGACCAATGATACGGTACAACCGCATAATATATTTATAAATGTGCGCAATGATACTAAATATCCATATAGCAATCTATTTATCATTGCTGCAATGACAACTCCGGAAGGTGAGGTAACGAAAGATACGTTGGAATATGCTATGGCCTTACCGGACGGCACGTGGTTAGGAAAAGGAAGTGGTAGTGTCAAGGAAAATAAATTATGGTATAAGGAAGACATCGTTTTTGGGTCTTCTGGCGTATATACTATAGAGGTTTCGCACGCAATGCGTAAAAATGGCAGTGTTACTGGTATTATTGGCCTTGAAGGTATAACAGACGTAGGAATAGAAGTAACAAAAAACAATCCGTAATTATGGCAAAAGCGGTTAAAAAGAAAGTAACGAACAATAGTTTCACCAAATTCATTTTATGGTTTTGGATTTTATTCATTTCAGGCTTTGCCTTGGTAGCCCTAATATTTCTATCGGCTTCTTGGGGCTTGTTCGGAGAATTGCCACCATATGAATATCTAGAAAACCCGCAGACCAATTTGGCTTCGCAGATTATTTCTTCCGATGGTACGCTATTAGGAAAATTTTATTTGGACGATAACCGCACGGATGTAAAATTTGAAGATCTGCCAGATAATTTGGTCAATGCATTGATCGCAACCGAAGATGCCCGTTTTAGAGACCATTCTGGAATAGATGCTAGGGGTACGGTTAGGGCTTTTGCATATTTAGGTAGCAAAGGTGGGGCAAGTACCATATCTCAACAGTTGGCAAGACAACTTTTTGTAGGTGTGCGTTCCAGAAGTAAGTTCGATGCCATAAAGCAGAAAATAAAGGAATGGGTCTTGGCAATCCGGTTAGAGCGTAGTTATACCAAGGAAGAGATTATAAGTATGTATTTTAATATTTATGATTTTGGTAATAATGCAGACGGAATTAGATCAGCGGCACGTATCTATTTTGGCAAAGAACCAAAAGATCTTAAAACAGAGGAATCTGCCATGTTGGTGGGTATGTTCAAGAATTCATCGTTGTTCAACCCACTACGAAGGGAAGAAATGGTCAAGAATAGGAGAGATGTAGTACTTGCCCAAATGGCCAAATACGATTACATTACCCCAGTAGAGAAAGATTCCCTACAAGCCCTAAAAATGGATATTAATTTTAATCCTGAAAACCATAGGGAAGGTTTGGCCACCTATTTTAGAATGTACCTGCAACGTTTTATGAAGGAGTGGATCGAAAAGAATCCTAAGCCTGCTATAGATGGGGGGCGTGACCGTTACAACCTTTATTTGGACGGCCTAAAGATTTACACGACCATAGATTCAAAGATGCAAGCCAATGCGGAAGAGGCCGTTGAGGAGCATATGACCAAACTTCAAGCAGAATTCTTTAACCAAAATACCCCTGCTAGGAACAAGACCACACCTTTTTCGGATATTACACCAGAGGAAACCACCATGATTATGGAACGGGCCATGAAAACATCGGAGAGGTGGCGTATTATGAAAGAGGCCGGAAAATCTGAAAAGGAGATTCGCGAGTCTTTTAACAAAAAAACGGAAATGACTGTTTTTGATTGGAACAGTGATACAAAGGAAAAGGATACCGTACTTACCCCAATGGATTCCATTCGTTATTACAAAACTTTTTTAAGAACGGCAATGATGTCCATGGAACCTCAGACAGGCCATGTAAAGGCTTGGGTGGGGGGCATAAATTATAAACATTTTCAATATGATAATGTTATCCAAGGAGCTAGGCAGGCCGGATCTACCTTTAAACCTTTTGTGTATGCTGCCGCTATAGATCAATTGAGATTATCTCCCTGCGAAACTAGGCCAGATACACAATATTGTATAGAAGCCGGCAAGCATGGTAATATTGAACCTTGGTGCCCTAGAAACTCGGACTTAAAATATTCAGGTAAGAGTTTTACATTAAAAACGGCCTTGGCAAATTCCGTAAATACCGTAACAGCGCAATTAATTGATGAGGTAGGACCTAAATCTGTAGTAAGCATGGTGCGTAATCTAGGGCTTACCGGTGATATTCTGGAAGTACCTGCTATAGCCTTGGGTACATTGGACGCCAATGTGTATGAAATGGTAGGTGCGTATGGAGCATTTGCAAACCAAGGTGTTTATGTAAAACCGGTAATGGTTACACGTATAGAAAACAAGGATGGTACTGTTCTATATGAATATGTACCCGAAACAAAGGATGTTTTGAGCAAGGATGTTTCTTACGCAATTTTAGATTTGATGAAAGGGGTAACCCAAGGGGGTTCCGGTACACGATTGAGAACAACGGGAGTTAATAAATGGAGAGGAGAGTATGATGAGATCATTACCGGGTATCCTTATAAATTAACGAACCCTATTGCGGGTAAAACTGGTACTACACAAAATAATAGTGATGGTTGGTTTATGGGCATGGTACCCAACTTGGTAACCGGTGTTTGGGTAGGTGGCGAAGAGAGATCTGTGCATTTTAAAAGTATTACCTATGGGCAGGGCGCCTCAATGGCTCTACCTATTTGGGGGTTATATATGACCAAGAATTATGCGGATGAAGAACTAGGGGTTTCCAAGGGAGATTTTGAGAAGCCCGAGAATATGTCAATTGAGATAGACTGTGAAAAGTTTTCCGCTACCAATAAGGAGGAAGATGATATTGAAGATGACCTTGAAGACCTTGATTTTTAAGAAATTTGAACTATAAAATATTATGAAAGTCTTAGCATTCGCTAAGACTTTTTTATTAAGTCCCATTTTTAATCGATAAATTAGTGACAAGATAATTAATAAGAAAATGATACGTAAGACTGTAAAAGATGTAAGTGATGCATTGGCAGGAATACATGACGGAATGACCTTTATGTTAGGTGGTTTTGGCCTATGTGGTATACCTGAGAACGCTATTAGTGAATTGGTACGATTGGGTGTAAAAGATCTTACCTGTATTTCCAATAATGCGGGAGTTGATGATTTTGGCCTAGGGTTATTGTTGCATCAACATCAAATTAAAAAAATGGTTTCATCCTATGTTGGGGAGAACGATGAGTTTGAACGACAAATGCTTAGCGGCGAATTAGAAGTTGAATTGACACCACAAGGAACCTTAGCGGAAAAATGCAGGGCCGCACAAGCGGGTATACCGGCTTTTTATACACCCGCGGGTTACGGAACGGAGGTCGCAGAAGGAAAAGAGGTCAGGGAGTTCAATGGTAAAATGTATATTCTTGAAAAGGCGTTCAAAGCTGACTTTGCATTTGTAAAAGCATGGAAGGGAGATGTGGCGGGAAATCTAATTTTTAAGGGAACTTCAAGAAATTTCAACCCTTGTATGTGCGGTGCCGCCACTATTACCGTTGCGGAAGTGGAAAAATTGGTCCCAGCGGGGGAATTAGACCCAAATCAAATACATATTCCCGGTATTTTTGTACAACGCATTTTTCAAGGTACCGATTACGAAAAAAGAATAGAACAACGAACAGTACGTCAAAAATAAAACCATGTTAGATAAAAACGGCATTGCCAAAAGAATTGCACAAGAAGTAGAGGATGGCTTTTATGTTAACCTTGGCATTGGTATCCCAACATTGGTGGCCAATTATGTGCGTGATGATATAAGTGTGGAATTTCAGAGTGAAAACGGTATTTTGGGTATGGGACCTTTTCCCATTGAAGGAGAAGAGGATGCGGATTTGATTAACGCAGGAAAACAGACCATTACCGCCCTACCAGGAGCATCATTTTTTGATTCTGCAACTAGTTTTGGTATGATTAGGGGCAAGCATGTAGATCTTACGATATTAGGAGCCATGGAGGTGGCGCAAAACGGAGATATCGCCAATTGGAAAATTCCGGGTAAAATGGTCAAAGGCATGGGCGGCGCTATGGACTTGGTCGCATCTGCAGAAAATATTATCGTAGCAATGATGCATACGAACAGGGCTGGAGAATCTAAATTATTGAAGCAATGTACCTTACCTTTAACCGGTGTAGGTTGTGTAAAGAAAATAGTGACCAATTTGGCTGTGCTAGAAGTTACTGAAAATGGTTTTTTATTGTTGGAACGTGCTCCAGGAGTTTCTGTAGATGAAATTAGGGAAGCAACGGAAGGTGTCTTGATCGTTAATGGCAATGTTCCCGAAATGAATATTCAATAAGGTTCATTGGGCGATGAAATTTGATTTTTATATTTTATACCACATTAGGTAAAGACTACACAACAATAATTTTAAAAATAACGGAGTTATATTGTATCTTTAAGATGTAAAATAACCAGATAACCTTTTAATACAGTAAAACCACATGAACTCCCAAATTAACCACATTGCTTCTGAGGAAAAAGTACAAGTTTACCGTAACGATTTTATCAGCGGTTTCTTGAGACTTACAAAAAAGTTATTTATGATATAAATTACTTTTAACAAAATGTAAAGAGCGACTTTTTGAGTCGCTCTTTTTTTTTGCTCTTTTTTTATTTTTCAAAATTGTACCGAGCCCTAATATTAGGTTGTTGAACGTTGCCATTCTAAATATTTAGATTTCACAACAAGTTTTAAGCGATTGACCACATAAATTAAAATGTAAGAAAAAGACTACATATATTTGAAATGTAATTTAGAGTGAATCCCAAATCGCGCTATAAACTTAACCTAATATGAAGCTCTTGTTGAATTGCCTGATACTGACAATATTTTTTGCGTCCTGTTCCAAAATTGAGGAAAATAATGATCCAATTATAGGTATTTGGAAACACACGGTCAAAACCGCTACAAATACAAACAAAATGGTCATAGATAATGAGGAATATATCTTTAATGATGTATATCTAGGTAGATTTCATGGGTATAAAGAGGGTCAAATTGTATTTCTGACCGATTTTAAATGGACATATGAAAACGGTCATTATATAGTTAGCTATCCCGGAACGGATTTTCCTAATGATGTTCTGGAAATGAAAGAGACAGAGGAAGGTACCATGCTCATACGTTCACAAGGCAATATTTTTGCCCTTAAGACCAACTAAAAATAGTTTTATAATTATTTATAATGAATTAACCGTGGAATGCCCATCTAAACTATAGTTTATATTTCCCCCGATTAGGAGCAAAGAAATTTGCTCCTTTTTTTATATTCGTACTATGGAACTTAACTATACCCTATGTACGTTAACTGACCTGAAATCATTAAAGGAAATATCAGAGCAGACATTTATTGCTGCCTTTGAAAAGGATAACAATCCTCAAGATTTTAAGAACTATATTTCATCTGCCTTTGCCCTTGAAAAAATTAAAGAAGAGCTTCTTGATGAAAATAGTTTCTTTTATTTCGCACGAATAAAGGACAACATTGTCGGTTATTTTAAACTTAATATTAATAGTGCGCAAACAGATATTAAAAAAGCCGATTATATTGAACTTGAACGCATATATGTTTTACCACAATATCAAGGTAAGGGTCTGGGCAAGAAAATATTGAACTTTATAAAACGTCTACCTCTAGTTAAACATAAAGAGCGATTATGGTTAGGGGTGTGGGAAAACAATACAAAGGCCATAAATTTTTATCAAAATAACGGTTTCGTAAAGTTTGGGACACATCCATACTTAATTGGATCTGACCAACAGACAGATTGGTTAATGGGTTTTAAATTAAGTACCTTGTTATAAAAATTTACGGTAATGAAAATCAGTTTTTTTACGTTATGTCTACTGTTCGGTTTTATAGGCAATACACAACAACCTTATTTTCCAAATGCCCATTCAAGATGGGAACAACGGTCACCAAATGATTTTCATATAGATGAGTCAAAGTTAAATTCAGCGGTTGCTTTCGCAGAAGCCAATGAATATTCTGGATCCAGAGATTTAAGAATTGCTATATTAAAGGGTTTTGAGCGCGAGCCCTTCCATCAGATTATAGGACCTACCAAAAAACGGGGAGGCCCGGCCGGATTGATCATTAAAGATGGTTACATAGTTGCGCAATGGGGAGATATCAAAAGAGTGGATATGACCTTTAGCGTTACTAAAAGCTTTTTAAGTACAATGGCTGGTCTGGCCGAGGATAAAGGGTTGATACGGGATACTAAAGATTTGGTTGGCGATTATATTTGGGACGGCACCTTTGATGGGGCACACAATGCTAAGATTACCTGGGAACATTTATTGCAGCAAAATTCCGCTTGGTCTGGTGAACTTTGGGGAGGTAAGGACTGGGCAGATAGGCCACCACGGAACGGGGGTATTGATGATTGGAAACTGGATACCCCAAAAGAGCCTGGTACCGTCATGGAGTATAACGATGTTAGGGTTAACGTACTTGCCTATGCTTTGACCCATGTTTGGCGTAAACCTATGCCACTTGTATTAAAAGAACATATCATGGATAAAATTGGGGCTTCTTCTACATGGCGGTGGTTTGGTTATGATAATGCTTGGACAGAAATTGACGGTTTGCAAATGAAATCAGTTACTGGGGGTGGGCATTCCGGAGCAGGTATATTTATAAATGCAGAGGACATGGCACGTTTCGGTCTTCTATTTTTAAATAATGGAAAATGGCAAAATGAACAATTAGTTTCATCCAATTGGATTAAAAAAGCTACCAAACCGTCTATTCCTAATGTAAATTATGGGTTTATGTGGTGGCTTAACAAAAAAGGTGAAAGGCATTGGCAAGGTCTATCTGAAGATATTTATTACGCCGCAGGTTTTGGAGGAAATTTTATCGTGATTGATAAAACCCATAATATGGTCGTTGTTACACGTTGGTTAGAACCGAACAAAATTGGGGATTTCATGACTAAAATCAACTCGGCATTTAATTAAGGTTGCATAATATTTCTGCCGCTTTTTCCAATGTCTCTTTCTTTTTGGCAAAACAAAACCTAAGCATATAATCATTTCTATTAGCTACATTGAAGGAAGATATAGGTATAGAAGCCAATCCGCTTTCTATTATAAGGCGTTCTGCCAATACTTCATCTCTTTCCTTAGTTAAGGGAGTGTATTGCAATAGTTGAAAATAGGTGCCTTGGGAAGGTTTATATTTAAATTTAGACGATTTTATCCCATCTAGAAAGAAATCACGTTTTTTCTGGTAAAAATCATTCAATTCTAAATAGTGCGATGCATTTTTTAGATAGGTTGCCATTGCGCGTTGTACTGGATGGTCAACACAAAAAACAGCAAATTGATGTACTTTTCTGAATTCAGCCATAAGGCTTTCCGGCGCAGCACAATACCCCATTTTCCATCCGGTAACATGAAAAGTTTTTCCAAAGGAAGCGCATACAAAGGTTCTATTTGCTAAACCCGGAAATTTTGAAGCACTTTCATGATCTGCCCCATCAAAAATAATATGTTCATAAACTTCATCACTTAATAAAATAACATTGGTCGGCTTTAAAATTGCTTCTAATTGTTCCATATCCATTTTTGACAAAATTGTACCACTGGGATTATGTGGAGTGTTGATGATGACCATTTTGGTCTTATCGGTTAATTGTTGCCGGAAAAGATGCCAATCTATTTTATAATCGGGAGCATTTAATTGAAGATATACGGGTATTCCACCATTTAACCTAATAGCAGGCTCGTAACAATCGTAAGCCGGCTTTATGACAATTACCTCATCACCTTTATGAATAAATGCCGTAATGGCCGTAAAGATAGCTTGAGTGGCCCCCACAGTAATAGTTATCTCACGTTCCGGACTATAGCTATGACCATGCAACTGTGCTATTTTTTCTGAGATCACTTCCCTAAGTCCATAATACCCTTGCATAGGGGCATATTGGTTATGACCATGTTGCATGGCATCATTTACCAAAGACATCAATGTCCGGTCCGCTTCAAAATTGGGAAATCCTTGGGACAGGTCTATTGCATTATACTTTCTGGCTAGATTTCCTACGGTCGTAAAAATTGTGGTTTCTACTTTAGGTAATTTAGGGTTGCCTATATGTGAACTATATTCCATGGTAGTAAATGTAAGAAATTCAAAAATGTACATAAAAAAGGCCCAACCTCAAGGTTGGGCCTTTTTTATTCCAATACCATGAATTATGCATGTTGCATTTCATGTTTTCCTTCTTTTATCTCCTCTATCAATTTAGAATTAAAAGCCGGCAAATCATCTGGATTTCTACTTGTTACAAAACCTTCATCAACAACAACCTTTTGGTCTACCCAATTGGCCCCTGCATTTACCAAGTCATCTTTAATGGAGTTAAAAGAGGTCATTTTGCGCCCTTTAACTACACCAGCACTGATTAAAGTCCATGGAGCATGACAGATTGCTGCTACAGGTTTTTTCAATTTAAAGAAGTCACGTACAAAACTTAAAGCTGTTTCTTCCCTTCTTAGCAAATCTGGATTGATTACTCCACCCGGTAAAACCAAGGCATTATAATCTTCGGCCCTCACTTCATTTAAAATTTTGTCTACGGTATAGCTATTGGACCAATTTCCGTCTGCCCATCCTTTTATCTCCCCTTTTTCCAAACTTACAATGTCTACCATAAAACCTTCATTTTCCATTGCTTCCTTTGGAGATTTTAATTCACTTTCCTCAAAACCATTTGTAGCTAAAATTGCTATCTTCTTCATAATATATATTGTTTTAATAGATTAATAATTTGTTTGATACCAAATTACAAATTATGAATGCCATGGTCCGTTAAGGCCTTATTAAATAAGGGTTGGGAAGGGTTAAACATATATTAAATGAACTTTAAAAAATTCATTTTGTGCTCCTTTGCTTCTCATTTAGATGCTCTATGACAATGGTAAGACACGAATTGAGATTTTTCTTTATCTCGGTTTCCCAAAACCTGAATACCGTAAACCCCAATTGTTTTAATTCTTGGTTTACTTCTTGATCTCGCTGCATATTTCGTTCTATTTTGGCAATCCAAAATTCACGATTGGTTTTAATGTTAGGCTTACGTTTCTCCCAATTCTTTCCATGCCAATATTCGCCATCAATGAAAATGACCGTTTTATATTTAGGCATGGCAATATCTGGTTTGCCAATTAATCTTTTATAGTCAATACGGTATCTGTACCCGGCTGCGTAAAGCGCTTTTCTAAAAGCAAGTTCAGGTAAGGTGTTCTTTCCACGTATTTTGCTCATAATCTTGGAGCGCTGTGGAGTAGTATAAAACCCAGATGCTTCATTGAACCTTGGTACGATAATACGTTTTTCGGGATACTTTTTGGACATTTTTAAAATTAAAAAATCCCGAACCAAAATGGCCGGGATTTATAAAACTTTATGATTACAAGATTAGTCCTTTACATTGGCCATTAAGTACTCACGGTTCATCCTGGCAATATTCTCCAATGAAATTCCTTTTGGGCATTCTATTTCGCAAGCTCCCGTATTGCTACAGTTTCCAAAGCCTTCCAGATCCATTTGTGCCACCATGTTTTTAACACGATCAACTGCCTCTATACGCCCTTGGGGCAATAATGCATATTGGGAAACCTTAGCACCAACAAACAACATTGCCGATGCATTTTTACAACTTGCTACACAAGCCCCACAACCAATACAGGTTGCTGCATCCATTGCTTCATCCGCTGCATGTTTGGATATTGGTATGGCATTTGCATCTTGGGTGTTTCCAGAGGTATTTACTGAAATATAACCTCCTGCATGTTGTATACGGTCAAAAGAGCTTCTATCTACCACCAAATCCTTAATCACCGGGAATGCCTTTGCCCTAAATGGTTCTATTGTAATCGTATCACCATCCTTGAACATACGCATATGTAACTGGCAAGTAGTTACGCCTCTATCCGGGCCATGTGCCTCACCGTTTATGAACATGGAACACATTCCACAGATACCTTCCCTACAATCATGGTCAAAAGCAACAGGCTCTTCACCTTTATTGATAAGTTGTTCATTTAAAACATCCATCATTTCTAGAAACGACATATGTTCTGAAATCTCTGTCACTTTATAATCGACCATTTTACCCTTGGTTTGGGCATTAGGTTGTCTCCAAATTTTTAATGTCAGATTCATATTTTAAGTATTGAGTAATGAGTATTAATCTCTGATGAACATCAGATCTAATAGCTCAATACTATTTATTTATAACTTCTTTGTTTTAATTCAATTTCATTGAATTCCAGTTGCTCCTTATGCAGGACTGCATCAGCAGGTTCCCCTTTATATTCCCAAGCGGAAACGAATGCGAAATCCACATCGTTACGTTTAGCCTCACCTGCTTGTTCGCCACCAATTTCTACGGACTCTTCCCTGAAGTGACCTCCACATGATTCTTCCCTTACCAATGCATCCTTGGCAAATAGCTCACCAAGTTCTAGGAAATCTGCAACACGGCCGGCCTTTTCAAGTTCTGCGTTCAATTCATTTGCATTTCCGGGAACACTCACGTTTTTATAAAAATCCTCACGTAGTGCCTTAATTTCAGCCATGGCTTCTTTTAATCCTTCCGCATTTCTAGACATACCACATTTATCCCACATGATCTTACCTAATTTCTTATGGTAGTAATCTACTGAGTGCAATCCTTTGTTTTTGATAAAGAAGTTTATTTTTTCCTTTACTTCTTTTTCCGCAGCATCAAATTCTGGGCTGTCCGTCGAAATTTTACCAGTTCTTATCTCATGCGATAAATAATCGCCTATTGTGTAGGGCAATACGAAATAACCATCGGCCAAACCTTGCATTAATGCAGAGGCGCCCAGTCTATTTGCTCCATGATCGGAGAAGTTTGCCTCTCCTATGCAATATAAGCCTTCTACTGTAGTCATTAAATTATAGTCTACCCATACACCGCCCATGGTATAATGTACCGCAGGATAAATCATCATTGGTGTCTTGTATGGATCTTGATCTACGATTTTCTCATACATTTGAAAAAGGTTGCCATATTTGGCCTTCACTATAGCAGCACCCAATTCATAGATTTTTTCTGCGGATGCATTTGTAATGTTATGGATTTTTGCCTGCTCTTTACCATAACGCTCGATCGCTGATGCAAAATCCAAATATACCGCCTCTCCTGTAGCATTTACACCATAACCGGCATCACAACGTTCTTTGGCAGCTCTTGAGGCTACATCACGGGGAACTAGGTTACCAAATGCAGGATAACGACGTTCCAAGTAATAATCCCTTTCGTCTTCGGATAAATCCGTTGGTTTTTTCTTGCCCTCGCGTATGGCCTTCACATCGTCCAAACTTTTTGGAACCCAAATACGACCATCGTTACGTAAAGATTCAGACATCAAAGTTAGTTTGGACTGATAATCTCCTGAACGTGGAATACAGGTAGGGTGAATTTGAGTATAGCAAGGGTTAGCGAAAAACGCTCCTTTTTTATGAATTTTCCAAGCAGCCGTAGCGTTTGACCCCATGGCATTGGTCGATAAAAAATAGACATTTCCATATCCACCGGATGCTATAACGACCGCATGTGCGGAATGGCGCTCAATTTCACCGGTAACCAGGTTACGGGCAATAATACCACGAGCCTTGCCGTCTACCTTTACAACATCCAGCATTTCATGACGGTTGAACGGGGTAATTTTACCTCGGGCAATCTGTCTGTTCATTGCAGAATAGGCACCCAATAGTAATTGTTGTCCGGTTTGTCCTTTGGCGTAAAAAGTTCTTGAAACCAATACACCACCAAAAGAGCGGTTATCTAAAAGGCCGCCATAATCACGTGCAAAGGGAACCCCTTGTGCAACACATTGGTCAATAATATTTGCGGAAACCTCGGCCAATCTATAAACATTGGCCTCTCTTGATCGGTAATCTCCACCTTTAACCGTGTCATAAAATAAGCGGTACGTAGAATCACCATCACCTTGATAATTTTTAGCCGCGTTGATTCCACCCTGAGCAGCAATGGAATGTGCTCTTCTAGGAGAATCCTGGTAACAGAATGTTTTTACGTTATACCCTAATTCCGCTAAAGTAGCTGAAGCTGAACCCCCGGCTAATCCTGTACCTACAACAATAACATCAATGTTTCTTTTGTTGGCAGGGTTCACCAAATTTATCTTGTTCTTATAATCGGTCCATTTCGTTTTCAACGGACCTTTAGGTACTTTTGAGTCTAATACAGACATAAGTAATAGGTATTAATGATTAAAATGATGAAAAAGTGCAATGAAAATAAATCCTAACGGAATTAAGATTGCGTAAGCTTTCCCAAACAGTTGTAGTTTTTCTTTTCTCATACTAGTAGCGCCCGCAGATTGAAATGCAGAACTAAAACCGTGCATAAGATGAAGCGAAAGGAAAATAAATGCCACTACATAGGCGCCTACCCTTAGTGGATTGACAAATTTATGCACCAGCTCTTCATAATAGCGAAATCCATCACCATCCCCAAGCAATCCAGACATATCGCCTTGAATATACTTAGTATTGATCTCAGGTATCCAGAAATCAATAAAATGCAATACCAAAAACGCCAATATAGCCAAACCGCTATAGATCATATTTCGGCTCATCCAAGATGAATTGGCCGCACCGTTGTTTTTTGCATATTTTTTTACCCGAGCACCCCTGTTTTTGGCTTCCAGTATAAAACCCATGACGAAGTGATACACAACACCAAAAATCAGAATTGGTTGCAATACATATTGAACGGCCCAAAACGTACCCATGAAATGTGATGCTTCGTTGAAAGCATCTGGACTGAAAACCGATAAAATATTAATTGCAAAATGCTGAAGTAGAAAAAACATTAAAAAGAAAGCAGAAAGTGCCATTGCGTACTTTCTACCAATCGAAGATTTAAAAAATCTGCCCATTAGTTGTTAATTTTATATGCGAATTTACATCACAAGCAAGTTATTAACAAGTTTTCAAAGGGTTTAGTATATCTATTTAGATTGATTTTAAAATCAATTTTATCGATGTTTAAGATTTGAATGTCCCAAGGGTCGTTCATACCAAAAAATGTTGAACAAAAAAGCTCATCCCTTATCTGGCCATAATGCCTTTTCAGAAATATTTTTTGCCCAAGTTGTGGCATGGTCCAAATTTTTAAATTGAACTAATGAATTTTTAAAAAACAGCTTTTCAAGTAAAATACTGGCAAAACTGCCCCTTGTTTGGCCCACTACCCCATAATGGGCCATCTTGGTCCTGTTCCTATAGAACATGACCCAATTAGAAGGTACAACATAATAACTGTTGATACGGTTGGCCACATATATAATAGGAATTTCCAAACCATAAATTTCTTCTGCCGCATGTACTATTTTTAAGGCATCTTTCCATTTAAAAAGTACTCCTTCGTTCATTTCGGAAATAATGATTCCTCCCGTAAAAAAATAGAAAACACCAAAATCAAATTCCCTAATTTCCCGTATGGAATTATATATATTATGCTCTTTTACACGCTTCATAAACAGAGGGCAAAAGGGTTAAATATATTGATATTTTATGATTGGTACATAGTAGTGCCTACAAATACATGAACGCAGTTAATTTTGTTATTTTTCCATATCCTTCAGTTGAATGGACAATGCCTTTGTAGACAATTGTACCTCAACAAAACTTAGTACTAAAGATGCGATCAATGAGAGCAGACTAATTCCAAAGACCACATTTGCCGCGATTTCTATATTGAAAAAAATAAGGGCCATGGTAATAACGGCCAGGAGAAAGCTAAATATTGCCGTGGCCTGCATATTTTTAATGATGGTCAATCTTTTTCGTAATTTTTTGACCTGTAGCCCAACCGATGCAGATGCGGTTTCTTGGTATTTTTTGTGTAATTGTCTTATAAGTGCCGCTATAGCCAAATACCTTGCATTATAGGCCAACATGGTCAATGAGATGGCAGGAAAGAGCAAAGCGGGTATACCTAATGTAAGTTCCATGTGTAAATATTCAAATTAATCCGTTGCTATTCCAAAATATACCCAACTTACATCTTCATTGAACGGATTGTTTTGCCCATGCATTTCACCAGGTTCTATGGTTATGCACATGCCCGGTCCCAATTCATATTCTTTTCCCGAAACGGTAAATATTGCCTTGCCGGATTGAATGTGGAATACCTCATACATAGTGTCGTGTTTATGAAGTTCTACACGTTGGCCAGACTTGAATGTTGCAGTTCCGTACATCATTAATTGTGGAATTTCATCCTTTCCTATCAAGGTGCGTTTTTTAATGTCCGGGTTATGGCTAACACCCAAATCAGGAAGGGTATTCCAATCAACTAATTTCATGTTATTATTCTATATCAAAATTAACCTCACCTGTGCTTGCGTCACCTTTAAGTATAATGGTATAAGTGCCTTTGGGCAAATAAGTTTTGCCATCATCTGCTTGCTTTAGTTCGGTTTTGTGTTTTTTCAAATAATTCAATTTTCCGATCTTGGAAAAGGCCAGATCATAGGACAATACATTTAAACCTTTGTCCGCGACAATTTCCGTTTCGCTAACGGTTACCCCATCGGATGATTTAATTGTTGCGCGATAAACATCATCTGTTCCAGAATAGAAGGTAATGTCCTGACCAGGTGTATTCGGTTTTGACCAAGTGCTCCAAGAATTACCCCATCTTCTAGAATGTTTAATATTTTCGACATTAAAAAGGTGTAATTTTTTGTTTAATACATCCGGGGTCATTTTTTCTATGGACGCAATATCTGCTTTGTAGATACTTCTACCATGGGTGCCCACCAATAAATGTTTCTCCTTGGGTTGAATGACAAGGTCATGTACGGCAACATAGGGCATACCATTATGAAATGAATTCCACGTTGCGCCTTGGTCCAATGAAAGATATAGGCCATTATCTGTGCCTATAAACAATAGGTTTTCGTTCTCGGGATCTTCTACCAATACATTTACGGGGGCGTTGGGAACGCCATTGGCAATGCTTTTCCAAGTGGCTCCCTTGTCTTCACTAACGTAGATATAGGCCGTAAAATCATCTGACCGATATCCGTTCAACGTAGCGTAAACCCTATTTTGATTATGTTTTGATGCTACAACTCTACTAACCCATAAATTTTGAGGCAAAGACTTGGAAACGACCGTCCAACTACCACCACCATTGTCACTTCTTTGAATTAATCCATCATCGCTTCCAGTATATAAAAGCCCAAATTTAAAAGGAGATTCACTAATGGTCGTTAAAGTGCCAAAGGCAACATTACCTTTTTTGCCGCCCTTGGTCAAATCTCCCGAAATGGTTTCCCAATCATCACCTTGGTTTAATGACCTATGTAATTTATTACCGCCCAGATATACTATATCCTGGTTGTGTGCAGAAAGTAGGATAGGGGACTGCCAGTTGAACCTGTAAGGACTTTCCCCCAATTCATGTTTGGGCTGTATATATGTGTTCTTGTTTGTTTCTAGGTTTATTCTAAAATAATTCCCGAATTGATATCCCGTATAAACAATATTGGCATTTCTATTGTCTATTTCTACCTGCATGCCGTCACCGCCCATAATTGATTTCCAGGGGTACTGACCTTCTTGGTGCCATGAAGTGTTTTCCTCGGCATTATGAGGGCCCATCCATACTCCATTATCCTGTAAGCCACCATACACGTTATAAGGTTCTTCTTGGTCTACCGCTATGGCATAAAATTGACCAACGGAGGGCGTATTATTTTTGATCCAATGTGCGCCATCATCATAAGTGGTATTGACCCCACCGTCATTTCCATTGATCAAATGCCCTTTTAATTTAGGATTTATCCATAGTGCATGATGGTCAGAATGAACATTGTCCCCATTTATAGAGGTGTAGGTTTTTCCGCCATCCTTAGATGCAATGATAGGAACTCCGGATAAGTAAATAGCATCTACGTTATTTGGGTCTACTGATATTTGGGCAAAATAATAACCATAACTATAGAAAAGGTCATCTATATAATCCTCGTTCTGTTTTTTCCACGTTTTACCGGCATCATTACTTTTATAAACTTCTGCACCTATAACCGGTGTATCAAAAAGCATTGCATTCGCATCTTCCAGATACAAAGCCAAGTCAGATGGTTTAACGGCGTTGCTGCGTACCATCTGCTTTACGTTGGCCGCCCTATATTTTTCATGAAAGTTGTTCGTTTTTAAAAATTCGTTCAAGTCTTTATCGTTCAAGTTCAAGAATTGATCTTTGGAAAGCGTTTTGAAATCTTCTTTTGTTAATCCTTCCTGCTTTGCTTTTTTCTCTTTGGTACTATTTCTTCTAAATTGATTGTCGTGGACGGCATAAACCGTATTTTCATCATATACGGCCAGTCCTATTCTTCCTACTCCATTACCTGTTGGAAAACCACTATCAGGTGTTGAAACCTTTTTCCAAGTAGCACCGGCATCCGTACTTTTGTAAATACCGGAGCCATCCCCATTTCCTATGAAATCCCATGCTTTTCTATCTTTCTGCCAAGCAGCTGCATATTGAATATTAAAGTTGTTTGGCGCGTAGGCGATATCAATGACACCTGTATCATTATTAATGAATAAGGTTTTTTGCCATGTTTTGCCTCCATCACTTGTTTTATATATTCCACGTTCTTCGTTTGGGGAATAAAGATGCCCGGCAACGCCAACAATAACCTCATTTTCATTATCAGGATTCACCAAAATTCTACCAATATGATGGGAATCTTCCAGACCCATATGCTGCCATGTTTTACCATGGTCCGTAGATTTCAGAATACCAATACCGGCATAAGAAGAACGGGAAGCATTATTTTCTCCTGTTCCCGCATAAATGGTACCACTGGCCCAATGCACGGCAATATCCCCTAAATTTTGGGTTTGCGTGCCGTCCATAACCGGGGTAAACGAAGTACCGTTATTGTTGGTATACCATAAACCACCAGATGCATAGGCTACATAATACTCTGTTGGGTTGTCTTCGTTCACGGCTAAATCTACAACACGGCCGCTCATTATTGTAGGACCTATATTCTTTAGGGAAACGTGTTTCACCAAAGAATTTTCATCCATTATTTTTTTTTGTGAAAGTGCTTCTACAACATTACTGGATGGCGTAGGCTGTATTTGGGCTGTGGCAATGGAAACCCCTGCTAGGAGTAGAAAACAAACTTTTTTCATGTTATAGATGTTCTATTGTGATGGTAAGGTAAGAATTTGTTTATAGCTTGACAATTGGTGTGCAATATGGTTGTTCTGATTACTTTACTAATTGTTTTTTCTTCTCTTCATATTTTTTCTCAATTTTTGCTTTAGCACCGTTAAGTTGTTTTTTAGTCAAGGAAGTATTGCTTAAAACATTTTGGGTAGAAAGCAGGGCCGCTAAATACCAATCTTTCCACGCGGTTAAAATTGATAGTTGTTCGGCAGGGTTTCCCCCTTTTTCAATTGCGGATACACTCAAATCATATTCATTCTGTAAACGTAGAAGGGCTTTTTTTTCTAAAGTAGCAATTTGCTCCAAAGCAAAACCAGATTCAGCATTCACCAATTTTAAACCACTGACCAAGGCTGCCGTACCTACATTTTTTAAGGTTTTTTGGGATACCTTGTCAATACGATCATTGTCCGTATGATAAAATTGATCCGTAAAGTGCCATAGCAATAGCCCAGGAATGTTGGCATTTAAAAATGGTTTATGGTCACTTCCTCCTTCAAAAGGATTGGTTTCTACTACCCAATTTGCAAATTTCCCCTGTTCCTTAAAAGTGGTTATGATAAAGTCATTAAGGTAATGGGGCCGCATTTCCTCCATGCTCAATACTTCGCCGCCCCATTCACTATGTTTATCGTTTCCGCGGGTCCATATTGCACTGGGATCGGGCATTTTTTCAATTAAGAAGGTGCCTCCCGTAACGGTCGTGTTTTCACCAACCATATCCAAGCTTATTCCCCATTTTATGCCTTTTGCTCGATCGGGATTTTCTTCAATATACCTTCGGGTAGAAATAATTTCATCTCCCCATAGGAAGGTCATAGTTCTTTGTAACTCTATTTTGCCTTCGGAAACCAATTTTGCGGCTATCATGGCCATTTCTAATTGGGCGCCAACTCCTGTTGCGTTATCGTTTGCGCCGGGTTCTTGAATATGTGCACTATATACCAAACGTTCGTTGGGCAAAGTACTACCTTTAATATCCGCTACAATGGTTAGTTCTTCGGAAGGGTATTTTTTGGTCTGTATATGTGCTACAACTTTAGCAGTTCCTTTTGTAAGTTTGGCAACCAGTTTCTCTTTTGCTTCATAGGATAAAGCAATGCCCCAAAAATCAGGATCACTTTGAGAAGGTAGACTTCTAAACTGAATGGAAGTAGTGTTTTTCTCTGGTTGTAAATAGCTTGGATTGTCATACGTGAGCATACCCAAGGCGCCTTTTTTTATGGCAGTTTTATACAATTGCCGTCCGTTCATTTCCGCAAAAACCACTTTGTTTTTTAGGGAAACCGATGCTAGGTCGTGCATGGATTTTATCCAGACCACTTCTGCACTTATACCTTCCTTGGGCGTAGAGGCAGAATGTAAATAGGTCATGTTTCGATTTGTATCCGATTGTAACAAGGGTGTATCCTCTCCTACAATGTGTAATGAAGCGCTTATGGGTTCCCAAGTCTGGTGATCCATTGGCCGTCTTTCAATTCTGTACGTTAATCGATCACCTTCTTCAGCATTTTCCTCTAAGACATACCCTGCGGCCTGTAAGCTATCTGCTAACAAATAAATAGTATTGTTGAAGCCGGTGTTTCCTACCACGCGCCAGTAATCTTCTACATAATCCGTTGTGGCAAATGCGGTCTTTCCGGTAAAATGTTGTCTTACCAGACCATAATAATCAATAGATTTTTCTTGAATATCTTGGGCGCATCCGCTTAAAAGGGTACCATAGAGCACCAGCAACAGTAAACCTTGTTTCATGCTAATTTTACGCAATGTTATTCTTCCCATTTCCATTCATTGCCAATGATCAATTTCTCCTTAAGATTATTTTTGATCATAAACTCCTTGGTCGTTTCACTATCCATTTTTGTAGCGGGTAATTGTTCTGCATCTGCAAGTGCGTAAAGCATCATGGTTCCAAAACGGGCGGTATTTTGCATATGGTCCTCATTGACCAAATTAAAATCGTCACAATCAGAATGGTAACAACCATATATGGAACGGTCTAAATTACTATGTACGGATAAAATGGGTACCCCTTCTAACATAAAGGGTTGGTGGTCACTATGAAGACCGGAACGGTTAGAGAATGTGTTCTGATAAATGGTGTCCTGCTGTTGAATGGCTGTTCCCAGATCTTTAAAGAATTGTTTGTTATCCAATTTTCCGCCAGCATTCATACCAATTGGGTTACCGGACATATCCAAGTTCATCATATATTTAATGTTCTCAATGGTGTTGTTTTCAATAGCCTGTTCCACTAAATATTTAGATCCAAGTAGACCCTGCTCTTCTCCCATGAACATTACAAATTTCACGGTTCTTTTAGGATGGAGATCATTAGCCTTGAATGCCCTTGCAATATCCAATACTGCAAATGAACCTATACCATTATCGATGGCGCCAGTAGCCAGATCCCAAGAATCCAAATGACCACCAATTACAATTTCTTCCTGCGGAATTTCTGTACCCGGTAAGGTAGCTACAACATTTCTTGCTTTAATGACATCACTGGTATTGGTCATATCTATTTTAGCGGTCGCTTTTTTGGATTTCAAAGTTTCCTTTAAAGCCATGCCGTCCTCCTTGCCAATACACACTGCAGGAATTGGTATCAATTCTCCAGTAACCGATGCGGTACCGGTCAAAAGAACACCATTATCAACCTGATTAATGATAATTATGCCAATAGCTCCGTATTTTATGGCCAAAGCGGTTTTTTCACTTCGGTGTAAATTGGTCAAACCCTCTTCACTATCCGGTAAAATAGAAATATAGACTAAGGAAATTTTACCTTTCACCGCATCTGGATTTGCGGCGTAATCTGCTTCCAAACCATTGCCCATATCAACAATATCGCCTGTTACATGGGATTCTATAGGAGCATGGCCCAAAGTAACTACCTTAACATCCTCATCATTGATTTGTAAAGAAACCTCTCCTCTTGCCCATGCCTCTACTTCAAAAGTTTGATAAACCACGTCCTCAAAACCGTATTCCTTGAACTTGTTATATGTATATTCTTCTGCCTTGGCACCATTTGTAGAACCTGTTAGGCGATGTCCTATAGTTTCAGAGGCTTCCTTTAAGGTGCTGTAACCTTTTGAGTTTGACTTAATTTCAGCATCTATCCTTGCAAATAATTCTGCTTGGGATTCTTCTTTTTTGGTTTCTGAACACGCTTGTAGACATAGCGCACCAATCAATAGGAAAGCAATTTTTTTCATGAGTTGTTTGTATTTGGTTGAAGTGTACAAGTTAGCCAATTTGTTGCTAAGAAAGTGGGGTTATGATCTTGTTAATTTTATAATTATATGCCCTATTTTCTAAGGAAACACCACATATTGTGTAATTTTATGTCAAAATTTAAATACATGAAATACGATCAAATTCCCAATTCCCTTTTTATAAAGAACCGCAAAAAGTTTATGGACCGTATGCAGCCTAAAAGCATAGCCGTTTTTAATTCCAATGATATTTATCCTATAGGAGCGGATAGCGTTTTACCTTTTGAACAGCATAGGGATATATTTTACCTGTCCGGAGCCGATCAAGAAGAAACCATTCTTGTTTTGTTCCCGGATGCCATCAACAAAAAGCATCGGGAAATACTTTTTGTTCGTGAAACCAATGAACATATTGCTATTTGGGAAGGTGCAAAATTGACCAAGGAAAAGGCGACCGAGGTATCAGGCATAGAAACCATATGTTGGTTGCAAGAGTTTGACAAGATATTCTTTGACCTAATGACCGAGGCGGAAACAATATATTTTAATACGAATGAACATTACAGACAAGCGGTAGAAACACAAACGCGTGAGGACCGCTTTATAGAAAAATGTAAGCAAGAATACCCTGCGCACAAAGTTGCAAAGAGTAATCCTATCCTTCAGGAAATAAGAGGAATAAAAGAACCTGAAGAATTAGAACTTATGCAAACCGCCTGTAACATTACAGAAAAAGGTTTCCGTAGATTACTTGGCTTCGTAAAACCAGGGGTCATGGAATATGAAATTGAAGCGGAATTGGTGCATGAATTTATAAGTAACCGCTCTAAAGGTTTTGCCTATCCACCTATTATTGCCTCTGGAAACAATGCTAATGTGCTGCACTATTTGGAGAACAATAAGCCCTGTAAGGACGGTGATTTAATTTTAATGGACGTAGCCGCGGAATATGCCAATTATTCAAGTGACTTAACTAGAACCATACCGGTAAACGGTAAATTTACGAAACGCCAAAAAGAGGTTTATAACGCTGTATTACGAGTTAAAAATGAGGCAACAAAAATGCTGGTTCCCGGGACATTATGGGCAGAATATCATAAGGAATGTGGAAAGATCATGACTTCTGAATTATTAGGTCTAGGTCTTTTGGACAAGGCCGATGTACAAAATGAAAATCCGGAATGGCCTGCATATAAAAAATACTTTATGCATGGTACCAGTCACCATATAGGGTTGAATACACATGATTATGGTGCTTTAAAAACACCCATGAAGGCCAATATGGTATTTACGGTAGAGCCGGGTATTTACATACCTGCGGAAAATATGGGTATACGTTTGGAGGATGATGTGGTTATTCAGGAAAAAGGGGAGCCTTTTAATCTAATGGCGAATATTCCAATTAACGCCGATGAAATTGAGGAGTTGATGAACGCTTAAAACTATACAATGAAATTAGTATCATGGAATGTAAACGGTATTAGAGCTGCCGTTAAAAAGGACTTTGAGAATGTTATAGCAGAATTTGATGCAGATGTTTTCTGTATCCAAGAAACTAAGGCTCAAGATGATCAAGTAGTAGAAGCTTTAAAGAATATTCAGGACTACAAACTTTATACAAACAGTGCAGAAAGAAAAGGATATTCCGGTACCGGTATTTTGACCAAAAGCACACCTGTTTCATTTTCTGGTAAAATGGGAATTGAGGTCCATGATTTGGAAGGGAGAATTTCACATACGGAGTTTGATGAATTTCATTTGGTCAACGTTTATATCCCTAATAGTGGAAACGGCCTAAAAAGATTGGATTACAGGGCAGAGTGGGATAAAGATTTTACCAACTACCTTAAAGGACTTTCATCGACCAAACCTTTAATCATTACAGGAGATTTTAATGTGGCACATACCGCAAACGATTTGGCAAACCCAAAAAGCAATTACAATAAAACATCTGGGTTTACCCAAGTGGAAATAGACGGATTTGACCATATGTTGAAAGAACTCAATCTAGTGGATAGTTTTAGAAAATTGCATCCTACCACGTTTAATAAGTATACCTTTTGGAGTATGCGCGGTGGTGCAAGAGGGAGAAATGTTGGTTGGCGCTTAGACTATTTTTTAGTCAGCGAATCTATTTGGGACAAAGTGAAATCTGCAGAGATACATGATCAGATTTTGGGTAGTGACCATTGTCCTATTAGTTTGGAAATAGAGTTTTAGAAATTCGCTTTAATTTGTATTTGTTCTGGCTAAAATATTGGTCAGGACAAATACCAAAAGTGCTGGCAAAACCCAGCCCAAACTATATTGCTGCAGGGGAATCCATGAAAATGTATCTGCTGCTGGTGCTAATGCACTTATACTACCCAAGAAATCAGGTATACTAAATAGGATAGTGGTAACCGCCACCATTTTGAAGACCAAAGGTGTAGCATATTTATCAGGGAATATATTTAAAAGAATTAGGATTATGGTCAATGGATAAATGAACATTAATGAGGGTACGGCAACCGCAATGATATACCCAACGTTAAACTGACCCATGAGCACCCCCAACACACTACCAATAATTGCCATAAGGATATAAGCCGTTTTAGATTCCTTAAACCTTGATGCTACATAATCTGCCGTGCCGGTCACTATACCTACCGCTGTGGTAAAGCACGCCAAACCAACCAATATACTCAAGAACAAATTGCCAATATTCCCCAAACTCTGTTTTGCAAGGCCAGATAAGATTTCTGTCCTAGTGGTCTCCACGTTAAAAACCGTATGTGACAATGCCCCGGAAAGAATTAAACCCATATAAATCAAGAACAGCGATAAACCGGCAAACCAGGCAGCGTTCATAATCAATGTTTTCTTTTCATCATACCTTGCATCAACATATTTTAGATTGATAGATATGATAATGACCCCACCAACGACTACGGCGCCAATGGCATCAAAGGTTTGGTAGCCTTCCAAAATACCGTTGGTAAAGGGGCTTTCAATTGTTGTGCTTCCAAATTCAAACGGAAATGAAAAAACCGTTATTCCAATGACCAATAGCAAGATAATGATTATTGCAGGGGTTAAAATCTTGCCCAGTATGTTCAAAATTTTGGAACGGTTTAAAGCAAATAGTAAGACCAGGCCAAAATAAATACTACTGGTATACCAAGAAGAAATTTCCCAATAGGGCTGTATAGCCATTTCGTGTGTAACGGAAGCTGTTCTGGGACTAGGGAGGGCTATCGCAATTGCATAAATGAAAAATGCATAGATCAAGCTGAACAAAGGTGACACCTTATTGCCAAAATCTATAAGTGTTCCCTGTAATTTTGCATGTGCCAAAATACCTAATACGGGTATCACTACGGCAGATAATCCAAAACCTATAGTTACTATGAGCCATTGATTTCCAGAATTAAAGCCCAATAATGGGGGTAAAATTAGGTTGCCCGCCCCAAAAAAAAGGGAGAATAGGGCAAAGGCGGTTACAAGGGTTTCCTTCTTTTTAAACATAGATGCAATTTAAGTGAAAGTTTATTAAATAACAGACCTGCCAAGGATTTTGATGATTCAAGACACCAAAAAAAAGAAGGTTGACAACAGGATAGGTCAGACTCACAACAAATAGTGGTACAGTTCTTTAATATACAGTACATTAACATTAAGAAATTAAACTTATGTCAATTTCTTACTAGTAAACCTAATTATAAACCGCATATTTTAGATTACCCAGATTGTAACCTTTGCACCAAAAAACCTACAGCATGAAAAAATTATTCTGCAACATTTTCGGCCATCATTACTCCATTTCTAAAAAAGTAACCTCCCACATTAAAGAGTACAAGTGTATTCATTGCCAAAAACAAGTTACTACAGATGTAAGTGGCAACCTTTCTAGTTTAACTCCAGAATTACAGGATATCAATAGGACATTAGAGCGTATTTACCAAAGAAGGCATACCGCTACACAACAAGTAGCATAGCATTATTTTACGCAAAAGAGTTCCAGCCCTGAGCGGTCAATGGAATTTTTGTATTATTCCTGGAAATTAAGAAAGCACCTTCATTTTCTCCCGTAGTATGCCCCACAACGGTAAAATTAGGATTGCCCTTTATTTTTGGGAATTCTTTTTGGTCTATGGTAAACAGCAATTCATAATCTTCGCCTCCACTTAAGGCTACCAAGGTACTATCCATTTTAAATTCCTCACAGGCAGATATTACAGTTGGGTCAAGTGGAATCTTATCTTCATATAAATCTATACCTAGGCCACTACTTTTGCTTAAATGCAATATTTCAGATGATAGTCCGTCGCTAATATCGATCATGCTGGTAGGATGAACCTTTAATTTTTTAAGGAGATCTGGAATATCTTTTCGTGCTTCAGGCTTTAACTGCCGTTCAACAATATAAGAATAGGGCTCTAGATCGGGTTGGCTATTGGGGTTTACCTTAAATACTTCTTTTTCCCGTTCTAAGACCTGTAGTCCCATATAGGCTGCACCTAAATCTCCCGTTACGACCAAAAGGTCATTAGGTTTGGCACCGGAGCGGTAGGCAAGGCTAGATTCTTCCGCTTCTCCTATGGCCGTTACACTAATGAGCAACCCTGTCTTTGAAGACGTGGTATCCCCGCCCACTAGATCTACATTGTACATTTTACAGGCCGTGGCAATACCGGAATATAATTCTTCCAGGGCTTCTAAAGGAAATCTATTGGACACCGCAATGGATACGGTTATTTGTGTAGCCGTTGCGTTCATTGCATAGATATCGGATAAATTTACCATGACCGCTTTATACCCTAAATGTTTTAATGGCATATAGCTGAGGTCAAAATGCACACCTTCAATTAATAGATCGGTACTGATCACCGTTTTTTTGTCCTTGAAATCTAACACGGTAGCATCATCGCCTATACCCTTAATGGTTGACTTCCGGGAAATCTTGAAATCCTTGGTAAGATGTTCAATTAAGCCAAATTCCCCTAATTTTTCCAGTGATGTTCTTTCTTGGTCTTTGTTTTCTAGCATGCTGCAAATTTAAGAAGTAAATACAAGATAAAAACCAAAAATAACCGGGGCATTTGTGCCCCGGTTCATTATTAAAATCAATTAGATGCAAATTAACGGTCTAGCCTAAGGAGTACCCTTCCCTATAGGTTCTTTTTACATATTTATTGGCCGGTTCAAAATTGGTGATCTTCATATTTGCTGCATCCCACTGTAAGCGTTTTCTGCCATAATATTGCTTGCCTCCGCCCCAAAAGCTTTGGTTTTCCACGGTAGGGTCTACTTCAAAGTATGATTTCAATGCTAAATTACCAATTAAAATACTTTCCGTAAACGGACCGGCATAGTCAAAGGAGGAGCTGGTTTCTGCATTGCCATACCCTGCCATACATGCATTTACCCATTGTAAATAATGGCCTTCCGGTACACGGGCAATGGTTTGCTCTACTTCAAACTGTTCGTTGAGACTTAATGGCAATAACCTTGGGTTGGCACCATAACAATCTGCCATTAGTTTTCCTTTAGTACCTATAAATAGCACGCCGCCATCCCAATTTCCTAAGGCTTCATCATCCCCTAGTTCCTCTGGGCGCTCAGGAAGAAGTCCGCCATCCATCCAAGTAACCTTTATTTTGCCTTTGCCATCGGTTCTTGGATAGCTAAGATGGATTTTACTGGAATTCGGAAAACTTTTTGGATAATCCTTGTATTCAAAATTCCCTTTGAACGAATCCGATACACTGCACTCTACGGTATCCGGATAAAGAATAGGTAAAATTCTATAAACGGGGTCCATGATATGGCATGCCATATCACCTAAGGCACCCGTTCCAAAATCCGACCACCCTCTCCAATCAAACGGTAAATACGCATCATTATAATCGCGCATTGCCGCAGTGCCAAGCCAAAGGTCCCAGTTTAGACCTTTAGGTATCCTATCTTTTTTGGTAGGTGTCTGCAACGCTTGGGGCCAAATTGCCCTATTGGTCCAACATTTTACGGTATGGACATCACCTATAATACCTGTATCGTAAATCTCCTTCATTTTACGGACCCCATCTCCAGAACCGCCCTGGTTTCCCATTTGGGTTACCACTTTGAATTTTTTTGCAGCTTCGGTAAGCATTCTGGCTTCCCAAATATCATGGGTCAACGGTTTTTGAACATATACATGCTTGCCCATTGCCATTGCTTGGTATGCTGCCACCGCATGGTTATGGTCTGGCGTAGAAACGGAAACGGCATCAATATTACTGCTTTCCTTCTCTAACATTTCCCTAAAATCATTATAGTAACTGGCCTTGGGAAAAGCTTCTCTGGATTTAACGGCCTGTCTATCATCTACATCGCATAATGATACAATATTGACATTTGGACTTTCTGCAAACGAAGCAATATCACTTTGTCCTTTGCCACCTGCGCCAATACCGGCTATATTCAGTTTATCACTTGGCGCAATAAACCCCGTTCCGCCCAATACATGTCTAGGGACGATCATAAATCCGGCTGCGGCCATACCGGTGTTTTTCATGAATTTTCTGCGCGAACTTTTTTTAATGTGTGTCTTTTTGTTTGACATAAGGTAAACTTGTTTTATTGATAGTTGATTTGATCATCAAGATAATTTAATTATGGCAATAATATGGACCTCAATTCAGTTTTATGATTTTTCATAAAATGCAATTAGTATCTTTAAGTATTGATTTTAAATTAATTGCATGAAAAAGGTTCTTTATCTTTTAACATTTTTTGGGATTTTTGGGTGCTCTTCTGATAATGATTCTATTCAGAATAATGTACCCGATGTTGTTACTTCTGTATCCATGCCTTGTGAAAACGGTATGGCAGGAATATACCCTTGTAATGGGTATGATTTTTTGGCCAATATTAGCTTGGAAACGATGCAGGCGGCTTCGGGCAATGATATTTGGGGGTGGACAGATATTGAGACAGGAAAGGAATACGCAATTATGGGTTTGGATAATGGTACAGCTTTTATAGATATTACGGATGCCGAAAACCCAACTTTTCTGGGAAAATTGCCCACTGCTACCAGTGCAAGTTCTTGGAGAGATGTAAAGGTTTATGGAGATTATGCCTACATCGTTGCCGAAGCCGATAATCATGGTGTTCAAGTGTTCGACCTTAAAAAACTTAGGGGAGTAAATAATCTTCCCTTAACGTTTATTGCAGATGGTAATTATACCGGTATTGGTAATGCTCATAATATTGTAATCAATCCCTCCTCTGGATTTGCCTATCCTGTGGGTACAGATAGGGACGATGACTACAATGGTGGCGTACATTTTCTTGATCTTCAAAATCCAATTGCCCCTCTGGCGGCCGGTGGGTGGGGTGTTAACGGGTATACTCATGATGCACAGGTCATTACGTACAGTGGTCCAGATACTGACTATCAAGGTGCGGAACTATTTGTTGGGGCTAATGAAGATCAAGTTGTTATAGTAGATATTAGTAATAAAAATTCCCCTTTGACATTGGCTACTTTGCCTTACCCAAATATTGGTTATACCCACCAAGGGTGGTTTACAGATGACCAGCGGTATTTTATTTTAGGAGATGAATTGGATGAAATCCGTCAAGGTTTTAACACCAGAACTTTGATTTTTGATATGGCGGACTTGGAAAATCCTGTTTTGCACCACACCTATTTAGGTCCTACAAGTGCTATAGACCATAATGGATATGTTTTGGGGAACGAATTTTTTCTAGCTAATTACACTGCCGGAGTCCGTGTGTTGAACATAACCAATATAGGGGACAAGGTAATTACTGAAGAGGCTTTTTTTGATACCTACCCGGCAAATGATAACACCCAGTTTTCTGGTGTGTGGAGTGTTTATCCCTATTTTGAAAGTGGAAATGTTATTGTCAGTGATATTGATGGCGGAATATTTATCATTAAAAAATCTGATTGAATATGCGTAAAACGGCACTTATAATCTCTATTATGCTTTATTTTTCTTGCGCAAAGGAAGAAGCGGAAGTAACGTTCAATACTTTGGAATCTTCGTTCAAGGGAGAATTGGAATGGGTTAGAAATTTTGGCGGTAGTAGTGTTGAAAGTGCTCAGGCCATTATAAAGACCAATGATGGCGGCTTTGCAATTATTGGATATACAGGCAGTATAAATGGTGATATTGATACCAAAACCATTGAAGAAAATGATTATTGGCTCTTAAAGTTTGACCGCGATGCAAATTTACAATGGAACAAAACCTATGGGGGCAGCAAAGATGATATTGGGCAAAGTTTGGCACAGACCAGTGATGGCGGGTTTATTTTAACCGGTTATGCAATGAGCAGTGACGGCGACGCCACTAATAATGAAGGATTTCATGACAATTGGATCGTGAAGTTGAATGCACAGGGCAATTTGGAGTGGGAAAGTAGTTACGGCTTTTCTGGACATGACCATTCCTACGATATTCTTGAGGCATCTCAGGGAGGGTATTTTTTCACAGGATTTTTGGATATTACATCGGCACGTGCAGACGGTAATATTGAAAAAGGCAATACCTTAACGAGTCATGGTGTAGGTGAATTTTGGGGCACCAAGATAGATGAAGAGGGCAGTGTGCAATGGCGCGGTTATTTTGGAGGAACCAACAATGATCGTGCGCATAGTGTGGTACAGGCAAATGACGGTGGTTTTGTCATGGCCGGTTTTACCGAAAGTGACGATTATGATATTAGCAGCACCAATGGTAGCTATGATTTTTGGGTCGTAAAGGTAGATGCGTTTGGTAACCTGGTCTGGGAACAATCTTTTGGTGGGGAAGGTATTGAGGTTTCCTATGATATTGCCAAAACTACGGATGGCGGTTTTGTGGTCGTAGGCAATACGTTTAGTACTAATGGCGATATTTTAAATAACCACGGTGAATCTGATATGTGGATGATCAAATTGGATGAAAATGGCAATTTGGAATGGGAGCAGACCTATGGTGGCAGCAAGTTTGATCTGGCACAGGCGGTCGTAGAAAGTATGGATGGCGGATTTTTAATTGCCGGAAACACTAAAAGCAATGATTATGATGCCTCTAACAATATGGGGGAAAATGATATTTGGTTGGTAAAGACCAACCAAACCGGTAATCTTGTTTGGCAGCAATCTTATGGCGGTTCCGGACTTGATTTTGGTTTTGACCTAATGGAAAACCCAGATGGGAGCGTTTTCGTTGTGGGGGAATCATCAAGTGCCGATTTTAACCCCCTTATCCTTAAAGGTAAATCAGACCTGATCCTTTTAAAAATCAAATAAAACACACCAGATATTCTTATAGGATTCTCCTATGTTGATATACGTTATAATAATGTTAGGTTCTATGGAAAAAACCTACTTATGACGTATATTTGTAAACTATTTAGATTAAATCCAGTTAATTATGATTCAGGTATCAGAAACGGCTAAAAGGAAAGTCATCAACCTTATGACAGAGGAAGGTTTTGACGCGACCAAGGATTATGTGCGTGTGGGTGTTAAGAGCGGCGGATGTAGTGGATTGTCTTATGAATTGAATTTTGATAATAAAAAAGATGAAGCTGATAAGGTTTTTGAAGATAACGATGTACGTATCATTGTAGATAAAAAAAGTTTTTTATACTTAGTAGGTACAGTATTGGAATATTCTGGTGGACTTAACGGTAAGGGTTTCGTCTTTAACAATCCCAATGCACAAAGAACATGTGGTTGTGGTGAAAGTTTTTCATTATAGTATAAAGTAAAACGAGAAAAAGGAAATAGGCAAAGGTTGTTATGTATAGTTCTTTTGAAAATTTAGAAGTATACAAATTATCAAAAGCGTTTATAGGGGATATCTTTAAATTGCTTGACAGTCAGCCTTATATGTTGCTTAGGGATTTTCCAACTAGTTGTAGAATCCTTTTTATATAATGGATTAAACAGGATATTTTGAAAAAAGAGAATTAATAGAGTATAGAGAACAAATTGCGATAATTTCAAAGCAGCTAGCAAACTATATTAAATATGTTAAGAAGAGATATGGTTAGTTTTAACTCGTCAACTTTTAACTTATTAACTATGAATATATGGCATATACAGAAGAAGAATTAAAGAAAGAATTGGAAACCAAAGAGTATGAATATGGTTTCTACACCGATATAGAATCTGAAACGTTTCCAAATGGTTTGAGCGAAGAAATCGTTATTGCCATATCCAAGAAAAAGGAGGAGCCGGAATGGATGACGCTTTGGCGTTTAGAGGCTTTTAAATATTGGAAGGAAATGGCTGAGCCAGAATGGGCAAATGTACATTATACAAAACCCGATTTTCAGGCAATTTCATATTATTCCGCCCCTAAAAAGGCAGATCCCAACAAAACTTTGGATGATGTTGATCCGGAATTGTTGGAGATGTACAAGAAACTTGGGATTTCTGTAGACGAACAAAAGAAACTACAGAATGTTGCGGTAGACATTGTTATGGATTCGGTTTCGGTTGCCACCACGTTTAAAAAGACCTTGGCGGAAAAAGGAATTATATTCTGCTCCATATCGGAAGCCATTAAGGAACACCCTGAACTGGTAAAAAAATACATTGGTTCTGTAGTGCCAAAAAGAGATAATTTTTATGCGGCTTTGAACTCCGCTGTTTTTTCTGATGGTAGTTTCTGTTACATTCCTAAAGGCGTTCGCTGTCCAATGGAACTTTCTACCTATTTTAGAATCAACCAAGCAGGTACCGGCCAATTTGAACGTACATTGGTCATTGCAGATGAAGATAGTTATGTAAGTTACTTAGAAGGGTGTACTGCACCATCTAGAGATGAAAACCAACTACATGCCGCCGTGGTAGAATTAATTGCCTTGGACGGTGCGGAAATAAAATATTCTACGGTTCAAAATTGGTTCCCGGGAGGCAAGGACGGTAAAGGAGGGGTCTATAATTTTGTGACCAAAAGAGCATTGTGTGAGAAAAACGCCAAAGTTTCATGGACACAGGTAGAAACAGGATCTGCCGTTACCTGGAAATATCCTTCCTGTATCTTAAAAGGAGATAATTCCATAGGGGAATTTTATTCTATTGCTGTAACCAATAATTACCAACAGGCAGATACAGGTACCAAAATGGTCCATATTGGAAAGAACACCAAAAGTACCATTATCTCTAAAGGTATTTCTGCCGGAAAATCTCAAAACAGTTATCGTGGGTTGGTACAGGTGAATAGCCGAGCGGAAGGTGCGCGTAATTTTTCGCAGTGCGATTCCCTTTTAATGGGCAATGAATGTGGGGCACACACATTCCCTTATATTGAGGCCAAGAATAAATCGGCAATGATAGAGCACGAGGCCACAACCAGTAAGATTGGTGAGGACCAAATATTTTATTGCAACCAAAGAGGTATTGATACGGAAAAAGCAATAGCGTTGATCGTAAATGGGTTCAGTAAAGAAGTGTTGAATAAGTTACCAATGGAATTTGCCGTGGAGGCTCAAAAACTTTTGGAAATTAGTTTAGAAGGATCTGTTGGATAAAGTAAATACACTAATGAGAAATTTTTTAATCATCATAGTTCTGATTTTCGCATTTAGCTGCAAAGAAAATAAGAACGAAACTAAAGCTGAAATCACTTCACAAGAAGTAGTAAAGCCAGAGGTGAAATTGTACACTTTTAATGGTGGTACTGTTATGGTCAATAACCTGGAATTATTTTCTCAGGACACCACCTATCATGGCCAGACCAAGGAATTTGCAGACCCGTTCTATGTTATTAGCCATCCTAAAGGTAATCTCATGTGGGATGCAGGACTTCCTGAAAGTTTAATCGCTATGGACGAACCGTACACGGACCCAAGCGGCGCATTTACGGTAAGTAGAAAAGACTCTATAGTTAATCAACTAAAACGTATTGGCATGGTGCCAACGGATATTGATTTTATAGCCTTGTCCCATACCCATTTTGATCATAGTGGGCATGCCAATGTCCTTAAAGAGGCTACATGGTTGGTGCAACAAAGTGAATATGATTTTATCACAAGTGAGGAAACCCAAAAGAACAATGCAGATATTTATAATGCGATCAAGGATTTGACCAAGACAAAACCGCTTACTGGTGACTATGACGTTTTTGGTGACGGTACCGTTGTCATTAAATCTATGCCAGGACATACCCCGGGACATCAGGTTTTGTATTTGGACCTTCCTGAAAGCGGCCCTTTACTATTAACCGGCGATCTGTATCATTTGTATGAAAATAGAACACATAGAAGAGTACCTATTTTTAATTATGATGTTGAGGAAACATTAAATAGCATGTCCAGTTTTGAAGCTTTGGCAAAGGAGAACAATGCCAAAGTATACATGCAACATTCAAAAGAAGATTTTAATAAAATGCCTAAGGCACCAGAATATTTAAAGTAACATATTATGTTGAAAATTACAAACTTACACGCTAGTGTGGAGGATAAGGAAATACTAAAAGGAATAAACTTGGAAGTTAAGGCGGGTGAGGTACATGCTATTATGGGTCCTAATGGCTCAGGTAAAAGTACCTTGGCATCCGTAATTGCGGGTAAAGAGGATTTTGAGGTAACGGAAGGTGCCATAGAATTAAATGGAGAGGACTTGGAAGACGTGTCGCCAGAAGAAAGAGCCCATAAAGGTGTTTTTCTTTCTTTTCAATATCCGGTAGAAATTCCTGGAGTATCCGTAACCAATTTCATGAAAACGGCCATTAACGAATCCCGTAAGGCTAGAGGTCTTGAAGATATGCCTGCAAAGGAGATGTTGAAGTTGATCAGGGAAAAATCGGAATTATTGGAAATAGACCGTAAATTCTTGTCGCGTAGTTTAAATGAAGGTTTTTCTGGCGGTGAGAAAAAAAGAAACGAAATTTTTCAAATGGCCATGCTAGAACCTAAAGTGGCTATTTTGGATGAAACGGATTCCGGTCTTGATATCGATGCATTGCGTATCGTTTCCAACGGGGTGAATAAATTAAAGAGTAAGGATAATGCGGTTATTCTAATTACGCACTACCAACGTCTGTTGGAATATATTGTTCCAGATTTTGTACATGTTTTGCACAACGGTAAAATTGTTAAATCAGGTGGTAAGGAATTGGCCTTGGAGCTTGAAGAAAAAGGGTACGACTGGTTAAAGCAAGAAACAGCGGTTTAAAAAATTAGTACTAAGTACAAAGTACTTAGTATAGAGTCCTTATTACGTTGTACAAAGGACTTAATACTAAAGATATATGGATTTAAAAGATAAATTGATTTCTTCTTTTATGGCGTTTGAGAACAACGTGGACGTGGAGCATCCGGTACATGAGGTTCGTATGGCCGCCATAAAGAATTTTGAGGAAAAAGGATTTCCTTCAAAAAAGGAAGAGGCTTGGAAGTATACATCGTTGAACAGTATACAGAAAATAGATTTCAGTATTTTTCCAAAACAGGAAAATACTATAGAGTATAAGGACGTTAAGCGTTATTTTCTACATGAGATAGATTCTTATAAAATAGTATTCGTTGACGGTATTTATAGTTCTTACCTTTCTGAAACTACACATGACGGAGTAGACATCTGTTTAATGAGTTCCGCGTTGACAAAGCCAATGTATAAGCCCGTTATTGATGTTTATTTCAATAAAATAGCCTCTAAGGACGAATCTTTGACCTCCTTGAATACGGCATTTAGCCGTGAGGGTGCCTATATATACATTCCAAAGAACAAAATGCCGAAAAAACCTATTGAGATATTACATTTCTCAACAGGTAACGAGGCTTCTTTAATGTTGCAACCTAGAAATTTGGTGGTGGTTGAAGAAAATGCCGAGGTTCAAATTATAGAACGGCACCAGAGTTTGACCTCCAACGACATCCTTACCAATGCGGTAACGGAAATATATGCAGATAAGAACGCTATTGTAGATTTTTATAAGATACAGAATGATGCTGCCAATGCATCGTTGATAGATAACACTTATATTGATCAAAAGGATAAGAGCGTCGTAAAGGTTCATACATTTTCCTTTGGTGGAAAAATGACACGTAACAACCTTAACTTTTTTCAAAATGGGGAGTATATAGACTCTACTATGAAGGGAATTACCATCTTGGGTGAAAAACAACATGTAGACCATCATACCTTAGTGCACCATATTGAGCCTAATTGTGAGAGTCACCAAGATTATAAAGGTATTTACGGGGATAGTTCAACCGGAGTCTTCAATGGTAAGATTATTGTGGATAAAATTGCCCAAAAAACCAATGCTTTTCAGCAAAACAATAATATTTTAATTAGTGATAAGGCCAGTATCAATACAAAGCCACAATTGGAGATTTTCGCTGATGATGTAAAATGTTCCCATGGGTGTACTATAGGACAGTTAGATGAAGATGCATTGTTTTACCTGCAGTCAAGAGGTATTCCACAAAAAGAAGCACGTGCATTGTTAATGTATGCTTTTGCTAATAATGTTCTTACTTCTGTTCGTATTCCTGAGCTAAAAACTAGAATAAATAAATTGATAGCGAAGAAGCTAGGGGTGAACCTTGGGTTCGATTTGTAGAGACATTCATTATTTTATTCAATAATATTAACGGTTCGTTAGGTCATTCTTAACGAACCGTTGTGTTTTCCTACATATTTTTTAGGTTAGTTTGGTCGTATCAATATAAATCCAACTTAATATGAAAGAATCTTTACTTGTAATGTTTTTGGTAATGTTTACATATTGTGTTAGTGCGCAAAACAAGGAATGGAGTGTAGAAGCTAATTACCCCGTCAATGTTTCTGAAAATGATGGAGATATCGAATTAAACGGTATAATTGATCTGGGAATAAAATACCGGTTTATGGATTTAGGTGCTGTTCAATTAGGAGCTGGCCTAAATACTGCTTTGTTAAGGAACGAAGATAATTTTATTTACGGTGGTCCAGGATTTGAGAATCGAGAATTTAATTACCAAGCAAAGCAAATATTGGTTCAGCCAAAACTATTTGCGGAATTGGCTATTCCAGGATTGGCAAGACTAAAACCTCAAATAGCTCTGGGATATACGGTTGCGGTAGACGATTATTATTATAATGACGGGGGTAATGTAGAGGCGGACTATTCAAATACGAATGGGGGTTTAAATTTAAATTTGGGGATTTCCTATGACCTTTCCAGTCGCTTTTTTATACAAGTGCAATATGATTATCTGAACGTACATAAGAAAGGGGAGGAAACTAGGAACGATCAAACATATTCTTATGATTTCAAAGAAAAAATAGGTTTGTTAAAAGCTGGTTTAGGATTCCGATTTTAAAATGAAATAGTGAGACTTTAATACAAAAGGAGCGGTACAATACCCAATATGTTTTCATTATCGGGTATCTTTGTATATAAGAAGATTGGCTATGTTAGATATTAAAAAAATAAGGGAAGATTTCCCAATTCTTAAGCGTGAGGTAAATGGCAAACCGTTGGTCTATTTGGATAATGCCGCTACATCGCAAACCCCGCAACAGGTTATAGACACCATTGTAGATTATTATCAAAACTACAATGCAAATATACATCGTGGGGTGCATACGCTTTCACAAGAGGCTACCGATAAATATGAGCAGGCAAGATTAAAGATTCAAAAACATTTTAATGCGGCCAAGTCATATGAAATCATATTTACTTCAGGTACAACACATAGTATTAACCTTGTGGCAAATGGATTTTCGTCTTTAATAAAAAAAGGGGATGAGATATTGGTATCCGCAATGGAGCACCATTCCAATATTGTTCCATGGCAGATGTTATGTGAACGTACCGGAGCCATTTTAAAAGTAATTCCAATGAATCAAGAAGGGGAATTGCGAATGGATGTTTATAACGAATTACTTTCAGATAAAACTAAACTGGTTTTTTGTAACCATATTTCTAATGCCTTGGGAACTATTAATCCTATTAAGGAAATAATAGATAGGGCCCATAGTGTTGGTGCTGCGGTATTGATAGATGGTGCGCAGGCCACACCTCATTTAGTGCCGGATGTACAGGCTTTGGATGTCGATTTTTACACGTGTTCCGCGCATAAGATCTGTGGACCAACAGGGGTTGGCATGTTATATGGCAAGGAAGAATGGTTAAATAAATTACCCCCATACCAAGGAGGTGGTGAAATGATTGCAGAAGTCACTTTTGAAAAAACTACCTATGCGGATTTACCCCATAAGTTTGAAGCAGGTACGCCTAATATATGTGGTGGTATAGCTTTTGGTGCGGCATTAGATTACATGAATGCTATAGGCTTTGATGAAATCGCAAATTATGAGCATGAGCTTTTGGAATATGCTACGCAAGAATTAGAAAAGATAGACGGACTAAAAATATACGGTACGGCTAAGGACAAAACTTCTGTAATATCATTCAATATAGAACATATTCACCCTTATGATATGGGAAGTATTTTAGATAAACTGGGTATTGCGGTGCGTACAGGTCACCATTGTGCACAGCCAATAATGGATTTTTATAAAATACCGGGAACGGTTCGTGCAAGCTTTGCCTTTTATAATACTAGAGAAGAAGTTGATGTACTGGTTGCAGGGGTGTTAAAGGCTAAAAGCATGTTGTTGTAGAACAATAACTTATAGAGTGTCATAACTGTTGAAACTCATCATTTGTTATCGTATTTTTGTAGAAAATTAAGCAATGGAGATTAAAGAGATACAAGAAGAAATTATCGATGAATTTTCCATGTTCGATGATTGGATGCAGCGCTATGAGTATATGATAGAATTGGGTAAATCCCTTCCATTGATCAAAGAGGAGTACAAAACCGAGGATAATATCATTAAAGGGTGCCAGAGCAAGGTATGGGTGCATGCAGAGCTAGAGGGCAATAAGTTGGTTTTTACTGCAGATAGCGATGCTATTATTACAAAAGGTATCATAGCTATCTTGATCAGGGCCTTCAGCAATCAAAAGCCGCAGGATATTTTAGATGCCGATACCCAGTTCATAGATGAAATTGGTTTAAAGGAACATTTGTCTCCCACTAGGGCCAACGGCTTGGTAAGTATGATCAAGCAGTTAAAATTATATGCAGTGGCATATCAAACACAAATTGAAGAATAGAAATTATGAGTGAAGAAAATATAGCGGAGGGTAGTGCGGAATTAGGTGAAAAAATAGTAAGGATTTTAAAGACTATTTATGATCCGGAAATTCCTGTGGACATTTATGAATTAGGTTTAATTTATGATGTTTTGGTCAATGAGGACAACGAGGTTAAGATTTTGATGACCTTGACTTCGCCCAATTGTCCCGTAGCGGAATCCTTGCCTGCAGAAGTAGAGGAAAAAGTAAAATCATTGGATGCCATTAAGGACGCCGAGGTAGAAATCACTTTTGATCCACCTTGGACACAGGATTTAATGAGTGAAGAAGCCAAGTTGGAATTAGGGTTGCTTTAATTCTAACAGGCGGTAAGGATTAAGGTATAAAACAAGCGGGGTATGCAAGAGGAAATTGTGAACAGAGTAGCGCAGAGCAAACTCATTACCTTTAATTTAGAGGATTATTATCCTGTTGGCAATAGAATGGTACTGGATATCAAAGATTGGCTATATGAAGGTTTTATTCTAAAGGAAAAGGAGTTTAGGGCACATGTAGCACAGCATGATTGGTCCCAATACAACAATGCTTACGTTGCTATGCACTGTTCTACAGACGCTATAGTTCCTGGCTGGGCATATTTGCTATTGTCCATGAATTTAAGTCCGTTTGCTAAAAAAATTGTTCAAGGTAGCCTGGTAGATTTGGAGACACTGTTATATCAATCTATTCTTGATACCATAGATTTTACGGAGTTTCAGGATAAATCGGTAATCATTAAGGGCTGTACCAAAAAAGCTGTACCACCTAATGCATATATAATTCTTGCCGCCAAACTACAGCCGGTAGCAAAATCGGTCATGTATGGCGAGGCATGTTCTGCCGTGCCCTTATACAAAAGAAAATAACAAATTCCTATTTAGAGATTTTGTTTACAATACTTACCTTTGCGCCACTATAAACTATAAACATTAATATCATGAAGAAGATTGTTTTAACTCTAGCTTGTGCTTTGGTAGCAAGTATTGGTTTTTCACAGACCGAAGAGGAACTTAAGGCGCAAATAGGACCAAAAAAAGATTCTATAGCGGCAATTCAGGGCAGAGTGGATGCCTTACAAGGGCAAATAGATAAATTACCAGGATGGAAAAAAGGTGCTTTCGGAACTATTGGTGCCAATATCAGCAGCTTTAATAACTGGTATGGCCAAGGCACTCCAGACTTGTCTTCAGGTAATATTGGAGTAACCATGAACGCATTTGCGAATTTGACCGAAGAAAAATTCTTTTGGAGAAATTCTGGAAACATTAACTTGGGCTGGGTAAAGTTTGACGATAAGAACGATCCAACCGATGACGATAGCTTTAAGCAAGGTACAGATGTATTCAACATTACATCGCTTTACGGAAGAAAATTAAGCGAGAAATTCGCCATTTCAGGTTTAGGGGAGTACAGAACTACCATTTTGAACAATTTTAATGATCCTGGATACTTGGATTTAGGTGTTGGTGCTACATGGACTCCTATTGCAGACCTAGTAGTTGTTATCCACCCATTGAACTACAACTTTGTATTCAGTGAAAACGATGCGGTTTTTGAGTCTTCTTTAGGTGCCAAAATCGTTGCCGATTATACAAAGAAAATAGGAGCGGTTAATTTTAAATCTAACCTTTCTATGTTCCAAAGCTATAAGAGTGGAGACCTTTCTAACTTAACTTGGATCAATTCATTTGGTTACACCTTATGGAACGGTATAGGACTAGGTTTTGAATTTGGACTACGTGATAATAAGCAAGAAGCATTAAACTATGCGTTGACAGGTCCTAACCCTGTAGCAGGCGCTACATTTGACAATGTGGACAACAAATTACAAACTTACTTCTTAGTAGGTTTGAACTATGCTTTCTAAGAATTACGGATATATATAAGTATAACAATGAAAAAGCCCTCTTTAAAGAGGGCTTTTTTAGGTTAAGTAATTATCGTAAAATTTGGGATTTTACTTTTAGTTTTAAATAAGTTAAATATCGATTTGGGGTCAACACTTATACTTAAACACAAGGTAAAATTAGACCAATACTTTAGTTGTCGATAATTTATGTTGTGAACCAACTTTAATCTGTGGTGAAATTTATCAATGGTTTAATTTCATCGATGAACTGCACTTTTCATATTATAATTGGCATTTAGTACTCATCTAAATGCTCAGGGTACAAAAAGTTGTTGTAAGGAAAACGGGTAACATGAATGTCCCTGACTTCATTATAGACCCTTTTCCTGAACTCATCCAAGTTCTCTTTGTTCAGCGCAGATATGAACAGGGCACGATCCCCAACTTTTTCCATCCAGGTATTTTTCCAATCTGCAATGGTAAAATGCTTTCCGGTGCGTTCCGTAATAAGATCATCCTCATCTATGGTTTCATGCTCATACTGATCGATTTTATTGAACACCATAATGGTTTTCTTCTCTGAACTTTTAATTTCTGAAAGGATTTTGTTTACGGATTCTATATGTTCCTCAAATTGAGGATGCGAAATATCCACCACATGTAAAAGCAAATCGGCTTCCCTAACCTCATCCAATGTGCTTTTAAAGCTTTCCACTAGTTGTGTAGGTAATTTTCTAATGAATCCTACCGTATCGCTCAGTAAAAACGGTAAATTGCCTATGACTACCTTTCTTACCGTGGTATCTAATGTGGCAAACAATTTGTTCTCCGCAAACACATCACTTTTGCTAATGACATTCATTAAGGTAGATTTGCCTACGTTGGTGTATCCTACAAGGGCAACCCGCACTAAAGCACCACGGTTACCCCTTTGGGTCTCCATTTGACGATCGATCTTGCTAAGTTTCTTTTTCAACAGGGTTATACGGTCCCTAACGATACGCCTATCCGTCTCAATTTCCGTTTCACCGGGTCCACGCATACCTATACCACCTTTTTGTCGTTCAAGGTGTGTCCACAGTCCTGTTAGTCTTGGCAAAAGGTATTCATATTGCGCCAATTCTACCTGTGTACGAGCATAGCTTGTTTGTGCCCTTTGTGCAAAAATATCCAAGATCAAACTCGTACGGTCAATGATTTTACAACGTAATTGTTTTTCAATATTACGCTGTTGACCTGGGGTAAGTTCGTCATCAAAAATGACAGAACCTATTTCATGTTCATCAACATATTTTTCTATCTCTTCCATTTTACCCGTTCCAATCAAAGTTTTAGGATTGGGAACATCCATACGTTGGGTAAAACGTTTATAAACTTCACCACCTGCAGTATAGGTAAGAAATTCCAGTTCATCTAGATATTCCTTTACCTTTTCCTCATTTTGGTCTTTATTGATTATCCCAATAAGGACCGCTTTTTCATAATCTGTTATCTTCTTTTCTATCATAATAGTGTAAAGTGCAAAATTAAGCATTTAGCTATAAGCCATTTCGTATTTTTATTGATTCAATAAAAAGTTACATGCGCATTCCCTTTTTTAAGAAAAAATCTAAAAAGCAACAATATACCGTGGCATTCTACAATGTAGAAAATCTATTTGATCCACGACGAAATTCTAAGATATTGGATAGCGATTATACCCCAAATGGAGTAAAAAAATGGACATTGGAACGCTACCAGCGTAAATTGAGAAAATTAGCGAAGACCATGGTCAATATTGGCGATGATGGCCATCCTTATCCACCGGCTATTTTAGGTTTGGCAGAGGCAGAGAATAACCAAGTACTTAAAGATTTAGTGGATACTGATCCCTTGTATGACTTAGGATATGGTTTTGTGCATTTTGATTCTCCAGATGAACGGGGTATAGACACGGCATTGATCTATAGAAAAAAATTTTTTAACGTACTCCATGCGGAACCACTTGCCCTATTGGTAGATAATGCCGGCGGAATCAGGGACACTACAAGGGATATTCTGTATATAAAGGGGGAGTTCAATAATGAGTTAATGCATATTTTCATTAATCATTGGCCTTCCAGACGTGAGGGAGATGTTGCCACAGCTTATAAGAGAATAGCTGCCGCAGAAGAAATAATTGCGCGTATGGAAATCATTAAACAAACAGAGCAAGACCCTAATGTCATTGTAATGGGTGATTTCAATGATGATCCATCATCAGAAAGTGTACAAGTGCTTAAAAATAAAGGTGGACTCTTCAATCCTATGGAAAGTTTGCATATACCTAATAGTCAAGGGACTTCTATTTATAACATGAAATGGAATCTATTTGATCAAATATTAATTTCCAGTTCATTCTTTAATTATGGGAAGGGCACGCATAGTTTTGATAACGCCGGTATCTATAACCATAAATCGTTAATGGAAAAGAAAGGGAAATTTAAAGGTACTCCATATAGAACTTTTGTGTCCCATAAATATATGGGAGGGTATAGTGATCATTTTCCGGTTTATGCAATGTTTACCTTCAATACTTGAATATTTAATTGAAAGAAAATACCTACACATCGAAAAATTGAAGTTTCACAACAACTTACCTATATTATAAAGGCATTTCGTCGAATAAATTCCATCAATCGAGGGTGGTAGTAAAAGGATTATATATTTGTAGTCCAAATCTTACATTACTATCAACCTATGAATGTCAATTCGCAAACCTACCACAGTTTTACCATACTCATTGTATGCTGTGCCATAATGTGGGGTGTGCAGATTGTAAGCGCCCAAACTGTGGATCAGCGTTTAAAGATAACAGCTGGTACCAATATTAGTAGTTTAAATAATTTCAAGTCCACCTTAAAATACGAATATGAAGCCAACACAGTGCTTTTGCACAAATTGGCAGAAAAAAATAATTGGAAATTAACGGATACTTTGGCCAATGGTCAAAAAGTTGCCTTACAGGAAATAGGTGATGACGGCAGTCCATTATATTATGAGACTTTTGCAGACGAGGCAGGTCTAGTATCTAGGGCTACCACATTGAATACGAACGGTCTTTTAGGATTAAATCTGGACGGAGAAAATTTAGAAGTAGGTGTTTGGGACTCTGGTATTGCCTTAAGCGACCATGTGGAATATACATCAAGAATACATGTTGGGGATGAAGGTGCTGAGGTTGATAAACATGCTACCCTCGTCACAGGAAGTATTATCTCAACAGGTATTAAAAGGGAAGCAAAAGGGGTTGCCAATAAGGCAAAGGTGATAAGCCATGATTGGAGCAGGGATAAAATTGAGGTTGCCGAAGCAGCGGCCAATGGTATGTTATTGTCCAATCATTCCTATGGAATAATGGCGGATCGGGTACCGGATTGGTATTTTGGAGCCTATACCAAAGTGGCACAGGATTGGGACAAGATTATGTTCAATGCTCCTTATTATTTAATGGTTTCAGCAGCTGGAAACGCCCAAAAAAGTAATGATAATGCTTCACCATTATTTGGTCAGGACAATGATGGCTATGATGTATTGTTGGGTTTTACCTTAGCCAAAAATGGTATTACCGTTGCAGGGGCAAATTCAGAAATAGACAAACATGGCAATTTGAAAAAAGCCACTGTATCCGCATATAGTAGTTTTGGTCCCGTGGATGATGGTAGAATAAAGCCTGATCTTGCCGGTAACGGTTCTTCTATTCTTTCAACGGATTCCTATAGTACTACGAGTTATAATTTATCCTCAGGAACTTCTATGGCCACACCTGGTGTTACCGGATCTTTGTTACTGTTACAACAGTATCACGAAGAGCTGTATGGTTCCTATATGCGTGCAGCTACTTTAAAAGGCTTGGCATTACATACAGCGGATGATGTTGACGCGCCAGGGCCGGATTATAAAATGGGCTGGGGTGTCATGAACGCTAAAAAAGCTGCGGAGCTTTTATTCAATAAAGATTATAATAGTTATATAACAGAAGAAACATTAGCGAACAATACCGTTTTTTCAATGGAAATACAGGCAATGGAAGGGGAGACCCTTAGTGCTTCTATCTCTTGGACTGATATGGCCTCAACTTTTGTCAACAAAGGAGAGCTGAACAATACCATGAAAGCCCTTGTCAATGATTTGGACATTAAAATTACCAAGGATGGAAAAACGTTTTTACCGTGGAAACTTAATCCGGGTGAAGCTAGCAGTAATGCTACCAATGGCGATAATGCTGTGGACCCATTTGAACGAATAGATATCCCTAACGCCCTTGGTAATTATACCATTACCATTACCCATAAAGGAAAACTGCAAAATGAATTTCAGGAATTTTCCTTAATTCTTAGTGGTGTTCAAATGAATGCTTGTAGTGTGGAGGCACCACAGGAAATTGAAATTGACACCGTAGATGAGGCTAGTTTATATTTGACATGGGAGCAGAATAACGATGCCCTATACGAAGTGCAGTATAGAGAAACAAACCAACAAGAATGGATTACAGAATATGTAAATGAAAATAGTTTTGCTTGGGATGGATTGAATTTAGAGCACACCTATACCTTAAGAATTAAATCGTTCTGTTCACAAAATGTTGCTTCTGAATATGGTTATGCCATAACATTCACCTTTAAAGGGGCAGAAACCGTTTTGGAAAGCTTCAATACATTGAACATTGCACCAGAGCTTTCATTCAATGTATTTCCTAACCCTGCATTTAATGCAATTCAATTAAATGTAAACACTACCGATACTACTATGTATAGGATTGTTAGTACCAGTGGTGTAGAATTAAAAATGGGCAAGGTTCCCAATTCTAGGATAGACGTATCCGATCTACCACCGGGTTTATATGTTTTGCAGGTTCAGGATTTTGGACTTAAAAAGAGTGCCAAATTCTATAAGTATTAATTTATTTAATTCGTCTGGATTGTGTTGTAAACGATAATCCTTGTTGACCAACGGTAGAATTCATTACCCCTTCAAATAAAGGTTCCGGGCATTCTTTTGGCGCATGCCATTCAAATATAAAATTTGAGCCTGTGCCACCTTCAACATCCATCTCATCAATAATGATTTCTACGGTTTCCAAAGGAGCCAAATATATAGGATGGTTAAAGTAATTTCTCAACGAAGTACCATGGGTGTCAAAATACTCGGCTTTTGTCAAGTATATGGTGTCAACATCGCTGGTATTACGTAAACTTACCATAGCGGTTAAATTATGGGTCTTATGTTCAGAACTGCTATAAATTTGGGAGTAAATGGACAAGTATGATTTTCCATGCTCTAAAGAATCCATAGTATTTATGGTTGCCTTTCTCTTTGTCCAGTTTTCAGGATTTATAGAGCTTATTTCCTTTTCTTGCACACAACTTGCTACTAAGACAATTACTGAGAATAATAAGATGCACTTTTTCATAAATAAGTCGCTTTTAAAACAATGATGGTACAAACAAAATTACATCATTAGTCATGTATTTATATCGTTAGATGCTTTTTTAACTCAAAACTATTATTTGGCTACTTTCTTTACTTCATCATCTTTTAAAATTGCTTGATTTCTTAGTCGTAGATAAACTTGGGCAGTGGTCAGTACATCTAGTTCACAATAGGTAATTATACGTTTTAAATCGTTTTGTTGATAATAGACCACACGTACCATACTGCCATCAATATCTTCTTTTGGTGAAGGTATGCCCAGTACATGCGCCATTAATTTCAATGAAGTATAATGCTTGTAATCTCCAAATTTCCAAAGTTCCATGGTGTCTAAATGTGGAATTTCCCATGGCTTTTTTCCAAATAAATCTAGTTTTTCCGGTAACGCTATTCCGTGAATAATCATTCTACGGGCAATATAGGGGAAATCGAATTCCTTACCGTTATGGGCGCATAAAACATGCTTAGTGTGATTAAAATGTTCGTCCAATAAATTTTTGAAGTCTAGCAGTAATTTATTTTCTTCTCCGTGAAATGTAGTAATCCTAAAATTTCTTGTATCGCCTTGAAATGTAAAATAGCCAACGGAAATACAGATGATTTTACCAAATTCCGCCCAAATACCGGCGCGTTCGTAAAATTCCTCTGGGGTTGTTTCGTCTTTTCTTTGGTACTGGGATTTATGGGCCCAAAGTTCTTTGGTAATGTCATCTAACTGATCAAATGAACTTTTTTCAGGTACGGTCTCAATATCTAAAAATAAGATATTTTCAAGATGTATTTTATCGGGCATAGAAAGGTAAGATACTAATAAGTAAGAAATTATGGTAATTTCGTTGTTGTCTTACTTACAATAGCTGTTTTAATTCTTAGATAGACTCTCCCATTTAATTGATATGAAATGGCAAACCGACCAATCAGTCTGTTTTTTACTGGTAGATGGAGTTGAAATTTGTAGAAAGTAACAACGGAAATATCACAACCATCGGTAAAATACAAGAAATGTAATGTTGAATGGGTGTTTTAAATGTTGAACAAACCAAGCGGTTTGTTTTTTTAATGCAAAAATGAGTTGGTTTAGGATTGTTACCGGTGTTTTTGGTTTGTTTATTTGAATTAGAGCTAAATTAGAGTTTAAAACTCCCAAATGATATTTAAGGGTATGTAAATACTGTTTGGGTATAATATACCTATATTCAAACAGGCCATAGGTATATCATTTTATTTGTTATACAGCAAATTCTTAATTAGAGTTGAATGATTTCTATTCCTGTATTTATAGCGTTTTCGGATGCCTTACTTAAGGAAATTATTTTATCTCTATCTCGAATAATAAAAATTGGAAATCCTTTCGTTAAAAATTCATCATCTCTGGTTAAAGAGGGGTAATGCCCTATCTGTATTGACTTTCTGTTGCTTGTTGCAGCATAAATGATTGTACCATCATCACTAAATGCAAAATCTGAAAACCGTAAAGTACCATGTTGAAGCTGACCCTTATATTCCATAGAACTATTTGCTAAATATACCGCACCATCTTCTGATGTTATTAAATATGTTCCATCATTAGAAACTCTGAAAATTCTTGGGTTTAAGGGGTAATCACCATGATATTGGTCATCTTCATGTATTTCTATTTCTCCGGTACTACCAATTTTAAAATATTCCATGTCAACCGGACTAACAGTTGTTGAAATGGAAATTACCTCATTTTTGCCAGGTATCATTCTTAACCTATCTCTTTCATGATCTCCATTTCCGTCAATATGTATTCCGCTTTCTCTAGAGTAGGTACGTATAGGTTGCTCCCACCATGGTGAAGGTTCAACAGATGCTATCACATGTCCTAATCCGTTTGTTACTACACTTGCAGTCTTTAATCCTGTGTTTATAGATGTTGTTAAACTAAGATTATCTGCATTGTAAACATAAATATATCCATTATCACTTGGGGTATAAATCTCAACACCATACCCATTATCTCCAATATCACTATAACCTATAGTTCCTTGCAGATTTGTTTCATTGACTACCTCTAAGTTTATGTAATCAAATTTTATCAATTTTTGACCAGCTTGGTCTATAAGGTAAATGTAATCTTCCGTTGGATGCTTTAGCATATCATATGGCTCAAAATTGAATACGTGCCCACCTGGTGTATCAACTGTCTCTTGATTACTATTTCTAGAATTGTTTTCATTGTTTGTAACCTTTATGAAATAACATGCTTGAAATTCCAAAGGAGGAAGTTCATCGGTAAAGTTTAATGTTTCCTTTTCGGATATGGTTCCTAACAATTCCGGATTAATTTCAGAACAATTTCCGTTCGATCTATAGATTTCATATTTTAAAAAATCTGAATTTGGATATTCCGTCCATTCTAAAAGAACTTTCCCTTCATTTTTAATGGGCTCTAATAACGTTATTGTACTTGGGGATAGCGTGCTTACTTCAAATGATGCACTTGAACTATAGCCGTCAGAATCTTCTGCAGTTATGGTAATTTGGTGTATGCCTCTAGATAGCGTGTTCGTGGTAAATGTGGCATTTCCATTTATATCTGGAGAATTGGTATTTAATTCTCCATCTACATTACTTTCCCAAATAACCTTTAGGTCTTGGTTAGGGGTTTCATTATCTATAATGTCTGCACTGAATGTAATATCTTCTCCTTCTGAATATTCGGTCGATGTTGCTGGCAAGACTATTTGAATTACCGGAGCAAGCCCTTCGTTTATGCCCGGTATTATGTTTATGGTTGTTTCAGATAATTCACTTGTTTGAATATTGACTACCGATTTTCCTGATCCTACATTCTCTAAACTTGCAAATACCTCATAACTGCCCTTTTCTAAATCTGTTAGCAGCACACTTCCAAAATCATCAGTAGTTCCCTGCTTAGATGGGGGGTTGGTATATACCACTGCATTACCAACTGGTTGGTTACCGTTTAAAACTACACGGACATTTAAATCGCCGGCGGTAGTTGCTTCACTATCGTCTTTAATACAACCTACAAAGGCAATTATGATAAGTAGAAATAGAAAGCTTATTTTTTTCATGTATTGATATTTGATTCGGTTTTTAGAACGTAATTATAAAAGAATAGTTGTGTAGGATTTTGGTAAACTTGGCAATAATTTTAAAACATAATTTTGGATAATATATTCAGAAGTATACGAAACTAGTTTTGATCTCTTTTACGGGAAACCATAATGGTACTACTTTTTAATTTTAAAGAGGTAGCTATAAAATGGGTGCAATATTACCCAACCGAACCGCTGGTCTATTTTTAAGGGTGAAAATAGAATGGTGAGGTTTACATTGTAGGATAGCCATGGTAATAGTATCGACCAAATGCACCTACTGTTTCGTTTAAAGGAAAATATGGGCACGTAACAACAAGCGGTCTGTTTTTTAGGGTTTTAGAAGCGTGTTCAGAACAAACTTTGTTGTTTATGAGGACTTTCATGTTCCAAAAGCCATTTTTTCCTATGTAGGCCCCCAGCATATCCCGTAAGTGCTCCATCACTACCAATGACCCTATGGCAAGGCACTACGATCCATAACGGATTTCTACCATTGGCAGAGCCTACCGCTCTTATTGCCTTGGTATCACCCAAAAGTTTTGAAAGTTGAAGATAGGATACGGTTCTGCCATATGGAATTTTTTCAAGCGCTGACCATACCTTTCTTTGAAATTCCGTACCCTGCGGATTAAGTTTCAAGGAAAATTCCGTGCGGGTACCTTCAAAATATTCATTTAATTGGTATACGGCATCCTCCAAGGTTTCAGGAATAATATCTGTAAGAGGTTCTTCTGAATTTAGGATTACGATAGAGGATATCCCTTCTACATCACCTATAATCTTGGCAATGCCCAAAGGTGTAGATATGTAGGCGGTATCTTCCATTAAATGCTATTTTTTATCGGGGCTCTCTGCAGGTTTTTCAATAACGCCAGATTCCTTGGCCCTTACCTCCCAATTCTTACGGGCCAAGGCCTGTAAATCTGCAATGTTATCGCTCTCATCCATAATTTCAAGCCCCAATAGGGTCTCAATGAGGTCTTCCATGGTCACCAGTCCGCTTACAGATCCATATTCATCTACTACCAGGGCAATGGCTTCCCGTTTTTGGATAAGGGTCTCAAACAAAGTAGGTATAGGAGTACTTCTACGAGTGACCAAGATTTCACGTTTTATTTCCTTTAATGGAATATCACCATTTTGATTGATCATTTCCTCCAAAATATTATCCTTGAGGACAAAGCCGGTAATGTTGTCCATCTTTTCTGTGTAGACCGGAATCCGTGAAAAACGAAGTTTTGGGTTATCCTTGAAAAAATCTGCTATGGATTTTTCATCGGAGGCAATTTTCATAACAGCTCTGGGGGTCATAATATCTTTCACGAGAATATCCTCAAAACGCAACAAGTTTTTTATAATCGTAGATTCCGATTTTTCAAAAACACCTTCCTTATGGGCCATATCTGTCATGGCATGGAAATCTTCCCTACTTAAAACACTACCATGATGTTTGCCGCCGCCAACCATTTTGGTAAATAATCTTAAAAGCCATAGCAGGCCGGTGTATTGTAGACCTACAACCATGATTTTTAGGGTCTTTGCAGAAAAATTGGCCAATTGTTTCCAATAGGTTGCACCTATAGTTTTAGGAATAATTTCAGATGCTACTAATATAAGTATGGTCATAATGGTAGATACCACCCCTACCATGAGGTCCTCCGTGAACTCTACTCCAAAAATTGATCTGCTTTGGTCGCCATATAAATCCGCATACGCCGCTTTGGCCTGTACACCTACCAAAATGGCACCTACCGTATGTGCTATGGTATTTATGGTGAGTATGGCAATTAAAGGTTGATCTACATCTTTCTTTAATTGCTCCAAAGTTTTTGCATAGGTCTTTCCTTCTTTGAGCTTTACGTTAATGAACGTTGGTGTTATACTCAATAGTACCGCTTCTAGAATTGAACATAGAAAGGAAAAGAAAATTGAAATTAATGCGTAGAATATTAATAGTCCCATACGGTTGTTTTAAACGTCTAATATATCAATAAATATGCTAAGGTGTGCGCTGTAAAACGTTATCAAATGCCTTATAAAATACTTGCTGTACGGCAGGTCTAATATTTAGGTCATAAATATTCCTGTTTTCCCTAGTTGGGTATACCCTGTTGGATAAAAATATATAAATCAGTTCATGCTCAGGATCCGCCCATACAAACGTACCCGTAAAGCCGCTATGGCCAAAACTACCTTGGTCTACTTCTGGTGCCGGATAAGCGTTTTGAAGGGTATAATCCTCATTGTTTAAATAAGGTTTGTCAAAGCCAAGGCCACGCCTATTTCCATTTTCGAGATATTGAACCTTAATAAATTCATTAACCGTATTTTCCGAGATATATCTTTTTCCTGCATAGATTCCTTTTTGAAGAAAAAGCTGCATAATGATCGCCAAATCATCTGCGGTGCCAAAAAGTCCCGCATTACCGGAAATGCCACCTAATAACGATGCATTTTCATCATGTACCCAACCCTTGGTCAGTGTATGCCTATATAGAGTATCAATTTCAGTGGGAACAATATTGTTGGAAAAATTTTTGTTCTTTGGCAAAAAACCAAACGTATGCATACCGAGCGGGCCATAAAATTCTGTTTGTAGATAATCATTGAACGATTTATCCGTAAGTTGTTCGATCAACTCTGGAAATAGTAAAAATGCCAGACCGGAATAGGTATAAATTTTTTCTTCCGATACCTTTGAGCGGTTGATCATACGATACATCTTCCTATTAAAATTATTCCTTACATAAATATGGTCATATGCTTTGTTTTGGAATTTTATTTTAGGGGAATTTCTTAAAAACCTCTTTTTAAACTTACCGTTATTTTTTAATGTGGTGTTTAAAAATACAATGTACGGTTGAAGGCCTGCCTGATGCGCCAGGATCTCCCTTAGGGTAATGTGCCGTTTGTCTTTTCTTCGTTTCCAAGGTTTCCAATAATTACTGAACGGCTGGTCCAAATTCAATTTACCATCATCTACCAATTTCATAATTGCCGGTAAGGGTCCTAAAATTTTAGTGACGGATGCTAAATCATAGAGGTCATCCACTTGAACAGGTTGAACGCTATCATAGGTGTGATGTCCATATGTTTTATGAAAAATAATATTACCATTTTTGGACACAAGAACTTGGGCGCCAGGAAACGATTGGTTTTTTATACCATTTGTTATAATACTATCTACTTGATTATGAATGTATAAAGAGTCTAGTTTATAATGTGCTAGTGATGATTGTTGTAAAGTGGATGCGGCCGGTAATCTTAATAGCGTAGATAATGAATCTTGGGCAGCAAGGGTCTGAAAAAATAAACTTATCAGTATTATAATTATATTTTTCATTGTTTTATCTAATACTTATCCTAAAATGCGTATTGCATCTTTGGCAAAATAGCTTGCAATAATATTGGCTCCAGCTCTTTTGATGGCGGTTAATTGTTCCATAACCACAGCATCATGATTTAACCAACCTTTTTCTGCGGCTGCTTTTACCATGGCATATTCACCGGAAACTTGGTATACGGCAACGGGAACATCAACTTCATCTTTAATTTCACGAACAATATCCAAATAGCACAATCCTGGTTTCACCATAACTATATCCGCACCTTCGTCAATATCTAGCTGAGTTTCGCGAATAGCTTCAAACCGATTCGCATAATCCATTTGATAGGTCTTTTTATCCTTAGGTACATTTTTAATATCTACGGGAGCGGAATCCAATGCGTCTCTAAACGGACCGTAAAAGGAACTGGCATACTTAGCACTGTACGCCATAATACCGGTATTTAAAAAACCTTCGTCTTCCAAGGCTTCACGAATACTTATTATACGGCCATCCATCATATCGCTCGGCGCAACAAAATCGGCACCCGCTTTGGCGTGCGATACACTCATTTCCGCAAGGACCTCTACACTTTCATCGTTTAAAATTTGACCATCTGCTACAATTCCGTCGTGGCCATATGAAGAATAAGGATCTAAGGCAACATCCGTCATCACCAATATTTCAGGACAGGCATCTTTTACCGTTTTAATGGCCAATTGCATTAATCCGTATTCATTTAAGGCCTCAGAACCTTTGTTATCCTTTAAGCTATCAGGAACTTTAACAAATAACAACACCGAATGTAAACCCATTTTCCAAAGTTCTTTTACCTCTTTGGTCAAATTATCTAAACTGAGTCGGTAATAATTGGGCATTGATGGTATTTCTTCCTTAATACCCTTACCCTCCACTACAAACAACGGTACTAAAAAATCGCTCGGTGAAATAATGGTTTCACGAACCAAGCTGCGTATAGCTTCTGAACTTCTTAATCTTCTGGGGCGTATAAGTGGGTACATAATTCTATTTTTTGTTTCCTTTATTTCTTAGATTCTTGACTTTTTTTAATGATGCTCTTTAACCGTGCTTTTCTTAGCGCAGCTTCCTTCTTCAATTTGTTCTTCTTTCTATCCATGAGCTTGGCATGCTTAGCTTTGTTCAATGTGTTTTTGGCCTTGCCTTTTTTTGCCATATTCGAATATTTAAATTCAAATGCTCAATCGCTTTAATGCTAAGGTTATTATGCAATAAACGTGCATCTCCTGAAGTTTTACAAAAATAGGGGAATTTGAAGAATAGCTACAGTGGTTATTACTTATTTTTATGGGCTTAGCGGCTAAATTAATGTTGATATACCTGAGTGTAACCTACCAATAAAAAATATCTGGTATAGTTAAAGTATAATTTTTTGAGATGCTTTTCAGGAATATTAAATTTTATAAAGCCTATACTTCTATTTCACCCACCAAATAACAAACCCCGTTACCGGATATTTTTACTCGGTCTCCATGATATTCGCATTGTATATCGCCGCCACGCTCAGACAATTGTTTGGCGGTCAATAATGTCTTGTTTAATTTTTTGGACCAATATGGAGTTAAGGTGGTATGTGCAGATCCGGTTACAGGATCTTCCGCTATACCGCATTGCGGAGCAAAAAAGCGTGATACAAAATCTACTTCATTGCCTTTTGCAGTTATAATGACACCTCTACAATCCAATTGGTTCAACAAATGAAAATTAGGTTGCATGGCTTCTATTTCCTTCTGGGTTTCATAAATAAGCATATAATCGGTTTTGCCTTTAATAATTTCTAACGGCTTTTTTCCAATTGCTTTTGTAATATGTGGTTGTTCTGAAACAGCTATAAAATCATCGGTAGGGAAGTCCATAGTTAGTAGTCCCGAGTTGTTTTTTTGCACCAATAATTCTCCAGTTCTTAGAGAAATAAACCGTAGAGTATTTTCTTTAAAACCATAGTAATTGTATAGGACAAAGGCTGTTGCCAACGTGGCATGACCACAAAGATCAACTTCAACTTCTGGGGTAAACCAGCGTAGCTCATAATAATCATCCTTGGCAACGGCAAAAGCAGTTTCGGCTAAATTATTTTCAGCAGCTATCTTTTGCATCACCTGATTATCCAACCATTGTTCAAGAATGCAAACCGCTGCCGGATTACCGCTATATAATGCTGTGGTAAATGCATCGATCTGGTATATTTTCTGTTTCATGTCTATGTGCTAATCCCAACCAAATTTACGATTTATCTCATTGGCTTTATCAATCCATTTTTTAGGTGCATCAAACCTATATCCAACGTAGAATTCCAAAAAACTGATGGAATCGTCCAGAATTAAATTTTCTACGGAAGAATGGGTCAATAACTGTGTATTCATATTTACCCCGGTAAAGAATGATGTGCTGTTATAACCTCCTGAGAGTCTGAATATCAGTTGGGCAAGTCCGGTTAACGAAGTTTCGCCAGCAGACTTGGATAGATTAAAACCCAAACCACCAATACCACCAGCCGAGACTATATAATTTTCATTGAAAACCCAATTATAGTAATATCCTGGCCCAACCGCAAATTTAAATGAATGTTCTAATTGATCGTCCAAGAAAGGATCTTCCAGTTTAAATTTTGTATAGTAATAACTAGCGCCTGGAATAAAGCTTCCGGCGCTTTCAGTTTGCCATTCATTTTGAAAACCAATGGCCCGAAAGGAAAAGTCCGGATTAAAAATATAGTTTGTACTTCCTCCTATCTTTAAGGTCTTAAGATCGTCTACGGGCAAGGTAATATCCTGTGTGCGGACGAAAAAACCTTTTTGCTTATAAAAATCTATGGTCTGCATGACGTGATCAAAAAACATTCTGGCATTTAGCGTAATTAATTTTGAATCGCCATTATCCTTGTTCTCGGATAAAAAATTGGGAGCATAGCCTAAGTTTAGTTCTAGCGCCCGAAATGACACGGACAAGCCTAAATAGCTTTTGTCATTGGGAATAAACTCTGTTTTGTTCCTGGTTATTTTATCCCTTAGAATAAAACTATTGGACGTGGTCTGTAAATTTACCCTAGTTGTAATTTTGTCCGGGAAGGATAAAATTTTGGAACTGGTTTGGCTTAATAATAGTTGGGAAAAAAGAAGTATGCCTATTGTCGATACAAACTTTAAATCCATTCCTTAGGCTGCTTTAATATAGTTATTAACCGTTCTTCTTCACTATTTTTTTCTGGTTGGTGATCATAGCGCCATTGTACATGTGGTGGCAAGCTCATTAAGATGCTTTCTATACGCCCATTGGTTCTTAGTCCGAATAACGTACCCTTATCATGTACTAGATTAAATTCAACATATCTACCGCGTCTAATTTCTTGCCAATCTCTTTGATGCTGGCTGTATTCAAGGTCTTTACGTTTAATGACAATTGGTATATAACTGTTTAAAAAGCTGTCTCCGACCTCGGTGACAAAATCGTACCAGTTTTGCATGTCCATGTCCTCTCTGGCCTTACAATAATCAAAAAATAGTCCGCCTATTCCTCTTGCCTCATTTCTATGGGTGTTCCAAAAATACTCATCGCACCTTTTTTTATAGGTCTCATAAAATGTTGGCTGATGTTTGTCGCATGCAGTTTTGCACACTTGGTGAAAATGAACGGCATCTTCATCAAAAAGGTAATACGGAGTCAGATCCTGACCACCACCAAACCATTGATCTACAATTTCACCTTGCTCATCATACAATTCAAAATAACGCCAATTGGCATGAACGGTAGGCACCATAGGATTTTTTGGGTGCAAGACCAAGCTTAATCCGCATGCAAAGAAATTACCTTCCTTCACTTTAAAATATGCTTTCATGCTATCGGGCAATTCCCCATGAACGCCAGAAATATTTACGCCTCCTTTTTCAAACACTGCCCCATTTTCTATAACACGGGTTCTACCACCGCCACCTTCCGGGCGTTTCCAGATATCTTCTTGAAAAGTAGCTTTACCGTCTACTTCTTCTAATTTCGCGGTTATCGTATCTTGAAGTTGTTGTATGTATGCGTAAAATTTATCTTTCATTTTCTAAAACGTAAAGTTCCATATCTAACGGTTCTTCGTTAGGTGGGATAAAGGATTTTTTTAAGGTTTCTTTCCAAAGATAACCACATTTTTCTGCGACCCTAATACTACCAATATTCGTTTTGTGTACAAGAATCTGTAGCGTATAGATATTCGACAATTGTAATGCCCATTTAGAAATGGTTTCTACCGCAATAGTGGTGTAACCTTTATTGGCTTGGTTATAATCTATGCAATAGGCTAATTCTGCTTCATTTTTAGCAAGATCTATAGCTTTTACATACACCAGCCCTATTATTTTACGGTTTTGAGGCTCTTTTAGGGTGAATAGATATTCCTTGTGTTTAATAAACTCGCTGACTTTCTTTTCAACAAAGAGCTTGGACAAGGTAGGATTTAAATTCGACGCAAGTGTACTAGGGAAAAATCTACTTAAGTGATTTTCGTTTGCACAGCAAAAATCACATAATCGCCACCCGTCTCGCTCCGATATAGGGTTAATTTCGAAATTTTGTAGTTGAAAAGAATTCATGTTGCTACTGTAATTTCGGCTATATGTTACAAATGATTGGAATTAAGCCGGCTTATATTCTTTTACGGCGTCAATAAAGGCTTTTGCGTTTTCTACTGGAACATTGGGTAAAATGCCGTGCCCTAAATTAACCACATAGCTATCCTTACCAAACTCGTTGATCATTTGGTGAACCATTTTCTTGATTTCTGCCGGTGGAGAAAGCAATCTGGCAGGATCAAAATTTCCTTGAAGGGTAATTTTGCCGCCACTTAAATAACGTGCGTTTCTTGCTGAACAAGTCCAGTCCACACCCAATGCAGATGCACCTGATTTTGCCATATCGCCCAAAGCGAACCAACATCCCTTACCAAAAACAATGACCGGAGCCTCGTCTTTTAAAGCATCTATAATCTGCTGAATGTACTGCCAAGAAAATTCTTGATAATCCGTTGGTGATAACATGCCGCCCCAAGAATCAAATACCTGTACTGCATTTACACCAGCAGCTACTTTAGCCTTTAAATAGGCAATGGTGGTATCTGTAATTTTTTGAAGCAATTCATGTGCAACAACGGGCTGTGTAAAACACAATTCTTTAGCCTTGTCGAACGTTTTGCTGCCTTGACCTTGTACGCAATAGCATAAAATAGTCCAAGGGGAACCTGCAAAACCGATCAAGGGAACTTCATCGTTCAGCTTTTCTTTGGTAGCTTTTATAGCTTCCATTACATACCCTAAGGTTTCGTGAACATCTGGAACAATAACGCTATCCAAATCTTTCTGATTACGAATAGGATTCGGTAAATACGGACCAAAATTAGGTTTCATCTCCACATGAATGTTCATGGCCTGTGGTATCACTAAAATGTCACTAAAAAGAATAGCGGCATCCATACCATATCTACGAATAGGTTGTACCGTAATTTCAGATGCTAATTCAGGAGTCTGACATCTTGTGAAGAAATCATATTTTTCCTTGATTGCCATAAACTCAGGTAAATATCTACCCGCTTGGCGCATCATCCAAACTGGTGGTCTTTCTACAGTCTCACCTTTTAATGCTTTTAGAAATAGGTCGTTTTTTAAGCTCATATTCTTTTAATAGCTTTTAGCTGCTAGCCTTTGGCTTTTAGCTATTTTTTATTTTACTAATTAGACCATGGATCATTTTAGATTCTATTGAAATCAATTCAAAAATTGACCACAAGTCTCTTATTCTATTGCAACTATGTTAACAGACAACAGCTAAAGGCAATTTATTGATCCGGGTAATCTCCATTGACCAATTCAATAACACTTTCTACCGTTGGTATTTTGGCAACTTTAACTTCAGTGAAATGTTCCCTGGCCGCTTTTGCAGTGGTTTCGCCTATGCAATACGCCACCTTATCTGCTGAGTTTTCCTTTAAATAACTGTCAACGTTAGACGGACTAAAGAACATGATGCCTTTTACGGATTCTGGTATGGACTTCCCGGATAATTTTGTTCTATATGCTTCAATGGCATTGACCGTAATATTGTTTTCCTCTAAAATAACAGGCAATTCTTCCAAGCTAAGATTTCCGTGAAAATAGGTAACTTCTGTACCATCAATAAATTCCACTAGGTGATTGGCCAAGTCTTTCGCACTGTTTTCATAATGCGTTATTTTACCAAACTTATTTTTTATAAATCGTCTTGTTTTTCTACCTACACAATAGATATTCTCAAAGTTTAAACCGGACACATCTCTACTTGCCAATACAGCTTCAACCGCATTTTTGCTGGTAAAGACTACATTCTTGTGCTCCTTTTTAAGAACAATCGGAGAAATACGATTAAAATTGATTTTTATGAAATCATCTGAATCCGCATTTACAGAAATATTAAGGCTAAGTTGCTGTTGAGGTGTAAGTTTCTTTGTAGAAAAAATGTTAACCTCGGTTCCGGCACTTGCCAATTCCGTCATTAAACGTCTACCACCTCTGGCCAAAATGGTCTTGGCACAATCTATACCTAAATTTTGGTGTTTGCCAAGTGGTGCGGTTAATTCGGTTTCCAGCTTTTTGCTGCCATCAACATTTAATAATACCCCTTTAAGCGTAACAATATTTTCTTTGTTGATATAGGATAGTGCCCCTATGGGTGCGCTACAACCCCCTTCCAATTCCCTAAGAAATTCCCTTTCCAAGGTAACACAGATATCGGTTTCCTCATGGTTCAGTTGTGCACATGCTTCACGAACTTCTTCATCATCCTCCATGGCTACTACCATAATTGCTCCTTGGGCAGGTGCGGGCAACATCCAAGTTAGTCCTATGGTATTCTCTGGCTCCAAACCAATACGCTCCAAGCCTGCAGCGGCAAAAATGGCACCGTTCCATTCATTGTTGTACAGCTTTTCTAAACGGCTGTTAACATTGCCCCTTAAATCTACAACGGTGTGTGTAGGGTATCTGTTAAGCCATTGTGCCTGTCTACGTAAACTACCGGTAGCGATAACGGCATCACGTGCGCCCAAAAACTCTTCATTGTCCTTAAATGCCATGATATCCATGTAATTGCCACGTTTTAGAACGGCGGCCTTTACGATCCCTTGCGGTAGGGCAGTGGGTACATCTTTCATGGAGTGTACGGCAATATCAATATCGCCATTGATCATGGCAATATCCAATGTTTTGGTGAACACCCCCGTAATTCCTAATTCGTACAAGGGCTTATCCAAAATTAAATCTCCCGTAGATTTTACAGGAACTAATTTTACGGTATGTCCTAATGCTTGTAGTTGGTCTTTTACGGTATTTGCCTGCCATAGCGCTAACTCGCTATCGCGTGTGCCTAATCGTATTACTTTACTCATTTCTCGTCCAATTCTAATTGAAAAACTTTTTGGATAAATTCTAAACTTGAATTGGAATCTACCGAGTCATCCTTAAGATGATTTGCAAATTGTTTGGTTATTTTTTGAATGATTCTATTGGTTACGACATCTGCCTGATCTGCATTAAAATTGACCGTTTTTTTAGATTGATAGTCAAGTTCCTCATCTTTCATGGTCTTCAGCTTCTTCTTTAACGCTTTAATGACCGGAGCAAATTTTCTGGTTTCCAACCATTGGTTGAAATCGTGCATTACTTCTTCATTGATCGCTTCTGCTTCTGGAATGAACTGCTTTCTACGTTCCAAGGTTTCATCTGTCATTTGAGACAAATGATCTAAATGAATAACAGTGACATTATCCATGGAGGAGATGGCATCGTCCACATTTTTTGGAACGGATAAATCTAAAATCAATAATGGTTTTTTGGTATATATCAGTTCTTTGGTAATCGTAGGTTTTTGTGCCCCTGTGGCCACGACCAGAATATCCGATTTTCTAATTTCTGATTGTAGATCCCCATAATCCTTGACCATAAGGTTAAACTTACCGGCAATTTTCTCAGCTTTGCCTTTGGTTCTATTGATCAAGGTGATGTGCGGATTTTTAGTGTGCTTTATTAAATTTTCACACGTATTGCGACCAATTTTACCTGTTCCAAAGAGTAAGATGTTCTTTTCCGAAACATGCTTTACGTTCTTAAGTATGTACTGAACAGAGGCGAAAGCGACCGAGGTTGCCCCAGAAGAAATTTCCGTTTCGTTCTTTATACGCTTGCTGGCCTGTATGATGTTGTTGCACAACCGTTCTATGAACGGATTGGCAATGCCCAGCTCCTTGGAACGCTTAAAACTTTGCTTTAGCTGACTTATTATTTCAAAGTCACCAAGAATTTGGCTGTCCAACCCTGTGCCCACTCTAAACAAATGATTAATGGCATCCTTGTTCTTATATACATATGCAACTTCTTGAAAAGCCTCTACCGTACCATTGGAATGGTCGCAAAGTAATTTGATAAGTTGAAAGGGGTGTTGGGCAAAACCGTGCAGTTCCGTTCTATTGCAGGTAGATGTGGCCAATAAGCCATCTATACCCTGTTTTTTAGCTTCAATGAGTAATTTTTTTACAGCTACTTCATCTAGGCTAAATTTACCACGGGCTTCGGCATCGGCCTTTTTATAGTTAAGACCAATGGTATAAAAGGAGTTATGTTTAGAAATATGATAGTCCTTCATAAAGCGGATACAAAAGTATAGTCATCAATCGGATAAAAATAACGCTAGCGGTACAATTAGTAACGGATGCAGAATTTTTGGTCAAAAAATGATATTTATCAGTTAAATAGCTATAATTTTATACTGTTGAAGCCTTAATCATAATTTTTTATTTAGATGCTTTCTAAATAGATAATATATTTTTTTAGTACGATGAAAGAAAAAAATAACGCTCAAAGGTCATATGATGAAGTATTGATAGAAGATGGTTTGTATGTTCTTAAATTTCAGAATGAAGAGGATGTAAGTGTAGCCTATTCAAGGGAAATAAGTAAACGGTTCATACAGTTTCATTTTTGTCTAAGAGGATGTGGTACCTTTTCATTCAACCAGGGCAGTTACAGTTTAAGCGTTACCGAGGAAAATTCCTTGCTGCTATACAATACGCAATTAGACCTTCCGCTAGATTTACGATTGGATTCAAAATCCGCCATGGTATCGGTGGTAATGACCCTACGGAAATTTCATTCGCTCTTTACGGCAGAGGCAGATTATATTCCTTTTTTAAGTACGGACAATAAAGAGAAAAAATATTATGCACAGGAACCTTTTTCACCTTCAATAGCCGTAATTCTTAGTCAAATTATCAATTACAACCTGCACCCATCTATAAAGGCCTTGTACGTAAAGGGTAAAATTTATGAATTGATCGCACTATATTTTAATAAAAGCCCAAATGCGGATATTGAGCAGTGCCCGTATCTTGCGGATGAGGAAAATGTAAAGAAGATTAAAAAGGCAAAGGAAATTATATTGGCGAATATGGCAGAACCACCCACATTGGCGGAACTTGCCAGTGAAATAGGATTGAGCCTAAAACGATTAAAAGAAGGGTTCAAACAAATTTACGGGGATTCTGTTTATAGCTTTTTATTTGACCATAAAATGGAGTATGCCAAACGGTTATTGGAAACGGGTCAATATAATGTAAACGAAATAGGCTTAAAAGTGGGCTATAGTACGGCTAGTCATTTTATAGCAGCTTTTAAAAAGAAATACAATACTACCCCAAAAAAGTATTTAAAGGCTTTAGTAGGTAATTAAATAGATGCTAATTGGGCCTAGCGACCATAATACCGGTATTATTTTTAATCCCTTTTACATAGTCTGCCAGCGGTTTTTTGGAAATTTCGACCTGCATGGTACCCGTAGAAGCATGTAATAGGTGAATTCTACCATCTGTATCCCTTGTAGCAATACCTGTATGGGTGACATCCAGACCATTAATTGAAGTAGCAAAAGCAATGATATCACCAGATTGTATCAAATGTTCGTTCTCAGCTATTTTATCTTGTGCTAGCACACAAATAGCCTGATTGTTTAAAAAATTTTCCGAGTCCTTAATTTTTGAGAAATTAGTGTTATCTGCCAAAAACGGATATAGATCTCTGTGGGTACTCATAAAGTTGATGTCCTTGGTAATTTCTTCACCGCCAATTTCACCGGTAATATCTTTAATAAGTCCTTTTTCAGCATTGTTGGCAATCCATTCAGAAAAATAATGAAGGCGTGATGCATACCCGTCTAAAGCCCCATTTTTATAACGGATGGTTTCCAGATTTTTTAAATACGCCTCAAAAGAATTCTCTTGTTGCTTAAGCAACATGGAAAATGCCAATACATTTTCTACAAAGGTAGTACAATCCAGACCTTGTAGGTTTACGACTAAGGTTTCCGTATCACCAATTTCCAATGTTTTGGCTACATATGGTGTTTTCATAAATGTTTTGCCAACGCTAACCATGGTTGCGCCAAAATCACCTTGAAACAATTCGTCTATTTCAACTAGTTTATTCTCAACGGCTGCTCTGTCTTCTGGAGAGCAGGTGATTTGTTGGCATATTCCACTAGGAATTATGGTAAATATAAATAGGATGGACAGTAACTTTTTCATGCAGTAAACTTATAAATTATTGTCTTTTGTTTCACCTTGCTCCACTTGAATTCTTGTACGTACAATACTCTCAGGATAATTTTCCTGTAAAAAGGTAATGAGCTTTTCACGTACAAGCACCCTTAAATCCCACGCCGTAGATGAATCCTTGGCACTCATTAGGGCCCTTATTTCCACACAGCTTTGCTTGCTATCCGTAACTTGCAGTACGTTGACTTCCTTGTCCCATAAGGGTGTGCTCTCAAGAATTTTTGTCAATTCTTTCCTAAGTTCATCAAAAGGCACCTTGTAGTCCGTATATAAAAAGACCGTTCCTAAAATATCAGATGAGGTCTTGGTCCAGTTTTGAAATGGCTTCTCTATAAAATATGGTGTAGGTACGATCAACCTTCTTTTGTCCCAAATCTTTACAACTACATAGGTCAGGGTAATTTCCTCTATACGGCCCCATTCACCTTCAACAATTACCACATCATCCATTTTAATGGGTTGTGCAATAGCTATTTGAATACCGGCCAAAACGGTACCGATCATTTTTTGGGCAGAAAAACCTATTATAATACCCGCAACCCCTGCAGAGGCAAAAATACTGACCCCCAGCTCACGTATACTCTCAAAACTCATGAGCACGGCACCAATGGCCAAAATGATTATTGTAAAAATAAAAATACGTTCAAGAATATTAAATTGTGTATAGATCTTGCGTGCCTTGAGGTTATTTTCTGCCCGTACATCATAATTACTGATGATGACTTTTTTGACCATTTTCAATAAGTTGAGCATGAGCCATGTAATAGAAAAAATGAACAGGACCGTACTGGCTTTTTTAAACCAATACCCATGTTCCTCAAGTTGTAATAAGGTACGCAATGATTCTGACCGTATTAGAATGGAAATGAAGGTAAAAAATATAGGCCAGCTAATTTTTCTAAAGGTACCTTCAGGTAACAGGTATTTAGGGTCTTTGCCAAATTTTCGCAAGAAATGTGAGATTAGCCAATAGGCCACCAATATAGCAATGAGCGATGCAAGGAACAGATAGAAATCATTTTTAGGAATTGTATCAAATATCGTATTCATATCAATCTTGTCTCTTTTCTGTAGGTAACATACTAATTTTTAATAGCACTAAAAATTATTTAAGGAGATATTGGCAGGCTTTATATGGGTATAGAAAAACTATTGCCTAAAATTAAAATATCATCGATCATCAAGTGTTATTTTTGCATTCAAATATAAAACGTAAGCTATGAAAGGAGTTTTATTGGTCAATTTAGGTTCACCGGATAGTCCTACCCCAAAAGATGTTAAGCCATATTTAGATGAATTTTTAATGGATGAGCGCGTCATAGATGCCCCTAAATGGTTGCGTACTATTTTGGTTAGAGGTATAATTTTACAGACCAGACCAAAAAAATCTGCAGAGGCCTATGCCAAAATATGGTGGGAAGAAGGGTCTCCTTTAATAGTGCTTTCAGAACGATTTACCAATAAATTAAAACAACATACACAAATGCCCGTTGCTTTGGGAATGCGATATGGAACAATGACCATAAAAAGTGCGCTGCAAGAGCTGAAGGATAAAGGCGTGGACGATGTGCTTTTGGTACCGTTATATCCCCACTATGCCATGTCAAGCTTTGAAACTGTCGTGGTAAAGGTGTTGGAAGATCAACAAAAGTTTTTTCCACAAATGTCCGTGACCACGTTACCGGCATTTTATAAAAATCCCGATTATATCCAAGCGCTATCGGAAAGTATCAAAGAAGGGTTGCAGGATTTTGATTATGATCACATATTATTTTCCTATCATGGTATACCAGAGCGCCATATTCGTAAAAGCGATCCAACAAATTACCATTGCAAGATAGATGGTAGTTGCTGTAAAATCAATTCCGTAGCGCACAATACCTGTTATAGGCATCAGGTCTATGATACTACCGAGATGGTCAAAGCTTATTTAGGATTGCCCGAAGAGCAGGTGAGTTCCTCGTTCCAATCCAGATTGGCGGGCGACCCTTGGCTAAAACCTTATACCGATTATGAATTTGAACGATTGGCAAAGGAAGGTAAAAAGCGCTTGGCGGTTATAACACCTGCATTTGTAAGCGATTGTTTAGAGACTTTGGAGGAAATTGCCATGGAAGGCAAGGAGCAGTTTCTTGAAGCCGGAGGGGAAAATTATAAGCATATACCCTGTATGAACGATAATGATGCTTGGGTACAGGTTATGGCAAAATGGGTGAACGAGTGGGAGCGTACCGGTCTTTTGGACGTTACACCAAGTACATAAATATAAAATTTAATTCTTAGAATATCACTGCTATGAAAATGGAAGAAATAGAATCTGCATTAGTACCGTTAAAAGAACAATTAAGGCAACACGAGCTATATACAGAATTAACATCCATAGCCGATGTCCGTATTTTTATGGAGAACCATGTATATGCCGTTTGGGACTTTATGTCTTTATTAAAGGGACTTCAAAATCAATTGACATGTACCACCATACCTTGGAAACCGGTAGAAAATACCAATACAGCAAGGTTTATCAATGAAATAGTTGCCGAAGAGGAAAGTGATCAAAATGAAAAGGGACAATATAAAAGTCACTTTGAAATGTATACCGATGCCATGGAGGAGGTAGGTGCCAATACCTTATCTATTCGTGAGTTTTTGGAACAGGTATCAGGTATGGAACGCATTGAGGAAACAATAGATGCATTGCAAGAGTCCCATGCCGTCAAAGACTTTTTGCAATTTACATTCCATGTCTTGAAAACCAATGAATCGCACAAAATTGCGGCCGCATTTACTTTTGGTAGGGAAGAATTGATACCGGATATGTTTTTAAAAATTATAGATCGCGCGGGAGAAGAAGCTTATCCTAAGTTGGGTTATTATCTGAAAAGACATATTGAATTGGATGGTGATGATCATGGACCATTATCATTAAAAATGATTCAGGAACTTTGTGGAGATGATGGGAAAAAATGGAAGGATGTACTGCAATATTCACAAGAGGCCTTACAACAGCGAATAAATTTATGGGATTTTATTGCTTCTAAAATCAAGAAGCAGTCTTTGGCCACCGTATAACCATCGCAAGAATTAGCACAAAACCAAACTAGAATTGCACTATGGCAAACGTATCTTCAGATCAATTGGGATCGTATGCTATTTCAAAATTGCTGGTCAAACAGGCCGTACCTGCCAGTATTGGTATTTTGGTCATGTCACTAAATGTTTTGGTCGATTCAATCTTTGTTGGAAACTGGATCGGTTCCATAGCAATTGCGGCCATAAACGTTGTCTTGCCCGTTTCATTTTTTATAGGTGCTTTAGGTATGGCCATTGGTATTGGCGGTGCAAGTATGATATCTAGGGCACTAGGGGCCAATAACAGGGAAAAGGCGTTAAGAACATTTGGAAATCAAATTTGCTTTACGCTTATGGTAACCGTGATCATGGTTACGGTTGGCCTTGCCTATGTGGATGAACTTATACCTGCTTTTGGCGGTAAGGGATCTATTTTTGAAATGGCAAAAATCTATTATGTCATTGTATTGTATGGAGTGCCTTTATTAGCATTGAACATGATGGGTAATGCCGTAATTAGGGCAGAGGGTAAACCAAAATTTGCCATGATTGCCATGATAATACCATCAATTGGTAATTTATTGATGGATTTTATATTCATCAATGTATTGGATTATGGTATGCAAGGTGCTGCTTGGGCAACATCCATAAGTTATTTTTTATGCTTTAGTTATATTTTATATTTTTTTCTTTCCGGACATTCTGAGCTTAAATTATCGATAAGGCATTTAGGTTTTAATATTGGAGTTCTAAGGGAAATAAGTTCCTTAGGTTTTGTAACGCTTTCAAGACAGGCAGTGGTCAGTGTCATTTATCTTTTAATGAACAATATTCTTTTTGATTTGGGCGGGGAGGCAATGGTGGCAGTGTATGCGATCATAGGTCGTATGCTCATGTTTGCTTTATTCCCAGTTTTTGGTGTTACCCAAGGATTTTTACCCATTGCCGGCTATAATTATGGTGCCGCTAAATATGGCAGGGTCAAAGAATCCATTTATACGGCTATCAAGTATGCAGCCATATTGGCTACAGTGGTCTTTACTGGTCTAATGATTTTTCCTGAAGAAATTGCAGGTCTCTTTCTTAGTCACAAGCCCAATATGAGCGATGTTGAACTTGCTACGAACGCTTTTGTACTGGAGAACACACCTTCCGCAATGCGTTGGGTTTTTGCTGCAACTCCTATAATAGCTGTACAACTGATCGGGGCAGCTTATTTTCAGGCCATTGGTAAAGCCGTTCCGGCTTTATTGCTTACCTTATGTAGACAGGGATTTTTCTTTATTCCCCTTATTCTCATATTGCCTAATTATTTAGGGGAACTGGGTGTTTGGATTTCCTTTCCAATAGCAGATGTGCTTGCTACGATCGTAACAGGTTATTTCTTAAAAAAAGAAATCAGTAACACTCTTTTATAGGAAACAAAGGGCACTTCTTATAAATCATAAAGAATAATACTACAACAGGCGCTATATAGCGTATTTAATCGATAAATACCTAATACTAGGTAGTTTAGGTTCCTTTAAAATATGTTAAATTGTTCTATGAACACAATTTCAACTGATTATGAGAACTTTACTATTTTTTTCATTATGTATTAGTGGACTTGCATTTGGTCAAGTACAACCAAAAACCGGATTATTATTTGATGATGAGGCGTATGAACAAACCCCTGTTAAGGCTAGAAATGTTTCATTTCAAGATGTGGTTACCGAGGTTGCCAATGCTTCTTTAAAGCAATTTGTGCCGCAAATAAAAAACCAATCTACCTACAGTACTTGTGTGGGTTGGGCAAGTGCATATTATGGTAGAACAATTCTAGAATCAAGATTGCGTAATGAAACTGATTCCATACAAATAAACCAACACACATTTTCCCCTGTATTTACCTATTTAAATTCCAATGTCGAAAACGATTATAACTGCTCTGGAGGTGCTTTTATAGGAAAAGCCATGGAAACTATGGTTGAAAAAGGAGTTCCATTCTTCAAAGATTTTGATGTAATGTGCGAAACAACGATATCTGATGAATTATTGAAAAAGGCACAGGCAAATAAAATAAAAGATTTTACCAGGTTGTTCGGCGCAGAGGATGAAGATGTGGATAAAGTAGATAATGTCAAACGTTCTATTATTAACGGTAATCCTGTAATAATGGGGTTCATGGTAGAAAGTTCTTTTTTTAGTGCCAAAAACGTGTATGAACCGGATAACTTAGGAACGGATGGTGGACATGCCATGTGTGTAATAGGATTTGATGACGATAAATATGGTGGTGCTTTTGAGGTCGTGAACAGTTGGGGGGCATCTTGGGGAAATAATGGATATATGTGGATTAGATACAATGATTTTCCTACCTATACTCGGTATGCTTTTGAGATGATTCCATTTAGTGCCAAACCAAAGGAAAAGAAAATGCTGGCAGGTGAACTTCAATTACTTTTAAGAGACGGTAGCACCATGAACATTGCTAGAGGTAAAGGTGATTATGAAGGTTCGGTTTTTGGTTATCAAGATGTGGTGATCGAAGATGATGAAGAAAGTATAGGAGATTATAGTACCGTTGAACGTTTTCCTGTAGACACACGATATAGAATAAAGACAAAAGTAGATCAACCGGCCTATGTATACGTTATGGGGTGGGATTCTGACAATGAAGGTTCATTGCTTTTTCCTGAAACCGATTCTATCAGTCCATATATAAACTCCAATAAGGAAGAGGTTACTATACCTTATGCCCCCAAGGGTAAAAAAGCTTACTTTAGGTTGAATAAAGAAGTAGACTCAGACCATACAATCGTTATATTTTCTTTGGAAAAGATTGATTTGCCAAATGTCAAGAAACAAATGGAAACAATGGAAGGAAATCTAATGGATAAACTATATGTAGTTTTCAATGACAAGCTTATCCCAAAGGATAACATGGTATTTAACGAAGATAGTATGGGGTTCCAAGCTGAATTTGAAGAAGGCTCAATGGCAATGCTGATATTGGATATAAATAGATCTTAAGATGAGTGCTTTAAGGATAGTTCCATTTTGTTTTTTGATTATTATATCATGCAATTGCCAACATAGGGCAACTAAGTCTGTTGGAGAAAATAACAATGAAAACAATAGTGACTATATAGCAGCACTATTGCAAGAAAAGAATTTTACAATTCTAATAAATACTACAAGTATCGTAGAATATGAAATAAGACCAAACTTAATTGTAGGTACGGTAGATGAATATTCAAATAAGTTATTTTTAAAAGATACCTTGAATCAATCGCTTGTTGTTGATTTTATTGACCACTTGAACAATGATACTTCTTATGATTGGAACGTAGTGCCGGAAAATATCACTTTTGACCCAAAAACCCAATATCAATTACATAGCGATTTTGGTAAGTTGACCCTTTTGATTGATGAGCATTATAGATATATGCGCTTTATAAATCTAGAAGGACAAAAAATAGTGCTGTTGTCCCAAGAATTATCCCAATATTTAAAGAACCTGTAATCTAAAGAGTATTGAAATTACTTAAATCGATACTACATAAAATAAAGGGCAAGGACTTTCTTTTGGTCATGAAGGAGGCCTTTAAATGCATGGTTTTTTCTTTTATGGTATTAGGAGTGGTGATGTTGATAGGATTGAACCTCAATTTTTTTAGTCCCTTTAAAAATGCATTTAAGGATTTCAGTTATTTAGATCTGTATTATTCAGATAAGTTAAAGGAACAAAATTTTGATTTAAATGAAAATATTGTCTTGGTTAATATTGACCGACTTAATAGAAAGGAAATAGCAGATGTTTTAAATGACATACAAAGGCAATCCCCTAAAGTAATAGGGTTAGATGTCATCTTTAAGGAAGAACAAGATCCAATTTGGGATGCATTTTTAACCGAAAAGCTATCTAATGATGCATTTGTTTTTGCATATTCTTTTATAGATGATAAGGAAATATCAAACGCAGGCACGTTTAATTCGGTAGACGGTAATAAAGGGTATGCCAATTTCAACTTTAATGCTTCATCTGCAGTGGTTAGAAATTTTCAAGGAATTAGGTCTATAGGTGCACAAACCTATTTCTCGTTTCCGGTTATGATAGCTGAGCATTATATTGGAAAGGAATGGCTCATTGAAAAAAGTCGGTTTTTAAAAAAGGAACGGCCAATTAATTATACTGGTACCAGAGAGAATTTTTTGATTTTGGAAAGTAAGGATATTTTGGGCATTCCCGAAATACCGTTCATCAAGGATAAGATTGTTATGGTAGGGTATTTAGGCAATGAACGTACGCACCTATATGATATAGAAGACAAGCACTTTACCCCCATGAACAAAAAATTTGTAGGGAAAAGCCCACCGGATACCTTTGGTTTGGTCATACATGCTAATATTGTTCAAATGCTGTTGACGAACAATTATATTCAAGTGGTGCCAAACTGGTTTTTATTAGTGATAACCGTAATTTTGACATTTATAGGCTTGGCTTATTTTATTTACTTGAATAAACGGCAGTTGGCCAGTTATATATTAAGGCTAAATTTAGTTCAGTTATTATTTTCGGTTTCATTTGTATGGGTCTCCTTATTACTGTTCAGAAACGGAATACTTTTTAAAATTTCATCTGTAATAGCGGTTGTCGTTTTTAGTTTAGGGCTCATAGGTTATTATAAAAAATTAGCACATTATTTCTATAAAAAATACAAATGGGAGGGTTATTTCTATCACGATTAAAATATCTTGGGGTAATACTGTTGTTATCTAACTGGGCCTTGGCTCAAAACAGTTACTATGTATACAAAAAGTCTGGGCGCCCTTACTTTACCCAAAGTATGCCCGTAAAGCGTGGATTGGTCTTCAAAGATTTGGATACCTTGACCTTACAAAAATTGGATACGGTGTATTTAATTAATCAATTGGGAGAATTGTATGAATTGAACAAAGCCAACATCTATACGCATAATACATTACAACATTATAAAAAACATGAAAAGGAGAGTTCGTTTACCATAAAGTACTTTTCATATGTATGGAGACAATTCATGAACCAGCAAGAAAATAGACAGCGTCCCGGTGTGGTCTATAGGGAGGAAAGAAATATTCAACTAATTAGTCCAATGGATAGTATTAAATGGTCTGTGCCTAAAATAGAATTTACTTGGAAAAATAGAACAGATAGTTTAACTACCTATTTTCATTTACAAGAAATAGAGACTGCGCACATTACTAAAATTGGTGTAAATGCCAATTCTCTTATGCTTTTTAGGGATAATTTAATATTAAATCCTGGCAAGTCCTATAAATGGGCCGTGACTACAACCGCATTTCCAGATTATAAGAATGTAAGGTTCCATAATTTTGAACTTTTAACAAAAGCAGATTATAGGGCATTAGAGGAAGAAATGAAAGCCTTGACCATAGCTTTGCAATTATTGGGCTTTTCTGAAAAAGACATTAAAGAGGCAATTTGTGTGGACTATAAATTTTGCCAACAATAGGGACCAGGGAATATGGCTAAAAAAAAGAAAAAGCTAAGCAAATGGATTTTGATTAGGGACGGACTTTTCAGTACATTACTTTCACTGTTTTGCTGTTATCTATTGTCCCTTTTATTTTTTAATACTTCTTTTTTTAACCCACTCTCCAAGGCACTTCACGATTTTAGTTTTTTGGATGTGTATTATGCTGAACGATTGAATGAGAACTCCAAGATAAATCAGGATATAATTCTCATCAACGTGGAACATAAAAGCCGATATGAACTTGGGTTGGTACTGCAGCGTTTGTTGAAGGCAAACCCAAAAGTAATAGGTTTTGATGTTATATTAAAAGAGTTCAATAAGACTGTAGAAGACACCTTGTTAGCTAAGCAGTTGAACAATAGGAAGGTTATAGGTTCCACTATTATTACACAAGAGCAAGAAGTTTCCAATCACCCTTTTTTCAGATTCGTCAACCCTCCTGGATTTGTAAATTTTAATTTTGATGGAGGTATTGCGGTCATAAGGGAATTTGAAAGCAATATTCAAAAATTTAAGAATACACATCAATCCTTTGCTTCGGCTATAGCCCGGCGTTATTTGTCAGATAAAAAATGGAAGAAACAAAACCTAAATCAAAAATTACAAGGTTCCAATGTGATCAATTATCAAGGAAATTTAACCAGTTTCTTTCATTTTACCACAGATGACCTTATGGATTTAGAAGATATATCTTTTGTTACGGATAAAATTGTGTTGCTAGGCTACCTTGGGACCCCTACCAATAACGCACATGATGTAGAGGATAAACATTTTACCCCCTTGAACAAAATTACAGCGGGAAAAAGTATACCGGATATGTACGGATTGGTCATACATGCAAATATTATCGCAATGATATTGAACAACGGATTCATGTATGAAGTGCCAAGGATATGGCTTTTAATATTGACATTTATTTTCAGTTTTTTAGCAAGTATTTATTTTATATGGCTAAGTAAACGGTTAAAGATTAGTTATAGAACGGTGAGGAAAGCGGTGTTGTTCATTTTTGCCATATGCTTGGTATGGTTAACACTAATATTATTTAAAAAAGGAATAGTATTGAAATCTGCGCCAATTATTGCCGTGACCGTGTTTAGTGCCGGTTTTATAAAATTCTATAAGCATTTAGTGGGGTGGGTAAATACCAAGATTAAATTTAGGTCATACTTAAAGTAATTCATTCGTTCCTAGCAGCATCTATAATGAGGGTTTTAAATTTAGTTTCGTTATCCAATATGGTATAAAAACTTTGAATATAGTTTTTTGCTTGATCAAAAGTTTCCGGATCCTCAAAATATTCTTTATGCTCGTCCATCATGCTATAGATGGCAGCTCGCTGTTCTAAAAAGTGCTGCCGTGTTTTGTAATATATTGCAGTATCCCTTTTAAAACCTCTATACATACGTTCTTTTACATCTGTAATGTTCAATGAGGTGTTCTGTATATTGGAAACAACCGCGTAGCTTGCATTCACTAGGCCAGACATATCAAAATCGTAAGGTACAGGTATTGTTTCACCTTCTTTGAAAATCAATTTTTGATTATGTTGATATGCAGTCGAAAAATCTGTATTACCTATCATAAATTGAAAAAAAGCATTGTTCAAGGATTCTGTTTCTGCTTGGTTCAACGGATGTACAAAACGTTTTAGTAATTGCGCACCTTCTCTTTTGGCAACTAATTTGTCGTCCTCAATGATTATTGCCTTTAATATATATTTTTTAGGTTTTTTTAATGCAAAAGCTTCTTCTCCTTCGTAAAGAGCGGTATTTTTCAGTTCTGTAGGGACAAAGGTTGCCAATGGATGGATTTCAGCTTTATCGCCACGGGTATCAATGTATTCAATAGCTGCCAACCTGGTTTTAAAATGCGTTTCCGCAATAAGTTCATAAATTTTATAAGCCAAATATTCTTTTAGGACATCGTCATTACCTCTCTTTTGTAATAGGCAGGGTAACACCACTTTTAATTTTTTGTGACCCTTAAACAGTGTATTATTTGTTAGGGATTTCTTTAAGGTCATTTTAAGCGGAGGAAAATAGCAAGTAGATCTTCTAAAATTGCCACGTGCATTTAGATAAACCGGTAGAGTATCCCAAGTGTTATTGTTTTTGTAGATGAGGTCAGTGTAGACCGTATTGTGCTTGTCCGTTTCTTTTTTAAGTTGTTTGTTGGTGTATTGGAGTTTTAATGGTAAAAGTTCATTGTGTTCAATAAATAGCTGAGCTGAAATATTTTTAGTTGTTAAAATGAAAATGAATGAAATGATTAATTTCATATTTTTAGTTTTCGACCAACACTTTTATTAATGCTATAGATGCATTACCAAAGGAATTATCTTCAAAAACCTCTTTACTTACTATTTTAAGATAGTATTCGCTGCCAATTTTTGGGTTGGGAACTTCTAGCACTTCAGGTTCAAGCATATTGCTTTTTATTTCTGAAGGAGTCTCCCTTGTTTCCCCAAAAAAAGCATCATAAACCAACCGATCGTTATTTGGGTCAATTGGAGCAATCCAAGTGAAAATTAGTTTACCTTCGTTTCTTTGTCTTATAGTAATTTCTGCTGGAAATGGTGCGCGATTTATTGATGGAAATCCTTCACTATAAAAAGTAAATACTTCACTTTTAACACTTCCATTTCCTGCTGTTATTTGCCATTGGTACCATTTGCCAAAATCTAAGAATACATTTTCTGATGTTTGATCTTTATTTAAATCTATAATTTTTTGCCGCTCTGAATCAAGAATTTTTTTATTTGAATCTAATTCATCTATTAATAGCATAAGATTTTCATTATCGCCATCAACTGACCATTCAAAAGGAATATTGACCAGTAATCCATCAGATTCACCTTCAAGACAAGGAGTGTTGTCAAGTGGTGCTTTTAAGAATATAGCACGCTTATCTTTTACGAATTCTCCAGTGCATCCTATTGAAAATAGACTTAATATTAGTATACATTTTAATAGATGACCTTTCATGATTTTTAATCTTTAATTAATTTAAACTTTATGTTTTGTCCAGACTTAGTAAGAATTTGTCCAAAATATATTCCGGTCGGATAGGATGATAGATTTACTTCAATTGATTCATCAACAATATTTAGGATAGTGTTTAAAAAATTCTTTCCTGAAAAATCTGTAATTATGACCTGTGCTTCCTCTTCTAAAACGAACCCTGAAAATGTCAAAAAACTATCTGTAGGATTTGGAAAAGCATAAATCTTATTTAGAACAACTTGGGTTTTTACCAAACCTTGACAAGCAGCTTCTCCTGTTATCGTGATATCATTAATTCCGTCTAAAATTGGAATTGAAATAATTTTTTCGTTAAAATCATTAAACTCAAAAACATGTTCTTTGAAACCGTTGAAAATAGAATATCTTCTGCTCCCGGAAATTTTTAAGTCAACCATTTTTGAAGTTAAATTCACTTGTTTACCAGAAAGATTTAATCCATTAAGTTCTTTTATGAAAACTTCATATGAAGGGGGTATAATATCTACATTTTCATCAATAAATTTAAATGTTACCAAATGTCTGCCAGATGGGAGATTTGTAAATGTTGCTTCTTTGTTGCGCTCAATTTCTAAGTTCATACCTAAGCCGTTGATTGAAGCTATAAAATCAAAGCCAGAATTGTTTTTTATAGTCACGTCTCCTTCATTTGTATCCGCACAAGTATTTGTAGAAACTGAAACTTGAAGTGCCGTATTATTAAGACTGCTTGTATCAAACTCTGTACTAACAATTTCCATTTTTGCTTTGGCACCAGCTTGATATCTTTCTCCTTCACTTATAGACAAAGTAATAGTTTCTGGTTCTTCAATTCCGGAATCAGGATCTTCTAAAGCCACCACAGTTATTGTTTGAATATTTGATTCTCCACTTTTAAAAACTAAAACCCCTGTGCCATTTTGGGTGAAATCATTATTAGCACCCTCTATGGCAGGGTATAATTCATTATCATCAATAAATGAATAGTTTATATTTAAATCGATTCCCGAGGTGTTTGGAGGGTCAATGCTAATTTCAAAAGTTCCGGTATTGTTCTGAAGTGGATTTTCAAAAATCTGATTATTTAAAGGATTAATATCAACCTTAAATTGAATCTTATCTTGATCGTTTCTTGGAATGACTACAGTACCTCTATTGTTATTTTTATCAACCGTATACCCTTGACCATCTAACAGTGTCAAAATAATGGTTTTTTCATCTTCAGGAATGTCATCTGGAATTGCCTCTATTTCAATTGTTTTTTCCAAATCTCCAACTGAGAACAATACCGATCCTTCAATAGTTATATAGTCGTTACCATTTTCGGCAGTTCCTTCAATGAGATAAGCTATTTCAATATTAGTACTGGCACCATTTAAATCATCTATCTTTATTTTAAAAAGCCCCTTATTATTAATGAAGTCTTCTTCGTCAGCTATCTCATCTTCAATAGTCAATGAAGCTTCTACTGTTGGTAATATGACATAGTCTCTATAATATTGTCTGGTAGCTTGCAAATTAAAGTTGTCACTATATGATTTTAATTCGATTCCAAACCTTTCTGATACTTCGTCATCATCTGGGTTTGTTTGTATTACTAAATCATAATCTGGATTCTGCTCACCAACAGTAGCCGTTATAATTTCTGCCTCTATACCGTTACTATTGATAATATCTTCATGCATTGCAGTAGTATAATAATCATTTTCTAAACCTTCTTCGGCAGCACTTAAATTAGTTGGATTAGTTCCATCACTATATACTATTTCAATTTCATATTCTTCATTTAGCCGAGCACCCTTTTCCGCATTAAATGAGAATTTAATGGCATCTCCTTCTTCAATGGTATTGTGAGCACAACAACCAGCACCAGGACCATCAGCTACACTCATATTTGAATCATCCAACGTATAATATACTATGAATTTACCTTCGTCGTCAATAATTTTTGCTTGTAAAGGATTAGGAAGTGATATTTGAATTTCTTCATTTGGTTCCTGAACAGTTGCTATATAATACTCATGTGCATCATCAAATTCATTTTCTTGAGGTAGGGCTAATGTAATTGACCCACTTGAGGCTCCAATTGGAATAACAATTTGTGAAGTTATAGATTCATTAGGCCCAGGGGGAGTATTGATAATTTCAGAAGGAGAGATTAATTTTATATCATTTTCTGCTGGTATTTGCCCACCTTGATTATAATTAATTATTTCTGCTCTGAGATTTTCAGATAAGCTTAAATCTGGACTGAAAGTTATAGGGAAAGTTAGTTCTTGAGTAGTAATATACTCAGATCCATCATTATTTTTAAGAGTTAAAGTAAAGGTATCGAATCCTTCTCCATCTACTTCTTCGCCATCTCGACCTGCTTGTATTCCATTGCCCTCTGTTCCGCCAGTATTTTCAAGCTCTGCTAAAATTGAATTATTTGGACTAACATCATTTATTTTAATTGTTATTGTAAGTCCATTGTAATCAATAGAATCGGGGTCATAATTGTCAAAAACATATGGGCCATACCCAAATTCATTTCCAGGGAAAAAAAGCGTTATGGCCTCTTGTCCTGGTTCATTAAAATTATCAGTATTTATTTTTAATTCTAAAATACCATCTGGATTTTCACCATTGTTAATTGTTGTAGTAATACTACTATCAAAATTTAATTCGTAATCTTCATTAAGGACTGCTCCATCCTCTGTTATTGAAAAAATTATAGGAATCTCGTAGTTTTCCGCATTATTTGGAGTTCTTGCATTAAAGTTAATTAATAGTGTTTCTCCTTCATTAACAGTGTATTCATTATTATCTATTTCAAAATCACCATTTATTTCTGTATCAAAAATTATAAGTTCCTCACCTGAATAGATTTTAGAGTTTTTAATCACAACTTCAATTATTAGTTTTTCACCAGGATTCAAAACTTCTCCTTCAGGGTTTGTACTATAGTCTACAAGGGAAAATGTATTATCTGGAGGTGATATTTCAACAAAAAATGTTTCATCAAGTTCATCGAGTCTATCATCATTTAAGGCTGTTAAATTTGCTAGATATGACGAGTAGAAATCAAAACCATTATCGTTAGTAGTAATCGTTAAATTTTCATTTATAGTATTATAATCATTATTAGTAGCAATTGCACTATCGTCAAAAGTGGTAATATTGATATTATAATTAGATAATTCAGCAGCTTCTTTATTCAAAACATCAAAACCGAAGTTAATATTTGAACCGCCTTCAATAAGTATATATGGAGCTTGTAGTGCATTTTTACTGTCACTGACAAAATTCTCAAAAAGCTTTACTGCTATTAACGTATTCACTTGATTATGACCTTTATCCTTAATGGTCAAGGTAAAGGTGCTGGGTTCTAATATGGTAAATAAGTTTGTATCTGAAGAAGTTACTGTTATTGTGTAAATTTCATCTCCTTCCTCAATACCGTCATCAAATGCAGTAATGGATATACTACCATCAGGATTTGTAGCACTTACTGTTATGGGACTATTTGGTATGGTTGTTTCATTGCCATTGAACCTAAAATCTGTTACAGTAGAATTTCCATTGAGAGAAATATCAATTACAGGATTATACTGGGTGCCAGTTGAGACCGTATTATCCGCATCAAAATTTAAGGTAAATGTTTCACCTTCCGTAATTTCATAATTGGGGGCATTTCCTGCATTGGATAAGCTGGTAGATACGTTAAATGCATTTGATGCCGAACAATCTTCACTGTAATTAGTGTTAGTGTCCTTTTGCCAACCTGCCCGGTTATTGGCACTATTTACATCGCTTACTTGAATACATGTCAAGGCTGAATTTCCTGTAGCATTAAATGTTATTAAATTGCTGTCTACAGTAGAAATGTCCAATGAGGAAAGAGTATTTGAAAACAAATTTAATTCCTCTAATGTGGTCGTTTCCGGTAAGGTTAAAGATTCTAGATTATTGTCGGAGAGATCTACGGTAGTCAATAATATATTATTGGATATTGCTACCGTGTTTATGTTGTTGCCACCAGCTAATAACAGCGTTAACGAACTGTTGCTATTGGTATTTAAACTAGTTAAGTTATTTCCGAATATATATAATGCATCCAATAATGAATTTTGGGATACATCTATTGTGTTAAGATTACAAAAAGCAACATTTAAACTTGTTAGTTGGGTTAATTGGGAAAGGTTTGCAATTTCACTAAAATTATTATAGCGGACATCTAAATAAGCAACGTTAGGTATACCTGTAAAGCTAATGGTACCGTTATTGCCAATAGTATTGTTTTGTAGTTCCAAAGTTGTCACATTGGTTAAAACTACGGCATTGTCTATGAACGAAATGGGTTTGCCGCTTAAATTACATTCATTTGCCTTAATTATTTGCAACGTATTATTTTGAAGCGGAAGTGCGTCTAAATCATTAAAACTAACGTTTATTTCCTGTATTGATGAAAAGTCTTCTATTCCTGTTAAATCATTGATTCCTTCATTGGATATATCCAAAATGGTTATGGAGCTGATATCCGCAGTCAACACTCTGCCATTGGGTGCACCTCCTTCCGTATCTATTCCTTGGTCCAATAAGCTTTGTTCAAAATTTATATCTGGAATTAGAGTGTAAATACTTGGACAGTTGGCATTGAATACCGTTGATCCGTTTCTTCTAAAGTTGGTATTATTGTTTAAACTAGTGGCCCTTGCAGCATCTTCTACTTGTACACAGTTTAATTGTGGATTGTTCTGTAAGTTCATATTGGTAAGTGAGCCCAGCCCGCTAATATCCAATGACAACAAATTGTTATTGGCAATATCAAATATCCTTAAACTGGTATTGGTAGAAAGATCTATTGAAGAAATGTTGTTAAAGTCAAGTCCGGCTATTTCTAAATTTGTAAGCCCGTTAATATTAAGGTTTTCTATATTGTTATAAAACGCCCTGATATCCACTATGGTAGTCAAACCTTCTAGGTCTAAGCTCGTTAACTCGTTACCCTGTACCCATAGCTCTACTAAACTTGTAAAATCTTTAATACCGGTTAAATCCGTTATTCCTAGACCGATCTCATTTTCGTTAATATTAAAATTATCATCGTTCGTTAGGTTCAGGAATGTAATATTCTGAATATTGGACGTAAGCACACTGCCATCAAGTACGTCATCGTAATTTTGGTCAATTAAAGCCTGTTCAAAATTGGAATCGGGTATTAAGGTAACTTGTGCAAAGCCTATATTGACAATTAAAAAATATAGTATGAGTAATATTATCCTTTTCATTTTTTATAGTTTAAGCGCTATATCTATTATCTAAAAATATCTTGAAACAACGGGAGATTAAGCCCAACGTAAACATGCTTCATTTTACCATCCATTACTATACTGCTTAAAGCAGCAGAGCCTATTGTTAATGGACCATACCGAAGGCCAAATCCTGCATATACATCACTGGAACCTTGCTCATAGGTAATGGGCAAGTATAAACTGAATTTTTGTGTCTCATATCTTGGTGTTAGCGTAATTAAGTCTAACCTACTATTTGTATATAGATCATTATTCTTAGTCAAAGACTTTATATAGTTGATATTTAGATAATAGCTCTTATCATTAAATATGATATAGTCCAAACCAATATTTAAGGTTTGGGGAAGAACAAAGGTTACTTTTCCCTGTTGTGGATTGGGAGAAACATTGGGATTGTTCTTCAATGCATTGATCAACCCATTGTCTATGATTTCATTTTTTTCTACAGAAACTGTGGATCCATTGGTATTGATCAATTGATTTAAACCAACTCCTCTTTTGGGTTCTATATTGGCCATATGTTCATAGGTTATTTGACCTATATCCAAAATTGCGGCACTGATCTTTAATTTATAGGTATTAACGGCCCCAGCGTTGCTCCTGACATCTACCCGGTTGGTTTCTCTTGGACGCCACTCATAAACTAAGCCAATATCACCCCCATAACCCGTTCCATTATTATCAAAATTGCCAAAGGCGGTTGAATAGAATTTTTTTGGTTCATTTGGCAAATTTGTTTCTGTCGTTGAAAGGTATGTTAGATCTAGATCTGTAATGGTTACGTTGCCAGAAGCTCCAGGGGTATAGCTGCCGGATATGGTTCCCCTAGCTTCAACGGCTTTGCTGCCCATTAGATATTTTGCGGTACCACCAATTTTAACGAAATGATAATTAGAGTTTACAAGAACCAAGGCGTAGTTTAAACCTACTTCTTTCCAATGATTGGTAGTGTTATTAATGGTTGAATTAAAGGAAGCCTCCTCTGTATTGTCAAAATTGCTATTTAGTGCAGAAAATAATTGCCCGTTAAAACCTGTATAGTCAGAGAACGCCCTTGATCTTAAAATGAGGCTTACGGAATGGTTGTTACTAATATTGTATAAAACAGAGGGTAACATAATGTCTGAATCTGCAACCATAAAATTGGTGTTAGAGGATTGGTCTATGTTTTCCGAGAAGTTTAGGCCATTGAAAGCGTTTGGATTGGTTTCCAAGTCAAAATAATCAATAGCACCATAGTCCGCAATTCCTATTTGATGATAGGATATTCCATTGATATGCCATCTATATTTGGATTGTACACTATTGGCCGGATTGGTCGTTACGCCATAAATGCCATTGTAATTATCAAATCCAAATCCATGTCCGGTTTGTGAAAATGATATAAGCGGAAGCCAAAAAAGTAATGATAAAATCAGGAGTTGATTTTTTTTCATTTTGGTATGGGTAGTTTGGTGGTTCTATTATTTCTTAGGGGATTTTAAATGTATAAAAAGAATCTTACAATAAATAGTGCATTTCGTCGATTACACCGAATAAACAGTGGTTTTATCGATTACTCAAATGTAGAACCCATAGGATTGGTTAAAAATACCCAATATTGGGTATTTTTAACCTTAATGACTAATAATCAGATTCTTACAAAAACATATTAAGTAAACTTAAAGAGGTAGGAATTTTCCTTTAAATTTTAAAATGTAGAGGCTTGTTTAAGTTCAAGGTCAGTAATTTTTCTTTCTTGAAATATGGTTTCGTTTTCTTGAAGTATATCACTTTTATAAAAAGTAATCTTTTTGGAAATTATAGTTGGTAGTAAAATTACATCTACAGATTCATATCCGCTAAGTACCATTTCTGTTTTTCTGGTATATCCATTTTTAGGCTGTCCTCTTTTATATTCCGTAATTTCTTCTTCTTCTTCTATAGCATGTAGCAAACCGCTATAAGTACTATAATAATATCTTTTAGTCAATACAATCCGTTTTCCTTTTTTATTGAGATTGCCATGTTCCATGGTTATTTCAGGAAGCTCTATGGTAAAACATTCCTCATCATCTACATCTTTTCTTCTTCTATAATCAGTAATTTCAGGATTGGATATCCACAAAAAATCATCAAAAAAATAAAATATACTAGGTCTTATTTTTCGTTTAAAATCATAGGGGTCTTGATTTACTGTTGTTCCTATTTTTGGAGCTCCTTGATTCCATTTTTCTTTGTCTAAATACTTAAAGGAAAGAGAATCGTTATTCACAATTAGATATTCTTCCGGATCACTAAAATTTCTAGAAATGACTCTAGTTTTGTTTGAACTAAGCTCATATTCATAAGCATATTCTTTTGCTTTTTGCCCAACCTTAACACCAATTTTTTCAGATATTACTTCTTTAAATTGTATTTGTTTTACCAGCCCCATATTTTTAAGACCTCCCATTTTTTTAAAATAGCGGGTAAATATTAGTTCAGGGTTTATATCCCGGTCTGAAGTGTTTTCATTCAAAACAACGTTTTTGGTAGGATTATTAACATTCATCCAGCCGGTTTTTACAGCTTCAAGGCGTTTGACTTTTCCAGGATGTGTTCTACTGTCTTCAATTAGTGTATAATTATCGAACATGCTTTGAGCCTCTTCCAAAGTGCTTCCCATCATAGCCATAGTTTTACCGGCAAAACGATCAGCGTCAATTTCCCATCTGGGGTTACTGCCTTTCTTGTTTAATGCATGATATAGTAAAAAATGGCCAACTTCATGTGCCAAAACGCCAATAGAGGCCCAATCTGTTTTGGATGAGTTATCCATGCCATTTAACCATTTTGGATCGTAAAGAATATACGGTTGTGAATTGCCGTTTTCATCTTGCTCTATTGTTGCAATTGCATTGTTTATCTCAGCACATTTTCTCAGCTTAAACACTTTCTTTAATTGCATTTGTGCCATCATTTGGTCGACAATTAGTTCAGCTTCTGGGTCGGCCATCTCACTTTGATAGCCAAAACAGAGTTCATCTATATCTTCGATTACTATATCTTGTTGAAAACCTTGTGCGTTACTTTGGGCATGTAACAACAGTATTAACAAAATTGGAACTAAATATTTCATTTCTATCCTTTAGGTATACAAAATAAGAAATTATGCGAATTATTTCATTTTTAGAGACTTAGACTTTATTTTTCCTCTTGTGGTAAACAGGTATTTTTAAACCTAAATAAACATTTGCCATATTAGATTTTTTTGAAAGATTGGTAAATACTGTACCTGATCCTAAATATAATGGTCCCACCCTAATGCCGGCACCAATTGCAGTCTTTCCCAAGTTGCTAGTGGAAATTGGTAAATATGCACCAAAAATGCGTGACTCATATCTTGGTGTAAGCGTTATTAGATTTAATCCGTTGTTGTTGAAAAATGCAACTTTATTGACTAAACTTTGGTTGTAGTTTAAATTTAGATAAAACTTTTTATAAATGTTATAGTCAATATTTAAATTCATGGAAGTGGGTAGGGATAATTTAATAGGTTCCCTTAGAACATTTTGGGAGGCATTATTATCCAAAACTTCAATAAAATCTTCCTCAAGTTCTTGGGCATTTACATTGGCGTCTATCGTGTAGTTTGTAATTTGAGCATTGGTATAAGTTATGCTTCCAATATCAATTATAGAAAGCCCAATTTTAATTTTGTACTGATTAAATCCCCTTGGATTGTTTGCATTTGAATCTGCCAAGGTTGTAGCATTTCTATATTCATAAATAAATCCAATATCGGTACCAAAACCGTAGGATAGTTCTTTAAAATAATCAACCGCCTCTTGTTCATCATCAAAACTAACGGCGTATGAAAAATTTCCGTTCAGGGCAACCTGTTCGTTTTGGGTATCGTAAGCACCTGTCAAAGAACTGGAATTTCCTTGAACGGCCCCTCCGCCAACAAGGTATTTTAATGTAATGCCCCCTTTAAAAAGATTGTTAGTGTTGTTGAACAAAACTCTTCCATAAGTACCCCCAATCTCTGCCCAAGCGTGTGTAGTAAAGTCTAGATTCTCTTGTTGAAAATTGAAATTGCTATTTGGAAAACCATCGTAAATACCTTCGAACAATTCTCCGTTGATATTATTGAAATTACTGGCTAAACGCAAACGTGTGTATATTGCTAGGCTATTTTTTTCGTTTAATGAAAACATAAACGATGGTCCTAGTACCTCTGCATTGACTATAATTTCATTGTCGTTCAATGGATATCTTTCCAAGCCGGCAAAACCATCGTCCCCAAAAATACCGGAAAGGTTTTCCAAGCTTAAATATGTATAATCCGTGGCTAACAAACTATTTGCAGAAAATAGGTTTACCTCTGTTTTTATTCGTGAATCTGCAATAGTTCCCGGATTAAGGAATATTCCATGAATTCCACTGTAATTGTCGGTTTGATAACCAAGGGCATCCTGGGCATGTAATTGTTGACCTAAAAACAATAGTAGTGTAAAAACAAGGTATTTCATGATATATAATTTTATATACCATTCAAAACTAAAAGACCATATCCATAAAGTAAATACCCTTTGATGGGTATTTATTGAGTAGAGGGAATAGCCCTAATATATATGGAGGTTAAGAAATGTAGTAAACAATAAAATTAAAAAAACCATATGCTTACACTAATAAAACATAGGTGTAAACGTATGGTTTTAAAATTTTCCTATACTTATTTATAAGCTTGTAATCAATTCATTGGCCGCGCATGTAGTAACTCCATTCCTGTAGACGACCTTGGCTTAAAACCAGTCCAATCCTTTTCGTTAGAATTTTTCTGTAGCTCTAAATATTTGGAATTATTCTCGTTCTTAAGATGTTGTCCCAGAAAAGCGGTCACAAAATGTTGGTTGACATTGTTTAATTTTCGTTGGTCCCATGATGGTTCTGCATACCTGTAATACTCATCTATATGCAGACCTGGCGCCAAAGCTTCTGCCGGTGGTGGATTAGGGGCTACATTATGTCTTGCATTCATATAGGTCAACAAATAACGGTCGGCATTTACTGCACCCTGGTATATGGCTTTAATTCCCTTTTCATAACCAGAGATATCATCTTGGCTGCCGGCAATAAAGAAAGTAGGGGTTTTTAATCCTTTTAATCCTTCGGCATCCCAAACACCACGTTCCATTCCCCATGGTGCAAATGCTACGATTGCCTTAATTCTGGCATCGGTCATTTTTTCGTAAGCAGCATTTCCGGCTGTATGTACTGAGATTGCAGTGCTGCCGCCGGTCATTCCTGTAAAGAATTGTGCAAGACCAGCGCTATAACCGGCCCCGCCGACATTTAATACGCCGTAGCCTCCCATGGAGTACCCTATAATTGCGGTATTTTTAGCGTCTACTACACCTTCTAAATTATTTTTAGAGCCTTTTGCACCCATTTTTTCCATTTCATTGATTACAAAACGAATATCCTTTGGTCTATTCAATAATGTGCTTTGAAATGCATTGGCGTCTTTGAAAGTAGAATCGGTATGATCTATGGCGGCAACGATATACCCTTTAGATGCAAGGTTTTCGGTTAAATAGGTCATTAAGTATCTAGAGCCAACATAACCGTGAGAAACAACAACCAAAGGAAACTTATTCCCGGTCTTTGGTGCGGCATCTCTGTATGCCCGTCCCTTAAAGGTAAATGGAGTTAAAGGTCTTAACGAATCTCCCCTAGTCCCCATGACTTCATTATATACAACGGTTATAGCATCGTCGCCTACATTGGCAGGATACCAAACCTCTATAGTAATTGGCCGATCATATAAAGGATCTTTGCCTTCCTTGGTATTTAAAATATCTACCTGGCCTTTGTTTACAAGATTTATGGTCTGAACACCTACTTTATATTTTCCCCTTGCGCTAAGTTCTGGTGCATCTGGTAATTGGTCTCCGTAAAGAAAATCATTGGTTTGGGCATTAACCGTATTTATTGTCAATCCGTTGAATAGTATGGCAATTAACGATGCCGAAAATAATAGTGCTCTAAATTTCATAATTGTTAGTTTGTTGCTTTAAATATAAGAATACTTTAATTGTTCGCGTATTACATCGTTAATGTTACAGAACTGATTTTTTTACTTTCTGGGAATACTTAATTATTTAAATAGGAATTGTTAGCTTTCTTTTTGAAGATTGAATTTGTAAATGCCTAGTAAATTTTCATTTTGATAATAATCCTGTTCTAGAGATGCTAATAAAATCTTAAAATCAACATTTGCGATTCAATTTGTTTAATTTTAGGTGAGACTAACTTCAAACTATTAAAATGAAAAAGCACCTGACCAATGCTGGCATACTTATGTTGGCATGTTTACTATTACCGTTATCTGTTCTATCTCAAAGAAGAAACAAATCGCAAAGTTCCGTACCCACCTATCCAGAAGAATTATATTCTAGTTTGGATTATAGATTGATCGGACCTTTTCGTGGAGGTCGTTCCGCTGCGGTTACCGGTGTGCCTGGTAAACCTAATTTATTTTACTTTGGCGCTACGGGAGGTGGTGTATGGAAAACATTGGATGGTGGCCGTACCTGGGAGAATATTTCAGATGGTTATTTTGGCGGAAGCATCGGTGCCGTAGAAGTAGCAAAAAGTGACCCTAATGTCATTTATGTTGGCGGTGGTGAAAAAACCTTAAGGGGTAACGTGTCATCTGGGTATGGTGTATGGAAAACCGAAGATGGTGGTAAAACATGGGCTACCGCCGGTCTAAAACAAAGTAGGCATGTACCAAGATTACGTGTGCATCCTACAGATTATAATACAGTTTATGCTGCTGTACTTGGTGATATCTATAAACCAACAAAAGACCGTGGTATATATAAAAGTACCGATGGTGGCAAAAATTGGAAACAGGTGCTTTTTGTAAACGAACAGGCCGGTGCGGTAGATTTAACGTTTGATCCCAACAACCCTAGAATATTGTATGCCTCAACCTGGCACGCACAACGTACACCTTACAGTTTAATTAGTGGTGGTGATGGGTCTGCACTTTGGAAAAGTACCGATAGTGGTGAAACTTGGACCGAAATATCCAAGAACGATGGTTTTCCAAAAGATACTTTAGGTATTATTGGGGTAGCCGTCTCTCCTAAAAATTCTGAAAAGGTTTGGGCAATTGTAGAAAATAAGGAAAAAGGGGGCTTATATCGTTCTGATAATGGCGGTAAAACGTGGTCAATGGTCAATTCGGAAAGAAAGCTAAGACAACGTGCATGGTATTACACTAGAGTGTACGCCGATACTCAAGATGAAGATGTGGTTTATGTGCTGAACGTAAACTACCATAAATCCAGTGATGGGGGCAAGTCATTTAAAACATTTAACGCCCCACATGGTGACCATCATGATTTGTGGATTTCTCCTGAAAACGCCCAACGTATGATTATTGGTGATGACGGTGGTGCACAAATTTCCTATGATGGTGGCGAAACATGGAGTACGTATTACAACCAGCCTACAGCTCAATTTTATAGGGTAACTACGGATAATTCTTTTCCTTATAGAATATATGTGGCACAACAGGATAACTCTACATTGCGCATTGATCATAGAAGTGATGGTAGTGCAATTGATGAGGGCAATTGGGAAGAAACGGCAGGGGGAGAATCGGCACATATTGCTGTAGACCCACTTAACAACGATATTGTATACGGCGGTAGTTATGATGGGTTTTTAACACGGATCAATCATAAAACCGGAACGGTAAGGGGTATCAATGTGTGGCCGGACAATCCAATGGGAGCCGGAGCCGAAGCAATGAAATACCGTTTTCAATGGAATTTTCCAATTATGTTCAGTAAACATAATCCTAAGAAACTATATACCTTTTCTAACTACGTACATGTAACGGAAAATGAAGGTCAAAGCTGGCAGGTTTTAAGCGGTGATCTTACGAGAAACGACCCTACAAAACTAGGTTCTAGTGGCGGCCCTATAACACAGGATAATACCAGTGTGGAATATTACTGTACCATTTTTGCTGCCAATGAGAGTCCGTTGAAAGAAGGTCTACTTTGGGTAGGTAGTGATGATGGGTTAATACATGTTTCTAAAGATGCCGGTGCTACTTGGGAAAATGTTACTCCGCCGAATATGCCAGAATGGAATATGATCAATAGTATTGAACCTTCTAATTTTGATGAGGGTACGTGCTATGTTGCGGCTACGAGATATAAGCTGGGCGATTTTCAACCTTACCTCTATAAAACAACGGATTATGGTAAGACATGGACGAAAATAACGAACGGTATACCCGCTGAACACTTTACCAGAGTTGTTCGTGAAGACCCAAAAAAGAAAGGTTTGTTATATGCGGGTACAGAAACCGGTATGTATATTTCATTCAACGATGGGGCTAGTTGGTCTTCTTTTCAAATGAATTTGCCAATTGTTCCAATAACGGATTTAACAATTAAAGATGATAATCTAATAGTGGCTACACAAGGTAGAAGTCTATGGATTATTGATGATCTTACCGTTTTACATCAGTTAGATGAATCTAAGAAGAGTGCGAGTACCGTTTTGTTCAAACCAAAGGATTCTTACCGTACCAAGGGTAGGGCTTCTAAAAAACCTTCCAAAACATCGGGACAGAATTTGGAGAACGGTGTGATTACCCATTTTTTACTTAAGGATTATTCAGAAAAGGACACGGTTCATTTGACCTATACCAGTATGGCAGGTGATACCTTGGCGTTATATAAAAATCATTTGAAGAAAGATGGGTCGCTGAGCGGAGTCGAAGCGAAAAAACTTGAAGTTAAGAAAGGCGGTAACACTTTCGTTTGGGATACGCGAGGTAAAGGAGCTACTAAATTGGAAGGTATGATTTTCTGGTGGGCTAGTTTTGACGGGGCAAAAGCAGTGCCAGGTGATTATGAAGTGCATTTGAACGTAAATGGCAGCAATAGTAGCGAAACGTTTACCATTTTGCCAGACCCAAGAGCGGAGAGTTCTGTGGCAGAAATGCAACAGCAATTCGATTTTATTACCGATATCAACACTACCATCGAAAATGCGCATCAATCTATAAAGAAGATTAGAGATGTCACCAAGCAACTGAATTCATTTACGGAGCAGTATAAAGATGACGCCAGAACCAAGGATTTGATTGAAAAGGCAAAAGTGATGAAAGAAAAACTTGGTGAGGTAGAGAAGGCGCTGTATCAGACTAAAAATAGAAGTAGACAAGATCCTTTGAACTTCCCTATTAAGTTGACCAATAAATTGGGTCATTTAAACAGCTTGGTTTCTATAGGGGACTTTCCACCAACCGAACAAGACATCGCCGTAAAGAATGAACTGACAGCCAAAATCAATAAAGAACTTCAGATTTTTAATGAAGTAATATCATCAGAACTCAAAGAATTCAACAAAGAGTTTAATGAATTGAACTTGAACTATTTGTTTATTGAAGACGGAAAGTAAAAATCCATCAACATAAACCTCTCTATTTTTTAGGGAGGTTTTTATTTTTCAGATAAAACCTAACAGCCACACATGAAAAAACAATTACTCTACTTTGTAACGGTACTGGCAACCACCATAACTTTTGCACAAACTGCCAATGATTATTTTGAACCTTTAAAATTTAGAAATATTGGGCCGTTCAGGGGTGGGCGGTCGGTAACCGCTACGGGCGTTATTGGTGACCCCATGACGTACTATATGGGTACGACAGGTGGCGGAGTTTGGAAAACCGAATCTGCAGGGCAACGGTGGGTAAATATTTCTGACGGATATTTTGAAATGGGTTCCGTTGGTGCGGTTTCGGTATCGGCATCTAACCCTAATATTGTGTATGTTGGTATGGGTGAACATGCGCCACGTGGGGTAATGACATCTTACGGAGACGGTGTATTTAAATCTACGGATGCCGGAAAAACATGGAAGAAAATGGGACTTGAAAAAACCCAGCATATTTCGCGAATAATCATCCACCCGACAAATCCAGATATTGTTTATGTTGCCGCACAAGGAGCTCTTTTTGAAGGTAATGCCGAACGTGGCATCTATAAATCTACAGATGGAGGCAAAACGTGGAAAAATACGTTGTTCGTAAACAACTTAACCGGTGCTTCTGAACTGTCTATAGATGGCAATTATCCGGAAATTATGTACGCAGCCATGTGGGAACATCAACGTATGCCCAATATGGTGGTAAGTGGCGGACCCGGTAGTGGACTTTATAAATCTACCGATGCAGGTGAAACATGGCAAAAAATACACAAAGGATTACCTGAGGAAAAAGGAAAAATGGCTATTGCCGTTAGTCCGTCTAATTCCGATAAGGTATATGCATTAATTGAAAGTGATTCCAATGCGGACAAAGGTGGTCTGTTCGTTTCAAATGATGCTGGGGAATCTTGGAGTATGGTTAGTGGCGATAATCGTTTGGTACAACGGGCATGGTATTACATAGAGGTTTTTGTAGACCCTAATGATGAAGATACCGTTTATGTGTTGAGTGCTCCTGCTTTACGATCAGAAGATGGTGGTAAAACCTGGGAGGATCTAGATGTTGCACATGGCGATACGCACGATTTATGGATCAACCCTAATAACTCTAAAAATATGATCTTGGCAGATGACGGTGGCGCATCCGTTTCTTTTGATTATGCTAAAACGTGGTCTACACAAAGCAATATGCCAACAGCGCAGTTTTATAGAATTAGTGTAGACAATCTATTTCCATATAATATTTATGGTGGTCAACAGGATAATACATCTGTAAAAATTGCAAGTTTATCTACAGGTAGTGGTAGTATTACAACAAGGGATTGGACCGATTCTGCCGGTGGTGAAAGTGCTTTTTTGGCATTTGACCCAGATAACCCAAGGTATGTTATGGGCGGTCAATATTTAGGTACTGTTGAGGTAATGGATATGGTGTCAAAATCGGCTACCCAAATTATGCAAGCGCCTATTCAGTATTTAGGTCGCGAGGCTAGGGATATGAAATACTTGTTCAATTGGAACGCTCCAATTATAGCTTCGGTACATGAACCTGGTACTTTTTATCATGGTGCCCAATATGTTTTTAAAACCACGGATATGGGTAAAACCTGGGATATTATTTCACCGGACCTTACACGTGATATCGATGCAAAACAAGGAAACGGTGGTGGTCCGTACACCAATGAAGCTGTTGGTGCGGAAAATTACGGTACGTTGGCATATATCTTGGAATCTCCACACGAAAAAGGATATATCTGGACCGGAAGTGATGACGGATTGGTGCATTTGACAAAAAACGGTGGCGAAACTTGGGAGAACGTTACCCCTAAAGGGTTAAAGGAATGTTTGATCAATGCCATTGAAGTTTCTCCACATGATCCTGCTACGGCTTATATTGCTACCACAAGGTATAAGTTTAATGACTACACACCTGGCTTTTATAAAACAACCGATTATGGCAAAACATGGACGGCAATTAACTCAGGGATTCCGTATGGTGCATTTACCCGCGTAGTTCGTGAAGATGAGTTTAAGAAAGACCTGTTATATGCAGGTACCGAAAAAGGAATGTATGCATCATGGAACGGAGGTAAATCTTGGGAGCCTTTTCAATTAAATTTGCCAAAAACCCCTATTACCGATTTAAAAGTTCATAAAGGTGACTTAGTAGTGGCTACTTCTGGACGCTCGTTTTGGATTTTGGATGATGTCGTTGCCTTAGGTCAATATCAGCCTTCTAAAAAAGGACTTCAGATGCTGAAGCCAAAAGAAGCCTATAACGGTTCTTGGGGCAGTCCATTAAATGGTGATTCTTCAAAATTTACGGGCAGTGATCCTTTTGAAGGTGTCAACCCTGCAAATGGTGTGGTATTGTATTATGAACTTCCAAAATTAAAAGATAGTACGGCTATAACTTTAGAAATTACAGATGTTAAAGGAAAAGTAATCAGAACTATAAGTTCCGAAAAAGATCCTTCTTACAAACCTCATAATGGTGGTGGTGCTCCGCCGGCACCGGTTTTAAGTAAAAATGAAGGTTTAAACCGTTTTGTTTGGGATATGAAACATCCTATTATGCCAGGAATACCAGATGTCTATATTGAAGCTGGTTTTACAGGTCATAAAGTTTCTTCTGGTAACTACACTTTTACGTTAAAGGTTGATGATCAAAAAGTGACTACTACGGGTATTATAAAAGAATTGCCTACCTATGAAACAAAACTTGGACAATACGAAGAGTTCGATGTATTTATGACCGCTGCCGAAGCAGAATTGACCGCAATGCACAATATGGTCAATCAATTATATGCAGCTCAAAAAGAGTTGACAACGATTTTAAAAAAAGTAACGGATCCAACGGTGAAATCTGTAGGTGAAAAACTATTGGCCGATATGAAGGCCTGGGATGCTGAAATGGTGCAACGTAAATCCCAAGCTTATGATGATGTAGAGAACTTTCCTAATAAGTTTACGGCTGAATACCTGTTCATGATCAACCAGACCAATAGCAGTATCCCAAGATTGAATAAGTCCAGTATAGACAGAAAGACTGAATTAGACGCGCAATGGACAGGTCTAAAAGCTAGGGGAACTCAATTAAAGAATACATTAATACCTGCTTATAATAAAACCCTGTGGGATGCAGGAATTGGGGCAATAAGATTATAATATGAGTTTTATGCGCTTTTGCTAACTTTGAACTTCATTATAATAAGAAATGAGAATTGAGCTTGAACTTGTTTTTTGCTCTTGAACTTGCTTCTTGAACTTGAGTTTGTTTTTATAATCCTATGTCAGAATATTACAATTATATAAAGTCCTTGCATCTCATCTTTGTAATTACATGGTTTGCAGGACTTTTTTATATACCTAGGTTATTCATTTATCATATTGAGGCGAATGCTAAACCATCACCCGAAAAGGAAATTCTTTCCAAACAGTTAAAGTTGATGACCAAACGCTTGTGGTATATTATTACATGGCCATCAGCGGTATTGGCAGTGTTCTTTGCTGTTTGGTTACTTGTCATTTATCCAGGATGGTTATCACAGCCTTGGATGCATGTTAAACTAGGTTTCGTGGTAGTATTGATTTTGTACCATTTAAAGAACCATCAAATTTTTAATAGATTTCAGCGTGATGATATTAGATATACTTCTAACTACATGCGTATGTGGAACGAAGGGGCAACTTTAATACTCTTTGCCATTGTTTTCTTGGTCATTCTTAAACATTCCTTCAATTGGATTTTTGGAGTTATAGGAATTATTGTATTGGGCGTGTTGTTAATGCTGGGGATTAAGCTATACAAGAGAATTAGAAACAAGAACTCCGGGGTTTAAGTTTTTTAACATTCTCTTTTTTCTATTTTGAAGTTTTGCACCTTTTAAGTTAAAAAATGTATACTGACTCTAATTTTTTTTGGTGCGATATTTGCTAACTTTAGACGAAATGGCAAAATCTTGTTAACGAAGGTATCTTTACGGTCACGTATTTTCTTATCCATGATATTTTTGGTGCTCATTGCATCGGTTTTGATTGCTGGTGTAACGGTATATCAATACCGGGAGCAATCCAAGGATTATCATGAAAACAGAATGGAACGTAAGGAAGAACAGATTAGGCAGAGTATTGATCTAGCCATTCAGAAAACTACCTATCCCGTTACTACAGAAAATTTGGGCCTCATATTTAAAAATGAAATTTATGAGATTGCAGTTGTGCAGAACATGAACTTCAATATCTATAGCCTAGATGGGGAGCTTATAAAAAGTTCACGTCCAAAGTTTGCAAATGATTCTATCTCCATGTGCCTGGATGCCGAGGTTCTGAATCAATTGGAAATTAGTCCTAATAAACGTTATGTACGTGAAAATGCTTTGGCAGGGGATAAATATAAAGCATCGTTCACCTATATCGCAGACCAAAAGTTTAAACCCATTGGTATTCTAAATCTTCCCTATTTTGAGGACAACTCATTTAACGATTATGAGCTAAAGGAATTCTTAATGCGCTTGTCCGGAGTGTACCTGCTCATGCTTCTTATGGCTATTTTATTCGCCTTTTTCATTTCAAAATATATTACCCGGTCGTTGGAGACCATTTCCGATATGATGGAACGGACGGACCTTAGTAAGCAGAACAAAAAAATATTTATTGAAAATCCCGGAGAGGAAATTGAAAAATTAATTGGCGCATATAATGGCATGATAGACGAATTAGGGCATAGTGCGGTTAAATTGGCAAAAAGTGAGCGTGAACAAGCATGGCGTGAGATGGCCAAACAAGTAGCGCATGAAATTAAAAATCCCTTGACGCCCATGCGCCTAAGCGTACAAAGTTTTGAACGTAAATTTGACCCCAATGATCCCAACATACATGAAAAAGTAAAGGAATATTCCAATACACTTATCCAACAGATAGATACCATGAGCAGTATTGCCTCTGCATTTTCAAATTTTGCGGAAATGCCGGCACAGCAGAATGAAACCTTAAACGTGGTCAAGATCGTAAAGCTGGCCCTGGACATCTTTAATGAGGATTATATCCATTTCATTGCAGATGAGGAAGAAATAATCGCCAAGTTAGACCGTACACAATTAATACGAGTGGTCACAAATTTGGTGAAGAATGCCATACAGGCCGTTCCTGATGTAAAATCCCCAAGAGTATTGGTAAGTGTTGCTTCTGAAGGGAACATGGTGAAAATATCCGTTGCGGATAATGGCCACGGAATTGAAAAAGACCATGAGGAGAAAATTTTTGAACCAAAGTTTACCACCAAAACAAGTGGAATGGGACTTGGCCTGGGAATGGTCAAAAATATTGTGGAAACTTATAAGGGAACTATTAATTTTACCTCCCAACCCGGTAAGGGTACCGTATTTTGCGTAAAATTTCCAAAAGAAAACGTTTAATCAGACAATACTTAAATCATGTCATACAATAATATTTTAGTTCAAAAGCAATTACCAACAGCTTTAGTAACCATCAATCGGCCCAATAAATTAAATGCCTTGAACAAGGACACTATTGGTGAACTGCACAATGCATTTAAGGACTTGCAGAAAGACAAGGATGTAAAAGCCATTGTACTAACGGGTAGTGGGGAAAAAGCCTTTGTAGCAGGTGCCGATATTTCTGAATTTTCGGATTTCAGTGAGAAAGAAGGCAAGAAACTGGCTGCCAAAGGACAAAAGCAACTGTTCAATTTTATAGAAAATAGTTCTACCCCGGTTATAGCCGCAATCAATGGTTTTGCATTGGGCGGCGGACTGGAATTGGCCATGGCGTGCCATTTTAGGGTTGCAAGTAACAATGCCAAAATGGGTCTGCCAGAGGTTTCATTAGGGGTTATACCGGGGTACGGCGGCACCCAACGTCTGCCACAACTGGTAGGTAAGGGCCGCGCAATGGAAATGATTATGACTGCAGGTATGATTTCGGCAGACCAAGCATTGGCTTATGGTCTGGTCAACCATGTAACTTCACCAGAAGAATTATTGCCCCTCTGCCATAAAATTATAGGAAAGATTACCAATAACTCGCCTGTAGCCATTGCTTATGCAATAAAAGCGATAAATGCTGGTTTTAAGAATACTGTAAATGGTTATGAGCAGGAAATTGAAGCTTTTGGCGCTTGCTTTGGAACAGATGATTTTACCGAAGGTACATCAGCATTTTTGGAAAAAAGAAAAGCGGAATTTCCAGGTTCATAACATAAACCAAAGGGGTTATGTTAAAACGTAGCATTTTCTTATTTTTTCTATGTATCAATGTTTTTACGGCTCTTGCCCAAGAAGAGTTGGTAACCTATACCATTGGAGAAAAGTTCAATGATAAGTACAGGTATTCAAATATGTTGGCCATTGCAGATGATGGAAACGGGGGTACGGTTGTCGTTAGAGCATATTATACGGGCATTATCCTAAAACCAAAGGGCTATTTTATTGAACATTATAATAAAGATCTGGAATTGATTTCGGAGTTTAATTATAAGCTGAAGGACGCTAATTTTATTGATGCCTTTGTGCAAAACGGCCAGGTTTACCTATTGTTTCTTGAGTATAGCTTTAAAAACAGTAGTTATGTTTATGAAGTGCATCGTAGTCCGTTTACCCAGTTTCAGTTTACAAAAGAAACTATTCTATCCATAGCTTCAGAACCAGTAGTACAGCCGTTGGACCGTAATTACTATAATAGAAATTTTACTTCTGGTTTTACGACCTCTGTTTTGTTCAATGATGACAAATCTGCATTTGCGATTACAACGCATTACAAGAAAAGAAATGTGGATCAACATTTTATTCACGTGTTCAATGCCAATTTGAACAAAATAATGGAGCATGATTTTTCTGATGTGGTAGAGGAAAAGAACTATGCATTTGAAAATTTAGTGTTTTCCAAAGATTTGCAAAATGTATATTTAGTAGGAAAAGCATATTTTAAGAAAAAAAGGTTTAATACTACAGAGCGTAAGTTTCAATATGAAATGGTACGTATTTCAAAGACCGGGCGTAGTGTGCAATCTTTTTATACCCCAGGTAAATTTCCAGAAGCCTTAAAACCCATATTAAAAGGCAGTGACTTGCTTTGTATAGGTTTTTATGCGGATAGAAAGGACAATCGTTATAACGGAATATCATTTTTTAAATTGAATCCGCTTTCATTGGAGTTGGAAAAAAGTAAGTTCAATCCGTTTTCTGAGCAGTTCATGATAGATAAGTTTGGAAGGGAAGAGGATAAGGCGGTTAAAAATCTGGTCTTTAAAGGAATGGATATCACCAAAGAGGGTAATATATTATTTAATGCAGAGGAATATTTTACGAGTAACAGTGTACAATCCAATTCTAGTGGTGGCAGGGTCAAAATTACACGCTACCACTACAATGATATCATAAGTGCGAAATTAAGCGACCAAGGGGATTTAATATGGGCCAGGAACATCAATAAGACAGAAGTAACCCAGGGTGATGGTGCATACGCTTCCTATAGTACATATACTAAAGATGACGATACCTACTTTTTTATTAGTACATCTGCAGAAAATCCACAACAGTTAAGTGATGACCGCATTATGTTCAAACAAGGTTTTAGCAGGAATAGAAACGTCTTTTTAATTCTATTAAATGAAGACGGACATATGAAATACAATAAGGTTATTGATGATACGGAGGCGCGCTTGCCTTTAATGGTTTCCGTACCTTTTATTGATAGGCAAAACGATGCCTTGAAATTTTATGCTAAGCGTGGTACTAAAAAACAATTGGTACAAGTCGCTGTTAAATAAAATTATTGTTAGGATATTTTCCATATTTTTGGAATAAATCCAATCAATGAATGATAATTCTTATCTCAAGGGTAGGGGTGCGCAGCGGAATACAAACAATAAATTCTCGGCTTATAGTAATGAATTTCGTGACGATTTTTTGGAATTCTGTCACCTGGAAGGTGAAATAGCGGACGACAATAAGACACAATATATACCCATATTCCCTAGAACTATTGTAAATAAGGTCACGAGTCCAGATGTGGGCATGAACTATAGCATGAACATGTATCAAGGTTGTGAACACGGCTGTATTTATTGTTATGCTAGAAATGCTCATGAATTTTGGGGTTACAGTGCAGGTTTGGATTTTGAACGAAAAATTCTGGTAAAACAAGATGCCCCCGCATTGTTAGAAGCTAAATTAAAAAGCAAAAGTTGGAAAGCCGAGACCATTGTCATGTCTGGCAATACGGATTGTTATCAACCCGCTGAACGTAAATTTGAACTCACCAGGAAATGTTTGGAAGTCTTTTTAAAATATAGGCATCCAGTGGGTATCATCACCAAAAATGCATTGATATTGCGAGATTTGGATATTCTGAAAGAATTAAGTGCGCATAATTTAATTGGTGTTAATATTTCCATCACCTCTCTATCCGAAGAAACTAGACGTATGGTGGAACCTAGAACTACCACTATAAAAAAAAGATTGGAAGCAATTGGGGTATTATCTGCAGCAGGTATTCCCGTAAATGCTATGTTGGCCCCCATAGTTCCTGGAATAAACAGTCATGAAATTTTAAAATTGGCAAAAGCGGTATCTGATCAAGGAGCGGTTTCTATGGCATTTACGTTGGTACGATTAAACGGAGCTATAGGTGAAATTTTTACGGATTGGATTAGGAAAGCCTTGCCAGACAGGGCGGATAAAGTGTTACATCAAATAAGTGAATGCCACGGGGGATCGCTAAACGATAGTAGGTATGGAATACGAAAAAAAGGTCAGGGCAAAATAGCTTCTCAAATTCATGATATGTTTGGTCTGGCCAAACGTATGTACTTCAAGGATAAAAAATTTCCAATATTAAATACCGGTTTGTATGAGGCTTATAGAGATGGTCAGTTAAAACTATTTTAATTAATAATCAATAAGAAAGAAACTTTTTCAAAGGGAGTATATTTTGAAAAATTATAAGTGATAACCTTCCAATTGCAGCTAATATTTTATTCAATAAGTGGTATACATTATTAAGTCAGGGATAATTAATTCTTGGTTGATTGGAACAGCTATCATATTTGGTTTGAGCAACTCTAAATAACATTTATTACACGGTATAATAATTATAGTTTATATGAATTTTTTTAAAATGTTGAATTGTATAATTTAGGAGATAAATCAATGAAAATGAAAGATTTAATTTAAATGAATTAAAAAAATATGTCTTTGCAGCAGTATTTGCTACCTAAATAATATGCGGTTTTGCACCTAAAAAAAATTCTTTAAAAACTTTTGTTAAAATAACATCCAAAAGACATATATAAGCGTAGATATGGGGAATGTAATAAATACTAGAACCATTTATGAAAGCCAAGAATACTACCAAGAAAGATTTAAATATCCAGAGCCCACAAAATAAGTCGGCAAATACAAAAAAATCTATTTTTTCCAGATTAAAACATATCATTGAAAATGCCAATGCATGGGGTGTTTTTGTAATGGGAAGTACATTTGTTTTAATGTTTGGGAGTGCATATTTAGCATATATCCTACAGCATGATTTTACACAATTGCATCTTGAAAGAAGAAGCACGTTGATCGGACTTATTTTTATGGTCGTTGCAGCTGCTTTTTTTGTTTTTAAATTAAGTTTCTTTATCTACACCTTTATTAGGTTTTTAAAGTATAAGGCTATCCCATCGGTTTCAGATGAGGAATTGCCATCTGTTACCGTGATTGTACCAGCCTATAATGAAGGCAAGCAGGTATGGGCCACATTGAAAAGTTTAGCGGAAAGTGATTTCCCTGCACATAAAGTTCAATTATTGGCAATTGATGACGGTAGTAAGGATGATACATGGAATTGGATGCTAGAGGCCAAAAAGGAGTTGGGAGACAGGGTATCTATTTGTCAGCAACCCAAGAATATGGGTAAACGTCATGCGCTTTACAGAGGCTTTAAGGAAGGTACGGGTGAAATTTTTGTTACCGTAGACAGTGATTCCATTGTGGATAAGGATACCTTGAGAAATCTGGTAAGTCCTTTTATAGTTGATGAGAATTGTGGTGCAGTAGCAGGTAATATTCGTGTACTTAACAATAAAAAGGAAATTTTACCTAAGATGCTAGATGTAAGTTTTGCGCTTAGTTTTGAATTTGTACGGTCTTCTGAAAGTACATTGAATTCTGTACTATGTACACCAGGTGCATTGGCAGCATACAGGGCAACAGCTGTTTTTGGTTGTTTAGAGGAGTGGATCAATCAAACCTTTATGGGGCAACCTTCCGATATTGGGGAAGATAGGGCCATGACAAATATGATTTTGAAGCAAGGTTATCATGTATTGTTCCAAAGGAACGCGTTTGCTTACACCAATGTTCCTGAAAAATATAAAGGGTTGTATAAGATGTTCATTAGATGGGGTAGAAGTAATGTTCGTGAAAATATACAAATGTCCAAATACGTCTTTACAAATTTCAGAAAAGGACCTAAGGCAGGTACAAGGTTGTTGTTTTTTAGCCAGTTCTCAAGAATTGTACTTTGTTATCCTTTTGTATTGTTCATGTTGGTATTCGTATTTACACACCCACTGTTATTTTTAAGCTCTACGTTCTTAAGTATATTGGTATTATCTACTTTCCCTGTAATATTTTATGCTAAGCGTTATACATTAATAGAATCATTTTGGGCATATTCATATAGCGTGCTATATACATTTGGTCTATTCTGGATTACACCTTATGCAATAGCTACGGCAAGTAGAAGAGGTTGGTTGACTAGGGAATTACCACAGAAATAAGAGTAAAATTTTAAATAATATAAAAGGGCTTCAATAGTTGAAGCCCTTTTTACATTTCAAAAAAATAATAATTTGGGGTTTGTATTTAGATTTTTAATGGATTCCATTCCCTATAAAATTGCTCTAGGAAATCAATCATATATTGGTGTCGTTCTTCCGCTAATCGCTTACCGGTGTCCGTATTCATTTTATCCTTGAGCAACAATAATTTTTCGTAGAAATGATTAATGGTAGGTGCGGTAGATTTTTTATATTCTTCCTTGGTCATTCCTAAATTAGGGGAAATTTCAGGATCGTACATGGTCCTATTTTTAAACCCTCCATAATTAAATGCTCGGGCAATTCCTATTGCGCCTATGGCATCTAGACGATCGGCATCTTGTACAACCTGTAGTTCTTTGGATGTAAACAGTTTTTTCTTCAATTTTCCATCAACAATGCCTGATTTAAAAGAGCTGTATTTTATAATTTTTATAACGTGATTAATCGTCCTTTTTGGAACTTTTAGGCTAAGTAGAAAATTTTCCGCCATTTTAGGACCTAAGCTCTCGTCCCCCTTATTGAACTTTGCATCGGCAATATCATGTAAAAGAGCCCCCAAGCTAACGACCAAAATATTAACGTTTTCGTCCTTGGCAATGAGCATGGTATTTTTAAAAACGCGTTGTATATGAAACCAATCATGGCCTCCTTCCGCATTTTGTAATGTTTCTTTCACAAAAGTGATGGTCTCTTCTACTATTTCTGTTTCGGTCATTTAAAGGAGTTTATTCCGCTAACTACGGATGCTTCAATTTTACGGATTAGGTCATCTAGATTACCATTGTTCTCCAATGGTTGTTGAACATCTATACGGACCTTTGCGCCTAATCCCATAGGAAACTGACCATAACGTACCAATTTCCATGAATTGTTGATACTAATTGGTACGACCAATGCAGAAGGAGCTTTTTTTAATAATATTTTTAGGCCCATAGGTTTAAAAGGTTTTGGATACCCGTCCCTACTTCGTGTGCCTTCCGGAAAAATTACCGCACTTCTATTGTAATGTTCTATATAGGTTCCTAATTTTCCTATTTCCATAAGGGCGGACTTGCCATCATTTCTATCAATAAGTACGGAACCACCATGTACAAGATTGAACGAAACACTGGGAATTCCTTTTCCTAATTCTTTTTTACTCACAAATTTTGGATGGTGCTTTCTGAGATACCAAATCAATGGGGGTATGTCATACATGCTTTGATGATTGGTGACAATGATCAAGGGTCTATCTGTAGGCAGGTCATAGTTGTTGGTGTACCGATATGTTGTGCCCAGTATATTGGTACTGCGCATCAAAAAAAAGTTCAACTTGCTTACTACAGGCTTTAATCCATTATACCCAAACAGTTTAAAAGCGATCCATTGCATTGGATGAAAAACAAGCAGACATAGGCCAAATGCCACAAAAAAGAAGGGGGTAACAATATAGGAGAGCATTTTTTGCATGCTACAAAAATAAAAAACCGCTCAATTAGAGCGGTTTTTTAAACTTATTATTTTAGGGTAAATACGATTCTTGCAAACCTTAACAAAACTCGTCATAAGCTTGTACAAGATTTTGTGCGATCATTTCCGCAGGTCTTCCTTCAATATGATGGCGCTCGATCATATGAACCAACTCACCATTTTTGAACAATGCCATAGATGGCGAAGATGGGGGGAAAGGGACCATTAAATTTCTGGCCGCATCTACCGCTTCCTTATCCACACCGGCAAATACCGTAACTGCATGGTCCGGTTTTTTATCGTTCTGCAAACTCATTTTGGCTGCAGGTCTTGCATTGGCGGCCGCACAACCACATACAGAATTTACAACCACTAAAGTTGTTCCTTCTTTGTTGATAGCATTTGTCACTGCTTCCGCAGTATATAATTCTTCAAATCCGGCAGAAGCCAGATCATCTCTCATTGGTTTTACTAATTCCGCAGGGTACATATTCTTATTGTTTAAATTAAACTAATACAAAGATAACCAATTAGTCGTACAGGAGGAGAAGACCTTAACTTTTCATTGGCCCAACTTTCTATTGGTAATATTTTATCTTTGGCAAAATTCATACTACGAAATGATCAAATGGTTGGGAGCTGTAGTCGGCTTTTTTTTGAGAGGGTTATCTGGGGCAATACTAGGTTTTTTTGCAGGTAGCATTATAGATAATTTTTTTGGGTCAAGTACCGGTAGTGCCAAAAGTGTATTCCAAGATTATACCAGGCCAAATGTGACCCCTGCAGATTTTGAACTGAACTTACTTTCCTTGTGTTCTATCGTTATTAAGGCAGATGGACAAGTGAGCCAATCTGAAATGGATTATGTTAGACAATATTTTGTAAGTACTTATGGTAAAGAAAAGGCCAATGCCATTTTTAGGACATTTAACGACATCAATAAGAAAGGGCAAATCTCAGCACAAAGGATAGGTACGTTTTTAGCACAACGCACGCGTTATGAAGTGCGTTTGCAACTTCTTCATTTCTTATTTGGTATTGCACAGGCAGATGGTAGTATTAGTAATCCGGAAATACAAAAAATTAGGGAAATAGCAGGTTACCTTAGGGTTTCCATTAATGAATTTGATAGCATAAAGGCGATGTTCGTAAAATCTGCCAATAATGCCTATAAAATACTGGATATGCCAAAAACCGCTACAGATGCAGAAATTAAAAAGGCATATAGGACCATGGCCAAAAAATATCATCCTGATCGGGTAAACACCCAAGATGAAGCCATTAAAAAAGGAGCGGAAGAGAAATTTAAACAGGTACAGGAGGCTTACGAAACCATTCAAAAAGAACGAGGCATAAATTAATTAACTAAAACACATCCTATGCAAGATTTTTGGTTTTATTTACAATTGGGTTTACAACATGTCTTGAATATCAATGCATATGATCATATTCTATTCTTATCCGCCCTGGCGCTACCATTTACGTTTAAAAGTTGGAAAAAAGTTCTATTACTGGCAACCGTTTTTACCATAACCCACTGTTTGGCCTTAGTACTTTCCGTGTTTGAGCTAATTGTGGTCAATGCAGGATATATAGAATTTTTAATTCCGGTAACCATATTGGCAACGGCCCTCTATAACTTATTCATTCTTAAGGACGATAATAATGGGAAAACCATATGGTTTCACTTGCTTTCTACCGGTATATTTGGGTTGATTCATGGTTTCGGATTTTCAAATTATTTTAAAATGATGGTAATGGGAGAAGATGAAAAATTGATACCATTGTTGGGTTTTGCAGGAGGTATAGAATTATCTCAAGTGCTAATAGTCATGTTGGTATTGGTATTGGCATTTGTTTTACAGTCCATACTCAACGTAAAGCAACGTTTGTTCATTGCTGTTGGTAGTATGCTTATAATTTTTATTACTCTGCCGTTGCTTTATACAACTTTTCCCTTTTAAGATTGTTAAATTTGACCTTATGACGTGGTTCTTGCCAAATAAAGCAGGTACCTTAGTGTATTCAGCTTTTTTAAAGCTTGATCAAGATGAATAAAGAAAAACAGTTAAAGTATGATAGGGCTTATTTAAGAATGGCCAAGGAATGGGGTAAATTGTCCTCATGTAAGAGAAAACAGGTTGGTGCTATCATTGTAAAGGATAGAATGATTATATCCGATGGGTATAACGGTACGCCAACAGGTTTTGAAAATTATTGTGAGGATGAGGATGGATACACAAAGTGGTATGTTCTACATGCCGAGGCCAATGCAATTCTTAAAGTAGCCAGTTCTACTCAATCATGTCAAGGCGCCACGTTGTATATTACCTTATCTCCTTGCAGGGAGTGCAGTAAACTTATACATCAAGCCGGTATAAAACGTGTTGTCTATCAAATTGGCTACAAAGATGATTCCGGAATACGATTTTTAGAAAAGGCCAAAGTAGAAGTTGAACATATGCCAGAAATAAATGTTACTATATAACGTTTAAATTAAAGATGAATAAAAAATTTAATTTTCTATTACCATTAATTATTTCCGCAGCTGTGGCCTTGGGGGTATTTTTGGGTGGAAAGTTAAATTTCAACGATTCTCCGGAACGCCTTTTTTCTACCAACTCCAAAAAAGATAAGCTTAACAGATTAATAGATTATATTGACTACGAATACGTTGATGATGTCAATACAGATAGTATCGTAGATGTTACCGTTAATAGTATTCTAGAGAAATTGGACCCACACTCCGTCTATATTTCTGAAAAGGAAATGGACCGTGTTGCAGAAAACATGAAGGGCGATTTTGTTGGTATTGGCGTAAATTTTTATGCGTACCATGATACAATTACGGTTATAAAGACCGTAAAGGATGGGCCAAGCTATATAAAAGGAATTTTACCTGGCGATCGTATCTTAATGGCAGATAATGACACGCTGTTCGGCAAAGAATATCCAAGTGAAATTATAGTGGATAAATTAAAGGGTCAAGAAGGGACCATGGTCAATCTTACCATTTATAGAAAAGCGGAAGACAAAATTTTTAATGTCAAGGTGAAAAGAGGAGTGGTTCCATTAAAAAGTGTGGAGTCTTTCTATATGCTTACCAATGATATAGGATATATAAAGGTCAATAGATTTGCAGAATCTACTTATAAGGAGTTTAAGACCGCTTTAATGGTATTGCAGGACCGAGGTGCGGAACAACTAATTTTAGACTTAAGGGACAATCCTGGGGGATATCTTGGTATGGCAGAAGAAATGGCCGATGAATTTTTGGAAGACGGTAAATTAATATTGTTTACAAAAAATAAAAAAGGTAAAATCAATAAAAGTTTTGCTACGGATGATGGTTCTTTTGAGGACAAGCCCGTATATGTCCTGATTAATGAGCGATCTGCCTCTGCTAGTGAAATTGTAGCGGGCGCCCTACAGGATAATGATATAGGTACCATAGTAGGAAGAAGATCTTTTGGAAAAGGTCTTGTACAGCGAGAAATGGCTTTGGGAGACGGTTCTGCGGTAAGATTGACCGTTTCAAGGTATTATACCCCAACAGGCCGTAGCATTCAAAAAACATATGCCAACGGCACCAAGGATTATTACCAAAAATTTACGGACCGTTACCATAGTGGTGAAATGATATCCGTAGACAGTATAAAAGTAGCGGATTCGTTAAAGTTCGTTACCCCCAAAGGAAAAGTCGTATACGGCGGTGGTGGTATTATACCAGATGTATTTGTGCCTATTGGGAGTAATGAGGAAGAAGCGGTTGAGAGTATGGATAGTCTGGGATTTTTATCTTTTTTTGTATTTGAACACCTAGAGGAGGATCGGGACAGATATGCACAATACAGCCAAGAATCCTTTGTAAACGATTTTAATGTGGATGATATTCTTTTTGAAAGATTCGTAGAATATTCCATAGACAGAAATCTACGGATGAATTTTTACGATTATGAATCCAGTATAAAGCGTTTTTTAAAGGCCAGTATTGCAGAGCAATTGTTCAATACGAACATTCATGCCAAAATTAAGGCAGACGAAGATGCAATGCTGCAAAAAGTTTTAGAATTGGACAATGCTAGAAAATGGCAAAATAAAACCGCACAGATTAAAGCAAGTAATTAATCCTTGTTAATTTTATCCTGTATTTTTTTACTGGTAACAAAGACCAATAGCAATATAATGGCACACAATGAGGCCATAATACCAATTAATGCTATGGTACTATTTTTCTCAAAGGGATCGGCAAAATTTACCAAGGTTACATTGTAGGCTATTAAACCTACCGCCACAACAATGAAGATTATGGATAATGTCTTGCTCATAATTAATTTTTTATAAAAATACGACCTAATATTCGGCTAGAAAAGTTCATTGATATTGGCCGCAAATAATTTTACGGCAATGGCCATCAAAATTACACCAAATACCTTTCTAATAACATTGACACCACCGGACCCCAACATTTTTTCAATTTTTACGGAAGATTTTAGTACCACAAACACAAAAATAATGTTGACCACAATGGCCACAATAATGTTTTCCACATAGTATTCTGCCCTTAGGGACAATAATGAAGTCAATGTACCTGCACCGGCAATTAAAGGAAACGCAATGGGAACTATAGAAGCACTTTCCGGTTCATCATCCCTATATAACGTTATCCCCAAAATCATTTCAATGGCAAGGAAGAAAATGATGAAGGAACCGGCAACCGCAAAGGAATTTACGTCAATGCCTATTAAGTTCAAGATTTCCTCTCCTAAAAAAAGAAAGGCTACCATGATGATTGCCGCAACTATAGAAGCTTTTTCGGATTGGATATGGCCAACCTTTTTTCTTAGGCCAATGATGATAGGAATACTTCCTAAAATATCGATAACGGCAAACAAAACCATACTGGCTGTAATGATTTCCCTAAAGTTAAAATGAAATTCCATAATGAAAATTTTTGCAAATTTACGTTTATAAAAACCATTTAGATGTTTATTCATAAAATAATGTAAAGGCAATACTTTTCAAATAATGTATCTTGCGGCCTTTAAATTAGACCATGTTTCAATTAGGCAAGACCATAGTATCCGAGGAAATTATAGAAAATGATTTTGTATGTAATCTTAATGCTTGCAAAGGGGGGTGTTGTGTTGATGGTGAGGCAGGTGCTCCCGTAGAAGATAGCGAAACGGAAATCATGGTGGATATCTTTGCTAAAGTTAAACCGTTTCTACGGCCAGAAGGTATAAAGGTAATAGAAGAACAAGGTGCTTTTGTAAAAGGAGAGGATGGCGAATGGGAAACCCCGTTGGTCAATGGCAGTGAATGTGCATATGTGATATTTGATCAACATAAAATTGCAAAATGCGGTATTGAAGAAGCGTATAACCAAGGCAAGATCAAATGGAAAAAACCTGTTTCCTGCCACCTTTATCCTATAAGGGTAAAAGAGTATACGGAACTTACCGCGGTCAATTATCATAAATGGCATATCTGTGACCCTGCATGTGCCCTTGGGGAAGAACTTAAAGTGCCCATATATAAGTTTGTAAAAGAGGCCCTGATCCGTAAGTTTGGAGAAGCTTGGTACAGTGAACTGGAAGAAGTAGCCGCCGACCACCTTAAATAGTTGGTATGTAGATAATAATTTGAGTACCGGTAGGTATATTGTCCTCATTGTATTTATCTATAATCTCAACATGAAAATAGTTTTCATAATCTCGAGAAAAATTGGCCAACCGCTCTTTGGTAATATCTATACCTACGGATTTTCTTTTTAACACTTTACTGTTTTTTATTTTTTCAGCGGCATCCCTACCAACTCCGTTATCTGAAATGATAATCTCAATAAATCCGTTTTTACCTTTTTTAATTTCCAAATCTATGTTTTTGGCACCATCTTTAGAAGAGAGTCCGTGCCATAGTGCATTTTCCAAGAAAGGCTGTAAGATCAAAGAGGGAATTTTAATGTTATGGGTATCTATATCATCCTTAACATGTACGTTAAAGTTGATTTCATTGGAAAAGCGTATATTCTCTATATTCATATAAAGCTCTACGGTTTCCAATTCTTCTGCCAAAGTTATTTCCCGTTGTGAAGATGCTTCAAGTATTTTTCTTACCAATTTGGAGAATTTGTTCAGGTAATGAACGGCGTTCTTTTTTTCATTATTAATAATGTATAATTTGATGGAATTTAAGGAGTTGAATAGAAAATGGGGATTCATTTGGCTTCTCAACATACTTTGTTCCAAGGTCAGCAGCTTTTTTTCAGCATTTAACTGACTTTGTCTGTAAAGGATGTATAAAATGCCTATGAGTAAAATTAAAAAGATACCAATAATGATCAGCATGGTTCTGTTCTTCCTCAATTTTAAACGAACATTTTCATTTTCTGCGGCAAGGCGTTCGTATTGGTTCTCCCGTATTTGCGATTCATACCGCAAAATCATATCGTTTACATATCTTAGATTTAGGGAATTTGCTATACGGTCTTCATAATTCTTGAATTCCTTAAAATATTCCATCCCTTTTTCATAATCATCGCGTTTTATCCAAAGTTCTGAAAGAAATTTGTTCGCTTCTGCAATTTCAGAATCTAGGTTATAGTCTTTTCCCAGGTCCAACCCTTTTTCTAAATTTGCCTGTGCGGCATTAAAATCGCCCTTTCGAATAAAGGCCCAACCAAGGTTGATATAAATTGTGGCAATGATCTGTTTGTCCCCCAACCTAATGGCCCGTTGTAAGTTTTTATTTAAAATGTCAATGGCTTCTGTTATTCTGCTCAAATGAACATACACATGTGCAATACTGTAATTGCATATTACCTTACCTTTATCAGAATCAATGATTTCATTATAAACCAAAGATTTTCTAAAATGCTGTAGTGCAGGTTCAAGTTTGCCCTGTGCTTCATAACATTCGCCAAGATTTTGATGATTGATCGCCAGGCCCAGTTTATTGTCCAACTCCTGCTCCAATATCATGGAACGTTCAAATTTCTCAATGGCCAGTTCGTATTGTTCCAACATTTGATAAATGTTCCCTATACTGTTCAACGATACATTAATACTACGTTTTAACCCAATACTGGGTTCTGCAACGGTCTCGGCCAGTTCCAGTGCTTCTTGGCTATAATCCAAGGCAGATTTAACGGCATCTGTTCTCCTGTGGACTACACTGATCATATTAAGACTATATACCCTAAATTCTATACTTTCAGCCTCAATAGAGATTTTCAACGCTTGCTGAAAATATTCCAGTGATTTAGGATAAAGAGATATATCCCTGTAAATTCTTCCCAATTGGTTGTAGGCATAGGCCTGGCCGTACAAATAATTATTTGATTTTGATATATTGTTGACATAATGTAATAAAACACTGTCCTTTCTATACTGCCGCAATACATTGTCTATTTCCCTGTAGGTTTTGGGGGATGCCGCAATTAAGCTATCAACGTCTTTTTTGAACGGGGTTGGGATGTTCTGTGCAGATAGTAGAAATGGAAAAATAAGACATGCGAGGATACCTAAAATAAAGGTGTGCTTAAAATTTTTAAGGGGAAAGATACATTTTAAGGGGGCCATGAACATAGTTATAGCATGTCTAAAAAATCGGATTTTTTCTGCCTTGATACCGGTATTTTATGATTCGATTTTAAAATAACATAACCATCGGTCTTCAAAAATTCCTTTATTTTATTTAGGTTCACAATGTAAGAATTGTGAATTCTAAAAAAGGAATCATCCGGTAAGATTTCATTGACCTCTTTTAGTTTTTTAGTAAGCACTATTTTTTGACCGTCACTTAAGAAAATGGTGCTATAGTTTCCATCAGATTCTGCATAAAGTATTTCGTCACTTTCTAGAAACAATAATTTTCCATCCGTATTTAAGGTAATCCTATTATGAGAGGCTTTGGAATTAAAATTCAACAATGCCATCTCTAATTTTTCCATTGAAAAATTTTTGTTATTAAACTTTTTAATTTTGGTAATTGTTTCTTCAAGATCATCCGTATCTATTGGTTTTAATAGATAATCCAGTGCTTCGCTTTTAATCGCCTTTAGGGCATATTGGTTATAGGCCGTAGTAATCACGACCGGAAAATTTTTATTGGTAAGTTTTTTTATGAATTGAAAACCATCCATAGTGGGCATTTCAATATCTAAAAAAAGACAGTCTGGTGTATGTTTTTCAAGATAGTTTAGAGCATCATGTGGATTGGTAAAAGAGGCTACCACCTTTATCTCATCACTAAAGTTTGTGAGTTCCCAGGTTAAGCTTTGTAGAGCCTTTATTTCATCATCGACTATGACGGCTTGTAACATATTAGTATGGCTATGAAAATAGAAAGTTAGGAAAAATTAGGGGCTTCAATCGTTCTAAATTAAAATTTTGTGTCAATGGATGCAATTTTAGTGTAATCGGTAATAGAATGCTTTTCATTATCTGTCATATATACAAATCAATCAATTTGAAAGAAAAATATTACAAATTATAATCGTCTTTTTGGTTCTTGAAATTGTTTAAATCCAAATACACAAAAAAAACAACAGGTTATACAATACCAAGAAAAGACCTTTTATGTTCATCTACCTTAGCGACTAAGATGTAATGTAAATTTTATTGAGCAATGAGAAAATGTGGTTTAATGTTTGGGTTGTTTATTATCGTTTTGATAATTGCGTCTAAGATTAAACAATCAGAAGAAAAATTCAATGAAAATTTAACCGTGGCGGTAGAAACGCCAATAAAGCGGCCCTAACAAGTAGCAAAATCCTCCAAATGATTCAAGTAGTCATTAAATTTTTAAAAATGTTCTTATTTGGAATAACTCCATTGCTTTTGATAGCAGGAGGTTCTGAAAACCCAGTGAACAATTTAAGTGTTGACCAGGGTGCATTTTATTTTCAATTTTCCGGCATTAAAGATGAATCAATGGTAGGTAAGGCATCGTTTCAATTAAAGAACGATGTAGATGAATTCGGAAAAATAACAAAAAACATTGAATTAAGATTTGTTCCGGCCAATGGTTGCAAGGCCGATTTAATTTCGTTTATCATAGCCTCTAATGACAATCTCAATAGAATTAACGGTACGTATGAAATAAAAAATCTTGATAGATTAATACGTCAATTTTCTGGGGTGTATGGTTTTGCCGATATCAATGAATTGAGTGAACTGCCTTTTTTTGCAAAGGACGGTACAATAGCAATACATACCAACCGCAAAAAAACGGTTTATGGAAATATAGAAGTTACTTATGAAAATGCTGAAAGAGAACCTTTGATCATCAAAGGTTTTTTTAATGCAAATTAAATTTTAATACCAAGGAAAGTACGGTTCTTAATAAAATAGTGTATGTTATTTTATATCTAATGTTTTGAGCGCCAAAATATGTGAGGTTTACGTGTTCTGTACGTAGAATTACAATCTAAGAAAAGGTTTCGGGGGAACTACCTTGATTAGATTTGGTGGGCATTTTTCATAATATGAGCATTGGAGGGACCGTACAATTTGGTATTACCTATCTTAATATTCCTTTTTAAATCAAGTACATTATTTAAACCATTTAGTATGATTTTATATACTTTTTGGTTTATAAAATATTTGTTCAATTTGCTTAAAAGTTACCCGCAATTTCCTTTTGGCCTAAATGCAATAAACATCACTTGCGAGCCTAGATTTCAACATTTTGTGTTAAAAACTTTGTCCTTTAATTGGCTAAACGCACTTTAAAAATTCAAAGCATTTTTGAATCTTTGATACTCCCAATGAGAAGGTATTTTTCAACTTCTTTACTACTAACTTTTAAACCATAAATGATATGTCCACAGCCTTTGAGCCTATTTTGGAAGCAAATGATGACCGCTTTGTTATTTTTCCTATAAAACACAATGACCTGTGGGAATGGTATAAAAAATGTGAGGCTTGTTTTTGGACCGCAGAGGAAATTGATCTTCATGAGGATTTAAATGACTGGAACAATAAGTTAAACGAAGATGAGCGTTTTTTCATAAAACACATCTTGGCTTTCTTTGCCGCTTCTGACGGTATTGTAAATGAAAATTTAGCTGAAAATTTTGTGAGCGAAGTGCAGTATGCAGAAGCTAAATTCTTTTATGGTTTTCAAATTATGATGGAAAACATTCACTCAGAAACCTATTCCCTTTTAATAGATACCTATGTAAAGGACGAAAAGGAAAAAAACATTCTTTTCAAGGCCATCGAGAATTTTCCAGCTATTAAGAAAAAAGCAGATTGGGCCTTAAATTGGATTGAGTCTCCTAGTTTTGCCGAGCGCTTGATCGCTTTTGCCGCTGTAGAGGGGATTTTCTTTTCCGGTGCGTTTTGTTCCATTTTTTGGTTAAAGAAAAGGGGTCTAATGCCCGGACTTACCTTTTCTAACGAATTAATCTCAAGGGATGAAGGTATGCATTGTGATTATGCTGTTCATTTACACAACAAACACTTAATGAACAAAGTGCCCAAAGAACGGATTACGGAAATCCTTACCAATGCACTTAATATTGAGCGTGAATTCATTACAGAATCATTGCCCGTTAGCTTAATAGGCATGAATTCTAAATTAATGACCCAGTATTTAGAATTTGTTACCGATCGCCTACTGGTAGAATTGGAATGTGATAAAGTGTATAATGCATCCAATCCGTTCGACTTTATGGACATGATTTCGTTGCAGGGTAAAACCAATTTTTTTGAAAAACGAGTGTCTGAATATCAAAAAGCCGGAGTTCTGAACAAGGACAAAGATGAAGATTCGCAAAAAATTAGCTTCGACGCTGATTTTTAATAAACAGTATTTACAACCTCTTTACTTATCGATAAAGAGGTTTTTATGCCCTGGTCTTTATATGTTAAAATTATTAACATATTGAATAAAGTAATAGTAACCTAAAATATTTGTAGCCAATGTTTGTAATTAAAAGAGATGGAAGAAAAGAAGTGGTAATGTTTGATAAGATTACCGCAAGAGTACGAAAACTCTGTTATGGTCTTAACGGACTGGTGGATCCTTTAAAAGTAGCTATGCGGGTCATTGAGGGACTGTATGATGGTGTTACAACTTCAGAGCTGGACAACCTGGCCGCTGAAATTGCAGCAACTATGACCACTACGCATCCGGATTACGCTAAATTGGCAGCAAGGATATCTGTATCCAATTTACATAAAAACACAAAAAAATCCTTTTCCGAAACCATGAAGGATCTATATGTTTATGTAAATCCCAGAACAGGAAAAAAGGCCCCTTTGTTATCTGATGAGGTATACCAAGTAATTGCCGATAATGCGGAACGTTTGGACTCAACTATAATTTACAACCGAGATTTTGGCTACGATTATTTTGGTTTTAAAACATTGGAACGGTCTTATTTGTTGAAATTAAACGGTAAAATAGCAGAACGTCCCCAGCACATGCTTATGCGTGTATCTGTAGGAATTCATTTAAATGATTTGGATGCTGCCATAGAAACCTATGAGTTGATGTCCAAAAAATATTTTACCCATGCTACGCCAACATTGTTCAATTCCGGTACACCAAAACCTCAAATGTCTTCTTGTTTTCTATTGGCAATGAAAGATGATAGTATAGAGGGTATTTATGACACCTTGAAACAAACGGCTAAAATTTCCCAATCTGCCGGGGGTATAGGCTTATCCATTCATAATATTAGGGCAACGGGTTCCTATATAGCTGGTACTAACGGTACATCTAACGGTATTGTGCCCATGTTACAAGTGTTTAATGATACAGCCCGTTACGTAGACCAGGGTGGAGGAAAGCGCAAAGGTAGTTTTGCAATTTATTTGGAACCTTGGCATGCCGATATTTTTGACTTTTTAGATTTAAAAAAGAACCATGGAAAGGAAGAAATGAGAGCAAGGGACTTATTCTATGCTATGTGGATTTCTGACCTGTTCATGAAAAGGGTAGAGGCTAATGAAGATTGGACCTTAATGTGTCCTAATGAGTGCCCTGATCTGTATAATAAACACAGTGAGGAGTTTGAAAGATTATACACGCAATATGAGGCAGAGGGCAAAGGTCGTAAAACGATAAAGGCTAGAGAGCTTTGGGAGAAAATATTGGAATCCCAAATAGAGACCGGCACGCCATATATGCTTTATAAGGATGCCGCAAACCGTAAAAGCAACCAGAAAAATTTGGGAACGATCCGTTCCTCGAATCTATGTACTGAAATTATGGAATATACCTCGCCAGATGAGGTAGCGGTTTGTAATTTAGCTTCCATAGCTTTGCCCATGTTCATTAAGAACGGAGCCTTTGATCATAAAGAGCTCTTTAAGGTAACAAAACGTGTTACCAAGAATTTGAACAAGGTAATAGACCGTAATTATTACCCGGTAAAAGAAGCGGAAAATTCAAATATGCGTCACAGACCTGTTGGTTTGGGAGTACAGGGCCTAGCCGATGTGTTTATTAAACTTCGTATGCCATTTACCAGTGATGATGCCAAAAAACTAAATGAGGAAATATTTGAAACGTTATATTTTGCCGCTGTAACCGCTTCAATGGAAATGTCCAAGGAAGAAGGTCCTTATTCCAGCTATGAAGGCTCACCGATCTCCCAAGGAAAATTTCAATATAATTTATGGGGCATAAAGGACGAGGAATTGTCCGGTAGATGGGATTGGGAAAAATTACGAAAAGATGTGCTGCAACATGGCGTTCGTAATTCCTTGCTAGTGGCGCCAATGCCCACGGCTTCAACGTCACAAATATTAGGTAACAATGAATGCTTTGAGCCTTATACATCCAATATTTATACCAGACGCGTACTGTCTGGGGAATTTATAGTGGTCAATAAACATTTATTGGAAGACCTTGTTGAATTGGGAATGTGGAACGAGAACATGAAGCAAGAATTAATGCGTGCCAATGGGTCAATACAACATATAGAGACTATTCCACAAGATATTAGAGATCTCTATAAAACTGTATGGGAACTAAGTATGAAGGATATAATAGATATGTCCAGACAAAGAGGGTACTTTATTGATCAAAGCCAGTCCTTGAACCTTTTTATGGAAAATGCCAATTATTCCAAATTGACATCTATGCATTTTTATGCTTGGAAGAGCGGACTTAAAACTGGGATGTACTATTTGCGTACCAAAGCTGCTGTAGATGCCATAAAATTTACGTTGGACAATTCTAAGAAAAAAGAAAGCCCGGTTGAAGCAGAAGTGGTTACTTCCGTGGTCAATGAGCCAGTAGTGACAGATAATGCAGTTAAGATGGTGTCGCCACAGGCAGAAATTGACATTCAACCACTAACGCCACAAGAAATGAAAGAAATGATTGCTAGAGCTAAAGAAGGACAAGCAGATGATGATTGCCTAATGTGCGGGTCCTAAAACAAACATTTAATAAATAAAAAAGACCCCTGATCAGGGGTCTTTTTTAATAGCGGCTAAAGCCTAGGTTAAGTAAGGGAATTTTAATTATCGTTCTTTATATAGGGTTTGATCGCCGTTGTAAAGAACAACGCCACTACATAAATGATCAAAATGGTGATGTAAGGGTCCATAGCCTAAGTGTTTAGTATTAGATTATATACGGTAAAAACGTAAGTTTGGATTATGGAAACTTGATTAAATCGTTAAATAAACTGTTAATAAACAACTTTAGTATAGACGTAAAATTTTTCCAATGTTGTACAAGAAGCAAACGCTGGGTTGCAAATTCTTTTGATCGTATCTTTTTATACACGATATAAGATACTTTAGACGCCATTAGTAATATGACGTATATTGCGAGGGTATGTAGGTATTGGGACATATACAAAATAACGAAAAAGTAAGTTATTTCTTACATGTAAATTATGTATTTCAACGAATAGTTGATTATTTTTCGTTGAAATGCAACCCGACTTTGAAAAAGTCAGGTTGTTACTATTTTAATACCGAAAAATTCAAATAAAATTATCTACCTCTTTATATGCATTTATTAACGAAGTCTCTCCTTCTTTTCCTGATATAGAATTGCCATGCTCCATTCCCAATACTCCTTTAAATCCTTTTTGGTGAATCCATTTAAATACATTTTTGTAATTGATTTCCCCAGTGGTGGGCTCTTTTCTACCAGGATTGTCGCCTATTTGGATATATGCTATTTCTTCCCATGTCAAATCCATATGATGAATTAAGTTCCCTTCATTTTTTTGCATGTGGTAGATATCATAAAGAATTTTACAGGATGGACTATTGACCCCTTTGCAGATAAGATATGTTTGTTCTGAAGTTTGTAAATAAAGATCCGGTGAATCAGAAAGTGGTTCAAGAACCATTGTAAGGCCATGCGGTTCCAATATTTCTGCTCCACGGCGTAATGCTTCTATTACATTTGCATTTTGTATTCCAATAGGTAACGATCTTTCATAGCCGCCGGGAACTACGGTCATCCATTTTGCATTGACCCGTTTGGCCGTTTCAACGGCCTTTCGGCATCCGTCTAAAAAAATATTGATAAAATCCTCTTTACCAGCGGCGAGCGAGTTTGCCATGTTACCGCCCTTGTCTATTACAAAGACGCCCATAGTCATACCTCTCTTTGCCAAGGCAGCACCTATTTTTTCTTGCATGGCCACATCTCTCTTCATCATATTGTTATCCTCAAACGCTGTAAAACCTTGATCGGCCATAAATTGTATTTGATCTATGGGATCGTCTCCAGCATGATTGTTGAACATACCAAGATGAGGGGCATATTTTAAATTAAAGTTATACCTAGACATGGTTTCTTTGTTGGAATTTGCAAACGCCAAAGGACTCATTATTGTAAGAGCACTAGTACCTAGTGCGGTTTTTTGCATAAAATTTCTTCGCTTCATTTCAAAAAGGTGTTAAACTAAAAAAGCCAAGTGGTAGAAGTATCTATCTCTTGGCTCTTGTTAATGGTTGATCAATGTTATTTATAATGACCAATCTTTGCCTCCAGTGAGCTCCTGGGCATCACCACAGGCAATATACTCACCTGGTACGGGCAAATAGGCCAATACTTCTTCGCCAACATATTCAGAGGCTTTATAGCCCCAAATAGTAAGACCACGAAGATTGTTCGCAAAAGCAAATCTTGTAGTTTCATCATCTAACGTAGAAGTTTTACCTTCTGCTAAGGCTTCAGAATAACTGGTAATAGCATCTTGCATTTTTGTCTGGTCCTCTTTGGAATACTTCAATGAACTTGCTAAAACAGGCTCCAAGTCGTCCGTTGTCAAATCCGTTATATTTTCTTTACCTGAATCCGCCAACGCCTTTTCCACAAATTTGTTCATGGACATCGTAAAGAGCTCTTGTTGCTCTTTTTCCATTACTTCATTGGCAAATTTATCTATGAAAACATCTACCTGTACTTCAGAAGCGGCCGGTGTATCCGTTTTTGGTAAAATAAGGTCTACCAATTTGGTAAGTATGGCACCTTGGTCCTGTGATAGGAATTCTGGCGTCCAGGTTATTGCGGGTTCACTCTTACAACTTTGTACAAGACCTAGTAAGGTTGGAGTGGCCACCATATATCCAAGTGACAGCCCCATATTTTTTAATACGCGTCTTCTATCCATTATATATTTCCTTTTTTAAGTTCTTGTGCAGCATGGTTTGCCGCTCTTGCTGAAAATGCCATATAGGTCAATGATGGGTTTACACAACTGGCCGAGGTCATAAATGAACCGTCAGTTACATATACATTAGGCACGTCATGCAACTGATTGTTTCCGTTCAGTACAGAGGTTTTTCTGTCCCGTCCCATACGTGCGGTGCCCATTTCATGGATACCTAATCCTAATGCACCGGGATTGTCATACGGCGTTACATCCTTTAATCCTGCCTTGGTCAACATATCCACGGCAGACTGTTTCATGTCCTCTCGCATTTTCCATTCGTTTTCCTTGAATTCTGCATCAAAGGTTACAGTTGGTAGTCCCCAATCATCTAATTTATCATAGTCAAGGGTAAATCTATTTTCTTCGTAGGGAAGAACCTCACCAAATCCGGTCATGCCAAATTGCCAACCGCCCGGTTTCAATATAGCATCCTTTAAATCGGCACCATAGGCCAATTCGGCAACACTGTCCTCCCAATTTCCTCTAGAAGCACCACCTTGGTAACCAAAACCACGCTTATAATCAGATCTATTGGAATCTCCACCTAAATTTCTAAAACGCGGTATATAGATACCGTTCGGTTTTCTTCCTTTGTAAAATTTGTCTTCAAAACCATCAAATTTTCCACGGGCACCAACGCCTAAATGATGGTCCATAATGTTACGTCCCAATTGATCGGATGCATTACCCATGCCGTTAGGGAACGTATCTGATTTAGATTGCATTAATATTGACGTGGATGCTATGGCAGATGCACAAAGGAATATAACCTTAGCCTTAAATTCATAGGTTTCTTTGGTAACACGGTCAATGACCTTTACCCCGGTTGCCCTCTTCGTATTCGGGTCGTACATTACCTCATGAACGATAGAGTCTGGTCTTAACGTCATGTTACCTGTAGCTTCCGCAGCAGGTAGGGTAGATGATAAACTACTAAAGTACGCTCCAAAAGGACATCCGCGAATACATCTATTTCTAAATTGACATTTACTTCTGCCATCAAACTGTTTGGTGCCTGTTAGGTGAGCTACCCTACCGGCAGTTACTACACGGCCGTTAAAATTTTCCGCTACCTTTTCCCTAAATTCCTGTTCTACACAGTTCAGGTCCATCATAGGAAGAAACTGACCGTCAGGCAATTGCTCCAGTCCTAGATTTTCCCCACTTACTCCTATATATGTTTCGACCTTATCGTACCAAGGTGCTATATCCTTATAACGAACGGGCCAATCCACTGCTATTTTTTCATTTTTATTAGCGGTAAAATCAATATCGCTCCAGCGGTAACTATGACGGCCCCATTGTAGGGAGCGCCCACCTAGATGATACCCTCTCATCCAATCAAAACGTTTAGTTTCGTTATATGGATGTTGCTTGTCATTTACAAACCACATATTACTGGCCTGATTGGTAGTATAGCCGGTTCTGTTCTGTTTTGGTTGCTGCTCTAAAATTTCTTTGGTAGGTGCCCCTGCATTTGGAAAATCCCATGGATCTTTATTTGCGGTCACATAATCATCTATATGTTTTACCATACGACCGCGTTCCAATACCAATGTTTTTAACCCTGCTTCACACAGCTCTTTAGCGGCCCAGCCACCACTAATTCCAGTTCCTACAACTATAGCGTCATAGGACTCTTGCTCTTCATTGTAATAAAATTTGCTCATAAAAGTTGTTTATCCTCTAAATTTATTAAATATAAAATTAATTCTATACATTTAATGTCTATTCTTATTGCGAAATTCGCTAAAACTAGCATGTAGTCAGTTTAATGAACTTACTGGGAATTTTAACGTTCATTGCAATAATTATATTTTCAAACAACAACAAACAACCAAAAATGAAAAGAAAAAGATTTGTAAAAATTGCCTCCTTAGTAGGTATTGGAATCTCGTTACTAGGTACTTACGCCTGTAAGGAAACGAAAAAAGAAAATGTAGAAAATTCAGAAACAACTTCCACGGCCAGCACTGTTGAACCTTTCTTTGAGCTTTCATTGGCCCAATGGTCTATGCATAAAATGATCAGAGAAGACGGCGTAGACCCTTATACCTTTGCGGAAAAGGCTAAAAACTGGGGCTTTACCGGTTTGGAATATGTAAGTCAATTATATAACCCAGAGTTGGAGAGTGCAAATTATTCTGAGGAGGCCATGGCCAATTTTGTGGCAAAGTCCAACGCTGAAGCCAAAAAGCATGGAATGACCAATGTGCTGATCATGATCGATGGCCAAGGTAATTTAGCAGTTTCCGATGAAGCGGAAAGAAATGAGACCGTTGAAAAACATAAAAAATGGGTAGATGCGGCTGCTGCTATGGGTTGTCATGCAATTAGGGTCAATTTAAATGGAAGTAATGAACCGGAGGAATGGATCAAAAATTCTGTGGACGGTCTAACTAAATTGGCAACTTATGCCAAAACGAAGAATATTAACGTTTTGGTGGAGAATCATGGAGGTTTATCCTCTAACGGAGAACTTCATGCAAAAGTTATGGAAACGGTAAATATGGACAACTGTGGAAGCTTACCGGATTTTGGTAATTTCTGTATAGAGCGCAAGCCAAATAGTTGGGATTGTGTTAAGGAGTATGATAAATACAAGGGTGTAAAGGAATTAATGCCCTATGCGAAGGCGGTGAGTGCAAAATCCAACAATTTTGATGCCGATGGTTATGACACTGGTATAGACTATGTGAAAATGTTGAAAATTGTTAAGGATGCAGGATATACCGGTTATATAGGCGTGGAATATGAAGGGTCGGAAATTAGTGAGGAAGATGGAATAATTGCAACAAGGGATTTGCTTCTGAAGGCCGCCAACGAAATAGAATAATCTACATGAACTAGTGTATGGAACCATTTTTCAATGAATTATTCGATTACAATTTTCACTGTAACAAAAAGCTGATAGAAAAATGTCTGGCCTTGAACAACGTTCCGCCATATATTAGTAGGTTGTTCTGTCACATTTTAAATGCACACCATATCTGGAATGCAAGAATTTTGCAAAAACCCAGTGATTTTCAAGTTTGGCAAGAGCATGATCTAAAAGATTGGGCAGATATTCACTATGAAAATCAACGAAGTTCATTTGAGATCATTTCCAACGCCGATAATTTTGATAGGCGAATAGACTATGAAAATAGTGAAGGGAGGCTATCTACCAATACCTTACAGGATATACTTTTTCACATCATAAATCATTCAACGAACCATCGAGGACAAATAGCGGTAGATTTTAGAGTTCAAGGAGAACATCCTATTGGCCTGGATTACATTCATTATAAAAGATAAATGAAAAATGCGGTGAGGGCACAACTCTGCTCAATGATGTTCCTGGAGTTTTTTATTTGGGGGGCCTGGTTCGTAACCCTAGGAACTTTTTTAGGAAATAATTTACAGGCTACGGACGGGGAAATTGCCTTGGCCTTTTCCACGCAATCTTGGGGAGCCATTATTGCACCATTTGTAATAGGTATTATTGCAGATCGTTATTTTAATGCGGAAAAGATTTTAGGAGTATTGCATCTGCTAGGGGCGGTTCTTATGTATTTAATGTACGAAAGCTCGGCTTTTGAAGGATTCTATATTTTGGTCTTGGCATATATGATTGTTTATATGCCTACATTGGCCCTTGTAAATTCCGTTTCTTTTAATCAAATGAAAAATCCTGCAAAGGAATTTTCATTGGTCAGGGTTTTTGGAACCTTGGGCTGGATCGTTGCAGGACTTTCCATTAGCTTTATATTTCATTGGGATAAGGGAGAATCCATAGAACAGGGCTTTCTAAAAAACACTTTTTTAATGACCGCATTAGCCTCATTACTTTTGGGGTTGTTCAGCTTTACACTACCAAAAACACCGCCCAAGCTAATACGTTCCAAAAATGTTACGATCAAGGAAATTTTAGGGTTGGATTCTTTAGGCTTATTTAAGGATAGAAATTTTTTGGTGTTTTTTTTGTCATCGGTCTTAATATGTATTCCATTGGCATTTTACTATCAAAATGCTAACCCGTTTCTTGTTGAAATTGGTATGGATAATGCAACCGGTAAAATGACTATTGGCCAAATTTCTGAAATTGCCTTTATGTTACTTCTACCTTACTTTTTTACAAAGTTCGGTTTTAAGAAAACAATATTGGTGGCCATGGGCGCATGGGTATTGCGCTATATATTATTTGCTTATGGCGATGTTAACGAACTTGGTTTTATGTTGATTGTTGGCATTGCCTTGCATGGTATATGCTATGATTTTTTCTTTGTGAGCGGCCAAATCTATACGGACAGTAAGGCCGGGGAGGCATATAAAAGTTCAGCACAAGGGCTGATTACCCTTGCAACTTATGGTATAGGTATGTTAATCGGTTTTTGGATAGCGGGAAAAATTTCTACATGGTATCTCTTAGAGGACGGAACACATATTTGGAAGACTATTTGGATGTATCCCGCAGGATTTGCCTTTGTTGTATTTGTATTGTTCGCAATTTTCTTTAAAACCGAGAAAATAGATTATCAGTCTTAGATAAATTCTTTAATTTAAACGCCTGAAAATTGATTTCTGTCCACTAGATATACTAATAAAACCAATAACCAAAAAAGATAAACCATCCGTTAGGATACAATTTATAAATTTTTCAATTTAAACAACAACTAAAATGCCAAAGAAAATACGATTAGGAATATTAGGAGGGGGAGGCGATTCCCTAATAGGTGTACTACATAGGGTAGCCTCACAAATCAATGACAATTATGAAATTACAGGAGCAGTTTTCAATCCTGATTTTGAGGCCAACAAGGCCTTTGCCGAGGAGATTGATGTTCCCTTGAATAGAATTTATAAAGACTTTGATACTCTAATTGAGGAGGAATTGAAATTACCTGAGGATCAACGTATACAGGTCTGCTCAGTTCTAACCCCTAATTTCTTACACTATCCAATGGCCAAGAAATTATTGGACAATGGATTTCACGTTATTTGCGAAAAACCAATGACCACTTCTCTTGAAGAAGCAAAGGATTTGCAAAAGTCACATGAAAAAGCAGGTACGGTCTTCGCATTGACCCATACATATACAGGGTATCCTATGGTTCGTCAAATGCGTGAGATGATCAAAGCGGGTGCTTTGGGTAAAATTCATAAAGTAGATGCGGTCTATTATCAAGGTTGGATCAATACCATAATACATGATAAGGAGAAAAGATCTTCCGTTTGGAGGTTAGACCCCACTAAAGCTGGTATTAGTTCATGTATGGCAGATATTGGCGTACATGCCTTTAACATGGTGGAATATACTACGGGACTTAAAGTCAACAAATTGCTTTGCGATTTTAATTACCTGTATGAAGACAATAAGATGGATGTGGATGGAACGGTACTGATCCGTATGGGAGACCATGTAAAAGGGGTTATTAGAGGTAGTCAAGTAGCTACTGGGGAAGAAAACGGATTGGCCATAGCCATTTATGGAGAAAAAGGAGCTTTTAGATGGGAGCAGGAACGACCTAACTTCTTATATAAATTAAGTGATACGGAACCTACCCAGGTCTATAAACCGGGGCATGCCTATAACTCTGAATTGTCTTTGGACGGTACTAAATTACCGGCAGGCCACCCAGAAGGAATATTTGATTCTATGGCCAATATTTATAAAGGAGTCGCAAAAGCTATTAGGGGGCAAGCATATAATGACGGTGAATTCCCAACAATGACAGATGGCGTGCGCGGAATGAATTTTATTGAAGCGACGGTAGATTCCAATAAGAATGGAAATGTTTGGGTAAGTTTAGAAGATTAATAGGAAAGACCTACAATGAAATAGAGCCGCTATTAGCGGCTCTTTGTTTTAAAATACTTTTTCAAATTCTTGACAAACAATAATCATACTTTCCTTTGGTTCCCTGTCAAAGGCACTTAATTCCCTTGTATAATAGTCCCAGTGTACTTTTTTCCAGTAATCCAAGGACTTGTCGCCTTCACCTTCCAATTGAGCGTAAGATGCATTTATACTAAAATAGGGTTTTAGGGTTACGGCCGTTGTACGCACAATACATTGTGCTTCGCCTTTCCAATTTGTAACGACTATAAATTCACCTATTTTAGGAAGTGCTTCATTTCTATGTTGTAAACCTAACAAGGAATGGGACGTAGCTTTTTTGCTGCCATTTTTAGCCAATGCCGCCAATTCATCTGCGTCTTTTTCATTATCCCCAAAATAAAGGGTTTTTGGACTTTCGTTAAAAGCATGTTCCAAATGGGAGTCTAAATAATCTCCCCACATATTTCTTGCCGAAGCATTTTCCATAGCTATAAATTATCTTTTTAAATTGATATTATTTAAATGAATGCGATGTTCAAAATTACTTTATGATGAGAATTTGCCCAATTTTAATTGTTCTGCGGCGTGGTTTGCCGCCCTAGCGGTAAATGCCATATAGGTTAAAGAAGGATTTACACAGCTTGAGGAAGACATAAACGCCCCATCTGTGACGTATACATTAGGAACAAGATGCACTTGGTTGTGTTTATTGACAATGGAAGTTTTGGGAGAATGCCCCATACGTGCGCCACCCATTTCATGAATGCCCAATCCAGGACCGGTTTTCTGGTCATAGGCGCTTATACCCTTAAATCCGGCGCTTTTGAACATTTTTACAATTTCTTTTTTAATGTCTTCCCGCATGTTGTATTCGTTTTCCTTGAACTCCACATCAAAAGCTAATTGTGGAAGTCCCCATTTATCCTTTTTCGTAGGGCTTAGTGTTACACGGTTGTCGTCATAGGGTAAAAATTCCCCAAATCCTGTTACCCCTATGGTCCAATGGCCAGGTTTAAGAATGTGGTCTTTTAAATCTTTGCCATAGCTCATTTCGGCTATGGTTTCGCTCCAGTCGCCCCTACTTGCCCTTCCTTGATAACCAAACCCACGTACATAATTGTCCTTTTTGGTCTTATCGTTTAAATTGACAAAACGTGGAATATAAAATCCGGTAGGCTGTCTACCCTTGTAATATTTATCTAAATAGCCGTCAACCTTGGCAGATGCGCCCAATTTATAATGATGGTCCATGATACCACGTCCCAAGGCATCAGAATCATTGCCAAGCCCGTTGGGAAAACGTTCAGATTTAGATTGTAATAAGATACCTACGGATGCCATGGCAGATGCGCACAGAAAAATCACTTTAGCCTTGAATACCAATTGTTCATTGGTTTCCGCATCTATGACCTTAACACCGGTAGCTTTTTTTGTAGCATCGTCATATATGATTTCGTAGACGATGGAGTTTGGCCGTAAGGTCATATTACCTGTACGTTCCGCTGCCGGTAGGGTAGATGAATTACTGCTAAAATAACCTCCAAAAGGACAGCCCCTCCAACATCGGTCCCTATTTTGACAGGTGCCCCTGCCTTCAAAATTGGCATTTGGGTCGGTGATGTGCGCAGTACGGCCAATGGTAATTAACCGTCCGTCATCAAATTTTTCAGAAGTCAGTTTCTTAAAATCCTCTTCCACACAATTTAGTTTCATGGCCGGCTGAAATTTACCATCGGGCAATACCTCCAAGCCTAAATTTTCACCACTGACTCCTATATATTCTTCAACCTTATCATACCAAGGTGAAATATCCTTGTATCTAACAGGCCAATCAACACCAATATTTTCCTTTTTGTTCGCTTCAAAATCTATATCGCTCCAACGATAACTCTGCCGCCCCCATGTTAAAGACCTACCCCCAACTTGATAGCCCCTGATCCAATCAAAACGTTTGGTCTCTACATAGGGGTGGTCAAAATCATTGACAAAAAAATGCTTTACATCCTGTTTTGGCGCCCAGTTTACCCTAGATTGTACAGGGAAATTTTTCTTTTCTTCCTTGGATAGTTCCCCTTTTAAAGGATAATCCCATGGGTCATCATGCATGGTGGGGTAATCTTCTATATGTTTTACCATTCTACCGCGTTCAAGAACCAATGTTCTTAAACCGTTCTCTGTTAATTCCTTTGCGGCCCAACCACCACTTATTCCAGTTCCAACTACAATTGCATCGTAAACTTCATCTTGATTCATGCCTTAATTTTTATCTTTTTCTTTTGGTAATCCTTATATTTATAGCAATTCTTCAAGGTGTTCAGAATTGTGTTATAGAATTCTTAAATATAAGATAAATTGACATATTTGAGGAATTGGTACAACTAACTAATTAAAATAACCGATAGTATAAAAATTTATGAAAACAATTAAAGGTCCAGCGGTATTTTTGGCTCAATTCGTAGATAGTAAAGCTCCATTCAATACCTTGGATGGTATGTGTAAATGGGCGGCCGATTTGGGATATAAAGGAATACAAATACCCACTTGGGAAAGTTTTTTGATCGATTTGGATAAAGCAGCAGAAAGCCAAATGTATTGTGACGAGTTGAAGGGGAAGGTTAATTCGTACGGGTTGGAGATCACCGAACTCTCTACACACTTACAGGGCCAATTAGTTGCCGTTCACCCGGCATATGATTTAATGTTCGATTCCTTTGCCCCAAAAAATGTTCACGGCAACCCTAAAGCAAGGACGGCATGGGCCGTTGAAACCGTAAAAAAAGCGGCCACAGCAAGTAGAAGGCTAGGGTTAAAGGCACATGCTACGTTTTCAGGATCCTTATTGTGGCATACCATGCACCCTTGGCCCCAACGACCTGCCGGTCTCGTAGAAATGGGTTTTGAAGAACTGGCAAAAAGATGGATGCCGATATTAAATCATTTTGATAAGGAAGGGGTAGATGTGTGTTATGAAATTCACCCAGGGGAAGATTTACATGACGGAGATACTTTTGAGCGTTTTTTAGAAGCTACGGGTAACCATAAAAGAGTAAATATTCTTTACGATCCAAGCCATTTTGTCTTACAACAATTAGATTATATTGCCTATATAGACCACTATCATGAATTTATAAAATCCTTTCACGTAAAGGACTCGGAATTTAATCCTACAGGAAAGAAAGGTGCGTTTGGTGGTTATAATGATTGGGGAGACAGAGCGGGCAGATATCGTTCCTTGGGCGATGGACAAATTGATTTTAAGACCATATTCTCCAAGTTGACCCAATATGGTTGTGATGTTTGGGCGGTAATGGAATGGGAGTGTTGTATTAAAAGTCCTGAGCAAGGTGCTCGTGAAGGGGCCAAATTTATTTCTGACCACATCATTGAGGCTACTGAGAAGACCTTTGATGATTTTGCAGGCGCGGAAATTGACAAGGAGATGTTGAAAAAAATGTTAGGACTATAAATTAAAGCAAGAATGAAAAAAGTAGTATTAGGTGTTGCGGTATTGTTGTTAATTGCTTCATGTAAGCAGGAAAAAAAAGAGGCTACAGAAGCAAATGTGGCTGAGGTGGAAATGCCTAAAAATGATTGGGAAATTTTGTTTGACGGTTCTTCCTTGGACAAATGGAAAGAATTTCAAAGTGATTCCGTAAGCGGTGCATGGACCATACAGGGCGATGCCTTGGTGTATACGCCGCCTAGTGAAGGAGAGAAAAGAGTAAATCACGATTTGGTTACCAAAGAGGAATTTACCGATTTTGTCCTCTCCTTGGAATGGAAAATATCCGAAGGTGGAAACAGTGGTGTGTTTTGGGGGTAAATGAAGATGAAAAATTTAAGACCGGATACCAAACCGGACCTGAAATACAAATTTTGGACAATGACAAACACCCAGATGCCAAAGCTGGTACCACCCACCAGGCGGGTGCTTTATATGATATGGTGCCACCGGCAAAAGATGTTACGAAACCTGTTGGGGAATGGAATACCATGGAATTGACCGTAGACCACAAGAACAACCGTGGAAAAGTATTGTTGAACGGTACGGAAATGGTGACTTTCCCCATAACGAATGAGGAATGGAATGCCATGGTCGCCAATTCTAAATTTGCAGGTTGGGATGGGTTTGGAACATTTAAAACTGGTAAAATCGGTCTACAGGATCATGGTAATGTTGTATCCTTTAGAAACATCAAAATAAAACAACTATAACCTAAGCACACATTCATGAAAAATTTCTGTTTATTTAGTATTATCGCCCTGATGTTAGGGGTTACATCCTGTAAAGAAAAAGTTCAGGTAGAGCAGGTAGACGCCATAGAGAGCGAAGCGGGGGACAACGTTATTGTACATGAGGAATATACGGGTGATGAACCTACCACACCAGAGGAAACGGAGTTTTATGAGCCAAAGGTTCCTGTGGTAAAACCAAGTGTAAATGGGGCACCACCAAGTGATGCTATTGTACTCTTTAATGGTACAGGTTTGGAAAACTGGATCAGTGCCAATGATAGTACTGCCGCAAAATGGCATTTAAATGATGATGGCAGTATGACCGTTAATGATAAAACGGGTAATATACAGACCAAGCAAAATTTTGGTGACGTTCAATTGCATATTGAATGGAAATCTCCTTTGCCTGTGCAAAGCAAAGGTCAAAACAGGGGAAATAGCGGTGTATTTCTTAATGGCATTTATGAAGTTCAGATATTGGACCAAAATGACAACCCAACTTATGTAAACGGCCAAGTGGCTTCAATCTACAAACAACATGTGCCATTGGCCATGGCTTCTGTACCCACTGGAGAATGGAATACTTATGATATTATCTATCATGCCCCTGAGTTTAACAACGAAGGAGGTAAGATAAAATCCGGTGATATTACCGTTATTCATAACGGAGTTCTTGTACAAGATCACGTAGAGCTAAAAGGTACTACTCCTTATATAGGTTGGCCCAAAAATCCCCCTCACGGCAAGGGCCCCTTATTGTTGCAAGATCATGGGGACGATAGTCGTGTGAGCTTTAGGAATATATGGATTAGGGAACTATAATCTATTAAAAAATGCTTTAACGGAGTAAACGACCCATAGGCTGTTTGCTCCTTTTTTCTATTACAAGGTTACTATAAAACCTGAATTTTACATTTACCTTACCTTTGTTAAAATTTAAAATGCGTATATGATCCAATCCATGACCGGTTTCGGTAAGCATGTAATACAATTGCCCAATAAAAAAATTACGGTAGAAATTAAATCGCTCAATAGTAAGAGTATTGATTTAAATGCCCGTATGCCCTCAAATTATAGGGAAAAGGAATTGGAGCTAAGAAAGATAATAGCCAACTCCTTGGTGCGCGGTAAGGTAGATTTTAGTCTATATGTTGAACTTACCGGTGATGAAACTACTTCTCAAGTAAATGAGGTCGCGGTAAAGCAATATATGGGACAGTTAAAAAATATTGCCACAGGTGATGACCTAAGATTATTGGAAATGGCGCTTAGATTCCCAGATGCCATGAAAATCGCAAAGGAAGATATTGACGAGGAAGAGTATATAGCAATTAAAAAGGCACTGGAAGGGGCTTTGGTTGAAATCAATAACTTTAGGTCAGAAGAAGGCGGTGTACTAGAAAAGGATTTTTTGGATCGTATTGCCATTTTACAACAATTGTTGAAAGATGTGGTGGCCATTGATCCAGAACGTCAAGCAACCATAAGAGAAAGATTAGAGAAAGCCGTTCAAGACCTAAAGACCGATTTGGATGAGAACAGATTTGAACAGGAACTCATCTATTATTTGGAAAAATATGATATCACCGAAGAAAAGGTAAGACTGGCCAACCATCTTGATTATTTTGGAAAAACCTTGCGTTCAAGTGATAGTAACGGTAAAAAATTGGGCTTTATTTCTCAAGAGATCGGCCGTGAGATCAATACAATTGGTTCTAAGGCCAATTACGCACCTATGCAACAATTAGTAGTTCAAATGAAAGATGAGCTGGAAAAGATTAAGGAACAAATGTTAAATGTATTATAGATGAAAGGGGGAAAATTAATTATTTTTTCTGCACCCTCAGGAAGTGGAAAAACTACCATTGTACGTCACCTATTGGCCCAACCCGAATTGAATTTGGCCTTTTCTGTTTCTGCTACTTCAAGACCTAGAAGAGGAAAGGAAAAGAATAAGGAACATTATTATTTTATGTCCGTTTCCGAGTTCAAGAACCATATAAAAAACGATGATTTTTTAGAATGGGAGGAAGTATACAGGGATAATTTTTACGGTACACTTAAGAGTGAAGTAGAGCGCCTTTGGGCCGAGGGTAAGAACGTTATTTTTGATATTGATGTGGTAGGCGGTCTAAGAATCAAGAAAAAATTTCCAGATATAACCTTGGCAGTGTTCGTGAAACCTCCCAGTGTTGATGAACTTAAGATCAGACTTAAGAAACGAAGTACAGAGAGTGAGGATAAAATTAATATGCGTATTGCAAAAGCATCCGTAGAATTGGCAACTGCTCCACAATTTGATAAGATTATCAAGAATTATGATCTAGATGTTGCCTTAAAAGAGGCCGTTGACCTTGTGGCGGATTTCGTAAGGGAGGATTAAAATAGTTTCAATGAAGAATATTGGTTTATACTTTGGAACGTTTAACCCTATACATATAGGTCATTTGGTCATAGCGAACCATATGGTGGAGTTTTCAGATTTGGATGAGGTTTGGTTCGTGGTAACTCCGCAAAGTCCGTTTAAAACCAAAAAAACACTTTTGGACAACAATCACCGGTATGAAATGGTTTATGAGGCTACCGTTGATTATCAAAAATTAAAGCCCAGTAAAATTGAGTTTGATTTACCACAACCCAATTATACCGTAAATACACTTGCACACTTAATGGACAAACATCCTGCCCAATACACTTTTTCGTTAATTATGGGTGAGGACAATCTAAAAGGATTTCATAAATGGAAAAATTATGAAACTATTTTGGAAAACCATGCTATTTATGTTTACCCAAGAGTATCACAAGGAGTTGTGGAACACCGGTTTAAAACACATGAAAAAATACACAGGGTCAATGCGCCAATAATGGAAATTTCATCGACCTTTATTAGAAAAGCACATAAAAATGGTAAGAATATAAGACCCATGTTACCGCCGGAAGTCTGGAAATATATGGATGAAATGAATTTTTATCGTTAATTCTATTGTGGTATTCGTAACTTATCAGTGGCAAGATAGGTATCGTTCTTATTGTAATACCATGCCCTGGTTTTTGGAAATTTTATATCATTTATCGTTAATAAATCGGTCAAAAGAATATATTCCCCATCGTTCTTACTTTCATCATGATAAAATTGATAGATTTCCATGGCATAGGTGTTTGGATCAAAATAAAAATACCAAGTATCTTGCCCCACTTCTTTTTCATACTTGACCTTCAGTACTAAGTAATCTTTTCCTTTAAATGTGCGTTTCACCACCTTGGGGTCAATAAGGGTACCAGGATCTTTTAATTTCATTGGCAGGCCATATAAATACGTATAATAATCCTTCATTAGTTTAGTGCGGTCGCAGGTAATTCTTAAGCTATCCCTAACCTGTTGGGCAATATTGGTTTTGCCATTGTATTTTAAAACGCAATGCTCTTTTTGTAGTTCTGATTCTATGGTGTAATCATCCCTTTTTACGGTAGATTTAAAATAGGTTGCGGGTAGGTCCAGTTCAATTAGTGTGCTGCGCAAAGTTGCTTTGGGAGATTCCATTACAATAAGCAACTTGCCTTTAAATGTGTTCCAATTGTCCTGTGGATCATGAAAGGAAATGGCATTTTCAAGTAATTGTTCCCCTGTTAGTTCTTGGCCCTTAGTGTAAAAAGAAAGGAATAGTAGTGTGGCCAAATAAAAATACCTTGTCATCATATACTATTTATGAGGACAAGGTACTTATTATTTTAATGAGTGACAGCGGTATTATTTTTTAGGCGATTCTATCGTAGCCGGTGCTACGGAGCTATCGTGCTCATTGTGATATTGCTGTAGTAAATTCATTACGGATGTCATTAAATCCTTAGTTTCCAATAAGAGTGAAAAATAAAGGGTGGTGTTTTTTGGACTGGATTCTTCCGTCCTTGTTCTTGCCACTTGTGTCTGAATCTTATCGGATACCATCTGGAAAAGCTCCTGTTTCTGACTTAGTACATTCCCAATTTGTTCAAAAGATTGATTTGAAAAAGCATCTTGTGTCTGATTCAATATTTCCTCCAATTTTAAATCTATTTGCTTTAACTCCTTGATCTGGTTATACTTTAATTTTTTGTGATTGTTGTTTACATGCTTATGGCTAACTTTTCCAATATATTCAAGAGATTGAGCAATATCTGTTAAATAGCCCAAAGTATTAATGTAAAAATTACTGGCCCCAACGCTATTTTCATCTAGGTTTTTGATAAAATAGAAAATATGGTCTCTTAGGTCATCAATTTCATTAGAGAGTTTTTCACCTTGTTTTTTGTTCTTTTTAAGCAAGTTTACGTCCTGTTTGGCCAAACCATTTATAGTGTTGGTATAAATTTTATTGGTTCTTTTAAGAACATTGGAAATGTTCATGGCACTTTCAAATATTACCCCTTGTATAGAACTGCTCTCTGCCCTGTTAAGCGAATCTTCCGCTTTTAACTCCTTGGCTTTCTTGTTATGTGAAATATAATTTCTTGCCAATAATAAAATGGCGGCAAACAATAGTACTGCCAACGCGGCACCCTTTCCAAAACTGATCAAGGTTAAAATGATTCCAGAGGCTATAAATGCTATAATGGCGGTTCCAAACCATCCACCTATTACATTGAGCACCCCGGCAACCCTATATACCGCACTTTCAGCACCCCAAGCTCTATCGGCAAGTGAAGTACCCATTGCAACCATAAAAGTAACGTAGGTTGTAGATAACGGTAATTTGTAAGATGTGGCAATAGAGATTAATATGCCGGCTACCATAAGGTTTACGGCAGCACGTACCATATCAAATGCCGGAAGTTCATGGACCTTCTTTTTTGATAGGGAAATTACAGGTTTGTTAAACTGCTTATCTATCTTTTCCTGAAGGGATCTTGGAATTGCGTTCGTTAAGACCGTTGATAATGAAATGGCTAAACGAACCAACCCTCTTGACAAGAAGTTAGGCTGAAACCTTTCTTTGGTGTCTTCTTGACTGGACAGGTCTATGGAAGTTTTGACAACACTTTTGGCTTTACTGGAAAACCACAAGGTTAGGACCATGACCATACCTGCTATAAATAACAGTAATGTTGGTGTTGGGACTTTGTTGGCCAAAATCCCCATACTGAATTCCGATGCCTCTACCCCAGAGGCTAACCATGCCTCATATGATTGCCAAGCGGCAATTGGAACCCCTATAAAATTGACGAGATCATTACCGGCAAAAGCTAATGCCAAAGCAAAGGTACCAACGCCAATAATCAATTTATAAATATTTACATTGGCAAATTTCATTAAGATAAATGAAAACGTAGACCAAACCAGGAAGTTTGCCCCTACCAAAGCAAATAATTGGGTTTCTAAAAACTCTTTAATGGTTATACCCCCAATTAGGTCGTAAGATTCGCCGGCAAAAGCCGTTCCGCCAATTCCCTTTATTAATATGAAGTAGGTCATGGACGATAATGCAAAGCCTCCAAAAAGGGCACCTACCCATGTAGGTTTTTTTTCAAAATTATAGGACAGGAGCAATCTTGATACCCATTGTACCATTGCACCTATGGTAAAGGCGACAACTACAGATAGTAATATGCCAAATATAATCTGAATGGCCTTATCATTATTGATATAGTTGATTACATCTATAAAACTACCATTGTCCGCACCAATTTTAATCAATGACATGGCTACGGCCGCACCCAATAGTTCAAAAACTATGGATACCGTAGTTGAAGTTGGCATGCCCAAGGTATTGAAGAAATCAAGTAATAGAATATCCGTTATCATCACGGCCATAAAAATGAACATGATCTCATCAAAATAGAATTCACCAGGGTTAAAAATTCCTTTTCTTGCCACTTCCATCATACCACTTGAAAACAAAGCGCCGGCAGCAATTCCAAAACTAGCGACGATCATTATGGTCTTAAAGGAAATAGCTTTGGAACCAATGGCGGAATTCAAAAAATTTACCGCATCGTTACTAACACCTACCACAAGATCTGCTATGGCCAGTACGGCAAGTGCAATAAGCATTAAAAAAAATATATTATCCATAATTTCGTTCGATATCAATTTGCAAATATCATTATCGCCAATGGCTGCAATGTTAGGTTAATGTTATTATTTTACTAGAAGTGAACTTCTAATTGTAATCTATATGTCAAAATATTCGTGCTTGCTATTTGTGAAAGATAACTAAGATCACTTTGCACTTTAAGTTTATGACCCACAATATACTTTGAAAGTCCCAAAGTATATTGATTTTGAGTATTTTGACCTGTTATTTCCTGATCTAAACCAATAGTTGTAAAACGGCCAGATACTTCCCAGTTATTTTCAAATAAATATCCTGATTGCAAATTTAGGCCGCTACCCATATCAACTACAATCCCCGTGGCAGAGCCATCAGAATTTTTAGCTATAGGGTCTTTGGCCTGTCTATTGGCATATTCACCCATAAACGAAAAACCATTATACTTAAACATGGCATCTATAAAGACGGTATTGATATTGGTCTCAAAAAATCCTACATCATTAAATAGATAGGAGCCTTGGTTACTTCTCGACTTTACGGCATTCTGATTAGTGTCATAAGTGGCAGCGATCATCAGTTTTGGAGTCTTTTCCCTATTTAAATCACTTCCCTTATAATCCCCTCTTCCTAAAAATTCTCCAAATGGCAGTAATTCTAATCGTGATGTATATTGCAGTCCGCCCAAATTCCCGGTCGTAATATTTCTTCCTTCTCCTTGTGATAGTGCAAAAATCTCCCGAATCAAAAATTTTTGGCCTATATTGGTTTTATGCCTTAACTGGAAGCCCATATCCCTGTCAATTGTAAACCTTCCATTCAATAATGAGCGGTCTACTTGCAATAAATTACCGGAAGAAATTACGCGCTCTATATTACCGGGCAGTTTTGTTTGACCAAACCAAAGCACAAAATTTTCGAAAAAATTCCATTTTACCACTGCATCAAAAATATAGCGTGGGGCATTACCTGTAAACTGAGAAGCTCCGGAAATGTCACGATTGGAAAGTCCTAATTCTATTTTGTATACTAATTTGGGGGAATATGCAAAGCCATCAAATTTTAACCTGGCTCTCCTTACTAGAAAATTTTGTTCCGGGTCAGTAAGGCCTCCATTCTCCGAGTTCCACGTATTTGTAGCCAGAATCTGCATACGTGCCCCAACTTTCATTGTCCAGGAACTATCTTTTCCAACAAGGTTAAACAATCCATTACCAAAATTAGGAGCATTGGATTCCTGGCCTTTTATTGTACTGAAGTACAGCAAAAAAAGGCTAAACCAAAAAAGGTTATACTTCATTCACTACTAGTTTTTGTCGACTGAAAATTACCGAAATGAACTTTAAGTTCATATTTAATTAAAAGTAACCTGTATTTTTATGCCTCTCTTCTGTTATACAATGAATTTTTAACTGAATAACAATCATTGACTTCTGCATTGGACACATAAAAAAAGCTACCGGGCAGGTAGCTTTATGATTTCAAAAAACCAAGTCGACAAAAACTAGTAGTGTTGGAAATCAGATGTATTTTATATATGCTGAATAGTAGACGTACCTATTATCAATATATTATCTGGATGAGGTTTTTTGGGCTGATAAACCTGCCATGCTCATTGTTTTGGCCTTTAAGCTTGCCTGTATATTCTTGGTTTCACCAGATGCAACGGTTACAGGTAATTCTATTGGTTCATAACCTAAAAATTGAACTAAAAGTTGGTATGAACCGGGTGTAAGGTTATCAAACTCAAAGTTTCCCCTAAAATTAGTGTGGGTACTTATAGAAGTATTCTTAATGGTTACCGTAGCCATTAGTAATGGCTCATTGAATAATTCAGCGTCCAATATTTGACCCTGAATAGCACTAGTCTCCTGTGCGGACACTAAAGAACCAATTAATATTGCGAATAAAAGAACTAATCTTTTCATGTATTCTTTAAATTTCTTCATGCAAAGAAATGACTGCAAGGTTAAGTTAAGGTTAGGTCACAATTATGAATATATGTTCTTATGGTTAAGATTTTGGTTCCGGTTTTTATTTTTAAAGAAGCTTGGTCCATTTATGAAAAAGCAAAAAATGTATCTTGCAGCCTTCAAACAAAAACCAAATGAACTGGGAGCAATTACTTTCATTACGTAGACAGGGAGATAACAATAAACGCTTGCGCAATGAGCAGGATGAGACCCGTTTGGGTTTTGACGTGGATTATGACAGGATAATATTTTCTTCGGCTTTTAGAAGTTTACAGGATAAAACACAAGTAATACCATTGTCCAAAACAGATTTTGTGCACACAAGACTTACCCATAGCCTGGAGGTCTCTGTAGTTGGTCGTAGTCTAGGAAGGCTTGCAGGGAAGAAGATAATAGAGAAACATCCTTATTTACAGGAAGTACACGGATATAAGTTCAATGATATAGGCGCCATTGTTGCAGCTGCGGCCCTGGCACACGATATTGGAAATCCTCCTTTTGGCCATAGTGGGGAAAAAGCAATCGGTGAATACTTTAAAACCGGTAATGGTGTTCGGTTTAAACAACAGTTATCTGACGTGGAATATCAAGATATTATTGATTTTGAAGGAAATGCGAACGGATTTAGATTGTTGACCCAAAATAGGGCAGGTGTTACTGGTGGATTACGTCTTAGTAACGCTACTCTTGGGGCGTTTATGAAATATCCAAAAGAATCCCTTCCCAAAAAACCTTCCGATCATATATGCGATAAAAAATTTGGATTTTTCCAAAGTGAAAAACTGATTTTTAACGATGTTGCGGAAGATCTTGGATTACCATTTAGGGGTTCTACTAATACCATATCCTATGGGAGGCATCCATTGACATTCTTGGTAGAAGCGGCAGATGATATCTGTTATACCATAATTGATTTTGAAGATGGTATAAACCTTGGACTTATCTCAGAAGATTATGCACTTGAATATTTAATAAAACTTGTGAAGGATACCATTAATACCAAAAAATACAATTCTTTGGAATTTATGGAAGATAGGTTAAGTTATTTGCGTGCATTGGCCATTAATACCTTGATCCAAGATGCGGTTGCTATTTTTATAGCGAACGAAGACAGTATTCTAAATGGTACTTTTGACTGTTCGTTGATGGATAAAAGTAAGTATAAGGCCCAAATTGAAGATATCATCAATTTAAGCATACAGAATATTTACCAAGCTCAAGAAGTGGTAGAAAAGGAAATTGCGGGGTATACCATTATATCTGATATTCTTGAGGTTTATATTGCAGCGTTAATCGGTAAAAAAGAACGGAACGTGTCTAATTACCATAAATTAATTTTACGGACCTTACCTGGGCCATATAGGCAAACTGAGGGCTCTATCTATGAAATTTTATTGAACACCTGTAGTTATGTGGCAAGTCTTTCCGATAGTGCTGCCGTACATATTCATACCAAGATCAAAGGAAAGCAGCTTTAAAAGCCATAAAGTATACCTACGCCCAATACTTGTTTAAACTGTATTTTAGGAGTGCCGGGGTCTACAATTGTGCCATTGTCGTTTTTTACCACATCAAATAGGATATCGTCATCATAGATTAATTGGGTGCCCAGACTTGTGCTTATGTATTTGTTGACCTTCATGTGTAGGTTTAGCTCCCAATCTACATCAATATTACCAAAGCTTTTGATGTAGTCCGTATACAGGTTTACCCTACTTTTTAATTCAATGTTATCTGCTAGGGTATAATTGAAGTTGTTGGTTATAAGTATACCAATTTCCAGCAAATGGTTTTCACCTGGGGTTATTACATTACCATCCGCGTCTAAAACGGCTTCCTGTACACCAAACGACCCATTGTCCGCCAAATCCTGGTCTAAAACAAAAGTAGATTTTTGGGTTAGGGGAGATAGATAAAGATTAAACTTTTCGTCTTTTGTTATAAATGAGGTACCCGCCCCAAACAGTAGATAACCTGGTGCCATAAACCTTGAAATTGGGGTATCCCTATCGGGATATTTATAACCGTTGGAAAACTGGGTATTAAAATTGAGCTGTACCGAGTAAAACCATCTACTGGTATTATCCTTCTTAAAGCCTAAATTTGAACTTAATCGTATTACATCCTCGGTCTTTCTTAGCTTACGTCCTTCTTGTGCATTTAATCCATAGCGAAGCTCTAGGTTGTTTTCCCATTGAAAATTATTGAATTTGTACTTTCTTGCAAATTTTAAGAACCCTAATCCACTTACGGCATTATCTCCACCTGCGTTCCAATTGACAAAAGCAACTTCACTAATATTGATACCAAAACTATTTTCGGTTTCCCAGAAAGAGGGCACCCTAAATCGTTGAAAGCCTTTTTGTAAGGTTTTGGTTTTCTTAAAATCTATGTTTGGTATTTGCAGGTTAACGTCCTTCTTGGGTGAATAGATCTTATCCAATGTCCGGCGGATGACAATGGTATCTACCGCCGTACTATCTAAATACACACTATCTACAATAATTGGTGCCGGTATGGTATCCTGGGCCTGGGTTGCCAATGCAACCAAAAAAAACAACGGGAATAAATTTTGAAGAAATATTGAAATTATCCTTTTCATAGAAACTGTTGTACATATTTTTTTACGGACATCTTATCTATCCCTGCCTCTTTATACAATTCTAGGGTAGGCCCATGGGGTATAAAGACATCTGGGATACCAAATATCTTAATAATTTTATTCATTTCAATATTATTTGCAAAATCTAGCACCGCACTGCCAAAACCGCCAATGGCCGCCCCATCTTCCAATGTAATGATATGATCAAAATTTTGAAAAATATCTTTTAGCAACTTCTTGTCCAAGGGTTTAATAAATGGAAAATTATAATGCGCAATCTTGGATCCGGAATCTATTTCGTTTAGGAGTTCGATTACGTTGTTTCCTATAGGGCCGGTGCTCAGAATGGCTATATGGTTTCCTTTTCTTAATTGTTGACCCTTGCCTAAGGCCACTTTTTTCATTGGTTGTTGCCAATTTACTATAGAGCCCCTTCCTCTAGGATATCTAATAGCAATAGGCCCATGTAAACCAAGTTGCGCCGTGTACATGATATTACGCAGTTCAATTTCGTTCAAGGGCGAACATACTATTAAATTAGGAATACACCTTAAATAGGCTATATCATATACACCATGATGGGTAGGCCCATCCTCACCTACCAGACCTGCCCGATCCAAGCAAAAAATAACCGGAAGGTTTTGTAACGCCACATCATGGATTACTTGATCATAGGCACGTTGTAAAAATGTGGAATATATATTACAAAAAGGAATTAATCCATCTGCAGCCATGCCGGCCGCAATGGTTACTGCATGTTGCTCGGCTATTCCAACGTCATATGCGCGTTCAGGCAATGCATCCATCATAAATTTCATAGAACTCCCTGTGGGCATAGCAGGTGTTAATCCTACTATTTTATCATTTTTAAGTGCTAGTTCTACCAATGTCCTGCCAAACACATCCTGAAATTTAGGAGGTTGTGCGTTCGTGCTACTTTTTTCAAGTTCGCCGGTCTGTTTGTTAAATTTGCCCGGGGCGTGGTAAACAACCTGGTTTTCTTCTGCCTTCTTCAGCCCTTTTCCTTTTGTGGTAATGACATGCAATAACTTGGGGCCTTCAATTTTTTTTAATCGCTCCAGTTCGCTGATCAATAGGGGTAGGTTATGGCCGTCTACCGGACCGGAATAATGAAAGTTTAAGCATTCGAATATATTTTCTTCCTTTGCCGTTCCGGTCTTAACATTGGTAAGGTATTTTTTTAACGCTCCCACACTTGGGTCTATACCCATGGCATTATCATTTAAAACCACCAAAATATTTGCATTGGTCACCCCCGCATGGTTCAACCCTTCAAAGGCCATGCCGCTGGCAATGGATGCATCTCCGATTACCGCAATATGCTGGCGTGTAAAATTGCCCTGTAGCCTTGCGGCCAATGCCATGCCCAAAAGTGCGGAAATTGAGGTAGAGCTATGCCCCGTACCAAAAGCATCATACTCACTTTCCTCCATTTTGGGAAATCCGCTAATGCCTCCAAATTGTCTATTGGTATCAAAAATAGCTTTTCTTCCCGTGAGAATCTTATGGCCATAGGCCTGGTGACCCACATCCCAAATTAATTTGTCCGTAGGGGTATTAAATGTGTAATGCAAGGCAATGGTAAGTTCCACAACACCAAGACTGGCACCTAAATGTCCTTCTTTGGCAGATACTATATCTATAATGAATTGCCGTAGTTCAAACGCCAAATGAGTCAATTCCTCAAAATTTAAGGTTCTGAGATCTTTAGGGGAGTCTATATGTTCTAGAATAGCTTTCACTTTGTGGTCCTAATGAACCTACAAAAATACTTTAATAAAAATGAAACTGTTGTATTTTTGCTGGTATGGTTTTACCGTTAGATGATTGTTACTTTATGAAAAAAGCGTTGCAAGAGGCAACTTATGCTTTTGATGCCGGGGAAATACCCGTAGGAGCCGTCATCGTTATACAAGATAGAATCATTGCAAGATCCCATAACCTTACCGAAAAATTGAACGATGTAACAGCACATGCGGAAATGCAGGCAATTACTTCTGCGGCAAATTTCCTAGGAGGCAAATATTTAAAGGACTGTACATTGTACGTTACATTGGAACCTTGTCAGATGTGCGCGGGTGCCTTGTATTGGAGTCAGATAGGAAGGATTGTATATGCTGCCAAAGATCTTCAACGGGGTTGTGGGGCCATGGGAACGACCCTGCACCCTAAAACGAGCATTGAGGGCGGTATAATGGAACAAGAGGCGGCGTTGTTATTACAGCGGTTCTTTGCCGGAAAAAGAAAGTAACATTTTGCCATAAAAAAAACCATGTAAAACATGGTTTGTTCATTTTTTAAGTATAAAAGAATATGTTTATTGTACTTGAACTTGGCCTGCGACAATACCTTTTCTTCCTTCTTCTTCCTCATAACTGACTTTATCTCCTTCCTTAAGTTCAGTTCCGTTCAATGCTGTAGCATGAACAAAAATATCTTTGCCGGTTTCATCATTGGTTATGAAGCCATATCCTTTAGAAACATTATAAAATTTTACAGTACCAGTCATACGAATGCAATTTTGAAATTTACACTCTAATTTAAGTGTTTTTTAAATTGAATAGCAAAAAATAAGAAAATTATTTTTTTGGAGAGTCTTGATTATCAGTGTTTCTAGGTTTTTTTCCTTGCATTTTACGCACATTTTCATCGGTCAGCATATAATCCTTAAATTTTTTGCCTTTACTTTCTTTAATTAAAAATAAGGGCATGGCAATCAAAAAAAGCACTAGTGTTCCGGACCCAATATATTTGTTCGCCAAATCTGCATGTTCAGGCTCAAGGTTAAAGCCATAAATTATAAGGCCTATGGATAGGAGTACAACGGCGGTTATAATATATTTCATCATTAATGGTATAATTTTCTATTTATCATTTCTTACTTGGTAAACTTAATAAGTTCCCTTCTGTAGGCTGTCAATAATTTAGATTTGGATACAAAACCCATATATATTCCGTTATTGACTACAGGAAGGTTCCATGCACCGGTATCCTGAAATTTCTGCATTACCGTTTGCATACTATCCTTACCATAATTTATTTGGTCCGGAGCTTTATGAGTAAATGTTTCAACCTTGATGGTAGTATACAGTTTAGTGTCAAACATAAACTCCCGTATATCATCCAACAAAATAATACCAAGGAATTTGTGATTGGCATCTATTACCGGAAAAATATTCCTTGTAGATTTTGCAACGGAATCGTGCAACATTTGGCCCAAGGTCATTTCTGGATATACATGTTTAAAATTGGTTTCTATTACCGTATCCAGATCCATTAGCGTAAGGACCGCCTGATCTTTATTATGTGTCAATAATTCCCCGCTTTCTGCCAATTCCCTTGTATATATTGTATAATCTACTGCGTTTTTAGTAATAATATAAGAGATGGCCGCAGTAATCATTAAAGGCACAAATAGGGCATAGCCACCTGTAATTTCGGCAATTAGGAAAATTGCGGTCAGTGGAGCATGTTGTACCCCGGCAATTAATCCTGCCATACCTATCAAGGTAAAATTACTTTCGGAAACGGTAAATCCCAAACCTGAATTGTTGATCAGTTTAGCTACTACATTTCCTAAAGCGCTACCCATGACCATGGTGGGAATGAAAATACCACCGGCCCCACCGGCCGCTAGTGTAGTGGTCATGGCTACGGCTTTAAAAATGGTAATGCCAAAAAGCAAGGCTATTACGACCCAAATATTATCTATATAATTGTCAAAAGGCGTTTTACCCAAAGCCTGTATATGATCACCAATTAGTAAGTTGTTTATAAAAACAAAACCTTCACCATATAAAGGCGGTATCATATAAAGCATTACACCAATGGTTAGACCACCTACCAAAAGCCGGTATTTTGGACTTTTTAAGGGTTTAAACAAATTAATGATTCCAAAGTACATTTTGGTAAAGTATATAGAAGCTACGGCAGTACCAACTCCTAATAGAATGTAGAACAGGGTATCCTTTACTTCAAAAGGTTCTGTGATCGTAAAATTGAACAATACCTCATTTCCCATAAAAAAATAGGAGGTAAGCACACCACTTATAGATGCCAATAATAGTGGTAGCATGGATATCATGGTAAGATCAAGACTAAATACTTCTACTGCAAAGATGATGGCCGCAATGGGCGATTGAAAAATAGATGAAATGGCACCTGCAGATGCACAGGCAATTAGTAAGGACCTTGTCTTAGAGTTGATATGAAACAATCGCCCAAGATTGGAGCTTATAGCGGCACCGGTTGCCACGGCTGGCCCCAACAAACCCACCGAACCACCAAAACCAACGGTAAGAGGGGCTATTATAAGTTGGGTGTAGACCTGCTTTACATCTATAAGTCCTTTGTTTTTGGACAAAGAAAAAAGAATGGAGGATACGGCGTGATTCAATTTTTCCTTGTGCACATATTTAACATATAGATATACCAATGTGAGTCCAATAATAGGTAATATGAAATACAATTGGTTACTGGAAAAAATGATTCCTTTTTCAAGGGATGCTTCAATAAAATAGGTGATGTTTTTTAGGGTAACCGATGCTAAACCTGCTAACAGGCCAACTACAACACTTAGAATATATATAAATGTTTTCTGTGAGATATGTTTATACCTCCATTTATATATACGTTTTAAAAGTTTGTTTTTTTGGATGGGCATTCTTAAACCAAATCGATTATGGTCTCCAAAGGTATTTAATTAGTTGCTATGATTTTGTTTTTGATTTCTTCTAAATCTGATTGGTAGGTTAGGTATAGGTAGTGCTTTACCCTCTGGAATCAAATAATATGCTTCTAAAACAAAAAAACCTGCTCAGAGGCAGGTTTTTCATAAATAGTTAATGAAAATAGATTATTCTTGAATATCTAACTTCAAATTCAATTCTTTCAGTTGTTCGTTGTCAATTGCTGCAGGCGCATCGATCATGACATCCCTGCCACTATTGTTTTTAGGGAAAGCAATGAAGTCACGTATGGTTTCTTGTCCGCCTAAAATAGCTACAAGTCTATCTAGACCAAATGCCAATCCGCCATGTGGTGGGGCACCATATTGGAAGGCATCCATTAAAAACCCAAATTGAGCCTTTGCTTCTTCAGGTGTAAAACCTAAGTGCTTAAACATGGTTGCTTGTGTTTCTTTATCATGAATACGAATAGAACCGCCGCCTATTTCGTTACCGTTCAATACCAAATCATATGCGTTGGCACGTACAGCACCTGGATCAGTATCCAATAATTCTAATTGACCTGGTTTAGGTGATGTAAACGGGTGGTGCATGGCGTGGTAGTGACCTGTTTCTTCATCAAGTTCCAATAATGGAAAATCAACTACCCATAATGGCGCAAACTCATTTGGCTTTCTCAACCCTAATCTGGTAGCCATTTCCATACGTAGGGCACTTAACTGTGTTCTTGTTTTATTGGCGTCACCAGAAAGAACGCAAATAAGGTCACCTGGTTTAGCACCGGTTATCTCTGCCCATTTTACCAAATCGTCCTGATCGTATAATTTATCAACGGTAGATTTAAAACTGCCGTCTTCGTTAAATTTTACGTACACCATTCCATTGGCACCAACTTGTGGGCGTTTCACCCAATTTACCAAGGCATCTAATTCTTTTCTAGTGTAAGATGCTGCACCTGGTACTGCAATACCCACAACTAATTCAGCGGAATTGAACACGCCGAATTCTTTATGTTGTGCTACAGCGTTTAATTCGCCGAACTCCATTCCAAAACGAATATCTGGCTTATCATTACCATATTTAGACATGGCTTCATCATAGGTCATTCTTGGGAACGACTCAATTTCAACACCATTCACTTCTTTTAAAAGGTATTTGGTCAAATTCTCGAATACATTGAGAATATCCTCCTGTTCTACAAAAGCCATTTCACAATCTATCTGTGTAAATTCTGGCTGTCTATCGGCACGCAGGTCCTCGTCCCTAAAGCATTTTACGATCTGAAAATATTTATCCATGCCACCAACCATCAATAATTGTTTAAAGGTTTGTGGCGATTGTGGCAAGGCATAAAATTGACCTTCGTTCATACGGCTAGGTACTACAAAATCCCTTGCTCCTTCTGGGGTAGATTTTATTAAATACGGAGTTTCCACTTCTATAAAGCCTTCACCAGATAAAAATTTACGAACTTCCATGGTTACCTTACTTCTAAAAATAAGGTTGTTCTTCACCGGATTTCTGCGGATATCCAAATACCTGTATTTCATACGAAGGTCTTCGCCACCATCGGTTTCGTTTTCTATAGTGAACGGCGGAGTCTTAGATTCGTTTAAAATGGTCAATTCAGAAACCAAAACCTCAATATCTCCTGTTGGAATGTTAGCGTTTTTTGAAGCTCTTTCTATAACCTCACCCTTTATTTGTATGACAAACTCTCTGCCTAAATTTCTTGCCTGCTCTAATAATTCTTTTGAGGTACGGTCTTCATCGAGCACAAGTTGCGTTATACCGTAACGGTCACGTAAATCTATCCATACAACAAAACCTTTGTCCCTTGTTTTGGAAACCCAACCAGATAGGGTAACTGTTGTACCAATGTGTGAATTTCTTAACTCCCCGCAAGAATGGCTTCTATACATAATATGTGCTTTAATGAATGGGCAAATTTAAGAAGTCTATTTCATTATAGATCATTATTTGCAAACGGGTTTTCATAATTGAAAGCCACGGACAATGTGTTAAAATAAAATACATTAACTATTGATAAACAGTATGTTATATTTTCAATGTTAATTTAATGTTATGTAAAAGTTACCTAAACATTGATTAATTGCAAAATAATTGTATCTTTATACCGTTATCATACAAGAAATCAGTAATCAAAAAAAATATATAATTATGAAAAAGATACTAATTATTGCCGTAATGGCATTGTCGTTTGGAGCATACGCTCAAATTGATCCAGTTTTTGAAAAAGAAGGAGATAAAGTGAAAGCAACATATTTTCATGCTAATGGAGAGAAATCCCAAGAAGGTTATTTTGTAAATGAAAAGCTAGATGGGCAATGGAAAATGTTCAATGAAAAGGGAGAGAAGATAGCCATGGGTAACTATGATAGCGGTGTTAGAACCGGTAAGTGGTTGTTTTGGGAAGGTGATGTAAGAAGTGAAGTTAATTTTGATAACAATAGAATTGCAAGTGTTTCTAAAGCTAGCAAAAAAGATCCTGTGGTAATTAATTAATTTTAATTCAGGATAAAAAAAAAGGCCCGTATCATTGATACGGGCCTTTTTTGTTAAATGGAAGTTTGGTTAAACAGCGTTACCTAAATTTTCTTGACGTTCTTGCTTAGTTCCTAAACCTCTCAATTTTATCTTGATCCTGTAAACGATATTAAACAAAACAGGAACTATAATAAGTGTTAAGAACGTGGCTACGAGCAATCCAAAAATTACCGTCCATGCCAAAGGTCCCCAAAATATAACATTGTCCCCACCAATGTAAATATGCGGATTAAACTCAGAGAATAATGCGAAGAAATCAATGTTAAGGCCAATTGCCAGTGGAATTAATCCTAAAACGGTTGTTATTGCCGTTAAGATAACCGGTCTTAACCTTGCCTTACCACCTACGATCATGGCATCGGTGGCATCATCCATGGACAATAGGTCACTATCATCCATTCCTAATCGTACTTTTTTACGGTCTACCAATATTTGGGTATAGTCTAACAATACCACCCCATTGTTTACCACAATACCGGCAAGTGAAATAATTCCCATCATGGTCATCATGATCACAAATGACCATCCTGTCAACATTAATCCGCCAAATACACCAATAAAACTTAGAAAAATGGCAATCATAATGATCAAAGGTTTGGAAATACCACCAAATTGGAATATCAATATCAACATAATCAATCCTAGACCAGAGAAAAAAGCACCTACTAAGAAGGCTTGTTGTTTCGCTTGTTCTTCTAGTTGACCGGTGTAATCTATTTTAACGGTTGGCGGAGTACCATCAAAACTTTCCATTTCCCGCTGTATTTCCGTAACAATTGCACCGGCATCTGTAAAGCCTGGTTTCAATCCAGAATATATAGTTACAACTCTTTTACCATCCCTGTGTTTTATAGCACTAAAGCCCGATGTATTTTTTTCAGATGCTACCGCAGAAATTGGAATTTCCTTGATTTGCCCGTTTGCAGGATCTCTAAAAATGATATTTTGATTGAAAAGAGCACTTTTATTATACCGCAAATCTTCATTAAACCTAACGTTTATATCATAATCCTCACCATCTTCCTTATAAACACCGGCCTTTTCACCAAATATGGATCGCCTTAACTGACTACCTACCTGACCTACTGCAACGCCCAACTCACCTGCTTTTTCACGATCAACGATAACCTGCATGGAGGGTTTTCCCTTATTGACATCAATCTTTAGTTCTTCAATACCCGCAATATTTTTGGTATTGATGTAATTCTTAATGTCTTCCGCTGTATTGATCAATTCATCATAATCCTTACCCTCTAACTCAATATTGATCGGAAAACCTGCTGGCGGACCATTGGCATCTTTCTCTACGGATATGGCGACCCCGGGGTATATACCCTGTAATGCATTTTGAACACGAGCTCTTATATCTTCAGTGTTCAGGCCCTCCCTATATTTGTATTCACTAAAGTTAACCGTAACTTTTCCTTTATGGGGCATTTCCGCCGAAGAACCACCATCGGTTAACGGGTTACCGGCACCTTCACCAACGACCGATACCGCAGAGGCCATCATGAAATTCTCCCCGTTCTTCTTGTATTTAGGGTCATCCATTATGGCATAGACTTGATTTTCCACTTCTTTGGTGATTTCATTGGTCTTTTCTATGGATGTACCTTCTGGATATTCTACATAGACATAAATTTCATTGGGTTTGTTATCCGGAAAGAATTCAATTTTGGTCCGCCCGCTTCCTACGGACATACTAAACAACATGAAAACGGCAATTAATGCAATAAAGGTAAGTCCAAAATACCAATACACGTTACCACCACGTAAGGCATGCATTAAGCGGCGTTCGTACCAGTTTTCAAAACGTGCCATCGTCTTTTTCTGAAAATTCTGAGCACTACCTTTAATAACATATTTATAGGCCCAGAACATAATACCGGTCAAAATCAAAACGCTTCCCAAGCCTCGCATGGCCCCACCAAATAGTAAGATGAGGGTACCTAGCACACCTAGTATAACACTTATCCGAATAAGTTGTTTTAAAGTTAGTTCCTTTTCATCTGTACTCATAAACTGCGAAACGAGCATGGAGTTCATGAAAATGGCAACAAACAAGGATGAACCTAGTACTACGGAAAGCGTAATGGGGAAATAAATCATAAATTGACCAAATATCCCTGGCCATAAGCCCAATGGAACAAACGCTGCTACAGTAGTAGCGGTAGAAATTATAATAGGAAAGGCAATTTCGCCAATTCCTTTTTTTGCGGCCTCTACACGTGACATTCCTTCGTCCATTAAACGATACACGTTCTCGACAACCACAATACCATTATCTACCAACATTCCAAGCCCCATGATCATTCCAAATAGAATCATTGTATTTAACGTATATCCTAACCAAGAAAGAATTACGAATGACATGAACATGGACATAGGAATAGCAAAACCTACGAACAATGCATTTCTAAACCCTAAAAAGAACATTAACACGGTAACTACCAGAATTATCCCAAATATGATATTGTTTACAAGATCATCTACTTGGTTTAATGTTCGTGTAGACGAATCATTGGCAATAGAGATGTTCAAGTCTGGCGGGAAATAATTCTCTTTTTCCTTTTTTACCAATTCCTTGATCTTGTCCGCTGCAGAAATAGCATTTCTACCGGCCCGCTTCTTTACATCGAGCATGACGACATCACTGCCGTATTCACGAGCATAGGTAGTCTTGTCCTTGGCCTTGAAATTTACTTGTGCAATGTCCTTTAGATAAACAGCACCATTTTCAGATTTTACCACAAAATTATCCAGCTCCTTGGGGTCTTCTATTTCCCCTAATATTCTTATGGTACGGCGTTGTCCTGATGTTTTTAAATTTCCTGCGGACAAGGTCATATTACCATTGCTAATGGCATTGATGACATCCTGAAAACTTATTTTGGCCGCCATCATTTTATAGATGTCAACGGCTACCTCTACCTCTAGGTCCTGGGCACCTCTAATATCCGCTTGTTTTATTTCTGGAAGATCTTCTATTTCATCCTGCAGATACTCGGCAAACTCCTTTAGTTTTTCAACTGGATAATCCCCGGTAAAATTGATGTTCATAATAGGGACTTCTTCAGAAAAGTTAAGGTCAAATACATTTGGCTCTACTTTTGCCCCATTGAACGTAGGCCAATCCTCACTGGCCTTTTCACTATCTACTTCATCCTTAACTTTCTGTTTGGCCTGTTCTACCGTAATTTCTTCATCAAACTCTACGGTTAAAATTGCATAATCCTCTTGTGAGGTTGAGACAATCTCTACGACATTACTGATGTTTTTTAACCGGTCTTCCAACGGGTCTGTTATCAATTTTTCAATATCCTCTGCGGTATTCCCGGGGTATGGTGTACTTATGTAAATTTTAGTTTCTACAATTTCCGGAAAATCTTCCCTAGGCATATCCATATAGGCACTAAACCCTAACCAAAGAAATATACCGATCATTACATAAATGACCGATGGGTTATCAATGGCCCAAGACGATAGGCTGAATTCCTTATCAGCGTTTTTTTGTACTTTGCTCATTGACCTTATTTTTGAATTTTAACTTTTTGTCCGTCCTTTACGCTTCTTGCACCTTCCTTTACAATTTCGTCACCATTGTCCAAACCTGACAGAACCTCAATATTTGCACCTTGGGTTTTTCCTGTTTCAATGATTGTTCTTTTTACGATAGATTCCCCATTCTCATTAGGCTCTTCCGCTACAAAAACATATTGCTCACCTTCTGCATTTTCAGAGATTATACTGGTTGGTATTAGAATTGCACTTTCACTGGTATAATCGTTTAAACTAACCTTTGCCGTTAAATTTGGCTTTATTTTACCTTCCTTATTGGCCACTGGAATCTCTGCCTTGAACGATCGGTTTGCAGGATTGATAAAATTACCTGTCTCCCTAATCTTTGCAATGACACTGTCGCCCAATACGGGAAAATATACCAACGCTTCCTTTCCTTTGGAAACCGCACCTAAATACGTTTCTGGTACCTCAACTTCAATATACATATCCGATAAATTAACGAGACGGAATACTTCAGATCCAGGGCCCGGTGAAACTACCGTTCCTTGGTCCTTGATCACATTATCAATAATTCCTGAAAAAGGTGCCCTTATACTTGACTTGCCCAATTGACTTTGTGTTTGTGAAACCATATTTTCAGCAGCTTCATAATTGGTCTTGGCCTGTAAATACTGTATTTCTGACCCTATATTTTGTTCCCATAAACGCTCTTGACGTTCAAAAGTAGTTTTTGCCAATTCTGCTTGTGCCTTTAATTGGTTCAGTTGATTGGACATGCCCCCATCATCTATGGTAGCCAATAGCTGCCCTTTAGATACACGGTCCCCTTCTTGTACATATACTTTTTGTAACGTTCCGGACATTTCAGGATAGATAAGTACATTCTGCTTGGTACTTACATCCCCTTGTAATTCCAAATAATGGTTAAATACCTCGTTCTTGGCCGTTAATGTGTTTACCAAAGGTAATTTTTCTTCATTGCCCAATATGCCGATAACGGAATCCAAAGTCTTGATTTGAGATTCAATTAATTTTTGTTGTGATGTAATTTCGGTTTTTTTTGCGCGTATGGCCTCAAGGTCTCCTTGGGCTATGATTTCATCTACCGTTTGGTCTCCACCACCACAGGAAACTAGACCAACCGATGTTAGGAACAATGCTATAATTTTTTTCATGATATCTATTTATTGATTGATTATTAGGCTTTTTTATTTAGTATAATTTCTAATTCGGTCTTTTTGTTGACCACTTCTACCATGGACTGTAAATATTCTTGCTGCGTAGTATATAATTGTGTTTGCGCTTGTCTAAGTTCAAAGCTGGTAGCAAGTCCCTCTTTATATTTTATCTGGTTTTTTTGTTCTATACGTTCAGATAGTTCTAAATTCTGCTTGGCCGTTTCATAGTTGGAAATGGCCAGCGTATAACTATTTTTGGCATTTTCCAATTGTAAGCGGATCTGTTGTTCTGCCTCGGTCAACTGGGTCTTTGCTTTTTCCAAGGCTATTTTTGCTCTTTGGGTAGATGCACTACGTTTAAACGAACTGAAAATAGGAATGCTTAGGTCAAAGCCCAATATAGAAGAATCAAACCATTGCTGATCGTTGCTTAAAAAATCAAAATTATCAGAATATGCAGATGAACCATAATTTACAAATGCGTTCAACGTAGGCAACGCCCTGCTTCTGGCCAATTTCCATTCATAATAGCGTTGCTGGTTTACATTTTCCGCTAATTTATAGTCTACATTATCATTGATATTAAAATCTGAGCCCACAATGCCCAAATCTATTTTAGAAATGGTAAGGTCCTCTAGGTTTTCCTTAAGTTTTGTTGGTATATCCAAATCTAAGCCCATGCTCAAATTCAACATCTGTAGGGTAATTTCCTTAAGCCGTAAAGCGTTTTGCAGTTGGTTTTCAATAGACGAAAGGGTAATCTGAAGTTGATCTACACTTTCTTCATCCCCAAGGCCATTTTCATATAGTTTGGAAGTCTCGTATAGGTTTTTTTCAAGCGTAGCTTTGTTCTTTTCCAAAATATCCACACTTTCCTCTGCCAAAAGCACATTTCCATAAGCCTCTACTACTTGCTTCCTAACATCCAGAGCGGTCTTCTCCTTATTATTGGCACTATAGCTCAAAAACGCTTTCGTAGCCTGTACGCCAACAATATAAGAACCATCAAAAATTTGTTGGGTCAATGTTGCGGTAGCGGTGGCGGATTGGGGCTGTGAAAATATAACCGGAATAAACGTACCTGCCTCACCCCCCGCCAATTCTGCAGGCAACAGGGAAACAGGTTGCTTTAATTGGTTTTGATAACTTACGGCGCCGTTAATTTGAGGTAAACCGCTTGCGATAGTTTCCCATTTTTGTTTCTGGGCATCTATAATATCCCTTTCCGCATTAATTGCCGCGTAATTGTTCTCCAGGGCAAACTGCACAGCTTCCTCTAGTGTATAACTATATGTTTGTTCCTGTGCATATCCAAAATTTAAGTAGAGGACTGCAATAATAATCATTAGTTGGTTTCGCATTTATTCTTGATTTGAATTGATGATTTTGTTTAATATTTTTTTACCCTTAGGTGTTACAATACCACGTAAATGATACTCTAAAAATGAATCCATTAATTGCCCAATAGGAAATTGTTGTAAGGGGAACAGATTTTGATCTTTAATACTGTTCATACCAGAATAATATATCCTAGAAACAAACTCTGCATTTAAATTTGGCCTATAAAGCTCTTGTTCCAACCCTCTTTCCACATTGGATAGAACGCAAGCCTGCATTTTGTCAAATTGCATGAGCCTTAAATTCTTATAAATTTTAGGGTAATATTTCATTAGTTGAAACTGTGGCGATGCCTTTTCATCATTTAAATGAGCCATAACAAACTTCTTAATCTCATATAGTTCTTCAATGGCATTTTTGTCCATGGCAATGATGATGTCTATTCCAGCACTTAATTCATTGAATTTGTTAAGCATGCAATCCTGCACCAATTCTGTCTTATTGGTATACTCATTATAAATGGTCTTTTTGGACATGCCAATTTCATTGGCAATGTCATCCATTGTAATGCTCTTAAAACCACGTTCTAAGAAAAGTTGTGTTGCAGTATCTCTAATTTTATCTTTCATAAGGGCTGCAAATGTACAATAGGAAACTTTAAAAACAATAAAAGTTTCCAAAGTTTTACATTTATTTAATATTGATTTTCATCTAATTACAATTTTGAATAAGTAGATAAAATTTATGTCCTTAAGGTTTTGTAGGGTTATGCGCCGCTTCTGCACGTTTTTTCTCAATATAATTTTTATAGGATTGTTCTCCTTCTTCTTCCCAAAAGTCATCATAATGTTTCCATTGGGAAAAATCCCATTTCATATTGGAACAGGAATCTTTCTTGAATACTTCTTTCTTTTTTTTCTTTTTGGAATTACCAGATCCATTGCCGCCACCAAATCCAAAAATTATTTTGGATAACAACAGTATGCCCAAAGCCATCCAATAATCTACTTCAGGTAAGCCAAATAAATAAGGCATGAGCCAATTCCATAGGCGCATAAAAATATAACCTACCAAAAAGGTAATGCCTATACCCAATAAAATGTAAAAGAAAATTTTAAAGGTCTTATAAACATAAAATTTTACGGTCTTTTCCATGTTTTTATTTGTTTTAGTTTTCATAAGTGAGTTTTTTAAGTTCTTGAATTTCCATGTCTTTTAATAAAATTGATAAAGCCCGGTGCCTTCGCGACATTAAAGTACCAGATGAAATGCCTGTTTCCCTTGAAATCTCCCTATAGGTATAGCCTTCAAAATCAACAGCAATAATTATATCACGGTACATTGGTTTTAGATTGGCAATTGCAATCTTGAGCTTTTGCCTAATTTGTTCAGGGTACGTAGATGATGATCCATCATAAAATTTGACCGTAAAATCTGTCCAAAGTTGTTCTATCTCTTCTTGGTGGTCAACACGTCTTTTTTTGCTACGGAGTATGTCAGTAATTTTGTATCTAATGGCACCGTATACAAAACCACCAATATTGTTTATGGGTAGTGCATCTAAGGGTCTTGAAAAAATACGCAACGCTACTTCCTGAATGATGTCCTCTGCATCACTCTCTGAGGTTTGTTTAATTTTAGACTGAATATAGCGTTTAAGGGAGCCATATTCTTCTTCAAAGAAACTGTTCAGGTCGTTATTATTTTCTTGGTTGGATGCCATCCAATGGTTTTACAAGTGGTCTTCATATATAAAGACGAATTTTTTGGAGGCTATTGCATTTTTAGGGGATTATTTTTAAATGCTTAAAGTTTTAGGGGTTTTCATTTAGTAGTAAACCTCCTTTTGTAAAGTATAAAAAATATCAAAAGGACTATTGCCAAAGCGGCACTTATATACCATTTGGAAATTCTTTTTTCCTTTGGAGCAGGGGTTTCTATTATTTCCAATAATTGGTTGGCCGCTATTTGTGTTACCACTTGGGAGTTTCCACCGGTCCAGTTAACAATTACACTATCAATTTGTGTTTGTAAGCCTATTCCAAAATGGGCAATGACCGAATTTTGTGATAAATGGCTAGATCCGCCACCATCAATCTCCCTAATTTGTTTCTTGCCATTAGTAATAACGGTTACACGAGACCCTATGCCATTCGTTTCAGATGCAATCCCTTTTAAGGCTACTTTTAACCAATTGCCTTTTTTAATATCATTCCTAAATAATTTTGTTTTTGACGGAATAGGATAGTTTAAAATTGGTTTTTGATTTACCACCAATAAATCCATATCGCCATCATTATCCATATCAAAAATTATGGAACCTCTACCTATGCCATAATCGTTTATACCGTATTCCCTGCCATTTTCCGTAAAGGAGCTGTCCTTGTTTTCAAAATAGAAATTTCCCATTGGGGTACAGTTTGGATTTAAATCGCCATTGGATACAAAAAGGTCTACATCCCCATCATGGTCAAAATCCGCAAAATTAGCTCCCCAACTTATTGCAAGGTTGTACGTGCCCAATTCTTTTGCCCGATCTATAAACGGCCGGTCGCGGCCTTGGTTTTCCATTAACCAATTGAATTTAATATTGGTAATGTAATAGTCCATCCAACCATCATTGTTGAAATCCCCAACAGCGGAACCCATTGCATTAATTTTTAGGTCCATACCGGTTTCCTTACTGGCATCTTCAAACAGATTATCCGGATACTCGTTTTTGTACAAAAAATTTGGTACCGCTTTATATCCAAAATCTTGGTTGACCAACAAATCCTGGTCTTGGTCATTATCAAAATCCGTGAAAACCCCACCAAAACCAAATCCTTTATGCCCTAGACCATATTTTTCATATACATTTTTGTATTCCTTGCCTTTGACATTCTTTAATAAATAGCTTTTGGCGGTTTGGTTGGCGCTAACTATAGTAGCGTCTTTTATAATGCCCAGTTTTCCGGTAAATTCTTGAAAATAGTTGCCTACGAACAAATCTGGGTACCCATCTGCATCTATGTCCCCAAAACTTGGGCCTGTGCTAAAGGAGTTGAAATCCTCTAGGCCAAAATCTGTGGTAACATCCCTGAACGTTCCGTTACCATTATTCAGAAATAATAGATTTTTTGCCCTCGGAATAATGTTTTTGCCGTCTGTAGTAGTAATGGTAGTAATGAAGATATCTCTAAACCCATCACGATCAACATCTGCACTAACTACTCCTTGTGTAACAAATTGGTTGGTGAGTTCTAGACCGGAACCTGTAAATACATCTGTAAATGTACCGTCGCCTTTATTATGATATAATCTATCCGATACCATACCCCCGGTTATATATAAATCTTCGAAGCCATCATTATCAAAATCAAAAACGGTTGCTCCGCCACCAAATGTACCTTCATATACTTCATATTGGTGGTCTATACCTGCAGATACCGTAACATCCGTAAATTCTTGTTGGGCCAAAGCGTCCATTTTAACAAGGAGAAACAACAGGAATATAGCCGAGTTTTGAAAGAGTGATATATTTTTCATTTTATTTTTTCCATTCTAGTGCCGTGATGTTTTTGGCTATAACGACACCTTTTTCCAAGCCTACATCATTATCTTGTTTTGTGTGTATACCCCCGTAAAATCTAGAGTCTGCCGTTTCTAGCGCGGCATCCCAAAATGAGTCAAAAGTTCTGCTTACAAAATCGGTATCCTTTAATTCATCCCTTTCACGTCCTTCATGTGCCCTGTCCGTAAAGGTGAATTTGGGACCAAAATTAGATTCAAGTACCGTTGCCGCCGCTGCCGCTTGAATAGCATGGCCAGAAGGGAATGAAGGAAAGGGTGGATCTGGCCAGAAAGACTCCCATTCTTCGTCAATATATTTTGGTATAAAGGTATTTGGCCTTTCGGTAAAAAACTGATATTTCCATTTCCAACAGTTAATAAATGCATCTGCCACTGCCATACCCATTTGGGCAAATACTTTTGCACTTTCTATCATTGTACTATTATGACCTTCTACAGCCAAAACGGCAAAATAATAGGAATGGCCCGGCGGGGTGAAACTTACATCTGGATCGTCTCCCCACCAAATTGCGGCTTCTTTTTCTTTTTTGGTCAACTGTAGATCTTTGAGATATACGCCCTCAAATTGTTTGTAATATGGAGAACCCACCGTAGTATCATAGGGTATTATTGTTGGGTCCTCTACCATTTTGTTAGATACTGCAAAGGTTCTGTTCTTGCCCCAATGCGGATGTAAAGGATGGTGGCTGAAGGATTGTGCGAACAACGGTGGTTTCCAGGCCCCGGGACGATCAGGATGTATCAAAGTTTTATCAAAGTTAGCTAGATACCCCCTATGGCCACCGTCGTTTTTGGACCATTCAAAAATTGATTGGGCCACTGCCTTGCCATATGCTTCAGATCGTTGCCTCGTTTCTGGGTCTATTTGGTTTTTATATTGGTCATAAACCACTTTTTCCAGCGAATCTATTTTTTGAATGTTCTCTTCAGAAGTTTGAACATATATTTTTTTTAAAATTTCTGACTGTCCCGCATTTAACGATAATGGCCAATGATATTCTTTTTCAGTATCTATTTGGGGAATGGAATCAAAACCGCTTAATTGTCCGCTTAGGCTATTATATTGTCCAAAGCCCGGTACTATGGATTCATACATGGTAAGACCAACATATCCAAATGCACGTGAAGCAAAAGTGGGGGAGTTAGAGGGGGTATACCTTGTAATAAATAATGTCATATTTGCCCATTCCAACGCAATTTCTTTTTCTGTCATTGGGCGTTCTTCGCTTTTTTTGCACGCACTAAAAAGCATAATTATGCAGAGAAATGTTACACTATATTTTATTTTTTTGATATAAAATGTCACCATAAGATTGAAATTTTATTCTGAAAATGTATAGGTCTGTAATTCCTTACCATACGTAGTAATCATTAAGTGGCCATTGAGAAGAATTGCTTTAGGTTCACTGCCCAATATTTTAAGACCAGATTCTGATTGGGGTACGTATTTAAATTTACCATTGCCATCACCATACAGTAGGGTTCCATAATTGGCATCGAACTTTCCAATTCTTAATTTATAAAAATCATCATTACCTAAAACCAATATATCTAAATGACCATCCTTATTAAAATCCTTGGCAATTAGTTGTGATGTTGGAGCGTATTGTGCCTGTTGTGGTAAGATGACCTGTTTTAAGTTTTTCTTGCCCAAATTTAAAAACAAGGTCGTTTCTTGATGGTCAATAGTTAATTTTTGAGCTTTTTCTAATTCCGATGCACTAAAAATATCAGTAAGTTTTGCATTGGCATAGGTCTCATAATTTGTAAAGCGTTGTCTAAAACCTGCCAGCTGACCTAAGAGCTCATCCCTTGTTATATAGGGATAACTGGTATTACCAACATAAAAATTCAAAATGGGGTCTATAGAGCCGTTTTGATCAAAATCCGTATAGTAAAGTGTAGCTGGGGTGGCGGAACTTACCTTAAATTGGGTATTTACGCCTATGTTTCCGGCAAGTATATCAATATTGCCATCCTTGTTAATATCCGCAAGTTCCAATGTCGTCCAAAGGCCATTTAATTCATTTTTAAAATAAGTACCGGTCTCCTCTATCAACTTCCCATTTTTGTTCACATATATCCGTACTGGTGCCCAATTTCCCACAGTAACAAGGTCATCTATAGAATCACCATCAATATCTGCCCATTTAGCATCGGTTATTGCTCCGGGCATCTGTAATGAGGGCTGTACCTGTTGTGTTTGGTCAATGAACTCACCCTTGCCGTTGTTTATCAGCACATAACTTCTAGAACATTCTGGATACCTCCCAGGAATATAGTCACCACCAATGAACAGGTCTGTATAGGAATCCTTATTGATATCTGAAAAAGATATACTGCCCGTATTGGTCAGCATGGTCGGTAATGCAGATTTCATCCTGGAAAAATTACCCTTTCCGTCCCCTATGTACAGTCTATCCTGTAAACGAACATCATTTGGTTTTAGGTCATGATATCCACCACTTGCAATATATACATCCAAATTTCCATCTGCATTAGCGTCAAACACGGCAATATCGGTATCAAAATAGTCGGCTTCCTCTAAAAAATCATTTATAGGGCGTTGCGAAAATTTGTTTGCTTTGGTCTGTAAATAAAGTGAGGTGCCTTGTCCTATACCACCGCCTATTAGTATATCTTCCAATCCATTATTATCGATATCGGCTTTAACGATTACCGGACTTTTATGCGAAAATTGCTTCAATAACAAGGATTGCCTTTTAAAATCATTAAAGCCCGTTGATGCATGTTCATAGTTTACGGGAGATTGCACTTTGGTGAACAATGGTTTAAGCTTCTCTGTTTTTGAGACTTTTTTAGAGGCATTGACTTCTTCAATAACTACCGTTTGGTTTGTATGTACAGCAGTAAGTATTTCTTTTATGCCGGAATTCCACTCTATTTGAACTGAGTCTATTACTTGAATATCTCCCATGCCAAAATGTAGGATAGACGAAACTGTAGATAGGTAGCCTTGCGTTGGCATTTGCTCTAAAACCTGTAATTGGTTTTTGGCATATACACTTACTTTAGCACCAATACCAATGGTATTTTTGTTGGATCCTTTTAATTTAATCTTTAAATATCTATTGGTTGTAACATCGCTATCGTTCCTATAAATAAAAGCGGGCTTATTGATATTGTTAACTACTAAATCCAAATCCCCATCATTGTCCAAATCACTATAAACGGCGCCATTGCTATTGGCAGGATGATCTATTCCAAGTTCTTGGGTATGATCGGTGAATTCTGTACCGTTTACATTTGTGTAATAGTAATTGGTTAAATTGGAAGAAGGCATTTCTTTGATAAGTTCCAAAACATCCTGGCGTTGTAAACGTCCTTTGGTCTGTACAAAATCCTCCATGTAATTTATGAAGTCCAAATTGGTATAGTCCCTGTAATACCCATTGGTGATATATAGATCTTTGAAACCATCATTATTGAAGTCGGCAAAAAGCGGGGCCCAACTCCAATCCGTATTTGAAATACCGGATAATTGACCCACTTCGCTAAAGGTACTGTTGCCATTGTTTACTTGAAGCATGTTGCGCATGTACTGATGATGAAAGCCACTTCTAATATTCAGGTCGAATTTTTCATAGTTGTCCGGGGACAATAACAATTTCTGTCTTTTGTTATCCTCTGGCAACATGTCCAAGGTGAAAACATCTTGCCAACCGTCATTATTAATATCAGTGACATTATTACCCATCGAGAAATGGCTGGTATGTCCCATTTGTTTTCCTAATTGATCTGTAAACGTGCCGTTTTTATTGTTGATATACAAGTAATCTGGAACGGTATAATCGTTTGATATATAGAAGTCCTGCCATCCGTCATTATTGATGTCACCGATTCCAATACCTAGTCCATATGATAATGCGGAACCACTGATACCGGCTTCAACGGTTACATCTATAAAGGTTCCATTTCTCTGCTCAAAAAGTCGGGTGCCTTGTAGCGGATCATCTTTTTTAAGGAACTGTTTTGTACTTACCTCATTCAGAACGGGTAAGGATTTTGGATTATGGTTTAATAACAACATATCTAAATCCCCATCCTTGTCATAGTCAAAAAAATATCCCTGATTGCTAAATGCAGCACTTGCCAATCCATATTGAGCAGCTTCGTCCTTAAATATAGGAACATTGTTCTCATCATTGCCCTGATTGATAAAAAGTTGATTTTGTCTTTTTGCATCTGGCAATGCACCTGAATAACAAAGGTATATATCCAATTTTCCATCACCGTTTACATCAACTGAAGAAACCCCTGTTTTCCATGGCCCGGGCCTTCCGTTAATTTTGGCTATTGATGTTACATCCTTAAAATTTAGATTACCTTGGTTAAGGTATAGTTTATTGCTACCCATGTTGGAAGAGAAATACAGGTCCTCTAAACCATCCCCATTAAAATCTCCTGCCGCCACTCCGCCACCATTATACAAGTATTCATAAACCAGTACATTGGCGTTTAAGCCTTCGTTCAAGGTGTTTTCAAATGTTATATTCGTTTGTTCAGGGGTCAATAATGTAAAAAGGTGAGATTTTTTTATAGGGGTATCCGCAACATCAACAGGGTTCTTTTCCGGCCTTTCATTACAACCTATCAATAGAATAATACAAATAGAAAGAAGTGTAAATTGTTTTTTTGTCATTTGCTTAAATGTAAAAAATCTATCCCACAAAGGGATAGATTTTTCGAATAACTCAAAATTAAATTAACTTAATAGCCAGGGTTCTGGATCAATAATTCATTACGATTAATTTCATCTCTACTTAAAGGCATGAAATACATCTTATCATCCCAAATTCTGGTTTCATTATCGGTGTTGTCAACTACATTATAGGTATAGTCATACACCTCTGGATCGTATTGGTAAGGGCTTCTTGGCGTAGCACCCGGCTTTAATTTGGCGGAAACTTTCATAACCTTGATTCCCCTGCCTAAAGTCTGATCGGCTATCATCCACCTTCTGGCATCATGATATCTATGCTCTTCATAGGCCAATTCTATTCTTCTTTCGTTTATATATGCCTCCAATAAAGCGTCCCCAGATGCTGTAATTGCCGGCATACCTGCCCTAAACCTTATTTTGTTGAGCCAATTTCTTGCCTCGCCTTCATCACCGGTTGCAATAGAGGCTTCAACATAGTTCAATACAATTTCGGTATATCTAATAAATGGCCAAGGAACTACTTGTGCACTGGACTGATTATCTACCAAGGACGGGTCTGGATCTATAAACTTTCTTACATAATATCCAGTTCTACTTCCGTTCCAATTTTCAATTGGAGAATCGCGCATATCCACACCAGGAATAATTCCTCCACTACCGTCGTCATAGGTACCGGTCTGTATTTCATCATAAGGGTCAATGGAAGCTACATCATCAGGTCTTGGTTTCCATGGGGCGCCATCATATAGAATGGTAGCTTCCAACCTAGGGTCCCTGTTTTCATAGGGTGAGGCGGCATGATCAGGATTGCTCCAGTCAAACTCAGAACCGTCCATCATTTGATAATCATCCACCAATTGTTGAATAGGTGTATTACCTGCCCAGTTGTGGTACCCGTTTGGACCGTTGTTGATCCCTTGGTGAATACCTCCCAAAGGCCAGTTACTTTCTTGGGTAAATAACGGTGAATGCGTTCTTTCAAATAAAAGTTCAGATCTAGCAGCAGCATCACCAACAGCACTTCCACCTCCCATAGCAATAGAGATGTAGGTTTCTGTTGCTTCTTCCGCAGAAGCAGGTTCAGTTAAGTCCAATTTATATCCGCTGGCCTCACTGTCCAAAACTGCCTTTGCCGCATTTTTAGCTAAAATCCATCTTGATTCCCTATCTCCAGAAGTATAGGCAATCAAGTCTTGATTTGCATAGCTTCCTATTGTAGCCGATTTTTGTGCAGCAGTCGTTGCATCTCTTAGGTCACTTGCCGCATATAGCAATACCCTGGATTTTAGACCCATTGCACTTAATTGAGATGCCCTTCCAGGGGTAGTTTCCTTACCATCCAATAATGAAATGGCATTATCCAAATCTGCGACTACAAAATCGACATTTTCAGCATATGTACTTCTGGCGATGGAGTAATCCTCATCTAGACCATATGGCCTATCAATTAAGGGAGCACCACCGTAGTATCTCATTAATTGATGGTAGTAATAAGCTCTTAAAAAATGTGCTTCGCCAAGTAAACGGTCCTTTAATACCTGATCGTCAAATGTGGCATTTGGCAATTCTTGAATAGCAATATTAGCTTTCCTTATGGCTGAATATAATTCGTCCCACTGTGGAATAATATTAACATTACCGGTACCGGAAGGTGATAATGCCCCTTCTGTAATTACATTAATTCCTCTACCGGAATGCGTAAACATGGCTTCATCTGTCAATGAGGCCAAACCTTCTTCTTCAAACCCTCCATAGCCAAGGGATGCGTAGACATTAAAAACAAAAGCTTGAGCAAGTGCACCATCTGCCCAAGTGGCATCTGCTGAAATTGAATCTAAAGGTTGTGTTTCCAAAAAGTCTTCGTTACACGATATAGGTATCAACGCAATGGTCAATAAACCTAAGAGTAGTAATTTCCTTTTCTTCATAATTTTTTTTTTAAAATGTTAAACTAAAACCTGTGTTAATAATTGACTGCTGCGGATAAAACTGCCCACTATTACTCGTTGATTCTGGATCATAAATGTCTTGTGCTGCCCATGTGGCCAAGTTAAGACCACTCATATACACTCTAAAATTAGAAAGTCCAAACTGTTCTATCATTGAACTAGGAAAGTTATAGGCCAATTGCACGTTCTTAAGTCTAATATAATCTTTGCTGAATAGGTTATATGTATTGTTACCATAATCACCTCCTGTGTAATATGTGTCACCACGGCTTGCCAACCTTGGGTCTACACTACTTGGATTATCTGGACTCCATCTGTTATCAAAGCTATATTTTAGGAAATTTCCGATATCCCCTGATTCTGTCTGTATAAATAATTTTGCGCCGGTGGCACCTTGTAACAATACGGATAAATCAAAGTTTTTGTAAGAAGCATTGAAGGTTACACCAAAGTTAAAGTTAGGATTAATACTATTGGACAACCTCACTTGGTCTAAGTCATTGATGGCACCATCTCCGTTTATATCCTTAAATTTCATGTCCCCGGGCTCTAGTACCGGTTTTACCGCGCTATAATCTAACGTATTGGCGCTAATGGCTGCCTCGTCCCTAAAGACTCCGTCATATTCGTACACCAAATATGATCCTATTGGCTTACCTTCCTGTAATTGATAACTTGGTGCGCCAGGAATCTCATCTAAAAATTCTACCGAGTTTTGTGCATAACCACCATTTACACCAACATCCCATTTAAATCCTTCTACACTACCACCATAATAATTCAAAGCAAATTCAAAACCTTCGTTATTTACCTTACCTGCATTTACAGGAGGCAATAGATCAGAGATACCTGAAGACCCCGGAGTGGAACCTGTTTTTTGAATTAATATCTGGTCTCTTTTGTTCAGGAAATATTCCAATGTAAAACTAAGTTTCCCATCTAATACAATACCGTCCAAACCAACGTTGAAATTTTTGGCCCTTTCCCATGTAAAACTTGGGTTGGCCAACAAAGGCTCGTTAAGAATGGTCTGTACTTGCCCATTTATTGGATACTGCCCAAATTCATAAATTGACTTATATGCATATTCCTGTAATTCGTCATCTGTAATTTCACCATCGCCATTACTGTCAAAGGAAACTTGATCGTTACCCATTTCACCGTAAGATCCTCTAAGTTTTAGGTAGCTGATAGAATCTACATTAAACCAATCTTCATTATTAATATTCCAACCTACCAATAGACCAGGGAAGAATCCAAAACGATCATCTCCCGGGAAAATATAAGAACCGTCATATCTCCAGATAAACTCTGCCAAATATTTTTCTTTATAATTGTATTGAGCACGGCCATAATAACCCAATCTGGTCCTGTTATATGCGTAACCATCCGTTTCTTGGGCAATCTCACCACCAACTCCTAATTGGTCTACGGCTGTTGACAAAAAGTTTCTTCTAAAAGCAGAGAAAAATTCCCCTTGAAAATTTTCACGGGTTACACCCGCCAATAAGCCTATAGTATGGTCTTCGCCAAATGTTTTGTCATAGGCCAATAAACCGGTTAGGTTGGTATTCAGTACATTGTTGGATGATTGCAACAATCTAGGATCCGTGAAGTTAGATCTAATGGCCCCGCTCAAAACAGGATTGCCGGTAGCCATATAATTGGCACGGTCCAATGAATATAAAGTCCAAGGCGTTTGCCAAAGTTTTCTACGTAACTGACTTTGGTCTACACCCGCCATTAAGGTTAGCTTTAAACCATCTACCCAAGGGTTGGTAATGTCTACGGAACCTGTAAACTGTAAATAATCCGTAGGTTGTTTGTCGTAACCCGTTTCATTAGTGGTTACAACCACTGGTTGTTGTCCGTTTTCAATATCAGGACCTGGTAGTCCATTTGGCCATACTGCCGGTTCATTAGGTCTTCCTCTCATCAACATTCTAAATATAGCTCCGGCCCCTTCTGTAGGGAAAGTTCTATATTCCTTTCTGTACCCCATACCTAATTTGGTAGAGATGTAATCGTTGATCTTGGCGTCCGTATTCAACCTGAAATTGTACTGTTGATATCTGTTGGCAGAATTCTTATAGATAGCACCTTGATCGGAATAGCCCAAAGAGGCATAGTATTTTAAATCTTCACTACCACCACTAATGGATAGATTATGTCTTTGCTGTTCTGCCCAATCTTGAAAAGTAGCCCCAAACCAATCCGTATCCGGATATAACCAAGGATCTGCATTTGTCCTGTGATTGTTTATGGTTTCTGGACTAAACGCTGCGTTTACGGTTTCTGAACCTCCCGGTATTGTGTAGCTTCCGGTAGATTGAAAAGCGCTACTTGCGGCACCCCACTGACTGGCAGGAATATTACTGTTGTAAATGGCCAATTCATTCATAATGGTCTGGTATTCCACGGCACTGGCCATTTCAGGAACCCTGGTAGGCCTTGTAAGTCCAAAATCTGCTTTGTAATTGATTTTCATCTTACCAACACTACCTGTTTTTGTGGTAACGATAATCGCCCCGTTTGCCGCTCTTGCACCATATATGGCCGCGGATGCATCTTTCAGAACAGAAATGTTCGCAATATCATCGGCATTGATTCTTGCAATACCGCCATCCCTGTCAGGAATACCATCTATTACGATTAGCGGCTGATTGTTGCCAAGGGTATTGGTACCACGAATACTAATATTAGATTCATCATTCCCTGGTTCACCACTGGTTTGAACAATGACTACACCAGGTAACCTTCCAGCTAAGGAGTTAGATACACTAATTGCAGGAGAACTTTCTAAAACAGGTCCTTGAACTGCCGTTACCGCACCGGTCACCGTAGCCTTCTTTTGGGTACCATACCCAACAACAACAACTTCTTCCAAGTTTGCAACATCTTCCTCAAGTGTTACGTTTATGGTAGTTTGATTGTTTACGGGTACCACTACAGGCTTAAAACCAATGTAGCTAAACCGTAGACTTGTATTATTGTCGTCTAATGTAATTGTGAAATTTCCATCAAAATCTGCTTGCACGCCTTTAGTTGGATTATTGGCATCTATAACAGATACACCGGGTAGCGGCATATTGTCAGAGGCAGACGTAACCGTACCAGATACCGTTATTCCTTGGGCATATACACTCGTTAGGAGCATACCGCCAAAAAATAAAACCATCGTTAAGATTCCACGATTTCTAATCATGAAAAGCTTAGGGAATTTAAATTGATAATTCATAAAATTAGGTTCTAATAAGTTGTTAGTTAATTTAAATAGTAAAGGTACCGGCCGTCAATTTGAAGGTTACACTGATTTATACAAAGACTATGATACACTATGCTACTGTAAACAAATATATAATAAAATGTTAATTATTTAAATTAATATTATATAAATTTTCAATATGCTAATATAATAGGTTTTTATTGTTAATATCATATATTTTGGAGAACTATAAAATCCTTTTTTTTTCTCTAGTTTTTTGGCGCTAAGGTCTATTTGTTTGCTGGAAATGAATTATGGAGATTTTATAGAAATGTAGTTGTTTTTTTTGTTTTTACCTTTGTTTTCTATCATCAGAATTTCATGTTGTAACAGTACTGATTATATATGAATTGCTAAAAGTCAATTTTGAAATAATGTATTAAATTGTATATTGGACTGTTATAATTGTATTCTCTTTTATGGCCATTGTTGGAAAAATTTTAAAATTAAAACAGAACAAAAACCTCTCTAAGCACGAGCAATTAGTACAAGGTGTCATAGAAGCTATTGAGGAAGGAAAATTGGCCATTGGTGACCAGTTACCATCCATTAACAATATGGTCGATGAAATAGGATATGCAAGGAAAACCATCTTTAAAGCCTATGAAGAGCTGAAAGATAGAGGGTTGATCGAGTCCAGGCAGTTAAAAGGATATTTTGTAATCAGTCAAGAAACAAACATTACCAAGCGTATGGCTTTGTTATTGTTTGCTTTTCAAAGTTATCAGGAGGAATTCTATAAGACCTTTAGGAAGGAAATGGGTAAGCGTTTTCAAATTGATGTCTTTTTTCATCATAATAACCTAACCATTTTTGAAACCATTCTTAGCAATATTAAAGGTAAATACGGAATGTATGTTATTGCCCCAATACAAGACCCAAAAGTAGTTCCGCTATTGCAAACTATAGAGCCAAAAAAATTATTGTTGGTAGATAGATATCTGGATTTGGGTACACCTTTTTCATATATCTCACAGGAATTTGAACAAGTTATTTACAGTTCTTTGGTTCAATTGCTTCCTGAGATAAAAAAGTATAATAAGGTCATTTTGTATTTTAATGAAGAGAGCGATTATAGTCCAATATCTATTCGCAACGCGTTTGAAAGATTTTTGGAAAATTACGGAATCAAAGGTAGTGTCAAGAACAATTATTCTTTTGGTACCGCCACAAAAGGGAATCTGTATTTTATTTTAGGAGATACTATATTATGGCATGTTCTAAGGGACTGTGTTAGAAAAAAGTATAAAATTGGCGAGGATATCGGTATACTTTCACAGAATGATAATGTAGCCAAAGAGATTGTATTTGGAGGCATTACCACCATCTCTACCGATTTTAAGGAAATGGCCAAAAAAGCGGCCAGACATATTAAAAATGATAACCTAACCCAATGTATAATGCCATCTACATTAATTAAGAGAAATTCCTTGTAATACGTTCTTGTGCCAGAAATGATTTTTATATCAGGTTTTACCTTAGCGGGATGAGGTCTTAATTATGGTGTGATTCAATAGAAATGGTTTATTACTAGGCATTTTGTTCTATTTTTGAAGAAAATTGAGCGCATGCATTCCATTAGTGAATACCGAGAGGAGTTTGTGGCATATCTAAACTCTAAAAAACTAACCAAAGAACCTAGGAATTTATACGAACCGATCAGCTATATTTTAGGCCTTGGCGGTAAAAGACTTAGGCCGGTACTTGTTTTAATGACCGCGGAAATATTCAATTCCCAGTATAATAAGGCATTAAATGCCGCTCTTGCTATTGAGGTATTTCATAATTTTTCCTTGGTTCATGATGATATTATGGATGATGCCCCGGTAAGGAGGGGGAAAGTTACAGTACATGAAAAGTGGGATATTAATACCGGTATTCTTTCCGGAGATGCAATGTTGATCATTGCCTACCAACTTTTTGAAATTTATGAGCCTCTTGTGTTTAGGGAATTGGCCAAACTATTTAGCAAAACCGCTTTAGAAGTTTGTGAAGGGCAACAGTATGATGTTGATTTTGAAACTCGCGATGATGTTATGTTACCCGAATACCTTAAAATGATCGAATATAAAACTGCGGTTCTGGTCGCAGCGGCCCTTAAAATGGGTGCAATAGTTGCAGGTGCTTCCGCAATTGACCAAGAGCATATGTATGACTTTGGTTTGAACTTGGGTATTGCTTTTCAATTACAGGATGATTATCTAGATGTTTTTGGTGATCCTAAAACCTTTGGCAAGCAAGTGGGCGGTGACATTATAGAGAACAAAAAAACGTATCTCTATCTTAAGGCCATGAATTCAGGGTCAGAGGCCACTTCTAAGGAGTTGGAGCATTTATATTCCATTCAACCGGTTGAAACGGAAGCAAAGGTAAATGCGGTGCGGTCAATATTTAAAAAGACCAAAGCGGATGAAGCAACACAAAACGCTATAGCAGATTATACGGAAAAAGCGTTTAAGGTCCTTGAAAAGATAGATATTGAAGAACAAAAAAAGCAATTACTCAGAACATTCGGTGAAAACCTAATGAACAGAACTGTTTAAAATAGCCGGTTAATAAATGCCTTTATAAAAGGTAGTTTGGGACACGCGTTTATAAAAGTGATGTCTTCTTTTAAGTTGGTTTCTTCATCTAAAAATTTAAAAACTTTCTGTGGTTTTAATTTGCTGAACAATGATTCAAAAACTTTATGGCCATTTGCATTGTTAGCATAGAGCACATCAAGAAATAAAAGATCGTAAAACCAAAACTTATTCTTTAAATTAAGTTTTGACAAAGGTTTTCCATTTTTAATAAACTCTATTAATAATGGTATTTTTTTGGCCGTACTCATTAAGGTATATCCCGTACTAGGTTTTGCCCATCCGCCAGCGGTTCCTATATAGCGCATTCTATTGGTATGGTTTTCCCTAAAATCATAACTGGTCATGGGAATACTACCATATTCTTTTTCCACAATTTCAAAGGAATCGCATAAAAACCTACTTTTTATATAAATTTTCAGTTCTTCTTCGTATTCCTGTTTGTCCAATAAATGTTCTGAGAACAGTGTATATTCAATTAGTGCCGTATGTGTAGAATAGGGTAAAACATACATAAATCTAGTATTCCCTTTTTGAGGAACTGAGAAATCCATATAAGTAATTTCCTTGGGGTCAAAAACCGGTTTTTGGGTTTGTATTACCCAACCTGTAAAATGTTGTTGTAAAACAGGATACCGCTTTTGGTCTTTGGTCATGCTATAGTTAAAAAGACTATTGAAGATATAAGAACCGGTGTAGCTGTTATTTCTTGTTTTTACAGTTACTATTTCTGAATTTTCTACAAGGTCTATAACCTCTTCCTGAATAAATGTAACAGCAGGACTTTTGTTGATTTTGTTTAAGTAATGGGTGTAAAAATCAATTCCCTGTATCATTTTATAGGTGTAGGGAGCTATTAAAGTACGCTGGGATAATTTTTTGCTTTCAAAATGGACCGTGTTCCATTCTTTCTTTACGATTGTATCAAATTGACCGGAACCTTTTTCCCAAAAGCACCATGTGCGATCATTGGTTTTTTTGGCATTTTTATCTAAAAGTAAAATTCGTTTGGAATTAAAAAAAGAGTCATTGGCCATGGCGTTGGCCAATAAAAGTCCAGAGGCTCCGGCACCTATAATAATATAATCGTATTTATCCATGAATTCAGTGGTAGGTAGCGGATGATAGTTGTCCTTATTGCCTCAAAAATACAAAATACCAAACGTCTTTTATAGTCTAATTGATCGTGTAACGAAAGCCAAAAAATGTTCTTATACCTTGGTTTGGCGCATAAACATATGACGGGTCAAAAGTTAGGCCATAGGGATTGTTCTGTGTTGGTACTGCGTTACCATTGTTGTCAAAGGTTACTTCTTTATCAAAAGGATCGTTTGCGCGCGCTATTATGAACGGATTGCCCTTATTCGGTGTCCAGTTTAAAATATTTTTTACGCCACCGTATATCTCAATATTTGTAAGGCCTTTATGCGAAAATTGAATGTTTTGAATGCTCCAAGTGGGAGAATATTCCTTTCTAGGATCATTTGCACCCAAAGTAGGTAAGCGCATTGGCCCATAAAGATTTCCCGTATAATCTATGGTAATATCCCAAGAATTAACAGTGTAACTAACTCCCCAGTTTGCTGCATAACTTTCCGTTAAAATTTGCCTTGTAGTAGCCCCGTTCTCTGTTGTGCTAACATCCTGGAAGGTTGCTCCCAACATTATTTTTGGACCATTGTGGAAAGAAATATCCAAACTGGTACTCAGGCCCTTGGAAACGGATTTGCCTCTTAAATTATCATATATAATTTTATTTGGATCGGTGTCATAATCGGGTATAATGGCATTTTTAAAATTTGTGTAAAAGATAGACGCATCCAATGCGGCGAAAGTACCATTGTCGCTATATATTTTTTTAAGATAGTTGAGGTTGATATTAAAGGAACGTTCCGGTTTAAGTTCCTCTGCAATGATTACATCGCGCGCACCGGTTAAAGCGGCATGTTCTTCGGTAAATAAATTAACGACCCTAAAGCCGGTCCCTGCATTTATACGTAAGATGTCATTGTCGGTAAATTTGTAACGGTAAGCCCCTCTTGGGGTAAAAATGCTACCATGTCTTTTATCAAAATCATATCTAAGACCGCCAAGCAACGCATGTTTTTTATTAAAGGCAATTTCGTCCTGAATAAAAATACTTGGAATAAGGACTTCGTTGGGCAGGTTGCCGTTAAGATCCATCGTAGCGGTAGTATTATCATCATAATAGTTGTATCTCAGTGCAGTTCCTGCAAGAAGATTATGGGTGTTTAAGGTCTTGTCCCATGTAACCTGTGTAAAACCAATTCGTTGGTCCGCTAGGTAGGGTACATTTCCATAAACTGAATTTTGGCTATGGTCATTGTATGAAAATGATAGCATTAATTGCTCTTCTACAGGAAGCTGGTATTTGCCCAAAATCTCCCATCTTTTTGTATAAATACTTTCCCCATAAATTTCGTCACCTCCCCTAAATTGAGGTGTCCATTGTAGTTCTCCGCCCCAACGGTTTTCATAGAAATACCTACCTGCAATGGATAGAACCCGTGCATTGTCTTTTTTAAAATTCCATTTTTGAAAAATGGAAATCCGGTCCTGTAGGGTTAGGTCCGTAAAATTATCTCTGTTATTGTCAATTGGGTTGTCATATTTAAAATAGTTGATCCCTAAAAGCACATTGGTATTTTCACCTAGTTTAAATTTAGTTCCTATATCAAGGTTAAATTCTCCCCAATCCGTTATAAAACTATCCGCAACCAATTGTGAAGCGGATAAATTGTTTTTGGTAATTATATTAATTAGACCACCTACTGCCTCACTGCCATATAATGTAGATGCTGGCCCTTTAATAATTTCAACTTGCTCGATTAAGGAGTTGGGTATACCGGATAAGCCATATACCGTTCCCAACCCGCTGACAATAGGCATTCCATCTATCAGGACCAGTGTATATGGACCTTCAAGGCCGTTTATATGGATATCCCCTGTATTACATACATTACAATTAATTTGCGGTCTAACACCATTTACGTTCTGTAATGCCTCAAATATATTGGCAGTGGGGTTTTTCTTGAAGAATGTTGGTTTATATACTTCAACGGGCACCGGACTTTCCAATCTGTTGACCGGTTTTAAGGTTCCGGTAACCACCATTTCCTCTAATGACTCCACATTGGGTTCCAGCACTATATTTATCACCAGTTCTTCGTTTTTTGAAAGGGACAATTTTTTTTTAAAGGGAAAAAAACCAATGTTAGAGGCAATGAGGACATATTCACCAGGAGGTATTTCATTGATTATATACCTTCCATTTTCATCGGACGTGGTGCCTATTTGGGTATTCTTAAAATATATATTGGCAAAAGCCATAGTGTTGCCCTCTGCTACTATTTGGCCTTTTATGGTAGCATTTTGTGCATACCCCATGTTAAGGGTAAGTCCTAAGAGTAAACCAAACACTATTTTAATCATCTAAAAATAAATTTAGGCAAACCTAAAAAATTGTTTTTACATATAAAAATGTATTTTTACATTCTAATAATTTGAGATGACCTTATCAGAAGAAGATTATATCAAAGCTATTTATCATTTAAGCCAGATCGATAATAAATCAGTGGCTACCAATGCTATAGCGGAACAAATGAAGACCAAGCCTTCATCTGTGACCGATATGGTTAAGAAACTATCGGAAAAGTCATTGGTCAATTATAAAAAGTACCAAGGCGTATCACTATCCGAGAAGGGAAGGTTGGTGGCATTGTCCATTATTAGAAAGCATAGGTTATGGGAGGTGTTTTTGGTTGATAAGCTTAATTTTTCGTGGGATGAGGTCCATGAGGTTGCAGAGCAATTGGAACATATAAAAAGTGATGCACTGATTGATAAATTGGACAGCTATTTAGGTTTTCCAAAAGTAGACCCCCATGGCGATCCCATTCCTACCAAGGACGGCACCTTTAAAAAATCAATTAAAAAACTCATTAGTGAATTGCCCGTACTATGCGAAGGTGTATGCGTAGGAGTCAATGATTCTTCAGCATCCTTCTTAAAATTTTTGGACAAAAATAAAATTGCCTTGGGCGATACCTTCAAAATTTTGGACCGTGAGGAGTTTGATGGTTCAGTATCCATATCAACCAGAAGTGGAACCATTAGAATATCTGAACAAATAGCGTCTAATTTATATTTAGAAATTTCCGATACGGAGTAAAAACCAACAACATATGCAACAGATAATTAACTACTTTGAATCTATTGACCCCGTTTTGGCAGCATTTTATGCTACCTTATTTACGTGGGGACTTACGGCCACAGGGGCGGCTTTGGTTTTTTTGTTTAAAGGAATGAACCGTGCCTTGTTAGATGGTATGTTGGGATTTACGGGTGGTGTAATGGTAGCGGCCAGTTTTTGGAGTCTTTTGGCTCCAGGTATTGAGATGAGTCCTGGAGAAGGTTTTGTTAAGGTCATACCCGCCGCTGTAGGTTTTTTATTGGGTTCTGCCTTTATTTTTGGTTTGGACAAAGTGCTACCCCATTTACACATTAATTTTAAGGAGAGTGAAGCGGAAGGGGTTAAGACCCCATGGCACAGGACTACTTTGTTGACCTTGGCCATAACCTTGCACAATATTCCCGAAGGATTGGCCGTAGGCGTCCTTTTTGGTGGTGTGGCGGCTGGTTTTGACGGTGCTAGCATTGGCGGGGCCGTGGCTTTGGCATTGGGGATAGGGTTACAGAATTTTCCGGAGGGATTTGCGGTAGCCATGCCATTAAGACGACAGGGGCTTAGCCGTACAAAAAGCTTTTTATATGGTCAGGCATCGGCAATAGTGGAGCCTATTGCCGCTGTACTTGGAGCTTGGGCAGTAATGACCTTTCAGCCCATATTGCCTTATGCCCTTTCATTTGCTGCGGGGGCAATGATCTTTGTTGTTGTGGAAGAGGTAATTCCGGAAACCCAACAAGATAAATATACTGACATAGCAACAATGGGTTTCATAGCAGGGTTTATCATTATGATGACCTTGGATGTCGGGTTGGGTTAAAGGCCGTTTTGTAGATCATTGATTTATGGGTAAAGGATTGTCTTACCGCTTTGGTAATTTATGGCCGTTTTTTACGTTTCAACCATAACCTAAGTGACTTAAAGATATCTATAGTATTTATTTATGAGATTGTTACGGAATAATTGGTTTTGGAACATCATTCTAGTATTGACCTTGATAATTTGTGCAATGGTTTTGGCCATGCATTTTAAGAATTGGATAGGTACCGATGATGACGGGTTAAAGTTGCGGTCAGGATTTTACCGTGTTCATGTTCCCTACCAAGAATTGGATAGTGTACTATTAGTGGATAGAATACCCCCAATGGAACGCATAAACGGTTTTTCTGCATTGGAAAAGGAAAAAGGTATTTTTAGGGAGTTTAAGGATTCCCTGACCAATAAAAGAGTGCATGTTTTTGTAGATAATATTGGTCACCAGAAGATTAAACTGGTATATAAGGATTCTGTTTATATATACCTTAACTTAAAGGATTCAGTTGAAACCATACAATTAATGAATAACTTAAGTGCAAAAATTCCAAATGTGGAGTAAGGCACAAATGAGGATTATATTTTAGCATTAAAATTGAAATCTATCTATACTATTCAATGTATCTTATGAACCTTAGAAAATATATCTTGATTTTAATATTTTTAGCATTATCTCCTTTAGTTTACGCCCAACATAAACTTCAATTAAACGTAGAAGGTGTTCCTACCAAGAAAGGTACCATATGTTATGCAGTATATACCAATGAAAGCTCGTTCTTAAAATTTGATAAGGTGTATAAATCCGGTATGGAAAAAGCAGAAGAGGGTAAGACCACAATTGAAATCAACGACCTGCCCGACGGAGAATATGCCGTAGCAATTTTTCATGATGCTAATTCTAACAAAAAACTGGATACCAATATGCTGGGTATACCAAAAGAACAAGTGGCGTTTACCAAAGGAAGACTAAAAATGTTTGGACCGCCTAAATTTAAGGAATGTGCCTTTATACTGGATTCCAATCTTGACTTGACCGTTACCTTAGAGTAGTATAATGCATTATTGTTTCCTTACTTATAGGTAGTAATAATTATAACTCCATTAGAAGCTCTAGATCCGTACATACCTGCCTCTGCACTTGTAAGGATTCTTATTTTTTTTACGTTAAAACTATCTACCGCCTCGTTTACAGATGCAAAGGAGGTACCTATTTCATAACCATCCAAGATATATAGAGGTTCTTGCCTGCCTTGGTTGCTAAAGGAATTTGAGGTTTTTGATAGAACTGGCACCCCATTTCTGCTAACGATACCCGGCATTTTGGAAATACGTTCCAACAAGGTGAAATTAGTACGGTTCTTTTCATCTAATTCTTCTGCTACATTGCCTTTCTTGGTAAAGGTTTTCTGAGAAGAACCACAGGAATATAGGGTCATCATCCCTACTAGTAGATAAAATATTGTTCTTTTGTCCATAAGAATAAATATACGCCTTTTACCAGATTATTTTTTGACCAAAGGACCGGATATGTAATTCCAAGAAAATTGAAGGTATCTTTATAAAAAAATTATGGTCTTAATAGCACAATTGGCTGGCGCCATTTTTGGAGTTTTAGCTATCATATTCGGTGCCTTTGGCGCACATTTATTAAAGAAAAAGTTTACCGAAGAACAATTAAACAGCTTTGAAACCGGAGTGAAATATCAAATGTATCATGCTTTGGTATTATTGATGTTAAGTTTTAATCTTAATTTGGATACCAGCCTGGAAAAAAATATGGTCTATTCTTTCATAATAGGCACTTTCCTATTTTCATTCAGTATATATGGCCTCTGTATAAGCGCATCCGTAGGAAAAAAAATCAGGCTATTAGGTCCTATAACACCTATTGGGGGATTATTTCTGGTTCTAGGTTGGAGTTTTTTGTGTTACTACTTCATTAAAAATTTTATTTAATCATTCCAATTCAGAAGAAGTAAATTCCTTAATGGCCATATTAGGTTCCATAATGGTATGGCCTTTCCAAAAATTGGGGTCGTATTTTGGCATATAGGTAGGTAGTACATTATGGTTTTCCTCAAATGCATTAAACTGGGTTTCGTTTATTTGTTTCGTATCGAATACCACTAGTTCATTTTTTTCAATATCGGTAAAAACAAGGTCCATTTTTCCCGATAGTTCATTTTGTTTGTTTCTTCCCTTAACGACTTTATTCTTTTCTATTATCTTAAGAGGTCGTTTAACTCCAATACGTGTGCCGGTCTGTGTCTCAAAATATTGCAGTGCGTATCTTCCCAATGTTTGTTTATGGAAAATTACCTTTCCCTTGGTAAGGTAGGTATTGGTAGAAACCCCTAAAAGCTTAAATGAATGAACGGGTTTTATGTTCTCAAAATCGGCACGTAACAAAGCAAAGTCATCGGCATTGATATATAATGTTCCCCTATAGTCTGCGGAACCATCCGGTTGAAACTCCAGAACATAAACAGCATCATTGCCCAAATAGGTAAATTCTTTTAGAGTGTACGTATATTTTCTGGGCTTGATGATAAAATATAAGTCGGTATCCTCGTGTATGGGCAAGTTCTGTAGTAATTTGCCCAAGATTCCTTTCCTATAGTTGGCAAAATTTATTTTACGCTTCTTGTTATTTTCTTGTTTGCGTTCAATTTCTTGATTTACGGCCGCAATATCCGTAGAATCTATATCTGCCTCAAAAAGTTCGTCCGCATCTAGCTTTGTGCCAAAAAGGCCAGATTTAATCTTAAAATAGGAATCGGTCCTCACATTTTTTTTAATTATGCCGTTAAACTTCTCCTCAAGTTTTTCCATATCCATTTCCTTGCTCTTATCATAAAGTTCAGATGCTTTTATAAGTTCAAGTTTCTGTTCATCTTCCTCAAAACTGCCATAAAGATCACCAAGGATTTCGGTATAATAACTGTTGGATTTGGGTACCGTATAAATTATACTATCTATAAAATTTTGGTTTAGTGCTTTTATAGTGGATTCTTTGACCTTAAAATCTGTCTTTACCATACGATTGTACGATGAATTCCTGTAAAAAAGGCGTTTTTTGGTATAATCAAAATTATAGTTGCTATTTAGGTTGTCATTGACCAACTCCATAATTTCATCTGCAGTGTAGTTTTTGTTAGATACTATAACCTCTCTCAGTTCTATGGCTTTGGGACTTAGTAAAATGGTATTGGTGAAAAAGTGCGACAAAGGTTTGGCTACGGATTTATAACCAATACAGGAGATAAAAAGAGAGTCTGTTTCTTGAACGGTTTCATCTAACATAAAATTAAAATTACCGTCTTCATTGGTGATTACGCCTTTATTGTTCAATAGTACCGTTACATAAGGTATAGGGGCTTTGGTTATGCTGTCAAGTACATTGGCGCTTAAACTTTGTGCTTTAACTATATCGCTATTGCACAACAAAAAATACACGGGAAGAATAAATAATAGTTTTTTGCTCATGGTTATGGGTTATGCTCTCGCAATCTAAACGAACCAAGACAACAAACGTTACTATTTTACATACTGTTGGGAGATATTTAGGCCTTATTTAACTTTTTAATAAAGTTGTGGAAAAATCAAGCGCATTTAATGACAGCCACAATCATTTTGGCCACACGTTTTGTTATTCTTTTTTTTGGGATTCCATAAAGATTTAGGAATCAGAAATTTGTTGACGAGATAGACAATTGAAATCGACAATGTTATATATACCAAAATGTGCTGTAGCGTATCCATTTTATTTTAATAATTGATAGGCGATGAATGCAACAATATAAGCAAATAGACTCATAATTACCAATTGTCCTGCAGGCCATTTCCATGAATTGGTCTCTCTTTTCACCACTGCCAATGTACTCATACACTGCATGGCAAATGCGTAGAACAATAATAAGGAAATACCCGAAGCCAAATTGAACAAGGGTTTGCCCGTTCTTGGGTCCACCTCTGCGGCCATTCTATATTTTATGGTTTCCTCTTCATCATTGCCAACACTATAGATCGTTGCCAAGGTACCCACAAAGACCTCTCTTGCCGCAAAGGAAGTTAGTACCGCAATACCTATTTTCCAATCATAGCCCAAAGGTCTAACGATAGGTTCAATTGCCTTGCCCATATATCCCATATAGGAGTGCTCCAGTTTATAACTGGCAATTTCTTGGTTAAGGGCGCGCTCTTTCAGTTCCTCAAGTTCAAGTTGTGCACGAATCTCGTTATCGGCAGTGTTGGTACTAAGAGTTTGCTGTTTGTTTTTGATGTAGTCTTCGCTAAATGTAGTAAAACCCTCTTCCTTTACACGAGTGGTCACAATGCTTTCCGCATTTTTAAATTCATCTGAAAATCCGTTAGAACCAAGAAACCATAAAATAATGGAAATTGCCAAAATGATTTTACCCGCCCCAAAAACAAAACTTTTTGTTTTTTCCAAAACGGTATAACCAACATTTTTTAATAACGGTAATTTATAGTTTGGCATTTCAACCACAAAAAACGACTTGCTTTTAATGTTCATGACCTTGTTCAACACTAGGGCCGCTAAAATAGAAGCTCCAAATCCCAACAAATACAATAACATTAAGGTCAAGGCCTTGTAGCTTAAGCCAAACAAGCTGCCTTCCGGTATGACCAGGGCAATTATAATTAAATACACGGGTAATCTTGCAGAGCAAGTGGTAAACGGGGTCACTAAAATAGTGATCAACCGTTCTTTCCAATTTTCAATGGTCCTAGTGGCCATAATTGCAGGTATGGCACATGCCGTACCGGATATTAAAGGGACTACGCTTTTACCACTTAACCCAAAAGGTCTCATTATTCTGTCCATTAAAAAGACGACCCTGCTCATGTAGCCCGTTTCTTCAAGTAAAGCAATAAACAAGAATAGGAACGCGATCTGTGGAATAAAGATGACAATACCACCAATACCTGCCAATATGCCCTCGGCTATTAAATTGGTGAACACCCCGGGTGGTAGGGTTTCCTTGACCCATTCCGTTGCAGAGGCAAAAAAGCCATCAATTAAATCCATGGGATATTCGCTCCAACCATAGATGGCCTGAAAAATGGTCAATAATATCAAAAAGAAAATCAGGTACCCAAAAACTTTATGGGTCAATATCTTGTCCAAAGTTGCCCTAAAACCTTTTGCCGCATTGACGTCTACCTTATACGTTTCCTTTAGAATACCATTTATGAACTGATATCTTAATATGGTCTCTTTTTGTTGAAGTCGCTTTAGTTCAGATTTAGATTTTGTAGCAAACGAAGAAGTGTCCTTGATCAATGTTTTTTCAATAGGCATAAAGTTGACATCTTGGGTAATGACCAACCATAATTTATAAACATCTTCTTTGGGAAATGCTGCCCTTAAACGCTCAAAATATTCTGGGTCTATAACCGATGCATCTACATTTTGTGCCTTTGAAAGGTTCTTGTAATCTGCAATCAACACTTTTAAGGTTTCAATACCCGTACCCTTTCTTGTGCTGACCAAAGCAATTTTGGAGTTGAGCTTTTTTTCCAAAAGCTCAATATCAATGGTAATACCTTTTCTGGACATACGATCGGCCATATTGATGACCAAAATGGCAGGTATCTTTAAATCCTTTATTTGTGTAAAGAGGAGTAGGTTCCTTTTAAGGTTTTCTACATCTGTGACAACTACGGCTACATCTGGATGGTCCTTGTCGTTTTTATTCAACAACAATTCTACGGCTACGCTTTCATCCAATGACGTTGTATTTAAGCTATAGGTGCCGGGCAGGTCCAAAATATGGGCTTTTACCCCTCTGGGAAGCTTACAAATACCTTCTTTTTTTTCTACCGTTATACCAGGATAATTACCAACTTTCTGGTTTAGCCCGGTCAATTGGTTAAAAACGGATGTTTTACCTGTGTTGGGATTCCCTATTAGGGCTACATTGATTTGTTTGCTCATATAACCACATTGTCTTCTATGATTTCCAAAGCTATATGAAGCGCCATTTCCCTTCTAATGGCAATATGAGACCCGTTAACATTGATGTAAATAGGATCTTTTAAAGGAGCCACCTGTACCAATTCTACCATATTTCCGGGCAGGCAACCCATTTCCAATAACTTTATGGGCAGCAAATCTTCGGTAAATTCCTTAATGATTCCCTTCTGACCTCTCCTTAAATGTGCTACGGTAGTTTCCAATCTTTATTTAGATTCATTATAAGTAAGGCAAAAGTAACGGAAATAATCCAATTAATAAATTATTATAACCTATAAATAACCCCATAAGGTATAAAGTACCGCCCTGTTTTAGTCCTTGTAAGAAGCCTTTAATATTTCAAGGTCTGTCATAAGTTGATCAATGTCGTCCGTATTTGTACCATCATAAAAGCCCCTAATTCTTTTTTCCTTATCCACCAAAATGAAATTCTCGGTATGGATCATATCAAAAGGGCCTCCGTCCCCATCGGTCTTTACCGCCAAATAGGATTTACGGGCAAGTTCATAGATTTGCTTTTTGTCTCCGGTAACCAAATTCCATCTACTATCGTCAACCCCTTTTTCTATTGCATATTTTTTAAGCTGTGCTACACTATCTATTTCTGGCGTAACGGTATGTGATAACAATAATACCTCATTATCGTTTCCTAATCGTTGCTGTATCAAAGCCATGTTCTTGGTCATAATAGGGCAAATTGTGGGGCAGGTGGTAAAGAAGAAGTCGGCTATATAGATTTTATCCTCATAATTTTCCTGTGTAATAGTCTGGCCATTTTGGTTGGTCAAGGAAAAATTGGAAATTGTATGGTATTTACGTACATGTTGTATTTCTTGTGGTACTAATTCTGCATTGACCATGGCAGGGGTATACACCGGTAAAAGCTCTTTAGGTGTCAAAGCATTATAAAATAGGTAAATAATCACTCCAGAGACTCCAATGAGTACCGCACCAAAAAGCTTGAATTTACCGAAAAAAGAACGCATTATCTTTTTTGTGTAAAGGTACGTTAGCCTATGCAGGATTTCAAGAAAACTAGGACTAATGGCTGCCAAAATATTCATAAAAAATGCTGAGTGTGAACGGTTTCTTTTTTTAAGCGGCCGTAAAAATGTACTTTTGTCCGATTTTAATTTTCACGAAGAAAGAATGAGTCCCATTATAATTAAGACAATACAATTTTTTTTAAGCCTTTCATTGCTTATAGTCCTACATGAGTTAGGCCATTTTATCCCAGCAAAATATTTTAAGACCAGAGTAGAGAAATTCTATTTGTTCTTTGATGTAAAATTTGCGCTTTTCAAAAAGAAAATAGGGGAGACCGAATACGGTATAGGTTGGTTGCCTTTAGGCGGATATGTAAAAATATCAGGGATGATAGATGAAAGTATGGATAAGGAAGCCATGGCAGAGGAGCCGAAAGAATGGGAGTTTAGAAGCAAACCGGCTTGGCAACGTTTAATCATCATGTTGGGGGGTGTTACCGTAAATTTCATCTTGGCGGTATTTATCTTTATTGGTTTAGTCTTTACCTATGGTGAGGAGTATATTGCCAACGATAGTCTTAAAGATGGTATTTGGGTGACAGAGCCTGTGCTAGGAGATGCTTTGGGCGTACAGACCGGGGATAAGATTCTTGCCGTAGACGGCAATAAAATTAAAGCCCTGAACAGTATTGTTCCTGAATTGGTTTATGGTGAAACGATTACTATTGAACGTGATGGTGCTATCATTGAAAAGGAAATTCCGGTAGATTTTATTGAAACAATTTCTGATAATAAGGAGAATGCACGTTTTATAAGCCAAAGAAGTCCCTTTATCATTAATAGTATCCCTAAAAAATCTCCTAATGTTACAACAGGTTTTGAAAAGGGAGATGCACTTGTTGAAATTGAGGGCAACCCGGTTGAGTATCTTGACCAGGTATCTCCATACTTAGAAGCGAATAAAGGTAAAACCTTGGATGTTGTAGTCAATAGAAACGGAACCAGGGTTCCTTTACGGGCAAAAGTTTCGGATGAAGGCAAATTGGGCGTTAGTCTAGGATTTGATACTTATCAAGAATATGGTGAAAAGGGATATTTTAAAGTGGAGACCTTAAATTATTCTTTTTTGGAGTCTATACCTGCGGGATGGAACAAAGGGATAAAAACCTTGACCGATTATATTAAGGGGATGAAAAAGATTTTCAATCCTGATACTGGTGCATATAAAGAAGTAGGTGGTTTTGCGGCGATTGGAGGTATGTTTCCAGATACATGGAACTGGCCCGCCTTTTGGGGTACAACGGCTTTTATATCCATTATCTTGGCGTTTATGAACATACTTCCTATTCCTGCCCTGGATGGTGGTCATGTGATGTTCCTGCTTTATGAAATGGTTACAGGTAGAAAGCCTAGTGATAAGTTTTTGGAGTATGCCCAAATAACCGGTTTCTTTATTTTGGTGGCGCTTTTATTGTTCGCAAATGGTAACGATGTTTATAAATGGTTATTTAAATAAAAAAACAATTATTATTTATTTGGCGAATTTCAAAAAACTACTATATTTGCACCCGCTTTAGGAAACTAAAACGGGTTATTTTCCTCCTTAGCTCAGTTGGTTAGAGCATCTGACTGTTAATCAGAGGGTCCTTGGTTCGAGCCCAAGAGGGGGAGCAAAAAGCGAAAGCCTTATCAAATTTGATAAGGCTTTTTTGTTTTATGGCTGTGCTCTAATAAGGGGACTGGTCATTACGGACTAATCTAGTTGTTGTGCCACTACCGTAATTTTTTTGGATACGGTTAGCGGCTTACCGTATGATGTAAAACCATTTAATGTTATTTCAAAAACCCCATCAAGGTCAGAAGTGTAGAATTCAAAATCATACGTACTTTCGTTAATCCTTAATTGCGGTTGCCAAAACAACAAGTTTCTATAGTCTGGTATACGTTCATAAGAGGTGTCTTCCGTTAGATATTTTTGTACAAAATAATTTTTTTTGGACACTGGCCTTTCAAAAGGAACTACGGTACTATTGGGGGCGCTATAACCTTCAACGTAATCTCCCTTAAAGGTTTCAATAGATACAATTCCTTGATAGTCTTTTTGGCCCAAACGAAACTGATCTCTTATCAAACTAATTTTTTCAATGGTACGGGCATCCATAGTTTGTATATCACTATGTTGGGGAATAAATACGCCATCCACCAAAACAATAGCGGGAAAATCGTTGTATTGCTCATTATAGTCCTTAAAATCTTGGGAAACCTTTATATAATCCTTACCCTGGTCGTTCTTTCTATAACCGGAGTATTCGACCACTTCTTTTAGGGTTTCCTCAAGAGTAGGGAAACGGGTATACTCTTCTAAAAAAACTACCTCTGGTATTCCTCCGTCAAATGGGTCAATGGGATCGCTGGCCAGAATAGAGTCTGGTTTTGCGGTAAAAAACTGGTTTTCTATTTGGTTTGCAATGCTACGGTCCTTTATTGATTGTGCCATTTTATCGGTGAGTACAAAATCTGAAAATGATAAACCTGTAAGGTCCAATTTTCTTGTACTGGATTTTTCAATCGTATAGCTTTTATCTTGATTTTCTATTTGAACTATAGCCATGGCATGCTTGTGGTCCTTAATGAAATAGGAATAAAAATTACCCTTATCGTCCGTTTGTGAAAACTTCAGTAAAAACTCTTTACCAGGTATTGAAATGACTACGGGTATATTGGGTACAGGTACCTTAGTCTCCTTATCCACAACTTTTCCAAAGAAAAGTTCACCACGCTGTTCCGGTAAAAAAATACTATCACCTACCGCTTGTGTAATCTGTTTATTGGCATTAAAGTAATTTGTGGCATACGTGGTAGCCTCTAAAGCGGTCATACTGTTAAGTTCATCAATTTTCTTGACTTTTATGCTATAGGTTCCATAGCCTAATGGACCTTTATAATTTTTAATGGTCAACCCTACTTTTTCCCTTGTTTGGTAGGTAGATTTATTGGTAGAAAGGGCTATTGTGGCAGAATCTATGCTCCTTTTTGTTTCCTTTTCATCCACATAATTTTCTAAATCCGTATTGGACATGGGGAGTAGGGCAGTTTGGTCCGCTAAATAAGGGTTTATAATAATAATATCATCTTTAAAGACTTGGGAAAGACCAGCGTTTTTCATCCACTGTGTATACCCTAATAATTTGTATTTACCAGATGGAATTTCAGTGGTTATGAAAAAATCTCCTGCACCATGGCCTTTTGCCAGTTTAATCTTGTGTTCAAAAATGAATTGCTTGGATTCGTTGACCAATGCCACGTAACCAATTTTACTCACATCTGTAAGTTTATTGGTCTGTGCATTGAAAAAGTGTACACTATAATACAAATATTCACCAGATAGAAGAATAGGTCCATTGTGATCAATATAGGCTTTTTCTTGGGGTACTTTTTTAAGTTTTAAAAGATCGGCACCATCCTTTATTACATATTGGGCTTGAGCATAAAAAACACTCAACAGAAATAAGATGGCTATAGTTTTTGTTTTCATATCATTAATTTATTCTTCCCAAAAATCGGGTACTATATTACTCCCTAATAGTGTGCAATCTCCGCATATCTTTGGTACAAATAGATGAGGTCCAAAACATTGCTCCGTATCAGAATTAGGGCCTACATAACTGATTAAATCAAGGTTTACCTGTTCTATAATGGACTGTGGGCAGGGATTGGGCCCAGAAGGACCACTATAACAATACGATTCGTGAGATTCCGGCGCAGTTTTTACTGCGCAGTTAAAAGGATAAGGAGGTAAAGGTTGTCCCTCATATAAATCCGTATAATTAAGGAACAATCTCTTTTTGGAAACAGAAACAACATCAAAAAATCCAATAACCGTTCCCTGGCTGCCATCATCCAAGGAGAGATTTCCTTCTAAAAATCCCGGTTGCACCTGTGAAAAAATGTTGCCGGACTGACTAAAATTATTTAGTTGTTCGTAAAAACCGTAGGATTCTGAACCTGCGACGGACTGCGTTACCTCTATGCTATATCTATGGGTTAATATGTAATTGTCCTTGGCTACAAAGTGAACCATGAAATTATTTATACCACTACTGTTCGTATTGGTATTTTGAGTCTGTATAATGGTGTTGGACGATGCATAGCCGTAACAGGTTTGTTGTTCGTTTACCCGATCCACGATTTCTAGGTCATAAGTTGGTACAGGTAAGGCACAAGGGTCGTAATTCGTTAATTTAAAATCTTTCTGGGTCCAGTTTGGAGCAATAATCTTATAGGTTTCTTCATAGGTGTAGCGTAAGTTTTTTACATTGCCCTCAACCCTGGAATTGTTCAGGAAAATGCCAATTCCTTCAATGCCCGAGGCATTGGTGGTTTTAGCGGCATAAACATCTGCAATAGTGGAAATTCCTTCAATTTTCATGGCTTTGGATGAATATGTTGATCCATCTGTCGTTGCTATGTTCAAAGCATAGGTATTAGAAGGATCGGCAGCAAATTCAGTACTGCTTTCATATATTCCCGGGCTAGTTTCATTAAAGCCATAGATGGTTCCAGATCCGTCTACTATGGATACCGTGGCATTACGTTCATAAGGGACCAAATCCCTGTTGATATCACGTATAGGAACATATGGATTGTAAATGGAATCTATGCCAAGGTCCGTTAGGGTATCCATTCTGCTCAGGACCACACGATGTGTTTTAAGTTCGTTGGTCAACGTAGCCTCTACTATTAGGATTTTTCTGGTAGTGTCATTGGAACCAATTCCTAGGTCTACCTCGTCAATGCAGGAAACCAATAGTGTAAAAAGGGTTATGATGATCGCTATTCTTTTCATTGAATATTGTTTATATCAGAGGGACTTATTAACGCTATCTTTAAAATTTAAAATTGTAGGTGATAGATGGTATGGGGATTGCAAAAATTGAACTTTGTAATGCTTTGACCTCACCATCATCTGTAACAAAAAATACGGAGTAAGGATTGTTTCTCCCTAAAACGTTATAAACCGAAATGGTTACAAAACTATGTGCCAACTTATTTTTTTTATGGTTTCCCTCAATATTCACCCCTAGGTCCAATCGGTAGAAATCAGGAATCCTAAAAGCATTTCTATCGCTAAAGGCTACATAATCAGAATTGTTATATCTAAATGTACCTATAGGGTAAGTAATGGGCCTACCGGTTTGGTACACGAAATTGGCAGATACACTATACCTTCTTGAAAATTTATAATTGGTCACTAAACTTACATCATGGGGCTTATCAAAATTTGATGGAAAGTAGTTGCCATTATTGATACGTTCTTCGCTAAAATCACTATCAAATTTATAAAACGATCTAGAATACGTATAGCCCAACCACCCGTTTAAGTTTCCGGATTTCTTTTTTAATAAAAGTTCCACACCATACGCTTTTCCATCACCCTGTAACACTTGGGTCTCTACATTTTCGTTCAAAAAAAGATTGGCGCCGGTTTTAAAATCAAGTACGTTCTGCATTCGCTTATAATAGCCTTCCAAACTAATTTCAAACATATTGTCCTTTAAATTCTTATAAAAACCTAATGAAGCTTGATAACCAGTTTGTGGTGAAATATTTAAATCTGATAACTTCCAGGTATCAATTGGCGAAACTGTGGTATTGTTGGATAGGGTGTGCAAAAACTGATATGAATTATTGATACTAGCCTTTATCGAAAAATCCGGGGCCAATAGATATCGGGCAGAAATTCGAGCTTCTGGTCCACCATATGTTTTAATGGCTTCTGCACTTCCATAGGAAAGGGTATCTTGAACAGTAGATTCGTTTTTTGGCGAATTCTCTTCATATGTACGTTGGGTGGCAGAACCTAGAGCGGCAAAGCCTGCAAGTCTTACTCCCATGTTAACGGTCAACTTATCGTTAACTTTAAGTTCGTCCCCAATAAAAAGGGCGCCCTCTATAGCTTGTTCCTCATCAATATAAATTGGGGATATTGCAGAGGAATTGTCCTTAGGTTCCAAACTGCCCGGGTTTACACCATAATATTTGGCGGAGATACCGTAATCCAATGTATGTTTATCATTTGCTGTCTTGCGTATTTTATACTTTACTTCCGTTTCATTTATACTGTAGTCCAAATCAAAATCTGTATTGGAGGAGCTTTCATAATCAATTCCAAACCCATAGTTACTATTGGCTATTATTAGGGCATTTGTGGTCTTGTCATTAATTCTGTGATCCCATCTGGCGGAAAATAGTCGGTTACTATAATTATAAAGAGAGTCTGAGGTTATACTGAAGGCATCACGACTATAATATGCGGTGGCCTTTATTTCATTGTTATCGTCCAATTTATCATGGTATTTTACAATACCGTCAAAAAAAGATGCATTACTATTCTTTAAAGATTCCTCGTCCAAGGATTTTAAAATCCAATCTGCATAGGCGCCCCTACCTCCTATGATTAAAGATGAACGGTCTTTCTTTAAGGGTATTTCCAATGCTAAATTTCCGGTGACGGGCCCAATGGAACCTTCTCCTGAAAATTTTTCAACATTTCCATTTTTAGTGCGTATATCAAATACAGATGATAGTCTTCCTCCGAATTCTACCGGGATTGCTCCTTTGTAAATTTCTACACCTTTCGTCGTAAAAGGGTTTAAAGCTTGGAATATGCCAAAGAAATGTTGTGGGGTATATATGACGGCATCATCTAGCAGAACAAGATTTTGGTCCGTTTTACCGCCACGTACGTTTAGGCCAGTGGCACCTTCCCCTGCGGATGAAATTCCGGGTAAAGCTTTCGCAACTTGCAAAATATCACGTTCTCCAAGTACCAATGGTATATTTTTGGAGGTTTCGGAATCTATCTGTTCGCTACCTGTAATGGCCTCTTCCACATTTTTAAATGCATCGGCCTCTACCACAACCTCGTCCAATTGTTGCAGTCCTTCTTCAAGAAATAAATTTAAAGAACCGTTATTGTACATGATGATCTCCCTTTCCGTAGATGCTATACCCATGGCCCTAATATTTAATATATGATATCCCACAGGTAATAATAAGGTATAGGTTCCGGTAGCATCTGTAACCGTAGCTAGATTGGTGCCCTTAACGCGTATGGTCAAATCCTGTATTAGTTCTCCGCTCTTGGCATTTATAGCCTTACCGGTTAATACATAACGCTCTTGAAGGTCGTTTAAGTCACTCTTGCCAATTTTTGCAACAGGATAGGTTTTTTTGGTTTGCGAAGTGGTATAGAAAGGAGGGGGTGGTGGAGCCTTAACTTTTGGTTCGTTTGTGCCAATTTGGTCGGTATTTGTTTTGTTTCCGAAAAAACCTTCAGGTAGTTCGTCATAAATTATCGCATTCTCCAAAAGTACGATATGTTGTTCATCTTCAATTATATAATAGTTCAATGAGGTTTTGTTAAGGGCCAAATCAAGAATATTTTTTAGGTCAGAATCGTCAAATGCCAGAGTGACCGAATCATTCTCAATCCATGGGTCTAAATAATAGAATGAATAATTGGTCTTACGTTCAATATCCATTAAAAGCTTAGCTAAGGGGATATTGTTATAATTACCTGACAAGGTTTTCGTTTCCTGACTTACAGCGGTAATAAACATGAATGAAAACAGACATGTAAATATTGTACACTTTATAAGATTTTGGCTTTTATAAAAAAGACGGAAAATAACATTAGGTGTACCTGTACAACAGTGTTTTTGTTTGGTGGTCATGAAATGTAATTGGTTGGCTAGCTACAATATAGCGAAAGGACCATTATAATAAAAACTTGTTCCGTATATATTCTTATGATGCGAGGATAATTATGGGTATAGAAATTTTAGGGTAACAATTTTATGAATTTAAGGACTCTTTAAAAATATATCGGTGTCAAAATTCATTAATGGACTACACCACAAAAAAGGCAATTATTTAGACAAGTCTAAATTTAGTGTTTTTTTAGTTAAAAAATCTTAAAAAAATGGTTTGGTATATTTACTAAAGTAGGAAAAATACTATAATTATTCTGTTGTTACTGTGTTTTATTACACTTTTCGAGTGATGAAATAGGTATAAAATGTATTAGTTACTAATACGTGATATAATAGTATTTTATTTTTCATCCTCTTGGTTTTTATAGAAATCACTATAAAATGGAAACGTGCTATACATCGATAATACGTATAAAATACTGAACTATTAAGTGGTTTAAAAAGTTATTCTGTGTTTTAAGTATGTTGGGTTATTATAAATATTTGGATTTCGATAATTACGCAAACGTTATAGTTATCAGGCAATAAATATATTGGTATGATTTTGCATGATTTTATTACAGTGGTAAAATAAGAAAATAATTTTCTAAAAAGTATATTAATCTTAATTAAAAAGTAAGTAAAGGACTACGTCTACTTTACTTAATGAACGAATGACATACAAATTTCGACAATACACAACAAAAAAGTGATTCCTGCCTACACCATACCATACTTTTATACAACTACGAAAGTTCCCTATTTTTTCGTAGGCTATCTATGAAAGAAAATTATTTAAACTTCATTTTAAAAGTAACAGCTATAATACCAATATTTTCAGAATATAAGGTTATAGGTAAGCTGTACTTAAAAACAAAATATTACTCTCATTTATTAGAATGGGCTAACAATTTAATGAAGAAGCTTTTTCGGATTAAGAAAAACTTTATAGTTGGGATTATACACATTAAAAGGTTCAATTCAGTTAGAAATGCATCATTAAAATTGTCATTGACCATTAAATGATTAGTTGTTAATAGGGTTAATAATTTTTGTTAAAATTTTTATGTAGTACTATTATGAAAATATCCATTATATCAGTTTTAAAAAGTTTAGCTTTCTTATTGTTACTATTGGTATGTCATCATTCTTTTGGGCAGACAATATTTACCTCCGGAGCTAATAATACAACACTCTTAAATCAGTTAGATGGTCCTGGAGTTATTTTGTCAAACGCCACTTTGGAAGCCGGGAATAGGGCTACTCAAATAGGAATTTTTTCAAATGCAATTTCAGGAGGTAATTTTGAAATTGATGAAGGAGTGGTTCTTTCTACTGGTAGTGTAGACCAAGCTTTTCGAGCAAATTCTGAAACTCAGTCAACGATTAATGCCCCTGGTGTTACTCAATATAATGATTCAGATATTGTTAATATTAATCCAAATGCTAATTATGATGTTGTAGTTTTTTCTTTTGATGTTGTATTGGAACCTGGGTATCAGGATCTATTGGTAAATTTTCAATTTGGCTCCGATGAATATCCTGATTATGTAGGCAGTCAGTTTAATGATATTTTTGGTCTTTTTGTTACTGGACCAGGAATAACAGGTTCTGTTAATATTGCCAATGTTCCAGGAAGTGGTAATCCAGTTGCGGTAAATTCTATAAATGCTGGGTTTCTAGGTTGTCAAGATGATGCAACAGCAGAAGATCTTACTCAGTCTGCACTATATATAAATAATGGTCATAATACGAATGGAGCTATATGTAATACTAACCCAGGCCCCTTTACTGTAACAACGGAATATAATGGATTAACTAATCAGTTACGGGGAACAATATTAAGTTTAGTGCCTGGATCGGTTTATAGATTTAAAGTTGCAATTGCCGACACTGCAGACGCGTCGTTGGATTCTGCAGTTTTTATGAATATAATTTCGGCCTCATTATCAATTACAGCTAATGATGATAATGGTACATCCATTAAAGGAGTTGAAGGGGCTGCTGTTAATAATGTTTTAGCAAATGATGAGTATGGTATTAATACACCTAATTTATCCGATGTAATTATTTCTCAAATTAGTACTACAAATCCTGGTGTTACTATTAACACTTCAACTGGTGAAGTAAATGTTAGTTCAGCGGTGCCAGTAGGAACTTATGAATTGGTATATCAAATTTGTGATGTTGCAAATTCGTCTAGTTGTAGTACGGCCAGTGTATTCATCTATGTTTTGGAAGATACAGATGGTGATGGTGTTGCTGATGCGGATGATATGGATGATGATAATGATGGTATTTTAGATACAGTAGAATGTACCAATTTATTGCTGCAAGGTGGATTTGAAAACTTGACTGGGCTTAGTAACGGAAACAATATAGGTGTTGATATTGCTCCTTGGGTTTTGGGAGGTGGAAACCAAGCCAATGTGGTACAAGTAGACGGTGCTGGTGGTTTCGACTATGGAAACGGTGGGCCTTTTGAAGATGCAAACCCCGAAACAGGTTCTGGTGTTTCTCAACGTTATTTAGACATAGCTGGGGGTTCTAACGATTTTTATCAATCCTTTGTAATAGATGGGACTGCAGAAATTACGTTTTCAGGTTACTTTTCAGCACGAGATAATCTATCTGGTAATGGCAGTATTTCTATCCTGAGCGGTGTAGGAATAGCTGGTACCCTTATAGATGGTTCAGGAACATTGGTAATTAATTCTGATGGGGATTCTCAAAACAAACCATGGACGTATTTTGAAAAAATAATAACACTACCTGCAGGAACCTACTCTTTTGTAGTTTCTATGGATGAAAACTTAAATTTTGACGAAGGTAGAGTTAAAAATTGTTTTGATACAGATGCAGACGGTGTACCGGATTATTTAGATTTAGATTCAGATAACGATGGTATATACGACGCAATAGAAGCCGGTCATGGGCAGACACAAACTTCGGGAAAAGTAGATGGTGCTGTTGGTGCTGACGGTGTTCCTAATGCCGTTCAAGATGGAGGACTAGAAGATAGTTCTACAGTAAATTACATTGTAGTAGATTCTGAAGCAACACCAGATAACATTCCAGATTATTTAGATTTAGATGCAGACAATGATGGTATTCCTGATAATGTTGAAGCCCAAACTACTGCAGGCTATGTTACTCCCAATACAGATGATTCTGCAACTTATATTGTAAATAATGGAGTAAACTCCGCCTATTTAGGAGGTCTGATTCCAGAAAATACAGATGGCACAGATGTACCAGATTATTTAGATTTAGACAGTGATAATGAAGGTGGTAATGACACTGCTGAAGCAGGATTAACGTTAGCAAATAGTGATTCTGATAGTGATGGTTTAGATGATAATATTGATACTTCTGCAGATTATTCTGATCCAAATGGAAGTATAAATGACCCAACAGCTTTACCTAATACACAGAATACTACAACACCAGAGGTTGATTATAGAGATGAGAGTCCTGCGGCGATAGTAGCGAACGACGATGCCACACCAGCGGACCTTACCGCCGTAAACGGATTCACGGGCGGCGATGCCGGCGACGTGACTACGAACGATCTACTTAACGGCGTATCGGTCGATGACAACGATATCAACATTACGATCACGGATATAGACGGACTGACGGGCGTAACGATCGCTGCCGACGGTACGATCACCGTACCAGCAGGAACAGCGGCCAGAACCTACAATGTAGAATACAGCATCTGTGAAAAGCTGAACACATCCAATTGTAATACGGCCATCGCAACGATAGTGGTAGAAGCTGCGGCGATAGTAGCGAACGACGATGCCACACCAGCGGACCTTACCGCCGTAAACGGATTCACGGGCGGCGATGCCGGCGATGTGACTACGAACGATCTACTTAACGGCGTAGCGGTCGATGACAACGATATCAACATTACGATCACGGATATAGACGGACTGACTGGCGTAACGATCGCTGCCGACGGTACGATTACCGTACCAGCAGGAACAGCGGCCAGAACCTACAATGTAGAATACAGCATCTGTGAAAAACTGAACACATCCAATTGTAATACGGCCATCGCAACGATAGTGGTAGAAGCTGCGGCGATAGTAGCGAACGACGATGCCACACCAGCGGACCTTACCGCCGTAAACGGATTCACGGGCGGCGATGCCGGCGATGTGACTACGAACGATCTACTTAACGGCGTAGCGGTCGATGACAACGATATCAACATTACGATCACGGATATAGACGGACTGACTGGCGTAACGATCGCTGCCGACGGTACGATCACTGTACCAGCAGGAACAGCGGCCAGAACCTACAATGTAGAATACAGCATCTGTGAAAAGCTGAACACATCCAATTGTAATACGGCCATCGCAACGATAGTGGTAGAAGCTGCGGCGATAGTAGCGAACGACGATGCCACACCAGCGGACCTTACCGCCGTAAACGGATTCACGGGCGGCGATGCCGGCGATGTGACTACGAACGATCTACTTAACGGTGTAGCGGTCGATGATAACGATATCAATATTACGGTTACCAATGCGGGAGGACTAACAGGTGTAACTATTGCTGTTGATGGCACATTAACAGTACCTGTAGGAACCCAAGCTGGTTCTTATAATGTAGTGTATACGATCTGTGAAAAACTAAATTCTTCAAATTGTAGTACGGCAACAGCAAATGTTGTTGTAGAAGCTGCTCCTATCAATGCTATTACCGATGATTTTTCTGGTAATCCTGTAAATGGAAAAGATGGTGGGACCATAGGTGATGTAACCACTAATGATACCTTGAACGGTGTTGCAGTTGACGATAATGATATTAATATCTCGGTTACGGATAATGATGGGTTGACCGGTGTGACCATAGCAACGGACGGAACATTGATCGTTCCTGCGGACACCCCTGCAGGAACCTATAATGTGGAATATAGTATCTGTGAAAAACTGAACACTTCAAATTGTGATACGGCCATTGCAACGATAATAGTAGAAGCTGCTCCAATAGTGGCCAACGACGATGCCACCCCAGCGGACCTTGTTGCCGTAAACGGATTTACGGGAGGTGACGCTGGAGACGTGACCACCAACGATACCTTGAACAGTGTTGCTGTTGACGATAATGATATTAATATTACCGTAACAAATAATGGTGGTTTGACAGGAGTTACTATTGCAACTGATGGTACTATTTCTGTACCTGCAGGTACAGCGGCCGGTAATTATAGTGTGGTGTATACAATCTGTGAGAAACTTAATACTGCAAATTGTAGTACGGCAACAACAACAATAATTGTAGAAGCAGCTCCAATAGTCGCAAATAATGATACTACTCCAGCGGACCTAACCTCCGTAAACGGATTTGCTGGTGGTAATGCAGGAGATGTTACTTCCAATGATACCTTAAACGGTATTTCAGTGGACGATAACGATATCACCATTCTAATAACGAATACAGATGGTCTTACAGGGGTTACAATTGCTACAGATGGTACGTTGACGGTACCAGCTGGAACTCCGGCTGGAACATATGCAATTGAATACAGTATTTGTGAGAATCTGAACACAGCAAATTGTGATACGGCAATCGTAAATGTGGTGGTAGATGCTCCACTCATTGTAGCTAACAACGATGCCACTCCAGCTGACCTTGCAACCGTGAACGGCTTTGAAGGCGGAGTTGCCGGAGACGTGACCACCAACGATACGTTGAACGGAGTTATAGTCGATGACAACGACATCAATATTTTGGTTACGGATGATGATGGATTGACAGGCGTAACGATAGCAACGGACGGTACGTTGACAGTGCCTGCGAGCACTCCTGCAGGAACCTATAATGTGGAATACAGCATCTGTGAAAAACTGAACACTTCAAATTGTGACACGGCCATAGCAACGATAGTTGTAGAAGCTGCACCTATTGTAGCTAATGTCGATACTACACCAGCGGAGCTTGTACCCGTAAATGGATATGAAGGTGGAGTTGCCGGTGATGTAACGACGAACGATACCTTGAACGGAGTTGCGGTAGATGACAACGACATTAATATAACGTTAGATACAGTTAGTAATACTATAGGCGCTTCTGTTGATGCTAATGGAAACATATCTGTACCGGCTGGAACAGCTGCAGGTACATATAATATAGACTATACTATTTGCGAAAAATTAAACACCGCCAACTGTAGTACCGCAACAGCCTCAATTAGTGTTGAAGCTGCACCAATAGTTGCAAATGATGATGCTACACCGGCAAACCTTGCTTCCGTTAACGGTTATGAAGGCGGTATTGCAGGTGATGTAACCACCAACGATACCTTGAACGGTATACAGGTCCAAGATGCTGAAATTACTATTTCTTTGAACGATGACGGTGGATTGTCTGGAGTAACCATAGAATCGGATGGTGTAGTAACGGTACCGGCTAAGATCAAAGCAGGGACTTATAATATAGAATATACCATATGTGAGATACTAAATCCTGGTAATTGTAGTACGGCTACTGCTACTATAGTAGTGGACCCAGCACCAATTGTTGCTGTTTCTGATGATTTTTCAGCTAATCCCGTAAACGGTAAGGATGGTGGTTCCGCTGGGGACGTAACTCTTAATGATACCTTGAACGGAGACCCGGTCATAGATAATGAAATAAATATTTCATTGATTGATAATGATGGTTTGGTCGGGGTAAATATTAATGCGGACGGTACTGTGAACGTTCCGTCTAACACACCAGCTGGAACTTACAATATTACCTATAGCATCTGTGAGAATTTGAATCCTACAAATTGTGAATCAACTACGGTAACCATAGTGGTTGCTTCCGCTCCAATAATTGCAAATGATGATGACTTCACTGTTAATCCAATTAATGGTAAAGATGGTGGTATTGCAGGTGATGTAACTTTAAACGATACATTGAACGGTAGTCCTGTCAATGATGGAGATATTACGATTACCGTTACTGATAATGATGGATTGAACGGTGCAAGCATTGGTCCAAACGGAAATATTACCGTTCCGGCCAATACACCCGCAGGAACTTATGATGTGATATATAGTATCTGTGAAAATTTAAATCCTACCAATTGTGAATCCGGTACTGCTATTGTGGTTGTTGAGCCTTCGGTTATTGATGCGGTCAATGATGATTTTTCAGGTAATTCAATTAACGGAAAAACTGGGGGTACGCCCGGTGATGTTACCGCTAACGATACATTAAACGGAGTATTGGTAAATGATGGGGATATTACGATTACCGTTACCGATAATGATGGATTAACAGGAGTTAATATTGCGTCAAACGGAAACATCAATATTCCTATAAATACACCTGCCGGAAGTTATTCCATTAATTATAGCATTTGTGAGAATTTGAATCCAACAAACTGTGATGCGGCCACCGCAATCGTAGTGGTTGGCGCCTCACCTATTGTTGCGGTGAACGATGATTTTAGTACTAATCCGGTTAATGGTAAAAATGGAGGAACGGCCGGTGATGTTACATTGAACGATACCTTGAACGGTACAAATGTATCGGATAGTGATATAACGATAACGGTAACCAACAACGATAATTTAACAGGGGTTACCATAAATGCTAACGGTACGGTAAACATTCCTGCAAATTCCCCTGCGGGCACATATACCTTGGAATATCGCATTTGCGAAAATCTAAACCCAGGTAATTGTGCTACGGCAAATGTAGTTGTAGTCGTGAATGCATCTCCAATAGATGCCGTGAATGATGATTTTACCGGAATGCCATAAATGGCCAGGAAGGTGGCGCTGCGGGCGATGTAACCCTAAATGATTTGTTGAACGGAGTGTCAGTTGTAGACGGCGACGTGGTCATCACAATAACTGATAATGGTGGCTTAAGTGGTGCAAGTATTGATGCTGATGGTACGTTGAACGTTCCCGCAATCACGGCGGCGGATACCTATACGGTAACCTATTCAATCTGTGAAAAACTTAATCCATCAAATTGTGATTCTGCTACCGCTACCGTATTGGTAGAACCTGCAGTATTAGGTGCTACAGATGATGATTTTTCAGGAAATCCTGTTAATGGTCTTGAGGGCGGTATTGCTGGTGATGTAACAGCGAACGATACGTTGAACGGACAACCTTTGGACGATGGTAAAGTATTCATTACCGATGACGGCGGTATGACCAATGCCAGTATAGACAATGACGGTAACTTTATAGTACCGCCAAATACCCCAGCCGGCACGTATACCGTGGTTTATACGATCTGTGAAAATTTAAATCCTACCAATTGTGATTCTGCTACCATAACCATAGTGGTATCTGCAGCACCAATAGATGCCGTTGATGATGATTTTTCAGCATCTCCTATCAATGGTTTTGATGGCGGTACAACGGCAACTGTTTATACAAACGATGAATTGAACAATGCCGCTTTTGTTTCATCTAGCGTAATTCCTACTATTATCAATGATGGGGGAATAACCGGGGTAGTTATCAATACCGATGGCACTCTGGATATACCGGAAAATATTGTTGCCGGTACATATACCATTGGTTACCAAATTTGTGAGGCTATGAATTCAACAAATTGTGATACGGCAACGGTAACAGTGGTTATGCAGGCACCGGTAATCAATGCAAATACCGATGACTTTACATTGGCAACGGTGAATGGAAATTTTGGTGGATCAGCGGGTAATGTATTAGGTAATGATACCCTCAATGGTACATCGGTAGATGCAAACGATGTTAATACTACCCTATTAAATGATGGAGGTATTGCCGGACTGACCATTTCTGCCAATGGTTCCGTGAATGTGCCGTCAGGAACAGCTGCGGGCACTTATACTATTGAATATAATATTTGTGAAGTGACCAACCCTTCAAATTGTGATTCGGCATTTGCTACGGTTGAAGTAAGTGCGGGAGACCTTAATGCCATAAATGATGATTTTTCAGGAAACGCAATCAATGGTTTTGATGGTGGTAGTCCTGGTAACGTCATACCAAATGATGAACTTGACGGGAATCCGTTCTTGGCAAGTGAAGTGAATATAGCCATTATAGACGATGGTAGAATTACCGGAATTAGTATTGATGCCAATGGGGATATTAATGTCCCTGCTGGTACGGCCGCAGGAACTTATGATGTTATTTATCAGATTTGTGAAAAATTAAATCCAGGTAATTGTGACAATGCTGTTGTATCCATTGTTGTGACTCCACCAGTATTGGACGCGGTTAGCAATGATTTCTCCACAACTCCAGTGAACGGATATACCGGCGGGTCAAACACTACGGTTTTTGATAATGATACGCTGAACAACGCCCCATTTGCGGCTACTGATGTTGAGTCAGCTATTCTTGCCAATGGAGGATTGAACGGAGTAACCATAAACCCGGATGGAACTGTTAACATACCATCAGGAACGGTTGCCGGAACTTATGTAATTACGTACCAAATCTGTGAAGTGTTGAATCCTACAAATTGTGATACTGCAGATCTAACGGTTGTAGTCAATGCTGCACCTATAGCTGCGGTAACGGACGACTTTTCCACGAACGAGGTCAGTGGGCAAAATGGGGGTGTAGCAGGTGATGTAACTACAAACGACCTATTGAACAATGATCCTGTAATTGATGATGAAATTGATATTATTCTGGACGATAATGGTGGGTTGTTCGGTGTAGCGATCAATAATAATGGAGGTATAATAGTTCCGCCGGATTCACCAGAAGGTACTTACACCATTACCTATACAATTTGTGAAAACTTAAATGTTGGAAATTGTAGTACTACAACGGCAATTATAACCGTTGGTGTAGCAGATTTAGATGCCGTTATTGACGACTTTACCGGTACACCTGTCAACGGAAAAGATGGCGGTGTAGCAGGTGATTTGACTGCGAACGATTTCTTAAATGGTGCTTTGGTAGATGATAATGATATCAACATTACCCTAACCGATGATGGTGGTATTTCAGGTGCAATTGTCAATAATGACGGAACCCTAGTCATTCCGCCAAATACTCCGGCAGGTACATATACGTTGTCCTATAACATTTGTGAGGATTTGAATCCTACTAATTGTGATAATGCCAATGTGGACATTGTAGTGGCGGCATCTGCACTGGTAGCCAATGATGATGATTTTAACGGAAACCCTGTCGTTGGAAAAGATGGCGGTATTGCAGGAGATGTTACGGCTAATGATGAATTAAACGGAAGTGCCGTAGATGATGAGGATATTTCACTTGCGCTAACGGACAACGGTGGTCTTTCTGGGGCAGCGATCAATAATAACGGTGAAGTAATTGTTCCACCTAATACTTCAGCAGGGTCGTATACGCTGACCTATTCCGTATGTGAGAATCTTAACCCTACCAATTGTGGGTCCGCAACGGTTACCATAACGGTTAATGCAGGTAATCTGATCGTAAACCCAGATGATTTCAATGCTAACCCGGTAAATGGTAAAGAGGGTGGCATTGCAGGTGATGTAACCATAAACGATCAGTTGAACGGTGTTGGCGTAAATGATGCGGATATTGCGCTCAATATTGCGGACAATGGCGGTTTATCTGGTGTAGCGATCAATAATGATGGAACCATTATTGTTCCTCCAAATACTCCAGAAGGAGTTTACACGATAAGTTATTCTGCCTGTGAGAATCTTAATCCATCCAATTGTGCTACGACCAATTTCACGCTAGTTGTGGAAAGTGCCATAATCAATGCCGTTGATGACGACCTAAGTGCAACTCCGGTTAATGGTAAAGATGGCGGTATTGCGGGCGATGTTACCATAAATGATATGTTGAACGGTGTTACCGTAGAGGATACTGACATTAATATTGCAGTGGTCGATAACGATGGCTTAAATGGGGTAGGCATAAATCCTGATGGTACTGTAGTTATTCCACAAAATGCACCGGCAGGAAATTATACAATTACCTATTCAATTTGTGAAAACTTAAACCCGGGTAATTGTAGTTCGGCTACAACGGTTATCGTAGTTTCCGCAGCGGTATTGCAAGCAATTGATGATAATTTCAGCAATACGCCAACAAATGGTATTACCGGGGGCGTAGCAGGAGATGTTACTGTCAATGATCAATTGAACGGTACACCCGCAGATGATGCCGATATCAATATTGCTCTAACGGATAATGGTGGCCTCATTGGTGCTACGATGAACAATGATGGTACGATCGTAGTTCCTCCAAGTACCCCTGCCGGTCCGTATACCCTTACATATACAATTTGTGAGAATCTAAACCCGGCCAATTGTAGTAGTGCCTTTGTAGAAATCGTAGTTGGTTCAGCTAATATAGAAGCCGTAGATGATGATTTCAGCAACTCATCGGTAAATGGTGTTGATGGAGGTATTGCAGGGGATTTAACGGAAAACGATACAATAAACGGTATGCCGGTAGACGATGCGGACATTAACAGTACGTTGAATGAGAATGGTGGTTTGGACGGTGCTGTTCTTAATGAGGATGGAACCCTAACTATACCTTCAGGAACTACGGAAGGGACCTATACGTTGTCATATACTATTTGTGAAATCTTGAATCCATCCAATTGTAGTTCGGCATCGGTAACAATCCAAGTAGATAATTGTTTAAGTGTAGCTACGAATGATTGTGATGGTGATGGCTTGACCAATGAACAAGAAGTAGCAATTGGTACAGACCCCGAAAATGGAGATACGGATGCCGATGGTATTACAGATGGACAAGAAATAACGGATAATACCGATCCTTTAAATGCTTGTGATTCCATTGGCGGCACACCTCCTTCAAACGTAGTTTGCGATACTGATGGAGATGGTATCTTGGATGATCAGGAAATGATCGATAATACCGACCCTCTGGATGATTGTGATTCAGTTGGCGGTACACCTTTGAATACTTCAGATTGTGATAATGACGGACTAACCAACGGTGAGGAGGCAAGTTTGGGTACCGATCCAAATAACCTTGATACCGATGGTGACGGTATTGGTGACGGTCAAGAAGTTATTGATGGTACCGATCCCCTGAACGATTGTGATTCTGTAGGCGGTACACCTTTGGCTGCAAGTGATTGTGATAGCGATGGACTTACCAATGATGAAGAAATACTATTGGGCACGGACCCAAATAATCCGGATACGGATGATGATATTCTTAACGATGGTTTGGAAGTTAGCATTGGCACCAACCCTAATGAGGCCGATTCTGACGGAGATGGTATACCTGATGGACAGGAAGTTGAGGAAGGAACCGATCCTTTGAACGATTGTGATTCAGTAGGCGGAACGCCGTTACCTACAAGTGACTGTGATGATGACGGACTTACCAATGATGAGGAAACAGCACTTGGTACCGATGCCAACAATGCAGATTCTGATGGTGATGGTATCAATGATGGACAAGAAGTTTTAGACGGAACCGATCCACTAGATGGCTGTAGTTCTAAAGGAGGAACGCCTCCGGTAGATACCGTATGTGATATCAGTATTGAAAGTGACCTTATAAATCCAAATACAAATGATGGAGCGTTCACTATAAATAATATTGAATCTTTCCCTAATAATACAGTGAAAATCTACAATAGATGGGGCGTATTGGTCTTTGAGACCAAAGGCTATGACAATGTAGAAAATGTCTTCAGGGGCATATCTAACGGTAGGGTTACGGTGAAGAAGAACGAAGAGCTACCTGTAGGTGTCTATTATTATATCATTGAATATGCTAACAATGAAAGTTCAAGGACAATGAACGGTTACCTATATATCAACCGATAGGTAAAACATTATAAAATTTTAAAAATTACTATGAAAAGATTTTTCTTACTTACACTAGTAATGGCCGGTTCCATTTGGTGTTCCAATGCTCAGCAAGATGCCCAGTATACCCAATACATGTATAATACCGTGGCGGTAAATCCTGCATATGCGGGTAATAGGGGCGTGCTAAGTATTGCAGCGTTACATAGGTCGCAATGGGTGGGTATAGATGGTGCGCCAACCACCCAGACCTTGAATATCCACACCCCAATATCACAACGTGTGGGGCTTGGACTGTCCATTGTAAACGATGAAATAGGTAACGGTACCAATCAAGACACGTATTTTGATGCTGTATTTTCCTATACGGTACCTACTTCGGAATATGGCAAATTGTCCTTTGGACTTAAGGCCGGAGGTCATTTATTAAATATTGATTTTAATCAATTGAGAAATTATGATCCTTCTAGCGCCGCAGTTGGTCAGAACAATATTGACAAGCGTTTTTCCCCAAATTTTGGGGCGGGTATTTATTACCATACCGAGGAGTTCTATGCAGGAATTTCGGTGCCTAATATTTTAGAAACGGAACATTTTGACTCATCAGGTTCCAGCGCATCCTTTATTGCACAAGAGCGTATGAACATTTATTTTATTTCAGGATATATTTTTGAAATTAATCCAGATGTAAAGCTTAAGCCCGCAATATTGTTTAAGGCGGTGGAAGGTGCACCATTACAAGCAGATCTTTCGGCTACGGTACTTCTAAACGATAAAGTTTCATTGGGTGCCGCCTATAGATGGGATGCCGCATTAAGCGGACTCGTAGGGTTTCAATTGAACGATAAAATAATGTTGGGACTTGCCTATGACCGGGAAGTAACGGAACTTGGCAATACCGCCTTTAATGATGGCTCGTTTGAAGTCTTTTTAAGGTTCGAATTCCTTACCCGATACAAAAACATCATAGCACCAAGATTCTTTTAAACTATTCTAGAAATGACCGAACGAACAAACTACGTATATTTTCTTTTCCTCGCAATTGTATTGGTGGGTACCGCTACACATGCACAGGATAGAAAAGTGAAAAGTGCACAAAACGAATTTAAGAATTATGCGTATGCAGAGGCTATAGAGGCATATGAACAATTGGTAGAAGATGGTTATGAAACCAAGGACATCTACAAGAACCTTGGTGATTCTTATTACCAAAAAGCAGATTATAATGCAGCTGCACACTGGTATGGTCAATTGTTTGCTCTAAATGATTCCACTATAGAAGCGGAATACGAATACCGTTATGCACATACCTTAAAATCTGTAGGTGATTATAAAGCTTCCAATGAATGGATGAAAACCTTTAGCGCAAACAATCCACAGGATTTAAGGGCCATCAAATTTTTGGAGGACACCCAATATTTGGAAAACATAAAGGCAAAAGCCAGTAGGTATGACATTAATAACGTGGCGATCAATTCACCTGCATCAGATTTTGCACCATCGTTAAAAGGATCAGAGCTTGTATTCTCAACCGCTAGGGATTCTGGAAAAATTTCCAAGAATTTACATAAATGGAACAATAGGCCCTTTTCCAATCTTTATAGCGCCACGGTTCTAGAAGATGGCACATTTACCGATCCTATGCGTCTTTCAAAGAAGCTGAACAAAAAAACCCATGAAACCTCAACTGCTTTTACAAAAGATGGTAAAACGGTTTATTTTACGAGGAATAACTCTAAAAACGGAAATTTTGCAAGAGATGATAAAGGGCTTAGTAGGTTAAAGATTTATAAGGCAACCCTTCAAGATGGCGAATGGATGCATATTACCGAATTACCTTTTAATAGTGATAACTATTCCGTAGCGCACCCAACACTTAGTGCAGATGAACGTAAAATGTATTTTGCCTCAGATATGCCCGGTACTTATGGCAAGTCGGATATTTTTGTGGTTAAAATTAATGAGGATGGTAGTTTTGGGACACCTAAAAATTTGGGTAATCAAGTAAATACGGAAAGTCGAGAAACCTTTCCGCATATAACTCAAGAGAATATTCTATATTTTGCCTCTGACGGTCACCCGGGATTGGGCGGTTTAGATGTTTTTGCAACACGCATTAACGATCATTTGGATCAGGGTTTTGTGGTAAATGTAGGGGAACCTGTAAATAGTGAACAGGATGATTTTTCATTTGTCATTGACGAAAATTCCAAAACAGGATTTTTTGCATCTAATCGTGAAGGTGGTGTAGGTAGTGATGATATTTATTCGTTCAAGGAAACCGAAGAAATTGTCCTGGAATGCCAGAAGGAAATTAAAGGTATCGTGTCGATAAAAGATACAGGTAAGGCATTACAAGGGGCCAAAATAACGTTGTATGACGATAAGGATAACAAAGTGGCAGAATCAATTTCCGGTAAAAAAGGAGGGTTTAATCTAGTTGGTCCTTGTGGAACAGGGACATACAGGGTGGAAGGTGCTAAATTAGATTATGAGAAAGATGCTACGTCTTTTATGTGGAATGGCACAAAGGCCGCAGATGAAATTGCATTGCAACTTGCCCCTGTGGTCAAGACCCCTTCAATGGGCTCTGACTTAACAACTTTTCTAGGCTTGTCTCCAATTTATTTTGATCTGGATAAATCTTTTATAAGGCAAGATGCCTTAACCACTCTTAATGAGGTCATAGCCTATATGAAACAATATCCGGAAATTAAAATTGAGGTTCGCTCCCATACAGATGCTTCTGCAGGTACTGCGTATAATTTAAGATTAAGTGAACGAAGGGTAAAGGCAACTCTGGCGTATTTGGAAGAAAATGGCATAGATAAGGCTAGGCTTAGTGGGCATGGTTTTGGGGAAACGCAGTTGTTGAATGATTGTGTAACCAAAGATGTGTGTAATGATGCACAGCACCAGATCAACCGTCGTTCAGAGTTTATAGTGGTGGAATAATGTGAGTTTTATACCTATTTTATAATAGTAAGACAAATGTAAGTACTACAATTTAAAAGACGTAAAACTATTTAAGTGATCTAGTTCTAAAAAAAATGAAACTACATTATCTGAAAATTAAAAACTTATAATTGTAATCCTTTTCTTTTAAAAGACCGTATTTTAATTGTTTAAAATATTAAATATTTGGCCCAATCAAAGATTCATACAGAAACTCAAGAGAAATATCATAAAATTTTCATTGAGCAAACGCCTAGTGCTATTGCAATGCTTAACACTAATATGATTTACTTGGCAGTATCTCAACGGTGGCTCAAAGATTATTCATTAGAAGCTGATAATGTTATTGGTAAATCCCATTATGAAGTTTTTCCTGAAATTGGTGATGACTGGAAAAAGAATCATATTAAATGTCTTCAAGGAGCTATTGATACTTGTGAGGAACACCCTTTTCAACGTGAAGACGGAACCATACAATGGATATATTGGGATGTGCGTCCTTGGTATAATGAAAGGAAAGAAATTGGTGGGCTTTTAATGCATACGGGTGATATTACCCAACAAAAGGAAAAGGAGTTTGAAAAAAAGCGTATTGAAGAAATACTTGAAAAATCCAATGAGATTGCCAGAATAGGAACTTGGGAATTAAATTATCAAACTTATGAGGTTTTTTGGAGTAAAATAGTTCGTGAAATATATGAGGTTCCAGATAATTTTGTTCCAACTATTGAAAATACCCAACATTTTTACAAAGAGAAGAGTAGAAATAATTTAAAACTTTTAATAGAGAACGCTTTAGAACATAGTTCGCCTTTTGACTTAAAAATTGAGATTACAACGGCAAAGGGTAATTCTACCTGGATAAGGGTTGTAGGGCAACCCGAGTTTGTTAATGGACAATGCATAAGAATTTTTGGAATAATCCAGGATATTGATAGGGTAACCAAGTCAGAACAGGCATTAGTTGTTGCCCATTCTGAATTGGAAGGAATATTTACTTCAAAAACTATTGCAATCATTTCTACCGACAAAGATGGATTTCTTAGAAGGTTAAATAATGGTGCGGAACAATTATTGGGTTATTCATCCGAAGAGATAATAGGACTAAAGAGTACTATATTTATAACAGAGGAGGAAATGAAGCGGTTTGAACGTGAAATGGCTAACACTTACCGTACTAATAATTTATCCAATCAAAAAATTAATGAGGCAAAAGAGTGGACCTTTAGGAGAAAGAATGGTTCAACATTAAAAGTTCTAATTGCAATTTCTGTTATTGAAAACAATAGGGGAGAAAATCAAGGTTTTGTGTTGGTTGCAACTGATATATCCAAACTTAAGGATGTTGAAAATGAGTTGCTCAAAAAAAATGAATTACTAAATTTTGCGGAACAGATTACCTTATTAGGTCACTGGCAATGGAATACTGTTCTAGATAAGGTAAAATGGTCTGAAAACCTTTATGAGCTAGTAGAACTTGATAAGAATACTTTAGACTTAAAGTTCGACACATATTTCAATTTTGTTCATCCAGATGACAAGGAAATGGTTAAAAATTATTTTGATAACGCCATAGCCAATAAAAAATTTTACAATTTTACACATAGAATTATTACTACAACTGGAGTTGAAAAAACAATTCAACTTTTAGGAAAGGTGATAAAGAACCAATTCAATGAAGTGGTTGAAATAATTGGAACAGGACAAGATGTTACTGAAACTAAAATGGCGGAAAGAAAATTCAAAGGCCTTTTAGAATCTGCCCCGGATGCAATGGTCATTGTTAATAAGAAAGGAGCAGTTCAGTTGATAAATAGGCAGGCAGAAAAATTATTTGGATATCTTCCAGAAGAATTATTTGAAAAATCAGTGAAACTTTTAATACCAGAATTATTCACAATAAAATCCAATCAAGAGGACGAAAATTTTTACGGCACCTCTATTTCGAAAGAAATGAACGAAGGGGTGGAACTATATGGCATTAAAAAAAATAGCCATAAAATTCCAATACAAATAAGTTTAAGCCCACTTTATACAGAAGAAGGGTTATTGATCTCAATTGCTATTCGTGATATTACAAAACAGAAGCTAGCTGAACAACGAATAATTGAGTCAAAAGAAAAGCTAGAAGTTATTGCTGAGCAATTATCAAGACAAAATAAACAACTGGCCGATTTCAACCATATAACTTCACATAATTTAAGGGCTCCAGTGGCCAATCTTACATCGCTCTTACAAATTTATAAGAATGCTGCTTGTGACAAGGAGCGGGACGATATTTTTGGCAAGTTTGAAATGGTTATTGATCACTTGTCAATTACCTTGAATACACTTATAGAAGCATTAAAAACTAAAATAAGTAATTCTGAAGAAGATTTGGAATACATTGATTTTGAGTCGGTTTTAAACAATACGAAGGAAATTTTAAGTGGTGCAATTTTGCAATCACAAGCAATTATTAAGGGCGATTTTTCCAAAATTCGAAACCTCAAGTATAAACGGATTTATATGGAGAGTATTTTTCTTAATATTATTGGAAATGCAATCAAATATAAATCGCCTGATAGGCCACCAAGAATAACTGTTCATACAGAGATCGAAAATGGTTTTGTACTACTTAAATTTCAGGATAATGGTTTGGGTATTGATTTAGACAGACATGGTCATAAGTTATTTGGCCTTAATAAAGTTTTTCATAGACACCCGGATGCAAAGGGTGTAGGTTTATTTCTGACAAAGACACAAATTGTTGCAATGGGGGGAGAAATTAAGGCCAATAGTAAATTAAATGAAGGTACTGTTTTTACCATAAAGTTTAAGTAATTTTAATATGACCAATCAATTAAATGCCTGGGTAGTAGATGATGATGAAATATACAAATTCACCGTTTTAAAATCTTTAGAATCACTAAATCTACCTTTAAATTTAATAACATTTCCTGATGGGGAAAAAGCTTTTAATGCTATTCAAGATAACCTTACTGATGGCGCCAAATTACCGGATATAATTTTTTTAGATATAGAAATGCCTATAATGGATGGTTTTCTATTCATAGAAGAATTTTTAAAGGTTAAGTCGAAGATAAGTAAGCAGATAGAAATTTATATGGTTTCATCGTCTCTTGATCCTAAAGATATCCAAAGAGCTAAAAATATAGGTGCCATTAAGGACTATATTATAAAACCTGTTGCTGCATCATCCTTTAAAATAATTATGAACAGTTTTTTTGAGAACAGAAACTGTTTCAATAAGTGAGTCAGCGCCCTTTAATTAAGCTCAAACTAGTCCTTGGTGGAGATTTAAAATTAGGGGTAAGTCAAATTGATTATCTCATTTAAATGAATTTTATTCTTGTTAACTAATTTATAGTGAATTGGTTCTCAAATACTTATTTTTTACTCAATAATTTTAACATTTCTTTAGTTAGGGTTTTTTTGTTCTGAATTGTTTTACACCCAAACAATAAAAATTAAAAGAATGAAAAATTATTTGAAAACAGTTACAGTTGCTTTTATTTCAACATTGATGGCCGTTTCTTGTAGTAATAATGATGACGGAGATGTAAATATGGATGCAGAATCCTATGATACCACTTTTAAGATTACCGATGCTCCAATTGATAATGCCAATGTAGAGGCTGTGTTCGTTACAGTATCCAACGTAAAGGTTGACGGAACTTCTTTGGAAGGCTTTAACAAAACTACCTTTGATTTATCTGCACTTGTCAATGGAAAAACGCTTACTCTAGGTAATTTGGAGTTAGAAGCAGGCTCCTATTCCAATATAGAACTTGAATTGGATTATGAAACCGATGCCGATGGTAACTCTCCAGGATGTTATGTTGAGTTGGTCAATGGTGAAAAAGACCAATTGGAAGCTACGGCCAGCAAAATCTCCATTACCGATTCTTTTGAGGTGTTGGCTACGACCACCAACGAAATCATTATAGATTTTGATTTAAGAAAGACCATTAAGGAAGAACAGGGTTCCGCTAATAGTAATTTTGAGTTTGTATCCATGCAGGAACTGTCTTCCGGTATAAGAACGGTCAATAATGATAAGGCGGGCAATATTTCGGGTTCTGCAAACGATCCGGAAAATACATCGGATAAAATTATTGTATATGCCTATGAAAAGGGAACATTTAACGCTGATGTAGAGCGTAGTGGTCAAGGGGAAAGCAATGTATTATTTGCCAATGCGGTTACAAGTTCTGAAGTAAGCGGTTTAAATAACGCTTATAACTTGAGCTTTTTGGAAGAAGGGGAATATGAACTTGTATTTGCTTCTTACACACAAGAAGGTGAAGGTTTTGCATTCAATGCCTTACTTGAGGCCGAGTCCACTACAGGTCTTGACCTAGGTGCCATTAGTATAACTTCTGCACTTCAGATTAGCGCAAACGTAACGATTACGGGTACCAAATAATAGTATAACATTAAATAAATAAAAGCCCTGACATTATGATCAGGGCTTTTTTTATTGTATTTCGGTTCGAGTTACGATCTCAAGGTATAGAGTTAAATGGTTCAGTATTAAGAGCCTAATTTTGTATTAAATAAAAAATATACAATGTCATTATTAACAATTATCTTAAATATATTATTACCACCATTGGCCGTATTTATGAACCATGGTATAGGTACAACCCTTTTAATAAGTATTTTATTGACCTTACTTGCATGGTTGCCAGGTGTAATCCATGCCTTTATCGTAAATCAATAAAGTAAATCAAATATTTATCTTTCCTACTTGTGTGTATGGTAAAGATAATTAAGGTCGAATGGCTGTCAGCATTGCGTTGATGGTTTGTTCGACTTTTTATTTGTAATATGTTTAACTTTTACCTGTAGGTAATAATAATACCTTTATCAAATTCATATTTTAGTACCATAATAAGTATGTATTTTTAGGTGTTATTCCGTTGATATATAAAATTGTATAGCCAATGAATCATTATTATAAGACTGCGTTGATTGCCTTGTCACTTATAGGCTTAAATTGTAAAGATCAACCCAAGGAAAAGGGCTCGGCAGCAGACGGCACTGTTGAAACGGTTAATGATAATAATGGTGAAATAATTATAGAGGAGGCTATTAAGGCACATGGAGGCCCTTTATATGATAGTGCCAACTACCAATTTGTTTTTCGAGATAAACGCTATACATTCAACAATAAAAATGGGAATACCTATACGGTTCATTCTATTGATAGTGTTGGAAACCGTATTGCAGATTATTTAAAAAACGGCACGTTCAAAAGAACCGTTAACGAAAACCCTGTTACGTTGTCTTTAGAAGACAAGACCAAGTATAGCAATGCCTTAAACTCTGTTGTTTATTTTGCTACATTACCCCATAAGCTAAAGGACAATGCCGTAATAAAACAATATGTTGGTGAGGCCGTGGTAAAAGGGGAGGATTATGATGTTGTCAAGGTCACGTTTGAACAAGAAGGGGGTGGTGCGGACCATGATGATATCTTTATGTACTGGATCAACAAAAAATCGCATTACATAAACTATTTGGCATATAGTTATAGTGTAAATGAAGGAGGTGTTAGGTTTAGAAGTGCTTATAACCCAAGAACCGTAGACGGTATACGATTTCAGGATTATATAAATTGGGAGGCTCCAATAGGAACTTCATTAGGCGACCTCCCAGCTTTATTTGAAAAAGGTCAACTAAAGGAATTGTCCAGAATTGAGACCGTGGATGTTCAGAATATGGACGCCAAGGATATAGAGGAATAATCTCGGCTAATTAATGCATCACTTATTGTTATTGTATCTTTGACTATGCTGTTTAACCTATGTGGTTACAGCTCATTTTCTAATGTGTTGACACCTAAAAGCAACCGCACATGAATGGTAAAACCTTGTTTGACAATTTTCGGGAAATTTCCGCAAAAGAGTGGAAACAAAAAATTCAATATGCTCTAAAAGGTAAAGAGTATAATGAAGAAGTTGTTTGGGATACTCCTGAAGGCATCAAGATAAAACCTTTCTATAATTCAGAGGATTTAGGGAATACCACTCCATTATCCGCTACAGGCGATTCATGGAAGGTTGGCCATTTAGTTTATGCCGGCAATGCAAGAATGGCAAATGCTAACGCCTTAAGACATATTGAAAGAGGGGCGGAGGCTATTACTTTTTTAATTCCTAATGATACCATTGATGTGTCATCACTTTTGGACAATATTGATATCAATCTTGTCAAAATATACTTTGATATGCAATTTTTGTCCAAAAGCTATATTTCAAATTCAATACACCGTTGTCCAGATGCTTCCAAAATAAGTTTTGGGATAGATCCTGTCGGCTATTTGGCAAGAACGGGTAATTGGCACCATTCTATGAAAGAAGACCTATTGGCGGTAAAGGATATTCTTTCCCTAAATATTGAAAATGTGCTACAGGTTAATGTTGGGTTATATGAAAATGCAGGGGCGGATATTGTACAGCAATTGGCATATGCCATGGCCCATGCCAATGAGTATTTACATATGTGTCAAGAGCAAGGTGACCTCCATCGATTAAAAAAAATGGAGTTTAAATTGGCGATAGGGGGAAATTACTTTTTCGAAATTTCAAAAATTAGGGCGCTTAGAAAACTTTGGTCTACTTTGATAGGTGCATACGAAATATCCATTCCGTGCCACATCATATCAACACCTTCAAGAAGAAACAAAACGGTATATGATTATAATGTTAATATGCTTAGGACTACGACGGAATCAATGGCAGCCGTTTTAGGGGGGTCGGATACGGTTTTTAATATGCCGTATGATGCGATTTTTAAGAAGGAAAATAAGTTTTCCAATCGTATAGCTTTAAACCAATTACTTCTTTTGAAGGAAGAGAGTTATTTCGCTAAAGTAAAAAACCCGGCAGACGGCAGTTATTATATAGAGACCTTGACAGATCAATTAGCCGAGAAGACATTGCTGTATTTTAAACGTATTGAAAAGGAAGGTGGATTTTTAAAACTGCTAAAAAGTCATACTATACAGCAACAGATTGCAATTGCCGCCAAAAAACAGCAGGAAAAATTTAATTCCAAGCAAATGGTTTTAGTAGGTACCAATGCTTTTGTAACTAATACGGATACAATGTCCAATGAGATTGAACTTTTTCCCTTTGTCAAAAGAAAACCAAGAAAGACATTGATACTTCCTATAATCGAAAAAAGATTGGCAGAAGAATTAGAGCAAAACCGTTTGTCTCATGAGTAGAAAGGACATGCAGCATATTCAATTGGCGGATACCGTTAAACCCGCACCCTTGGGCCAAACCGTTAATAAGGACAAATCATTTTTTGAAACAGCTGAAACCATCCAAATCAAACCAAAATATTCAAATGTGGATTTGGCCCATGTAGAACATTTGAACTTTGCCGCAGGTATTCCTCCATTCTTGCGTGGACCATATACCACTATGTATGTTCAACGTCCATGGACCATACGACAATATGCAGGGTTTTCTACGGCAAAGGAAAGTAATGAATTTTATAGGAAAAATTTAAAAGCCGGGCAGAAAGGATTATCGGTTGCGTTTGACTTGCCCACCCATAGGGGTTATGATAGTGATCATGAGCGTGTAATAGGTGACGTGGGCAAAGCTGGAGTAGCCATTGATACGGTAGAGGACATGAAAATACTTTTTAAAGGTATACCGTTAAATGAAATATCCGTTTCAATGACCATGAACGGGGCGGTTTTACCTATTATGGCCTTCTTTATTGTAGCTGCAGAAGAACAAGGGGTTTCTCTACAACAATTATCAGGCACTATACAGAATGATATTTTAAAGGAGTTTATGGTACGCAATACCTATATATATCCTCCAAAGGCTTCCATGCAAATCGTTGCAGATATCTTTGAATATACCAGTAAGCATATGCCCAAATTTAATAGTATAAGTATTTCTGGGTATCATATGCATGAAGCAGGTGCCCCAGCACATTTGGAGCTGGCTTACACCCTTGCGGACGGATTGGAATATATAAGAACCGGATTAAGGGCAGGATTGCAAATAGATGATTTTGCTCCAAGACTCTCTTTCTTTTGGGGTATTGGTATGAACCATTTCATGGAAATGGCAAAAATGCGCGCTGCAAGAATGCTATGGGCAAAAGTGGTTCAGCAATTTAATCCCAAGAACGAAAAATCCTTAATGCTTAGAACACACTGTCAAACCAGTGGTTGGTCCTTAACGGAACAGGATCCATTTAACAATGTTGCCAGAACCACTATAGAAGCAGCTGCGGCGGTTTTTGGGGGGACCCAAAGTCTGCATACCAATGCTTTGGACGAGGCAATTGCCCTACCTACGGATTTTTCTGCACGTATTGCCAGGGAAACCCAATTGTACCTTCAACAAGAGACCCACATAACTAAAACAGTAGACCCTTGGGCAGGTAGTTATTATGTTGAAAAACTTACCCACGATCTTATCCATAAAGCATGGGAACTTATGGAAGAAGTGGAGCATTTGGGCGGCATGACAAAAGCAATAGAGACCGGAATACCCAAAACCAGAATTGAAGAAGCCGCCGCAAGCAAGCAAGCAAGAATAGATAGCTTGCAAGATGTTATTGTGGGTGTCAACAAATATCAACTTCAGGAAGAAGACCAATTACAGATATTGGAGGTAGATAACAAAGAGGTAAGAAGACAACAGATAGAACGTTTAACCACTATAAAAAAACAAAGGAATACGGCGAATGTTGAGCGTTCTCTAAAGGCATTGACGAAGGCTGCTAAAATTAAGCTTGAAAAAAGGGATACGAAGGAAAATTTACTAGCTTTAGCAATAACAGCTGCCAGGGAAAGAGCTACACTAGGGGAAATCAGTGATGCTTTGGAAAACGCCTTTGGTAGGCATACGGCAGTAGTAAATTCATTTACGGGAGTGTATTCAAGAGAAATAAAGGAAGACAAGGATTTTAAGAGGGCACAGGAACTTGCGGATAAATTTGCAGAGCAAGACGGTAGACGCCCTCGTATTTTAATTGCCAAAATGGGACAAGATGGTCACGATAGGGGCGCAAAAGTAGTGGCTACCGGTTATGCCGATCTAGGATTCGATGTAGATATTGGTCCCCTTTTTCAGACTCCAAAGGAAACGGCAAAGCAGGCCGTGGAGAATGATGTGCATATTTTGGGTATTTCTAGCCTTGCAGGCGGACATAAAACTTTGGTACCGGAAGTAATCAAGGAATTGAAATCTTATGGCCGGGAGGATATTATAGTAATTGTGGGTGGGGTAATACCCAGACAGGATTATGCTTTTTTGGAGCAAGCGGGAGCTACGGCAGTTTTTGGACCGGGAACAAAAATAAGTGAGGCGGCAATTCAATTGCTCAAATTACTTTTAACTACCAATTAAAACTAAAATTGGCCGAATATATGGTATATCCGGCCAATTTTAAGTTATGGTATTTTGGTTACGCTACGGCAACCTCTACTTCACTCTTTCTGTTTTTTAACCAGAAATATAATATGGTGAACAATACGATAAGTATGGCTGGAAATAGAACCATTGTACCTAATGTTTCCTGACCGGAAACCAGTTCCAGTTCATCACCAGTAAAACCCTGTGCCTCTGCTGCAGCTCTGTCGGCATCGATCCAACCTCCAATAATCGGTTGAAAAATTGATGTGGAAAACATACCAATAGCACCTATGATAGACATGCCCAAAGCACCGGTTTTGGGAGTTTTGGTTGCAGTAAGCCCAATCATGTTTGGCCAGAAATAGGCAATGCCCAATGCAAATATTACGGCCGCTACATAAGCCATGGTCCCTGTTTGTGTACTAAACAGATATATTCCTATGGTTGCCAAGATGGCGGAACCTAATAATACCCCCGTTTGGTCAAATTTAGCGACCATGTTACCACCAAAATACCGTGCTATAGCCATTAACCCTGCTGTCAAAGCTAAGATCAATGTAGGCTCTGCTCCACTTTTGGAAAGTATAAGCCCTACCCATTGGTTTGGTCCAAATTCTGATATAGCCGTTAATGCCATACATACGGCAATGAACAGGAACAATGGGGTGAACATACCTTTTAAATTACCACTTATAGTAGCCGCTTCCTCAATTTTGGCTTTTGGCCATGTCTGTCCATAAAACAAAAAGGCATAAATAATGGCGGGTATTAATAATAACCAAACTTGACTTTGACCGGTAATATCTAAATTTGTCATAAAACCGGAAAGTAAACTACCTACTGCAATACCTCCTGGAAACCACATGTGAAAGCGGTTCAACATTTTACTCATTTTATTGCCTTTGTAAGCATCAGCTATCATAGGATTACAAGCAGCTTCCGTACAACCATTACCCAAACCAATTAAAAGGTTGGCAATCAAAAGGCCCATATAGCTGCCAGAAAAAATCAGTAATATAATACCTATGGTATGCGCGAAAAATGCAAACTGCATTATGGCTTTTCCGCCTACTTTATGATAGATAAGACCACCTATGACCATGGCAATCGGGAAACCCGCAAACCACATAGAGGTAATAAGCCCCGCTTGACTGGCACTGAGTTCCAGCTCAGTTTTAAGTTGGTCCAAAATACCTGCCGCAATGGCAAAAGAAAATGCCGTGGTAATTAATGCAAAACAGCTGGCATAGAAGAGCCTATTCGCATTTACTGTAGGAGTTGTACTAGAACTTTCCATATTTGTATTGATTTAGTTGATGTTTTGGTTAATATGCTAAACTAATAAAAATGAAATTATAATGGTGCTTTTTTAGTAAAATGATACTATAAGAGCGACATACGACATAAAAATTACTATTTCCAGAAATTTTAATGCTATTTATATAATCATGATTATTTAAGTTTTTACGCCTACTATGTTGATTCTTAACTATTAACTACCTTGTATTTCGTAAAGGGAACCCGTTAAATATTATATCCATGAAAAATGTAATCTATTTATTTATTGTTTTAGTATGGTGTAGTTGTACCAATCTGGATAGAAAATTAGAAGAGAGCACAACATTGAACAGCCAGGTTATACAAAGTAATTATGATCCAGAAGCTATTTTAGATAGTTTGGGTATATCATTACGGGATATAGGAAATCCTTTGGCAAATTATGTGCATGCCGCTAGAAGTGGAAACTTAATGTTTCTGGCAGGTAAAGGGCCAAGGCAAGCCGACGGTGAAAATATAGTTGGGAAATTGGGGCAGGATTTAAGTGTAGAGGAAGGGAATCTAGCGGCACGTGAAGCAGGAATTAATCAGTTATCCGTGTTAAAGGCAGAATTGGGGTCCCTTAAAAAAGTAAAAAGAATTGTAAGTGTTCACGGAATGGTAAATGCTACTGCTGATTTTACCGATCATTCCCAAGTAATCAATGGATATTCAGATCTTATGGTAGCGGTTTTTGGCAATCAAGGTAAACATGCGCGTGCCGCCATTGGTATGGTATCTTTACCCGGTAACATGGCGGTTGAGGTTGCAATGGTCGTAGAAGTGTATCCGGAATAATAAATGTTACGCATTAATTTTATAGGAATATTTAAAATATTTTTATTTTTACCGTCTTTTAAAAATCTTGGCCTCGTAGTTCAATGGATAGAATAGAAGTTTCCTAAACTTTAGATGCAAGTTCGATTCTTGCCGAGGCTACTTTTTAAATAAAAATTTGATCACGGACCAATTACTGTCTCTTGTCCCAAATTTCATACATAGGCTCTCCTTTACTGTTTTTACCGGTATGGTGCCAATCATCATCCTTAAGATTATAATTAAAGTTTAGGGTAGCGCCAACCCTGGTGTCATCCTTTGAGAAAAATTCTATCTGTTCCGTATATATACCATCTTTTGCACCATATGTTCCACCTCCAGTTCCAGAAAAGCGAAAGGATTGTGTCTCATAGGCAATCCATTGAAAAGTACCGTTAGTCAATAACTTTAATGTCTTTCTTGTATTGCTTTCCCCGCGCCTTTCCTGACCGTTATCCGGGCCCCTAGTGGCAAATAGCCATGCTCCGTCCAATTCTTGATTACTATTGGCCGTAGGTTTTAAGGTTAAATTTTCTGTCCAGTATAATTTTAAATTTTTTCCATCAATTGTATAAGGAATGGAAAGTTGGGTCTGTGCATCTTTATTGTAGTCAGAATTAAATTCTAAACGCAGTAAAATCTGTTTTTCTGATCCGGTCGTTTCATAATCCACAAATCCGCCTAAAGTTTTAATGAACGTAGCAGGTGTTATTTCATATTCGTTATAGACAAAATAATCGTTAAAAATTTTTACTTGATGTACCTTTTTTACGCCATTGGTCTCAACCGTATCCGTATAAACACCAGGCATAATTTGGCCATTTACGCCTAAACTGATTGATAAAAACAGCATAATGATAAGCCGAAATGGAGTATGTATATTGTTTTTCATTATTTTTCGTAGTATGAGCTTGTTTTTAAACTATTAAAAATAAACTAGTTACATGAGTTTTTAAAATTTAATTCAGGTAAAAAAAATTTTTTTTGCCACTGGTCGTAAAAAAAATAAAAAGCCTTGTTTTTTCAATTTTTTTGATTTCATTTGTCGTGTCCTAACACACTACTTTGTGGGTTGGAGATTTCAGGCTTTTAGCTGAACATTATGTATCGTTATTCTATGTTCGGGTTTGAGGGAAATTGGAAGTGTTTCCCGCAAATGGCTTATAAGATAGGTTGCCGATTAGTAAAGCAAACTTCCAACAAATACAACGCTATCATGCAAAGCCAGCATGATTACTTCTTCATTCCTACTACACAAAAACAGATTTTAGTCTGATTTTTTTATTATGATGGTTACGTTTTCTTAACTTTCAAAGCCTAGAGTAGTTGTTATATTTAACAAAATACATTTTTCATTATAATTTTATTTCATGAATACCAAATACATTGATCTAATTGATCAAACTTATTATTTTCCCCAAGAAGAGTTTAATCTAGATGGTGAATATCTAAAGTTTCACGGCATACCCTTACATGAGCTAGTGCAAGAGTATGGTAGTCCTTTAAAGTTTACATACCTGCCCAAAATTTCAGAAAATATATTACGGGCAAAAAATTGGTTCGCCAATGCCATTGAGAAAAATAATTACAAAGGAAAATACCATTATTGCTATTGTACCAAAAGTTCGCACTTTCAACATGTCATGCATGAAGCCCTTAAGAATAATATCCATATGGAGACTTCTTCTGCATTTGATATCAATATCATTGAAAAATTAAAGGAGGACGGTAAATTAAATGACCAAACCTTTGTCATTTGTAACGGATTTAAGCGTGAAAAATACATTGACAATATTGCACGGTTGATCAATAACGGGCACCAAAACTGTATTCCTATCATTGATAACTATGAGGAAATAGACTTGTTGACAGATGTTATTGACGATACATTTAAAGTGGGTATACGTATTGCATCAGAAGAGGAACCAAAATTTGAGTTCTATACTTCTAGGTTGGGTATAGGGTATAAGAATATAGTTCCATTCTATGAAAACCAAATAAAGGACAATGATAAGGTAGAACTAAAAATGCTTCACTTCTTCATTAATACCGGTATTCGCGATAATGCCTATTATTGGAACGAACTTGTTAAATGTTTAAAGGTGTATGTCCGCTTAAAGAAAATCTGTCCATCCTTGGACAGTTTAAATATTGGAGGAGGTTTCCCTATAAAAAACTCATTGGCCTTTGAGTATGATTATCAATATATGATCAATGAGATCTTGAACCAGATCAATATTACCTGTTCAGAGGCAGATGTGCCGGTACCCCATATTTTTACGGAATTCGGTAGTTTTACTGTAGGTGAGAGCGGTGGGGTCATTTATGAGATTTTATATCAAAAACAGCAGAACGATAGGGAAAAATGGAATATGATCGATTCTTCGTTCATTACCACGCTACCAGATACTTGGGCCATTAACAAGAGATTTATCATGCTTCCCATAAACCGATGGAACGATGAGTATGAACGCGTTCTATTGGGGGGGCTTACCTGCGACAGTGATGATTATTATAATAGCGAACAGAATATGAACGCCATCTACCTGCCAAAATATAAAAGGGAAAAACCATTATATATAGGATTTTTCAATACAGGGGCCTACCAAGAAACTATTGGGGGTTATGGCGGGTTGCAGCACTGCCTTATACCACAGCCCAAACATATTTTAATAGATAAGGATGAAAGCGGTAAATTTTCCTATAAACTATTTAAGGGGCAACAAAAAGCGGAGGACCTTTTGGGAATTTTAGGATATGATGTGGATTCACCAGTCCAATAGCATATTTTCCTATCTTTAGGAGAAGATTAATTATAGGAAAAAAATATTTAAACAATAGAATACTTTTTAAAATTGAACATTTTTTCAAAACAAAACCACTTAACAATAGCTAAAGTAACATGAGTACATCTAAGAATTATGCGGGTATTTCCGATGAATTCGCCCAACTGGAAAAATCAAAGATTATATTGATCACTGTTCCTTATGACGGAACCAGTACATGGGGAAAAGGAGCGGATAAAGGCCCTGAAGCTTTTTTGGAAGCTTCTGAGAATATGGAATTGTATGATATTGAAACAGATTCTGAAGTTTACAAGCAAGGTATTCATTTAACCAGCCCAATTACCGTAAACAGCTCACCGGAGGCCGTGGTAAAAGAGGTGCATGCTATTACAAAGGATTTTATCAAGCGTAATAAATTCGTAACCTTATTTGGAGGTGAACATTCCATTTCCATTGGTTCAATAAGGGCTTTCAACGAATGTTTTGACAACCTGACCGTTCTTCAGATAGATGCCCATGCAGATTTAAGGGAGTCTTATGAAGGTAGCAGATACAATCATGCCTGTGCGGTCTATGAGGCCAACCAAACCACTAATTTGGTGCAGGTTGGTATACGTTCTATGGACAGTATTGAAAAAACATTAATGGATCAGGATAAAACGTTCTTTGCCCATGATATGGTGAACGACGAATATTGGATGGACAAGGTTATAGATACCATGACAGATAATGTTTTTATCACTTTTGATCTTGATGCATTTGACCCTTCAATTATGCCGTCTACAGGTACTCCAGAACCTGGTGGATTGTTTTGGTACGAAACCTTAGAGTTCTTGAAACAGGTATTTGAAGACAAGAATGTGGTTGGTTTCGATATTGTTGAACTATGTCCTAATAAAAACGATCGATCATCTGACTTTTTGGCGGCCAAATTATATTACAAAATGCTTAGCTATAAATTTGCCGGGCAAGATATAGATCAGGAGTATGACAATACTTATGATATCGATTACAAAGCAAATACAAATTCAAAATTTGAAGATGACGAAGACTAAAGGTGCTATCACCAATTTTATAGAAAAATACTATTTACACTTTAATGCCGCTGCCTTGGTAGATGCCGCAAAAGGATATGAACAACAATTGGACAATGGAGCCAAAATGTTGGTTTCCTTGGCCGGAGCCATGTCTACGGCAGAGCTGGGCAAAATTTTCGCAGAGGTTATTCGCCAAGACAAAGTGCAGATTATTTCTTGTACAGGTGCCAATCTAGAAGAGGATATCATGAACTTGGTTGCACACTCACATTACAAGAGAGTGCCCAATTACAGGGACTTAACTCCACAAGATGAGTGGGGCCTATTGGAAAAAGGCCTAAATAGGGTAACAGATACTTGTATACCGGAGGAAGAGGCCTTTAGAAGGCTACAACAGCATATATTTAAGATTTGGAAAGATGCTGATGATAAAGGGGAACGTTACCTGCCCCATGAATTTATGTACAAAATGTTACTTTCCGGAGTGTTAGAGGAATATTATGAAATAGACCTAAAGGATTCTTGGATGTATGCCGCAGCTGAGAAAAATCTACCTATTATTTGTCCAGGTTGGGAAGATAGTACAATGGGTAACATTTTTGCTTCCTATGTGCTAAAAGGGGAGTTGAAGGCCAGCACCATGAAATCTGGAATAGAGTACATGACCTTTTTGGCAGATTGGTATTCGGATAATTCTGAAAATGGTATAGGTTTCTTTCAAATTGGCGGTGGTATAGCAGGAGATTTCCCAATTTGCGTAGTGCCTATGTTATATCAGGATATGGAGCGTACTGACACACCTTTTTGGAGCTATTTCTGTCAAATAAGTGATAGCACCACAAGTTACGGTTCATATTCCGGAGCCGTACCTAACGAAAAAATAACCTGGGGAAAGCTAGATATCAATACCCCAAAATATATTATTGAAAGTGACGCCACAATTGTTGCGCCCTTAATTTTTGCTTACCTATTAGACATGTAGTTATGGACAAGAACGCACATTTAAAAAAAGTCATTGTGGACTTTAAAAAATTGACACCAGAGGTACTTAAACTTTTGGTGGAAAGATATCCGGATGGGTATGATGACCGCAATATCATCTCATTTAGAAATGCTCAAGGAGAACGTATAGAGGCAGTTGAAGTATTGACCGAGGATACTAAGTACTTGGTAAAGATCAGCGCCAAATTAGAGTATACCATGGAGAATTATGACGAGGACGATTATGAGGATTTTGATGATGACGATCCAACTGCGGTAGTTGAGCCAAATCCTGAGGATATGGTCGATGGCGATGATGAAGATTAATTTTATCATTTAATCGATTATGGCCGTTGCCCAGGCCCAGCAAATTTCCGGTCTAATTAAGATAGACCGGATCACTTATTTTTTCCCTAATTTAAATAGATGATCGTTGTATTTACAACAGGTATATGAACATAGATGAAATTGAGAATATTGAATTAAAGTTTTTAGATCTTGATGATTATCAAGAACTAAAGACCGCCATGATATCCGCATATACCAATATGCCCGGATCTTATTGGAAAGAGGAGCATATAAAATCCTTAATAGATAAGTTTCCAGAGGGGCAAGTGGTCATTAAAATCAATGGTCAATTGGCCGGTGTGGCATTATCAATTGTAGTAGACTATGATGCTTTTGACGATAACCATACCTATGAGCAGATTACGGGTAAATATACGTTTGACACCCATGATGACGAAGGGGATGTTCTCTATGGTATTGAAGTATTTATTAAGCCAAGTTTTAGAGGTCTTCGTTTGGGCCGTCGTTTATATGATTATAGAAAAGAACTTTGCGAAAAGTTAAACTTAAAGAGTATCGTTTTTGGCGGTCGTATGCCCAATTACCATGAATATGCATCGGAACTATCACCAAAGGAATACATTGACAAGGTTCGTAGAAAAGAAATTCAAGATCCAGTACTGAACTTTCAGATCAGTAATGATTTTCATCCCGCTAAAGTAATGAAGGGGTATTTGGACGGGGACAAAGCTTCCCAGGATTTTGCTATTTTAATGGAATGGGATAATATTTATTATCAGAAACCTTCCAAAAAAGCGGCTACGAAGAAAACCGTTATCCGTCTTGGCCTTATCCAGTGGCAAATGAGACCGTACAAGGATTTGGACGAACTCTTGGAACAAGCGGAATATTTTATAGATGCCGTATCCGGTTACCGCTCGGATTTTGCTTTGTTTCCAGAGTTTTTCAATGCACCGTTAATGGCGGTAAACAATCACATGTCCACTTCAGATGCTATTCGGGAATTGGCCAAGCATACACAGGCAATTGCCCAAAAATTTTCTGAATTTTCCATATCCTATAATATCAATATCATAACAGGGAGTATGCCAGAAATCATAGATGGCCGCCTATATAATGTTGGGTACCTTTGTAGACGGGATGGTAGCATGGAACGTTATGAAAAACTACACGTTACGCCAGATGAGGCTAAGGTGTGGGGTATGCAGGGAGGAACGCAATTAAAGGCCTTTGATACGGATTGTGGTAAAATTGGCGTTTTGGTCTGTTATGATTCTGAATTTCCGGAATTAAGCCGTTTATTGGCAGATGAGGGTATGGATATTTTATTTGTTCCTTTTTTGACCGATACGCAAAACGGATATTCAAGGGTGCGTAACTGTGCGCAGGCAAGGGCAATTGAAAACGAATGCTATGTGGCTATTGCCGGTAGTGTTGGTAATTTGCCCAATGTACAGAATATGGATATTCAGTTTGCCCAATCCATGGTTTTTACTCCATGTGATTTCTCGTTTCCTACCAACGGAATAAAAGCAGAGGCAACCCCTAATACGGAAATGATCCTCATTGCAGACGTAGATATTAGCTTGCTTAGGGAACTTAACCAATTTGGGGCCGTACGTAACCTTAGGGACAGAAGAACCGATCTGTTCGAATTAAGAAAGAAATAATTAAAGCTCCAAAATACAACGGAGACAAAATAATAGAATTTGGATAATTTAAAGATTATAGGTAGTGAAGAGTGGTGTGTGTTCAATGAACTGGGTATACCGGCAATTAAGGCTAGGGTAGATTCTGGGGCTAAAACGTCTTCCATACAGGCTACCAATTTAAAAATTGTAGTAAAGGGCGGACATGAATGGGTAAAATTTGAGGTGAGCCCATTACAGGAAAATCGTAGTATAGCCATAGAATGCCAAGCTAGGTTGGTAGATCGCAGGATGGTAAAAAGTTCTTCCGGAATTTCTGAGGAACGTTTGGTCATAAAAACCCCGGTTACCATTGGTGAAGATACTTTTGATATTGAGCTGACCTTGGCAAATAGGGATACAATGGAGTTTCGTATGCTATTGGGTAGAGAGGCACTGAACGAACGTTATATTGTCAACCCTGCAGTAAATTATCAATTACAATCATTTGAGGAAAGTGCGGTCAATAAAAAATATGCACCTTATTTTAAGGAAAAGACAGGTTTAAAAATTGCCCTTTTGGCAAGTAATCCCAATTTATATAGTAATAAAAGAATTATTGAAGCAGCCGAGGCCAGGGGGCATGAAATTGATTTTTTGAATGTTGAGCAGGCCTATATGAAGCTTGATGCACGTTCCCCGGAAATTAGATATAGAGGAGGTATCATTTTAAAGGACTATGATGCGGTAATACCACGTATTAAGCCTTCGGTTACCTTTTACGGTTGTGCATTGATCCGTCAATTTAATAATTTGGGGGTATACTGTCAAAATTCTGCAGAAGCCATTACACAGTCCAGGGATAAATTGTTCGCTTCACAATTGTTTTCAAACTATGATATCCATATCCCTATTACCGGTTTTGCAAAATCACCCATGGATACCAAGGATTTGATCAAAATGGTGAACGGAGCTCCGTTGATCATTAAATTATTGGAAAGTACCCAAGGTAAGGGAGTTGTTTTGGCCGAAACCAACAAGGCTGCAGAAAGTGTTATCAATGCCTTTAAAAGTGTCAATACCAATATATTGGTCCAGGAATTCATAAAAGAGGCCAACGGGCAGGATATTCGCTGTTTCGTGGTCAATGGCAAAGTGGTTGCAAGTATGCAACGACAAGCCCAAAAAGGTGAATTTAGGGCCAATATACACCAAGGAGGAACCGCTTCCATTATTAAAATCACCGCAGATGAAAAGAAATTGGCATTAAAGGCGGCCAAAGTTTTGAATTTGGCGGTTGCCGGGGTAGATATTATCCGATCTAATAAAGGACCATTATTGCTTGAAGTAAATTCTTCTCCCGGTCTGGAAGGAATAGAAAATGCTACCGGTAAAGATATAGCCAATGCCATGATCATGGCGATTGAAAAGCGATTGAAGTTTAGTAGTTGACCAATTTGAAGAACAGGCTAAACCCTGTTCTTCAAATTTTCCAACATGGTTTTCGTTGTTTTTTCAAGATCAAATTCTGCCTTCCAGTTCCAATCCTTTTGTGCATTGCTGTCATCAATACTACTTGGCCATGAATTCGCAATTTGTTGCCTAAAATCCGGTGCATAGTCAATCGTAAAATCAGGTATTATAGCCTGGATACTGGCCGCTATTTCCTTTGGGGTAAAACTCATGGCTCCCAGATTATATGAAGACCGTTCTTTAATCTCATTCTCTGGGGTTTCCATAATTTGTAGGGTTGCCCTAATGGCATCGTCCATGAACATCATGGGCAATTTGGTATTTTCTTCCAAAAAACATGTATAGGTGCCCTGTGTTAACGCTTTATGGTAAATTTCCACGGCATAATCCGTTGTGCCGCCACCCGGCATCGTTTTCCAACTGATCAGTCCGGGATAACGAATACTGCGCACATCTACACCAAATTTTTTAAAGTAATATTCGCACCAGCGCTCCCCGCTCTGTTTACTGATTCCATAAACGGTACTAGGTTCCATGATGGTGTTCTGTGGGGTATTGTCCTTTGGGGTATTTGGGCCAAAAACAGCGATACTGGAGGGCCAAAATATCTTGGTTATCTTTTTTTCCTTAGCTAGATTAAGTACATTGAAAAGGGTGTTCATATTAAGATTCCATGCACGCATGGGAAATTTCTCCGCTGTTGCACTTAACATTGCGGCCATTAAGTAAACCTCTGAAATATCATAATAGGCAATAACCTCTTCAAGGGCATCATAATTGGTAGCATCCAAGATTTCAAAAGGCCCAGATTGCATTAAATCCTCGTTACCTTCCCGTATGTCGCTAGCAATAATATGTTCACTACCGTATTTTTCTCTTAAGGTATAGGTGAGTTCTGTTCCAATTTGACCACAGGCGCCGATAATCAATATATATTTTGACATTTAAATATGCGTTAAATGAATTGCCGCATAAAGATACCTTTTCTTAAAATTTGTACATTCGCTTATGCCTAAAATATTAGCTTATTTAGTTGTACTGGTCTTAATAGCTTCATGTAAAGACCCTGTTTCCGAAACCGCCGAAGCACAAGGTTCCGGCTGGGAGATTGTTGTAGATAGCCTTCCTGCCAAAAGTCCGGTAAATTCAAAAGCACAATTACTTTTGAGCGATTGGAAGGAATATGTAGCCGTTGAGCGTAGTTTTGATAAACTGTACACGACGGAGTTTAGAGAGGACTTCGTACTTATAATGGAAGAGTTGATCGAGAACCAAAAGAAAATGGAGGATAGTGTATATCCTGCTTCACTTGATATACCGCAAATTAAAAGTAGACAAAAGGTATTTAAGACGTTTATATTAAAAACAAAAGGAGATTTGGAATACCGACAGAATCCAAAGGAATCCATTATACAAATGATTGTGGCCTTCAACAATTTACGAGATCAGGTTAATGTGGTGGTTAACAATACCCTATTGGAAGAATTACGTGCAAATGAAGAAAATTAAATTGCTTTTTATTTTAGTATCCTCGTCCATGTTTGCACAGAACAATACGAACATGGAAGTCTCACGTGCTCTTGATGATTGGCATGCAGCCGCAGCAATGGCAAATTTTAAGTCCTATTTTGAACTTATGACGGATGATGCCGTTTTTATAGGGACGGATGCCGGTGAAAATTGGCAGCGGGAAGAGTTTATGGCCTATGCAAAACCCCATTTTGATAAAGGCCGTGCATGGAATTTTACTGCCGTAGAGCGTAATATTTATGTTGGCGGAACAAATGATATTGCCTGGTTCGATGAGTTATTGGACACCCAAATGAAAATTTGTCGCGGTTCTGGAGTACTAAAAAAAGTGGACGGGCAGTGGAAAATTGCCCACTATGTGCTATCTATCACCGTACCCAATGCTATTGTTGAGGAGTTGGTAAATTTAAAGAATGAGAAAGATAGTCTTCTTCTGGTTGACCTAAGGTCCAAATATTAAAAAAGGCGAACAAAAACTGTTCGCCTTTTAATTCAAAACCTTCTATTTATTATTTTTTATCCTCAGGGGTATCTTTTCTAGAGGTCAACGCTTGTTTACTTAAACTTGCCAAGTTAAAGTTTGGGTCCATGGCCAAAGCTTCATCCATTGAGGCAATAGCGGCATCAATATTATTTTTATCCATATTGTATTGAATAAGGCCCTTGATATGGAGAAAGGCAGCTTTCAAAGAAACCTCATACGGTTGTTGGCGCTCATAAAAGGCATATTTCATATCATCCGTTGCATTGGCAATACCATATTCCACATGCTTCATGGCCCCGGCATTATCACCTAATTGTACCTTAAGGTCTGCCAATTCATATGCCAAATATGCGTTTGGGTCTCTTTGGTTTAAAATCTCAAATTGTTCCAAGGAACGTTTGGGTTGGTTCAATGCTTTTAGGGATATAGCCTTTACCTGTACCGCTAGATCAGAATCCGTATCATTCTTTTCAATGCCTATGGTGTTCAATGCTTGTAAGTGTTGATTATCATTGGCATATATATAGGCCAAGGTATCCATTCTTTCCTTGGAAGGAGATAGTACATTTAAATGGGTAAGGGCATTTATTACACCATCTATATCACCCTGTAGGCGCATTTGGTCATAAAATGCCTCATAATGTTTCTGCAATTCTGTCTTGGTCTGTGCAATGGCATAACTGCCTGAAAATAATAATGTTGTTAACACTATTAATACTGTTTTCTTCATCTGTTTAGATTCTTTTTAAGGTGCGCTAAACTATTAAAATAATTTGTATCCTCCTGTTAAGGAAAGGTTTAAATGTCCGGAAAAGAAAAAGGCGCTTATAAAAGCGCCTTTCAAATTTTTATAACATTGGTTTCTATACCAGTTCCATCCCTTTTTGTTTGGTACCGAACATTTTTAATAATTGAGAATAGAACCCTACGCTCTTGTTATCTTTCTCTATACAAGTTGCCAAAAAACTTCGCAGGTTTTTAAACAGCAAATTGGTATAGATGGTAGGCAAGTACGTGTTTACCCGTTTAGGATCATAGACGCTCTCATCTTGGATTACTTCCATTTGAATTCTATGGCGATGATAATCAATGGTAACGTTCGTTGCATTATAGTATTTCTTCAATAAGGCAATATGTAATTGCTGATATCCTTTAGATGCCGTAGGATTTTTACAGCTTAGGGAGATGAGTTTCTCTAATTCAACTAAAACCCTCTCCCTTAAATTCGACTTTTCCATAACATTTTGGTTTTAAATTGAGGTATAAAGGTATGTTATACATCGATAACTACTTGTAAACCAATAATATATTAACGGTAATTAAGTGCTTTTGTTGTGAAATAGTTAATAGGTGTTGTAAAAATTCAATTTATAGTTGTGAGAAAATCATAATTATTAATAAGAAAAATACTACAAGATTTGACTTTTTTGTACGTTTTCCCAAAAGTTTGGGTATAGTGTGGTAAAGGGAGATTGCGTTTTATGGCCTCTTGAGTGTAGTAGTCCTGTTTTGTTGGATGTTCAGGGTATACCGCATTGATCGTATCCCCAAAATGGTCCGTTTTAATGATCGTTTCTATAATACCGATGCAATCATCTAAATGAATTAAATTTACCGGAGCCGTACCCCCGTTTAGATTTTGCTTTCCTGCCAGCATGGTAATTGGATGTCTGCCAGGACCGATCAAACCTCCAAAACGGATAATGGTCGTTTTAAGGGAGCTGTCATTTTTGAACAATTGTTCACATTGCACCAACTGTTTTCCGGATGAGGTGTTTGGTACGGGCAGACTTTTTTCGTTGACCATACCTTTCACATCTCCATAGACGGCCGTACTACTGGCGAATATAATATTTTGAACGGATGATTTTTTAATAGCCTCGTGAAGCAATTGTATTTTTGCGATATAGCTTTCTTTAGGACCTTTTCCCCTTAATTTTGGAGGGATATCAATAATCAAAGTTGTTATTGTACGTAGAAAATCTTCTATTGGGCCCTGTATATTATTTTCGGTCAGGGTAATAGAAAAAGGTTCAATTCCATTCTTTTTTAGCAACTGTAATTTATCCTTGGATGTAGTGGTGCCTTTTACAACATACCCCTTACCAATTAAACTAGCTGCTAAAGGTAGGCCTAACCAACCACAGCCTATGATGCCTATTTTAGTAGTCAAACTTAAATTTTTGAATAGTTAAAATTGCATCGTTCAAAACAAAGGGCATTGGTATGTTTTGGGAAGGTCTTTGCGGAATGGTAAACAAACTATTGCCTAACAGATCATTGGAAGCTTCATATACCGTTAATTCCAATTGTTCTGACTCTGGTAAGGTTAAATCTAGTTCAGTATACTTGATATCACTAATATAGTGGGTGACCAACCTACTATTTCTTCCGTCTTTTAATGCAAATGTGGATAATGGTATACCGTTGACCTCAGCGCTTAAAATTTCCGAATCGTTTCTAAATATTTCTAATCTATTAATGGACCTTTTTGGAGTTAAACATATTCTTAGGTTTCGTATTCCATTAATAACGGTATCCAATTGTATATCCATTTGTAATGGTTCAATTTGTTTTAACGGTGCTTTTTGGGTGTAGGTAAAACCAGAACTGTATTTACTGCTTAACGTATTTTTAGTCAACACGCTATCTGCATTGTTGGTCATTGTAATATACTGCTTTGTCCAGTTAGAAGGTACATGTTCGTAAGTTGCCCACATTGCTTGGTTTTCATCCGTATTATAAACATATAGCAAGCTGGTTGGTTTTGGATTGTTTTCAGAAAAATCGGAATTCATGTGGGCGGACACCAAAAAACCTATTCCCAACAGGAAGCTTAAAAATGCCAAGGCCGCTTTTTTACGATATCTGGTAAACAATGGTAATAATAGGAAAAAGGTCAGGGTTGACAACAAGGTTGTGGCAACCATCATTTTAAGACCTAGGCCAATAGGAAACATTTTTATAAATGGAGAAAAAATAAATAAGGCCGGGAGCCCTAGAAATACCAGTAAATAGGAATTTGGGTTCTTTTGGTTTATGTGTATATACAAAGCAACAAGAACGCTAAATACGGGAACAATAAAAAATGCCGCTCCCTTTAAATATACGGCAATTAAACCACATAGTACCAACCATAAAAAGATTGGGGCAACCAACAAGTTTGCCGTTTTTACGACCTTAAATTTATAATAGGCGTAGAAACAAATACCTATTGAAAATAGCGTAAATGCCATAATATAGGCATGTCCATTATAGGTAAAACCATGTAGCATGTCCTTATAACCGGGGTATAGCCATTTTAAAACAGACCAGCTATAAAATCCTACTACGCCATTTACAACAAGGGTAAAAAGTACTGGTATCCAACCTTTGAAAATATCCTTTACATTCAATACCTTCTTTTTAAAACCTAAAATGAGTAGCATTATAAAGCATAGTATGGCCAAGCCCAACATGGGCATTATCCATGTAAAGGGGTAGGAAACCATTTTAAAAAAAGGCACATTGAAATAGACATTGTCACTCAAACTTTTTATACTGCTTAAATCTGCATTTGCAAAGTGTATTAATAAGGGCATAAGATAGCTACCTTGGTGTGCCAATGTGTTCCGGTCCAAGCGTTCGTAATTGTCCATTACGGTATGGTAATCGTAATGGTCATCTATAAAAGCAAAGTTAAATCCTTCAATATCCGCGTTTTCCCTAAATACAGTAAGGTCCGTATCATTGGGCAACATTTTATAGATACTGTAAACCAAAGAATTTGCCACAGGAAAATCTGGATTGGCCGCAATGAATTCCGTAATCATATTACGGTTGCCCCTATTGGTTTCCATAAGCATATAACTAGGTCCGCCGCTGCCACGTGCTTCAAAATTAAGTACTAACCCTACATCCTTTAACCATTCATGCCGATCTACAAAAAGTTGGGCTCCGTTCAAACCTAGTTCCTCCGCATCTGAAATTAAAATGATAATATCATTTTTGGGCTTGGTATCACTTTTTAAATAAGCGCGTATACCTTCTAAGATTGTTGCTACCCCACTTGCGGCATCACTTGCCCCTAGTGCAGAATGTGGGTTACTGTCATAGTGGCTCAGTAACAACAAGGCTTTGCCATTTTCACTGCCCTTGATTCTGGCAAGAATATTTTCCGCTTTGCTAAGATTGGACCAATCTCCCGCGGTATAGCCTTCTTGAACGGAGGTTTCAAGCCCTAGTTCATTGAGTTGGGAAATGATGTAGTTACGAGCTTTGACATGACCGGGAAAACCAACACTATGTGGTTCTAAGGAAAGTTGTTGTACATGTTGTAACGCCCTGTCTGTAGAAAAGTTGGTTTGCGGAACTTCCATGTCCGTTTGATACTTGGGCAAAAGGGAATTAAAACTCCAATAAATAGCAAGTACTATCAGGAGTAGTGTTAATACGGTTGGTGTTTTTCTCATAATTACGGTATTCTTCTTTAAAGTCACAAATTATTAAAAATTACGTTGCTTATATCTAATATTATTAGTAAATGTCAAATATTTTGTTATCTTTATTAATCAACCTTTAAATAAACTGTTATGGGAATCAAAAGCTTTCAAGGTGTTAGAAAGGTATTTAAAAAAGAATTTGAGGCCCCTATTTTGGTAGCCGATTACATGACCACAAAGTTAATCACTTTTTCTCCAGAAGACTCTATTTTGGCGGTAATGGAGAAATTTGCCAAACATCATATTTCCGGTGGACCGGTTTTGGACAGTAACGGGTTTTTGGTTGGAATCATCTCTGAAGCGGATTGCATGAAGCAAATATCCGAAAGTCGTTATTTTAACCAACCAATATTGGATAAAAGCGTTGAAAAATTTATGACCAAAACCGTAGAGACCATACCACATGATATATCCATATTTGATGCTGCAGGAATCTTTGCACAACATAACAGAAGAAGGCTACCGGTAATGAAAAATGGTATTTTGGTAGGGCAGATCAGTAGAAAGGATATTGTGATAGCAGCCTTAAAACTTAGCGGACATAATTGGAAGTAGTTTAAATTTTTATATGAATAATAGCTATGGGCGCTTCTATTGAGGTGCCTTTTCTTATTTGTTTATTCTCGCTTTACAATCATATAAAAATCATTGTCCAAAGGTAAATACCCTAAATCATATAAAAAATAATAGGTAGTTCCTTTTTTGGTAGTATATAGATTGGTGACATAGTCAAAATCAAAACCCTTGTTCATTAAACGAGTTCTTGTGGTCTTGGTTTTGCCATTGGTAAGTTTATAACTATCCAATATTTTATAATTCTTGCGCAACCTGTTGTTGATATTCCGTATTAAATTCTTGCTTTCCGGATTTACCTTGTTATTATAGGCATTGCGACAATAATCGTTACAGAATTTCTTGTCAATTCTGCCAAAAACTTCCTTACCACATTCTAAACATTCCCGTTTCATCTATTGCCTATGGTAGTTAAATTTAACCTCATTGGATTTTCCATCACCTTCACCTACATCTACATACATGTTTATTTCCTTATCAGAAATATACTCAATGGTAAAATCATCAAAATATAAGCGGTCTTCCATTATTTTGACCAACTTAAAATCTACCGTTTCATCCTTTTCTTCCCAACCATTTAAGTCAGCGTCAAAATGTTTTAGTTGAAGGAGCAAAGTACCATTAGTTTCAATAATATGTCCAAACTCATAAAAACCTACCGCACCATCTGCAATCAAACGAAATGAAAACATCATGGAACCGTTTTGTGGCGGACTCCATATTTCCTCTACAATACCACCAAATGCTTCACCTTTCCAATGGCCGGCCAACCATGAAATAGTGTCCAACTTAGCCGTTGGGCTCAACATTCCTTCTTCATATGAAACGGTTTGTTGTGATTGTAGCCAAATAGAGGCAAAAAGAAAGCATAACGTAATTGGTTTCATTAATCTGTATTTGTAAACAAGATACAAATTAAACGTTTACAAACATTTAGGGTTATTTCTCATAAAATTCTATGGGAAGCTCATCCGGATCGGCAATAAAAGTGAACCGTTTATGTGTATGCTCATCTATTCTAATAGGTTCTGCAATTACATGTTGCGATTTGCAATGAGCTATGATTTTGTCCAAATCATCTACTTCAAAGGCTAAGTGGCGTAGCCCACAGGCTTCTGGCCTAGAAGGTCGTTTGGGAGGGTTGGGGAAGGAAAACAATTCAATAACATAATTTCCATTCAATGCTAAATCTAGTTTGTATGATTGCCGTTCTTTGCGATATACTTCACGGATTATCTCTAAACCTAAAACATCCGTATAAAATTTTTTGGAAATTTCGTAATTAGAGCAAATTATGGCGGTATGGTGTACTTTGTTCATTGAGAATAATTTAAATCCATTTTTTTTGAAAGTATTGTGCTGGGTAATATCAACCTTTTAATAACCATGATGTACTCATTTTATTTTCTAAGAAATATTTACTCAACTTCTACCTTTTTATAAGTTTCATATAAATCTATTGCCTTTATATAATCCTTAGCACCGGCCATAGTCATATCCGTTACAAAGCCATCTAGTTTTGGGTAATTTATCTTAATCCAGTTTATAAGGGAATCTTTTTCTTGGTTCCAGTTATTCCAATTTACCCCAATGTATTCTAACTCCCTAAATGTGGTTATTTTATCATTTGCAAAGGATATTTCCACTTTATATTTTAAGGGGTTGTTTTTTAAAAATGCGTTTCTCTTATTTTTTTGGGCAACTGTAGCAATAACAACCTGGTTTTTTTCTTCTAATGCAATGATTTTATAAGAGGATTTAAAAATAGAATCCCATTTAAAGAATTCATGGAAACTATTATGGTTATAGGGGGTTATATAATCCCCGAAATTAAGGTAACACTATCGTGTAGTACATTTTTTAAAGCATTATAATTACCTGTATCCAGAGCATTGTAGTATATTTTTGTAGCCTCTTTATAATTTGGACGTTGACAGGCGCAACTGATCGATACACCCACAAAACACAGCGTAAACACTAAATATTTCATTTGTTGTTAGCTTAACGATTTAATCATCCCCTTGATTTTTATTGCTTTCTCAAAATGATCTAACCTATGTTCCAAGATCCACCATTGGGCCACCTCCATTAACAGTTTTGGGTTGTCATTTTTATTTTTAAAGAATACATAGAAAGAGAGTCCTACATTTTCTCCTTTAGCGGCAATTTTTGAATCGCAAACCTGAATAATTTTTTGTTTTATTTCTTGGGTCATTATAGGGTGCCTTTTTTAGATGTCAATCCACGATGTTTAGTTTATACTTATGCAATAATCCTTGCAGTGTTTCCCTTGAAAAAACAGCCTCCTTTACCATATTGTTTTCTGGGTCCAAACTAAAATTTGTCGCTGTACTAAAATCTGCCTTTTGCAGATTAGTTCGCGAAAATATGGACCGTTCCAGATTACATTCCAAAAATTTGGCATTGCTTAAATCACAATCGCTAAAATCTACTTCTTCTAGGTTACAAGACTTAAATTGTTGACCGATCAACTTCATTTCTACAAAATTTGCAAAACTTAGGTTACAGTCCGCAAAATACATTTGCATTAAAAAAGGATTGCAGGTGTTGAACGCTAACCCCATTAATTTACATTGTGAAAATGTTATTTCCTTAAATGTGGTATTCACAATGTTTGCATTACTTAGGTTGCAATCAATAAATTCACATTCCAAAAAAGTCTGGTTGTCCAAATAACCTTTATTAAAATTGCATCTTTCAAAAATGCAGTTTTCATATTCTGCCCTTGGTAACCGCTCGGAGGAATAATTTTCTCCCATAAAGGTTTTGTCCACTATTAACTTTTCCACTACATTTTTCATTTTACTGGCCATCTTGCTGACAACCGCTTAAAGACGATATTTTTGGGAAGATAGCAAAAGACCTGATAATAAAATAATGGTGTATTTGAATTTGGTAATTCTAATTTTACAAGGCCTATTTTAAGGTTTTGATCAATTTAAATTTCTTAAAATGATAAATTGATTTTAATACCGTGCAGACTTCATTTTTTAAGTTTAATGCCTTAAGTTAGGAGGCCCATGGAACACCAAACTAGACTTTTAAAGCAAGAAATAAATACCCAAAAACTACAGGAATATTTTCCCAATGGTCAAATTAAAACGTATTCTAAAGGGTACGCCATTAGTTATATCCATAAAAAAGTGTCAACATTTAGATGGTTGTTAGAGGGTAGTGTCAATTACTATATTTCATTGGAAAATCCAGAAAGCGATATTCTGGTCTGTCAAAATTCCGAACCATTTTCAACCATAGGACTAAATGGGTTCAATACCCCTAAAAGATTTACTTATAAGGCAATTGTAGCTTCCACACAAGCAACTTTTTTTGAAATACCGTTTAAGGAACTAAAGGCATATTTGCAAAAAGGACATCAGAACATACTCTTAAAAAATATAGGCTCAAAACTTTATCATGTTTTGCGCACGGCATTGTTAAAACAGACAGAATTATTGAATCCTGTGCGTTTTCAACCCTTTGTGGAGGACCGTCAGTTTTTTATTTCACCAGTAGCGGAGCAAGAGGCCATTGTTTCGTTAATGAGACGCTCACCATTTTTGGATTATTTTGAAGAAAGGAATTTAATGGCTTTGGCCGCACTGGCGGAACGTAGGGAATATGAACCGGATGAAGTGCTCTATGTACAGGATGGTTCCAGTAATGGACTTTTTATATTAATACATGGTGAAGTTACCATTAAACGGATAGAGAACACTATTGAAATTAAACAACGGTCCATTAAAAATTCCGGCTTTGTATTCGGATGGTCTTGCCTGTTAAAAGAAAAGGATATATGTTCTGCAATAACGAATACAAAAACATCTGCTTATTTTATTCCTGAGGGCGATTTAATGAAACTCTTTCAACAGGACGATATTTTTGAGGGTCAATTTTATCAACGGTTATTGTGGTTAATAGGCAACCAGTTAAATGCTGCCTTTGTTCGTTATGTAGGACTATTGGGCAAGCATAACCTACAGGCCGTATATCAATTGATCAAGAATAACAAATCCCGTTTGTTGTTATCATCGCCATTACATCAAGTACCACATCTATTAAAGAGCAATACTACAAAACAATTGGCCTATGGGGCTTTGGCCAAATTGGTTAAAAGTGGAACATCCTTAGAGCGTCATATAGCTTCGTTAAGTTTAGAGCTGTTGGGAGAAGACCAAAAGGAATACGAATTTCTGAGCGGGTTACAGGAAATTTATAAAAGTGTTGCCGAAAAGAACAGCAAAGATGTAAAACAAAATAGAAAATCCTGTGCGGAGCTAACCATTAAGGTATTTAATAACGTGCCCCATATCATTGAAGGATGGGAAAACCTACCGGATAATACCGGAAATATCTTTATTTACAACCATTTGGTCAATGATGCACATTATACCCTGAACAATAATTTTCAGATTACGCTAGATTCACACTTTCTTAGTGCCATGGTTTTGTACAAGAAATACGGTGAGCCAGGTATTAGAACGGTACGTATAGGAAAAGGACAGGAATACGGGCATCAAAATTATTATGATAACCTGGGCTATATTAATGTTTATACTAAAGAGTCTGAACAACCCTCAACCGATAAGAAAGAAGAAGCAAGAAGCATTTTTTACCGCGAAGCTACCAAGCATCTAGAACAAGGATACAATTTGATCATTAGTCCAGAAGGTACTTCCTATAGAACGGAAGAATCTCCGGGGCCTTTTAAAATGGGAGCATTTAAATTGGCTTTGCACACAGAACCGGAACCGTACATAGTACCTGTGGTCATGGTCAACTTTGACCATCGTTTAGGGAAATCATTATACTATTGCGCAATACAAAAACCTTTTTTGTTAAGTGAGAAAGTAGCCAGTAAGAGTAATCAAGATCTGTATGCCTTTTTACAAAAATATCAAGATGAATATTCATCCTATGTACAAACTGCCATTGAAAGGGCAGATGAACTCAATGTGTCCAATTCAGGATCGGATAATCTTGAAGAGCCACCTGCAATTTGGTGTAATGAAATAAAACGACTTAAAAGGCGAATCGGCAAATTGGAAACCCAAGAAAACCTTATTGCCTTTTATGGAAGTTCTTCCGTGCGGTTATGGGTGAACATGCAACGGGACCTAAGCCCGTTCAATGTGGTCAATTTAGGATTTGGTGGCTCCACCTTTGCATGGTGCATTCATTACTTTGATGAGATCTTTAAAGAAGCCCACCCATCCAAAATTGTATTATATGCAGGTGAAAACGATTTAAATGATGGCAAAACTCCGCAAGAGGTACTTTCGGGATGCATGGAGTTGGTAACAATGATTTATGATAAATATCCTGGTGTAGAGCTGGCATTGATTAGCCTTAAACCAAGTGTTGAGCGAGAATATCTTATTCCGTTGATCATGGAAACCAATTTAATGTTGTCCAAGTATATTATTACGGAACTTAATGCTCAATACATTAATGTGTTCGCACAAATGATCACTACAGATAATAGGCCTATTCCAGAGTTATACCTTTCTGACGGATTACATTTGAACAAGCAAGGCTATGCACTGTGGAGTACTGCTATTAAAAAAGCACTCCAAGCAGCGGATAGCCTTGAACTTGAAAATCAGTTTTAGATGGTACCGTTAATCTTGTCCGCCTTTACGTTGTGGCGTTCTTGGTGTTGGCCATTCTCCTTTTTTGCCTGATCTTGGGTTAATGCCCAAAACAGCTTTTTCACGAGATGTTTTTTCTGGGTCTTCGCATGCCATATAGGTAAGAATAGCAGTTAATATGGCGTTGTTGCGTACATCGTCAAAAACAATTTTATCGTAGGTGTCCAAATTGGTGTGCCAAGTATAGTTCCAATAATCCCAGCTCAACGAGCTTAGCGAAAACGCAGGGGCACCTGCCGCTACGAAAGATGCATAATCTGATCCACCACGACCGGGCGAACCGGGGAATGTAGTTTCTATTTCGTTTTTGTAGGTTTCCGGTACGGCTTCTAACCATCGCCCCAAATAATCATATGCATGAAGAAATCCTTGCCCGGATAAACGAACCACACGGCCCGTACCATTATCTTGATTGAATAATGCTTGTACACCGGCAACAATTTCTGGGTGATCCTCAACAAATGAGCTAGAACCATTTAAACCTTGTTCTTCACTTCCCCAATGCCCTACCAGAATAGTCCTTTTTGGGTTTGGATATACTTTTTTCAGAATACGTGCTGCTTCTAACATGGTAATGGTACCTGTGCCATTATCGGTTGCACCTGTACCGCCGTCCCATGAATCAAAATGAGCGGAAAGAACCACATACTCATCTGGGAACTCGGTGCCGGGTATGGTGGCTATGGTATTAAATGTAGGTACAACGCCCAAGTCTTTTGACTCTGCCACTATTTTAATTTTGGTATCCGCACCATGCTCTACCATCCTGTACAGCATTCCGTAATCTTCTAATGAAATATCTACAGCAGGAATTTTTTCAGTACCTGCACTAAAAATCTTATTTGCACCAAAACCCTCGGACCATCTTGATTGAGCAATACCTACAGCACCGGCTTTTTCAAATGCTGTATTGATGTTTCTACTGGTATATCCCGTATTATTAATATTCTGTCTCCAGATTTTCTCCAATGAATCGCGCTCGCTTTTCATTTTTTCAAAAGATGTTTTTGTCGCGTATTCTTCCCAGTTTTCATCTGGTCTGCCCGTAGGTTGCAACATGCTTACCATTACTATTTTCCCTTTTACGTTAGGTAGCCATTTTACAAAGGACAATGAATCTGTAAAACTTGGCAGTGTAATTAATGAAGCCGTAACACCTTTAGAGCTAGTGCCTGGGTTCCATGCCAATTGTGTTGCATGTAATGATGCTACACGAGGTGAAACCATATCTACATGGGTAATACCTCTTTGCCATCCTTTCCAGGTTCCCCATTGCTGATTTTCTGCAGAAATCCCCCATTTTTTGTAGGTGTTTACCGCCCAATCATGGGCACTTTTCATTTCTGGCGTACCTACTAATCTTGGACCGTTGAGGTCCATTAATTCGTAAGCCAATTGTTCTAGCTGACTGTTTTCAATGCCTTCTTTCTCTATGGCATTGACCATGTCCTCTACAGTTTGTGAAATTGCAAATGTAGAGCATAGGAAATATGCCCCAATGAGTAGTACTTTTTTCATGTTCAAGTTAGTTTAGTTCTTTGAACTAAGGTACTCATTTAAGGGCGATAGCCCGCTGTTAAAATTTATGGGATTTTAAAAATTGGACAAGACTTTCCTGAATTAAATACTCCCAACCCGCTTTGCCACTTTCTTTTTTAAATTCAGGAATATCGGTCGGGAAATCTTTAATAACTTCACCGGTAAGGGTAAGAAGGGTGCCTAGTTCATTTTTGGACAACTCAAAAGTACTGATGCTTTCTCCGGGATATTCATCAAATGACCAACGATAACTTATTTTGGATGGCGGTGTAACTGCTATCACTTCCCAGTTGTGGGTAAAATTTCTTCCTTCGTTGGTAATAAGAAAGCTGGTGGTAAAACCAACTTCTGGCTTAAAGTCCGGAATAACAGGAAAGTACCATTTTCGCATGTATTCCACATGTGTCAATGCTTCCCATACCTGCTCCATTGAAGTGTTAAAAAGATGAGTGACAATTATAGGTTCATTGTTTCTCATAATATTATGCTTTAGTTGTTCTCCAGTTCTTTTTTATTGAAAACACAATTTTCCATAGGAGCTTCATTACGTAAAATTGCCAGGGTATTTTGAACCGTCATTGTACACATTTTAGTATACGTTGTTTTGGTTAGGCTGCCTAAATGTGCCGTAATCAATACATTTTTTAATTGAAGTAATGGATCATTTTCCACTGGTGGTTCTTCTGCCAGAACATCGGCAGCGAAACCTGCTATGCTATGACTTTGCAGGGCATTGAACAACTCCTTTTGATCTATGATTCCTCCTCTGGCGGTATTGATCAACAACGCATTGGTTTTCATTAATGAAAAGGCAGCGGAATCAATTAGTTTTTCTGTTTTAGAGGTCAAGGGCAGGTGTAAGCTAATTGCATCTGAAGTGGTTAAAAGCTGTTGAAATTCTACAAATGAGAAGGGTACATCTTCTTTTTTTGAGCTCCAGTAAATGATATTCATGCCTAAAGCCTTGGCGATATGTGCTACTTTTTTTCCAATATTTCCCATACCGATAATCCCCAAAGTTTTGCTATGGGTTTCATCGCCAACATACGTTCCCCGGTCTCCCCATCTATTTTCTTTGACCATGGTAACGGCATTGTACAAATTTCGCTGAAGCATTAATAACAGGGCAATAGTGTGTTCTGCAATGGTATCGGCATTGGAATTTGGGGCGTTTACCACTTTAATTCCTCGTTTGGTGGCACTTGATACATCAATATTGTCCAAACCAACACCACAACGGGATATTACTTTTAAATTGGGCAACTGTTCCATGAACGAATCACGTACCTGACCTTTTCCTCGTGTAATGATGGCATCAATAGCATTATTTTCTATTTGATGCTTCAGTGATGCTTCATCAAACTCTGTCAAAATATTCATGTCCGAAGCATTTTCCAACATACTCATAGCATCTTCGGCAACCGTTTCCAGTAAAAGAATATTCTTTCTATTCATCTGATTTATGGTAAAGCGTGGCGTCTTTGGATTTGTATCCACGGAAATCATTTCTGCCCGATACATAAATTCCTTCTTTGAACAACTCGTCTTCAAAAATCTTTGGGTCTATATAATCACCGGGAACGGAAGAGAGTTCTACCAAATTCCCCGATGGGTCACGAACAAACATTTGTATGGCGCCGTCCGGCAGTTGGCGTACATTGCCCCACGGTTTTATATCAATGACACCAAGCTCTTTCATTCTAAAAAATAGGGTGTTAATGTCATCTACCTGAACACAGATGTGACCTCTAAACGAATACGCATCTTCCCACTCGGTTAAATGCAATTGTTGTTCCTCGTTGAATTTAAAAAATGCCGTGGGATAATCAAATAAGAATGCGGGTATGGCTTCCAAACCGAGTTCTTCCTCGTAAAATTTACAAGCTTCTTCTAAATTGCTTACCACCAGTGCAACGTGATTAATATGTACTGCCTTTGCCATAGTTTATTGTTTAAAGTCTTTTACAAAATCCCAATTAGGGGTTAAACCGAGTCCGGGTTTGGTGGGTGCATTGAGCATACCTTCATTATCCACCGTAATTTGTTCCTCTACCAAATCATACATCATAGGGTTACCGCCCAACGAAAACTCTATTACATTGGCAGAAGGGGAAGCGAATGCCACCGAAAGTCCCGCCATAAATGAAAATGCTGATCCCCAACAATGCGGTGCCAATTCCAGTTGATAGGTATGTGCCAATTGTGAAACCCGCATGGCTTCTGTAATACCGCCAATTATGGCGCAATCTGGTTGTAACACATCTAACGCACGTTCAGCTATTAAATCGCGAACATCAAAAGCGGTGTATTCGCTTTCACCAGCAGCAATGGGTATAAAGGTATTGGCGCGTACTTCCGCAGTACCTATTTTATTATCTGGACTAATGGGTTCTTCAAACCAATATAGGTTGCAGTCTTCTACACCCTTTGTAAACTGCTTGGCTTCGGGTACGCTAAAAGTACCATGGGCATCGGTCATTAATTTTATATGATCGGGCAAGGCTTCACGTGCTGCTTGAACTCTTTTTACACTTTCGGCTACAGTTTGATCCATAATACCCACACGCATTTTTACACCGCTGAACCCTTTTTGGGTATACCCCAACAGTTGTTCGCCAATAGCATCGGCTTTTGCCCAACCACCACTGGCGTATGCTGGCATTTTATCGCGACAGCTACCACCCAACAATTCTACCACAGGAGCATTTAAAGCCTTTCCTTTAATGTCCCACAGCGCGGTGTCTATTCCGCTCATGGCAGAAATGGTCAATCCCCTTCTTCCTAAAATGGGAAATTTACGACCTCTTGAAAGGGAATAATGATCTCGTGTGCCGTTGTATACGTGTTCCCAAATACGGGAGATATTTCGGGCATCCTTACCTATTAATTGTGGTTTTAGTTCGTTTTCTATGCAGCTGACTATAGAGGCACAAGACCCGGAAGAACCTACAGCTGCCTTTGCTTCGCCAAAACCTTGTAACCCAGTATCGGTCGTTACCACTACCAAGGTCATATCAAAATTTGTCAATAGACCATAATCTGAAAAATGTTGTTTTTCTTTTGGTATTGGACAGCGTAACCAAAACGCTTCTATATTGGTGATTTTCATTTAATAAGCTCTTTTAGGGTGTCTATGGATTTTTTGGTCAGCATGGTGTAAAACTCATCGGTGACGGCAGAACTACCGTGATCTTCCAAGAATTTCTTTTGTTCTGCAGTGAGTCCCTCAGGATTTGTTTCTATGGAATTCGGATACGGATTGGCAGGTGTTCTATCTAACGGTGAACAAAATTCTACAGATAGCACCTTGTCATATTCAATCTCTTTTAACGTATTTATGATTTTAGTCCAGTTGAGGTGCCCCATGCCCGGTGCCATTCTATTATTATCGGCAACATGAAAATTTACCAAACGCTTGCCTACTTTTTTAATGGTATCGAACATATTGACCTCCTCTAAATTCATATGAAATGTATCTAGGCAAACTCCACAATTAGGACCAACAGCTTCTGCAAGTGCCAATGCTTGTTCGCCCCTGTTGATAAAATAGGTCTCAAAACGGTTAATGGGCTCAATGCCTATTTGTAAACCGTGGTCTTCGGTATATTTATAAATTTCTTTAATGCCTTCTACCGCCCATTTCCATTCCTCTTCAGGTCTGGCATCGGGTACAATTTTGCCTACGGTTGCCGGTACCAATGAAATGACTTTACCGCCCAATTCATATACCATTTTGGCAACATCTTTTACGTATTGTATAGACATTTTACGTTGCGCGGGGTCTTTTGCCAGTAAATTGCGCTGTTCTAGCATAAGCGTAACCGAGCCCCAACATTGTATGCCGTAGAGGTCTAACTGCAACTTTGCCTTTTGGGTATCATAACTTTCTGGTGCACCCTGTATTTCTATATGCGTATAATCTAATTTGTTGATCCTATTGAGTGTGTGCTCTAACGATTCTGCACGCATCCAATTATGTATGGCTAATTCCATGGGTTGGTAAGGTTGTATTGTTTATCCGATAAATTCTATATTTCTATGTGATCCATCACAAAAAGGCTTGATATTAGAAACACCGCATCGGCAGAATCCGGTAGTACCTTCTTTAGTTACAATTTCACCCGAGGCCAATTGTATTTCTAGATTTCCTTTAACTTTTAGCGGACCATTGTTTGCAACGATGATTTCGGTTATGCAGGGGTCTTTTGATTGGTTTTCATTCATTGTTATTGATTTATGTTGATGAACAATAAGTTTGTTCAAAATTTTAGAAGTTTTAAGGTAGGAAAAAAATGCATCTTACAGGGAATATGTAATTACCTAATTATTAATAATTATACCCAAACACCCATAGACCATATTCCATTTTATATTAAAACGGGTACGTTGTATATTTAACCTCTTAAATGTAAACGTTGAATTAAAGGATATAATGAAGAAGGAGCTGAATATTGAAGAATGGAACAGGGCAGGACATTTTAATTTCTTTTCCCAGTTCGATGAACCTTTTTTTGGCGTTACCGTGAGGGTTAATTGTGCTAAGGCATATGAGTATGCCAAAAACACCGGGAATTCCTTTTTCCTGATCTATTTGCATAGGACATTGAAAGCAGCCAATAAAATACAACCTTTTAAATATAGAATTGAGGAGGGTAAGGTTTTCCAATATGATGATGTGCATGCTTCACCTACTATTGCCAGAACCGATGGCACCTTTGGTTTTTCCTATATGCCATATCAAGAATCTTTTTATGATTTTAAAGAGCTGGCAACAACTGAAATTGACAAGGTGGCCCATTCAAAAGGATTAGAACTGCCCCAATGTGGATCAAACGTTATTCATTGCTCCAGTATGCCCTGGTTAGATTTTACATCCGTTTCCCATGCCAGGCATTTTAAATTTGAGGATAGTTGTCCTAAAATTTCATTTGGTAAGATGACCGGTGAAGGTGAGGATAGGTCAATGCCTATATCCATTCATGTGCACCATGCATTAATGGATGGCTATGAAATTGGTTTGTTCGTAGAGGAGTTTCAAAAACTAATGAATTTGGAAGGGGAATTTTAATTTAAAATAGAACGTCTTATTAATTATAATCAATCATTGTTTACATGTCCAATCTAGAAGATCAACTTAAAAACCCAGTATGGTATTCGTTAAATGAAACCCATAACAAGTATCTTATTGCGTATGAGGGGGTTCAATTTTATGATCAAGAAGTATGTACGTTCGGCTCTTTTTTTGATGAGGCAAATACATTGGGAGCTTCAAGACATTATGTGGAATCTACGGATAGTTTCTTCTTCGTTTCCGAGAATAAAACGCCCATAATTGATGAATCTAAAATTGTTTTGGAGAAAAAAATAGAGGGTTGTCAAATGGTGCTTAATCAACTTCCAGAAATAAAGATTTCCGAAGATATTACTTTATTGGGCAGGGAACATATGGATGAAATCTATAATTTAATTTGGTTGGTAATGCCAGGTTATTATAGAAGAAGAACTTTTGAAATGGGCAACTACTATGGTATTTTTAAAGAAGGAAAATTGGTTGCCGTAACCGGACAGCGTCTTCAAACCGATCTATTCATTGAGATCAGTGCAGTGGTCACACATCCGGATTATACCAGAAAAGGTCTGGCAAAACAATTGATTGCATATACCACAAACCAAATCTTAAAGGTAAATAAGAAACCAATATTACATACCAATAAAGGTAATTTGGCCATTCCGCTTTATGAAAAATTGGGGTTTGAATTAACTAGGGATATGAATTGGTGGTCCTACCGTAAAATCGGCTCTTGATTTTAGCCATAGAACTAGTTGAAAAACGTAGTGTTTCTTAATTATTTCCACTTAATGGCCATATTTTATAATTAAATATTTATGTGTAATCATCATTATAACAGTATCATATCTGTTTTTAAACGACTGTAAACGAATACAAACGATAGTAAACGTTTAATTACCGATTAATCTTTTTAGGCTGAACTAGGTTTGCAGTGTCGGGTCAAGGAGACTTGATAGTATAAACTGTTTAACCATTAAAATTTAGTAAAATGAACGCATTAAAAAACAAAGTACAGTTGATTGGTAATTTAGGGCAAGACCCGGAAATCGTTAATATGGAAGGCGGAAGTAAATTGGCAAAATTCTCGATAGCCACTACAGAAAATTATAAGAATGCCCAAGGTGAGAAGGTAGAAGACACCCAATGGCATAATATTGTTGCTTGGGGTAAGACGGCAGAAATCGTGGAAAATTATTTAACAAAGGGAAAACAGGTGGCCATAGAAGGTAAACTTACCCATCGCTCCTATGAAACCAAGGAAGGAGAAAAGAGATATATCACTGAGATTAGATGTAATGAGTTGTTGATGTTGGGGAAGTAATAACACTCTTACTTTTTTCAACTGCGCTCAGGATGATATTTTAACAAGTTGTTTTATTGGGGCTTCAAAATTTTTATCCAATGAATCTTTGTCAAATTTTGAACATTAATTTGATAACAAATTACATGCGAAAAATGCTTGTCGGTCTGAGCGCAGTCGAATACCCAATATTTGTTAGAGAATACTTATGTAGTGTATAGTTTACGTGGTTCAGATGATTCATTTTACATCGGTATTTCTAGTGATATAGAACATCTATTGGTTTATCATGAAATGGGATACTTTCATAGTTGTTATACTTTTAAGAGGAGACCTGTAAAACTCGTTTATTCTTTAAATTTTACTGATGTTATCCAAGCAATATTATTTGAAAAAAGAATTAGGGGTGGGCGCGGGCTAAAAAAATTGCATTGATAAATGAAGATTTTGATATGATTCAAATATTATCGGAATGTAGAAATTTTACACATTCTAAATATAATTCAGATTCGTGTTCCTAAGTCCTTCGACTGCGCTCAGGATGACATATTGCCATTTTATAAAAGGGGACCGTATCAAATATTGATTTTGTTAAATAAATTTTTCACTACTTAAAGTTTAGATTTCAATATGATGTCAGTCTATGTACAGTCGAAGACTATTATGGTAATTAAACTTCTTATTTTTGCATTACATGATAACTACAGAGCAAGATTTACTCCCATTATTAAAAAATCATTTCGGTTACGATGCATTTAAGCCAAATCAGTTGGTCATTATTAAAGATGCCTTGAACAAAGAAGATGTATTGGCTATAATGCCTACAGGTGGTGGTAAGTCGCTTTGTTATCAGATGACCGCTTTGGCTTTAGAAGGAACTGCAATTGTGATTTCACCGCTAATAGCTTTGATGAAAGATCAAGTAGATGTGTTAAAAGCCAACGGAATAGCAGCTGCATATTACAATAGCTCACAGTCCCAGGAAACACAACAGGAAATTCTTCAGCAATTAGAGAAAGGGCAATTGAAACTATTTTATGTTGCTCCAGAAAGTTTGGGGTTCCTAAATGGAATTTTGGAACAGCTTAAAATTAGCTTGTTCGCCGTTGACGAGGCACATTGTATTTCGTCTTGGGGACATGATTTTAGACCGGCCTATACCCAACTGGGAAGTTTAAAGAAAAGATTCCCAAATATTCCGGTCATGGCACTTACGGCAACGGCCGATAAGACCACCCAAGACGATATCGTTGATCAATTGAGAATGCCAAATGCCCAGCGCCATTTAGCTTCGTTCAACAGACCAAACCTATATTTGGAGGTGAAACCGGCCCAAGACCGTATAAAACATATCCTGCAATTTCTGGACGAGCATCCGTTTGAAAGCGGAATTATCTATTGTTTAAGTAGAAAAAGTACCGAGTCCATTGCAGAGAAGTTGCGTAATGCCGGTCATAAGGCCAAGGCATATCACGCTGGTATGTCGTCTGAGGAACGTTCCTTGGTACAAGAGGAATTTATAACGGACAAGGTTCCTATTATTGCGGCCACAATTGCTTTTGGTATGGGAATAGACAAAAGTAATGTGCGTTGGGTTATTCACTATAATCTACCAAAGAATATAGAGGGGTATTATCAAGAGATTGGTCGTGGTGGTAGGGACGGACTGCCAGCACATGCCTTATTATTTTATAGTTTTGCCGATGTAGCACAATTACGCAGATTTATAACACAAAGTGAGAATGCAGATGTTGAATATGCCAAGTTGGAACGTATGCAACAATTTGCGGAAGCTTTAAGTTGTAGGCGTATAGCATTATTGAATTATTTTGGGGAACAAGTTACCAAAGGTTGTGGAAATTGTGATATCTGTACATCACCTCCGGCGTATTTTGATGCTACCCAATTGGCTCAAAAAGTTTGTTCCGCTGTTGCACGGTTAAAAGAAAGGGAACCTATGGGTGTGGTCATTGATGTTTTACGTGGTGCGCAGAATGCACAGGTTTTGGAAAAGGGATATCAACATATAAAAACCTATGGTGCGGTCAAAAATATATCTTGGCTAGACCTACAGCAATATGTAATACAGTTGTTGAACCAAGGGGTGTTGTTCATAAATTTTAGGGAGGGTGCAAGACTGGGATTGACCCCTTTGGCAAAAGAGGTATTGTTCATGGGCAAAAAAATAGATCTATCCGTATTACAAAAAGCTTCCGAAAAGAAAAAAGTAGTTGACAAACCCATTTCTAAACGTACGGATCTGTTCGATAAATTACGGGTCTTACGTCAACAAATTGCTGTAGAACAGAACGTACCGGCCTATATTGTATTTGGTGATGCCAGTTTAAAGGATATGGAAGCCAAATTGCCCACCACTACTACTGAATTTATGGAGGTAACCGGGGTAGGGCAAGCCAAATTGGATAAATATGCCGATGTATTCATAGAGGAAATTAGTAAGCATCTTGGAACAAAAAGGACCAAACGGAAAACCCACGACCATACCTTTGAACTATTCAATGACGGTTTGACGATCGCTGAAATTGCCACCGCTAGAAACCTATCTGAAAATACTATCTACGGACATTTAATGAAAAAGCATGCAGAAGGTGAGGATCTTGATTTAAATCAGTTTGTAAGTGTCGATGAAATTTCCAAAGTGGAAACCGCCAAAACAGAATTAACCGAAGCTAAGGGCCTAAGGGATTATTTTGAATTCTTTGAAGAGCAAATACCATACTGGAAAATCAAACTTTGCTTATATCTTTTAGAAAGTTAGCTTACGGTATACTTATTTATCGGTCTATATATAAAAAGCCTTGTATAGAGAATTCACCACCATTAACATTGGCAATGTAAAAATAAATACCTTGGGGCAATCCTTTATTTCTACTGATAGCGCTTATATTGGTTCCTGTAAAACCATCAAATTCGTCAGTATAATTTTGAGCTTTATACACTAACAGACCATTTCTGTCATAAATTTGAAGTTCATTATTTTCATATTCTGCCAATTCATCAATGATGAATGTATCGTTGATTCCATCCCCATTTGGACTTACCAAATAATGATATCCTTTCATGGAAAGTTCGTTTTGAGGTTGTCCTTCAGTTTTAATGACACCAAATGTTAAAGCGGCATATTCATTGGGTATAAATGTTTGCGAGGTGACAAAACCATTGTCCAAGTCACCAACACTATTTATGCTACCCAGATTTCGCCATGTTGAAGTGGCTATTTCGAACCCTACGATGCAAATATCGGCACTTTTTTCAGCTATGGTTTCCAATGCGCTACTATCGTTCCATTGCAACGTTACCGATGTATTGTTATCACCTTTTAACAACCAAAATTCATTGGTGTTGATCGCTATTACTTCGTTATCAGTATTAAACGGGTTATACAAAGTTGCATTATCAAAGATATAGCAACCTGTATATGTTGATGGCGATCCGGTAGTAACAACCGACATAGGCCTTAACAATACGTCATCACCAACAGGGAATATAAAACTAGTTTCTACGTGAGTTTTCACAAAACCATTTACTTTGGAAAAATTACTGGACCCATTGTAAAAGGCACTTTCGCCAAATTGCAAATAATTTTGGTCTATAGCTTTACTTGTCTCTATATCCCCAACAATGAAATTGGCGTTACTTTTTACGGCAATAGGGGTGTTCAGGACAATACGTTCTTCATTGGCAATTTCAATATCATATAGATTCAGCTCATTAGATCCAGCTACGTTAAAACCAGAAGTTCCATAAAAACCTACTAACCCTTCATTACTTTGAAATGATCCTTCATTGACAATAGAATTGAATATACCTACTTGGCTGTTGGCATGTATTTGTAAATCTCCGGTGTTATGCATTTGTTGTGCTTGGATGACCAATGTTGTCATCACGGCCCATATCAATAAATAAAAATGTGTATTCTTTTGCATAATTTGCTAAGCTGTCTGTTAAATAATTATAATGCTCTTTTTAATTTTAGCTGGGCATTCAGTACTTGTGTTACACCAATGGCGGCAACAGCTCTTGCTATTCTTAATTCTATGACATCATTGCCATTACTAGTGTATTCAAAAAATCTACTGGTAGGGGCAGAGGTAAGGTTGATTACGTTTGGCCAAATATTTAAAATTGGGGTAACACGGTTTCCATTGACGTAAATGGCAAATCTATTCTTGAAAATTCCCAAGGTTTCCAAAATTTCCCATTGAATTTCACCTACGTATCTAGCTCCCGATACATTACTTATTAAAGGGTTAAAGGTATGTGCTACAAGACTTAATTCTAAGGCACTGGAACCTAAAAGGTCACTGGTGCTGAATACACTTGATTGGCTTAAAATTTCTATCTGTAAGTAAGATGCCAAGGCAGATGTGCTAAGGGTAGTGGTTGTAGTGGGACTATCTAAATTTTGGACTATTGCCGTGGTCCCATCAATACCATCCGCACCCTGTAGGCTCAATAGCCAATCCGATTCCGTACCGGTATATCCGTCCGCTACGGCAATTTCGTAGGCGCTTGCCCCATCCGTACCGTTGGTGCCATCGTTTCCCGCCGCACCCTGAAGGCTCGATAACCAATCCGATTCCGTACCGGTGTATCCGTCCGCTACGGCAATTTCGTAGGCACTTGCCCCATCCGTACCGTTGGTGCCATCGTTTCCCGCCGCACCCTGTAGGCTCAATAGCCAATCCGATTCCGTACCGGAGTAACCGTCCGCTACGGCAATTTCGTAGGCACTAGCCCCATCTCCACCGTTTGCGCCATCGTTTCCGTCCGCACCCTGAAGGCTCAATAACCAATCCGATTGCGTACCGGTATATCCGTCCGCTACGGCAATTTCGTATGCACTAGCCCCATCCGTACCGTTAGAGCCATCGTTTCCGTCCGCTCCTTGTAGGCTCAATAGCCAATCCGATTCCGTACCGGAGTAACCGTCCGCTACGGCAATTTCGTAGGCACTAGCCCCATCCGTACCGTTTGCGCCATCGTTTCCGGCCGCACCCTGTAGGCTCAATAGCCAATCCGATTCCGTACCGGTGTATCCGTCCGCTACGGCAATCTCGTAGGCACTTGCCCCATCCGTACCGTTTGCGCCATCGTTTCCGGCCGCACCCTGTAGGCTCGATAACCAATCCGATTCCGTACCGGTGTATCCGTCCGCTACGGCAATTTCGTAGGCACTTGCTCCATCCGTACCGTTGGTTCCATCGTTTCCGGCCACACCCTGTAGGCTCGATAGCCAATCCGATTCCGTACCGGTATATCCGTCCGCTACGGCAATTTCGTATGCACTAGCGCCATCCGTACCGTTGGTGCCATCGTTTCCGTCCGCACCCTGTAGGCTCGATAGCCAATCCGATTCCGTACCGGTGTATCCGTCCGCTACGGCAATTTCGTATGCACTGGCCCCATCCGTACCGTTGGTTCCAGCGGCACCTTGCAGGCTCGATAGCCAATCCGATTCCGTACCGGTATATCCGTCCGCTACCGCAATTTCATATGCGCTAGCGCCATCCGTACCGTTGGTTCCAGCGGCACCCTGTAGGCTCAATAACCAATCCGATTCCGTACCGGTGTATCCGTCCGCTACCGCAATTTCGTATGCACTTGCTCCATCCGTACCGTTAAAGTTAGCAGTTGTAAAGTTGAATTGTCCGTGTATGTAATGGTTATGGTACCGTCATTATTATCTGTTGTAGAAGAAATACCAAGACCGTCATTACCAGGTAATCCTTGCTCCCCTCTGAGTTCCGTAAAATTTGGGGAAGTAAAGTTCGTTCCATCGGGGCCATTTATAGTGAAAGAGCCATCCTCATTATCTATTATTGATAGCGAACCAGATGTAGTATTACAAAGATTTTGCCACGAAGTTCCATTATATTGGAAAACGCATTGTGCATCTGTATTATATATTAAAGCTCCGTTAAGAGGATTTATCTCATTCATTTGGGCCGTAGTTACCCGTGTAAGCACCAATGCTTTGGTAGTACTCTCCAATTCAAGAATTGATGCGTTGTCAATAGTACTTGCATTATCACCAATTTTCATTTGTGCAAAGGAACAAGTAGAAATTGTAAAAGAAGCAATAAGTAAAAAGTAGGATTTTGTAAAATTCATAGCCGTATTAAATTGATTGGCTAAGAAAGTCATTACGATTATTTTGTATTAATTTTTGTTGTGATTTGTAAGAAAATAACTATATAATAAGGGAAAATTGTTGTAGGAAATTATGTGTAATTTATACAGTTATGCATTGATTTAGAGTAGTTTAATCGTCAATAGAGGCGAATAGCATTTGTTTAAATTTCCAACCGGTAACATCATTGACAGGTCCTCTAGTTTGTTTCATAATGAGGCCAATAACATTCTCTTTTGGGTCCGCGAAATATTGGGTGTTAAAATAACCTCCCCATTCAAAAGTACCCGTACTACCTAACCCACCTTCTATTTCACCTTTTTCATTTACGAGCGAGAAAGCTAAACCGTGATGCTTGGGCCCGTTCCAAATTGTTCCTATTTGGTTTCCTAATATGCTTCTAACAGTAGTACGACTCAGTAATCTTATACCGTTGTATTCTCCGTTGTTAAGATACATTTGTAAGAATTTTGCATAATCCTTGGCAGTACTTGAAAGCCCAGCTCCCCCAGAAAAAAATGTTTTTGAACCCTTAATAGGATAATCCGTATCATAAAATGTGACAGGATATTTTATCCATTGATCGTTTTCTTTTTTTTGTACGGTAACCAATCTATTATAGTTTTTCTTTGGTTGATAAAACCATGTATCATCCATATTCAAGGGTTCAAAAATTCTAGTCCTCAAAAATTCATCAAATGGCATTCCGGAAATAATTTCTATAAAATAACCAAGGACATCCAGTCCTTCACTATAGGTAAAAGCTTCCCCTGGTTCATGATGTAGAGGTAATTTCGCTAATTTTTTTACGCTTTCCTCAATGGTTATGTTCTTTGTGGTAAATAGATCGGTTATACCGGCGTTGGCATAAATTTTCTTAAAACGTGGGTCTCCATCAATTTCTCCATAACCAATACCGGATTTATGGGTGAGTAAATCTCTTATGGTAATTTGGTTTTTTGCCGGTTTGGTCGTATAAGTTCCATCTTTTTCATTGTAAGTATCCAATACTGTTGCTTCTCCAAATTCTGGTATGTATTTGGATATGTTATCATCTAACTGAAATTTTCCTTCTTCCCAAAGCATCATTACAGCAGTAGAAGTAATGGCCTTAGTTTGGGAGGCGATACGAAAAATGGCATCTTTTTCCATTTTAACGTTCTTCTCATTATTGGCCATGCCATATGCTTTATGAAATACAATCTTTCCGTTTCTTGCAATTAAGGCAACTGCTCCAGGAATATTGCCTTGGTTGACTTCCGTAGATATCATTGAATCTATTTTATTCAAACGTTCGGGCGACATACCTACCTCTTGTGGAGATGCATGCTCCAACACGGGAGATTTTAGTGCAGAAGGTGTCTGGGCCAAACTCACGCTAATGGTGAATAGGAAACAAATTAAAGAATGGAATTTCATTTGTACGGATTTAGTTGCTAGACTAAAGTACTGAATGTTTCAATAATTTGTGTGCTTATCACATTTGTATATCAAATAGTTAATTTACGGTTTTATCGATCAAGGAAAAGAAATCCTTGGATGGTAAATTTTTCTTCACCCACCTCCACTAGATAAAAATATATGCCCTCCGGTAGTCCTTTGGTTCTGCTTATGGCCGGAATGGTAAAACCTGCTTCCCCGAAAAATTCATTGGTATAATTTTCTTGTTCAAAAACCTTAAGCCCGTTACGGTCAAAAATCAGTAATCTGTTTGTTTTAAATTCGGCTAATTCCGGAATAAATAGAAAATCGTTGATACCGTCGCCATTTGGGGTAACCAAATAATGGTATCCCTTATGGGAAATTGCTGTATTTCCTTGTGTTATGCCGAAAGTAATTGCACTATAATGGTCAGGAACGAACTCATAAGATGTTATTATCCCTTGGTCAAGGGTACCGGTTCGATCTAGCGCTCCTAAGGATTGCCATAAATTCAATTCTTTGTTGAAACCAACAATGGTAAGGTTGTCCAGATTATTGGTCATCTTACTAATAGCACTCCTTTCGTCCCAACTTATCGTAATGATTGCGGAATCGTTACCTTCTAAAACCCAATATTCATTTTCGCTAATTTGCCCTATACCTGTTTGTCCCTGATCTATAAGGGGATAATACCAAGTGCCGTTTTCATAAAGATAGGCACTTTTAAAGGTTGTGATAGAGTTATTGGTTTTTAGACCCAATGGGCGCAAATAAAATTCGTCCCCTATAGGAAAAAGAAAATTCTGTTGACCGTATACAGAAACAAAGCCATTTACTTTTGAAAAATTAGATTCTCCATTATAAAACGAATCCGTGGTTAATCTTAAATCTGGAGAACTAGTTGATTTTGAACTTATAAAATCTCCATATATAAAGTTTATGTTATGGTTGACCTGAACCGGTACTTGGAGTAATACACCTTGGTCATTATTGATTTCTATATCATGGAATGAAAGAGGGGTTGTACCATAAATTGTATTCAAGTTTAATCCATAAAAACCAACTAACCCATTGGTATTATTAAAATTACCGTCATTTTTTAAATTTGAATAAAAACCAATTTGACCTTTTTCATGAATTTTAAGGTCACCAATATTTCTTATATTCTGTGCATAGGTATACTGTAGAAATAATATATATAGAGTAAACAACGGTAGTATCTTCATGATGTCAAAAATCCATTATGTTGAAATAGCAGGTCCGATCTATATAATTATCTGAAGGAAAAGTTCCGCCAATTTCCTCTATGATGGCAATACTGAAGGTGGTGGTCGTTTGTGATGTTACAAATATATTGATGTCACGGGTGCCAGATTCAAAAACACTTAATTGAATTGGATAGTTTGCAGTTGATCGTGTCGTAGACATTGTAAAGGTATATCTACCCACCCCGTTTTTCACTGCACTGCTAATACCAATGGATAATATGGAATTTGTTGAAGGTATTAAAGTGCCATATGCTTTTATGGGATTGTTGAAATAAGCACCTCCGTCTGTACCTGTTGAAATACTATTATTGGCATTTGTGCTGATTACATTGACAGTTTGTGTGGCACCATTCTCACTATTGTGGGTTATTACTCCTGTGGTGTTATTTTGGGAAATTGTGGTCTGTGTTTCCAGATCGGTAATAGGAAGCTGTCCTAAGTTACCATTACTATCCGTAATGACTATATTGTCCGTATTGGAACCTGGACCTAAGGAACGCACCCTAAGATTTCCGTTAATATCCATTTTAGAAGTGGCTGTAGCAACGCCTACGCCAACATTGCCATTTGCGTTTATAGAAAGATTTGCCGTACCGCCAGTACTTCCTGATCCGTTTAGGTCACTATAAAAGTTTATAGGCGCGTTATTTGTGGCCATGCGAATTGCATCTCCTGAGATATTGCTATATAACCCAAGGTCATTGGTCGTAGTAATCGCAGTGCCGCCTTTCTGTATAACTCCATTGGTAATATTTATTCTACCGCTTACATCCATCTCCTGTATGGGGGAGTCAGTGCCTATGCCTACTCTATTGTCATTACCGCTGATCACTAAAGTATTTGCATCAAAATTTAGGTCAAAGTTATTTTGGGTAACCGCCCTATTGCCAGAAAGACTACCGTCATCCGTATATAAATTGGTGGCAGTACCTGATGCCAATTCCGCTAGTGCATCTTCTACGTTTGTTGAAGTAAAATTATTTAAACTGTCATCTATTGAGATTTCATCTGCATCCTGCAATTCATTGGTAGCACTAAGATCGTTATCCGCTGTAATGTGGTTGTTGATCAAAGTTGTATTGGCGGTTATATCCGCAGATTCTTCCAACGAGGATAAATCTGCAGAGAAATTTGTGGCACCTTCCGCAACAGTTAAGTCCGTACCATCAAAACTCACACCGGTGATGTCATCATCTCCAACGGCTGCAATTTCGTTATCTACATATGTTTTAACGGCAAGTTCGGTAGGGAATTTCGTGTTGGTAGCATCGGATAAAGAGCTATCGGTAGATTTGTTTTCGCTATCTTCCTTCTTGTTCAAGGCATCTAGGTTTATGGTGAGCCATGAAGTACCGTCATATATTTTTGTGACCTCGGCACTGGTATCAAACCAAATATCATTTAACAACGGTCCTGTAGGTGCAGTGGCAGAAGTGGTTACCACGGTATTTCTTACCAAGACCCTAGTACCTTTATGGTTAATGACCTCTTCTTCTTGCGCATACATTCCCACCTGAACAAAATATAGTAGGAACAGGGCAAAGAACCGATATTTAGTACCTTTTGAGAAAATTGTGTGAACGTTAAATGTGTATACTGGTTTTTTAAGGGTCCCGTTCCTGCATACTTTAATAAATGAGTATGTTGAGTTCATAAGTTAAATTAAAATGGAACGGGGTAATAGATAATTGTAAAACACTATTTTACATATTGCACCTCTATAGTATCACCGGCATAAACAGCCCAGTCATTTGGACTTGTGGTATTTGGAACCAAAGTAACCGTAGATGCAGCCACCGTATAATCAACATTGGCAATTAATTTTGCTCCATTTCTGTATACCCAAACTTGGCTGAAAGTAGGTAAAACCGGACTTCCGGTCAAAGGATATGCTACCTGTGCGGCCGTTGCGGTAAAACTTTCCTGTCCGCTTTGAAGCAAATCAGTTGCCAATAATTTCTTGACCGCCCCAGTGGCCTCGTCCCTAACTAAGAGCGTATACCCTGTACCCGTGCCATGGTCAGAAGTTGTAGTAGCATCTGTAGAAGGTGTCTCGGTAGAAATCAATTCAATGCCGTCCAACCCAAATACATTACCGTCAACATCTATAAAAGTATCATTGGTCAATGTACCACCCAATTGCCAAGTAGTAGTAGTAACATTATTTGTAGTATTGGAAAGCATGGTAATGCCATTCTGCGTTTGTAAATATTTAATGGTTCCATTGTTGTCAATGACTCTGACCGCTCCTGCCGTAGTGGTAGTACCGGGAACTACATCACTTTGTTTTGTAACATCACCTGTAGTTTGTTGTGCGCTCAATGTGGCACCTGCAAACATGATTAGGCCAACGGCCAAACCTTTGAAAATGTAAGTTAATTTTTTTGTAATCATGATTTTTAATTTTGGGGTTATTAAATTCTATTATAAAATTTGTACAATACGTATATTGTCATTTTGATAGCATATAATTTCATTTTCCAGTTCTATGGTTGTGGAATCAATAGCTCTAAATGCAATCCTAATACCATTTCTGTAGACCGATATTTTTTTATCGTCCACTATTGGTGCAGGAGTATTAAAGCGGGTTTGACCGTTGCTGGCAACTATTACAATCTGTTCTTGCTGGCTTAATCCGTCTGCCCCTGCAGGACCTTCTGGACCCGTATCTCCTTTTTCTCCTTTTGGGCCTGTTAAATTGGGGGAAGTAAACACGCTTTCATTACCATAGTTAATGGTAAAACTACCATCTTCATTGTCAATGAAAGAAAAGGTGCGTAAACTACTGTCACAAAGATTGATCCATTTATTTCCGTCATAGGAATGAATACAACCTGTGTCAATATTATAGGCCATACCACCTGGTAATGGTGCTATATTCATCATTTGCTCATTGGTTAACCGAGTAAGTACAAGTACTTTGTTGGTACTTTCCAATTCTAATAGAGATGTATTTGCTATAGCATCAATATTATCCCCAATTTTAACTTGGGTAAAACCAAATGATACAAGCAACATGGTGAGTGCTGTAAAAATGTAAGTTTTGTTAGTTTTCATAGCTCCATGCATACTAAGAGCTAAATATTGAAGAATGAATGAATTTTCAAAATTAATGTTGTGTATTGTAGGAAAATAACACTTAAGCACTACAAAGTTGTGGTAAGAAAAAACTTATAAAAATAATATTAAGGGTTTTTATAAATTTAGTATAAAGTAGATTATGAATTTTAAATTGGCTATATCAATAAGCTACTGAAATATTAAAACTTACGTCATAATAGAATGCGTAAGATTTAAAAGGATATGACTGTGCAGAATAAAAATTAATTCTGCACAGTCATTAAATATTGTAGGAAATTATAAAACGGCAGATTGCCTATCGCTAGAAATTAATGGTCACACCCATTTGGCCCGGTCCAAAATTAAGATTCCAACTTACCATTTTGTTTTGGTCGTTGTATTTCTCATCATATTTTTTATCCAAATATTTATCAATGGATTCTACTGTAGCAATACTTATTGCAAAAGCAAAAACCATATCGCTTAACCAATGTTGTCCATCCCAAACACGTGAAATGCCAGGTATGGCACCAATGGTATAAATTCCCGCTTTTAGCCAAGGGTTCTTAAATTGCTTACCAATGGCATATGCATTTGTAAATGCCAGTAAAGCATGACCAGAAGGAAATGAATGGAAATTTCTGCTGGGGTTAAATGGGTCAAATGTATCTTTTCCTAAATTGGCTACAGGTCTTGCCCTGCCCACCACGGATTTTAATACTTGTTGTAAAAGTCCTGCAGAAGAAGCGGACGAAATCAACAATACCCCGGTTCTTCTTAGTTTTTCATTCTTTGTAATCAATCCGGTAAAATATACTCCTGATGTTGCTAAGTAATTGTTTTCAGGACTACCATATAACTCACCATAATCCCTAATAAATTGTGGTATACCTTCCCTGTTGTTCCTAATGAACCTAGATGTATTGTCATCGGCCAAATATACCAAGCCCGTACCGCCAACGACCGCACCAAATTGGGCCCATTGTTTTCCTTGCCAATGTATTGGACGAGTATAGCTATGCCCAACTCCCATAAACATATTACCTACGTCATAGGTAAACATTTTCCAGCGTGTATCAATGGTGTCGTTATTAATATTTTGGGCAGGTACATATGAACAACATATTAAGTTTAAGAGAATTACGAGCTTTTTCATGCCGTAAATTTAAACTTATAGCCTATTTAATAATAATCTTAATGAATAAATATTAGATTGTAAAGGTTAGTTCTGTTAAAAATACAAGGATTGCGCAACTTTAAACGTATTGGCATGCGCATTTACTATTCTTTTTATTTCTGAGGAATAACCACCGCCCATACTACATTGCACAGGAAGATTTAAGTGTTTACAGGTTCCCAAAACATATTCATCGCGCTTTTTGCAACCCTCCATTGTTAATCCTAATGTGCCCAATTTATCTGTTTCCAACACATCTACGCCACAGAGATAGAAAACAAAATCGGGTTGTACATGGGTAATTAAACTAGGTAAGGTTTCCTCAAGGATGTTTAGGTAACTAGTGTCATTGGTACCTTTAGGTAACGGAATATCCAAATCCGATATTTCTTTTTTGAACGGATAGTTTCCCGCGCCATGCATGGAAAAGGTAAAAACAGATGCATTATCCTTAAAAATCTCCGCCGTTCCGTTTCCTTGGTGGACATCCAAATCTACGATGAGTATTTTTTTTGCAAGTTTTTGGTCCAATAGATATTTTGCCCCGATTGCTTGATCGTTAAGCATACAAAAGGCTTCTCCATGGTCACTGTAAGCATGGTGTGTTCCACCGGCTATGTTCATGGCAATACCATTTTTTAATGCATATTCACAACCCTTTAGGGTACCATCTGCAATAATTCGTTCTCTTTCCACTAAATCTTCAGAAAGCGGAAAACCAATTTTTCTTGCCGCTTTAGCCCCTATTTTTAAATTCAGGAGGTCATAAAAATATTCTGCATCATGTACGGCAACAATATATTTGTCATTGGGCAATTCAGGTTCAAAAAAATTATCTTTCGTGCAGGTGCCCTCATAAATAAGCTGTTGCGGTAATAACTCATATTTCATCATGGGAAAGCGATGCCCTTCCGGTAACGGATGTTTATAAATAGGGTGATAGGCTATTTTTAGCATATCAATATTAATTATGCAATTTTAATTGAATGCGCTTTCTCTGTACATCAACATCGAGCACTTTTACAATTATTTGTTGATGAAGATGAACATGTTCGTTTACATCATTAACAAATGAATCCGATAGATTGCTTACGTGGATCAAACCACTTTCCTTGATTCCTATATCTACAAAACAACCAAAGTTGGTAATGTTGTTTACAATACCAGGCAGCAATTGACCACTGCGTAAATCCGTGATAGAAGTAATGTTCTCATCAAAAGTAAAGACCTTTGCCTTTTCCCTTCTGTCCAAACCTGGTTTTTCCAATTCTGAGCGGATATCCTTTAGTGTTGGCAGACCCACATCATTGGTGCAATATTTTGCTAACTCTATCTCTTTCAATACCGATTTGTTGCCAATTAAAGTTGCAATTTCAGTATTGTTGTCCAAGGCCATTTTTTTAACGATACCATAACTTTCTGGGTGTACGGCAGAATCGTCCAACGGATTTTCCGCATTTTTAATTCTTAGGAATGCAGCGCCTTGTTCAAAGGCCTTGCTTCCTAATCTTGGTACATCCAGTATTTCCTGCCTACTTTTAAAGGCACCCTTTTCCTTTCTTTGTGCAACAATATTCTCTGCAAGTTTTGCACCTATTCCAGATACATAGCTTAACAATGGTACACTGGCAGTGTTAATGTTAACTCCTACCATATTAACGCAACTTTCTACTACCATATCCAATGAGGTCTTTAATTTTGTTTGGTCCACATCATGTTGGTACTGCCCTACACCAATAGATTTTGGGTCTATCTTTACCAGTTCCGCCAATGGATCCGCCAACCGTCTACCTATAGATACCGCTCCACGAACGGTAACATCGTAATTTGGAAATTCTTCACGTGCAATTTTAGATGCGGAATAAATAGATGCACCTGCCTCGCTCACCACAAATACTTCAACAGGATTATTGAAAATAACTTTTATGACCAATTGTTCCGTTTCTCTGGATGCCGTACCGTTACCTATGGCAATAGCCTCAATTTTATAGGCATTTGCCAAGGAGCTTAACTTTTTAATAGCACCGGTAAAGTCATTTTGTGGCGCATGTGGATAAATAGTCTCATTATGTACCAAGTTTCCGTTTTCGTCCAAGCATACCAGTTTGCAACCGGTCCTAAAACCTGGATCAATGGCCAATATGCGTTTTTCGCCCAGGGGTGCCCCCAATAATAATTGTCTAAGATTATTGGAGAAAACGTTAATGGCGGCATCATCTGCTTTTTCCTTTGCTGCTTTTAAGAGTTCATTGGTCAAGGAGGGGAAAAGCAATCGTTTATAAGCATCATCTATGGAAAGGTCAATTTGCTGGCCACATTCATTGTTCGTTTTTATGATCCTGTTCTTAATGCGATCAATGAGACGCTCGTAATCCAGTGTAATTTTGACCCTAATAAATTTTTCCGATTCTGCACGGAGTATTGCCAAAAGCCTATGAGACGGACATTTGTTCAAAGGCTCGCTCCAATCAAAATAATCACGATATTTCTGAGCCTTTTCTTCCTCTTTTTTTGTGGAGATTACTTTGGTGGTAATTTGGGCGAACCTAGCTAATTGTGATCTTATGGCATTTCTGACATCTGTACGTTCATTGATCCATTCTGCTATAATATGCCGCGCCCCTTCCAATGCATCGTCCTCATTTTTAATTACTGCACTTAGGTATTTTGATGCCGTAAATTCAATATCATCTTGGCGTTGCGCCATAATGATTTTCGCCAAAGGTTCCAATCCGTTTTTACGGGCAACTTCTGCTTTGGTCTTTTTACTCTTTTTATATGGTAGATAGAGATCTTCCAATGATGTAAGATCTTCGGCATTTTCAAATTTTTGTTGTAGGGCGGTAGTCAAGACCCCTTGTTCATCAACTGCTTTTATAATCGCTTTTTTACGTTTTTCAAGAGTCTCATATTGTTCCTTTAATTGAACAATGGTGCCTACCTGAACTTCATCTAAATTACCTGTGCGTTCCTTTCTGTACCGTGAAATGAAAGGTATGGTGCAGTCGGCATTTAAAAGTTCGATCGTGTTTTCTATTCCTTTTTTGGGGAGTTGGGTATGTTTTTCAATGTAGGTTACTAACTGCATATGGGCTATAATTAAAGCCTTTAAAAATACCCATTATTAGGTATTGAAATCAAGGCATTCCTATTATTTATTTGTAGGACCTGCCCCCGGTGTGTGTTTTTCTTTCCCCCTTAGGTACACAAAATATTATTGAACTGGCAACCATTGCCGCAACCTCTTTTTTAATTAAACCAAAAAACACTGTATTATGAAAATCAAGGTATGTACAATTTTTTTTACACTATTGCTCGTATTGGGCTGTAGTAAAAGCGATGACACCGTAGAACCGGACAAGCCCATTCAAAAAGACCCGCCTAAGGAAGAACCTGCCATTGCGGTGCTGACCGGAAAATTCATAGATGGCGAGGTTGGGGGTCTAACTTTTACAACCGCTACCCAGTCAGGTATTACCAATGAAAAAGGAGAATTCACCTATGTTTCCGGAGAAGAGGTTACTTTTAAAGTAGGGGATATTATTCTAGGAAAAGTCCTGGGGCAAGAACTGGTTTCACCTGTTACCTTAGCACAGGAGATAGATGCAGATGCTACCATTGCAAGCCCTATGGCTAAAAATATTGCCGCATTTTTACAAACCTTGGACGAGGACCAAAATCATGATAACGGTATTGAACTAACTGCTGATGTGGTCAGTGCGATCGGTGTACAAAGTTTGGATTTTTCAGGATCTATTTCCTCGTCATTGGCAGATATGGTCATCAACATTTCCAAGCAGACCGGTAAAATGTTCAATATTGTGTACCCTGAACAAGCTGCTGAAAATATGGCCAATGCGCTTGATATGGAATATACACCTGTTCCAAATTTATCCCTTAGCCAATTATTGCCCTTGCTACAGTCCCTATATGCGGCACAAATTCCGCCATCTGCAGTTTATAAAAATACTATGGACGAAAACGGACTATTGGTCTCTACGGCAATAACGTTACGATATTCTGGAAGAGTAGTTAGGGAGCTGCAATATCAAAACCATAATGAAAAAGGTCTACCCACCACTATACTTAAAACAGAGGTTGGACCGGGACTAATAACTTCATCGTGGAGTTATCCCATATCCGAAAAAACAGAGGCACAAGAGCTGGTCTATAACGGTATGGACCAAGTTGAGCGTTTTAACATTATTGACCCCAACCAAACGGTAGAGCACTATTATGTGATTACGGAACGTAATGATTTGAACCAGGCCGTGGTCTTTAACGAAACGATAAGGGAAAATTTAAATATCTATGTTTCTGAAAAGCAGTTTACACATACTTATGAAACAGGTATGCTTATAACGGAACAATTAAAAAGTACCTATACAAGCAATGATGAATTAAATCAATATTCTTCCCTTAGTGAGTATGAAAACACTACTACTTTTACTTATGATGCACAATTGAACTTCTCCACTTTGGATAGTGAATATTCTACTAATTTTACTTCTCAATATCAAAATGAAGATCCATATGTCAGTAGTTCAAGTTCAAAACAGCATACTGATTTTGTGTATACTCCTGAACATACCTTAAAGGAAAGAAAATTGACCGGGCAAATTACATCTAATGATATTTCACAGACTTTGGAGCAAGTGTATCTTTTTGATGCCAATGAACTTTTAACGGAAAGTAGGTACAGTAATAGTTTTGGCAATGAATCCATCTCCTTGTACAATGAAGGATTTCAGATTAGTTATGAAAGTTATTTTGAAGGACTGTTAGATGTTAGGGTTACCTATAACGTAGTTGGTTCATTTGAAGAAACCAAATATGTCTATTACGAAAATGGGGAATTGGACTATTCATATAAACAAATCTGGATGCTTATGCCCGCAGGATATTATGATATTGTCAAAACCGAATATTTTGATGACCAAGGAAATATTACCAAAACAACTGATTCTGAATTTTATGAGGATGGGGGCATCTATACCACTACTTCATATGATGAAAATGGTGAAATTATATGGAAAGACTATTATAATGAAGAAGGGTATTGGGTAAAAGAGGAATATTATGAAAATGGACTTCTTGATTATACCTATATTTTTGAATATGATGGTAATGGTTTGCGGACTAAGGCCGAGGGGTACAACGCGCAAAACGTACTTGAGTCCATTTATCTGTACAATGAATTTGGAGGGTATAGCTCTATTGAGTTTTTTGACAATGGTGTGTTAACGGAATCCTTAATATATGCTTATGATGACCTTGGTACCCTGACCCAAATAGAAACATTTGATGCCAATGGCAACTTAGTATACCTTGATAAATATGACCAATATGGGTATTTGGAGTATTATGATTTTTATGAGGATGGTATTTTAATTCTACGTTCTTACTTTAATACGCTGAACCAAAATACAAGGACGGAATATTATGAACAAGGAGAGATTAGCTATTATTACATATTTGCATATGATACCAACGGAATCATAATAACAGTTGAAGGATATTATGGCACCAATGTCTTGTTCAGTATTGAGTATTATGAAAATGGAGATTTGGTACGTATAGATTATTATGATGAAAACGGTAATATCATAGATTCTTATGACCCTTCTGGTAAATCAATGAGCCAATTGGTCAATACCGCATCAAAATACAATGCAAAAGCCAAAAAGATCAATACCATAAGGAATCAGGTGGCCAAACATAACAAAATGATAAAATTGCGTAGTGCTAAAATTCTACATGATAAACATGAAGGTACTACCGTAAAAAAGATTGTTAAATCTAAATATGCCGTTAAGGACAAGGCAAGATTATAGCGCTTTAGAATATTTTATCTAATACAGAAAAACCCCTTGGCGACTAATCGCCAAGGGGTTTTTTGTCTTGGAATTTTTTTTAGTTTATACCCAGACCATTGGATACCCCATCCTCGTCAGGATTTACAAATACCAATTTTCCTTCATTATTTTCCGTCATCAAAATCATGCCTTCACTCTCTACACCGCGAAGCGCTCGAGGTGCCAAATTAATTAAAACAGTTACTTTTTTACCTACAATTTCTTCTGGTGTAAAACTTTCTGCAATACCTGAAACAATTGTTCTTACATCTAAACCGGTGTCTACCTTAAGGACCAAAAGCTTTTTGGCCTTGGCCATTTTTTCAGCTTCGATAATGGTTCCTACCCGCATATCCAATTTTGAAAAATCATCGAAGGTAATCGTTTCTTTTTGTGGCATTAGTTTCTTGTTTTCGTTTTCGTTCGCTTTTTTGGTGGCCTCCAATTTGTCCAATTGTGCCTGTATTTCACTATCCTCAATTTTTCTGAAAAGCAATTCTGCCTGATGTATTTGATGCTTTGGTCGTAGCAAATCGTTTTCACCGGAAACATCGTTCCAACCTATACTTCCATTTTGCTCAGTCTCGGATGTTGAGGTTAAATTTAAAATATTCCTTAGCTTTCTAGCAGTAAATGGTAAAAAAGGTTCGCTTAATACAGCTAAACCAGCAGCAATTTGCAAGGCTACGTTCATAATTGTTTTTACACGTTCTTCATCAACCTTAATTACTTTCCAAGGTTCTGCATCGGCTAAGTACTTGTTGCCCAAGCGTGCCAAGTTCATAAGTTCTTGTCCTGCTTCCCTAAAACGATAACGTTCAATGGAGCTTGCTATTGATTCTGGAAATTTACGAAGCTGTTCTAGTGTTTCTAAATCAACATTAGAGAAGTTGCCAGCAGCGGGCACTTGCCCATCATAGTATTTATTGGTCAATACTACTACACGGTTAATGAAATTTCCTAAAATGGCTACTAATTCATTATTGTTCCTTGCTTGAAAATCTTTCCACGTAAAGTCATTGTCCTTCGTCTCGGGAGCATTTGCAGTCAGGGTATAACGCAATGAATCTTGTAACTCCGGAAAATCAATTAAATATTCATGTAACCAAACCGCCCAGTTTTTGGATGTGGACAATTTGTTCCCTTCAAGATTTAGAAACTCGTTTGCAGGTACATTATCCGGTAAAATATAACTACCCTCTGCCTTTAACATGGAAGGAAATATAATACAGTGAAACACAATGTTGTCCTTTCCGATAAAGTGCACCAATTTGGTATTCTTGTCTTTCCAATAAGGCTCCCAATCCTTGCCTTCACGCGCTGCCCATTCCTTTGTAGAGGATATATACCCTATAGGGGCATCAAACCATACATATAATACTTTACCTTCACCACCTTCCACAGGTACGGGAATACCCCAATCCAAATCTCTGGTTACCGCCCTTGGTTCCAGCCCGCCGTCTACCCAAGATTTACACTGCCCATAAACATTGGGTTTCCAGTCATCTTTATGACCTTTAAGAATCCACTCCCTTAAAAAATCCTCGTAACGGTCTAAAGGTAAAAACCAGTGTTTGGTTTCCTTAGTGGTGGGTACTGTTCCGGTAATGGTAGATTTTGGATGAATCAGGTCCGTAGCGTTTAAACTTGACCCGCAGTTTTCACATTGGTCCCCATATGCCTCCTCATTGCCACATTTTGGACAGGTACCAATTACAAAACGGTCCGCCAAAAATTGTTGTGCCTCTTCATCATAAAGTTGTGCCGTGGTCTCTTCTATGAAATCTCCTTTTTTATAAAGATTGACAAAAAATTCAGATGCCGTCTCATGATGTACAGGTGCAGAGGTACGTGAATAATTATCAAAAGTAATCCCAAAATCCATGAACGATCGTTTAATGATCGCATGGTATTTATCAATAATATCCTTTGGAGTTACCCCTTCCTTTTTAGCTTTCATGGAGATGGCCACACCATGCTCATCGCTTCCACAAACAAAGGCCACATCTTTACCTATTAAGCGAAGGTAACGGGCATAAATATCTGCCGGCACATATACACCTGCCAGATGGCCAATATGTATGGGTCCATTGGTATAGGGCAATGCTGCGGTAATGGTATATCTAGAGGGTGATTCTATCTTGGACATCAAAAATAAATTAAGCTGCAAAAATACTGAATTTGATGCGAGATTTACCAAATTCTTGTCAATTGTAAGTTGATGTGTTTCATAAAAAAGTACCTGCAACGGCAATAATTATACGAAAGCCCAGATTTAACGGTTGTATTATAAAGGATTGTATATTAAAGTAATTGGACATGAGTACAGGAAAACCCACAAAACTGATTTTAGACAATGATTTTAAATTAGCAGGAACTGCTAAGGATAAAAAGGATATTACCTTGGTACACAAGGATAAAAACCATAGGGTAAAAAAGGAACTATCTTTCCAAGCAGGAAAAAAGAAATCTAAATTGGCATAATAAAATTGCCCGATGCATTATCAATGTTATCGGGCAATTATAATGTTTGGGAAACAGTTTAAGCTACCATCACCGATTTGCTCATTTTTTGATTTTGTACACTTATACGATAAATGTACTTACCGGTTGACAGTTGTTCGGGCATGCGCTCTCGTATATTGATTTCGGTAGAACCTTCAAACATCATTTCATTAAAAACGGTGCCTACGTTCTGACCTAGAATGTTATATAATTGAATATCCACATGGGCGGAAAAAGGCATTTCCAAATAAATATGCGGGGTACTGTCCGTAGGGTAAAAAGGTTTATGTACCACTGCATTCAATAAATCTGGATTAAAAGGGGTCTCCGCATCCTCATCTGGACGTACCGGTGGAGTAACTTCCCCATCACTATACGCTATATCTGGAAAGGGTTCGCCACTACAACTAAAGCCTAGATTTACAGGTACGTAGGGTTTGTAATTCAATAAATGTGCCTGTACCAATGGTATGTCCACACACAACCATTCTGCAAGAACCGTTGCGTACAAATCCCTAAAATCCATCGTATACTCTAGGTTACCACGACCGTCCGGGTCATCTAAGGTAGGGTGGTCGCCCACAAATGCACTACCGTTAAGACCAGACCCAAAAAATAGGGTAGGAGAGGCCTTTCCATGATCAGTACCATTTGAGCCATTTTCAAAAATCCTACGTCCAAATTCAGAGAATGTCATGCTCAATACCTTATTGTCCTGTTGGGTAAAAGCTAAATCTTCATAAAAATTGTTTACTGCAACGGATAGTGTTGTCATTAGACGGGCATGAGCTTCCGGTTGGTTGCCGTGGGTGTCAAAACCACCCATACTAATCATATATACCTTGGTACCCAAATTTCCTTTGATCAAACGGGCCAACAAGGCCATTTGTCTTGCAAAACCATTATCCTGGTATTCTACCTGATTTTGTCCACGCTCATATGCTTCATGGATAATACCGGAATATTCATACGTAGTGTTGGCTACCCCCCTTAAAAATTTAAGTTGATCACCATACATACAATTGTTGAATAGATTGTCCTCCAGACCATAGACCACACCAGATTCCGCAATTTCTTCCAATTGGTCTATGTTTGAGGTTACAAAGGCGTAATTGGTTTCATCTCCTTGAAAGACCAAACTACCAAATTGACCAATTTGAATGGCTGCTGGTGCTGCTGGCGGATTTATAAGATAATCTGGGTAGATACTTTCAAAATGTCTGCCCATCCAACCGGTTGTTTCACCGCTAAAGCCTGTTGTATTAATATCGGTATTTGCAAAAATGTCAGAACCTGTAAAGTGCGATAAACTTTGGCCTTCATAACCCACACCGTGTACGGCCTTGAACTGTCCTTCCTGCCACATGGGGGCAAGTGCGTTCATATATGAAGGTACCCCAAACTCATCGGTAAGTTTCAGGACTTTACTTTCCGGCACATAAATGTTTGGCCTGGCATTGGCATAACTGTCATATTGCTCTAAAGGTATTATGGTGCTAAGACCGTCATTACCCCCAGAAAGGCGAATCAATATTAAAATGTTGTCGGTTTCTGCCGCCGCTATACCTGCTGAAAGTGGGGAAGGGGAAGAGGCGGTCAACATATTGGCACCTAACATCATTGAACCTGAACCGGCAATACCCATTGCCTGTAAAAAGGAACGTCTGCTCCAGGTTTTGTGTTCGTCATCATGGCCTTCATGTTGAAGACCTTTATATGGAGAGTGGTGTGAATTGCACATAGTTGTAGGTGTTATTTTAATTGAAACTCGGGTTGTCTTGCTAAATACTGTAGTAATAGATATACTTGAAAAGGGGCTTGTGGCCACGTGGCCAGGGTCCAGGATTCTTGGTTTCCCCCTTCATAATACACTTCTTCTATATCACTTCTAAAAATTGCAAATGCTTTTTCGTATTCAGGCTCGTTCAATAATCCTTTTGGTAAAATGAAATTAATAATTGGTCTAGCTACAGCATCAGGATTTGTGCTTGTTAAACCGGCATCACCAGAAATTTCAAGTCCTAACCTTCTAAATTGTTCATTGTCTGCCATATAAAAACCTTCAATGATACTTTCAATGGTAAGCCAACGCCCGATCATGAAATTGGTATTGATCCATGACCTGTCCCGTTGCCATCCGGCAACATCAAACGGTTCAAAGATTTCTTGGCTTAACAACGCACTATAATTCACCATTTCCGCAACATTGGTATCCGTATACGAAAAATCGGTTTCCTTTAATGTATTGAAATAAAAGTCGATTGGGCTTTTAATGATGACCCCTATAGCTTCATCATCAAAAAAATGCTGACTTTTGAACAATTGCCTTAGGACCGGGGCAATTTCAAAATTACTGGCTTCAAATGTGGCCGCCATTCCATTTATAATGGTCTGGGCATTATTGGCTTCGTCCCTTGAATCTGGGTGCACAAAAAATTCGTATAGCTTACGGCAAATAAATTCCGCTATTTGGCCTGATCGTTGAGCAAAAAGATTGTCTATGACTTCATCATATCCAAAATTTCCGGTTTGGCCAAATATGGTTTTTGATCCTGCATCATGTCTAGTGGGGTCAAAAGTGACCGGGGAACATCCTATTTCCCCTCGTTCTACATAGCCGCTAAGGGCCCTTGCCGTTTCTATTATGTCTTCTTCGGTATAGGCAATTCCTTCGCCAAGTGTAAAAAGTTCATACAGCTCTCTGGCATAATTTTCATTGGGGTTGTTCCCATTGTTATATACCCCGTCCAAATAATATAACATGGCATTGGTAAGCCCTATTTCATGGACAAAGGTCTTAAAGTTGCCTAAACTGTTGCGTTGTAGGCAATTTATGTACTCATAGAGGTATGCGTTGCAATTGTATACTTCAAGTTCCGTTACAAAATGATTGCTCCAAAAGAAACTAAGTCTATCCCTAAGATTGTTGTTCAATAAGGCATTGGCATAAGTTAGCCTAAACTCCCTCTGCTGTTGATTTCGTAATTGGTTACGGGCCTCATCGTCCTCTGGGTAATTTGCGTTGGTCCAATTTGCCCAAGTTGGGGCAGGTGTGGGAGGCATATTCAAAGCCTGGTCTACTAAATTGTCGATAACATTACCGGCACTTTGACCAATGGTTTGATTTATAGTAGATACCGAGGCACTGAAACCCAATCTTCTATATAAGTGCGATGCTCTTATTTGATCTAACGGTGCATTGTATGGAGCAAGAGTAGAAGTATTACAATTAATGAAATATTCCATAATCTTAAATAGGCGTTTGTATTACGTTCGTAGAGTTGGGGCTTCTATGCTAAACGTTTCGAAATTTGCTATAGTATTATAAACTATCTATTTTCGATACTTCGTCTATCAAATAACGATATTTTAAGCCAATTTAGCGTTGAAACACCGTTATTTTCGATGAATTACACATTTATGCAACTATATTATGGGGAAACATAATGAATTTGGAAAGGAAGGTGAGGAAATAGCGGTAGAACATCTTACCAAGATAGGGTATGACATCCTATATAGAAATTACAGATACCTCCAAGCCGAAATTGATATTATTGCAAAAAAAAATGATGATCTCGCCATCGTTGAGGTCAGGTCCCGACGGTCTGATTATATTGAACCAATAGCCGAAACCGTTACCCCTAAGAAAATAAAACTTTTGGTTATGGCGGCCAATCATTATGTAACGGAGAACAATTTAGATGTTAATGTACGCTTTGATATCATTACCATTTTAAAAAATAAGATGCGTTTTGAGCTTGAACACCTAGAGTCCGCATTTTACCATTTTTAGGTAATAGACTGGTTAAGTAGATTTTATATAAAAACATTTTGTTTTATTTATAACAAGTTGTTATATTTGCACTATAACAGCAACCAAACAACAAAATGAAGACAATATCATCAGTCGTAGAAGAGTATATTAAAAAGAAACCATTTTTACAGAGTGCATTGGCTCAAGGAATCATCAACCTTACCTCATTATCACGTATTGTGAAACCGGAAATTGAGCATGAGCTAGGCAAGGATATACGTAACGGTGCTATTGTAATGGCCTTAAAAAGATTGTCCGATGATCTTGAATTTAGGGCAACACATAAAATCTTAAAGGTTTTGAAGAATATTGGTGAAATTACCGTTCGTTCTTCCTTGACCGATTATACTTTTTTGGCATCGGATAAAATATTGGTACACCAAGCCAAATTGTTGGAAGAAATCAACAATAATCAAGATGTATTCTATACTTCTAGCCGTGGTGTCAATGAAATTAATATCGTGATCAGTAATGTAATGGACAAAACCGTTGAATTATTGTTCAAAGATGAGAAATGCACGCAAAAAGCAGAAGACCTTTCTTCCATAACCGTAAAGCTACCTGCAGAAAATGTATCTGTTCCCGGTATTTATTATTTTATTTTTCAACGTTTGGCATGGGAGGGCATTGTACTTTATGAAGTTATCTCTACTACCAACGAGTTTACGATCTTGGTCAATGATGAACAGGTGGATATGGCCTTTAAAACCATAAAGGATTTAAAGTCGCTCTAATTTTCCAGAAAATCTATCAGTTCCTTATCGGATTCGGGTTTGGCAATAATTCGTTTTTCATTGTCCAGAACAATGTAGGTTGGAGTGCTCTGAATACCAAACGTTTGAGCATATTCACTCTCCCACTTACCTAATGCAATCGTATGGTTGAAATCCGGTAAGGTGGCGGACACTTTTTTCCAGTTGGTTTCATTATCTTCCAAGCCGACCGCTATGATTTTTAAGCCATTGAATTTTTTTAGTTCCTTGTGCAGTGCAGGTAATTCCTTTAGACAATGTGAACAGGTACTGCTCCAAAATACAAGAAGGTAGTTTTCTGCCTTATCCATGGTAGATAAGGAATGCGTTTTACCATTTTTTTGCCAAGATATATCTGGTGATATAGCACCAATCCTTAGTCTAGAAGCCATGGTAATTTCATTTACCATGGATTGATTGCCATTTGCAATGGCCAATTTTTTTAAATGATGTTCAAAAATATAATCCGCTACGTTGGACATCGCGTTGACATCAGCTATTTTCCATAACTGGTGCATAGCTTTCACTTGAAAGGATATTGGGGTGGCATTTATAAAATTGGCGGTTGTTTCTATATTTTTTATCACCTCTTGGTCTAAATTTTCCGCACTGTTAATTGTCAAAGGCAAAGCGGAAAAAACATAGCTTGAAAATTTGTCCGTTAAGAAATTGGAACCTTGCAGAATTTCGTCATTGACTTTTAAATGATCAAAATGATGAGTTTTTTTATGTTTTAGAAAAAGTTCCAAACTTTCATATTGGCCTGGTATATATGGTCTATTTGCTTTGATGAAAATATGCGCAATGGTGCCATTGAATTTTTCTTCGTACGTTTTTTGAACGTTGTTCAGGTTTACAGTGAGCGTCTTAAACTTCTCTTTTGAGGTATTTCCGTTCTCATAATACTCCATTAATTGGTCCTGAGCTTCGGTAATGGCGTTAAAATAATTATTGTAGGCCTTATTTTCCTTGGAACTGGTAATGTTTAGTCCCTGATCCAAACTAAAGTTAAAAGTTATTTGTTCCTTTTTATCATATATAATGTCAATATAAAATTCATCTTGCGGTACTGCATAGACTAATCTGTACATGCCCGGTTGCGCAGTTATGGGCATGGTCAAGGTAAAGGTACCTTCCTTAATTGAAGTATCTGTCACATAGCGTTCCCCTCCTGGGGTAAGTTCATAAGCTATAAGCCATTTAAAATCCTTGGCAGGCGAAAAATTACCTGAAATGGTTCCTTGGGCGTTTGTAAACCAAACACCTAGCAAAATATATAGAAATAATAATGGTTTCATAACTGGTCAAAAGCAATTAACGGGCCAAAATGTAGTGTTAATACCTTTTTGTGAGATAAAGGCGTATAATGCAAAATTAATAATTGCAGATCAATAGGAATTTTTAGAGATGAAATTTATGAAAAGTTGTCTTTTATCGTTGAGCGCTCTATGCCCATATGGTCTAGCGCTTCCATAATTTTAATGATTTCCTTTTCATGTACATAGCCGTCTGCAATTGCTACTTGATCCAGTAGTTGGGCCAAAACCTGTTTTTTATCCAAAGGCATATTGCCCAGTACTCTATAAGCTTCTTCTTTGTTTAAATCCCTTGCTTGACCAATAAAAAAAGCGTTAAAATCAAATCGCTGCATGAGTTCGGTCAATAATCTCATTTCGGCCGGATCTACCTTACTGTCCGCCAAAATAACATAATCTACCATTTTGACCAGGGCCAATTTCTCTTCTCTAGTAAAAGTCATACCATTAATCCGTTTCTTCGCCTATACCAATATTGATAAATGTTTCTATGATCAGGTCCATTTCCTTTTTGTGGACAGATCCATCGGAAATGGCAACTTCATCCAAAATTTCCGCTAGTGCCTTTTTTTGCTCATAGGGAATGTTGTATAGGGTAACAATGGCATTGTCGTAATCCAATTGCTTAGTTCGTTCAATGAAAGCATCATCAAAACCAATTACTTTTTTTAACCTATTAAGTATTTCCAGTTCTGCGGGGTGAACTTTACCATCTGCATTTATAACCTCGTAAATCATCTTTACAAAGGCCGCTTTTACAAACTCTTCAAATTTCATGCGTATGTTTTAAAAGCAGAAAGATAAGTAAAAAGCAAGAATTTATAGGGTTCAAGGCTTACCAATTCATTCAGTTTATAATAACATTGGTCTTTTATTCATTAAACGGATACGGTCCATAAACGGCATCCCTGAATTTTTTGTGCAAACCAATTTGGTCATATGGGAACAGTTGCACAAAAAGTACAGCGGTAAGTTCATTGACGGGGTCTACCCAAAATAAAGTCGATGCCGCACCATCCCAGTAAAATTCACCTACGGTTCCATTATTTTCCTCGGGCGTTTTGGGCGGTGCTACACGAACGGCAAAATCAATTCCAAATCCTACCTGACCTTTTGATGGTAGCCAAGAGCGTTCTGTAATACTGTCCGCCAATTGATTGGTTGCCATTAGTTGTACTGTTTCCGGTTTTAATATCCGGACATCATTCAATTGGCCTTCATTGACCAGCATTTGGGCAAAACGCATATAATCGTCCAGGGTAGAGGTGAGCCCGGAGCCACCCCTGGTCAGTGGCCAATGTTCAGTATAATTGTCATAGGTAATAGTATCTTGAACCAATACACCCTCATCTTTCCTAATATAAAGTTTGGCAAAACGTTCCCTATCCTCCTCAGGAATAAAATAGCGTGTCTCTGACATTTTTAACGGATCTAGAATATGGTTGCGGACATACTCACCATAGGGTTTACCAGATATTCTTTCTACCAATAGTGCTTGTACGTCAACGCTTGGTCCATATTCCCATTGGGTGCCGGGTTGAAACCATAATGGAATTTCTCCCATTTTCTGGGCCATTTCCGTAAGGGTATTTTTACGGTTCATGGCATCCGCTTTTTTCATTAGGGAACTTAAGCCCGGTATATCGTTTCTGTTGGGAAAACCTGCGGTATGTCTGGTAATGTCCCTTATAGAAATTTCCCTATGCAAATCTATCGTCTTTATATTGCCATGTTCATCTACCCCGTTATAAACTGTCATGTTAGTAAATTCCGGAATGTATTTTGATATTGGCTCATCCAATTCAAAGAGCCCGTCTTCATATAAGGCCATTAATGCCGTACCGGTAATAGGCTTGGTCATGGAGTAGATTTGGACAATTGTATTGCGGTCCATAGGTTTTTTTGCCGCTATATCTGCAAAACCAAAGGCATTGAAATACACTTCTTCCCCATTTTCGAAGATAAGTGCGGAAACGCCGGCTATATTTTTGGTATCCACAAAATGGTTGAGAACCGAATCTATTCTTGCCTTAGCCAAAGGAGTAATGATGGCAGATTCTGTAGGGCTTGTTTTTTTGGGAGCTTCCTTGCAGTTTATAACAAAAAACGGCACTAATAGTAGATAGTATATACCTTTCATAATATGTGGAAATGATGTCTCTTAAATGTACTAAATATAATCCAGTCAATTATCTAACGCGCCAATGCTAAAATCTCATTCCATATTTTACTGCTCACCTTCATGCCCTCTTTCCTGTTCTTTGTTCTTACCGCCAGGGTACGTTCACCGGGATAAAATGTTGCGCCCCCTTTTTTCATGGGGTCCACATCTTTAGTGTAGGCTATGATCTCATTAATAAGTTCTTCCTGAAGCTCCTTATCTGAGAATACACTGGGGTCAATACATAAAAATACTTGTGAAATTGCTGTCTCGCTGCCTTTTTGGCCAATTTTAAAAGTGGAATTTCCTGCGGACAAAAGCGTAGCCAACATATCTAAAATCATGGATAGGGCAGAACCTTTCCAATATCCAACGGGAATTGATCGGCCAGAGTCAATAATATCCTTTGGGTTTTTGCTTAATTGATCATGGGAATCCCACCCTCCATTAAAAGGTAAGGTTTCATTTTTTAAAAGTAAATTTTCCATTTTGCCAAATGAATATTGGGACATAGCCATATCCAAAACAATATGGCCTTCTTTTCTAGGTATGGCAATAACCAATGGATTATTGCCTATGCGATTATGCTTACCACCCCAAGCAGGCATGTTTGGGGTGGTATTGGTGAACATTATGGCTATACAGTCCTGGTTTGCCGCTTGCCAACCGTAGGTGCCACCACGCATCCAATGATTGGTATTTCTTAAGGCTACCAATCCCATGCCGTGGTTTTTGGCAAGCGAAATTGTACGTTCCGTGGCAGTAATGGCATTTAGGACACCAGATCCCAAATTACCGTCCCAACGCTCCATACTACCCATCTCAGCAATTTTTTCTGGAATCGCTTCAATATTTATTAATCCCCTGCGCACATAATCAATAAAAACGGGTATTCTATTGATACCGTGAGATGATATGCCGTCTAACGTACTTTCCGTATGTATTCTGGATAATGTATCTGCTTGCTGTTCCGTAAATGAATATTTAAGAAATACTGATTTTAACATCGTTTGCATTTCTTCCTTGGAAATTAAGACCTCGTTCAAGCCAGTAAATTTTATCTTGGTTACAACAACAAGATACGTAAGTTGAAAGGTCTTTTAAAACTATGGACGATAAAACCTGGTAGTATATATATTTGGCTTAACCGTATGGTTAACATTTAGTCAGTAGTCTATACGCTATTGCCCAATGTTAGCCTTTTTTTGCCTTAATCATTCCTATGGCATTAAATATATGGTTGATTACGTCATTTTCTTTTTCATGGATATAGCCATCGGCCAAGGCTACCTCCTCTAGAATTTGTGCAAGGCTATCTTTTTTGTCCTGGGTCATTTCTTTTAAGATATGTACACTCTGGGCTGTATCTATGGTACGGGCCTGCATTAGAAAATTACTGTCAAAATCTATAATGGACATTAAATTGCTCAATGCACTGATCTCGCCTTGATGTATTTCGCCATCTGCAACAATTACGGCATCAATTACGTTGACCATGGCCAACTTTTCAGATAAATCAAAATTCATTAAACTAGTTGTTTTTCTTTTATTTCAAAAGGCTTTAATGCCAAATAGGCACGGTCTACGGACCTTATGTTTTCAAATACCAATAATAAGCGTAAGCCATTACGGGTCTGTTTTTCCTTGATCTTACATTGCTGTGCGTGAGATTGTACGTATTGCAATACTTTTGTAAATGTGCATGTCTGGTAGAATGCTGATTGCTGGTCGCTTATAAAATACCCGATCATTTTACCTTTCTTCATTACTATTTTTTCCAAACCAATACTATTGGCAATCCATTTTATACGTACGGAATTTAATAGATCTGCCGCTTCGTCCGGTAATTCGCCAAAGCGGTCAACCAATTGCGATTCAAATTTTTGAAGCGCCCCTTCGTCCTTTACTTGGTTTAAGTCTGTGTATAAGGTAAGCCTTTCTGTAATATTATTGATGTAATCATCAGGGAAAAGCAGTTCAAAATCAGTATCTAACTGAGTTTCCTTTACAAATACCTTTTCATGGGGGCCCTCAACTTCATCATATAGGTCTTTAAACTCGTTTTCCTTAAGTTCATCTATAGCTTCCGCCAATATTTTTTGATAGGTCTCAAAGCCGATCTCATTTATAAAACCGCTTTGTTCGCCGCCCAAAAGGTCTCCTGCACCCCTTATTTCCAAATCTTTCATGGCTATATTAAAACCGCTGCCCAATTCCGTAAATTGCTCTAAAGCCTCTATTCGTTTTCTGGCATCGGTAGTCATGACCTCATATGGAGGGGTAATAAAATAGCAGAATGCCTTCTTATTGCCACGCCCTACACGACCACGCATCTGGTGGAGATCACTTAGGCCAAAATTATTGGCGTTGTTGATGAAAATGGTATTGGCATTGGTAACGTCCAAGCCACTTTCAACAATAGTGGTGGAAACAAGAACATCAAATTCACTGTTCATAAAGCCCAGCATTAATGCCTCTAGTTTTTTACCGTCCATTTGACCATGGCCTATACCTACCTTTGCATCGGGCACCAAACGCTGGATCATTCCCGCAACTTCCTTAATATTTTCAATTCTGTTATGTATAAAGAAAACCTGGCCGCCACGTTCTATCTCATAACTCACGGCATCGCGTATAATTTCCTCATTAAAACGAATGACCTGACTTTCTATTGGATATCTATTTGGTGGTGCCGTAGTTATCGTGGAAAGGTCACGGGCCGCCATAAGACTGAATTGTAGCGTACGGGGAATGGGAGTTGCGGTCAAAGTCAAAACATCAACATTTTCTTTTATCGATTTTAATTTGTCCTTGACAGCTACACCAAATTTTTGTTCTTCATCGACAATTAATAGACCTAGATCTTTAAATTTTACGTTTTTATTTACCAGTTGGTGGGTGCCTATGATAATATCCACTTTACCTTCTGACAATTTTTGTAACGTTTCTTTTTTCTCCTTGGCCGTTCTAAACCGGTTTAAATAATCTACCGTAACGGGCATATCCTTCAACCGTTCTGAAAATGTCTTATGGTGTTGAAATGCCAATATAGTGGTCGGTACCAAAACAGCAACTTGTTTGCCGTTATCCACAGCTTTAAAAGCGGCCCTTATGGCAACTTCCGTTTTTCCAAAGCCTACGTCCCCACATATTAAACGGTCCATAGGCCGTTCACTTTCCATATCCCTTTTTACATCTTCCGTGGCGGTACTTTGGTCCGGGGTATCCTCATAAATAAAAGAGGCTTCCAGTTCATTTTGTAAATAGCTATCCGGATTGTACTGGAACCCTTTTTCTAACCTACGTTTTGCATAGACTTTAATAAGGTCAAAGGCAATCTTTTTAACCCGGGTCTTGGTCTTGTCCTTTATCTTTTTCCAAGCGCCGGAGCCTAATTTGTATATTTTTGGCGGAGCACCATCTTTACCGTTGAATTTTGAAATTTTATGTAATGAATGTATACTAACGTACAGAATGTCTCTTTCCCCGTACATAAGTTTGATGGCCTCTTGCTTTTTGCCTTCTACATCTATTTTTTGAAGTCCGCCAAATTTACCGATACCATGATCAATATGGGTAACATAATCCCCAATTTCAAGTTTGTTAAGTTCCTTTAGGGTAATGGCCTGTTTCTTGGCGTACCCATTTTTTACATGGAATTTATGGTAGCGCTCAAATATTTGATGATCCGTATAACAGACCAGTTTCTGGTCATCGTCTACAAAGCCCTGAAATAAGGGAAATACTATGATTTGATAGTGAACTTGCTCATTGACTTCCTCAAAAATATCATGAAAGCGTTTTGCCTGTTGTTCGCTTGCACAGAAAATGTAATTGGTATACCCCTGTTCACGATAATTGTTCAGGTTTTCAATAAGCAGATCAAACTTTTTGTTGAACGATGGTTGGGGTTTTGTGTGGTAGGCTATAATACCGGCATCATCTTTTTTGGCATCCATGGTAATACAGGTAAACTCTGCTAAATGCTTTTTAAACTCAGCACCACCCATAAACAATTCTTCTGGTTGGGCATGTTTTATGTCTGTGGATAGTTTGGTAAATGCCTCTTTTGCTTTTTCAAAAAAATCATCTAAACGACCGTAAAGAAAATCGGTGTTTTTGGAAAATACCAATGTTTTGGAAGCCACATAGGATAAAAAGCTTTGCCTTTTCTCGGTCAAAAACTTATTGGCCATATTTGGAACCACGGTAATTGATTTTACCTTTTCCTTGGATAGCTGTGTTTCTACGTCAAATGTTCTAATACTATCGATCTCATCGCCAAAAAACTCTATCCTATAGGGTTCGTCATGTGAGAACGAATATACATCCACAATGCCGCCCCTAACAGAAAACTCACCGGGCTCGGTAACAAAATCCACCCGTTTAAATTTGTATTCAAAAAGCACTTCGTTTAAAAAATCAAGAGAAAGGGTATCTCCCAATTTCATTTTTAGGGTGTTTTTGTCCAATTCCTTACGGGTCACTACTTTTTCAAAAAGGGCGTCTGGATACGTGACAATAACCGCCGGTTTTTTTCTGGAATTTATCCTGTTTAAAACCTCTGCTCGTAATAGAACATTGGCGTTATCCGTTTCCTCAATTTGGTATGGTCTTCTATAACTGCCGGGATAGAACAATACATCGTTCTCGCCTACTAAACGTTCCAGGTCGTTCAAATAATAGGCGGCCTCTTCCTTATCATTGAAAATAGCCAAAAATGGGCGGTCAGCGTTTTTAAAGACATTGGCCAATACAAAAGATAATGAAGATCCGGTTAGTCCTTTTAATTGTATCGTTTCAGTTACCGAATTTTGAGATTGGGCAATAGTATTCAGCAATTTCCCGGTTTGGGGAGACTGTTCATACCGTTGTAGGATTGAAGAATGACTCAACAGAAAAAGATTTTTGCAAATATACGGATACGGTCATTAAAGAAATGTGGTTGAAGACGTAATTTCAGGATGTAAAAGGTTTATGGAATATTTTTTATTTTCAAAACTATATTCCATCTAATCCAAACACAGGTAGTTCGTCGATAAAATCAAACATTTCATCGTAAAAACATAAAATCCTCTATTTTGATAAGGGTTTTTTAGGTGCATTTAAGGTCAAGTTTTTTTTAAATTGAATGGAAACTAAATACGCCGGCGGGCAACAGTGTAGTATTAAGATTACTACCAAAATCGTGTATATAGATGGGAATTCCGTTTTAGTAACCGAATATTCTGGATGTGATGATAGCCCAATGCAAAAAACGGCACGTTCCCTAACCACGGCTTCTAGTGATTGCCCAGACGGAGATGATGGCGAAGTGGCTGTAATATCGGTGACTAAAAAGGCCTTTCTAATAGAAAACAGTATAATATCAACACAACTTGATCCTTGCTCAGCTCAGATTTTAACTGAGCTGAAAAACTTACAACAAAATGATATGGCCATGATTATTTCTAGGTTCGGCACCCCTAATTCAGTTTATGATTGGGTGATAAAAACAGCAAATCCTTTGATTAATTCCAATAACGATGCTGAAACAGATTGGAAAAGGGATTCAAATGACAACGCTTTAGATTACAATTATTTGACCCATATTAAACCAAACTACATTAATCAGGCCACACAAATTGCAATAGCTAGAACAATACTTCATGAAATGTTACATGCCTATCTAATTAGTCTTGTAGACGATGCTCTAATTACTGGTTGCTCAGAAGTCACCAATTTTCCAATTCTTTGGAATGCCCTTGTTAATAAAACATATAATAACAATCCCAATAGACTTCATCCTGAAGAAATTTCAAGAAAGTTCATTACGCCATTGCAAGATGCTTTAAAGGAATGGGATGGAGCCAAAGAATCCAACCGATATTATGAAGATTTAGCATGGGGAGCTTTATTTGATACCGATACTTTTAAATACTTTCATCCTATAGGCTCCGTAAGCCGATTAAGAATAATGAATATAAATGCAGCTGAAGACAACAATAATATTTCAAACGGAACTTCCCCAAAGGGTACAAAATGTTAAGGCTTTAAAACGAATAGTATTACTTTTTACAATATGCTTAATGCATTGCTCCTGTAAGGCACAAAATGTTTATGATTTTAAATTGGATACGGTAGATTATGATATTCTTCGTGCCTTTTTAGAACAAGTTGAAGCTTACACATACGTGGATAAGCATTTCTTCAATAAAAATAGGATTGTTGATTTTATTGGCAGGTTTAAATATCATGTGAAATTTCAACGAAATGCAGATAGTATATGTAATTTTTCCAAGGATATAGATAAAAGAAAATTTTACTGTCCTTTATCGAATAATTTTGCTTATTTCGATGGATTAATAGATGAAGGTAATTTGAAATATTTACTTAATAACTACGATAATAGCGGCGAAGTACAGACCATGGAAATTGATTCAATACTATTCAAAAAGCCATTACAAAAACATTCTGAAAATTATTATCAAGATATTGATTATAAGAATGGTTTTGGTAGAGCCGAAACTTTGGAATATCCAAGTGTTAGAATTGAAAATCTATATTACAACGAGGATAGGTCAGTTGCAATTATAGCATATTCTATTTATAACAATTCAAGGGAGTCCATCAATAACTATTATATTTTTAAGAAAACAGATGGTATTTGGTGGAAACCTTTAGGTTCTTTTAAACTATGAACAATACGGCAACCATCATCCGCTCTTCGAAATTAGCGACTTCGAAGAGCCAAGTTTTAAAGTGGATTATGAAATAGTGAAGTGCGAAGTTGCAAACTTTACATAGAGGGGATTGCCCCGACGTTACCGGAGAGGGTACGGTAGTAGTTCTGCCAAGAAGCGTGATAAACAGCATAAAAAATGACCTGGGTCTAAGCTATTTTATTAATGAGTTTTATTGAATTTCGGACAGTGAGAACATGGAAGAAGTATGAGCGCTTAATAATTTTATACTGGCCATTACGGTTAATGGGGTAATTGATCCGTTGGCGAAGGAATTTGGGCTTAGAGCTCTTAAAGCTTGGATGAATGAAGGTACTGTGGATTTGTTTCAAAGACTCTTTTTTGAAAATGAAATTTATGAAAGGTTGTTAGCGGCGATGTCGCCAAAAGAAAGACAGATTTACGATAATGAATTGAATAATACTCAAAAAACGCTTTATCTAACTAGCGCGGTACAAGCATATATTTATGCTGAAATTTTTTATGATAGACCAGTTCGGAATAGAATTGGCGATGCTGTAAAGCACTCAATGTGGAATGCCTTGAGCACCTCTAGAATTGGTGAGGAGCTTACCAAAAAATTGACAGATGCTCATTAAGATATCGAATATGATGAGAATTATTCGAACCACTACAAAGAAACAGGAATGGATTATTTCAACAATAATGTCGGAAGAAAAATAGGAAGGAATCAATCAACAGGAATTTTTATATTGATAGAAGCCGCAAAAAATACTGGGGATCTTAGGTATTTAAGTAATCTTACTTTAAAAAATGGTTTTTATAATGCGACCAATAGTTCAATTCTGATTCCAACTAATCAATAATTTAAAAATAAAATGTTTAAGAAAATTATGCTTTTAGTTTTGATTATTTCTTTTTTTTCTTGCAAAAAGGATCACAAGAGAATCAAAATTTTAAGCTTCAAACAAGAAGAAAGACTTTTAGTTGAACCTTATGGTTTCATGCCCTATTCCATGTTTAATTTAAGGATAAAAGGATATGTAAATGATACAATTTATTTGAGAACTGAAGGGGTCTATAACTTGGAGTTCAAGCTACATGGTAAGATAGATACTCTATGGAGTAGTGATTATTATGGCGAGGGGCCAATTGAATGTATATTTCTGCCATATAAAGCAACTGAAGGACAGTTAGATATTGAAATGAAATTATAGGCTTTACCATTTGGTCCAATGGAAGTTTGTAAGAGTATGATGACGGAGGCTTGGATGGATGGGGGAAGTGTGGATGTTGATGATAAAATAATCAGTCAATTAATAGGCAAGGCAAAATGTATTTTCACAAATCTGATTTCATCAACCGCAACTCCGAACTAACAGAGCATAACTCATAATTTTTTAACATCATTTTCTTCCGATATGTTCAATGAAAAATTTGTGTCAATTAAACAAAAGTCATCTTTGAAAAATTCAATAAATGGATGTAATATAATATGAGTTCAAGTGTGAAGGGAATAACCTATCCATCTGGTTCCAATTCTTATAATATAGACATCTTACAATCATTTATCGATGAGGCTTCGGACGTTGAAATAGCTCTGTAATGCTTCATGAAATGGTGCATGCTACTCTAAAAGTTCATCAAAGTCACGAAGGGTTTACTTCCTTCATGGATATTTATAAAGATTACTCCAGAGAGGAATATGGTTCAGAACTCCATCATGGAATAATGGCCGAAAATTATATTCAACCTATAGCGAACGCTTTAGCTCAATTTGATCATAATAGAGAGCATATGGAAATCTATACCTTGATAGCCAATACAGGCATTCCAGAAGTATATAGGGAAAGAGGAGTTACGGATTCAAAGATAGCAACGGCAAAACAAAAATTAAGAAATAGAGCCAATTCAAATTGTAATTAATATGAAAAAATTCATCGTTAAAGGGGCAATACTTTTTCTATGTATTTCAATCTGTATTTTCCTTTTCATCTATATTAAAAATAGACAAAACACCAATAATATCTTTTATATAGTTTATCAATCGCTGGACAAAGGCAGAAAGACCTCATCCTATAAACTATTTAAATATGGAAAAGACTATGGAATTGCTTATGAGAATCGTGATAGTTTGGGTTTAAAGATGATACGACAAGGCTTAATCTCAATGAAAGAATTTGAAAAAATAAATAAAATAAGTACGGATTCATTGGGAGTTTTATTGTTTTCTCAAATCTCATACCCTAAGGATAAATATATTAGTATTGAAGCAACTGATAGTGAATGGAAAAAAAGTGAAGTTTTGCCATATGAAGTAGTAGTCGATAGTTTTTAAGGCTACAGTAATAAGTATCAATATTGAAAATGTTACCCATATAAGGATACCCAAGCAACGGATACCACTCATTTTAATCGAATATGGGTTACATTTTAACCCATAATTGTCAGAACTTCGAAAACGATAAAAGAAGTAGGTCTTTCCTTAGATGAAAATGTTGTTTTACAATTTGGTTCTGAACTAAAATACCGTGACCTAAACATAACTAAGTACTCATGGAGAAAAAGAAATTTGATGTTTTTGTAATAGGTAGCGGTATTGCCGGACAAACGGTGGCCAAAGCATGTGTAGAAGCAGGAAAGAAAGTGGCCATTGCAGATATTCGTGAATTTGGAGGTACTTGTGCCAATAGAGGGTGTGATCCCAAAAAGGTGTTGATCGGTGCCACGGAAGCATTGGAACAGGCAGAAAATTTAAAAGGAAAAGGACTGCGAACAAAGACCCAAATTGATTGGAAGCAATTACAAAAGTTTAAAAAAAGCTTTACCGATAAAATACCTGCTGGCACAGAAAAGGAATTAAAGGATCTTGGAATTAAATTATATCATCAATCTCCAAAATTCTTGGATGAACACACCTTATCCATAGAGGGTAAAACGGTTTCCGCGGAAAAGATTATCATAGCAACAGGTTTGGTACCTAGACCCCTTTCCATTACTGGAGCCAAACACCTTATGGTCAGCGACGATTTTTTAGATTTAAAAAAACTGCCCAAACATATTGTCTTTATTGGAGCAGGATATATAGCCATGGAATTTGCACATATTGCGGCAAGGGCCGGGGCTGCGGTTACAGTCTTGGATACAGGAAAGAGAGCTTTGAAAGCTTTTGATCCGGACTTGGTCAAGGAACTGACCAAATATTCCGAATCGCTGGGAATTAAGTTTGTGTTTGGGGCCAATCCCATTGCATTGAAAAAGAAGCGTAAGCGATATAAGCTTACCTATGAAACAAAAGGAGGTGCCAAGTCCATAAAATCCTATGCGGTTTTCAATACTGCGGGCAGGGTACCTGCAATAAAGGAACTGGATTTGGAAAAAGGTGATGTTGCTTTTAATAATGCGGGTGTGGTTACCAATGCCTATCTGCAAAGCACCAGCAATGCCAATGTATATGCCTGTGGTGACGTATCCGATAAAAATTTGCCTTTGACCCCATTATCCGGTAGGCAAGGCTATGTGGTTTCCGAAAATATTTTAAAAGGTAACTCCAAGGAACTAAGCGTTCCTGTAATTCCTTCAGTGGTATTTACTTTACCCCATTTGGCCACTGTTGGATATTCGGAAAAAGAGGCCCGTGGTAGGTATAAAAAGATAAGGGTAAATTATGATGTTGTACCCGGTTGGTTCAATGCAAAACGGATCAATGCGCCACTGTATGCCTATAAGGTAATCATGAACGATCGTACAGGTGAAATTGTTGGGGCACATATTCTAGGTCCCAATGCCGGGGAGACTATAAATATGTTTGCATTGGCCATTAATAAAGGAATGACGGATAAGGATATAAAATCTACACTTTTTACCTATCCTAGTTGGACCAATGATTTAAAAAGTATGGTTTAAGGTCTTTGACCTAACCGTTCCTGAAGTTTTTTAAACGGATTTGTTTTTCGGTTTTTATACCCATGAACCATGATGGCCATTAACAATAGGATACTGCCCACCAAAGCGGTATTTGCTATCGTGGAATACGTGTCTTGGTGCCTAATATAAATGGCAAATAATGCCCAGATTCCTACTGCGGCAAATTCTCTCATATTTCTTTTCCAGACCATTATCAAGTTAAGAACTATGGCTACAATAATCATATTTATGGTCCATGCCTGTTCTGAAAGTATACCGCCGTTCCAATCAAGCTTACTTAGATATGCCGAGATATTTGCAATTGTAGCTACGGATATCCAGCCACTGTATATACAAATAGGCCACCAGATAAAGGCAATGGTCGTTATGGGCGCATCCCAACGTTCCATATTGGTGTTTAAAATAATTTTTATGAGAGAAAGTAAAATGCCTAGCATAATCAGGACAGACAAGCTTGTATAATCATAAACAAAGGCAAACACCCAACAGCAATTTAAAATATTGGCTATTACAAACCAATACCCGGTTTGCTCAATAAACATACTTTCCTTATTACTGAAAAACGCACGCTTAACTTGAAAAATACCGTATGCCAACAGTGCCAAGAAAATAATGCCCCATATGGCAAAGGCATAGCCTGCCGGCGTAAACAGATTTTCATAACGTGCACTTATTTCCCCGATCGTGGTATTATTGAACGACATGGACTGGGAAATGTAATTGACCCCAATGACCAATAGTACCGATACTAAATTTAAAATGGCCAGTTTTTTCTTCATAATGTCTAAAGCTAGCATGATAAATTTAGAGAAAAGAACTTTTTTAAGGAATTAAATGCACTATTTACTACGCCGCCGTTTTTTCTTCACCTCTTTAATGGGTACGGGAAGTACCGCATCTCCTAAAAGGGCATAGACTTCGCAGCCATTGCATGGTTCTAAGGTAAAAGTGCCGGTAAATTCGCCAAATGCGGGTAAGATCATTTGGTGTTCAGTTTTGTAAAAACAAGGAAGTTTTACGGTTTGCCGTCCTAATCCACTTAATTTAATGGCTGGGTGAATATGGCCGGAAAAATTAAATAGTCCGTCACGTTCCATAGGGTGGTGGGTCAATAAAAAAGAACCTAGTACCATTTCTTCCACTACGTTTATCCCTATTGCCTTGTACTTTAATGGGGACAATATATCATGGTTGCCGCTGACCAAAATAATATCCAAGGTTTTTTCTTGTACCCAATTCTCGAAAATTTCCCATTCCCTATTTAACGATGAGTGGAACAGATCACCCATAAAGACTAGGGTCTTTGGTTTAAAATATGCAATGGACTCATCCATCATATCAAAATTTTTTTGAACTGCGGCCTGCGGTACGGCCGCTCCATATTTTCTAAAATGCGATACCTTGCCCAAATGCACATCACTTACCAAAAGCATGGAACGTTCTTCCCAGAAAAGTGTTCCGGAGGAATGCATTTTAAAGGATTGATCACGAATTTGAATGGGGTGGGCCATAAACCCACAAAGATAATAAATAGAAAGTCGATCCGTTATGTCTTGGTAATTTTAAACCAACCTTAATAATATCTGAATGAAAAAAGTATTTATTTTATGTAGTATAATAGCATTGGGCCTATTTACATCTTGTAGTAACGATGAAAATACGGAAGAATCTGAAAATGCGTTAATTGGATCATGGCAACTTGTTGCGGAATACGATAATGATGAGGCTTATGAATTGACTACGTGTGAACTTGAACAGACTATTGTCTTTAAAGCGGACAACTCTTATCAATACATAAGCTATTCTCCTACGGATGATGAGGGAAGTGAATGTGCGGTAGATGATTATTCTACCATTGGTGACTGGTCTATTACTTCTAAAGGAAAGATGATGATTTCAGATGATTATATAGAAATAGAAGTAAATTATACCGTATCTGGAGATACATTTACGATGTCCTATACCGATTCTTATGATGGCGAGGATTATTCGGTAAAAAGTGTCTATACCAAAATTTAAATTATTGAATATCAATATTGTTGACCCACTATGGCCAAAGGTTATAGTGGGTTTTTTATTTTTTCATTAGCAGGGCGGCCATTTTTTTTATACGATCTTCTAATTTTTCACTTGATAATTTTTCCCTGTTCATACGCTCGGTAATCAATGGAAAAGAGAATGGTGTAGCCTTATCACATTGTTTCCATATAATGTTCTGTGTGGCAATACGCTCTAACGATAACCGTAAACGTCCTTCTTCCAACTGATGTTCAAAGGTTTCTGTAAAAGCTTGTTGGTAAAGCAGATTCTCCGGTTCGTAATCACGAAAGACATCGAACAGTAATTGCGAGTTGCTCTGCAAATGTTTCATTTTGATGTTCTTTTTAGGATAGCCGGTAAAAACCATACCACTAATAATGGCCACGTCCCTAAATTTACGCCGTGCCATTTCCGTGGCATTTAGACTTTTTTGCAAATCGTCCAGCATATAATCCGTGGAGAACAGATCATTGTCAAGAACTTGTTGTATATCTATGGGTTGGTCGGATAAAAGCTCAAAGCCATAATCGTTGAAGGCCAAGGAAAAAGTTATGGGCGTCAATAAACTAATACGGTACCCTAATAAACTACCCATGGCCTCATGCACGAACCTACCTTCAAACGGATAAAAGATATGGGTATACCCTTCGCGGGTCTTGAAGGATTCTATTAAAAATTCATTGGGCCTGGGCACTATACTTTCTCTCCTCTGACGTTCAAATAAAGGGGCCAACGCCCGTATTTCTTTAGATTGTTTTTCTTTTGGTTCGCTAGAACTATAGAGTTCCTCCCTTAGTAATTCTGACATTTGTGCGGACAGGGTGAGTCTACTGCCCATCCAACTTGTAATTTTATTCGTTTTTTTATTGGAATTCCTTACTTGTACGGTCATATCCTTGATCCGTATAAATTCTAAATTCCTACCGGCAAAGGTAAATACGTCACCCCTGTTCAATTTAGATATAAAAAACTCTTCTACAGAACCTATATATCCGCCTTTTTGATATTTTACCGCTAAATTGGCATCGCCCACAATGGTGCCGATCTGAAATCTATGGCGCATGGCTACACCTTTATTGGTTACGGTAAATTTGCCATCTTCCTCAACTTCTACCTTTTTATATTCATCATAGGACTGTAGGCTTTGGCTGCCCATTACCAAAAAATTCAACAACCATTGCCATTTCTCCTCGGTTATCGCTTGAAAACAGAACGTTTCCTTAATCTCCCTGTAAATTTCCTTGGGGTAAAAACCATTGGATATTGCCAAAGTGGTCAAGTATTGCAGCAATACATCATAACTATTTAGATAGGGCAAACGGTCCTCGACGGAATTAAGTTTTACCGCTTTTTGTAATGCCGACGCCTCTATAAGTTCTATGGCATGTGTAGGTAAAAAGTAAATGACACTTTCCTTGCCCGGTCTATGTCCGCTGCGGCCCGCCCTTTGTAAAAACCTTGCCACCCCTTTTGGCCCGCCAATTTGAACTACCGTTTCTACCGGTGCAAAATCAACACCCAAATCTAAACTTGAAGTACAAACAACTGCTTTTAAATCTTCATTACGGATCGCATTTTCTACCCAAACCCTTGTTTCTTTATTAATGCTTCCATGATGCATTGCCATTTCACCGGCATATTCAGGATGTTTTTCGAGTATGTTTTGAAACCAGATTTCACATTGGCTGCGTGTATTGGTAAACAATAAGGTGGTTGTACTGTGGTTGATTATTGGTACCACATCTTCCAATAAATGCAAACCCAAATGACCACGCCATGGAAACGTCTCCATTTTTTTGGGTATGATGCTCTTGACCGTGATTTTTTTATTGATATTGGCCTTGATCAAAATAGAATTATCAAAGGCATTGGTGCCGGGACCCAACAAAACTTCACGCGCTTGTTCCAAATTACCAATGGTGGCAGATATTCCCCAAATGCGCAATTCTTTTGAAATACCCTTTAAACGAGAAAGGGCCAGCTCCATCTGTACGCCTCTTTTGGTACCTAAAATTTCATGCCATTCGTCGACTACGATTGCAGAGCAGTCTTTAAAAATTTTATTATACCCCTTGGTGGCCAATAGTAATTGCAAACTTTCTGGTGTGGTAATGAGCAGGTCTGGCATTTGTTTCTTTTGCCGTGCCCGTTCTTTCGTAGATGTATCACCTGATCGGATGCCAACGGTCATTTGTGTGCCCAAGTCTGCCGTTACCCTTTCCGCAGATTGTTTTATTTCTTGGGAAAGTGCACGTAGGGGTGTTATCCAGACCGCTTTTAGTCCCTTTTTATGTTTGGTCCGGTACTGCGGATTCTGTTTCATATAGTTCAATACTATAGGAAACCAGAGTGCATAGGTCTTGCCACTTCCGGTGGGGGCGTTCAATAATCCGTTTTTACCCTGTAGAAAAGCCTTCCAAGTATCTTTTTGGAATTTAAACGGTTTCCAATGTTGTTCTTGAAACCATTCTTGGGCAATATTAAACAATTCTTCTCTGTTCATTATCTGGTATAACCATCAAATTACTTGTAGCTATTTTTCAACGGATTCCTTACTTTTCTGTTCCTTTTTTTTTATTTTGGATTCTGGGGCCGTACCTGGAATCAGTTGTTTTAGATCTTTCAAGGTATTGGCCTCATGGATATTCTTATCTTTTCGCCAGCGTAACATTCTTGGAAACCGTGTAGCGACACCACTTTTATGACGTTTTGACAATGCGATACCTTCAAAAGCAATTTCAAATACATGATACGGAGTTACGCTTCTAACAGGACCAAAGCGTTCCAAGGTATTTTTTTTGATCCAGGCATCCAGTTTTCTAAATTCGGCATCGGTTAGTCCGGAATATGCTTTTGCAAAGGTGACCAGTTCTTTTTCTCCTTCGTCATTATCGTTCCATAAAGCAAAGGTGTAATCCGTAAACAAATTGCTTCGTCTACCATGGCCGCGCATGGCATAGGTCAGCACGGCATCAATGGTCAAGGGGTCCACCTTCCATTTCCACCAATCGCCCTTTTTTCTACCTGCCAAATACGGGGAATCTTTTCGCTTGAGCATTAAACCTTCACTATGCATTTCACGGGCACGTTCCCGTTCTTTTGCAACGTCTTCCCATGATGTGAAATATATAGTTTCCGAAAGATGAAGGGGGATATCACTTCGGCTACGCTCAGCGACCTCACTCCGGCTAAGCTCAGTGACCTCACTTTGGTTTTGTTCAGTGACATTTTTAAAAAGATTTTCCAAAATATGTCTTCGTTCCTTAAAAGGTAATTGGCGTATATCCTTTCCTTCCCATTCCAAGAGATCATAGGCTTTTAAAATGACCGGTACTTTTTTTAGCAATGCAGCAGAAACTGTTTTTCTGCCAATTCTAGTTTGAAGGTAATTGAAGGTACCGATATGATTATTTGGATAGGGTAATATTTCACCATCTATGACCGTACCGTTGGGTATAGTACCAATAAATTTTTCAAATTCAGGGTACTTGTCGGTAACCAATTCTTCGCCACGGCTCCATACAAATAGTTCATCATTTCTAAGGATTACTTGAGAACGAATTCCGTCCCATTTATGTTCCGCAGACCAAGCGGTAACATCGCCTAAATCCTCTACTTCATCTTCTATGGCGTATGCTAAATAAAATGGATATGGTTTTGATAAATAATCACTTTCATTCTCCTCTAAAATGAGTTGTTGAAAGGTAATGGTGTTAGGGTCCCATTTACCCATGAGCTTATAGGCCAAAATATCCTCATCTATTTCTGTAGCTTTGGCCAAGGCGCGCGTCATTAGTTTTTGGCTTACCCCAATTCTGAAGCCTCCGGTGATAAGCTTTGTGAACACAAAACGCTCATAGTAGTTTAGGACCTTCCAGTTCTCGTGCAGATAGTTCTTCTTTTCTTCATCCGATTTTTTCTTCAGCGCAATCATTTCCTGTAGATATTCTGTAAGACTTTTATCCGAAGAAAGTTCCGTGGCGGGGATTATCAATGCGATGGTTTCGGCCAAATCTCCAACTATATGGTAACTTTCCTCAAAAAGCCATAATGGGATATTGGCCAGTTCTGATGCCCATTCCCTTAATAAGGTCGTATTGACAGGTCTTGGAGGCCTACGATGCGATAAAATAGCTATAGTCCATACCTTGTCAACATCACTTGCATTTCTAAAATAGGTGGTAAGCGCCTGAACTTTGACCGTTGTCTTATTGGTGCTATCCAATGCTTTTATGAGTAGAGCAAAATTTTTCATACCGTTGCCGTTGACTTTGAAGCTAACGCAACTTCTGTTTCTTCCTCCCCATATTGTGTGGCTTCCGTACGGGCATCGTAGCCCCGTTCCCGTAGGTATCTGGAAAATATGTCCGTATACCCGTGGGTGCATATTATTTTCTCTGCCCCGGTTTCCTTGATACTGCTCAATAGTCCGCTCCAGTCGCAATGATCGCTGAGAACAAATCCTTTGTCCACGGCCCTTCTTCTCCTTGCCCCTCTAAAGGTCATCCACCCACTGGCCGAGGCCGTTACGTAGGGCACCATTTTGCGGATCCATGTACTGCCATGGGCACTAGGCGGAGCCAGTACAATGTTGCCCAATAATTGATCCTTTTTGGTATCCCTGGTAATCAAGGTGGTTTTTGGAAAATCTACCAAAGGGCGTAGCACCTCTGTCATGTTTTCAATAGCCCCATGGGTGTAGATTTCACCTATATCGGTATCAAGATATTTAAGTAGTCTCTGCGCTTTTCCCAAGCTGTAGCCAAATAAGATAGAGGTTTTGCCTTCAGCCCTGTTCTCTGCCCACCAATTGTTGATATCCGCCAACACCACATCTTGAGGTGTCCAGGTAAAGGCAGGTAGGCCAAAAGTGCATTCCGTAATAAATGTATGGCATTTAATAGGTTCGTAAGGGGTGGAAATACCATCGTTTTCCGTTTTATAATCTCCGGTAAAAACCCATACCTCCCCTTTGTGTTCTACCCTTATCTGAGAAGAACCTATGATATGACCGGCCGGATGCAGGCTAAATTTTACATTGTTTATGAGAAAGGGTTCTCCCCACTGTTTTCCAGCAACATTTATTTCCCCTAAACGATGGGAAATTATAGGTACGTTTCTATGATGCGTAATGTAATGTTTATGACCATAGCGGCTATGGTCTGCATGGCCATGGGATATTATTGCCTTGTCCACAGGTTTCCATGGGTCTAGATATACTTTTGCTTTTTCGCAATAGATACCCTTGTCCGTAAATTGTAAAAGGGGTGTTTTCATAGCTACCGAAAGTTACGAACTTTACAGGTAAACAAAGTTGTGGACAATGTAAACTATGACCTCTAAAAAATTTATATTTGCTCAATAATTAAAAATTACGATATGTCTTTTGCAGATTTATATACTAGTGGTGAGCACAGAAGAAATTTGGCCCATTTTGCCGCATTGGCAACATTGGCATCCATTGACGGAGAAATAAGTGCCGAGGAAAAAGCCTTGTTAGACCGTTTTGCAAGTAAATTGGATATTACCAAGGCGGAATATGAAGAGGTTCTTAAAAAAGAGAACAAGTATCCTATAGATTCTACTCCGGATTCTGAGAAAAGGCTTGAGCGTTTATATGACCTGTTCAGAATAATTTATTCTGATCATGCCATTGATGACGAAGAAATGATATTGATAAAGAAGTATGCTATTGGACTAGGATTTACTGGTGAAAAAGCTGATAAAGTCATTGAGCGTTCTATAGCAATATTTGGCGGAAAAATAGATTTTGAAGATTATCTATATCTGCTAAAGCACTAAATATGTGCGGTTAAAATATAAAAAAGGGAGCGTTACGCTCCCTTTTTTAATGGTATTTATTTAAAAATTCCTGAAGTTTTTCAACCATTTTCCTGCTACCGCAGAAAAACGGTACACGTTGGTGCAACTCGGTCGGTTCTATGTCCATAATACGGCTTTTTCCACCAATGGCCAGGCCATTGGCCTGCTCCGCAAGAAAGGCCATAGGATTGCATTCATAGAGCAATCTTAGTTTGCCACTTTCCGTAACACTGCTTTTAGGATACATATAAATGCCTCCTTTAATCATATTTCTATGAAAATCAGATACCAATGAACCTATGTATCTTGAAGTATAGGGCCGGTCACCCTCTTCCATTTGACAATATTTTATATAATCCTTTACGCCTTGATGAAAATGGACGTAATTTCCTTCGTTGACCGAATAAATTTTACCTTCTTCTGGAAATTGCATGTTAGGGTGGGAAAGGTAAAAGGTACCCAAGGCCGGGTTTAAGGTAAACCCATTAACCCCATCACCTGTGGTATATACCAGCATGGTAGATGTACCATATACCACGTACCCTGCAGCAACCTGCTTATTTCCGGGTTGTAAAAAATCTTCTATGGTTACCGGTGTTCCTACCGGTGTAACCCGTCGGTAAATGGAAAAGATCGTACCTACCGAAACATTTACATCTATGTTGGACGAACCGTCCAGGGGATCAATCAGAACTATATATTTGTTCTGGTTATTTTTGTCATAACTGTTAATACTGATGAAACTATCCTCTTCTTCAGATGCAATACCACAGACAATTTCCCTATTGCGCAACGTCTGTATAAACTTGTCGTTTGCAAATAGATCTAGTTTTTGCTGGTCTTCACCTTGTATATTGGTTTCACCAACTCCACCTAATATATCTATTAACCCGGCTTTACTAACCTCATGGTTTACAACTTTTGCCGCTAGTCTAATAGCGTTGATCAATTTTGATAATTCGCCTGAGGAATATTGAAATGAATCTTGATTTTCAATGATAAACTCTCCAAGTGTTTGGTTTGTTTTAGGTGCCATGCTTTAGTTTATAGTTATTTACAAATATCCGATATTTTGTTAAACGTTCAATTTAGATTTTAATTTCATTTTTTAAATTTATAACTTTGTGTTTTATTTGTAACAATTATGAAATATACAATTCGTGAGGGACAACCAAAAGACATGGAACAGGTTTTGAACTTAATTCATGAGCTGGCTTCTTTTGAAAAGGAAGCACATGCGGTTGAGCTTAGTTTAGAGGATTTACAAAGAGATGGTTTTGAAGATAACCTTTTTCATTGTTTTGTTGCGGAAAAGGAAGATAAAATTGTAGGCATGGCATTGGTTTATCCAAGGTATTCTACGTGGAAGGGACCGGTCATTCATTTAGAAGACCTCATTGTGACCAAAGAAATGCGTGGAAGCGGTTTGGGAACCTCCCTATTGAACGAAGTTGTAAAATACGGTAATGACCTAGGTGTTAAGCGGATCAGTTGGGAAGTATTGGATTGGAACGAGCCCGCCATTGGTTTTTATGAAAGTAAGGGCGCAAACGTAATGCGCGATTGGGATGTGGTTCAATTAGATGAAGCGGGAATAAAAAATTACTTGAGCGCTATTGCTTAGGCATCACATTGATTAAATAAGATTTTAAATATAAAATATACTATGAGGGTTTTTAAATTTGGGGGAGCGTCCGTTAAAGATGCAAATGCCGTTAGAAATGTAGTAAAGGTTCTGAAAGAAGTAGGATATGACAATACATTATTGGTTGTATCCGCTATGGGTAAGACCACCAATGCAATGGAAGACATAATTAATGCCTATTTTCAGGACAAGAACGATATTCCTTCCAAAGTAGCGGAGTTGGTAGACTATCATCACGAAATAGTATCGGAACTATTTCCTAATGCACAGCATCCGATCTATAACGAAATAAAAATCTTAATTGATGAAATCAATGGTTTTTTGGTATGGAACAAATCTCCCAATTACAATTTTGTCTATGACCAGGTAGTGGGTTATGGGGAATTGATTTCCACGACCATCATAAGTGCTTATTTAAAGGAAATAGGCATTGCCAATAATTGGTTGGATGTGCGCAATTTTATTAAGACTGATAGTGTGTATAGGGATACAACCGTTAATTGGGAGCGTACACAGGAAAATGTTACCAAAATCGATAAAAAGGTATTGAACATTACACAAGGATTCTTAGGTAGTGATGACAATAATTTTACCACCACCTTGGGCCGGGAAGGTTCTGACTATACTGCGGCAATCTTGGCGTATTGCCTTAATGCAGATTCCGTCACCATTTGGAAAGATGTACCTGGCGTATTGAATGCAGACCCCAGGTATTTCAAAGAGACCCAACTGCTAAACAACATTTCTTACAGAGAGGCTATTGAGCTTGCCTTTTACGGGGCTTCTGTTATACACCCAAAAACATTGCAGCCGTTACAGCGCAAGGAGATTCCCCTGCATGTAAAATCATTTATAAATCCTGTTAACAAAGGTACCACGGTAGGTAAAGGTGTGGGCATTGAACCAAAAGTACCTTGTTTTATCGTTAAAAAGAATCAAGTATTGATGAAATTGTCTTCTTTGGATTTTTCATTTATCGTAGAAGATAGTATCAGTGAACTTTTTAAATTATTCCATGAGCACAAGATAAAAGTTGACCTGATCCAAAATTCTGCCATTAGTTTTTCTGTATGTGTAGACAATAAATTTGGTGGCTTGGAAAAATTATTACAACAATTGCGCAGCAAGTTTAAGGTTGCATATCATGAAAATGTTTCATTGTACACCATACGCCACTTTGATACCAAGGCCTTGGAATCCTTACAGAACGGACATGAATTGCTTTTAGAACAACGTGGTACGGAAACCGTACAGCTTGTGGTTAAATAACCCTAAGTTGCAACATGGGTTTTTAAAGAACTACCCTTCTGCTATTTTCCTATATTTACGATCTAAATGAGGAAGAGAATATGGGTCTAGTAACCGCTAAAGAAATAGCCAAGGCGATCAACCTTACCAAATATGGTGTTTTAGGAACATTTATTGGTTGGGTGTTAATGAAAGTTACCCGTATATCAAGTATCAACAAGTTTTATGATAGCATTGCGCATTTGGATGGCGAGGCTTTTGCAAATGCTATTTTAGAACATTTTGAAATTGATTACGAAATACCGGAGGAAGATTATAAACGCCTACCAAAAGAAGGACCTTATGTGACCATTAGCAACCACCCATTGGGTGCTATAGACGGTATCTTACTTTTTAAACTAATGGTAAAACAAAGGCCCGATTTTAAGATAATGGCCAATTTTTTATTGCAGCGTATGGTGCCTATTGAGCCTTATATTCTTCCGGTAAACCCGTTTACGGAACACAAGGAGGCCAAGAGCAGTGTAGCCGGTTTTAAGAACACTTTACAACATTTAAGAAACGGTCATGTACTTGGTGTTTTTCCTGCCGGCGAAGTATCCACCATCAAGGACGGTAAACTTATTGTGGACAAACCATGGGAAGAAGCGGTTTTGAAATTGATACGTAAGGCAGAAGTTCCCGTAGTTCCTATTTATTTTCATGCCCGCAATAGTTCCTTGTTCTATCGTATTTCCAAATTTGGCGATTCTCTGCGTACCGCCATGATACCTTCCCAAGTTTTTACCCAGAACAATAGGCCTATAAAAGTAAGAATTGGTCAGCCTATATCCGTGGCTACACAAAAGGAGCAGGAAAGTTTGGTAGAGTATACGGAACTTTTACGCCGTAAGACCTATATACTTTCCAATGCGTACGAAAAGGAACGTTTGATCGATCAGATACCAACTTCACTAAAGTTGCCAAAGCAACCCAAAAAAATAGCTTCTGCGGTACGCAAGGAGGTTATGGAAGGTGAAATTGATAAACTTAGGGAGAAAGATTGCCGTCTTCTTCAAAGTAAAAATTACGAAGTATTCTTGGCCAAGGAAAAGGATATGCCTTTTATCCTAAAGGAAATAGGTAGACAGCGCGAAGTGACCTTTAGGGCAATAGGCGAGGGGACCAACAAGGCCATTGACCTAGATACGTTCGATACGTATTATCATCATCTGTTTTTATGGGATAATGATGTAAAATGTATTGTTGGGGCCTACCGTATGGGAATGGGCTCGGAAATATTTCCAAAGTACGGAATAGACGGATTTTATCTGCAAGATCTTTTTAGGGTAGAGCCAGAATTGTATGATATGATGAAGGATTCCATTGAGATGGGAAGGGCCTACATTACAAAGGAATATCAACAAAAACCAATGCCCTTATTTTTGTTGTGGAAAGGTATTGTGCATACCACTTTAAGATTTCCTGAGCACAAATACCTTATTGGTGGGGTAAGTATCAGTAATCAGTTTTCTAACTTCTCCAAATCATTAATGATCGAATTTATGAAATCTAATTATTGGGATCCCTATGTAGCCCAATACATTAGGCCCAAAAAAGAGTTCAAGGTAAAACTAAAAGATGCGGACAAAGAGTTTGTGTTTGATGAAACACAGGCCGATCTTAACAAGTTTGATCGTTTAATCGATGAGGTGGAGCCCGGCAGCTTACGTTTGCCCGTACTTATAAAGAAGTATATCAAACAAAACGCGAAAGTGGTGGCGTTTAACGTTGATCCCTTATTCAATAATTCTGTAGACGGATTAATGTACATTAAAATTTCAGATTTACCAGAGAGCACCGTAAAACCGGTTATGGAGGAATTTCAGGCAGAACTTGAACGTAGATTGCAAGAGGCACAAAATCCTGATATTGATAGTGAAAACGTGTAGTTTAATCTACGCCAATTACCTTGCTTCTTCTTTCAAAAAGTACATTGTCCATCCATATACCTTTTAATTTACCCACCCGCTCGCGTACTCCTATTTGTCTAAAACCAACAGCTTTATGTACTTTTATGCTACCAATGTTTGTTGGAAATACACCAGATTGTAAGGTCCATATACCTTCCTTCTCGCTCGCTTGGATCAAATGCGACAATAATTGCTTGCCAATACCTTTTCCCCTGCTAGATTGGGATATATAGATGCTTACCTCCGCTACGCCACCATATACACATCTGCTGGAAACAGGGGATAGTGCGGCCCATCCTAAAATTTTAGATTCGTTTAAGGCTACCAACCTACAAATTTCCATATGGGCCCTGTCCCATACTTCATAGGATGGAATTTCAGTTTCAAAAGTAGCTACACCTGTAGCAATACCTTCAGCGTAAATGTCAGCTACAGATTCCCAATCTGTAGCCAACATAGGTCTTATCGTTAGTTTTGCCATCACTATTTATTTTAACAACATCCACTGCCAGGAGCACATGCCGTTTCCGTGGTCTGTTCAGAAGTCTCTGGAACTCCACAAGTTTCTTTTGCCTTACAGTCTGTCTTTTCTACACCCAAATGTACAATTAAACTGTCTTCCTTGATTTGGTGTGACAATACATATAATTGGGCCGTATGAAAAGTAGCATTGCTATATTCAAATTTGACCTCTACCTCTTTTTCCATAGGCTTTATTTTATCAACCTTGTTCAAAATACCCAAGGCTTTGTATGCGGACATATATTCTCTTTTTCCTAGTTCTGATGGACTTTCCCATAATTGAATTATGGTTTCTTTCCATGCATCTGTACCCGCACCACAATCCACAGATTCAATACTGATATTTTTGACCTCAGTAATGTGATAATTTGTTCCTACCAAAGCGCCTGGTTTATATTCAAAAACTAAGGCTTTATTTGAATTTTGCTTTAAAAGATTTAAAAATTCCGATGTTTTCATGTTAAATGATTTTTATTAGCAACAATTGTTTTTAGTGGTATTAAAAAAGGAATTGACCAAAGATTGGATTTCTGCCCAACGTGCTAGATCAATACAGTAGCATACTTTTTTACCCTCAATTTCCCCTTTGATCAGATCAATGCTTTTTAATTCTTTAAGGTGTTGGGATATTGTTGGTTGGGCCAAGCCGATTTCATCTACAATATCATTGCAGATGCAAGACTCTTGTTGGCTTATATATTGTAATATGGCAATTCTAGCGGGATTGGATAGAACCTTGAAAACTATAGCCAGTTCGTTCTGTTTTGTATTGAAAATTTGCGTTTTGGTTACTCCCATTGTAATATTTATATATTGCAATATTACGATAATAAATGGTATAAAAAAAGCCGAGCTGTATTTTACTCGGCTTTATATGGTTAGAACCAAGGTTTTCTACCAACTTGGTAGGTGTTATAAAACTCTTCGTCTGATTTTGTCAAGTAGATAATTCCTTCAATTAGGCCAATTACCGATGGTATCCATATAAATAATAGTCCAATTGCTAGACAGGATAATACCCATGCAGCAATAGAAACACCTAATAAGATGAAACCTTCTTTTTGATATCCTAATATAAATTTATGGACCCCTAACGAACCTAGTAGTATTGCTAGGATTCCTGCTAAAACCTTCTTGTTTTCGCCCCCGGCACCGCTAAAGGCTTCTTTGGCACCTGCCGTAAATTCATCAGCGGTTCTTTTTGCATTTTCACTAAACTCGTTTGCCGTTTCTTTGGCTTCATTTGAAAAATCCTTTGCAGATTCTTTGGCGTTGTCAAAAGCATCCTCTGCTTTATCTCCGAAGTCTTTATTGTTTTCTGACATGGTTATAATTGTTGGTTATTACTGTTATAAATGTAAAGAAATATTAATGATTACAAAAATGCTGTATCAATTGGTTCCCAGAGCTCTAATTTATTACCGTCCGGGTCTAATATCCAACCAAATTTACCATACTCATATTCCTCAATTTTACCCACAACAGTAACCCCTTCAGACTTTAATACCTCAAGTAATTCCACTAAATTTTCTACCCTAAAGTTCATCATAAAGCTAGATTTACTGGGTGAAAAATAGGTAGTATCCTTTGGCATAGGGCTCCACTGTGTGGAACAATCGTTTCCTTCCTTGTCCTTCCACCAGAACGTGCAACCAAATTGGTCCGTATTTAATCCTAAATGAGTGTTATACCAGTCCTTGATTTTATTTGGGTCATTGGTCTTATAAAAAAAGCCACCTAAGCCGGTTACTCTATTCTTCATAGTATGTACTTTTTAGTTATTGTTATTTTTTATATGCTGTTCATATATCTCAATCCATGATTTGGCACTCATTTTTGTACATAACTCCCCTATAAGTTGGTAAGGAATGTCGTCTATTTTTTTAAAGCGGATGCAACTCTTACCCATATCCAGTTTTTGAGCCGTGTGCTTTGGGTATTCTTGGACGAACCAAGACATTAAACCATTGTCCGCATATATACCGGAGTGATATAGGGCTATATAATTCTTCTGTGACGCCAAATTAATAAAAGATAAGGGTAATGCTGGATTAACATGATAACCTGATGGGTAGACAGCGTGGGGAACCACATAACCTAACATGCCGTAACTAAGCTGTTCTTCAAAAGTAGTGGGTAAATTTTTACGTATGGTAGCCCGCAGTTGTTCAATTACCTTTTTGCGTTCCACTGGAAGTTGATTTATATAATCTTCTGGTGTACTTGCGGAAAATTTCATGGTTAGTGCATTTAAATCAAAAGTAATATTTGCTAGCCATAGTAAGTTATGAAAATTAATTGATGGATATGCTTAGCAAAATTTATTTTTAATTTTATCCACGACAGTCTGTGCAAGTTTTATTTTGCTTTCAACGGTCCAACCTGCTACGTGGGGAGATAATATTACATTATCGGCTTTGATCAGATATTCAAATGCATCTGGTAATTGGTCATCCGTAAACATATGTTCAAAAGATGCTTTTTCGTATTCCAGAACATCTAGACCGGCGCCTAATATTTTTCCGGACTTTAAAGCCGCTACCAAGTCTTGGGTATCAATGCATTTTCCCCTAGCGGTATTAATGATCCAAAAGGATTTTTTAAATTTCTCTATAAATTCTGTACGGAACATGCCAATGGTATCTTCGGTTTGTGGTACATGAAGACTAATGACATCTACACGATCTTGGAATTCCATTATGCCTACTTGCCTTGCATGTTCATCTTCTACGCCACCCTTTATATCATAACATATGACTTCCTCAACATCAAAACCTTTTAGTTTTTTAGCAAAGGCCTTGCCCATATTGCCATAGCCGATAATACCTACAACTTTTCCTTCCAATTCTAACCCTCTATTACCTTCCCGGTCCCATTTTCCGCTTCTTACTTCATGGTCCGCTTTGTTCAGTTTATTGAAAAGTGATAGTAACATACCTAGCGCATGTTCCCCCACTGCATTTCTATTGCCTTCTGGTGCAGCGGCCAAAAAAACGCCCAAGGATTTTGCAAACTGTGTGTCTATATTCTCTAGTCCTGCCCCAAGTCTACCAATAAATTTTAGATTTTTGGCCTTATCCAAAAAATCCGCGTCAATGGAAAACCTGCTTCTAATTATAATTCCGTCGTAATGGGATACCCTTTTTGCTATCTCTTCTTTCGTGGAAGTATAATCCTCATGGTTCTCAAAGCCAAGTTCAGAAAATTGTTCTATAATTAATGGGTGGTTTATATCTACGTGCAATACTTTCATGTTCTCTGGGAATTATATTTTGGGGTAGTTCGTTTTGGATATTTCATTTGTTGTTGCGCCTGTATGCTGCGTGCTTATTTTTTCAAATAAGAGCACATGTACAATTTCGCCGTTTTTGGTCATTGGGCAATGTTCCGTTCCTTTTGGCACAATAATGACCTCACCTTCCTCTACAACTTCTGTACGGTCGCGAAACTGCATGTACAAAGTTCCTTTTTGTACATGAAAGAGTTCATCCTCGTATTCATGGGCATGCCAGACAAATTCTCCTTTTACTTTTGCCAATAATACGTGCATATCATCAACAATACCTATTTGGTGGGGATGCCAAAATGAATCTACATGTTTAAACTTATCGTTAAGATTAATTTTTTTCATTTGTCAACCAATATTGTATTTCTACGACTTACATCCTTCTAAGCCTCTTTGTCAAATACTAAATTCCAAGAATAAGTTTGGCAATGGAGAAGTAGATTAAAATACCGAATATATCATTGCTCGTAGTAATAAAAGGCCCCGTAGCAATTGCAGGGTCTATGCCACGTTTGTCCAAAAACAACGGAACAAAGGTTCCTATAAAGCCCGCAACGACAATTACCGCAATCAGGGAAATAGAAATGGCCAATGATGTGGGGAAATCCCCTTTCCATATCCAGGTAAAAATCAATAATAAACACGAAAGAATAAAACCGTTCAATAAAGCCAATAACATTTCTTTGATCAACCGATCACTTATACTGCCCTTAATGTCATCGTTGGCCAAGCCCTGTACGATAATTGCGCTAGACTGTACACCTACATTACCGGCCATTGCCGCTATGAGCGGGGTAAATAAAAACAAGACGGTGTATTCACGAAACATTTCCTCAAAACCACCCATAATGACAGCTGCCGCAGCACCCCCAAACAAACCTAAAATTAACCATGGCAATCGTGCCCTGGTAAGTTCCCAAATACTTGCATCTGCCTCTACACCTTGAGATATACCGGCGGCCAATTGATAATCTCGCTCAGCCTCTTCCTTTATTACGTCTACAATATCATCAATGGTAATACGGCCTACTAATCTTCCTATCTCATCTACTACCGGTATGGCTTCAAGGTCATATTTGCTCATAATACGAGCTACTTCCTCTGGGTCTTCGTTTACGTTTACAGAATCTACATTTTTGATGAACACATCCTTGATATGTGTCTTTGTGGAAGTGGTCAACAAATCCTTTAAGGATAATCTACCCTTTAACTTATCTTCATCATCAACCACATAAATGGAATGTACACGGGTAACATTTTCTGCTTGGGCCCTCATCTCCTTAACGCAAGTAAGCACATTCCAATTCTCATTTACTTTTACGAGCTCTTTTGCCATGAGTCCGCCTGCAGAATTTTCAGCATATCGCAAAAGGTCTACAATATCCTTGGCATGTTCCCGGTCTTCTATTTTAGAGATTACTTCCTGGACCTGTTCTTTTGGAAGTTCACCAATAATATCTGCAGCATCATCTGTGTCAAGTTCACCAAGTTCACTGGCAATTTCCTTAGAAGATAGGTTTCGTAGAATAGCTTCTCGGACATCTTCATCCAGCTCGGTAAGAATATCGGAAGTTTTATCACTATCCAATAACTTGATCAAATAGGTAGCCTCATCATCATCCAATTCATTAATGATTTCGGCAATATCAGCATAATGAACGTCTATAAATAGCGTATTTAATTCAGCATCATTTCTGTTTTCAATGAGCTGTTCTATATTATGTACAAGTTCTTCTGTTAGTTTAAAGGGTGTCATCTGCTATCTTCTTCGTCAAGGCTATAAAATCTACGACCGATAGTTGTTCTGGTCGTTGGTCAAATATAGTATCTTCTTTGAGATTATCTGAAAGTGTAAAGGTTTTTAAACTATTGCGCAAGGTCTTTCTACGCTGGTTAAAAGCGGTTTTGACTACTCTTTTGAATAATTGTTCGTCGCAAGGAAGTTGGTAATTGGTTTTTCTTACCATACGTAAAACTCCGGACTGCACTTTTGGAGGGGGGTCAAACACCTCTGGTGGTACCGTAAAAAGATATTCCGTATCATAATATGCTTGTGCCAATACAGAGAGTATGCCATAAGTTTTGCTGCCTTCCTGTGCGCAAATACGTTCTGCCACTTCTTTTTGGAACATTCCTGAAAATTCAGGGACCAGGTCACGATGTTCCAACATTTTAAAAACTATTTGGGTAGATATATTGTAAGGGAAGTTTCCTGTAATTCCAAAAGGTTGGTTGTTGAACAGTTCGTTAAGGTCATAATTTAAGAAATCTGCCTCTATTACTTTAAAGGAACCCTTGCCCTGCAATACGGCAAAATGTTCCATTGGAAACGTTTCATTTAGATATCTGATAGATTCCGCATCCAAATCCATGGCAACAAGATCAATATCCCTGTCCAATAGATATTTGGTCAAAACCCCTGTACCCGGACCAATTTCAATTACGTTTCTGTACTCCTTTTGTAAAAGGGTGTCTGCAATTGACTTTGCAATTGCCTCATCTATTAAAAAATGTTGGCCTAAATGTTTTTTTGCTTTTACGGGACCTTTATCGTGGTGCTTTTTTGGAGCATACCTGTCATTCTTGTTTTTTTTTCTTTTTGTCCCCATATTATGCGTTTAAATGCTCCTTATTTGGAAATATATACCCATGCATTTCTGCCAGAGCCAAGTTCTATCTGTATGCGCTTGTACGCCTCACCCTCATATTCGTCAGCTTTTTGTAATTCTTGGTGGGTCAATGTATATACTTGTCCTTTGATATTATCTTTGACATTACCGGTATGTTGCAGGGTTGGATATAGTCCGGCTACTTTTTTTTCAGAAACTACATATTGTGCAAGTTCATCCTCAAAACCTGTTAACGCCCTTGAGAAAACGCCTAGTTGTATATCCTGTTCCTGTAGCGTACCATAGGTGAACAATAAATGAGTGGCCGTGGCCCGTTGCACAAAATATTCATCTACGACTTCCAATTCTGTTTTGAAAGAAACCAGTTTCCCCGCAAACTTCTTTTCTATTTGTGCTATCAAGCGCGGAGCATCTTCATTATAATACCTTTCTAAGGTGGCTTTATCCTTAACGGAATATTGAATGGAGTAGGTTTCTCCGCCCATATCTTCCTCTACCAAAACTTTGGTGAACTTTGCACTTAGAAATTTTCCTGTGGACAATACTTCCGGTATATGAACCTGCTTCATCCATTGCAACCATTCTGTATGGTAAGCTTCTTCTATATTGGTAGTAATATTATAAATAAACATGTTGGCGTACAGGTTGAGATTTAACAATTTTGACAACTGCAAAGTTAAATTAAGTAGTTGCCATTTTTAGACTAATTCTGTAAACTTTTAGTTAATGGCGTCTCCCCTGAGAATTCTAAAATTCTTTCTGGCTTGAGGAAAGTAGTAACTATCTTGGTAGTTGTAGATGATTTGCTCATAATGTTCCCTGGCCTTTATATTGTCCTTGAACTCTTTTCTATAAAGTTCGGCCAAGGCAAAATGCGCATCGTCAGCCAATATTCCCTTATTATAGAAGGTGATAATTTTTTGATAGTTGAACTGCGCCTCCTCATATTTTTTTTGCGTTTCCAGTAACTGAGCTTGTTTAAACAAAGCATCGTCCTCAATTTTTTCACCTTTGTGGTTTTCAAGGATGTCATTCAAGGCCGTAATAGCTTCCGTTGTTTTGTTTTGATAGGCAAGAAAATCTGCCCGCGCATATTTTTTCAAGGCGGTCTGGGTAGAGTCTTCCAAGGAATTGTCGGAAATTAACAGACTTAACTGCATGGCATCATTGGCAATTAACTGGGATGTTGAGCCGCGTAGTACTTTTAATTGGGTAAGGGCCCAGTCAAAATCTCCTTTATAGAAGCTGGTTTGAGCTACTTTATATCTGGCATCCTGCCCTAAAACATCATTTTTTAATTTTTGTTGAATTTGGGAAAAATAGATCAGTGCTTCATTAAATTTTTTATCGAATACCAATATGTCTCCCAATGCTAATTTTATATAGGCGGTACCCCTGGTGTTCAAAGGAAGGTCTAAACTATTTTTCAATAGGGTTTCCGCTGGTTTGGGGTCGTTTTTTTTAAAGGTCAGAAATTTTGCATAGGCTACCTGAAGTTGCAGTGTCTGCGGTCTGTAGCCATATTTATCTATTAGGGTTTCGTATGTATTTTGAACATTGTCAAGATTGACCTTAGAATCATTCAACGCTATGTCTATAAGATGTAATTCTGCGTTCAGTTGTGTAACCTCGTCATTGGTATTGTCAATGATAAACTCAAAGATATCTTTTGCTACATCAAAACCCTGTTCTTCCAAAGCCTGTTCTCCCAAACCTTCCATTCTCATGGTTGAATTACCATCAATACGTTTGTAAATTGCTTTTTCCTGTCTAAACGCACTACCAAACTGTTTTTGTTGAACAAATAACCAACTCAGCAACTCGTTCCAAAGAATATTCGGATTTTTTTGAGCCCTTTCCAAGAGTACTTTTTTAAAGGAAATATTGTTGGGGTCCTCTGCATTCTCAGATATAAAATCATCAATACTTCTAAGGATATTTGATTTGGATGTTTTGCCTTCACTTACCAAATTCAAATAGGCATTGTACATATTCTCTATTTTGCCCTGTTCACCATAAATACGTGCCAATTGATAATTGTAATCCAAACCCGGGTTTAATTGCATGGCTTTTTTAAAAGCCTCTATGGCCAAGTCCAATAAGCTGTAGTTTTGAAACCGCAATCCTATGGCGTAACCATAATTAGGATTCTTTTGTATAATATTAAGTGCCTTGTCATAGTAAATGGTTGCCTCTTTCCCTAATTCTTGCAAGGCATAGTTGTAGCCCAGATCAACTAAAAGCGTGGGATAGGGATTTCTCTCATTCAACCTATTCCTTAGGAAATCACCGGCATCTATATAACGCTCTAATTGTTGGTAGCAAGAAACCAGATCCTGTGCGTACTCTGTTCTACGTGGATTTTTCTCTACCAATTTTTCATAGAATACGACCGCCTTTTCAAAATCACCATCGGCAAAATATTGTTTTGCCAAAAAATCATCTTGGGACCATGCCATGCCCATCATGGCGAAAAAGGCTATGAAAAAAAATATTTTTCGCATATTCAAAGATACATAGAATGTACAAAGTTCAATTTATAAGGCTGATGACAACTAAACAAACCTATTAATTTTAAAGTTGTTTGTGGGAACCATCACAATTTGGCATTCGTTTGGAAAGACCGCAGGTACAATCGTTTAATCCTTTTCCATTTAGTATTCGCTGTGTGTTTTTGGAAATTCTATTGCTGCGGGTATTGGATTGTTTAGGTTGTGAAAAATGTAATAAATAACCTTTTTGGCGCCCAGGGGTAAGGCTGTTGAACGCAGTTTCCAAATTGGGGTCTTCGGAAAATTTTTGGGTAAGTTCCTTGGGAACGGGATAGTCCGTCACTTTCTTCACCTGAACCTTTTTTCCAGATTCCTCATTTTGTGCGGCTTCCAGGATATAATCCTTGATCGTTTGCCGTAACGTTTGTATTTCTCCAACATCTGTAAATCTGATTTGGCGACCAGATTGTGTATGTTGGGTTTGTTGAATCAAGAGATTGTAAGGATCTTTAAGAAGTGCCCCTTTATAAAACAAGATGGCACAATATTCTTTAAATCCATGCAGTAGTACAATGTTCTTGTTTTTATAAGTATAACAAGGATGTTTCCATTTAAACGCTTCCGTTAGGCCACACTCAAGAATTATTGCTCTTAGCTCCCTGAGCTCTGATTGCCACTTATTTATACCATCTAGATAATCATCTACCTCTTTAATCATGTGTTTAGGGGGGTATTACATTAATCGGACATTATATTAGTTTCAAAACCGTCAATACTTTGGGTGTTTTTATTTTTCCAATACGCTTCAATATTTTTGCTTCCTTGTTTGCTTGCCCAATCATTTAATGTAGTTCGTTCTTCTTTATAATCCATGTAGGGTACAGCAAATCCGCATGAAGTCTGTACAAGTTCTACATGCATTTCAATTATTTGCCTGGCCCCAATGTTTTTTGGAAAGAGTTTTTCGTATTTCATAAACTGATTATCCCGTTTATGATAAATCTCTGCTTTTCCATAAAGGCGTAGTATCATAGGTTTTCCTTCAAAAGCGCAGAACATGATGGTCATTCTTTTATTCTTAAGTAAATGGGCGGCAGTTTCATTTCCACTACCGGTCAAGTTTAGCCATACAATGGTATTGGCATCTATAACCCTAAATGAATCTGTTCCTTTTGGAGATACATTTACGCTACCTGTAGCGGCAGCCGTACCTACAAAGAATATTTTTTGTTGCTCAATGAACTGTTGTAGTTGAGGCGTAATACTGTCCAGTTGCTTGCCCATAGGTATTGTTAATTTCTAAGAAGTTACATGAAGTAAATAACCAAGGTAATAAAAACGGCTTTAATCCAAAATGAACTAAAGCCGTTATTAACTGAATGAATGTAGGTTTATTGATCCACAAAACCAACCACCTCATAGGCCCTAGTTCCATTTATTTGGATAGCTTCATAAAGTACATTTGAAAATTCATAATATGTATACCCATCTATTTCCACACGTTCGTAGCCATCTGGCAACTCTTGGATTACCGTTCCTATTTCTGGATCAACAACTTCATATTGATCATTAATTGGGGCATAAAAAACACCATTGGCCCAATAATAGGTTCTAGACGGTCTATTTATTCTAATAAAGCCAGCTGGCAACGTTTGTATTCTAAAGCCAACTTTTGGGGCTATTACAATATATCTTCCAGCAGAATAGGTGTAAAATCTATTTCCCGAATAGTAATAATTGTTGCCCCTGTGTACAATTGTTGTTCTTTTGGGTAACGTTCTAACCGCTACAATCTTTTTTTTAGGTTTTTTATATACTACACGGCTACTTGGTATACGTGGATTATCTTTTTTGATAATTACGGTCTTACCGGTTCGTCTTGAATTTTGCGCATATGTCTTTTCTGAAAACGAAACCAGCATAATGAGCGCTAAAATAATTGGAATACTATTTAATGTTGTTTTCATAATACATGGTTTTATAATGCTTGTATGACCATGTTTTTTCTAGATGGTTTAATTTTTAAGTAAACTTTAATAGGTTTGGCAAGATTCTATAAGTAATGTCTAGCAGGTTAAAATCACCATGCTTTATAGATGTCATAATTCTTCCGGAACAATTACCCCGTACATTAATTAATACCAATACATATTTTGTTGCCGGTAGGATCAACGACCCAATAGCCGTTGATGGTTTTTTCATACCAGTTTATACTGTGTAATGCTTGCTCTAATTTTTCTTTAGCTGTATAATATAGTTGAAAATGGTTTAAGCCGGCATTTTCACTGGGAGCCAATGGTCTGTTGCTCCCGTGCCAAGAATTTAGGGCTATCCTATGTTGGTAATCTGCACCATCCCCTAAATCCGCAAACATGTATTGGGGTAAATTGTTGGCTTCGGTATAGCCTAATTTTTTGTAAAACCCATTGGATTTTTGAACATTGTTGGCATATAAATGAATATGTCCAATATAGGTGTCAGAAGCAATAAATCTATGAAGGTCATTGACTTGCAATGCGGACATTACTTCATCTAGATTTAATCTTTCCGATGCTGATCGTATTACGCCATCTGTACCCTCCATCCAAATTCCACCTTCGCTGATCACTCCTTTTAAGCGTTCTGGGGTTTCTAAGGTAAATTCTATGATAATTCCATCCGGGTCTTCTAGATAGATGGATTTAGATGCGGTATGGTCGGTAGGGGAGTACGGATATTTTTTAATGTTCAGTCTATGTACCATACTTGCAAATTCAGCTTCATTGGGTGCATGAACCGCAAAATGATATAAACCGCTGTACCCTTTTTGAAATGGAAATTTGGCCTTTTCATGAACTACGACCAATGTTCTTTTCTCCGTACCAAATTCAGCAATATTCTTGTTGGTCCCCCTAAGTTGCATACCTACTATTTCTGTCCAAAAATAGGTAGACCTTTCAAGGTCAATATTGTTGATATGTACCGGGCTAAAAGTAGCAAGTTTATTTTTTGGGTTGCCTCCGCCGTTAGTTCTCTGCATTGAATTGGTCAATTAAAATTTACATCCATATATTAAAATCAATGCACCGAAAATTTTTATAAGTCCATTTCCGATGCATCATTTACAATATTCAATGATATTATTGTTGGTGTGCCTTAGGCAAAATGAGTGCTTTTTTACTTCTGCCCCAAGCAATAAAAAGTGCAATGCCCATAATGATTATATTCATGCCAATTGCTGAAAATTCTCCTCTTGAAGCATGAAAAATTGCGGCCAAGATTATAACCGCGGCAAGACCTAGTGCCGCCCATACGGTCAAGTAAGGTTTAAAACGAAAAATGGATGGAATTAATAAACCCAATCCGCCCAACAATTCGCTAATACCTATAAAGCGCACCAGCGCTTGCGGTGTTGAGGTTACCCATGGTAATGATTCCGCAAGTGCCTCAATAGGTTGTGAAGCTTTCATAAGTCCTGCCATAATAAACATTACGGCCAATAATCCTTGTGCAATCCATAATATTATATGCATTGCTTTGTTCTTTTTTTGGTCTGTCATTTCTTTACGTATTTATAAAATTACTATGTAGCAAAGTTGTACTACTATGCGCAAATGAAAAATAAGATACCTTAAGAAATTACTATAGGTTATTTATGTGCAATCTTACGACGAATATCACTCAGATATTCCGGTGTAACACCTATATATGAGGCAATTAATTTTAGCGGTAGGCGCTGAACTAAAGTGGGGTAGGTTTCGGTAAAATCAATATATCGCTGTTCAGCAGTTGCGCTTAATAAACCTATGATACGTTTGTTCGATGCTATTAAATTATTCCTGAACTTAATTGCCATTTCGGTGATATCTTCCTCGTCAAAATTTGTAATGTCCGAATATTCCGATCTGGATAGCACAAAAATCTCTGATTCTTCTATGGCCTCTATTCCTACTTGGGAGGGAACTTGATTGGTAAAACTATCCAAATCCGTAATTAGCCAATCTTCTGGCGCAAATTGCATGATATGTTCTTTGCCGGAACTATCAATGGCATAACTTTTAAGACATCCACTTTTAACAAAATAGCCATATTTGGCAATTTCTCCTTGCTTTAAAAGGATTTGTCCTTTTTCAACGGTTTCAAGGTTATTTAAATCTATACTCTTCACGCTGTGTATTTAGGATACCAAATTGACCGTAATAAATACATTAACATATGGGTTAAAAGTGAAAACCATATCTCACTGAATATAACAAGAATGGAAAAAATATTCCAGCATCACCTAATAAATGCTTTCTAAAGATACTAAATGATATATGGTATGAACGGTAGTTACCCTAGTCTATCATGTCAAAACCGCAATACGGTACCAAAACTTCTGGAATTTTAATTCCTTCTGGAGTCTGATAATTTTCTAGGATACCTGCCAATACGCGTGGTAGGGCCAAAGAACTACCGTTTAAAGTATGGGCCAGCTGACTTTTTCCGTTTTCATCCTTAAATCTTAACTTGAGCCTATTGGCTTGGTACGTTTCAAAATTGGATACAGAACTTATTTCCAACCAACGGTCCTGCGCGGTGGAGAACACTTCAAAATCAAAGGTCAATGCAGAGGTGAAACCAAGGTCCCCTCCACATAGGCGAAGAATTCTATACGGTAGTTTCAACGCTCTCAGTATACCCTTTACGTGTTCAACCATACCATCCAAAGCCTTATATGAATTGGTGGGATGTTCTACACGTACAATTTCAACCTTATCAAATTGATGTAGTCTGTTCAGGCCCCTAACATGTGCCCCATAACTACCTGCTTCTCTTCTAAAACAAGGGGTATAGCCCGTGTAAGTGATTGGGAAATCATCTTGGTTTAAGATGACGTCCCTAAAAATATTGGTAACGGGCACCTCTGCCGTAGGAATCAAATATAGGTCATCTGCCGTTACATGGTACATTTGACCTTCCTTGTCCGGTAACTGTCCTGTACCATAACCGGAAAGCTCGTTCACTAAATGTGGTACCTGTATTTCTGTATAACCGGCTTCAGTATTCTTGTCCAAAAAATAGGCGATCAAAGCACGTTGCAATCGTGCGCCTTTTCCTTTGTATACCGGAAAACCCGCTCCTGCTATTTTTACCCCTAGTTCAAAATCAATAATGTCATATTTCTTTGCCAATTCCCAATGTGGCAAGGCAGTGGTATCCAATACGGGAATGTCTCCTTCTTTAAATACTTCTTCATTGTCCTCTTCACTTGACCCCTTGCGCACAGATGTATGCGGGGTATTAGGAATTTGATATAATAAACTTTGTAATTCATCTGCCGCTAGGCTCAATTCTTCTCCCAATTGTTTGGACTCTTCCTTTAATTTACCCGTACGCTCCTTTAATGCATTTGCTTCTTGAGCCTTACCGGTCTTGTACAGAACACCTATTTCTTTGGAAATTTTGTTGGATTCTGCCAATACATTATCCAATTTCGTTTGTGCCGTACGTCTTTTTTCATCAAGTTGAAGCAGATTGTCCAACATTGGTCTGGCGTCAATATTCCTCTTTTCCAAGGCAAGGATAATTTCATCTTTATTATCCCTTATGGTCTGTAATTGTAACATTTTAGGCTGTATTTGAGTGCAAATTTACGTTAATCTTCTATTTAAATTGGATACTTTTAATCTCTAAACTTTCATTACTATGATTTTTGAACACTTCGCAATAAATGTAAAGGATATTAACGGGGTTGTTGATTGGTATTGCAGCCATTTGGGACTGACAATAGATAATCAGCAAAAGGAAGCTCCGTTTATGACGTTCCTGGCAGATAGTACCGGTAGGGTAGTGGTTGAGTTCTACACTCGGGAAGATGAATTGGCAGAGGATTTTAGCAATAGGCATCCCTTGACATTTCACGTGGCTTTTGTTTCCGGGAACGCAGAGGAAGATAAACAACGTTTGCTGCTTGCCGGAGCAAGCTTTTTTGAAGAGGTCTTTAAGGATGACGGTAGCCATTTGGTCATGTTGCGCGATCCTTGGGGTTTGCCGCTTCAGCTTTGTCAGCGTACGGTCAAGTTTCCTTGATCTGGTTTAATTATGGGTTGGATGGAAGAATCCAAGTGTGATGCTTAAAGGGTTTCCAGCGCTCCTTGGCCAAATTGGTCTTGGGGTCTATAAATGGTTTATAGGGCTTACCGTTTATACGTATTTCCGAATTTTTTAAAAATACGGCAACGTCTTTATTATCCTTCTTGAAATCGTTTTTGATATACTGGGCAAATTGCCAAGCAAAATCCGGATATGAATAAACCTTGCGCTGTTGTGCCTTGGTCAGGTAATTTTTTGGGTCAATGTGGTATACCTCATTGGTGTGCTCGTCTATGGCCATAAAATTGCCTTTTCCAGTGCGGCTCCTCAGCATCATCCTCCAGCTCATACGATGTCCTTCTTCCGTCCACAATACATCATCCTCAATAATATAATGTCTTACCGGTAACAGTACTTGGAACAGAAAATATAGGCCCGCGACTATTAATAGGCCGTTTCTGTAATTTGGAGAGGATAAAACGGTTGGTACGTAGGGTGTTTTGGATTTAAAAAATATAGACCTTATGGTTTCTGGGTCAAAAAAGAATACACTGAACGCCAAGGCCAAGTAAGGAAAAATACCTATCTGGAAAACAATAGAATTAAATAAGTGAAAAAAGATGGATAATATAAAGGCTATTTTTCTAGTTTTTTTATAAAGTAAGGCGGGGATGATCAGAAGGTCAAATACAATTCCTGCTATGCCTATAATTTTGTGCACCCACAATTGTTGTAGCAATTCACCAACTAATAGATAATCTTTCCTTGGCTGCATCAATACCTTGATCATACTAAAATCTAGCCAGTCGCCATACATTTTTGCAACGGAAGCATAGGTGTATACAATAAGCAACTGTAAAGCAATAAACCATTTAACATAAGCGAACATTGAATTGGCTTCAAGAGTTGGATTCAATTTTACATCCACGGATTTACTTCTATGCGCTGGAAAAAAACACATGAGTAAAGAAATAAGGATAAGCAAATAATAATGGTTGTTGTAAGCTGTTTTTTGCATTAGATAAGTGGCAGACCACATAAAGGTAAAAGCAATCATGCTTATCCTGTATTTTAGCCCTAGAGCAATACAAATGCCCAAAAAGCCCATAATGGTAAAATAATAGTACATGCCATTTCCCGGTATGGGGTGTAACCATTCAAAATCTATAAAGGGAAAAAAATGGGTGGGGTCTATTAAATTTCTTTTTACCCATCCAGTAGCAATGGCCCCAAAACTTTCCAATGAAATAAGGATTCCAAAAAAAATACGGAAGATGATCAAGGGGCTATTATCCATACGTTGAAACAATACCCTGTTCAGCATATTATTTCCTAATAAGTTGTATGGAACGTTCTTTGTCCTTTGCCAATTGTAACTTAAGGGCATTTACAGATTCAAACTTATGTTCGTCCCTTAAACGGGCCAAAATATCCACTTGAATTATTTTATCGTAGAGATCGGCATTGAAATCGAAAAAATTAATTTCTATGGACTTTGATGTGCCATTTACGGTAGGGTTGTATCCAATGTTCATCATGCCATAGACCGTTTTTCCCATTAAGGTGCTCTTAACGGTATATGCTCCGTTTTTTGGTATAAGTTTATAATTTTCCGCAATCGTAAGATTTGCTGTGGGAAAACCCAATTGTCTTCCAATACCTTTTCCCTTGGAGATCGTGCCGGTCAGCATATACTCATATCCTAAGTAATTGTTGGCCGTGGTAATATCGCCTTCTTCCAACGCTTTACGTATTTTGGTAGAGCTCACGGAAACATCATCTATTTCTTGCGCAGGTATTTCATCTACCGTAAAATCCAGAGCATTGCCAAATGCTATCAAATCGGTAATGTTGGCCGTTCTGTTTCTGCCAAATCTGTGGTCATAACCAATAATGACTCTCTTTGTGTTCAAGATATTTACCAATATATCCCGTACAAATTCCGTAGCGGTAAGTCTAGAGAAATCCTTGGTAAACGGATGAATGATCAACACATCAAGACCCAAACGCTCCAAGATCATTATTTTTTCATCTATGGTGTTCAAAAGTTTGATATCCGCATCTTTTTGTAAAACCATTCTTGGATGTGGGAAAAAAGTGAGTACGGACGATTTTAATTCCGTAGTCTTGGCATGGTTTATGATTTTATCCAGTATTTTACGATGACCAATATGTACCCCGTCAAATGTACCAATGGTAATGACCGTGGGATGTTTTTCATGATATGTGGAAATGTTGCGAACTGTAATCACCTATGATAGAAAATAAAAAGACTTATATTTGATTCTGAGATAAAAGCCCCCTGATGGTTGCAAAATTACGCCTAGTTTTTTCAATTACCATAGTATTTCTTTCCTTTTCCGGGGTAGCTCAAAGTACATACTGGGAAAAAACCGAATTATCTACGGCCAACAAACAGATTTCCAAGCAACGACTGCAGGTGGAAAAAGGTAAGGCATTTGTCTTGAACAAAACACTGTTCACCCAAGCCTTAATGTCCAATAAAAAGTCCAATGTCATCTATTTTCCAGATGAACAGGGCAATCAAATTCCCTTTCGTGTAGAAGAGATACCCTTGTTCTCAAAGACCTTGGCCCAAAAATATCCATCCATTAAATCTTATAAGGGTACTGCTATAGACCGTGCCGGCTTGCAGGTACGTTTTAGCGTGTCACCAAAAGGTGTTCAGAGCATGTTCAATAAAGTAGGCGAAGAGGAATCCCTGTTTATGCAGCAGACCAAGGACGATACGTATATTTTGTACCGAAGGACGGAGCAGAGCAAAAGTGATCTACAGTTTATTTGTAAAACAATGCCTACGGTTATGGATTATGCCCAGAATTTGACGGCTAAATTGGTAGATGACCAAACATTGACTACATTTAGGGTCGCTATTTCCGCGTCTGGGGAATACACTCAATTTCATGGGGGTACCAAAGCAGATGCATTGGCCGCAATCAATGCTACCCTTACCAGGGTCAATGGTGTTTTTGAGCGTGATCTGGCCATATCCTTACAATTGATAGACAATACGGATGATGTAATCTATACCGACCCTGAAAATGATCCTTATACCGGTAGTTTAAGTTCCCAGGTACAAAGTACGTTGACCAATGTTATAGGAGATTTAAATTATGACATTGGACATTTGTTCAATCAACAGGAAAACACTTTGGACGGTAATTCCGGTTTTATTGGAGCTGTATGTAAGAACGGGAGAAAGGGTAGTGCGTACTCTACACTGTCATCACCGACCGGTGATGCCTTCGATATTGATTTGGTCGCTCATGAAATGGGCCATCAATTTGGGGCAAACCATTCGTTCTCTCATATTTCGGAAGGTACAAATGTACAGGTAGAACCGGCAAGTGGTACAACTATTATGGGCTATGCGGGTATTACGGGAAATAACAATGTAGCCAGTAATAGCAATGATTATTTTCATTATGTCAGTATAACGCAAATTAGGGATTATTTGCGAACGGTTTCCTGTGGGCAAACCCAGTCTATTGCCAATGTGCCCCCTTCTTTATCTCCCTTACAGGATTACAACATACCAAAGGGTACGGCCTTTGTTTTGAATGGGGAGGCAACTGACCCGGATACTTTGGATGTGTTGAGTTATACTTGGGAGCAAATAGACAATGGGGTTGTTACCCAAGCTACTTTTGGACCTAATAATCCAGCAGGGGCCAATTTTAGGTCATTGCCGCCTAGTATTTTGCCGAGACGGTATTTTCCAAACCTTAACCGAGTACTGAGCGGCCAGCTTACACAGGTCTTGCCCAGTAGGGGAGATGCCTGGGAGACGGTATCCAATATTGGTAGGTCCTTAAATTTTTCCTTGACCGTGCGTGACAATGCTTTAAATGGTGGGCAGAGTGTTTCTGATGAAATGAGTATAACGGTAATTAATGATGCCGGCCCTTTTGCGGTCACTTCGCTAAATACAGAAGAATCTTTGGTGGCAGGATCTATACAGGTCATTACGTGGGATGTCGCCGATACCAATATTGCACCTGTAGCGGCAGAGACCGTTTCTATCTATTTGTCCACCAATGGCGGACTTACCTACCCGACCATATTGGCCGAAAATGTACTGAACGATGGTAGTCAAAGGATCATAGTACCTAGTATAGATACGGATAGCGGTAGAATTATGGTCAAAGCGGACGGAAATGTTTTTTTTGCTGTTAATGGTACCGATTTTTCCATAACCCCTTCCGAAATTGTGTTGGATTTTAACGAGGTTGAATTTGATGTCTGTAAGCCACAGGATCTCAACGTACCTTTTACCTATGAAACCTATTTGGGATTTAACGAGGAAAGCACGTTTAGTACGCCCTCCCTGCCAGATGGCCTAAACGCAACTTTTACACCCGCTACAGCAACTGATACTGATACTTCTGTATTATTGGATTTTGAGGGTATTTCAACGCTGGCCGAAGGTATTTATCCTATAGAAATTGTTGCAAGTTCGGCAACGGTCACAAAAAATATTACCTTGTTGTTAAGGGTTTATGACGATACTTTTGAATTGGTAAATTTAGTTGCACCCGTAGACGGTTTGGAAAATGCGTCCATAGATACGGAATTGCAGTGGGAGAATCAAGTAGGCAGCACCTTGTACGATATCGAAATTTCAACCAATACCAATTTTACCGCTATTGTTGAAACGGCAACCGTAGCCTCTAATTCCTATAAACCGGTATTATTGGACAATAACAGTCAATATTTTTGGCGTGTTAGACCCAAAAATGATTGCGGGGAAGGAGTTTTTAGTGCGCCGTTCAGTTTTACGACCATACAATTTAACTGTACCACTAAAGAAGCCACTGCGGGCTTGCCCATTGCTATTTCCAGTAGCGGAACTCCCGTAATAAGCTCTAAAATAATTTTTTATGAAGATTTGCCTATTGCGGATATCAATGTCATTCTTGATATTGAACATACTTTTTTGGCAGATTTGGTAATTACCCTTACCTCACCTGAAGGTACCGAGGTTACGTTGGTTTCCAGTTCATGTGGTGAGGCGCGGAATATTATAGCCACTTTTGATGATGATGCGCCCAGTTTTGTCTGTAGTCCGGAGCCAGGTATTAGCGGTACCGTAAGCCCATTGGGGAGTTTAAGCTCCTTTAATGGCGAGTCCCTTTTAGGGGAATGGATCTTGGAGGTTCGCGATAACGCTCCTTCTGATGGTGGTAAATTGAATATCTTTTTACTTGAAGTCTGTGTGGAAGGTGATTTTAGGCCGGATAATGATCAGGACGGCGTCTTTGACGATGGAGACGATTTATGTTTGGATACACCATTGGGCCAAGAGGTAAATGCATCGGGTTGTCCAGTATATCGTTTTCCTAGTGAAAACTTTACGGTTAGGATAGATAGCGAAACGTGCAGTGACAATAATGATGGCTCAATTACCATTATTCCCAAGTTATCCTTGGATTATCAAGCAACTGTTTCCGGAAATGGTGTAGAACTTGTTCAAAATTTTTCCAACACCTTTAACTTGGCCAATTTGGCATCCGGCACGTACTCGGTATGTGTTGTAGGTACGGATGGGATTATTACTTATGAGGAATATTGCGTAGAGGTTCAAATTACGGAGCCTGCGCCGCTCAATGTAACATCTAAACTGGCTTTGGATGGCAGTCAGATCACTTTTTCCTTGCTGGGTTCATCCTTATATACCATTACGCATAACAATGAAATTTTAATGACCAATGAACCTACCGTAACATTAAGTTTAAAAAAAGGTCTCAATACTTTTAAGGTGACTACCAATTTGGCCTGTCAAGGTACTTATGAGGAAGAATTGGTTTTCAGTGAGCAGGCAATTGTCTTTCCAAACCCTGTGATCGATAGCATTAATATTTATTTTGGGGCCGAACAGGAACAAGTTTTTCTACAGGTTTTTAGTGCGGATGGTAGGTTGATATCAAGTGATACCTTTGTTCCACAATTAAACAGGATAGAATTTGACTGTAGTGCGTTTTCCATAGGAATCTATTATATAAAATATGTAGGGGCTACCGCCAAAGGAACCTTAAAAATAATTAAGCAATGAAGCGCGCCATATTCATAATTCTATGTTTGATGCTCTCCTTTACCGGATGCAAGAAAAAACGAAGTCCACAACCACCTGAAGCGGTGTTGTTATTATTTCCGGAGCAAAATTCCGAATGTACGACCGGGGTAAGTTTAGGAGAGGAAAAAAGTCAGGTGGAATTTAATTGGAGCGCTGCAGATAATACGGAAACCTATGAGCTAAGGGTCACCAATACAGAGACCGGTACGGTACAGACCATAATATCCGCAAATACATCCGCCACGCTGCCCCTGGAAAAAGGTAAACAGTATTCATGGTTGGTCCGTTCAAAGAATAGTCAAGTAGAACAGACCGTATCTAGTGAAATCTGGCATTTTTATAATGCAGGTTCCAATACTACATTTGCTCCTTTTCCAGCTACGATAGTTAGTCCGGCTTCATCTGAAAATGTATTTAAGGACCTTAACAATGAAGTGGTCCTCTCATGGTCGGCATCCGATCTGGATAACGATATCGTAAACTATGAGGTGTATTTTTCCGTGGAAACTCCGCCAACGGATTTAATTCGTTCCTTACAACCTTCCGTAAACAGTATAAAAGTTTCTGTAGCTTCGGACACGGTCTACTATTGGAGTGTGGTCGTTATTGATGCTGAAGGAAACAAGTCCAATTCCGGTATATATAATTTTAAGGTGCTGTAATCAAGTATTGTTGTATTGGTTCATGGTACGGGCAATACCGCTAAGGACAAATGCACTGACTACCTCTGCAGATCTGGAGAGGCGTTCCGAAATTAGATCACGTTCTTCTTCGTTCCATTGTCCCAAAACATAATCTACCTGTCTACCCTTGCCAAAATTGGCACCGACCCCAAACCTGAACCGGTTGTAGCCATGGGTCTGTAAATGTTGTTGAATATCTTTTAATCCGTTATGGCCGCCATCACTGCCCTTGGTCTTTATACGTATGGTTCCAAAAGGCAAGTTAATGTCATCGGTTATGACCAATAGGTTGCTCTGGGGAATATTTTCCTTGTCCATCCAATATTTTAATGCCTTTCCACTACGGTTCATATAGGTAGAGGGTTTTAGACATATAACCGTTCTTCCTTTGATCTTGAACGTACCTATATCTCCAAGTTTGGCGGTTTCAAAAGTAAATTCCTGGGCCTTTGCCAGTTCATCTAATATCTTAAAACCGATATTATGTCGGGTTTCGGCATATTCATCTCCAATATTGCCAAGACCTACAATCAAAAATTTTTTCATTGGGTCCTCTTCTTTATATACACTTGAGCGCTTGTTAAAAAGTCCTTTTAAAAAATGGAACATTTAAACTTTATTTTAGGGTCAAAAATACAAAAGCATCTCAATACGGATATCGAGATGCCTTTTTGTAATTTTTGAAATAAGAAGTTATTCTTGGGTAGCTTCTTCAGTTGCCGCTTCGGCGCCTTCAGCTCCTTCTTCTCCTTCTTCATCTTCATCATCCGTAACAATTGCGGTACGTGCAGTTTTAACTTGTACAACAACTTGGTTATCTGGATGTAAGATCGTGAAATCATCATTCAATAATGATGATACAGATATATTTTGACCGATTTTTAATTTTGAAATATCGATATCAAAGAAATCCGGTAATTTGTCCGGTAGGGCCTTAATGGCAAGTTTACGTTTTCTGAACAATAAACGTCCACCGTTACGTACACCTGGAGAGTTACCTACTAAACGTACAGGAATATCCATAGTAACCACTTTATCATCAAATAATTGATAAAAATCAATGTGTATGATCTTATCGGTTACAGGATGAAACTGTATATCCTGCATTACAGCTTTTAGAGAAGCTCCACCATCCAATTCAATTGCAACTGTGTGTGCATTTGGAGTGTAAACCAAGTCTCTGAACGCTAGTTCATCCGCTGAAAAATGTAATGGTTTATCCCCTCCGTATACCACGCAAGGAACCTTTCCAGCATTACGTAGGGCCTTCGTTGCCTTTTTGCCCACGCTTTCTCTTTCTGATCCTTTAATTGTAATTGACTTCATTATATGTATTAAAAATTAATATTAATAGTTTGACCTCTAATTTCATGTTAGCACCATTGCCATAATGGTTGGTTGCTACATTAAAAATTTTGAGGATATAGAATTATTGTTGTGCACCTTGTCCATAACATCCGCAAATAGTTCGGCACAGGATAATACCCTAACTTTATTACTTTTTATTTCTATTGGTATGGAATCTGTTATGATCAATTCCGTTAATTGCGATTTTTCAATTTTTTCATAGGCGTTGCCGGATAACAAACCATGTGTGGTAATGGCCCTAACACTTACTGCACCACGTTCCATCATTAGGTCTGCGGCCTTGGTCAACGTACCGGCGGTATCAACCATATCATCTACAAGTACCACATTTTTACCCTGAACATCCCCAATAAGTTCCATATGTGAAATTACATTGGCTTTGGCCCGTTGCTTATAACAGACAACAACGTCACTATCCAATGCTTTGGAATAGGCATAGGCCCTTTTTGAACCTCCCATATCCGGAGAGGCCAAAGTTAAATTGTCCAATCCTAGATTTCTTAAATAAGGTAAGAAAAGGGTAGACGCAAAAAGATGGTCAACAGGTTTTTCAAAAAAGCCCTGTATCTGATCTGCATGGAGGTCCATGGTAATAATTCTTGTAGCCCCTGCGGTCTCTAACATTTTAGCCACCAATTTAGCGGCAATAGGTACTCTGGGTTTGTCCTTTCTATCCTGTCTTGCCCAACCAAAATAAGGCATAACTGCTGTAATATGACGTGCAGAAGCCCGTTTGGCGGCATCTATCATTAGCAACATCTCCATTAAATTTTCCGGACCCGGGTGTGTGGAGCCTATAATGAAAATACGCGTACCTCGTATAGATTCCTCAAAAGAAGGCTGAAATTCACCATCGCTGTAGCGTGAAAAAGAGACTTTGCCCAATGTGGTGCCATAAGCTTTGGCTATCTTTTCACCTAGTGCCGTACTTTGCGTACAAGCAAATATTTTTGGTTCCGGAACTTGATATGGCATATCTTTTCTTCTTATTTACCTCAGCAGCAGATTCAATCCTACGGAAGACCCTGTTTTTTAAGGAGGTGCAAATTTAAAAATTAAAATTGGTTGCAGCTGTATAAATGTTTGAAATTTTTAGTGGTAGAAAGAAAAAAATTTTTTAATTTCGCAGTCCTATTTAAAAATATCGTTTATTACGGTGTTTATGCTCGAGTGGCGGAACTGGTAGACGCGCTGGATTCAAAATCCAGTTCTTCGGAGTGTGGGTTCGATTCCCACCTCGAGTACGGAATAAATCCCTAATGATTTGTAAATCAAATTGTTAGGGATTTTTATTTGTGTTAAATGCCGATATTTTGCCGAAAAAATATTGATTTTTTTCTTGTATCACCTTGATTTTGAAATTGTATCTAGATTAATGCTAAAAAAAATGCCCCGAATTGGAAGTCGAGGTTGTTTTAGCGTACCATAAGGTTCTTTCTTTACGGGAATCTGTAATACTTCTTAATATTAATAGTTTATTTTCATAACATAAAAGAAAAATCCCACGGAGTACGCAGGATTTAAGATTTTTCTTCGGCTTATAGCCTTATTGTGAATAGCTTTCAGATTATAAAGATAAATAAAAAATATAAATGAGCAACTTAACTTTAGGAATTGACCTTGGTACTAACTCTATTGGATGGGCGATAAGAGATATTACAGCTAATGACAATCAAATAATTAATAAAGGAGTTTTAATTTTTGATAAGGGTGTTGGAGAAGAAAAGGGAATTGAATTTCCTAAAGTAAAAAAGCGAACTGAAAGTAGGGGTAAGCGTAGAAACTACCAAGCTGAAAAATATAGAAAATGGGAGTTGCTAGAGTTTTTAATAGAACAACAAATGTGTCCCTTAACTATTAATGAATTAAATAGCTGGAGAAAATACACAAAAAAAGAAGGACGAAAATATCCGCAAACCGAAGCATTTATCAATTGGTTGCGTTTTGATTTTAATGGCGATGGAAAACCCGATTTTCATTTGTTTGGCGGTGACAAGCATGAAAGTTATTATTTGTTTCGAGCAAAAGCGGTTAGTGAAGAAGAAAAGGATAGCAAGGTCTTTAATAATAATCCAGAAATTCTAGGGCGTGTATTTTATCAACTTGTGCAAAGACGTGGCTTTAAAGGTAGAGACGAAGAAGAAGCTAAAACTATGCTCAAAGGCTCAAAAGATGGTACAACCAAAGGGAGGGATGCTATTGCAGATTATATTGAGCAATACAAAAGTTTAGGAGCAGCTTTATTTCATTATCAAAAAGAAAAATCCACCCATTCAGAAAAAATTAGAATTCGGCAACGTTATAACCTGCGCAAAGATTATGAAAACGAGCTTAAATTAATTTGTAAAACTCAAAATCTCAACAACGACTTTTACTCAAAATTACATAAAGCCATTATTTGGCAGCGACCACTACGCACACAAAAAGGTTTGGTAGGTCTCTGTACGTATGAGAAAAACAAACGAAGAGCACCTGTAAGTCACCCGTTGTATGAAGAATATCGCACTTGGGTTTTTATCAATAATTTAAAAATACAAGCACCTGAAGGTTGGGAACAGAGTACATATTTAAATGAAATAATCTACCCTATATTTTACAACTCGGGTAGCGATTTTAGCTTAAGTACCATCTTAAAACAACTGAATAAAGACGGGGCAATTATTAATTCTGGTTATTCTAATCGAGACAAAACAAAAGTGCTTTCCGCCAAATTGCTTAAAAATTTTGAAGACCTTTTTGGTGATAACTGGAAAAACGAGCTGGGTTGGGAGGATGCCTTTGTAAGGGAGAAACAACCCAAAAAGAAAACAGTAACCAACTACAATTTTGAAGATGTTTGGCATATACTAAACACCTTTGATAGTGAAGAAAAGCTAAAGGATTTTGCATTAGAAAAATTAAAGCTCAATGAAGAAAAAGCTATTAAATTTTCTAAAATTAAACTACAGCAAGGTTATGCCACATTAAGTCTTTCTGCCATAAAAAAGATACTTCCTTACCTTAAAAAAGGGTTTATATATTCAAAAGCTGTTTATATGGCAAATATTCAAAAAGTATTAGGAACACACGAAGTTTCTACTGGATTTATAAACCATTTTGCTAATGAGATTGATAACATATACCAAGAAATATCAACTAAAAGAAAACTCAATAATGTTTTAAATGGAATATTCAAATACGAACTAGTATCGGAGGGAGATTATCATTTAGGCGAAAATGAAGATTTAGATGCCTCGGACCATAGTTTAATAAAACAAAAATTGATTGATGAACTCGGCGAAAAGACTTGGGAAGAAACAAACACAGAGGAACAAGCAAGCTATTTAGATTATATAACAAAAGAATATAAGTCTTTCTTGCAGAAACCTTTTCAGGCTAAAAAAGGCGCATTTATTGAGCAGCCCCGTATTCATCAGCATATTTTTAATTACATACAAGAGCACTATCAAGTACCTAATGAAAAAATAAAATTTTTATGGCATCCATCTGAACAAGAAAAATATCCCAATGCATCAATTTACGAGAAGGTAGAACTAAAAAACAAAACGGTTTATATCAATGAAAATGAAGTGGAAACCTTTTTGAAAAAGAACCCAAGTGCAGAGCTTGAAGGAATTTCACTCAAATTGTTAGAAAGCCCAGAACCCATAAGCAAAGGTTTCAAAAACCCAATGGCTTTAAAAACGCTTCATAAGTTAAAGCATTTATTAAATTATTTATTACAAACCAATCAAATAGATGCGCATACAAGAATAGTGGTTGAAATAGCAAGGGAACTAAACAACGCAAATTATCGAATTGCACTAGAAAGGTGGCAAAACCAACGAGAACGCGAGAATAATACCTATAAAAAAACCATTGAAGAAATAAATAAAGAATCTGGCACTACTTACAACCCCGAAGATAAAAACTTAATAAGAAAAATACGTCTATGGCAAGAACAGGGTAAAAAGTGCTTGTATACTGGCGATACTATTAATAAAAGTGACCTGCTCAATGGAGAACATTTTGATATTGAGCACACCATTCCTGCAAGTATAAGTTTTGATAATGAGCTAAAAAACCTAACCCTAGCAAACAAAGATTATAACGCTAATGTAAAAGGCAAAAAATACCCTACACAGTTAGATAATTACACTACAGATGGTGTATTTAGCGGTAGAACAATACAACCCATTATTAAAAATATTGAAGCCATTTTTGGCAAACGAACACTTGAAAAGAAAACCGTAAAAAAACGTGGCAAAAAGGAAGAAGTTACCGTAGTTAAGTGGAGTAAGATTACAGAATTAGAAAAGCAAATAGATGAATACGTTAAAAAAACAAGCTACGCCAGTACCAAAGAAATAAAGGACGCATTTATTCAAAAACGTCATCAATTAAAGTTTGACCTAGACTATTTAAAACAAAAATTACAAACCTTTACAGTCGAAGAGTATAAGGCCAAGTGGCGCAATAGTCAATTACGAGATACGCAAATTATGACTAAGTATGCCGTTCCTTACCTCAAAACGGTGTTCAATAAAGTTGAAGTTCAAAAAGGAAATGTTGTAAATATCTTCAAAGAAGTATATCGTGTAAAAGTAGTAAGCAATAGAAAAGACCGTTCTAAGCACAGTCATCACGCAATAGACGGTGCTATCCTTACCTTAATACCAAAACCAGCATATCGCGATGAAATCATTAAAAAATATCAATTAGAAAAAGATAACCGTACAGGGAAAACCTATCACGAACAACCGCAAAATTGGGAAGATTTTTCACCAAGCTTTATAATAAATATTGAAAAAGAAACCCTTATCAACAATTTAAAAGACTACAGAGCGCTCACACCAACTTTTAAAAAGGTTAGAAAACGCGGTAAAATAGATTATGATGATAATGGAAATGTAAAATGGGCAAAAGGCGATGCCATACGAGGTCAGTTACACGGCGAATCTCTTTATGGAGCTATAAAGCAACCCAAGCGCGATGATTCGGGTAAAATCATTTTCGATGAGAATAAAAAAATGCAACTTGAAGACGAGGTAAGACTTGTAATAAGAAAACCACTTTTGTATGCCAAAGATGCGGCTAGCCCAGGGTTTAAAAAGCTAGATGACATAGAAAAAGTTATTGTAGACCAAGCACTTTTTCAGATAATAAAAAAACAGGTAGAGGATGTTGGCAGTTTAAAGGATGCTTTAGAAAAAGGCATATATATGCTTAACAAAAAAGGAGGAAAAGTAAATAGAATAAGGCATATTAGATGTTTTGATAGATTAAAACACGCAACGGCGGTTCAGCCTCATCAACATACTTTTGTTTCAGATAAAGAATACAAACAAACAACCTACGCACAAAACGGTGAAAATGTTTACTGCTTGTTTTACAAAGGAAATGTAAAGGGGAAAGAAGAACGGGCTATAAGCATAATAGGAATTTTTGACTTAGCAAAACTTGACATTCAAAATGAAAGGGAGTTTTTTGAAATTCCACATTTTAATTCGGTTGTTAAGAAAAGGGTACAGCTACCCTTATATGCAGTTTTAAAAGCTGGACAAAAAGCAATTTTTTATAAAGAAAGTTTAGAAGAACTTACTGAGTTGACCAGAGAGGAATTATCACAGAGAATGTATAAAATGTACCAGTTTGAAGCCGATTCAAATAAGATAAAATTCAAAAATCACTTGATTTCTGGTTCAAATACTGATATAGTGAAATCTTTACCAAAAGGCTATAAAGAGGCTGCATTGTATGGCACATATGAAAATCAACCTCTAATGAGATTAACATCGGGCAACTGGAATTTTGCTATTGAAGGTAAAGACTTTGAAATGAAACTGGATGGAACCATAATATGGAAGTTTTAAGTTATGATTAAACGAACCTTGTTTTTCGGAAATCCCGCCTATTTGAGCACTAAAAACGAACAATTGGCAATCAATTTTCCTGAAGAGAATAAGGGTGAGGTAACTATCCCTATTGAAGATTTGGGCTATGTGGTGCTAGAAAACCAGCAGATTACCGTTACCAATGGCTTGTTAATGAAACTGGTGCAGAACAAAACGGCGGTCATTACCTGTGACCAACAGCATTTGCCCAATGGATTTTTACAACCCTTGGTGGGGCATACGGAACAAACGGAGCGCATGCGCCATCAACTGAATGCCAGTGTGCCCTTAAAAAAGCAGTTATGGCAGCAAACGGTCATGGCAAAAATAGAGAACCAGGGCAATCATTTGCTGCAACGGGGCAAAAATGCCCTAAAATTAAGACGGTGGGCAAAAGACGTTAAAAGTGGTGATGGGGAAAACCATGAGGCCTATGCCGCGGCATACTATTTTCAGCACCTTTTTGATATAGAAAATTTTAGCCGCAACCAAAAGGGTATTGCGCCCAATAACTTGCTCAACTATGGCTACGCCATACTTAGGGCGGTTACCGCTAGGGCATTGTGTAGTAGTGGGCTATTACCCGCTGTGGGCATTTTTCATAGAAACAAGTACAATGCCTTTTGTTTGGCAGATGATATTATGGAGCCTTATCGCCCTTATGTGGATCTTTTGGTCTATGATATTGTAGAGACCGGTTGTCCCATTGAGGAACTTACTACGCATTTAAAAAAGGAATTATTGGGCATACCTGCCATTGATGTCATTATAGACCGTAAGCAAAGCCCTTTAATGAACGCCATGAGCCGTACCACCAATAGTTTGTACGAGTGTTTTGAGGGCAGTAGTAGAAAATTGTTGTTCCCTCAGTTGTAGTTGTTACAGCGGTGGTTTACAGCAAAAGGTAGAGTATGATGAACCAAAATAGATTTGAACGGCTTAACCAATACAGGTGTATGTGGGTACTAGTATTTTTTGATCTGCCAACGGAAACCATAATGGAACGCAAACATGCCGCTAGGTTCAGAAAAGATTTATTGAACGACGGGTTTACCATGTTTCAGTTTAGTATCTATATGCGGTTTTGTCCTAGCCGAGAAAATGCCTATGTGCATATAAAACGTACAAAAAATGCATTGCCCAAAAAAGGCAAGGTGGGTATCATGCAAATAACCGATAAGCAATTTGGTATGATCGAGCTGTTTCATGGCAGAAAGGAACAACCGCCCGACACCCCAAGCCAACAACTGGAACTATTCTGAATTAAAAAAAAGGATTATCAACCAGTATTCGGTATACATTTAAGGTGCTTATTTTATAATCCTAAAAAAGGGGTTAAATAACAGTATACCAACTTTTTACAGCTGGTATACTGTGAATCCTCAATAAAATTAAAGAACTGAAAGCAATTCACAACGTATGACTCGTTTTTATATATGTCCGATAAACTGTGAATCCTCAATAAAATTAAAGAACTGAAAGCAATTCACAACGGTGTACAGTCACTTTGTAGGCGATATGCAACTGTGAATCCTCAATAAAATTAAAGAACTGAAAGCAATTCACAACCTTTGGATACGGTAGACAAACATCTTTATGACTGTGAATCCTCAATAAAATTAAAGAACTGAAAGCAATTCACAACATGGAGATTACGTTAAACAATAGAAAATGAACTGTGAATCCTCAATAAAATTAAAGAACTGAAAGCAATTCACAACCTTTGAATTGGTTGCGCTTGCAGGTGGCGGACTGTGAATCCTCAATAAAATTAAAGAACTGAAAGCAATTCACAACTACAAAAGGTTGGTTAGTTAGGTTTGGTTTACTGTGAATCCTCAATAAAATTAAAGAACTGAAAGCAATTCACAACTGGTAGTTCTTTGTTATACGCAATGGATAGACTGTGAATCCTCAATAAAATTAAAGAACTGAAAGCAATTCACAACCCGCATATAAGGCTACATCATCCGTATCATACTGTGAATCCTCAATAAAATTAAAGAACTGAAAGCAATTCACAACTGGGTAGGTTTTTGGACAACATACAAAAATACTGTGAATCCTCAATAAAATTAAAGAACTGAAAGCAATTCACAACTACTATGGAGTATGTGATTATAATTCTTAACTGTGAATCCTCAATAAAATTAAAGAACTGAAAGCAATTCACAACTGGTAAGGTTGGATATGGTAGCATCTACCTACTGTGAATCCTCAATAAAATTAAAGAACTGAAAGCAATTCACAACTAGAAAAGGTAAGCGAGATTAAAAGCGATAACTGTGAATCCTCAATAAAATTAAAGAACTGAAAGCAATTCACAACTACAACTTTCCAACTATGTTAAACCCGTGGACTGTGAATCCTCAATAAAATTAAAGAACTGAAAGCAATTCACAACTGTAGGTCTAGTGCCTTTAAATGGTGATAGACTGTGAATCCTCAATAAAATTAAAGAACTGAAAGCAATTCACAACTATACCGGTTCGCGGTCTTGGTAATCTGGAACTGTGAATCCTCAATAAAATTAAAGAACTGAAAGCAATTCACAACTGTTGGGTGCCGCACTTATTCCAAATAAAAACTGTGAATCCTCAATAAAATTAAAGAACTGAAAGCAATTCACAACGAACCCGCAATCTCTTCCGTGACAGGGAAGACTGTGAATCCTCAATAAAATTAAAGAACTGAAAGCAATTCACAACTGAGTACCAGGAGCGTGTGTTCACAAACCAACTGTGAATCCTCAATAAAATTAAAGAACTGCAAGCAATTCACAACCTGTTAAAGGGCAGCGTTTTTTTGTAGTTGACTGTGAATCCTCAATAAAATTAAAGAACTGAAAGCAATTCACAACTAGCTTATTACCAAAATGGAACAACACCTGACTGTGAATCCTCAATAAAATTAAAGAACTGAAAGCAATTCACAACGATGCGTTAAGTGTTACCCTCACAAACGCCACTGTGAATCCTCAATAAAATTAAAGAACTGAAAGCAATTCACAACCAGGAAAGTGGCTGTGTTTTTTTAGCTTGGACTGTGAATCCTCAATAAAATTAAAGAACTGAAAGCAATTCACAACAGTGGTGGATCAGATGTTTGGGTAGATGCAACTGTGAATCCTCAATAAAATTAAAGAACTGAAAGCAATTCACAACCAGTAATACCAATAGATTCGATATTGCAACACTGTGAATCCTCAATAAAATTAAAGAACTGAAAGCAATTCACAACTTTGATTTGGTTGGTTCAACAAATGCCCCTACTGTGAATCCTCAATAAAATTAAAGAACTGAAAGCAATTCACAACGGCTCCATGTAGTTGGTACTCCCTAATGTACTGTGAATCCTCAATAAAATTAAAGAACTGAATGCAATTCACAACTATCCTGCCATTTGTATATGTTTATTTTAAACTGTGAATCCTCAATAAAATTAAAGAACTGATAGCAATTACCCTCAACAAATTCGAATTACCCGATTGCCTACCCGAAACGGCCATAGTGTTACCCTGAACAAATTCGACTTGCCCGATTGCTTACCCTAAGCGGCCATGGTGTTACCCTGAACAATATTGGACCTGGCCGATTGCTTACCCTAAACGGCCATGGTGTTACCCTGAAGAAATTTGACTTACCCGATTGCCTACCCGAAACGGCCATAGTGTTACCCTGAACAATTTTCGACTTACCCGATTGCCTACCATAAAGGGCCATGGTGTTACCCTGAACAAAATTTAACCTACCCGATCGGCTACCCTAATCGGCCATCGTATTACCCTGAGCAATATTCGACTTACCCGATTACCTACCCGAAACGGCCATAGTGTTACCCTGAACAAATTTGACTAACCCGATTGCCTACCCTAAACGGCCATAGTGTTGCCCTGAACAAATTTGACTTACCCGATTGCCTACCCTAAAGAGCCATGGTGTTACCCTAAACAATATTAGCCGTGTTACCCTGAATAATATTCGATTTACCCGATTGCTTACCCTAAGAGCCATAGTGTTACCCTGAGCAATATTCGACTTACCCGATTACCTACCCGAAACGGCAATAGTGTTACCCTAAACAAATTTGACTTACCCGATTGCCTAACCTAAACGGCCATAGTGTTACCCTGAAAAATATTTAACCTACCCGAAACGACCAATGAATTATCCAATTATTAATAATATATAATTGAGTTATATTAAAGCCGCATAGATTAGAGTAATTCTATTTTTTTGAAAAAGACTGTTAACTTCTAGACTTGGACTTTTATAATCTTTTTAAAATGCAAAAATGCAGCCATTTAACCTCTATAAGACAAATGCTAAAAGAAATATTATTATTTTGTTTTTGAAAAAATTAAGATACCCAAAAATTTTATTGACTTTATGTATTCCTACGGTTATGGCTAATAATCAAAAAAAATTAAGTAGAAAGGAACTAATTGAATTAGGAAATAAAATAATCAATTGTGAAGGTACAGAGGACGAACTTGATGAAATGATTGATTTATTTAATAGTAATGTACCCCATCCAAATGGTGCAAATTTATTTTATTATCCAGAAAAATATAACTCAAAAAAAAATGATATTTCTAAATACAACCCTACTGTTGAAGAAGTAGTTGACAAAGCATTAAGTTATAAACCAATAAAGTTTTAAAGCTCAAGGAATGATGGAAGCTAGTAAAAAATTAGATATGAATCTTTGGCAAATCTTTAGTTGAATTTTTTTCTTCTTTTTTTTGTGAAAATGAGTAACCTTGGATATCAATTTCTAATATTAAGGAAATGTTGGTATTTGCAAAGGATAATTCAATTAAGGAAACCGGAAACTAGAAACTTATATAGGATTTAGCATTAAGTATAGTAAATAAAAGGAATGCGGTGATTTTTAGAGTTGGTTTCCAGTTTCCAGTTTCTTTTCCATGTCCGTTAAATATTTATTCCAAATTTTGGAAACTTGTCCTTTTGAGAGACCCGTAATAGCAATAATATCTTTTTGTGATGCACCGTTATTAATAGCTTGTTTAAATAGCTCATTTCTAAACGTTTTTTCATCAATAGCGTTTACGCTTGAAGAGGTAATCATTTTGAAATTCGAAAAATAAAATTCATTGGCACAAATTGCTAAATCTATTGTTTCAATGGTTATAGGATTTTGGAAGCCACTTTCAGAAGAGTGTACCATAAGGTGTAATACCACTACTAATTTATAAATATTGATTTGCATTTTAGAGTTGTATTCTTTTAGAACATATGGTAAGTTTTGTTGCTTTATTATTAAATTTTGTACATATTCATGCAGCATTTCTTCAGCACCATCGTTTAATATCAACGATAGGGATGTTTTATCATCCTCAATCGCTTTACGGTAGTGTAGTAGGTTCTCAAGGCTGTTCCGATAGTTAGCTAGGGTTTCACTTGACAATTTTGACTTAGATAGCTTATTATTTGTAGTAAGTCTTAGCGTAAATAGTATTCTATCAATAAAACCACTTTCCAAATTTCCATGAGCAAAAAGCTTAGGAAGCAACTGCGTTTGTATTGAGCCCAGTATCGTTGGAAACGATTCTTTCATTCTATAACTGTCAGTCGTTTTTCTCGAAATATCAATATGTTGATTGGTAAAACCTTGTAGTAAAAAGGTGTTCCATTGTGAACCTTCGCTGTTGCTTTTATTGGATATTTTATCAATTAAAGAAACAAGTTCATCTACAAATACCCCTAATGAATATGGGTTTTTAAAATGCGCAAACATTGCCGCTTCTATAGTGGAATTTTGTACTAATAACTGTTTCCTGTCAACATTGTCTTCTTCTGTAGTTAGCGGTGATTGATTTTCTTTCTTTTGGTTTTCAAATGCCTCATAAGCTTTATGGTCACTTGAGTTTAAAGCCTCTGTGGCTAAGCTCATCGCCGGTGATTTGCTATCTCCTCGACTGCCTATTAAGGCTAAATATAAATTGCCATAATTTGTGTAGCCACCCGACTTTAAGTTAAACGCAAGCCCTGCAGCGTTGCTAAAGGCAAATAGCATGGAGCTTAACAAGTATTCTTTTGGTATTCTTTTATAAATAAATGCCTGCTCTATAAATTCCGTATGTTCTTTTGGCAACTTGTCAATAACTCTATGTAGTTGTTTAAGAGCGGTTTCCTTTTCCTTTTTTAGTTTATTCTGCTGCATTCTAATATTTCTTTGATGGATAATTTTAATCCGTGTTCAACTTCACTAATGCTCCATGGGTTGCCCATGAAGATTTCGTGATTACCGCTTAGTCTGAGTGACTTTTCTAATTTCAAGAGGATTTTATCTCTTTCTAACTTACTAAGCATTTGAGGGTGCTTATTATTTGGGTATCCAACTGAATCTAATAAGTCAGCTCTCAACCTGTCATTCATACTAGCTGTCAATTGCTCTACCCCAACTTGAAAAGGTTGGCTAATTATATGATGAAGCTCTCTGTGCGGTATAGCATTATCGATATTGACATTGTATTTATTCAAAAGTTTTTCTAAAGTATAGGTATATAGATTTGCAAGAGGAAGATTGTTATTTATAACTTGGTCTAATTGCATGATGATTGGGTTTTAGCATTAATAGATTTTAACAGTAATCTTTTGAACTCTATATTTTTTATTAGGTAGTTTAAGCCAACGCAAAGTTTAATAGGGTAGGAGTGCCTATTTTCTGGCGGTGAGTAGTTGTACTCAAGGGTTAGTGGTTTCATGAGGATTTGCTTAAAATTGATTCATCTTTTTCAGAGCCAATAAAACCTCACTTTTTTTGTACCTAACTTTTGTTCCAATACGATACGCTGGTATTATATTGTCCTTGGTATACTTCCATAAGGTGACAAGGGAAATAGAGAGCATTTCTGCAGTTTCTTCTCTTGTAAGTAAAGTTTCATTTGTATGTAAACTATCACTATGTTTTAAAAAAATGTTTTCAACTTTGTCGACAACTCTATCGATTAAGATATTTGATTCAATATTTTCTATTGAAAGGATTTGTTTGGTCATGACCTTAAAATTTATACGTTTATAAGGCCGAAATTAATTTGGAGAGGTTGTTTTGAAATTGTTGAGTATGCTCAGAGTACTACTCAATGGATTTAATTAGAGTCATTATTTGAGACTGTTTTTTTAAAATTTTATTTCGAATTTCTTGAGTTTTGTTGTTGTATTCAATTTCTTTATGGGAAAGTAGTAGGTTGTTCTTGTCATTGGTTTTTTTTATAAACCTCCGGTTATACTCGCTTATTTTTTTTCTTAAATTGGTTAAATGAGTTCCAGAAATTGAATGTAAGAGTCTAGCCCATTCAGAATGATTATTTTCTAATTCTGAATAATCATCAACATTCATATTTATAATTTTTTCTAAAGCATCAATTTGTTCTAATTCATTTTGATTTTGACCAGCTGTAATTAGGTTTAAGAATTGAAGCTTCTTTTTAAGATTGAAGGAATCAAAATCATGAAATAAATTTCTTAAACACTCAATGTAAATTACTTGCTCTAATGGCGGCATTTTTGAAATTATTTTTCCTTTATTAGGCTCTTTTAGGTGTTTTAATATTTCTTTTAAAAGCGGAATGAATCTATATGCTTTTTCAAAATCTATCCATTGTTGAATGTCTATTCCCAAAAAAGGATATTCGGAAAAGTGAATAATGGGGTTTTCTATATTATCTAGTGATGGGGCGAGTGTGGGGTTGATTAACTTATTGAGTCTATGGCGATTTCTTTCATTATAAAACCAAATTACTTCAAAACGATGATTGAACCTGTTAGCGCCATAGCTCAAATTATAATACTCTCTACCGAAATCTTCTTTTTTTAAGTTATGGCAGAAAATAATATTATCTTCTACTAATTCTATGACCCTATCAATGTTTCCAGTGTCATTTGTATCAACTATTTGCTTGAATAATTCTTTAGCATTGCCCTCGACTAGAGGTTTGACCTCTGTATGAAATATATAATTTGATGCTTCTGTCCTATATTCTTTACTTCTAATTTTAATATTATACTTGGATTCAAATTCTTTACGGGTATAGTTCTGCGTATAATCCGGATCATAATTCGATATTGCCCATTTTAACTTATCTAGGGAATAATTTTCTTTTCCTCGATTAATTTCTAATTGTAAATTATTTAATAATTCAGATAGCTTAGAATTTAATTGAGTTTTAGGTGAAATTTTAGACATGCTAGATATATGATTAATTAAGTTTGGAACTTTCGGTTTTCCAATGGTCACTTATCATTTTGATATGCTCATCTTGGCTAGCCTTGATATACGAATTGAACTGCTTTATGCTCCTATGCCCAGTAGCTTTCATTATGATAGATGGGGTAAATCCTGCTAGATAAAGATTGGTGGCTAACGACCTTCTGCATACATGAGATTTTATAAGTTCGTGCTTAGGGAATAGCCCCTCTTCTTTTCTGTTACCACCCTCCTTAATTTTAGAACCGAAGGTGAGTTCATCAATTTTCACTTTTTCACAAACCTCTTTTATGTAGAGGTTGAATTTTTGGTCTGATATTTTTGACGGTAATTCGCCGTTCCTTTTGTCAAGAATAGCTTCAAACTGTGGGTGTATTGGTATGGTTAGGTTTTGATTAGTTTTTGTTGTAGTTATATTGATTACGTTTCCAATTATATTTTCCTTGCTAATTCGAAGAAAGTCAGAAATTCTTAGCCCGGTTCTCAAACCAATAATAAACAAATCACGAGCATTGTCCAGTCTTGGTGATTTACTAAAATCGTGATTGAATATTCTATCGATTTCAGATTCATTTAGGTAAACTTCATGCGTTTCATTTTTCGGTGCAATGAAATTAGGACTTTTATACTGCGGGTTAACAGAGTAGCCTTCAAATTCAATTTCTCTGCAAAATGTTTTTATACGTGAAATTAATGCGCCTATAGAATTATTGTTTAAATTTTCAATATCCCTACAATAAGTGATGAACTTCTTATGAAATTTTAAATCAATATCTTCAAAACGATATTTATAATTTTGATGCTCTTCGAATGCTTTAAGCTTTTTTAACGCTGATTTGTAATTGGTAATTGATCTTGGTTTGATTTGCTTCCCTCTGTAGAGTCTAGTACTGGCATTGTCAACAAATCTTTGAGCCCACGGTACTAAATAGGCTTTATACTCCTCGTTTTCGTTTACTCTACCAAAATAGGTAGCTACATTTTCTTTCAACCAAGTTTTTGAAATGTGATTTTTACCGTTGTAGTCTTTGTTATAGCTGTCAAAAATATAAGTTTCTAACTTTGTAAGTTCAGAGTTAATGAAATCAATATTTGTAGTTGTTGCTTTGAGCTTTAATCTTTGTTTGCTGCTAGACCAATCTGATTTTAACGTACTGAATCCAGTTCGTGTTTTTTGGTCAATTCTATTGCTATCCCAAAACCTAACATAAATACTTAGATATTTCTTTTTTCCGTCTACTATGAAATATTTTAAATTCAAGCGCTAATTTTTTTGCCGATATTTTGCCGAAAAATACTTAATTATTATTAATTCGCTTTAATTTTCCTGAATTTTATTATTTATCGAATAATGGATGACACCCTAATTTTATTGGTGTTAACGCAGTATTGCTAGGTTAAGTTTGGCATGTGGATTAACTACGGTTATTACCGCCTCGAGTACAGATTAAAACCTCAACTATCTATTTCTTAGATTTTTGAGGTTTTTTTAATAATACCTATAAGAATAAATGAAGGTATCGCATTCTGCAACGTCATTAGCCATATTGTAGGTCAATTTTTCTAATTTTTATAGTGTATACTACACTTTTTTATCCCAAATCATTCCATAACTGAGCATCCAATAATGATTATAATGGTTTTATAAAGTGAACATCCTAATTATACTTTTAGGCCATTGCGTGTGTTTAATTTTCAAGTTTCAATTTCAAATATTTTATTCTTTCTCTATTGTAAGTATATGTAATATGAACAAAGCCATTTTTATCTTGTATGATTGCCGGGTAGCTAAATTCACCTTCTTTTTCATTTTCTAATTGTAAAACATCTTTCCAATGTACTCCGTCGATACTGTAGGCTAAATTCAATTTTTGTCTACCGTCAGACCAATCTTTTCCACTTAAAGTGGGGTTATAGACTAAAAGGAAATTACCATTATTTAGGGTTATGGCGTCTATACCACTATTAGGATTTTTGACTTCACTAGCAATTGCCTTAGACCAACTTTTACCAAAATCAGAACTAATACTTTCCATAATAACGTTTTTATTGCTTCTTAATAAAACCTTCAAAATATTATTTGGTAGTTGTATTACAGAAGGTTGAATTAATTTAACATCAGAATCAGAAGGTATTTCTGAACGTTTCCAGGTGTAGCCATCATCTTTAGATATTTCTATATGGGCTTTCCAAACTTCTCCATTGTCAGTTTCCATACTAGATGGCGATATAATTATTTCATCATTTATTTGAATAGGCTTGTTTTTGATTGGTCCTAAAATAGAATCTGGTAATCTTTGTGCATTAGACCAGTGAATTCCATTATCTGTTGAGGTTTTATACATTCCCCACCAAGTAGAAGGCGATGGGCGCATTTTGTAATATACGAAAAGTACACCTTTGTTATTTTCAAATAAAACGGGGTTCCATGTTGGGTAACTGAGGCTGTCATTTTGAAAACCATCTGCTATTTTTACGGGCGTTGACCAGGTATTATTTTTTAGGTAACTCGTATAAATACTTACATCAGGATGTCTCTCGTGTGTACCCGCAAACCATGATGCCATTAATTTGCCATTTTTTAAAGCTACAATTGTGGGGGCATGACATTGTAAAAATGGTGCTTTCTCAAATATAAATTCATCTGTTAATAATTGAATTTGAGGAAGTTCAGGTAGTTGGGAATTTTGCTGTGCGTATACTATTGAGGAGAATAATCCCAATAGTAAACAAAGGATTGAAAAGTATTTCTGTGTTAAATTAGACGTATTTACAGATTTAGTCAAAGTTTTAGTTTTTACTTGTTAAATGAAAATGCTAGCGCAGGTATGGTTTTTGATCTTAAGCTTTTTGGGAGCGAAACTTGAACCATACCATTTTTAAGCCTCCAATCTAATTTTTCTCCTGTTTCTAATAAGGTGATTTTAGACCCTTGTTTAGGAATATTTTTACCCCATGAAATTTGATTGGGTAATGCTTTGCCCTCTTTTAAAGGAATAAGTGCGAAATGTGTGTTTTCTTTTGTGGTGAAAAAGTTTTTGCCATCAGTATAGCTATCGGTTGTTTTAGTGCCATAAATAGCATCACCATTTTTAGAAAGCCATTCACCAATCGCTTCTAGTTTATTTACTGCTTCTAATGGGAGTAATCCGTCAGATTGCGGGCCTACACCAAGTAGCATATTGCCGCCTTTTGCGACAATTTCGATAAGAGAATGAATAACTTTAGTTGCAGACTTATAGTTGTCATTGGGTACGTAGCCCCATGCATTCCCTAAAGTAATACAACTTTCCCATGGGTTGTCTAATTTTGTTTCTGGAATTGAACGCTCAGGAGTTTGATAATTTTCATAAGGACCGTGTACGGTTCTGTCCGCAAAAATGATCCCGGGTTGTGCTTTACGGGCCATTTCCGCAATTTTTGGCATATTAATGTGTTGGTCCCATTCTGGTATTGGAGCGCCCCAGGCACGTACTTCATCGTTAACGGTTTCTCGTGGTCTTACCCACCCGCCATCTAGCCAAAGAATATCAATTTCACCATAATCGGTAACCAATTCATTTATTTGATTGTATGCAAAATCTTGAAAACGTTCCCATCGTTCTGGGTACTTTCTAATATCGTAATTTGGGTTGCGGTCTGGTGTAGCATATTTATCCCACCAGAAATCTTGTGAGTGCCAATCTGGTTTAGAGTAATAGGCGCCAATCATAAAATCTTTATTTCTGAAAGCATCGAACACATGTTTGGCGACATTTGCTTTTGGATGATTTTTAAATGGACCATTGGTGATTTTGTAATCTGTTTGTTGTGTGTCAAACATATTAAACCCGTCATGATGTTTGGTTGTAAAAACCACATATTTCATCCCTGCACTATCAGCGGCATCTGCCCAACTATCTGGATCAAAATTCACAGGATTAAAAACAGAACTCAAGTTCCAATACCATTTCTTATAATCGTTATAGGACATGCCTTCCGGTCTTTCCAGCCAAGCTTCTGAACATAACTGCCAGGACTCAATTATCCCCGGAACCGAGTAAACGCCCCAATGAATCAGCATACCAAATTTTTGATTTCCCCATTCCTTTAATTTCTGTTGTACCAAAGGGTCTGTTGGCGCTTCATAAATTGTTGATTTGCCATGAATATTGTCCACTTGGGAAAATGAAACCTGAACGAGTAGAAAAAGTAGGGGGAAAAAGATGCGCTTCATTGAATTATTTGTTTGGAATGTTGATTTGTAAAGATAGCTTATCAGCCAAAAACAAAGAAGCCTACATTAATATTGACCGGTAAAAATGGAGGGCATTGAATTTAAGTGGCGGGTTATTAGTAGCATAGCTTGATCACTATAATTGTAAAAATATATTGCATATCAATTTGCAGACCAATAACATTTAACAGCATTCGTTGCATAAAATATTATAATCAATGTAAATAATAATTATATTCGTAACCGTTAACGTTAACGTAAATAGTAAATCATATTTTTATATTGTCCAAAATATGAATTTATTAATTATATGATAATTGTGTGTATTGAGATATCATTGCCTTGGAACAATTGCACACCTGTTATTTCCAAGCAAAAAAGTTAATGCTAACCAATGAATAGATTTCAACCAAAACGTAATAATCAACAGAACATGTAAACTTTAATACAATGGAAAATAAAAGAAGGAATTTTATAAAGAAAACAGCCCTTGCATCCAGTGGTGTTTTTTTAGGTGCCAATGCAATGAGTGCTAGTAGTTATAGAAAGATTATTGGATCAAATGATAGGGTTAGAATAGGAATTGTTGGATTCTCAAATAGGGCTAAAAATGCCTTGATACCTGCTTTTAATGGCCATAGTAAAGCACAAAATTTTGAAATCGTTGGGGTGTCCGATATTTGGAACAGACGTAGGGACGAAGGAGTGGCCTATATCAATGAAATTACGGGTAATAAAATAAAGCAATGGCGCAATAATGAGGAAATGTATGCGGAGAATAAAATTGATGCAACCATCATTTCAACGGCAGACTTTCAACATGCCTTGCATACGGTACAGGCCGCCAATGCCAAAAAAGATGTGTATTGTGAAAAGCCCTTTGCGGAAACCATGGCCGATGCCAGAATTGGTATGAAAGCGGTAAAGGATTCAGGTATCGTTTTCCAAATAGGAAGTCAGCGAAGAAGTGGGGCCAATTACCATGCGGCCAATGACTTTATAAAGTCAGGAAAATTTGGCGATATCGTCATGGTAGAAATGACATGGAACGTTAACCAACCAGGCCGTTGGAGGTTGCCAAAACTTACAAGGGAGATACGACAATCTGATACCGATTGGAAAAGATATCAAATGAATAGACCTGAAGCGGCTTGGGACCCGAGAAAATATTTGGAGTATAGATTATTTTGGCCGTATTCATCCGGTATACCCGGTCAATGGATGTCGCATCAAATAGATACCGTACATTGGTTTTCTGGTTTAGACCACCCTAGAAGTGTTGCGGCTAACGGTGGTATCTACCTTTGGAAAGATGGTCGTAAAAATTTTGATACCATGTCCGCGGTTTTTGATTATGGACCTACAGATGATCTAGAATCCGGTTTTCAAGTCACTTATTCCTCCAGGTTTACAAATTCTGCCGGGGGTACAAAGGAAATCTACTATTCTAACGCTGGAGAATTGAACCTAGATACCAATAAAGTCAGCGACAATGGAGGTTTGGAAGAAAAATATGCCAGTGCCATGAATATGGAACCAAATAAACTAGAAGGTTTTAACCTCAGTGACAATGCCCCAAAGGTGGTAACCTCTGCAAATACCGGGGCGGACAACATGACCTCTATGCACATGTTAAATTGGATGGAATGTGTGAGAAGTCGTAAAGCTACCAACGAGCCAATTGAGGCAGGTTATAATCATTCCATTGCCAATATCATGACCACGGCAGCTTTAAGGACTGGATTAAAGGCAACTTTTGACGAGAAAACCCAAAATGTATTGGCTGGCGGAGAAATATTTCAATATTAAAAATTACCCTATATGTATAGAATAAAATATAGTGTTCTTTTATTCACCCTTGTTGTATTGTCCTCTTGCAAGGAGCAACAAAATAAAGGAACTTCTGAAAATATTAGCGACAAAGTAAATGTGCAAGACCCAGTAGTGACTTTTGAACATGACAAGGCGGCCAAAAAAGTAAAGGTAAGTTTAGACGGTACTCTTTTTACAAACTATATCTATGACGGTAAAACCCCTAAGCCCATATTATATCCTGTATTGACCCTAAGCGGAAAAACGTTGACCAGAGGTTTTCCTTTTGAACCAAGACCTGGTGAGCGTATTGACCATCCCCATCATGCGGGTTTATGGTTTAATTATGGAGATGTAAACGGTTTGGATTTTTGGAACAATTCCTATGCCATTCCAGATGCTGAAAAAGATAAATATGGCGGCATTGTCCATGATGAATTTTTGGAGATGGATGAAGACAAAGGGGTACTCAAGGTCAAGGCCTTTTGGCAAACTTCTACGAATGAAAATCTTTTGGAGGAAACCACCCAATTGACCTTTGCTCAAGTTGGTAATACAAGAATAATTGATCGTAACACCACTTTAAAGGCTTTAAAGGATATTGCTTTCAATGACAATAAGGAAGGAATGATAGGTATTAGGGTGGCCAGGGAAATGGAAATGCCAACGGATAAACCTGCTGAGTTTACAGATGCTGATGGCAATATAACCAAGGTTAAGGTTTTAAATAATGACGGAGTAGAGGGCAATTACATATCAAGTTCAGGTCTAACGGGGAATAAGGTTTGGGGTACCCGAAACGAGTGGGTGAAATTGGAAAGTAAACTAGAAAATGAACAGGTTTCCATAACCATAATTGATCATGAAGATAATGTAGGGTTTCCTACGTATTGGCATGCCCGCGATTATGGGTTGTTTGCTGCAAACCCGTTAGGTCAAGCCGTTTTTTCAGATGGTAAGGAATCCTTGAACTTTAAATTGAAAGAAGGGGAAAGTACTACTTTTAAGTACCGTATCCTTATACATAATGGATCAGCGTTAACGCCAGAAGAAATAACCAAATTGTTTACGGATTTTAATCAATAAAGGTCATGAAAGTTATTGTGCAAATTTTACTCCTTGTTCTTTTCGTACTTCCTGTGAACGGACAAACAGGGGATAATGCTTGGAAACCTATTTTTGATGGTAATGACCTTGAACAATGGCGCGTTCCAAAAAAGAATATTTGGTGGTCTATAGATAATAGAACCTTATGGGCCAAGAGCGATCCAGATAAAATTGGCTCTATTTTGTGGACCAAAAAATCATATACCGATTTTATGGTTCAAATGGATTTTAAATTTGGTGAGGGTGTAGTGGATACCGGTATATATATGAGAGGTGATAACCCTAGAAACGTGCAGGTGCAAATTGGTATATCTGGATCTTTGAAAAAGGATATGACAGCGTCGCCTTACGTGCCCACTTTAGGTTATCCGGTAGAAGCCTCTGGTGTTGATGCCCTGTTAGACCACAAGGGATGGAATACCATTAGGGCAATGACCATTGGCAATACCTATATTGTTTGGCTAAATGGGGTAGAGGTCATGAACTATGAGCTGGAAAAAGCCAATTTAAAAGGACCTATAGGATTACAGCTGCATCCGGGCAACGAAATGACCGTGCAGTTCAGGAATATTATGGTAAATGAACTTTAACCCATACAATTTGTGGAATAAATTTTCACGAAACCATATTGGGTAGTACCTTATCGCAGATAATTTAAAGGTTGAAATTTGAGTATAGGTATTAAGCAGATAGCGGAATTGGCCAATGTTTCAATTGGCACGGTTGACCGTGTGCTGCATAAACGAGGTGGGGTGTCCAAAGAAACAGAACTTAGGATACTAAAGATTATTGAGGAAAACGGCTATCAGAAAAATACAGTAGCAAGTAGGTTAAAGCTCGCTTCTGTAAACAAGATAAAATTTGCTATATTATTACCAGAATCAACATCGACCTCAAATTATTGGGAACTGCCAAAATTGGGCATTGCAAATGCCTTGGATGAACTAAAGGAATTTGGCGTGCGTGGCGATCATTATCAATTTGCAGGTTCATCATCATCTTCATTTAGAAAAGGATGTAGTCAAATTGTATTAAAGAACTATGATGCGGTCATAACGGTACCTTTTTTTGAAAAAGAATGTAACATGTTTTTGGAAGCCTCTAAAAAAAGAAAATTGAAAGTCGTTTTTTTAGATACCGAAATACCATTAAAATATCCTTCTAATTTCATAAGACAAAATTCCCATAAGGCAGGTATGGTAGCCGGCAGATTGCTACATGGGCTGGTAGGGGATAAAGGAAAATATTTCATTGTAAATACGTATAACGATGTGGGTATACAGGTTAACAATAAACAACGTGAGGACGGTTTTAGGTCCTTTTTTAAATCGTTGAAAAAGGATGTTATGATCAAGACAGTAAACCATCCTTTGAACGAAGCATTGGAAATTACGGAAGAAATGCTTTCTTGGTTTAAAGGAGATAGCCCAAAAGGAATTTTCGTTACCAATTCAAGGGCACATTTAATTCCTGAAATTTTATCGGAGTATAGCGTTAGCAATACCTCATTATTGGGTTTTGATCTAAACGATAAAAATTTGAAGTACCTAAAAAATGGAAAAATTGATTTTTTGATCAATCAACAGCCTAAATACCAAGGTTATGCGGCCATAAAGAATTTATTCAATTCCTTGACCAAGCAAGATAGTGCAGACCTTGATCTTGATATTCCCGTAGAGATATTTGTAAGGGAGCATTTTATGTAATAGTTGCTCATAAAAAAATCCTCCTAAAACTATTTGGTTAAAGGAGGATTAAACTAAAACTAACTCAAACTAACAATATTATTGTGGATAGCCCGGGTTTTGCGGGTAGCCACCCAACGCCCTATCTATTTGATTTTGGGGTATTGGTCTTACTGTGTGGTAATCTTGTATGTTGGGAGATGCTTGCGGGTTGTACAACCTTGTTCGTTCTACCAATTTGCCCGTTCTGGTCAAATCTGGCCAACGATGGCCTTCGCCTACTAATTCTCTAGCCCTTTCATCAAGTAAAAAATCCAAATCCACATCTGCCGGGGCAATCTGTGAGGCCGCTTCTTGGCCTGGAACCGCCGCCCTTAATCTAATTACATTGATGTCGTCCGCCGCACCTGAAGGATTGTTTTGCTGTAGCTTGGCTTCAGCTCGCAACAAATAGGCATCTGCCAATCTCATTAAGATAAAATCTCGTTGGCCGTTTACTTTTTGCCTATCTGGTCTAGTTGGATCTATCCATTTGTTCATGGATGGAAAAAGACGTTCGTTATATTCATCATTGCTATAGACCAAGTAAGGTACTTCATTCTGTCTTGATTGTGGCCAATCTACATCTTTGCCGGGTCCTGGAATATAAATGGCCGTATCGCCAATTGCCAAGGCCGCCCTTGCAGGTTCTTCTCCTACGGCATCCGTAGCGGGTTCTTCTTTGTTGGCATACCATACATGCTTAAATGAAGCGTCATATCTTGTATCTACGGACCTGTCCCAAAGGGTCAGCATAAAATCCGTAGGCCGGTGACGTTTCCATGGCCTACCGTTTGCAATATCCCTTGTCATTCCTCTTCTTACATCATATTCATGTAGAAAATAAAGGTGCCATCTATGTCCAAATGGGTCGACATCACTATCTACTTGAGATTTTGAATTTGGAACTACAAAAACCATTTCGCTGTTTTCTTGATTATCTATATCCCATAAATCCGCAAAGTTGGGAAGTAGGGAAAAGTTGTAATTGTTAATAACATTGCTGAACAAGGTTTCTGCCCTTGACGCGTCAGAAGTTTCCGCAAATCCTTGATAGCTTCTCGTTAATAGTGCCTTACCCAATAAAAATTCTGCTGCAGGCTTAGTGGCCCTACCATAATCAGATTGCTCATCGGGTAAATTGGCTATGGCATATTCTAGATCGGGTATAATTGCTTGCGCATAAATTTCTGATTGTGAGGTTTTGTTGGCCTCTACTTCTACGCCTTCCGTTTCCTCTAAGCTAAGGTGGGCGTCACCAAATGTGGTCACGATATTAAAATAAAAATAGGCCCTTAAAAAACGTACTTCTGCCAATCTCAACGTTTTTTTGGCTTCATCCATTTCAACATCCGCGGCACGGTTAACAATTGCATTTGCTTGGTTGATTCCTTTATACCAGTTGTCCCATGAATCGGTAATATAACTTTCCGCACCATTAAGTCCGCCATCGTAAAAATTAAAGACTTTATGTCCACCATCCGCCCCATTGGTCCAAATATCTGTTCCAAAGGTTAACATGGCCGCACTAATTTCCTGTCCATAAAAGGGTTTAAAAGTGGAATAGGTTGCTCTAACACCATCTTCTAGGCCACTTTCGGTAGTATAATAAGAGGCAGCTGAAACGTCGGTTACCAGCTCCTCTTCAATAAATTTATCACATGACTTTGTTGTAAAAGCCAGTGCTAAAACTAAGAGTATATAAATTTTTCTGTTCATAATATTTAAATTATTCTATTTAAACTAACAATTTTTTTATGGTTAAAAGGTTGCCTTTAAGGATAATGACCATTGTTTTGTACTAGGTACAACACCACTGTTCAAATCTGTAGAATCTTCTGAAATTTCAGGATCATAGGTATCGTAATCACTTGCAAACCAAAGATTCTGTCCAGATACTGACAAACGTAATTTTTCCATACTCAGTTTTTCAACTATTGAATCTGGTAAATTATAGCCTAACGATATATTCCTTAGCTTAATGAAACTACCATCAAAATAGCGTAACGTTGAACCGTTCCTTGGACTTTCTTGATTTTCATTAGGTCTTGGATAGGCGTTAGTAGGATTGTCAATAGTCCAATAATCTACATCTAGGTTGTTGTATCTACCAAACAAGGCGTTGTTGCTTCCATGAAAATTAGATTGCACAGTGTGGCCTTGTCTAAAGACAAAGAAAATTCCCAAATCAAATCCTTTGTAGGAAAATTTGTTGTTAAAGCCACCATACCAATCTGGTACACCATTACCAATTATTTTTCTGTCATCTGGCGTAATAACTCCATCACCATTTAAATCGTTCAGTTTAATCTCACCCGGGACCTTATTGTCAGCAGCCAAAGCGGCAGCCTCTTCATTGGCTTGCCAAATACCTATTTTTTCATAATCATAGAATACTCTTATGGGCTGACCTATAAACCATCCGTTACCTACATCATCCAGTGGATTTCCATCCGCATCCGTTAAGGCAAGTTCCGTTATTTCTTCATTATAGGTAGATAGATTTAAATCTACGTCCCAATTAAACCCATCATCTGGGTTATCAATGATACCACCGCTAATAGAGAATTCAAATCCTGTAGTTCTTGTACTTCCTACATTCTGTAAAACATTCTCGTAACCAGAGGTAGATGGCAGACTTCTTTCCAATAATAGGTCTACGGTATTGGTTCTAAACCAATCAAAAGAACCTACCAAACGATTATTGAAGAACCCATAATCCAAACCAATATCCAACGTTTTTGAAACCTCCCAGGTCAAATCCTCGTTGGGGATTTCGTTTAGGCCAAATCCTAACGCGGGTGATTCTCCAAAGGCATATACTGAACTTGCCAACCTACCTGCAGTTTGGTATGGCAGTACGGAAGTGTTGCCTACTTCACCATAAGATGCCCTTAACTTCATTTCCGAAACCTGTGTCTCCATTAAAAAATCTTCTTGGTCTAAACGCCATCCTGCAGATACACCCGGAAAGTATTTCCATTGGTTGCCAGGGGCCAATCTAGACGAGCCATCCGCACGTAAGGATGCTTGAAACAAATATTTGCTGTCAAAATCATAATTGATCCTTCCCATAAAAGAAGCTAGGGCCCATTCCGTCAATCCGGATTCTAATACCCCACCTTGGGTTGCAGAACCTAGGTTATAAAATGATTGTGATTCATAGGGTATACCAGTTACATTACCGTCATTATATTCAACCCTAGATTTCTGTATACTCTGTAAAAGGGTAACCTTTAAATTTTGTCTATCCGTTAACGCCGTATTATAGGTCAATAAATTTTCTAGGGTATAACCAAGGTCGTTAACATTCAATATACGTGCTCTACCAGGTCCTCCACGGTTGGTGTTGGTTAAACTTCCTGCAAATGTTCCTCTTCTTCCTATTCTAATATCAGGACCAAAAGTAGTGGTCCATTTAATACCTTCAGCAATATTGATATCCAAATAAATGGGAGCAAATATTCTTGTTTGCTGCCTTTCATCTATAAAAGCTCCTTCTACTAGTTCATTTAAAGGATTTGTACGGATACCATCATTAGTGGGAAGAAATTTTAAATCACCATTTTCATCATATGGAACCCCTAAGGGGTTATTGGCCAAGGCTTCACCTAAAGTTGCATTAGAACCCCAATTTTGTTCCGTTCTGGCGACAAGGAACGATGCACCGATCTTAAATGTATCGTTGATCTTATGGTCCACGTTCAAACGCCCGGAAAAGCGTTCAAAATCTTGGTTGGATATAATTCCCTGCTCTTTAAAATAACCTATTGATGTACTGAACGTGGTATTTTCCGAACCTCCGCTTACACCTATTTGATGATTGGTCTGATACCCATTACCGGTAACCAAATCCTGGTAATCCGTTGAGCGACCTTGTGCCAATGATTCTAATTCAATTGGGTCTAAAAATACTTCAGTATCCGCAGGTATGGCTCCGTTCCAGCCAATACGTCTGGACTCTCTTTTTAAATCTGCAAACTCCGCACCGTTCATCATATCCACTAATCTTGTGGCAGAGGTTGTACCGTATCTACTGCTATAGGTAATTTTGGTTTTTCCAACCTTACCACGGTTGGTAGAAACCAATATAACACCATTTGCACCCCTGGAACCGTAAACGGCCGTTGCTGCAGCATCTTTAAGTACTTGCATGGAGGCAATATCATCTGGATTGATATCCGCCATAGAATTTGGTCCGTCAATTAAAGGAATACCGTCAACTACATACAACGGATCGTTAGATGCGCTTATCGAACGTCTACCACGAATCCTAACCGTTGGGTTCTGTCCGGGTCTTCCACCTGTGGACTGTACATCAACACCGGCTATTTGCCCTTTGATGGCATCTATACTACTGGATACCTGTACAATACTTAATTGTTCGGCACTTACGGTCTCAATAGCACCGGTTACCTCACCTTTCTTTTGGGTACCGTATCCTACCAAAACCACTTCATCCAACAAAGAAGCGTCCGGTTCCAGAGTTACATTAATAGTAGTTCTGCCGTTGACCGCAACTTCGTTTTTACCATAGCCTACATAGCTGAATACCAATGTACTGTTAGATGGGGCACTTATACTGTAATTCCCGTCAAAATCCGCTACAGATCCCATAGTAGTGCCTTTGACAACGACACTTGCACCTGCTAGAGGTATGCCGTTTTCATCCAGTATCTGACCCGTAACGGTTGTTTGGACATCTTCGACTATTATTGATTTAGATGAATGATCTGAATTTCCCAAAATTGGGCCTACTGCTAAAATGCCAAGTACGGCAGATAACAGTAAACTCTTTGTTTTCCGACTTAATTTTTTAATGTGTTTTTTTTTCATTTGTTAAGTGTAATTAGGTAGTTAATTAAAGTTGATTTTTGAGCTATAATTATAAATTAAATAGGAGGTGTTCTTAATTAATCTTTTTAGTACATGGAACCAGTAATATTGTAAGTTTTTAATTTATTGAATATTCGTTAACGTACACGGATTGTTAAAAAATGTTAATTAAATGTAATAAAATTATTTATATAAAAAATAAAATATGTAATAATAGTGCCAAAATATTGCTATTTCATTAAATAATAAACATTAAATTATGGTATTGTTAAAGTAAATATTAAAAAATTAAAGAAATAGAGGTAAGTTTAAAAAGTGTTTGCAATCTTAAAAATACCTTTTAATATTAAGTAAAAGTAGCAATGACTATAAGAGGAATTTATACTATTTTACACTGATCAAAACCGCTTCACAGCTTTGTAGGTCTGAGTTTAGAATTATGTTTTCAGCCTTTTTTCCGTCTGAAATTTCTAATGAAACCGTATTAGGTGGAGAACTACCTAAATTATGGGCATAGAGAAATAAATCGTTAGGTTTGTCTGGGTTCAGTTTTATATTGAACGCTTGTTTAAAATAGGTGAGATAATATTTTGAAACAACAGATACACCATTGAGATAAATGGATACAATATCCCCGTCTTGCCTACCATGATCCCAAATTTTGACAATAATATTTTCAGAATCGAATTCAAATTTTTTGGTATACGAAATTTTTCTACCTTCAAAACTTTCTCGTAAAATCGGTTCTTTTTTAATTTGTGGTGCAGGTTCCGGGGTAATATTCACTAAGGTTTCCGTATTGCTGCTATTTTTTTTGTTTTTTACTTTCTTTACGGGAACAGGGTTGGCGTTTGCCAATTGTTGTTTTTTCTTTCTTTCATCAGATGCCGCATTGGTAATGGTGAAGAACGGTGTAACCTTTTTTGCAATTTTGAATTTATTATCAGGAAAGAGTTCTATGGCTACTACTTGATATCTATTGCCTGAACCAATATTCTTTGCCAATTCTATTCCTTCTTCAAACCCATCATTTTTAAAGGTTCCCAATTCTTGTACGACCATTTCATTGCGTACCAGAAAAAAACGAATTGTTTTACTCGTATCAATATGTACTGTGTTCCATTCTAAAGCAACTTTATTTGGTATGTTCCATACTGTATTGGAATTGGGTTGGGTAAGATTTATTACAGCTGTAGCATTATCTATATTGTCTTGCCCATATGAAATTGCTGTTAACAGGCTTAAAAGATATAAAAATAAAAAATGGGTTTGACGCATATATAAAGTCTTATTTCAAAGATAATATTTAACTTTAACATGAAATTTATCAGAATTATTTACCAGTTTTTGAATTATAGCTATAAGAATAGGAATTGCATAATTTAACTTTCAACGAAAACTAATTAATAAGTGTGGGTTGAAATAGGTGCTCTTGATTTATGGCCGTAGCCCTATTTAAATATCTAAATTAATTTTTTTTCAATGGCAACTTTAATTAAAGATGCAGCATTAGAGACTTTTAATTTTTGCATTAGATTACGCCTATGAGTCTCGACGGTTAATGGACTTATAAATAATTCTTCGGCAATTGTGTTAGTCGTTTTACCTTCTGAAATCAAAGCAAGAACGTGTTTTTCTCTACGCGTTAATTTTGGAGCGGCTTTCGTGTCTTGGGCAACAGAGTCTGCAAGTATTTTTTGAATTTCACTACCAAAATAAAACCGTCCTTGATGTACTTGGTTAATAGCTTCAACTAATTCATTGCTTGTAGCATTTTTTAAAAGGTAACCTTTTACTCCATTTTTAATCATTTGGTTAATGATGCTCGGTTCTGAATAGGTGCTTAATCCTAAAATTCCAATATTTGCCCTTTTATTCAGAATCATACCAACCATTTCAACGCCATTAATGTCGGGTAGGTTTACATCTAACAATATAATATCGCACGTGTCATTTTCTAAGAATGCGAGGGTATCATTTCCGTTGGTAAAATAATTTTTAATATGAATAGTAGTTTCGCCTGCTAAGAGAGTTTTTAAACCTTCTATAACCATTGGGTGATCATCTACAATTAGTACGTTGATAGCTTTAGGCTGCATCTATATTGATATGTACGTTAACGGTTGTGCCTTCATTTAATTCTGAATTGAAGTCTAAATTACCCTTTAGATAGGCTACTCTTGTCCTTAAATTTAATAATCCCATACCTGTCGTTGCTTCATCTGATATTTCTTTTATAAAGCCAATACCATTGTCCTCTACTGTAATATCTACATTATTTCCTTCACGCATATATTGTACCAACACTTCAGATGCCTTGGCATGCTTAACAGCATTGTTGATTAGTTCTTGAATAACCCTATACATTGTAACCTGTTGATTTAAATCAATTCCTATTTCATTGCCATAAAACTGTAATAATACTTTGGTTTCATTACCTGTCATGCTACTACAATAATCTTTTAAAGCAGCTTCTAGGCCAAATTTCACTAAAGTTTCTGGCATCATATTTCTGGCAATAGACCGTAGTTCGGTTAATGAATCGCTTAAATCTTTCATAACCTTCTGCAATTCTTGCTTTGGATATTTTATAGGTTCATCCTTATCTAATTTAGATAGGTTTAAACTTATTCCAGAAAGTCTGCCTCCAAGTCCGTCATGTAAATCGATTGCCAATCTTTTACGTTCTTTTTCTTGCCCTTCGATCATGGCCGAAAAGATTTTATTTTGCTGCTCTTGTTTTAGTAAGTTCATTTCCGATTCATGTAAATGTTCTTTTTTTCTTGCTTTTCTAAGACGTTGATTATAGATATAGTATCCACCAAATAGTAAAAATGCCAGGGCAGAAGCCAAACCTATTAACAGATATGTTTGTGATTTTTTCTTTTCATTTATAATGGTCAGTGCAAGAATCTTTTTTTCATTTTCAGCGGCATCATATTTTAGTTCAAGTTCTTTTATATTCTTAAGTGTTTCTGCAGTGCCTAAGCTATCATAAATATCAATGGCCATAACATAATCGGTATAGGCATTTTTATAATTTTCTTGGGCAGCTTCGTACTGTGAACGTTTATATAGGCCTTGAAAAATACTCGTTGGCTTTTTCTTTTCTTTTGCCATATTTATATATTCTGTCATATAGGTAACCGCGGCAGGGTAATCGTTATTTTTCTCACTTACCAAGGCATAGCGTTGCAAAAGTGTATAGAATTCTTGATGCATTTGCTGGTTCATAACAATCTCTTTGGCTTTGTCTAGAGAAGAAATTGCTTGGTCATAATTATCTAAACCTGAATGGTAAAGACCTTCTAAAGTGTAGTAAAGATGCCAATCTAATGCATTTGAATCAACATCCAGTAAAGTTTTAGCTTCATTTAAAAACGGACTCATTTGCTGAATAGAATCCATTGAATATAGTAGTTGAGATAACATAAGATCTGTGAAAATGGTCCTTTTTGGTGACGCTAATGTTTTATTGATTTGATTGCTTTTTGCAAAACTATTGTAGGCATCTGTGTTTTGCCCTAAATTCATATTAAGTATGCCAATATTTGTATACACATTAGTTAGAAAATCCATGTCGTTCAATTTTTGTGCAATAGGAATAACCTTATCGGTCATTTCCACCTCTTTTTGCACATCTCCTTTGTAACTATAATTTACAGCTTTAAAATAGTGACCACGTAACCATAATTTCAGATTGGTTCTGGAAGAATCTTTTTGTACAATTTGCTCAATAATAGACAGACCTTTATCTAGGTATTCATCTGCTTTTTTAAGGTCAAAATAGTCCATATATGCACCTCCAATAGAGAATAATGCGGCGGCCTCTCCTCTTTGGTATTTTATTTTTTGGCTTAACGATAAGGCTTCAAATGCTGTTTGGAAAGTTCCTACAGAATCAATTTTACTTAAAACCAACGAAAGTTCAGATAGTATGTTGACTTTGGATGTGTCTGTTTTTACTAGAATCAACTCATTACGTAAACTATCAATTTTTGAAGTATTCCCAAATTGAGAAGTCGCAACAAGTGGTAGTATAAAAAGTAATAATAAAATGCTATAATGAAACGAATTTGTACTCATAAGATAATCTTGAAACTACCAATATACATTTCTTTCAAATAGTATAAATACTTCAAAATCAATATACCTGAAAACCACTAGATAAAAATACGGTTAAGGTGGTATTTCCTATAATAATTAGTGGGTTTAACTTGTGACTATAAATAATACGCCAACCAAACAATATTTTTAAGTGATTGCTATGAAGCTAAAACAAACCATGATTATATTTCTTTTTATCACTCTTATTTCGTGTAAACCACAACATTTTACATTAGATAACCTTCCTGAAAAACAATTGATCTTTGGTAAAGGTGGCGGCATTACCGGTGCTACAGATACATATATTCTATTAGAAAATGGACAATTGTTCCACATGAATTCAATGACTGGAAAATCGGTGGAATTGGAGTCGATTCCTGAAAATAAATCTGAAGCGTTTTTTAATCAATTAAAAGGGTTGCAATTGGCCGAAATTGATTTCAATCATCCTGGTAATGTTTATTATTTTATTGAAGAAGTGGAATTGGATGACTCGTCAAAAATCGTTTGGGGAAGTTTTGAACATGGTGTAAATCCGTTATACAAAGATTTGTATGACAACTTAATGAACCTGTTGAATTAATCGAACATGAGAAGAACACTACGCGTATTTATAGTTTTAAGTTTTCTTTCTACAGCCAGGGTCATAGCCCAAGGTTCTTTTAATGAGAAAAGGCATGAGGATAAAGGAACGACTTCAAAGTCCATTCAACCAAAACCTTTTAATCTTCAACCATTAAAGTCAAATTTGAAAAAAGTACCAATAATCATAGGGAATAGAAATTTTCAAATGCCTTCTATATTTAATCCTGTGAAAACTGAACTCAAATTTAAACACTCTTCTATTAGAAGAAATAAAAATGCGTCATCAATATTCATAAAAAGCAAACCAACTGAAGATGCTAAGCATAGTATGATTCGTTCATCAGAGGTATCGATTGCCGCAACATACCTTTCTGAAATTGCACCTTTATTAAAAATTAACGATGGTCTTAATGAATTTCAACTAACTTCTGAAGTGACTGATGTTCTAGGACGAACACACTTTAAAATGCAACAGGTTTATAAGGGTGTTAAGGTATATGGCGCAGAGGTTATTGTGCATATGAATTCTAATAAGAATCATTTTGCGTTGAACGGCAGCCCAATAGCTACACCATTAGGGGCTAATGTAACACCAAAAATAGATAAAGACGTTGCACTTGTTCAGATAGAGTCAGATTTAGGGGTCTCTCTACGAAAGACCATCACTTCAAAAAAAGAGATGATTTCAGTTCCTAATCCGATTAGTGAGCTTGTGTTTTATCGTTCCAATGAAGAAATAGTTTTAACTCATCATATCACTGTTCATCCAAACTTAAAAGACCGATGGGAGTATTTTATTAATGCACAAACAGGAGCTATACTTCATAAATATTATAATACCTGTACTTTGCTACATGAGTTAAATACATACGAGCTTAATGAAAATAAAGCGATATTTCCGCCAACTACAGGTACTGGTTTGGATCTCAACGATGCATTTAGAGAAGTAAATACCTTCAATAACGATGGAGTAAATTATTTAATAGACATAACCAGACCTATGTATAGCCCAGGGCAGTCGCAAATGCCCGATAACCCGGTTGGTGGAATAATGACACTTGATTTAAGAAATGAAATTGTTGACGAGAATACCAATATATACCATGTGACCAATACAACCAATGCATGGAATAATCCAATTGCTATTTCGGCCCATTACAATGCAGGTATTGCGTATGATTATTTTAGAAACACCTTTAATAGAAATTCTATAAACGGTCAAGGTGGTACTATTTTCTCTTTAATAAATGTAGTTGATGATGATGGCGGGGGGTTAGACAATGCTTATTGGAACGGCACCTATATGTTTTATGGTAATGGAAGGGATGCATTTTCTCCTTTAGCCGGTAGTTTGGATGTGGGCGGTCATGAAATGTCACATGGTGTTATACAGAACACAGCCAATTTAGTTTACGAATATCAGTCGGGCGCCATAAACGAATCTTTTGCCGATATTTTCGGTACAATGATTGACCGTGAAGACTGGCAGTTAGGAGAAGATGTGGTGAGTACCCAATATTTTTCATCTGGCGCTTTGCGCGATATGTCGAACCCTAATAATGGAGGCAGTCAACTTGGTGATAGGGGGTGGCAACCTAAAGATATGACCGAGTATTATACGGGTAGTCAAGATAATGGTGGGGTACATATAAATAGTGGTATCGTAAATAAGGCATATTATTTATATGCCACTGAAATTGGAAAAGATAAGGCAGAACAAGTATATTACAGAACGCTGACAACTTATCTCACGGCAAACTCTCAATTTATAGATCTTAGATTAGGGGTAATTGAATCAGCCATTGATTTATATGGTGCCGATTCTCCAGAAATGCAAGCAGCAATAAATGCTTTTAATGACGTAGGTATTGAAGATGGTACTGCAACCGATACTGAAAATGAAATTCCGAAGGTGACTGGTTCAGAATTTATATTAAGTGTTGATATTAGAGAGGAAGACCCGAACACACTTTATATTTCAGATACCAATGGCGAAAACTATGTGCCGTTGACCACTACCAAAATATCAAAGAAGCCTAGTGTTGCAGATAATGGAAGTTTCGCTATTTATGTTACTGAAGATAATACTATAAACGCAGTATCCTTAGATCAGAACAATATAGAAGAATTTGTAATTTCAGATGAAGAAATATGGGCATCTGTTTCTTTGTCTAAAGATGGGACTAGACTTGCGGCGGTACGAAATGATATAGATGGTGTCATTTTTGTTTCTGATATCATTACTTCAGAAGCTAAGATTTTTGAACTATACAATCCAACAACTGCAGATGGTGTTACTACTGGAGAAATTTTGTATGCCGATGCATTAGAGTGGGATTACTCTGGTCAATATTTAATTTATGATGCCTTAAATAAATTGAATAACGCAAATGGATCCTCAATAGAATATTGGGACGTTGGTTCACTCAGGGCATGGAACAATCAGACAAATACTTTTGGGGATGGAAATATTCAGAAAATATTCACCAACTTACCAGAAGGCATAAGCATAGGCAACCCTTCTTTTGCAAAAACATCGGGAAATATATTGGCTTTTGATTTATTGAATCAGAATAATGATACCTACGAGGTCATAACCGCAAATATCGAAACTGGAGAAGTTAAAACAGTATATCAGAATAATAAAATAGGATATCCTAACTATTCAAAAAATGATGACAAACTTTTGTTTGATACCTATAATGATTCAGATGAGGATATTGCTATAATTAGTTTAGCTGCAGATAAGTTGACACCCCAGGGTTCGCCAAACGTATTGATACCTAATGGTATATGGGGAGTTTGGTATACAGTAGGTGAGCGCGAAACCGCGAGTAGTGAAAAAGAAATAACCGATTTTAGGTTTAATGTAACCAATCCTGCATCTGTAGGGATAATAAGCGGTGAAAATATTAATATATCGATACCTACTAATATTAATTCTCAGAGTCTTATAGCAACATTTGCTCATTCTCAAAAATCCCAAGTTTACATTGGTGAAGTACTACAACAAAGCGGTGTTAATACAAACGATTTTACAAATTCTATTGATTATATGGTGGTAGCGGAAGATGGTAGTACAAAAATATTTACAGTAACCTTAGGGGAAGATGTTTCTTCAAATTCTAATGATGAAGATAGTGACGGGGTTTTGAATAATGAGGACCAGTGCCCGAATACACCACCGAATACTGCTGTAAATACATCTGGCTGTGCAATTTTTTCTTTGCCTACAGATAATTTTAGAATTTTGTCTAAAGGAGAATCTTGTATAGATAGTAATAATGGTAGTATTACCATTAATGCCAATATGGATAATAGCTATATAGCTACAATAAGTGGTAATGGCGCAAATTCATCAATAAATTTTACTACTACAACTTCATTTAGCAATTTAGTTGGGGGAATATATACTATCTGTATAACGATACAGGGCGAGACAGGTTTTGAAAACTGTTTTGATGTTGTCGTTGATCAACCAGATAGATTATCCGTTTCCTCTAAAACCAATCTTACCACTAAATCGGCAACCTTTAATTTATCGGGTGGCTCTTTTTATACCATTAAAATAAATGATGAGGTTTTTAAAACTTCTGAACCTGAAATAACGGTATACTTAAAAAGTGAAGAAAATTATGTCACAATCAAAACGGATAAAGATTGCCAAGGGGTATTTGAAGAAGTTATTGATTTGTCCATAAAAAATAATATTTATCCTAATCCAGTGAGTACAGGTATGATTACGGTACAGCTACGAGAGCCATCTAAAACGGTAATGACCATGCAACTAAATACTTTAGATGGTCGAACTATATTGCTAAAAAAAGTAGAGCCTGGTACTACAATGGTTACGCTAGATGCAGAGATACTTCAAAATGGCATTTATGTACTATCTATAAGTGATCAGCAAAAAATAGAAACATTCAAAATTATTAAGCAATGAGAAACGTACTAAAAATAATCATGGTAATAATTTGCCTAGTTACAAATACGGCTTGCTCTGGTGGAAACGATAATCCTGATGATGAAAACCCAAATGAAAAGGGTGGTCTTGGGGGCGTTACTTTGATTTTTCCCGACAACAATTCTGAGTGTACCGAAGGTGTATCATTAAACGATGCTGAAAGTACAATAACCTTTATGTGGGAAGAAGGTACTAATGTAGATACTTATGAGGTTACTGTTCGTAATCTTATTACAAACAACATAAACACCGTTAACGCGAGTACCAATGAGAAGGCCATCAGTCTTACGAAAAATACCCCTTATGAGTGGTATGTAGTTTCTAAGGCTGCTGGTTCTAATCAATCTCCAAGTAGCGCTAAATGGCAATTTTATAATGCGGGTACAGGGGTAGAAAATTATGCTCCATTTCCTGCTGTTGCGGTGAGTCCTACAAGAGGCCAAACAATAAGTGTTTCGGGTACCATTACGTTAGAATGGGATGCTACTGATGTCGATAATGACCTTAATGATTTTGAAATATTTTTTGGTACATCTAATAACCCTACCGTAAGTATTGCCAATACAACTCAAAGAAGTACAACTACAAATACTAGCTCAGGACAAACATATTATTGGCGTGTAATTACAAAAGATCTAGCGGGTAATTCTTCTAGATCAGAGGTATTCGATTTTAAAGTACAATAAAACTATAGTGATGAAAAAATATATGAATTATGGCAGTATTTTTCTTTTGTTTATTATTACCATCTTTTTTGGAGGATGCACAAAAGATGACGCTGTAGAGCTTGATGAAAAGGGCGAGGTAATTAATCCAGAAGAGGGGCGGCAAATTGTTTCTGGCGACCCATCTTTGAATTCATTTCTAATAACATCAAAAGATGAGACAGTTTATACTGTTGACGCTGAAACGGGTGAATGGACTTCTATATATTCTTTTCCTGATTACACAGATCTAGAACTTGTAGCAGATTATAAGGATGATACTATTTATGTCACGACCGATGATAATTCGATAAATGCACTTAGCGTAACCAATAAAAGATTTCTCTGGGATACGCCCATGCTTGAATATGACTTTAGTAGCAATGGTGTTACACCCCCTATATGTATTGATGGGGTGTGTTATGCTTCTGGTGGTTCAGGTGTAGTGGTTGCGGTCAATCAAAATGACGGATTATTAAAATGGTATTATACAACTGATCCCGATGGTGAGTTAGATTATGTTTTAAATGAAAATGCCATACCTCTTGTATATGGTGATAAAGTTTTTGTTTTTTCAGAAGAAGGATTTGTAATTGATTTACCTGCATATATGCATGTGCTCGATAAAGAAACAGGTACTCTTTTGCGTAAAATAGAATTACCTTATGAAGTGACAGGTACACCATATTTTAAAGACAATGTATTATACCTGCCCGCTAAAAATCTTTATGCGTTAGATGCAGAAACTTTAGATGTTATTTGGACGTTTGAAGCAAATGGGGTGGGCACTCCCGCTGTTTCAAATGGGAAGTTGGTTGTAAATGCCATTCCTACTGGAGAACTTATTTCATCAGTGTTATATTGTATAGACCTTGCTTCAAATAGTGTTATTTGGCAGATAGATACTGGTACAGATACGTTGTGGAGTCCTTTAATTGTACAGAATGTTGTTTTTAGTAATTATGACAATGGATCAAGTTTTGCTTTCACTACAAGTGCTAGGCTTTTTGCATTAAACTTAGCGACAGGAGAACAATTGTGGTACAATAATGATGTCGTAATCGACCATAGTCCTGTGTTCGCTAATGGACGTTTATTTTTCCGTGGACATAATTTAGCAGGAGAAGGGGGTACTGATGAAAATGTGGGTTTATTAAGTATGGATGCAAATACAGGGAGGGTATTATGGTTAAATACCTTTTTTAGATATGGGTCAGCTCTAGTTCCTTTGGTCGTAGCTGAAAATGGAGTTTTTGGTCCTTCATATTATAGGGGTAATTAAAATCAAATTAGTTTGTTCAAAACCAAGTCATTTATATTACAAAAACAGGATTTTTTAGCTTTATTATTTTATAATGAATGTAAAATATTAAGATGTTAAATATTGGAAATAATCCTAATAATTGGAAATAATCCATAATTTAGCTATCCCGATTTTTTTAGAGGGATAGTTATGAGCAAGACCATACTTCACATAGATTTAGATACATTTTATGTGTCTGTAGAGCGACTCAATAACCGTGAGTTACAGAACAAACCTTTGCTGGTAGGTGGTACGGGAGACCGTGGTGTGGTTGCGGCATGTAGTTATGAAACCCGTGGTTATGGGGTGCATTCTGGTATGCCCATGAAAATGGCACGAGAACTTTGTCCGGAAGCTTTTGTGATTCGTGGTAACGCGGGCGAGTATAGCAAGCACTCAGATGTAGTGACGGAAATAATTAAAGAGTACGTGCCCGTATTCGAAAAATCGAGTATCGATGAGTTTTATGCAGACCTCTCCGGTATGGACCGTTTTTTTGGTTGCTACCAGTATGCTTCAGAAATGCGTAAGAAAATCATCAGGGAAACAGGGCTTCCTATTTCCTTTGGTCTATCGGCAAACAAGGTTGTTTCTAAAGTAGCAACAAATGAAGCTAAACCCAATAATCAGCTCAAAATTGATGAAGGGTTGGAGAAACCTTTTTTAGCGCCACTTTCTATAAAGAAAATTCCCATGGTAGGTGATAAAACCTATCAGACCTTGCGAAATTTGGGGTTACGACAAGTGCGAACAGTGCAGGAAATGCCTATGGAAGTCATGCAGCGTGTATTGGGAGCCAATGGCGGAGTCATTTGGAAAAGAGCCAACGGTATTGATAATACGCCCGTAATCCCGTTCTGCGAGCGTAAATCTATCTCAACCGAACGTACGTTTGACAAAGATACGATCGATGTCAATAGATTAAGGGGAATCCTCATCGCCATGACCGAAAATCTAGCCTACCAATTACGACGAGGCGAAAAGTTGACGGCCTGTATTTCGGTTAAAATTAGGTATTCAGATTTTAACACCTATTCGAAACAACTGCGCATTCCCTATACCAGTGCAGACCATATTTTGATTCCCAAGATTTTAGATCTGTTCAAGAATTTATATAACCGTAGGTTATTGGTAAGGCTGATAGGTATACGTTTTAGTCATTTGGTTACGGGTAATTACCAAATCAACCTGTTCGATGATACAGAAGAAATTTTAAGCCTTTACAACGCTATGGATGAAATTCGAAAACGCTATGGAGATAAGAGTGTGCTACGAGCATCGGGCATGGGAGCTAAGACGATTGGGAGAATGCATAATCCTTTTAATGGCCTGCCACCAGTGGTTTTGGCGCACCGGAAGTTTTAGTTATTGGTTGACGGTCGTCAGTTGTCTGTTGTTGGAGTTATTTGTCCGGTCAATCGTAGTCGAGGCCAGTTCACTGAGCGTAGCCGAAGTGAAATTTAATGGGAGAAATTAGATGTTGGAAAAGAGAATATAGAATATAGAATATAGAAAATAGAAAAGGGAAAAGGGAAAATAGAGAAGAGAAATAGTTAAGGGCGCTCTTGAGCTCAGCGCAAAAAACGAAAAACGAAAAACGAATAACGAATTTTGTATCTAAACTGCCATACATATTATAGCCTACGCTACGGGACTTTTTCGGAACTGGAGCTTTTGCAATTGGCAAAGGAGCATGGGGTTACACAATTGGCATTAACGGATATCAACAATACATCAGCTTGTTTAAATTTTGTACGTAAGGCCCCGGAGTATGATATACGGCCTATTTTAGGAATTGATTTTAGAAACGGAGTAGAGCCTTGTTTTGTTGGTATAGCTAAAAATAATGAGGGATTTCTGGAGCTCAACGACTTTTTATCGGAACACATTCATCAAGAAAAGAAAATTCCGGAAATAGCTCCGAAGTTTGAACATGTGTATGTTATTTATCCGTTTGAGAAAGTCCTTCAGAACGAAAAGAAAAGCTTTGATGAACATGAGTTTATAGGGGTTTCGGTAAATGAGTTGAAACGATTACGATTTTCTAAATTATTGCAACAACGGGAAAAGATTATTCTACTACAGCCCGTAACCTTTAGGAACAAGCGCGATTTTAATGCGCACCGTCTCTTGAGAGCCATTGCTAAAAATACCTTACTCAGTAAATTATCTGTAACCGAACAGGCGGATGAAGATGAAAAGATGTACGCAATTCCCAATTTGGCGGCACACTTTTCTGAACACAATTTTATTTTGGAGAATACACAAAAGTTAATGAATGCCTGTTCGATTCATTTTGATTTTTCCGCCGGTAGAAAGCCACAAAATTTAAGTACATACTTGGGCAGCAAAAAAGAGGATGAGGTCTTTCTTGAAAAATTATGTCAAGAAGGCCTGCCCTACAGGTATCCTGAGGTTGACAAAGCTGTACTAAACCGTTTGGAAAAGGAACTTTACTTAATTAAAAAAATGGGCTTTGTATCCTACTTTCTTATCAATTGGGATATTATTTCTTACGCCAGAAAACAAAAATTCTTTTATGTGGGAAGAGGAAGTGGTGCCAACAGTATTGTAGCCTACCTTCTTTTTATTACCGATGTAGATCCTATGGAGCTCGACCTCTATTTTGAACGATTTATTAATCTATATCGGGTGAATCCACCAGATTTTGATATTGATTTTTCACATAGAGATAGGCCCGTAATGACCGAGTATATTTTTAATCGATTCAAAAATGTAGCATTGTTGGGTACCTATGTTACTTTTCAGTCCCGCGGTGTTATACGTGAACTGGGCAAAGTGTTCGGTCTACCTAAAGATGAAATCGATTTGCTTTGCGATGGTGCTATTCAAGCGGGTCGTCTAGATAATATTTCGGCTTTAGTGCTTAAATACACGCAGTTGCTACACGGTATGCCCAATTACTTGAGCATACATGCGGGCGGAATTTTAATTACCGAGAAACCCATTCATTGGTTCTCGGCTACCAATATGCCTCCAAAAGGCTTCCCCACCACACAATTTGATATGGTGATTGCAGAAGATGTCGGACTCTATAAATTCGATATTCTCGCACAACGAGGACTCTCAAAAATAAAAGAGACCCTGGATATTTTGGAGCGCGACCGCCCTAAAGAATTCGCCAAATTCGATATTCATGATATAAAGGCGTTTAAAAAAGACCCTAAAATCAATAACATGGTTAAAATGGCGCAATGCATGGGCTGTTTTTACGTGGAATCTCCCGCTATGCGTATGTTATTGAAGAAGCTAGAAGTAGACACTTACTTGGGTCTGGTGGCGGCAAGTTCTATTATTCGCCCGGGTGTTTCTAAAAGCGGAATGATGCGAGAATATATTCTACGGCATCGTAACAAGGGCAGGGCAGAGGAGTTAGCGCACCCAGTAATGTTAGAAATTATGCCAGAAACTTATGGGGTTATGGTATACCAAGAAGATGTGATAAAAGTAGCCCATCATTTTGCAGATTTAGATTTGGGCGAAGCCGATGTTTTACGGCGGGGAATGAGTGGTAAGTTCCGATCACGAGAGGAGTTCCAAAAGGTACAGGACAAGTTTATGGACAACTGCCGTAAAAAAGGCTATGACGAAAAGCTCATTAATGAAGTGTGGGACCAAGTGGCAAGTTTTGCCGGTTATGCTTTTGCCAAGGGGCATTCGGCATCGTACGCGGTAGAAAGTTATCAGAGTTTATTTTTGCGTGCCTATTACCCGTTAGAATACATGGTAGCGGTGCTCAATAATGGTGGTGGATTTTACAAACCCGAATTCTATGTACATGAAGCCCGTATGTTGGGCGCTACCATTCATCCACCTTGTATCAATAATAGCAATGCGGATAACAAGATTTATGGTAAGCACCTGTATTTAGGCTTGGGTTATTTACGGGAATTGGAGCAGCGGGTAATGGAACGTATTCTAAAGGAGCGTACTCTAAATGGTTATTTTATGTCGTTAGAAGATTTTTTGGATAGGTTGATTATTTCCATTGAACAAATAAGTATTTTAATACGGATTGATGCCTTTAGGTTTACCGAAACCAATAAACATGAACTCCTTTGGAAAGCACATTTATTCTTGAATAAAACCAAGAAAATAGACCATCCAAAATTGTTTACGCCACGGCACCAACATTTTGAAATTCCATCATTGTATAGTACTAATTTAGAAGTAGCTTTTACGCAATTGGAGTTGTTGGGGTTTAGTTTGTGTAGCCCGTTTGAACTTTTGGCAACTCCACCTCTTCATACCACCGGTAGTAAGGACCTGGAATTATATCTAAATAAAAATATTGATATTTATGGATATTTGATTACGGTAAAACGCACGCGGACGCATACGGGTAAGGCAATGTTCTTTGCTACACTATTAGACCAGCAGGGTCAGGTTTTTGATACGGTCCTGTTTCCGCCAGAGGCCGCTAGATATATGTTTAGGGGAAGGGGTGTATACCGTTTTTATGGAAAGGTGGTAAGTGAATTCGGGTTTTTAAGTATTGAGGTCATTAAACTTCAAAAACAAGATTTTGTGCAAGACCCCAGGTATGCGGACATGAAAACCAGCGCCAAAGTTTTTGACCAAAAGAAGCTGAATAATCAAGAAGGGAAAATAGAAGTTAGAGAATAGAAAAGAGAGAAAGCTCTATTGCAACGCGCTAAGCACCCTGTAAAAAACCATCAACCAACAACTAATCTTAAAAAGCTTCTAATACATAACCGAATATCCAGTATAAAATTAGAAATACAAAAACGGTTCCTATGCACCCGCATTTTCCACCACCTATTTTCTTTGCGCCATACCACGCACCAATAATTTGAATCAGTTTTTTCATAAAGCCAATTTACGGGTTTTGATGGTTACTTTTAAAACAAAATGTAACTCAAAAAAAATTGGTTTTGGGATTATTATGGTTTACAATTCCCAAAACCAATGATTAAAATTCTAAAAAGTTTTTTTTATTTGTTTTTATAGGTATTGTCCAAAAATTCATAACGGGAATCGTTTTTGGCTTCTGTCAATTTACTTTCTGTATCAATTACCATAACAGGAGGGTTCTTGTCATTTGATTTTGCCGCTTCCCAGTTTGGTAATCCTTCACCATTAGGATTTCCGGTTTTAATGAAATTGGCAAAATAGGCCATCATTTCTTTAGAAACTTTAAAGTCATCTGCCGTCCAGGCATAATCATTCACCAAATGCAAGTTGCCCATACAATATTCAATTTCACAGGCATGTGGGGCACCAACAGCTTTTGGTGCGGGGGGAGTGTCAGCTTCTTTTTCCACTGTTCCACCGGCCAAGCCAGAAGCTAATGTTTTATCAACTAAGGGCGGCCTTAGTTTACTGTATAGATAACGATATACTGGCTGATTACTGTTCTTTCTATGAAGATCAAACCATTTCCACGTACTGTACGATATAAACCTATCAGAAGCTAATGCAGTTGCTGATAATTCTATTTCTTTTTCCGAACCATGAGGGTATAACTCCAGTACTTGCTTATATTTTTTTGGGTAAGCGACTTTTACTTTGCTTACATAATTCTCTTCTGTGTAAGGACCTTGTGTAAATGCCATTCCTGGAATTTCGGCTGAGTTCCAACCTAATAATAAAGGAACCATAGCTTGTTCTTTACTTTCAAAAATTTCGGGTAATGTTTTTGGTAAAAAATATCCATCTAAAACGGCAGGAAAGCCAAATCTTTTTGACTCATTGTATAATTCATATACTTCTCTAGTACTCAATTTTCGTAATTCAGCAAGAGAAGGGTACCCCGCATTTTTAGCAAACTCCATTCCAATATTTTCAGCATCTTTTAGGCTAACTGGTGCCATTGTAGGGTTGATTCCTGCGCCGCTTTCACCAATTGCACCTGCAATTAAGTTTTTAGAAAGTGGAGAAGCCATTTGCTGACTAGCACCAATTGATCCAGCAGATTCACCTGCAATAGTTACTTTACTTGGATCACCACCAAAAGCATTTATATTTTTATTTACCCATTTTAGTGCCGCATTTTGATCTAATAGACCATAATTGCCAGAAGCTTTATAAGAGGCTTCGGCACTTAACTCCGGATGAGCTAAAAAGCCGAATATATTTAGTCTATAGTTTGTGGTTACGACTACAATACCCTCTTTTGCCATACTTTCACCATCATAGCGAGGTTCAGATGCATCACCTGCTACATTGCCTCCACCAAAGAAGTATACCAACACAGGTAAATCTTTGGTATTGCGACCAGCAGGTGTCCATACATTTAGATATAGACAATCTTCACTAACTCCATTGGATCTAGATTTCATATCTCCAAAAACCATAGTTTGCATTGGGCGAGGACCGAAGGCTTTAGTCTCTTTAACTCCGCTCCAATTATCTAAAGGTTGCGGGGCTTTCCACCTCAGTTCACCTACAGGTGGTTTTGCAAATGGAATTCCGAAATAGCGTTGAATACCATTGTGGGTGTCATAATTACCTTCGATAATTCCGTTTTCAATTTTTACTTGAACAGGAAAGGAGTTGGTCTCTTGTGCTGAAGAATAACTGCTAGATAGAATCAGAGTGAATATTAAAATTTGAAAATTTTTCATTTGAATTGGTTTTCTATTGTCTCAATTTGTAACAATAATACATTTATTATTTTAAATATTTGATCATCTGTTAATTAAAATCATCAAAATAACTCAAATTCTTAATTCTTGTAAACGAAAAAGTGAATGATAACGCACGAGCTACCATTCACTTTTTAGCTAAGAAAAATTCTTAATTTAAGCCATCTTCTTCTGAGAATATTTACTGAGGATCAAGAATAAAACACCGCATAACAACCATGCAGGTAGAGTAACAAAAGATAGAAAAACATCGAACTGAACCGATATAAAATAGAATAGTCCGAAACTGATACCCCAAGCTAATAAAACCGATTTATTGAATTTCATATTTGCCAGTTCTGCATAGTTCTGAGCGATACCCGCTTGCTTATGGAAAAAATGTTCAAATACGATAACAGCACCAACAGGGGCCAATATAAATCCGTAGAGTGCAACAAAATCTAATAATTTCATTGCAAATGCAGGGAATAGCCCTGCAATAGTCGCAATAGAACCAGCTAAAATGGTTACCCAGAACGTAGATGCTTTTGGCATGATCGCTTGAAATGCGAGTCCGGCTCTATAAATGGTCGGGTTCGCGGTTGTCCATCCTGCCAACACAACGGCAATAATTCCGAAAACACCAATAGCATTATAGGCCAAAGGGCCTGGCGCTACATTGGGCGCTTGACCTTGTGCCAATAGGGCTTGTGCCTCTGGAGATTGAACATAGACCGCATATAATAATGCAGCAGCAATCCATGCCATATAATGACCTACATACATACCTGCAGCTGTTGTCCACCCAGAACTCGCTTTTTTTGCAAAACGAAAAACAGAAAGATCGGACATACCTATATGCATTGCAGCATTAGCAAACCAAGACCAAAAGAAAACATGCCAAAAGGTGTATTTAATCTGCCCAGGGAAGGGTTCTCCACCTTCTCCCCAAATATTCCAAAAATCTTTAAAACTTCCTACTCCCAATTGTTGTAATGCAATTACTCCACAGGCTACGAAAGCCAAAACAATTACGGGAGACATCCAATTTGCAGCTTTAGAAACCGTATCATAACCTTTAGAGGCTATTAATGAAATTATAGCGCCAATGCCAATTACAATAATAACCCACGTAGCACCATTAGGCATAGTATCCGTTAGCTTTGGCATTTCCATATCAAAAGGAATACCTACTGCAGTGGCAGAAACGGTAATCATGGCCCCGGCCAAAAAACAGAATAAGATTCCGTTGGCAAGGTTATACCCAACAACTAATTTTTTTCCACAGATTTTTTCCAATTGATAATATAAGGTCAACCTTCTTTTAACGGCTATTTCGGAAGTCAAAAATCGCCAGCTGATTACCGCCATGAGGTTTCCTAAAAGTAGACCGATTATTAAGTCAAAAGCACTTACCCCGGTGGTAAGGAACAACGGACCTATAACAAACTCGGTTCCAGCAGCATGCTCTCCTGCATACATGCCCAAAAAACTTTTCCAGCTTTTAAGGTTGGATTGGGGTACGGGTTCTCTTTCAAATTCGCCACCGGCCAATTTTTCAATTACTTCTTCTTCTTCTTGGTGATTTTGGCTCATGGTGGTGGTTGGTTTTAAGTGGTTATTAAATGTTTTGGTAAATCTTCTACGCGTTCACAGCATAATTGGTCCATTACCTGTTTAAACTGTGTTTTTAGCATGCTAATCGTGTGGTCTCCCCCTTTATTTCCTAAGGCTCCGGTTCCATAAACAAAAGAGCGGCCCATAAAAGTGAATTTTGCGCCACATGCCATGGCACGTGCGATGTCCGGACCGGAGCGTAATCCGCTGTCCATCATTATTTCTATTTGGTCACTATATTTAGCTGTGATTTCCTGTAATGAATTAATGGTAGATTGCGCAGCATCTAACTGTCTGCCACCATGGTTTGAAACGATAATTCCGTCAAATCCCATACGAATAGCATCTTGTGTGTCTTGTTCAGAGGCTACGCCTTTCAGAACTAATTTGCCTTTCCATCTATCACGTATCGGTTTTATTTTTTCTTCGTTCAATCTGCCGGAAAAAGTCTTGTCCATAAAAGCACCTAGTTGTTTTAGATTTAGACCTTCAGGGGTATAAGGTTTTAAGGTTTCAAAAGTGGGTTGGCCATATTTTAAGGTGTTGTATGCCCAATTTGGTTTTCCTAAAATTTGAAGAATATTCGAAACGGTCATTTTTGGGGGTAGTGCCAAGCCGTTTCTAAAATCTCGAGGACGATAACCAAAAGTGGGTACATCGCAAAGTAATACCAATACAGGGCAACCAGCTGCTTCAGCCCTGTCAATGATGCTATCTCTAATTGCGTCATCAACCGGGTTGTACAATTGAAACCAAGCATTACCTTCCGTAAGCTCACTTGCTTTTTCAATATCCATCGTAGTAACCGTACTAAGTATGAATGGGATATTATGGTTGTAGGCCGATTTTGCTAGAATTGCAGGTGTATTTGGCCACATTAAGCCTTGCAAACCTACGGGAGCTATGCCAAAAGGCGCATCGAACTCCATACCCAACACCTTTGTCTTTGTGGAGCTGGCACCTTGATTTCTTAAATAGCGTGGTTGTAATTGTACTTTACGTATTTCTGAGGTGTTTCTGGCAAGGCTAACATCTTCATTACAACCTCCATCTAAATATTCAAAAGCAAATTTTGGTATTCTACTTTTCGCTTTTATTCTTAAATCATCTACTGATGGATAATCCGAATTGAAACTATTCGCCATAACTCTTTCTTATTTTATAATGAACGGTACATGTTTTTTTAAACTGTAATTTTTCTTCAAGAACTTGGAATTCAACTTACTATCAGAAATAGCGATCGCTGCGCCCAATGCAGAGCCCAACGATGAATCTGTAGTGCGTAGTTCCATGTTTCTTAAATAATGGGATAGCAATTTAATGTAAACATCATTATCACTAAAACCGCCGTCAATATAAAGTTTTTCTATGGGTTCGTCACCTGCTGCAATCTTAATACTTTCAACTTGTAGCAAGACCAATTCTGTCATTAAGTGATGATAGGCATGTTCAAAATTATCATAGGGTATATTGGTTTTTTTTGGCATTTGTCTGGTTGTGAACCCTTTCCATTTAAAGATGGGGTCCATATCCTTTACAATTTCGAAATAGGTATCGTTATTAAATTTGACCGACTTGTGGTAATCTTCGCTAACACCAAAAAATTCAGCCATTTCTTTTACTTGTAACGTATACTCATTTCCTAAAAACAAGCGTGCAGATTTTACAGGTTTGCCATTGATCCGCATATAATTAATACAGTTTTTATCAATGTCTTCCTTAGTCAATAATTTTTCTGAAAACGGATTTAAAGCAATACTCCATGTACCTGTAGATACTAAAATAAATTTCTTTCTAATGCTTCTTACATACGGTAATAGTGCTGCAGAACTGTCGTGAATGCCTACACCAATTTTTATTCGTTTACCGTTGTAATTAAGATTGATACTCGTTTCTGTTGAAACGATAGGAGGTAAGATTTTGTGAAATTCTTCCGCATATACCCAATCGTGATAATCTTTCTTGGAAAAATCCCACAACGATGTATGGCAACCGATACTGGTGTATTCACTAATGGGGATACCCGTAAAAATATAGCTAATGTATTGTGGTAAGTGTAAGGAGTATTTAATCTTTTTAAAAACAGCAGGTTTGTTGTGTTTTAACCAATATAGCTGCATGCCAGAATTAAGCATACCATCATTAGACGAACCTGTTGTAACTGCTATTTTATCTGCAGGGCCATATTTTTCAAAAAAGGAATCTATCACTTTCTTATCTAAAGGCTTGGTGTAATTATATAAGGGAGTCACAACTTCTCCCTGTTCATCCAAATGAACCAAACTGGCCCCATAGGTAGAGAAGTTAATGGCCGTTATATTGTATTTTTCCGATTTTAATATCCTGTCAAACACATTTTTTAACCAATTTTGAAGCGATTTTAGATCTTCTGTAGGGTGACCGTCTTCATCAACAATAGTATCAAAAGTGGTATATTCCCTATACACTTCTTGATAATCGGCATCAAAAAGAAAGAACTTCTTATTGGTTTTACCTATATCGAATATGGCGGTTACTTTTTTCATGAACTATAAGCCTGTAGCTACAGAATTCATACCTCTTTCTTTTATCAAACCTTCTCTAATTCTTAAAGAACGATACGATTTTAATGGGTCTATGGCACCACCACTTAAAGCTCTTGCCTGGGCCACTAATGGGCGCACATCTGTTCTATAGGCATTTTGTAATATTTCTTGACAAAGCGTTACATCATTTCTTGATTGTGCCGCCTGTAATTCTTCTTGGTCTACCAAAAGTGCTTTTGCATATGCTTCTTGAATAGCTTCTAACGATTGTAATAAGTCTTCAAGTGGGTCTTTAATATTATGGCTGGCATCAATCATCCAAGCTAAATCAGGATTCTGAGGATTATTTTCCATACCATATACCAATTCATTAAAAATTAAGAACAAGGCATAAGGTTTTACACTACCTACCGTACTATCGTCATCCCCATATTTACTGTCGTTAAAATGAAAACCGCCTAGTTTTCCTTTTAGCATTAAGGTTGACACTATTTGTTCAATATTTGTATTGGGTAGGTGATGGCCTAAATCTACCAACGTATATGCCTTTTCACCGCACGCATTTGCCAGCATAAAAGAGGTGCCCCAATCTTGTATTACGGTACTATAAAAATTAGGCTCGTAAGGCTTGTATTCAATAAATATTTTCCAATCCTCTGGTAATGCCGAATATATACTTTTTAAACTGTTTTCAGTATGTGTTAAGGCCGATTGAAAATTGCGTTGACCAGCAAAATTGGCGCCATCTGCCAACCAGACCGTTAAGCTTTTTGATCCTAGTTTTTCACCTATTTTAATGACATCTATATTATGTTGAACGGCCTGTTCACGTACCGATGCATTTAAATTGGAGAGCGATCCGAACCTATAACTTTCCTTTGTATTTTTTTGATCTTGAAAGGTATTGGAGTTTACGGCATCGAAAACTAGATCATTGGCGTTTGCCAATTCTTTAATGGCATTATAGTCTTGAGGAATATCCCAAGGAATGTGAAGGGAAATTGCCCCTGCAGTTTTGGTAAGGGCATGTAGAACACCTACATCTTCAATTTTTTGTTCCAATGAAGCGGGCTCCCCAAAAAAACCGAACCTACCAAAACGGGTTCCACCGGCACCCAATGCCCAACTTGGAATAGCTACCTGAAAATTGGCCAACTTTCTAAGGATTGTATGTACATCCTTATCTTGTTTATCCAATTGTCCGGACAAAAAATTAAATTGATCGGTATGGTGCTGTTCTACCTTTTTGTTTTCCGTTAGAATTTGGTCTTTATTTAGTTGCATACAAAGTTGATTTAAAATAGACCTGTTGGCTTACTACACCAACAGGTCTGCACTCACTCACTCAATTTACTATCGTACAAATGCATTGGCCATACCGCCATCTACATTAATGATGTTTCCTGTGGACTTATCCAAAATGCCTACCAGTGCAAAAACACCATTGGCAATATCCGCAGGATATATGATTTCGTTCAATAAATTTCTTTTTGCATAATGTGCCGGTAGTTCCTCTACGGAGATACCATAGGCCTTTGCACGGCCTTCCGCCCAGTCTCCTTCCCAAATTTTACTGCCCACGATGACGCCGTCTGGGTTGACTACATTTACCCTGATCTTATCTGCTGCCAATTCTGCCGCTAATAAGCGCGACATATGTTGCTGGGCTGCCTTTGCTGTTCCGTAACCTACGTTATTTGGACCGGATACCAGTCCGTTTTTACTGGCAATATTTATAATGTCACCTCCCAAACCTTGTTTGCGTAAAATTGTGACTCCTTGTTTGGCTAATTCAAATTGTCCTTTAACCAATACATTTTGTAAAATATCCCAATCTGCATCGGTAGTTTCTGTCAACGGTTTTGAAATTGCCAAACCGGCACTATGTACTATAATATCAATACCACCGAATTCTAAACATGCTTTTTTATAAGCTTCGGTAATCGATTCGTTTTTTGTGACATCACATACCGCATAACTGGCTACATCACGTGCATAGGTGTCCACGGCTTCCTGTAATCTATCTTCCGCGATATCACTTAATACTACATTGGCGCCTTCCTCTGCCAATTTATCCGCAATGGCCTTCCCTATGCCACCACCTGCGCCTGTAATAAAGGCTACTCGCCTGGATAATGGTTTTTCTTTGGGCATTCGTTGTAGCTTGGCTTCTTCCAACAACCAATATTCTATATCAAAAGCTTCTTGCCTTGGCAATGATGTATATGCCGATATAGCTTCCGCACCACGCATTACATTAATCGCATTTATATAGAATTCATTGGCTACACGTGTAGTTTGCTTATTTTTTGCAAAACTGAACATACCCACACCAGGATAAATAATGATTACCGGATTGGCATCACGTATGGCTGGACTATTGGATTTTTTACACGTGTCGTAATAATCTTTGTATTCTTGTCTATATTTTTGGAACGATGGTTGCAGTTTTTTTAGAATAGCATCCGTATCGCTTAAATCTTCATCTGTTTTTAAATCCAATACCAATGGTTGTATCTTGGTACGTAGGAAATGGTCGGGACAAGAGGTGCCCATTGGTGCCAAACGTTCCAAATCATTGCTGTTAATGAATTCAAGCACAATGTCATTGTCGTTGAAATGACCGATCATTCTGGCTTCGGAAGAACATAAACCTCTAAGCATTGGCATAAGTTGTGATGCTTTTTCCAATCGTTCTTCTTTGGGTAGGCTTTGTAATTTTTGTCCACCGAAAACACTTCCTTTTTCCTTTATTTTTTTCTCGATATATTCCGAAGCCATTTCAATGACCTCTAAACTGTTTATGTAGGACTCATAAGAGGTGTCGCCCCATGTAAAAAGTCCATGGCTCCCTAAAACAATACCTCTAATACCCGGGTTGTCGTTTAAACATTTTTCCAATTGAAGCCCCAGGTCAAAACCAGGTCGTTGCCATGGTACCCAGCCCATGGTGTCTCCCCAAATTTCTTTGGTCACCTGTTCACTATCCTTGGCCGCGGCTACAGCAATCAAAGCATCTGGGTGTAAATGGTCTATATGCTTAAAAGGTAGTAACCCGTGTAAGGGCGTATCTATTGAAGGTGCTTTACTATTTAAATCATAAATACAATGGTTGAACAGGCCTACCATACGATCTTCGTCTTCTAGACCACCATATACGTTTTTTAAGTCGCGTAAACGCTCGGTATACAATCCTGCAATACCTGCCTTGGTCAAAGTGCCTATATCGCCACCAGAACCCTTGATCCACATTACCTCAACGTCTTCATTTGTCAAGGGGTCTTTTTCTATGGTTTTACAACTGGTGTTACCGCCACCGTAGTTGGTAATTCTTAAATCTGCCCCCAATATATTGGAGCGGTACAAAAACAGGGCAACTTGGTCATCACCAAATTGAGCGGCTTTTTTTTCATCCCAAAGGTAATTAACGTGTTTAAAGTTTTTTTGCATCTTGGATTGCTTAGTGTTATTATGATAATTTCAAAGATAGGAGAACAAGAATTTTTAGCTGTCCTGTAGTGTTATGGTAGTTTATACTAATTGATTACTATTTTTATGCTTTATTTAATAAAGCGTTAATAATGCCCTATTAGGTTTTTACCTAAATTATCCTACATCTTTTAATCTATTAATTTCCATAAACAATAGAATGGCCGAGCACTTGAATATAGTAATAAATGAATCTTCTAGAGTACCTAAATACAAGCAAATTGTAGAATCTATTATTGCGGATATTTCAAAAGGCAAATTAAAGATCGGTCATAAAATACCATCTATTAATGAATTGAGCGAGTATTGCGACCTTTCTAGGGATACCGTAGAAAAGGCTTACAGGGAATTAAAAAATAGAAAGGTCATTGTATCGGTCAAGGGTAAAGGGTTCTATACTGCCAAAACGGACCTGATTTCCAAAATCAATGTTTTCTTTTTAATCAATAAACCTAGCTCCTATAAAATGCGTATTTACAACTCGTTCGTTGATGGTATTGGGGTAGATGGACATGTAACCTTATCTATTTACCATTGTGATGAAACCCTGTTTGCATTGGAAATTCAAAAGAATTTAGGATCGTTTGACTATTATGTGATCATGACCCATTTTAAGAATGAGCGGTTAGAGCATGTTAGTTATACGGATAATACTTTAAAGGAATTGGAACGTATTCCAAAGGATAAATTAATTATACTGGATAATGATAAGCCCGAAATAAAGGGAAATTACGGCGCTATTTACCAAGATTTTCAACAGGATATTTATAGTGCCTTAAAAGAAGGTATAGAAAAGCTTAAGAAGTATGATAAGCTTATTCTGGTCTATCCTCAAAAATCTGTTTTTCCATATCCTAGAAGAATTTTAAGAGGGTTTGTCCAATTCTGTGGCGAGTACAATTTTGACCATGAAATTCTGGATGAAATCTATGAGGACATGGAGTTGAGCAGTAGGGATGTTTATATTACCATAGAGGAAATGGACCTTGTTAAATTGGTACAGCAAGTAAACGCAAAAGAATTGACCCTGGGCAAGGATATTGGTATTATTTCCTATAATGATACCCCGTTAAAAAGTTTGCTGGGCATTACAGTAATCAGTACGGATTTTAAGACCATGGGAGAGACTGCTGCCTATATGGTGCTAAAGAATAAAAAAGAAAAGGTAAAGAATGTATTTAAATATATTGAGCGGAATTCTGTATAGTGTTTAAGGTGGTATAAGCCTAAGCCGTATAGTACAGGATGGTATATCAATTAATCACTATTATTTTTAGAAAAAATAGACGATTGATTAGTTTACCTATAAATTCAATAAAACATATAGTAGCTTTCATAACCGTAGTAGTTTCATTTGTTGCGAATGGACAAACTAAAGATATCCCTACAAATTTTGTTTTTGGTACTCCTGTTTCAAATACAAAATATACCGTAGTGGATTCAAGCCAGCCCTATACAGAACAATTAGGTTATGGGTTTGATTTTTACACGTCCAAAAATGTGCAGTTTCATCATAACGGTTTCAGTATAGACAAGGCCCCGGTTTATTTTTCTGTCATGAAGCCGGAAGGAAATTATAAGGTCAAAATTGAATTTGAAGGGGCGGAGTCTGCAACTACTGTCATCTTAAAAGCAGAATCCAGAAGGTTAATGTTAGATACTATAATTGGCCCAAACACCACGTTTGCCAAATCTGTATTGATCAACGTAAGAACGCCAAAAATAATCGGTGGAGGTGAGATTACTCTAAAGGATAGGGAGTTGACCTATTTAAATTGGGACCTTAAATTAACCTTGGAATTTTTAGGAACTGCCAAGGTAAGAGCAATTCAGGTTACGCCAATACCAAAAATCACCAGTATTTTTTTAGCCGGTGACTCTACCGTTACCGACCAAGATTTAGAACCTTGGGCCTCTTGGGGGCAATTTATTACCCGCTATTTAACAGATAGCGTTGTAGTTTCTAACTATGCCTATTCCGGCGCTTCATTAAGCTCTTTTAAAGGGAGTCGTCGATTGGAAAAAATAGGCTCCTTGTTGAAGAAAGGTGATTATCTTTTGATAGAATTTGGACATAATGACCAGAAGCAGAAAGGGGAAAATGAAGGGCCATGGCTCAACTACACAAAGTTGTTAATGGAATTCGTTAATACAGCGCGGGCAAAAAGAGCAATCCCTGTTTTATTGACTCCTGTTCAACGCCGGTTTTTTGATAAGAACGGAAAGCTGAAATCAACACACGGCGAATACCCAGATGCAGTACGTTCAGTTGCCAAAAAGATGAACGTTCCTTTAATAGACCTTACAAAAATTACCACTACGCTTTATGAAAGTTGGGGTGATGATCGTTCTAGAAAAGCGTTTGTACAATATCCGGCAAATACATTTCCTGGGCAGAACACAGCCTTGGAAGACAATACCCATTTCAATGCATTTGGCGCTGATGAAATTGCGTTGTGCGTCATTCAAGAAATTAAAAGACAAGGCATACCATTAGAAGTGTTTTTAAAAAATACTATCCCTGCTTATAATCCTGCATTTCCAAATGATATTTCTCAATGGACCTTGCCACTTAGCAATCGATTTGAACCTACAAAACCAGACGGAAATTAATAGAAGTCAATAATGAAGAACAATTTTTTCCTATTCCTAAGTGCTCTTTTGAGCTTAATACTAGTGAACGCTCAAGAAACCGAAAAAATATATCTTTCTGGTGTTGATTTTGAACATCCTGTACAGTGGGACTTTATGGTTAACGGTGGTAGGAACAGTAATCAGTGGTCTACCATAAATGTGCCTTCGCATTGGGAATTTGAGGGTTTTGGAGAATACACCTACGGTAGATGGTACAAAGAATTAGACCAGGACGAACCCAGTAAGGAAGAAGGTTTTTACAAACATACGTTCATGGTGCCATCTTCCATGGAAGGAAAAAAGGTGACAATAGTTTTTGGTGGAGCCATGACCGATACCGAAGTAAAAATCAATGGTAAAAGTGCAGGGGAAATACACCAAGGTGGCTTCTATGAGTTTTCGTACGATATCACCCCTTTATTGAATTACGGGGAGGATAATCTGTTAGAAGTGCATGTGTCCAAACATTCTGCAAATGCTTCAGTAAATGCTGCCGAACGAAAGGCAGATTGGTGGTTGTTCGGAGGAATTTATCGCCCTGTGTGGTTATCGGTGACGCCAAAAACGCATATTGCCCATGTAGCCATTGATGCAAAAATGGATGGTACGGTCACATCAGAATTGACTGTAGAGAATTTTTCTCAAATGGGCAGTATGGAGGTCTTTTTGACCAAAGTAAACAGTACTGAAAAAATTGGGAGCGAAGTGTTTATCCTCAATCCAAAAAAATCATCTTTTAATCTCAAAACTACATTCAGCGATATTGCTCTATGGTCTCCTGAAACACCTAATTTATATGACCTTCATTTCAGTTTACAACAAAATGGAAAGACCGTTCATAATGTTACCAAAAGAATAGGGTTTAGAACCCTGGAATTCATTAAAAAAGACGGCATTTATGTAAATGGAAAAAAAATAATTATGAAGGGTATCAACAGGCATACCATTTGGCCAGAATCCGGTAGAAGTACCAGTAAACGTATTAGCATAATGGACGCTAACCTGTTGAAAGATATGAATATGAATGCGGTGCGTAATCACTATCCTCCAGACACCCATTTTTTAGAAGCCTGTGATTCTTTGGGGCTTTTTGTGTTAGATGAATTGGCAGGATGGCAAAACAGTTATGATACTGAAGTAGGTACAAAATTGGTTACCGAAATGGTGCAGAGAGACGTTAATCATCCATCGGTGCTTATTTGGGACCATGGCAATGAAGGCGGGTGGAATTATGAATTAGACCCATTATTTAAAGAATTAGACCCCCAAGATAGGATTGTAATACACCCGTGGTCAGATTTTGATGGTTGGGATACGCACCATTATCCCGCTTACCAAACTGGGGTACATCGATTTGTAAATGGGGAGAATGTATTTTTTCCCACTGAGTTCATGCACGGTACGTATGATAACGGACATGGCGCCGGACTAGAGGATTTTTGGAACCATTTTAAGGAGAGTCCACTTTTTGCTGGTGGATTCATGTGGGCTTTTAGCGATGCCGCTGTGTTGAGAAGCGATTGGAAAGGACAAGAGCACGTGTATGACTCGAAAGGTTCATTGGCACCCGACGGAATTTTAGGTCCGCATCGTGAAAAGGAGGGTAGTTTTTTTACGGTTAAAGAAGTTTGGGCTCCCATTCAATTTGCTCCTGTAAAAATCACCAAAAAGTTCAACGGTACTTTCTATGTCACCAACGATTATATGTATTTAAATTTAAACTCAACTTCATTAAAATACCGCGTTGTACAAGCAGCGAAAAATGTTTTTTACTCAAAAAGTTTGACTAATATTATTGAGAGCGGTACACTTAAGGCTCCAGATTTAGAGCCTAAAGAAACCGGTAAGTTAATGATGCCTATTTCTAATAGTTTTTTTGAAGGTGATTGGCTTGAGATTACGGCGCACGACCAGTATAATAGAGAAATTTATACATGGTCATGGCCTATACATGATGCTCCTTACTATGCCCAAAAATTCTTGTCCGCTACAAATGAAAAGGCTGTGGCGAAGGTCATGAAATCTGGAAATGAAATAATATTAACAGGTGGCGGCGTAACCATGAAATTGGATACAGAAAGCGGAAAAATTAAAAGTGTATCGAATAAGAAAGAAAAAATACCTTTTAATAACGGTCCAGAGCCTATAGGGATGAAAGCAGGTGTAAAAAGTGTAGATACGTATACCGATGGGCAAAATGCCGTTTGTTTAGTGAATTATACCGGAGGCATCCACTCCGTAAAATGGACCATGTACCCAGATGGTCGCTTGCATATGGAGATGATAGCGCTCAAAAACGCAGGAAGAAACAGTGGTTTTGATGGTGCCTTTGTAGACGATAATATTAGCGCATTTGGTATTTCGTTCAATTTTCCGGAAGATGGAGTAGAGGGCATTAAATGGTTGGGAAGAGGACCTTACCGTGTATGGAAAAATAGGATAAAGGGAACCACTTATGGACTTTGGGAAAAGGAATATAACAATACCATTACAGGTGAAAGTTTTGAAAATATGATCTATCCGGAATTTAAAGGCTATCATGCCAATTTGTACTCCGCTGCTTTAAAGGCTAATAACCATGGTTTTAAGGTGTTCAGTGAATCTGAAAAGGTTTTTCTTCGTTTATTCACACCAGTTGAACCTAAAAATGGGTTTAAGGGCAGTCACCCGCAACCGGAATTTCCTTCTGGCGATATTTCCTTTTTATATGAAATACCGGCCATGCGCTCTTTTAAACCTTTAGAACATCATGGGCCACATAGTCAGCCGGTCAGTATCCGCATTAAAAGTGGCGATGAAGGCATACCCATGAACCTATGGTTCGATTTTAGACCTCAAACCAATTAATTATGCAAACGATTAAATCAGTTCTATTAGTTGTTTTTTATAGTCTACTATTAGTGCATTGTACCTCTTCAAGTAATGAGAAACCTACCGTTTATATGGTAGGAGATTCTACGGTTAAGAACGGACAAGGAGATGGTGCTGGCGGACTATGGGGGTGGGGAGATTTTATTGGCCAGTTTTTAGATAGTACAAAGGTGAATGTCGAAAACCATGCATTGGGGGGCACTAGCAGTAGAACGTTTCAAGATTTAGGACTTTGGGATTCGGTACACCGTAAACTGAACAAAGGAGATTATGTGTTGATTCAATTTGGGCATAATGATGATGGGCCAATAAATGATGATTTTAGGGCGCGTGGTACTATAAAAGGGATTGGTAATGAATCGGAAGAGATTGATAATATACTCACCGGCAAACATGAAATTGTACATTCCTATGGATGGTATATACAAAAAGTGGTAACAGAAGCGAAAGAGAAAGGTGCCATCCCTGTTGTATTGTCGCCTATTCCAAGAAATAAATGGAACGAAGGTAAAGTGCCTTTAAATAATGCCTCTTATGGTCTGTGGGCGAAACAGATAGCACAAGAAGAACAAGTGACCTTCATCGATTTGAATACGAAGATGGCCCAGAAAATGGATTCCATAGGTGAAACAGATATCACGGGAACTTATTTCTACGAACACGACCATACGCATACCAGTGCAAAAGGAGCGGTCATGGCAGCAGAAGTCATTATTGAAGCATTGAAGCAATCATCCAATTCTTTAGCTGATTTTATATTGGGAAAGCCTTTGGTCAAGTTGCCTAAAAAACGGAATTTATTTTTGGTGGGCGATTCTACTATGGCAGATAACGGTGATGAAAATGCCGTAGGCTGGGGTGTTCCTTTTCCTATTCATTTTGATACGACACGTATACATATAATCAATAAAGCAAGGGGAGGTAGCAGCTCAAGAACATTTATGTATGAAGGATTATGGGACAGTGTATTAAAACAAATGCAACCAAAGGATTTTGTATTGCTTCAATTTGGACATAATGATGCCGGAAATATTGCAAAGGCAAAATACAGAGGTTCCTTAAAGGGAATTGGAGATGAATTACAAGAAGTAGTTCGGCCTGATAGTACGTTGGAAACCGTTCATACTTTTGGCTGGTATATGAAAAAATATATACGGGATGCCAAAGCGAAAGGGGCTGTGCCTATTGTACTAAGTTTAACGGTGCGTAATGAATGGCCGAGTGGTATTGTTGAGCAACGGACGGATTCATATATAAAATGGGCACGGGAAGCTGCCAAGGTGGAAAACGCCATTTTCTTGGATATTAGTGATAGTTTAGCCGTTAAATATGGTGAATTGGGTAAAGAAAAAGTTAATGCATTTTTTCCAAAAGACCACACGCATACCGGGGCTAAGGGGGCGGCATTCAATGCAAGAATCATTGCCCAAAGCTTACGAAACTGTTCCACTTGTGGATTAAGGGAATTTATTTTGCCAATTAAGGATTAATCCCTTAATCCATAATAGGCAACTCATAAAAATGAGGGCTATCTGCAGGATATAGCGCTACCTGATCCAATACTATGCCTGTTTGATTTACGTAAACCTTAAGAGCTACCTTACCGGTCTTCCCTACTTGTACGGGTACCTTTACCACAGTACTGTTCCGCAATACATTTTCTTTCCATTGATCGCTTCTGCCTTTTGTGTTCAATGTTATGGGTGCTAGCCGTTCACCATCTATCTCTATACGTATTTCATGGTCAAACGTGTTGGAATGGGTTGGGAGGCATCTAAGTTCAAACAAATATGCACCAGCTTGTTCCACATCAAATTCATACTCAACCCATGGTTGTTCATTTTTAAAGAGGATGTTTGACAAAGGGAATAGGGTTATTGCTTGGGTACTGTACCCTAATCCCTCTATAGTTTTCCAATTGCCTTTAGAAGTCTTGAACCCGGATGCTTTTTTAGCTTCACCTTTAAAAGTGATATTAAAATTCCTTTTTGTATCTATGTTGGGCTTATGAGATTCTGGTGCAGCAAACACCGGTAAGTTCCTTGGTGCCATGGACATCATATGGTTCCATTTTCCACCTATTAGCTCTTTGTTATAATAAGCGGTAAGTTCTTCTATGGTGTTAAAAGCCTCTTCACTTTTTTTGATATAAGCTGCCTTGTCGGCCTCATTCTTCTCGGTCAATGCCAATTGTTGATAAAGAAACTTACGGTTCATTAATGCCGCTCCTTTTACCGGATATGCTACCAATTGAAACCAAGCCGCCAATTTCTCTTGTGGCAAAAGAGATTGTAGACTATCGGTTTTTTTATAGAGCATATCATATGCTGCTATTCTATCTTTTGAACGTTGGTTAGAAAAGTCGGTTATCCCGGTAGGGGTGGTAGGTTCGGTTTGGCTCCAACCCATATATTCTGGTTTGCGCAAAAATGCCAATCGGTAATATTCCTCCATGACCATGGCAATCTCATTTGCAATCTCAGTACCAAATTCACGATCGGACCATTGTATTAAATGTTCATGAATTGTAGATTCGTCAATTGAATTGATATCCCAGGCCAAGTCCAGAAAAAATTCCATTCCGTATTCTCCAGGTTTGATATCCCCAACATTGGCGATCCATATTTTTCTTGCACCGTTAGCATAGGCCCTACTCATTTCATACCAGATAAGTCCGGGTTGGGTTGTGCTCAGCCAAAGATAATCGTGGGGTCTGCCCCAATAGCTTAAATGGTAGTATACACCGCTTCCGCCAATTCGTTTTTGCTCTTTTTCATTGCTCAATCTGCGTATATATCCATAATTATCATCGGTCCACATTAACGTAATATCCTCCGGCACCTCTAGTCCTTCGTTATAGATATCCAGGACTTCTTTATAGGGGATGAAAACTTGAGGAATCTGGGTTATTGGTTTTTCCAAAGTGTTGGATAGCATTGTGCGCTGCGTAGTCATAATGGTATCCACAAAAGCCATTCCCTCGGCCAGACTTGATATGCCTTCCATACCGCTGTCATGAATACCGCGCATACCCAAGGTCATAATGGTATTGACGTTTTTCTCTTTTATTTCAGCAATTCGATATTGCCAGTATTCGTTGATGCGTTTTTTGTTGGTACTGTAATCGTACTTGCCGAAATCATGGTCCCATTCAGAAACATTATTACGCATCATAGGTTCTGCATGAGAGGTGCCAATGACCATATGGTATTTTTCGGCCATGCCCGCATTACCTTCGACCGTAAAAAATCCTTGCGTGCAAGGGTGCATGGCAGGCCAAATTGTATTTGCTTTTAGGCGCAATAGCAATTGAAAAATCTTTTCATAAGTTTTTGGACCAATATCACCGGTCTCGGTATCAAAGGTTTTGGCCGCCCAAGGTTGTAAGCCCCAATCTTCATCGTTTAAAAATATACCCCGGTATTGAACGGAGGGCGATTGAACAATACCTTTTTCAGGTAGTTCTAGTTGTAATTTTTCTTTTTTTAGTGGGACAACATCTGCCCACCATTGCCAAGGTGAAACCCCAAGTTGTTCTGCCAATTCAAAAATGCCATATACGGTTCCGCGAACATCACTACCTGTAATGACGATATTTTGTTGGGTATTCTGGATGCTAAAAGCCTCCGATTTTCCTAGTAAGGAATTATTGGATGTAGTAAGGGTTGTTAACAGCCCGTCTTTGGCTTCACCTATATAAATACCGGTTTCCTTTTGGGTCTTCGTTTTAATAACATTGGGCTTAGCGCCAGTAATACGTTCTATGTCTTTTGAAAGTTCTTCCGCAGCCCAGAATATTAGCGGGTCGCAATTAGAATCCACATAAATGGATGTTGCTTGGGTTTCATCGGCAATTAAAAAACCTTTTGTAACTATTTGTTTTGTACAGGATACAAATTGAATCGATAGTATTAGTATGAGAAAACGCTGTGTCATATGTTTATTAGGGCATTTTTTTCAATCCTTCCCATTTCACGTTCCAAGTGCCATCTTTTGGAAAACCAGGGTTGTTAATTGTGTTTCCGTCAAAACCGGCACACATCATGGCCACAGCTGCAAGATAACCTCCATTGCCGGGTAAGTAAAGTGTTAATCTAGGAGTTTGGTAATTATGGCCGCTAGGCAAATAGGTATTTGTAATCTCATCCCTAAAAAGTGCTTTTATTGCATCATCTGGCCTGTTTAATCTGGTGGCGGTCATGGCTTCAAGTGGAAAATCCCACCCCCAGGTATGGTCCCAATTCCAAACCTTGTCCACGATATCGAAAGTACGGTTCATTGTGGGGATATCCACATAATCGTTCTGTGGAAGAAAACTCATGGCCCCTAAAGCGGCCGGGTGGTCAATGGTATGTTTGCTTGTTGGGGAGTATGAATTAGGGACACTCTCCGCTGCTAAATAAACACCGTCTTGTTGTGCCATTGGCGATATTTTATCGATGACTTTTTGCCATTTTGGATTTGTGTCCATTCCCAATCTTTTTTTCCATTCCTGTGCCCGTTCCAAGGCCCATTTCCAATATGAAAGTTCTAATGGGGGATTGTAAGTTTCCATTTTGTCAAAACATTCTTGTGCGGGTATGACTCCTTTACCCAAAATGTACCTGTCGTTTTCAGGATCATAATTAGCATAGGATGACATGAAATCTGCAGTCTCAAAAATGAGCTTTTGATATTTTTTTAAATTTTCTTCCGTAGGATTGTCCCTATAGATGAGTTCGGAAAGGTAAATGACATGTGGCTGTTGCCATATAAGGAAGGATCCCACATTTGATGATGTTTCGCCACCTTCATTATCGGTCATTTTTTGCCATCGTACTCCTTCATACCCTTGGCGTTGTGCCAATTTTTTTGCGCCTTCAAAAGCTGTAAAATACCAGCCGATACTTTGTTCCAAATAACCGGTACGCCCCCAAAGCGGATAATGGGCGGTATGCCACCAATACATTTCCATATGAGGTTTTCCAAACCAGCTATTATAGGTTAGTCCGGTTTCCTGAATTGGATAGTTACCGGCACATTGCGACCGCGTTAAGTATTGGGAAAGTACCACCCTGCGCTCAAGTTCAAATGCTCGCTCATCGGTACATTCGGAAAAATCTACCGCACCACCGGACAACCAAAAATCTTTCCACATGTTGCTGCTGTTAGCCCTTACCGTAGTGAAATTATAAATTTGCTGTTTTGGCTTATTTTCACTGAACGTAACGGTAGCTTCAAAAGATGTTGAGGTTGATGGTGAAATACTGTAATAGTGGTCTTCTATTTTAGTAATATTGCTTTTGTTGGATAGTTTTGCCGAAACGAAATACCGGTCATTATCCAACGTACGGGAAAAAAGAAATTCGTTGCCCGGTTTGTTTTCAACTGTGGTAGTATGTTTTTTATGCGTTGTATAATTAGTGCCCTTATCTGAAAACTCACCTGTAGGGTAGGGGAATCTGAATTTTAAGCGGATTCTTTGTTGTGCTAGGAGGGGAGATTCAATTTTTACCGAAATAGCATCCGTTTCAGCATCTGCATAGGTAAGCACTTTTATGGGTGAACCTTCAACCTCAAAATTACTTTCTATTTGGCCGGTCCAAAGATTGAGCGTTTGGTCAATCTTTTTTAAATCGGTAGGGAGCGCCTCTGAACCATCTTTCTTTATAATGATCAACCCTACATTTCCTAATTGTAGACGATGCGGATTGGACCTGAAATAATCCGATGCGGTATTGTTTCGTTCATTTTCACGGTCTTGAATGGCATATAGGGCATTTGGGTTGCCATTAAAATCATAGGCCTTTAATGCTTCTTCAAATTTAAAACCACCTTCATTGGGCGAGATATGCCAGCCCCATTCCGATTGGGTTCCTAAGGGAACTCCATTTTGATAATGTTCGGGAAAACTTTGAAGTCCGGTAGCGTCTACGGTAAAAGAAAACTTTCCGTTACCTACGTTTAACGAACCTAAGGTATCTATGGATTGTATGTTCACATTATGTCTTGTCACCAATGCATGTCGGTCTATTTTATCTTGACATAAACTCTTTTGAGGCCATTGTAATGTGAAAATCAGTAATGCTATAAAAAGGAAATTTTTCATTTTCTACAGTTTTTAATGCGATTATTTATTGGAAGAATACGTAGATGCGGGGAAAATAACCCCGGGTGAATTCTCTATGGTTAAAGGCAAGCCGTCCTCGGCATTTAGACTTACATTGGTCAAGCTCCAGTTTTTACTATATTGGATATCACCAGCCGTTTCTGCCTCTATGTGCACATTGTCCAATGTTATTTGTTCAACCGTTGAACTTTCCAAACCTTTTACGTTAATTGCTTTTTTAGCTCCTTTAACTTGAATGTTTCTTAGGGTAATATTTTTAAAGTGTGGAATGCCTTTTGATTCCGGTTCAACTTTATTGAGCATCTTTTTCCAATGAACGGGAATTTCTTCGGGGTCAAATTCTTCCGGTAATTTGGAATAACTGTAGGTTGGATTCCAATTCATGGAAACTTCCATAAATGTACGTACACTATCCATCTGTATATTTTCAAGATAAATATCTTCTACCGTTCCACCACGGGTAGTGGCCGATTTTATATTGAGTCCGTTTTTGGTTCCCAAACCCTTTATGTTCGATGCATAAACATGTCGAATACTCCCCGATGTTTCACTGCCCAAAGTCACCAATCCTGAACCTGCCCTGGCAATACAATCACGAATTACCACATATTCCGTAGGTCTGTTTACCCTTAAACCGTCCCAATCACGACCTGCTTTTAGGCAAAAATTATCATCGTTACAATCAATATCACAATTCTGCACCAAGATATATCTAGAGGAATCTATGTCAATACCATCTGTACTTGGCCCATGGCCACCAATATTGTTTCGTATGGTTAGGCCATCTACGGTAATATGTTCTGAATACAATACCTGAACGGTCCAAAAACCTGCTTTTTGAATGTTGAGGTCTTTTAGGAATACGTTTTTAGCATTGGATATTAAAAAAGTTCGTGGTCTTTTGGCATCATAATCTACGATCCAGCGCAAACCTCTAGGCTCATAGTCGTTTTTTCGAAGGTCCCAATAATAGTCCCAGAAGACTTTACCTGCGCCATTTACCAAGCCATCACCATCTATCAATACATTATTTTCATTACTAACATTTATTAATGCTGCTGGCCATTTCATTTCTACACCTGCAATACGGGTATCTATTTCCTTGTAATCGGCAATGTTTTGACTACCTCTGATTTCTACTCCTTTATCTATTCTAAAATGAACGCCTTCCTTAATAAAAATAGACCCGCTTAAATAAATACCTGGTTCAAAAACTACTGTTCCGCCACCATTTTTTACGCATTCCTCAATTGCTTTTTGAATGGCCTCGGTGGTCAACGCACTGCCATCATTTACCGCACCATATGCGTTTACGGAATATATTTTTGAATTAAATGTTAAAGGTGAAGCACCAACTTTAGAGACCCATGATGATGCTGAATTTTGGGAATTTTGGCTATCCTTTACTTCAGTATTCTTTTCTTTGCAAGAGAATGTGAGCCCCAATAGAGTTATATATAGTAGAATTGAATGTATTTTCATGACTTTGTTTTGGCTATCGGTAATTAATTGACTGGTCTTAATCCATATAAAAAACTTCGGTTAAATTTTTTGATAGTGGGGAGTTATCGACATTGGTCTCCATAATATCCGCCATGTACGCCCACCATTTTTTGACAATGGGATGCTTGGGAAGCAAAGCTTCGTCAAAATCGTCACTTAACTTTTGAAATGCGAATAGGGTAGAGGTTGCCTCATCTAAAAAAATTGAGTACTCCGAAATTCCCGTCTGTGAAAGAAGTTTTGAAAGCTCAGGCCAAATTTCATCATGTCTTTTTTTATATTCTTGCTCATTGCCTTTTATGAGTTTCATGGTGAATGCATTTCTTTTCATGGCATTATTGAATATCTAGGTTAACATTTTGGTCGTCTAATTGAAACTGGTCCTCTAGGCTTACTTTTAAACTGGAAAATAGGGATTCCTGTTCCTTTACTACATTATTGGTTTCTTCTGGATCCAACTCAATATTGTATAGCTCGTATTCGGTATCGGAAGTTAAATGTCTTGTTCTGATCAGCTTCCAAGGTTTTACTATAATACTTTCCTGTAGATGACCACGCACATAAATAGATGAGTTTAAAGTGTCTTTGCCTGTAAGTGTGGGCCAAATATTTCTTCCTTCTACTAAAGCCGGTATTTCATCAATACCTGCCAAGTCTAGTATAGTTGGCATCATATCTATGGCAGAAATATAGTTATTGGAAATGCCGGGCTTTAATTTGCCTTTCCAATATAGTACTGCGGGTACCCTAATAGCTCCTTCATAATTGGAAGTCTTCCAATCTTTTAAGGGTGTATTGCTGCCTAAAACGTCATTTGCGGCATGTCTACCCTTATATTGATTGCTTGGAAACCAACTTTCCATTGCCCCATTATCGCTCATAAATAGAATAATGGTATTTTCCGTTAGTCCTAAATCATCAAGTTTGTTCAGGACTTTGCCAATATTATTATCCATATGGGACATGGCCGCGGCAAAATCCCTTCTTGATGAATTTTTGATAGTATGAACATAAGGTTTTTTCCATGCTTCGGTTTCTTGTAGTGGAAAATGTGGAGCACTATAGGCCAATTGTACAAAAAAACTTTTGGTCGTATCTCTGTGTTTTGTAAGCCAATTGATGACTTCTGCCCCAATTAAGTCCGTGGCATGGCCTTCTTCAAAAATAAAAGTTCCGTTTTTATGCCAACTGGGATCTCCGTTTTTATATTCATGGGAATACTGGTCTATTTGCCCATGTAGAAATCCGTAGGAATAATCAAAACCATATTTTTTTGGTCCACTAGAGGGTTTTAATCCTAAATGCCATTTTCCTAATAATGCGGTTTGGTATTGATACTTTTTTAGTTGTTGGGGTAGGGTAACAATGCTGTCCGGTAGGCTTTTTTCGCTTCTATTGCTTATGGGCGCTACAATACCTATTCGACTGGCTGGGCGACCCGTTAAAAAACTTGCCCTAGATGGTGAACAGGTAGGGTTCACGTAAAAACGATTTAATTGAATTCCTTCTTTTGCAAGTACATCGATATTTGGCGTAAATATTTCTGCGCCATTATATCCAACATCATTCCAACCTGCGTCATCTGCTATAATGACCAAAATGTTGGGAGTAGTAGCTTTAACTACTTCCTTTTTTTCGTCATTACAACTCAGAAAGAGGGTTAGGGTTAGCAACAGGATATATCGACACATCTATTACTCTACTTTTAGCTGTAAGGAACTATCGTTAATTTCAAATGTATTTGTTTTTATAAGCTTGATAACTTCTGAACCAGCAAGCAATACCGGTCCGTAACCATGGGCGGCGAATACATTGATCGGTCTATGATAATAAAACGCAGGGTCAAAGCCCATACCGGTTCCCACGCAAGTACCTTCTACCTGACCTTTTTCATTGACCTTAGTGGCAACCGCATTCCATCCTAAGATTACCACTGGTGAAAAGGCCATTTTATCTATATAGCCGTTATTGATTGCCTTGGCTATTGAATATGTATATATGGCCGTTGCCGAGGTTTCTAAATAGCTATCGTTACGGTCAATTAATTGATGCCAGAAACCGGTGCCATCTTGGTACTGAACCAACCCTTTAATATGCGCCTGTAATTGCTTTAAGACATCTTGATAGCCTTCATGATCCTTAGGTAATACATCTAATAATTCTACCAGTGTCATTACGGCCCAACCATTGGCTCGTGCCCATCTATATTCAGGATGAACGTCCATAGTCTCTACCCAACCATGCATATACAATCCTTTTTCCTCATTGAACATTCTTTTGGAAAATTGGCGAACCTGTTTTACGGCATCATCATAATATTTGTTATCCCCTGTCAATTTTCCCATCTGTGCCAAAGCTGGTACGCTCATGAACAGATCGTCCAACCATAAGGTATTTGCCTGGGGTCTGTTCCTTGCCAAAGTACCATCTGGAAAACGAAATTGTTTGTTACTGATATAGTCAATGAAATTATCTATTAATGGTTGTAATTCTGCATTTAGACCTGCTCTCTTAGCCTTTATCATAGCGGCACAAATGGCACCCGCATCATCTAATGCATGAGGCTGCAATGATTGTATTATTGGCGAAGGATAATCTTTATCCTTCTTATATTTTTCCAAGTAAAACGGGGCTATATCAGCAATTAATTTCAGTCTTTTATTGGTGTAGTCGGCATATTTAGGGTCTCCCGTTGCTTCCGTAATTTGAGTCATACCTGCATAGGTAACGCCCCATTCATAACTGGTCAACCTAAAGGCCCCTGGTTCAAAAATGCTATTCTGATTTAATTTTTTAAAATCGGTTATTTCCTTTTTGGTCGTTGCATCAATTAATTTAGCAGCAGTCGCAGTTTCAAGATAATTATATACACGATCCAGTGTTACCACAATTTCATCAATGGATTTTACGCCATATGGTGTAGGATAATCTGGTTGTAGTAGATGCAACGGTGTCGTTACATCATTGGCTGGTTCTTGTGCTAAAATCATATTCAAGAATAGGAAACTAAATATGAGGGTAATTTTAAAGGGTGAACGAGTATTTTTCATGTTGATCAAGTTGTTTTGGTTAAAGTGTGATTTTAATGTTGACAGAAAGTTGGTCTGTCATATCTAGAACATAGTTGATGAACTCATTTCTATCTACAAATTTTTCATCACTTAGCTCCCAACCGGCTATAGCAAAGTATTTTACCGGTTCATTGTCCTTAATATCCAATATGGCCAAATAAGAGTTCGATAAATTACCGGTTTTTGGAGCCTCCATATAGCCCAAATACTTTTCTTTAGGAAGTATTATGGCCATACCTAGCCACCATTCCTTATCGTAAGATTGCTTATCATGGGTCAATAGGATGACATATTTGTTATTATTCTTTATAACTTCCAAAGGCATATCATTATGAATATTTACCAAACCAACAACTAAATTTTCATCACCTGTAAGACCGTTTATCGTTACCGTGTTTTGATAGCCATACATACCTGGCCAAATAGAAGTGGTTTCCTTAACATCATAATTGCCGTTGGCAGTATTCCAATTTGTATACTTATACTGTAATGTGGTATTTACCGGACCTTCATGTAGAATTTTGAATTTGGTTTCTTCAATATTGTTCACCGTGTCGTTTACGGTAACCCCTAATCTCATTAAGGTGCTATCTTTTATAAGGCCAAATCCGCCAAGGCCCAATGAATTGCCTACGGCCAAAATATCCCTGCCCCAGTCTTCCATGGTATGGTAATTGTCTTCAACTGCACCGTCTGTAGAGATGCCAACATTTTCCGGGGAAATTGCAGTGGTCTTTTTACCAAAAAGGTCTTTCGCGTTTCTTCCATCCAAATAATGCCTAAAGCCTACTTTGTCATTTTCCCATGATGGTCCGTCCGTTTGATACTGTTGGTAACCAATGCTCAATGGTAATTCATTGGCCAACATGGTTTCACGCGTTTTAGGTTTTACAGGAGCATCTTTGGATGCACGCTTGCCAAACCTGGCACTTGTGCGTTGGGGATATTTTGGCACTTGTTTGGACCATGCAATTGTAATGGTCTTTGTTTCTTCTGGGGCAAAGTCCATCACAAAAAATAACTCGTCCCATGCTGCATCGTTATCCGTAGCATTGACTTGAGAAGCAATGGTGTCTGTTCCGGATATGACAATAGGATGTATTGCCGTACTATCAATTACCGTTAACTGTGTTCTTTTAATGGAGATAGGTTTATCTACCAATTTAATTTTAGAGCTGTTGGTAAGTTGTATTTCTTGGTTTTTTACTTGGGGACTTGTACAAGAAGAGCCAAATAGAAAACTGGACAAGACTAGACTGTAAATTGTTTTTTTCATAAATAAATGGTTTTACTTAGGATGTACAGGCACGATCATAATATCGTTTTTGGTCAATAGACTTGAATTGAAAAGTATCCATTTTCCATCAGGACTTATAGATTGATGCATATGAGCCTCGCTAGAAAATGGACTTTTGCTTAATAAACGATGACCCGTGGTCAACAAGGTCGTATCTTTTGGGTTATCTGCATTAATTCGATATAGTTTACCATCAAACGTATCACCAGCAATCCATTTTCCATCTGGTGTGGCATTACAATGCCAATAACCACCATCACCGGTTTGCCCATGAAATTTCAATTCGTTTGTTCTTAAGTTCCATGAATAGATGCCCGTTTGGTTTTCTTGTAACCGGTCTAAATGTCCCATTAAATGAAAAAGTACTTTATCCGGACCCATAAAAACCTCGTGGGTGACCCAGTCATTTTTACGTTCCTCATAAAGCGGTCTGTTCGTTACCTTACCATTTTTATCTATAGAAAGATACCACATTCGTTGTGGAGAATCACCTCTGGTTTCCCAGCAATACATAAGTTCTCCCTCAACAAAGGGATTGGCTTGTAAGTGCCCCACCCAAAAAGGAACCTCTTTTAACTTTACCGTTTTTCCAGTTATGAAATCTACTTTATATATGGCGTATAACGATTCATTGATTTTGGAGGAAAAGTAAGCTGCTTTTTCACTGGCGTCAAGACCTAAGCCAGAAGGTTTAATGTTTTTTGGTACGGTCGCCAAAAGTGTTTCATAATCTTCTGAACTCTTGACATTACCGGTTTCACTATCATTCAATAGTTGTTCAATATCTATTTCAATTAGATTGTTTCCTTTAAATTGATAGGCAACATTTTTGTGCCATCCTAGATGAAAGTCCCTACCGTTTTTACCCGTGGTAATCTGTGTAATGGTAAAATCATTGGTAGAGATAGCATAATATTGACTGTCGTAGTTATCTTTTTTTGAAGTTCTATTAGAAGTGAAAACAATATACTTTCCATCTGCAGTCCATTGCGGATGCGTTTGGTACATTTTTGAATTACCATGTCTTGAAGTAGTAAGTGCATTTACGGTAACTCCTGTAACCTTGTCTTTAAAGGTATAGTTTTCAGAAAGGAAACGTTGCCCGAATATATCATCACCTGCTATATCAAATGTATTGTATACGTTGGCAAGGTGGGTATAATCTTTACCATCAATATTCTGTGCTTGGACATTTTGAAAAAATATAAGGCTCAAAATAAGGATCAGAATTTGGTCAACGGTCTTTTTCATACTATTCAAGATAAAATTTTAAATTGAAAAAAAGACCCTGCAACTGTAAAACAGGGCCTTTTAAAACTAACTGCAACAAAGTCATTAGTTGCTCTTTAATAACCAGGGTTTTGCCCTAGTTTATTGTTCGATTCCAATGCGGTTTTTGGAATAGGATAAATGGTTCTAAACGGCTCTGATACTTCTTTAAATTCCCACGCATCTCCAAATTTTCCAAATCTGATCAAATCCCTTCTTCTGGACATTTCAAATGCAAGCTCCCTACCTCTTTCATCCAATATGTCGTCTAGGGTAACCGCATCTAAAGGTTCAGCATTACTACGCTCACGAATTTCGTTTACGAGTGGTAAGGCGGCGGCAAAATCATTGCTTCTTGCCAATGCCTCCGCTTTGATCAATAATATATCGGCATATCTTATAAAGGCAATATCATTGCCTGCATTACCTCCATTAGTATTTGGGTCCAAGCCCCATTTTATCCACTTAATTCCTGCGTTCATAGGTTGTAATCTAATTCCGGTTGCAGGTATAATGTTGTAAGGAACAGGTCCCTCAGAAGATTTACCTGGAACGTATAATGTAGAATTGTTATCAGGAACCACACGCTCAACCATTACTATCTCTCCTGTGGTAGGGTCTACCAAATCACCATAACCGATAAACATGTCTTTTCTAACATCTCCGTCTTCATAAAGAGCGAGTACCGATGGTCTAGTGCCAAACCCATTTTGCGGTGTATACGGTAAGCCGAACAGCCCACCTTGAATACCAGGTAATACTTTTTGTACCAAAGGATGACCAATTCCACCGGCAATGTCCGGAGAATATACAGCACCGAAAATAAATTCATCGTTATTACTATTATCAAACTTAAAATTGTCAAAATATTCTGGTAACAATCTGTAAGCGTTTGAGTTGATCACCAAATCTGCATATTCGATAGCTTTATCATTTTGGGCAGTTCCTGTATATACCTCTGCATTTAAATAAATTGTCGCCAGCATAGCTTGGGCAGCTTCTTTGGTAAATCGTCCAAAATAAGCATCACCTGCTTCTGCTTTTGCAGGTAAGTCCTCAGCGGCCGCTATAAACTCTGAGGTTACAAAATCAAAAACTTCTGCCCTTCTGTTTTGCTCGGGCAAGTTCAATGCATCAACTTTTGGTAAGGTAAAGATGGGAACATTACCAAATAAATCCATCAAGAAGAAATAGGCATAGGCCCTTAAAGCTCTAAGTTCAGCAATGGGACCCGCAATTTCTTCAGGAGACAAAGCAGAACCTTCCAAGGATGCTATTAAGGCATTTGTTTGGCCTACGGTCTTAAAATAGGAATCCCAAGTACCCCCTACATATGCGTGGTCTTCTTGCCATTTATGTTCCATTAATTCGCTAAAATTAGCACCGCCCCACCAGCCTTGTATTTTTTCATGTACGACTACTTGATCAGCAGGTAATTCCAGACATCTATATTCTACGCCCATACCTGTTGTGGCGGCAAAGTTTCTATATACACCCGAAAGCGATGAAAGAACTTGAGATTCGTTCGAATAAAATGTTTCTGGGGTATAAATGGAATATACATCTTCTTCTAGACTACAACCTGATGTTCCTATGATGAGCATACCCATAACTGTCAGTTGTATGAATCGATAAAAGTTTGTTGATTTTTTCATGATTTTTTTATTAATGTTTTTATAGACCATCCTTAAAAAGTTATACTCGTTCCAATCTGAAATATTCTTGGTCTTGGGTATACCAAATAATCTATACCAATAGATCTTGTTCTTACTTCTGGGTCAAAACCTGTATAACCGGTGATGACAAATAAGTTACGTCCGGATAAATAAATCTTTGCCTTTTTAATAAAGCCTACGTTATCTGTATTAAAATTGTAACCTACCGTTAAATTATCTAAGCGTAAATAACTACCATCTTCTATCCATTGAGATGAATATTGGGCGGTCTGTGCCCTGCTAGAACCTGTGTCCAATGCTGAACGCAAAACGTTTACACCTGGGGTTTGACTTACATAAGAGAATTCAGCTGCCGTATTGTTATAAATATCATTACCAACAACACCCCTAAAATTAATGGAGACATCAATGTTTTTATATTTGAACGTATTGTTGAATCCATAGGTCCAATCTGGGTTTGCATCCCCAATTACGACTTCGTCTGCGCCATCTTCCCCATCTACATCTAAATAGGTTTCTAGACCATCTGCATCATACCCCGTAAATTGCCTTCCGTAAAACGTATTTAACGGTAGGCCGGGTTTAATTATTTGTGTAAGTGCATTGTTACCAACAACCCCGGATCCACTTGAAGTTCTTATTTCATCTCTTTGAAAATTATCATTGGACAAACTTAGAACCTCATTCTTGTTGGTTGAAAAATTGACGTTGGATGTCCAGCTAAAGTTATCGTTGGTTATGATATCTCCGGTAACATTAATTTCCAACCCTTTGTTCTCAACTTCACCTACGTTGGCCCATTGTGTATTGACCACGGAAGGCGCGGCAGTTGAAAATTGCAATAGTAAATCGTCGGTGTTTTTGATGTAATAATCAACAGAACCATACAGACGTTGGTCAAAAAAACCAAAGTCCGCCCCAAAATTCATTTGGCTGGTCTGTTCCCATTTTAAATCCTGGTTTTGAAAATTAGTGGGCAAAACACTAGGTATGGCCTGACCGCCAAAAACATATATGGCAGACCCTGCTATTGATAATTGTTCCCTATAAAGGTTATTCGGTATTTCTTGGTTACCCGTTATACCATAACCTACCCTAAGTTTTAAATTGCTGAACTTGGAATTTTGCATGAAATCCTCATCGGTAACATTCCAAGCAAGAGCACCTGAAGGAAATGTTCCCCATTTGTTATTATCACCAAATCTACTAGACCCATCACGCCTTAACGTAAAGGTTAACAGATACCTATCCTTTAATTTATAATTAAGCCTACCGTAATAAGATGATAAACGGTTGGCATCTTTGAACGATGTGTTAGATTGAATGGTTCCCGACTGAATTAAGTTCCATTCAGTAGCATCGGACACAAAATTATTGGCGGATGTAAATGTATTTTGGGTTTCGAATCTTTGAAAGGAATACCCTGCCAACAAACTTAAATAACTGTCATCGGATATTTGCTTGTCAAACGTAAGATTGGTCTCGGCCAAAATATTTCGATTGGTGTATTTGCTTATCGATGCCGTACCTCCTTGGCCTTCACCTGCGGGATGTGTAGAAGGAATATTCGTAAACCTACTTACATCTTCATTTGAGTATCCTAAATTGGTTGAAATTTTAAATCCTTCAAGAATTGTGAATGCCGCATTCATGTTACCTAAGAGTAATGAACTGTCACTTTCATCACTTACTTGAGTCCATGAAACCGGATTAATACGTAGCGCTCCTATTTGATAGAAACTACCATCTTCGTTATATACCGGTAGTGTTGGTGCCCAACGTAGTGCATCTTTAAGTAAGTTGCCACCTTCATCTGCTATATTGGAGTTTACTGCGGCCCTGGTTTCGTCTAATTTGGCATAGGTTAAATTTACCCCAATATTAAGTCTGTCATCTAGCGTAGTATGGTTACCGTTAATACGTGCCGTGTATTTTTTAAGGCCGGAAGAAAGTAGTGTTCCTTCTTGATTATTATAACCTAATGAAGCTGTAAAATTGGTAGTCCTTGACCCACCGGCAAAGGATAAATTGTGATTTTGTGTAACTGCAGATCTAAATACTTCTTTTTGCCAATTTGTATTTACGCCTTCATCTGAAAAGGGTAGGTCATTACTATTTGCGTAAGCTCTATACTCATCTGCATTTAAAAATGGCAATAATTCAGGTACATAGGCTATTCCCGTATAAGAATCGTACTGTAAAAATTCTCCGTATTGCCCCTTGTTTTTAGTAGTAATAACGATAACACCATTGGCACCACGCGAACCGTAAATGGCTGTTGCAGAGGCATCCTTTAATACATCTATACTGGCAATGTCCGCCGGGTTGATCAAGCTTAATGGATTTATAGCTTCTTCGGATAGCGGAGAAGATCCTGAGGTTACAGTCCTAACGCTATTATTGGCGCTTCCAAATTGTAGCGGTACCCCATCAATAACATATAAAGGTTCATTACCTGCGGATATTGAACTTGTACCACGTATTCTTACCGTAGACGAAGCGCCTGGCTGTCCACTGCTCTGTACAATGTTAACACCTGCAATCTTTCCTTGTAATAATTGTTCTGGTGCAACTGGCAGGGCCTGAACAAAGCTTTCTGCTTTTAACGAAGCTACGGCACCGGTAACATCCTTTCTTTTTTGGCTTCCGTATCCTATGACTACGATTTCATCTAATTGTTGGGTGTCTTCGCTAATAACTACATCAATATTATTTCTGCCATCTACCTGTTCCTCCAAGGTTTGAAATCCTATATAGGAAAATACCAAAACCGCATTCTCCGTAGTTGTGGTTATTGAATATTTCCCATCAAAATCTGTACTGGTACCATTTGAGGTTCCTTTTTCCACCACATTTACACCTGGGACTGTTTGGCCGTTGGTATCGGTAACTGTGCCGCTCAATAGTTGTTCTTGGGCAGAAACCGTTACCGTCAATACCATAAAGGCGAATAGTAATAGTTTTTTAAAAAGTTGAGTGTTCTCTTTTTGTTTCATAATTAAAGGTTGATTTTGTAATCGATTGCATTTCTGGTGTTCTAAATTATTGATTACAATTAGGGTTGGCATCCTGTACTTGCCTGAGAATTTACCAGTTTGCCCATTTTATTTAAATTATATTCTGAAAATCATACATCTTGCTAGTAATTATTAGTAAATGTTTAAAAAAAATCACAAAAAAAGCACTGTTATATGAACAGTGCTTCCTTACTAAAACTAACTCAAACAACTCAAATTTTTTCTAATAACCCGGATTTTGCATGGCTTGTTTTTCATCTGCTGTCAAGGTTCTGCCTTCGGTATATATACCGTCCAAGAATGTTTGGGGTATAGGTCTTAATATATGATGGTCCTTAATATTTGGAGCAGCTTCAGGGTTAAACGCAATAGTTCTTTCAACCAAGGTCAATGTTCTGCTCAAATCTTCCCATCGGTGCCATTCCCCACAAAGTTCCCTTGTACGTTCATTTAATACTAGGTTCAACATACGGTCATATTCACCACTAATACCTAATTTGTTGAAAATTGCTTCATCTTCCGCTGGTAAATTATTGATATCCGTAATGGTAAGGTCAGTGGCATCCGTAGTTACAGGAATATTATTGGATTCATAGTATGAATTTTCCTTTATGTATGAATTATCCTCTACCGGTTGGCTGAATTCGGATGTTGGGTATGCCTCGGCACCATCGGTATAAAATGCCCTGTCCTCACCATTTTTATAAGCGCCCCTATTTCTTACGGTATTGATATAATCTAGACCTTCACCATAAGCGCCCATTCTTATTTTTGCCTCTGCGGCCATTAGATAGGTTTCTGCCGATCTGGCTAAGATCTCATCACGTAAGCCCCTATTATCATTTATGGAACTTCTTGATGAATCAAAATGCTTGGATAAAGAAGGAAATCTAGGGTTAGGCAATAAACCAACACCATCTTCCGCATAGGCAACATATACATGGGGTATGGTCTTGCCATTGTATAGTATGTCTGGATTATTATTGTTTATCGTAAGGTCAAAACGGTCATCATCTGGTGTATTCATAATATACATTATTCCCAAGTCCTCTCCTGCGGTATACTCCACGCCATCAAAAACACCACCTCTGTTTACCCTGTGTTTGGTTCTAAAGGTTTTCCAGAACCGCGAATCGTTAACATGATCAAAAACATCATACGTAAAATAGGTGGCGGCCAGTCGACTATAGGGCCTCATACCTGTTAAATCTCTTTTCATCATGGGTAGATCATCATACCTTGCGGTAAACGGAACGGTGCTAAAATTAGAAGTTGCCAATGACCTATCCCTACTAAATTGTGCGGAAAGTATTAGTTCAGGTAAAAACTCATTGGGACCGTCCGGTTCCGTATAGTCCCATAATTCTTGATAATTGGCAGCTAACGGATGGTTGGCGATTACTTCATCGGACAATCTTACAACAGCCTGTAGATCCGCCGTTTTTGTTTCTCCGTTCCAAGAATCATTGATTTCGCTTGCTCTGGTTAAATAAGCCTTTGCCAAATAATGTGCTGCGGCATCTTTACTGATCTGTGCCGGAAAAACGACGGCATTGTCCAGTAGTTCATAAGCCTTGGTGAAATCCTCTATTACCTGTGCAAGTACTTCTTCTGCAGATGCCCTTGTAAATTCAAGTTCCACTGTGGTACTTACGGTTAACTTTAGTGGTACCCCGCCATACTGTCTTACTAATTTTAAATAATTATAGGCCCTTAGGAAATGAGCCTCGCCCAATGCCGTTTTCTTGACTGCTGGGTTATCTGAGTCTATGGCGTTTATAGACTCGATCAATTGGTTGGTCATGGCTATACCAGCATAAAAGTTATCCCATGGCTCCTCAGCTTGTGTACGTGTGGTGATGACTACAGAGTTGAACCTGCTGTCATAATTGTTCCACGGACTATTGGTGTCATCCCCGCCAACATGAAACTCGTCGGTTCCATAATTGGTGGTGGCAAATTGCTGTTCTGAAGGAAATGTCGATGCCAAAACCTTATAGGTTGCCCCTGTTGCCAAGGAAAGAATACCTTCTTCCGTTTCAAAAAATTCGTTGCTTCTCTGTGTGGTCAGTTCTTCTTCCAAAAAATCGTCACTACAAGAACTAAGGTACCCTACTAGCAGTAATGCGGTACATATGTTAACAATGTGTTTTTTATAATTTTTCATGTGTTGTTTATTTTTTATTAGTCAAGCTGAATTTTTAAAATTCTATATTCATCCCTACGGTGAAACCTCTATTGGATGCAGAGTTACCCAATGAATAACCTGCAGCATTATTGTCCGGTCTTGTAACATCTAGATCGATCCAATCAACTTTTGAGAAAATAAAACCTGGATTTTGGGCCTGTACATAAAAACGTAGTTTGGATAGTCCAATATCACTCGTAATTTTTTGTGGTAAATTATATCCTAAGGATACGTTTCTTACTTTAATAAAAGAACCGCTTCTATAACCTAACGTGCCAAAATAAGTGTCCCCAAAACCTGCTGAATAGATTGGTTTCTGATATTCAGAATCTGTATTGTTAGGTGTGTAATAATCTACTTTTCTAGAATTATATCTACCTACCAAACCTTCACCACCAGTATTATAGGTATAACCAAAACGTCCAAATAGGAAGAACGAAAGCTCTAGGTCTTTATATTTAAAGGTATTTGTAAGGCCTAATATATATTTTGGAATAGTATTGCCTATGATTACCCTATCATTGTTTGCATCAATTACATAATCGCCATTTTGATCTACCGGACGGGCATTACCAGGTGAAAAGGTATGTCCGTTTGCATTGAACAATGCAATTTCCGCAGCATCTGATTCTTGCCAGATCCCATTAGATGCATAACCATAGATTACGCCCAATGATTCTCCAATAAACCAATTATTATTGATGTCGTCTTCCTTGCCGTTGGCCAGTTCAACAATTTCATTTTCCTGCCAAGATGCACTGATATCCGTAGACCATTGAAAATCCTCTGTTCTAACATTTACCGTGTTCAGGGTCAAATCTATACCGTTGCTTTTTGTTTCCCCAACATTGGCAAATGTATTGATATACCCAGTAATTGATGGAATTGATTTTCTAAGCAATAGGTCCGTAGTATTGGAGGTATAGTAATCCATGCTTCCAGATACTCTGCCTGTAAAAAAGGAAAAGTCCAATCCATAATTGTATTGTGTGGTTTTTTCCCAGCCTAATTCTTGATTGGCAAGTGTTTCATCTAATTGTACGCCAGAAACAGCTGTTGATCCTACAGGATAGAATAGGGGAAGTAGTCCTCCTTTTGTGGAGTATGCGTCTATAGCGGCATTACCCGTAACACCTACACCTGCCCTAAGTTTTAGCTGATCGATCCAGTTAGAGTCGGCAAGAAATTTTTCCTGATCTATACTCCAACCTAAGGCAGCACTTGGGAAGAAAGCACCTTTGTTTCCTTCGGCCAACTGAGAAGCACCGTCATACCTTCCAGATACGGTCAGTAAATATTTATTATCGAAACCATAGTTTAAACGGGCCATATATGACAGCAATTGCCTTTCGGTTAAATCAGAATCATAACTTGAGAGTGCAACGTTATCGGCACTAAGAGCGTTCCATTTTTGACTCGCAAAAGGGATATTGTCCGCTGCCATAAAATTGGACTCTTCAATGAATTGGGTCTGACTTTGTAAAAGTGTTGCACCAAGGTCATGTTTTCCAAATGTCCTGTTATAGAGCAAAAGGTTGTCCAAGGTATAGGATAATCGTTGTCTCTTACGTAAAGCGGCATAACTGGACCCTGTTCTTATGACCGATTGACCATCTAGATAGCTGCCATTTCTATACGTTTCTATGTCCGGACCAAAGTTTGTCCTGAATTTAAGTCCTTCCCAGGCAGAACCAAATGCTCCAAAATCCAATTGGGCATAAAAGCTTGCAAAGGCCCTTAAGGTTACCCGTTGATCCTGTGAATAATCTACCTCATTAATAATGGTCTTTACCGCAATGTCCCCACCTGGGAATTCAATTCTATTGCCTTCACTATCATAAGGGAGCGTATATTGAAAAATAGACCTTGCACTTTGGTAAAGCCCGCTCTGGGCCGATACACCTACGTTACCTGAAGTAGATTGTCCATATTCCTGCGTACTGTAGGAGGTATTTATATTTCCTCCAAATGTAAACCAATCCGTAGGTGTCAACTCAACGCTAACATTGGCATTGTAACGCTCGTAACTTTGGCCCACTACACTACCGGTGTTATTGATATACCCAAACGAACCGTATGCCTTCATTTTTTCAGAACCGCCACTGGCACTTAGGGTATGTTGATTTGTAAACCCTGTTCGGGTTACAAAATCGGTAAAATCTGTCGTGATTAATTTAGTACCGTCCCAGGTGCCACCTTCCCAGCCTCTTAAAATATTGTTGAATGCCGTATCATCCCCAGAAAAAATGGCCTCGTCATTTGCAATAGTGGGTTGGTCCCCTCTAGGGAAAGTGTCAGGGTTTTCATAATATTTGGCCCATCTTCTATATTCCACAAATTCACCAGCGTTAAACTGTGTTGCTGCTTCGTTTAGGGTCTGGGTTGTTATTGCCGTATTATAGCTCAAGGTAAACCGGCCTGATTTTCCTCTTTTAGTAGTTACGATTACAACACCGTTTGCACCACGTGAACCATAAATGGCCGTTGCGGATGCATCTTTTAAAATATCTATAGATTCAATATCCGTAGGATTTATATTATCTATTCCACCGGATATAAGCGGAATACCGTCCAATACATAAAGAGGAGCGTTAGATGCGGAAAGCGATCGTTGTCCCCTAATGGTAATACTTCCTATACTACCTGGTCGTTCATTGGATGAAATATCAACACCTGCGGCCTTTCCCTGCATAGCCTCTATGGCATTGTTTACAGGCCTTGAATTAATATCTTCAGAGGATACACTAACTATTGATCCCGTAACATCTGATTTTTTAGTGGTTCCATACCCTACAACGACAACCTCGTCCAGAAGGGCACTATCTTCTTCCATAGAAATGTTATAAGTAGAATTTGTACCTATTAAAAGTTCCATGGGCTTATATCCAATAGAGCTGAACACCAATGTTTGGCCTGCCGATGCGTCAATGGAATATTCTCCGTCAAAATTTGCACTGGTACCTGTATTGGTCCCTTTTATAACAATATTTACACCTGGTAGTGGAATACCGGAATTATCGGTAATTACGCCCGATATTGTTTTTTCTTGGGCACTTATACCCAACGAGATTAAGAAAAAACATAAGAATAATGTTTTTTTGAATTTGAGTCGATTTAAGTTTTTCATAGGTTGTTAGATTATTTTGTGTAATCGATTGTACAATATAAGATCATGAAGTTATATATTAAAATAATGTGTACTGTCCTGTACTTACCTGAAAAAATTGTAAAAATGAAAATTAAAACAATTACGTATTGTCATATTCGTAAAAGGGCTCTGAAATCTTCTTTCTAAAGCGACCTTTTAGATCAACACATAAAAATTCAGGTATTTGACCTATTTATGACTATAAAAGTAATTGCATAAAAAAAGGATGCTATTTTACAATTTTAACATCTTGAACTGTATGGGCGGAAACCGCTATCTGTAATACACCATTGGTATAATTCAATTGAGAAATATCAATGCTTTTATTGTTTATGGCGATACTTGATGGTTTTTTGGGTAAATGCACTACTAAAGTATAGGTGATAATACTAGAAAGATAGTAACCTTTTGGTTGTTGAATTTTAATATGTACAGATTCTTCAGATTCTTCAGTCTCTATAATTGTAGTCGCAAAGTCGCCACTTGTATAATTTAATGATTTACCATCATCTGCATATAATGTAAAAGAACTTTTTCCTTTAGGGTATAGGTGTAGGTCTATGTTGGTAATCTCTTTTTCACCTATATAGTTTTGGGATTCTTGCATGGGTATAATGGCTCCTCCTTTTATAAAAATCGGAATTTGGTCCAACGGGCAAAGAACACTTATATGTTGTTTTCCTTGAAACACTTCTTTGGTCCAATAATTTATCCATTCGCCTTCTGGTAGATAAACAACTCTGGTTTTTGCGCCTTTATCAACTACAGGGCATACCAACATACTTTCACCCAATAGATACTGGTCTGTGATTTCATACGTATTGGCGTCATCTTGATTGTCTATAACCAAAGCTCGCATTAATGGTTTTCCTGTATTGTAGTTTTGGTATGCCGTGCAGTATAAGTACGGAATTAATTGGTAACGAAATTCATCATAGAATTTGAATATTCGAGTAGCTTCTTCGCCGTAATTCCAAGGCTCTTTATAATTTGGATGCTCCATGCCAAATAAATGCGCAATCGGACTCAATAATCCAAATTGGGTCCAGCGAATGTATAGCTCGGGGTCGGCAACATGTTCAAATCCTCCCATGCAATGTGCCCAATTACCTACGCCAGATAATCCTATGTTTAATCCTGCTTTGATTACAGGCTCAAAATATTGCCATTCGCTTGGCCAATCTCCCGCAAAAATAAAGGGATAGCGTTGTATACCGGCATACCCTTCTCGTGTGTGGTTCATTCCACGAATATTATTATACTCTTGAAATTTCTCAAAAGGTGCTTTAGCATATGCCAACGGAAAAAGGTTATGTAATGACTTGATCTCTTCTCCTTGCGGACCAACTTTGTCACTTTCATTCGCTTTATGTCCAAAGGCACTGCCTTCATCTGTTTTTAAGAACATGGCACCTTGGTCGGCCACATTTTTCACCCCTTCTTTCCACCACCAATCCACTGATTTTTTATCAAAGAAATTGACAAATTCACCTTCTCCATTTTCTTCGGGATATACATATCCACCTTTTTGTGCCTTATCCAGCAATCTATAGGTTTTACCATTGTCAAAACGTGGGCGTAAATGAAGTCCTACGGCATTTAAGTTCAACGCATATAAACTATCGAACATGGCCTTAGGGTTTTTAAAGGTTTCTCTCCATTCAAAAGTAGTAGCGCCCTTGCCACCATTTTCGCCAAAGAACCTCCAAGTGGAATCTAAGTGCAGCACATCTAAAGGAATACCTAATGACCTGAATTTTTTGGCAAGATCAATTACGTATTGTGTTGAGGTTTCCGCTTCATGTCCCCATGTGCCTCCGCTATAGGTGCCAACATGTAGACCTAGGGCGAATTTTGGTAATAGAGGAGATTTTCCGGTAATGTTGGTATAGGTGTCAAGCAAGGTTGAAAAATCAGGACCATACATTACATAGTAATCCAATTCACCCCCTTCGGCATTGAAAGAAAAGGTATCATTTGAGCTATGCCCCATATCCCAATTGGTTGGGTGGGCGTTATGCAAGAATACCCCATAGCCTGCAGTACTCATGAAAAAAGGTACTGGTGAGTAGTTTGCTTCAAGCGGATTGTATGCCCCAATAATGTGCGGAAGCCCTTGACCTCTGCCTACATTCAAACGTAGTTTTTTACCGCGTCGGTCAAGAAAATCCATGCGTTCCCCAAAACCAAAAAAGTGCTCATCAGGTTGTAGGTTGAAAGTTGTACCAATTTCTTTATTAGATTCATAAGTGCTACCTGTTTTAGTAGTATTTTTTTCCTGTAAAAGCGCATTTCCATTGTAGTCATATATTGCTATTGAAAAGGGGTTCTTATTAATTTTCAATTGAATTTTATCTGTTGAAAAACGAATCTCATTTACAGTTTCCTTTTTGCTATAGGCAACGTTTGGCCAGGTGTATTTGGTAACCATCCAGGGTTCGTTTTCCTCAAATTTACCGTTCCAGCTTGTTCTCAATCGTATGATTGACGGAGTACAAAGCTCTATTTGTAGTAGAGATGATGTCGACTTTATTTGAATTATATTCTCTTTTTCTATAACTACCATTTCATAATTCCCCATGGTTTTGATTTCTTGTCCGTAAAGCTGAAGTGAAGAAATAAGAATAAATAGAATGATGTATTTATATGTTTTCATGGTTCATTTTTTTAATGGGAGTGTTCGTTATAATAGTTGTGGAACCTTATTCGAATTCTTAAAATATTTAAGTTTTCATAAATTATTTGCTCAACTCTTTAAAATTCAACACATTTTCATGAATATGCTTTTGCTCTAAAATTGAATCAACAACTACGTTATCTAGATTAACATTTTTAATAGGTAATTCTGTTTGCCCTATGATTTTTGATAAGTACCTTGCTTTTGAAGTCGTAATTTTGGTCAAATAGATATTTTCTATAGGTGTTAGTTTACGTTCAATAGTAGGTACTAAATCTCGCCATTGGTATAAAACGTCGGTTTCAATGCCTAATACCCCTTTCTCTATAGTTTTTGAGGTAATATTTTCCACATAAATATTTTTTACATAACCACCTCTTCGCTCATTAGTCTTTATAAAAACTAGATGAAACATTTTTGCGTTGGCCTCTACTGTGCAGTTTTCAACCCACACATTTTCAATACCACCAGATAGCTCACTGCCAATTGCTAATAATTGGTGACCATTTATCATGGTGCAGTTACGCATTACGATGTTTTTTGAAGGTGTATTTAGTTTCCAGGCATCTTGGTTTCTGCCCGATTTTACTGCAATTGCATCATCACCTTGGTCAAAAACACAATTTTCAATTAAAATATTTTGACTCATTTCGGGGTCTACGCCATCATTATTATGTCCCTTGGCAAATACGTTAACATTTCTAATGACCACATCTTTTGATAGGTAAGGATGTATGGTCCAAAATGGACTATTTTCTATCGATACACCTTCTAGTAAAATATGCTCGCTACGGTTAAACTGAATAAATTGCGGGCGAAAGTGTGCCGAATCATTTACCATTTGACGTTCTTCAACCGGTTTGTTGTATGATGCCATTGTATAGAGTCTTTTTAAACTCTCCATATGTGGCTTTGGCCTAGCAAACCATTTTTTCCAAATTTCCATTTTGGCTTTTAGCTTGCCTTCTCCGGTGATAGCAATATTTTTACATTTATAGGCATAAATTAGCGGGGAATAATTATAACACTCCATTCCTTCCCAAGTAGTATGTACTGCTGGTAGATAGTCCTCAGGATTCTCTGAAAATAATAGAATTGCGCCTTTTTTTAGATGTAGGTTTACATTGCTTTTAAAATGTATCTTTTTGGTTACCCATTCACCTTCAGGTATTATAACCGTGCCGCCACCAATTTTATTAGCTTCATGTATAGCTTTTTCTATAGCAATTGAATTTTTCTCTTTGTCATCAGTAATAGCACCAAAATCTGTAATGATAAATGTAGGGGCCAATTTAAAATCAGGAATTATTATCGGAGGCATTTTAAACGGTGCATCTACTTGTATTTTCTCGTTTAAGAGCGTATACTTTTCCTTTTTGCATGAAATATTTACAATGGTTAAAAAGGTTAAAAGAAAAAAGATAGGGTGTTTCATGAGTGCCAATATATAGAAGATCACAACAAAGAATTAATAAATTAAAATTGGGTAATGTTGTGGTGTGTCGATAAATATAATTGTTGTTTTTTCAATGACTACCCTGTACTATGCTGTTCAGCCTCATGTAATATTCATAAAAACACTATTGACAGCATAGCACAGGATGGTCATGTTTGTGAATGATGTTATTTTAGGGGCTATGGAATTTTCGCTTATAAGAATTAAGAAAATTGTTAGTAATTGTTGCTGTTTGTTGTTGTGTGCAACTGCAGTTTTACATGGGCAAAATCAGCATAAAAATGGTCCTAGTAATGCAAAGGAAAGTCGTGTGTTTACTGAAAACATTGACAGTAAAATACCTACAAATACTACAAAACCTTGGACCCGCTGGTGGTGGATGGGTAGTGCAGTTGATGAACAGAATATTAAAGCCTCATTGATCTCGTTTTCCAAAGTAGGCTTGGGTGGTGTAGAAATTACGCCAATTTATGGGGTAGAAGGGGAAGATGCTAATAATGTTCCCTTTTTATCTGAACAGTGGTTGGCGCTGTTGGATTACACCATTAAAACAGCTGATAGTTTAGGCCTGCAGGTAGATATGAATCTGGGAACGGGTTGGCCCTACGGCGGACCGCAAATAGATTTGGAGCATGCAGCAACACGATTGGTTGTAGATAGTGTTCAACTAAAGAAAGGGCAACGCTTTACAGGTAATCTAACTCCGCAAAATGTAAAGGATACCCTTGGTGCCAAAATAGCCGTAGTTATGGCTTTTGGCAAAGATGGTAGTGTTGTTGATTTAACATCCAACCTACAGAACAATAGTTTAAAATGGAAAGCCAAAAAAACCGATTATACGTTGTATACCGTCTTTACCGGTAAAACAGGGCAAAAGGTAAAACGTGCTGCGCCAGGCGGAGAAGGGTATACGGTAGACCATTATTCCAACAAGGCATTTGAACAATATGTAACCCGATTTAATGCGGCGCTTAAAAGCAATGGTAAAGGGTTAAGGGCTATTTTTAATGATAGTTATGAGGTTTACGGAACAGATTTCACCCCTGATTTTTTTGAACAATTTGAGCGGCTTAGAGGATATGATTTAAAACCGCATTTGCAAGAATTATTCGCTACCTCTGATACTGAAATGGCGAATAGAATTAAGAGTGACTACCGTGAAACCTTATCAGATTTGTTATTGACCGAGTTTGATGAACCTTGGACGGAATGGGCAAACCAACATGGGTATACATCTAGATTACAGGCGCATGGGTCACCGGGTAATCTAATTGATTATTATGCTTCGGCAGATATACCTGAATGTGAGACTTTTGGTTCTATGCCCTATGATATAAAAGGTTTTAGGAGGGAGAAAGAAGATATTAGGGAAGGTGATGCAGATCCGGTAATGCTGAAATTTTCTTCTTCTGCCGCCCACATTGCAGGTAAACCTTTGGTGTCATCAGAGACATTTACATGGTTGCGAGATCATTTTAAAACAGCGCTTTCGCAAACAAAACCAGAGGCAGAAGATTTGTTGCTGAATGGTGTTAACCATATCTTTTTACATGGTTCAACCTACTCGCCCAAAAGGGCGGTTTGGCCAGGTTGGAAGTTTTATGCGTCGGTAAATTTTAATGAAAACAATACCATTTGGGAAGATGCCCCGGCATTGTTCTCCTATATTGAGAATTGCCAGAAATTGTTGCAATCGGGCAAGCCGGACAATGAAATATTACTCTATTGGCCTATTCATGATGTATGGGACGATTATTTAAAGGGTCAACGCTTTTTTCAGTTTAAAATCCACTCGTTGGATGAATGGCTGCACGGCACCAAATTTTACGGTCTTGCAACAGATTTGGCACAACAAGGGTATGCGACCGACTTTATATCCGACCGATTCATTGAAGACCTATCCTATGAAAATGGTTCATTGCAAACCCAAGGGGTGGCCTATAAAAGTTTGGTGGTGCCAGATGCCGATAAAATGCCATTGGCTACATTCAAGAAGCTGGTAGAACTTAAAAAACAGGGAGCTCAAATAATTTTTCAAGGGCTACCGGAGTCCGTGCCTGGCTTTGCTGAATACATGGAAAAGAATAACGCCTTGTCACAGTTAAAGACTGAGAATACATTAGTGCTGCAACCGCAAAATTCAATTGGTAAGGCCTTACGGGATAAGGGCCTGTATCCAGAAACGATTGTTGAAACCGGACTCAAATTTATCCGCAGAGACCTCAATGGGGAAAAAATCTACTATTTGGTGAACCATACGGCAAATGCTATAAGCGGAACATTTACTATACAAACAGAAGCTGAAAAAGTAATTCTTTATGACCCATTGTCTCAAAAGGAAGGCGTGGGAATAAGCGAAATTCAAAATGGTACAACCTTAGTGAAGTTACATATTCCTTCTGGCGGTTCACTCTTTTTAAAAACCGCCCAATCATCTAGCAAGGAATCTTGGGAGTATTTAAAAGAATCAGAAACATCGCATGTATTAAATGCTGAATGGAAGATTGATTTTATAAAAGGCGGTCCGTCATTACCTGAATCAGCAACTTTAAATGAGCTGAACTCATGGACGGAATTAGGGGAGGATGCTTCTTATTTTTCAGGAACGGCACGATATGAAACCACATTTGAAAATCCTGATGCTACTATAGAAAATTGGAAGCTACGCTTTAACGAAGTTCGAGAAAGTGCTAAAATTTGGTTAAACGACATGTATGTAGGTACGCTTTGGGCAAATCCTTTTGAGTTGGAGTTATCAAATTTAAAATCGGGCAAAAACACATTGCGAGTAGAAGTTACCAACTTGCCCGCAAACAGAATCCGAGCTAAGGAACTACGGGGAGAAGAATGGAAGATTTTCAAGGAAATTAATATGGTGAATAAAGATTATCAAAAATTTGATGCTACAATTTGGAGCCCTACACCATCAGGATTACTAGGAGAGGTTTCCATTATACCATTAATCAAAAACTAACACAAAATATATGAAGTGCAATAAATTGATACTTATTTTGGGAGTATACCTTTTTCAGGGTATGCTGAACGCCCAAGAAATAAACAGGGATTCCGTCTTAAAGAACATGCAACTTGCCAATAATTATTTTATGGAGAAATGGCAAGATGTGGGTAAAACCATAATCACCAATAAGGAACGGCCCAGTAATATTTGGACCCGTGGGGTGTATTACGAGGGGTTAATGGCCTTGCATGAAATTTATCCTAAAGAGGAGTATTACAACTATGCCTATGACTGGGCGGAGTTTCATAAGTGGAGTTTTAGATATGGTACCGCAAACAGAAACGCAGATGATTACTGCGCTGCCCAAACTTATATAGACCTTTACAATTTGGAGCCTGACCCAAAGAAATTAAAGAATACAAAGGCAACGATAAATATGTTGCTGAACACGCCACAATTAGATGATTGGTCATGGATAGATGCCATACAAATGGGAATGCCCGTTTTTGCTAAATTAGGCGTGTTGCAGAATGATGACCGATACTTTGAAAAAATGTATGAGATGTACATGTTTACCAGAAATAGTCATGGTGATAATGGGTTGTATAATCCTAAAGACGGACTCTGGTGGCGCGATGCTGATTTTGACCCACCCTATACCGAACCTAATGGAGAAGATTGCTATTGGAGCCGTGGTAACGGTTGGGTAATTGGGGCATTGGCCAAAGTGTTAACGATTATTCCAGAAGATGCACCGCACCGCCAGCAATATGTAGATGACCTTGTAGCCATGTCAGAAGCACTGGTTCCCATTCAACGTAAAGATGGTTTTTGGAACGTTAGTCTGCACGACCCAAAACATTATGGTGGTAAGGAATTATCCGGTACGGCATTATTTGTTTACGCAATGGCCTACGGTGTAAATAATGGCATTTTAAGTAGAGAAAAATATAGACCCGTAATTGAAAAGGGATGGAATGCCATGGTAAAGGATGGTCTGCATGATAACGGATTTTTAGGTTTCGTGCAATCTACGGGTAAAGAACCAAAAGACGGACAACCACTTTCCTATACCAAAATACCTGATTTTGAAGATTACGGATTAGGATGTTTTCTGCTAGCAGGCAGTGAAGTCTACAAAATGAAGTAAATTCAGATTCAAATCCGACCAAACATGAATTTTAAAAGTTTTTTACTAGTAGTTTGCTTTACCACTTTAGGCTTTTCACAGCAAAAGGAAATTACCTTATGGCCAGACGGGGTTCCTGGAAGTATTCAAAGTGATACCTATGAAGAATCAGCAACTTATGATGAATTAGAAGTTGTGCGGGGCGTATCTAAAGTATCACAACCGACCCTTACACCGTTTTTGGCCGATGCTTCTATTGCCAATGGTAGCGCGGTAATAATTTGCCCGGGTGGTGGGTATACGCATTTGGCGATAAACAAAGAAGGGTATAAAGTTGCAAAATGGTTAAATACGCTCGGTATTTCTGCCTTTGTGCTAAAATATAGAATGCCTACGGATGAAACCATGACCGACAAAACTGTAGGTCCGCTACAAGATGCACAAGAAGCAATGCGCATGGTCCGTAAAAATGCAAAACGCTATAATATTGATGCCAGTAAAATTGGAATTTTAGGTTTTTCTGCTGGCGGACATTTAGCAAGTACACTATCCACCCATTTTAATGATAAGGTTTATGAGCACGATGCATCAATCAGTGCACGACCAGATTTTTCTGTATTGGTTTATCCGGTAATATCAATGAAAGAAGGTGTTACCCATGAAGGTTCTAAAAGAAGTTTATTAGGTAATAATCCATCCGAAGAACTACTTAAAAAATATTCAAATGCACTTCAAGTAACATCTAATACACCGCCTACTTTTTTGGTGCATGCAAGCGATGACACTGCTGTACCGGTAGAGAATAGCTTAGAATATTACGATTCGCTTAAAAAGCATAAGGTATCTGCCGAATTACATATGTATGAAAATGGCGGACATGGTTTTGGACTAGGGGTTTCAGGCACCAATGCAAACTGGCCAAACGATTTAAAACAGTGGTTTTTAGCGCATGATTTGGTAAAGAAAGATGAGGTATACATCTTTTCTTATTTTGTAGGCAATGGAGAAGACGGTTTACATTTTGCCTATAGTGAAGATGGGTACTCATGGGAAAGTCTTCGCAACGGAGCATCTTATTTGACACCTAGTGTTGGTAAAGATAAGCTAATGCGCGACCCTTGTATCATTAAAGGTGGCGATGGTAAATATCATATGGTCTGGACCGTTAGTTGGACGGATAAAGGCATTGGTTATGCCACGTCTAATGATTTGGTGAATTGGTCAACTCAGCAGTTTATTCCTGTAATGGGAAAAATGGCAGGTACCCGAAATACTTGGGCGCCAGAGATTACGTATGATGATGCAAGAGGCGTATATATGATTTATTGGGCGAGTACTATTGAAGGTAAATATCCTGAAACCAAGAGCAAAAAAGAGAATGGGTATAACCACCGGATGTATTATACCACTACCAAAGATTTTAAAACCTTTACCGATACAAAAGTGTTATATGAGCCAGGCTTCAATGTCATTGATTCATCTATTTATAAATGGGACGATAAATTTATCATGTTCCTAAAAGATGAAACCGTTGAGCCAGAGCAAAAAAATATTAAAATGGCGTTTAGCGATAATCTGGAAGGACCTTATTCGCAAGCAAGCAACCCTATTAGTGGAGACTATTGGGCAGAAGGGCCAACGGCCATTCGTATAGATGGTAAATGGATCGTTTATTTCGATAAATATAAGAATCATGCCTATGGGGCAGTTGCTTCTAGCGATTTAAAAAACTGGGAAGATATTTCTGACCAGGTTTCATTTCCTGTAGGATTACGGCATGGTACTGTATTTAAAGCACCAAGATCACTATTGCCAGGATTGAAATAATGAAATAGTAGACCCAATTGTGGTTAAAGTTGAATGCCGTATAAATTTAAACAAAACAAAGTATAGTTATGAAAAGTGAAAGTATAGACCAGGTAAAAGTTATCACCTTATTGGTTTTATTACTAGCATGTAATTTGGGTCTATCACAAACACCGGTGACTGCACTTACCGTAGAATATTTGGAGACTCCTTTAGGAATAGATGTTGTGGCCCCTCGTTTCGGTTGGCAAATGGAAAGCGATGCAAACAAAAAAGGACAGGCGCAAACCGCTTATCAACTTACCGTATTTGATGAAGCCAATACACTTGTTTGGAATTCTGGTAAAGTCGAAAATGGAAATTCTTTAAACGTTGTGTATGATGGAGAGAATTTAAATCCTAAAACACGTTATAGTTGGGAAGTGAAAGTTTGGGACGAGGAAAGAAAACTTAGCGCAAAAAAATCGTGGTTTGAAACTGGCTTAATGGATGCCGACCCAAATTCTAAGCAATGGAACGGAGCTCAATGGATCGGTGGTACAGATGATGATTTAGTGCTATACTCCCAATATTTATCGGTGTTCAATTTAGCATATTCACTTCAGTTAGATAAAGTATCGAAAAGTACGAAAGCATCTTTTGTGTTTGGGGCCAATGATACGCGGTTAATGAATAGCGATAAGAATATACAAGGCGTAAAGAACGCAAAAGATGAAAGTTATATACGGTTTGAGTTGGATATCTCAGATGTTGATGGCACTGTCAATGGTTTAGGTAAATTCAATGTGTATAGGGTTGGGTATGCTGTTGACGATACTGATCAAAAACCTTTTCGTTCTTATGAAATTCCTTCAAGTCAAATCAACAATACTAATAAGTATGATCCACATACATTTTTGGCCAAATGTAATTTTGGACTGTTCGAGATTTTTATGAACGGAACATCAGCAGAGCATAAAATTTCAGGAAACGACGATGCTATGCCGCCGCCAAGAGGTAAGGTTGGTTTTAATTTAAACCCTGTGGGTAAAGGAAATGATTATATCAGTTTTCCAATGGTAGCAGATATTGGTTTTTATGCAGCGGCTGGTCAAAAGGCAACTTTTTCAAATGTACAGGTCAAAAATTTTCGAGAACCATCTAATGTGCTTTTTAATGAAGAATTAGATGCTGAATCTTATGATGGAATTTTTGCTAAAAAGGGCTTAGCAAGCCAAAGTTTAAAGGTTTCCGATAGTGGTTATGAAATTAAGGCTACCGACCAACCTGTTCTCATTGTTGCAGATCCAAGCCAAAATGCTTCACCCATGTTACGTACTGCATTCATATCTGATGACAAACAAATTGCTAAAGCCAGAATTTATGCCTCTGCACGCGGTATTTATGAATTGTATATAAATGGCAAGCGGGTAGGAGATGATTATTTTAACCCTGGACTAACACAGTACAACAAAACTCAAATGTACCAGACCTACGATGTAACCCATTTACTAACCGCTGGTCAACATAATGTTTTTGGGGCATTATTGGGCGAAGGTTGGTGGAGTGGAAATATTACCTATAGTGGTGAGAATTGGAATTATTTCGGTGATCGTCAATCATTATTGGCGCAACTTGTAATTACGTATAATGATGGTACTGAGCAGGTGATAAAAACAAAAGATACGGATTGGAAATTATTTACCGAGGGCCCAATTCGTTACGGTAGTTTCTTTCAAGGTGAAGTGTATGATGCCACCAAAGAAGAAGAAATTGAAGGTTGGTCGACTGCTGATTTTGATGATGAAAATTGGAAATCGGCTGTAGAAGTTCCATTAACGGGTAATACCTATCAATCTGCTGATTTTGATTATAAAGAATTGAAACTGATTGCTCAGATAGGGGAGAATGCCAGTATCGTAAAAGAGCTGACCCCAGTAAATGTGCAAGAGGTAAGACCTGGAGTTTTTGTATATGACATGAATCAGAATATGGTAGGGTTCCCTAAAATACAGCTACCGCCAGGACAAGCAGGTGATACCATTACCCTTAGGTATGCAGAGGTTAAATACCCCGATTTATCAGAATACCAGAAAAATACCGGAATGGTCATGTTAGAAAACATTAGAGCAGCACTTACACAGGACATTTATATAAGAAAAGGTGGTGAAGAAACCATTCAACCTCGGTTTACTTTTCATGGGTATAGATATTTAGAAATTACAGGAATTGAGAAGGCACTTCCGTTGAACGATGTGAAAGGTTTAGTGGTTAGTTCTATTAAGGAAATTGCTTCAAAGTATGCATCTTCGAACAAATTGGTGAATAAGTTATGGGAAAATATAACTTGGTCATTAAGGGGTAATTTTCTTTCCATACCAACCGATACACCGGCTAGAAATGAGCGAATGGGTTGGAGTGGCGATATCAATGTTTTTTCAGAGGCCTCGACCTATTTGGCCAATGTAGCCCCATTTTTGGATCGCCACATGTTGGCAATGCGCGATGTACAGCGAGAAGACGGACGTTTTACCGATGTTGCTCCGGTAGGTGGCGGATTTGGAGGAACGCTCTGGGGAAGTGCTGGTATTATAGTCGCTTGGGAAGTATACCTACAATATGGAGATTTGGTATTACTTGATCAACATTATGATGCTATGAAACGGTATGTAGAATTTTTGAATTCAAAAATAGATAGCAAAACAGGTGTAATAAACGAAGGGCCATTAGGCGATTGGTTGAGCCCAGAAGGATATAAAAATGAAGACACCATGTTTTGGACGGTCTATCATTTACGCGATTTGGAAATAATGGTCGAAGTCGCACACCTATTGAACAAACCTACCGATGTTGAAATTTTTAAAAATCAGTATGAGGAAAGAAAGAAATTCTTAAATGCTACTTATTTTGATGAAACTACCGGAAAAACAGTGCATTTAGGAAATCAATCTATGCGTTTTGGTCCCCCATTACCACCCGAGATGACGAAAAAAGAAGGAGATTTGGTAGATACCCAAGCTTCCTATGCGATTCCGTTAAATTTTAATGTGCTAAATAATAAGAATAAAGAAATGGCCATCACCAATTTAGTGACTACTATTCAACGTACTAATAAAGATGAACTTGGTGCCGAGCGACCTCAATATTCTTTAATGACCGGTTTTATAGGAACAGCATCCCTTAACCATGCCCTTTCTGAAAATGGGGAACATGAGGTGGCCTATAAATTATTGCAACAGACTTCGTACCCTTCATGGTTGTATTCCGTAAAAAATGGGGCAACAACTATTTGGGAGCGATTGAATTCGTATACCGTTGAAAATGGATTTGGAGGTAATAATAGTATGAATTCTTTTAATCATTACTCTTTTGGCGCCGTTGCAGCATGGATGTATAATTATTCTTTAGGTATTCAACGTGATCCCAACCATCCTGCATTTAAACATTTTGTGCTACAACCTATACCAGACCCTACTAAAGAAATGAAATTTGCAAAAGGGCATTACGATAGTATGTATGGTCGAATTACAAGTGAATGGCAATGGGGCGATAAAGAATGGATTTATAAAGTTGTTATTCCTGCAAATACTTCGGCAACGTTAAAACTAGGGGCAAAGGCAGTAAATCAAATTACTATAGATGGTAAGAAAATTAAAAAGGCCAAAGGGGTTACATTAGTAAATGAAGATGGCCAAGACTTAATTTTAGAATTGGTGTCGGGCAATTATAAAATTCATATTTCAGAATAATTCAGACCGGAAATTAGGGGTCAATTGTGTTAATTTATTAAATTGTGTTTATGAGATGTTCAAAATTTTTAATGCTTTTCGTTTTTATAAATATAGCCTTTGGTAATTGTTGGGCTCAAGAGGAACTTTCAGAATTAAATTCGATGGTTAAACCGCGTATGCGGGTAATTATCGATAATGATTTGGGTGGTGACCCAGATGGGCTTTTTCAGTTGGCCCATCATTTATTATCCCCATCGGTAGAAATACGAGGTATTGTTGCTTCCCATTTATATGAACGAGGTTTTGGTGGGCCGGGCACTTCTGAGTATGCGAAAGAGAAGGCGTTAGAAATTCTAAAGATTTTAAAGCTGAATAACTCAATACCGGTCTACACTGATAAAAGTAAAAGCATGACAGATGTTAATACACCGATAGACAGTGATGCCGTACAGGCAATTATTAAAGAGGCTATGCGAACAGATACCGATTTGCCCCTTTATGTAGTGTGTGGTGGTGGATTAACCAATATTGCAAGCGCTTATTTGTTAGCGCCGAAAATTGCCGATAAAATTACCCTAGTTTGGATCGGTGGTCCTGAATATACGGATATTGCCATACCACCACCAGGTTATACCACATTAGAATACAATTTGGGAATTGATATTAAAGCAGCTCAGGTCATTTTCAATACTTCTAACATAGAGCTATGGCAAGTGCCTAGAAATGTGTATAGACAGCCTATTATGTCATATTCAGAATTAATAACCAAAGTAAAAAGCGAGGGAGAATTGGGCGATTATCTGTACAATACGATGCGAACCGTATTTACTACATTAAAAGAATATAAAGTAAATATTGGAGAAACATATATAATGGGTGATAACCCGCTAGTGCTTTTAACGGCCCTGCAATCCTCTTTTGAGCCAGATCCCTCATCTAGCAGCTATATTGTAAAACAAGCCCCTATAATTAATGAATCTGGGGTTTACGAAACGAATCTAAAGGGGCGAAACATAAGGGTCTATAATACTATAGATAATCGACTTTTATTTCAAGATTTTTATGCCAAGTTAGCGTTGTTCGCTGTGGATAAAAATTAAATGCAGCGTCCACTTAACTTCTCCAAAATATACATAACCAATAAACCATCTTCAGCAGGGCAGGGGTTTTCTCCTTTGTTAAGAAAATAGTCTACCGCAGCCTTTATCATAGGTTCTTGCACATGTTTTGGGTTATCAAAAGTGAAGGTTTTAATTCCATTTTCAGTAGTAAGGAATACGCTGTTTCCAAAAAAGGAAAATTTGATAGTTCCTTCTGTGCCATAAATGATGCATTCGTCCTTTTTGCTTTTTTCGGCTACATTAAAATTCCATACACCTCTAAATTGAACCCCACTTTCAAAAGATAGGATTCCATTTACAACTTCTTCAACTTTAGAAGTGTTTTTTGGGTGTTTAGTAAACCCGGTAGCCGCTGCAATAGGTCCGAAATAATGAATCATTAAATCGATTTGATGTGGAGCCAGATCATAGAAATATCCACCTCCGGAAACCTCGGGATTTAATCGCCAGTTTTCTTGTGAGGCTGCAACCAGATCAGCTACTTTTGGTTGTAATATTTGGATGTCTACATGGGTGATGTTTCCAATGACTTTTTTGTCTAAAAGTTCCTTTACCTTTAAAAATGCAGGCAATTTTCTACGATAGTGCGCAACGGTAAGTTTGCCGCTACTTTTGGTAACAGCATCGCAAATTTGTTTTGCCTCAACACCATCTAGAGCCATCGGTTTTTCCAGGTATACTAGTTTGCCGGCATCTAACGCTTTTAGGGCATATTCCAAATGGGTGGAGGGCGGTGTGGCAATGTACACGGCATCAATTTTTTCATTGTTCAGAATATCATCGGCATCATTGCTAAAGTTGGGAACATTATGCCTTTGGGCAAAATCTTTAGCTTTTGCTTCATCTCGTCGCATTACCACAACTAAATTTGAATGTTCAATGCGCTGAAAAGCCGGACCACTTTTTATTTCTGCAACATCTCCACATCCAATAATCCCCCAATTAATAGATTTCATAATGAGTTTATTATAACTTTCTTAAAACTACAAAATAACCTTGAGTTACTATTTGTGCCAATAGGATTCTTCTAATTGGACCCATTAAATTAATTTTGATCAAAATTTAAGAATAATGGCTTCAGGTTTTTTTGCAATTTTAGATGATGTAGCGGCACTGCTAGACGATGTTGCGACAATGAGTAAAGTCGCTACCAAAAAAACGGCGGGCATCTTAGGGGATGACCTGGCCGTAAATGCTGAAAAGGCATCCGGTTTCGTGTCCAGTAGGGAAATCCCGGTTCTTTGGGCCATTACCAAAGGCTCGCTATTGAATAAAATTATTATTCTGCCCATTGCGTTTTTGTTAAGTGCATTTTTACCATGGGCCGTTACCGTAATTTTAATTCTTGGTGGCGTGTATTTGGCCTATGAAGGCGCGGAAAAAATATATGAGTTTTTCGTTCCCCATGAACATGCCACCAACTCAATGGAGACAAAGACCATGACCAAGGCGGAAATTTTGGAAATGGAAAAGACAAAAATAAAATCTGCTATAGTTACTGATTTTATTCTGTCCATAGAAATTGTAATTATTGCATTGGGAGCCGTTATCCAAGAACCGCTGGTTACCCAAATAGCGGTAGTTTCTTTTGTGGCCCTATTGGCTACCGTTGGTGTTTATGGAATAGTGGCGTTAATCGTAAGAATGGATGAGTTTGGAATACGATTGATGAATATAAACAAGGAAGATAATAGTACATCAGATAAGATAGGTCGTTTCTTTGTCAATGCATTGCCCAAAGTTATTAAGGCCTTGTCCGTAATTGGTACGATAGCACTATTATTGGTGTCTGGAGGTATTTTTGTACACAATATAGATTTCTTCCATCACTTATTGCCCAATATACCCGGTATAATAGTGGAGTTTGGTGTTGGTTTATTAATAGGGTTTTTGGCACTTCTTATTTTTAATGGGGTAAAGGCTTTATTTGTCAAAAAATAGTTGGGTATGTCTATCGGATTTTCTTTCGTGGCGGTCCTAGGGATTGTCCCGTCATAAGTTTATGGAACAAATGAGCTTGCCTTATCTACGTGAAGGGGTACGTAGGTCTGTATGATATAGGGGGTAATTTTACGCAACGTTTCTCCCGTTACGGGGTGCAGGCCTGGTGAGGTAAAATATTCTATCTCGCCATTTTTTCTTTTTGAGTACCAGATTAAGGGCATATCGTTTTCATTAAAGAAATTGTAAGATTGGGAAACCTTTACTTTTTTAAAGCTGGTCAGCTTTACCTTATCTAATGGGATAATAGGTGTACCATAGTTAGATAATTGACCATGCTCACAGGTTACGGCTACGTAGACTGAGTCTGCCCATGTCATGCATGAGGGACTTACAGACTTTATATGTCGTTGGTTCACTATCCAATTTTGATATCCAAACATTAAAAGAACCATGCCAAATGCAATACTTATGGTAATGATAAATCGCCTTTTATTACGTACGGTAACCGGAAGTTCCTTTGCTAGTGGAGGTACAATTTGTACATAGTCCTTAAAATTTTCATATCCTAGGTATTTGCAAAAGAGATCAATGCTATCTGCATTTGGTTTTCCATACTTTGTCTTTTTGTTCAAGTACCTATCATATGCTCTTTCCAGTGTTCTGGAACTTAAGTCTGTCTCATTGCTTATATGGTTCGATAAAGCAAATTTTGAATGTTTTGGATGCTCATTTTTGGCTTTTTTGAACACCTCGTATACAATTTCCCCAATAATTTTTTCATTCATTGCTCCAATAATAAAGAATTTAAATAGAAATTTTTAAAAAGACACCTTATAAACCCTTGTTTCTAATGGTGTCGATAATATGTCGAAAACAAGTCGGTGCCTTGTCTGTAGCCGTAAGTTCTTCATCCCCTTACTTTGTTCCCAAGAATGATAGCCGCTATGCATTGCTAACATAGCATTTCTAGAACGTCATTCTTACGGAAATCCGTAATACGGTCATAATTCGGTCAAATTGGAAAGTAGCCGGGTCCTATCGTATTTGATTTCCACTTTCCACAAAATACACGGAGTACTCCTATACCCTTAGGATTGGTATCAATGAATTTGGGATAACCCCAAACGGCCATTCCTATGTCAAATTTTAATGTAAATAATTATGAAAAAAATTAGCATAGCCTTAATGGCCATAGTATGTAGTTTTTTGCTTTACTCGTGTACTACAGATTCGGTTGCGGAAATAGAAGGTTTGTACAATACCCAATCTACGGAAGGGGATGATGGTGATCCACCGCCACCGCCACCACCGCCACCGCCAGGTGCAAATGATGAGTAATCGTTATTAATTCATTAAATTGGGCCTTACATTGGTATGGCCCAATTTTTAGTTAAAATACACTGCATTTGAAAAGAATTTTACTTTTGATACTACTAGGTATTTGGTCCTGTTCACCTACTGTAGAAGAAGGTTTTTCCAATAATTGGCAAAGTGAGGTAAATAGGTTATACAAGGCTTCCCTGAACAAAGAACTTTCGTTGACCGAACAAATGCAACAGATCAATAAGGCGTTTTCTTTGGTTGATATTGATAAGGCTGAATCCTACTCCAAAATTCTCTATCAAAAGAATAGGCTGCACTTAATGTCACAAGAAATAGATAGCCTTAAGTATTACCACGAACTTCTGTTGACACATGCCTTACAGCAAGAAGATTTTGCAATCCTGGGATCCCAATACTATGTAATGGCCTATTATTATGACCAAATTGCCCATCTTACAGATAGTGCCTTTGTCAATTATAACCGTTCTAAAAGTTACTATCAAAAGGTAAATGATAGTGCTTGGGTGGCTAAGAACCTATTGCATATGGGAATCATTCAAAAAAATAAAAATGATTTTTTTGGCAGTAAGGAAAGCTTGACGGAAGCCATTGAATACATAAACCCTACAATGGATAGCAATACACTTGCCAGCTGTTATAACCTATTGGCCACCAACCACAGAAAATTGCTCAATTATAACGATGCTATTGATTATTATGAAAAGGCCATTTCAGTAAGTAACGTGACAATAGACCAGCTAATTTTTACAAATAACAAGGCCGTAGTATACACAGATGCTGACCAGAACGAAAAGGCGGTTTCATTGTTGAACTCCTTGGTCAAAGATAGTATCCTTGCACAGCATAAAGAAGTGTACGCACGGGTACTTGATAATTTGGCATATGCAAAGTGGCGTATGGGAAGTAAGGTAAACGAGCAACATTTTTTAGAACCATTGCGTATTAGGTCCCAAATTAAAGATAATAGGGGCAAAATGGCCAGCTTTACCCATTTGGGAGAATTTTATAGTGGCATTGATAAAAATAGGGCAAGGGCCTTGTTTGATTCCGTAATACAATTATCCAAAAAACTAAAGACGCCAAGGGCGGAAAAAGAAGCATTGGCCAATATAATGGATTTGGCCCCAAACAATTTGGAGGTACGTAACCGGTATGTGTTTTTGCAGGACAGTTTATATGAGCAGGAACTTAAGGTTAAAACCCAATTTGCAAAATTTAAGTATGATGATAGGGTTACCCAGGCAAGCAATCTAAGATTGGAAAAGGAGAATGCAGAACAACGTCTGCGTGCCGCACAACAGGAAAAACAAAAAATAGTAGTACTCTCTATTGGTGGTGTAATTTTATTATTGGCCCTTTTTGGTATCTATTATTATGGGCAGCGCTCCAGAAAACTGGTACAGGAAAACAAAACTGCCAAATTGGAGGCTACCTATGCAACGGAGGCCGAGCTGTCCAAAAAGCTGCATGATGAGTTTGGTGGAAAGCTTAATCATGCCATGCTGTTATTACAGGATACCGATAATCATAATGAAGTAATGGATATTGTAGATGCCCTGTACAACCAGAGCAGGGATATTTCTAGGGAAATAAACGATGTGGATACCGGTATTCATTTTAAGGAAGTTTTATTTGGAATGATGGGCAATTACTGTAAGAATACCAAATTGATCATTACTGGGAGCAATGAGGTAGATTGGTCCAAAATTTCAACGCTTTCCAAAAAAACGCTGTATAAAGTGTTACAGGAACTTATGATCAATATGCACAAGCATAGCAAGGCTACATTGGTTTCCGTTTCATTTGAAAAAATGGGCAAAAAATTACAAATAGACTATGCGGACAATGGCGTAGGAGCCCCAAAAGAGGCCTTTCATGTAAAAAATGGACTATGGAATACGGAAAAGCGTATTCATGCCATTGATGGAACTATTATTTTTGATTCTGAAGAAGGGCGTGGCTTTGAAGCGCGACTGGTATTACCGAATTAAAAACAATGTAATGATGTTCAATAAAATACTGATTGCCGAAGATTTTCAAGATACCAATAAAGGGATTGTCAATGCACTGCAATCTAGATTGGAAATTGAAAATATTCAAGAGGAATTATATTGCGATAAGGCTTTTAACAGGTTTAAATTGGCTTATGATGGTGGTATACCCTTTAAATTGCTGATAACCGACTTGACCTTTAAGGAAAGCCATGTGGAACGTAGATTAACATCTGGCATGGAATTAATTGCGGCGGTACGGGCCGTGGACGAAAGTATAAAGGTAATCGTGAATTCCATGATAGATAATCCAGCGGAAATAAATAGGTTGTTCAAAGACCTTAAAATAAATGGTTATGTCTGCAAAGGGCGTAATAGTTTAAATGAATTGGTCTATGCCATACAGGAAGTTTATCAAAATAGAACCTATGTTTCTCCTCAACTAAACCTCAATACGGCCAGCAGTGTTTTTGAGATGGATAGGTATGACCTTATTATACTCAAGGATTTGGCAAATGGCTATACCAAAAGGGAAATTTCAGCCAGATTGAAACAGCAACAAATATCACCCAATAGCGAAAGTACGATAGACAAAAAAGTAAGTAAACTTTTTGATGAATTTGGTGCCAAGAACACGCACCATCTTATCGCAAAATTAATCAAGCAAGGGAAACTGTAGCATATCGATTAAATCATATTTGAATATTTTATTGAGCAATTTTAAACTTCAAGTACACAGGCAGATGGTCAGAAAGTTTACGTGCGCGCTCCAAATTTTCACATGTACGAACAAAATCAATGACCCCACTTTCTGTTTTAACAAGACTCGTGGAATGGAAAATATTATCTATAGGATGATTGCGGTATTCAAACTCATTACAAACTCTTTTCAAAGTTGTCTTTTCATTGGTTACGGCAGGGTTAAAACCTAAGGATTTTAAATCAGTGAAAATTTTGTGTGATTCGTTTACGTTGAAATCTCCAGCAATGATCATGTTAAAAGCTGTATTGATGGATAAATATTGGGTCATTGCCATAATCTCGGCTTCAGGGTTTTTATGATGTGGCCTGGAGTGAAAGTTTAAAAGGGTTAGTTTTTGGCCAACTACATAAAAGTCCAATAAAAAAGGTTCCCTGTCCACCGTCGTTTCCAATTCTTTGATAAGTTTTCCTCGGTTCTTGATTTTAATATGTTTGGTTTTCCAGATAAAGGCATAGCGCTCAGTAGTATTTTTAGGAATTTTAGTGGGGTTACTAATGACATAGTCCCACTGCGCCCCTTTACGGTTCAACAGGTCCGCCAACTTTGCTACCGCTTGGGCACCGCCATAACCAGAAACCACTTCTTGTAAGGCTACGATATCGGCATCTCTAACCAGTTCCGCAATTTGCTCCAACTCCTCACTATTTTTTGTGTTTCCAAAATCCTGAATGTTCCATGATATTAAGTGAATTTCCTTTTGTTGAGAAAAGGTAAATAATGTAAAAAGTAAGTAAAGGGATAAAAATAATGTTTTACGCACAGCATTGGTTTTGGTTGAGTGCAAAGCTATGTAAAGTGATGTAATTGAAATTACGTATTTCTGTATTTAAAGTACGGTTTGGTCCTTTAGTTTAAGTGCAGATGGTAAGCAACTACCCATAAACGAAAAAAGCTCTCAATTTCTTGAGAGCTTTTTGCGGTCTGGACGGGACTCGAACCCGCGACCCCCTGCGTGACAGGCAGGTATTCTAACCAACTGAACTACCAGACCGTGGCGTTTAGCGAGTGCAAATATATGTTGTTTATTGTATTGCGCAAACATTTTATGAAAATATTTTTCATGCTATAGAAATTTATTTCGCTCTACCAAGAAGGTGTTCAGTACGGTAGAGAAATCACTTTGTACATCCACATCCACATATTTTATTTTGTATTGTGCGCATTTGGTCTTAATATCAGTGATATAGCTGTTGATTTTTTTATGGTATGCATCCTTTATATTGTCCGCATAGAGGTCCAAATGTTCTCCGGTCTCAACATCTATAAAGCGCTTTGGGGTGTTTTCAAAATCAAAAAATATTTCATGTTTTTTATCCATAGGATGAAAAAGGACTACATCATGCTTGTTGTACTTTAAATGCCTTAGTGCTTCAAACAGGGCATCATCATCTTTTTCCGTTTGGAACATATCCGTAAACAAAAAAATGAGGCTTCTTCGTTTTATATTCTCTGCTATTTGATGCAGGTAGGTATAGGTTTTCGTTTCCTTTGGGGCTGCTGTGGCATTGCCTATAGTGTTCAGTTGGGCCAGCAACATTTGAAAATGGCGCTCACTACCCTTTTCCGGAGCATAGTAGCTATAGGTGTCCGCATAAACACTTAGGCCTACGGCATCTCGCTGTCTTTTTAATACGTTCATAAGCGCTGCAATGGCCACAACACTAAACCCAATCTTATTAAGCGACCCAAGCTGTAAACGATCAACTTTAGGATAGTACATTGAGGCAGAACTGTCCAGGATCATATGACACCTAAGATTGGTCTCCTCCTCATAGCGCTTGGTATAAAGCTTATCTGTTTTTGCAAAAAGTTTCCAATCTATATGTTTGGTGCTCTCCCCATTATTATAGATTTTATGCTCGGCAAACTCTGCCGAAAACCCATGGAACGGACTTCTGTGTATACCACTTATAAAGCCTTCTACCACTTGGTTGGCCAATAGTTCCAGATTGGGGAACAAGGAAGACTTGTTTAATTCTGATTGTACGTTCACGGGAATAAAGATACTAAAGACGGTACAACTTCACGTTTTCCTTTATGCCGAAAATTGAATAAAATAAAAAAGAGCCTACAATTGTGGGCTCTTTTTTATTTTTTGATCTATAAGGTTTAAAGACTACAAAAGTGCATCAATTGCATCTGTATATACTTTTTTTGGAGATACGCCTACTTGTCTACTAACGATCTCACCGCCTTTAAATACCAATACCGTTGGTATGTTACGTACACCGTACTTTGCGGCAAACTCTTGGTTGGCATCTACATCTACCTTACCTACAACAGCTTTTCCTTCATATTCACTACTAACTTCGTCAATAATAGGACCTACCATTCTACAAGGACCACACCATGCTGCCCAAAAATCCACTACTACCGGTTTATCGCTTTTTAAAACTACCTCGTCAAAAGTAGCATCTGTTATTTCTAATGCCATGTTATATGCTTTTATTGATTATGCAAATTTAGTCAATTATTTAACTGATTCCTTACGGATGAACAATTCGTTTTACCTATTAAGGTATCAAGCTAATTTATTTGGCTTTTACGTTATTTTGGCCTTTAATTTTTCTTGTTTTTTACATTTAAAGAACATTGAGCCCTTTATTTATGATTTTAATTTAATTTATAATGCACCCCGCTACTGTCCAAGCTATGCAGAAGCTCACTTGAAATCTGCACTTTTTGTTTTCGGCTAATTAAATTTACCTTGATTTTTTCTTCCATTTCATACACGACAAAATTAATAGGATGCTCCCCTTTATGGTTGACCAAGGTATCTTTAAGCTCCAAGACCTTTTCCTCTTGCAATTCTGCAATATTCAATTTAATGGTAAGTTTGCGGGCATAGGTCTCCATGACCTCCTGTAACATCATAAAACTGTTGAATTGCATTCTGGGATCGCCCTTTTTACCGGTTTCCTTGTTGGTCCATCCTTCTCTCACAAATAATTTGACGTAGGCAAAAGAATTGATCATTAGAAAATGCCTGAATTTAAGGTACTCTTCGCCAAAAATCCTGAATTCAAAAGAATCCATATAATCTTCCATTGTAAACGCCGCCCATCCTTTACCGTTTTTGGATACCCTGTGCTGTACATCCGTAATTACCCCTGCAAAAGTAAGTTCTCTATTCACATAGGAGGGCAGGTCACTGGCACATGCAATATTGGCATTGCAGAATGCCTTTATTTCAGTCTTGAAATCATCTAGCGGGTGACCGGATATATAAATGCCCACTACCTCTTTTTCCCTCCGTAATTTTTCCATAGTGCCCCATTCCTCGCATGGTGGCACAGTAGGTTCTGGTATTTGTACTTCACTAGCATCGCCAAATAAACTTACTTGCGCGGAATTTTCGTTTTCCTGAAATTTTGCACCGTATTTAATGACCTTTTCCAAGAAGGTAATACCGTCACCATCATCATGAAAATATTGCGCCCTATGGGTGGTTCCAAAAGAATCGAACCCCCCTGCGACCGCTAAATTTTCAAATGCTTTTTTGTTTGCGGCGCGGAGGTCTATACGCTTGGTAAGGTCAAATACGGACTTGTACGGCCCATCCTTTTCTCGGTTCTTGACAATGGTCTCTACCGCGCCACGCCCAACTCCTTTTACGGCACCCATACCAAAACGAACTGCACCGGCATCGTTCACCGCAAATTTGTAATAGGATTCATTGACATCCGGTCCAAGAACGTCCAAGCCCATACGTTTACATTCTTCCATAAAGAACGTTACCTGCTTAATGTCGTTCATGTTGTTGCTCAATACCGCGGCCATATATTCGGCAGGGTAGTGGGCCTTGCAGTAGGCAGTCTGGTAGGCAATCCATGCATAACAGGTGGAATGCGATTTGTTGAAGGCATAGGCGGCAAATGCTTCCCAGTCTTTCCAAATTTTCTCCAGTTTGTCCACCGCATGTCCTTTAGCGGAAGCCTGTTCAATGAACTTGGGCTTCATCTTATCTAGTACGTGCTTTTGCTTTTTACCCATAGCCTTACGCAGAACATCGGCCTCACCTTTGGTGAAGTCGGCCAATTTTTGCGAAAGGAGCATTACTTGCTCTTGGTAGACCGTAATTCCATAGGTCTCCGCAAGATATTCCTCACAGGCGTCCAAATCGTAGACAATTTCTTCGGTACCGTGTTTACGGGCAATGAAACTGGGTATATATTCCATTGGGCCCGGGCGGTACAGGGCGTTCATGGCAATTAGATCGGCAAAGACCGTAGGCTTTAACGAACGCATGTGCTTTTGCATTCCGGGGGATTCATATTGGAAAACCCCAACCGTTTCCCCACGTTGAAAGAGCTCGTACGTTTTTTCGTCGTCCAACGGAAAATTCTCGGGGTCTAGCTCAATACCATGTTTCGCCTTTACGATTTTAACGGTATCCTTGATCAAGGTCAAGGTCTTTAATCCCAGGAAATCCATCTTTAATAATCCTGCGCTCTCAACAACTGAGTTATCGAACTGGGTACAGTACATGTCAGAATCCTTGGCAAGTGCCACAGGTACGAACTTGGTAATGTCATCTGGCGTAATAATCACCCCACATGCATGAATACCGGTATTGCGTACGGAACCTTCTAGAATATAGGCTTGGTTTAGGGTTTCGGATTCTAATCCGTCCCCATCGGAAATGTTAAGAAGTTCATTTATCTTTTCAAGTTCTTCACTGTTGAACTTGCTCCGTAACACTTTTTCATCGACCCCAATGATCTTTTTTAATTTGGACATGTTGGGAATCAACTTTGCCATACGGTCCGCATCCCCTAAAGGTAAATCCAATGCCCTGGCCGTATCCCTTATAGAGGATTTGGCGGCCATGGTACCATAGGTGATAATCTGTGCCACCTGGTTGGAGCCATATTTGTCAATAACATAGTCCATAACGCGGCTACGGCCCTCATCATCAAAGTCTATATCAATATCGGGCATACTTACACGATCCGGATTCAGGAAACGCTCAAAAAGTAGGTCGTACTTGATAGGGTCTAAATTCGTAATCCATAAACAATATGCAACGGCGGAACCTGCTGCCGATCCACGACCCGGACCAACAGATACGTCCATACTACGTGCGGCCCTAATGAAATCCTCAACGATCAAAAAGTAACCCGGGTACCCCGTTTTTTCAATTACCTTAAGCTCAAAATCAAGTCTTTCGTCAATCTCTGGGGTAATTTCGCCATACCTTTTTTTGGCCCCTTCATAAGTAATGTGGCGCAGGTATTTGTTTTCGCCACGTTTACCGCCATCCAGTTTATCCTCCTCGAACTGAAATTCCTCTGGGATATCAAAAGCTGGCAACAATACATCCCGCGCCAAGGTAAAGGTCTCTACCTTGTCCACAATTTCTTGGATATTGATGATAGCCTCAGGAATATCCTTGAACAGCTCTTTCATTTCATCCGAAGACTTGAAATAATATTCTTGATTGGCCAAGCCATACCTGTAGCCACGTCCACGGCCTATTGGGGTAGTCTGTTTTTCACCATCCTTTACACATAATAGAATATCATGTGCATGCGCATTTTCCTTTGCGGCATAGTAGGTGTTGTTCGTAGCAACCAATTTTACATTGTGCTTCTTGGAAAATTGGATCAGCACTTGATTAACCCGATCTTCATCTTCCTGACCGTGGCGCATGATCTCTATATAAAGGTCATCGCCAAATGTTTCTTTCCACCATAGTAAGGCTTCTTCCGCTTGGTTTTCACCAACGTTCAAAATTTTACTGGGAACCTCACCGTATAGGTTGCCGGTCAATACAATTACATCTTCCTTATATTGTTCTACTATTTTCTTGTCGATTCGTGGCACGTAATATTTACCGTCCACAAAGGCAATGGAAGACATTTTTGCCAAATTAAGATATCCCTTCTTGCTCTTGGCAAGCATGACGATCTGGTAGCCATTGTCTTTTTGCGATTTGTTGGTATGGTCTTCGCACACCTGAAACTCACAACCTATGATCGGGGTAATTTCCAGTTCCGGTTCCGGTAATTCGTTCAAGGGTTCCTGACCTTCTACCAGTGTTCCGTTTTGGGTAGCTTCATATCTTTTTAGATTAGCCTCGTTTCTCGTTACCACCCCTTTATTATGGTTGATCACACCGTTCACAAAATGGAAGGCCCCCATCATATTGGCATGATCGGTCATGGCCACTGCAGGCATTTTTGCTTTTGCCGTATTTGCGATCAAATCTGGGATACTGGTGGTAGATTGTAATATTGAAAATTGGGTGTGGTTGTGCAAGTGTGCAAAATTGGCCGACTCTAATGTTGCCAGATTTTCCTTGATTTCTTCTTGGGAAACCCCACCTGTATCCTTTTCCCAAAGTGCATCGGCTATTTTTTTTGATGCTTTTTTTAGGTTGATGTGCTTAAGGCCTATAAGTTGTATTTCTTGTGGATTGGCCTCGTTGAAATTCTTGAAATAGTCTGGCTGAACATCTAGTTGCTCGGTAGTATATTGATGCTTTCGGATAAGTTCCAAAAAGCAACGTGTAGTCGCTTCAACATCGGCGGTAGCATTATGCGCTTCGCCAAATGGTTCGCCAAATAAATTCTGGTGCAGTTCCGTAAGCGTTGGTAGTTTGAATTTACCACCACGACCGCCGGGAATCTGACAAAGCTGTGCAGTATGCTCCGTACAGGTGTCCAAAACCGGAAGCTCCTGTAAAGGGTTTTCAACCCCCATACGGTGAAACTCCGCTCCCATAATATTTACATCAAAGCCAACATTTTGTCCAACGATAAACTTTGTTTTGGACATGGCAATATTGAACTTCTCCAACACTTCTGCCAAGGAGACACCTTGCTGTTCCGCCAGCTCGGTAGAAATACCGTGTATTTGCTCCGCATCATAGGGAATATTGAAACCGTCCGGGCGTACCAAATAATCTTGATGTTCAATGCAATTTCCCATTTCGTCATGCAACTGCCAAGCTATCTGTATACAACGCGGCCAATTGTCAGTATCGGTAATAGGGGCATTCCAGTTTTTGGGAAGACCGGTGGTTTCAGTGTCAAAAATAAGGTACATAGCTAATTTTATGTGTGTTCAATAGGTCGGTCAGCAGACCTAAAAAGAGCCCATAAAATTACAAAAAAGGAGGTGTTGGTAAAAGTTGAGTTACTAGTAGTTATTAACGGTTGCAATTTTATGTGAAGGGCAACGCTTTTTAAGATTGATGGTTATGTACTGCAGTATTTAAGGAGTTTTGTGTCAAGATGATTAAATTACCTGCATATACTGTTGCCAATTCCGTAAATTCAATTATATTTGCACCCGCTTTTAGATGGGCACTGCTCATTGAGGGCGAACGAGTTAAAAAACTAGAATTAATAATCAAGGGTCGGGCACCCTACAAATTAATGTGATATGCCAGTAAAAATTAGATTACAGAGACACGGTAAAAAAGGTAAACCATTCTATTGGGTAGTTGCTGCAGATGCAAGAGCTAAAAGAGATGGTAAATTTTTGGAAAAATTAGGAATCTATAATCCTAACACTAATCCTGCAACTATTGAGCTTAATGTTGATAATTCTGTTAAGTGGTTGCAAAACGGTGCACAACCTACAGATACGGCTAGGGCCATCCTTTCTTATAAAGGTGTACTTTTAAAGAACCATTTGTTGGGCGGTGTTCGTAAAGGGGCATTGACCGAAGAGCAGGCAGAAGAAAAATTCAATGCTTGGGTTACTGAAAAGGAGCAAGCAATTGCCGATAAAGTTGGTGGTTTGGACAAAGCTAAGCAAGAAGAACGTGCTAAGGCATTGGCTGCTGAGAAGGAAGTAAACGAGAAGCGTGCTGCAGAAGCTGCCGCTGCCGCTTTGCCAGAAACACCAGAAGGTGAGAATGCAGAGGAAGAAGTAGAAGCTTTAGAAGCTGCAGGCGAGCCAGAGCAAGCTGTTGAAACTCCAGAAGCTCCTGCAGAGGAAGAGGATAAAGCATAAATTTTAAGAAACGATGCGCAAGGAAGATTGTTTCTACCTAGGTAATATCGTTTCAAAATATAGTTTCAAAGGGGAGGTGCTGGTAAAACTGGACACTGACGATCCCGAGATTTACGAAAATATGGAATCAGTATTCGTTTCTTTAGGAAACAATCTGGTTCCATTTTTTATTAAAAAATGTCGGCTTCATAAATCAAACTTGCTCCGTATTGATTTTGAAGAAGTAAAATCAGAATCAGATGCGGACCGTATCATGAAATGCGGCCTTTATCTACCGTTGACCCAATTGCCAAAGCTTACCGGCAATAAATTTTACTACCATGAGGTCATAGGGTTTACCGTAATGGATAAGGCTCATGGGGATATAGGTATTATCCAAAGTGTAAACGATACTACGGCACAGGCATTGTTTGAAGTGCTCAAGGATGGTAAGCAGTTATTGATTCCTGTTAACGATGACATTATTATCAACGTAGACCGTGAGCATAAAACTATAGAAGTAACTACACCGGAAGGTTTGGTAGAGCTGTACCTATCCTAAACTTTAATTTTAATCCCACTTAGGTTTTTATTGAATTTTATACAGTTTTTTAAGAAAATTATAATTTTTAGAAGTTATACTTGCTATATTTTAATATTATTTATCAATTTAGAAAATGAAGATAATTTTAAAATATACAGTGTTATTAATGCTATGCATTGTACAGAACATTTATGGGCAAAAAGTTGCACAGCAACGTAACGTACCCAATGTCATCCTAATTTTTACGGATGACCAAGGTTATAACGACGTAGGTATATTTGGTGCTACGGACATTGCAACTCCCCATTTGGACCAAATGGCTAGGGATGGTGCCAGGCTTAAAAGTTTTTATGCAGCGCAGGCCGTATGTTCTGCTTCAAGAGCCGCAATTTTAACGGGTTGTTACCCTAATAGAATAGGAATTCACAATGCCTTTATGCCCAATAGTAAAAAGGGACTGAACACCCAGGAAACTACCTTGGCGGAAATGTTCAAGGCCAAAGGATATGCAACCGCTATTTTTGGAAAATGGCATTTGGGAGACCAACAACAATTTATGCCCAATAACCACGGGTTTGATGAATATTTTGGTATACCCTATTCTAACGATATGTGGCCTTTACACCCGCAACAGGGCCCTATTTTTGACTTTGGGCCCTTACCGCTATATGAAAATACCACCGTATTAAAAACATTGACGGATCAGACCGATTTAACTACCCAGATTACGGAGCGCAGTGTAGATTTTATTCACCGTAATGCGGACAATCCGTTTTTCCTTTACGTGCCGCACCCACAGCCTCATGTTCCACTCTTTGTCTCGGATAAGTTTAAAGGAAAATCGGGTAGGGGATTATATGGTGATGTAATAATGGAAATTGACTGGTCCGTAGGTGAAATTCTAAAGGCCGTGGAAGAAAATGGACTTACTAAAAATACCCTAATTATTTTTACATCGGATAACGGTCCTTGGTTGGCTTATGGAAATCATTCAGGAAGCGCATTTCCTTTTAGGGAAGGTAAGGGTACCGCATGGGAAGGTGGGCAAAGGGAACCGTTCATCATTAAATATCCTGGATACATTAAAGCCGGTACAACCATTGACGCTCCGGTCATGGCCATTGATATATTGCCCACACTAGCGGAAATTTGTCAAGCAGATTTGCCCAATACCGTTATTGATGGTCGCAGTGCTTGGCCTTTGCTAACAGGTATAACCAATGAGAGTCCGCAGAAAGCGTATTTCTTTTATTATCGGGTCAATGAATTGTTCGGTGTCAGATATGGAAAATGGAAATTATATTTTCCGCATACCTATAGGACAATGAATGGTCAAAAAGCGGGTAAGGATGGTTTGCCCGGTGAGTACAAAATGGTAGATTTGAAGGAAATTGAACTGTATGATCTGGAGTCCGATGCGTCTGAACTAAAAAATGTAGCCTCGGAATATCCCAAAGTAGTGACCAAAATAAAGGAATTGGCAGATCATATGCGTTCAAGGCTAGGAGATTCTCTTTTGGGTATGGAAGGCACCGAAACAAGGAAAGCAAGAGAAGTAAAATGAACAAACCATTTAAGTTTAAACAGTTTACGGTACATCAAGACCGTTGCGCCATGAAAATAGGAACCGACGGGGTCTTACTTGGGGCTTGGACCAAAGTTGAACATCAACATGAATCTATTCTTGATATTGGCGCAGGTACCGGAATTATAGCATTGATGTTGGCCCAACGTAGCAATGCAGAGGTTATAGATGCCATAGAAATAGATCCAGAAGCGTATGAACAATGTGTTGATAATTTTGAACGGTCACCTTGGGGCGATCGTCTTTATTGTTACCATGCGGGGTTAGACGAGTTCATTGATGAAATTGATGATGAATATGAAATTATCGTCTGCAATCCTCCTTTTTATATTGAAAATGTTACCTCTGGAAACCTTCAAAGAGACCAAGCTAGGCAAAATGGATATCTTCCTTTTGATATTTTGTTGGCAGGGGTACAGTCACTTTTGGCCAATAATGGTACGTTTACCACTATTATTCCCATTAAGGAAGAAGAAGCGTTTGTACGTTTAGCGGCTACTTTTGGATTACATCCCAAACAATGCCTACATGTAAAAGGAAATGCCAATGCACCGATCAAACGTAGCTTGTTGGCATTTGTCAAACAGAAACACCAATGTACCGTTCAAGAACTCATTATTGAGACGGAGCGGCATCGATATACGGAAGACTACATAGCGCTCACTCAAGCATTTTATTTAAAAATGTAACTTTATACTTGTGTAATGTTATATTTTTTGATTTACCTTTATTAAAAGATTTGTTATGAGACCCGATTTGTTTGAAGCGCCCGATTATTACAATTTGGACGACCTTTTTTCCCAAGAACATTTATTAGTACGTGATGCCGCCCGCCAATGGGTCAAAAGGGATGTTTCTCCAATTATTGAAGAATATGCTCAAAAAGCGGAATTTCCTAAACAGATAATTAGTGGCTTGGCAGAAATTGGGGCATTTGGACCTTATATTCCTGAAGAGTATGGTGGGGCCGGTTTGGATCAGATCAGTTACGGACTTATTATGCAGGAAATTGAAAGGGGAGATAGTGGGGTGCGCTCCACGGCTTCCGTGCAGTCGTCTTTGGTCATGTACCCTATTTATACGTATGGAACAGAGGCGCAACGCAAAAAATACCTACCTAAATTGGCCGCCGGTGAATGGATGGGGTCTTTTGGGTTAACGGAGCCAAACCATGGTTCCAATCCAAGTGGTATGGAAACCAAGTTTAAGGATATGGGTGACCACTACCTTCTTAACGGTGCCAAACTGTGGATTTCCAATTCTCCTTTTTGTGATATAGCTGTCGTCTGGGCAAAAAATGAGGAGGGTAGGATCCATGGCTTGATCGTGGAACGTGGCATGGAAGGTTTTACCACCCCGGAAACACATAACAAATGGTCATTAAGGGCATCGGCGACCGGGGAGCTGATATTTGATAACGTTAAAGTACCCAAAGAAAACTTATTGCCCAATAAAACAGGGTTAGGCGCACCTTTAGGTTGTTTGGATTCCGCCAGATTCGGTATTGCATGGGGAGCCATTGGTGCTGCAATGGATTGTTATGATACCGCTTTGCATTATGCCAAAGAGCGTATTCAATTTGGAAAACCAATAGCGGCAACCCAATTGCAACAAAAGAAATTGGCCGAAATGATTACTGAAATTACGAAAGCACAATTATTGGCGTTCCGTTTAGGACAACTTAAAAATGAGGGTAGGGCAACTACCGCACAAATTTCAATGGCCAAAAGGAACAATGTGGAAATGGCAATAAAAATTGCCCGCGAGGCAAGACAGGTCCTTGGAGGCATGGGTATTACAGGGGAATATAGTATTATGCGACACATGATGAACTTGGAAAGTGTCATTACCTATGAAGGTACCCATGATATTCATTTATTGATTACGGGTGCAGATATTACCGGTATGCCCGCTTTTAAATAATATAACTTTATGGTTTCATTGTCATAACTTATTTTTTTAATGGCATTTATACCTTGCATGAACACAGGTTAAGATGTGTTCATGTTAATGAAATAGTTAAGGGTCAATGGAAACATTGGCCCTTTTGTTTACAAGTATGTTATTGTTCTAAAAATTGTGCAAACCACTTGCCGGATGCTTTAATTGTTCTTCTTAAACTTTTAAAATCAATATGAACCAGGCCAAATCTTGCATGATACCCTTCTGCCCATTCAAAATTATCGGTCAAGGTCCAAATAAAATAACCATGCACGTTCAAGCCGTTATGTTGGGCTTTATGCACTTGCAGGATATGGTCCTGTAAAAATTGCAGTCGTTGTTGGTCGTCCACATTTCCGTTCTTTACAACATCCTTAAACGCTGCGCCATTTTCTGTAATAAAGATTTTTTTTATTTGGGAATACGCACTGAATTTTTCTATGATATGGAAAATACTTGGCGGGTACACCTCCCAATCCATTAATGTAGTTTTTACGTTCCGTTTGCTGGCCTTTACGATTTTGGCATGTAGATAAGGAACAAAAAAACTATGTTTTACCTTTTCCCGGGTATAGTTCTGTAGCCCTATAAAGTCAAAATTGAACTTGCAATCGTCCATGTCGTTAGGTTGTATGAAGGGGCGTAAACGATTTAATACCGGGGCATCACTTATTGGATAGCCCAATCCCAATGCGGGTTCTATGAATAATCGGTTCAATAATGCATCGGCCTTGACTGCGGCATGCCGGTCTCTTTTAGTATTTCTGTAAGCTGATATTTGTGAACAGGAAAAAGTGGTGCCTATTAGGGCATTGGGCACTAACCTTTTTAAAATTTTTGCACCTATTGCTTGGCAGAGTACGGCATGGTGCACTGCAGGAAGAAAATTTTTCAATCCTTTTTTTCCAGGAGCATGTACGCCCAAAAAATATCCCGCACCGGTAAAGACCATTGGTTCGTTCAATACCATCCAATGTTTTACCTGATCGCCAAAGGCCATTGCACATACTGTCGTAAATTCCGTAAACCAATCTATTATTTTCCTATTGGTCCATCCGCCCTTATCCTCAAGTGCTTGGGGTAAATCCCAATGATATAGGGTTACCCAAGGTTCTATACCATGTTCTAAGCAACATGCTATCACCTTTTTATAGAATACAAGCCCTTGTTCGTTTACCGTGCCAATTCCATTAGGTAAGATACGTGTCCATGAAATTGAGAACCTAAAATTTTTGATGTTCATAGATTTCATCAAAAGGATATCTTCTTCATACCGGTGATAAAAATCACAGGCAATATCTGCTTGGTCACCATTACGTATAGTATTTTCTTTTTTGGTAAAGATGTCCCAAATAGAGGGTCCTTTTCCATGGCCCAAACTTTCTCCCTCGATTTGAAATGCGGCAGTGGACACCCCCCAAACAAAGTCTTTACCAAAATGGGAAGCGCTCAATGTTGACTTTGCCATGTGCTATAAACTTGTACCTGAATTTAATGTGATCTGTAGGATGCTTCCAATATTTGCGTAATCATCTGGTCAGTAATATCAGGATAGTTAACGGAAACGATATCATCGGTATCCAACCAATTTTGCAACTTAATTAGATGCTTGTTCTTTAAGGATTTTATGACGGATACTCCCATTTTTGCAAGGGCGGCGGCATTACATTGTTGTTCATATTGTCCTTTCATTGGTATGACCAATAGTTTTTTTTGCATAAACAAACTTTCTGCGGGAGTCTCAAAGCCTGCACCACATACAATTCCTTTACTGGAGGCCATGCTCGCTACAAAATCAGTGTTGGTAATGGGTCTAATATGTATATGGTCGTTGATATGTTCTTTTTTGTTATGCTTGGAAAAAACCTGCCATTTTACACCTTTGAATTTTGATAGGAACTGCAGTAGCTTTTCATCGCTATAAGATGGTAGATATACGGTATAGTGTTCTTTTTTGCTTATAGTGGCCTGTCTCACACCTTGTCTTATAATTGGGGTGTATATATTTGGTTCGTATGATTGAAAATGTAACCCATATTGGCGGGTTGTAGGGGCGTAATTTTGTAGAATCCATTTTCCAAATGGGTCTTTTTTCTTTGGTTTTGGTGCCTTGGTACATAGTACTGCTGCTTGATGGCTAAAGCTGTAACACGGTAATTGTTTTATCTTGCACGCCCATGCCGTTACCGGTTCAAAATCGTTTATGACCAAATCATAGTCTTCAACCGGTATACTTTTTATTTCTTTTTGTAATCGTAGTGAATTGGCCCTGTAATAGGTTTTCCACATATCTACACCACCTTTTTTGCCAAAAATAAAGCTTAGCCCCTTTAATTGATAAGAAATAGGATAAGGTAAGGGAACATCTGCTTGAATGCCACTGACCAATATATCTAAGGTAAGCCCATGTTTTAGTAGTGCGGGTATGACATCTCGGGCCCTGCTTAAATGTCCGTTTCCTGTTCCTTGTATTGCGTATAATACTTTCATTTTATGGACTGTGCCAACCCATTTATCTTAAATTCTGTTAGTAATTGCTCAAAAAGCTCCCCTTTTTCCAAAAGATGGTTTTCATCTAATGGTTCATCTTTTTGATTGTCCATAGTTATATCCTCCAGATAGGAATATAGGCTCCAAACTCCTTTGTGATATTCCAGGGCGGTTAAATTCTCTATCCAATCGCCAGAATTTAAATAAGTTACCTTACCCTTTTCCGTTTTAATTTTTTTTATTTCCGGTTGGTGTATATGCCCGCAAACCACATAATCATATCCATTTTCAATGGCAATATCTGCTGCAATACGTTCAAAGTCATTAATGAATTTCACGGCAGACTTTACCCCGTTCTTAATTTTTTTGGACATGGAAATAGGGCCTTTACCTATTTTTTTTCCAATAAAATTTATGGCCCTGTTCAACAGAATTAGAAAATCATACCCTTTGGCGCCCAATTTTGCCAACCACTTGCTATGTTGCATGGTTACGTCAAAGACATCTCCATGAAAGATCCAGGCCTTTTTACCGTGTAAGGGTAGTACTAGTTTATTGCTAATGCTTAAGGAACCTAAATGGCTACCGGCAAATTTGCGTAATAGTTCATCATGGTTGCCGGTTACGTAATGAACTGGTATTCCCTTGGCAATCCATTCCATAATTACCTTAATGACCTTCATATGTGATTTTGGCCAATAGCGTTTGCTAAATTGCCAGATATCTATGATATCGCCATTGAGTATAACTTCTTTGGGCTTAATGGATTTTAAATATTTTAATAGTTCCTTGGCGTGACATCCATAGGTTCCTAAATGAATATCCGATAGGACCACTATATCTACAGGTCTTTTTTTCATAGATGTAATGCAGCTTCCCTTTTCTTGAAAAACCTGTTCTTTATGTGTAATGAAGAGCCTTTTAGCACTAGGTGCATAATTAGCAAGGCAATGGAAAACAATACTAGTTTAATAGATTTCATATACTGAAATTTATAAATGTAAAGTTTCAATATTTGATTCAATACAGCCGTTACCCGTAACTTATATTTTAGTTACCGCAGTGTTAAACAAAGTCTTGTTTAAGATAGATTGATTAACTATTTCTTTACCAACCGTACTTTTATGGATTTGCTAATAGGCGTTTTGCTTCGTAATGCAAAATGATTAAATGGCACTAAAACGTTGGTCTCCGGAAAATAGGAAGCTAAATTGCCAGAAGGAATAGTATAAGGTATAACTTTAAACTTGTGTGCCGTTCGCACGGTTTGGTCATAGGTACTTGTAATATCCACTACGTCCAATTTTTTAAGGCCAACCGCCTTCATGTCTTCCGGATTCATGAAAATGACCCTACGTGCATTGTATACACCACGGTAACGATCGTTCAATCCATAAATGGTGGTATTGAACTGGTCATGTGAACGTATGGTCATAAGCATGTATTCATCTTTCTGCAAAGTATGTTCCGGTAAGCTGTTGATCGTTATTTGTGCCTTGCCGTTGGGCAACATGCTAAAATCCAGATTTCGAACATTATTGGGTAAGTAATAACCTGCACCCTGGGAGCGCTCCTCGGTATTTTCAAACCCCTTTGCAACCTGATCGATCTGCGAACGTATCAATTCATAATCCGCACCCAAGGCTTTCCAGTCCATAGGGTGGTTATCCCCAAAATACGCCCTACCTATATTGGCTATAATCTCTGGTTCGCTCATCACTTTATCAGAGGCCGGTTTTAAAATTCCCTTACTCTGTTTAACCCTTCCCATGCTGTTTTCCACAGTAAAATGGCGAGGTTTACCATCTTTCATATCTTTTTCTGACCGGCCAATGGTGGGGAGGATCAAGGCGGTTTTGCCCGTTACCAAATGGGTCCTGTTCAATTTGGTGCTAATTTGTACGGTAAGGTCACAGTTTTGAATACCTTTTGCCGTGTATTCCGTATCCGATGCGGCCATCAGAAAATTACCGCCCAGGCACATAAAAATTTTGGCCTTACCATCATACATGGCTTTCATTGAGCCAACGACATCTACGCCTTCATGGTCCGGTGGAGTAAAGCCCAAATAATTCTTAATACGCTCGTTGAGCCCTTTATCTACAAAATGTTGGATACCCACACTACGGTCCCCTTGAACATTGCTATGCCCGCGTACGGGACAGGTACCCGTATTAGGTTTGCCAATGGCGCCCTTGAGCAACAATAAGTTTACGAACTCCCGTATATTTTCCACACCGTTTTTATGTTGTGTTAGACCCATAGCCCAACAGACAATTATTTTGGATTTATTGGCCAATAAAGCTACGGTCTTATCTATACTGTCTTCAGAAACACCGGTCTGTTCAAGGAGCTCTTTGTCTTTGTATCGTGCCAAATCTTTAAGTAAGGCATCATACCCTTGGGTATAGGTTGTTATAAATTCATGGTCGAATACATTGCCCGATATTTGGTCCAAAGCAATTAATTTTTTTAAAATAAGCTTGACCAAGGGGATGTCCTGGTTGATGTTGACGGGCAAATGAATATCTGCCATATCCTCACCGCCGCCTATCCAACCATTAATATTCTGTGGGTTCTTAAAATTCACCAAACCCGATTCCTCAAGCGGATTTATACTGATTACCTTTCCTCCATTCTGTTTGCATTTTTCAAGGGCGGAAAGCATTCTGGGGTGGTTGGTACCTGGATTTTGTCCGGCTATTAAAATTACTTCCGCTTCATATAGATCTTCCAATGTCGTAGAACCTTTACCAATACCCAAAGTTTCCCCCAATGCTACTCCGCTGCTCTCGTGACACATATTGGAACAATCCGGTAAATTATTTGTGCCTAAGGCCCTTGCAAACATACCATAAAGAAAAGCGGCCTCATTACTGGAACGTCCAGAGGTGTAAAATATGGCCTCGTCAGGATGGTCCAATTTTTTAAGCTCCGAGGCAATTAACTGAAATGCGTCGTTCCAAGTAATGGGCTCATAATGTACACTGCCCGGTTTTAAAACCAAAGGTTCTACCAGGCGCCCACATTTATTGAGCTCATAATCCGATAACAACGATAATTCTTCTACGGAATTTTTTTTGAAAAAATTGGCGTCTACATGATTGGTAGTAGCTTCATCACCAAGTGCTTTAGCCCCATTTTCACAATATTCGGCAATCGGTGAAGGATGCTCGGGATCAGGCCATGCACAACTTGGACAATCAAAACCATCTTTTTGGTTCATACGTAACAAAGATCTCATGGAACGTAACACTCCCATTTCCTTGAACGTATGTTTAAGTGCTTCACGAACCCCCAAATAGCCTGCGGCATGGTCAACAGGTTCTTTTAATTCTATATCCAAAAAATCTTCTGACCCTCTAAAAGATACATTTCTTTGCGCTTTTGACTCCATGGTATAAACTTATCAATTGTATGGCTAATCTATAGGCTCATTTCTGTTAAATAGTACGTTTATCCATTTAATGCCATCGTCAAAAATGTCCTATGTAAGTTTAGGATTTGGATAATTATCCGATTGGTCCTCTATAGTGTTGTCCAAGCAGGTAAAGTCCTTTTCCAGTAAAAGATATAGGGATTGACCTTTTGTAGTTTCTATTGTATGGTCATAAGTTATAATATCATTGCTATACCATTCTTTTCCTATGGAACTTGGCATCTTTAGCACAATACAGTTATTGTTAAAACTGGTATGTAGGTTATGTATCTTATTATCTAGCACCACACCGTACTTAAACTCTGTTTCCCCAAAATTGGTACTATCGTATATTTCACCATGTTCGGATAATGTCCTGACTTCAGTTTGGGTCAACCTAAACCTAACGGAATTGCCTTTAATACGAATCTTCATAGCTGCTATTTGAGTTCACAACAAAAATAGGCCATCTGACAACAAATACTAAGGGGCATACATCAATTTGTTTCTAATTCTTACGATATCCGGTAAGTTTACTATGTAATTAAAAACGAAATAAATTTTTTTCATTTTCATATAGTGTTCTCGTAAAAGAGTCCGATCCTTTAGGGTTGGACTCTTTTTAGTTACCACTTGTTTCAAAAAAAAAATCCCCGGGACTAATCTATATTAGCTCCGGGGATTTTTAATTTAATAGGTAACCTTAGTTCCAGATAGGGGCAGGGTATTTGCCCAAATCGGATTTTTCCTTTAAACTGTACATTGCTTTTTCTTTGTCACTGGCATAGGTTACGCCAAACCAATCTCCACCAGAAGGAATACATTTTACCTCAATTTCATTGGCTTGAAGCATTTCTTGAATCATTAACGGTATGTACAGCTCGCTGTTGGCTATACGGTCCTCATCTTTTAAGAACAATCTAAATTCTGACTCGATCTTATCAAAAATAGAAGGCCTGCAAACCCAAAAGTTCATACTTGCCTGTTCATCACCGGTAAATTCCAATTGGGTGTCCTCATCTATTACTTTATCCTCTTTTTGCACCAATTTCAATCGTTCCTGTACCGATTTCAAATTATCGCCGTCAACTTCACATACACCTCTTGAAACGGACCCATGTTCTGATAAGGTGTCCTTAAGGGTGTAACCTAAAAGTGCATAGGCATCTGTATTGGAACTCATGAATTCCGCAGCTTTCCTATAGGCTGCCTGACCATAAAAATCATCGGCATTGATGACTACAAAAGGTCCATTGATGACATTTCTTGCCGTCCATACTGCATGGGCAGTTCCCCATGGTTTTTTACGTTCTCCCGTAAAGGTTACTCCGTCCGGTAAATCTGTAAGTTCCTGTGCCAGCACATTAAGTTGTATTTTTTTTGGCAACCTTGCAGAAAGGTGCTCTTCCAAGAAGGATACATTTTCTTTTTTGGTGATGACCACAATTTGATCAAAGTTATTTTGAATGGCATCAAATATGGCGAACTCCATTAAAAATTCACCATTTGGGCCTAAATCATCAAATTGTTTAAGTTTTCCATATCTACTACCGCTACCGGCAGCCATTAAAAGTAATGTCATGATTTTCTGTGTTTATAGGTCAAAAATAGGAAATGCCTTTAAATTGAAGGGATGAATTTAGATGTATCACCGTTAAATTTGATGATTCGTTAATGTGGGTCCGCAAGTTTTCCTAATTTAAGTGCTCCAAAATGGAATTTTATAATGGCATCAAGAAGAACGTTTATCAAGAATACATCTATGGTCAGTATAGGGTTAATGGCCGTACCCGGATTTGCACGACAAAGGTTTAGTGCTGCAGATAAATTAAATGTAGGTTTAATCGGAGTCGGACTTCGGGGAACCAATCATTTAGAAAATTTATTATTACGTAAAGATGTTAATGTTACAGCAATTTGTGATGTTGATAATGCTAGAATTTCTATAGCCAAAAAACTTATTTCAGAAGCTGGCGGTAAATCACCAAAAGTATTTGGGGCCAACGATAATGATTATAAAAATCTTTTGGCACTTGATGACATAGATGCCGTAATCATTGCCACACCTTGGTTGTGGCATACGCGTATGACCGTAGATGCCATGGAAGCCGGTAAATATGCCGGGGTTGAGGTGTCCGCTTCCAATACGTTGGAGGAATGTTGGGATTTGGTCAATACCCATGAACGTACGGGCACACATATGATGATCTTGGAAAATGTTAACTATAGAAGGGATATTCTTGCTGTTCTACAAATGGTAAAGCAAAATGTTTTTGGGGAATTGGTCCATTTTAGATGTGGATACCAACATGATCTACGCCATGTAAAATTCAATGACGGTAAAACGGCCTATGGTAAAGGTGTGGAATTTGGAGATAAAGGTATTTCAGAATCTAAATGGCGTACCGCACATTCCGTTAAGAGAAATGCAGATGTATACCCAACCCATGGTCTTGGTCCAATTGCGGTTATGGCAGATATAAACAGGGGTAACAGGTTTGTATCCATGACGTCGCACGCAACCAAAGGCATAGGGTTGCATAATTATATTGTTGAGCATGGCGGGGAACAACACCCCAACGCAAAAATTAAATTTAAACAAGGAGACGTAATTACATCTACTATTAACACCGCCAATGGCGAAACCATCATCATTACGCATGATTGTAACCTGCCAAGACCATATTCCTTGGGGTTTAGGGTACAGGGTGCAAACGGATTGTGGGAGGTAGACGGTAGCAGAATGTATATTAATGGAAAATCCGAACCCCATTCATGGGACGATGCCAAGCCATGGCTTGAAAAATATGACCATCCATTATGGAAGAAATATGGGGGTTATGCCCTAGATGCCGGCCATGGGGGTATGGATTTCTTTGTAATCAATGCTTTTATTGAATCCGCCAAACAACAAATAGCACCTCCTTTAGACGCGTATGATGCCGCGGCCTGGAGTGCGGTTACCCCATTATCTGAAGTTTCCATAGCCAATAATGGCGAACCACAGGATTTTCCCGATTTTACAAGGGGACTATGGATGAACAGGGAACCGTATGAATGGATGAAAGAAACTTATTAAAGGCTTTTAGCTTGCGGCAGCCTCATTGATTCTTTCTTCCTTAGGTATTGTATGTTCTTCTTTAGCTATGGTCAGCGTTGTGCGTTTTTTTTTAAGTCTAGGTGTTAGTTTACGTTCCCGCTCCATCATAAAACTCTTAGATTTAAATATGTCCGGTGCATACGTGATAGCCAAAATGGCGGACCCTAAACCGAGCAATATCATAGGGTTGATGAAGAATTCGTTAAAGGAGAATATTCCAATGATCAATAACGTAGAAAAAGGTAGTGAGCACGCAAGGATGTTCAAACCAAAATTGACATCAAAGGTAGGTTCCGTTTGCTTGTCCTTTTCCTCTAAGGATTGTATGGCGTTCATGTGGGCAAAAGGCCAAAAACTACATGAACTTTGAGGGAAGACCACCAATAGCAATATCATGGCCGGTGTTAGTGACGGGATGGCGTAGGCAAACAAACCGCTTAAAAAGAAGGCCAGTCCTGCCCTGCGCAATAACATGGAGAGTATAAGTTTAAATTCACCGGAATTGATCCTCACCGCCATACCAATAAACAATAGGACCAATGGGGTCATTAAGTCCTTAATGCTTAGTACGGTGTTCTGTAGAAATCCGGGCAACGCCGTTAAATTTAGTCCAAACCCCAATAATATAAGTCCAATGACCATAACCATGTTTATAGGTTCATTGATCAATGAAATCATTAGGCCCTTTAATTTACTCTTGGAGGATTCCTGTTTATTGTTTATTGCCCTTTTTCTATACCAATGCATAGCGAGCATATATAACAGGATAAGTACAAATATTTTATTTCCTACATCTGCAAGTGCCGCTAAAGCCAATGTATCATCCCCTAAATAGGCCACTATAAAAGGAAAACAGGATAAACCAGGTGCCGTTGACGGTAAAAGCATCATTAAGGTTCTTTTTTTGCTATGTTCCTTCTTGTGTAAGGAAACGGTCAGAAAATACTTAGAGGCCAGTAACATCAATAGGTTAAATGTTAGGGCCATTAAAGGAAAGACCAACAAGGTACCCTTTAATTCTATTTTTAAAAGTGCTACAAAGATAGTGGCCGGTAATGCCACACTAAGGATAAGTACTTTTATTCCTTTTAAATCTTGCTTAGCCACTTTCTTTTGCAAGAATACACCCAGGGAAATTATTAAAAGGAGCTCAAGTGTTTTTTGTAATGCAAAATTCATGATGATATAACGTTATATTGTATGGTGGTTTGGTTGGCTATGGTTTAGAATAGTCCGTAGGAGTTGGATTAAAGATTGTTGTATCAAGGCAATATCCGTTCACCCAACTCCTGGACTAATTCAAACTTAAACTAGCACCTTTTCAAGGGCAGCGGTGAACAACTTCATTTCATCCATAGTACCCATGCTTACCCTGCACCAGTTTTTACCATAGATTTCAAAAGCTCTTACGCCAACACCTTCTGCAGTCATTTTTTCCAAGAACGGCTTTCCGTCCATTTCAATGGGAAAAATGATAAAGCTTGTAGAGGAGGGAACATATTCAAACCCAAGACGGTCAAGATTTTCATATACATATGCTCTGCATTCCTTGTTTAATTTTCGTGATTTCTCCTTAAAGGCAACATCATCCATACTTGCCATAGCGGCGTAGACAGATGGTAAGGATATTCCCATTCCACCACGTGTTATCTTTTGGATGATTCCTAATGTTTCGGGTTGGGCAACCACGTAGCCAACCCTTAGTCCTGCCATTCCCTGAATTTTGGAAAAGGTGCGCGCTATAATTACGTTTTTGCCTTCATTTATAAGTGATACCATACTTTTTTTGGCACTATCGTCCAAAAAGCCCAAATAGGCCTCATCTACGAAAATGGGTGTTTTCTCCGATACTCTTGAGCAAAAGTCAACCAGTTCCGCATGGTCTGTCATACTGCCGGTAGGGTTGTTGGGGTTGCATATGTAAACCAATTTGGTTTCATCATCTACCGCCGCCTCCATGGCCGCTAAGTCATGGGACCAATCCTTTTTTAATGGAATGGGTTTCCATGTGGCGCCTGTGGCCTGAGCAACCTTTATGAGCGACATATATGCCGGGTCTGCGGAAACAATATTGCCGCCATTCTGAAAGAAAACCATGGCAGTCTTTTCCAAAAGATCAGATGATCCAGGGCCCATCATAATATTTTCTTGCTTAACGCCTTCTTCCGCAGCGATCTTATCCATTAATTGGTATAGTTCCTTCCATGCATACCTGTTACCTTTTGGGGCATATTCCTGCATGGCTTTGACAGCCATTGGGGAAGGTCCGTAAGGATTTTCATTCGCATTTAATTTTGCCGCCAATTCAACGGGTTGTGTAGGGGCATAAGGCAAATACTCCTTAAAGAACGGGGTGTACGGTAGGTTACCTTTTGCATCCAAAGCAATAGGTTCAGCGGGGAAGGCCCCATAGGTCAAATAGGGTGCAGCCATTGCTCCGGCCGCAGTTAGAATGCCTTTTTTAAGCCATTCTCGTCTGTCTACGTTTGTTTTCATTGTGTGCTATATTTAAGTTTAATATTCTTTAATTAGATTCTACGGGGTCAGCATTAATGCCTAAGTTTCCGCTTGCGACAACAGTATCGTCAGTTGTACTTAAATAAATATTGATATGACTGTCCATTGCTGTTATGTTATCGTAAAATGTGGTATCCGTAATCACATAGAATTTACTGGTATCCAGCTCTCCGGTATTACCGGACACATTGTCCAAGGCAAGCATTGTAGCAGCGCCAGATCCGGCCGCACCATTCATGATCAGTGCAGGGTGTAATAATCCGGGAACGGTATTGTAAAGGGATACTTGCACCAGGGTTTGGTCCAATGTATTTTTCCAAAATACGATTCTACCGTAAACATTGGAGCCTGCAGGGTCTGCTGCATCAATGGTATAGGCCGTGTAGGTCGTTAGTTTACCTCCGCCTTCTGCAGTGGTTAGGATAGGGTCTAATCTTTCTTGTTCGCAAGAGCATAGGCTCACTGCCCATACCAGGATTAATATATGTCTTATATATGTTTTCATAATTGTCTTCTTCTTAAACGGGTTAGCCATGTATTATAAAGTGAACGTTAATCTACCAAAGTAATAGGCGCCAGATGAGCCTTGTTGATAGTTGGAATACAAGTTGAAAGTTCTTAGTTCATATCTTATGATTTCAGGATATTCATTAAAGATGTTATTACCACCAACGGTTAAACTGAATTTATCCGAAATCTTATATGTCACCCCTAGGTCTACAGTAAATTCTGGAGTAAAAAATTGGTCTGCATACCCTGTAGTGCCATCTAATAGGGTTCTGGTTCTACTATCCCTGGTCTGTACGGATCCGTAACGGGTTCCCCTAACCATGGTGGAAAATTTACCAATGGAATAATTTAAGGTCCCAATTAATTTACTACTGGGTGTGCCGGTTTCAAATTGTCCAATAAGCCCTCTGTTTACATAATTATCCGCCAATTCCTCATCGGTCAAATTCGTATTTAAATCAGGAAGGTTAATCTTTTCAAATTTATTCTCCCTAAATGTTCCGGAAAGTATAACCCCTAACTGGCCATCCCCGATCCTGGTATTGTAATTAACTACGGCTTCAACACCTTTTGTGCTAATATCACCACCATTAATTCTAAAACTTGCCAAGCCGCTACCAATAATGGGTTCCAAAACCGGTGTGGTACCTGAATTAAATTCCCCCGTCTCAAATATCCTGTCGAAAATATCTATTTTGTAGGCATCCAGCGTAAAATCAAGTTTGCCAATTTTGGTCGTAAACCCTAAGCTAAAGTTTCTTGAACGTTCTTGCTGTAATTGTCCAATACCCAAGGCATTTGCGGCAGAACTGCTGTTTTGATATAATGTTCCGTCAAAAGGTACCAGGTTTACGAAAAACGTATAACTGTGCGAATAGTTTAATTCCTGTAACGATGGCGCCCTAAAACCACTACTATATGATCCCCTTATCGCAAAATTTTCTCCAATGGAATATCTACCGGCAATTTTGCTAGTGACTACATTTCCAAAATCAGAATAATTTTCTAACCGTAATGCTCCAGAAATAAGGAAATCATCCGTTACATCCAATTCAAGATCGGCATATGCCGCCATTACGGACCTAAAGCTATTACTTTCGTTTTCTGGCGCAAAACCTCTAAAACACTGACAGTTTAACGCATAATTCTTTACCAGTTCCTGGCTTACCCCTGCGTAGGGGAGAACCACCGGTGCTCCCGTTCCATCTACGATCGGCGCTCCGTTTAAATCCTCCAACGGAAAACCATCTGGACCGATCAATGCCTGATTGTCCTCTGTTGCGGTTATAACGCCTGCACTGCCGGCTGTCCAGCTTTCTTCCTGCCCGGCCTCAATGGAATAATTTTCAACTCGCAATTCACCCCCAAAGGCAACGTTCAAGCCAGAAAGAATATCTTCATAGTAATTGGTAAAATCCAAGTTAAGGGAGTTTTGAAGGAAACTATGTGTTCCCAAATTCATTTCTGTTGGGGAACTTTCGCCAATACTGGCGTTCCAAGTATTGAACATGCCATATTTGGCGGAGTTAGTTCCAAAGGTGTTGCTTAGGTCAAATTCATAATCTCCCAACTCACCTGTAATACCGGTAGCCAATGACAAATTATATTGATCGGTATAGATTTGAGGTCTAAATCCGTTTGGAAAAAGTGCAAAACTGGTCCTGTCCGCTTGTGCGGCCCTTCTGTAAAAACAACTGTAGGCATCTGAATATTGATAACCGAAATCACCAAAAGCATAAAAATCAGTACTATCCGTCAATGGGGTTTCCAAATTAAATCCAAAACCCATCAACGTTTTTGCAGGTAACCCGGAGTAAGTGGATACATCTACCTGTTCTATGCCCCTGGCGGCCATTAAGCCTTCTACGGTCGTCAAGGAACTTATTAAACCTGCATCACCACTACCTTGTGCAGCGATCAATTCTGGGTTGGTGATGATAGGATTTCCGTTTACATCGGTTGTACCATTGGTCAGGTAAAGATCACTGTACAAGGGTGCCCTGTCAATTTCCAATACCGTAGGCCTGATCGTTCTTTCGGACTGACTTAATAATACCGAAGCGTTGAAGTATCCGCCATTTTCAAATCCAACGCCATAGTTGCCATCAAATTGAAAATTGTAACCGTCCCAATCCCCAGACGATCTGTTCAATGCTTTTTCGGCATCGGTCAGGTCAGAATCCCCAAAGTCTGGAGTGGCATTAGGGTAAGCGCCACCTGTAAGGGTGCCCGTAAATTCCCCGGTCCCTTTTTTGAGTACCACGTTGACCACACCTGCAATGGCGTCAGAACCATATTGTGCAGATGCACCATCGCGCAATATCTCTATTCTATCTATTCCTATAGAAGGTATAAATTTCATGTCCACAGCATTAGAAGGTGTTCCCGTTTGCGATGCAGCAAGAATTGCGGAGGTGTGTCTTCTTTTACCATTTACCAACACCAACATCTGGTTTGGGGCCAACCCTCTTAAACTTGGAGGGCTAACAAATGAGGATAGGTCGCCTCCCCCACTGGTATATGCGGTAAAGGAGGGTGCCGAGGCAGCTAGCATTTGTGACAGATCCTGTTGAGGCATATTTATGGCATCTTTTTTAATATTTATTACGTCTACTGGAACGGGTGTATTCAGTTTGGTCCTGGCGGCACCCCTGGTACCCAGTATTATTGTTTCCGTTAGTTGCTCCGCAGCTTCTTTGAGTGTTACGTTCATTGTTGTTTTTCCATTAACGGGCACTTCAAGTTTTGCATAGCCTATAAAGGAATAAAGCAAGGTTGCATTTGCAGTGGCCGTAATGGTGTATTGCCCATCAAAATCAGTAATGACACCGGTGGTTGTGCCTTTTACCATTACGTTTACCCCGGGCAAGGGTCCTTGCGCATCTGATACGCTACCAGATATTGATAATTCCTGCCCATGGGCTACATGCATTACATGTAGCATAAAAAAGGAAAGTATTAGAATTTTCTTCATAATCGAACGAGTTTAGTGGTTTCTCAATAGTTGCCATAAACACCAATGAGTCATCATAAGTATATGAATGCCTTGAGGGAATATGGTATTCGTAAAATGAAAAGTTCCGGATACTTTTTCTTTGCAATATGCCCTGGTTAAATTGACAGATTGACTTAGACAATATTATAGATTGTTGAAGAATAATAAAAATGGACTACTTCTATAAGGTGTTGTTTATTAGTTATTTACTTAATGTAAGGTTGATTAAAATTCAGTTTTTTAAAAATTATCTGTCTATTTTTTAGCTTTTAATCATTTTACATTGTCGTTTTAGAAGAATATGGATAAATGCTTAAAAGGCTGCTTTTTATGAGATCGATAATTTGATTAATTCATTATTAATAAAACGCTATTAATCAACCTTTTTATTATCATATTATCACATAAATTTCCATTACTATAAATTAAATTTGTTAAAAAAGGATAAAAGCTTACAATAGTTTAATTATTTTTTAAATGAAATAGATGAGAAATAAGTTAGATCAGGTAGATTTTAATATTTTAAATATACTGGCGGATAATGCACAGACAGCTTATACTGATGTTGCCAAACAATTAACTATTTCTCCAGGAACTGTACATATGCGCATGAGGAAAATGCGTGATATGGGACTTATTACCGGTGCCACCCTTACTTTGGATTATGCCAAAATGGGATGGAAAATGACTATTTTTTTAGGAATCTTTTTAAGTGAGATAAGTCTATTTAAAAGTGTTATGAAAAAATTGAACGATATTGAAGAGGTCGTTAAAATACATCATGTAACCGGCAAATATGATATTTTTATTAAAATGCACGCGCGAGACAGTAACCACTATAAGCAAGTATACCAAGATGAAATTTTAAGTGTAGCCGGTATACGTGGAATAGAATCCTTTATTTCCATCGAGGAAAAGGTGGAACGCCATATACAGTTCATTGAACTGCCTTCTTAAATAAGCTTCATGTTTTCCGGATCCCAGTTTACCGGTTGTCTTTTATAATAACTTTCGTTTGCCAATAATGCGGCACCTGCGGCCCTAAGGCCAAATTTTGGGTCTTGTATTGTTTTGCCGCCCGTTCTTATACTGGTAAAAAAATTATTAAAATGGTCATAGTGGGCCCCTTTGTAATCATTGGGTGCTTGCCATGTTGTTTTTCCGGTCGTTAATTGTGACTTTCGGTCGTTTTCCTGTGCAGCGTATTCTTTTTGTATGTTTTTTTGCATTTCTTCCGTAAAGGATATCATGGAATACCCACTGGGAACCAAATTTAGTTTAGATCTATTCACGGTAACGGAATTCTGTCCTATTTCCATTTCACCTTCGGTCCCTATTAATTTGAATCCGCCACCGCCGCCACTACCAGCAATAAAATTTATACGAAATGCTGCATTAAAGGGAGAATGGGTGTTGGTTTTGGGGTAATCATATAAAGTAATCGATACATCTGGTACGTTTCTGCCATCTTTCCAATATCTGAGTCCGCCCGTGGCCAAGGCCCTACTGGGTCCATTTGAGCTAATGACGTAATTAAGTGTAGAAAATGCATGAACGAACAAATCTCCAGCAACTCCCGTACCGTATTCTTTGTAATTTCTCCACCTAAAAAAACGAGTAGGTTCAAATGGTACTTTGGGGGCTTTGCCTAAAAAAGTATCAAAGTCTATAGTTTTAGGGTCTGCATCTGTAGGAATGGGGTATTGCCATGCGCCTTCCGCAGAGTACCTATCATTGTACATGTCCAACATTACGATATCCCCAATGGCACCATCTTCATAAAGTTCCTTTGCTTTTTCATTTCCTAATGATGACATTCCCTGACTACCGATCTGGCATATTTTACCAGATAGCTTTTGCGCCTTTATTATTTCCTGGCCTTCATTAAAATTTTGAACCATTGGTTTTTCACAATATACATGTTTGCCTGCTTTCAGGGCAGCTACGGCAATGGTTTGGTGCCAATGGTCCGGTGTTGCTATAAGTACGGCATCAATATCTTTTAATTCCAAAAGCTCCCTGTAATCCCTAGTAACAAAAAGGTGGTCGCCCCAAAGTTCCTTTGCTCGCTCCAATCTGCCGGTATATAGATCACATACGGCAACAAGTTTAACCCCATCAACTTTTAGTGCAGATTGGGTGTCGTATATTCCTTGTATTCCAGACCCGATCAGTGCAATGTTTATATGGTCATTTGCACTATATACCGTATTGCCATAGCTTCTTTTCAGTGCAATTATTTCGTTATTGGATGCAGTTAAAATATACGGGGAAGTGCCCAATACAGCTGAAGTTAGCGTGGCACGTTTTATAAAGGATCTTCTAGAATTTTTTTTAGTCATAGTTGAAATTGATATTCATTAAGCCATTGATTAAAAATAGGGTTTTTATGGATAGGAACAGTAGCTAGCGGTGATAGCCTTACCGGTAAAGCACTGCTTTTACGTACAGCAATCTTTTTGACTTTTGAACCATTTAGTTTAATTATTTGTGATTTAAATAAGACATTCTTAGTGTAGAACAACGTAATTTTGCAGTCGCTTAAAATAGAACAATGTTTAAGGATTTAATCATAGCGGCACTCTGGAGCATTTCACCATTAGGGGAGGCCAAGGTAGGTATACCTTACGGTCTGCTTAATGGAGTGAACATATATTTAGTATTGGTCGTATGTTTTTTGGCCAACGTAATGGTATTTCCGATCATGATGTATTTTCTAAATACCATCAATAAATCATTGCTGAGATGGCATTTTTATAAAAAAAACGCACTTTTTGTAGCTAGAAGGGCCAAAACCGGTTCTGGAGATCAAATTAAGAAATATGGCTTTTATGGTTTAATATTTTTTGTAATGTTGCCTATACCCGGCACCGGTGTCTATGCCGGTAGTATTGCGAGCTACTTATTTAAAATAGAACGGAAAAAGGCCTTTTTGGCCAACACCATTGGTATTTTTCTATCCTCTGTAATTGTTTGGGTTACTACCTTGTTGACGATGAAAGGAATGGCTTAATATTTTTTATAAGGATTTAGCCATCTAATTTGTGGATAACTAAAGACGGTTTTCATTTCATTTGGCAATTTCCCCTTTTATTTTTGCCCCTTTTTAAATGCTATGGATATCCTGAAAATTGGTGATAAACTTTATAATGTAGAGCAAAATGGTTTTGACGATTTTGCCAGATATTCCTTTTCAGAAGTAGTTAGTCTAACCGAGACTCTGGCCGTTCTAAAAAATGGTGTTCGCCTGATCAATAGACCTAAACAGTCCTATATTATGGAAGATGTGGGCTACTCCGTGTCGCGTAAAAAAGGTACGCACTGGCATATTGTTTCCTTAAAGGCCATTAGAAATGCACAAATTGAAAATGAGAAAATTAAAATTTTTGATTGGTTTGCTGCCAAACAATTTACGTTAGAGGAAAAACGAAAAATCTATGAGATGTTCCATGCTAAAAAAAGTAAGTAGGGTTACCTTTTTAAAATGAAGAGGTAAGAATTTAAATGGGCATACAATTATTGAAAAACCTTTATTATCTTTACAGCGTTGTGTTGTGCCTCAGACAACAATTGAGGCAATTGTGTTTATCGGTTTTGACCGGTATTACCCAATGAAAGGCTTTCCATAATGGGAGGCTTTTTTTGTTTAGGCCAGTTTATGAATAGCATAATGAATCAATGATGCGGCCAATTTAGCGGTTTGATCATCTATATCATAATTAGGGTTAAGCTCTACCACATCCAGGGCCATTAATTTTTCCGACTCTATAATTAATTTTAAACTTTTAAGTACAATGTCAGGTGAAAACCCCATGGGAGATGCTGCACTTACCCCAGGGGCATAAGCAGACGAAAAACCATCCAGATCAATGGTAGTATACAGGTAGTCCACATCTTCTATAAACTGTATCAAACGGAGTTCCACATGTTCTGCATGTGTCATACAAAAATATTTGCGCTGAAGGTAAAAGGCCTGGTTTGCTTCGGCAAAATCATAGAGATCTTTTGTATTGGCATCTTTTCTTACCCCTAGGGCCAGATATTTAAATGGTGTGCCCTGTACCCTATGCTCCATGGCCAGTTGGTAAAATGGAGTGCCTGAATTGTTACCATCCGTATTGGGTCTTAAATCAAAATGTGCATCAAAATTGATAATGCCAATGGTCTTGTTTTTTGGAAGATGCTGCAACAAGCCGTGATAGTGGCCATAGGCAAGATCATGACTACCGCCTAGTATAATCGGAATAGTATTCTTGTCCAAGAACATCTTTACGGTATTGGATAACTGTTTTTGTAAGTTTTCCAATTCCTGACCATTACATTCTAGGTTGCCAAAATCCAACAATTTGGTTTCTTGAGTTAGGTGATTGGGCATTTTACCCAATTGTTTTCTAATAGAATCCGGACCAAATTTGGCACCAACCCTACCTTGGTTTCTGCGTACGCCTTCATCACTACTATAGCCTAATAAAGCAAAGGTCTTATGAGAGTTGAATGGAAATTTGGATGTAATGTTGGAGAGTTCCACTTTTTCATTCAAGTATAATTGATGGCCAGACGACCTGCCTATCCAGTTTTCTTTTTTTGGAAGTTTATAGTTTGACATATTTTCCTGAATAATTTAAATCAGTTTTACGAACTATAAAATCTCGACTGTGCCAAAGTTTTTGGCACAGGGGGGAACGAGAAGATTTTAATCATATACTACTATAACGTAAATGTAGTAAAAATCTTACATTTTTAAGATTGTTTGTTATTTATGTATTTGTAATTATTTGTTTTTTAGAGCATTAATAAACCTAAAATTTAAAATAAATTTTCTAAAAGTTCCTTATGTACCAAGTTAGGCAAAGTTATTTTAAGCGTAGGGGTTCTTGCCATTTCTCGTTGTATGGCAAAAATAGCCTCATCGTTTCTGGCCCAACTGCGCCTTGATATACCATTGTTGACATCAAAGAACAACATATTGTTTAGTTTACGTTCCGCATCGACCGATCCGTCAAGCACCAATCCAAAACCACCGTTCATAACTTCTCCCCAGCCAACGCCACCTCCATTGTGAATAGAGACCCATGTAGCACCTCTAAAACTATCTCCTATTACGTTGTGGATAGACATGTCCGCGGTAAACCTACTACCATCATAAATATTACTGGTTTCCCTATACGGCGAATCAGTACCGCTTACATCATGATGATCCCTTCCTAAAATTACGGGTGCGGACAACTCCCCATTGGCAATGGCAGTATTAAATGCCAATGCAATTTTGGCCCTTCCTTCGGCATCAGCATAAAGTATACGTGCTTGGGAACCAACTACTAGTTGATTTTGTTCCGCTTCCTGTATCCATTTAATATTGTCCTGTAGTTGTTGTTGAATTTCCTTTGGAGCCGTTTCCTTAATTTCTTGCATAACACTTAACGCAATGGCATCGGTCTTTTGAAGATCGTGCAAATTTCCAGAGGCACAGACCCACCGGAACGGACCAAAACCATAATCAAAGCACATAGGGCCAAGAATATCCTGAACGTATGATGGATATTTGAAATCAATCTTGTTTTCGGCCATTACATTGGCACCTGCGCGTGATGCTTCCAATAGAAAAGCATTGCCGTAATCAAAGAAATATGTGCCCTTTGCTGCATGAAGGTTTATAGCGTCCGCATGTCTGCGCAAGGATTGCCGTACTTTTTCCTTGAATAATTGGGGGTTTGTGCCCATCATGTCGTTTGCTTCCGTAAACGTTAGTCCAACGGGGTAATAGCCGCCTGCCCAAGGATTGTGTAGCGATGTTTGATCAGATCCTAGATGAACGTACATGTTTTCCGAGTAAAAGCGTTCCCATACCTCTACTACATTCCCAATATATGCCAAGGATACCACTTCCATTTGCTGGACCGCCTTATGAGTGCGGTTTACAAGAATGTCCAAATCATCAATTAGCTCATCTACCCAACCTTGTTCATATCTTTTGGTGGCTGCTACCGGATTCACTTCTGCGCAAATGGTAATGCATCCGGCTATGTTGCCCGCTTTTGGTTGTGCACCGCTCATACCCCCTAATCCAGCGGTAAGAAATATTTTTCCTTTTGGAGATTCATCGGCCTTTAATACTTTTCTAAATGCATTCATGACCGTAATTGCCGTGCCATGGACAATTCCCTGCGGACCAATATACATAAAGGAACCCGCTGTCATTTGTCCGTATTGTGTTACGCCCAATGCATTGAACTTTTCCCAATCATCTGGTTGGGAATAATTGGGAACCATCATACCATTTGTAACTACTACCCTTGGTGCATCCTTGGATGAAGGAAATAGGCCCATTGGGTGACCGGAATACATGTGCAAGGTTTGTTCATTGGTCATTTCTGACAGGTATTGCATGGTCAGTAGGTATTGCGCCCAATTTTGAAAAACGGCTCCATTGCCCCCGTAGGTAATCAGTTCTTGGGGATGTTGTGCCACGGCGGGGTCCAGATTATTCTGTATCATCAACATTATGGCCGCTGCTTTTGATGTTTTAGCGGGATACTCTTCTATAGAACGCGCATACATCTTATAGTCAGGTTGAAAACGGTACATATAAATACGGCCATACGTTTTAAGTTCTTTGGCAAATTCCGGCGCCAAAGTAGAATGCCATTTGGATGGAAAATAACGGAGTGCATTTCTGATTGCCAATCGTTTTTCTTCAACCGTTAAAATATCCTTTCGTTTGGGCGGATGGCTGAGATGCAATGAACGGTCCTTTTTTGCAGGGAGATCATTAGGTATGCCCATTTGTATGTGTTCTCTAAAATCCATTCCTTATATTTTTTCCACGTATGTATTAAAACGTGCAGTATTAAATGATAAAATTGCTAATATGTACTAGTTTATAATAGCTGTAGGCTAATTATGTTTGTCATAAACCAGCGAGCCGTTTTTCCAAACCATGCAGGGTTTAAAATTGCCTTGGTTATATAAAATGTCTTGATAATTGCTTGTATGGAATACAGCTAAATCTGCCAAACCACCTTCTTTTAATATACCTCTATCGGTAAGGTTTAAAGCTGCTGCGGCTCTAAAAGTAATACCGGCAAGAACTTCTGTATTGGTCAGTTTTTCAAAAGTTCCTAAAATACTGGCCTGGGTAAGTAAATCGCCCATGGGGGCAGAACCAGGATTATGGTCGCTTGCAATGGCCAAAGCACCACCGGCATCAAGAATTTTTCGTGCAGGGGCAAAAGCGCACCCTAAACCTATTGAAGCTCCTGGTAATGCGGTAGCTATAGTAGTACTGTTGGCAAGATGGTGCACTTCTTTATCCGTACTTGCTTCTAAGTGGTCTGCACTTATTGCATGGAAATCTATGGCGACCTTGCTTCCGCTTGTGGTAAACTGGTCCGCATGTACGGTAATATCAAAACCCATCTGCTTTGCAGTTTCAAAATAGGGTTGTACCTGTACTGGGCTAAAGGCACTTTGCTCTATAAAGGCATCAATACGATTGGCGAGTTGTTCTTTTAGAAGTACTGGAAAAAGTTTCTTGCTCATCTCATTAAGATATTCTACTTCCGTACCTTTATAATCCTTGGGTAACATATGCGCTGCTAAGCATGTAGGTACCAAATCTGCCAATGCATCATTATTAGCGATTTTTATAGCCCTTAACATTTTTAATTCTTCATTTACCGTTAGACCATAACCACTTTTAACTTCAATGGTAGTCGTACCATTTTTTAAATGACGGTTGGCCAATTTTAAGGTACTCTTTACCAATTGTTCTTGGGTGGATTTTCTTGTTTGGGTCACAGTGTCCCAAATACCCCCGCCAGATTTTGCAATCTCTAGATATGAACTGCCTGCATTGCGCATAGCATAGTCATTGGCGCGCGAACCCCCAAAACAAATGTGGGTATGGCAATCTATAAAACCTGGTACACATACATGGTTACCTTTTAAATGGTGAATATGGGCATGGATATATTTTGCCTTAAGCGATTCAAAAGTTCCGATCGCTATAATACGTTCGTTTTTTAATACAATGCCACCATCTGCAATGATGGACAATTGACTATCGTTCAATGCACCTTTCAACGGTAGTCCCGTCATTGGTATAATTTGTTTAAAAGGACCTATCAGTGTTATTTTTTCCATAGCATCAATATACTTCGAATTCATTTGAATATTTTGTCGTTAATGAAATGCCATGTTCTTTTTGAACACGTTCCACTACTTTTAATATGGTTTTGTTACGGATCATTTGAATGCCTTTTTCAATGTCATTGGCAAAAACACGGTCCTTACAGGCAAATGGCACTTGATCACGTACAGCATTGTGCACTTCGTCCAGAAATATTCCAGATTTTAAAGGTTTTCTAAATTCAAAGGCTTGTGCCGCGGTGAGTAATTCAATGGCGAGAATTTTCTCTACATTACCAAGTACCTGTAATGCCTTTCTACCGCCTATGGAACCCATGCTCACATGATCTTCTTGGCCCAATGAAGTGGGTATACTGTCCGCACTGGATGGAAAGCACAATCCTTTATTCTCACTTGCTAATGCTGCTGTGGTATACTGCAAAATCATGTAACCGGAATTTATACCCGTATCTTTCATTAGTAATTTAGGTACTCCAGGGTTGTTACCTTCCAAAGCTAAATAAATGCGCCTATCTGAAATATTGCCAATTTCAGATGCAGCTAGGCAGGCATAGTCCAAGGCCATTGCCAAGGGCTGGCCGTGAAAATTACCTCCGCTTATGGTCAGTTCCTTATTTATAATGACCGGGTTGTCCGTAACGGAATTCAATTCAACTTCTACCAGTTCCTTTAAGTGCAGCCATGTGTTACGTGATGCACCATGTACTTGGGGAATACACCTAATGGAGTAGGGGTCCTGTACTTTTTCACAATCAATATGATCTTCCATGATTTCAGAACCTTTCAATAATTTTTTTACCCTTTTGGCAACATGGATATTTCCTTTAAACGGACGAAGGGCATGAAGCTCGTTGTAAAAAGGTTTAACCGAACCTTGGAGTCCTTCTATCATCATGGCTCCAATTATATCGGCCTGCGCGAGCAAGGCATGAAATTTTGCCACAACCTTAACGGCGTGCGCCGCTATAAATTGGGTACCGTTAATCAACGCCAATCCTTCTTTTGGGCCTAGGGCAATAGGTTTTAACCCGGTTTTTTTGAACAAGATTTCAGAGGTAATGATTTCATTGTTATAGGAAACTTTACCTAACCCAATTAAAGGTAGAAACAAATGGGACAAAGGCGCTAAATCTCCCGATGCACCCACAGAACCTTGGGACGGTACAACCGGTATGGCATTGTTTTCTATATGCCAAATAATTCGCTCCAAGGTGTTCAATGCTATACCGGAATATCCTTTGGCCAACGACTGTGCTTTTAAGATGAGCATAAGTTTTGCGATGTCTTTCTCAATAGGCTTGCCTACCCCAACACTATGGCTTTGAAGAATGTTGGATTGTAATACACTGGTTTCAGATTTGGATATTTTAGTGGTACACAATGGTCCAAAACCGGTATTGATGCCATAGACTGGATGTCCTTTGTCTACAATTTGCTGGACGATGTCCCAGCTTTCGCTGATTTTTTTGACAGCTTCATCCGTAATGATCAATGAGGTGTTTCCTTTGGCAATGGATAAAGCCTTTCCTACGGTCAACCAATCTTCTCCCAATTTAAATATCTGTTCGCTCATAGTTTTGACGTCTCAAGATTTAATTTAAAATTAATACCTATTTTTAATAATCGGTAATATCAATTTTATCATCAATTCATTACTATGGGTAATCAAATAGAGCTACGTCATCTCACATATTTTCTGGCGGTGGCACAAGAGTTACATTTTAGAAAAGCGGCGGAAAAATTGTTTATTTCCCAGCCGGGATTAAGTAGGCAGATCAAGCAAATGGAGGAAATATTAGAGACCCAACTCTTTGAGCGTAACAAGAAAAAAGTTTCCTTGACCCCTGCCGGGCATTACTTAAAGAAGGAGGTTATCTTTATATTTAATTATTTGGAAAAAGTTGAACGTCAATTAAAATTAGTTGGCGATGGCAATAGTGGCGAGCTGCGAATAGGTTTTTTAGGTTCTGCCATGCAAGAGGTCATACCCAAACTATTACTAAAGATCAAAGAGGTCTATCCAAATGTAAAATCATCATTGGAAGAGCTGACCAATACGGCACAAGTGGATGCCGTGCTCAACGATCGGCTTGATATGGGATTTGTGCGCCTATCTCGTGTACCGAATACCTTGAGGATGGAAACGGTGTTCAAGGATACTTTTTCTTTGGTATTGCCTGAACGTTATCCAATGATTACAAGGGAATTTGAAGGTATGCACCAATTTAGCAATGATGAGTTTATACTTTTTAGTCAAGCGTATAGCCCTTTATATTATGACACCATCATGAGTATTTGTCAAGATGCAGGTTTTGTACCTAAAGTTTCGCATAAATCCGTTCATGCGCATACCATTTTTAAGTTGGTAGAGAATCATATGGGAATTGCCATTGTACCTACTGCGCTACAAAACGGTTTTCAAATGCGGGTAAAGTTCATTGAGTTAAAGAATATACCCCAACGTGCAGAGTTGTCCGTTATCTGGAAAAAGGAACATACAAATCCTGTTTTAAAAAATTGTATGGAATTATTGATCGGTAAATAGGCGTTGTGAGCGTCAAGGCTGCTCATTTTAATATTTGTCTAACAGTTGGTTTATTGCCTATGCCTTAATTTTACCTATAAATTATAACAATGATATTTGATCTAATAAAAAAAAGACGCTCTATTTTTCCAGTACAATATAATGATACACCAATTGCAAAGGCAGATATTGAAAAGGTGTTGGAGTCCGCCAATTGGGCCCCTAACCATAAGTGTACGGAACCATGGCGATTTAAGGTCATTCAGGGAGAGGCAAAAGCACGTTTGGGGACATTTATGTCAAAGAAATACCAAGAATTGGACCCCAAGCCAAAAGCAATTAAAATAAGAAAGTTGCAGGAAAATCCACAACGTGCCAGTGCCATAATCGCCATTTGTATGCAAAGGGACCTAAAAGAGTCCTTGCCGGAATGGGAGGAGGTTGCTGCAGTAGCCATGGCCGTACAGAATATGTGGTTACTATGTACAGAAATGGGTATAGGCTCTTATTGGTCTTCACCGGGACTCATAAAATACATGGATGAGTTTTTTACCTTGAACGAAGGCGAAAAATGTTTAGGCTTTTTTTATATGGGCAATTTTGATGGAGAATTACCAGAAGGAAAACGTAATTCCATTACCTTAAAAACCAAGTGGATCGATCATTGATATTAATTGAAATACGGAAACAAAGCCTCTTTATGCTCCCAAGCCCGTGATATAAATAGGCCCAAGTAGACTATGGCGACCAGAAATTTTATAAAGGTACCGGTCAAAAAACCTAAAAATGAACCAAAGGCCGCTTTCGTAGCGGTTTTTTTATCCGCCTTGTTCAATAATTCGCCTACTAGTGCCCCAATAAATGGCCATATAATAATACCAAAGGGTCCCAGTATTGGAAATATGAGGGCTACCACCAGGCCTATAGTGGTGCCGATTACCCCCGCTTTAGTACCTCCAAATTTTTTGGTGCCCATGGCAGGGATGATATAATCCAGCGCAAAAACAATTAATGCAATGGCCAAGGTTATACCTAAGAATGTCCAGTTCATGGAAATTGCTTTGGTCATATAAAGCAGTAACAAACCAATCCAACTAATTGGTGGACCCGGTAAAACGGGTAAAAAACTGCCAAGGATACCTATAAGCATAAAGATAAACCCCAGAACTAATAAAACTATATCCATTTAAATTCTATTCATTGTTATCCATAAGACTAAGATAAGTCTCAATTGTTACATGGAGTTTCTACTATCTTCAATTTTTTTAACTAAAAAATTAGTTTAAACTAAAACTTTAGTTATATTTGAAGAACAAACTAAAAATTTAGTTGAATGAAACAGTTGACAAAAGCAGAAGAAGAGGTCATGCAAATCTTATGGCAATTGGGAAAAGGTAACGTAGCTTCCATTATAGAAAAATTACCGGAACCCAAGCCCGCTTATAATACAATTTCTACCATTGTGCGTATTTTGGAAAGCAAGGGTTTTGTAGACCATGAACAAGCAGGTAGGGGGCATATCTATTTTCCCTTGGTCAAGAAAACGGACTATAGCAACCAATCTATTACCCAATTGGTAGATAACTATTTTCAAGGTTCCTTTAAGAGTATGGTATCTTTCTTTATGAAGAAGAATGATATGAGCCTAACAGAACTGGAAGCTGTTATGAAAGAGATTCAAAAAACGGAAGATCCCATTAACAAAAAGTCCAAATAATTTCTAACACAACCATCATATGTTACAATTTGTTCTAGAATGTATTGCTTTTCAATTGCTGTTTTTGGTGATTTATGACTTCTTTCTAAAGCGGGAAACCTTTTTTCAATGGAACCGGGTATACCTTTTGGCAACATTTATACTTTCCTTGGTATTACCGTGGGTGAAAATAGAAGCATTTAAGCAACAGGTGCCACAAAACCTTGTAATGTATCCAGAACTATGGTGGAACTTTCAAAAACTGGAAATAACGGCTACCGCTATAGACGAGCCATTTTTTAATATTACCTGGCAAGAGGGCCTTTTATATGGAGGAATGTTGGTAGCTTTTGTGTTGTTTCTGCTGAAATTAGGGCAACTGCATCTCTTGAAAAAGCATGGTAAAAAGATAAAATATCCGGAATTCACTCAAATTATCATTAGTAATAGTACCATGGCTTTTTCATTTTTTAAATCCATTTTTTTGGGCGATAAGGTAGTGGCTAAAAAACATGATACCATTATTGCACATGAATTGGTCCATATAAGACAAGGCCATACGTGGGATCTTTTATTTTTTGAACTCATGCGAATCATTGCATGGTTTAATCCTTTGGTTTACGTATACCAAAACAGAACGGCAGAGCTTCACGAATTTATTGCCGATGCCCAAGTTAGTAAAGAGCAACAGCCCGCTCATTATCAACAGTTGCTGGCTCAGGTATTTGAAACGGAACATATATCATTCATCAATCAATTTTTTACAAAATCATTAATCAAAAAACGAATAGTCATGTTACAAAAATCAAAATCAAAAGATGTATTTAAGTTGAAGTATTTATTATTGATTCCTTTAGTATTGGGTATGTTAATTTATACCAGTTGTGAAAGTGAATCTACGACAAGCGAGGTGAAAAATCAAGAACTATCCTTAAATGACGAAGCACTGATTGAAGATATTAAATCTGAAATTAAGCAAGCAAAAATCCAATATGGTGAAAATTGGTTTATTGAAATGCCTAATATATTTGGAGACAACCAACATAAAGATTTTTACATTCAAACCAAAAAAGAATATTTTAGAAGTAGTTTGAGTTTCATTTATTACATGTCTGATTTGATGCAGAAGTATCCTGGTAAATTGAAAATTGATCCAGCATCTATGGTTTATCCATCAGAAGAGGAATATACCAATTATGTAAAAAGAGAAAAGGCATTTCAAATTCTTGATGAAAATCTTAGAATATCTGTAAGCGATAAAGATATGTCCATTCATCTAATAGAAAAAGACGATAAAAATTTAGGGCCGGGTGATTGGATTACGGTAGAAGATGTAAAGGATTTGACCGGAACTGAAATAAAAAAGGTCAATAAAGCTCTTGATTTGATTAAGGGTACACCTAGAAATGTCGTAATTAAAGATGAGCAGTATTCATTTTTAATATTAAATAAAATACGCCAACCACTGGATTTAAATTTTTTAGAAGAATCTAGTAAGAATTCTACCGGTAAAAGTGAGCAAACCGAAACTATTTCTTTTGCTTCGATAGATCAAGTCCCAATTTTTCCAGGATGTGAAAATGCTTCGGATAAGCGAGGCTGTTTTAATGATAAAATTCAACTTCATATCAGCAAAAATTTCAGGTATCCAATTGAAGCTCAAGAGGCAGGTTTACAGGGCAGGGTAAGTGTTATGTTCATGATTACTAAAGAGGGGGCAATAGAAAATATTCGTTTAAGGGGGCCTGATAAATTATTGGAAGATGAGGTAGAGCGTATTATAAAACGATTACCTAATATGACCCCCGGTAAGCATCAAGGAAATACGGTAAATGTTCCTTTTTCTATTCCTGTAACCTTTAAATTAAAATAGGTGAAAGCCGTAGCATTATTATTTGTTGGTATACATATGGTAGTTTACGGTGCCCAAACGCCGGTAAATGCCACTGCAGATAGTCTGTATATGTTAGGTGATTACACCAAAGCCATTAACGAATATGCCAAGATAGAAGGCGGTGTTGCGGGGCTTCAAATTGCAAGAAGCTACAATGCCATTGGTAATTATGAAAAAGCTATTATTCAATATGAAAGTCTTACTTCAGCAAATTCAACCAACCAGTTGGCCCTGTTTGAACTTGGTAAGCTTCTTCTAAAAACAAATGAACATACCAAAGCTACAAAGGTCTTTATGCAACTTGTTGGCCTTAATGCTGTAAATCCAGAATATCAATATTACCTAGGTGAAGCTAAAAGAAAGGATGATAATGTAGCTGCGAGTATTAAGCATTATAAAAAAGCAATTGCTATCGATGAAACTCATTTAAGAAGTCTGTTTCAACTTGCAAAATATTATACCATCAAGCAAGAGCGGGACAAAGCGCTTGATTACATTGAAAGGGGTTTGGATCTTTATGCAAATGATGTTTCTTTGATTAATCTTAAAGCTTTGGTATTATATAATGACTATCAGTATAAAAACGCTATACCTTGGTTTAAGAACGTTTTGGAGCTGGGGGAAACCAAGGATTATGTGTATGAAAAGTTGGCCGATAGTTATTATCATAATTGGGAATTTATAAAGGCCAAAGACACCTATAAAATTTTATTAGGTCGCGATGATAAAAATTCCCAAACCTATTTTGGATTGGCAAAGGTCTATGAAAAGGAGAAAAAACTAGACAGTGCAAAGTTGTTCATTAATAAAGCAATGGATGTTCAAAAACCAATTTTTGCACAAGGATATAGTGCATTAGCTGAAATTGCAAGACAACAAGATGATATTAATGTAGCCTTTTCCTATTATAAAATGGCTTATAAAGAAAATTATCAAGATGCACGTATTTTCTATAACGTATGTACTACATACGATAATTCTGGAGCAGAACCTGAAAAGAAATTGGCCTACTATGAAAAATTCTTAAAGGAGTTTCCAAACGAACACCCCTTTTATTATGAAACTGTAAAAAAACGAATCAAGGAACTAAAGGAACAAATCCATTTTTCCAAAGATTAAACTCCCTAAAAAATCGTAATTTTCCCTTTAGAATAGGAGTGATGAAACGATATTTGCCCTTCTTGATAATTACTTTTTTAGGTTCTTGCACCTTCTTTGAATCCAAAGAAAAGAGAACCCAAGAGCTTATTAATGAAGAATTGGGACAAATAGACTGGAACACGGTAGATTCCTATCCTTTTTTCTATACCTGTGACGAATCTGCTTCTAAAGCAGAACAAAAAATATGCTTTGAGGAAACATTGATTTCCCATTTTCAGGAAACCTTAAATGATTTTGAATTTACCTTGACCGACGCGGAAAGTGAAACGGTAAATGTAATTTTCGTGATAGATACCTTGGGTGAAATTAAAGTTGTTGATATTGAAAAAGATGCATCTGTACTGGATCAAATGCCAGAATTTGATGGTATTATTACGCAAAGCTTAAAGAATCTTCCTAAACTTGCACCCGCTTTAAAACAAGCAAAACCGGTAAATTCCAAATACCGTATTCCGGTAAAATTAAATACAAATTAAGCATTTTGGCTAACGAAAAAATAATATTGGGAATTGACCCGGGAACAACGATTATGGGTTTTGGACTCATAAAAGTCGTAAATAAAAAAATGGAGTTTCTTCAAATGAACGAACTGCTGCTTCAAAAGTACAATGACCCCTACACCAAACTTAAGCTTATTTTTGAACGTACCATTGAACTTATAGACACTTATCATCCAGATGAAATTGCTATAGAGGCGCCCTTCTTTGGCAAGAACGTACAATCTATGCTGAAATTGGGCCGTGCACAAGGTGTAGCCATGGCTGCAGGCCTTTCACGTCAAATACCTATTACGGAATACCTTCCTAAAAAGATTAAAATGGCCATTACCGGTAACGGAAACGCCAGTAAGGAACAGGTCGCTAAAATGTTACAAAGCATGTTAAACCTGAAATCTCTTCCCAAAAACCTGGATAGTACAGATGGACTGGCCGCCGCAGTATGCCATTTTTATAATGAAGGCCGGGTCGAGATCGGTAAAAGTTATACCGGTTGGGATGCTTTTGTAAAGCAGAATGAGAAAAGGGTGAAAAGAAATTGACAATTAGCAATAAACACTAATTAATTAGCAATGAATAATGAAAACCCTCTTTTAAGTAAATCTTATGATTTCGCTTTACAAATTATTAAACTAAATCAGAAGCTAGTGAATAATAAGGAATATGTTTTATCTAAACAACTTTTAAGAGCTGGAACATCCATAGGTGCAAATATTGCTGAGGCTAATGGAGCAATTTCAAAAAAAGATTTTTCTGCGAAAATTTCAATTGCCTATAAAGAAAGTTTAGAAACCAAATATTGGCTAAATCTTTTAAGAGATTCGGAATATATTGAATTAACAATCGCGAACAGATTACTTGAAAGGGCAGATGAACTTTCCAAAATAATGTTTGCAATACTTAAATCAACAAGGATTAAAAAACCAGAGTAATTGTTAACTGTTTATTGCTAATTGCTAATTGATCATATGAGCGGAATCTACATTCACATCCCATTTTGTAAGCAAGCGTGTCATTATTGTGATTTTCATTTTTCTACCTCAATGGGAAAAAAGGAGGCTATGGTAAAAGCATTAGCAAAGGAAGTGGAAATGCGAAAAAATGAGTTCTTGGCTGAAACGGTAGAGACTATTTATTTTGGAGGAGGTACCCCATCCGTTCTACAGACCGATGAAATAGAGCACATATTGAATGCGGTGCGTACGAATTATAATGTTATAGATAATCCTGAAATTACTTTAGAAGCCAATCCCGATGATTTATCCGAAGAAAAAATTCTACAATTGGCAGAAAGTTCAATAAACCGGTTAAGTATAGGGATTCAATCGTTTTTCGAGGAAGATTTAAAATTGATGAATAGGGCACATAGTGCCAATGAGGCGGAGAAATGTCTAAAATTAGCAACCGAGTATTTCGATAATATTTCAATCGATTTAATTTACGGTATGCCCAATATGAACGTTGTACGTTGGAAAGAAAATATAGATAAAGCCCTTCAATATGATATTCCGCATATATCTAGTTACGCGTTGACGGTAGAACATAAAACTGCACTTGCCAAATTTGTTGACCAAGGCATGGTAACACCCGCAAGTGATGAAGAAACGCAAGAACATTTTAACCTTTTGAGCGAAACGCTTGTAGAGGCTGGCTATGACTGCTATGAAATTTCCAATTTTGGTAAACCAGGGTATTACTCAAAGAATAATTCCGCCTATTGGCAGCAGAAAAAATATATTGGCATTGGTCCGTCCGCACATTCATTTGATGGTGTACGCAGGGGGTGGAACATCAATAACAACCCTAAGTATATTAAAGCGATCAACACCGGTATTTTGCCTATAGAAATAGAAGTCCTTTCTACTACTGATAAATACAATGAGTATATCATGACCGGACTACGAACCATTTGGGGGGTATCGCTACATAGAATTGCAACTGAATTTGGAGAAAAATATAAAGAATATGCGTTGTTGCAAGCGGAGAAATATATAGCAGAGCACTTGCTGTTTTTTGACGGAGAAGTCTTAAAAACAACTAAAAAGGGTATGTTTTTGGCAGACGGTATTGCATCGCACCTGTTTATGGTCAATTTAAAATAGGTTGTTCTTACCCTAAATTCCATTATATAGATAAAAACCGATTAGAAAATCTTCCCATAAACCATTTGGGGAATAGAAGATTTTCAAATTAGGGCCATCTTCAGCCTTTGTTATCGGAAACAGGTTAAAATGTTGTAATTTTCTGCATTGAATCAACCAGCTATAATCAACGATCACCGGTCCATTTGAAAATGAAAGCAATAATTCATCATAACCATAAGGAATACCAAATTGACCTTTCTGAACCGTTAGATATCTCCATTGCAATTTCCGGCAATGATAAGAACGTAAATGCCTGGTATGTAGGACCTCCAAAAATAGCACCACATGTAGATGGCAACTTTGTAGGGGCCATAGTAAGTGGGTCTTCTACTAATTTTTTTGACATTAGTTTTAATCCGCATGCCCATGGTACCCATACGGAATGTATTGGTCATATTTCCAAGGAACACCAGTCTATAAATCAGCATGTACATCAATTCTTTCATTTTGCAGAATTGATTACAATTACACCGCAAGAAAAAAATGGGGATTTGGTCATCACTAGACAACAAGTAGTAGAGTCCATGAATGCCAACCGGCCCCAAGCGTTGATCATACGTACATTGCCCAATAGTAGTGACAAGCTATACCGAAAATACTCACATACCAATCCACCTTATATCTTAGAGAATGCCATGGAATATATACGGGATTCAGGAGTGGAACATCTATTAATAGACCTACCTTCTGTAGATAAGGAAAAAGATGATGGAAATCTTTTGGCACACAAAGCTTTTTGGAATTATAACGGGAAAATACGAATGGGGGCAACCATAACGGAGTTTGTCTATGTAGAAGATGCCATTAAGGATGGTCCCTACTTTTTAAACCTTCAAATAGCCCCTTTTGAAAATGACGCAAGTCCCAGTAGACCGGTAATGTATAAAATTTTATAATTATGAAAAACCTATTAAAGCTTGAAGAAGTAACACTTATGGTACTGGGCATATTTATGTTTGGTCTGTTAGGGTATTCATGGTGGTGGCTGCCGGCCTTGATTTTGGTTCCGGATGTTTCTATGGTTGGTTATCTCTTTGGTTCCAAAGTAGGAGCGGTATGCTATAATATTGCGCACCATAGGGGCGTAGCGGTACTTTTATATTTTGTAGGTATCTATTTTATGTTGCCCATTGTGCAATTAATAGGAACAATTCTTTTCATCCATACGGCCATGGATCGTATCTTTGGGTACGGACTTAAATATGAAAAAGGATTTAAGTTTACCCACTTGGGTGAAATAGGAAACACAAATGGATAATATATTCGATACATTTTTAGGTTTAATATTAGGAGCCATTGGTACGTATTGGGTCTTTACCTTTTTTAGGGGAAAGAAATCCAAGGAGATTACAACGCATCAATCTACGGTATTGTTGGAAAAAATGAAAAGTGTATGTAAGCTCATTTCCATTGAAGGTGATTTTGCGGAAATCTATAAGTATGAAAATGTAAAGGATTTCATGAGCTTGGTCAGTAGTAAGAAAAAGGCCTTGGTCGTCATTAAGGCTAAGGCACATATAGGGTATGACCTGAATAAATTAATGATGCACGCAGACGAAGAAAGAAAGTTGATCGTTTTGGATAATTTTCCGCAACCAGAAGTGTTGAGCATAGAGCCTGAACTGGAATTTTATGATATTAAGAGCGGGTTTTTCAATTTTTTTGTACCGGAAGATTTGACGAGGTTGAACGCTGAAGCCAAAACCCATATCCGTGAGAAAATTCCAGAAAGTGGACTTATGGAAAGTGCACGTAAAGAGGCACTGCAAACAGTACTGATCATGGAAAAAATTGTTGAGACCATAGGGTGGAAATTAGATTATACCGCACTAAAGATTCCACAACGGCAAATAGAAAAGTTAGAACAGTAACCATAACCTAATATTATTTAAAAATGAAAAACATAATTTGTATTCTTGCAATAACCTTAATGACCAATTTTAGTTTTGGTCAAAATGAAAATGAAATGACAACTTTTGACTCCAATTTTACGCACACGGTATTTTTCTGGCTGAAAAATCCGGACAATGCCGCTGACCGCACTGCATTTGAAACTTCTTTAAAGAAATTTTTGGACAACTCCGGTTATGCCAAGACCAAATTTATTGGTACTCCTCCAAAAGCAAGTAGAGATGTTGTAGATGGTTCCTTTACCTATTCCTTAATTGTAACTTTTGAATCAGATGAGGCTCAGCAAGCTTACCAGGATGAAGCACCTCATAAATTGTTCATAGAGGAATCTAGCGACCTGTGGTCCAAGGTAATCGTCTACGATTCTAAGGGTATTTAAAATTAATTTGTGGTGGTTTATAGAAATGCCGTTAATACAGATGCAAGGGCTATCGCAAATTTACATGCCTTAAGTTGGCAAAAACATTATAGGCAATCTTTTAGTGCGCATTTTTTAGATGTTGAGGTTTTTGACGAACGAATAAGGGTTTGGCAGAAAAGATTTCAAAATCCTAAAAATACACAGCATATTCTTTTGGCAGAAGAAAAGGACCGTCTATTGGGGTTTATTTGTTCCTATTTTGATGAACACCCGGTGTACGGCACGTACTTGGATAATTTGCATGTAGACAGTCAGGAAAAAGGTAAGGGCATTGGCACACAATTAATGTGCAAACTAGCAGAAGAAATCCTAATCGGAAAATATAGTCATGGATTTTACCTTTGGGTATTGACCACGAACAAACCGGCAATTTCATTTTATGAACGATTAGGAGGTAAGGCAATGGATACCGTCAAGTCAGATGATATAGGAGATACTATCTTTTACAAGACAAGATATGTTTGGAGCAATATGCAGGATTTCTTGAATTTAGCAAGGTCAAAAACAACGACTAACTAGACATTATTGATCCATTTTTTGTTTAATGAAATAAAAGTTAGGATTATATAAAAGGTTTAAGGAAAGAAGTACAACGTACATGGTACAATGTATCTTTCACTAAGCACAATGAACATTCTTTACTGGGCACTAAATACTAACCTTTATATACTAAATTGCAATGAACATTGAAGAATTTAGGGAGTACTGCTTAGCTAAAAAAGGAGTAACAGAGGGCTTTCCGTTTGATGAAAAAACTTTGGTATTTAAAGTAATGGGCAAAATGTTCGCGGTATGTGGTCTTGAGCGCATACCCTCACAGGTTAATCTCAAGTGCGACCCAGATAGGGCCATTGAACTTCGTGAGACACATGACGGTATTATTGAAGCTTGGCACATGAGTAAAAAACATTGGAACACTGTGTATCTAGAAAGCTTGCCGCCAAATTTTATCAAGGAACTTATTGATGATTCCTATCACTTGGTAGTCGCCAAGTTTACCAAGAAGTTAAAGGCTGCTTTGGATGCACTTTAAACAATCTTGAATATTTCATTTGTAAAGCCCATTTACTCACTCAAATGGGGTGTTCGCTCATTGTTGTTTTCATTCGCTATTTAAATTATAGTACTTAATAGTGCAAGTAAAATGCACTATTTATGAATAACCATAGATTACCTCAAGAAGTTAACGCTGGCTCAATGGCGGATATCGCATTTTTATTGTTGATATTTTTTTTGGTCACCACTACCATAGAAAATGATGAAGGCTTAAATCGATTAATGCCTCCGGAAAATAAGGATATCATAGATATTAAGCAGCGGAACATTTTTAAAATCGTCATTAATGACAGTAATCAAATATTGGCAGAAGATGATATAATTGACCTTGAAGATCTTAAAGGCCAAGTAATCTCTTTTATTGATAATGGAGGGCTATCTGCAGATCATGATGAATTTTGTACGTATTGTAAAGGAGACCGCTTGGAGGATTCTTCAGAAAACCCTTCAAAGGCAATTATATCAATCAAGTCATCAAGAAATACTAGTTATCCTGTTTATGTAGCCGTCCAAAATGAGGTTGTTGCGGCATACAACCATTTAAGAAATAGGGAAAGTTTAAGAATGTTCGGCATTTCTTTCGAAGCAATACATAGAGAATATTTCAGCGAGGAAATAAAAAACGATAAGAAAGAAATACTAAAGGACCGTCTTGAAATCATTAGGGAACTCTTTCCCCAAAAAATTCTAGAACCAGAATCCATAAATAATTAAGATTATGATCAAATTTAAAAAGAACATAAACAGAACGCTTCCGCCCGTGTCCACGGCATCCTTACCTGATATTGTTTTTATTCTGCTATTTTTCTTTATGACGGTAACCGTAATGAAAAACCAAAACCTTTTGGTAGCCAATACATTGCCAAAAGCCACCGAATCTGAAAAGTTACATAAGAAGGATCGTGTCATAGAAATATATGTAGGTAAGCCTACCAATGATGGGAACAATAGTTTAGGGAGTGAACCAAGGATTCAAATGGAGGACAGATTTATTTCCTTAGATGAGGTTGAGGATTATGCCCTACAGGCATTGGTAAAAATGCCAGAACATTTAAGGGGTGTGGCAACAGTTTCCCTTAAGGCCGATGTGGGTGTTAAAATGGGTATTATAGAGGATATAAAGAAAAAACTAAGGTCTATAAATCTGCTTAAAATAAATTATACGACTTATCAAGGAAATGTTTTTGATAATTTGGATCATCGTCAATTAACCAATTGACACTATATTTTTACATTGAATATTTTATTTGTTTCAAATTCCTATTATAGCTTTATATGCGTTGTAAAAGAGCTACTGCTATCAATTTCTAAGAGTATCTTTGCATACTTAAAACGTTAGTGGCACAATGAAGAATTTATTGGAGTTATATACCCAGAGAGTAGCGGATTTTGAAAAACAGGTGGCAGTATACAACCAAAAACTACAGGGTTTAAGTACATTGCGGTTGTTGGTTTTTCTTTTTACCGCAGTAGCTGTTTATTTTGCCTCTGTAAACGCTAAATATGTCATTGGAACATTATTGATTGGCATTCCCTTGTTTTTGTACCTCGTTACCAAACATGCCAATGTTAAAAGCATGAAAGCAAAGGCCCAGGAGCTCGTTGACATTAACCTTCTGGAACTTCAGGTCTTAGAAGGTAATTATACCAAACTTTCTACAGGTGCAGAGTTTAAACAAAGTGCACATTTTTATAGCCAAGATATTGACCTTTTTGGAGAAGGTTCATTTTACCAGATCAGCAATAGAACCAACCTTTTGGAAGGGAGCAAAAAGCTTGCGGACATTTATATGGAAAATGCTATTGAGGGTATTGAAGAAAAGCAAGAGGCCATAAAAGAAATAGGGCATATGATAGATTGGCGCCAAGAATTCTCGGCCATGGCATCACTAACCAAAACAGAGACTTCTACACAGACCATAGTCCAATGGCTGGCAAATTATGTTCCTTTTGTGCCTAAGGCAATGCTATATATACCATTGGTGTTTTCCGTGTTGTCCATTACCGTTTTCTTGGCCTACTTTTTTGATTTTATAAAAGAATCGCTTTTAATCTTGTGGTGGGCTTTGGGGATGATCATTGTAGGGTTGTTTACAAAAAAGGTTATGAAATTGGGCCAAGATGCCACTAAATTGAAATCTACGTTTGATCAGTACAATCAATTGTTGGCCATGATTGAACGCACCACTTTTACATCAACCTTATTGAAGGATAGGCAAGCTAAAATTATTAGTAAGGGTGAAAAAAACTCTAAAGTGCTTAAAAAGTTTGCTACACTCTTAGGTAATTTGGATCGTAACAATAATCTCTTGTATATTCTAATTGCAAACGGATTATTTCTGCGCTCCTTGGTAGATTGCCTAGCTATTGAGAAATGGATTGCTGCACACGGCCAGGAAGTTCATAATTGGTTTGAGACCATAACCTTTTTTGATGCTTATAGCAGTTTAGGGAACTATGCGTTTAATCATACTTCGTTTACCTACCCTACTATTACAAATTCTAAGGAAGTGTTACGTTCCAAACAGGCAGGACATCCATTATTAGATCCAACTAAAAGTGTGTTGAACGATATTTCCATTGATAGGGGAGAATTTTTTATCATCACTGGGGCGAACATGGCCGGGAAAAGTACCTTTTTAAGAACGGTTTCCCTACAAATTATGATGGCAAATGTGGGACTTCCGGTCTGTGCGGGAGCAGTGAACTATTCCCCTATAAAATTAATTACGAGTATGCGTACCACAGATTCCCTGACCGATGACGAGTCCTATTTTTTTTCAGAATTAAAACGCCTGCGCTATATTGTTGATGAAATACAAACAGACCGTTATTTTATTGTTTTGGACGAGATATTAAAAGGTACCAATAGTACCGATAAAGCCTTGGGTTCAAGAAAATTCGTAGAGCGTTTGGTTAAGAGTAAATCTACGGGTATAATTGCTACACATGATTTGAGCCTTTGTGAAGTGGCCATAGCATATCCTACCGTGAAAAATCATTATTTTGATGCCGAAATCATCAATAACGAACTTCACTTTGATTATACCTTTAAAGATGGTATCTGCCAAAATATGAACGCCTCCTTTCTTTTAAAGAAATTGGGTATTGTAGAATGATAATTACACGGTTTATTTTCTTTACGAACAGATTATGACAATTTTAATGGTACTATGGATTCGTTAACGCAAATTGTTCTAGGAGCGGCCGTAGGCGAAGCTGTGTTAGGGAAAAAGGTAGGAAATAAGGCCATGTTATACGGGGCCATTGCAGGGACTATTCCAGATTTGGATGTTGTGGCCCGTTATATTTTTGATACCGTTACTGCCACGGAAATTCACAGGGGGTTTACCCACTCCATATTCTTTTCAGTTCTGTTTGCACCTATATTGGGATGGTTGGTATGGAGGTTGAATAGGAAGGAAGAGGCTACATGGAAAGACTGGTCATGGTTGATGTTCTGGGGTTTGTTTACCCATCCTATCTTAGACGCCTTTACCACATGGGGTACCCAATTGTTCTGGCCCTTATCTACGCGTCTTGCCTTTCAAAGTATTTTTGTAATTGACCCTTTATATACAGTACCGTTTTTAATATGTTTGGTATTGATAGTTTTTAAAAAAAGGACATCGGCAAAACGTAAGAGATTGGTTCGCCTAGGGTTGATCATTAGTAGTTCATATTTGGCACTAACCTTACTTTTAAAAGGATTTGCATATCAGAAATTTGAGGAGGCGTTAACCTTAAATGGTATAGCATATACAGCAATGAATACTAGACCGGCACCATTTAATACCTTACTTTGGATGGCAAATATTGAAACCGAAGATGCTTATTTAATGGCGGATTATTCTTTTTTTGATAGGCAATCCATATCATTTAAAGCGTATCCTAAAAATCATAATTTATTGGGTAATTTGGTTACAGATGATAAGGTTAAACGGTTAATAGCAATAACGGAAGGGTGGTATACAGTAACGAAAAAGGAAGGAAAATTATATATTAACGATCTACGGTTTGGATTAATCAGTATGGATACGACCGAAGATCAATTTGCCTTCAGTTATCAACTTAATGAGACCACAGATGGACTTACCGTAAAGGAGATGCCAAAAAATAGGAAGGATGCTACACGTTTAATGGCTTTCTTGTGGCAACGAATTATGGGAAACTGATTGTTTAAAAAGGGTAACCTATGGCAAAATTCAATGTCATATTGTTATCCAGATCGCTAAAAAATGGTGTATTCCAGCGGTTGTCCTTAGGCAAGTAAGGAACGCGCAAGGGCGAGGCCAAATCTAACCTGATCACAAAATTTTGAATGTCCAAACGCATGCCAAAACCAACCCCTACGGCAACTTCTGTCAACCAGTCTTTTTCAAATTTTCCATCGGTAAACAGGGTTTGTGAGAATGTACTGTTCTGTTGGTCATCCTCAAGCTCAGAATAATCTCCCGTTAACCACACATTTCCCGCATCAATGAAAAATGCGCCTTTTAAGTAGGAGAGTAGGGGAAATCTATATTCCACATTGGCTTCCAGTTTTAAATTCCCGGAGCGATCAAAATAGTCCGTGGAGGAATTTTCTGTTTCAGCATTGAAATTTCCTGGACCTAACGAGCGTATATTGAATGCACGCACACTATAGGGGCCGCCGGAAAAAAACTGTTTTACAAACGGCATGGTTTCACTATTGCCGTAAGGAACGCCCCAACCGGCATACAGTCGTGATACCAGGGTGCGTTCTTTTTGCCATCTCATATAAAAACGTAGATCTGTATCTACTTTAGCGTACTGCGCAAATTCCGCCCCAAAAATTGTATTTGAACTACTGATCAAACTAAAAAGATTTCCTGCCAGATCTATATTGGTAGAAAAATACAAGGGATATTCCTTTCCAATATCAGATACTTCATCATAGGTAAACCCGTACATGAGTCCGGCAATAAAGCGTTGGTCAAAACTTCTTCTTAAGAACGGATTATCATCCAGAATGGTCTGAAATTCATCAGTGACATTTGAGAGTCTTGAGTAATTTATGCTTACCGGGTCCAATTGATGAAAGACATATTGATTTTCTTTCCAGGTATAACCAAAAGATGAATTGACGGAGCTTAGCGTAAACAGTTGACTACGTTGTAGGAAGTCCAGCCCCAATGAGATCTTAGTTTTGGGTACCGCATATTTAAATCGTTTTGGGGAGAAAGGAATGGATCTTGGGATGATCAGATCTGCCTTTATGCCCGCAGCAATACTACTAAGACTGGAATTGTCTCCGCTGGACAATTGGGCCTCATACGATAAATTTGTGGACAGGCTTAAAGTTTCCCCACCGTTGAAAAGATTTCTGTTATGATAGGTCAATACCAGCCCAGGTCCTGTAAATCCGTTAGATTTTGATACTGCTTGTAACTCTGCCCGTATGGACCGTTTTGTCAATGGTGCCAAATATATGTCCGCGGCCAAGGAACCCCCATCACCATCGGTAGCGGTAGTGTCCATTTCCGTGTATTGAATATTTACAAATTTGTAGCTGCCCAGGGCAGAAAGTCGGTTACTTGTAAGTTTGGAACTATTGGCATCATATAAATCACCTTCATTGAACAGAATATAGGATTCCAATAAGTCGGGTTTAAAATATAGCTCGCTTTGTACAAAGTCAATACCGGCTACCTGAGTGGTATTTTGGGCCGATAATGGTAACGTATCCCCTTCAATGGAATAATTAGGATATACCGTAATAGAATCAATGGTATATGGAATGGCCGCCCTTGAGGGTACGTCTTTTTTAAGCCTGAGAAACAGGTCAAATTTTCTGTTCTTATATTGATTGGTATCGGCTTCAAATATCAATAAATCTTCTTGGCTATTGTAATATCCTTTTTGTTTAAGGCCATTGTTAAGACGTGCCCTTTCTGCCTTTAACAAGTTAAGGTCAAAACGGTCTCCTTTAGATAGGACCGTTTCCGGCAACATTTGTTCTATTTCCTTATAAATGGGTAATGAATCTGTTTCTAACGTATAGTTTTCCAAGACATAGGGGTCTGGCAATACAGCGGAATAATCGACCGAGGCAAATTTACCCTCTATATGTGTTTCAGAATCGGTACGGCTATAAAAAAAGCCATTGTTATCCAATCTGTTTAGAATCAATTCTTCTACACGTTCTGGATATACACTTGAAAAATAAACAGGTTCTTCCCCAAAGGATTTGTTCAGAAATCTATATATAAACCCTGGTTTTTTACGTTGAGCCTTATAATGAAAGAACAATGCCGGTTTCATTCCTAAAAATGTGGTATTGGGATTGGGTTCTATAAGATTGTACAGTTCGGTTCTTACTTCCTTGAGGTCTTTTATATTGCCGCCGGTCTCCAGATCTAATTGTGCGCCGGTGTATAACTGTTCCCCTTCCGGAATAAATTTTTCTATGCCACAGGAAGCTAAGAGCAATATTGCTAAAGCATTTAGTAATTTATATGTGGGTAATTTTTTCAATATGATACCTTAATTTTTAACATTTTTATTCGTTGTATCCTTTTTTGACTTATCATCTTTTTTTAAAGGGCTGAACAATTGACTGAACTTGTTAAACTCACGGTCAAAAATAAACGCAACCCCCGTTACAATGAGCTGTCCGTCAATAATATTTTGATATTCTTGCCTTCTAAAGCCCTTAAGTCTATAGGTTCCTTCTTCGCTTAACAGATATTCCAATGTAACGTTACCAATAATAGGTGTGGCCGTATCAGAAGAAGCCGCGCTACCTTCTACATCTACGGCACTACCGGCGGTTACAATTAACCTATCGTCAAATAATTTTTTGCTGGCATTGATATTGAGTTGAGTACGGTTTTGTGCACTACCTGTCTCATAATCTTGGAAACTGTCAAGATCAAACCCAAGTTCAAATCCTGTATTGCCCAATAATTTATTGGAAATACTATTAAGCTCACTGGAAAGCACCTTGTTTACATTGTTTCTGGCAATGGTTATTGCACCGCCATTGCTACCATCACTACCTGTTGTAGGGTAAAAACGATTTAGGGCCAAAAGTGAAAAAACTTGCTTGTTCAGTTCCGATTCTTGCTCGTTCAATTGCTGAATACGACCATACACTGCACCTCCAAAATTGCCCTGCGCCTTTTCTGGCATATCCAGACCAAAGGAAAGTTCGGGTTCTATAAGTTGTCCATCAATATTCAAGTAGACCAGAAATGGTGCAGATTGTTGGTATTTGCTTGATACTCCTGTATCCTGACCATAACTTATGGCCGACATTAACGGTGCTGCGGAGGTTTCAATTTCATATATTGCCGTAACGTCCATTTTGGCATCATATGGGTCACCGCTCCATACGATGCTGCTGCCTTGTTGTAATTGAAATTCCCTGCTTACCAAGTTATACAGGCTGGTGCGGTAGAAACCGGAATTTAATTCCAACCTGCCCGATAATCGTATATCTTGGTTTGGGTCAATATTTAATTTAAGGGTGGCATCACCGGACGCCTGTAGTTTATCTTGGGTTTTTTCATCCAAAACTATAGTAAAGGTAGCTTCATTGCCTATTTCCAATGTGGTGCTTATATCCATTCCGGCAAAAAAGGAACTTGCCGCTTCACCATCATTTCTTGTTAAAATTGCATCGGGATTTTCCCTGTTTACAAATATGACCACCCCGTCACGTTCTTGAATATCCAATTGGTTCTGTGGAACTACGTAGGTAAGGTCCGTAATATCCCTTATACGTACCTTGCCGTTAATGACCGGCATTTCTAGATTTCCGGTAACATTTACATCGGCCTTAATGCTTGCAATGCCATATACAAGTTCGTTATCTCCTTTTTTGGAGTCAAGTATCCTAAATCTTTCGGTTTTGAGGTTCAAGTCAAAACCGGGATTAAGCAGGTTTTTGGTGAGCACCTTACCGTTTAGGGACAGTGCGCCTTCATTGGCATCTGTTAAAGTAAAATTATTAAAGCTAATATTGTCCTGATCTAGGTTCAAGGACTGGTCGTTAATCTGTAATGCGGTATTGTATGCGGCCAAGTTTAATCCAAATTCGTGAAAATTTAATGAACCGGAATATTTTGGTTCTGATAGCGTACCCCCAACAAGCATGTTACCACTAAGGTAGCCTTTGGGGTTTGAAAGAAATTCCTTTGAAAAGCCTTGTATAACATCGGATTCCAATCTTTTAATATCCAATTTAAGATTTAGGTCGGCCGTTTGTTCCCTTGCCGTATAGTCACCCGTTAATTTTAGTTCTGCGCCACCATCCGTTAAGGCCATATTAAAGTCATATTGCGACAAGGATTTGGAAGACGCATCCAGCGTTAAAGTACCTAGCGGATTTTGCAGCACCTGAAAATCCATTATATTGATATCCGCAACAAGACCAGAAGCGGCATAAGGGTTCATGATCATAAAATCACCCTCTATCTTGCCTTTTGCCAATGCTTCATCTGGATTAAAGAGACTCAAAAAAGTCTGTAACTGGAAATTTTGGAACAAAATCCCAATATGTTCCTTTTCTACGTTAGGAATAGCGTTGGTAACCTCTAGTTTTTGGCCATTTCTATTCAATATTATATTTTGAAATTGGGTATGGTTCTCCGCAAGCATTATCCTATTGTCTTCAGGAATCTCCCATGGTTTTTTGTTCAGGACCAAGTCGGTAGGGTCAATACGTAACGTTAAGGTATCTTTTTTAAATATCACGGCAGAAGCAATATGCATTACCAGAACCGAATCATTTTTGGACACAAAGTCCAATAACAGTTCCTTGTTTTTTAAGCTTCCTTCAACATAGGTCTGTTTTAAATGTATGGGTTCATACAATAAATCTGCAATGCCGGCAGAAAATTTAAGGTTTAGGGAATCTCCTTTTACATAGGCGTTTAAACTATCTAAGGAACTACCCGCATAGGACAAGTGCGGAATGTTGGCCTGTGCCGAAATAAGTTGTTTTCTGGAATTAAAACCGGCATCTATGTTCAAGGAGTCCAATTCTTGTATTCCGTTTAAAAACACTTTGGACAAAATTGGGGTGGGTATTACCGCCAGGTTTAGTTTTGCCTCGATAGAATCTTCTGCAGTATAGGCCGTTGAATCCTGTGAGAAATAATGTTCCAACTGCTTTTTCAGTGCTGTTGTAATACGATTGGGAGATGCATTGGAGGAAAGTGCTCCGTTTATAAATCCACTTTTAACGGAGACATCGGTAATAGTATCCTCTATATGCCCCTGCAGGTAAATGGTCGCTACTTGATATTGTTCATTGTCCGCAATGGCTATACCGTTATCTATGGTCGTATTGAAATTGAAGTTAGCAGGTATGCCGCTATAGTCCCCATTAATATTGGCTGCAATTTTAATATTGTTCCTTGTAAGCCCCAATTCCTGTAGGTCCGCGCCAATAATTGTTGAAGAAAAGGAAACTTGTTGCCGTTCCGTTGCCAACTTTAAAACAGATGTAATGTCCATATTTAAGTTTGGGTCTTTTATTTTGGCGGAAAGGGTACCATTGCCATTTTTCATGTCGCCATTTATTCCGATATTTTCATATGAATAGCCGCTAAATTGAAATTGGGAAACCGTACCCTTAACTTCGGCATTTATATTGGATAGTTCCGAACCCGAACCTTTTGCACTTAGGGTCACTGATAGTTTGCCCAATTGTTCGTTCTTTAATAGTTGATTGAGTTGTAAACTATCTATTGCTACATTACCGTTAAAACGTAGCATATTGCCAAAATTAATTTTAGCGCTTACATGTGCCGACCCTTCCGGAATAGTGAGGTCCAAATTGGGATTTATCCAATTTATACCACCGGACAAGCTTCCTGTAACAAGTAAAGTATGGGGAATTGAAATACCTGTTTCTTTGGACGATATAAATTTATTTAAATCCTTGTCAGTACTCTTTATGGTAATTTCGTTCAAATTGTAATGTAATGAATCTGGTACTGTCAGGTTGCTCACGGAACCAGATGCCATAAGGTTGGTGTGTGGTCCCCAGCGTAGGTCCGTCATAAAAGAATCTACCTTTTTTAAATTGCCTTGGGCAGTGAACGAACCTATAATGGGTTGCGCGGACAATGAATCTATGTATGGATTTTGAGCAAGTGCGGGTGCAAAGTGTTTTACATCATCCAGTTCTAAAATAAGGTCGGATATTGTGGCGGAGAGCACACTGTTCCGCGGATTTTTAAAAACTTTTGCCAAGGACTCAAATTGAACGTTCATTGTGGCATTTGCCGAACTCTGGTTCAATTGTAGGTTCATGTTACTTAACTCGGCAATTGTGTCCGTCAACCCGGCTTTAAATGCCAACTGGTCTAAACGTATACCACTTGGTTCATATAATGAGAATTGTTCAACCTCTAAATTAAATTGCTCTTTTTTATATTTAAAATCCGAGCCCTTAAAATTTAGACGTTGAATTTCAAATGCATTTGGGTCAAAACTGTTAGTGCGCCTTGGTGTATTGTTTAAATTATAGGAGAAGGTATTTTGTTTAAGGTCAATGCTCTGCACGCCTAAAATAATGGCAGGCCATTGAAAACCGTCCTCAATACTCTCTAATGATTGATTATTTTGTGCTGTAGTGATATCTAGTTGTACTTGAGATTCATAAAGTACTACATTGTTGCTTTCATATTGGCTGTTGGCAACATTTGCCAGCATATCCGTAAGGGTAAGTGTTCCTAAAGCAATTTGTGCTTTAAGGCCATCGGGGATGGACGAATAGTTTATGTTTACATTCTTTACATTGAAATCATTGGCCTTAATATGGGGTAGGGTTGTGCTTGTTGTATCGTTCGTTTCTGGAAAGGGTTGTGATTGTAAATAGGTGACCTGGGTGTTATCCAACGAAAAATCATCCAACGAAAAAATCATTTCCTCTAAATTAAATTCGGAAATATCAACAAATAACCTACCCAATGCCAATTTAATTTCCGTACCTAAATACACGTCGTTATAAGTTAGGTTCCAATTGGTTAGGATTGCATCTCCTATGGAAATTTCCATAGGGGTAGAGGTTGTGGTTTTAGTACTATCTATAGGAGTTGCAAAGGCATCTATTAAAAATGAAAAGTTGTATGCCTCTGTATTTTTTTCTCTTTTTATACGGGCAACCACTCCGCTGGAAAGTATATTATCTATAGAAAGTTGGTTGTTGAACAGGATTGGGGAAATAGGTACATTGGCCTCCAAGGAAGAGGAATATAATAAAGTATCTCCCTTGATGTCTTCCAAGTAAATGCCTTCTGCCTGTACATTTCCGGAAAAGGTAAGGTATAGCTTATCAACTTTAACCTTAGTGTTCGTTTTCCCAGATACGTAATCGGTAATTTTTGAAACGATTAGATTTTGTGCCCAAGGTGTTCTTATGACCAATACCAGAATAAAAAATAAAACCAATAGGCCGAGTAAAATTTTCCCGAAGCGTTTTAAATAGGTAAGGATTTTATTTTTTGATTTGGTCATATGGGAAACGATTAAACGCTAATCTTCTATTGTTGGCCTTCATGGACCGTTATCCTAGCTGTACCATAAAACCGGTTGTTATAATCAATAACAGAATTATGATGATGATAAGGTTGTAAAAACGTCGCTTCTTTTTCTTCTCTTCTTTAAGTGATGACATAAGGTTGACAAAGTTAAGACACACGCCATATAAATTTAACTTATTTGAATTTAAGATTGTCTACATGGCTAATTGAATCGTTTTTTTGCTATCGTACAATACGGTCCACAAATTCGTCGACACTTATTGACAATTTATCTATAGTAATTTTGGTTTCGGCTTGCAATGGGATTTTGGTCTGAGAAAGCAGATTACTTTTGGAGTGTAATTTGAAACTAACACATAACTAGGATACATAATTAAAGCAACGAATATGAAAAGAAGTTTAGGATATTTTGAAACAACGGCTCAAGAAAATGTATATGAAATTTCTAATATTCAGGTGACCAACACCGAATTAATTTTAGAAACGATTATTAGTTAATTAAGGTAGTTCCCCCAAATCCTTAAAAGGGCCAATAGCAATATTGGTCTTTTTTCATTTTAAACCTTTTACTTGGGTGTCGTGAAAACTATTGGCCTGTAAGCGGAGCAATTCTTCCGCCTTTTTCTTTTTGTAGCCGTAAAGTTCTTCTTCTCCCTTTAAGTCCTCATAAATTTTTTGATTGATTTCCCCATCTGTAGCAAGAATTAATTTTCGTTGTTCCAATTTTTGGGTCACCCAGGTAGCAAGTATACTTTCCTGTTCCTCCAGTTTTATATCATATTCACCCTTAGGGGCCAATAGTTTGGCAATGATCGGGGAAGTTTCAATGGCCAGGAATAGTAAGAAAATAAAGAAGGATGGCAACCAGGGTAGCTCGTTCAAAGCTGTAATCCTTGCCATTAATCCGTCAAAACCATCAATGATGGGTTGGCTGTCTAGAACGACTTCCGCATACTCCGTGTCCAAAGCGGTAATCTGTGTTTCTAAACCGGTTATTTTCTCTGCGTTTGTTTCTTTAAGAGCATTTAATTCGGCCAAGGCGGCATCATGTTTTTCGCGCTTTTCCGCATATACAGGTCCTTTTCCCAAAAGCTTGGTGCCGGCCGTACCTTCTGCTTCGTTGATGTAAATGTCGTAAAGTGCATTTGTTTGGGCCTCTTTGGTAGCTATTTCTGTTTTTAATGCAGAAATTTCTTGATTTAGTCCTTCAATTTTAGGGGTGTATTGTAATGCCAATTGTTCTTTGTTGGCCAAGGTCATTTCATTTTTTTGTTCCAATAACACCTGATTGATTTCCTTTTCAAAAATTTTCATCTCCAATGGCTTTGAAATAACTACAGCAATGATAATGGCAAGGATAATACGTGGTACGGCCTGTAAAAATTCTTGGCTAAACGTATTTCTCTTCTTTATTGTGCTTACAATATAACGGTCTAGGTTAAAAATCAGAAGCCCCCAAATTAGACCAAAGAATATGGCGGTGTACACATTGTCAAATACCGTATAAAGGGCGTAGCTACTGGCAATGAATGCCATTACTGCGGTAAAGAATACGGTTGCGCCAATACCGGCGTATTTATTTTGTTCGCCTTTGGAACAGGTTTGTAAAAGTTCGGCATCTGCCCCGGAACAAAGGATGAAAAATTGCTGTATCATGATGATTGATTTGTTTTTGATTGATGAACGTCTATAATGGGTGAACGTAACTATTTTGTTTTTGGTACGCAAAAAGCCCTCGTAAAGAGGGCTTTAACATATGTTTGACGTTATAACTATTCTATTGTTACAAGTTTCAATTAGTTTTAACTTATGGTAACTTGTTTTTTTACACAGGAAATAAGGTGACTTGAACTTTTTTAAACTTTTTTTACAACCTTCCCATCTTCCAGTTTGTACATTTTGGCACTAGGTGGGGGAGGTAATATTTTTGGAACAGATTGTTTTTCATTTTCAGATAAATCCATATAAGCTTGAAACATGGCCTGTTGAATTTTATTAAATTCTGTTTGTTCAAGTTTGGACAATGCTAAATAACCTACTGGGTAATCTATGTTATTTACTTTAATGTAGTTCAATAATTTATTTCTTTCCTTAATATAAGTGTTGACATTTTTATTAGTTGAAGCTTCTTGACCGATACTAATTAGAATAGGGTCTTTGGTTATTTTAATAACCTGCTCACCATTTTTGGTACGCGAATCTATATTCAATTCTTTGTTGTTCTTCATAAGATCTATGGCTTTGTCCGAGGAGATATTGTCTCCTTCATACATAAACGTGGCGCCCTTTTTAGCCATTTCAACCACAAAATCCAAAGGAGATTTAGGAGCTGGTGGGGGCGGTGGAAGCGGGATATTACCTTTTTCCTCTTTTAAAACTTTTGGGGCCTTAGGTTCTTCTGGAGCCTCAGGTGCTGGTGGTGGCTCTGGAAAATCTGGAAAAGGCTGTGCTGACTCTTTTTGTTTGTCAGACATGATGCCATAGATATAGGTCATTTGGTCTACATCTGATTTTAGAATTCTAACGTTGCCATTTTTCCCTAACATTTTATTGTATTTTTTTGCCAATGCATTGTATTGGGATACTTGTTTGGTAGAGGCATTTTTTTGCTGGTTAAAGCTTGAGGGGTCGTTATTTCCTAAGATGTCAATAGTTGCAACGCCATAATCCGATAGGATTTCTTCAACTTTTTTTATAATACCCTTTGGTGATTTTGGGGTAATTACGATATACGAGCTTATGGTCTTTTTTCTTTCCTCTATAGCAATATTAGTGTTGTACCGTGCTAGAAAGTTAGATAGATTCTTAAGTTCAACATTATAGCCGTTAACCAATAATGCCCCTTTTTCATTGATATTTATCGTAATTTCCTTAGTGGACTTTTCCTGTCCATGCTTTGGTAAGCATTCTGGAAAAGGTAGGGCCTGTGCTTTCTGCTCCGCACTTAGACTGCGGTATATGGTTTCTAGTACCTTCAAGTCTTTTAAAGGAATAATTCTTTTTTCAATTGGTATGGCATTATATTTTTTGGCTAAGGTGTTGTAATGGGCAATCTCATTTGTTTGCAAGACAATATTATCCGCTTGGAGTATTATAGTCTCTGGCGTAATGTCTATATGTTCTTTATAATCTTCCTCATTCATTTTATATTCTGAGGTGCAAAATTTTATATGCTTAATATTCGCTTTTTTAATTTCCATGATTATGGAAAGCATAAATTCAGATTCTAATGTATCTTCCGTTAATCCTTCAACCCTTACATTTTCAAGTGTAATATTAGGTTGAATTTCTTTTTCTATTGCTACCGCCAAATCTTCTAAAAGAACGGGATTGTTATGGATTAAAATTTCTGCATTCTTTTTAATATATAGCGCAATGATGTGTTCTTTTTCCTTGGTATAATTAAGTTTTAAGGCATTCACATTTTCTGGCTCTTTTTTAATGCCACCTAATAGTGTTTGTTGTTCTTTAGGAGAACCCTCTTTTTGAATTTCAAGTATTTCTTTCTCACTAAAGCCTAGAAGCAAAATGGCTGCTATTGGAAGAATAAGAAAGCTTTTAACTAGGGACACTTTTCTTGATGTTTCTTTTTTCATGACTGTAAATCGTTTTTTGATTGATGAATAATTGATGGCATTTGCCAATTGTGGTTCAGCGGCATTTGATGAGAATGCCAATAATATTTTTTGATAATCGCTTTTTTCTAGTCCGTTGTTCAATACGGCACTATCCGCTAAAAATTCGTGGTTTAATTTTATTGATTTTTTAAATAGATAGATAAGTGGGTTAAACCAGCATATTATTTGCAGTATTTCCAATACCAAAATATCAATGCTGTGTTTTTGTTTTGCATGTGTTTCTTCATGTAATAAAACTGCGGGCGGTATTTCATTTGCTTCAAATTTCTGTTTGTTCAAAAAGATATAATTGAAAAAGGTATGGGGTACAATTTGTAGGGATAATAGAACTTTTATAATGCTATTTGTCTGCTGCTTGGGATTGTTCTGTATTGTTTTTTTAATCTGATAGAGATTCTTGAAAAATTTAAGGCTAAAGAATAACGCGCCTAGAACATATATAATAAGTAGGGACCAATAGGTATAGTCTATAGATGCTGTACTAGGTGCGTGGTAAGTTTCTAAACTATAATCCTCTGTTGGTGTAAAGGAATTGGAAATGGGTTCTATGTAGATTACCTCAGTAAAAACAATGGCCGGTATTACAAAGCTACAGGCTATTGCGGCCAATAGGAAATAGCGTTTAAAGAAATGCATGCTTTCCTTTTCCAAAAATAGTTTGTAAAAGGCCAGAAATATGGCCATGCAGGCAGCGGATTTTATTAAGAAGGCTATCATGGCTACTTTTTTAGAATTTCACTATCTATTAATTTTTTCAATTCTTCCAATTCTTCTTTGCTTAAATTGGTTTCTTGGGTAAAAAACGACGCAAACTGACTAGCGCTATCGTTAAAAAAATTTTTGATCAGGCCGTTGACATGCTTAGAAAAGTAATCTTTTTTCTTTACCAAAGGAAAATATTCCCTGCTTCTGCCATGCGTGGTATAATCAATAAATTTTTTATCCGCCATTCTTTTTAAAAGGGTGGCTATGGTCGTTGTTGCCGGTTTGGGCTCTGGGTATGCATCCAGCAAATCTTTCATAAATGCTTTTTTCTGTTTCCAGAGGATATTCATCAATTCTTCTTCTGATTTTGACAACTGCATTTTCTACAAGTTTAGAATGTGTTCTACAAACATAGAATAAATATTTTAATTCTACAAATGTAGAGTCATTTTTTTTGCCTTAGGGATAGCAGTGGAAAGCCCGTATTTGCCATTAGGCAAAGCGTACTTGCAACGTATAGCCCGGCCCCAATTCTTTGGGGAAAGGTCCTAACACCCCATGAAAAAGATGTAAGTTTGCTATAAAACAATCAATAATGAGTGTATTATCTGATCTAGAGGCGCGTAGCGGTACAACATGTGAACTTTGCACGGGTACGCAAAATTTAGAAATTTTTGAAGTGGAACCGGTTTCTATAAGTGGTGTTGATTCCAGTATCCTGGCATGTGAGACATGCCGTACCCAAATTGAAGATCCGGAGCAAATGGACCCTAACCACTGGCGTTGTCTAAATGATAGTATGTGGAGCCAATATGATTCTGTAAAGGTGGTTGCATGGCGTATGCTGTCTAGATTAAAATCTGAAGGATGGCCAAAGGACCTTTTGGATATGATGTATTTGGAACCTGAGGTTTTGGAATGGGCAAAGGCCACGGGAGAAGGTATTGCAGAGGCCGATAAAATTATTCATAGGGACGTAAACGGGGTTGTATTACAAAACGGCGATAGTGTTGTTTTGATTAAAGACCTTAAAATTAAAGGTTCTAGCCAAGTTGCCAAACAAGGAACCGCAGTACGAAGAATTTCGTTGGACCGTGAAAATGCGGAATATATAGAAGGTAAGGTTGGGCCTACATTGACCGTTATCATTACCAAGTATGTAAAGAAAATTTAATAGCTGGTAAGTTAGGACTCCTATCTTATAATTACTACAAATTTTATATAACGCCTATGTGCGTAAAAAAAGCAATCTGTAAATTAGATTCACTAAGCTTACAGATTGCTTTGTCGTTAAAAACCGTATTGCAAAGATGTTTTTATTACTTGCTCATCTCCGTAAAGTACTGATAGAAATATGGTATGGTCTCTATACCCTTAAAATAGTTCCATACCCCAAAATGTTCGTTAGGGGAATGGATGGCATCACTGTCTAGGCCAAAGCCCATAAGGATTGTTTTGCTGCCAAGTTCTTTCTCGAACAGGGAAACTATAGGAATACTGCCGCCACTTCGTTGGGGTATAGGGGTTTTTCCAAATGTTGTTTCATACGCCTTTGATGCGGCTTGGTATGCAATGGTGTCTATTGGGGTTACATATCCTTGTCCGCCATGATGAGGTTTAACCTTTACGGTAACTCCCTTTGGTGCAATGGCCTCAAAATGTGTTTTGAACAACTCAGTGATTTCTTTCCAATCTTGGTTGGGAACCAAGCGCATGGATATTTTGGCATAAGCCTTACTTGCAATTACAGTTTTAGCTCCTTCACCAATATAGCCTCCCCAGATACCATTGACATCCAATGTGGGTCGTATAGCATTGCGTTCGTTTGTAGTATATCCTTTTTCGCCATAAACACTATCAATGTCCAGCGCATTTTTATAGGAATCCAAATTAAAGGGAGCCTTGGCCATTGCGGCCCTTTCATCAAAGGATAGTTCTTCTACCTTATCATAAAAACCGGGTATGGTTATATGATTGTTATCATCATGCAAACTGGCTATCATTTTAGCAAGTATATTGATGGGGTTGGCCACCGCACCGCCATAAAGACCGGAATGTAAATCTCTGTTTGGACCGGTAACTTCTACCTCAACATAGCTTAAGCCCCTTAGTCCGGTAGTTATGGAAGGAATGTCGTTAGCAATCATACCCGTATCAGAAATCAAGATGACATCGTTGGACAATTTCTCTTTATTTTCAGCTACATAAATACCAAGGTTGTTACTGCCCACTTCTTCCTCGCCTTCGATCATAAATTTGACATTGCAGGGCAATTGACCGGTCTTTACCATTAGTTCCAATGCTTTTACGTGCATGTACATTTGCCCTTTATCATCACAGGCTCCCCTTGCATAAATGGCACCTTCTGGGTGGGTATCGGTTTTTTTGATTACAGGCTCAAACGGTGGGGAATGCCATAAATCTATAGGGTCTGCCGGTTGTACATCGTAATGCCCGTATACCAAGACTGTCGGTAAATCTGGGTTTATGATTTTTTCACCGTATACAATAGGGTAACCGGCGGTTTCATGTATTTCCACTACATCACAGCCCGCTTCCTGTAAACTTAATTTTACGGATTCTGCAGTATCGATGACATCTTGGGAAAAGGCGGGATCCGCACTAACCGACGGAATTTTAAGTAGTTCTATAAGCTCATTTAAAAATCGGTCCTTGTTTTCCGATAGATAATTCTTTACGTTTTGCATGTTCTGTTTTATATGACTTTTTATAAATGTACAAAAAGCGCAATTTTTAAATGGTAAAATTTAGAGAATTGAATTTTTGGCTTATATTTGCAGCCCGATAATAATCGGATAATGATGCAGGCGTGGTGGAATTGGTAGACACGCTAGACTTAGGATCTAGTGCCGCAAGGTGTGAGAGTTCGAGTCTCTCCGCCTGTACAACGAGAAAGCCTTTCAGAAATGAAAGGTTTTTTTTATGGAATAAAATGAAGTTTTGTTTATTATTAGGAGAGGCGAGAAGCCTGTCCTGAGAGGAGCCGAAGGGAGTCTCTCCGCCTGTACAACGAGAAAGCCTTTCAGAAATGAAAGGCTTTTTTTATGGAATATCCTTAGGCTTTATGGAAACAGCTATGTATAAAAGGCATGATGTAACGGTAAATTTTGATGGAAGTAACGAGGTGAAAAGCTAATTAAAGAAGTTATAATTACATGCAAGTACAGATTAATTTCTAAACTTTTTTTGTGTAAATGCCATAAAATCTATTGCACACGTTCATATTCTAATTGTTTGATCGTAAATAGTGGTTTACTTTCTTCCTTGCCCTTTAATACGACCGTACCCATAGGTTCAATTACATACTTATTTTTTGATAATGTTGGGGTTACAATATCCTGGGATACCAATAGGTCTACGTTCATTTCGTTACAGAGGCCTTGTATTCGTGAAGTAGTATTGAGCACATCTCCCGTAAAAATGATTTCTTTCCTTAAGGCACCTATTTCTCCCGTGGTTACCGTTCCTGCATGTAGCCCAGCTTTGAATGTAGGTACAATGCCAAAATTAGATTGGTACCACTTTGTTTTTTTTAGTAAGTCTTTTTTCATGGTAAAAAAACAAGCTATGGCATTGGTGAGCTGTTCCTCGTTGTCATATTTCCAGGAAATTACAATTTCGTCTCCTATGTATTGATAGATTTCTCCCGAAAAACGAACGATAGCATCTGAGAAGTCATTGTAATATGCCTTTAGAAGTTCAAAATATTTAATGTGTCCCATCTGCTCCGCAATGGTCGTGGAGGATTTCATATCAGTAAACATAAAGATGCGTTTTTCCTCAATTGGGCGGTGATATTTTCCCGTAAAGAAATTCATTAAGACGCCATGGCCAATATTTTCACTAATCTCAAAATAAAGCAGGCTGACAAATAAACTAAAGGAAATGGACACCATGGTGCTGGCAAATTCAATGCTTGAAATAAAGTTGACAAATTTGGTCCAAATTACTGCGCTAAAAAGAGAGGTTTCAGATTCTATTGCCGCAGCAATTGGAAAAGTGATTAAAATGACCAACAGTAAGAACAAGGTGTAGAACACTAATTTATAAATGATTTTTTTTGAGAAGTTCTTTTTATTGAACAACTTGTCCAACCACAGCACTTCTATTGCCCCCACCAGAAGACTAACAACAATAAGCGCAAAATTTGCAAATATGAATACTTCTGTGGTAATGCTTATAGCACTGGAAGGATTTAAGTTTGTATTTAGGGTAACCGCTTCTTGAGTAAAAAGATTTATCCACCCTAAGATCAACCATATAATTGCAAATGGTATAATTCTTTGAATATTCCTTTTGGTTTTTGGGGCTATTGGCATGGATGCATTTTTAAATAAGGATTATAATGTTTTAAACAATAACAAAATTTTGTTTTAATCGCGATTATAGGCAAGCTCTACCAACCTGAAGGCATGGGCCCTATTGCAGTTCTTGGTCCAAAAGTTTTAAAATTTCATCAATTTCATTTACAAGGGGAACATAATGGGAGGTTTCAGTACTTATACCGGTCAAAATAAATGAAAGTGCATTATTTTCAAATTCTTTTGATTTTAGGAGTTCAAGATTACTATATCTTTTGTTGGACAGCGGTAAGCCAATTGTTTCAACAGTAATATTGGCATGGTCAAGAATGGTACGCAAACTGGCCTGGTCGCTTCTTAGCATATCACGAACGTTTTCCCTTTGCTTGCGCAGGTCAGCCTCCTGTATCTTTATATTATCTATCATTGAATTCCAAGAGGTGAGGTATAACCTGAGTGCAGTACTGGAAATATCCTTTAAGCTACCGGAATTCATCATTTCGTTCAACAATGAATTATTGGGATTGTAAGCTATTTCAAAAGCAAAGGCTTCAAACAAAAGTTGTGAAAGTTCCTGTTCATTTGGTTGGTCATTTTCATTGTCCAACATATTTAAAATGGCCTTGGCACTTTCATAATTACGTTTATTAACCTCAATAAGGGTATGTAATTTATTTTTGTTGGCCATGAACTCATTTTTTAGGCCCACAAGGTATACATGTTCTTTTTCCCTTAAAATATGCTCTTGGTTTGCATTATCAATACTTAAGGCTATTAAAATTCCAATAACCACTAATATTATTTCACCTAGGGCATATAAGAGGTAATTGCCCAATTTTTTTTCGACAATAAGGGAATGTCTAATTTTTCGAAAGAATTTAAGCATTATGAAAATTTATAGGTCCGTATAAATTTATCAGCTTTTTTTAATTCGTACTATTTTTTAGTGCATAGATGTATGTTTTTCAGTGAATTGGGGTTACATAAATAACCGTTAATTGCTAAAGATGTACTAGAAGGAATAAAATAATCTTTATAATAGATAAGAAAGCCCTATTCATAGTGATAAGAATAATGCAGAATAGCACTTATTTTTTAAGTACACCCCCGTGCAATGCCAATACCGGCACATCATTAAAATACCCTAATTTGGTTAATGTTCGCTTTCCAAACCCTAAGCGTTCCCAAAAGGAAGGTTTTTTGTCTATATAACTGATCATATTGGTGTGCTTGATCTCTACAAAACAACTTAATGCCGTGGACATGGCTACATTGTGAACGACATTGGCGCAGTAATTGACCCCTTTTAAATGTTTATAAAGTCGTTTCTGGTTTCTTCTTTGCCACAATGTCATATCACTTTGATCAGTAAGGCTAAGAATTTGGATATGGGCATTGTGCAATTGAGCCATTTCTACCAAATATTTTATTTCCTTGGACTTGAAATTTGTTTTAAAGTTTGTGGTCAGGACAATTTCCTTGGGCATTTTGAAACGTACATTTTCGGGAACTACCAAAACCGGACATTGGCGAATATGTTCAATGACAGATAATGTATTTTTACCATAGGCCCGTGTATTTTCATTGTTACACCCTTTTGCACCCATGACGACCATATGAATTTTCATTTGTGCTACGATATCCTTTATGGCATTTAGAAATAACGCCGAACGCGATAGCATATGAAACCTATGCTTTCTATTATTGTTCTCAAAGGTCAATTTTGCCATAATATCGCCCAACCCTTGGTTGGAACGTAATTCTGAATATTTATTGAAAGCTTCATCCGGATCCAGTAAAGTGATATTATCAAGTCCATGGGCCTCTTTTGCGTACGTGTTCAGAATATAAAAATCACATTCTTGATTTTTATACAATTGAATAGCATATTGTATGGCATTCCATGAATTTTTAGAAAAATCTGTAGGCAATAATAGCTTCTTTACCATGGTGCTGAATTAAGGTGTTAATTGTACAATGCCAATTGGTTTACTGTTATCCATTGGTTTCAAAATTTATGGTTATTACTCTATTCATTAAATGTTATAAAACACTATCAATGTTGACATGTCTTTGTTTTTGTTCTACCTTTTGTATGGTCAATTTTTGCTCTCCAGAAGGAAATTCCCATGTAATGGTATCGCCTTCTGCGTAGCCGATGACCGCGGAACCCATAGGCGTTAAAAAGGATATTTTATTGTTCTTAACATCACTTTCATTTGGGGTCACCAATGTAAATGTGGTTTGCCAGCCATTTTCGGAGTCTATGGTAATCTTGGTGTTGAACCTAATTACGTCCGTAGGCATTTTAAAATCATCTACAATTTGCGCATGTTCCAACTCGCCCATTAATTTTTTCATGGAATAGGCAAGGGTCCTGTCCTTGTAAAACTCAGATAGGTTCATGAACCGTTTTAAGAGCATGTATTCTTTCTTTTCAATGATGAGGTTATTGTATTTCATTACTTAAATTTTTAATCAGTACGATTTGCATGGCCGGTATGAACTAAAAAGGGGCGGTACAACCCAAATGTTTGAATGACCACCCCCGTTCAGCCCTTCCTCAGAGGAAGGTATAACCACCAAAGTTATATCTTAGTTTCTTCATCTGGTGTAGCACTCCTTTATGGAAAAATGCCCCTTTGCGTATAGGCTTCTTCAAGACGTTCTATGGCAATTATAAAAGCGGCCGTACGCATGTCCACATCTCTTTCTATAGATGTCAGCATTACTTTTGTGAACGATTCCTTTAATTTTTTTTCAAGTTTTTGCATTACTTCATCCAACTGCCATATTTCTCCGTTCCTGTTTTGTAACCACTCAAAATAACTACCTATGACTCCGCCAGAATTGCAAAGAATGTCCGGTATGATCTCAATACCCTTTTTCAATAGTATTTTTTCGGCTTCTACATCCGTAGGACCGTTTGCACCTTCCGCAATGAGCCTAGCCTTAATATAAGGTGCATTTTTGGCCGTGATTTGGTTACCTAGTGCCGCGGGAATAATAATATCACAATCTAGTCCAAAGAATTCCGTATTATCTATCTTTTCGGCACCGTTATAGCCTAAAATGCTTCCTTTGTTTGCCTTGGAATAAGCTAAGAGCGATTCTACTGAAATTCCGTTTTCGTTGATAATACTACCATAGGCATCCTGAACCGCAATCAGTTTTGCTCCTTCCTCTTCCAAGAAGTGAGCTGTCCAATAGCCTACATTTCCAAAACCTTGAACAATGTATTTTTTATTTTTTAAGTCAATATTTTTACTTTCCGCCCAGAATTTAATGGTCAGGAACACGCCAAATCCTGTTGCACGGTCCCTACCTTCGGAACCTCCGGCACCTACCGGTTTGCCTGTTACCACATGCATGTTCTTTGAACGCTCATTAGGTGATTTGGTAGACATGTATGTATCCAAGATCCAGGCCATGGTCTGTGAACTTGTATTGACATCTGGCGCGGGTATGTCCAATTCGGGCCCAATATTGTCACCAAGTGCATATGTAAACCTTCTTGTAATGCGTTCCAATTCTGCTATGGAATATTTGTTGGGATCTAACTGTATGCCTCCTTTGGCACCACCATATGGTAAGCCTGCCAAGGATGTTTTCCAGGTCATCCACATGGCCAACGCCCTTGCGGCATCAATATCTACCGTAGGGTGGTAACGTAGTCCACCTTTATAGGGTCCCAATGAATTGTTATGCTGTACCCTATATCCTGTAAACACCTCTACCTCCCCATTATCCATTCTAACCGGAAAATGCACAACTAGTTCATTATTGGTTACTTCCAATATTTTTCTAATATTGGGATTTAGACCTATAATGTCCGCAGCATTATCAAACTGGCGCATGACATTATCAAGCATGCCCTGTTTCAATACCTTTTTATTTTTATGTGTTTTTGTAATCATGTATCTCTATTAACTCTTGTTCACTTGTTAAACTTTACATGGTGTATTTATCACCATCCATATTTTTATCGCTCAACAATTTGTCAAAACGATATAGGTAATCGCAACAACAGTGAATGTTGTTTTTATTTTTGGTTAAACAGCAGAACGTTACATGACTGCATGTAAGGCAAATGCTTCTCTTTAATATTTCTTTCATGACCTGATTTACATATTGGAAATAAAAATCTGCCCGACTTACATTTTTTGAACAAAACTGATTTTTGCAAGCCAGGCAGATAGGTCAACTAGCTAAATGTATTATTTGGATACAAGCTCTCCAGAGGCCAATGCTTCTGAATAATTTGCCGTAACCGTTGGATGGGTACGGAAAAAACGTGTACCGTCTGTACGCTTCATCTTTATTTGGATATTACCGTCTTTTGTCTCTTTGACCTCGGTTACCACTACTGTATTTCCTTCCACAGTTTTGTAATTGGCAATACCGCCTTTTTTAATAATAAAATTTGCCCTTGGAAAATCTATATGTTGATATTTATGGGCTTTGGGCGTGCCAATTTCGTAGACATCACCAACCTTTACTGAATTTTGAACATTATCATTGTTCGTCTGTGCCGTTAACATACTTGCTGAAAACAGCGCTGTTATTACATATTTAATCATAGCTCTGAATTTTGGGTTAATAAATTGATTTTATGTTTTGCTAATGCTTCGTTGATTGTTCTCTCCGTTATAATTACCTTAAAATGTTGGTTACATTGTGTTACCTTCTTAATTGTCAAAGTTTTTACATTACTTGGAAGTCCGTATGTTATAATATCCCCTTCCGATAAACCAATGATAGAAGCCCCTAAAGTGCTTTGTACGGAAATCTTGTCATTTTCCAAGTTATTTTCATAAGGTGGTACCAATTGAAATGTTTGGTTCCAGCCAGATTCATAACTCAAATTGACATAGGAATACATTCTTATGATATCTTCCGGCATATCCTCTAAATCATATATCAATGCCGTTGCCATACGTTCCTTTAAATTGTCCAATGCATCTTTATGGGCGTAATCTTCTACATATGGGGTCAGTTGCTGATACCGTTGTATCATCACGAAATCTTTTTTTTCCAATACTAAACTTCCGTATTTCATAACCCCTTTTATTGATTTATCTAAAAGAGGCAATAGCTATGCCTTGGAATATTAAAGATGTGTTAACGTTTGTAACTAACTAAAAAACAGGTGTTTAATAATTTTTTAATTATGAAGTGAATTGGAGAAGTGGGGAATATTTACCCGGTCGGGGAAATATGCACCATTACTATTATTTTAATTTTTCACGGAGGGTCTTGCGATCTATCTGTAAAATTTCGGCAGCTTTTGTTTTATTGCCATCAACGTGGGCCAGTACTTTTTTGGCATACTCTTTTTCCATTTCCTTAAGGGGAAGAAATTCGGTATCGGGAAAATCTATTTGAAATTTTAAATGGTCAGGTAGGTCTTTTGCCTTTATTATACCATCGCTCATAATTACGGCCCGCTGAATTAAGTTTTCCAGCTCCCTTATATTTCCGGGCCAATGATATCGTTGTAATATCTGTAAGGCATCAGGAGATATGCCCATTAACCTATCCTTGTATTCAATTCCATATTTTTGGACGAATTTTTCTACCAATAACGGTATGTCCTGCTTACGGTCCCTTAAGGGCGGTACTTTTATTTCCACAACGGTTAACCGATAATAGAGGTCTTCCCTAAATTCATTTTGGGCTATGGCCTCTTGAAGGTTACTGTTGGTTGCCGCTATGATTCGTATATCTACTTTTTCTACTTTACGAGAACCTATTTTTGTAATTTCTTTTTCTTGAATGGCCCTTAATAGTTTGGTCTGTACGGAGAGTGGTGCCGTACCAATTTCATCCAGAAAAAGTGTACCCCCTTCTGCTGCCTGAAAAAATCCATTTCGGTTTTCATTGGCTCCGGTGAAAGCTCCTTTTATATAACCAAAAAGCTCCGCTTCCAATAAATTTTCCGGTATGGCCCCGCAATTGACCGGTATAAATGATGCCCTGGAAAATGTTCCTGAATAATGAATGGCCCTAGCAACCAGCTCTTTACCGGTGCCGCTTTCTCCATTTATCAAAACGGTTGCCTTGTTATCTTTTACCCGGTCAATGATATCCGTTATTTTTTGAAAGGCGGGGGAAGAGCCTATCATTTCTGCATACCCCTTGCCCTTATGTGGAATGGTCAATGCTTTAGGGGCATCTTTTCTAATTTTGCCCTTTAATGATTTGTCTACGGCCTGTTTTAGTTCATCCTTGGTAAAAGGCTTGGTAAGATAATCCGTAGCACCGGATTTAAAAACTTCTAGGGCGCCGTTTACGGATGGGTAGCCGGTAATGACCAATTTTGGAATATCTGGATAATGCTCGTCTGCAAACCGTACCAATTGTAAACCGTCAACTTCTGGCATCTGGATATCGGTTATCAAAAGGTCTATAAATGTATCTTTTAAGATATAGAGCGCCTGTTTAACGGATACCGCCTTAAATATGTGATAGTCCATAGACTGTAAATGCCGTTGTAACAACTCTAGAATATCTAAGTCATCATCTACAAGCAATATATTTTCTTTGCGCAGTGCCATTATGGTAATTTAGGAAAAGATATGGTAAATATAGTGCCTTGGGGATGGTTCTTGCCATGCGTTATGGTACCCTTATGACTACTAATGATGCCATGTACGACACTTAGTCCCAATCCTGAACCCTCACCAAGGGGCTTTGTGGTAAAAAATGGTTCAAAAACCTTGTCCTCGTTTTCCAAAGCAATTCCCGAACCTTCATCGGTAATACGGAGGGTTATATACTTTGTTCCTTTTTTTAGGTTAATTTCAATTTTACCTCCTTTTGGTGAGAAATAAATTGCGTTCATGATCAAATTAAACAGTACTTGGGTCAACTGTACATTATCTGCACGTAATGCAATGTCCTGATGACTGAAGGATTTGACCAATTGAATGTTTTTTGTCCGTATAGAGGGGCCCAATAAGTTCAATACATCCTCTATTAAAGGAATAACTTGTATTACGTTCATTTGCTGTGGCATTTCACAAGCAAAAAACATTAATTTTTTGACCACTTCACGGCTAAAAATAGCATTGTCCACAATTTTATTAAGATCGCGCAAAGCGTCGGTATCGGTAATACGTTCCTTTAAAAGTTCCGTAAACCCTAGAATATTGGCCAACGGCGTATTGATCTCATGGGCTATACCAGCGGTGATCTCCCCTAAAATATGTAGTCTATCCGCCCTTTCAACCTGTCTTTTTATAGCGGCCTCACTATCATGTACTTGTTTTCGTTCCAATAGATTGCCTACGGCCAAAGCTACATTCTCAAGCAGTTTTTCCTCTTCCACCAAAAAATCGGTCTGTTTATATTTTTTCTTTGGATACCCCACTTTAATAAAACCGGAGACTTCGTTGAATACCCTAATATTAGATTTAAGGTATACCATTTCATTATGGTATCCATCTGTCTTAATATCATAATCGCCACTTTGCAACAACACTTCGGTATCATCTTCAAACTGCCATGCCTTTTTCAAACAAAATGTAATCGCCTCTAACGAAGTGTGCAACTGACTGTAGTCTGAATTTACTATGATGGAAGTTACTTCGTATAGGCAAGTAAGTTCCTTAATACGCTCCTTAAGTTTTGCTTCTGTGCTTACCATTTCAATCCTAATAGAAGTAGTGAAGTTCCTAAATATTTCTATAGAATTAAAATTTTAAGTCAAAATTGGCACTTACCTAGGAATATAATTACAACCTATGATTATAAGCATTCTTTAAAAATGTTTCTGACCGGAAAATTCCATTGCCTCACCTTTGCCAAAGCCAAAACTAACACCAAAGGTTATAAAACGACCTTGCTGGCTAAAATCCCTCAAATAAAAGCCAGGTTGGTTGGTAATGCTTTCTCTTATACGGGAAGCAAATACATCTCTAACGCTAAGGCTCAAAATGGCCTTTCCCTTAAAAATCTTTTTGCGCGCCCCAAAATCCATAAATAGATTGTCCGCAATTTCCTGTTGCAACGTTCTATAGCCAGATTGGTACTGGCCTATAAATTCCAAATCAAAGTCTGCCGGTAACTTTACTTTATTGGTCAATCTGGTAGACCATTGGTCGCCTTTAAAATCAAACGAATTGCCTTCAAAGTCACCATCTCTTTTAAAACTACTGTAATTAAAGTCATTGGTAAAGGAAAGCCAGTTGGTAGGTATGTATTTTGCATTGAACTCAATTCCTGTTGTATTGTTAATACCAATATTCTCCGGCCTGGAAATACTTACATTGTCCTCAAACGCTACAATACGTTCTACAACATCTTCCGTATGCCTATAAAAGACACCAAAGTTCATAGAAACCTTACCAATTTTATAAATACTTGTAATCTCATAACTATCGGTAAATTCTGGCTGTAAATTAGGATTTCCGGTGCGTATGCTAAAATTGTTGCGAATATTGAAAAACGGATTCAAATCCCACATTCTAGGTCTAAATATCCGCTTTGAATACCCTGCCTGTAATGATAGGTTGTCACTGAATTTATAGGAGGTATGGCCACTGGGAAATAAATTATTATAGTTCTGGTCATTGCTTTCGTTGGTATTCCTTAATAGGGTAGCAAGGTCGGTATCCTCAAATCTAAGCCCTAATTTAAGCCCCCAAGCATCACTTTCATAAGCCGTAGTGGCATATATGCCCAATACTTTTTGTGTCCATTCAAAAACATTGGTCAAATCTGGATTTTCAATAAATCCTGTACCGTCAAAATCACTAATGGCAAAATCATTTTCAACATCGTTTATTTGGTACTGTGCCCCAGTTTCAAGGGTGTATTTTTCTGCCCAAGGGTGTGTGTAGTCTGCCTTAAACGTATAATCCGCTTGACTAAAATCCGTACGGGATCGTTGTTGCATATCATCACCGGCACCAAAAACAATGGTATTGATGAAATCTGATGACTGGTCTTTGGCAAAAAGGTTTCCTGTGGCACTCAAAAGTAATGATTGCTCCTCATTGCCCTCAAAGTCTTTTTTGTATTGGAGCTCATAGGAGTATTTTGGGTTGGTGGCCGTTGTAAGTTCGTTACGGTTAAATGCATCCGTGCGCTCATTAGAGGTGTCAAAAGTACTGAACAAGGCATCTGAAGTTTCTTTTTCCCATTCATAAGCAAAATTTCCGGATAACGTAATTACGTTCAAATCATTGATATGATAGTCGGTGCCTAGGATGAGATTGAAAAAGGTTTCATTTTTATCGCTTTCCCCATTACTGGTAATATATGTGTTGTCCGATAAATTGCGGTTTTCTGTTTCATTATCGCTTGGGAAGGTTCTTCGGCCAAATCCCATTTGGCTAAATAGGTTAAATTTTTCTGTGCGCCTATTTAAACTTAAACCTATACTGTGATTATTGGGAACTCCCGTATTTAAAGTAACTGCGCCGTTTAAACCTTTTTTTTCCTCTTTTTTCAATACTATGTTTATAATGCCCGAAGTACCTTCCGCATCATATTTCGCGGACGGATTCGTAATCACCTCTATGCGCTCTATCATATCTGCTGTCAATGTCCCCAAGGCGTTGCCCTGTTCATTGGCAATTACCGAAGGTTTGCCGTTGATCAGCATTTGTACTCCTTGACTGCCCCGTAAACTAATTTGTCCTTCAATGTTCACATTAACGGAGGGGACATTGTTCAATACTTCTAACGCGCTTGCGCCAGTACTGCTCAAATCTGCTCCTACATTGAAAATTCTTTTGTCTAACTTAAATGTGGTCTGTGATACCTCTCCTTCTACGACGACTTCATCTAATTGTTGTGAATCTTCTGCCAAGGTCACCGTTCCCAAATCTATTTTTGCATTATTTATTTGTGGATTGTCATATTGCTTTGTGGTAAAACCAATAAAACTTACTTCAATGTAAAAATTTTGAGCATCGGTTTCCAGAATAAAGCTCCCATCCTCTAAAGTGGTGGTTCCTACTATTGGTTTCTGATCTTTGGGATTACCTACTAGCACCGTTGCGAATTCAATTGGTCCGCCACCATTTTCCTCAATGACCTTACCCGTTATGGTCGTTGTAACTTCCTGTGCAAAGGTGAGCGGACTTCCAATAATGAAACCTAGAATTATAATTATTAAAACTTGTTTACGCATAATTTGAGTTGATTTTAATCAAAGTTGGTGTAAAGATTACATTAATGAAATTAATTTTCTGCAAACGACCTAGGTTATAGTGCAAACGACATTTTTAATTATTGGTGTTTACCTTGCTAATACTGTCGATGGCGGTTTTATTAACGGTTATTTTACGTAATTGGGTATTTTTAATACATGGGGCCAAAATTTTCATTTTTGAACAGTATTTCAAAGGAAGTTATATTTCAATTGGTACTACATATCGTATTGTTCTTATTTTTTTCTTTTGATAAGAACCAACCGGAAATACCCGCATTTAACATCTTTGCCTTTTTAAATTATGCATTGGGCGCTTTACTTATCAATTATATATTGTTGCCCCGTTTTTTTTATACTAAAAAATATCTTTTGTTCTTTATATTGGTAATGCTTGTCATAGCTGTTATAATAATGGTGGAGGAGTTGGTGTTGGAGCGTATTTTTTATCCATTTTCAAGAGGTCAACATTTTCCCGGTATCGTTTATAGTTTGCTAGACGTTATGCCCGTTATCCTTATTCTGGCAGGTTTTAAGTTTGCCTGGGATGCCTCTAAAAAACAATTGGAGGTTGAAGAACTGCGAACATCCGTTGTTCAAAGTGAACTCCTGTTTTTAAAGTCCCAGATCAACCCACATTTTTTGTTCAATAATTTAAACAATCTTTATTCGTACGCCATTGAACAGTCCCCAAAAACTCCTTCTATTATTTTGGAGCTTTCATCTGTATTGCGTTATATGCTGTATGATTGCAAAGAGAATTACGTAGGCCTTCAAAAGGAAATAGCCCACCTTAAAAATTTTACAAAGCTTAATGAAATGCAGATAGAGGAAAGGGGTAAGGTTTCCTTTAGCATGCACGGCAATACAACAGAGTATGTCATTGCGCCTTTAATACTATCGGTCTTTATAGAAAATGCCTTTAAACATAGTACCGCTAGTCAATCTGACAATATTTTTATCGACATTAACATAGATATTAATGAAAATGGCATGTTGAATTTTGAATGTAGAAATTCCTTTTTGTCACTGGCGAATACGGAAAATCTATCTAGCGGAATAGGATTGAAAAATGTAAAAAAACGGTTAGAGTTGCTTTATTCCAATGCGCACGATCTACATATCCAAAATGAGCAGGATGTTTATTACGTACATTTGAAGTTACAGCTAACAAGGGCAAAATTATGATCAATTGTATTATTATTGAAGATCAACCACCGGCACAGCGTGTGCTAAAAAAGTACATTGCCGATTTTGGAAACATGGAGTTAAAAGGCACATTTGCAGATGGGCTGCAGGCATTGGAATTTTTAAAGCGTACAGCTATTGATTTAATTTTTTTGGACATACACTTGCCTAAAATTTCTGGAATTGAATTTCTAAAGGTGCTTAAGCATAGACCCAATATTATCTTGACTACCGCATTTGCGGACTATGCCCTTGAAAGTTATGAATATGATGTAGTAGATTATCTTTTAAAACCATTTTCCTTTGAACGATTTGTGCAAGCAGTTTCCAAAGTGCCTACAAAGAATAATACCCAAATGGCAAATTCTTTAAAAGATAAGGAAGAACACGCTTTGGAACATATATTTATCAAATCCGGTTATGAACATATAAAGGTTGATGTGTATGACATTGAATATATTCAGTCCGATGCCGATTATACCGAAATAATTACCAAAACACGCAAATATTTATCCCAAGAACCCTTACGGTATTGGGAAGAGTTTTTGGGCGCGAATAGATTTGTACGTATCCACAAATCCTATATCATCAATATGGCCAAAATTCACAAGATCAATGGCAACCAAGTTTTTCTAAAGGGCGGCGTTCATTTACCTCTTGGGCGGGCGTATAAGGAGGGTTTTATGGCACTTGTCCTGCAGTAATTGTATTTCCGACTATTTGGGTAGTACAGTAACCTTTACACGCTTATATCTGCTTAGAGATGGCGAACCCTTGTCAGAAACCTTAACGATAAAATGCAGGGTTTCTTTTTTTGACACTTCTGGCGCGGTCAAGTTTACTAAATGTACATTATTGGCCCCCATGTTTATCACCTTTTTATAGGAGCTAATCTCAGGATACTGGAACCATAAAAAGCTTAAATTATCACCATCTGGATCGGTAGAATCAAAAGCATCCAACATAAAGCCCTCGCCGGATTTTACGGTTAGCTCGTCAGGATGGGTCAATATTACGGTCGGTGGATGGTTGGCTTCTTCAAAGCTCATTATGGACCAATCCATACGGGCTGCAAAGTCATTTTGAAAATCATCCCTCCAGCGCCATAAAGTTTCCTTATAACCTGTAAATGTTATTGTGTCCGGTCGTACCGATCTACCGTAATCCTTGGGGACATGCGGCGTGTAGCTATCAATGGCATTGGTCCAAATTGGTCTGGTTTCTGGCGCTATGGTTACAATTGATCCTCCTTCTTTGGTCTTTGAAAAATCTGGCTTGTACAATTCATAGCGACCTCCCCAGCCACCAAGTTCCGGATGTTCGGCAATATTAAGTCCATTGGGTATCAAGGAAAGGAATGCCGGGGTGTCTCCTTCAACGCCCCAGGCAACATCAGGATAAATGGTGCCCAACGGTCCATGGTTTTGTTGAATGTTATCGGCAAGCCATTTGTTGCTAATTGTGGTGTTATCAATACCTTTTATATAGGCATTAATTCCTGTCCAGGTTGCTTGGCTATATTCATCACCCGGACTAACGATATAGAATAAATCCGGAAAATTGTTCCGAATCCAAATACCGCTGTCATCTTGATCGGATATCGTATACACCCTTAATTTTGAAATAAGCCGCTTTGCCTCTTTGGCACTTTTAGTGTTCTTGATTTTGTGTAAGGATTGGGCTAAGGTGTTAACGCCTCCCCAAACGGAAATCCATAATGGACGGTCATCTTTTTCCTCCAGAATTTTAATGATCCAATCAGAACCTTCAGAGTCCATACCCGGTCCTACGCCGGTCATACCATATTTTGGTAAGCCATTTTTTACTAGAGCGTTCAAGGTGGATGCGGTTGGATAATTTTTATCATGGTTTAGTAGGTTTAGGTGTACTTCATCATACGCTTTAATAATTTTCCTTAAAGATTCCGGATTTATTTTATGCTGTAGCCAACAAGATGTAGTCGCTACCATACCCTTAATATCAATTTCATTGGTATATAGGAACAGACGAACAAAAGACTGTGTGTCATCTGGATCTGCCTCAATATCCGAAAGGATAATTACACGTTCCTTTGGAAGCGACTGACCAATGCCAAAGTTTGTAAAATTAATAATGGCAAAAAATAGGAGTATCTGTTTCATAAGTTGATTCTAAAGGTGACGCCTTTATTGGTTGTGGGTAATGTGTCTTACCGTAATCCTCAAATATAGTAAAACAAAGTAAATGAAAATAATCGTAAATAATAACAACTCATTGGTTTCTATTTATCCGGTTAGTTTATTGTATCCAATTTAAAATCAAGTCTGTAATTCCCGTCATTATTTTGACTAAAAATCATTAAAGGTTGGTCTGGTTATAAAAATCTTATATTTAAGTCTCACTAAACAATGTAGTCCCCTACAAATGGTATTAAAACCTATATTTTGGTTTCTCCTATATATGGCAATATGGGGCGTTAAGTCGCAAGACCTGCCGCCAATTCAAAACTATGCACCTTTAACCTATGCAGCAGGTAATCAAAATTGGGGCGTATCACAGGGCCAGGATAAGAGTATTTATATTGCGAACAATAGCGGGCTGTTAATGTATAATGGAACGAAATGGGTATTATATCCATCCCCAAACGGCACCCCTTTAAAATCCGTAAGGGTTATTGGTGACCGTATTTATACGGGTTGTTATATGGAATTTGGATATTGGACAAGAGATGCATTAGGTCAACTGGAGTATGTTTCCATTTCTTCAAAATTGACCCAGCCTATAGAAGAGGATGAGCATTTCTGGACCATTACACAATTTAATGATTGGGTACTGTTCCGTTCCTTGGACCGCATCTATAGTTATCACATTAAAAATGGTACTATTGATATTATAAATGCCAAAACGACTAGGGCAACATTATTTGAAGTCGATAGAAGAATTTATTTTCAAAGCATTGGAAAAGGACTATTTACCGTGGAAAATGGCAGGTCTGTTTTGGTGTCCGATGATGATATTTTAAAAAATGATATTGTAATTGGTGCATTTTCGTTTCAACAAGCAATTTTATTGATTACGGAGCAACATGGGTGTTATTTGCTCAGGGGCAATAAGTTGGAAAAATGGGCAACGGCCAATGATTCTTTATTACCTAACATAAAAGTTTATAGTACTTTAAAATTGCACGATGGTTCTATTGTTTTGGGTACCATTTCAAAAGGACTATTTATTATCGATAAGCGGGGTATAGTTACCGCGCATATAGACCAGGAACAAGGTATTCATAACAATACTGTTTTGTCCATGTACCAAGATATGGACAAAAATTTATGGTTAGGACTGGACAATGGACTTAGTGTAATTAATCTTGAAACGCCATTTAGGGAATATGTAGACCATGTGGGCGAGTTGGGTGTGGTTTATACGGCAATTTTATATAAGGATGTTCTTTACTTGGGCACTAACCAGGGGTTGTTTTACAGGTCCAATACGGATAAATTTAAACGTATTGAAGGTACACAGGGCCAAGTTTGGTTGTTGAAGAATATTGACGGCACCTTGTTTTGTGGGCATCATACCGGAACGTTCGTTGTGAGGGAGAATACGGTTGAGAAAATTTCCGATTACCCTGGTACATGGGATATTCATCCTATGCCCGGTACTGAGAATTTATTGTTGCAGGGAAATTATGAAGGTTTAAGTGTTTTGAAAAAAGTAGGCAATGATTGGACTTTTGAAAATGTAATTGATGGATTTGAAAGTTCAAGTAGGTTTTTTGAATTCGTAGATGACCATCAAGTATTGGTAAACCATGATTACAAAGGTATTTTTGATGTTAGGTTGAATTCAGATTACACTAAGGTTTTGTCCGTAAAGCAAAAAGATTCTAAAGGTACGGGGTCTAGTTTGGTAGCCTATCATGATGATTTAATTTATACTACTGTCAATGGGGTTTTTAAGTACGACAAGAACGGCAATGAATTTCTTAGGGATACAGTTTTGAACAGCAAATTTTTTGAAAATGACGATGCTATTATTGGCGTACTTAAACCAACGGATAATAACGAAAGGTTATGGGGTTTTTCCAATGATAATATCATTAATGTATCTCCCGGTATAATGAACGGCAGTCCGGAACAGGTTAAAATACCCATTCCAAAATTTTTCAGAAACGGTATGGGAGTTGTGGGTTTTGAATCTATTGTGGGTCTAGGTGACCAAACCTATTTAATAGGTACTTCAAATGGTTATGTTACCCTTAATTTGGATAAAGTTTTGCCAAAATCATATTCAGTCTCAGTAACTTCGATTTCCAAGGAATTTTATGATGCGCCTAGTATTCATATACCTATAAAGGATAATACGCTATTTGATTATACCGAGAACAACCTGAAATTTCAATACAATGTTCCTGAATACGACAAATTTACCGAGGTTTATTACCAATATAAATTAGATGGATTATATACGGATTGGAGTAGCTGGTCAACGGTACCGGAAGTCTCTTTTAAAAATTTACCATTTGGGAACTACACCTTACAGATAAGGGCTAAAGTTGGTAATGCACTTGTAGATAATGTCGCTACGTATAATTTTAAAATTGAAAGACCTTGGTATCTTTCAATTTATGTAATAATTATATATGTATTATTGGGTCTACTCCTTTTAATAGTGGTTCATAAGCTATATAAAAGCTTTTACAAAAAACAACAAGAACAAATTTTAAAAGCGAACAAAAAACGGTTAAAGAGAAAAAAGTTAAAGGCGCAAAAGAAAATTATTCAAATTAAAAACGAACAGCTGCAAGATTTGATAGAAAGCAAAAATAGGGAGTTGGCTATTTCTACTATGAGTATTATCAAGAAAAATGAATTTCTAAATGCAATTAAGGATAAATTAAAGGATGGTCCGGTAAATGCACAGATTAAATCGGTAATAAAAACAATAGACCGGAATATAAACAATGAGGATGATTGGAAATTCTTTGAAAATGCATTTAATAATGCGGATAAGGATTTTCTAAAAAAAATTAAAAGCCTTCATCCTGAACTGTCCTCAAATGACTTACGTCTTTGTGCCTATTTGCGTTTAAATTTATCTTCTAAGGAAATTGCTCCGTTATTAAATATATCGCTTAGAAGTGTAGAGGTAAAAAGATATCGTCTTCGCAAAAAAATGAATTTGTTACATGAAGAAGGACTCACCGATTATATAATGAGTTTATAATTCCACATCAAAAGCAAAATTCACCACAACATTACCACAACAACTGTTTTAAAACTTCTCATAATTTATATGGCAATATTCCTTGTTTTGTGTATTTTATTGATGATTTTATTTATTTGACCGTTATATTTTGAGATGTATGTTTTTTGTAGGGGTAAATTTTTAGGATTTCATAAATATGACTATTAATTTGCAGTTGAAACTATTATAAATATGACCTATACCGGAAATGTTTTCATTATTGGTCTAATGGTAGTTTAAATAGTACTTATTAACTCCAAAAAACAAATTAGATTATGAAAAACTTAATGTACATGTTTGTGGCATTACTTATGGTGTTCGTCAGTTGTGAGGACGACGATAGCTTTGATCCTGGACCGCTTTCTAACCTTGCGGTAACATCTCAAGTAAGTGATGATGGCTCAGGAATTGTCACTTTTAAACCAACCGCTACCGGTGCTAAATCATATACCTATGATTTTGGTGATGGTACCACTGGAGAGTCCTTAACTGGATATATCTCTAAAACATATTCTACTACTGGTGAAAATACCTATACCGTAACTGTTACGGTTATTGGATTTGATGGTTCTACCCTAACGGAAACCTTACAGGTTACGGTGGATGTACCTGCTATGAATTCAGATTTGGTCAATTTAATAACAGACGGAAGTTCCAAAACTTGGTTTCTTGCTGCTGCGCAGCCCGGCCATTTGGGCTTGGGTCCGGCTAGGGAAGGAATTGATGGTGATTGGTGGTATCCTAAATGGTATTCTGCCCAAGCATTTGAGAAGTGTGGAAGTGAAATATCAGATTGTTTTTGTGATGACGAATTGACGTTTACCGTTAATAGTAGTGGTGAGGTAACTTATGTTTTGGATAATAAAGGTCAAACATTCTTCAATGTTGGTCATAAAGCTGTTGTTGGTGGAACCGCAGATGAGGATTACTGTTATGATTTTGATACTAGTGGGGAAAAAGAAGTGACTTTTTCTGCGGTTGAGGGCAATGTGCCAGAGGCCGAAACAACTGGAATGCAAATGGAATTTTCCGATGGTGGTTTTATGAGTTATTATGTAGGTTCTTCAACGTATGAAATTTTATCGCTCAGCGAAGATTTGCTTTATGTTAGAACATATGATTCTATGAATCCTGACCTTGCATGGTATATTCGTTTTACGGCTGCTCCTTCAACAGGTGGGGAAGAAGAGAGCTTAGAGACTATATATACCAATTTGGTCTGGTCAGACGAATTTGATACGGATGGAGCTCCGGATCCGGCTAATTGGACGTTCGACCTCGGTGCAGGTGGCTGGGGAAATGGCGAGGCACAGGAATATACGGATAGTCCTGAAAATGTAATTGTCGAAGATGGTGTGTTAAAGATTACCGCACGTGGCACCGGTAGTGGTGGTGGTGTTCAATATTATTATGATGATGTTACCTTGGTCGCGGCCGGTGGGTCTACTTCAGTGGTGCAGGATTTTGAAGGTGCAGCGCCAGTCTTCACGGATTTTGGTGGGGCGGCAACAGCTGTCATAGAAAACCCTGATGCCTCTGGCGAAAATACATCTGTAACGGTAGCTGAATCCACAAAGAATAATGGAGCCGAAGTATGGGCAGGTTCGTTTTTTGATGTGGATGCTGCTTTAGATCTTAGTACATATACAAATATGGAAATAAAGACTTGGTCTCCGGCAGTTGGGGCAGTGGTTAGATTAAAACTGGAAAACCAGGCCAATGCCCAAGAATTTTATGAGGTAGATGCAACAACATCTGTAGTAGAAAGTTGGGAGACACTGTCTTTTGATCTAAGTGCTGCTCCGGCCTTTACATATGATAGGGTGGTATTGTTTTTTGATTTTGGTGAAAGTCCAACTGGTAATGCTGCGTACACCTCTGCAAGGATTAAATCTGAAAACTTGTTTGAGTTTACGTATGGTAGGGTTGAAATTAGGGCAAAACTGCCTTCTGCCGGCGGTACGTGGCCAGCTTTATGGGCTCTAGGAGCTAATTTTGATGAAGTAGGTTGGCCAGCATGTGGTGAAATTGATATTATGGAACACGTAGGTAATAATAGCAATACCATTAGTAGTGCTTTGCATTATCCTGGAAACTTTGGAGGTACTGCCGTAGTGGGGGCTACTTCTGTTCCTACTGCTACTACGGAATTTCATAATTATACCGTAGAATGGACGCCAGATAGTATAAAGTTTGTTGTAGACGGGGAAATGGTTCATAATAGCCTGGTGAATTCTGATACTACACCGTTTAATAGCGATTTCTTTTTAATTATGAACATTGCTGTGGGCGGCACACTTGGTGGGGCAATAGACCCTGCTTTTACAGAAGATACTATGGAAGTGGATTATGTTAGGGTCTACCAATAGTTAGCACTAATTTTAATAATTAAGCCATTGAATTTAATTCAATGGCTTTTTTTGTATTTGATATCGATTGAACTGTGTAATGCCATCTTATCAATTTAATTTAAATATTGGTATTAAACACTTTTGTAGAATAGATTAATAAAATCAAGGAATAAAAATAAAAAGAAAAAAAACGAAAAAAATAGTAAACAATATTGGTATTTTTTAATATTTTCGTTTGTCCGTCATCACTATTAAGACAGTAATTAGATTGTCAAAGATGATTTAACGTAATTATTATGAGACATCTTCGCTTTGGTTTCTTTGTTTGTTTAAGCATGCTGTCACCGTTTGTAACGGTTATGAAAGCCCAGTCCGGTACAGATAGGCAAAGGGTGTTGGTGCTTACCGATATTGAGAATGAACCGGATGATGCCATGTCTTTGGTAAGGTTTTTAACGTATGCCAATCAATGGGATGTTGAGGGATTAGTGGCAACAACCTCCGTACATCAAAAAAATGAAATTGCAACATGGCGTATTTATGAAATCTTGGATGCGTATGCAAAGGTTAGGAAAAATCTATTGCTACATGAACCTGACTATCCAGAAGTAGATTATTTGAGGTCGGTCGTAAAGGAAGGTCGTGCGGATTATGGAATGAATGCCGTAGGTGAAGGGATGGATTCTGAAGGTTCAGAATGGATTATTAATGTGGTGGATAAGGATGATGAGCGCCCTGTGTGGATCCAGGTATGGGGAGGGTCCAATTGTTTGGCTCAGGCATTATGGAAGGTAAAGCATACACGTACGGAAGCGGAACTAAATAAATTTGTTTCTAAAATCAGGGTCTACACCATATCCGATCAAGATGATAGTGGGCCATGGCTTCGAAAAACATTTCCAGATTTATTCTATATCGCTAGTCCTGGTTTTCATGCTTATGGGGGGTATCACCATGCTACATGGACCGGTATAAGTGGAGATAAATTTCATGGGCGGTTTGCCGGTGCGGATTTTGAAATCGTAGATAATCCTTGGCTGGACCGGCATGTACGAAGTAAAGGTCCCCTAGGGGCGGAATATCCCCATATGGATTATCTAATGGAGGGCGATCCCCCAGTTTTATGTATTTGATAAACAATGGTCTTGGAAATCCCGATCACCCAAATTGGGGAAGTTGGGGTGGTCGGTACGAGTTGTATCGCCCTAGAACAGAAAAATGGTTTTTGGAACCAGAAACCAGGCCTTTATGGAACAATGCGCAGGATGAGGTTGAAGGTAACGACGGTAGTTGGCATACCAATAATAAAGCGACTATTTGGCGTTGGAGAGAAGCTTATCAAAATGATTTTGTTGCCAGAATGGATTGGACCATAAAACCTTATGAACAGGCAAATCATCCCCCAGTGGTAAAAGTGAGCAATAAAAAAATGATTACCGCTAAGGTGGGGGACCGTATAGATTGAAATGCGGAAAACTCTACTGATCCAGATGGTGATACATTATCGTTCAAGTGGTTCTATTATGGTGAGCCTGGCACTTTTACCAAATCTTCTGGAAGAACGGCTATACCGGTTAACATAGAAAATGACCATAGCGCCAAAGCTTATTTGGTCGTTCCAAAAGGTGCCCGGTTGGGAACAATGCATGTCATTTTAGAAGTTACGGATCAAGGAAGTCCTGCCCTTACAAGATATGAGCGTGTAATTATTAATGTAGAATCATAATCGTCAAAGTTAAAAAGTAAAAATAATCCTATTGCAAAATGCGGAATCTAAGCAGGTAAGTTTGTTTATATTTATGAAAATTTACTATTTATAAAAATATGGCATACTTACCGAATAAAAGAAGGGAGAAGATTATTGAGTTCTTAAATGAAGATGGTTCCGCAAAAGTAGTGGACCTCGCTAAATTGTTTAAAGTGACCGAGGTGACCATCCGCCAAGATCTGGAAAAGTTAGAGGCTCAGGGTTTGATTATTAGAGAGCATGGTGGTGCTTTTTTAAAGAATATGGGGGACCAGGTTCGCAATTTCTCCTTGGTCAACCAAGAGAACATGGAATTGAAAGAGATCATTGCGCAAAAGTGTTTGGAATTCATTGAGCCTGGTGATACCATTATTTTGGATTCCGGTAGTACTACAACGGAAATAGCAAAAAAACTTGTAGGCTATAAAAACCTAACAGTCATTACAAATGCATTAAATATAGCAATGATGTTGGGAACGGAGCCGGATATTGAAGTAATTATGACCGGAGGGGAATTTAAGCCGCCAACGTTGTCCTTAACAGGCCAGAAAGCGGCAGATTTTTTCAAGGGATTAAATGTGCAGAAGCTGTTTTTGGCCACGGCAGGAATTTCATTGAAAGCAGGGCTGACCTACCCGAACATCAGTGATTTAGTTGTAAAAAAGGCCATGATAGATGCCGCGGATATAACGTATTTGGTTGCAGATAGCACTAAAATAGGTAAAAGTGCCCTTGCTAGTTTAGGTGCACTATCCTTGATAGACTTTATTATTACCGACTCGGGAATGGAGGATAAGGGCAAGGAAGTGTTTAAGGATAATGAAATTGAAGTGATTTTGGCCTAATTGCCTTGGTTATAAACAAATTATAAATGAATAGTAAATCATCAATGTTAAGTATTGGCATAATTATCGGTAATCGTGATTTCTTCCCGGATAGTTTAGTGGAAAAAGCACGTGTGGAAATCATAGAGGTATTTTCAAAATTAAATTTAAAACCTATTTTATTGGATAGTACCGACACCAAACTTGGCGGTGTAGAAACATTCAAGCAAGCTCAAAAATGTACTGAGCTTTTTAAAAAACATGCCAATGAGATTGTTGGGGTATTAGTACTGCTGCCAATTTTTACAGATGAAAAAGGTGTTGCAGATACGCTTAAACTATCAAATTTGAATGTTCCTGTTCTAATACAGGCATACCCAGATGAACTTACTAAAATGAATGTTGTTAACACTAAGAGAACTTCGGGTAGATGGAGGTATTACGGCCAATGGTTTTTTAATGCAATTTTTGGCAAATGTACTGCAAAGACCGGTTACTAATATTGTAATTTCCGATGTTTCTGCAAGGGGTGCGGCCCTGATCGCCGGTATGGGTGCGGAATACTGGAAAGAAATTAGTGATCTACCTAAAGCTTAATTTTAATGCTTTAAAAAATACGAGCCTACAATATTGAACAAAGACATGGTGTCTGCGTATAAAACTTGGCAAAGATTATTAATTAACAAGAAAGAATAGTGGTCATATCTTGCTATTTCATAGTGACTATAGTTTGTTCAAATAAATGCTTTTAATCTTATTAAAAAGTGAAATTATTTCTTAATTTCATGTTAATTGGTGTATTTTTGGGTAAAATAGCACATAAACTGGATAAATATATTGATTTATAAAAAATATATGTTTTAAACCTTTGTCATGTATAATTGCTAAGAATTTAAAACATGAAAAATATAAAATTTTATCCAACGGTTTGGCAAACAATTCCTTTCTCCTTAGATATGTTAGATATTTGGAAGAAAAAAACCAAGAAGAAAGCAAAAGTAAAGAATTAGGTCAATGACCATAAAATAACAAAATGAAAAAGCCCCTGTTAAGGGGCTTTTTTAATGTAATTTTTTTAACAATATGGGCTATGTGTTAAAAGTTAAACAATCCCTATAAGGGCTAAAAAAGATCCTACCGCAACTACCGCCAAAAATGCGTTCATTGCAATAATGAGAATGGATAGATAAGTATCTACCCCCGTTTTAAATGATAAATCGTTCATAACATTACCTACTTTAAAGTTATATATCTTAAAGTTAGCCGATATTTCCAAATTTAATCGTGTAAATGTTGTAAAGTCCTACAAATTAGATGTAAAGCCTTACTTTATTGTGGTGAGATGAAATCTATATGGTACATAAACGGAGATACGTAGCATTATATCGAACTTTTGACCGAAGCTCTTAAATTTTAGCTGGGTAGATTATCGTAATAATGGCTAAATTTTTTAAATCCATCCAAACCAGTCTGCCAATCCTGCAAGGGGTATTGCAATTAAAATACCTATCAGGCAGGCAATCATCAATTTTAAAAATCCATTTAGCATTTTAACTCCTGCTGTAATTTCTTTTTCCATGATCATAATTCTATATTTCTGTACTCAAGATATGAATTATGGGCTAAGTTGCTGTGGAATAAGTGGATAAATCGACCAAAGTTGAAAATTATCTTTGTAAAGTAGTATTATGCAAAAAGCATCCATAGGTTGATCTATATATTTTTCATCGACCTATTTTTAAAGATTATCCTTCCGTTTTAAAAACATTATTTAGAAGTAAGGGATGTATTGTTGCCATAATTTTATCGGTAGCTCCGCTTTCCTGATGAATGAATTTTTTATTAATTGATCCTGTATTCTTGCGTAGGTCAATATCTTCAAAAAAACGATCTACGTTGAATTTAAAATCTTTAAAAGTGTGTACGGGGAGAACTCCTTTAGCCGCAACTAAATTTTCAGCTTCAATAAATCCTTTATAATGAGGCCCAATGAGGACCGGTATGCCAAAAACCGCAGGTTCCAATGTATTGTGTAATCCTGTGGCGAAGCCTCCGCCCACATATGCAATGTCCGCATAACTGTATATTTTGGTAAGTAATCCTATGGTATCTATAATAAGGACATCATAGTCTTGTATTTGCGCGTCTTTAAGTTCTGAATAACAAATTGTAGGTTTCAGTATGGCCCTTTTAATTGAATCTATATGGGAAGCTTTAACGGTATGTGGGGCAATAATGAATTTTATGGGCAATTTACTTTGGTTGATATAGGCGGTGACGAGTTCTTCATCTTCTGGCCACGTACTGCCACCTACGAAACAAAATTTGCCCTTTGTAAAGGTATCCATGAAAGTCAAATTATTGTTGCGTTTTAGTATTTTCATAACCCTGTCAAATCTTGTGTCTCCAGTTATACTAACATTGTTATGGCCAATTGAATACAATAAGGTTTTTGAATCTGTGTTCTGAACAAAGAAATGCGTAAAATTAGCAAGTGCTTTTCGCATAAACGATCCGTACTTTTTAAAATAGATCTGCTCTTTTTTAAACAGTGCGGAAACTAAAATGGTAGGTATATTCTGTTTGTTCAACATCCTTAGATAATTGGGCCAAATTTCATATTTGATAAAAATGGCCAACTCCGGATTCACCGCTTTAATAAATTCTGAGGCGTTATGTTTGGTATCTATTGGTAAATAGCAAATGACGTCAGCAACGTTACTGTTTTTTTTGACTTCATAACCAGAAGGGGAAAAAAAACTAAGAACCAATTTATGTAAAGGAAAATCCTTTTTTAATTGCTCTATGATTGGTAACCCTTGTTCAAATTCTCCCAATGATGCCGCATGTATCCAAATAGTACGATCGTTCTTGGCGATGTTATTTCTTAGTAGCGTTATACTTTTTTTACGACCGTTTACAAAAAGTGCAAGTTTGGCACTAAAGGGTGCTGCCAGTGCCAATAGACCGGTAGCGATAATGCCGATAAGATTGTAGAGAAAGGACAAACTGTTACTTTTGCGCTAAATTACGTTTCTTTCGATAAAATTAGTGTCGGCCGTTTCGTATTTTTGTAAGACTTCACGTAATTCCATAGAATGAAAAAGATACAAATGGTAGACCTTAACGGGCAATACCAAGAAATTAAGGAGCAGGTAAATACAGCCATTGCTGAAATTTTGGAAACCTCTGCATTTATCAACGGCCCAGAAGTTCATGCGTTTCAAAAAGAACTTGAAGATTATTTAAATGTAAAACATGTCATTCCATGTGCCAATGGTACGGATGCTCTTCAGATTGCTATGATGGGTCTGGGATTAAAGCCCGGTGACGAGGTCATTACAGCAGATTTTACATTTGCCGCCACTGTAGAGGTCATTGCACTTTTGCAGTTAACGCCTGTTTTGGTTGATGTTTATCCAGATACTTTTAATATTAATGTTGAGGCTATTGAGAAGGCCATAACTCCTAAAACAAAGGCAATTGTACCTGTTCATTTATTTGGTCAATGTGCCAATATGGATGCTATAATGGCTTTAGCCAAAAAGCATAATTTATATGTAATTGAAGATAATGCACAAGCAATAGGGGCAAAGTACTATGCCAGTGACGGCACTAAATATATGGCTGGTGGCATAGGGCACGTAGGCGCCACCTCTTTTTTTCCTTCCAAAAACTTGGGTTGTTACGGGGATGGTGGTGCTATTTTCACTAATGATGATGATTTGGCACACATAATTAGGGGTGTTGTAAATCATGGTATGTATGAAAGATATCATCATGATGTGGTAGGGGTCAATTCTAGGTTAGATGCTATCCAAGCTGCTGTATTACGCGCAAAATTACCCAGGTTAAATGGTTATTGCGAATCAAGAAGAAATGCGGCACGTGCCTATTCAAAGGCATTTGAAGGTCAAAAACATATTATTACGCCAAAAACGGTTACCCATTGTGAAGGTATTTGTGACATCTGTGAATGTCATGTATTCCATCAATATACCTTACGTATTACGAATGGTAGGCGAGATGCTCTGGTTCAATATTTAAACAAGAACAATATACCTTGTGGTGTCTATTACCCTATTCCCCTACACAGACAAAAGGCATATGCAGATGAGCGTTATAAGGAAGAGGATTTTCCGGTAACCAATCAATTGGTTACGGAAGTCATTTCCTTACCAATGCACACAGAATTGGATAGTGAGCAGATTAACCATATTACGGATATGGTTATCGGGTTTGTTAACGAATAGCAATCAGGTTTCTTACTTTTGAACAACGCAGAAATAGAATTAAATGAAAATATTAGTTACAGGTGGATTAGGTTTTATTGGTTCTCATACCGTTGTTGAGCTTCAGGAAAAAGGGTTTGAGGTGGTCATTATCGATGATTGCTCCAATTCTGATGAACAAGTTTTAAACGGCATTACGACCATTACAGGTAAGAGGCCGGAATTTGAAAAGATTGACCTAAAGGAGAAGGATAAAGTAGAGGATTTCTTTAAAAGACATCAAGATGTAGCAGGTGTTATACATTTTGCGGCGTCCAAAGCGGTTGGTGAAAGTGTTGAAAAACCGCTATTATATTATGAGAACAACATAGGTACGTTGGTCTATATTTTAAAGGAACTGTGCAAGAAGAACAAGGCTAGCTTTATCTTTAGTTCATCCTGCACGGTTTATGGACAGGCCGATAAAATGCCAATTACGGAAGACGCACCGGTAAAGGTCGCAGAATCCCCATACGGCAATACCAAGCAAATGGGCGAGGAAATTATAGCGGACACCTGTAAGGTAACCCCTGGACTAAATGCCATTGCCCTAAGATATTTTAATCCTATGGGTGCACACCCTAGTGCTGAAATTGGAGAATTGCCAAAAGGTGTTCCACAAAATTTGGTGCCCTTTATCACGCAAACAGGTATTGGACTAAGGGACCAACTCGCTGTTTTTGGTGATGATTACCCTACCAAGGACGGTACATGTATAAGAGATTATATTTATGTGGTCGACCTGGCAAAAGCGCATGTGGTAGCCCTGGAGCGTTTATTGGATGGAAAAAATGCTGATAATTACGAAGTGTTCAACGTGGGCACGGGTACAGGGAGTTCAGTCTTAGAGGCTATACAAAGTTTTGAGCGTGTATCCGGAAAAAAATTAAATTATAAAGTAGTTGATAGGCGACCTGGCGATATTACCACTGCATATGCGGATACTACAAAGGCAAATGAGATTTTAGGTTGGAAATCTGAATATACTTTGGATGAGGCCATGAAATCTGCATGGGTATGGGAACAGAAGATAAGAGACTGAATTTAATGGATTTTGCACTAAAAATAAGGGGAAATATAGCTATATTTCCCCTTATTTAATTTATATCTCGCTGCATATGAAAACTATTTTTACATTTTTATCATTATTGACTTTTGCATTGATCAATGCCCAGGATACCTATTTACAATGTGGAAAAATCGTGGATATTGAATCTGGCAAGGTACTGTCGGAAAAGACAATTATTGTATCGGGAAACAAAATTAAGGGAATAGAAAATGGATTTGTTACGGGGTCATCCTCAGATGAACTTATTGACTTAAAGGATAAAACCATATTACCAGGTTTTATTGATATGCATGTACATATTGAGAGCGAGTCCAGCCCTTCGCGCTATTTGGAAAGATTTACCAAGAACGAGGCAGATGTTGCTTTTCAATCTACTGTCTATGCAAAAAGAACTTTAATGGCCGGATTTACTACCGTTAGGGATTTAGGTGGATCAGGGGTAAATATCTCATTAAGGGATGCCATAAATAAAGGAATAGTCGTAGGACCAAGAATATTTACTGCCGGCAAGTCCTTGGCAACTACAGGGGGTCATGCAGATCCTACCAATGGTACGCGTAAGGATTTAATGGGTGATCCAGGGCCAAACGAGGGGGTCGTTAATTCTCCCGAAGATGGAAGGAAAGCGGTTAGACAGCGCTATAAGGATGGTGCGGATGTAATTAAAATCACTGCAACTGGCGGGGTATTAAGTGTGGCAAAAAATGGACAGAATCCACAATTTACCCTTGAGGAAATTAAGGCGATTACAGAAACTGCAAAGGACTATGGTATGCTTACCGCTGCTCACGCCCATGGAGATGAAGGTATGCAAAGGGCAATAAAAGGAGGTATAAAAACCATTGAGCACGGCACCTTAATGTCTGAGGAGACCATGGGCTTAATGGTGGAATATGATGCTTATATGGTACCAACATTATCCGCTGGAAAGGAGGCTGCTAGATTGGCTGAAATTCCAAACTATCTGCCGCCCGTAGTAGCCAAGAAAGCTTTGGAAATAGGTCCTAAATTAGAAGCGACATTTGCCAAAGCTTATAAGAAGGGGGTTAATATTGCTTTTGGTACGGATTCCGGAGTATCGCCACATGGAGAAAACGCAAAGGAATTTATATATATGGTCAAAGCAGGTATGCCAATTATAGAATCGTTAAGGTCTGCAACCATCACCAACGCCAAACTGTTAGGAGAAAGTAAATTAGGTTTGATAAAGGAAGGTTTTATTGCGGATATTATAGCGGTCAATGCTAATCCAATAGAAAATGTGGAAACCTTGACCAATGTAATATTTGTTATGAAAGAGGGTGTAATCTATAAACAATAGCCGCCAAGCTATAGATTGTTTTTAATGAGAATTAATGTAAATAATAGCACAGAATTATTGCAATTGACCAAAGAGCAAAAATTGCAAGGGCAATTACAAAAACAAATTAAAAAGGATTTTATCTTGGCCAATGTTCCTTTACAAATATCATCTGATGTTGAATTAAAGGCGTATGTTTCCATTATAATGGAAAAAGTATACGTTTTGTTAATGGAGCGTTTTCCAGATTATCTTAATTTGTTGTATGTCATAGACGTTCCGGAACGCGATTTTAAGCATATAAAAATTACAGATCCGGTTGAGGTTGCCGCCCAAGTCACCTTTTTGATTCTAAAACGGGAATACCAAAAGGTTTGGTATAAGAATACTTATCAATAGATTATACCTTAATATATAGTATTTAAGCTTCCTAAACTTTAATGTAAATTCCTTTTTTGTCCATTATATATCCTATCAACCAACAGGTCAACATAATCCATAAAGCAAATAATAACGAGCCAAAATAATTGCCGGCAATTGAGATAAAGATATTATCGGCTATCCAATTATAGGCCGTAGTACCAGTAGTTTTTATTTCTGCCAAAGAAATTATAAAGAGTTCGGACAAAAGATAGATGAACAGCGTATTTCTTCCAAACACTTCAAAAAAGTAGGTCCATTTGCCCGGTTTTGACATATCCAATAAATACATTAGGATAGCGATAATGACAAGGTCTATACCACATGTTAGCAATACAAAGGAGCTTGACCAAAGTTTTTTGTTGAATGGTATTATTTGGTGCCAAGAAAATCCTGCTACAATCAACAGTGCCGCTATCATAAGAAGTTTGGCTACCGTTTCAAAATGCTGTCCTTTATTTTGAATGAATTTCCCTGTTAGGTATCCTGCAATAACGTTTACAACGGCAGGCAAGGTGCTTAACAATCCTTCAGGGTCAAAAGCCACCCCTCCGTTGCCGTGATACATATGGCTAGGGCCAATAAGCAATTTGTCCAGTTTTAATACGGCATTGCCCGTCAATGTCAAATCGCCAAATACCACCAGTATTACATTATATATTATGAGCGAGGCGAAGCTGAAGATAACTACCGTTCTTGTCTTGAAATAATGTATTAGCACGGCAGCAATTAAATAACATAAAGCAATACGTTGTAACACTCCAAAAATTCTGGTTTCGGATATTGGTTTTAAATGTCCGTCTTCAAAAAAAGGAAACCAATACATTAGAAAGCCTAAAAGAAATATAATAGCAAAGCGTTTAAAAATTTTCTTTAGAAATGCCGCATTTCCCATGGTTTGGTATTTTTTCATGCTAAAGCTCATAGCATTTCCCACAACGAATAAAAAGGTTGGGAAAACTAGGTCGGTAAGGGTAAATCCGTTCCATACGGCATGTTTTAAAATCCCAAAACTGGTATCCCCATTTCCGGGGGAGTTTACTATGATCATTAGGGCTACATCCATACCCCTAAATACGTCTAGGGAAAGATACCTATTTTTTAATGTGTTCATTTTGGTTGGTTTGGTTGGTTTGGTTGGTGTTGAAAGGTAAATAAAATTAAAAGTATACTCGAACAAATGGCATCAATGCGTTTGCATATATACTTTTTTGTTCGTTGAACAAAAGGTCATAACGTAGGCCAACAGTAATATTACGTGTACTGTAACCGGCGCCTATGAAAAATGCGGGAAGCCAATAATTATCGGATATACTGTTTGTAGAAGTGGCAATGGTACGGTTTATGCGTAATTGTTCGTATTCAGTGGACAATTGTAATTGAGGAATTGGGTTGTAAAGAGATAGCATGCTACCCCCATAAGCCAAGAACTTGTTGTCGTTGAATTTGGAATAGTTGAAATTTAAACTTGTACCAGCGGCCAATTGGTCGGTGAACTGGTAAATTGCACTTGGGGAAATTGATCCATTAAAGCCATTGTTAGTGAAACCTAGTCCTATTCCGCCTCCAAACCTTACATGGTTCCAAAAATCGGAGTTTTTAACGGAATTTTGGCTGTTACAAAAGTTGTAAAAAAGAAGAATTATTCCCGTAAACATTAATTTTGACACCCTCATTAACAGATTTTGTTTTAAAGTTCAACTTTTTTCAATAATACATAACATTCTTCCGTTAGATATCGTAAATGTTGTATTTTTGTTCAAATTTATTCTAAATATACAGAAAGTAATTCATGGATAAATATTCCTTTTTGAATACCGCCCATACCTCTTTTTTTTCAGAGTTATATGATAAGTATTTAGTGAATCCAGATAGTGTTGAGCCAAGTTGGAGGGCCTTTTTTCAAGGTTTTGATTTTGGAATGGAAACCTCTTTGGATGAACTAAGTTTTGATGAAAATCGAACCACTGTTATGGTCAATGGGGCCAAGAGTGAAATGCCGCAATCCTTGCAGAAAGAATTCCAGGTCATTCGTTTGATCGATGGGTACAGGGGTAGAGGGCACCTCTTTACCAAAACAAATCCGGTGAGGGAAAGAAGGCATTACGAGCCTTCTTTGGACATAAAGAATTTTGGTCTGGAAAGCTCTGATTTGGAAACTGTATTTAATGCAGGTGACATTATCGGGATAGGGCCAAGTCCTTTAAAGGAAATCATAAGGCATTTGCAAAGCATCTATTGTGATGCCATTGGGGTGGAGTATATGTTCATTAGAAACCCTGAAAGGGTCAAGTGGATACAGGATTGGATAAATGTTAATGATAACCATCCGGATTTTGGTCCTGAAAGAAAAAAACACATCCTAAAGAAATTAAACCAGGCCATATCATTTGAAACCTTTTTACACACCAAGTATGTAGGGCAAAAACGATTTTCCCTAGAAGGGAACGAATCATTGATTCCTGGCTTGGACGTAATTGTGGAACGTGCTGCGGAAATGGGAGTGGAACAGTTTGTTATGGGTATGGCACACCGTGGTAGGTTAAATGTACTTACCAATATTTTCGGTAAATCCGCTAAGGATATCTTTAGTGAATTTGACGGTAAGGATTATGAGCAAGAAATTTTTGATGGGGATGTAAAATACCATTTAGGGTGGACATCTGACCGAAAATCTGATAACGGAAATAAGATAAAAATGAATATTGCGCCAAACCCATCCCATTTGGAAACGGTTGGTGCGGTCGTTGAAGGTATAGCAAGGGCAAAGCAAGATGCGGACTATAAGGACAACTTTTCAAAGGTATTGCCTATTGTCGTTCATGGTGATGCCGCTATTGCTGGACAAGGTCTAATTTATGAATTGGTGCAAATGGCAGGCCTGGATGGGTATAAGACCGGTGGTACAATTCATATTGTTGTAAACAACCAGATCGGATTTACCACTAACTATTTGGATGCAAGAACATCTACCTATTGTACGGATGTAGCTAAAGTTACCCTAAGTCCCGTACTTCATGTAAATTCTGATGATGCAGAGGCTGTGGTACATGCATCACTTTTTGCATTGGAATATAGAATGCGTTTTGCAAGTGATGTATTTATAGATTTGTTAGGGTATAGAAAATATGGACATAATGAAGGGGACGAACCCAGATTTACCCAGCCAAAATTATATAAGGCCATTGCAAAGCATAAGAATCCTAGGGATATCTATGCGGAACGCTTGATCAAAGAAGGTATTATTGATGATACCTATGTGGCGCAGTTAGAGAAACAGTATAAGGATTCTTTGGAGGAAAAACTTGAAGACTCCAGAAAAGAGGATAAAACTGTGATCACTCCTTTTATGGCAGACGAGTGGAAAGGATTTGAAAGCGTACGTGAGTGGGAAATGATGGATGCGGTAGATACAACCTTCAATAAAGAAAAGCTTACAAAGATTGCCAAAGTAATTACCGAACTGCCCAAGGGCAAGAAGTTCTTGCGCAAAGTGGAGAAATTGGTCAAGTATAGATACAATATGTATTTTAAAAACGATAATCTTGATTGGGCCATGGGAGAGCTTTTAGCTTATGGCACTTTATTAGAGGAAGGTTTTGGGGTACGTATTTCCGGACAGGATGTTGAGCGTGGTACGTTTTCCCATCGTCATGCGGTAATGAAGGTAGAGGAAAGCGAAGAAGAGGTTATTCTGTTGAACCATTTATCTGAACAACAAGCAAGGTTCCAAATTTACAATTCGCTATTATCGGAATATGGAGTTGTAGGTTTTGATTATGGCTATGCTATGGCAAGTCCTAATACGCTAACGATTTGGGAAGCCCAGTTTGGTGATTTTAGTAATGGTGCCCAAATCATGATCGATCAATATATTTCTGCTGCGGAAGATAAATGGAAACTTCAAAACGGATTGGTAATGTTGTTGCCCCATGGTTATGAAGGTCAAGGAGCAGAACATTCATCCGCAAGGATGGAACGGTACCTGCAATTATGTGCCAAGGATAATATGTATATCGCAGATGTGACAACACCGGCACAAATGTTCCATATACTCCGCAGACAAATGAAGGCCAATTTTAGAAAACCGTTGATTATTTTTACGCCAAAAAGTTTGCTTAGGCATCCTAAGGCAGTTTCTAAAATTTCAGATTTGACCGATGGGGGATTCAAAGAAGTTATAGACGATGATGCTGTTGAGGTCAAAAAAGTCAAAAGTCTTGTGTTCTGTACTGGTAAATTTTATTACGATCTTCTTGCGGAAAAGGAGAAGTTGGAGCGTGCAGATGTTGCTTTGGTCAGGGTTGAACAATTGTTTCCGTTGCCAGACGAACAAATGAAAGAAATAATAGCCAAATACAAGCATGTGGATGATTTGGTTTGGGCTCAGGAAGAACCTAGGAACATGGGCGCTTGGAGCCATTTACTAATGCATTTTAGTGATGTGCAGAAATTTAGGGTTGCATCTAGGCGTTTTTATGCGGCGCCTGCTGCAGGTAGTGCTGTAAGGTCTAAAATGCGCCATCAACAAGTAATAGATTATGTTTTTGACAAGTCAAAAAATAATATGTTCAAACCAAAAAAATAAAATATAACATATCAAATTATAGAAAGAATGATTCTAGAAATGAAGGTCCCTTCCCCGGAGAGTCTATCACAGAGGTAGAAATAGCGGAATGGTTAGTTGAAGATGGGGATTACGTAGAAAAAGATCAGGCAATCGCTGAAGTAGATTCGGACAAAGCTACTTTGGAATTACCAGCGGAAGCCAGTGGGGTGATTACCTTAAAAGCAGAAGTTGGCGATGCTGTTGAAGTAGGCGCTATTGTTTGTTTGATCGATACGGGGGCGGAAAAACCAGAAGGCTCGGATGAAAAGTCCAATGAAGCCACTGAAAAAGAAACAGCTCCAGTTCAAAAAGAGGCTGAAAAAGCCCCGCAGCCAGTACAGGCTAAAGAAACATATGCTTCTGGAGTAGCTTCCCCCGCGGCCAAAAAAATATTGGACGAAAAAGGAGTGGATAGCGCAACGGTAAAAGGAAGTGGTCGTGATGGTAGGATCACCAAGGAGGATGCGGTAAACGCCGTTCCTTCAATGGGTACACCAACCGGTGGAAATAGGGGGGAGACTCGTTCCAAGTTATCTATGCTACGAAGAAAGGTAGCAGAAAGACTGGTATCCGCAAAGAACGAAACGGCTATGTTGACCACATTCAATGAAGTGGATATGAGCGCCATTTTTGAACTTCGTGATCAGTATAAAGTAGATTTTAAAAACAAGCATGGGGTTGGTTTAGGATTTATGTCATTCTTTACCAAGGCAGTTGTAAGGGCACTAGAAATGTATCCTGCGGTAAATTCCATGATAGATGGCAAAGAAATGATTTCTTATGATTTCTGTGATATCAGTATAGCGGTATCCGGTCCAAAAGGACTTATGGTTCCCGTTATCAGAAATGCTGAAAATTTGACGTTCAGGGGAATAGAGTCAGAGGTTAAACGTTTGGCAATTAGAGCCCGTGAAGGGGAGATAACCGTAGATGAAATGACTGGTGGAACTTTTACCATTACCAATGGTGGGGTATTTGGTTCTATGCTATCTACGCCTATCATAAATCCTCCACAAAGTGCCATATTGGGTATGCACAATATTGTGGAGCGTCCTATAGCAAGGGAGGGGGCTATTGCAATAGCTCCAATTATGTACGTAGCATTGTCCTATGACCATAGAATTATTGACGGCAAGGAGTCTGTAGGATTCTTGGTAGCGGTTAAGGAGGCATTGGAAAATCCTACGGAGCTGCTTATGGACAACAATGTAAAAAAAGCCTTGGAAATGTAAATTTTCAAAAATTATAGATACATATGTAAAAAGCGTTGGGCAGGTCTCAACGCTTTTTTGCATTTAAGTACAAACGTTTTTTACCATAATCAATAATTGCATTGGATTTTTTGAGGATGTCCGCACCTATAATTCCGTTTACAGGTTCGGCATTATGAGCAGTCAGTGCTTCATTGACATGTTTAAGGTCAAATAGGACAATTTTAAGTTTTTTATATTCCCAGGATCCTATGTGGACCGTATTTTTTTTGGAAACCAAGGTGTCCATATTGGTGGCTCCCGCACCGGCCGCCTTAATTTTTGATTCTTTTGAAATTAATCCAAAATCATCTATTTGATCTATGCCGATACATGTGTTCGATGCCCCGGTATCTAAAATAAATCTACCCGTAATATCATTGATTTTGGCATTTAACTCAAAATGGTTGGTGGCCGTAAGGGTTAACGGTATGCAAACGTATTTTTTTTTATTAAGAAAGTCCTTGAGACTGCTCATATATAATTTTTTGTCAAAGATAATTCTATTTTTGCGCTATGATAATAACTGATACGCATACCCATTTATATAGCGAGGCTTTTGACGATGATAGAGAAGAGGTTATAAGAAATGCTATTGATCAGGGGGTAAAACGTTTTTTTATCCCTGCAATTGATTCTACTTATACTGAACGTATGTTGTCCTTGAAAGAGTTGTTTCCGGACCATATTTATCTCATGACAGGCTTACATCCTACACATGTTAAAGAGAATTACATGGACGAACTTTTACACGTAAAAGAATTATTGTCCCGGCATCAATATTATGCCATTGGTGAAATTGGAATTGATCTGTATTGGGAAAAAAAATATTTAAAAGAGCAGCAAGAGGCTTTTAAGTATCAAATTAAATTGGCAAAAGAACATCAATTACCAATTGTAATACATTGTCGTGATGCTTTTGATGAAGTGTTTGAACTTTTGGAAGAGGAAAAAGGAAACGATCTAAGGGGTATTTTTCATTGTTTTACCGGTACTTTTGATCAGGCGGAAAAGGCAATTTCATATAATATGAAATTAGGTATTGGCGGGGTGGTAACTTTTAAGAATGGCAAAATAGACCAATTTTTGGATAAAATTGATTTAAAACATCTTGTCTTGGAGACCGATGCACCTTATCTGGCACCTACACCTTATCGTGGTAAGCGCAATGAAAGTGCTTATATTGTCAACGTTTTGGATAAGTTGGCCGATCTGCATAACATATCGGGTGAAGAACTGGCAATGATAACAACTAATAATTCCAAAGCGGTATTTGGTATTTAAAACTAAACGAAGGTTAATTTGAGTTCAAAAAAAAGTAGAATTTTATTGATCTATACCGGTGGAACCATTGGTATGATGAAAGATTATGTCTCTGGGGCACTTAAGGCGTTCGATTTTTCCCAATTGCTGAAAAGTATACCTGAATTAAATCAATTGGATTGTACCATAGCCAGCCTTTCCTTTGAATATCCTATAGATTCATCTAACATGAATCCGGACCACTGGGTAGCAATTGCAGAAATTATTGGTTCAAATTATGGGGAGTATGATGGTTTTGTAGTCCTGCATGGCAGTGATACCATGAGTTATACGGCATCTGCACTTAGTTTTTTATTGGAAAATTTGTCAAAACCGGTGATTTTGACCGGATCGCAGTTGCCCATTGGTGACTTAAGGACAGATGCAAAGGAGAACTTGATTACTGCCATTCAAATAGCAGCTTTACAGGAAAAAGGTAAATCCGTAATACAAGAAGTAGGACTATATTTTGAATACAAATTATATAGGGGCAATAGAACTACAAAAATAAATGCTGAACATTTTCAGGCATTTGCATCGTTAAACTATCCGCATCTTATAGAAAGTGGTGTGCATTTATCCATTTTTCATGAATACTTATTGCCTAAGAAAAAAAATGCGGTATTAAAAGTGCATAATGCCATGGATGATAACGTCGCCATTTTAAAACTTTTCCCGGGAATCAACAAAAATATTGTAGAAGCAGTGTTGGGAGCAAAAGATTTAAAGGCCCTGATATTGGAAACTTATGGTTCTGGGAACGCCCCTATGGAAGATTGGTTTCTTGAAAAGTTAAAATTTGCAATAAAAAATGGTATCCATATCATAAATGTAACACAGTGTTCAGGGGGTGCGGTATTGATGGGTCATTATGAGACAAGTTCAAAGTTAAAGAAAATGCAAGTTATTAATGGTAAGGATATTACAACAGAAGCAGCAATTGCAAAAGCAATGTATCTTTTAGGTTCTGGGGTATCCAATGAATTGTTTAAAACAGTTTTTGAAACTTCGTTGCGTGGAGAAATGCTTTAAAATTAACATAGCTTTAATTTCTTAAACTAATAATTTTTTTGTTATTTGCCCACCCTTAAAAAAGGTATCATAGAGAGGTGGCCGAGTGGTCGAAGGCGCACGCCTGGAAAGTGTGTATACCCCAAAAGGGTATCGAGGGTTCGAATCCCTTCCTCTCTGCTAGTAAGTTTTACTTTTTTTATATTGTTTTTTTTTTATCTTTAACCCTATTAACTAACTAATTTAAGTTTGAAAAAATGAAAAAATTATTTCCAAGCCTGGCAGTTGCTGGGGCATTTGTATCAGGTACAAATATTGTAAGTGCAAAAGTAGCAGCGGTAGCATTGCTAGTTCAAGAAGGAGCAGAGGCTGAAAAAGGATTTACTCAGGTTTTGAAAGAAATGTTCATAACAGGTGGTGCCGGTTTTATGGGTATCGTTCTTTTGTGTTTGATCCTTGGCTTGGCTGTTGCAATCGAGAGAATCATTTACTTGAACATGGCAAGTACCAATTCTACAAAACTAAAACAACAAGTTGAGGATGCATTGGCATCAGGTGGTGTTGAAGCTGCAAAGGAAGTTTGTAGAAATACAAAAGGACCAGTTGCTTCTATCTACTATCAAGGTTTGGACAGAGCTGGTGAAAGCGTAGAGTCAGCTGAAAAAGCTGTAGTTGCTTACGGTGGTGTGCAAATGGGTCAGTTAGAGAAAAACGTTTCTTGGTTGTCCTTGTTCATCGCTATTGCTCCAATGCTTGGTTTCATGGGTACGGTAATCGGTATGATTCAAGCCTTCCAGAAGATTGCGGCTGTAGGTAACTTAAGTGCATCTCTTATTGCAGGTGATATCCAAGTGGCGTTATTAACAACAGTATTCGGTCTTATTACGGCTATTATACTTCAGATTTTCTATAACTATATTATCGCTAAAATAGACAGCATCGTAAATGATATGGAAGACTCTTCGATTACATTGATCGATATGTTGGTAGATCACAAAAAATAAGTAACACTTTTAATACCTAAAAATTATGCAAAAAATTATTAAAATAGCATTAATTGCTATAGGTGTATTAAGTGCTGTGCTGTGGTATTTACTACCAAGTTCGGATATGCCGGCAGCTGAAGCTGCTCAGAGCGGTGCAATGAACACAATGTTTATCATTACTTATTTATTACTTGGTATTGCCGTAGTAGTGAGTTTGGTATTTACATTGAAAAATTTATTTTCCAATCCTCAAGGTCTTAAAAAGACATTGTTCGTAGTAGGAGGCTTTCTATTAGTAGTAGGGGTATCCTATGTATTGGCAAGCGGTACTGACGTTGATCCGGAGTATTTGGAAATGTCGGACGAAAGTACGGTTAAGAAAATAGGAATGGGTCTAAATGTATTTTTCATCTTGACTATAATCGCTATACTTTCTTTGGTTATACCGGCGATCAAAAATATGTTTAGTAAATAAAAATAATAACTATGGCTAGAAGAGCAGGAGCACCAGAGGTTAGTGCAGGTTCAATGGCGGATATAGCGTTCCTTTTATTAATCTTCTTCTTGGTTACAACGACCATTGAGACAGATGCAGGATTGGATCGTATGCTTCCACCAATGGAGCCGCCGACAGAAGAACCACCAATTATTAAGCAAAAAAATATCTTTACGGTAAACATTAACCGTAACGGGCAGTTGTTGGTTGAGGATGAAATTCTTTCCATTAACGATTTGCGAGCGAAGGCAATAGAGTTTTTAGATAATGGTGGGGCACCTTCGGGAAGTCCAGATTATTGTAGCTATTGTAAGGGTAAACGTAATCCTGAATCTTCGGATAACCCTACTAAGGCGATCATATCGTTGAAGAACGATCGTGAAACTAAGTACAGTACCTATATCACCGTTCAAAATGAATTGGTTGGGGCTTACAATGACCTTAGGAATAGAGAGGCCAAAAGGTTGTACGGTACGGATTATGTAGCCATGGAGGCAGAATATCTAAATCCGGAAACTACTGATGACAAAAAAGAGGAGTTAAAGGAAAAAGTGACCCGTATTCAAGGGCTGTTCCCTCAAAAATTGTCAGAAGCCGAAACTTCAACAGAATAATTAATATTTAAAAGTAACACTATGTCAAAATTTGCAAAGAAAAAAGATGGAGAGGTACCTGCGGTATCAACAGCTTCCTTACCTGACATTGTATTTATGCTTTTATTCTTCTTTATGACGGTAACCGTTATGAAGGATAGTTCTTTGAAAGTTGAAAACGTACTTCCTAATGCAAGTGAAGTAAAGAAATTGGAGAAAAAAGATCGTGTTATTTATATTTATGTTGGGAAACCGACTAAAGAATACGAAAAAACATTTGGTACGGAACCAAAGATTCAATTGAACGACAAGTTTTCAAGTCCTTCTGAAGTTGGAGATTATATTTTGATGGAAAGAGCTAAAAAGCCTCAAGAACTTCAAAATGTATTGACAACGGCTTTAAAGGTTGATAAGAACGCCAATATGGGAATCATTTCCGATATTAAACAGGAATTAAGAAAAGTAAATGCTTTGAAGGTAAATTATACAACTTACGAAGGCGATGCTTTTAATAATCTACAATAGTTAGTTAGTAATATACAAATTGTCAAAACGCTTCAAAGTTATTTGAAGCGTTTTTTATTTGATTAACTTTACATATGCGATATATAGTACTATTGGCCATATTGCTGACCACGGGTATTGTCAAAGCACAACTGACCGAGGACAATGCAAATAAAACACGTTATTTTGAGGATCAGTTCTATCTGGGTCTTTCCTATAATTTTCTCGTAAACCATCCGGAAGGGTCTAATCAACGAAATCTTTCCTATGGCTTACAGGGCGGTATTATAAAAGATATACCATTAAATGGCTCGGGAACCAAGGCTATTGGTGTTGGTGTAGGTCTTGCGCTTAATAGTTATTATTCTAATTTGGTAGCTGAGGAGATTCAAGATGAAATCGTATATCGGCTCGATGATGATATTACTAGGAGTAAGCTGGAAACCCATTTAGTTGAATTCCCCTTAGAGTTTAGATGGAGAAATTCTACAGCAGACGATTATAAGTTTTGGAGAATTTATACCGGTATTAAAGCTGCCTATTTAATTGGGGCCCGTTCAAAATTTGTGGACGACGATATCAAAGAAGGTTTCTACAATACGGATCTTGAAAGATTTCAATATGGTCTTACCTTAAGTTTTGGTTACAATACCTTTAATTTCCATGCCTATTATGCCTTGTCAGACCTTTTTAATGGCACTGCTACGGTTAATGGAGAGGTGCTTAAATATACCCCTTTAAGGGTTGGACTTATATTTTATATTCTATAGCCAGTAACGTACTGTTAGTAGTTGGGATAGAATTCCGATAAAAAGTGCGGTAACGACTTCTAGTCTGGTGTGAGCTCCTAAATAAAGGCGGGCGGTAATCACGCTTCCTGTGAGCAGTACAAAAATGCTTATGGCGATGATGAGATTAATCTCAAAATGGATACTTAAATTAATTAGATACATAAGTAATCCACTTACCCCAATGACATGAAGACTTGTTTTAATCTTAAAAAATAACATTAACAGGCTTGCCATTGCCGCACCTAATAACCCCGTAAAGTAAAAATAGAGTTCCGTAATATAATTATTTGGAATTACCTTATATAATATTAGTAGGAGTATGGAAATGTGAATGTACAAGGGGTATTTTCGTTCTGCTATATTTTCTAAAAACAAGGTATTAACCACGCCAAGATTCTTCAAAATTAGAAAGGTGACAATCGGGATTATGACCGTTAAGATGAAAATGGGTAAAATACTGGCACTTTGTACTTCAACAGGGGTGTATTTTGGTGTAATTAGGAAATAGGCTATTGTACCGCCTATGGGTATGAATAATGGATGTAAAATATAGGAAATAAGGTTGGAGAAAACTTTCATTAAATTTCCTTTCTCATTCGCGCCACTGGTATATTAAGCTGTTCCCTATATTTTGCTACCGTTCTCCTAGCTATAGGGTAACCTTTCTCTTTTAGGATGGCCGCTAATTTATCATCTGTCAATGGTTTTTTCTTAGTCTCGTTCTGTATAACCATTTCCAGTATTTTTTTGATTTCCTTGGTAGATACATCTTCACCTTGTTCGTTTTTCATTGATTCGGAAAAATATTCCTTGATCAATTTAGTGCCATAAGGCGTATCTACATATTTACTATTGGCAACCCTGGAAACCGTTGAAACATCCATTCCTATTTCATCTGCAATATCTTTTAAGATCATAGGGCGCAAATTGCGTTCGTCCCCGGTCAAAAAATATTCGCTTTGGTAGTGCATAATTGCGTTCATGGTAATGAACAAAGTTTGTTGGCGTTGACGTATAGCATCTATAAACCACTTGGCAGCATCTAATTTTTGCTTAATGAACATTACCGTATCTTTTTGTGATTTGGATTTATCCTTTGCCTCCTTGTACCCTTTAAGCATATTACTATACTCTTTGGATACATGCAATTCTGGTGCATTGCGTCCATTTAAGGTCAGTTCTAGCTCACCATCTACTATTCTAATGGCAAAATCTGGAACTACATGTTCTATGATTCTATTGTTGCCCGAATAGGAGCCACCTGGTTTTGGATTTAGGCGTTCAATTTCACTTATGGCTTCCTTGAGCTCATCTTCGCTAATGTTGTGTTTTTGAATTAATTTTTGATAATGTTTTTTTGTAAAATGTTCAAAAGACCTTTTTAAAATTGCCGTTGCAAGTTCAATGCTGGGGGTAACCTCTTTACGCTCTAATTGAATGATCAAACATTCTTCCAAAGAACGGGCTCCTACACCAGGTGGATCTAACTCTTGAACTATGCCCAAAATCCGAGTTATGGTCTCCTCGTCCGTATATACGTTTTGTGTAAAGGCCAGGTCATCCATTATGTCCGCAATAGGTCTTCTTATATAACCGCTTTCATCTACACTTCCAATAAGAAATTCTGCGATGGTCCATTCTTCATCATTAAGATAAACCGTGTTCAGTTGGTTCAATAAATGTTGATTGAAGGATGTACCCGCGGCATAGGGAACGCTTTTTTCCTCATCATCAGAACTATAATTATTTGCTTTGGTACGATAATCCGGTATTTCATCATCACTCAGGTAATCATCTATATTGATGTCTTCCGTGTTAATGGTTTCGCTATCGGAATCTTGGTCGTAATTATCCTCAAACTCATCGTTAAGCGGATCTGATTCTTCTTTGCCTGTTTCTAACGCCGGGTTTTCCTCAATTTCTTGCATCAAACGTTGTTCAAATGCCTGTGTAGGTAATTGAATAAGCTTCATCAGCTGTATCTGCTGAGGCGATAGCTTTTGTGATAATTTAAACTGTAGGTGTTGTTTTAGCATTACTTTTTTCTAGACATGTAAAAGTAACGAAATCAACTTAGAATTCTGCATTCTGGGGTGTTCTTGGGAACGGAATTACATCTCTGATATTTCCCATACCTGTTGCAAAAAGTACTAAGCGCTCAAAACCAAGACCAAAACCACTATGCTCCGCGGTTCCAAATTTTCTCAGGTCCAAATACCACCAAAGTTCTTTTTCATCAATACCCAAATCCTTGATTTTTTGTTTAAGGATATCTAACCGCTCTTCTCGTTGTGATCCACCTACTATTTCCCCAATACCGGGAAAAAGAATATCCATGGCCCTAACAGTCTTGCCATCTTCGTTCAAGCGCATATAAAAGGCTTTTATTTTAGCAGGGTAATCAAATAGGATTACAGGGCATTTAAAATGCTTTTCCACTAAAAACCTTTCATGTTCACTTTGGAGATCGGTACCCCATTCTTTAATTGGGTATTTAAACTGTTTCTTTTTATTGGGCTTGCAATTTTTTAAAATTTCAATTGCTTCTGTATAACTTACGCGCTTAAAGTTATTATCAACTACAAATTTCAATTTTTCAATAAGTGGCATGTCACTGCGCTGCGCTTGGGGCTTGGATTTTTCCTCGTCAAACAATCGTTTTTCAAGAAACTCCAAATCCTCTTGGCAATGCGTAAGGGTGTAGGTAATTACATTTTTAATAAAATCTTCAGCTAGGTCCATATTGGCATCCAAATCAAAAAAGGCCATTTCTGGTTCTATCATCCAAAATTCTGCCAAATGTCTGGAAGTATTAGAATTTTCCGCCCTGAACGTTGGTCCAAAAGTATATACCTTGCCTAGGGCCATGGCATAAGCTTCTGCTTCCAATTGTCCTGAAACGGTCAAGTTGGTCTCTTTTCCAAAAAAGTCTTCCTTATAATTTACGGAGCCATCCTCGTTCAAAGGAGGATTTTTTTCATCTAATGTGGTCACCCTGAACATTTCGCCGGCACCTTCTGCATCGGAACCTGTAATAATAGGGGCATGAAAGTAGTTGAAACCGTTTTCCCTAAAATAGTTATGTATAGCAAAAGATAGGGTAGACCTTACCCTCATAATGGCTGCAAATGTATTGGTCCTTATCCTTAAGTGGGCTTTTTCCCTTAAAAATTCCAAGGAGTGCTTTTTTGGTTGAATGGGATATTCTTCTGGGTCAGCTATACCCAACACTTCTAAATTACTTACTTGTATCTCAACACTCTGGCCCCTACCTTGACTTTCTACCAAGGTACCGGTAATTTTTAAAGCCGCTCCCGTATTTACTTTTTTCAATACGTCTTCATCGAACTTTTCAAAATCTACCACACATTGAATGGTGTTTAATGTAGACCCATCGTTTAGAGCAATGAACCTATTACTTCTAAAGGTTCTTACCCATCCTTTTATGGTGATTTCCTGTAATAAATCCTTACTGGACAAAAGTTCTTTTATTGTTGCTGAACGCATGCTGAATGAATTGGTTATTAAAACGTCAAAGATATGATTTTGTAAAAAAATAAATTGTCATGAGCCCATTTAAAAGGAGGTATTATCTTGATCTATCCGCAGATTATTTTTCCTCTTTGGGCAAAATGTCTATTTGGGGTTTTTTAAGGGTCTGTTTGTTCGCAATACTTTTTTCCAAGGATAACAATAATGAAGGCAATAATATTAAATTGGCCAACATTGCCAATAGTAAGGTTGCGGAGACCAATGATCCCAATGCTACCGTACCCCCAAAATTAGAAATTACAAATACCGAAAAGCCAAAGAACAATACAATTGAGGTGTAGAACATACTTACACCTGTTTCCCTCAGGGCATTGTAGACAGATTTTTCAATTCGCCACTTGTTGGCGGTCAGTTCTTGTCTGTACTTGGCCAGAAAATGTATGGTGTCATCTACAGAAATACCAAAAGCTATGCTAAAAACCAATATGGTAGAGGGTTTAATGGGAACGCCTACAAACCCCATGATTCCTGCAGTAATGACCAAAGGCAATAAATTTGGTATCAATGAAATAATGATCATTCTAAATGAGCGAAACAAATAGGCCATAAAAAGTGCAATTAGTCCAATAGCGAGCGCAAGGGACATAATTAAATTTTTTACCAAATACTTGGTTCCTTTTAAAAACAATAGAGCGCTACCGGTCATGTATACATTATACCGCTCTGATGGAAAGATTTTGGTGATGTTCTCTAACAGTCTTTCTTCTATCTGTTCCATTCTGCTTGTAGTAACATCGCGCATAAAAGTCGTAATCCTTGCGGTCTGTCCGGTACTATCCACAAAAGTGTCCAAAAGGTCGCTATTGTCCGTTGACTTTCGGGCTACATCCATTATAAAGGTATTTTCCTGACTTGTGGGAAGTTGGTAATATTTTGGTATGCCGTTATAAAATGCTTGTTTGGAGTATTTTACCAAATTAACGACTGAAACCGGTGATGAGAGTTCTGGAATTTCATCGATGACCTCACTTAATTGATTCATGCGCTTAAGTGTTACCGGTTTTAAGACGCCCTTTGGAGTTTTTGTGTCCACTACTATTTCTACCGGCATTATACCTTTAAACTCTTTTTCAAAAAAACGGATATCATGAAAGAATTCGGCATTTTTTGGCATGTCTTCAATAGGACTTCCAGAAATTTTAATTTGATATATTCCAATAATGCTAAGTACTAAAAGGGCTATGGAAACAATATAGACGGTTATTCTTCTGTGTCTTACTATACGCTCCATCCAGCTTACAAATGCATCTATCCACTTTTTGTTCAAATGCTTAAGATGTTTTGTCTTGGGAAGGGACATAAAACTGTATACAATTGGAATAATCAATAAGGATAGTATAAAAATTCCGATAATATTGATCGATGCTACAATGCCAAATTCTTTTAGAAGCTTGCTATCCGTAATAATAAATGTAGCAAAACCGGATGCAGTGGTAATGTTCGTCATTAACGTTGCATTGCCAATTTTGGATATAACCCTTTGTAATGACAATGCCTGATTACCGTGTTTCTTTACTTCTTGTTGATATTTGTTGATTAAAAATATACAGTTTGGAATTCCTATGACAATAATCAATGGAGGAATAAGTGCTGTTAAAACGGTAATTTCATACTGTAAAAGGCCTAAAAGTCCAAATGCCCACATTACCCCAATAATCACCACGCACATAGAGATGAACGTAGCTCTAATACTTCTAAAAAAGAAGAAAAATATCAGTGAGGTTACCCCAAGGGCGGCTAAAATAAATTTTCCAATTTCATCAATGATGTTTTGTGAGTTCATAGTACGTACATACGGCATTCCCGATATATGAACATCCAAGCCGGTCTCTTTTTCAAAATTTTTGACGACCGTATTCAAGTCTTGTAAAATGAAATCCTTCCTCACCGTGGTATTGACGATATCTTTGTCTAGATATACAATGGTGCGTAATGTGCGACTTTCCTTATTGAAAATTAGATTTTCGTAAAATGGTAGATTTTGAAAAAGATGATCGGTAATACTGTCTATCTGTTTTTGCGAAGTCAACTCTCCAGAAATTAATGGCCGCATTTTAAACTCCTGTTTCTCATTGTCCTTAATGAGTTCTTGGAGATTGTCCGTAGATACCACGAATTCAACCTCCGGAAACGCACCCAATTGTTTGCTCAGTTTGTTCCATCTATTGAAATTTTCCACAGAAAAAAGGGCGCTATCACGTATGGCAAAAACCACCGCATTGCCTTCTTCCCCAAATTTCTTTAAAAATTCTTGGTATTGTTGATTTACAGGATGGTCATCTGGTAAAAGATTGGTCTGCGAACTGGAGAATCGCATATGTTGCCATTGCATGGCCATGAAAATTGTAAATCCGGTAATTAGCAATAAGATTAAAATCCTATTACGAAGAATAATGTTTGCCGTTTTTGGCCAAAATCCTTTAGTAAGTTTAGCTACCATAACTGTTTTTGCAGGTGCCAAAGGTAACCAATAGGTACATTTGTTCCTAAACAGAAAAGTTTAAAATTATTACAAAACAAGAAAGCTACCTTAAGAAGGTAGCTTTGGTAATCTTATTGTGATAAGAATTTTAAACTTTCATGATCTCTGCTTCTTTTTTAAGTAAGAAATCATCTATCTTTTTTGTAAAAGCATCGGTTAGGTCTTGAACGTCTGCTGTGGCATTTTTCTGAAAATCTTCTGAAATATCCAAATCCTTTATCTCCTTATTGGCATCTTGTCTTGCACTACGCACCCCCACTTTAGCATGTTCCGCTTCTGCTTTGGCTTGTTTTGTTAATTGAATTCTGCGTTCTTCCGTTAATGGCGGTACATTAATTATGATCATATCGCCATTGTTCATAGGATTAAACCCTAAATTGGAATTCATGATTGCTTTTTCAATTTCTTGTAGCATTCCCTTCTCCCATGGTTGGACTGATATTGTACGGCCATCCGGTGTATTGATATTGGCAACCTGGGCCAAAGGTGTCTGTGATCCATAGTAATCCACCAAAACGGAGGATAACATTGCCGGACTGGCCTTACCTGCACGAATTTTTAAAAATTCACGTTCAAGATGCGCTATAGCGGCAGCCATACTTTCTTTTGTTGCGTCTAAAACAAATTGTACTTCTTCGTTCATAAAATAAAAATATTACTTTCGCTAAACATAAACTATACCAAAAATTAAATGTTTACGGTAGTGCCAATGGTCTGTCCGTCAACTATTTTTAATAAGTTTCCTTTTTTGTTCATATCAAATACTACAATAGGCAGTTCATTTTCTTGGCTTAAGGTAAAGGCAGTGGTGTCCATTACCTTTAACCCCTTGGTCAAGACATCTTGAAAGGAAATAGAATCGAATTTTGTTGCATTCTTATCTTTTTCAGGATCTGCGGTATAGATACCATCTACGCGAGTCCCCTTAAGAATCACATCGGCCTCTATTTCAATGGCCCTTAATACTGCAGCGGAATCTGTAGTAAAGTACGGGTTTCCGGTTCCACCACCAAATATAACAACCCTGCCTTTTTCCAAATGTCTCATTGCCCTTCTTCTAATAAAAGGCTCGGCAACCTCATTAATTTTTATGGCAGACTGTAACCTAGTCTGTACACCACACATTTCCAATGCACTTTGTAGGGCAAGTCCGTTAATAACTGTAGCCAGCATTCCCATATGGTCTCCCTGTACACGGTCCATTCCGGTAGCTGCCCCGGTAAGGCCCCTAAAAATATTACCGCCACCAATCACAATGGCTACCTCAATACCTTTGTCTACCACTTGTTTGATTTCTTCCGCATATTCGTTAAGACGGTTAGCGTCTATGCCATATTGTTTTTCACCCATTAAGGCTTCGCCGCTTAACTTTAGAAGAATTCTTTTGTAGTGCATTTTAAATTTTTATTTGACATCAAAAATAATGAAAATATTTATTGGGTGCGGTCAATAATTTATACAACAAGGTCAATAATTAGTGATGTTGGGTGTTCACCATTATTTCTATCTTTAGCGTCGTTTAAATAAAAGCTTATCTAACAATAGATTACTATGAAAAAAATAATTTTAATTGGGCTTATGGCCCTGTTGCTTAATGCATGTGGTGCTGGTAAGGGAGCGGTATCTAACAACCCCAATTCAATAATTACGGCCATAGACTTGGTCAATGTAGTAGATGACCGAGTTAAAGTGATTTTGGATCCGGATAAATTTACACTGCCGGATGTTGTTTTTAAAATGCCCAAAACTGTTCCCGGAACATATAGTACGGATAATTATGGTCAGTATATTACGGATTTGGAAGCCTTGGATTATGATGGGAAAACATTGGTTGTAGAGCAACTAGATGACAATTCATGGGGTATTGCCAATGGAACTAGGTTAGATAAAATACAGTATTGGGTAAATGACACGTATGATTCTGAAAATGATGTGGAAGATGCTGTATTTTCCCCTGCAGGTACCAATATAGCAGTGGGTAAAAATTATGTTCTAAATCTACATGGTTTTGTTGGTTATTTTGATGGTTTTAAAGAGAAACCATATCATATTTTAATCCAAAAGCCTACCGGTTTGTCTGCTACAACATCATTGCCAATAGCTCTGGATAATAAATCTGATATGTCTTTGGATACATTTATAGCTAGTAGGTATTTTGAGGTGATAGACAATCCGATTATGTACGCTAAGCCTAACACCGAAAGTTTTGAAATAAATGGTATTAAGGTAACTTTAAGCCTATACTCGCCTAATGGAGTATATAAAGCAGCAGATTTAAGGGATAGAATGGTTGCCATGATGGGGGCACAAAAGAAATTTTTAGGTGATGTGGATGCAACCAAGGAGTATAATATTCTGTTGTATTTGTCCGATATCAATGTACCGGATGCCCATGGTTTTGGAGCATTGGAACATCATACTTCTACAGTTGTGGTCTTGCCTGAAGCTATGCCAAAAGATAGGTTGGAGCAAGCTATGGTAGATGTTGTCTCCCATGAATTTTTTCATATTGTAACTCCATTGAGCGTACATTCTAAAGAGATTCAATTCTTTGATTTTAATGCACCTAAAATGTCACAGCATTTATGGATGTATGAGGGAACAACCGAATATTTTGCCAATCTATTTCAAATTCAGCAAGGATTGATAAATGAAGATGAGTTTTATGATAGAATGTTAGCTAAAATAGACAATTCCAAGTTTTATGATGATGAAATGTCCTTTACGGTCATGAGTAGGAATATATTAAACGAACCCTACGAGGCTAACTATGCCAATGTATATGAGAAAGGTGCCTTGATCAATATGTGCCTAGACCTATTGTTACGTGAAAAAAGTAAGGGTGAAAAAGGTGTATTATGGTTAATGAAGGAACTTTCTAAGAAATATGGGGTTGACAAGCCTTTTAATGATGATGATTTGTTCAGGGAAATTATTGCAATGACCTATCCTGAGGTTGGTGTGTTTTTAAATACCCATGTCATTGGTTCTACCCCTATAGATTATACTGAATTTTTAAACAAGGTAGGTCTTGACATTATGGACGAGCAACAGCAAACAAGTTATTTTTTTGACGGTCAGGTCCCATATATAGATGTGGATGTACAAAATGATAGTGTGGTATTTATAAGGGAGGGCATTCAACTTAATTCTTTTTTTAACGACTTGAAATTACAAGGTGGCGATATTTTAAAGACAATAGATGACCAGGAAGTATCCGTAGAAGCATTGCGTCCAATTATACAGGACAGTTTTAGTTGGTCTGCCGAACGTCCTATAAGAATAGTTGTGGATAGGGAAGGTGAGATGGTCCCTGTAGAGGGTATGGTAGGTACTCCCTATAAAATGGTTAAGAAAGTAGTTTCTCAAGATAATGCCGGACCAGAAAAAATTGCACTAAGAAATGCTTGGCTAAAGGGAATAAATGAATAAGACGTAGGTAGTAAACATTCTAATGATAGTGCATAAAAAAACCGTCTACTTTTTAAAGTAAGACGGTTTTTTATTGAGTTAGTTAAATTGTAGTTATCCCAATGCAACTCTTTTAAATCCTACCACCTCTAAATTGGCGTCAACAGATTTAACGTATTGGGCAACGCTTTGCTTGCTGTCTTTAATAAAATCTTGGTTTACCAAGGTGTTGTCCTTAAAGAACCTTTTTATTTTTCCTTTGGCAATGTTATCAAGCATTGCTTCTGGCTTTCCTTCTTGACGTAATTGATCTTTTGCAATTTCAATTTCCTTGTCAATAACCGTTTGGTCAACACCATTTTCGTTTAATGCTACAGGGTTCATTGCTGCTGCTTGCATAGAAACATCCTTTGCAACTTCTTCAGCACCTGTAACGGCTGCAGATAGACCTGTTAAAACTGCAATTTTATTTCCTGCATGTATATAAGAACCAACAAAAGGAGCGCTTAAGGTTTCAAAACCACCTATCTCTATTTTTTCACCAATAACACCAGTTTGCTCAGTTAGTTTTTCTTGAACGGTCATGCCTTTGTAATCAGCGGCCAAGAACGCTTCTTTAGAATCAAAGTTGATTGCCAATTCTGCCAATTCAGTAGCCAATGTTACAAAAGTTTCGTTTTTAGCAACGAAATCGGTCTCACAGTTAAGGGAAATAATAACACCACTTGTGTTATCATCGTTCACTTTAGCGATCGCTGCACCTTCAGAAGAATCCCTGTCAGCTCTTTTAGCTGCTACTTTTTGACCTTTTTTACGAAGAATTTCAATTGCACTTTCAAAATCGCCATCGGCTTCAACCAATGCCTTTTTGCAATCCATCATTCCTGCACCAGTAGTTTTTCTTAATCTATTAACTTCTGCAGCTGTAATCTTTGCCATTTTTTTAACTTTTAGTGTACCCGTTTTAATGGGCTATTCTTAAATTTATTTATATCAAAAAAGAAAATGTTATTCTACACCACCTTTGGTGTTGTCCTGCCACTCCTTAAGCTCGTCCCATTTCCCTTCGGCAGCCATTTTAGCTTGCTTTGGCCATGATGTAGGATCTAAATGAGCCATTCTAGAGCTAGCCTCGGTCAAGATTTCCTTAATCTTATCGGCATTACCTTTAGAAAGGTCGGCAAAGGTGGCTATACCTGCAGCAACTAGGGCTTCTGCAGCTTTAGGGCCAATTCCTTCAACCTTGGTTAAGTCATCAGCTTCAGTTTTTGCATCTTTGGCAACTGCTTCTTGGGTAGCTTCTACGTCTACCTCAACATTAGGTACCTTAGCTACAACAGGAGCTGGTTTTGTATCAACTTTTGCAGGAGTAGGTTCAGGAGTATCTACAGCTTCTTTCTTCTTAGGTGCTTTCTCTTTTTTGCTTTCTGATTTTCCTTCGGCGGCTTCTGCTTTTTCGGACTTACGTGCTGCAAGACCTTCTGCAATAGCGTTGGTAACCTCTGTCATGATGATGTCAATAGATTTTGAAGCATCGTCATTGGAAGGGATCAAATAATCAACATCTCTAGGGTCACAGTTGGTATCTACCATGGCGAAGATAGGAATGTTCAATTTTTGCGCTTCCTTAACGGCAATATGCTCTCTCATGGTATCAACAATGAAAAGTGCACCAGGTAAACGCGTCATTTCTGATATGGAACCTAAGTTCTTTTCCAATTTAGCGCGTAAACGATCTACCTGTAATCTTTCCTTTTTGGATAGTGTAAGGAACGTACCATCTTTTTTCATTCTATCGATAGAAGCCATTTTTTTAACGGCTTTACGAATAGTAACAAAATTGGTCAACATACCACCTGGCCATCTTTCAGTAATGTATGGCATGTTTACGTTGGCCGCTTTTTCTGCAACAATATCCTTTGCTTGTTTTTTGGTAGCTACAAAAAGAATTTTTCTTCCAGATGCTGCAATTTTGCTAAGAGCCTCATTGGTCTCATCTAATTTTGCAACTGTTTTGTAAAGATTGATTACGTGAATACCGTTACGCTCCATGTAGATGTAAGGAGCCATGTTTGGATTCCACTTTCTGGTTAGGTGGCCAAAATGCACACCCGCTTCTAATAATTGTTTTACTTCGACTCTCGCCATTTTTAAATTTAGTTTACGTTCTTATGAATTAGCAATGGTAAAGTGGTATCCGCAAATTGCAAAAGCCTTCACCATTTAGATGCTAAACTAATTTACCTTTAACCACAAATTGGGCTAGAGGATTTTTAATTGTCCTAAACGGACTTTCAATGAACTTGTTAATATTCTGGAATATCCAGTATGAAATAAAATATAAAATAGGCACCCAAAAAGGGTGCCCTGTACTCTTGAGTCTCGAATTAACGTTTCGAGAATTGGAATTTCTTACGTGCTTTCTTCTGACCGAATTTCTTACGTTCAACCATTCTTGGGTCTCTCGTCAACAAACCTTCCGGCTTCAAAATGCTTCTGTTTTCGGCATCTATTTCACACATTGCTCTTGAAAGTGCTAGACGGATAGCTTCTGCCTGACCAGTAATACCACCACCGTAAACATTGACCTTAACATCGTAAGTATCCAAACTTTCTGTTAATGTAAATGGTTGCTTTACCTTGTACTGTAATGTAGCAGTTGGGAAGTATACACTTAAATCTTTATTGTTAATGGTAATGTCGCCATTTCCATCAGAAAGATAAACTCTCGCTACAGCGGTCTTTCTACGACCAATTTTATGAATTACTTCCATCTTATTTAATATCTTTTAAATTAACAACAGTAGGCTTTTGAGCTTCTTGACCATGCTCCGTACCTGCATAAACCTTTAGGTTTCTAAAAAGGTCGGCACCTAATCTGTTCTTGGGCAACATACCTTTTATAGCTTTTTCAAGAATACCTTCTGGATTTTTTTCCAAAAGTTGTTTAACCGATGTGGTACGTTGACCACCTGGGTAACCTGTATATCTTAAGTAAACCTTGCTGGACCACTTGTTTCCTGAAAGAGCAATTTTCTCTGCATTGATAATTACAACATTATCACCACAATCTACGTGCGGAGTAAAACTTGGCTTATGCTTTCCTCTCAACAAATAGGCAACTTTAGAAGCAACACGCCCTAATGTTTCTCCTTCGGCATCTACCAATAACCACTCTTTGTTTACAGTTGTTCTGTTGGCCGAAACGGTCTTATAACTTAATGTATCCACTACTGCTATTTTTAACTATTATTATAATCAATCCCGTCAAACGGGCTGCAAATCTACAACTATTAACTTGAATTGCAAATACTTGTTTCTATATTTTTTCTTTTTTATTTCATTTTCAACTTCTTTCAGGATACATACTGTTAAACTTGGTCAATTTTAATGATCTACTGTAACAGTATTTCAATTTTATCGTCACTTATATACATCAATCAAAGACCAACCATTTAATGAATTTCAAAGTTCTTGCTAATTTTGTATTTTTGTGCATCTTTTCAATTGCATTTAGTCAAAAGGATAGTGTTAGGGTGATAAGGGAGTATACTACGGCCCCATTACCGATCAATGAACATATTGCCATAGATGGTGTTTTATCGGATACAGGTTGGGAACATGTTCCGTGGGACGGCAATTTTACGGTATATGAGCCCAACAACGGCCAACGGCCACGTCAACTTACACAATTTAAGATTACCTACGATGCAAAATATTTGTATGTAGCCTTTAAATGTTTAGACAGTGTGCCATCAAATATTGAAAAGCGACTTGCCAGAAGGGATAATTTCTCCGGAGATTGGATAGAGATAAACATTGATAGTTACCATGATAAGCGAACCGGCTTTTCGTTCAATGTTTCTGCGGCTGGTGTAAAGGGTGATGAGTTCATATCACAGAACGGGGATAATTGGGATGCTAGCTGGAACCCTATTTGGTATACCGCGACCCAGATAGGTGAAATTGGCTGGACCGCAGAAATGAAAATTCCCTTTAGTCAATTAAAATTTGGTACTGCAAAAGAACAGGTTTGGGGATTGCAATTACATAGAAGATTGTTCCGGGACGAGGAGCGTTCAATTTGGCAATCCATACCATTGGAGTCTCCTGGATGGGTCAGCGAATTTGGGATCCTAAAAGGGTTAAAAAACATACAACCACAAAAACAACTAGAAATTCAGCCCTTTTTGGTAAATCAATATGATAGCTATCCCAAACAAGAGGGCAATCCGTTTAAAGATGGGCATGATTATGTTTTAAATGCAGGTTTGGATGCCAAAATTGGTATTACCAATGACCTTACGTTAGATTTAACCGTAAATCCGGATTTTGGCCAAGTAGATGCCGACCCAGGTGCAATTGCATTGGATGGGTTTCAGATATTCTTTGAAGAACGGCGTCCTTTTTTCATAGAGAATAAAAATATATTCGATTATGAATTTGCCGATGGTAATGACAACGTGTTCTATAGTAGACGAATAGGTAGAAGTCCTCAGAAATCTGTGAACGCTGTAGCCGGCGAGTATGTTGACCTGCCCATTAATTCCACTATTCTGGGCGCAGCCAAGTTTTCCGGTAAAACAAAAGATGGTTGGTCCTTGGGATTAATGGAAAGTGTTACCGGTAAAATGTTTGCGGAGGTCGGTAGTTTTGACGGGGAAATACGCTCAGAACTAGTAGAGCCATTGACCAACTATTTGGTGGCTAGGGTGCAAAAGGATTTTAATGAAAGAAACTCTTTTGTGGGAGGCATATTTACCGCTACAAATAGAAACCTGACCTCTGAACTGGAATTTTTGCGCAAGGCTGCGTACACTGGTGGGTTGGATTTTAGGCATAGCTGGAAAAATAGAAATTATTATTTGGAAGGTAATTTTGTTGGGAGTCATGTAGTGGGCAGTGAAACCGCAATTGCGAATACTCAACGTAGCATTACACATTTATTTCAGCGTGTTGATGCAAGCCATGTAAATGTTGATTCCAACAGGACGTCTTTAACGGGGACGGGGGGTAAACTGGAAATTGGCAAAACCGGGGGAGGAAGTTGGCGTTATAATGGTGGTTTGGTATGGCGATCGCCAGAATTGGAACTGAATGATATAGGTTTTTTAAGACAGGCAGATGAAATTAAACAAACGGCCCAAATTAGAAAGTTGTTCCTTAAGCCCACCAATTTTTATAGAAGGGCGCAAATAGGTCTTGAGCAATATACCACTTATGATTTTGAGGGTAATTACAATAGAATTCAATATGAGATGCAAGGGTTCATCAATTATAAGAACAATTGGTGGACAGAAATAGGGGCGGCCCATAAACCTAGAATTTTTTCCAACACCGTTTTAAGGGGCGGCCCAAGGTGGAGATGGTCAGAAGAGAATTTTGCCTATTTGTTCTTTGGTTCGGATAACAGAAAAAAGTTCAATTTTACGTTGGGTTATGTCAACAGTCAAGCTGCACAAAATAATTTTTCTCTAGAACGGTATGTGCTTCGTTTTTACTATCAACCTTTTGATGCCTTTAGCCTCTCCGTATCTTCGGAGTATGAGGAAAATCCAAACAGGACCCAATATGTAACGGAGACCAGTATCAATGGTCTGCCCAGATATATTACTGGAAATATTGACCAGCGAACATTTAGTACCTCCATCCGGTTTAATTATAGTATTAACCCAAACTTATCAATTCAGTATTACGGACAACCCTTTATATCCAGAGGTATATATACAGATTTCAATTATGTAGCCAATTCATTGGCAAAAAATATTAATGAACGGGTCACCTTATTTAATCAAGACCAACTTACTAGTACAGAAACGGGTAATTCTTATAGTATAGATGAAAATTTGGACGGAACGGTAGATTATGAAATTGCGAATCCAGATTTTTCTTTTGTACAATTTAGGTCCAATCTGGTGGTTAGATGGGAATATGTACCTGGTAGCGAAATTTTTCTGGTCTGGTCCCAAGGTGTTGCAGGTTTGGCAAACCCTTATGATACTTTAGGAAGTAATTTGGATGGTCAAATTTTTGGAGAAAAAAAGGACAACACTTTTTTGATAAAAGCTACTTACCGTTTCATCCTTTAAATTTTAATTAGGTTCAGTTAATTTTTGTGATGAAATAATAAGTCTATAATTTCGTTCTAAGAGACTGTTAACCAAACCTAATAATTATGTACAGGAATTTTTTAATGCTACTAGGATGTGCCTTGGTGTTCATCTCATGCAGCTCAGATAAAAACGATAAAGCTGTAGAAGAGGAATTATCGCTTAATACTTTAGTAGGAACTTGGAACGCAACGGAACTTAGGATAGACAATAATACCGCAAGTGATGATGCTAAATTGGCAAAAGGTATTTTGGACCTTTTAACAGATAAGGAGTGTTATGTAGTGACATTAAAATTCAATGAAGATTTAACGGCATCTGCAAGAAACGCAGCCAGTTATGTGGAGTTAGACTTTACATCATCTAGTTTTGATGTACCCTGTCCTACGCAATATGATGAGGAATCTACAACCTATTCTTTTGAAAACGGAGTTGTAACTACTACGGATAGTAATGGAGAAGTTTTAATGATAGATGTTTCAATTAGTGGTGATGTCATGACCGTAGATGCTACAGATCTTGATATCCCTAATTTTACAGATAGTGGTGAGCTAATTTTTGTACGACAGTAATTACTATTTTTTTGTCAGAAAATACAGGTCTTTGCATTAATTTGTGAAGGCCTTTCTTTTTTGTAACAAGTTGTTATTATTCGGTTTATCTTTAAGCGTATTCATTACACTTATGATAATTTGAATAAAGTCATGGCCAAAAAAATCTTTCTACTCGTTTTGTCAGTATTACTGTTCAATTGTATTGACCCGGTTGAACCTGAATTTGAGTTTAAAGAAGGACTGGTGTTTATAGAAGGTATTGCCACCACGGTTAAAGGGGGCTCTTTTGTGATAATCAATAAATCTACCATTGAATTTGGAATAAATAAGACGAAGTTTGAAAAAGGTGCTAGCGTTTCATTCATAAATTCCGTTTCTGGCGAAGTGGTCAATTTGACCGAAGTGGAAGGGGCCTATGTGCCATCTGTAGAATTTAAGGCCAATATTGGTGAGCAATGGCAATTACAGGTAACTTTGTTGGACGGTACCCAATACCATTCCCAACCGGAGCGTATACTACAACCCGTGCCCATTACTAATATAAAGGCTACTTATGACCCTGAACTACAATTTAATGATGGTACAAATTCTTTTGAGCCCGGCCATACAATTTCATTGACGTTCAACGATCCAATTGAAAATGAGAATTATTACTATTGGACATTTAAATCTTTTGAAAAACTGGTGGTTTGCCAAACTTGTTTTGACGGTATTTACAGAAATGAAACCTGTCAGCAAACCGATGTTGCCACCCCAGATTATTTTAACTATTTGTGTGATCAAGAATGTTGGCTTATACGTCTGCCGGAGAGCATTTCTATTTTTGACGATAAATTTTCCAATGGTAAAACGACCACAGATTTGGAGGTTGCAAAAATTCCCTTATATACAAAAAACAATATTTTAGTAGAAATCCAGCAGTTGTCGTTGACCCCAGATGCCTATGAGTATTATAAGGTATTAAAGGATTTGGTCGATAATAATAGTGGTTTTAATGCACCGCCACCGGCAGCTCTGATCGGTAATATGTACAACCCCAATGATACGGATGATTTTGTGTTTGGAAGGTTTACCGCTGCGGCAACGACATCAGCAGATATTTTTATTGAACGTGGAGATATTCCTGAAAAGGAGTTAGATCCTCAGAGAACCTTGAGTATTGAGCCCACATTTCAATCTCCATATCCTCCACCGGCGACTACACAGGCTGCTTGTAACGAAGAACGATTTAGAACCGCAATAAAACCTGCAGCATGGACAAATTAAATCACAAAACGGTATATGGTAAGCATACCCATATCATTATGTTTTTAGCATTTATTATGACCGTATTTTTTTCTGGTACACTTTCCGCCCAAGAATTTTTGTTAGGGGTAGAGGTTTATGAAAAGTCCACTAACCAGCCTTTAGAAAGTGCGGAGATAACCATACAACCCTGCGCTTGTGGTGGTATTACCAATAATAATGGTCTTTTTACCATACGGCTTAAAGCCAATACCTATGAGCTTACCGTAAACTACATTGGTTTTAAAAGTAGACGTACCATTGTTGACCTAAATTCCAATAATACGATAAAGCTGTATCTTGAAGAGGAAGAGGAACAACTGTCCGAGGTAATTGTGCGTGCAAAAAGAATCAATGATAACTTGGAACTTCCACAAATGGGAGCCCTGCAATTGCAAACACAGGAGCTTAAAAAAATGCCTTCTGGTCTGGGCGAGGCAGATGTACTCAGAAGTATGACCCTTTTGGCCGGGGTAAACAACGCAGGGGAAATAAGTAATGGACTGTCCGTTAGGGGAGGAGCCTTGGACCAAAATCTGTTATTGTATGATAATGCCCCTGTTTTTAATCCAACTCATTTATTTGGACTTTTTTCTGTTTTTACACCAGATGTAATTTCTAGTGTAGATTTATATAGGGCCAATATTCCTGCGCGCTATGGTGGTAGAATAACATCTGTATTGGATATAAAAGTAAAGAATCCGTATGTGGATAAATTTAAATTAAGCGGGGGTATAGGTATTGTTTCAAGCAGGTTAAATATAGAAACTCCATTAATAAAGGATAAACTCATGATTGCCATTGGGGGTAGGGCCGGACTTACGGATTTTCTACTGCCCCTCTTTTCTGAACGTTTAAAAAATACCAAGGCAAATTTCTATGACAGTACCTTAAAATTATTATATCTACCAACCAATAATGACCAGATTACATTTACAGGTTTTTATAGCAAAGATTATTATCAGTTGGATTTGATCACTAAAATTCAAAATATCAACGCCAAGAACAATCAATATGATTTTAGGACATTGAACGGCACATTGAACTGGAGGCATTCCTTTAATGAAAAAAGTAATCTTAGAACCTATTTGGTCATGAGCAATTATGCGCCCAAAACCATTTTTCCGGAAGTTGATAATCCCAACAACATCGAGTTCTCTTCTCAGATTGTGTATCAAAGTTTGGCTTCTGAATTTTCAAAGGAAATCAACCAAGATGCTTCGTACTATTTAGGTATCCAAGCCAATAAATATGAAATTAGTCCGGGGGAACTAAGTCCCGGTAACGGTAATAGTGTAGACCCGGTTATATTGGCCAAGGAAAACAGTTATGAGTTTGCAACCTATGCCAATATGAACTATAATCCTACAGATGCCGTAGCAATCTCTGCCGGGTTGCGTTTTAGTCATTATGTGTTGGTAGGTCCTTACAGACAGGCTGTTCTGGATGATAATACGGGATTGTTGCTTGCGGTCAACGAGTTTGAAAAAGGTGCTGGCGTAAAGACGTACAACGGTTTGGAACCAAGATTGGGTGCCAATATAAAATTGAACCAATCAACATCTATCAAGGCTAGTTATGCACGCTCCAAGCAATATCTTCAAAATGTGTACAATAGTACAACGCCTTTACCTACTTCTAGATGGAAAACCTCCGACCCTAATATTCTACCGCAATTGAGTGATACCTATGGTCTTGGTATTTATAAGAACATCTCAAATAATGAAATAGAACTTGGTTTAGAAGGCTATTACCGGTCATCTGAAAATAATTTGACCTTTAAACCTGGAGCGGATTTCTTTTTAGAAGAATTTCTTGAACGTGATATTATACAGGGAGAAGGAAAAGCGTATGGGGTAGAGTTCAGTATTAAAAAATCTACAGGAAAGGTTAACGGTTGGTTTAATTATACGTGGTCAAAAAGTTTATTAAGGTCCAATAATGAAAAACTTGGAGATAGGATCAACAATAATAATTGGTTCGTTTCGGATTTTGATAGGCCCCATGTCATCAATTCAACGGTTAACTTTGAGGGGGATAGATACAACACTTGGAGTTTTAATTTTACCGGACAGACCGGAAGGCCCTATACCGTTGCCAACAGTGTTTTTAAATTGGAAAATTTGGATGTACCCATTTTTATTGAACGCAACAATGCACGTCTAAGACCTTACCATAGATTGGATTTTTCTTGGAATGTTAAATATAGTAAAAAGTTGAACAAAAGATGGGTTGGCGATTGGACGTTTACCATTTACAACGTGTATAGCAGAAGAAATCCGTTCAATAACTACTATGCGCAACGACAAGATGGTGTAGATACGGATGTGTTTCTTGGTAGTCCTTTAGGTTCCTATGAACTTTCCATTTTAAATAGCCCATTATTTTCATTGACCTATAATTTCGTGTTTCAGTAAGGCTACATTATTGTTTGTAAAATTTACGCTGAATGGTTTGTTGATCCGATCGGATAATGATTAGGTAAATTCCATTTTCAAGATTGAATATGGGTATGTTCAATGCATTGTTTTTAACTCTCCATTGGTGAGAAATAACTTGATTTCCATAAACATCTGTTATACTAATATGTGCAGTAGGGGTATTTACAAGCCCTATGACATTGACCACATTGGTAGCCGGATTCGGGAAAATCTTCACATCATCCCTACTATTTTGTGCCTGCGTATTAAGGCAGAATAGAACGGTTAAGTATATGAAGATGATATAGTGTTTCATTAAAATAGCGCACCCAATTTGACGGGTACGCTATATTTTAACGTTTTTAAAAGTTGGTTTCGTCTAGTATTGAGAAATATTTAACATTGCTTATTAAAAGCTAAATGTCAATTCATTGGTTGACGTATTACCGTTACTATCTTTTGAGATAACTTTTGCAATATAAACTTCGCCGTTTGTATAGGTGAAATTCGTTGTTGTCAATGTTGTATCCTCTAGCAGGACTTCTTGGTTTTGTGTTGTTCCTATAGATACGTCATAACTGGTAAGGTCATCATCTAGATCTTCGGCAATCCAAGAAATGGCCACTGTTGAATTTCCTTGGTCCTCTACCTCTATGACTGCCGGAAATGGAGCGTAGCTTTCGGTCACCGTACCTTGTGAATAAAAGTTCCAAGAATCGCTTTTTAAGGTTTTTGAATTTAATTTGGCAGTTATCTGCCAAGTAAATTGGGTGCCTTTAGGTAAACTTATTACTACTGATGTTCCGTTTACCGTTCTAGTATCCGTAGTATTCGTTTCTTGGTTTATTAATTCTAGGTCATAAGAGGTTGCGTTGGCAGATGCGGTCCAAAGGAACTCAATATCTATGCCTCCTTCTGCATTTTCCTCACCTTCCGTACAGATAAGATTATTGTCTGGGAAGGTTAATGCAAAAGCACCTAATTCTTTTTCCGCTTCTTCTTTTGGTGGGGTAGGACTGTTAGAATCCTTGCCACCACAAGAAACCAATATGGCCATTGCTAGAATTAATTGTATAGCTATTTTCATTTTTTTACAAATTTTAAGTTGATTTCTTTTTCATTCTCTAAAATGGTCAACATATAAACACCTGGGTCAAGGTTAGATATATCCATTGAAAATATTCCATTGCTTATAACGCTAGTTGTATGCACGGCGGTTACTCCGTTTAGATTGGCAATTAAAACTTGAGCGTTGTTCATCGTGTCAAGACCTTCTACTCTTAATGTTTCTGCAACAGGATTAGGGGATAGTATTGCCTTGTTTATGATGAGGTGCTCACTAAACGTACCTTGGCAAATTTTATCGGTTTCTATTGAAATGTGGTTAATTCCCTTATCCAACGGAAATGAAAGCTCTTGGTTGGATAAGTCGTTAAATTGGTAGGTATACAATTTATTATTGACCAAAACTTCATAATTTTTGCTCCCTGATACGATAATCCTTGCTTTCTGTGCATGATAATCTATCACGGTTTTTCCTGTTGTAAAATCTTCCGGCACACCTACGGTCACCGAAAAACATTGTTCAAAAGCTGGATATTCCGGTATACTTACGCATACTGAATATATGCCGGCCGTTAGGTCTGACTGTATTAAATCTTCACTGCTGTCAAAGTTAGTGTATGTCGTGTTCAACGAATCTCCAATGAACTTTACGGTATAATTATAGTCCTGACTAAAGTTAACCGTTATTTCTCCATTAGCGGTATTGGGACAACTTGTACTGGTAACCTTTATTTGTATACCATTATTGGGAATATTGGGTAATGAACTTTCACTTGACGTGCACCCAACTGAATTTACAGTGGCGTTCATTGGTGTATTGGGGCATTGATCAACAGCGTTGTTTACACCATCGTTATCATCGTCCAATTGGCTCTGTGCACATCCGTTACTATTGACCGTTTCTCCTGCAGGTGTATTTGGGCATACATCATCCGCATCAAATACCCCGTCTTCATCTTCATCTGTATCTGTTTGCGTTACTGGGCAACCGTTATTATCTACAAAAGAACCCTGTGGGGTGTTTGGACAAGTATCATTATCGTTAAATACGCCATCGTTGTCATCATCCAATTGACTTTGTGAACACCCGTTGGAATTAACGGTTTCCCCGGCTGGTGTATTTGGACATTGGTCAATTGTATTCTCAACGCCATCATTGTCATCATCGGTACTGGCAATGTTTGCTCTAAGTACCATATTATCCAATAAGATGTGATCTTGTGGTTGATCGGATACCGCCCTAATATTTAAATCTACGATTTCATTTGATTCTGCGGTATAATATACTTTGAATGTTCGCCATCCGTCATCAAAAGGATCTGTGGTTACTTTATGCACACTTTCGGCAAATATGCCTCGGGATAATTCAAATTGTAATATATTGAAGCTGCCCTGTATTACTTTATAATCAATTGATATTTCATATTCTACACCTTTGTATAATTGAATATCGTTTTGGAAAATTGAAGAAGCGTTAGATCCGTTATCGCCCGTCGTCAATTCTAGACTATATTCTAAATTATCACTTATATCTTCATTTTTGTTCCATGAACTTGCAGGTATCAAATTAATTCCCCATTTAGCCAAATTACTACCTCCGCCAATTGACCAATCTTCAAAGCTGGGGTCTTCTATTATATTGGAATTGTCTATTGCAACTTCGCAGCCATTATCATCTACGGCCAATGCGTTGGGAGATGTGTTTGGACATTGGTCAATGGCATCTGTAACCCCATCATTATCTTCGTCTGGTGGAGTTTCACCAAGTACGCGCATATAGTCTACTACAATTATACTTTGTGGGGCAGATGTGGCTCTGAATTCTAATTCAAAAACATAGTCCTCATCTTCGGTATCCGTAGTAAAGTCGTACAAATAGGTATGCCATTCTCCATCTGTATTTAATGAGAGCGATTCTGAAATATATTGTGTTGCATAATTTCCGTTATCCTTTAATATCCAAAGTGTGGCCGTTATAGATTCACCTGTACCTACATAAACTTTATAATCAAAAGCGAACGTATGTGCCTTGTTTTTCTGTAATGAGACCTTGCTTACATTTCTAGTGCTTAACTCGGTTCTTTCAGATATACTTGTGCTTAGATCTAGTCGTAATGCATAACGACCTTCCGTTGCATGATAGAAATTGGCTTGGGAAAAAGATGTAGCATTCACTATTGACCAATTGTCAGGAGCATTTGGAGTTCCCGACCAGTTTTCAAAACTAAAATTTTGCAGATAGTTGGTTTGGTTAGGAGGAATAATTATACATCCTTTTTCATCAACTGGTTCACCTACCGGAGTATTTCTACATACATCAAGATTATTGGTCACGCCATCATTATCATCATCTAACTGACTGGAAGAACAACCTGTAAAATTCACTGATTCTCCAGGGGGCGTATTAGGACATTCGTCGTTGCTATCTGCAATACCATCATTGTCGGTATCTATAATGCTGGCTCCGTCTACCGTTAGTAGAATAGGGTTTTTATTTAATATTAGTTCCGGTAAAGCGGAATTTGAAATTAAACAATCATAAGATCCTATGTCTGCAGAGGAAACGCTTGTTATGGTAAATGTGGAACTGGTAGCACCATCAATATCTTCTCCATCTTTACGCCATTGGTAATTATTATTGGAATCTGTTGTGGCGGTAACCGAAATGGTAAAGACATCCCCTGTTTCCGTGTCAATGGTTGCAGGTTCATCTATATTTAGTTGAGGATAGTAAATTGCATTGGCCTGATTGCCCAGCGTATTGAACAAATCTTCAAATATGAAATTGTTGTTCGTAAATGATAAAACTTGAATATTGTCCTTAGAAAAAATAGGGATATTACCATTAAGTTTATTTGAGCTAAAGCTGAGTGAAGTCAAATTGTTTAACTGGGACAGACTTACAGGAATAGTACCCTCTAAAAGGTTTTTGTATAAGTTTAGGTCAGCCATGTTGGTAAGATTGCCTAATACTTCTGGAATATTACCTGATAATTGATTATCATGTAAATGTAGCTTGGTCAAATTGCTTAAATTACCTAATTGTACAGGAATTGTTCCTGTGAGATTATTACCACTTAAGAGAATTTCTACCAAATTTGTCAACTGTCCTATTTCTGAAGGTATACCACTTTCCAAGTTGTTGGTTCTAAGATTAAGTCTGGTCAAGTTACTTAGTTGTCCTAGACTATTTGGTATTGTGCCGGTAAGACTATTTTGACCCATTTCTAGGCTTTCTAGTAATGATAAATTGCCTAAAGTTGAAGGTATAGGACCTGACAGCTTATTAATGGATAAATACAAAATTTTTAGATTTACCAATTGACCAAAAGTATCGGGTATATTTCCTGTTAAATCGTTCCAACCTAAGTTTAGCTCCGTAAGGTTGGTTAACAGACCTAAATCAGAAGGGATGTTACCTGTAAAGTCATTGTTTATTAGGTTTAATCTTTTTAAATTACTTAACTGTCCTAATTGTGCTGGAATGTTACCGGTTAATTTGTTACTGTCCATTAACAACAGCTCTAGATTTGAAAGGTTGCCAAGCGTTGTTGGTAGTTCTCCTGTGAGTTCATTACTGGATAACCATAGTTCCTTAAGAGCGGTCATTTGCCCAATCTCATTTGGAATAGTCCCGCTGATACCTGTAGCAAAAAGGTTTAAAATTTCAAGTTTTTTAAGATTCTGAAATGTACTGGGGATTGAACCGTTAAGAATATTTGGTATATAGCCGATATAAAAGTTTCTGTGTAGTTCTAAACTCTGTAATTCAGATAAATTCCCTAGTTCATCCGGTAAGGTGCCTACCAAACCATTGGACTGAATAAGAATGTTCGTGACTCTTCCGTTTGCGTCTGTTGTGACACCATACCAAGAATCGGTAGGGGCACTTAAATCCCAAGAGATAGTCCAATTATCTCCATCTGTTGAATTGTAAAAGGCTATTAACGCCTCTCGGTCAGAAGCAGCTGTGCCTTGGGATGAAAGTTGAAAGCTAAACAGGATAAATACTGCAAAAAGCAGTTTAGTGTAGTTTTTAGACATAGGTTTTGTTGTAGGTTATCTAACCGTAATATAACTATCATAATTATATTATAGTATTAATAATCGATATACTACAACATTTCATTCTTACAAATTTTAAGTCGATATTTTAGTTTTTAAGCTAACTAGTGCGCAACCAGCCAGTTATCACCAACACCTACTTCTACATCCAGCGGAACGGCAATTTTATAGGCATTTTCCATTTCAGCCTTGATCAGGTGCTTTAATTCATCCAATTCGGTTTTATAAACATCAAATACCAATTCATCATGTACTTGCAAAAGCATTTTAGTCTTGAACTTCTTTTCCTCCAGCTTTTTATGAATGTTGATCATAGCAATTTTAATTATGTCGGCAGCACTACCTTGAATAGGGGCATTTACCGCGTTTCTTTCCGCTGCGCCCCTTACCATGGCATTGCTGCCATTTATATCCTTTAGGTATCTCCTTCTGCCCAAAATGGTTTGCACGTAGCCATTTTCACGGGCAAAATCAACTTGCTCGCTCATATAGTTCCGTAGTTTTGGATATGTTTTATAATAGGTGTCTATAAGTTCTTTTGCCTCTGATCTGGATAAGTTGGTCTGGTTACTTAATCCAAAGGCCGATACACCATATATAATACCAAAATTAACCGTTTTGGCATTGCTTCTTTGTTCCCTGGTCACCTCTTCCAAGGGAACCCCAAATACCTTTGAAGCAGTAGAGGCGTGAATGTCCTCGCCATTTTTAAAGGCTTCGATCATTGTGGTTTCTTCGCTAAGTGCCGCAATGATCCGTAGTTCTATTTGTGAGTAATCTGCTGCTAATAATGTATAGTTCTCGTCTCTTGGAACAAAAGCTTTTCGTACTTGACGTCCCCGCTCCGTTCTAATAGGAATGTTCTGTAAATTGGGATTGTTACTGCTTAAACGTCCTGTAGCTGCCACGGTTTGCATGTAATCTGTATGTACACGACCCGTAGAGGGTTCTACCTGTTCGGGCAATGCATCTACATAGGTACTTTTAAGTTTTGCAAGCCCCCTATAGTCCAATACATTTTGTATGATCTCATGGTCTTTTGCCAAATAGGACAATACATCTTCTGCAGTTGAATATTGACCTGTCTTGGTTTTTTTAGGTTTGTCAACCAATTTCAGTTTGTCAAAAAGAATTTCGCCCAATTGTTTGGGTGATCCAATATTGAACTCTTCACCGGCCACTTCATATATTTTTGCCTCAAGTGTGGCAATATCGTCGTTTAAATCTTGGGAAAGTGAGTTTAAAAACTCCTTGTCCAAATTAATGCCTTCAAGTTCCATATCCGCTAATACGCGTAATAAAGGTATTTCTATATCATTGAACAGTTTTTCCGTATTGGCCTCTTTTAATTCTGGTCTAAATTGTTGTGCTAGTTGATAGGTGATGTCCGCATCCTCTACGGCATATTCCGTTTGTTTCTCTAACGGTACATCTCGCATATTCAACTGATTCTTACCTTTTTTTCCAATTAGTTCCGTTATGGAGATGGGAGTGTAATTAAGATAAGTTTCAGATAATACATCCATATTATGACGCATATCCGGATTAATGAGGTAATGGGCCAGCATCGTATCAAATAGCGGTCCTTTCACGTCAATATTATATTTGTCCAATACCTTAATGTCATATTTAAGGTTTTGGCCAATTTTCTCAATAGTTTCAGATTCAAAGAACGGGCGTAATTCCTCTAGCAGTTTCTGGGTTTCGTCCTTATTATCGGGAAATGGGATATAAAACCCTTTGGTTGCCTCCCACGAAAAAGCAATACCTACCAATTCTGCCGTGATAGGGTTAAGGCCCGTAGTTTCGGTATCAAAGCATACCGAGGGTTGTTTCATTAAATTTTGTAAAAATAATTTCATCGCCATACCCGGTAGTACACTTTGGTAGGCATGGGCCACATCCGCTATAGTTTTTCTACTGGAATAATCCTTGACAGTGGCTCCTGCATCTGCAGCATTGCCAAACAAGGAAAACTGACCGGAACCCGCATCTTGCAGTTCTTTCTTGGCCGTAGGTGTGCTAGAAACCTGTGTAACCTGCTCTTGGGTGTCCGTTGCAAATATTTTCAAAAACTGATCTTTAAGTCTTCTAAATTCTAGTTGTTCAAAAATTTCCTGCACCTTTTCAAAATCCGGCACGGAAAGCTCATAGTCAGATGCGTTGAAAGTAACATCACAATCTATACAAATGGTTGCCAGTTTTTTGGATAAAATACCTAATTCCTTATTGGCCTCAATCTTCTCTTTCATCTTTCCCTTTAGCTGATCGGTATTGGCCAAAAGATTCTCAATACTGCCAAATTGGGCAATGAATTTTTTTGCAGTCTTATCGCCAACACCTGGCAAGCCCGGGATATTGTCACTGGCATCGCCCATCATGCCCAAATAATCTATAACCTGTTCCGGACGCTCTACACCAAAACGTTTTTGAACTTCAGGAATTCCCCAGATTTCAATACCGTTACCCATACGTGCCGGGCGATACATAAAAATGTTTTCTGAGACCAATTGTCCAAAATCCTTATCAGGAGTAACCATAAAAACCTTATAGTCCTCTTTTTCCGCCTGTTTTGACAATGTGCCAATGATATCATCTGCTTCCCAGCCTTCCAATACTACACTAGGTATGTGCATTGCCTTTAAAATATCTTGAATATAAGGTATGGCCAAACGAATGGCGTCCGGTGTTTCGTCCCTATTTGCTTTATATGCTTCAAACATTTCCGTACGTTCCACACTACCGCCTTTGTCAAAGCATACGGCCAAATGGTCTGGCTTTTCCCTTCTGATCACATCAAACAAAGAATTCATAAAACCCATGATTGCGGAGGTGTCCATACCTTGAGAATTTATTCTTGGATTCTTTATAAGGGCGTAGTAACCACGAAATATCAATGCATATGCATCCAGTAAAAACAGTCTTTTTTGATCGGCCATGTGAGTATATTGTTTGTGTAGGGATTAAAAGTACAAATTGAAATGGAATTCATTTTAAGTCTTACCCGTTAAGGTAACTCTGTGAGGGATTGTTGACATGACCGTCTTTGGTGTATGTTCTGTACGTGAACCCCGGGTGAATACAATATGCACCTGTTTCTCCTTGCTTGTTTATGGCTATAAACCCAATTTGAAAATCTTGTTTGTCCTTGTTTTTGGCAATGATGCGTTTAACACCTTCCTCACAAGCCTCTTGAGGGGTTTTTCCCTGCCGCATGAGTTCAACGATAAGAAAGCTGCCTACGGTCCTGACCACTTCTTCACCTACCCCAGTCGCAGTTGCCCCGCCAACCTCATTGTCAATGAACAGTCCCGCTCCAATGATAGGGGAGTCACCAACCCTACCGGCCATTTTATAGGCCATACCGCTCGTAGTACATGCGCCAGCAATATCACCTTTAGCATCAATTGCCAGCATACCTATGGTATCGTGGTTTTCAATGTTGATAATTGGTTTATATTCAGAAGTTTTCTTCCATTCAAGCCAGTCTTGTCTTGCTTTCTCAGTAAGTAGATTGGTCTTTTCAAAACCTTGCTCGTATGCAAATTGTTCCGCTCCTTTGCCGGCCAACATAACATGTGGGGTTTCTTCCATTACCTTTCTTGCCACGGAAATGGGATTGGCAATATTTTGCATGGCCAATACGGCACCGCAATTCCCGTCCTTGTCCATAATACATGCATCTAAAGTAACCCTTCCGTCACGATCGGGACGACCGCCATTACCTACGGTATTGTTGTTGAGGTCATTCTCCTCTACCATAACGCCTTGGTGAACAGCATCTAACGAACTGCCGCCTTCCTGTAATACCTCCCAAGCCTTGGCCGTTGCATTTCCAAAATCCCAGGTACATATGGCTATAGGAACAGTTGGGGCCTTACTTGGTAGGTTAACGGCCGTTTCCTCCTTGCAAGAGGCTAAAATTGGTGCAGATATGATACCTGCCGCTATTGTGCTGGAATTTCTTATGAACTTTCTTCTTTTCATGGTTTGGGTTCTTTACTTTTAGAGGCCTTAAATATAAGAATATGCTAGTAGAAGTTTGTGCAAATTCCTTGGAATCTGCCTTGATTGCGGAACGTGCTGGGGCAGACCGAATTGAACTTTGTTCAGAGCTTGCTGTAGGCGGATTGACACCTTCCTATGGATTGTTGAAAATGGTCAAGGAGCGGGTTTCCATTCCCGTTCATGTGTTGATACGTCCAAGAAGTGGCAATTTTTCATATACAGATGATGAACTCAATATTATGGTGACCGATATTAACTTGTGTGTTGAACTGGGGTTTTCTGGAATTGTCTCAGGGGTATTGCATCAAAATTTTAAGGTAGATGTTGAACGAACAAAAATATTGAAACAGGCTGCCGGTCATTTGAAATTTACCTTTCATAGAGCTTTTGACTGGGTGGAAAACCCTATAGAGGCAATTAGGCAATTGGAAGAATTGGAAATGGATTACGTGTTGACTTCAGGGCAGCAAAATTCTGCACCTAAAGGTCTACAGTTGTTATGCGATTTACAAAAACATAGTTCATATATTGATATTATGCCCGGTTCAGGTGTCAATGCAGGTAATGTAAGCTTGTTCAAGGACCTAGGTTTTAAAGCCGTACACTTATCCGGAACCGCAATGGAAAAAAAACTGGATAAAATTGCCCCTATAACCATGAATTCCAAATCTTTTTTAAGTGATGACCATGTGGCCGTGACCCAATTTAAAAATGTTCATGAAGTGGTGACCAAGGTTAAATAAAATTGAAATGAGCACGTATACCACTGTGATACGGATATCTTTGTAAAAAATAGAATTTATGGCACGATGGGTTATTTTTACCATATTATATGTAGCACTTAGCTTTTATGTACTGCAGGCCTTAAAAACAGTAACTAAGCAATCATGGTGGTCCTACCTGTATATTGCCATTTCTTTGGTGGTCATGGCCAATTTTATTTATCAATTTACGGTTGGTGAGGAAACAGGACGTGTCTTAAGTATTTCCAAGAGTTATGCATTTGGTTTGTTATTGACAGTGTTGACCTTCAATATTATTACCATATTATTTTTGTTTTCTGAGGATCTTTTCAGAATCTCTACCGGAATATATCAACGATTTTTTGGTGCAGGAAAGGAATTTGGACTTCCGGCACGCAGACGTTTCTTGAGCTTATTGGCTTTGGGCGTAGCCTCTATTCCCTTTGGAGCATTATTATATGGTATGTATAAGGGTAAATATAATTTTAAGGTATTGCGGTACACGTTGGAGTTTGATGATCTGCCGGAAAGTTTTGATGGCTATCAAATTACCCAAATATCTGATATTCATAGTGGTAGTTTTGATAATAGAAAGATGATCGAGTATGGTGTTGATCTCATCAATAAACAGAAAAGTGATGTGCTTTTGTTTACGGGGGATATGGTCAATAATATGACTTCTGAAATGTTGCCCTGGGCTGATCTCTTTGGTACATTAAAAGCAAAAGATGGTAAGTTTTCTGTATTGGGCAACCATGATTACGGGGATTACATTCCATGGGAAACGGAGGAGCTCAAAAGCAAAAATTTGGAAGATCTTAAAGAATTGCAGCGAAACATGGGTTTTGACCTTTTGTTAAACGAGCATCGTTATTTGCAAAAAGGGGAAGATAAAATTGCGTTGATAGGTGTAGAAAATTGGGGAAAGGGCGGTTTTAAGAAAGCAGGGGACCTTAAAAAGGCTTCTGCAGCAATAGATAAGGATGATTTTAAAATATTGATGAGTCATGATCCTTCGCATTGGGAGATGGAAGTCATCAATGACCCTTATCATTATCATCTTACCCTTAGCGGACATACCCATGGAATGCAATTTGGTATAGAAATACCAGGATGGGTAAAATGGAGCCCAGTAAAATGGCGTTACCCATATTGGGCAGGAATTTATAAGGAATTGGGTCAGTTCATAAACGTAAATAGGGGATTTGGATTCTTGGGCTACCCAGGAAGGGTTGGTATTTGGCCAGAAATTACCGTTATAACTTTACGAAAAAAGGCATTAACATGATTTTAACCCTTTTAAAGTCATACAAATAAGAAGTCAAGGATAATTTTTTAACAATTTTTATTACATTTGGCTAACATAGAAAAGCAATTTATATGTCCAAATTTGGAGAGCTTATAGATTTAAAAATACCGGTACTACTCGATTTTTATGCCGAGTGGAACGAGCAGTCTACATCTATGCACCCTGTGCTTAGAGATGTAGCGGCAGCTTTAGGGGATAAAGGCAAGGTGATCAAGATCGATGTGGATAAAAATAAGGAACTTTCCCAAGCCTTGCGCGTTAAAGGATTGCCTACATTAATGATCTATAAAAAAGGGGAAATGGTCTGGCGCCAAAGCGGTGAACAAGATGCCAATACCCTTATAGGTATTCTTAAGGAATACGTTTAGGAAGTTACTTACCAGTGTTAAAATGATACGATAAAGCTTTGGACCATGCCCAAAGCTTTTATTGTTGTATGCTTAGATTGACCGTGTCCTCCAACATATCTGTTTTGGTGTTATCCGGAACTATGGTGTCCGATATGGGAAGAGTGTCCGTCATATCAGGATCTCCTTGAATACTTTCCTCCAAAAGTTCCATACTATCCTCGTCCTTGTAGAAATGCTGAAACTTATCAATGTATTCGTTAAAGATCAAGGTTTCTTTTTCAGCTAAGTCTTCCGTATCGTTCTGTATGATAATATCTATGTTTCTTCTGTAGGCTTCCATATCCGCGATAATATCATCAATGTTGCTATATTGTTCATCTACATTGGTATAGGCATAATATTCTAGCCTTTCTTGATATTTTTTCTTTAAGACCTCAAAGAGTTCATACCCTTTTTTGCTTTCGCCCACCTTATAATAACCATCTATAAATGGTTCTATTAATGTATAGTAGCCAAACTTGTCCACAGGCATATTCTGTAAGGAGATTTCAATGATTTCCTTAGCCTTGTCCATTTTGTTTTCCTTTATCAATGCTTCCATTAATCGTGCTAAATTGCCTCTAAATGAAACACTCTGAATACGGGTTTGTGTATCATGATAAATATCTCCTCCGGCATTGCCCCATTCCCATTTCTTGACAATGTCGTACATAAGATCAGTATCTATCCGTCCCAGTTCAAAAGCATTTGGACGTTCTGTGCGGATTGGAACTAATTTATAGGCAAGACCATCTAGTTGTAGGTAGTCCTTCATCCAAAGGTATTCTGCATCATCAAAACTACCCCCGGAAAAATAGAGCGGGCGTTTCCAATCATTGTTCGCAAGAATATCGAGCATCATCATGCTTTTTTTGGTAATGGCGCCAGGAAGGTCAATATCTATATAGTCTACGATTAAATCTGCATCTTTTTCCTTGACAAGACCTGAGTTCAACACATTCTGTTTGTTCACTGGAACCCTTATTTTATTGGTAGGATAGTAAACCATATTTTGGGTATCTTCAGAATATTGACTTAAATCAGCACCATTTTGTTCAAACAAATACTTAAGTTTTGTACGTGGCTTATCACTATCGATCCAATTAATAAAGTCTTTGATCGGCCACCTGTTTTCCGTAATACCTTGATGATATAGGACATCTCTTGAGCCTGTTCTATATTTCTCGTGTGAAATCTGAGTAGGGATTGGGTCACTTTCATAGGCTTTTTTCTTCATTTGGTCCACATACCAATCCGTTTCAAATAAACTGGTGCACACTATGCGTACATCTGTCCTATAATTTTCAATTTCCTGGGCGTACCAAATAGGAAAAGTATCATTGTCCCCTATGGTGAAAAGAATGGCCCCAACATCTTCCTGACACGAATCTAGATAGGCTTTAGCGGTACTGTTGGCGGTAAATCTATTAGATCGGTCATGATCGTCCCAATTTTGGACGGCCATTACGGTTGGTACGGCAAGTAGGCTTACAATAACTATGGCAGGTGCTAGTATTTTTGGGGTTACCCAATCTTTGAAACCATCATACAGACCGTAAACCCCGATCCCGATCCACAACGCAAAAACATAAAATGAACCTACCAACGAATAATCTCTTTCCCTAGGTTGAAATATTCCTGGATTGGTATAGAACTGAATAGCCAACCCGGTAAAAAGAAAGAAGATCATAAGGACCCAAAATTGTTTTTTATCCTTGGAAACTTGGAAGACAATACCAATGATTCCTAAAAGCAATGGTAGAAAAAAATAGGTGTTTCTGCCAGGATTATTTTTAATATCACTAGGTAAATTATCTTGACTTCCCAGTCTTAGACTGTCTATAAAATTAATACCGCTTAACCAATTTCCGTTTTCATTATAACGACCTTGAACATCATTTTGTTTACCAACAAAGTTCCACATAAAGTAACGTAGATACATGTAATTGAACTGAAATTCTATCATGTATTCAATATTCTCCCATAGTGTTGGGGGCTGTACCTCAATGTATTCGTCAAATCTTTTAAGAAAACTAATGTATTGATCTGCTCCAATTTCCCCATTGGCAAATCCGGTCTTAACCTGTTCTGCCGCTTGCCGTAATTCTTGACTGGACTGGGTTACCCTAAAATCCAAAGCGCCAAAGTAACGCATATAGTTCTCCGCATTCTGAGGGCTCCACATTCTGGGCAACAACCCTTGGTGGTCAGGATTTGGGCCCTGAACAGCGTTCTTGTATTTGTTTACTATAATATATTTGCCCAGCGCATAATCCTTTTCATACTTGGGTTTGCCATCTTGGTCTTCCCCTGGTGGGGCAAACATATCTGAATAGTATGATCCGTAAACGGGACTATCTACCCCAGGATACTGTTCCCTATTATAATAGGCTAATAATGCCCTGGCATCTTCCGGATTGTTTTCGTTGATCACCACGTTGGCATTTGCACGGATAGGCAACATTAGCCAAGATGAAAACCCAAGAAATAAGAACATAAGGCACAATACAATGGTATTAGCCGTTCTATAATTGTTCTTTCTGGTATAATTCAACCCAAAATAAAAGGCGGCAATGAACAATAAACCTATTATAATCGATCCCGAATTAAAGGGCAATCCAATACTGTTGATAAAGAATACTTCTCCCCAACCAAATAGTTTCAAGACATAGGTCAGCGAAAATTTATAAACAAGCATTAAAATGGCAATGACTACAATATTGGCGATCAAAAAATTCTTAACAGTCGTTTTTTTGTATGTTTTAAAGTAATATAGCAAGCCAATGGAGGGAATGGCCAAAAAGCCCATAAACTGAATTCCAAATGTTAGGCCAACAACAAATGATATTAAAACAATCCATCTATTGCCGCGAGAATCATCCAGATTATCCGTCCATTTTAAACCAAGCCATAATAACAAGGCCATAATGAAACTTGCCATGGCATATACTTCCGTCTCTACGGCATTGAACCAAAAACTATCTGAAAAGGTAAAGGCCAAAGAACCAACTATGGCACTCCCAAACACGGCAATAGCCTTACTGTTGGTAAAAGGGCCATCCTTATCGATCAACTTTCTGGTAATATTAGTTATAGTCCAGAACATGAACAAAATGGTAAAGGCACTGGAAACACCGGAAACCAAATTTACCATCATGGCCACTTTGCTAGGTTCAATGGCAAACATTGCAAAAAATGCGCCGATCATTTGTAATAAAGGTGCTCCTGGTGGATGTCCTACTTGAAGTTTTGCCGCTGTGGCAATATATTCCCCGGCATCCCAAAAACTATTGGTGGGCTCAACAGTAATATAATATGTAATTAGGGCAATGAAAAACACGGACCATCCTAATATGATGTCCCACTTATGATAGTTCTTTGAAAACATGAAACTTGGGTTAAACCTAAGTGGCGAATTTACTAATTAATATAGACAACTATAAACAATTTTTATAAACCTTTAACAGGGGTGTAATCAGATGTTTTTAATTTTTACCATAAAAAATGTTTGGTGAAACGAAACTTTGTTTTAAATTTGCAGCCTCTTAGAAGGTATTGGCCCATGGTGTAATGGTAACACTCCGGTTTTTGGTACCGTCATTCAAGGTTCGAGTCCTTGTGGGCCAACTAAGAAGTGTTTAAACCCGTTATCCAAATTGGATTACGGGTTTTTCTTTATGGTGCGGTAATTAATAAAATTTAGGAAGCTGTTTAAATATGTAAGTATTTTTGTACATTTAAACTGATAAGGTTACAAATTCATCGGAAAAGAAACTATTTCAATCACCGTATTTGTTAACTTAGCACCCTAAATTACTTGACCTTATGAACCTTTCCCCAAAAGTTTTAAAAATTATAATCGTTGTAATTATTGCTAGTTTTGGTATTGGAATTTACCTTCAAGATCTAAAGCATGAAGAGAGTACCACACATGCCTGGAAGGCCAACAGGTATAATTTGGATCGGTTCAACAAAATAATGGAGTATAATAGTAAGATGAACGCTACCAATTGGAAAGTGTTTAGGGACAGTATTGATCAACAGTTAGATACCCTTATGATTTTACGATTTAGAAAGGAAGTGGATAGTTTAGGGGAAGCAGAACTACAGGCGCTTAATGAAAGACAGGAAGTTCAGGCTTCTTATTTGTCTGAATAATACTTTTGATAGGTATTATTCTAGCTTCCCGCTTTTATTTCCCATATCTTTTCTTGTAGTGGAATCTATGATTTGTTCACCAGGTCCTTTTTCGGAAATTTCCTTTTTATTTTCCATTTGATTTTCGCGGATAATATCCTCGGTAAGATTGCGGTCTACTATTTCTTCATCAATTTCATCTAATAAAGTCCCAATTTTTTGTTTGTCCTTTATCATGGCCCATGTCATAATCAAACTTGTGGCAATAATCACAAAGAGTAGTATGCCAGATTCAAAACCATCTACTTGTGCTTCTGAGGGTATGGCATAGAACAATAGAACGGTAATTAATCCCCTGGGTGCTATAAATAATTGAGGCAGGATGTCTTTTCTTATAAACACAAATAACAACAGATATCTAATTCCATAAATAGAAATTATGATCAATAAACTTACAAAAGCAACGTTTAAACTTAATAGGGAAGAAAGTACAATGGTGACTCCAAAGATGACAAAAAAGAATGTGCGGATCACAAAAGCGGTCTCTAAGGTTATAATATGCAGTTCGTGATATATCTGCTTCATTCGCTCAGATTCGAGAAAAATTTTGGTTTTGCCAGGGAAAAATAATTTCACGTTTTTAACGATAAGTCCAAAGACCAAAATGATGATCAAAGAGGACAAATGCATTTTTTTGCCAATAGCATACAAGAGAAGCAAAACAGCTATAAGTAAAAAAAGTTTGGCCTGACTTTGAATTCGCTGAAATATTAGGATAATAGCATAACTGGCAACTAAAGCAATAACAATGGTCAGTGCTAAATTCCATGCAAAACCAACGGCCCCTTGATCTTCGGTAGGATTCAGTTTGCCGGTTAAAAAGTAAAACATCATTATTCCTATAATATCGGAAAAAGTACTTTCGTAGATATGAAACTCTTTTTTCTTTTCATTAAGCCCGCCTACACTAGGGATAATGATTGCACTGGAAAGAATAGATAAAGGAGTTGCATAAAGCCAGGCAGATTGCATGGTCATATTAGGGATAAATTGATGTAAAATCAAAGCGGCAACATAGGCAGAAGCTATAAGGCCTAATACCGCAATGACCATTGATTTGAGAATGGGCCAGAATTTCTCCCGTTTGAGTTCTAGTTCCAATGCCGCCTCCAGGACGATCATGATCAATCCTATTGTTCCCAATATCTTTAAACTGCCAATAAAATCCGGGACCGAGCCAAACAAAAATTGTAGGCTTAGGTTTAAAATTATCCCAAGAAGAATTAGCAGTAATACGGAAGGTATATTTGTTTTCTTGCTGATTATATTAAACCAAAAAGATGCAATGACTATGATGGATGCTGTAATAATAAAATCGTAAGTGGTTAGTGTTTCCATAGGTAATAATGTAGGTTAAAGGTAAAGATTTAAGGGGAATGTTAAATTTTGACTTATTGAAAATAAACATGTAGCGGGTTTGCAAATGAGCGCCCTTGGTAATTCATTGGCAATGGCAACACAAATGAAAGGGTCTGGGGATTTAAGCGAGTTACAGTTAAAAGAGGCCGCGGACGCCATGATGATTTTATATAATGATTATAAAGTAGATTAGGAAGAAAGGAATTTAAGATGGGTGAGGTGTTGTATTGGGCGCCCAATGTAGCGGTAAAGAATAATTCCTTAATAGAAATAGATACAAAAGAGGCAATTGGGGGGTATTCTATAGTTCTGCAAGGATTAGATCAAAATGGTAATCCTTTGCGGTTAGAGAAAACGATTGAAATTATTGAATGATTGTGATTGAAAATTAGGACATTAATCCTAAAAAATATTATATTTGCAGTGCTGAAAGGATATAAAGGTATTCATGAGGGGACAATTAGTCCCCTCTTTTATTACTTATTATTTATGCTAAAGGAAAAAGTAAAGGAGTTATTGGAACTAGGTCTAAAGGAAGACCCTTCATTGTTTTTAATAGATTTTACAATGGGGGCCGATAATAGTATACATGTGGTTATTGATGGGGATCATGGTGTTACGGTAAGTGATTGTATAAAGATCAGCCGCGCCATTGAGCATAACCTAGATCGTGACGAGCATGATTTTTCCCTAGAGGTGGCATCGGCAGGAGCGGCTTCGCCATTGGTGATGCCTCGCCAATATTTAAAAAATATTGGAAGAAAACTTGAAGTAAGAACCAATGATGATAAATTTGAGGCTAATTTAACTGCCGTTAATGAAAATTCTATAGTTTTAGAGTGGAAGGCTAGAGAACCTAAGCCAATAGGAAAAGGAAAGGTTACCGTTCAAAAAAAAGAAGAAGTAAATTTTTCAGATATTATTAAAGCAAAAGTTGTATTAAAATTTTAATTGTAATTACCAATGGAAAATATTGCGTTAATTGAATCTTTCTCAGAGTTTAAGGACGATAAGTTCATAGACAGGGTAACACTAATGGCCATTTTGGAAGATGTTTTTAGAAATGCGCTAAAAAAGAAATTTGGTTCAGATGATAACTTTGATATCATTATTAACCCAGATAAAGGAGATTTGGAAATTTGGCGTAACCGTGTTGTGGTAAACGATGGTGAGGTTGAAGAGCCCAATGAGGAAATTTCCTTGTCAGAAGCTCGTAAGATAGAGCCGGATTTTGAAGTTGGTGAGGATGTTTCAGAAGAGGTTAAATTAATTGACTTGGGAAGAAGGGCTATTTTGGCATTAAGGCAAAACCTAATTTCTAAGATTCATGAGCATGACAATACTACCATATATAAGCACTTTAAAGATTTGGAAGGTGAAATATATACGGCAGAAGTACATCATATTCGCCATAAGGCTATAATTTTGTTGGATGACGAAGGCAATGAAATCGTTCTTCCAAAAGATAGGCAGATACCATCGGATTTTTTCCGTAAAGGTGATAATGTTAGGGGTATTATTGAAAGTGTTGAACTTAAAGGCGCAAAGCCTACCATTATCATGTCAAGAAGTTCTCCCAAATTCTTGGAGCAGTTGTTTTTCCAAGAGATACCCGAAGTATTTGACGGTTTGATCACGGTTAAAAAGGCGGTTCGTATACCAGGGGAAAAAGCTAAGGTGGCAGTAGATTCCTATGATGACCGTATTGACCCTGTTGGTGCTTGTGTAGGAATGAAAGGATCTAGGATTCATGGTATTGTCCGTGAACTGGGGAACGAAAATATAGATGTAATCAACTGGACGGCAAACCCACAATTGTTGGTTACCAGGGCTTTGAGCCCAGCTAGAGTGTCTTCTGTAAAGTTGAACGAGGAAAAAAAGACCGCTCAGGTTTACCTTAAACCAGAAGAAGTTTCCAAAGCTATTGGTAGGGGAGGACATAATATTAGATTGGCAGGTCAGTTGACAGGTTATGAGATAGATGTTTTCCGTGAAGGAGTTGAGGAAGATGTGGAATTGACCGAGTTTTCAGATGAAATCGATGCTTGGATCATAGAGGAATTCAAGAAGATAGGTATGGATACCGCACGTAGCGTTTTAGAACAAGATGTTAGTGATTTGGTAAAGCGTACTGATCTTGAGGAGGAAACAATTGTTGAAGTTGTTCGCATCCTAAAAGAAGAATTAGAAGATTAGCTATATATTAGCACTTAAATAAAAGAACGGGAATCAGTATTTATGGCAGACAATGCGAAAATAAGGCTTAATAAAGTTCTTCGTGAACTTAATATTTCCTTGGATAGGGCAGTGGACTTTCTAAACGGAAAAGGACATGATGTGGAAGCTAGGCCTACCACTAAAATTTCTGATGATGTTTATCAAGTTTTGCTTGACGAGTTCCAGACGGACAAGAGTAAAAAAGTTGCATCTAAGGAAGTAGGAGAGGAAAAGCGGAAAGAGAAAGAGGCAATTAGGGTACAACTGGAAAAGGAACAAGATGATCGTCGCTTGGCCCGTGAGCGTAGAAATGCCGAATCAGAAGAGTCGACCTTGGTAGGAAAAGTTGAACTTGCCGGGCCAAAGATGGTCGGTAAGATTGATCTGAATCCTAAAAAGAAGAAAGAAGAGCCTGCTAAGGATGTTCCAAAAACCGAAGCAAAGGCCGAAGTTAAGCCTGAAGCAAAAGAAGAGGTTCAAAAAACTGAAAAGGTTGAGGTAGAAAAGCCAATAGAAGCTCCTGTAGCCAAAAAAGAAGAGGTCAAAAAAGACGAACCGAAGGCAGAAACGCCTAAGGTAAGTGAATCCAAGAAGGAAGAAAAAGCTGAAACTGCAAGTGAAGCTAAGGATAAGGGAACGGCAGAGCCGGAAGCTCCCGTTACCATAGAGACCCAATATCAAAAATTATCAGGTCCTAAAATTGCTGGCGCTAAAATCGATTTAAGTAAATTCGAAAAGCCCAAAAAGAAACCAGCGGATAAGAAACCTGCAGATAAATCTACCGATCGTAAGAAGAGGCGTAGAAGAATCGTTACAAAAAATACATCTGGACCGGGTGGAGGTCAATCAAGACCCTCCAATACTACTGGGGATCGTAAAGGTAGAGGTAGATTTGCCCCAACCGCCAAAGTGGAGCCTACGGAAGAAGATGTTCAAAAGCAAGTACGTGAAACCTTGGAGAAGCTGCAAGGCAAGTCCAAAAAAGGTAAAGGTGCTAAATATAGAAGAAGTAAAAGAGATCAGCACCGTGAGCAAACGGAAAAGGATCTTGAAAAACAAGAATTAGAGAATAAGGTACTTAAGGTTACCGAGTTTGTTACGGCTACGGAAGTTGCTACAATGATGGGGGTTTCTACAACAGAAATTATTTCTGCCTGTATGTCCTTAGGTATTATGGTGACCATGAACCAGCGTTTAGATGCGGAAACGTTATCTATCGTAGCAGAGGAATTTGGATATGAAGTAGATTTTGTAACCGCAGATATAGAAGAAAGTATTGTTGAGGAGCCAGATGCTCCTGAGGATTTGAAGCCTAGGGCTCCGATCGTGACCGTAATGGGGCACGTGGATCACGGAAAAACCTCTCTTCTGGATTATATTAGAAAGGAAAACGTAATTGCGGGTGAAAGTGGAGGTATTACCCAGCACATTGGTGCATACGGGGTTACTTTGGAAAATAGGGAGCGTATTGCATTCTTGGATACACCTGGTCACGAGGCGTTTACCGCAATGCGTGCAAGGGGAGCACAAGTAACGGATATCGCTATAATCGTAATTGCAGCTGATGACGATATAATGCCGCAGACTAAGGAGGCCATAAGCCATGCGCAAGCAGCTGGCGTACCTATTGTTTTTGCAATTAATAAAATCGATAGACCAACCGCAAACCCTGATAAGATCAAGGAAGGCTTGGCACAAATGAATTTATTGGTAGAAGATTGGGGCGGTAAAATTCAATCGCATGATATTTCTGCCAAGACAGGTCTAGGGGTCAAGGAATTATTGGAAAAAGTATTGTTGGAGGCTGAAATATTGGAGCTGAAGGCAAATCCTGATAAACTGGCCAGTGGAACAGTCGTTGAGGCTTACCTGGATAAAGGTAAGGGGTATGTATCAACGGTCTTGGTACAGGCAGGAACCCTTAAAATAGGGGATTATGTACTAGCCGGTACCACCAGTGGTAAAATTAAGGCCATGCAAGATGAGCGTGGTAATGCGGTAACGGAAGTTGGTCCTTCTAGGCCAATATCCATTCTTGGTCTAGATGGAGCATCGCAGGCCGGTGATAAGTTCTATGTACTGGAAGATGAACGTGAAGCAAAACAAATTGCATCTCGTAGATCACAGTTACAAAGGGAGCAATCCGTTAGAACGCAACGTCATATAACACTAGATGAAATTGGTAGAAGAATTGCATTAGGTGAATTTAAGGAACTTAATATTATCCTTAAAGGTGATGTGGACGGTTCGGTTGAAGCACTTACAGATTCGTTCCAAAAGTTATCTACGGATGAAATCCAAGTTAATATCATTCATAAGGCGGTAGGGCCAATTACGGAATCTGATGTACTTCTTGCATCTGCATCAGACGCGGTCATAATAGGATTTAATGTAAGGCCAATGGGTAATGCCAAGGCCATTGCAGAGAAAGAGGAAATAGATATCCGTATGTATTCCATTATTTATGCGGCAATCAATGACCTTAAGGATGCAATGGAAGGCATGTTGTCCCCGGAAATGAAAGAAGAGATAACCGGTACGGCAGAAATTAGGGAAACATTCAAGATTTCCAAAATTGGAACCATTGCAGGTTGTATGGTAACCAGTGGTAAGATATTTAGAAATTCCAATATTCGTTTAATACGTGATGGCGTGGTAATTTATACCGGAACATTAGCATCGTTGAAAAGATTCAAGGATGATGTTAGGGAAGTTTCCAAAGGCTATGACTGTGGACTTCAGATCAAGAACTACAATGATATAGTAGAAGGAGATATAGTAGAAGCGTTCCAAGAGGTAGCTGTTAAAAAGAAACTGAAATCAAAATAAGTAAAACTACATGTTTATGTGTAGTTTGGATAAAAAAAAATCGACCTATTTGGTCGATTTTTTTGGTTTTAAAAGCATGGCGTCCGGATACTTTATCCGTACTTCATTAAATTTTCGTTCCGCATCCAATTTAGATGTAAATCGGCCTACCCGTACTCTATAAGTTGGTGAGTCAAAATCTATTTTAGAAACTAATTCTGGAAAATCTTCCTCTACATTTGCCTTTATTTTTTGGGCCTTTGCATAATCCCCAAAACCCACTTGAATTCTATAATATTCGTTATGGCTCAACGAAGATTTGTAAATTTCCAACAATTGGTCAATTTTCTCGTCTTGTTGAATGTTTACCTTGGCACCTTGTGAATAGCCAAATTGAGCTAAACCTGCCAAAAGTACTATAGTATAAAGTGTTTTCATAACCTATTAAATCATTTTATTTTGAATAGACACAAAAGTAATTTATTAAGGATCAAACAAATAAATCAAAGGTTATTTAGAATATTTCTAAATTGTAAATTATAAATACATTAACATTTTGCAAATAAAGTCTATGTCGTATTTTTGTCACCGATTTAGGCATTTGATGGATGTTAACAGGTTTCATCTATGACCAAAATCATGCCAAGATTCCGATAGAAATATTCGATATATGAAAAAGGTTCCATACCGAAATCAGTTTTCTAAAATTTTAGGACTTACCCTAATAGCTTTTTTGTTTTATACTGTTCCTGCTACCGCGCAAGATGATGCTTCTGGTGAAGTTGCCGCGGCAGATGCTGGAGATGCTAAAAAAGGCAAGGCGTTGTTCAACCAGAATTGTGCCGCTTGCCATGCATTAAACCGTAAAATGACTGGTCCTGCCTTGGCCAATGTAGAGGCAAGGCTGAGTGAAGAAGAAGGGCTGGATAAAGAGTGGTTGTACTCTTGGATAAAAAATAGTCCGGGAATGATAAAATCCGGAGACCCTTATGCCAATAAGGTCTATGCGGAATTTAACCAAGCGGCAATGACTGCTTTTCCTACGTTGACCAATGAGGATATTGATAATATACTGGCCTATACTGCCGCACCTCCTCCTTCAGCACCTGCCGCCGCGGCTGGGGCAAGTGATGGGGCTTCTGGTACAGCTACTCAGGCTGGAGGAGTGTCCAATGAAATTATATTGGGTGCATTAGTACTGGTTTTCGGGTTATTGGTTGTGATGTTATTGTTGGTGAACAAGACCTTGCAAAGAATTGCCCAAGCCAATGGGGTAATCGTTGAAAAGGAAAAAGCGGAGAAAGGTTTGCCATTATGGAAGGCTTTTGCCAAAAACCAATTTTTGGTATTGGTGACCGCAATATTATTGTTGTTGGGGAGTGCATATTTTGCTTATGGTTGGATGATGCAAGTTGGTGTTGATCAGGGGTATGCTCCAATTCAACCTATACATTACTCGCATAAAATACATGCAGGTGACAATAAAATAGAGTGTAAATATTGCCACTCTTCCGCTAGGGTGTCAAAACATTCCGGTATTCCTTCCTTGAATGTATGTATGAATTGTCATAAATCTATTTATGAATATACGGGCAATCCAGAAGGACCTTCGCAAGAAGATTTGGAAAACGGCTACACGAACGAGTTTTATACCGGGGAAATAAAGAAATTGTATAAGGCTGTTGGTTGGGATGAAACTAACCAAAAATACACTGGTGAGAGCCAGCCTGTAGAGTGGGTGCGCATACACAACTTGCCAGATTTTGCATACTTCAACCACTCTCAACATGTTTCTGTTGCCGGGGTAGAATGTCAAACTTGTCACGGACCGGTTGAGGAAATGGAAATTATGTATCAATATTCTTCGTTGACAATGGGTTGGTGTATTGATTGTCATAGAGAGACCAATGTAAAGGTCGAAGGAAACGAATACTATGAGAAAATCCATGCTGAACTTTCCAAGAAATATGGGGTTGATAATTTAACGGCTGCACAGTTGGGCGGTCTGGAATGTGGAAAGTGTCACTATTAATAATAATTTAAAGAAGCTAATTACAGATAATACGTATGGCATCAAACAAAAAATATTGGAAAAACGAAGCGGAGTTAAATCCTGATGATTCCATTGTTGAGGCGCTTAAACAGAACGAGTTTGTAGAGCAGATTCCGGTTGATGAATTCTTGGGCGATAAGGAAACTTTAGCTACAACGAATACAAACCGTAGGGATTTCTTGAAATATGTCGGTTTTAGTACAGCTGCAGCTTCATTGGCTGCATGTGAGGGTCCGGTTACGAAATCAATACCTTACGTTGTTCTTCCGGAGAACATTGTTCCTGGTGTGGCAAATTATTATGCTACCACTATTGCCAATGGTTTTGACTTTGCAAGTATTTTGATAAAAACTCGTGAAGGTAGACCCATTAAGGTGGAGAATAATACCTTGGCCAAGGTTGGTGGTGCTGCAAATGCAAGAATACAGGCATCTGTACTTTCTTTATATGACAGTACAAGATTGCAAGGGCCAATGGCAAATGGGGAAGCTGTAGAATGGAATGTGCTAACGGCAACATTAAAATCCAAATTGGGAGCTTTAAATGGTTCTTCAAAGAAGATTGCTTTGCTGACGCAAACATATGCTAGTCCTTCAACTGATCGACTTATTGCTGAGTTACAGGCTTCTAATGGGAATATTGAGCATATAGTATATGATGCAATATCTGAAGATGCTGCATTGACCGCTTTTGAGGCTAGATACGGAGAACGTGCTTTGGCTGATTATGACTTTGAAAAAGCGGAATTGATTGTTTCTTTTGGTGCTGATTTCATTGCGGATTGGCAAGGTGGAGGATATGATGCAGGTTATTCTAGAGGGCGTGTACCCAAAAAGGGTAAAATGTCTCGTCACGTGCAATTAGAGGCCAATATGTCCTTGACGGGTGCAAATGCGGATAAGCGTATTCCTTTGAAACCAAGTGCTCAAAAAATTGTTCTTGCCAAATTGTATGGTAAGTTGAACGGTACCAATGTTGGAGGCAATACATCTGAATATGATGCTGCCGTAGATAGTCTGGCTACGGAAATTAAAAAAGCGGGTTCCAATGCTGTTGTGGTTACAGGTTTGGATGATGTTAATGCCCAGGCTGTAGTACTGGCAATAAATGAAATGTTGAGTAGTAAAGCTTTTGATGCTACTGCTCCAAAATACATAAGGCAAGGTAGTGTTAAGGCCTTGAATTCTTTGATTTCCGATATGAAATCCGGTAGGGTCGGAGCATTGATTATGGATGGTATAAATCCATTATATTCACTGCCTAATGCTGCGGATTTTAAAGAAGGTTTAGAGAAAGTTGATCTTTCCGTTATGTTTACTTCCAATTGGAACGAAACCGCGGAGGCCGTACAATATGTTGCTGCATCTAACCATTACTTGGAGTCTTGGGGTGATATAGAAATTAAAAAAGGTCATTTTAGTTTAATGCAACCTACTATTAAGGAATTGTTTGATACCAAGCAATTTCAATCGGTTCTATTAGAGCTATTAGGTAGTGAGCAAACCTATTACGAGTATATTAAGGAAACATGGTCCTTGTCTATTTTAAATGGTGCTAACTGGAACCAAGCGTTACAAGATGGTATTTTCATTGGAAATGGTGAGGTTACCGACAATGATGAGTCTCAATCTAATACATTGATCGGTGGTAATGCCGTTGTTTCCAATACATCTTCAATTTCTACCGCCGTACGTAGTCTTGCAAATACTACCGGTGACGGTATGGAGCTTACATTGTATTCAAAAGTAGGTATGGGTGATGGCCAGCAGGCAAGTAATCCTTGGTTGCAAGAGTTTCCTGATCCAATTACAAGGGTGTCTTGGGATAATTATGTTACAATTTCAAAAGCTGATGCCGTTGAGTTGGGCGTAGAAAATGTAAATGTTGCTAATGGCGGAATGGATGGTAACTATGTTAAGCTTACCGTTAATGGCGTTAGTTTGGATAAGGTCCCTGTGGTCGTTCAGCCAGGGCAGGCTAAGGGTACGGTAGGTCTTTCTTTTGGTTATGGTAAAACTGTAGGTTTAAAAGAGGAAATGAAGACCGGTGTCAACGCCTTTGCGCTATATGACGGCTTTAATGCACATCAAACCGTTAGTGTGGAGAAAGTAGCCGGTAATCATGAGTTTGCCTGTATTCAATTGCATAAAACCCTTATGGGTAGAGGGGATATTATAAAGGAAACTACCTTAGAAATATTCAATACCAAAGATCATGCGGAATGGAACGAAGTTCCTGTGGTTTCTTTAGACCACCAAGAGGTTCCTGCAACGTCAGTAGATCTTTGGGACAGCTTTGACCGTACTATTGGCCACCATTTTAATATGTCAATAGATTTGAATGCATGTACCGGTTGTGGATCTTGTGTTATTGCATGTCATGCAGAGAATAATGTACCTGTTGTTGGTAAAGCTGAAGTAAGAAAGTCAAGGGATATGCACTGGTTGCGTATTGATAGGTATTATTCCTCTGAAGAAACATTTGAGCAGGATAATATCAAAAAGGACGAATTTGATGGCTTAAGTGGTGAAAAAGGTTCGTTGGGTGGTTTTGGTGAATTGGAAGATCCTTCCGCTAATCCTCAGGTTGCTTTTCAACCTGTAATGTGTCAACATTGTAACCATGCTCCATGTGAGACAGTATGTCCCGTGGCGGCAACATCACACGGTAGACAAGGTCAGAATCAAATGGCATATAACAGATGTGTGGGTACAAGATATTGTGCAAACAACTGTCCTTATAAAGTGCGAAGGTTCAACTGGTTCCTTTACAATAACAATGATGAGTTCGACTTCCATATGAACAATGATTTGGGTAAAATGGTATTGAACCCAGATGTAAACGTTCGATCTAGAGGTGTTATCGAGAAATGTTCAATGTGTATTCAGAAAACACAAAAAACAATTTTGGATGCCAAGAGAGATGGTCGTGTAATCAAGGATGGAGAATTTCAAACAGCCTGTTCTTCCGCATGTAGTAATGGTGCTATAGTATTCGGTGACATTAACGACAAGGAAAGTAAAGTGGCGGAATTGAAAGAAAGTGACCGTATGTACCACTTACTGGAGCATATAGGTACCCAGCCAAACGTTTTCTATCATGTTAAGGTTAGAAATACCAACGAAGCATAAAAAAAATACTAGAAAGTAATTATAACAAAAGTCTATGGCGTCGCATTACGAAGCTCCTATACGAAAACCCCTAGTAATTGGAAACAAAGGCTACCACGATGTAACAGTGGATATTGCTGCTCCCGTAGAGGGAAGAGCAAATAAGCATTGGTGGATAGTATTCTCTATTGCCCTAGTGGCATTTTTGTGGGGAGTAGGTTGTATAATTTATACGGTCTCTACCGGTATCGGTACATGGGGACTTAACAAAACGGTAAACTGGGCTTGGGATATCACCAACTTCGTATGGTGGGTTGGTATTGGTCATGCCGGAACCCTAATTTCTGCGGTACTGTTGTTGTTCCGTCAAAAATGGAGAATGGCCATTAACCGTTCTGCAGAGGCAATGACGATTTTCTCGGTAGTACAAGCAGGTTTGTTCCCAATTATTCACATGGGTCGCCCTTGGTTGGCTTACTGGGTACTTCCAATTCCAAACCAATTTGGATCTCTTTGGGTAAACTTTAACTCCCCTTTACTTTGGGACGTTTTTGCGATCTCGACTTATTTATCCGTGTCATTGGTTTTCTGGTGGACAGGTTTACTTCCAGATTTTGCAATGATACGTGATAGGGCTGTTTTGCCTTTTCAGAAGAAAATATATAGTCTATTAAGTTTTGGATGGAGCGGTCGTGCAAAAGATTGGCAACGATTTGAAGAGGTTTCATTGGTCTTGGCCGGTCTAGCAACTCCTCTGGTATTATCCGTACATACTATTGTATCATTTGACTTTGCTACATCTGTAATACCTGGTTGGCATACCACGATTTTCCCGCCTTACTTTGTTGCGGGTGCGATTTTCTCTGGGTTTGCAATGGTAAATACCTTGTTGATTATAATGAGGAAAGTATGTCATTTGGAAAATTACATAACTATTCAGCATATAGAATTAATGAATATCGTAATCATGTTAACCGGTTCTATTGTAGGTTGTGCCTATATTACCGAGTTGTTCATGGCGTGGTATTCTGGTGTGGAATATGAGCAATATGCATTCTTGAACAGGGCAACAGGACCTTATTGGTGGGCGTATTGGTCAATGATGACTTGTAACGTATTCTCTCCGCAGTTCATGTGGTTTAAAAAATTAAGAACCAGTATTATGTTCTCATTCTTCATATCTATTGTAGTTAACATAGGTATGTGGTTCGAAAGGTTCGTAATAATTGTAACATCATTACATAGGGATTATTTGCCATCTTCATGGACAATGTTCTCTCCAACGTTTGTGGATATCGGTATATTCATTGGTACCATAGGGTTCTTCTTTGTATTGTTCTTGTTATATTCTAGAACCTTCCCTGTAATTGCACAGGCAGAAGTAAAGTCTATCCTGAAATCGTCTGGGGAAAAGTATAAAACCTTAAGGGATGCGGGGAAACCGTTATATACGATTACACCTATGAAGAGAGAGATAGAAGAGCCAATTACGGATAATGTTCTTATGGGCGAGGTGGTACCGGCTGTTGGGGATAAGGTCGGGGTTTCTGATCTATTAAGTGCGGTAGGTACGTTTGATGCAACCAGGGAGCAGCCAGATGATCTTAAAAAAGTGAAAGGTATTGGTCCGCAAATGGAAGCCACTTTAAACGAAATAGGAATATATACGTTTGCTCAAGTAGCTAGAATGACCGAACGTGAGTACGATCTATTGGACTCTATTACAGGATCTTTCCCAGGAAGGGCACAACGTGATGATTGGGCAGGACAAGCAGCAATTTTATTAAATAACAAAAGATAAATATGGCATCTAAAGTTATACATGCTTTTTACGACGATGATGATGTTTTAATGCATGCCGTTAAGAAGGTTAAGGCAGCCAAACATCATATTGAAGAGGTATATTGTCCTTTTCCGGTACACGGACTGGATAAAGCAATGGGCTTGGCGCCTACAAGAATAGCTATCACTTCCTTTTTATACGGATGTGTAGGTTTAACGGTTGCCGTTCTTATGATGAATTATATCATGATAGAAGACTGGCCTCAAGATATTGGAGGTAAACCTAGTTTTAGCTATATAGAGAACATGCCGGCTTTTGTGCCTATTATGTTTGAATTAACGGTGTTTTTTGCAGCACACTTAATGGTAATCACGTTTTATCTAAGAAGTAGATTGTGGCCTTTTAAGGAAGCGGAAAACCCAGATGTTAGAACTACGGATGATCACTTTCTAATGGAAATTGAAATCCATGATAATGAGCAAGAACTAAAAGATTTATTGATGCAGACCGGTGCTGTTGAAATCAATATATCAGAAAAAAACAGTCATTAAATATGAACAGTTTTAAGAGTGTAATATTAGTATTGGCGTTGGTCATATTGGCAACTTCTTGTCATGATAAAAGTGTTAGGAATTACCAGTATATGCCCAATATGTATGAATCTGTAGGATATGAAACCTATGGAGAGGCAGATTTTTTACCAAATCAAGCGGAAGCTTTGGTGCCACCTGCAAACACGGTAAACCGTGGATGGTTGCCATATGAGATTGAGAATTCACCAGAGGGTAAGGAGTTGGCTAGATTACAGTCCAGCCCATTAGATTCCTTAAATACGGATGAAAACCTGGCTAAAGGTGATCAATTATATACCATTTATTGTGCTATCTGTCATGGAGATAAGGGTGACGGACAAGGTACTTTGGTAAAAAGAGAGAAAATATTGGGTGTTCCTAGTTATGCAGATCCAGTAAGAAACGTTACCGTTGGTACTACCTATTATACAATTCATTATGGATTGAACTCAATGGGGTCATATGCTTCTCAAATGAATACTGAGGAAATGTGGCAAGTATCTGAATATGTAATGCAATTGAAACAAGATTTAACCAAATAATAGGTAAACAATACTATGTATACGTTTTCAAATAGACTTAAAATAGCTTCCATTATTCTAATGATCGTTGGTGCGTTAGGAATTGTTGGGGGATTCGTAATGGCTCCCGGAAGTATCGAAGAGGCGAAAGAAATGGTAGCAAGTCATGATGACGGTCATGGGGACTCCCATGCTGTGGAAGCTTCCCATGGCGGTACAACTAATGAACATGCTGTTGCAGAAGGTCATGGTGAAGAACATGATGCTTCACATGACCAGCATTTATTGGATCAATTAAAAAATAGACCTTGGGCGGCGTTATATGTTGCTGCATTCTTTTTCATGATGATATCATTAGGTGTATTGGCATTTTATGCTATACAGCGTGCAGCTCAAGCAGGTTGGTCTCCATTGTTATTTAGAGTAATGGAAGGTATTACCGCATACTTGGTTCCTGGTGGAATTATTGTATTCGTAATTTTATTATTATCTGTTCTTCATATGAATCATCTATTCATATGGATGGACGCTGATATAGTTGCACACGATGCGTTATTACAAGGTAAATCTGGATATTTAAATCCTACTTTCTTTTTGATTAGAGCAGCTATATTTTTAGCGGGTTGGATTGGTTATAGAGAATATTCTAGAAAATTATCGTTAGCTCAAGATCAATCTGATGACAATTCCAATTTCAAGTTAAATTTTAGAATATCTGCCGCTTTCTTGGTGTTTTATTTGATTTCCGAATCAATTATGTCCTGGGATTGGATAATGAGCGTTGAGCCACATTGGTTCAGTACATTGTTTGGGTGGTATATATTTGCAAGTATGTTCGTATCAGGTATTACGGTCATTGCCATGGTTACCATCTATTTAAAGTCCAAAGGTCTTTTGCCAGATGTAAATGACAGCCATATCCATGATTTGGCAAAATTTATGTTCGGTATCAGTGTATTTTGGACGTATTTATGGTTTTCACAATTTATGTTGATTTGGTATTCCAATATTCCAGAAGAGGTAACTTACTACGTAACCCGTATTTCGGATTATAAATTGCCATTTTTTGGTATGATCGCTATGAACTTTTTGTTTCCTGTTCTATTATTGATGAACAGTGATTATAAAAGAATAAGTTGGTTCGTAGTTCTAACTGGTATTGTAATTTTGGGTGGACATTATATGGATATTTTTAATGCCATTATGCCTTCAACCGTTGGTGATCAATGGTTTATTGGAATTCCAGAAATTGGATCTGTTCTGTTCTTTGCCGGATTGTTTATTTTTTGGGTGTTCAGGGCTTTGGCCACTGCGCCTTTACAACCAAAACGAAACCCTTTTATTGAGGAAAGTAAGCACTTTCATTATTAATAGATAAGTAAAGTATAATATTTATATACACAATGACGACATTATTGACTTTAGCTGTTCTTGTACTTGTAGCGATTGCCATTTGGCAGTTGACTAAGATATTTGAATTATCACAGCTCAAAACTGCACAAACTCAAATTGCTACGGATAGCGACAATAAGAATAATGGCTACATGTTATTCGGCTTTTTGATTTTCATTTATGGAATAACAATATTTAGCTTCTGGAAGTATAGTAAGTTTTTATTGCCAGAGGCGGCTTCTGCTCATGGTGAAGAGTATGATTATTTAATGCTTGTATCCTTCATTATTATTTTTATCGTACAGACCATTACCCAAGCCCTATTACACTATTTTGGCTATAAGTACAGAGGGCGAGAAGGTCAAAAGGCTTTGTTTTATGCGGATAACGATCGGTTAGAGTTTATTTGGACTATTATTCCGGTAATTGTTTTGGCAGGTTTAATTCTTTGGGGATTATATACTTGGACATCAATTATGGATGTCAATGATGAGGATGACCCTCTGATCGTTGAGCTTTACGCCCAACAATTTAATTGGACGGCTAGATATGGTGGGGCCGACAATGTTCTTGGTGGTGCCAACGTAAGGATGATCGATATTGATAAGGCTAACGTTTTAGGATTGGACGAAAGTGATACCTACGCACATGACGATGTTATCGTTAAGGAACTTCATTTACCAGTTGGTAGAAAGGTTAACTTTAAAATGCGTTCACAAGATGTATTGCATTCAGCTTATATGCCACATTTTAGAGCTCAAATGAACTGTGTGCCGGTATGATTACCGAGTTCTCATTTACACCTATCTATACAACGGAAGAAATGAGGGTTAATCCTGAGGTAATGTCCAAGGTGAAGAGAACCAACAAGATTAGGGCAGAAAAGTCTGCCGGTGGCGAGGAAACTTTAGACCCATGGCAATTTGATTATGTATTGCTTTGTAATAAGATTTGTGGTAAATCCCATTACAATATGCAAATGAAGATTATTGTAGAGACGGAAGAGGAATATAATGCATGGATGGAGAGTCAGTCCACTTTTGCCGAAACGGTAATGAAAGACGATACCAATCCTGCATTTAATGTAGTAGAAACGGCATCGGTAGATTAAAGGTTATCCCTTTGTCTATAATAATTAAGCTATAATAAGAAAATTAATAAAACTAAGATTACGATTATGTCAGCAACAGCACATGTAGATGGTCACGTACACGAAGATCACGGACATCATCATAAAGAAACTTTTGTAACAAAGTACATCTTTAGTATGGATCACAAGATGATCGCAAAACAGTACCTTATTACTGGGGTCCTTATCATGGGCTTTATTGGTATTGCCATGTCCTTGATGTTTAGAATGCAATTGGCTTGGCCTGGTGAGTCATTTCCAATTTTTGAGGCACTTTTAGGTAAGTGGGCTCCAGAAGGAGTTATGGATGCAGATGTTTATTTGGCTTTGGTGACAATGCATGGTACCATAATGGTATTCTTTGTACTTACCGCTGGTTTAAGTGGTACGTTCAGTAATTTGTTGATACCCTTACAGATTGGAGCTAGGGATATGGCTTCAGGGTTCTTGAACATGGTATCGTTCTGGCTGTTCTTCGTTTCATGTGTAATCATGGTAATATCTTTATTCGTTGAAGCAGGACCTGCAGCTGCAGGGTGGACAATTTATCCGCCTTTAAGTGCCTTGCCGTCCGCACAGGCCGGTTCTGGGTTAGGTATGACACTTTGGTTGTCCTCAATGGCCATATTTATTGCATCTTCATTATTGGGGTCATTAAATTATATCGTTACGGTTATTAATTTGAGGACTAAAGGAATGTCAATGACCAGACTTCCATTGACCATTTGGGCATTTTTTGTAACAGCAATAATTGGTGTAATTTCTTTCCCAGTGTTATTGTCAGCAGCTTTATTGCTGATTATGGATAGAGGTTTTGGAACTTCATTTTTCCTTTCGGATATATTTATACAAGGAGAAGTATTACATTATCAAGGTGGATCACCGGTTTTGTTTGAGCATTTATTCTGGTTCCTGGGTCACCCAGAGGTATACATCGTTTTATTACCTGCCTTGGGTATCACCTCAGAAGTAATGTCCACAAATGCGCGTAAGCCTATTTTTGGGTATCGTGCCATGGTTGCTTCTATACTTGCTATTGCATTCCTTTCGACCATCGTATGGGGTCACCACATGTTTATTTCAGGTATGAATCCGTTTTTAGGTTCTGTATTTACCTTTACGACATTGTTGATTGCGATACCATCTGCAGTAAAGTCGTTTAATTATATCACTACGTTATGGAAAGGTAACCTTCAAATGAACCCTGCCATGTTATTTTCCATTGGCTTGGTGTCAACTTTTATTACCGGAGGTCTTACAGGAATTATACTTGGAGACAGTACTTTGGATATCAACGTACATGATACGTACTTTGTAGTGGCTCACTTCCATTTGGTGATGGGTATTTCTGCGCTATACGGTTTGTTTGCGGGTGTTTACCATTGGTTCCCTAAAATGTTTGAAGGTAGGTTAATGAACAAGAACTTGGGTTATGTTCACTTTTGGGTAACCGCTATTTGTGCGTACGGTGTATTTTTTCCAATGCACTTTGTAGGTATGGCAGGTGTGCCAAGAAGGTACTACGAGAATACAGCTTTCCCAATGTTTGATGAATTGGCCGATATACAAGTATTAATGACCGTGTTTGCTATTACGGCGGGTGCAGCGCAACTTGTCTTCGTAGGTAATTTTATCTACAGTATGTTCTATGGTAAAATTGGACCTAAGAACCCATGGAAATCCAATACATTGGAGTGGACAGCGGAACAGAAGCATGTACATGGTAACTGGGATGGACCAATTCCTGAAGTACACAGATGGGCCTATGATTATAGTAAGGTAGATGAAAATGGTGAATATATTTTGCCTGGGCAAGATTACGTTCCTCAGCATATACCTCTTCAACAAGATGAGGAAGAATTAAATCATTAAAAAAACATGATTGAATAAAAAGCCCAACTAATCTTAGTTGGGCTTTTTTCTATTTAAGATTTTGCCAAGTAATTTTTTGGTTACATAAAATTCAATATCTTCCCTTATAAATAAACACAATTGATTATGAAAAAGGTAGTGGTTTTGTTGGTACTCCTAGTTGGGGTACAAATTTTTGCACAAAGAAAACCCAAAATAAAAGGAAATAAGAACGTCATTGAATTACGTGAGGACTTACCATCTTACACAGCAATAGAGTTGGTAGATGATTTGGATATTGTACTCCAAAAATCATCACAAGAAGGATATTCCTTGGAAATTGATGATAATTTAGTGGACGTTTTAAAGTTTGATGTTGATAATGGGGTGTTGAAAATCTCTTCTTTCTATAATATTACTTCCAAAAAGAAATTGGAGATCACAGTATTTTTTAGTGAGTTATCCGCTGTGAAAATGCTAAATGGAAAAATAAGTATGAAAGACGTAATATCAACAGATGAGCTTCATGTCCTTACTTCGGGTACATCTAGGTTAGAATTAAATGCAACGGCAGATGTGGTAGATATTACAATGGAGGAAATTAGTTCCGGTGATTTTAATATAGCGAGTGATTCCTTGAACCTTACCTTAAAAGACCGTATTGATGTTAAATTGTACACCACAGGTGTAAATAATGCCCTATACATGTATAAAAATGCTTCTGCCAAGATAGAGGGAACGGCAGACGTGTTAAATGCAAAACTATACGGAAATAGTTCATTGAAGGCCTCTGATTTACAAGCAGGTGAAGTTCACTTATCAACCGAAGATTCTCCAGATGCACAAATACGTGCATTGAACACTTTTAAACTGAGTGCAAAAGGTTCCTCTAAAACCAAACTTTACGGTGATGCCAAAATTGATATTATAGATTTTTTAGATACTTCTAAATTGGAAAAGGAAAGAAACTAATTTGTGTATCAATCAAATAAATTATAATGCGGGAGATAGTCTTAATATTTAAAATTTATCGTTAATAATATAAGTCTATCAAATAATGATTCAGCTATTATTGTTGTAGAAAAGTCATTATTACTCACATTGCCTATAAAACTTTGATTGAGTAAATTTCTGCCCTCTAAAGTATATGAAATTGTTTTTTTCTTATTTTCCAGTAATATAGAACTATTTAGTGTTAAGGTATTGTTACTTCCATTATCTAGATTTGGAACCGTGTAGTTTAAATTATTTACAATCCTTAGATTAGATTTGGGAACATAGGTTACATTAAATTTATTAATGATTCCTTGGTTACTAAATCCTTCATCAACAAAGTTTGAAAAATCTGTTTTTGTATAGGTTAGGTTATTTCCAAATAGAAATTTTCCAATAAAGGAGGTACCAATAGCTAAATGTGTATTGAGGGATTCCATGGTATTAAAACGCAATTCCGAATCATTTACAATATTCACATAATTAGAATTATTGTAACTGGAGTTAAAGCGAATAGTGGAGCGTAATGGATTTATATACTTACTAAAATTAAAACTCCAAATTCTATCTACTGAACTATTGTTGAACCCAATGTTCGTAATAACATTTACATAGCTATTGATAGTATTTGTTATGAGATAGGTATTGTTGTTTTTATTGTATCTAAACCCTAAACTAAGATTGGTATCTTTTATTAAATTATTATAGTTGTAATATATACTGGCCGAACTTGAACGAAGGTTTTCAAAGTTGAGTTCATTCGTTACTAGTCTTCTATTTGAACGTAAAATGAAATTGGTATAGAGGTTTTCTTCATTAGGAATCTCGTTCAAATATTCCAAACGGGTTGAAATACTATTTCTTTTATCGAAATGGTAATTAAATCTCACGTAGGCGTCCATCAGTCCTTTTGAATTATTATGATTTCTTGATAATGTGGCATCGTTATAATTGTAGGTAAATAACTTTAATTTTATACTTGGTCTAAAACTAAAATTTGAAAGTTTTAAAAAATATTCAGCGGAAATTTCCGGAACCAACACCTCATAATCTATATCGTTTTCAAATGCGGTATTTCCTTCCGTATTGGATAACGTGCTCCTCAAGGTATTTTTAAAATAGGTAGTTTTAAGTTTTAAATTGAACTTGTCATTTTCGCTAATTTTTTGGTAATAATTACTGATCAATCGCACTTGCTGTTTTCTAGAGAATGAGCTTTGATTATTACTTTCTCCCAAAATGGGAGAGTAGGTGTTAAAATCTATTCCAGAAAAAAGGGTTAGATATTCTGGTTTTTCACTGTATGCCATAAGACCTTCTAATTTTAATGCTTTTGTGTCGTCAATTCTTAGCGTATATGTAGAATTATTGGAAACGAACACATCATTGAAAATAGTGTTTTCGCCTTGTTGCTGTTCATTACGTATACCTAATAATTGTCTTTCATTCCTAAGTTTGGAAAATTTAATAGTAGTGGTCCAAGATTTTGATGAAGAAGCAAATTTTTGAAAATAAATACTTGAATTAAAGTAGTTAGGTTTAATTAAATTACTATTTCTTTCCTCTATCCGTATGGTGTCATTCTCACCATTTCCAATTAAAGTGAGTTGACTCCTTTGTTCAAGAGATCGATCAGCAAGGGCATCAATATTAAGGCGTAGGGTTTCGGTGTCCGATATTTTTGGTAATAGGTTTATACTACCAAAATATTCATTGTTTGAAATACTATTGTTTTCTGGGAATAAATTAGAATTGTCCCCTACGTAGCTAGGGGCATCCAACCCATTGGAGTGTTGCTCCCGTAGTTTATCTATAAATTCGGTAGCGTCAAAATTTGAATTTTCCAAATCATTACCGATGGAATTAAACGAAGCAATGCCAAATGCTTTCAACGGTTTGGAAACAGTAATGACAGTTGTATTTAGAGAAAATCTATTTCCATTGGCATAAGAAGCTTCTGCATCTCCAGAAAGTGATACGCCTTTTCCAAACTTTAAATTTAATGCGACGATATCATTTTCGCTTAAACCTTGCAACAAGGAATTCTCTTCAAAATTTTCAATGGCTTCAATACCTTTAATATGGCTTGCATTGATTCTTTTTGTGCCTACCGTATAGTTGCCATTGAATAAATTGTCTCCATCAAGAAGTACATTGCTAACATTTTTACCCTTAAATTGTAATCTGCCTCTACTATCAATGACTACTCCAGGTAGCTTTTGTAGAATTTCTTCTACCACACGTTCCGTACCATCCGTTAATTTTTCCAAATTAAAGATAGTAGTATCATTTTTTACGATGACTCTAGGTGCCGCCCTAATTTCAACTTCTTCAAGTTCCTCAACCCTATTTTTCAGTTTAAAATTTTCAATAATTTTAAGAGCGTTTTTATCAATGACAATCTTTTTGGTCAAGGTTTCATGAACTAAGGATGAAGTTACTAGAAGAAGACTTTTTCTATTGGTTTGATGTATTATTTTAAATCTCCCAAAATCATCTGTAATGGCGAATGCAACAATCAGACTTAAGCTATCATTTGTTTTTAATAAGACATCTATATTGGGTATTGGCTCATTAAGGTCATTTGTAACCGTACCTGATACCATAATTTCCTTTTGTCCTAAGGCAATACTTAAAAACAATGAAAAAAATGTGATGGTAAGATAATTCCTTAATTTCACCATATTTGTAAAACCAAATTATTGGAGGGTCATTGACCTTAATTTCCTTCAACGATAACTTCCATTCTTAGGTCGGGACTTACCTTTGGTATCCCCATGGTCATAGAACTGGAGCTTCCTATGGATTGTATTTGACTACCAACTTTATTCTTATGCTTTTCCCAGGATTGTTTATATTTTTCAACAAAAGTTTCCCAAGTAATTGTTTCGTTACCTTCTGTAAAAGGATAGGCAATAGGCCCGTTAAAATTTTTAATGGCTATACTTTTGGCTTCTATAGCTATTTTATTATCATCTGTGTATAGGGCCAGTACTACACCGGGCAAGCCATTAAATTTTAAGGGGGCGGCCCTAAAAGGAATTTTAGAATTAAAATAAGCAATATAATTACGCCCCCTAAAGGAAGTAGTAGCCTCTTGACATAATTGATCTAATATGGTTTTTGTTTGGCCCGTTAGGTGCCAATTAAACTTAGGGAGTGATTCCTTTACAAGGTGTTCTAATGCGTCTAATTTTTCTTGGGAAGTAATAGAATCCTTGGTTTTATAATAGGAGTGATAAAAGGATTTAGGACTTGCCTCAATTTCACCATACTTCTTGAGCATTATTGTTCTTGTGATAGTTGATAAGGACTCGTTATTGTTGCTGACTAATTCTAAAAGTCTTATTTCAGGATAGTAATCTTTAAAAAAATAATCATATTCGATATGAAGGACCTTGTTTTGTCCTAACAAAGAAAGGGTTTGAAAGCTAATAAAAAAAATTAAAAATATATGTTTCATAATTTAAAAATAATATAACAAACCCTTCATTCTATTAAAAAACCCAAAACAATGAAAAAAATGTGATGGTAATATAATTTCTTAATTTCACCATATTTGTAAAACCAAATTATTGGAGGGTCATTGACCTTAATTTCCTTCAACGATAATTTCCATTCTTAGGCCGGGACTTACCTTTGGTATCCCCATGGTCATAGTACTGGAGCTTCCTATGGATTGTATTTGACTACCAACTTTGTTCTTGTGCTTTTCCCAGGATTGTTTATATTTTTCTACAAAAATTTCCCAAGTAATTGTTTCGCTACCTTCTGTAAAAGGATAGGCAATAGGCCCGTTAAAATTTTTAATGGCTATACTTTTGGCGTCTATGGCTATTTTATTATCATCTGTGTATAGGGCCAGTACTACACCGGGAAGGCCATCAAATTTTAAGGGGGCGGCCCTAAAAGGAATTTTAGAGCTGAAATAGGCAATATAGTTGCGCCCCCTAAAGGAAGTAGTGGCCTCTTGACATAATTGATCTAATATGGTTTTTGTTCGGCCCGTTAGTTGCCAATTAAATTGTGGAGATGGCTCTTTTATAAAATACTCTTTGGCCTGTACTTCTATATCTTTGGAAATTATTGAATCACGTGTTTTGAAAATAGATTCATATGTAGTTTTAGGACTTGCTTCAATTGCCCCATACGCCCTGTACATTATTGTTTTTGTGATAGTTGATAAGGACTCTTTGTTGTTGCTGGCTAAATCTAAGTGCCTAATTTCGGGGAAGTAATCTTTAAAAAAATAATCATATTCAATGTGTAATATTTTATTTTGAGCATGATGGAATATTGGCATTAATAAAACTAGTAGGGTTATTACAGGATATTTCATAAAGAGTGTTGGAAAATAAAGGAATAAAACATTACAATTATTTTTAATGCCTTAGTTAATTTATTTAAACTTTTGTATAAAATCGAGTTAGTACTTGTATAGCTAATTAGCTATAGGCGCCGTTAAACAATGCTCAGGTATACCAAAACCATCTACCAGTTCATTTAAGTGGGGTCTCAATTCCGTACATAGCCTTTCTACCCGTTGTCTAATGGCTTTACTTTTGTTGCTTCCTAAATACCCCTGTTCCAGATACCAAGAGGCATCGTTTCGTATTTCGTTTAAGGCATACAACGTTCCTAACTTTTCAAATAGGGGCTTATAAGCTGAATCCTCAAGATGGGTATTATGTGCTATAAATGATTTATAGGCCAATTCTACACTATATGCTTTTCCAAGCTTCATTAAATGGGTCTGTACTTTTAGAAAGGCTTGATATGAAGGCATGCCTTTTTTTATATAACTGCGAATTCTCATGGCCAAAGTGTAGGTTAGTCTTCGTGTCCTATGCTCAAAAGCATGGACATGAAATTTAGGATTATATAAATGATCCTTGTCTACCTTATTGGTGTATAACGGATTTATAGTGGCAAGTTTATCGCTTAACTGACTACTTAAAATTTTAAGGACGGATGAAAAGCCTGCACTGTTAAATTCTGCTTTAAAGTCGGACAATACGCCCTTGGCCGCTAATTGCAGCAATACATTGTTGTCGCCTTCAAAAGTGGTAAATATGTCCACATCGCCTTTTAAGTCGGCAATTCTATTTTCCAAAAGATACCCCTTTCCTCCACAAGCTTCCCTGCATTCCTGGATGGTATCATTGGCATACCATGTTATAATGGATTTTAACCCTGCCACTTGTGTTTCAACTTGTCTTTTATCCTCTTGGCTATCGTCACAATAAAGCGCCATCATATGGTCAAGGGTTACATGGTATACGTAGGCACTTGCCACAAGAGGGGTCAATCGTAATTGATGTGATGGGTAATCCATTAATAGATCTTCCTGTACTTTGACGCTATCGTTAAACTGTCTACGTTTTAACGCATGTTTTATGGCCACGGTCAGCGCAAATTTTGCACCGCCCAAGCCAGCTCTAGCAACGCAAATTCGGCCACCGACCAAGGTGCCCAACATGGTAAAAAAGCGTTTGTTGGGATTTTTAATTTCGGAGTAATAGCTGCCATTGGCCAGTATGGTACCATATTTATTTAAAAGGTTGACCTTTGGTACGGAGACTTGGTTAAACCAAATCTTACCATTGTCAACCCCGTTTAGACCTAACTTATAACCATTGTCCTCTACACGAATGCCTGGTAAAAGTTCATGTTTTTCATTTCTTAATGGAACCAAAATGGCATGGACGCCTTCATTTTTTCCATCTACGATCAATTGGGCAAAAACCGATGCCATTTTTGAGTGGAGTGCATTACCAATATATTCCTTATTATCATTTTTTCCCGGGTATGTATGATGAAGGTTTCGGTAGCTTTGTCATAGGTAGCTGTAGTTTTAATGCCCCGCACATTTGATCCATGTCCTGTTTCTGTCATGGCAAAGCAGCCTAATAGTTCCGCTTTTCCGGTTTTGGTTAAATACTTGTCATGGTGTTTTTTGGTTCCCAACTTTTGTATGCTCCCCCCAAATAATCCAAATTGTACACCGAACTTAATGGTTAAACTTCCGTCCACATACATCATGTTTTCAAATATCGTTGCGTAGCCCTCCATATTATCCGTACCACCATAGGCTTTGGGGTAGGCCATTGCACCATATCCTTTATCTGCTAAAAACTGTACTTGGTTCAATACATGATCTCTAAAAGTTTCTTTGTCCCGATGTATTTCCCAATCAAATAAAGGGTCCTTTAAAACCGATCTAAACTGATCAATGACTTCGGCATGTTTTCCTTTTAATATCCGGTCTATTTTGGTAGCATCATATTGGGAAAGATTTTTACTGACATCGATCTGTACCTCAAATAGATGGTTGTAATGGTTGGGCTGTATTCCCAGGTTGATTTCTATATGCTTAATTTGTTCGTTGAAATCAATATCCTTAAAATAATGCGCCGTTATTTTTTGACTTAATACGGTTAATGGATATGTTTCATGTTCCACTAATTTAATACCGCTTTTGGTTATAAGTTGTTTCCATGATTTAAACAAGGAATCTTTTGGTGGGTTGGTTACATCTAACCATTTATATAATTGCTTTTTATCGGCTGAATTCAAAGAATCATCATTGGCTATTGCCTTTTCTACCACGTTGATTTCTGAGGCGGACAAAAGGTCATCTGACCAAATAATATAAAAAACCGGGATGTATTGTAAAATTTCTGCAGTGTATTGTTTTGTAGTCATAAGTTGAATTTACAAATTTTATGTACATTTTCTGATAGTTTTTTCGGCTTCCTTTATGGATTCTTAAAAAGCTGATGATGGGGACAACTATCTTATCAAGTTAAAGGCTGTTTGTCTATCTTTGTTAGGTTATGAATGAGCATTTAGACCCGTCTTCGGAAAATTTCTCCAATGAAGAGTTGGACATAGAAAGAGCGTTAAGGCCCGTAAATTTTGATGACTTTACAGGTCAGGAACAGGTTCTTGAAAATTTAAAAGTTTTTGTGGAAGCGGCAAATAGAAGGGGAGAGGCCTTGGACCATACTCTTTTTCACGGTCCACCAGGTCTTGGTAAGACAACCTTGGCCAATATTTTGGCCAATGAATTAGGTGTTGGGATTAAAATTACCTCTGGGCCTGTTTTGGACAAACCTGGGGACTTGGCCGGACTTTTGACCAATTTAGATGAGAGAGATGTATTGTTTATTGATGAAATACATCGTCTAAGTCCTATCGTAGAAGAATATTTGTATTCCGCCATGGAGGATTTTAGGATTGATATCATGATAGAGACCGGGCCAAATGCACGTTCGGTACAAATTAATTTAAATCCTTTTACCTTAATCGGTGCAACCACACGATCAGGACTGCTGACCGCACCAATGCGTGCCAGGTTCGGTATACAAAGCAGGTTACAATATTATTCCACGGAACTGCTCTCAACAATAGTTGAACGTAGCGCGGAAATATTACGCGTACCAATATCCCATGAAGCTGCTATTGAAATAGCGGGTAGAAGTAGGGGAACGCCTAGAATATGTAATGCGTTGTTAAGAAGGGTAAGGGATTTTGCGGAGATAAAAGGCAATGGTACTATAGATATGGAGATTTCCAAATTTGGCCTTAAAGCTTTAAACGTAGACGCCCATGGGTTAGACGAAATGGATAATAAGATACTGCTTACCATTATAGATAAGTTTAAAGGTGGGCCCGTAGGGATAACCACATTGGCCACGGCAGTTTCTGAAAGTGCGGAAACCATAGAAGAGGTGTATGAGCCTTTTCTAATACAACAAGGATTTATTATGCGTACCCCACGCGGACGTGAAGTTACTGAATTGGCCTATAGGCACCTTGGAAGAATAAAAGGAGGTATACAACCAGGTTTATTTTGAGCATAGATAAAGTAAGCAAATGGACAAAAAGTATTAAAACCGAAGCCAAACGCCTCGGTTTTTTATCATGTGGTATATCGAAGGCTGGTTTTTTGGAAGAAGAAGCGCCAAGACTTGAGAAGTGGTTGAAAAAAAATATGCACGGACAAATGTCATACATGGAAAACCATTTTGACAAGCGGTTGGACCCCACATTATTGGTAGAAGGTTCAAAAAGTGTCATCTCTTTATTGCTCAATTATTATCCAGAGGAAACCCAAACTAATGACACCTATAAAATATCCAAATACGCATATGGTCAAGATTATCATCATGTAATCAAAACAAAACTAAGAGCGTTGCAACAATTTATTACCAATGAAATTGGCGAGGTTCATGGTAGGGCCTTTGTAGACTCTGCTCCGGTTTTGGATAAAGCTTGGGCAGCTAAAAGCGGTTTGGGCTGGATCGGAAAGAACGGTAACCTACTTACACAGCAGGTTGGCTCCTTTTATTTCATAGCAGAACTAATCGTTGACTTGGAGCTGGAGTATGACCAGGCCGTTACCGATCATTGTGGTACTTGTACCGCTTGTTTGGATGCTTGCCCTACACAGGCAATTGTAGCCCCTTATGTTGTGGACGGCAGCAAATGTATTTCCTATTTCACCATTGAACTGAAAAATGAACTACCCAAAGAGGTAAAGGGTTCTTTTGACGATTGGGCTTTTGGTTGTGATGTATGCCAAGATGTTTGTCCGTGGAATCGGTTTTCCAAACCCCATAATGAGCCATTGTTCAACCCTCATCCAGATCTATTGGCTATGACAAAAAATGACTGGGAAGAAATTACCGAGGATGTCTTCAAAAAAGTGTTTAAAAAATCGGCTGTCAAGCGAACTAAATTTAATGGACTTCAGCGTAATATTGACTTTCTAAAAAGTTCAGAATAATCTTTTTTTTGCAAAAGGTTTTATGGGTGAAATTTAATCTTCTGCATAGTGGAATTCTAAAGTTTTTATTTTTTTATCCAACGCAAACGTTTGAAATTTGTTTACTGGTCCGTATTGGTAAAACCGGCTTATTTTTTAAGGTTTTAAGTACTATATTGGGTTTTGATTAGTGAAAAACACCCTGTTTAAAAGCACTAATTCAATATCAATTATAATCATTCCCAATGAATAATAAAGTACAATTAATTACCTATGTGGATAGGCTAGGATGTGAGAATATTAATGGCTTAGATCTGTTGTTGCAAAATCAGTTAAAAGGATTGTTTGGAGGTGTACATTTGCTTCCATTTTATTATCCAATTGATGGGGAAGATGCGGGTTTTGACCCTATTGATCACAAGCAAATAGATGAGCGTTTAGGGAATTGGAACAACCTTAAGGAACTTAGTGGATCGGTAGATGTAATGGCTGACCTGATCGTAAACCATATGTCCGCAAAGTCATCTGAATTTCAAGATTTTTTAAAACATGGGGAGGATTCCGAATACGCTGAGCTTTTTTTAACCTTCGACAAGGTTTTTCCTAAAGGAGCTACAGAGCAAGACCTTTTGGCAATTTATAGACCTAGGCCGGGTTACCCATTTTCCAAAATGAAAATGGCCAATGGAGAGGAACGTATAATTTGGACAACGTTTACCACCAATCAAATAGATATTGATGTGTATTCTTCAAAAGGGATGGCCTATTTGGATGGGATTTTAAACGAGTTTCAAAAAGCTGGGGTTAATATGATCAGGCTAGATGCTGCCGGTTATGCCATAAAGAAAGCTGGTACTAGTTCGTTTATGATCGATGAGACCTTTACATTTATTGATGAGCTTACCGTAAAAGCCAAAAACCTGGGAATAGCCGTTCTTGTTGAAATTCATTCTTTTTACAAAACCCAAATTGAAATAGCCAAAAAAGTAGATTTTGTATATGATTTTGCATTGCCGGTCCTAGTTTTGGATACCCTGTTTAATGCCAATGCCCAAAATTTAAAAAATTGGTTGGAGATAAGTCCAAGAAACGCAATAACGGTACTTGATACACATGACGGTATTGGTATTATAGATGTGGCATCGGAAAATGGGGAAAAAGGATTGATAGATGACAATACCTTAGACGATATTGTAGAGCGTATGCACACCAATAGTGGAAATACCAGTAGAAAGGCTACAGGCGCTGCGGCTTCCAATCTAGACTTATACCAAGTAAATTGTACTTACTTTGAAGCGCTGGGCAAAGACCAAAGAGCTTATTTTGCGGCTAGAGCCATTCAGTTTTTTGTGCCTGGGATACCTCAAGTGTATTATGTAGGACTTTTTTCTGGAGAAAATGATATGGAACTCTTGACCAAAACTAATGTAGGTAGAGATATTAATAGGCACTATTATGATATTCAAGAAATAGATGCCCATATAAAAACTCCTTTCTTTAAAAAATTCGAAAAATTAATGCGTTTAAGAAATAGTCATGTAGCTTTTAACGGTACTTTTAATATACTGCCAACGGAGCCTACTATTTTGAATATAAGGTGGGAAAAGGATAATGATTGGGTTGCACTGTACATAAACCTGACAACGCTAGATCTAAAGATTACCTATACAGAAGGTCAAAAAGAGGTTGAACTTTTATAAAAGCAATCAAGGGGTATAAACTATAACGTTATCGTTGTAATATCTTTGAAATTCTTGTGTACATATATCGTTGCTGTTTATTTAAAATGCTATATTGTTTGACCTTAGTGGATAGGAATAATATTGAAGTATTATGAATTTTAGTAAACCGAGTTTAAGTTTTTGGCAGATATTTAATATGAATGTTGGGTTTTTAGGAATCCAATACAGTTTTGGTCTTCAGCAGACGGCAATAAACCCTATATTCTTATACTTAGGTGCACCAGAGGAAATGTTACCTATTTTGAACATTGCCGGCCCGGTTACAGGTTTGGTAATTCAACCAATAATTGGCGCTATGTCAGACAAAACTTGGTCTGAACGTTGGGGGCGCCGTAAACCATATTTTCTAATTGGGGCCATTTTAGGTAGTTTGTGCCTATTTGCATTTCCTACCAGTCCGGTTTTATGGTTTGCCGTAGGACTCTTGTGGATTTTGGATGTAGGTAATAATATGGCCATGGAACCATATAGGGCTTTTGTAGGTGATAAATTGCCAGAAAAACAATTAAGTCTAGGGTATCAAATGCAAAGCCTGTTCGTTGGTGCGGGTATTTTATTGGCAAATGGATCTATTGTACTTTTTCAATACCTATTCGGTGGGGATTCTGTTGAAGCGGCAGGGACCATCCCCACATGGTTGTATTACTCGTTCTATATTGGAGCCATCTTATCCATCACCACTATCCTTTGGTCGGTACTAAAAACTCCGGAAATTCCACCAACCACAGAAGAGCTTGCGGAAATAAACGAAGCCAAGGGCAAATCAATTTTGGAAAGAATTGCTTTGCCGTTCAAGGAAATTTCCCAATCTATAAAGAAAATGCCAAAATTCATGTGGAAATTGGGTGCGGTTTACCTTTTTCAATGGTATGCTCTTTTTATCTATTGGCAGTATACTACTCCGTTGTTTAAATTGACCATGGGGTACAGCACTGGAGAAGCGGCATCGCAGTCTGCACAGATGAGTTTAACTTATAATATAGTAACTATGGTCGTAGCCTTGGCCTTGGTACCTTTAACCTTAAAATATGGTGGTAAAAAAGTTTATGCGCTCAGTTTGGTAGGTACGGCCATTGCATTATTTTCAATTCCGTTTATTCAAGATCCAACTTTGGTGCTGGTCCCCATGGTCTTATTTGGTATAGGTTGGGCGGCCATGATGGGAATTCCTTATACTATGGTATCTAAAGTGGTGCCCCAAGAAAGGCGTGGGGTGTATATGGGAATTTTAAATATGATGATCGTTATTCCTATGGGAATTGAAACTTTGACCTTTGGCCCCATTTATAAATATTTGTTGGGTAACAATGCAATTAATGCCATGTTGTTTGCTGGTGCTTTCTTTGTTCTTGCTGCAATTTTTGCTATGCGGTTAAATGTGAAAAACAAAAAAGAAGCCGTGGATATTTAAATATTCCACTCTTTTATACTCCCTTTGATATCGTAGCTTTATTCTTAATATAAAACTGCGTTCTTTTCTCGCTCTTTTAAAGAATACCTTTAAATTTGACGAATAAAATTATAGAACATGAGCAAGGAAAAGCAAAGAAGGGAAGCGCTTATTTACCATGCAAAGCCACAGCCTGGTAAAATCAAAATAGTTCCAACAAAACCATACAGTACTCAAAGAGACCTTGCTTTGGCCTATTCGCCAGGTGTGGCTGAACCTTGCTTGGAAATCGCAAAGGATAAGGAAAATGTATATAAATATACTTCTAAAGGAAATCTGGTAGCTATTATTTCTAATGGCACTGCCGTATTGGGATTGGGTAATATTGGTCCTGAGGCATCCAAACCTGTAATGGAAGGTAAAGGATTGCTGTTTAAAATCTTTGCCGATATAGACGGTATAGATATTGAAGTGGATACCGAGGATGTAGATAAATTTATAGAAACGGTTAAAATGATCGCACCAACGTTTGGTGGTATCAATTTAGAGGATATAAAGGCGCCTGAAGCTTTTGAGATCGAGCGTCGTTTAAAAGAGGAATTGGATATCCCCGTTATGCATGACGATCAACATGGTACTGCAATTATTTCGGCAGCAGCGTTGTTGAATGCATTGGAGCTTGCCCATAAGAAAATGGAGGATGTACGTATAGTAATCAGTGGTGCCGGCGCCGCAGCGGTATCGTGTACAAAATTATACAAGGCTTTTGGTGCAAGGGCTGAGAATATTGTAATGCTAGATAGTAAGGGGGTCATTCGTAAGGATGCAGAAAACTTGGCTGAAAGTAAAAAGGAATTTGCTACGGATAGAAAAATAGATACTCTAGAAGAAGCAATGGTAAATGCAGATGTGTTCGTAGGATTGTCCATCGCAAATATCGTATCCCCGGAAATGTTAAATAGCATGGCGGATAATCCAATTGTATTCGCAATGGCCAACCCTGATCCGGAAATTGACTATAATCTCGCCATTGATACCCGCAAGGATATCATAATGGCCACAGGTAGGTCGGATCATCCTAACCAAGTCAACAATGTATTAGGTTTCCCTTTCATATTTAGGGGAGCGTTAGATGTAAGGGCAACTGCTATAAACGAAGCTATGAAAATGGCAGCCGTTAAAGCCTTGGCAGACCTTACCAAACAGCCGGTGCCGGAACAGGTCAATATTGCCTACGGGGAAACCAGGTTGGCGTTTGGAAAGGAATATATAATTCCAAAACCGTTTGATCAACGATTAATATATGAGATACCTCCTGCCGTTGCAAAGGCAGCTATGGAAAGTGGTGTAGCCAAAGCACCTATACAGGACTGGGACAAGTACCGTGAAGAGTTAATGTTGCGTTCAGGTAATGACAATAAGGTCGTGCGGTTACTTCATGGTAGGGCACGAACCAACGCTAAGAAAATCGTTTTTGCGGAAGCCGATCACTTAGATGTATTGAAGGCGGCCCAAATTGTACATGAAGAAGGTATAGCAACACCTATTCTATTGGGTAGAAAGGAAATTATCCTTGAATTGAAAAAAGAATTGGAGTTCGATGCCGATCTAGATATCATTGACCCAATGTCAGAGGAGTTTGATGAGCGCCATATTAGATATGCTACCAAATATTGGGAAAGCCGTAAACGTAGTGGTGTAACTTTTTACAGTGCCAAAATAAAAATGCGTGAACGCAACTATTTTGGGGCAATGATGGTCTTGGAAGGAGATGCGGACGGTATGATATCTGGTTATTCAAGGGCCTATCCAACGGTAGTAAAACCAATTTTAGAAGTTATAGGTAGGGCAACAGGGGTCAAAAAAGTGGCTACCGTAAATATTATGATTACGGAAAGGGGTCCATTGTTCTTGGCGGATACATCCATCAATATTGAGCCTAATGCTGAAGAACTTGCGGATATTGCCCAAATGACGGCTAATGTAGCGACAACCTTTGGTTTTGACCCGGTATTGGCCATGTTAAGTTATGCCAACTTTGGTTCATCTGTTCACCCTAATGCAAGAAAGGTGAAGGAAGCTGTGCATATTTTACATGAAACATGCCCTAATTTGGTAGTGGACGGTGAAATTCAAACAGATTTTGCATTGAACAAGGAACTACATGAAAGTAAATTCCCATTTTCAAAATTGGCCGGTAGAAAGGTGAATACGTTAATTTTCCCGAATTTGGACTCCGCTAACATTACGTATAAGTTACTTAAGGAACTTAATGGTGCAGACTCCATTGGTCCAATTATGGTTGGCTTGCGCAAAGCGGTCCATATCATGCAACTTGGGGCAAGTGTAGATGAAATAGTAAATATGGCCGCTGTTGCCGTAATAGACGCCCAAGAAAGGGTAAAACGTAAAAAGGCAAAGGAAGCCAAATAAGAAAACCATACTATAGGGAAATGATTACGGTTTCATTTCCCTAATTAATATTAAGTTGTATGATACATCATTTAAAAGGTAGGTTAATTGAAAAGAACCCAACACATGTTATTGTGGAGTGTGGTGGCGTTGGTTATTTTGTGAATATTTCATTGAATACCTTTTCAAAATTACCTGAAGATGAAAGTATTTCAATTTTTACCCACCTTCAAGTAAAGGAAGATTCCCACACCCTTTATGGTTTTGTAGAAAAATCCGAACGTGAAATTTTTAGGTTGTTGATTTCGGTTTCCGGCATTGGATCAAGCATCGCAAGAACTATGTTGTCATCGCTTTCACCACTGCAAATTAGGGATGCCATTGCCAATGGCGATGTAGCCACAATTCAATCCATAAAAGGAATCGGTGCCAAAACCGCACAGCGTGTAATTTTGGATCTTAGGGACAAGGTATTAAAAGTCTATGATATTGACGAAGTTTCGCTCAATGCAAACAATACAAATAAAGATGAAGCGTTATCTGCTTTAGAAGTTCTAGGCTTCGCACGTAAACAGGCAGAAAGGGTTGTCGATAAAGTGCTTGGTCAAGATGCTTCTAAAAGCGTAGAGGAAATTATTAAGCTCGCGCTCAAAAATTTGTAATTAGTTTAAAAATAAGGGGCGATTAAAAATCTTAAAACTTCTTTTAAGTATATCTTTTTATTCTTTGCGTTTTTTGGAAGCATAACCATTGCTTTTGGTCAAGAAACGGAAGAGCAGGAGATAGATTCTGTAAAAACAGGATTTGATCTAGGTCGGATCTTAATTGAGAATCCAGATAGTATTGTATCCAAATATATTTATGATCCTAAACTTGATCGTTATATTTATAATGAAAGTGTTGGCGATTTTAATATTGGCTACCCTATTATTCTGACACCGGAACAATATTTTGCCCTTATTGAAAAAGAAGGTATTAAATCTTACTTCAAGGAAAAGTCAGATGCCTATTCCGGTAAAAAAGCAGGAAGTGAAGAGGCACGTAAAAACTTGTTGCCCAATTTTTATGTAAACAATAATTTCTTTACGTCCATCTTTGGAGGTAATACCATAGAAATTATTCCGCAGGGTTCCGTTGCAATGGATCTTGGGGTCATTTGGCAGAAAAACGATAATCCTTCTTTATCCCCACGAAATAGAACCAACCTATCGTTTGATTTTGACCAGCGTATTAGCCTTAGTATGTTGGGTAAAATTGGTGAACGGCTACAGGTTAATGCCAACTATGATACGGAAGCTACGTTTGATTTCCAGAACATCGTAAAATTGGATTATACGCCAACAGAAGATGATATTATCCAATCCATTGAGGTCGGTAATGTAAATATGCCTTTAAACAGTTCGTTAATACAGGGAGCGCAAAGTCTATTTGGTGTAAAAACAAAATTACAGTTCGGTAAAACTTCGGTTACCGCCGTGTTTTCAGAGCAACGTTCACAAAACAATACCGTAGTTGCCCAAGGGGGCGGTACATTGAACGAGTTTTCATTAACGGCGCTGGACTATGATGAGAACAGGCACTTTTTCCTGGCTCATTATTTTAGGGACAATTACGATCGTGCACTGGAAACATATCCGTACATACAAAGTCAAGTACAGATTACACGTATAGAAGTTTGGGTCACGAATAGAAGCCAACAAACGCTTAATGTACGTAATGTCGTTGCCATTCAGGATTTAGGTGAGGCGGAAGCTGGGAATACCAGAATTGCACAGAATGGCGGTGGTGGCGGTTTTTTTGACGGTAGTTTAAATGTTAGGCCGCGAAACAGTGCTAATGATTATGATCCGGCACTGATCAGTAGTGGTGGCGGTGCATTGAATGAAAATATTAGGGAGATTGCAACCGTGGAGAGTGGTTTTGATATTCCCGGATATTCCGTTAACCAAGGTTTTGACTATGCCATTTTAGAGAACGCTAGAAAGTTGGAACAGGGTAGGGATTTTGAATTTAATTCACAATTGGGATATATTTCATTGAACCAACGTCTAAGTAACGATGAAGTTTTAGGAGTTGCCTTTCAATATACCTATCAGGGAGAAGTCTACCAAGTAGGGGAATTTGCCAATGGCGGACTAGAAGCCACTACCATATCTCAAGGTGCTAATCCTATTATCGAAAATAATACCTTGATCTTAAAGTTGCTAAAAAGTAATATTACCAATATCAGCGATCCTATTTGGGATTTAATGATGAAGAATATTTATGCTACGGGCGCTTTTCGTTTAAGTGAGGAAGATTTTAAATTGAATATTCTTTATTCCGACCCAACACCAAGGAATTACATAACTCCAGTAGAAGAAGGGCCAGGGTCAGGTTGGCCAGAGGGTCTTGAGGAACGTATTTTGTTAAGTGTATTTAATTTGGATAGGTTAAATGTCTATAACGATATACAGCCTGGAGGGGACGGTTTTTTTGATTTTGTACCGGGACAGACCATAGATATTCAAGGTGGCCGTATCATATTTACCAAAGTAGAGCCGTTTGGTGAATTTTTATTCCAAGAATTGGAAAACGGAAACAGTGCTAGTTATGGGGATGAAACTTCTTATAATGCCAACCAAGGGAAATACGTATTCAAGGATATGTATGAATTGACCAAGGCGGCGGCACTTCAGGATCCGGAAAAGAATAAATTTTTATTAAAAGGTAAATACAAATCAGAAGGTAGTAACGGTATTCCTATAGGGGCATTTAATGTGCCTAGGGGTTCTGTTCGTGTTACCGCAGGTGGTAGACAATTGCAGGAAGGTATTGATTATACCGTTAACTATCAGGCGGGTACGGTACAAATATTAGATCCTAGTTTAGAGGCTTCCAATGTTCCAATTAATATTTCCGTAGAAAACAATGCTGTTTTTGGTCAACAGACTAGGCGTTTTACCGGGGTAAATGTGGAACATCAATTTACGGACAAGTTTGTATTGGGGGCAACGCTGTTGAACTTGAACGAGAGACCTTTGACCCAAAAGTCCAATTTTGGTGTTGAGCCTGTAAACAATACGATCTTTGGTCTAAACGGAAACTTTTCTACCGAAGTACCCTGGTTGACCCGTATGGTGAATAAACTCCCCAATATAGATACTGATGTGCCTTCTAACGTGTCTATTCGTGCAGAAATGGCCATGTTGAAGCCTAATTCTCCAAAGAATGCAAATTTTGAAGGGGAGACCACCACATATTTGGATGATTTTGAAGGGGCGCAAGCTTTAATAGATATACGTGCCTCCTTAGGTTGGACAATTTCCAGTACACCGTTGGAGTTTGGCAACGGCGGTCAGCTTTATGGCACTTCTCCTGAAGACGCAGATAATTTACTGAACGGATACGGCAGGGCCAAATTGGCTTGGTACACCATTGATCCTATTTTCTATACCAATCAAAGACCATCAGGGATCAGTGATGACGATATTTCCATTAACCCAACACGTAGGGTATTTATAGATGAGGTTTTTCCACAAACCGATGTAGCCCAAGGACAAACACAGGTACAGGGAACATTGGATATGGTTTATTATCCAGCTACCAAGGGACCCTATAACAACAACCCAAGTTTTGAATCTGAATTACCTACCGATAAATGGGGGGGTATGATGCGTGCATTGAGCAGTACGGATTTTGAACAAAGTAATGTGGAATTTGTCCAATTCTGGGTAATGGACCCATATGTTGATGGTATCTCTACCGGTTCTGGTGAATTGGTCATCAACCTTGGTAATATTTCTGAGGATATATTACGGGATGGTAAAAAACAATACGAAAACGGTTTGCCCGGTGTAGATAGCAATGATTTTGTTGCACCTACTGCATGGGGAGAAGTACCGGCAACACAATCTTTGGTCTATGCCTTTGATGCCAGTGAACAAAACCGAAATTTACAGGATATTGGTTATGACGGATTGAACGATATTAATGAAGCCGACATCTTTACCAACAATGGGGGCGATGATCCTGCTTTGGACAATTATCGGTATTATTTAAACAGGGAAGGAAGTATTTTGGAACGTTATGTAGATTTCAACAGTCCGGATGGTAACTCACCTGTAGAGGTAACCAATACCAATAGGGGGTCTACCACCTTACCGGATGTTGAGGACATTGATCGTGACCTTACCATGAATACGGTTAATAGTTATTATGAATACCGTATTCCTATAAAACCCAATACCACGATCAATGATAAATATGTTACCGACATAAGGGAAGGAACAGCTTCTGGAAATAGAATACCTAATGGCGATGAGGTAAGTTATCGTTGGATTCAATATAAAATTCCGTTAAGTGATTTTACGGATGCCGTTGGCGGAATTACGGATTTTAGATCCATTAGTTTTATGAGGATGTATATGACCGGGTTTAATTCTCCAACCGTATTACGTTTTGCGACATTGGACCTGGTGAGGGGAGACTGGCGTACTTACACTAAAACATTACAAGATCCGGATATTGACAACAATCCTGCAGATGATGGAACTTCATTAGATGTAAATACGGTAAACATAGAAGAAAATAGCAATAGAAGCCCTATTCCTTATGTTCTGCCACCGGGCGTTGTCAGGGAGCAATTGAATAATAATAACACGATCATTCGTCAAAATGAGCAATCTCTCTCTTTACTTGTTGAAAATCTAGAGGCACAGGATGCCCGTGGTGTATTTAAGAATCTAAATATAGATATACGCCAGTATGAGCAATTGAAAATGTTCATGCATGCTGAAAAAATTGTGGATAGTGATTATGCGGATACCAGTACCCCATTGGTAGGGTTTCTCCGCATTGGTACGGATTTCTCACAGAACTATTACCAAATGGAGCTTCCGTTACAGTTTACTCCTTTTGGTTCAGTTTCCGATACGGAGATTTGGCCGGAAATCAATGAACTGACCGTTGCGCTTAGTGATTTGAACAAGGTAAAATCTTTATGGATTACAGGCGGAGAATTAAATGAAATGCGATTTTTTGAAATCGAAAACGGGGAAGTTGTTCCCGTTGATGAATTTGATGTGCGTACACCGGGTAAGGTACGTATTGGAATTAAAGGTAACCCTTCCCTAGGTAGTATAAGGAGTATTATGGTGGGGGTTAAAAATCAGGATATTTTACCGGCCAGGGGTGAGGTTTGGTTCAATGAATTACGTCTTGCAGGACTGGACAATAATGGCGGTTGGGCAGCTGTGGCTTCCGTAGATGCCAATATAGCGGATTTTGCCAATATCAGTGCAACGGGCAGTACCAGTACATCCGGTTTTGGTAGTATAGACCAAATGCCCAATGAACGTGCTCGGGAAGATGCTATATCGTATGATGTTGTCACCAATGTTAATGTAGGGCAATTGCTTCCAAAAAAATGGGGCATACAAATTCCATTCAATTACGGCATTTCAGAACAGGTAATTACACCGGAGTTTGATCCCGTTTATGATGATTTAAAGCTTGATGATCTAATAGATGCGGCACCAGATCAAGAAACCGCAGATGAAATACGGGAACAAGCAGAGGATTATACAAAAAGAACAAGTATTAATGTTATAGGTCTAAGAAAAGATCGGGGGGATGAGGCAGATGCCAATTTTTACGACATAGAAAACTTTACATTCAACTATAGCTATAATGAAACCGATCATCGCGATTTTGAGATTGCGCAGTTGCGTGACCAGAGCGTCAATACCGGTTTTGTTTATAACCATAGTTTTGAACCTGTGGAGGTCGCGCCTTTTGCCAAAAAGGATTCATTGTTTACAGGTAAGTACTTACAATGGTTAAAAGATTTGAACCTTAACTTATTGCCATCTACTATCGGCGTCAACTCAAATATTAACAGGCAGTTCAATGCGCAACGTTTTAGGGATGTTAGGGAAGAAGGTGTGGATAGGTTGGAACTTCCAGAATTACAACAACGTAATTACTTATTTAATTGGCAATATGCCATAAATTATAATTTGACCAAATCGTTAAGATTGAATTTAACGGGATCTAATAATAATATCATTAGAAATTACTTTAATGAAAATGAACCGGAAGATTCGTTCAATAGAATAGACAATACCCTAGGTCTTTGGGATGGTTTCTTTGATGTAGGGGAGCCCAACAGGCATTCTCAGCAGATGCAACTAAATTATGAGGTGCCATTTGCCAAGATTCCGGCTTTGGACTTCATAAATACCCAATATACCTATACCAGTAATTTTGATTGGCAGCGAGGCGGGGATGCGGTCAGGCAGGTAGTAGGTTCGGATATCAACACCGTCCAAAATGCTAATACACACACCATAACTTCTTCGCTAACATTGCAGAAGTTTTATGATATGATCGGGTTAAAGAAACGTTCTGCGCCAAAAGCCGCTGCTGCCGGACCAATTAGAAGGGACAAAGCGGGTGTGCCTGCTGAAGATCAAGAAAAAATTAAAGGTAAAACCAGTGATTTTTTCAATACCGTAGTAGATGTCGTTACCATGGTAAAGCGATTAAACTTGAACTATAGTGAAAACAATGGTACAGTGCTACCTGGCTATACCCAATCTGTGGGGTTCATAGGTACCGCAAGGCCTAGTGTAGGGTTTATTTTTGGTAGTCAGGCAGACGTTAGGTTTGAAGCGGCTAGAAATGGCTGGTTAACTGCGTTTCCTGAGTTTAACGAACAATTTGTACAGCGAACGAACAAGCAATTGAATATTACGGCTACCGCCCAGCCCACTAGGGATATTACAATAGATCTTGTGGCAGATAGACAGTATTCCAATAGCTATCAGGAGAATTTCAATGTAGAAGATCAAGAGTATAAGGTTCAATTGGGCAATACCTATGGCAGTTTTAGTATTTCTACTATGATGATAGGTACGGCCTTTGGAAGGAGCGATGAATTTGATTCTGCTAATTTTGAGCAGTTCAAGGAAAATAGGCTTACCATAGCCAATAGGTTGGCATTGGAGAATAATATACCCTTAAATACCAATGGCGAATTTCCTGAAGGCTATGGAAAAACACAGCAAAATGTTCTGTTGCCCGCATTTTTTGCGGCCTACACGGGTCAAGATGCCGGTCGTGTTAATTTAGATACGTTTAGGGATATACCAATTCCAAATTGGAGCATTAAGTATACCGGATTAATGAAGAACAAATGGTTTAAGAAGAAGTTCAAACGATTTTCATTGAGCCATGGGTATCGCTCCGCATATAGCATTAATTCTTTTCAAACCAATTTGGAGAAGGAGCAACTACGCAAAAATAGAATTGCCGATCCTAGTATAGCACTTACAGATCCAGAGACCGGAAACATATTGCCAGATTTAATATTGAACAATGTATTCCTTACGGATCAGTTTAACCCATTGGCACGTGTAGATTTTGAAATGAAGAATTCTATTAGCGTATTGGCTGAGGTTAGAACGGATAGGGCCATGTCGCTAAGTTTTGATAACAATTTAATGACAGAGATAAACGGTAAGGAATATACCGTAGGTTTAGGTTACCGCTTTAAGGATGTAAAATTGGTGACCAATATTGGAGGCACTAAAACTAGGTTAAAAGGAGACCTAAACCTAAAGGCAGATGTTACGCTTAGGGATAATATTACCATCATAAGAAATTTGGATATCGACAATAATCAGATTACTTCAGGACAAAATTTAATGTCGTTAAAGTTTACCGCAGACTATGCCCTTAGCAAACAATTGAATGCCTTGTTCTTTTATGACCATTCATTTTCACAGTTTGCGGTTTCAACAGCATTCCCGCAAACGACAATAAATACAGGGTTTACCATACGTTACAATTTTGGTAATTAGTAATTTGGGGACTAAATTATAGGGGTGGGTAATGCTAATTTTTCTAAGAGATATTAGCTTAATTTATTTTTTGATAACCTTGGCATAAAACTTTACATTTGCCGAAGTAAAAAATTAAATCATATAATGAACATACCAGCTGAATTAAAATATACAAAGGATCATGAGTGGGTAAAAATCGATGGTGATATTGCTACTGTTGGCATTACCGATTTTGCGCAAGGGGAACTAGGAGATATTGTATACGTGGAAGTAGATACATTAGATGAGACCTTAGATCGCGAAGCTATCTTTGGAACCGTAGAGGCCGTCAAAACCGTATCTGATCTCTTTTCGCCATTATCTGGAGAAATCGTAGAGTTTAACGAGTCTTTGGAAGACGAGCCGGAGCAAGTAAATACCGATCCTTATGGTGCAGGATGGATGGTGAAAATCAAACTTTCCGATTCAAGTGAGATTGACGATTTATTAAGTGCAGAAGCCTATAAAGAAATTATTGGTGCCTAAAGCCTTTGTTTATAAATTTTTGTTCATAAGCTGGATGATGTTCGTAACATTTTTCAGCTTATTTTCTTTTTCGGATGTAGATACCTCAACGTTCAATATTCCACATTTGGATAAAGCCATCCATTTTACATTTTATTCGGTAATGGTCATCATTTCATTCTTGGCCAAAACCAATGGTGGTGTTGTTAAGTTAGCTTCCTTTAAAGGGGTGATATACATTATGTTATTTGCAATATTGTACGGCATAGTTATTGAGGTATTTCAGCATATGGCAACAACGGATAGACATGGCGATATACTGGATGCATTGGCTAATTCATGCGGGGCCATCGTAGGAATGTTCTTCATACGGACGCGGTTTTTTACAAAGCCATCGTTAAAATGAAAATATTAGTTGCATTTTTATGGAATAATTAGTTAAATTAGCAATCACTAAATTGAATATATATGGAACCTAAAAAGAATCCTAAAGCGGATTTAACGAAGAACAGCAGCCTATACTTTGTTATTGGATTGTTCGCGGTAATGCTATTTACTTATGTAGCGTTTGAGTGGAAAACCTATGATGAGGTCAATGACTATGATATTTCTATGAACGTAGATGATTTATTGGATGAAGAGGTTCCAATGACAGAACAAATCAAAACTCCACCACCGCCACCACCACCGGCAGCGCCTGAAATTATAGAGGTTGTCGAAGATGAGGAAGAAGTTGAGGAAACGGTAATTGAATCTACTGAAACTAGTCAAGAGGAAGAGATTGTTGAGGTTGAAGACGTTGTCGTCGATGAAATCGAAGAAGACGTAGATGTTCCTTTCGCGGTTATTGAAGATGTACCTGTATTTCCTGGTTGTGAAAATGAAAGTGACAAAAGAGCTTGTTTCAATACCATGATTCAAAAGCATATCGGTAAAAACTTCCGATATCCTGAAATTGCCCAAGAAATGGGTGTACAAGGTAGGGTTAGTGTAATGTTCGTTATCCAAAAAGATGGAACTATCGGTAACGTTAGAATGCGTGGACCGGACAAAAACTTGGAACAGGAAGCTGCTAGAATTATCAACAAGCTTCCAAGAATGACACCTGGTAAGCAAAGGGGTAGAGCTGTACGTGTACCTTTTAGTATTCCGATAAATTTTAAATTACAATAGTAGAAGTTACTATTCCTAATGATATAAAAATCCCGAGTGTAGTACTCGGGATTTTTTTTTGTGCTAAGCATATATGTTTTTTCTGCTCCTATCTTTATTGTCATTTGATAAATTTGGCCTTGATGTCGTAATTTCTATTCATGTTGTTTAACTGTGAATAACTATACTTTGTTTTAAGCCGTATAGTATTAAAAAAGGGGTTATGGTTGCAGAAATATCTCTTGGGGGTTATCTTTGTAGATCTATTAATCAAATTATGAAAACGGCTGTGGGTTCGGCGAAAAATAATGTGCTAGCATTAATGTTTGCCGATTTTAAGGAAATTACCAAAGCTAGGTTAGCTATAAGTGTCGTTTTCTCTTCTATTGCAGGATATTTTTTAGGTGCGTACGAAATTCAATGGGTTCAATTATTGTTATTGGCCTTTGGTGGCTATTGTATGGTCGGGGCAAGTAATGCCTATAACCAGGTTATTGAAAAAGATTTGGATGTATTGATGAAACGCACTAGGAACAGACCTGTTCCTGCCGGTAGAATGTCGGCGAATACAGCATTGGCCATTGCAGTAGTCCTGACATTGTTAGGAGTGGTGACCCTCTATTTATTAAACCCCAAAACAGCTATGTTCGGGGCAATTTCAATCTTTCTATATACTAGTGTCTATACTCCTTTAAAGACCATTACCCCACTTGCGGTATTTGTAGGTGCCATACCTGGGGCCATACCCTTTATGTTGGGTTGGGTAGCGGCAACCAATGAATTTGGTATAGAGCCGGGAACACTTTTCATGATACAGTTTTTTTGGCAGTTTCCTCACTTTTGGGCTTTAGGATGGATGTTGGATGAGGATTATAAAAGTGGAGGATTTAAAATGCTGCCAACAGGAAAAAAGGATGCGGCTACGGTATTACAGATTATTATGTATACCATATGGATGATGGTCATTTCTGTTATTCCTGTTTTTGGTATTACGGGTAGATTGCACCTGTCTATTGCGGCGGCGGTTTTAGTATTTGTCATGGGTGCGGTAATGCTAGGGTTTGCATTTAAATTGTATAGACAAAGGGATAATGCCTCCGCAAGAAAATTAATGTTGGCAAGCGTTAGTTATATAACGTTAATGCAAATTGTATATGTAATCGATAAATTTTCAGCTTAATATGGATTTAACACAGGGTACACCGGAAGATAAAAATGCAAGGGCAAAAAAGATGATGCTTTGGTTTGGGATCGTAAGTATGATCATGAGTTTTGCTGGATGGACAAGTGCCTATATCGTAAGTAGGTCTAGGGATGATTGGGCCAGTGATGTTGATTTGCCCCAAGCATTTTTCTATAGTACCATCGTAATAATTTTAAGTAGTATCTCCTATTTTCTTGCAAAAAAATCTGTAAAGGAGGGTCAAGGAGATAGATCTAAGCTATGGTTGTGGATTACATTAGGGCTGGGCATAGTTTTTATAGTATTGCAATTTCAAGGCTTTTCGCAATTAGTGGCTAACGGGTACTATTTTACAGGTCCTACTAGTAGTATTAAAATGTCATTTGTTTTTTTAATTGCCATGGTTCATATCCTGCATTTAGTTGCCGGTATCATATCCTTATTGGTAGTTATATACAATCATAGTAAGGGCAGGTATACTTCAACTAATTATTTAGGGTTGTCATTAGGCGCAACTTTTTGGCATTTTCTAGATTTCCTATGGCTCTATTTAGTGCTATTTATGACCTTTGTAAAATAAAAAGTGGTTCAATTTAAGTTTTGGGCAAATTGCTCTTTTATATAGTTCAAAAAAATGTAAATTTGCTAAAGTTTTATTAAAACGATAATTAGTATATGAATTCTACGGTGACAACGGCAGAGGAAACAAACGTTTGGGGTGGTGGTAACCAGCCATTGGGAGCAAGCTACGGTAAATTAATGATGTGGTTTTTCCTGGTATCGGATGCTTTAACATTTTCAGGCTTTTTGGCGGCCTATGGTTTTTCAAGATTTAAATTTATTGAAACATGGCCCATTGCGGACGAGGTATTTACCCACGTTCCTTTTTTTCATGGTAACTATCCTATGATATATGTTGCCTTTATGACCTTTATTTTGATTATGTCGTCCGTTACTATGGTGTTGGCTGTGGATGCTGGTCATAAAATGAAAAAGAATGCCGTAATCTGGTATATGTTCGCTACAATTATTGGTGGTGCTATTTTCGTTGGTTCGCAAGCATGGGAATGGGGAACGTTTATAAAGGGTGATCACGGCGCGTTAGAGACCAAAGGCGGTAGAATTTTACAGTTCGTAAAGGCTGATAGTGGCGAACGTGCTGCATTAAGGGATTTTGCAGTGACTATTCCTGGTGAAAGGGTGGCACATGAAAGAAAGAACGGTATTTGGTTTTTTGATGAAGGCGAACTTCCAACCTACTCCTTAAACGAGGTGATAGAAGGTTTTAAAGCTGATCCAAATATTTTGATAAGAACTGAGTTGATCAATGAGGAAGGGGAAAAAACCCTTTTGGACAGAGAGGCGTCATTAGCCAAATTGGCAGATGCTACTATGGTCGTAGAAGGAGCCAACCTTATAAGAAATGAATATGGTAGCAGACTTTTTGCGGATTTCTTCTTCTTTATAACTGGTTTTCACGGTTTTCACGTATTTTCTGGTGTGGTGATCAATATCATTATATTCTTTAATGTTATTTTGGGTACCTACGAGAGAAGGGGGCACTATGAAATGGTTGAAAAAATTGGTCTATACTGGCACTTTGTAGATTTGGTATGGGTATTTGTATTTACCTTTTTCTACTTGGTTTAATTTAAGACAGGGCAATAGTTCTACGATAGATATATTTAAAAGATTGTATTAAAATGGCACACGGGCATAAATTGGAAATTTTTAGGGGACTTGTTAAGTTTAAGTCCAATACACAAAAGATTTGGGGAGTTTTAGCGTTTCTAACGTTAATAACTGCAGTAGAGGTTGTTTTAGGTATTATAAAGCCAGTATCCTTAACAGATACCTACTTTTTGGGAATGAAGTTAATTAACTGGATATTTATTATTCTAACCTTGGTAAAGGCTTACTATATTGCATGGGATTTTATGCACCTAAGAGATGAAAAAGCATCGCTTAGAAGAGCAATTGTCTGGACTCCTATTTTCTTGATTATTTATCTGGTCTTTATATTGCTGGTAGAAGCGGATTATATTTATAATGTTTATAAAGACGGCTTTGTTAGTTGGAATTTCTAAGGTATTATTAACAGAATTAAAAGACGGTCTTAATGCCGTCTTTTTTATTTTTGTATAGTTTCTTTTTTAAGCTGATTTTGGCAGGTACGGCAATGGATTTTATGCTAAATGCATTTATTTAATATGAAGAAGACCTTTATACTTGTTGTTTTATTTGTGCTTCCTATAGTAGCATACCTATTTTTTGCCAGTGGTGTAAATAATTTTGGCAGATTGCCTGTGCTTACTGAAAATATCAGGGAATTGAATGTTGTGGACAGTGAGGTCAAATTTAAGGACCATATCACCATATTAGGTTTTTTGGGTTCCAGTGTAGATAATAGAAAAGGAAATGCCTTCAACTTAAATCAGAAAATATATAAACGCTTTCACGAGTTTAAGGATTTTCAATTTGTAATGATGCTACCATATGGTGCGGAAGAAAAATCCAAAGAACTTAAAGAAGAACTTGCAACTTTGGCAGATGTAGAAAAATGGCATTTTGTATTTGACAGTCCCGAAAAAATCAAAGCGGTTTTTGAAAGTCTACAAACGGATATTTCATTAGGTGAAGATTTGGGTTCCCCTTATGTATTTGTCATAGATAAGGACTTGGCACTTCGTGGGCGTACGGATGATGAGGATGATGGTACCAAGTACGGTTTTAATTCTAGCTTGGTGTCGGATCTGAACAATAAAATGGTAGATGATGTCAAAATTGTATTGGCAGAATATAGACTGGCACTGAAAAAGAATAACGCAGAAAGAACCAAGTAATGAATAAGAAATATACATATGTATGGGTGTCATTGATTGTTCTTATTTTTGGAATTATCGTCATACCTCGTATTGTAGATAGAATGTCTACCGGCACTGTTGTTCAGAATGATAGGCTAAACGGTGTTATTTCAAAACAAACGGATGATTTAGGTTATATCTTGCTAAATGGAAAGAAACGTAAAGTACCTTCTTTTTCTTTTGTAAACCAAGATAGTGTTGTTGTTACGGATAGGGATTATTTGGGCAAGGTGTACGTTGTGGATTTTTTCTTTACAAGATGTCCAAGTATATGTCCTGTAATGACCACAAACCTTGTTAGTTTAGAGAACACCTTCAAAGAAAACAATGAGTTTGGTATTGCATCATTTTCTATTACACCAAAGTTTGATACCCCATCGGTTTTGAGGCAATATGCCCAAAAATATAACATTAATACCGAGGTCTGGAATTTGCTGACTGGGGATAAAGAAGCCATTTATGATTTGGCCAATGGTGGGTTCAATATTTTTGCGGCGGAAATGCCTGAGGTTCCTGGCGGGTTTGAGCATTCCGGTCTGTTTGCATTGGTTGACAAAGAGGGATATCTTCGTTCTAGGAAGGATGAATTTGGTAATCCTATTGTCTATTACAGAGGGGCAATCCTGGAACAGGAAAAAACCAATGATCATGGCGAGACAGAGGAAATAGGTATTTTAAGGACCGATATTAAAAAATTGTTACAAGAATAAACAAAAATGTATGCAAGGGAAAGTTTCAGATGAACGGAATTTTAATAGGATGATTACGGTAGTTTCCATAGTAATTCCTGTTGTGGTAGCCTTACTTTTTGGAATTAAAATACCTAATGTGGCCCCATTATCTTTTTTGCCACCTATTTATGCAGCTATAAATGGTTTAACGGCCGTTTTATTATTGGTTGCGGTATGGGCCATAAAAAATGGTAATCAAAAATTACATCAAAATTTAATGACCGTCAATATTGTGTTATCGTTACTTTTTTTGGTGATGTATATTGCATACCATATGACTTCAGATTCCACTCCATTTGGTGGTGATGGCTTAATTTCATATGTATATTACTTTATTCTCATAACCCATATCATACTTTCCATAGCATTGATTCCTTTAGTGTTGAGAACTTATGCAAAAGCTTATCTTAAAAAGTTTGAGGAACATAGGTCCTTGGCCAGATATACGTTTCCTGTTTGGTTGTATGTTGCAGTAACAGGGGTCGTAGTTTATTTAATGATATCTCCTTATTATGCGTACTAAAAAAATTATACTACTTATAATCATAGCCTTTGTATGTTTTCCTATAGATATGGATGCGCAATGTGCAATGTGTAGGGCGGTTTTGGAAAGCGAGTCTACTGGTAAGGCTGCGGAAGGTATCAATAACGGCATTGTTTATTTAATGGCGGTACCCTATGTATTGGTCGGTGGTCTGTTCTATTTCATCTATCGAAAAATGCGTACAACCTAATATGCAAATATTTTTTACCATTTAAGTGTAACAAACTTTAAATTGATTAGTCTTATAGTTGTGCAATAGCAATATTGCGCACATCAATCAATCAAACTAATCAATCATATGTTCGATCTAGAACGTTGGCAGGAAATTTTCGATACTATTCGCAAGAATAAACTGCGCACTTTCCTAACGGGTCTTTCCGTAGCTTCCGGAATCTTTATTTTGGTCATCTTATTGGGGTTTGGGCAAGGTATGCAAAATGGTATCGCCAAGGAGTTTGAACAAGATGCGGCTACCAGTGTTTGGGTGTGGCCGGGAGTTACTACAAAGGAATATAAGGGTATGAATCCTGGTAGGCGAATACAATTGCGCAATGAAAACTATGATTTTGCGGCTGTATTGCTGGCTGACAAAATTGAACATAAATCACCTCGACTATTTGTTAGAAATTCCTTTGTCAACTACGGTAAGGAATCATTGGCGTACAATGTACAAGGGGTAAGTGCCCAATTTCAGTTCATTGAGAATGAGTTTATGTCACAAGGTCGGTTTCTTAACCAGCAAGATGTAGACTTAAAATCAAAGGTTGCCATTATCAGCAATAAAATAAAGCGGGAGGTTTTTAAGGACATTGAAAGCCCTATTGGTGAAATCCTTGATGTATCCGGTATTTCTTTTAAGATTGTTGGGGTTTATGGAGATATTGGAGGAGAGCGGGAAGAGGACCGCATCTATATTCCTATAAGCACGGCACAGCAAGTTTTCAATGGGGCGGACTATATTAATAACTTGGCCTATACATTACCTCCAGCCAAGGATTTTGAGACTGCCGTGGTACAATCCATTCAATTTAAAAATGCAATAAAATCTTATCTACAACAGGCGCATACCGTTGCTCCGGATGATACCAGTGCAATACAGGTCTATAATCCTATGGAAGAGGCAAAACGTTTTTATTCCCTTATGGGGGGCATTAAGTTTTTCTTTTGGTTTGTAGGTGTCTGTACCATTATTGCGGGTATTGTGGGGGTGAGCAATATTATGCTTATAGTAGTTAAGGAAAGAACTAGGGAAATAGGCATACGAAAGGCATTGGGGGCCAAACCATGGTCCATAGTCGGTATGATATTGCATGAGGCTATTTTTATAACGGCAATAGCTGGTTTCTCTGGTCTTATTCTTAGTATGGGGCTATTGGAACTTGTAGGTCCCCATATAGAAGTTGACTATATACTCAATCCTTCCGTAGATTTTAATGTTGCATTGACTACGGTAATCGTATTGGTTGTGGCAGGTGCCATTGCAGGTTTTTTTCCTGCTTGGCGAGCGGCCAGAATCCATGTGATTGAAGCATTGCGTGATGAGTAGTATGTTAAACGCCACTGTTTGTGGTTGGATTAGTATTGGAATTAAATAAAGTAAACATGTTTAACCGAGACCGTTGGAAGGAAATTATGGAAGTCTTGTCAGGCAACGTCTTTAGAACGCTGGCAACCTCTTTTGGTGTGGGTTGGGGTGTATTTATCCTAATTATTTTATTGGCGGCCGGTAAAGGGTTGGAGAACGGTATACGGGCAGATTTTGGGGATATTGCCACCAATACGATGTTTATGTGGTCACGAAGTACCACAATGCCCTATAAAGGGTTGCCTAAAGGAAGACAATTTCAGTTTAAGGTAGAAGATGTTCAAGCTATTAGGGATAATGTGCCAAACTTACGTTTTATTTCCCCTCGTAATCAGTTAGGAGGTTTTGGTGGCGGAAATAATGTGGTAAGGGGACTTAAAATAGGGGCCTTTAATATCTATGGGGACTATCCGGAAATTATTCGCCAAGAACCCATGACCATCACATCGGGCAGATTTATTAACCAGAACGATATTGAGGACAAAAGAAAAATAGCGGTAATAGGGGACGGCGTACAAAACGAGCTTTACGATAAAGGTGAACAGGTTCTGGGAACCTATATTAAAATTCAGGGGGTCAACTTTATGGTCGTAGGTACTTATCAAAAAAAGAGCGAGGGTGGAGGTGAAGAAGGGCAAAAGGAAATTTTTGTACCGTTTACGGCTTTTTCCCAAGCCTTTAATATGGGGAATAATGTGGGTTGGATGGCCATAACAGCTCAAGATGGTAGCTCTATTAGTGATTTAAAGGAGAAAATTGTGAGTGTAGTCAAAGAAAAAAGGCGGGTACATCCAGATGATAAACGTGCTGTAGGCTATTTTGATCTCTATGAACAATTTAATAGGGTTGAGAGCCTTTTTGGGGCACTGCGGTGGGTGGCTTATTTTGTTGGAGTACTAGTCCTATTATCCGGAATTATAGGGGTGAGCAACATCATGTTGATCGTAATCAAAGAACGCACCAAGGAAATTGGTATCCGTAGGGCATTGGGAGAAGCACCTTGGTCTATTAAAAAACAGATATTGATGGAATCTATTTTCTTGACCATTATTTCCGGTATGATAGGTATTGTATTTGGCGCATCATTTATATATGGCGTGAATGCACTTTTAGATTCGGTCGGTCCCGTAGATATGTTCATAAATCCGAGTGTAAGCCTTGGGGTGGTGCTAAGTGCATTGATCATCTTGGTCTTTTCAGGATTGCTTGCAGGCTTTATACCTGCCCAAAGCGCTATAAAAATTAGGCCTATAGAGGCATTAAGAACAGAATAATTACATTGATAAAATTATAACCGATCAAAAAATGAAAAAATCAGCAACTATTGTCATTCTTTTAATTATTGTTTTGGCCTTTGGTGGGTCTATGTATTATTTGTATCAAAAAAATGCTGAGGACCCGGTTGTTTATCAGACAGAAGAACCGTCCAAGCAGACGATTATAAGAAAAACAATGGCTACCGGTAGTATTTTACCTCTAGAGGAAGTATTGATCAAACCTAATATTTCTGGGGTGATAGATGAAATATTTGTAGAGGGCGGGGATTATGTACAGTCCGGTGATTTGTTATGTACCATAAAGGTAGTGCCCAATTTAAGTGCATTGAACGATGCAAGAAACAATATTGATGAAGCCAAGATAAATTTGGATGATCAAGCAAGAAATTTGGCCCGGCAAAAAAGCCTGTTTGAGAAAGGTGTAATATCAAAGGTGGATTTAGAGAGAGCAGAAGTAACCTATAATCAGGCAAAGCAATCGTTCGCTGCCGCAAATAAGCGCTTTGATATTGTTAAGACCGGTACAACTGCCGGGTACGGTAATGCCGCAAATACGCAAATAAGGGCCACGGTAAGTGGTATGGTACTGGAAGTACCTGTGGAAGTGGGCAACCAGGTTATAGAAAGCAACAATTTTAACGAGGGCACTACTATTGCGGCTATTGCGGATGTGGACAAAATGATATTTGAAGGAAAGGTCGATGAATCCGAAGTAGGCAAGATTAAGGAAAATCTACCTTTGGAAATTACGGTTGGTGCCATTGAGGACAAAGTTTTTGATGCGGTTCTTGATTATATAGCCCCAAAGGGCAATGAAGAGAACGGCGCCATACAATTTGAAATTAAAGGGACCCTTAAAAAGCAGGATAGTGTATTCATTAGGGCCGGACTTAGCGCTAATGCCTCTATTATCCTTGCACGAGCGGACAGTGTTTTGGCCGTAAAGGAGGCATTGGTCCAATTTGACGACAAAACCAAAAAACCATTTGTGGAAATTGCTACCGGTGACCAGAAATTTGAGCGTAAGGATATTGAACTGGGCATAAGCGACGGTATTTACGTGCAAATAAATTCAGGTATCAAAGAAGGTGATAAAATTAAGGTTTGGAACGAGGTCAAGCCAGATGAATTTGCCCAAAATCAATAAATTAAAAAAAATCCAAGAATTGATGTAACAATCTTAATCTCACATAGTCTAACCTAAAGACAATGCTTAGGATTGTTCAAAACCATAACCAACATGATTCAAATTAAAGATCTTCACAAGTCCTATAAAATGGGCAAAAACTCGCTTCACGTTTTAAAAGGTATAAATTTTAACGTTGAGGAAGGTGAATTGGTAGCTATAATGGGTTCCTCCGGTTCCGGGAAATCTACGTTACTCAATATACTGGGTATGTTGGATAGTTCAGATACCGGGGAATATATTTTGGATAATGTACCTATTAAAAACTTGAATGAAACCAAGGCAGCACGCTATAGGAACAAGTTTTTAGGTTTTGTTTTTCAGTCCTTTAATTTAATTAATTATAAAAGTGCGGCGGAGAATGTAGCGCTGCCCCTGTACTACCAAAAGGTACCAAGAAAGGAACGCCAAGAAAAAGCATTGAAATATTTGGAACAAGTTGGACTAAAGGAATGGGCCTCACATTTACCCAGTGAGCTTTCCGGAGGACAAAAACAACGTGTTGCCATTGCTAGGGCATTGGCTGCAGAACCAAAGGTATTGCTTGCGGATGAGCCTACAGGAGCTTTGGATAGTAAGACCTCCTATGAGGTAATGGACCTTATCCAGAAAATTAACGATCAGGGAAATACTATTTTAATAGTTACGCATGAACCGGATATTGCAGATATGTGTAAACGTATAGTGCATTTAAAGGATGGTGTGATTATAGAGGATAAAAAAATTGAACAGGTAAGGGCAGAACAATATGTTTGATCGCGATATTTGGCAGGAAATTTATCATAGTATCAGCAATAATAAGCTACGTACATTTTTAACGGGATTTTCCGTAGGATGGGGTATTTTTATTTTAGTGATGCTGCTTGCTAGCGTTAATGGAATGCAGAACGGTTTTACCATGCAGTTCAGTGATGATGCCACTAATTCAATTTTTGTACGTACCGGTACTACATCTATGGCATATGGTGGTTTTGAGGCCGGTAGAAGAATACAGCTTACAAATGACGATATAGAATATATTAAACGCAGTTTTCCAAACGACATTGAATATATTAGCCCAAGGGTATATCAAAGTACTTCTGCTCGTTATAGAAGTGAAACCGGTAGCTATAATATACAGGCAGTTTATCCAGATCATCAAGCTATAGAGAAAACGATCGTAAATAAGGGAAGGTACATCAATACCAATGATTTGCTCAATGCCTCTAAAGTAGCGGTTATTGGAAGAAAGGTAGAGGAAGACCTATTTAAGGGAGAAGATGCTATAGGTAAATTTGTTGAGTTTAATGGCTTGCCGTTTAGGGTCATAGGTACTTTTACTGATGATGGCGACGATAATGCGGAGCGTGGAATATATGCTCCAACAAGTACTTTTCAAAAAATGTATGGGCAGACAGATCATATAGACCAGATTTCCTTAACCTATAACCCTACTTATGACCTAACCAAAGCATTGGAATTTTCTGAACGATTGGAAAGTGTATTTAAGCGCAGATTTAAGATTGCACCACAAGATCAGGCCGGATTGCGAATTTTTAATTATGCCGAAGTTTTTGAGGATATCAGCAATTTTACCGGAGGTCTTGATATTGCCGTAATTATTGTAGGTCTATTGATTTTGCTTTCGGGTATTGTGGGTATAGGCAATATAATGGTATTCATCATTAAGGAACGTACCAAGGAAATTGGAGTAAGGAAAGCCTTGGGTGCAGAACCTTGGTCTATTATAAAATTAGTGTTGTTTGAGTCTGTCTTTATAACCGCTTTGTCCGGTTTTATTGGGTTGGGAATTGCTACCGCATTACTGGCCGCAGTGGGCCCCAATATTCAATCTGGTGCATTTGCAAACCCGTCGGTAAGTATGTCCATTGTAGTCACGGCAACAATAATATTAGTGGTAGCAGGTGTCTTGGCGGGACTTATACCGGCTATGAAAGCAGCAAAGGTTAAACCAATTGTAGCGTTAAGCGATAAATAATATGTGGATTCTAGATAAAGATTTATGGTCGGAAATTTTTGCCACTTTGGGCAAGAATCTTTTTCGCACTTTTTTAACCATGCTGGGTGTAATTATCGCCATGATTATTTTGGTTTTGCTTTTAGGAGGGGCAAATGGTATGAGCAACGGATTCCAGAAAATATTTGCCGGTACGGCTTCCAACAGTCTTTTTATATGGAGCCAAAGTACTTCTGAACCTTATAAAGGTTTTGAAAGAGGTCGTAGAATTCAATTTAAATTAGAGGATGCAACCATACTCAAGGAGCAGATAGAGGAAATAGAAGTGTTGGCTCCAAGAATTGAATTAGGAAGCCACAGGGGTATAGTAACCGTGTATAGAAATGGGTTGACCAGTGGTTCATCCGTGTATGGTGATTATCCCAATATTGATGATATCATGAAGAAGAAACTTGTGGAAGGCAGGTTTTTGAACGAAAATGATATGGAAGATTTTAAAAAGGTGTGCGTTATAGGTGAGGAAACCTATAAACTTCTTTTTGATAAAGGGGAAAATGCTATTGGTGAGGATGTCAGGATAAACGGGGTGTTCTTTAATATCGTTGGTATTTACAAGCCCAACCAGAATATCAATATTGATGGTGAAAATTCGGTATATATTCCTTTTTCCACATTTCAAAAAGCATTTGGATCAGGAGATAGAATGGGTTGGATGGCAATTTCGGTAAAACCAGATGTAAAGGTACCTGTAGTAGAAAGTCAGATCAAACGATTGTTAAAAAACAAGTATGATATCAATCCAATAGATGAAAGGGCAATTGGAAGCTTTGACCTGTCTGAGGTCTTTAATAACGTAACATCGTTTACAACGGTATTGCAGGGAGTGTCATTCTTTGTAGGTATACTAACACTTCTTGCCGGGGTTATTGCGATCAGTAATATTCTTTTGATTACGGTAAAGGAACGTACAAAGGAAATTGGCATACGCCGCGCCTTGGGGGCGACCCCTAGAGTCGTAAAAAGACAGATTGTTTTGGAGTCTATAGTAATAACCGTGTTTGCAGGATTTGTAGGCTTTGCCATAGCTGTTGGGTTTTTAGCGATAGCCAATAATATGATAGGGGAAAATAGTGATATGCCCTTTTATAATCTTATAATCAGTATACCGCAGTTTATAGTATCATTCGTCTTAATGGTAGGTCTAAGTGTTTTAATAGGATTGATTCCGGCCAATAGGGCAATTAGAATAAAACCGATAGATGCATTGCGGGAAGAATAACAAACCAGAGAATAGAAAATAAATAACAATCAAATAGTTGAGCATGAACAAGTATGTAAAGTACGGATTACTAGGAGTGGCGGTAATAGGGATATTGGCTGCAGTGGTCTATTTTTTAAAGAAAAATAGTACTCCTCTAAAGACATATGAAACGGAGCAAGTTGCAAAAAGGGATATTGTAAACAAGGTTGTGGTTACCGGTAAGGTTATTCCAGAAGATGAAATAGAGATCAAGCCCCAAATTTCCGGAATTATTGAAAAAGTATACTTGGAAGAAGGAGCTCAGGTAAAAGCGGGAGATTTGATCGCTACCATTAAGGTGGTGCCCAATGAACAATCCTTAAACCAAGCAAAAGGACGTGTAAACAATGCCAAAATTGCACTGGGGAATACCAAGGTTGAATATGAAAGAAACAAAACTTTGTTTGATAAGGGTGTTATCTCCAGCCAAGATTTCAATGCACTTAAATTAACCTATGATCAAGCGGTGCAGGAACTGGAAAATGCACAGGCAGACTACCAGATAATCCGGGTGGGATCCGCAGGAGGCTCATCCAGCGCCAATACGAATATTAGGGCTACGGTAACGGGTACATTATTGGAAATTCCTGTTGAAGTAGGTGATCAGGTCATTGAAAGTAACAATTTTAACGATGGTACTACTATAGCCACCATTGCGGATATGTCCAAAATGATATTTGAAGGAGAAGTAGACGAGGCAGAAGTAGGAAAGTTAAAAGTTGGTATGCCGTTGGAAATTAGTATGGGGGCGTTACAGGATGAAACGTTCAAGGCAAAATTAAAGTTTATTGCTCCTAAGGGGGTAGAGGAAGAAGGTGCCGTACAGTTTAAGATAGAAGGAGATTTGGTGGTTACGGACAGTACCAATGTTAGGGCGGGCTATAGCGCTAATGCAGCTATAGTTCTGGAAGAAAAGAAAGATGTGCTTTCTATTAAAGAAGCATTGCTGCAGTTTGATAAGGAAACCAATACACCTTACGTGGAAGTTGAAACCGGCGAAAATGAATTTGAAAAGAGAGAATTGGTGTTAGGGGTCAGTGATGGTATCGATGTAGAGATCATTTCCGGTATTGATGAGAATGCCAAGATTAAAATTTGGAACAAGTTAGATGCCAAGAGTGTTGACAATGGTGCTAACCAATAAGTAAATAATCAATCAAATCAAAAAACGAAACCTGTAGCCAAACTTAGGTTCGGTTCAAAAAAGAAAACAAATGAAAGTAAAAATAACAGGACTACTATTATTGTTTTCTGTTGTGGTAGTTACGGCCCAACAGAAAAAATGGACCTTGGAAGAATGTATTTTGTATGCAGAAGAGAATAATATAAGTATTGCGCAATCTGAACTTGATTTTGAAGAAGCAAAGATCGGTGAGTCTGATGCCTTTGGGAATTTTTTGCCCAACGCAAATGCCAGTGTTACAACTTCTGCCAATACCGGTCTGTCTTTTGATCCTACTACGCAAGAACCGGTAACTACAACAATATTAACGGCCAACGGTGGTTTAAGTTCTAATGTGAATTTATTTAATGGGTTAAGAAATATCAATAGGTTAAGAAGAGCAAAAATGAATTCCTTGGCCAATCAATATCGTTTGGATGACCTCAAGGACGATATACGTTTAAATGTCGCTTTTGCGTATTTAAATATTATTTCTGCAAAAGAAACCTTGGTTACCCAAAAAGCACAATATGCCGTTACTGAACAAGATTTAAAAAGAACTTCCGAACTTGTGGATGCAGGTGTTCTGCCCAAAGGAGATTTGTTGGAAATTGAAGCAACGGCAGCAGGTCAAGAACAGCAAATCGTTCTTACGGAGAACCAAGTAATTATCGCAAAAATAAGTTTAGCCCAATTATTGCAAATTACAGATTATGATAATTTTGATATAGCGGAAATCGATATAGATGTTCCACAATCAGAAATTCTTATACAAACCCCTAAGGAGATTTTTGCAAAAGCTTTATCTTTTAGAAATGATATAAAATTTTCAGAAAGTAATGTGGCTCTTGCTGAACAAGATTTAAAAATATCCAAAGGCGCTTTATTGCCAACACTTGTAGGTTTCTTTAATTATAACACTAGGTATTCCGATCAAGAACGTTTTAATAATATTACTGGGCTTTTAGAGAGAGAAAGCTTCTCAAACCAGTTGTGGCAGAATGATGGTATTTCTTATGGAGTACAGCTAAATGTTCCAATTTTTAATCGTTTTGAAAATAAAAACAATATTAAGCGTGCAGAAATAAATATTTTACGCTCTCAATTACAATTAGAGGAGAATAAATTGCAATTGGAGACCGATGTCAACCAAGCCTATGTTGATGTAAAAAGTTTTGCCAAAGCTTACGAAGCAGCTGAAAAAACGTTAGAGGCTAGGAGATTGGCCTATGACTACTCAAAGGAAAGGTATGATGTTGGACTAATGAACGCATTTGTTTTTAGCCAAGCACAATCTAGAGTGGATAATGCAGAAGCAGATGTAATAAGAACCAAATACGATTATATTTTTAGAATAAAAGTTCTTGAGTTCTATTTTGGGATACCACTTTCCTTAAACTAATATAATCACATAATTTAAAGGCCTGTAACATTTACGTGTTACAGGCTTTTTCATTTTATAGGATGTAATACCTTTGCAATATGGGCTTAATATTAAATTTAGAGACATCTTCTACCAATTGTTCCGTTTGTGTCGCTAAAGACGGAATAATCCTTGCGATTAGAGAATTAAATTCAGCTAACTATTCGCACGCGGAGAAATTGCATGTATTTATTGAGGAAGTAATTGAGGAAGCCACTATTAAAATGGATGATATTGAGGCTATAGCGGTCAGTAAGGGCCCAGGTTCTTATACGGGACTTCGAATAGGAGTTTCGGCGGCAAAAGGGCTGTGTTATGCTCTAGGTATACCTTTGATTTCTATTTCTACATTGAAAAGCATGGCATCACAAATAGTGGATATTGAAAATAATGCGGTTGTAGTTCCGGTATTGGATGCTAGGCGGATGGAAGTATATTCCGCAGTTTTTGATCACCAAATGAACCAAGTACGAGATACAAAAGCTGAAATAATCGATGAACATTCTTTTCAAGGATTTTTAGGAGACGCAACAGTTCATTTCGTAGGTAGTGGAGCGGAAAAAATAAGAGGTGTTTTGAATACAGGTACAGTTATTTTCCACACACATATAGTTCCTTCTTCCAAAGAAATGGCCTTACTTTCCTTTGATAAGTTCAAAGAACAGAAATTTGAGGATGTAGCTTATTTTGAACCTTATTATTTAAAGGATTTTGTGTTGCAGACTAAAAAAGTATCGAAAACCTAGTTATTTGGACTAAAGCATTGTATTACCATTGTCCAAAGTGTTATAATAGTTCAATAACCTGATGATATCTTCCTGTATCCTTAGGTTTAGATCGTTCTGTTTAATGTATTTTTTTAAATTATCGCTATTGCCGTCCAACAATTTTAAAACAGATTTTTTGTTCAATTTTATTTCTATTGCTGGATAATCACCTTGCTGTATATAATATAAGGAGACGTCCATATACTTTGCAGGTTTATATACATCATATCCATTCTCAGGGTTTTCAGCTTGTAAGAATATTTTCTTTGGTTTTAATAATAGCCGCGTATAACCTTCATTTAAGGGATTAAAATACCCTGCTTTTATTTGACCCATGCTCTTGTAATTCCTCACCATATACATGGTACCATCAATATTGGCTATTATATTTTCCCTTCTTAACAATCTACGTACGGAACCATTTTCGTTTTTTATTTCTATGGCATCTTGGTATGCGTTGTACCTCATTAACCCATCATTTTTATAGTTTCCGTTAATAATGGTGGTTCCTTTCTTGAACAGCTCGTTTACATAGGGAGTACCTTCTATGGGCACTTCATAATAGGACATGCCCATTTGTGCCGTGGTCATTAGTCCACTAGATGTTCCAATAGGTTGTACACTTTGCGAAAGAACAATCTGTGTCATCAAAAACAGGAAAGAAAATAATTTGTACATGGCGTCTAATTTTATTAAATATACAAATTAAAGCATTGATTTACAATAGTATACAAAAAAAACCTCCAAAAGGAGGTTCTTAAATGTTTTTAGAATTAACTCTTTAGTCGAGTCACCACACGTTGTGGGAACGGTATTTCAATTCCTGCAGCATCAAATCTATATTTTATTTCTTCCAGTACATAAAAGTGTGCCGCCCAAAAATCTGGGTTGTTTGCCCAAAAACGTAAGGTTAGGTTTACCGAGCTATCAGCTAGTTCACCAACGTAAACTTCTGGGGCTGGTTCTTTAAGGATGGTATCGCGTTCATTAACTATAGCCAGCAGAATTTCCTTTGCCTGTTTTATATTTGAACCATAACCTATACCAACATCAATTTTATCTCTTCTGGTGTCTAATGCATTATAATTGATAATCGTATTATTTGATAATTGACCATTTGGTATCACAGCAATTTGATTACCAAAGGTGCTCACTTTAGTCGTAAAAATTGAAATTTCCCTTACTGTTCCATCTACACCTTGAGCAGAAATAAAATCACCTATTCTAAATGGTTTAAACAATAATATAAGAACGCCTCCGGCAAAGTTGGCCAAAGAACCCTGTAGGGCCAAACCAATTGCCAGTCCGGCAGAGGCAAGAATGGCTACCAAAGACGTGGTCTGTACACCTAGTTGGGTAATTACCAAAACAAACAGAATTATTTTAAGGGCTATACTGATAAAACTCTGTAAAAAAGTTTCCAAGGCAAGGTCATAATCCTTTCTAAGAAAAAACTTGCGTACCATTTTATTGATGAACCTAATAATATACGTTCCTAAAACCAATAAAATAATGGCGATTATAACATTAGGCAATACGGCCCACATCCATTCTAGTGCTTTGTCCGCATGCTCTTGAAGATTCATGATCTTGTCCATAACTACATTTAAAATTTTAATTTTTATAAAAGTTTACCAGGGAATTCAAGTTTATCTATATGGAAAGTAGACCAATTTCAGGGAAATTATGTAAGTAGGTTCAATGCATCCTCTACACGTTCTACCGGTAAATGACAGGTGCCGTTGTGGCACACATATATCATTGTTTTATCTTCAACATATCGATTTTTAAACAGTGGAAATTCACTGGTTTTTACATCTGAAGCAGCAAAGATAGTATTTGGTAAATAGCTCTTTTGCATTTTTTTGCAAATGCGTTCATAATTTTCACCTATAACGACCACTTCATAGAATTTTTCGTTCATCAATGAGGAAACATGAAGCCAATTGGCATGATTTTGTGGATTTTCCAATATAGTCGTATGCATGGTACCCATCATTTGTTCCAGTCGATTTTGGTAACTTTCTTCTGGGTAGTACTTGGACAACTTTAACAGATTTAGGGCCATAATGGAATTGGAGGACGGAATAACGTTATCTGCAACTTCAATGGTATTTCTGATTAATGATTCCCCATTTATTGCCGTAAAATAAAATAATCCTGTTTTTGGATCTGTAAAATTTTCGATCACAATTTTGGTGAGCTCCACACTTTTATCCATCCAGAATAAATTAAAAGTGGCCTCATAAAGTCCTAAAAATCCTTCTATTACGGCGGCATAATCTTCTAGGAAGCCAGAAATTGTACTTTTACCATTTTTATGGTTGCGATATAATATACCGTTGGGCTTGAGCATTTGGTTTACAATAAAATTACCGTTGTTGACGGCAAGGTCCAAGATATCGGAATTTCCTAAATAGTTATAGGCATCCGTTAAACCCTTTAAAGCCAAGCCGTTCCAGCTGGTCAGTATTTTATCATCCAATCTGGGTTTGGCCCTTAGTTGGCGTTGGGTCTTTAACAGCGTTAAATTTTTTGATATTTTTTCAACTACTTCATTTGTATTAAGATTATGTTTTTCTGCAATTGATGCTTCCTCATCATCCCGGATCAATACATAATTGTCATCTTCCCAATAGCCATAGGAATTGATATTGAAATAATCACTAAAAAGAGTGAAGTCCTCCTGAAGCAACTTTTTTAATTCCGCTTCTGTCCAAACATAATAAGCTCCTTCTTCCAATGTACCTTTGGGGTTAAGGCTGTCAGCATCCAAAGAGGAATAAAACCCATGGTTTTCGTCAAGTAGTTCTTCCTTGAGGAAATTAATACATTGAAGGGCTACATTTTTAAAAAGTGCATTAGAATCCGCGGCAAAAGCTTTTGAATATAAACTGATCAATAATCCATTGTCATAGAGCATTTTTTCAAAATGGGGTACATGCCACTTGGTATCTACTGCATACCTGGAGAAACCACCTCCTACATGGTCAAAAATACCGCCCCAGGCCATTCTGGTCAATGTGGTCGCAACATATTCCTTTACCATTTGGTCCTGTTGGGTTTGACCATAGTGCAAGAGGAAATTGATATTTACGGGCATCATAAATTTTGGAGCACGTTTATACCCTCCTAAATAAGTATCAAAATAGGCGGACCAAGTAGTAACAACTTCTGCTAAGGTTGTAGCTGAAATATTTTGCACGGAGCTTTCTGCAGAGATCGAATTAATTTCCTTAAGGCCCTCGTGCATATTGGTGGCATACCCTATTATTTTATTTGGCTCATTTTCATATAGTTGTTGTAATTGGTTCAATACCTGGATCCATTGGTCTTTCTTTACGAAGGTGGCTCCCCAAAAAGGTCTTCCGTCCGGCAAGGCCAAAATATTAAGTGGCCAACCACCACTACCGGTCATCATTTGCAATGCATCCATGTATATATGGTCTATGTCGGGTCTTTCTTCCCTGTCTACCTTTATATTGATGAAATTTTTATTCATGGTCATTGCCACATCCTCATCTTCAAAACATTCATGTTCCATAACATGGCACCAATGACATGCGGCATAACCAATACTGATCAAGATCAATTTATTTTCATTCTTGGCCTTGAGCAATGCTTTTTGGCTCCAGGCTACCCAATTTACTGGGTTATGCGCATGTTGCAATAAATATGGGCTGCTTTCATGAATGAGATCGTTGGTATATGTTGCTTGCATAATTACTATGTTTAGGGTACAGTTTTGAACAAAAAAAAGCGCCTTTTGGCGCTTTTCTATACAATCTGTTAATATTACTTGACTTCAAAAGTTATTTTAACATTTACCCGGTAGTTTTTGATTTTACCATCTTCTACCGTGGCGCTTTGCTCGTTAATATAAACGGATTTAATATTTTTTACTGATTTTGCTGCTTCTTCTACAGCTTTTTTTGCTGCATCTTCCCAGCCATTATCAGAATTTGCCAATATTTCAATTACTTTTAAAACTGCCATGTTATTCTATTTTTAGGTTCATTACAAGTTACAAAAAAAGCTTGTTACAAATTAATTCTATGCGCTGAATCTTTAACCGTTTAGCGCAACTACCTCATTGACCTTGTCGCCCATCATATTCTTGAGCATGGTCTCTATACCATTTTTTAAAGTAAATGTAGATGAAGGACAACCGCTACATGCGCCCTGTAGAATAACATTTACCGTTTTGGTTTCCGTGTCATAGGACTTGAACATAATATTTCCACCGTCACTAGCTACAGCAGGCTTGACATATTCTTCTAGAATATCTACAATTTCCTGTGATGTTTCATCCAGGTCCATGGTTGGTTGGGTAGTTACCGTTTCTGAAACCTGGGTAGGATTGTTAGATTTTGCAGTGTCCTCCACAATCTCCTTGCCGTCGGCTATAAAGTTTCTTATTAATTCTCTAAGTTCTATGGTAATATCATCCCATTCCGCAACTTCAAATTTAGAAACAGATACATAATTTTCGTCAATGAAGACTTGCTTGACAAATGGAAATTGGAACAAGGCCGTTGCCAATTTAGAATCTCTTGCCTCATCTATATTCTTAAATTCAAAAGCGGCACCTACGATTTTTTTGCTGGCCACAAACTTCATAGTGGAAGGATTTGGCGTTACCTCGGCATATACCGTAACAGGAATAGGCTTGTCCATATCTTCTTCTATAACGATGGGTTCACCCGCGTTTAGGTATTCTACCAATTGCTGTGCAACCTCATCCTTGACATCTTCCCATTGAACAATGTCAAACCTTTCCAACCCAATAAAATCCCCAGAAATATATACCGTCTTTATAAAGGGCAGATAAAATAATTGCTGTGCCAGTGGTGAATTTTTGGCTTCGTCAATATTTTTATATTCGTAGTTTTTTCGGTGTACTAATAAATGATTAGTTTCGAATTTTAATATGTTAGGGTTATTTGTTTTGACAACCGTAATTGAATACTCTTTCATTGCTGATTTAATTTATGCAAAAATACGAAGGAAATCTTAGTTTAAGTACACATAATAATGTTATGGTTAACCCGTTATACACTTTATAATATTAGAACTAATTTTTAGTTTCAACGCCCCAAGATGAGATACAACTTAGTATTGTTTTTATTGTTGCTTTTAGTAGGTTCCCAATCCAAAGCTCAAGAAGGTATACCCGTATATTTTGATTATTTATCTGATAATTACTATTTGGTTTTTCCGTCCATGGCGGGAATTACACAAGGTGGTAAAATTAGGGCTACCGCAAGAAAACAATGGTTTGATGTAGAAGATGCCCCAAGTTTACAAACTATAAATGGCCATTTTAGACTGGGGGATTCGCCAAGTGGAATAGGGGCTATTATTTTTAACGATGCCAATGGCTATCATTCACAAACGGGATTAAAATTGACCTATGCCCATCATTTAAGAATGGGCGGTAGTGATATGCGAGTATTGAACCAATTGTCATTTGGTTTAAGCGCTACCATTTTACAAAGTAGTTTGGATGAAACGGAATTTAGGTCTGCCCAGCCCGATCCAGCCGTAGCAGGAATTAAATTAAGTGCCTCTTATTCTAATGTGGATATTGGTATTTCATACAACTTTCAGGAATTTTATACGCATTTTGCAGTGACCAACGCCCTTACGGGTAGTAAGAGAAATGTGTATTATAGGGATAGGCAGGACAATCCCGATCAATTGGTTATTGATAATATTAGAAGGTATCTAATTTCAACTGGCTACGTGTTCGGTAAAAATGAATGGCAAGTAGAACCTTCCATACTTTTTCAATTGACTGAATTTACCAAGGAAAAAAATATTGATATTAATGCCAAGGTATATAGGGATGTAGATTTTGGCCGTATCTGGGGAGGACTATCCTACAGAAGAAGTTTTGATGGTGCACAATTTCAAGATAGCGGTTCTTTTGGAGAACAACGATTGCAATTGGTAACGCCTATTGTAGGAGCCAATATCAAGAATTTTATGGTGTCCTATAATTACTCCTATCAAATGGGTAGCATCCGTTTTGACAATGGTGGTTTTCACCAGATTACCTTAGGGTACGACTTTGGGCAAACCGAACGTAAATATGACTGTTATTGTCCCGCTGCAAATTAAAAGAGCCCATTAGTTGGTATATGGGCCCTTTGATATAATGTTTAATCCCAACTATAGTTTTTTGATGCAGCTTGTTTTTTAAGTGCCTGGATCATTACATTTTCCAATTCCCCCGTATTGTTCTCTGTCTGATGTTTAGCGATATAAGCTGTGCGTTTGGTATTGTAATCCAAAATTTGTTCTTGAATTTTTTCGCGTTCCTCTTTTTTGGCCATTACATACGCTTTAATTTCCGTCTTGCTTTTTTGTTGCAGTTCCTTTGGAAGGTCTTTTGTTTCTAAGTCCTCTATATTAAATGCATCATCATCATAGGCATCTACCAAATCCCAGTTTTTATTATTGTAAAGCCTGGAGCTTTTGCTCACGGCCCTTTTCACGGCTACGGCTTCTTCCATTTCATAGGCATTGTAGTCCTGTTCCTTTTGTGAGGACATTTTTTGTTGCCCTAAAGCACCATACGAAATATAGGTAGTGTTTAGCTTGGAATTTAGTTCTATAATTATTTCGTCATACGGAGTATCTATATGTACTACTTCCTTATTATGGTCAATGGCCATATATTCCCCGCCGGTCATTGTAGCTCCATTTTTCCAAAAGGTATGAATACCTTGTTCATAGTTTCCACAAAAAATGGTGTTTACGACAACATCTTTTTCCTTGGCATTGCCCAAAGCCGTTCTATAGTCATATCTTCCTTGGTCAAAAGGTTCGTTACCGGCAATAAAGATCAAGCGCAAATGGTCTGGATTATTTTTCCAAGGTAATTGTTGCAATGAAGTTTGTATGACTTTGCCGCAATATTCTTCTCCACCGTTGGTGGTCAATGAAAATAGTTTTTCGGAAATTTCATCGAGGTCACTGCTAAAATCCAATACTTGTTGCACGTAACCTTCACTTGCGGAAAGGTTGTCATTGCCATATTGGTAAAGCGCAATTTGTAAATTGGGTCTTGTGCCATTTCCGCATTTAGCCGAGCTGAACTCGTTTACAATATCCCATAATTGTGATTTTGCCTGGTTTATGAGTCCGTCCATACTATTGCTGGTATCTAACAATAGTGCAATTTGTACCGTATTGTCCCTAGATGGCTCTGTAGCTTGTAGGCTATGGGACAATAAGGTAACTGTGTTGCCTTGTTTTTTTTCATTGCAGGCAAACGCTGTTGTTAGTGTTAAAAATAAAAATGCCGTAGTTGAAATTTTATTAAATTTTTTCATGATCGATGTATTATAAATTCTGGACCAAACTAAAGCGAAACTTTTTTTTAAAATAACCTTAATGAGGCAACGTAACCTTTGGCTTAGTCAACGGTACGGTCTGGTTTTTTAATGGGTAAAAAGGTAGTGTTTACTAAGTGGAGCGTGCATTATGCTATTTTTTAGTACCATAAAAATCAGCTAAGTTTACAGCAATCATTGGACATGAAAAAAATTGTTGTTTTCATATTGTTAATTATTGTGGCATCAGGTACGGCATTCTGCCAAGCTCAACAAACGCCCAAAACTTTTACACTCAACGGTAAGGTCGAGGTAAAGGAAACCGGTAAGCCTATACCGGGAGTGTCTGTTTCCACAAATTTGGGCGATTACGTACTTACCAACGGTTTAGGGGAATTTAAGATCAAGGTGCGCATAGGGGATGAACTTGTGGTAGAGGCCGTAGATATGGAAACGGTGCGATATAGAATTAAGGGTGACGATGATGTGTTGGTACAAGTAGAGGACTATACCTTGTCAAGGTCTGCCAATACCAAAAGTGTAACGCAAAGACATGAAACCTTATTGGATTCTGCAGAACGTTACAAGGATAAGGATATTGAGAAAAGTATCGATTTTGTTGCCCAATCCATTTCTATCCTTGGCAAACGGGGTCAAAAGAAAGAATTGGCTAGATCGTTATCTAAACTGGGCGAAATTTATCAGTACCATAAACAAATAGATTTGGCCATTGATAATTACGAAGATGCACTGGAGGCCAACAAAACGATCAAGACTTCGCTTTTATTGGCCAAGGTTTATAATATGTCCTCTAGATTCAATGAGTCCATAATATTGTTAGACCCTTTAATGGCACTAAAAACTATGGTGCCCTATCAACGGGTAACCTTATATGAATTAATGGGGGATGCCAAAAAAGGGAACGGTGAAGTACTCCAGGCCATTGAATTTTATAAGGAAGGTTTGCTTATTGCCGAAAAGAACCAGATTACCCCAAAGTTAATTGACTTAAACTCCAAGATAGCAGAGGCATATTCACGTGAAAACAAAATTATAGAGGCAGAAGCCTACTTTGACAATTCGCTGCAGTTGGCAGAGGCATCTGCGCCATTAAGGGCACTGCAGGAGAATGAAAAGGTGGCCGATTTTTATAACGAAAAAAGCAGGTTCAACGAGGAAATAAATATGCGGAAGAGAAGCTTGCAGGATATTAAAAAACTGAATACGCCCAAATTGGGTATTTCAAAATTGGACCAAGCGGATACCATTACTTCACAGCGTATTAATTATAAGATTGCCAATGCATACATAGCACAGGATAGGTATAACGAAGCCATTCCGTTCCTGAAAAAAAGTATTATTGAGGCAGATACGGAAGATGATCTCGTAGTCCAGAAAGATGCGACTAGAAAACTTTCTGAAGTTTATAAGGAAAAAGGGGACTACACCAAGGCCTTGGATACCTACCAGTCCTATGTGGCATTGGTAGATACGCTTTATATCAGAAAGGAACAGGAAATATCCAGGGCCAACCGTATTAACAGGGATATTGCCAATGCCCAAAGTAGGTTGGTAGGACTTGAAAACGAAAGGGAGCTTTCCCAGAGCAAGTATGACCTGGCGCTTACCGAACAGCAATTGGTGGAAGAAAGTTACAAAAGACAGCAATGGGTCATTTATTCCTTGATTTTTGGCTTGTTGTTGACCGTGCTGGCAGCTTTCTTTTTTTATAGAAGCAATCAGCAACAAAAATTAACGAACAACTTATTGGCCTTAAAATCACTAAGGTCTCAAATGAACCCACATTTTATTTTCAATGCACTCAACTCGGTCAATAATTTTATCTCCAAAAGCGATGAGCGCAGTGCCAATAGATACTTAAGTGAGTTTTCTACCCTCATGCGTTCCGTCCTTGAAAACTCTGAAGAGGACTTTATACCCTTGGCCAAGGAATTGGAACAGTTAGAATTGTATATAAAGCTTGAACATTCACGGTTTAAGGATAAATTTGATTATGAGATTGTGGTGGACGATGAGGTCCCTGTAAATAACTATCAAATACCGCCTATGTTATTGCAGCCCTATATTGAGAATGCCATTTGGCACGGTTTAAGGTACAGGGAAACCAAAGGGCTACTTTATGTATCGGTCAAGGTAGAAAACATTAATTCTGTGGCCATTTGCATTACCGATAATGGAATAGGCCGTAAAAAATCGGCATCCATAAAAACACAAAATCAAAAGAAACAAAAATCCAAGGGCATGGGGATTATACAGAAACGTGTTGCCATTTTGAACGATATGTACTCGGACAAGGTGTCTATCAATATTTCTGATTTAGAGACCGATGGATCGGGAACCAAGGTGTTGTTCATATTAAAAAAAGAATAATGGAATTAAGAGCGATCATAGTAGAGGACGAAGCCAATAGTAGGGAAATTATAAGAAACTATATTTCCAAATATTGCACAAATGTTGTGTTGGTCGGCGAAGCGGCCTCCATTAAAGAGGCTATGGTGCTCATTGAGAACCATATGCTGGATTTGGTGTTTTTAGATGTGGAAATGCCGTTTGGCAATGCGTTTGATCTCTTGGACCAATTGCCCGATGGAACATTTGAAACCGTATTTGTCACCGCCTATGATCAATATGCCAAAGATGCCTTGAACCATCATGCGGCGTATTACTTGACCAAACCTATAAATATTGATGAGTTGATCAATGCTGTTGATTATGTAGCAACGGTACGTGCCAAGGAACTTGCCTTGGAAGGTGAGGTCCTTAGTTCCAAATCTAAAGGCGTTACCGGTAAGTTAACGCTGCCCCAGCAAGATGGTTTTCAGATTTTGAATATTCCGGAAATACTATATTGTAAGGCAGACGACAATTATACCGAGATTTATTTGGTGAACACCAAGATATTGGTAAGCAAAACATTAAAATATTTTGAAGATGCATTGGCGGATTTTCCTTTTGCCAGGGTACATAAATCTTACTTGGTCAATGTAAATGAAGTGGTAAAATATAGAAAAGGAAAAGGTGGTAGTGTGGTTATGTCCAATGGCAAGGAATTGTTGGTCTCGGCATCCAAAAAGAAGGATTTTTTAGCGTTTTTTAATTAAATAGATTCAATTTACATGATCAAGGAAGTAAGAGGGAAAAGTCCATCAATAGGAGCGGATTGTTTTATAGCGGAAAATGCTACCATTGTAGGTGAAGTTACTATGGGCAACCAATGCAGCGTATGGTTCAATGCCGTTTTAAGGGGCGATGTCCATTTTATTAAAATGGGTAACAAGGTCAATGTTCAGGATGGTGCGGTAATACATTGTACCTATCAAAAATCACCTACTACCATAGGTAACAACGTATCTATTGGCCATAATGCCATAGTGCACGGTTGTACGATTCACGATAATGTGTTGGTGGGTATGGGTAGCATTATTATGGACGATTGTGTCGTGGAAAGTAATAGTATAATTGCTGCAGGCGCCGTTTTGACCAAAGGTACCCACGTGCCTTCCGGAACCGTTTTTGCGGGTATGCCGGCAAAAAAGATTAAGGATATCAGTCCAGAATTGAGCCAGGGTGAAATCAATAGAATTGCAGAGGCATATATCATGTATTCCGGATGGTTTAAGGAATAGGGTTATAAGCTCGTTCAATTACGATATTGGGGTCTGTCTAAAATCCGTATTTTTGCCGCACCTAAACTAAAAGTTATGAACGCATATGTTTTTCCTGGGCAAGGTGCCCAATTTGTTGGAATGGGATTGGATCTCTATGAAAAATACCCAATTGCCAAAGAACTCTTTTTACAGGCAAATGAAATATTGGGCTTTGACATTACAGATGTAATGTTCAATGGTACGGCAGAAGGTTTAAAGGAAACCAAGGTTACCCAACCTGCCATATTTCTACATTCGGTAATATTGAGCAAGGTTATGGGAAATGCGTTTAAACCAGATATGGTCGCAGGCCATTCATTGGGTGAATTTTCGGCATTGGTGGCCAATAATACGTTAAGTTTTGAAGACGGATTAAAACTGGTATCGCAACGTGCTTTGGCCATGCAAAAGGCTTGTGAGCTTAAACCTTCCACTATGGCGGCCGTATTGGGTCTGGATGATAATGTCGTTGAAAAAATTTGTGAGGAAACCACTGGGGTAGTGGTAGCTGCAAATTATAACTGCCCGGGACAATTGGTTATTTCAGGAGAGGTAGCTGCCGTTGAACTGGCTTGCGAAAAATTAAAGGAAGCAGGTGCAAGACGCGCCTTGATGTTACCTGTTGGCGGAGCTTTTCACTCGCCTTTAATGGAGCCGGCACGGGAAGAATTGGCAGCAGCCATTGAAAATACTCAGTTTGCAGTGCCTAGTTGTCCTATTTATCAAAATGTACCTACTACAGCGGTAAATGATGCCACGGAAATCAAGAAAAATTTAATGTTGCAGCTTACCGCCCCGGTAAAATGGACGCAAAGTGTACAGCAAATGGTCAAGGATGGCGCTAGCTTGTTTACGGAAATAGGTCCGGGCAAGGTGTTACAGGGGCTGATCAGAAAAATTGAGCCCAGTGCACAAACGCAGTCCCCATCCCTGGATATGGAAGCTTAAAAGCGGCTATAATACCGTTCAACCCAAAAATCCTTTTTTCAACTGTTTGTGAGGGGTTTACCTTGATTTTTTTGTAATATTGAGGCCCTTATTTTTTGGCGAAGATCTAGAACAATCTTCGTGAATCTATGGGATATTAATAAACGCTATGAAAATGAATAAGCTTAATTGGCATAGGTATAAAAGCATAATCACTAAACTTTTTTGTTTTGGAATGTTGTTGGGATCATCTTTGATGTATGGTCAAAGAGCAACCATTAGTGTGGACAGAAACGGAAGTGAAACCGCGGGCCCAACTAGTACCGGCCGATTTTTAGTTCAGCTAAACAGTCTCTTTCCACCGGCTAATATTGAACGAACTATTAATTACGATGTAGATGAATTATTGACTACGGCAACAGAAGGAGGTGTGGACAGAAATGACCTTTCTGGTGAATTAGTATTGCCTGCAGGTGAAATTTCAGGATATATTATTGTTGATGGGATTAACGATGATGCTTTGGTTGAAGGTGAGGAAACATTAAGCGTGTTTTTGTTGCCAGGTGATGATTATACCATAAATGCTGGTGCAGCGAGTAATTCCGCCACCATGATTATAGAGGATAATGACTTTGCCACGGTCACTGTTAGTAATACAAGTGCTGAGGAAGGTACTAATTTAGTGTTTAATCTCGTGGCCGATACCAGGGTCGAAGTTGATTATACGGTAACCGTTAATTTTTCTGGTGGAACCGCTACTCCCGGTTCAGGAACGCTTCAAGACCCTGAAGATTACAGTGCCGGTGAACGAACGGTTACATTTGCCGTTGGTCAAGTTTCAAAACAATTGGCGGTAACCACTTTAAACGACAGCAATATTGAGGCGGATGAAACTTTTGAAATTACATTGACAAGTGTTGACAATAGTAATATCATTCTAGGACCAAACGCAGAAGGTACTATTTTAAACGATGATTTTATAGAGGTGTCAGTTGATCCTGTACGGCCTACAGTAAATGAAGATGAATCAGGTCAAGATGGTCGGTTTAGGATAAATCTTAGTGAAGAAAACAATACGGGAGATGACCTTACGGTAAGTTACACTATTTCAGGTAATGCAACCCCAGATGATGATTACGTAGCCCTAAGTGGTACCCTTATAATTGAGGATGGAAGGTCTTTTAGGGATATAGATGTTGAAGCTATTGACGACGTATTGGTAGAAGGGAACGAAACCGTAATATTGACCATTACGGGTATAGATGCAGGACCAAGTACTACGGCTTTTGAAATTGGTGCGGTCGATTCTGGTATTGTGACTATTATAGATGATGATATTCCTGGGGTTAACGTTAGCCCGATCAGTGGAGATACCAGTGAAGATTTGGATACGGCAAGTTTTATCGTAACCTTGAATACCCAGCCTAGCGCACCTGTAACCATAGCGTTATCCAGTTCGGATGCTACGGAAGGTACGGTTCCGGCTACTGTCACTGTTCCTGTAGCTAGTTGGGATACAGGGGTTCCTGTAACGGTGACCGGAGTAGATGATGATGTGGCAGATGGTGATATTACCTATACCATCAACACGGGGAATGTTACATCTACGGATTCCAACTATAATGGTCTAACAGGTGCAGATGTAGCCAATGTTACGGTTGTAAACAATGATAATGATACTATTGGGATTAATATAGGTGCCATTAGTGGTAACACCTCTGAGGATGGTGCAACGGCTACTTTTTTGGTCACCTTGGATTCCCAACCTACGGCTCCCGTTACTATTGCTTTGAGCAGTAGTGATGAAACAGAAGGTACGGTTCAGGCCAATGTTGTAATGAACGCTACCAATTGGCAAACCGGGGCAACGGTTACCATTACCGGTGTTGACGATTCTGCCGTAGACGGTGATGTGGAATATACGATTGTTACGGGGAATGTTACATCAACGGATCTTAGTTATAATGGGTTGGATGGTGATGACGTTGACGATGTTACGGTAATCAACGATGATGATGATGCTTTTGAGGCCAGTGTACAGTCCACAACGGCTTCTGCCAATGAAAATCCGGTTTCCAATGGTGTTTTTACTATAGACCTGGGTGCGGTTAACCAAACAGGTAGCCCCATTACGGTTAATTATACCATGACCGGTACCGCTACACAAGGTTTAGATTATAGTAATTTAAGTGGTTCGGTATCCATCGCCAATAATCAACGTACGGCAACGGTAACCATTACACCTATCAATGATAGTGCTATTGAAAATAACGAGACGGTAATTCTAACATTGGCAGCAGGTACAGGATATACTATTGCAGCCCAAAACAGTGCTACTGTCATTATTATCAGTGATGATGCCAACATAGCTCGCATCACGGCTTCCGATGCTACGGCCGCGGAAAGTAACGGTGCTCTGGCCACGGGAGAATTTACCATCAACCTTAACTCGCCCAACAATACAGGAAGTGCCATAACGGTAAATTATACCATAAGCGGTACTGCTACAAATGGTGTGGATTATTCTGAAATAAATACGAATGCGGTGGTGATTCCTAATGGACAGCAATCCGCCGTACTTACCATTACCCCGATCAATGATCAGTTGCAGGAAGGCTCTGAAAATGTGGTCATTACCCTTGCCACTGGCACAGGTTATGTGTTGGGGGCAGCCGCAACTCGTTCCGCTACCGTAGTCATAGAGGATAACGACCAAGCTTCTTTGTCCATATCCAATGCAACGGTAAATGAAGATGTTGCTTCTGGTGAATTATTGTTCAATGTAGTACTTAATCTTGCCGTCGTGGGCGGAACTACGGTTACCTATTCTTTTGAGGATGATACGGCTATTGGCGGGGGTACCGATTATGACGGTGTCAATGGAAGCTTGACATTTACCGGTACGGCAAACGAAACGTTGCAAATTGTAGTCCCGATCATCAATGACGAACTTTTGGAAGAAACGGAAACGTTTACCGTGCAATTGGGAGTACCAACCAATAATGTGCAAAGAACCAATGGTGGCACGGCCATAGGTACGATCAATGATGATGATAATTGTGTGGCCGCACCAATTTTGGATCCTTCGGTATCTATGATCTATTGTGTGGAAGATGGAAGTGACGATGGCTTTATTGCCAATTTATATGACTATACACAATCTGAGGCTCCTGCAGGAACGGTATTAACATGGAGTAGGGTATCGGACCCCTTGAATACAGATTCCCATTTATCGCCAACAGAGGCGCAAAACATAGATACACAAGCATCATACTATGGTTTCTTTTATGATGCGACAAACAATTGTGCAAGTGGTACCATAGAGGTACAGATTGTAGAAAATACCATTCCACAATTTGTCAATGTTGCAGGTAACGAGCGTTGTGGTCCCGGTACGCTTTTGTTAAGTGCGGAACCTAGTGAGGGAGCATCCGTAAATTGGTATGATGCCATTGATGCCGATACGCCTATTGCATTTGGTCAAACGTTTACCACACCAAGGTTAAGCGCTACAAGGTCATATTATGTAGAGGCAACCGAAAATGGTTGTACCACGGCTCGGCAAGAAGTAGTTGCCCGTGTAGGGGTACAGGCTACTACGGGAACGGCACAAAATGCTTCTATCTGTAGTTTGGCCACAAACGGTCTTACAACGTTAGATCTGGATAGTACATTAACGGATGCAGATGCCGGTGTATGGGTTTTCCTTTCGGGACCTGAGGATAATGTAGTGATCAACTCTACCAATGTGGTCAATTTTGAAGGATTGACTTCCGGAGACTATATCTTTAGATTTACGACAACAAATTCAACGGCACCATGTACAAATCCTTCCGTAGATGTGACCATCAACGTTAGTGATTGTGAGAGCGATAATGATAATGACGGACTTTTAGGCGGTGAAGAGGTTGGTCTGGGTACGGATTCCAATAATCCGGATACGGATGGGGACGGTATCAATGATGGTGAAGAAGTAGGGCCGGATATCAATAATCCCTTAGATGAAGATAATGATGGTATAATCGATGCATTGGATTCCAATATTTTGGATACGGACAATGACGGGGTTAACGACCAACAGGATCCGGCAAACAATAATCCATGTATTCCCAATAGATTTAATGGTAGTTGTGATACGGACGGTGATGGTATTTCCGATTTGGACGAACAGACCAACGGTTCTGATCCGGACGATCCTTGTGATCCGGTCGAATCTCCCGACTGCGATGACCCCATTGATTTAGAAGTATTGAAGACGGTTGACAACCCAGATGCCTTGGTAGGTGATACCATAACCTTTACAATTTTGGTGACCAATTTATCCAATAGGACCGCAAGGGCCATAGTTGTCGGTGATCTTTTAGAACTTGGTTTTGATTTTGTTTCCTCCACTTCTGCCGATTATGATGAAATAACGGGGAATTGGAATATTGCTGAGTTAGAGGCAGGCCTCTCTGTTGAGCTGTCCATTACCGTTGTTGTTGCGGAGCAGGGACCTTATACAAATACGGCTACCTTGCTGGAATCCATACCAACGGACAATAATCCGGCCAATGATGAGGCAACCGTAATCTTGAATACGGAGGCTCCTGAAGGTGTGGATTTAAAAATTGAGAAAGAAGCGCGCCCGGATAAGGCACTGGTAGGCGATGTGGTAGAGTTTATTATCAGGGTAACCAATATTTCCGAATCGGATGTGGTTACGAATATTGTGGTCAACGATTTGATTTTGGCTGAAAACGGATTTGAATTCGTATCGGCAGAATCTGATTTTAATGGTGTCTATGATGAAACAACAGGTAATTGGAGTATTCCGTCATTGAACAGGGAAGAAACCGCACGCTTGATTATTAGCGCCAGAGTTCCTCAAATAGGTATTTTCACCAATACGGCCAATATTGTCTCATCGTTTCCAAGAGATGGCAATACGTTGAACAATGAAGCTACGGTTGAGGTAGAGGTCATCAATAAGACGGAAGCAGAGCCTGGCTTCCTATTTAACCAGTTCTCGCCCAATGGTAATAATCAAAATGAGATATTACGTATTAATCGTACGTTGACAGACCCGGAAACAGGTGTGCAAACAGAAGTAAATCTGCAGTACAAAATCAAGATTTATGACCGCTATGGAAACTTGGTATTTGAAACTGAAAAAATAAATGATTTGGATGTTTGGGACGGTACCTATAAGGGTAAGGAAGTACCAAAAGGAACCTATTTTTATATTATGAATTATAGCATTAACAATGAACCCGCAGTTATTGACAAGGGTTGGATACAGCTTATCAGATAAAATACATTATGGATTATAACTTAAATACACAGGGTTATACAATTGCACTGGTTCTATTTTGTCTTTTAGGCTTTAATGCATATTCACAAAAAGAACCGCAGTATACGCAGTATATGTATAATATTGGCAGTTTTAACCCGGCTTACGTGGGTACTGTTGAATCTCCGGAATTATCCGCACTATATAGGGCACAATGGATAGATATACCCGGTGCGCCCAGAACGTTTCGTTTTGGGGCCAATTTGCCTTTTCAGAATGAGAAGGTAGGATTGGGGTTGAACGTAGTAAGTGACCAATTGGGACCAATGTCCCAGACCTATGCGGATATTTCATACTCATACCAGATTATGGTCAGTGATGAAACCAAGCTTTCTTTTGGTATAGACGCGGGTGGAAGTTTCTTAAATGTAGATTTTTCCAAAGGTACTTTTGAAAATCCAGGAGAGAATTTAAACGAGGAAATGCTCAACAAATTCTACCCCACAGTAGGTGCGGGTGCATTTTTATATTCAGATGATTGGTACTTGGGCGCATCTGTGCCCAACTTTTTAACGGAAGGTGTGTATAATGATGATGTTGCCGCAATTGTTGAGGATAAGATTCAGTTTAATTTTATAGGAGGATATGTGTTCAATATTTCGGATAACCTAAAATTTAAACCAGCCTTTTTGGTAAACTCTATACAAGGATCTCCGGTAAACGTAAATTTATCCACGAATTTTTTAATTTCCGATGTAGTTACGGCGGGTGCTTCTTACCGCCTGGATAACGCCTTTAGTGGCCTTGCAGGGTTTCAGGTTTCCAATTCATTGTTCGTAGGATATTCATATGATTATAATACCAATTTATTAGGGGAATTCAATAATGGCTCTCATGAGGTAATCCTGAAATTTTACATTGGTAGAAGCGGTCCTGCCAAAAATAGTGGTGACAAGGATAAAAATGCAAAGGGCAAACCTAAACAAATTGATTCACCTCGATTCTTTTAAAGCGAACGAAAATGAACTATAAACTATATCTTACTATTTTATTTTTCCTTCCATTTTCGCTATTGGGACAGCAAAAAAAATCCAAAGCGGATGATTTGTTCTATGCCTATCAATATGAAAAAGCAATTGCGGAATATAAGAGTGAAATGGCCAAAAGGTCGCTAAGCAATGTGCAATTGTTGAACTTGGCAGATGCATATTTTCAAACAGGTAAGTTTGACGATGCTTCCAAACTATACCTGGATGTCAATAAGAATGACACCATAATGACTGTCAATCAATTTAATAAATTATTACAGAGCCTAAGTAAAAATTCTGAACGGGAACGGGTTAAAACTTTTTTAAGGTCAAAAGCGGATAAGTTATCTCCGGAACTTCTTGAAAATGCAGAATTTAATTACAGCCTTTTGGAAATTGCCACTGACAATAGCAATACGGTAATTGAAGGCATAGGTGCCAATAGTGCCCAAGGAGATTTTTCACCAACATTCTATAAAGATGGGTTGTTGTTCTCCAGTAGTAGGCTTCAAAAATCAAAGAGTGTTTATGAACCCTCTGGAGAATCCTATTTAGATATCTATTATGGCAAGTTAAGTACTGATGGGGAATTAGTGGATGTTAGGGTTTTCGATAAAATTCCAGATTCCAGATTTCATAAATCAACGCCATATTATTCGGAAAAATATGCATCGTTCTATTACATTCTTTCCAATACTGAAAACGATGAGCTTGCTTATGATGAAAATGGAAAAAATGCATTGGCCATAGGTATTTTAACGGACAGTGGAAAATTCAGGTTTTTATTGAAAGACCTTAGTACATCTTTTTATTATCCGTTTTTGGACGATACAACTGGTCGTCTTTATTTTGCTGCTAATTTTGATGATAGTTACGGTGGTACGGATTTGTATTATGTGTATACCAACAATGGCCAAATTGTTTCTGCACCTAAAAATCTTGGCCCCCGTATCAATTCTCCGGGTAATGAGATATCGCCCTATATCCATAACGGAAGCCTTTATTTTTCATCGGATATTTTTTATGGCTATGGTGGTATGGATATCTATAAATCCAATATGTTGGAAGGTGATGCATTTACGATACCTGTCAACCTAGGAAACGGAATAAATACGGTAGCGGATGATTTTGGTTTTATCATTAAAGAAGGTGCCGATAATAATTCATTGACTGGTTATTTTTCATCAAATAGGAATGAGGGAAAAGGTGGTGATGATCTTTATAGGTTTAGTTTAAAAAATACCCCTGGGCTTAAAACCTTCACCCTTAAAGGTAAGGTAGTGAACCTTACCAACAAGGTAGGATTGGACAAGGTGAGTATAAAATTGTTAGACCGTGAGGGTGAAGTCCTAAAGGAAACGTTTTCAACGGTAGATGGGGATTATAGAATTGAGGTGCCATGGTCAAGTCAGATTACGGTACAGACTTCCAAGGACGGCTATTCTCAATTGTCTACGACCTACTCGGAAGATGGTATGGAAGATCTTCAAAACAAATCTTTTAATATGGGACTAGTAAAACTAGAGGATTTGCTGACCAATAAAGAGGATAAAACCATATTAAAATTGGATAAATTCTATTTTGATGAAGGGAAATCTACCATGAACGCTCAAGTAGAAACCGAGCTTAACAAAGTGGTGGATGCCGTTATGCATTTTCCAAGTTTAAGAATGGTAATTGAAAACCACACGGACAGTAGGGGAAGTAGCGCTTACAATAAAAAACTATCTACGGATAGGGCTAATACCATTAAAAATTATTTGCTTCAAAAAGGTGTAAGTCCAAATAATATTGTAGATGTAGTTGGTTTTGGAGAGGAAAAAATAAAGAACAACTGTACCAATGGAGCATATTGTCTAGATTTTCTTCACAAGCAAAATGAACGTACTTTAATCGTTGTGGTAGATAAATAAGGGTATGTTGTCCTAAAAGATTACAATGTAAAAGTAGTACAAGGAGAAGCAGGACAAAAAGACGATGCCCATATAGGTCAAAAGCCTTAGATTTTTGTTCGGTCTTAAGTTTGGAGCTACCTCACTACTGGTCACGTTCTTTAAATTCATATAGCCTATGATAGGGGCGACTACAAATGAAACAAAAGTAGCCAAGGCTACAAGGTTCCCCATGTTGGCACTAAAGGCAGTAATGACCACAAAATTGATTACTGCCAATAAGATGACGCCAATAGAGAAATATAACTTGTTATTCTTGTCCTTGACCGTACTTTTTTCTTTTAATAAGGTAATAATGTCCAAACTTACCCTAGAAATGGCATCGTGTGCCGTCATGCATGTACTGAACATGGTCGCAAATGCAGATATTGCAATGAATATATAGGCCCAGGAACCTATATGTTCAGTAAATAAAAGTACTATTTGATCAGCAAAACTAACAGCATTGTCACTCAATTGCGTATTAGTGCCATATAAGGTAAACCAACCTATAATCATAAAAAATAGGGCTAGGATAGCCGTAATTCCATAACCAACATTAAATTCCTGTAATGATTCCTTTAAACTTGGCTTTGGTTGATTCTTCCATTTTTCAATACTCCAAAGACTTACCCAACTAGAAGCTTCTACCGTGGTAGGCATCCAACCCATTAATCCTATTAAAAACAAAACACCTACCTCATTGAATATAGGTGTAGGCTTAAAATTGGATACATGGGGCACAGGCCCCTGCAACAGCACTAATATTGTGGTAATGACCAGGGCTACGAATAGAATACTGACCACAAATTTTAAACTAATTTCCAAAAATTTATATTTACCGAAAATGAGCAACGCACTGATAATAATAAAAAGCCAAAGTGCTACTGTAGCTACAGAGCTTTGACCTATATCAAAGAGATTAATGAACAATCCTGCGGTAACCGTATACAGTGCTGCTAAGATTGTAAAAGTGGTCAGCAAGGTTATCCCTGCATAAAACCATAAATATCCCTTACCCCTGTTTAAATACCCCTCAATCAATGTTTTATTGGTAACACTGGTATAACGGACACCAAATTCAAAAAAAGGATACTTTAGAATATTGGCCAGGATAATAGGAATGGCCATCAACCAACCATATTGCGCACCTGCCTTTGTGGATAATACCAGATGTGAGGTGCCAATGGCCATACTGGCAAATAATAACCCTGGACCTAGATTTCTAAGCAGTTTTCCTGTTCTGGACACGAGATGTAGTTTTGGTTGGTGTCCATAAATGTAAACTTTTTAATTGAAGCTGTAAAGACCTATTTTATTTCTATGGGCTCGCCATAAAATTTGGGCTGTGTATTTAAAAGCGCATCTATGAACACCTTTACCCTAGCTAAATATTCCCTAACCTGCACTTTGATTCCTTGTGATGTAGAAAGGTCTTTTGCGTTAAAACCAATTGCATCCAAACCTTTTTGTTGGGCAATATATATGGCACGTTCGTTATGAAATTGCTGGGATATTACCGTTACCTTTTCCAATCCGAAAATAAATTTTGCGCGAACCATGGAATCCAATGTTCTGAAACCGGCATAATCCAGAAAAATCACCTTTTCGGGTATGCCTGCTTTGATCAGGTCTTTTTTAATAGTGTCCGGTTCATTATAATAAATAGTTCCATTATCCCCGCTAACCAATACAAATTTAATTTTATTGGCCTGGTATAGGGCAACCGTGGCATTTATTCTATGTGTGTAATAGGGATTTGGAGAACCATCCGTTAATCTGCTGGATGTACCAAGAATTAAACCTACCCTATTGGTAGGAATTTGTTGGATATCAAAGAATGTTTTGTCTTCGGTAGTGCTGGTAATAATGGCATTGCAACAAATTATCACGAGTAATAACGCAATTAACAATGCTCCGGAAATCTTTAAAATTGTTTTTAGCATCTACTCCTATTCTTGATTAAAGATAATATTACCTATTAACTTTAGGAGCTCAATCTTTAATATAAAATGATACTAAATAAAAAACCCTTGAAAATCAAAAGATAAACAAGGGTTTTTGTACTCGAGGCGGGACTTGAATGAGTGGCATATACGACTTCAACATATTATCAAACCATGACAAATACGATACCGTTTTTACCAAAGGTCAATTCGTTGATAGCGTTAAAGAGGGTAGAATAACCTATGTTCTTTATTCATTATCATATTTTTGGGTCGAGGTAATGTATGACACACCAACTAATAAAATTTTGGAAATAGGTAGTTTTGTGAGTAGTAAGACCTTAGATAGATATAATAATGTCCCAGATAGAATCTAATTATTTTTTCAATCAATTATTCAAAATTTGATTTAAGATCACTTGACATTTTATTCTATGATTATAATAAATAATAGTTAACCTCGTTTTAAGCTATAGGTTAATTAATGATTATAATTTTCTTAAATAGTATATTTTTTTAACTAGATTTGCTTAGATTTGGACAAAGTACAATAATTTAGGGCTTTGGAAAATTAAGTATTATTAACCTAAAGCTCAATTTTGGATAGAAAAATTGAAAAAATTAATACCGATAAGCTAAAGGAGAGTATTCCTGAACTAAGAAATTCTAGTGTTGAAATTTATATTGATGCAGAAAATTCAAAGGATAAAAGGGAGATAGAAAAGCAATTAGGTTTTGCTGGTAGAAGTCGAATAAACACAATATTTGGTTGTATTTTAAGATGTGATTATATTAATTCGATTTATAAGAGAGAAGCGAAAGGTGTAGCTGCAATAAAAATCAAAGGAGGCAAATCAAAAAATCAAAATATTAGAATTTACTGTAAAGAAATTTTCGCCAATGGCAAAAAGGTCGTGTTGATTACGTCTTTTGTAAAAAAAGTCCAAAAAAATGTTGATAGTCAGCAAATACAGAATATTATAAGTAAAATACAGTCATTAGAATATAAATTCTAAAATTAACTAAACCATGATTGAAAAAGGTCACGAATCTCCAATAAGTGATTTATTAGGTTTTGAAGACGAACATGAAAAATTCGAATTTCAAAAGGAAGTCCTTTCTTTGAAATTTGTCAAAGTAATGGAACAATTTCTAGACCAAACAGATTTAAGTAGAAAAGAATTGGCAAGTCAAATGCAATGTTCGCAAAGTTATATTTCACAGGTTTTTAATGCTACAAAATTCGTTAATATGGATTTTCTTGTGAAATTTCAAAACGCAATTGGGTTACCTTTTAGTGTCAAACTTGGAGATTATAATGATAACCAAATGGATATTATTTATAATAAAAGATATGATGAACTAGCAAACAAGAAGGATTACCGTTCATTTTATCCGTCGGCTACAATTAAAAGTAATGATAAAGAAGAGCTTTTAGAGGGATGAAAATAAAAAATTCGGAACTACAAATTAAAAAATTCAATTTACTTGGAATTAATATACTGTCATATTCAGGTGACAATGAAAACATACAAGATTTTAATCCAACCAATAGTAATTTTGAGTTAGACTTTGACTTCTTTTTAAATAGTGACAATGATAATTTGTTTAAAATTATGGTCAGACTTGATAATTTGCATAATCAAGAAAATGAAGGTAGGGGATATGGTATTGAGTTACTAGGAGAATTCAAATTTGCTTTTGATGAAAATATAGATATTTCATCTGAAAAAAAAGATAAATTAATGAGTCAATCGGCATTGCCAATGGCATTAAGTCATTTAAGAAGCATTATTGCGACAACAACAAGTAATTTTCATTATGGGCCTTATTATCTTCCTTCAATTGATTTAAATGACCTCTATAGAAAGAAGCAAAAAGAGATTGAAGTTGAATTATCAAAAGAAGTTGATCGATAGTTCTAATAGACGGTTACGAAAGTTTTAAATTCATAAAAAAAAAGGCAATCATTTTGGTTGTCTTTTTTTATTTAAGTGTACTTGAACCTATGTTTAACAAATAAAAATACCCATAATTCGTCCCATGCGTACAGATAAGCATACAAAAAATATATTTCCAATCAAAAAACCCTTGAAAATCAAAAGATTAACAAGGGTTTTTGTACTCGAGGCGGGACTTGAACCCGCACGCCCCAAAGAGCACAGGATTTTAAGTCCGGCGTGTCTACCAATTCCACCACTCGAGCCAATCTGGTAGTAATTAAAAAATGCCGTGAAACGGCATCTTTTGAGCGAAAAACGGGATTCGAACCCGCGACCTCCACCTTGGCAAGGTGATGCTCTACCCCTGAGCTACTTTCGCAATTTTAATGAACGTACATCTCCTAAAAGATGCGGGTGCAAATTTAATACAATTCTGCAAAAACCAAAGTAATTTTAAGCAAAAGAAATAAAAAATATTACGAAGTGGCTTTCTTGTTCTTTGTGAGCAATCGTTTAATCTCGTTCAATTTCATTAATGCCTCTACAGGAGTAAGCGTATCTATGTCTAAATGAGTGATTTCCTCTTTGATTTCTTCCAACAAGGGGTCATCAAGGTTAAAAAAGCTGAGCTGCATTTCATCAGAAGTATTTTTTAATTGCTCGCCCATTTCGCCATTTGCATGTGAACTTTCCAACTTCTTTAAAATTTTATTGGCCTTTTGAATAACTTGTTGTGGCATTCCGGCCATTTTTGCTACGTGTATACCAAAACTGTGTTCACTGCCTCCCGGCACCAATTTTCTAAGGAACAATACAGTATCCTTTAATTCTTTAATGGCTACATTAAAGTTTTTAATACGAGGAAAAGTGTTGGTCATTTCATTGAGTTCGTGATAATGTGTAGCAAACATGGTCTTTGCCCTTGCAGGATGTTCATGAAGGTATTCTGAAATGGCCCAGGCTATGGAAATACCGTCATATGTACTTGTTCCCCTACCTATTTCATCCAGTAGGACCAAGCTTCGTTCGGAGAGGTTGTTCAGGATAGATGCCGTTTCGTTCATTTCTACCATAAAAGTAGATTCTCCCATAGAAATATTGTCACTTGCCCCAACACGTGTAAATATTTTATCTACCACACCAATTTGCGCATTTTCCGCAGGTACAAAGCTCCCCATCTGTGCCAAAAGTACAATGAGCGCCGTTTGTCTTAATAAAGCGGATTTACCACTCATATTAGGGCCTGTAATCATAATAAATTGCTGGTTGGAACGGTCTAAAAACAAATCGTTTGCTATATATTGTTCGCCTAAAGGAAGTTGTTTTTCAATTACCGGATGGCGGCCATTGGTAATTTTTAAATCCATTGAATCGTTAAGTTCAGGACAATTATAGGCATTTTCCTTTGCTAACTGGGCAAAGCCGCAAAGGCAATCTAAATGTGCTATGAGTTGGGCATTGTTTTGTACGGGTGTAATGTATTCTTGCATCCAGACCACCAATTGGGAAAACAGCTGTTGTTCCAAGCTTAATATGCGGTCTTCAGCACCTAAGATTTTTGCTTCATATTCCTTTAATTCCTCTGTAATATAACGTTCTGCATTGACTAAGGTCTGCTTACGGGTCCAAGTCTCCGGTACTTTGTCCTTGTGTGTATTTCTTACCTCAATGTAATATCCAAAAACATTATTAGACGCGATTTTTAAAGATGTAATACCTGTGGCGGCAGTTTCCCGTTCAAGCATACTTTTTAAATAATTTTTACCTGAGGTAGCCAAATTCCTGAGTTCATCCAATTCTTCGGAAAACCCAGGTGCTATGGTGCTGCCTTTTAATAGATTGGCCGGAGCATCTTCGCTGAGCATTTCCTTAATCTTTGCCCTTAATAGATCACAGGATTGAATTTTATCTCCGGTAAGTGCCAATGCTTCGTTTTTGGATGCCGTGGCCAACTGTTTTATGGGTATTAATGCCTCAAGGGAATTTTTTAATTGTACCACCTCCTTTGGACATACCTTTCCCGTAGCAACTTTTGATATGAGACGCTCAAGGTCTCCCATCTGTTTTATGTGGTGTTGAAACCTTTCTAAAGTGGTTTCATCATTATGCAAATAAGAAACAATTTGCTGCCTTCTTTTAATTTTGTCCAGATTTTTTAAGGGTAGGGCCAACCATCTTTTGATCATACGCCCACCCATTGGGGAAATTGTTTTGTCTATTACATCCAAAAGCGTAACAGCATTGATGTTGGAGGAATGGTACAATTCTAGATTTTTGATCGTAAACCTGTCCATCCAAATATAATCGTCCTCTGCTATACGTTGTAATTTGGTTATGTGCTGTAATTGACGGTGTTGCGTTTCTCCCAAATAGTGCAGAATGACCCCGGCGGCAATAGTACCACATACCAAATGGTCTACACCAAAACCTTTTAACGTCTTGGTCTTAAAATGGGCAGTCAGATTTTCAAGGGCATAATCTTCTTGAAAAACCCAATCTTCCAAATAGAACAAATGGTGATTCTGGCCAAAGACTTCTGTAAATTCTTTTTTATGGGCCTTGGAAATCAGGATTTCGTTAGGTGAAAAATTTTGGAGTAGTTTATCTATCTGTTCTTCACCGCCTTCTGCCGTTAAAAATTCACCTGTAGAGATATCTAAAAAAGAAATACCAATTTTTTTTCTTCCAAAGTGTACGGCACAAAGAAAATTATTTGTTTTAGCGTGTAGAATATCATCATTCATGGCCACCCCCGGTGTTACCAATTCCGTTACACCTCTTTTTACAATGGTTTTGGTCTGCTTTGGGTCTTCCAGCTGGTCACAAATTGCTACGCGTTGGCCAGCTTTAACCAATTTGGGTAAATAGGTGTTAAGGGAGTGGTGCGGAAACCCGGCTAGCTCTGTACGTTCACTGCCATTGTTTCTATTGGTAAGGATAATGCCCAGTATTTGTGAGGCCTTTACGGCATCCTCGCCAAAAGTCTCATAAAAATCACCTACCCGAAATAGTAAAAGCGCATCAGGATATTTAGTCTTGATGGTGTTATACTGCTTCATTAAAGGGGTTACCTTTTTTGTCTGTTTTTTATCCGCCACGTTATCTTTATCTCTTAATTTTGCACCTTCACGAAAGTATGATTTTATCAATGGATTTTAAATGATTGTTGATATTTGAGGATAAGTTTATCCCAACAGATCACTTAATTTATACAAGGAAAATGCGAAAACTTAGAAATGACGAGTTGGAAAGAAAAAATGTGGAAGATTTTAAGCTTGCCGGCAAAACACCTATTATCATTGTCCTGGATAATATTAGGAGCCTTAACAATATAGGCTCCGTATTTAGGACAGCAGATGCCTTTCTTATTGAAAAGATTTATTTATGCGGAATTACCGCTCAACCTCCCCATAAGGATATTCACAAAACGGCCTTGGGGGCTACAGATAGTGTTGAATGGGAGTATGTTGAGGATACAAAGGAATTAGTCAGAAAATTAAAAATGGAGAACTGTCATGTAATTGCCGTTGAACAAGCTGAAAACAGCACCTTATTACAAACTTTTCTCCCTTCTACTGATAAAAAACAAGTGTTGATTTTTGGTAATGAGGTAAAAGGAGTGGCCCAGGAAGTGGTATCCTTAAGTGATGAGGTATTGGAAATTCCTCAGTTTGGTACCAAACATTCCTTAAACGTGGCTGTAAGTGTAGGTGTTGTCGTGTGGGACTGTTGGAGTAAATTAAATGCATAAAAAAACCTGGTCAATGACCAGGTTTTTTGAGTATAGTTTGAGTTAGTTAGTTGCTCTTATGCTCATGCAATAAAGCAAATCCTTTTCATTTACGCAAGAAATTGACCAATAAATATCTTAACGTACCGTAGAAAGGGCAAAGTTTTCTATTTGCATCAAGATGTTTTCGTAATCTTCTTTTCTGCTTACAAAATCCAATTCGCTAACATCTATAACTAGTTGATTTTCTTTGGGATAGGTCTTTAAAAAATCAAAATACCCCCTATTGATGCGCTCCAGATAGGACATCTCAATATTTTGCTCATAATCCCTACCCCTCTGTTTGATCTGTTTCATTAAACGTGCGGTGGTCTGGTATAGATAAACGTAAATCCTGGGTTTTTTTACCTCTTTGTACATAAAGTTGAATACTTTTCTATAAAGTTCAAATTCGTTTTGCTGTAGGGTCACTTTTGCAAAAATTAAGGATTTGTATATGTCATAGTCACTGACCATAAAGCTTTTAAAAAGGTCTAACTGGTTGGTGTCTTCCGTAAATTGTTGGTAGCGATCGGCCAAAAAAGACATTTCCAGCGGAAAGGCGTACCGTGCTTGATCCTCATAAAAATTAGGCAAAAACGGATTTTCAGCAAATCGTTCTAAAATTAACTTTGCATTGAAATCTTCTGAAATATTTGTGGCCAGGGTAGTTTTACCTGCGCCTATGTTCCCTTCTATGGCAATATATTCCAAACTGGAAAAGAAGGTGTGCCGGTTGGTAAATGGTTTTTTATGGAATTTAACAATTGGGTTTTTGTCCTTGCATTCCATTAAAAGATTTCTGGTATCCTTGTTGAGCAATGGGTGGTAAAACTGTGGGGTAATATCGGCCAAAGGTTTTAGAATAAATCTTCGCTCCTGCATTTTAGGATGTGGTACGGTAAGTTGGGCCGTTTGTATGACCTCTTTTTCGTAATAGATGATGTCAATATCCAATGTTCTACTTTGGTAGCCGTCCCCTTCTTTTCTTAAACGGCCAAAGTAATTTTCAATATTTAAAAGAACCTGTAATAGATCAGTTGGGGATAGGGTGGTCTGTATCTCTACGCATGCATTTAAAAAATCCTCTCCTTCAAAGCCCCATGCCGGAGTCTCGTACAAGGAAGAAACCTGTCTAATTTCACCTGCCTGTCTACCAATTTCAAAAATAGCCTTTTGTATCAGGATATCTCGCTGTCCTAAATTACTTCCTAATGATAAAAATGCAGATTTATATACTCCCATAATGTCAGGACAAAATAAAGAAAACATATTCACATTAGTTATCTTTGAAGTGGATTTAAAATTAAGATTTGCATGAATTTTTTGAGAAATTTTTTGGCTTCCATTCTAGGCTCATTGTTTGCTTTTGGAATTTTGTTCGTAATGTTCCTGATTTTCATTAGTCTGGTAGGTGCAAGTGAGGATGAGGCGTCTGTAAAGAAAAATTCTGTTTTGGAACTTCAGTTACAACGTCCAATTTCAGATTATACAGGAATTAATGAGGTAGATCCATTTGCGGGTATTTTTGAACAGTCCCAAGGTTTGGATGAAATCATTCATGCTATAGAGGTTGCTAAGAACGATGAACGTATTAAGGGGATCAGCATCAATAACAATTTTATTATAGCTGGCCTGGCCCAGACACAGGCCATACGTAAATCACTTGAAGATTTTAAATCTGCCGGTAAATTTATTTATGCCTATGCCGACTTTTATATGCAGCGAGATTATTATTTGGCTAGTGTTGCAGATTCGGTTTTTATTAATCCGGTAGGGGTATTGGATTTTAAGGGACTATCTACGGAAGTTCTTTATTATAAGGATTTGCAGGAAAAATCCGGAATAAAAATGGAGGTTATAAGACACGGAAAATATAAAAGTGCGGTTGAGCCTTATTTGGAAAATTCCATGAGTGAGGATAATAGGACCCAATTGTCAGAATTGTTGCATTCCTTGTGGAATTCTATGGTAACCGATATATCTAGAAATCGGTCTATAACGGAAAGTGACCTGAATATAATTGCGGATACCTTGGGGGGTAGAACTCCGGAATATGCAATAAAATCTGGCTTGATAGATGATATTCTTTTCTATGATGAATATGAAGGTAAATTATCAAATGCACTGGGGTTAACTACCAATAAGGATATTAATTACAGTACTTTGGACGAATATGTCAAATATTCGAACAAAAAAATACTAAAGAAAGGTGACGATAAGATTGCAATAGTATTTGCTCAAGGAGAAATATTTTATGATGAAGGCGGTCCGGATATCATTGGGCAAGGCATTATAAACGAGGCAATCATAAAAGCGCGTGAGGACAAAAAGGTAAAGGCAGTCGTCCTTAGGGTAAATTCACCGGGAGGCAGTGCCTTGACATCAGATATTATTTGGAGGGAAGTAGCCCTTACCAAAGAGGTAAAGCCCGTGGTGGTTTCCATGGGTAACGTAGCGGCTTCTGGCGGTTATTATATTGCTGCGGGAGCTGACAGGATTTTTGCCGAGCCTACCACCATTACCGGGTCTATAGGTGTTTTTGGGACCATTCCCAATTTGACGGAATTGGCTGGGGATATCGGTATAAACGCAGAACAGGTAGGTACCAATGCCAATGCTATAGACTACTCACTTTTTGAGCCAATGAAGGAAAGTTTTAAAAATCGGGTTCAGGAGAGTATTGAAGATACGTACCAAACATTTCTTGAACGGGTGTCCCAAGGAAGAAACCTGACCATGGCACAAGTAGATAGCGTGGCGCAGGGCAGGGTGTGGAGTGGAACCGAAGCCGTGGAAGTAGGCTTGGTAGATGAGCTGGGTAATTTGGACGATGCCATTAAAGCCGCTGCGGAAATTGCAGGATTGGAAAGTTATGGTATTAGAAAATTCCCTAAGTATAAAAGTGGCTTTGAGCGTTTTATGGAAGACTTGGAAGGGGCTAGCGTTCAATTTAAGGAGACATTGATCAAAAAAGAAATAGGGGATGAGGCATTTATGATTTTAAAGGAGTTGCAATCTTTTAAAGAACGAAAGGGAATACAGGCAAGAATGCCTTTTGCATTAGATATCAAGTAAACGATGACAATTAGGGATAAGAGACTGGCACAACGTATATACTTGTATCTTGGGGCATTGTTCATCACTTCTTTAGTGGTCTCCAACCTCATATTTCAAAAGTTTTTTTATTGGAACCCTTTTGGTAACCTGACGGTTTTTGGAGTTTCCTTATTTGAAGTATCCGTTGGTATATTGCCATACCCCATTACTTTTTTGATAACCGATCTCATATCCGAAATTTATGGCCGTAAAATGGCAAACCAAATTGTGACCGCCGGTATCTTTGCTTCTTTTTTTTCAATGGGGATTATAATTGTTGCCGATATTGCACCTGCAATACCTTCGTCCCCAATTGACGACCAAACGTTTACAAAGGTATTTGCCCTGTCGCCAATAGCTGTCTTGGCATCTATGATCGCTTATTTATTGGCCCAATATGTAGATGTGGCGATATATCATTTTTGGAAGAAACTTACTCAAGGAAAATATTTATGGTTAAGAAATAATTTCTCGACCTTTTTATCGCAATTTCTAGATACGTTTACCGTTGTTGGTTTATTATGTGTCTTTAAGGTGTTACCGTGGGATTTATTCTTTGGTTTGGTGGTCAGTGGATTCATTTTTAAGATTTTTATAGCATTTATTGACACCCCTTTTCTTTATTTCTTCGTATATATAATGAGGAAACGTTTTAATCTAAAACCAAATGAGGAATTAGACTTGGATTTTTAAAAGACCTTTGGTCATTATAAAAAGAAGTATACAAATTATGGGTAGGAAAATAGTAAAGATTGTTGGTGTCATAGTAGTATTGATTATTGCGGTTTTAATTGCCGCTCCGTTTTTTTTGGAGGCTAAAATTGGTGATATTGTCAAGAATAATGTCAATAAGAACGTGAATGCCACATTAAACTTTGCCGATGCGGATTTAAGCTTGATCAGTAGCTTTCCAAATGCAGAAGTAAGCTTTAAGGATGTGGTATTGATCAATAAGGCACCCTTTGAAGGAGACACCTTGTTTACGGCAAAAGATCTTGGTTTGACCATGGGCATTATGCAATTGTTCAAAAGTACAGGTGAGCCAATTGCCATTAATAATTTTAATGTAGATGGCGCATATTTAAATATTGTGGTTGATAAGGATGAGAATGCCAATTATGATATTGCAATGCCATCTGAGAGTACGACAGTTGAGGAATCTGGCGCTACTGAAGGTTTTTCTTTTGATCTTCAGGCCTATGATATTACAAACTCACGCATATATTATACCGATCAAGCTGCTGGTATAGCTTTTAAAATGGATGATGTGCAGCATAATGGAACTGGAGATTTGTCCTTGGCTACTTCAGAATTGGATACGCATACCAACGCTTTGGTTTCCCTTGAAATGGATAGCGTAAATTATTTGAACAGAAATAAGGTTCAGCTGGATGCCCTTATTGGTATAGACCTGAATGAGAATACCTATACTTTTTTGAAAAATGAAGCTTTGGTCAATCAACTTCCCTTGGTGTTCAATGGTTTTATAAAGGTTAATGAAACCAATCAAGAAGTAGACTTGACTTTTAAGACGCCTTCGTCAGATTTTAAAAACTTTTTAGGAGTCATACCGGAAACCTATTCCAAGAATATAGAGACTGTAACCACCACTGGTGAATTTGAGGTGAACGGTAATTTTAAAGGAATAGTGGATGAGGAACATATTCCAAAATTCAATATTGTTATAAAATCGGATAATGCCTCTTTTAAATATCCAGATTTGCCCAAGGCCGTTCGTAATGTATTTCTGGATGTGAAATTGAACAATACAACAGGTATAGCGGAAGATACGTATGTAGAAATCAATAAGGCCTCTTTTATGATAGATGAGGATAGGTTTAACCTAACTTCCACAATCAGTGAACTTATGGGGAATACCAAGGTCAAGGCGCACGTAGACGGGTCAATGAATTTGGCAAATATTTCTCAAGCTTATCCTGTTCCTGCAACCTATGATCTAAAAGGTTATTTAAAGGCCGATATTACTACGGCTTTTGATATGGCATCCGTTGAGAACAAACAATATGATAAAACCAATACTAATGGTAATTTAAGTGTCGATAATTTTGAATACAACTCAGATGAACTTGCAAATGCCGTTAAGTTCAGTACGGCACGGTTAACGTTTAACCCAAAAACCGTTACGCTAAATAGTTTAAACGGTACCACCGGCAAAACTGATTTTGATATTACGGGAACCATAAATAATCTTCTGGGATTTATGTTCAACGATGAAAATGTGGAAGGGAATTTTAATTTAAAGTCCAACACCTTTGCCTTGAATGATTTCATGGTTTCTGATGAAGAATCGTCAAGTTCAACGACCCAAAACAATTCCACAGAAGGACAAAATGCTACGGCGGACAAAATCAAGATTCCATCATTTTTGGATGCAACGATCAATGCCAGTGCCAAGCAGGTACTATATGATGATATTGTCTTGAACAATGTAAACGGCGTCCTGGTCATAAAGGATGAAACGGCAAAACTGAACAATATGTCTTCTGGTCTTTTTGGGGGTAAAATGGCTTTTAACGGGGAGGTCTCCACAAAACAGGAAGTTCCAACATTTGCCATGAAGTTAGACTTGGAGCAGTTGGGTATTCAAGAAGCGTTTAGCTCATTGGACCTATTTAAATCCTTGGCGCCAATAGCACAAATTTTAAAAGGAAAATTAAGTTCGGATATTTCATTGTCCGGTAATTTAACAGATGATCTATTGCCAAATTTACTGTCTTTGACAGGAGAGCTTTTTGCAGACATCGCTACTGATGAAATTGATACGGAATCTGCACCTTTGCTCACCGCTTTGGTGGGTAAGTTGAATTTTATTGATTTGGACCAACTAAATTTAAAGGACTTAAAGACATCCTTAAGTTTTAAGGATGGTGTTGTAAACGTTAAACCTTTTACGGTAAATTATAAGGATGTTGCCATAAATGTAGACGGTAACCATACATTTGACAAGAAGTTAAATTATAAGGCTACTTTGCAGGTGCCTGCCAAATATTTAGGTGCGGAAGTTACTAAGATGATCGCAAAAATAAACGATCCTTCCCTACAGGATGTTACTATTCCTGTTACCGCTAATATCGGTGGGGTGTATAACAGTCCACAGGTTTCTACCGATTTAACTTCAGGGGTGAAGCAATTAACATCCAAATTAATTGAAATAGAAAAGCAAAGGTTGATTAATAAAGGTACGGATAAAGCAAAAGATTTAATAGGTGGTATATTAAACGGGAATCAACAAAAAACAGATTCAGTAAGTAAGGATACGGTTTCTAGCGAGCAAAAGGCTAAGGATATCATTGGTGGCATACTGACTTCGCAAAAGCCAAAAGATTCCACTGCGGTTAAGAAAGACTCAATATCTACAAAAAGTGGTAATGAGGCTATAAAGGAAAAGGCAAAAGATGTATTGGGCGGCTTGTTTGGAAAAAAGAAGAAGGATACCGTTAATTAACGGTGATACCTACATAAAACCCTTCGCTGCCCCTAACATTGAATACCGTATTATCCTCGAACATTAGGTATTGTCCCTTAATCCCTTTTAATGTTCCGGTATAAGATGGTGTTTTAGCTAAATTTAAGCTCTTAACCTTAGTAGGGTATTGTAACACCGGAAACTCCAATTGGGTTTCTTCACGACCTGCCAAATAATAGGGCAAAGCCTCTTGGGGAATGTGTGGTCTTAATTTCTCGCGCCATTCCACCAGGTTCTCGTCTACAACAAGATTGGTCAACATAGTGCGCCAATTAGTCTTGTCCCCAACGTAATCCTTTAAGGCCACTTCGGTAATACCTGCTAAATATCTGTTGGGCACTTCTACAATTTCAATGGCTTCGTGTGCACCTTGATCTATCCATCTCGTAGGTATTTGTCCTTTTCTAGTAACACCTACTTTAACGTTGCTACTGTTGGCCAAATAAACAATGTGTGGCTGTAATTGAATTCTTTTTTCATATTCAAGGTCCCGATCTTCCTTATCAAGGTGAGCGGTACTGAGTTCTGGTCTCATTATCCAATCTCCTGCTGAGGGTATCTCAAAAAAACAAGTCCTACAAAAACCTTGTCTGTAAATGGGCCTGTCATTTCCGCAATTTAAGCATTGGTGCTTTATGAAGGTTATGGTCAACTGTTTATCAAGTACTTGGTTTACATTTAGAAAATCGGTTTCAAACACCATATAATATTGAATGGGATGTCCAATTTCTGTTTGCATTTTTTTTAGTACTCCTTCGTATTGCATGTTTATTTGCTTAATGTATGGTCAATTTGAAAATGATGCTTTTATACGCTACTTTTAGCAATACAAAGATACCTATAAATGCCAATAACTTTATTTAATTCCATTGCCTCTTGGCTATTGAAGAAGCGCTATCACCAAATAGAACTTTTTTTAAAATATCCGGAAGAAGTCCAGGAAGAAGTTCTGTTACAGCTGCTTGAATTTGCCGAGGATACTGAAATAGGGAGAACTTATGATTTTGAATCTATTACATCATACGGTACGTTCAAGGAAAGGGTGCCCATTGTTTCCTATGAAGAAATTGAGCCTATTATAGAACGCACAAGAAAAGGGGAGCAAAACCTATTTTGGCCTACTAAAGTAAAGCTATTTGCAAAAAGTAGCGGTACTACCAATGCCAAAAGTAAATTTATACCCGTTAGTGGCGAGGCGCTTGAGGATTGCCATTACAAATCTAGTAAGGACTTGTTATGTCTCTACCTGAACAACAATGAAAATTCCCAATTGTTTACAGGTAAAAGTTTGCGCCTTGGAGGAAGTAAGGAGTTGTACGAGGACAATGGGTCGTTCTTTGGTGACCTTTCCGCTATTTTAATAGACAATATGCCCTTATGGGCAGAATACAGCAGTACGCCAAGCAATAAAGTGTCTTTAATGAGTGAGTGGGAAAGTAAGCTTTTGGCCATTATTCATGAAAGCGTACAGGAAAATGTAACTAGTTTGGCAGGGGTTCCTTCTTGGATGCTTGTTTTGTTGAATAAAGTATTACAGGAAACCGGTAAGGAAAACCTTTTTCAGGTTTGGGAACATCTAGAAGTTTATTTTCATGGAGGGGTCAATTTTAGTCCTTATAAGGAACAGTATAAAAACATACTACCAAAAAGTGACTTTAATTATTATGAGATATATAATGCCTCTGAAGGATTTTTTGCCATTCAGGATAGAAACAATGCGGATGATCTTTTGTTGATGTTGGATTATGGTATCTTCTATGAGTTCATATCTATGCAAACCTATGGTTCGTCACAAGAAGATGTGGTTCCAATATGGGAAGTTGAATTAGGTGTAAATTATGCTATTGTCATTACTACTAATTCAGGTCTATGGCGTTATAAAATAGGGGATACGGTTAGATTTACCTCTAAAAGTCCATACCGTATAAAAGTTACCGGTAGAACCAAACATCATATTAATGTCTTTGGGGAAGAGCTTATCATTGAAAATGCAGAGGAAGCACTTAAACTTGTTTGCCAAAAAACAAGAGCTGAAATTAAGGACTATACAGCTGGACCGGTATTTATGGTCAATAAGGAAAAAGGTACCCATGAATGGATCATTGAATTCAGAACCATGCCCAATGATATGGACATATTCATTAGAGTTTTAGATGAGTCCTTAAAGTCATTGAACTCTGATTATGAAGCAAAGAGATATAACAACATTACTTTAAACATGCCTATTGTTCACGTGGCGCGAAAAAATCTCTTTTATGATTGGCTTAAGGCCAATGATAAATTAGGTGGTCAGCATAAGATTCCACGTTTATCCAATAAGCGGGATTATATTGAGGAACTTTTGCAATTAAACCTCTAATTTGCTCTATACATACCAATTATTAACCTATTTGCAACATTCTTGTAAATTGGAAATAAAGTTGAATTAACTTTGTATTGGATATGTAAAAGAGTTCAAATAGTTTAACTACAGCTTTTTCATTTTTCCCGTCCTAAACAGGAACTACACCGATAATTTTAGCGGGTAAACAATTAAATGATCAAATGTGAAGTTAATTACACAACTTGCTGTAGGAAAACTTAACCAAACAATAAATACTATTATTATGGCAGAAAAATTAGTGATCGTTTCAGACATGTGGGGTTCTAAAAAAGGACTGTGGATTACTTCATACCTTGGCTATCTCCAACAATATTTTGATATTACTTTTTATGACAGCCAGCAATTGGCTAATATAGATTTGGTAGTTCAGTCAGAAGAGAATATACATAATGCATTCGTTAACGGAGGTATAGATACCGCTGTTTCCCACTTATTAAAAAAGGAGAAAGAACCTTGTTATTATTTGGCATTCAGTACAGGTGGAACCATTGTATGGGAAGCTGCAAAAAGAGGTTTACCGGTTAAATCACTATACAACGTTTCTGCAACAAGAATTCGCTTAAAGAATGAACGACCAGATGTGCCGTTTCATTTACTCTATGGCAATAATGATGAATTTAAGCCTAGTGAAGATTGGGCCAATAGGCTGGGTATTGATATGGAAATACTGCCTAACTACGGTCATACGTTATATACTGATGAAAAGATTATACAAAAAGTATGTCTGGACCTCTTACAGGAAGTAACTCAAATTACTCCACAGGTAAAAAAAGTGGTTTGAAATATTTAAAGTAAATCAACAAAAAAAGCGAGGACCATTGTCCTCGCTTTTTTATATAATTTATCTGGGTTTAAGATACCGCTTTTAATTTTTTAACGGTGTCATAGGATAATTTCTCTTCTGCGTAAGGTTTGGTAACCTTAAATTTTTTCTCCTCTGTACTGGGCATTTCAAACATGGCATCCGTGAAAATGGCTTCACATAAAGAACGTAGTCCCCTTGCGCCTAATTTATATTCAATAGCCTTGTCCACAATATAATCCAATGCTTGGTCTGTAATGGTAAACGTTATATCATCCATTGCAAAAAGCTTTTCATATTGCTTTATGATAGCGTTCTTTGGTTCTGTCAAAATTGCTCTCAATGTTTTTTTATCCAAAGGATTCATATGGGTAAGTACCGGTAGTCTACCAATAATTTCAGGAATTAGTCCAAACTCTTTAAGGTCCTTTGGTATAATGTATTGAAGCATATTGGTGGTGTCCAAAAAGTTATCTGCTTTTGAGGCACTATAACCTACTGCTTGCATATTAAGCCTTTTGGTTATGGCACGCTCAATTCCATCAAATGCACCACCGGCAATAAATAGAATATTCTCCGTATTTACTTCAATGAACTTTTGGTCAGGATGCTTTCTACCTCCTTTAGGGGGAACGTTAACTGTTGTTCCTTCCAATAATTTTAATAGACCTTGTTGTACGCCTTCCCCGGAAACATCCCTGGTGATGGAAGGGTTATCGCCTTTACGGGCTATCTTATCAATTTCGTCAATAAAAACAATGCCTCTTTCCGCTTTTTCAAGATTATAATCCGCAGCTTGCAGAAGTCTTGTCAGAATACTTTCTACATCTTCTCCTACATAACCAGCTTCCGTTAATACGGTAGCATCTACAATGGCTAAAGGTACATTAAGCAATTTGGAAATGGTTTTGGCCATTAAAGTCTTACCTGTTCCGGTTTGCCCGACCATGATAATATTACTTTTCTGGATTTCAATATCATCCTTTTTGGATGGGGGTTGTAACAGCCTCTTGTAATGATTGTAAACGGCAACAGACATTACTTTTTTTGTGCGCTCCTGACCTATAATGAACGTATCAAGAAACTCTTTGATTTCTTGTGGTTTTTTCAACACCAGTTCAGAAGAAAGATCATTGCTTTTGGTCTGCTTTGATTCTTCGGCAACTATACCATGTGCCTGCTCAATGCATCGGTCACAAATATGTGCATCCAGACCGGCGATCAATAAATTTGTTTCTGGCTTTTTTCTGCCGCAAAACGAACATTCTAAATTTTCCTTTGCCATTATCTATCTTCTCTTTGCTATACCTTTAAACGAACCAAATTCGCTTTTGGTTTAAAATCAATTACTTATTTCAATACTTTCGTCGGATTTACTCCTTATCCCTTACTAAAATTTCATCGATCATACCATATTTTAAGGCTTCATCTGCCTTCATCCAATAATCACGATCACTATCCTCACGGACTTTTTCAATGTCCTTGCCAGAATGCTCGGAAATAATTTGGTACAATTCATCCTTGAGCTTCAATATTTCCCTTGCGGTAATTTCAATATCACTGGCTTGGCCTTGCGCGCCACCCATTGGCTGGTGTATCATGACCCTAGAATGTTTTAGACCGCTACGTTTTCCCTTTTCGCCTGCACATAAAAGTACGGCGCCCATAGATGCGGCCATACCGGTACAGATAGTGGCTACGTCTGGACTAATGAATTGCATGGTATCATAGATGCCCAAACCTGCATATACACTTCCTCCAGGCGAGTTGATGTAAATCTGAATATCTTTTTTTGCGTCAACACTGGCCAAAAACAGTAGTTGGGCCTGTACAATATTTGCTACTTGGTCATTAATACCGGTTCCAAGGAATATGATGCGGTCCATCATTAAACGTGAATAAACGTCCATTGCAATAACGTTCATTGATCTTTCCTCAATAATGTTGGGCGTCATGTTCGTAGGATACATGCTACTCATTATGGCATCATAATAAGTACTGCTTATCCCTTGGTCCTTTATAGCGAAATTCTTGAATTCTTTTCCGTAATCCATAAATGATATATCTGTTTTTTAGAGTAAAAAAAGGTGCCGAAAATTTCATTTCCGGCACCGTAAAGATACTTAATTTATTGTTTGAATTTATCCGTAAACTTCTTTCACAAAGTTTTCGTAAGTAACCTCTTTAACTTTAAGGTTTGCTTTTTCCTTATATAAATTCAATAATTTTTGACTCATTAATTGTTCAGAGAGTCTTTTGACTTCTTCCTGATTTCCAAGAACACGCGCAGCTATACTGTCCAATTCTTCCTCTTTAGGGTCCAATTGACCAAACTGAGCCATTTGCTGACGTATAAATCCTTTAGAAAACTCCTTTAATTCATCGAATTGGACTTGCAAATCGTAATCACGGATAATTTTACCTTCTATCAATTGGTAACGCAATCCTTTTTCAGATTTTTCATATTCCTCGGTAGCTTGCTCCTCCGTTAACGGCTCTTCACCGGTCATTTGTATCCACTTGGTCAAGAAACCTGTAGGTAGTTCAAATTTGGTATTCTCAATGAAATATTCCGTTACGTCGTTCAATAATTTTTGATCAGCTTGTTGTTCAAATTGTTTTTCTGAATCTTCTTTGATTCGTTCTTTCAATTCTTTTTCTGATTTTACCTTATCTGGACCAAAAAGTTTATCGAACAATTCTTGGTTCAACTCTGCAGCTTCACGTTCGTTGATTTCCGTAATCTTGAAAGTTACTTCAATATCTAGCTTTTCAGCTCTTTGCTTATCAATACCTAATACACTTGCTAAGGTGTGATCTTCCTTGAACAACCCTTTTGTCTTTAAAGTCACCTCATCTCCAACTTTTTTTCCAACCAAAGCATCAACTGCTTTTTTACTTTTAAGCTGATCTACCTCTAGCATAGCAGTAGTATTGATCTCTTCTTCTTCATTGGTTACGGAACCGCTTACCTCATCTTTTTTGCTGACCACATCTTTGCTTACAAGTTTGCCATACTGCTTTTGTATACGCTCAACTTGTTCGTCGATCATTTTTTTGTCGGCAACAATTTTATATTGGGTTATCGCTTTTTTGGTCTTTAAAGGAACTTCAAAGCTGGGTGCAAGTCCTAGTTCAAATTCAAAGGCCAATTCTTCTTGGTCCCAATCAAAATTATCCTGTTGTTTTGGAAGCGGATTACCAAGAACATCCAATTTTTCCTCGGTAAGGTATTTATTAAGGTTGTCTTGCAACAATTTATTCACTTCATCAACCAAAACGGCTTTGCCATATTGTTTTTTAATTAGGCCCATAGGTACTTGGCCTTTTCTAAAACCTGGTATATTGGCCTGCTTTTTATAGTCCTTTAATATGGTATCTACCTTGTCTTGGTAATCATCTTTTGTGATAGCAACTTTAACTACTGCGTTTAAATCGTCTATCTGCTCTTTAGTAATATTCATTCCTTAATATCTATTTGCATGTGTAAAATGGGATGCAAAAATACTACATTTTGTAAACTCAACCAATTTTTTAAAGTATTGAATTTCAAAAGAAAAGCAACTATGCGTTGTCTTCTTTGAGCAGTGTAAAAAAGATAGATTGTAAAAAGGAAAGTAAAAGGCTAAAAATCAAAGCCCACCATATATTACCTACGGCAAAACCGTCTATTAATTTATCTGCCAGTAAAATAATAATTGCGTTTATGATGAGTAGGAACAACCCTAGGGTAAGTATGGTTACGGGCAAGGTCAAAACCACTAGTATAGGTTTAACCAAAATATTCAATAAACTTAAGACGACCGCTACTATAACGGCAGTCATAAAAGTATCTACGGATACATTTGGTAGAACATGGGCTAAAATAAGTACTGCCAAAGCGCTTAAAAGTATTCTTAATATTAATTTCATAATGTTCTTGATTGTATGGGTAAAACTTCTATCCGTAATATAATAAAACTAATGTCAATACCTGTTACTCTTTATTAAAAAACACCAATGACTTGTTTAGGAATTGTGTTGGGTTTTCCGCATGTAGCCAATGACCTGCATTTTCTATGGTGTCTATTGTAGCCATAGGAAAATGCTGTTGAATTATTTCCGTGTCGGTATTGGTTACGTACTCAGACCGATCACCTCTCAAGAAAAGAGTTGGACCGTTGAAACTATCGGTGCTATTGATGTTGTCTCCAATTTCCTCCATTTTTTCACTTAGTACGGCCAAATTAAATTTAAAGCACAATTTTTTAGTATCATCCCTATCCAAGTTTTTTAGTAGGAATTGCCTAATACCTGGATTGGAAATATGTTTTTTTAATTGGTCATCTGCATCTCTTCTGGATTTTAAATTTGTGGTGTCTATGGCATTTAATGCATTAATAATATCTTGATGATGTGGCGGGTAAAATTTTGGCGCAATATCTGCCACTATTAATTTTTCCATGCGTTCTGGGTGAGAGCATGCAAATTGCATAGCTGTTTTACCACCCATGGAGTGACCAATTATATTGGTTTTATCAATGTTGTGGTGGTTGAGGTAATTTAGTAGGTCGTTAGATAGGATATCATAGTTGAAATCTGGTGAATGAAAACTTTTGCCATGGTTCCGCTGGTCTATTAAATGAACATGGAATCCATTTTCCGCAAAAGAATTTCCCAGTGTTTTCCAATTGTCAAGCATTCCTAAAAATCCATGAAGGATACATAACGGACTGCCTTCACCTAAAATCACCGAGTTTAAAAGTTGTGTCATTTAAGTCTATGTAAATACATGTTAACTACATTTTCCAATCCAAGATATAACGCTTCGCAAATAAGGGCATGTCCTATGGAAACTTCTTTAAGGTTTGGAATATTTTTGGCAAAATATTCAATATTGTCAAGGCTTAGGTCATGGCCCGCGTTAATTTCAACTCCCAATTCATTGGCTCGTTTAGCGGCAATGATAAAGGGTTCAATTGCTTTCTCCTTATTTTTTACAAATAAATCAGCATAACTTTCGGTGTAAAGCTCAATACGGTCCGTACCTGTAATTTTAGCTCCTTCAACCATTTTTGGGTCCGGGTCAACAAAGATAGATGTACGTATACCTGCCTTTTTAAAAGTACTGATGACGTCCGTTAAAAAATCTTTATACTTTATAGTGTTCCAACCTGCATTTGAGGTTATTGCGTCCACAGAGTCTGGTACCAAGGTTACCTGTTCTGGCTTTATGTCCAGCACAAGGTCAATAAATTTTGTGATAGGGTTGCCTTCTATATTGAATTCTGTTGTGACCAATTGTTTTAAGTCCCTTGCGTCCTGATACTTGATGTGGCGTTCATCCGGTCTTGGATGTATGGTAATGCCTTGGGCACCAAAATCCTCCAAGTCTCTTGCAACCTTTAGTAAATCAGGAACATTGCCTCCCCGTGCATTCCTGAGCGTTGCTATCTTGTTCACATTAACGCTAAGTTTTGTCATTATATCGTATTTAACTTTTAGGAGCCTCAAAAATACGAATAAGGCACGCCTTTTGATATTATTAATTGTTATTTTGCGTTATATATAAGCCTATGCATATTCAAGAACATATTATTACCAACATTCCCGTATTCGAGATAAAGGACACTTTTGAAAAGGTGCTGGAGTTTTTTCAGGACACTACCTATTCACATGTTGCTATTGTAGAAGACGGTAGGTTTTTAGGTGTATTTTCTGAAAACGATACTGCGGCATTGCTCCCTAGTACAAAAATAGAACAGTTCAGGTATGAATTGGAAGGGTTTTTTGTACGTAGGGACACCAATTGGTTAGACGTGTTGGAAAGTTTTGCAAGAAATGAAGCTAACCTTTTACCTATTTTAAGCGAGAAGGAAGAAGTGTTGGGATATTATGATCTAAGCGATATAGTTACCGTTTTTATTGATACCCCATTTTTTACAGACCCGGGTAGTATATTAGTGGTGGCAACAGGGATCAATGATTATTCGTTTAGTGAGATAGCGCAAATCGTAGAAAGTAACAATGCCAAGTTGATCGGCGGTTTTATAACCGATACCCAGAACGATGTTATTCAGGTAACGTTAAAGATTACTACCAATAACTACAACAAAGTAGTACAAACATTTAGAAGATATAATTACCATATATTATTTGGAAATAGTGACGACCAGTTTTTGGAAGATCTTAAAGATCGATCGGACTATTTGGATAAATATTTAAATGTCTAGTATGAAAGTAGCCATTTATGGTCAAACCTATCAAGATAATGCAATAGAATATCTAATTGAATTATTGGATGAACTAGAGCAAGTAGGTGCCGTTGTCGCTATAGAAGAAGACTTTTATGAATTATATAAAGATCGTGGGGCCTCAAAAGGGTATTCCACTTTTACCATAGATCATGGCCTAGACGCAACTTTTGATATGTTCGTAAGTTTTGGTGGTGATGGTACCATCCTTAGGGCTACGACATTTGTTCGTGATTTAGGCATTCCTATAGTAGGTGTAAATACAGGGAGGTTGGGATTTTTATCCACCTTTAAGAAGGAAGATGTCAGGAAAGTGGTCCAAGAGTTTAAGCAAGGTGCCTATACCGTTGTAGAACGTAGTTTGGTGCAATTGAATACCCAAAAATTGGATCAGGAATTTGGAAACCTTAATTTTGCGCTCAACGAAATTACAGTTAGTAGAAAAGATACTACCTCTATGATTACCGTAGAGACTTTTTTAAATAATGAATATCTAACATCTTATTGGGCAGATGGACTAATTATCTCGACTCCAACAGGTTCAACAGGGTACTCATTAAGTTGTGGCGGGCCGGTCATAGTGCCTACTGCAAAATCCTTGGTGCTCACCCCAATTGCACCGCATAACCTAAATGCCAGACCATTGGTGATTTCAGATGATACGGTTATACGACTTAAGGTTTCTGGCAGGGAGGAAAACCATTTGGTGTCTTTGGATTCCAGAATTGCCTCTTTGGAGAACGGTGAGGAAATCACTATTACCAAGGCTTCCTTTACAATTAAAATGATAGAATATACTTCAGAAAGTTTTTTGAAAACACTTAGGAACAAGTTGCTTTGGGGTGAGGATAGAAGAAATTGAACTTGGTTTAAAACAATAAATGACCTCAAACGCTGTTTATCCATTGAGAACAATTTTTTGTTCAGGAATCTAGGTAAAACAGGTTCCGGGCATCAACTGCAAATATTATTTTATGCGTTATATAGCGTTATTAATGCTACTATTTTCAATGAGTGGCCTGCATTCCCAAACTTATGAAGTGGGTGTTTTTGCTGGTGGCGCAAATACGATTGGAGATGTTGGAAGAACCAACTATATATTGCCATCCGATATTGCCCTTGGAGGGGTTTTTAAATGGAACAAAAGTAAACGTTATGCATGGCGGGCCAGTTTAATGTACGGCCAGTTCACCGCAGACGATAACAAATCTAGTTCTACGGCCAGACAACAACGTGGCTATGTAGTGGACAACCATATTTTGGAGGGTTCCGTTGGTTTGGAATTCAATTTTGTAGATTACAACCTTCATAAATTGGGTCCGGCATTTACTCCCTATCTATACACAGGGGTAACCTATTTCAGGTATGACTATGAGTATTTTAATGGAGGTGTTTTACAGGAAATTAACCAAAAAGATGGTAGTTTTGCCGTGCCAGTTACGGCGGGTATTAAGTATCGTATCAATCAGTTTCTTATTTTTGGGGCAGAAATAGGTGCTAGGTATACCTTTACGGACAACTTGGATGCCAGTAATCCACAAGGTTCCAATTATGAGGAATTTCAATTTGGAAACATTTTTAGTGATGACTGGTATGTTTTTTCTGGATTGACATTGACCTATACTTTTGGCAGAAAGCCTTGTATGGATTGTTTTGAGTAAATGAACATGAGCAATATAAACGAGATTGATAAATTAAACGTTCCTAAACATTTGGCCATAATCATGGATGGTAATGGCAGGTGGGCCAAGGAGCGTGGAAAGCTCAGGGTTTTTGGTCATGAACATGGCGTAAAGACCGTAAGGATAGTTGTCGAGGAATGCGCCCAATTGGGTATAGATTTTTTAACCCTATATACTTTTTCAACAGAGAATTGGAATCGACCAAAGGTTGAAGTGCAGACACTTATGCGCTTATTGGTGTCATCCTTAAAGAAAGAACTTAAGTCTTTTAACAAAAATAATATCCGTTTAAATACAATTGGGAATATAGAGGCCCTGCCGGTAAAAGCCTATAAGGAATTGATCGAAGTAATGGATCAAACTAAGCAAAATACAGGCATGACCCTTACCTTGGCACTTAGCTATGGTGCTCGGGAAGAGCTACAGTCTGCGGTTAAAGCCATCAGTACCAAAGTTAAAAATAATATAATTTCAATTGAAAATATTGACGAAACCATTATAAATAACCATCTTTACACGCACAATTTACCAGACGTAGACTTGCTTATCCGTACTAGTGGAGAACATCGGATCAGCAATTTTTTATTATGGCAAATTGCATATGCCGAGTTATACTTTATTGATGTATTTTGGCCAGATTTTAGAGAACACCATTTGGTGGAGGCTATTAAAAATTACCAGAACAGAGAACGAAGATTTGGAAAAACTAGCGAACAACTCACTTAAAGATATGACCAGGTTCATATCCTTGAACCACATTTTATCCACCCTTTTATTTTTAATTTCCTTAACTACCTTAGCCCAGGAGACTTCTTATGAAGACGGCAAAAGTTATATACTAGGGGGATTGGAAGTTACCGGGCTGGAAAGTTATAACGAGCAGACGGTAAAGACTTATACCGGACTTAGGGTAGGGCAACCCATTACCTTGCCCGGGGAACAGATTAGTGAGGTCATTAAAAAATTATGGGGACTGGAGCTGTTCAGTGAAATTGAGTTTTATATTACAAATATAGAGGACAACAATGTTTTTTTGGAGCTTAATATCATTGAGCGCCCTACACTTACCAATGTTACGTTTTATGGGGTCAAAAAAGGGAAGGTAGAAGGGTTGATCAAGGATACCGATCTTAAGAAAGGTAAAAAGATAACGGAAAGTCTTATTTCCAATTCCAAAAACTATATCACCAATAAATATAAAAAACAAGGGTATTTAAATGCGCAGGTTAATATAGCGACAGCCAAGGATACTTCTGAGACCAACGCCCAGAGCATGGTTGTTAACGTAAAAAAGGGGGATAAGGTTAAAATACGGGAAATTGTATTTGAAGGTAACGATGAGCTAAAGGATAAAAAATTACGAAAGGCTTTAAAAAATACCAAAGAGAAAAAATTTGGTCGGTTTTGGAAAAAATCAAAATACATTCAAGAAGACTATAAGGAAGATTTGGGATTATTGGTCGATAAATTTGCCGAAAACGGTTTCCGTGATGCCAGGGTAATATCGGATAGTGTGGTCAAGATAGATGAAAATAACATTGACTTGCATATAAAGGTTGAAGAAGGGGATAAGTACTATTTTGGTGATATTGATTTTGTTGGGAATACCGTTTATACCGATCGCCAATTAAATCAGGTTTTAGGAATTAAAAAGGGTGATACCTATAATGGGGTATTACTTAGGGAGCGTATAGCGGACAATTCCAAACCAGATCCATCAGATGTTACCAGTTTGTATCAAAATAACGGTTATCTTTTTTCTACTATCAATCCGGTAGAAATTTCAGCGGCCAATGATACCATTGATTTTGAAATTAGGATTATAGAAGGTAAGGAGACGTTTCTTAACCACGTAACGGTAAGCGGTAACGATAAGACCAACGACCATGTTATATATAGGGAATTGCGTACCCGTCCAGGACAAAAATATAATAAGTCGGACATTATTAGAAGTATCAGGGAGCTGGGTCAACTTGGATTTTTTGATGCAGAACAAATTACACCAGATGTATTGAACGCCAACCCTAATGACGGTACCGTAGACCTTGCTTGGAGCTTGGTAGAGTCTGGGTCCAGTCAGATAGAACTGCAAGGTGGTTATGGCGGCGGTGGCTTTATAGGTACATTGGGACTATCTTTTAGTAATTTCTCTATCCAAAATTTGTTTAAGGGAGAAAAGTATAAACCTGTACCAATGGGTGATGGGCAAACGTTTGCCCTAAGATTACAGGCAAGTAGAACGTTTAGGGTCTATAGTCTTAATTTTTCTGAGCCTTGGTTGGGAGGTAAAAAACCAGTACGTTTTAATTTAAGTGTGTCCAGAACGCAACAATTTGCTGCATCTTATGGCGGTACCAATGGTATTACAGTGAATAAAGATCAGCAATTTTCCATTACAGGGGTTACGGCCGGTTTGGCAAAACGTGTTCAATGGCCAGATGATTTCTTTACTATTTCCCATTCTTTGGGATACCAGCTTTATGATTTTAGAAATTATAATATAGGCCTCTTCAATTTTGGTAATGGTAAAGCAAATTCCTTGGCATATACATTCGGAATTTCTAGAAATTCACAAGGACCTAGCCGTATTTTTCCGACCTCAGGATCTACATTTGAGCTAACAGGTAAATTTACCCCTCCCTATTCATTGTTCAGTGATAAGGATTTTAAAGCGCTAAAGGAACGCTCTGAAGAGTTAACCGAATTGAAGGCGGAAAGAAGAAGCCTTGGGCAGACGTTAACTGCTAGTGAAGTCAAAGAATTGGAAAATTCCGATCAAGAACGTTTTAGGCTTTTGGAATATTATAAGATAAAGTTTAAGGGAGATTGGTACACGACCTTGGTAGATAAGTTGGTTCTAAGATCAAATGCCGAGTTCGGATTTTTAGGAAGTTACAACAGCGATATTGGCGATGTTCCTTTTGAGCGTTTCTTTGTTGGTGGTGATGGTCTAGGTAACTTTACTTTAGATGGTAGGGACGTAGTACAACTAAGAGGATATGATAACCAAGCCCTAACCCCGGTAGATCCAATTACGGGTGAGCAGGATGGAGGTTTGATCTACAATAAATTTTCATTGGAATTACGTTATCCATTAACTTTAAAACCATCGGCGTCTATCTACGGACTTGCATTTTTAGAGGGAGGTAACTCTTTCAACAATTTTCAGGAGTTTAATCCGTTTCAATTAAAACGATCGGCCGGCGTGGGGCTGCGGATCTTTATGCCGGCATTTGGTTTGCTGGGTATAGATTTTGGTTACGGATTTGATGAGGATCTTAGGCCACAATCGGCAGGACAAGGGCCTAGCGGTTGGCAAACTCACTTCATAATTGGTCAACAGTTTTAATTTTTACGACAATATTAAATATCTTGCGCAGGCTAATCCTTTCATTTTAAAAGATTTAGTAGTTTTGGCACGATATTTTCTATAAGATTAAACGATATCAATGATGAGTACAAGAACAAACATCTTTTTTCTGGTAACGGTCATGTTCATGACCACAGTAGGATTGGCACAACGTGGCGTTAGGATAGCCTATGTGGATATGGAATATATCCTTGAAAACGTAGAGGAATACCGTGATGCTACAGAGCAGTTAGAGACTAAGGTACAACGCTGGAAGGTAGATGTTGAACAGAAGCAAAGCGTTGTTGAGCAAATGAAAAAAGATTTAATGGCGGAGAAGGTATTGCTAACTCCTGAGTTGATCGCTGAACGAGAGGAAGAGATTCAGATTTTGGAAAGGGAAATGATCGAGTACCAACAAGATCGTTTTGGGCCGCAAGGAGATTTGGTTTTACAAAAACGTAGGTTAATACAACCTATACAGGACCAAGTGTTCAATGAGGTACAAAAAATTGGGGCAAATAAAAAGTATGATTTTATTTTTGATAAATCTGCGGATGTCGTAATGTTGTATTCTGAAAAAAGACATGATATTAGCGATATTGTCTTGAGGGGAATAGCACGGACCAGAAAAGTAAGTGCTCCCGCCAAAAAAGCGAACGATCGGTTAGACGCTTTTGAAGATGAGGATGTAGTAGGGGAAGAAGAAATTAGCGAAGCGTTGCAAGAACGTTTGGACAAAGCTAACGAGGCTGCTGAGGTAAGGGAAAAGACTGCGGCAGATACAAGGGCAGAGCAGTTGAAATTACGTGAGGAGCGTAAGAAAGCATATGAGGAGCGAAGAAAAAAATTACTGGAAGAGCGTGAAGCTAAAAAACAGGAAAAACTGAAAGAAAGAAATAGAGATACCGAAAAAGATGATAACGGTACTATTTAAATAGGTTTATTAACCATAAAATTAACACTCAAATTAGATTTAAATTAGAACTCATGAAACAAGTAAAACAAATAGTAGTAGCCTTATTGTTGTTCGTAGCAACGACAAGTTTCGTAAATGCACAAAGTAAAGTTGCGCATATTGATGTTACTCAATTATTATCGGCAATGCCAGAAATGAAAGCTGCCGAAGCAGAATTAAAAAAATTACAGGAAACCTATAATGCAGATATTCAAGCCTCAATGACAGAATTGCGTAATAAATTTACACAATACCAAAATGAAGCGGCCTCTAAGTCAAAAGAGGAAAATGACAAGAGAGCTATAGAATTGCAAGGTTTTGAAAAAAATATTGGTGAAGCCCAACAAGCTGCACAACAGGAATTTCAAAAGAAACAAGCAGAATTGTTCGCTCCTATTTCAGAAAAGGCAAAAGCGGCAATAGAGCAAGTAGCGGCTGCCCAAGGTTTTGATTATGTAATCGATGCGCAAGCCGGTGGTGGTTTGATCGTGGCAAAAGGGAAAGATCTTCTTCCAGATGTTAAAAAACAATTAGGTTTCTAAATAGAAACCATGATAATAAGGAAAAAGCCATCTAAATTAGATGGCTTTTTTTATACTCCTATTTTTCTTTTGATATTTGTCCAGCGTAAGTTTCTGATAAACTTACCTTCTTCTTCTGTGACCATATAATTATTGTTGTTTCTACTGGCATTTATGTAGCCGGCCATATTATTCCAGAATGATTTAATGGAATTGTTTTTTATGGCCATTTTCAAAGAAGCAATAGTTGTGATTATAAATCCATAACGCATGCTGTACATTGCTTTTCCCTGTAACCTTTTGGCTCTGGCGTTATATGCCTTTCCTGTAGGTCTTAAATGCTTTACCTTAAGTTCATCATCGGTATGCATTTTAAAGCCGTTATATTGCGCTAATAATTCGTCTACGGTATCCCAGCCCATGGCATTTTTTAAGCCTCCTATTGCCTTGAAACACTCTTTGGAATATGCTTTTATGGCACCTCTAACGTGGTCTTTGTTCATAGGATGGTTAAGTACCCATTCTCCAGAACCTTGCTTTTCGTAAATAAAGCCACCGCATATTCCTATTTGGGAGTCGTTTTTAAAATGATTGCTGATGTTTTCAAAATAATTTGTGGGTAAAATGATATCCGCATCCAATTTAACGATGAACTCATAAGCGTCATCCAAAATGGCCAGACCTTTTTTAAACGCATTGATCACTTTACTTCCGGGCATATGCTCCGAAGAAGAAACAATATTCAATTTATAGAAAAATGAATGCTCTTGTACAAAACGATCAATTACAGTTTCCGAATTATCTGTAGAATTGTCATTGACCAGTATAACTTTTTTAGGAGATAATGTTTGGAGGGCTACAGCGGTCAGCGTCTGCTCTAAATAGGCATCTTCATTGTGAATGGGTATTACGATATAGTAGTCCATTTGAAAAAAATCTAGTGTTTACGGGTAGCGTAAACAATATAATATCTGGGGGTAAAATACCGCAGTAATGGCCTTATTCCAAGTTTTTTAACCGGATTGGTCCATTTTTGGGAATCTTGAATTTCCCATCCAGCTTTTTCTAACAACCAATCAAACTGCCAATCTTCAAATTCATGGTAGTGCCTGTCCCATTTATCCGTTTTGCTTCTATAAGCGGGCGCAAACCATAGCTTTAATGGAATACTGGCAACAAGTTTATTTGCTTTTATGTGAGATAATACCGGTAATGGTGATAATAGGTGTTCAAAAATTTCAAAAGCGGTAATTACATTAACTTCAGGGTTGAGTACAGCGGAGTAGTCAACATCCAAATCCTCACCTTTAGTATTATTCACGGTATAGCCATTATCTTGCATAATTTGTGAAAACGGATTTACCACGCCTAAATCCAATATTGTTTCACTTGTGTCAATGTGTTTTTGTAAAAATTGCAGCGTATGTCTAAATCGTTTATTGGGAAAGCTTTTTTCGTACATTTTAAATTCTGTATACCATTGCATTGACGTTCATGCCTGCGCCAACACTTGCAAAGATAACAACATCTCCTTTGGTAATACCGTGATTTTCCAATTTACCGTTTTTAACCATATCAAATAATGTAGGTATGGTGGCTACGGAACTGTTTCCGAGCTTTGATATGCTCATGGGCATAATATCTTCCGGCATTTGCTTACCGTATATTTTATAAAAACGTTTTAAGATGGCTTCGTCCATTTTTTCGTTTGCTTGATGAATGAATACTTTTTTTACCTCATCTATTGATATATTGCTTTTATCCAAGCATTCTGCCATGGCTTTAGGAACATGGGTCACGGCAAATTCATAAATTTTTCTACCGTACATTTTTATATAGTTGGCAGAATCATTGATTTCTTTGTTATATGTAGTGCCAAAAAATAAATAGTTGGCCTCATCAATGGCAAAAGTGGCAGATTCATGAGCCAATATTTCTCCACTGTTTTCTTTTCTTTCTATAATGGCCGCACCTGCACCATCTGAATAGATCATACTATCACGATCATAATCATCAACTACCCTTGATAAGGTTTCTGCGCCGATTACCAAACACTTATTGGCTATTCCACTTTTAATAAACGCATTTGCTTGAATCATCCCTTCTAACCAGCCTGGGCAACCAAACAAAAGGTCATAGGCAACACATTTTGGATTATTGATTTCCAACTGATGCTTTACCCGTGTAGCCAAACTTGGTAATGTATCGCCTTGTTTCTGACCATATGCAATGTCGCCAAAATTGTGGGCCACAATTATGTAATCTAGGGTTTCCTTATCAATTTGGGCGTCTTCAATAGCCTTTTCTGCCGCAAAATAGGCAAGATTAGAAGCAGTATATTTTTTATCCGCATACTTTCTTTCCTCAATCCCTGTTATGGCCTTAAATTTTTCAATAATGACCGTATTTTCATGATTAAACGTTGTACCGTCCAAATTTAAAAATTGGTGATCGCTGAAATCTGAATTTTTAATGGTTTGGGATGGTATATAACTACCTGTACCGGTTATTGCTATGCTCATTGTGCTCTATTGGTTTATTAAGAAATTTAATCATCTGGATTTAATTATTTTATGCATGCATAATAAATATTACGATGTCCATTTGCCAATTTTCTAGTATACATACAAGAAAAAAGCCTCTTCAATTTTTTGAAAAGGCTTTGTAAAGTACTGAAAACATTACTTATTCTATATCTGCATAGGCCTCGATCGGGGCGCAAGTACAGATTAAATTACGATCTCCATAGGCATCATCAACTCTTCTAACTGCTGGCCAAAATTTATTTTCCTTTATATATGGCAAAGGAAAAGCGGCTTTTTGTCGTGAGTATGGAAAAGGCCATTCATCCCCAGTGGTCATATCTAAAGTATGCGGGGCGTTCTTTAGCACATTGTCAGGTTGCTCTTGGGAACTTTCGTCAATCTCTGCCCTTATCAATATCATGGCATCGCAAAATCTATCCAGTTCTTCAAGATTTTCACTTTCGGTAGGCTCTATCATTACGGTACCGGCAACGGGGAAAGAAACTGTTGGAGCGTGGAAGCCATAATCCATTAGTCTTTTGGCAATATCGGTAACTTCTATGCCGTTTTGTTTAAAGGGTCTGCAATCAATGATCATTTCATGGGCGGCCCTGCCTTTTTCCCCGGTATATAGCACATCGAACTTTCCACTTAGACGTTGTTTGATATAGTTTGCGTTTAAGATAGCAATCTTTGTAGAATGTGTCAACCCTTCTTCGCCCAGCATTTTAATATAGGCATATGATATTAGGCAAGCCAGAGAACTGCCCCAAGGTGCAGCAGATATGGCAGTAATGGCATTTTCGCCACCGGTGGCTATTACGGGATTTCCTGGTAAGAACGGTACCAATTGTGGGGCAACGCATATTGGACCTACTCCTGGACCACCTCCACCGTGTGGTATGGCAAAGGTTTTGTGTAAATTTAAGTGACATACATCTGCACCGATCATACCCGGATTGGTCAATCCTACCTGTGCATTCATATTGGCACCGTCCATATAAACTTGACCTCCATAATCATGTATTAATTTGGTAATTTGCTTTATGGAGGATTCAAAAACACCATGGGTAGATGGATAAGTTACCATCAATGCGGCCAATTTGTCTGAATGTAGCTTGGCTTTTTCTTCTAGGTCCGCCACATCAATATTCCCTTTTTCATCGGTTTTGGTGACAATTACCTTCATTCCTGCCATGACCGCAGAAGCAGGATTAGTTCCATGGGCAGAGGAGGGTATAAGACAAATGTTTCGATCGGAGTCTCCTCTAGATTCATGATATGCCCTTATGGCCATTAAACCTGCATACTCTCCCTGAGCTCCGGAATTGGGTTGTAGGGAAGTGTCCGCAAACCCTGTTATTATAGAGAGGTCCTTTGCTAATTCCTTCAATACAATTTGGTATCCTTCAGCTTGTTCAACAGGTACAAACGGATGAATATTTCCCCAATGCGTCATGCTTAACGGTAGCATTTCCGTGGCTGCGTTCAACTTCATGGTGCAGCTTCCCAAAGAAATCATACTATGATTCAAAGCAAGGTCCTTACGTTCCAATTTCTTTATGTAGCGCATTAATTCCGTTTCTGAATGGTACGAATTAAAAACCTTATTTTCCATGAAACTACTGGTACGCTGTAAATGATTGGGAATATTGGTTTCCGTTTTCAATTGTATAACCTCAATTTTATTTTTTCCCAATGCTTCCGAGAAAATGGAAAGAATTTGATTAATATCCTTTATGGAAGTTGCCTCATTTACAGCTATTGAAATGGTTTCGTTGTCCACATATAAGAAATTGACCTCATGTTTCTCAGCAATGGGACGCACTAAATTGGAGTTGATCTTTACGGTTATGGTATCAAAAAACGCCGTGTTCATTTGATAGAGGCCTAACCTTTCCAAGGCGTCTGTCAAGGTTACTGCTGTGGCATGTACTTTATTCGCAATATACTTTAATCCTTTAGGACCATGATATACCCCGTACATACCAGCCATTACGGCCAAAAGTACTTGTGCGGTACATATATTGGATGTAGCCTTGTCTCTCTTAATATGCTGTTCCCTTGTTTGTAGGGCCATGCGCAGTGCAGGTTTGCCATCCGTGTCCTTGGTAACTCCAATAATACGTCCTGGTATACTTCTCTTATAGGCTTCCTTGGTTGCAAAATAGGCTGCATGTGGACCTCCATACCCTAATGGAATACCAAACCGTTGGGTAGTGCCGACAACAACATCTACGCCAAATTCACCCGGAGGAGTAAGCGCTACTAGGCTCAGAATATCTGCAGCCACGGCTACCTTAATATCATTGGCTTTGGCCTTGGAAACAAAATCCGAATAATCATAGACCTGACCATATTTGCCGGGATATTGCAATAAGGCACCATAATAGTCACTATCAAAACTGAACTCCTCATGATTACCGACCACCAATTCAATTCCTAAAGGTGTAGAACGCGTTTTTAATAAAGAAAGGGTCTGGGGCAAGATTTCTTCAGAAACAAAGAATTTTAGGACTTCGTTCTTTTTTTGTTCCCTACTACGTACATCATATAGCATGGTCATTGCTTCCGCGGCAGCAGTACTTTCATCCAAAAGTGATGCGTTTGCCAGTTCCATCCCCGTTAAATCCGTAACAATGGTTTGGAAATTTAACAATGCTTCTAATCTGCCTTGGGCAATCTCTGCCTGATAAGGGGTATATGCCGTATACCAACCTGGGTTTTCAAGAATATTTCTTTTGATGACGGACGGTGTAAGACTTTCATGGTAGCCCAAACCAATATAGGTGCGAAAAACCTTGTTCTTTTTGGATAAGGCCTCTATATGCGCCAAATATCTATGCTCGCTTAACGGTTCATCTAAAATTAAGGGTTTTTTAAGACTGATATCCTCGGGTATCGTTTCATAAATTAGCTGTTCCAAATTATCGACACCTACGGTGTCAAGCATGTGTTTTAAATTTTCTTCCCTTATGCCGATATGGCGCAGTGCAAACACGTCAGTCTTCATAGATAGTTTTGTTATATATGATACAAAATTACCAAATAAATATGGGTAATTTGACTGCTATGGAGTGCTATACAAGTAAAGTTTTTAACCAAAACTTAAGGTTATAAACACTTTAGCTACTTTTGTTCAATGGCTTGGTTCAAGAGAGTTTTTGATTTTTATCTAGATGCTAGTATTCATGTGGCATTTGCGGTATTGAGCCTTATGTATATTACGGCCCTAACGGTAAACATAAACGTTGACTTTCACCTATATTGTTTTGTATTTTTTGGGACTATTGGTTGTTATAATTTTGTGAAATATGGAGTTGAGGCCCATAAATATATCCTTGTAGCAAACAGATACCACAAGAACATCCAATTTTTTAGCATTATCTGTACGCTTATTGCAATTTACCATTCCCTTTTTTTATCGAAACAGGTTTTTATGGGGTTGCTTGTTTTGGGCGGGATTACGGCTCTTTACGCCTTGCCCGTTTTGCCCAGGCATAGAAACTTCAGAAGTCTAAGTGGATTTAAGATCTTAATAGTTGCTTTGGTGTGGGCCGGTACCACCGTCATATTGCCTGTTTATTCCGAAACTTCACAAATAGATTATGATATTCAACTTGAAACCGTACAGCGTTTTTTGTTGGTGTTGGTACTTTTGGTACCCTTTGAGATTAGGGATTTAAAATATGATCATTCAGATTTGAAAACGCTGCCACAACGTTTAGGTGTAGTAGGTGCAAGAAGAATTGGTTATGTATGGGTTTTACTTTTTTATACAATTACATTTCTTAAGTCCAATGTTGAGCCAACTTTGATTATTTCCAATACGGTTTTTGGGCTATTGTTGCTATTGGCTTTATATAGGAGCAAAAAAAATCAGTCCAAATATTATGCATCATTTTGGGTAGAGGCCTTGCCCATAATTTGGTGGACTATAGTAGTACTTTTAAATAAGACCACTAATTCTTTGTAGGTAACGATTCTTTCATTTTACGTTTATCCTCTTCGGACAAAGCTACTAAATTGGCTTTATTGCAAAGCGTGGTCAACTTTTTGTTTTGCTTACTATGCTTAGTACAGGCCTTGCACATTAGAATATGAAACCTTAACGTAATGGTTTCCCAAAATGAAGCCTCTTTATATTGAGCCTTATTGCAAATGCACGCTGCCTTTTCACATGAAATCATCATAATTAAAACCAATTTTGATTTAAACAACCCATCAAACCAGTTCTGGCCCTATGTATCATTACCCATAAGTTAGACGCATTTATACCCAATGCATTACATATATCTTCCGTTTCCATACCTTCTATTGTTTTCATGGTAAAAACTTGTGCTTGTTTTTTAGGTAGTTTGGCTATACATTTTTGAATGGCCAGTCCTAATTCCTCGTTTTCCAGCGCATCGTTTTCAAAATTGCTATTGGGGTCGGCTATGCGCTCTTCAAGCCAATCTCCTTCGGCATCGGTCTGTGCGCTGTAGTTCATTCTCACCTCGGCCTTACCTTTTTTGGAATTTATCTTACGGTAATGGTCTATGACCTTACGTTTTAAAATGGCAATGAGCCAGGTGCGTTCTGCCGCATCACCCTTAAAATTCTTAGCGGACTTTAAACCCGCTATAAAGGTTTCCTGTACCAAATCTTTGGCAATTTCAGCATCATTTACCCTAGCAACGGCGTAATTGTATAAATAATCCGCGTAAAGATCTACCCAAGTGTCCGGATGAAGTTGATGTGTTTCCATTTTTTCTATTGCCTATCAAAAATAGAGTAATTTTAGGGATTATGATTATTTTTGAACTCAATCCTATCTCTTATGAAGAAAATTGTATTTGTATTGTTATTGGTCATAGGTCAAGTAAGTTATGGTCAAATAACTTCCCAGCCAATAGCTGATTTTACCTTTTCCAATGCGGAAAATGTACTTTTGCTGGACGTAAGAACCCCTCAGGAATATAAGGATGGTCATATTAACGGGGCAATCAATATTGATTGGTTTTCAAAAGATTTTAATGAAAAGGTCAAAAACATTGATAAGAATAAAACCATTTATGTGTATTGTAAAAAAGGGGGTAGGAGCCTAAAGTCTCAAGAACGTTTGGCTTCCTTAGGTTTTACAAATGTAATCAACCTTGAAGGCGGCTTTGATGATTGGCATAATCACCAACGTTGAATAATAAAATTTTGTTTAATTCCGGCCCTTAACATTAAAATTGGTCAAGGAAATTCCATGGCCATCTCAGAGCAATATATCAATTAAAAAAGATGGTAGTTTAATTGATTATAATTTACCGTCTTCCTCCAATTGCGCAAGGATATTCTTTAATTGGGTCTCCCTAATAGGCTTTATGATATAATCTGAAATCTGACTTATTTTCTTTGCGCGCTCAATATCAACTTCATCTACAGAGGAGGAAACCATATAGATAATTATCTTTTTTCCTACTTTAGGATGGATTTTCACATATTCTTCCATAAACTGGAAACCGTCCATCACGGGCATATTTATATCAAGAAAGATGATATCTGGCAATTCTTTCTCGTTGCTGAGATTGTCCAACATAAAATCCATAGCTTCTAAACCATCTTTAAAAGCTATTATTTTTTTAACCGAATTAAATGCCTTTAATGTAGCTGCCATTGTAAATTGGTATATTTCATCATCATCTACTATACAAATGTTAATGTTTTCATTCATGAGTTGTGAGTTAGTTTAATGTTACGGTAAAAGTTGAACCTACATTTACTTCACTTTGTGCGGAAATGCTTCCGCCCATAGCTTCAACCTGTGCCTTCGTTAAAAACAGACCAATTCCTTTGGCATCTGGATGTCTGTGGAATACTTTGTTCAAACCGAACAATTTATCTCCATGTTGCTTTAAGTCTATACCTATTCCGTTGTCCTTAAACGATAGGTATACGCTGCCGTTAATCTCCTTGGACTCTATCTCAATTTCAGGCACACGGTCTTTGGATTTATATTTCATGGCATTCCCTATCAAGTTAAGAAAAATACTTTCTAAATATATCTGATTGTACATTATTTTAGGAACATCGTTAAAATCAGATTTAATTACCGCTTTGGTCTGCATAATCTCTGCAGCCAAAATTTCCTTAGTTTTCTTCAGCGTTTCCTCAAAACTTAATTTTTGTATGGCGCTGGTGGCTTCATGCTTAACTTTTAAAGATTCAACCAAGGTATCTAGTGTTGAGGTAAGATGGTCTATTACAATTTCAAATTTCTGAAAAAGTTCTTCCTTTAAATTTTTATAAAAAGGGTCTTTATAAAGTCCTAAAAGGGCATTTAAGTTACTAACAGGTGACCTTAAATTGTGAGAGGTTATGTGATTGAACTCTGCTAGTTGTTTGTTTGTAGCTGTTAATTCTATGGTAGAATTCTTAAGCTTTTTGTTTGCTTCTAAAATTTTTTGTTCCGCTTTCTTTTGTTCGGTTATATCTTGGCAAGAGCCTATCAGTTCTATTACTTCACCAAAAGAATTTGTTTTAACCTCTCCTATAACTTCTAAACTTCTAATGGCTCCATCATTGCGTTTTATACGGTGTGTAAACTTTTTAAATACTTTGGTATTAACAATATTATTAATGGTTTTATTAATATATTCAACATCTTCTGGGTGAATATGTGTTACATAGTGGTCAAAATTAACTTTGAACCCAATTTTATAGCCAAAAATTCTGTATAAATTGGCTGACCAATTTAATTCACCATTAATAATATTCCATTTCCAAGACCCTATGTTAGATAATTCTTCTGCTAATTGTAACATTCTATTTTTTTCTAAAATAACTTGGTCATTTCGCAATCTAGCAGTTACATCTTGTATGGTACCCATAAAGTAATTAACGTTTCCACTATTATCTAAAATAGCTTCTCCTATAGTTTCTAAATGTTTAATGGTACCATCATCTAAAATAATTCTATTTACGAATTTGGAAATAGATTTATTTTTTAAGAATTCTAAGGATAATTCATAAACCCGTTCCTTGTCTTCAGGGTGTATGCGTTTCTCACGTAGCTCTCTAGTTATTTCTATGCCTACTTCAAAACCATAAATTCTATATAAATTATCCGACCATTTAAATTCGTCGGTCTTTGGGTTCCACTGCCACGAACCAATCATTGACATGCGCTCTGCATTATTTAATTGCCTGTTTCTTTCCAGTGTTTCTTTTTCTTTTTTTCTATTTATGGTAATATCTTGGCTAGTGCCCATCATACCTATAATATCACCACCATTGTTAAAAAGTAATTTTCCTGTTATTTCTACAATCTTAATTTCACCTTTCCTAGTTTTTATTCGGTAAGAATGTTTTTTAAAGATTTTTGTTTGTATAATCTCATTTCTTATCTTTTCTACATATGCTCTGTCTTCTTCGTGTACTAACTCTAGCGCTGTTGTAAAATCTACGTTTTCATCTTCGTCTACATCAAATATTCGATATAAATTTGTAGACCATTCTATTTGATTGGTAATAAAACTTAATTTCCAATGTCCAAGATTTGCTATTTCTTCAGCAAAATTTAACATTTGGTTTTTTTGCTCTATCTCTTGTTCTCTTTTTTGACTTTCAGTAACATCTTGGCATGTTCCTAGGATTTCAACAATGTCTCCATTAGAATTGGTGACAACTTTACCTACACAATTAATAGTTTTTATTGTACCGTCTTTTAATTGTATTCTGTAGGTAGAATCATGGAATTTTTTATCTCTTATAATTAATTCAGTATTCTTAGAAATGTAGTTTTTATCTGCTTCATGAACATAACTTGAAAAAGTTTCTGGGCCTAGAGGTACAGATTTTTCATGACCATACATGGTATATAAATTATCTGACCATATTATTTCGTTAGTAACACAATTCCATTGCCAGTAACCAATCTTTGCTAATTTTTCAGCAAAATTCAATTGCTGATTTTTTTTCAACAATGTTTGTTCTCTTTCTTTGTTTTCTGTGATATCTAAACAAGTGCCTAATAACTCTAAATTGTTGCCATAGGTATCAGCGCTTACTTCGCCAATTATTTGAATAGTTTTTATTTCTCCTTTATGGGTTATTATTCTGTGGGTAAAATTGTAAAAGTTTAAATCTGAAATAGATGCATCCACCTTTTCTTTTACATAGTTTTGGTCTTCTGGATGTATAAAATTAAAATAGGTTTCAAAACTTAATTCCTCGTCTTTTGGTTGCCCAAACATTGTGTAAAGATTATCGGACCAGTAAACAGCATTTGTTTTTGGTTTCCATCTCCAGTAACCAATAGAGGTAAGTTGTTCTGCACATTGTAATAATTGGTTCCTGTCTTTTAATTTCTGTTCTATTGATAATTGACTCGTAATATCCTGGCATGTACCAATAATCTCTATAACCTCTCCTTTACGATTACAGATAACCTCACCAATTAACTGTACCGTTTTAACGGTGTTACTTTTTAATAATATGCGATGAGAAAACTCTAGTAATTTTTTAGTTGAAAAAGCAGATTCTATATGGTTGGTAACATATGATTTATCATCAGGATGTACATAATCCATGTAGGTGTCAAAGGTTATTTTTTCACCTTTTTTGTGTTCAAAAATTTCATATAGATTATCGGACCAAGTATCTATATTGTTTAGAATGTCTCTACGCCAATAACCAATTTTAACGACATGTTCGGAAAGGTTTAAATGAAGATCTTTATGCCTTAATTCTGTTTCAAATTCCTTACGCTGTGTAATGTCCTTTATTGATCCGTATATTTTTACACATTTACCATCTTTAAAAACAGGCTTGCCAAAAACCCATAAATGTCGTTTGTTTCCTTTAGATGTTACTATTTCATGTTCTAGAGTAAAAGATTCTCCTTTTTCTAATGCATTAATATGTGCGGCTTTAATATATTCTTTTTTTTCTTCTTCTTTAATGAACGAAAAAACATTTTCTAGCGTTGGTTCAAACTCGTCAGAAACTTCGTGTAATTGTTTAATGACATCATTCCAATAGATTTTTTGTTTATCAACATCAAACTGAAAAACACCAATATTAGCCATTCTATTGGAATGTTCAAGTAATTCTATGGTTTGAGCCATACCTAATTCATTTTTAGTCATACACATTTTGGCCTTTTATTAATGAATAAGGAAAAACTAAAAGATAAGCTAATAGAAAGAAAAAAGGTATTCATCCTGTGCGTATTATGCTACAAGATATAAATTAAATTTTTGATATGGAATAGGTTGTGATTTTCTTTATTTTAGCAGCCCAGCCCTTTCCAGCAAAGCCTCGACCTTTGGTTCTGCTCCCCTAAATCTTTTGTAAAGTACCATGGGATTTTCGGTTCCTCCTTGAGAAAGAACGTGGTCCTTGAATTTGGTAGCTACTACTTTATTGAAAATACCTTTTTCCTTAAAATATGCAAACGCATCTGCATCTAACACTTCTGCCCATTTATAACTATAGTACCCTGATGAATAACCACCTTGAAATATATGTGAGAACGCCGTGCTCATACAGGTTTCCTGAGTTTCAGGGTATAAGTTGGTATTTTTGAACGCCTCATCCTCATGCTTTTTAACATTGGAAATTTGGGTAGGGTCCCCACCGTGCCAAGACATGTCCAATAAACCAAAACTTAATTGACGTAGAGTCTGCATTCCTTCTTGAAACATGGCGGATTCCTTTATTTTTTCAACCAGTTCCATAGGTATGGTTTCCCCAGTTTCATAGTGCTTTGCGAACAATTCCAGCGCTTCTTTTTCATAGCACCAGTTTTCTAAAACTTGGCTAGGCAATTCTACAAAATCCCAAAATACCGAGGTGCCGGAAAGGCTTGGGTAGGTAGTGTTCGCCAACATACCATGAAGCCCATGGCCAAACTCATGAAATAAAGTGGTAACCTCGTTGAAGGTTAGTAATGATGGTTTGCTCTTTGTAGAAGGGGTAAAGTTACAGACATTGGAGATGTGCGGCCTTACATTTTCTCCATTGCGTTTCCATTGTGATTTAAACGAGGTCATCCAAGCTCCCCCTCTTTTGCCTGCCCTGGGATGAAAATCCGCATAGAACAAGGAAATAAAGTTATTGTTTGCATCAAAGACCTTATACGTTTTTACTTCATTATGGTATCTGTCTACATCTTCTACTTCCTTAAACTGCAGGTCAAATAATTTTTCGGCAACTTTGAAAACACCGTTTATGACATTTTCCAGTTTAAAGTAGGGTTTTAATTTTTCATCGTCTAAATTGAACAACTCCTGCTTTAATTTTTCCGAATAATAACTGCCATCCCATTTTTCCAGGCGGTCAATAGCATCCATTTTTTTGGCAAACTCTTGTAATTGCATGAATTCGCGCTCTGCCGCAGGTTTCGCTTTGTCCAAGAGTTCGTTTAAAAATTCATGTACCTTTTCAGGCGTTTCTGCCATACGCTCCTCCAAAACAAAATGAGCGTGTGTTTTATACCCTAGCAGGTTGGCCCTTTCAAAACGTAATTTTGCTATTTCAAGGACATTTTCTTGATTGTCCAATTCATCGTTATGAAATCCTTTACTGCCAAAAGCCAATGAAAGCTTTTTGCGTAATTCCCGGTTTTTGGCATATTTCATAAACGGTATATAGCTAGGGTAATCCAAAGTGATCATCCAACCATCTTTTTTTCCTTTTGAAATTGCCAATTGTGCAGCTGCTTCTTTTTCGCCTTCGGGTAATCCTTCTACATCAGCTTCATTCGTTAGATGTAACTGATATTTGTTGGTCTCCGCTAAAACGTTTTCACCAAAAGTCAATTTTAACTTCGCCAATTTTGCATCTATTTCTCTTAAACGTTTCTTTTTGTCTTCAGATAAATTGGCTCCGTTTCTGCTAAAACTTTTATATTTTTTATCTAAAAGTGTATGTTGTTCTACAGTTAGGTCCAAATTTTCTTTTTGGTCATAGACCGCCTTAACCCTTTTGAACAAAGCTTTGTTCAAAGTAATGTCATTGCCAAATTCAGATAATAACGGGGAGATTTCTTGAGCTATTTTCTGGATTTCCTCATTGGTTTCCGCGGAATTAAGATTGAAGAAAACACTAGAAATACGGTCTAATTGCTGACCGGCAAACTCAAGGGCCTCTATCGTATTTTCAAAAGTAGGGGTATCCGTATTTTCGGTAATAGCATCTATTTCCGCTCTTGTATCTTCAATAGATTGTAGAAAGGCAGGCTTAAAATGTTCATTTTTAATCTGAGAAAACGGGGCGGTATCAAATGGAGATAATAATGGATTCATTTACTAAAATTGAAAATTGGTTTTGAGTTTTGGAATTTCTTATTGAGTGTTATTTACCGTTAACTTCCTTAGCACCGTCAATAACTTTTTGCTTTAGTCCTTTCTTGTACAATATAATCTTGTCCAATACACATTTATCTGCACTACCAATAATCTGTGCCGCTAAAATACCTGCGTTTTTAGCACCATTTAGTGCTACGGTGGCCACCGGTACTCCGCCCGGCATTTGAAGTATGGATAATATGGAGTCCCAACCATCAATAGAATTGCTACTTTTTACCGGAACCCCAATTACGGGTAATGGCGACATTGATGCGACCATACCGGGTAAGTGCGCGGCACCACCGGCACCGGCAATAATAACGGAGTAACCATTAATATGTGCGTTTTTACTGAAATCGAATAATTTTTCCGGTGTTCTATGGGCGGAAACGATATCTACATCTACATCTATGTCAAAACCTTTTAAAATGTCTATGGCTTCCTGCATTACGGGCATATCGCTGGTGCTGCCCATTACTACGGCTACTTTACTCATGTTGTTTATTTTGAGATCACTTGAATTGTTTCCTTTACTTTTTCCGCTATGGACCTGGCCTTTTGGAGATCACTGTTCACTATGGTTACATGGCCCATTTTTCTAAAGGGCCTTGTTTGTGCTTTGCCATAAATATGTGGGGTAACTCCCTCCATCCTCAATATAGTTTCCATATTCTTATATACCACGTTTCCTGTATGACCTTCTGCACCTACCAAGTTCACCATTACTCCTGCAACCTTACTGTCCGTATTCCCTAACGGTAGGCCTAAGATACTACGAATATGTTGTTCAAATTGGTTGGTATAGCTAGCCTCAATACTGTAGTGTCCGCTATTATGGGGTCTAGGGGCTACTTCGTTAACTAGGACATTATCTTCCTTGGTTTGGAACATTTCAACGGCCAGTAGTCCTGTAAGTCCTATTTTATCCGCTACTTTCAATGCTAATGCCCGTGCCTTTGCGGCTACTTTATCATCTATACGTGCCGGGCAAATGACATATTCTACCTGATTGGCTTCTGGATGAAACTCCATCTCCACCACTGGGTAAGTCTTTATTTCACCTAAGGCATTTCTTGAAACGATTACCGCCAACTCATTTTTGAACGGGACCATAGTTTCTGCAATACATTCTCCCTTGGGTAAATCCTTTAAGTCCTCAATGCTTCTTACGACCTTTACTCCTTGTCCGTCATATCCAAACTGAGCAACTTTCCATACAAAAGGAAATTGTAAGGCGCCATTTTCAATACTGTCCTCAATTTCGCTCAAATAGGCAAACCGTTGAAAATCTGCCGTAGGTATTCCGTTATCAACATAAAACAGTTTTTGTTTTGCCTTATTTTGAATTATGCGCAAGGCCCTTGGTTGTGGATACACTTTTTTGCCCTCGTCCTCTAACTGTTCTAAGGCATCAAGGTTCACGTTCTCTATTTCTATGGTTAGTATATCTACATCCTTTCCAAAATTGTATACCGTATCATAATCCAAAAGGCTTCCTTGCACAAATTCATTGCAGGACATTCTGCAAGGTGCATCTGCCGAGGCATCCAAAACTTTGGTATAGATATCCCATTTACGGGTCTCATAAAGCATCATCTTGCCTAATTGGCCTCCGCCTAAAATTCCAAGTTTAAAATCTGAAGAGAAGTAATCCATATAAATATTGCTTTTAGGAATTTAAAAACGCCTTAAGTGGCACAAAAATACGGTTAAATCTTAGAAACCAATTCCTTTCTATTTAAAAACACAGGCCAATACCTTATCTTTGCCAACCTTGATAATTTAAGAAAATTGATACAGCTTCACGACAAGTTTTTTACGCCGTACCTGAACGAAACGGAAATACAACAGGCCGTAGCGTCTGTTGCCGAAAAGATTGCGGCAGATTATAAGGACGAGACTCCTATATTTGTTGGGGTCTTAAACGGGTCGTTCATGTTTGTGTCAGATTTTCTAAAGGCATACCAGCACCCTTGTGAAGTATCCTTTGTAAAATTAAGCTCTTACCAAGGCTTGACCTCAACCGGAATTGTAGAAACCCTTTTGGACCTTCCTGCTAATCTTGAGGGTCGTAGCGTTATTATTTTAGAGGATATTATAGATACGGGACGTACGCTTCAGCAATTGGTTCATCTTTTTTCAAAAACCAATGTAAAAGAGTTTAAGATAGCAAGTCTTTTTTATAAACCGGATGTATATAAGGGCGAGTATACCATAGATTATTTTGGATTGGCCATACCTGACAATTTTATTGTGGGTTATGGACTTGATTACAATGAACTTGGAAGAAATTTAAAAGAAGTATACCAACTAAACCAGAAACATATGATCAATCTTGTACTCTTTGGAAAGCCAGGTGCGGGTAAAGGTACCCAGGCAGAATTCTTAAAAGAGAAGTACAATCTAAAACATATTTCTACGGGAGATGTCTTTAGATATAATATTAAAAATGGAACTGAACTGGGCACCTTGGCCAAGTCCTACATTGATAAAGGAGAATTGGTGCCGGATGAGGTTACCATTAAAATGTTGCAGGAAGAAGTAGAGAAGAATTCCCAGGCAGACGGATTTATATTTGACGGTTTTCCAAGGACTGCTGCGCAGGCAGAGGCTTTGGACAATTTTTTGGAATCCAAGGATATGGCCATCAATGCCACAATTGCCTTGGAAGCCAATGATGAAGTATTGATAGAACGTTTGTTGGAACGCGGTAAAGTAAGTGGTCGTAGCGATGACCAGGATGTTTCCAAGATCAGAAACCGTTTTGATGAATACAATATCAAAACAACCCCGGTAAAGGAATTTTATGAAGCACAGGGCAAGTTTTACAGTGTAAACGGCATAGGGACTATTGCGGAGATTACCGAGCGTCTTACCAAAGTAATCGAAGAGATAAAATAACATTATTCCATTGGTGCCCCATCAAGGCACCAAAAGGAGTGAACAGCACTAAAATCAATGACCGAAGGTAATTTTGTAGATTATGTAAAAGTAGGTTTGGCCTCTGGTAAAGGGGGCAAGGGGTCAGTACATCTACACCGTGAAAAATTTATTACCAAAGGCGGACCTGATGGAGGTGACGGTGGACGTGGAGGCCATGTGATCATACGGGGCAACCAAAATTTGTGGACCCTTGTTAATTTTAAGTTCAAGAAGCATTTTAAGGCGGGTCATGGTGAGCATGGTAGTAAAAGCCGAAGCACCGGAGCAGACGGCGAGGATGTGTATTTGGATGTGCCTTTGGGTACGGTGGTCAAGGATTTTGAGACCAAAGAAGTCCTTTTTGAAATTACGGAACACGGCGAGGAAAAAATTATTTTAAAAGGTGGCATGGGCGGCCGAGGAAATTGGCATTTTAGAAGTTCAACCAACCAAACACCTAGATATGCCCAGCCAGGTGAGGATGGACAAGAAGGAGATTTTTTATTGGAGTTGAAAATACTTGCGGATGTAGGCTTGGTAGGTTTTCCCAATGCCGGGAAATCTACATTATTGTCGGTTATAACTTCGGCTAAACCTAAGATTGCAGATTACGAGTTTACAACTTTAAAGCCTAACCTGGGTATTGTGGAATATAGGGATTTTAAGAGTTTTGTCATGGCCGATATTCCCGGTATTATAGAAGGTGCTGCAGAAGGTAAAGGTCTGGGCCATTACTTTTTAAGGCATATAGAACGCAATGCAACTTTGCTTTTCCTTATACCGGCAGATAGCAATGATATAAGTAAGGAATATGAAATCCTGTTAGATGAATTAAGACGTTACAATCCAGAATTGTTGGACAAGGAACGATTAATCTGTATTTCTAAATGTGATATGCTTGATGAGGAACTCATGGGGGAAATGAAGGCTGAACTCGATAATGAGTTTGGTAACACTCCGTTTATGTTTATCTCTTCTGTGGCCCAAATAGGAATTGTTGAATTAAAAGACAAACTTTGGGCAATGCTTAACGATTAAGAATCTTTAAAATGAAACAGTATTTAAAAAATATTGTTGAAATTAACGATAACAAAAAAAGTAGGGTATTTGCTTATTGCATACAAGCATTAATATTTATTTCAATAGTGTCGTTTTCCTTTGAAACGGTTCCTGACCTTAAACCTTTTACCAGAAATGTGCTTCGGGCCATAGAAATATTTTGCGTAGTCGTTTTTTCCATTGAGTATCTATTGCGGATTTATGTGGCTGATCATAAGGGAAAGTTTATTTTCAGTTTTTATGGCATCATAGATTTTTTGGCAATACTGCCGTTTTACCTTTCGCTTGGTATTGACCTAAGGTCGTTAAGGGCATTGCGTTTCCTTAGGCTTTTTCGTATTCTTAAATTAATGAGGTACAATAGGGCCATTAGACATTTTACAAAAGCTATTTCCATGGCAAAGGAGGAAATACTATTGTTCTTGATCGTTACCTTGATCTTAATTTATTTTTCTGCCGTTGGAATTTATTATTTTGAACATGAAGTGCAACCAGAAAATTTCTCATCTATATTTGATAGTCTTTGGTGGGCAATAATAACGCTTACTACCGTTGGTTACGGGGATGTTTACCCTATAACCGCAGGGGGCAAGGTATTTACCTTTTTTATCCTCATGATCGGTTTGGGTATTGTTGCCATTCCAACGGGTATTATCTCATCTGCACTTACAAAGTCTGTGGACAAAAAAGAAACCGAATAAATATTACGGCCCCTTATTTCGTATTTGGGGTAAAATTTTAATAGTCCCTTAATCGAATAGCGACTTAAAAATCAATTTCACGCATATATTTTCTGTAATTTTAAGAAATTGCAACGGTATGAGAACTTTACTTTTTAGTACATTATTACTCCTTTTTGCCTCTTGTGGGTCTATAAAGGTCAACTATGATTATGATGGACAAACGGATTTTACTTCCTATTCCACCTATAACTATTTTGGGGATATGGAGACCGGTCTTAGTCAATTGGATGAAAAAAGATTAATGGATGCTTTGGATGCCACACTGGGTGAAAAAGGATATATGTTTGCCGAAGAGCCAGATGTTCTTATTAATATAAAAAGCACTGTTTTTAGTACCCAACAAGGCAATAATGTTGGGGTAGGTTTAGGTGGTGGTGGAGGTCGCGTTGGTGGCGGGGTTTCTATAGGTATACCTGTTGGCGGTCCAAAAATGACCAGAGAACTTCAAATAGACTTTGTTGATGCCAATAAGGATATGCTAATTTGGCAAGCTATTAGCGAAAGCCCTTTTCGTGAAGGCGATACACCCGTAGAAAAGTCTGAGAAATTACAGTTAGTTGTGGACAAAATTTTTAGCAAGTACCCGCCAGAATAAAATTATTTAACACGAACAACATAGGTGGCAATAGGTTCATAATCCACAGAATTTTTCGTTGCATGGTGTGCTCTCAGGCCAATGGTCATATTACGCTTCATAATTTGTGGTTTTATAATTGTTCCCCTGATCTATTATATTACCAAAGCACTCGAAACTAACAATGAGTAAAGCTGCACTTTGAGTGAGTTTGTAAGCTTATTACTTGTCATATCTTAAAATTAAATGGCTCGTTACATTCCGGTAGTTGAGAATATAGTATTCTAAAACGTTTTTATATCGTTTATTAAAAACAATGCGTAAAAAAGACACTATTTACTTCGACTTTAAAATCTAACTCATAAAATGAAAATTTTATCTTTTTACTGTAGGTTTGATAGCATTATCCAGCTATAATGAGGAGACCATAACTACTGAAGTAGTTTAAAAAAACTCCAAGTTATATACCGGCAAAAATGGATACTCCCCAAAATCGTAAATCTGATTTATATTCTATTGTAAATAGAATTTGGATGAGTTTACAGAATTACCCGATGATCGAAGAAGCTTTTTATCCCATAAAAAAAAGGCACTATTTGTAGTGCCTTTTTTTGTTATAAAATTATGTGATTATTCCACTTGTACACGAATACCCTCACTATGGCTTTTGAACTCAGGGGCGTACATGCTTTCAATAGTGGTTATGCCATTACTAAAGTTACCTGCGTTGTTTACGCGTACATCATATTCAAAAACAAAGTTGCCTTTTGGTAGGTAATCAAAGAAAAAGTTAGTGCTGGCATCCTTGGTACTTTCATAATAACCAAGTCCGTCTTGCCATTTATAACTGGAGAGTACATTTACCGGTTCAAAACCGGCAGCTCTCATATCTTTCATATGAACAAATTCCATTGGCCTGTCAGATGACAATTCTATTCTTATGCGAACCAAGTCCCCAACCTTTAGCAAAGTATCGTCCTTTACTTCTGAAATGACCTCGCCCGTAGGGGTGTTTTTCTTTAAGAAGATTTTTTTCTTTAAAGCAAGTGGAGTGTTTGCACCTGTAATGTTGTCCAAATCCTCAAAATATTGCCAGTACAAAGCTCCCCAAGCAATTCCCTTACCTTTTTTATTTATCTGGACCTCACCCATTTTTGGGCTAATTTCGTTACCGTTCCATGATGTTTTGAAATATCCGGTACCGGCTTCTATTTTAACATCTTCCAATGTTGAAGGATTAATGGGATCGCCGCCAATTTCAACATCAACCGCTTCGGAAATGGATAACCAATCATTGCCTTTAAGCAATAGGGCGTATATAGCTTCTGTAGTGGCCTTGGTAGTGCTCCATTGGTTGGTCTGTTTGTGTTTAAGCAACCAAATTTTAAGATTGTCCAAAACTTCTGCATCCGTGGGCGTTACCTCAGAAAAAGCTTCGATCAGTAATGCTTGTGTCTCAATGGGGGCTTGGTACCAAAACCAAGAACTGGTATTATTCTTCCAGTACATTCCTAAATCATCTCTAACAATACTATTCTCTTTTAAAGCGCTCAATATTTTAACTGCTGTTTTGGTATCGCCCATACGGTGCAGGGCCAATGCCAACATGCCTTGAGCATATAACCCTTTTTTCTGCCAATATTGTTGTGCTTGTGTTACATAGTAGGTTCTTATTTTTTCTACTTTTTGAGAAGTTGCCACATCCGGGAAAAAGCTTCTCATATATAAGTAATGAACCTGGTATATACTTAAATGATCATCATTGATATTTGAGGAATTTCTAAGCATTCTCTCATGTTCCTTTACAAATTCCGTATCAAGATATTCTAGTGCATTTATGATTATCCTATTGTTATTTGTTTTATTAAGCGCACTGATGTTCAAATGCTTTAATTGTCCAAAACCGGTAAGAATATGTTGTGTTATATAACGGTTGTCCGGACCACCTTTAAACCAGGCCCAGGCGCCATTGGAATTTTGGTTTTGGGTTAGTTTTCTTAATGCGATGCCTTCTTCGTTTTTCATCTTATTTAAATTGAACAAAAGGCCTATCCGTTTTTTTTGTTCCTTTTCTGATTGTGCATCACGCAACCATGGGGTTTCCTGAATAAGCAATGATTTTAACTCTTGGTTTTTTTCAAGATTACTCATCAAAATATCTTCATTTGCCCATTGATCGAATACATCGCGAATTCTAGGGTTACTGATTGCAATATGGCTTGCCAAAGTATTTGCATAAAATCTGGAGAAAATCTGTTCATTGCAATCAAAAGGGTACTCCATTAAATAGGGTAGGGCCTGTATAGCATACCATGCAGGATTGGAGGTCATCTCCAAAGTCAGCTTGTGGTGTTTTAGTGTTGTAGATTGGTCTGTGTTCTTTAATTTGTTCAGGGTAAAAGTTTTAGATTGGTTGCCTCTTATCCACATTGGTAACGTTTCAGTCACTAAAGTTCTATTGGAAAGAACGGGCAACATATTTTGTTCCCCATCTGAAAATTCACCGGTTTGTGCAATTATTTTATACTGAACGGATTGTACCCCTTCTGGAATCTTTAACTGCCATGACACTTGGGTGTTGTTAAGTGAATCTACCCGAAACGATATGTCCTGATTGGATTCTGATAGCACATCCATAGAAATATCCGTGTTGGTTAATGCATTAGTTAACGCCAACGTTGCTTTCCCAGAAAGCTTTTTCGTAGTTAGATTGGCAATCTTTGTACTGATAGTTATTATGTCTCCTTCCCTTAAAAACCGTGGGGCATTGGGAACGACCATTAATTCTTTTTGGGTAACTGTTGATAATTTGACAATGTTACTTTGTAAATCTGCTGTATGTGCAAGCAATTGTACATTCCATTTTGTCAATGCTTCTGGGGAATTAAAGCTAAAGGTTACATGCCCGTCCTTATCTGTGCGAAGTTCTGGGAAAAAGAATGCGGTTTCCTGTAAATTTTTGCGAATAGCAACCTGTTGTGGTTGTACCGTATTCTGAGTACTTTCCGTACTATTTTCTGCTGTCGCCTCACTCTCTCCTTGTATTGTATTTACACTGTCGGGAATACCACTTCCGGTAATAATTACCTCATCTAATTTAGCATTGGAATCCTCAAGGCTTGAAACCATTGGGGCAGACTTTTGCGCATGCACTTTTCTACTTTCATAGAAACCATAATTGGTTCTGTTTAAATTAAACCCAAACCAATTGAGTTCATCAAAAATTAAGGATGAGTAGCTAATATTAGGGTAAATGAGATAGTTTTTAAAACTACCCGTTGCAAAACTGTTTTGGGCATTTAATCTAATCCTTGAAAAATATGTGGGACGATTAAACGGATTAAAACTCCAATTATGGGTTGTAAATTGGTCAAGAGAGTTGTCGTACATGCTTGCCAAAAGTTCTGCGGCAACTTTATCACCTTTGTTTCCCTTTATTTTGAACGACCACGTTTCATCCGTGCCGGGAGCAAGTTTATCCCTAAAGGTCAAGGTTTCTATTTGTAAATCTGTGTTTGGGTATGGTACTGGTATAATTAAACTTTCCGCATGAAATGAATTTTTATAGGCGTATCTATAATGCACTGCAAAACCACCCAAGTCTTTTTTTGTTACGGGTAGTGTTAATGTCTTTGATGTACTTAGGTTGATCAGCATTGAGTCCACAATTTCATGATCTTTTTCAATATAAACCATTACATCAAGTTCGTTGGCATTCGTTAAAAATGTAATTTTAGCCTTTTCGCCAATGGCGTACTTCGGTTGATCAGTTTTAACCTGAAACAATTGGTTATCCGCCAATTTGTTGTCATTATCGGTAAGGGTCAATTGTGCTATATCTTTTACGGGCTGTCCAAACTTATCCTTCGTTTCCAGTTCCATTACATAATTGCCCGACCGCCATTTCTTTAATTTATCCAGGGTTATGGTAGTTGTGTTCGCAGTATTGAAATTGGTTTTCCATACCATTTTTTCTTTTTCCCATTGAGCAGGGTCGTCTTCATTTTTGTAAGCATCATACGGATATAGTTCCTTAAACTCCTGTTCCGTAAACCCACTATAATCAGGGGCTGGCCATGGTCTGGAACGTAATACATTGGTAGGTGCTTGTAATTTATAAAGTTTAATGGTACCGGTAGACGAAACTGGCATGCCATTTAAATTGGTGCTCTTAATACTGAACTTGGCATCTTTAGTTTCCTTATCCAATACCTTAGGAAGCAAGAGCTGTACATTTAATACATGATAACCTACCTTGACAGTTGTAATAGCGCTTCGGGTTTCACCGTTAATATCCGTTACATCGGCAGTGATTTCATAGTTAAATATGGGAAGGTCTTCCTTATTCATGCTTTCATCGGGCAAAGCCTTAAAATGTATGGTATAATTACCATTATCGTCCGTTATGGTCTCGCCCTGTACTATTTCCTGTGGAGTATTTTGGATTTGAGGCCTACGCCAGTAATACCAAACGGGTAGGTCAACAATTCTTTTGACACGGTATACGACCTTTGCATTGGTAATGGCGCTGCCCGCATAAGCCATGGCCTTACCTGTTACGGTTATACTATCGTTTACTTTATAACTGTCGCTGATCGGTTTAAAGTCCGTTTCAAATTTTGGTCGTTTGTACTCTTCAACGGAAAATGGATGGTAGCCATTAATTTCAATATCGTCCGAATAAATTTGTAGCGCATACCTTCCCGTAAGTCCATCATTGGGTAATACAAACTCACCGGAAAAAGAGCCATAGTCATTGGTAACCATCATTTGGCTTGATATCATTTGGCCATTGGCGTTAAAAAGTGCAATTTCTAGGGTAGTGTCCGTAATAGTACTTGAATGTCCATTGCTTTGCTGTACCGCGATTCCTTTAAAATATATGGGTTGCCCAGGCCTGTATATACTTCTATCGGTAAATAAAAAGCATGTGTTGGTTTCGGACTCATTGGTGTCATTATAACTTCTGCCTAAATAATAATTGTCAAAGTAGGCTGTTTCATTACTCTTTGTAACGGTTATATTGATATTGCCCCAAGTATCCTTATCTTTTTTTATTGTTATGTTTCCTAAATCATTGGTGGTAAAGGTTTCGATTTTTTGGGGTGCATTATAATTTTTTCTGTAATGAAAGGTAACGGTTGCCCCGGCAATGGGTCTGCCGTTATTGCGGTCCAGAACATGATAGGTTTGGTGTGTATTGGTTTGTGTTTCGTTTACCGCAAAATCCGTTACCTGTAGTACTTCATAACTGTAAGCAGATGCTTTTGAATCTTTAGGCTGTAGAAGAACTATGTATTGACCATTGTTCAATGCTGGTATTGAAATTTCAGTACTATGGGTCTGGTGGTCATTTTCCGTGGTCAACGCGGCATTCCATGATTGCGCTATTGGTAACGTTGAAATCAGTGCTAATTTTTCGTCCTGATTATATAGCTCATTCAATTTTTCCAACGCTGTTCTTGAAATAGAATGTGCCGTCAATTCAATATGTTCAAGGTTTTTATAGGTTGCCAATAGTCTACCCACCGTGTTGTTTGGAATATATTTTTCATACGTAACATGTACGAATGGAGTGGTAATTTCATTTTTTAGGGCGATAGATTTTTCTGCAGCCCTATTATTTGGAAATTTGGCAATAATCTCATCACAAATTTTTACGGCTTCCTTTAATTTCCATTGGTGTTCACTGGCAGACCGTGGATTGTACAGTCCTCCTATTTCCTTGTATCGTTCGGCAATTTCATAGAGGTACAAACCTGCATAAGGACTTTTACGTATTCCGTCAGCCGTATTTTTTAAAACATCTATCAAAATTTCATCCTTTTTGAAAAAAGTAGCATGTTTGTGGGTGTACAATAGACGCTCAATATCTACTAAGGTCAGGGGCGCCAGATCAGGATTGCCAAAGTGAAAGGCCGTTAACTGACGGTAAATTTCCAACGCTTTAGACTGCAGTGAAACCGATTTTTCGGTATCAATTTCCATTGTACTAAATGTATATGCATCACATAACATTTCAGCGGTATTGATTTTAAAAACTTCTAACGGTTTTTGAATACTGTTTTCACTTGTGGTGTAAAAGGATAATGCCGTATGGGCCAACAAATCAAAAAGCGTAGGCCTGAACGTGCTAGAATTTTTTTCCTCTTCCAATATCGTGCTAAACGTTGCAATGAGTGTAGCCTGTAAATCTGCAGGATCCGCCAGGGAAGCTTGAAAATTATGGTCTATTTCCTGAAAAAGTGTGTGCAAGTCCCACGTTCTGAAATCTACCGTATCCACTTTTTGTGCTGTAGTAGTACGATTATAAAATCTATGCCTGTTCGCTTGAAAGTATTGCCAATAAATGTTAGCCAGATAACTATGGAGAATATTTTTGACGACACCATTAGAATCATCGATCTCCATTTTAAAATCATTGACAATACTTAACTCGGCATCTTCCTTTAAGGTTAGCCCATACCTGGATTTATGCAGTAGGGCCTTTATAATTTGTGTTTTATTGTCTTCCTGTTTTGCTTTTTTGGAAATGGACTCTACAAGTTCAAGTGCGGATTTGGTCAAATTGTCGTCCTGCAATTTTTCTACTTGCTCCCATAGGGTTGTATAGTCATCATTTTGCTGTGCATTGCCCATTTGGGCAAACAAAAAAATACCGAGAATGATATGTAGTCTTTTCATATATGTAAAATTACAATACAAAACTGTGCCAAATTTATTATTCAATCAATCTAAAATTAGTAAAAGGTATTTTTGGGTTAGTAAGCAGTTCTTTAAAACTGACCACTATTGTTTTAGGGCTGTTGGCAGTTCATAAATCGTTAAAAGTACTTAGCGTAATTGTGTAGTTGAATAGGTTTCAAAATATTCCTTAACCTGTTCTATGTGCTTTTCTTTGGCTTCTTGATCTAGCCAACTTGCTTTAAAGCCGTTGATCGCCAACTGTTTTAATTGGGTTGTGGATAAATTCAATGCCTTAGCGGTCTCATAGTAGTTCTCATTCATATATCCTCCAAAATATGCGGGATCATCTGAATGTATGGTTGCCAAAATTCCCTTATCCAACATTTTGGCTATGGGATGGTCTTCTAATTTTTGAACAACCTTTAGTTCTAAATTGCTTAAAGGACATAGCGTTAAAGGAATTTGTTCCTTTACCAAGCGTTTTACTAATATTTCATCATCCACACAACGATTACCATGATCAATACGGATAACCTCTAAGAGGTCCAATGCTTCATAGATATACTCTTTTGGTCCTTCCTCGCCAGCATGGGCCACCAATTTGTATCCTTGTGCTGCCGATGCTTTGAAAACATTGATAAACTTACTTGGGGGATTGCCCAACTCCGAAGAATCCAGGCCTACACCATCTATCCATTCCTTAAATGGCAAGGATTCTTCCAATGTTTTAAAAGCGGCCTCTTCGCTTAAATGTCTTAGGTAGGACATAATCAGTTTAAATGTAATGCCATATTCCTGTTCACCTTTTTTTAGGGCTCTATAGATTCCATTAATTACCATTGAAAACGGAACACCTCTTTCTGTATGCGTTTGCGGGTCAAAAAATACTTCTACATGAACAACATTTTGTTGATGTACTTTTTTTAAATATTCATAGGTTAATTCAAAAAAATCTTGCTCATGGAGCAAGACTTGGGCACCTAGATAATACAAGTCTAAAAACTCCTGTAGGTTATTGAACTTATATGCTTTTTTTAAATCTTCAACAGATTTATATGCCAATTCAATATTGTTTCTCCTTGCAATCTTGAACATAAGATCCGCTTCCAAGCTTCCTTCAATATGTAAATGTAGTTCTGTTTTAGGAATACCTTGTATTAGTTCTTTCAGGTGAGATGGGTTCATGGGCATATTAATCTTTATTGTCCTTAACAGTAAATTGGAACGGTTTATAAATTTACATATCTAATGTCAATTATACCGCCCCTGGATTTTTTAATTAAGGGGTAATACATTGTATACGATCCAAGTGATATTTGCCAGTTCCATGTTTTGATTACAAAGGTAAAACCGACTGCGATGTAAATGTCACACGTTAGTGTTCCCAAGTAATGGCCAATTTACCACGGGTTCGTTTTTTTTCCAGTATATGTATGGCCTTTGGAATTTCCAGGTAACTAAATTCTTGTGCTATATGCACATCAATTTTTTTGTCGGCTAAAAGTTGTGCCAGGGTTTCCAAATCTTTCTTATTTGGCATAGCTGTAAATTGGGCCAAAGGATATTTGCTGAACGCTTTTCTAAGAAGTAGCGATATCATTTTGTTCATGGTGGTAAAACCTACAATGACACCTCTTTTACCTAAACGCTTATAGTCCGTATGTCTAAAATTGCCATGTGCATCGATTACTAAATCATAGACCTTGTTGTGAAATTGTATATTTTCTTTGTCATAGGCAATGACGTCATCTGCACCAAGTTTCTTTACAAATGTTTTATTTTTATCCGAACAGATTGCCGTTACCTTTGCGCCATAAGCTTTTGCGACCTGGACAGCAAAATGGCCTACACCACCTGAAGCTCCGTTAATGAGCACCGTTTCAGATTTTTTCAAATTTCCATGGGTAAACAGTGCCTGTAATGCCGTGGTCCCTGCCATTGGTAAGCAAGCCATTTTTAGTACGTTCATTGTATTGTGAAAGGGGGCACACTTATTTTCAGGAATTGTAACATATTCAGCAAAAGCACCACCTAGGGTACGTTCTCCAAAAACCATATCGCCTACTTGAAAAGTTGTTACTTGGGAACCAATTTTGGTGACTTCACCGGCAAAATCCGCTCCAAGGACCTTATTTTTGGGTTTGATCAGCCCAAATGCTAGACGTGTTAAATAGGGTTTTCCTCTTAATATATGCCAGTCTGCAGGGTTTAGGGAATTCGCCTTTATGTTAACAAGTAGTTCAGTGGCATTAGGTTCAGGTGTTGATATATCCTTTAATTCAAGAATTTCCGGGCCGCCATATTTTAGTTTTACGTAAGCTTTCATAAGGGGTATTTGCTGTTTTTATATTTGTAGGCATTTACCCTAATCCGTTACGGTTTTATAGCGGTAGTTTATTCATTATCAATACATACTACCATGTTATGTCTGAATAATATAAGAATTCATCTCCCATTTCAACACTGAGCATGGGGTCAAAATTGTATTTTTTAACTTCGGCCACATTATATCTAAGGCCGGCTTTTTGACATAGGAAAATAAGTTTATAAAATTGACCTTGACAATGGTGCCAAATTCCATATCGTCTTTGGTATGCCAGCTAAAGAAGCAGCGTCCGGGATAATTGTTAATGTAGGCAATGGGGTCTGCATTTCCCATTCTCATCCATTTGAAAAGATACATGGTTCGGATCGTAAAGGCATAAATATACTAGTTTCCCTTGTCATTTTTACCCGATTAAACACGTTCCCATTCTTCAATAATATAATACCTGCTATTATAAAATTGCCTTTACATTATTTTAGTTTTTTTCAGTTGGTTTTTAGGTGTGGGTTTTAATGGTGCACAAACTACTATGGATTTCCAATAAACATGGAGGTAGTTTCCTGAATGCAATTATATGGATTTTAAAAGTCCGCCATCTATGGGGATGTTGGTTCCAGTAATATAAGCGGCATTATCAGAAGCTAAAAAAGCTGCCAAATATCCATATTCAATGGGGTCACCTATACGTTGTAACGGTACTTTGGATTCCATATCTTTCCTTACCTGACTTTGTGCAATACCTATTTTTTCCGCTTTTTTTGCATTTAACTGAGCTATACGGTCGGTATCAAAATAACCGGTCAGCACATTGTTCACCGTTATTTGATATTTGCCCACATCCGTGGCCAATGATTTTGCCCAGGTTACTACAGCTGCACGTATTGTATTGGACAGGGCCAAATAAGATAAAGGTTCTTTAACCGATACGGATGCCACATTAATGATACGGCCCCAATTTTTTGCAATCATTTGCTGCAGTGCCAATTCTGTGGTAAAGACCACGGTTTTAAAAAGTAGATCAAAAGCCTCTTGGTAATCCGAAACATTTTTTTCAAGCGCAGAACCTGCTGAAGGGCCTTGGGTATTGTTTACCAGAATATCGACGGAATTATGTTCAAAATAGTTGCTGATGCTGTTTTGAAAACCATTAAAATCATTGAAATCTACCACCAAAAACTGATGTTTCTGCCCTGTCTCCTTTGGTAGGGCTTCAACAATATCACGTAGCTTATCTTCACTATGTGACATTAATGTGACGCTGGCACCACTTGCTGCCAATTGCTGGGCAATGGCCTTACCTATACCACCACTACTGCCACCTACCAATGCTTTTTTATTTTGTAAGGAAATGTTCATGTTCTACGTTATGTTTTTCTATTACATTACTGCCTTTTTACCTTATAAAATAGGGATATAAAACTTAAAAAATCATCTGTATTCTTCACGTGTGGGACTAAAAACATCCAATAATTTACAGTCTGTCAATGCTTTGCCGCTATGTTTTTGATGAGGTGCAATGATAACGATATCCCCTGGACCGTAAACTTTGGTGTCACCATCCAGCGTAAATTCAAAATCACCCTCCATTACATGCATGATCTGTTCGTTCATATGGGCGTGTTCCGGTACTATCGCATCTTTTTTTACTTCCCAAAATGCAATACTCATATGTTGGGAATGTACCAATTTGCCATGGTAACCGGGCATAATTTCTTTAGAAGGAATATTGGAAAGATTTAAGCTCATATGTTGTTTTTTACCAGACTAAGATAAATCAAATGAATGCAAAAGAAAAGCCCCTTTAGTTATTCCAAAGAGACTTTTCTTTTTTGAAACAGCGTTCCTTATGGGTTCTTGCTGTCATAATCCCAACCAATTACCACAAATTCGCATCTACGGTTCCATTCATGATCTTCTTCGGTACAATCTTGCTCAGTGGCGCATTTTACAATAGGCTTAGATTCACCATACCCTTTTGATACGATCCTACCGGATTCAATCCCGTTCTTTACCAAGAATTCCTTTGCGGAATCTGCACGTTTTTGAGAAAGTTCCTTATTGTATTTACCATTGCCCCTAATATCGGTATGAGTCCCTATTTCAATGATCATACCCGGATTATTCTTCATTACATCTATAACTGTTTTTAAACGCTCCCTAGATTCCCTTCTTAAGTACCACAGGCTATAATCAAAATGGATTTCCTCGGTTTTTATTATGGTGCGGTCGGTTTCCTTGAACAAGGCGGTTTCACTGGCTAAGGCATTCTCTATTTTTTTGGCAACTGCTTGTTCAGCCCTAACTTTCTCTTGAAGGCGTTCTTTTTCTTTACGTTCTTTTTCTTCAACGGTACGCTGTGCCAGTAATTGTTTTGCCTTTTTTTCTTCTTCCAGTTTTTTTATGGCCAAAGCTTCTGCCCGTGCTTTTTCTTCCGCTAGCTTTTTTTGCTTTGCTATGGCTTGGGTCTTTTCACGTTCGGTAATAGAATATAAATCCATGGACGCGTCTTTTGTAGCGCTACGTACTTTATCGGTAATTACGATTCTCATATTTGATTCATATCCTGCTTTTTCAGCTTTTAGGGTATATGCGGTCTCACAGTCTGCATCTAAAGAAAAAGCTCCATCTTCTTTTGTGGTAACGGTCATGATATGGTTGTTTGCGTTGTCCAGATATAGGACATTGACACCTGCTAGGGGCAGGGTGGTGGTGCGGTCAGTTATAGTTCCGGTGATATATTGCTTGCAATTTTCTATGGTAAGTTCTTTGGTAACGGTAAATTTATAGATGTCATCACTTCCTTTACCCGTTGGCCTATTGGAAGCAAAATACCCTGTTTTGCCATCGTTGTTCAGCACATAGGAAAAATCATCATAACCACTGTTAACAGGTAAGCCCAAATTATCCGGATGCTGCCATACTCCATTGTCACTTTTGGAAATAAAGACATCCAAAAGACCGAAACCTGGGTGTCCGTTAGAAGAAAAATACAATGCTCCATCAGAGGATATAAAAGGAAATTGTTCTTTCTTATCGGTGTTGATCAAAGCACCTAAATTTATGGGAGCACCATAGGAATCGTCTGATTGTATGGTGACCTCATAAATATCGAACGAACCAAAACCACCCGGTCTATCCGATGAAAAATAGAGTTTAGTGCCATCTGTGCTTAGGGTAGGATGCTCATTGGAATATTCATCACTATTAAAGGGCAGTTCCGTTATATGCTTCCATTCATCGTTTTCCAACGTGGCACGGTATATTTTAAGGTTGGATATCTTACGGTCATCTGTCTTGCGTTTCCCGTTTATAGAATTGTTACGGGTAAAATAAAGGGTTTTTCTATCTGATGAAAGTGTAAAAGTCCCCTCGTGTAATGGCGTATTTACTTGGCCGGGAAGTTCACTGCTTAAACTATCTCCCAACATTTGTTTTTCCAATGGATGGGTATAAATATCAAGGTATTGTTGATTGTTCCACCGGTAAGTTTTGGATTTCGAATTTTTATGTGCGGCGGTATACCAAATTTCGTTTCCAATTGGCATGGCCCCAAATTCTGATGTGTCCGTATTCAGTGCACTGTTTTCAATTGTATATCGTTCACCTATAGCTTTTACATTATCAAGATATGTAGAAGATTGCCTTAATTGTAGCAATTTATCTGTCTGTCTTTCTTTTGAATAATAATCACCTAGCACTTTTTCTGCTTCCTTATATTCCCCTATAGCTTTTAAAGATTGGTTCAATCTAAAGATATACTCTTCATTGACGGTCTCCCCATAATTGGAAATAAGGTAGCGGTACCAACGGGCGGATGCATTTAAATTGAACGTGTGGTAATAAGAATCTGCCAAGTTCTTGATCAATACGCTGCTTTTATTCTTTGGCAACGCCGCTTCATAAAGGGGTATGGCATCTGTATAATATGCTTTTTCAAAAAGGTCATTGGCCCGATCTACCTCATGTTGGCCCCAAATTGTTCCATAGGTTCCCAGTATTGTGATAATGAGTATTATAGTCTTTTTCATTTTAGTAGAATCTAGGAGATTTGTCATAGCCCTTTTTAAGTCCCCAAAGGTCTAAGTTGAACAGTAGGAAAATTTCATGGGATCCATTATTGAACGACCCAAGGTTAGAAAGAGTGTAGTCATAAGCGTATCCAATGCGAAAAGCGGGCAATACTGCAATATTGAACATGGCACTGACAGAATCATCCAATCGATAAGATACCCCGCCCTCAAACCTATTGTTAACCAATGCGTTTATAGAAAGGTCTGCCGTAATTGGTGCCCCCTGTACCATTTTGGTCATTATAGAGGGTTTTATTTTTAAGTCTGAATATATGTTGAACACATAGCCTGCCATACCAAAAAAATGAATGGCCTCTGCACCAATACGGGTAATGCCATCCCTGTTTTCCAAATGTTTTGAGGTCAATAGATTGGGTATGGATACACCTGCATAGAACTTGTCCCTGGTATAAAATGCGCCGATACCAATATTTGGAAACGTATTATTTAAATTTTCATCAAATGCCGGGTCATCTTGTACCTCTGGCAATCTAAAACCATTAAAATTGGTCTGAAATGTTGTGACTCCTCCTTTAAGGCCTAGGCTTATATTACTTTGTTCATTAAGTTTTAGTATGTATGCAAAATCTATATAGATATTATTTTCTTTTAATGAGCCGTCTCCAATATCGTCGGATATTATTGAGGCGCCCATCTCAATTTTTTCTGAAAATGGGGTATGGGCAAAGAGGGTTAGGGTCTTTGGTCCACCTACGGCATTTTGCCATTGGGTTCTATACAACGTCCCAAAATTTAACATGCCCGGCTCGTTGGTGGTATATGCGGGGTTGACCACATTCATATTATACATGTATTGGGTGTACTGTGGGTCTTGTTGTGCCTGAACTTTACAAAGGAAAATTAGCATAGCTATGCAAACAATCCTTAAGTTTTGTAGTGTGTTTTGCATTGCTTATCTGTTTAAATATAATCTTCCTTGGACGGGTTCAAAGTTATCCTTGTTGTAATTGATGATATAGAAATAAATACCATTTGGTGCAATGGAAGAACCATTACTACCATCCCATGCGGGATTGTTTTTATCGCCCTTAAATAATGTTGTACCATATCGGTTAAGGATTTCAATGGTATAGTCGGGAAAAATGGTTTCAATGTTGGGAACAAAAAAGGTATCGTTTCGATTATCCGCATTGGGAGAAAACCCGTCCGGAATGAAAAAATCATAATCTTCCGGATCACATGCGCTTAAATCTACATTTACCGGAACACGGGATTCAGAAGAACAACCAGTTACTGGGTCCCTATTTTCGGCATAATAGACAGTGTCCGTTTGTAATGGGGTGTCATTGTCTAGTGCAGTACCACCTGTTTCCGTAAGAAACCAAAAAACGTCATTTTCCATTTCATTTTCCAGGGCGCTAAGATCTTGCACCGTAGGATTGTCCAATCCACATGCCGTTAGCTCGGTGTCAGATAAATTGGATGGCGCCACGGTTATGATTGTTGGCGTTATTGCCAATCGTTGGCTGCTGGTACAGTTTTGTTCATTTAGGATTGCGGCATAATAGGTTTGTCCATCTACCAAGGTTGTGGTTGAATCCAATAAAGTGCCGCTTATATCCGCATTGAACCATATAATGGAACTACCTGCTGGCCTATCTATGGCAATCAAGGATAATGTAGGGTTATCCTCTGCACAAAAGATGGGGGCGGAATTGTTCGTAGTTGGTCCTGAAGGATCGCTTAAAATTGTCAATACATGTATACGGTCAGAACCTTCGCAATTATTTGCGGGATCGGTGTTGGATATATAATAATCTTCCCCGTTTTCCAGTAAGGTCGTTATAGGAAGTATATCGGTATCCGTTGCGGTGGCATAAAATAAAAGTGCTCCATTGGAAGTGACCTCTATATCCATTAAGGTAGGTCCATCGGGGTAGTCAACCGTACAGAATATCTGTTCTTCGGCTGCTAGAGGAGCTTCTGGTATACCGCCTCTTGAGAAGTTTTCCTGTTCTTCAAAATCATACACTAGACGGCATGGGGTCGTATCATTTTGGGTACTTCGAACACTTGCCGTATAATTTCCTATGGGCAATGCATCCACATCTATTTGATAGTCTGCCGTACCGCCCGTAAAATTAATGGTATTGGTCGTCAATATGGTATTGGAATCCATTTCCATAACCTCATAAGTTATGGTATAGGAACCATCACTTAAAACAGGTGCATCTATAATGACATCTATTTGTGTTGCGTCACAATTATTATCTATTTGTAAGTCCAATTGTATAGGGCTAGGAACGGGAATTACAGTAAAATTAGCAGTTAGCGGACAGTTGGTAGAATAACTATCCGTTATTGTTAAGTCTATATCATAATCGCCCTCGGCAGCAAAATTTGTATTCGGAATTGTTAAAGATGCAGAACCATTGGTAAACGTTAAAGGCGCATTGGATATCACTATAGGGTCGCCCGTAGGTAAATTTAAGGTGTAATCCGTACTATACGCACCGTTGGCAAAATTGCCATCCTCGTCCAAAATATTGGTAAAGGTTACCGTTGCATCGTTATTCACACAAATATCTTGTACGGAAACACTTGAATCCGCAGCCAAAAACGTGGTGGGCGGCACTAAAATAGTAGGGCATATGTCCCGCAAAGGCGAAACGCTCTCAATTCCTAGAACGCTAAGCGTTAAAATTCTATTTACAGGTACCAAATCCGGATCTACCATAAAACTACCGCTACCGTTGGTCAATGTCGTAGGGGCTTCTTCTAGCCTACCATCTACGGAATACGTTAATATAAACGAACCATTATGAAAGATTGTGTCGTCATAGGTTAATTCAACAATATAGTCCGAACCAAAACATACACTTTCTGTAGTAATCTCTCCGTCCAAAACAGGTAATATATTAATGTTGACTACAGAAGACTGTTCTTCACAAACCGGGTGACTGGGGAAAACAGTATATGTAAATGAATAGGTGCCATATCCAAAATTATCGTTCAGTTCCTGAACATTTATAACAGAATCATTTAAATCACTGAGTTGGTTCGTGCCATTTTCCGACCATGTACCGTTGGGGTCTTCACCAACTAATCTACTGTTCAAATCAAGATTGGTATAGCCAGACAGATCTTCATTGGTACAAAAGGTAAGGCTATTGGGTAATCCTGAGTTGGCGGCTGGATGAACTTCCAAAATAACGGTAGATGTACGACTGGCACAACTACTTACCTCGGGTACCGTATAAGTAAATATATAAATACCCGGACCAGCGGCCTGCGCATTGAAAATATTGTTCTCCAATTGATTGGTTGCTGTACTGGGGTCTTCCGCCCAAAGGCCATTAAAATCTTGTACTTTACCATCAATATTACTGCCCAAGAATCCATGCAGGTTAACGTTGGAGTCATCACTACAGGCATTGGCACTGCCATCTATATTATCCTCCCCTGGATAGCCTCCAAGATTAATGGTCACCACGGCAGATTGATTACATGCGGTATTGGTATAAGTAAACCTATGAATACCATAATTATTGATACGCCATAAATCTACAATGCCAGTAGCCTGGTTTAGTGCTACAAAATTTGCGGGGTTGGTAGTAGACCAAGTACCACCAGTTGTTGGGGTTCCGCCCAATTGGGCAAAAAGGTCAAAGTTTCTATTGCCTACATCGGCATCTTTGGTACACACATCAATAGTTGTACTTGTGCCGGCGCATTGTCCATAAACAAAATTGTAGGAGCTAAGGACTAATAGCAGTATAATTAAAAACCTTAATTTTAAAATATTCATTTAAGGGGAATTGGTTGGTTGGATGTAATTGTCCGGATTTAAAGGTATTTCGGAAAGACAGGGTGATAAAAAATATGTTGTCAGTTATCAAATTTGTAGGGTGAATACTACTAAACTTGATTGTTAAATCTGTTTGGTACATGTATTTGGTCGATCAATTATTGACTTTTATATAGATATAGAGAAAATGTAGGTATTGCCAACAATGCGGTTTTTGGGTACATTGGCTATCTTTGACAACTAAAATTAAATAATGCGCATACATTTTATAGCTATAGGGGGGAGTGCAATGCACAATTTAGCACTTGCCTTGTCTCATAAGGGATACCAGGTAACAGGTAGTGATGACGTTATATTTGAACCATCAAGGTCCAGATTGCAGGCAAAGGGTTTGTTGCCATTGGAATTTGGTTGGTTTCCAAATAAGATAGATGCCGGCCTGGATGCTATTGTATTGGGTATGCATTCCAAGGAAGATAATCCAGAATTGTTAAAGGCACAGCAGTTAGGTCTTACCATCTACTCCTATCCGGAATTTTTATATGAACAGTCCAAAAATAAAACGCGCGTAGTTATAGGTGGTAGCCATGGCAAGACCACTATTACTTCCATGATATTGCACGTGCTTAATTTTCATGATATAGAAGTGGATTATATGGTTGGGGCACAGTTGGACGGATTTGAAAGAATGGTGCATTTAACGGAGCATAATGATTTTATAATTTTGGAAGGGGATGAATATTTATCTTCGCCAATAGACAGAAGGCCCAAGTTTCATTTATACCAACCTAATATTGCGCTTTTAAGCGGTATAGCTTGGGACCATATCAATGTCTTCCCCACATTTGAAAATTATGTGGAGCAGTTCAGGATATTTGTGGACAGTATCGTTAAAGGAGGCTCAATAACCTACAATGAAGAGGATGTTAACGTAAAAGCAGTAGTAGAGGCTTCTGAAAATGCAATTCGTAAATTGCCCTATAGCACGCCAGATTATTCTGTAGAACATGGAGAAACCTTGTTGGAAACTTCTGAAGGCCCTATGCCCATAGAAGTATTTGGCAGACATAATCTAAGCAATTTGGCAGGTGCCAAATGGATATGCCAAAACATGGGTGTGGACGAGGATGATTTCTATGAAGCCATTGCAACATTTAAAGGAGCGTCCAAACGTTTGGAAAAAATAGCGGAAGGCTCGTCCAGTATTGCATACAAGGATTTTGCACATTCACCCAGTAAGGTAGCGGCTACCACTAAAGCGGTCAAAGAACAATATCCTGATAGAAAATTGATTGCATGCTTGGAACTACATACTTATAGCAGCTTTAATCCGGAATTTTTAAAGGAATACAAAGGTGCCCTAGATTACGCAGATGAAGCCGTAATTTTCTTTTTACCGGAATCCGTGGCCATTAAAAAATTAAAAGCGGTTACCCCGGAACAAATAATGGAAGCCTTTCAACGTAATGATTTAAGAATATTTACCGATGCCAAATCATTCCATAAGTTTTTGGAGACCGGTTCGTATAAAAATACAACCTTACTGTTAATGAGCTCCGGCAATTATGGTGGTTTTGATTTAGAAAGATTACAGGATTTAATGGTTTAGGGTGTGCTGAATATTTTAAAGCATAAGACTGAACTTGTTTGAAATATTAAATTCAGTACTAATGAAAATCGGGAATTATTAAGCTTGCCGATAACTTATTTTAGTTTTTCAGCAATCACGACCCAACGAACTATTACTATAAACCAAATTGTTTTAAATGGTGGTCTAGGTGCTTATACTCCAACTGTCCCCATTGTTCCTTTGTAAATTCTCCGAATGCAGGATGTGGATACCATCTATCTCGACTTTTGGTTGCGTGAAAATCATCTATTAATTGATGTAGTATTCTATATTCTTCATCAAAATTTTTCTCCTCTTTGGCTTTTAACTGTGGTGCGGTAGGCAGACCTTTTCGCCAAGGTTTGTCATTGTACAATGATTTTTTAAAAAAGGTTTTTACGAACCAATTACCTTTAGAGGTGTTGGGACGGTTTTCTACGGCCAGTTTTAACGGATATTGACAATGCCAGCACATTTGTGCAACGGACATTTTACCCCATTGCCGATCAGTATCCTCCTTTAGGTTGTTCAATCGGGACTTAATGTCTTTGTAGCCATCTTCGCTTAAAAGTGATTTCATGGTTGCTTCTTTAATTGATGTTTAAATTTAGGATAAAATAATTAGTTCTGTATCTTTAGCCTATGCCGGATAAATCTACTTCCTTTTCCATTAAAAATTGGTCCGATGATGATAAACCACGTGAAAAACTGGTGCAGAAGGGGCGTTCCGTATTGTCCGATGCAGAGTTGATCGCTATTTTAATAGGTTCTGGCAGTAGGTCAGAAAGTGCTGTTGAACTTTCTAAACGTATCTTGGCATCGGTAGGCAATAATCTCAATGAACTCGGTAGGCTCACCATAAAGCAGTTAATGGAATTCAAAGGTATTGGAGAAGCAAAGGCCGTAACCATTGCTGCCGCATTGGAAATGGGAAGAAGGCGCAGGGGAGAAGATTCTTTGAAAGTCGATAAAATAGGAAGCAGCCAAGACGTATATCATTTGTTACAGCCCATAATGGGAGAGTTGGAGCATGAGGAATTCTGGATTCTGTTCCTAAATAACAGCAATAAAGTTTTACACAAGGCCCAAATGAGCAAAGGTGGTATAACCGGGACCTTGGTAGATGTACGCCTAGTAATGAAACAAGCTTTGGAACTGGGTGCCGTTGCAATTATTTTGGCCCATAACCATCCATCAGGTACATTGCGGCCCAGTGGGGCAGATAAGCAAATTACCCAAAAAATAAAATTGGCAAGTGAAACTTTGGATGTAAAGGTCTTGGATCATTTGATCATTACCCAGAAAAGTTATTTTAGCTTTGCAGATGAAAAATTGCTTTAAATGTTATTGATCTATACCCATAAGATAACACCCCGACTTACCTATATCATGAGGCATATCTTTGTGAATATGTTGGGTATAGAACTTGAATTTACCACCAAAGTAGAAGAATTTATAAAGCATACGGGCCCAAAGATTACATATACCAAACAACCTCTGCAAAATGAGTTTTTTATTCGTAGTAATGAATTGTTATTTGAACAGGGCATAAATGATGTGCAGATAAGTGTGGGGGATTGGGAAGGTATACCGTGCTTCTTTTCCAATGGGGAGCGTAGTAACATTCCTTTTGATATTTTTGCGGCAAGCTTTTTTCTACTGGCCAGATATGAGGAATATCTGCCCCACGTTAAGGATATTCATGGTAGATTTTCACCAAAGGATAGTATTGCTTACCAAAATGACTTTTTGCAAAAACCTGTAGTAGATTTATGGGCCTATAAACTATTGGATGCTCTTAAGGAACGTTTTGATGACCTTGAATATAGGAACAGGTCTTATGATTATATATCCGTTATAGATGTAGCCACATCACATTGCTACGCCAATAGGGGAATTGCCCGTGGTTTGGCTGGCTTGATCATGGATTTGGGAACCTTAAAATTCAAGCGGGTCTATGAACGTGTGGCCGTTCGTTTCAATAGACTAAAGGACCCCTATGATAATTTTGCGGCTTTGATCGCCATGCATAAAAAATACGGTGTAAAATGTAATTTCTTTTTTCAGTTCGCGGATTATTCCAAATATGACAAGAATGTATCAACCAATAGCATAAAATTCAAATCGCTCATTAAATATGTTGCAGATTATGTTCCTGTCTCCCTGGCTGCCTCCTATAGTTCTTTTTCTAACCTAGAACTATTGAAAAAGGAAAAATCTAATTTAGAGGAGGTCATCAATAGGCCGGTCAATAATTCTAAAATGCGCTATAATAGGGTAGATGTACCCGAAACCTATAGAAACTTGATCGCGGCAGAATTTACGGATGACTATACCATGGGCTATACTTTTGAGCTGGGTTTCCGTGCAGGTACATGTTCACCCTTTCAATTTTATGATATTCCTTTAGAGGTAAAACAACCTATAAAAGTGCACCCCTTTGCTATTCATGATTATGCCTTGTCAAAAATAAAAAAAGACAATGGAGTACTACAGCAAATTCAAAGAATACAGAAAGATGTAAAGGATGTACAAGGTACGTTAATCGCCATGTTTACCAATGAATTATTGGGTAACAAGGATGAAAGAAACTGGTTGAGGCTCTACGAAGAAATCATAAAAGAACAATATGTTCAAGAATAAGGTGACCGATATTTTTTTTGACCTGGATCATACCCTTTGGGATTTTGATAGGAATTCCGCCTATACATTTCAAAAAATTTTTATTGAACAACACATTAATGTTGATCTGTCCCAATTTTTGGAAGTTTATGTGCCTTCCAATTTAAGGTTTTGGAAAATGTACAGGGAAGAAAGGATTACCAAATCAGAATTGCGATATCAACGGCTAAAAACGGTTTTTGATACCCTTTCCTATAGCATATCTGATGAGGTCATACATGTATTGTCCCAAGAATATATTGCCCATTTATCATCTTTTAACCATCTGTTCCCTAATACTATAGAAATTTTGGATTACCTAAAACCTAAATATAGGTTGCATATCATTACCAATGGTTTTCAGGAAATACAGGAAAAAAAATTAATGGGCGCCGGTATTCATGGTTATTTTGAGCACATTATAGATTCAGAAATGGCAGGGGTAAAAAAACCTAATCCAATAATTTTTAACCTGGCCTTGCATAGGGCAGGGGTAGCACCGGATAAATCCTTAATGATAGGCGATAATCTAGAAGCGGATATCCTAGGGGCAAAAGCGGTTGGACTACATGCGGTGCATTTTAATGCGCACCGCGAAGATAGACATGATGAAGCTCCTATAATTTACAATCTACAAGAAATAAAATCCATTTTATAGAGTTACTAATATAAGAGGTGTCAGCCTCTTTGCCAATAATTCTAAAGATAATGAAAGGGGTTTGTAACTTAATAATGGTATTCTTTGCTCTTGCATTGATGTTCTCATGTACGGACAAGCAGGATTTTAACCAAATAGACGATCTGGAGATTACGCCAACTTATGAGACCAGTGTTTTTTATGTAAAGGCCCAAGAGAGTATCATTAACCGTATTAAAGGAGTTAGTTTTTTTTCACAGGATTTTAATTTTGATGCCTTTGCAGAACCATTTTTTGCAAACAGGGTGCTATCTGGGGTTTTGACCTATGAGCTTGAAAATACTACTAGTAAACCTATTGAAATTATTCTTGAGTTTTTGGACGAGAACGAAAATATACTTGATACCGAAATTTTCAGAACCGATGCAGCACCTACATCCACCTTAATTAGGGATGTAGCCTATGGACCAACGGGTAAAAACCTTGAAATTATAAGAAATACTTCAAAAATAAGATTGAACGCTACTAATCTTGGCGACAACACTAGTGCATCAAGCTTGCCGGATCCGGCAATTATTCTACGTTCCAGCGCAAAATTTACGTTAGAGGTAAGATGAGTTTATCCCGTTTATTGTCCATAATCTTCATCATGTTTACCTTGGGAGCACGTGCCCAGAACAAACAGATTCTTTATGATTTCAATGAAATACCGCAGTCGTTGAATCTGAACCCGGGTATGGAAACTGATTTTAAATGGTTTGCAGGAATTCCATTTTTGTCTGGTATATCAGGATATGCAGGCTCCAACAATATCTCGGTAAACGATATTTTTGCCGATGATGGTTTGGATATCAATTTAAAAATAAGGGAAAGGGCCTTAAATGTGCTGACTCCTAAAGATGAATTTAGTTCAACGATTCAACTGGAATATATTAATGGCGGATTTAAATCTGCTGACCCTACAATCTTTTATTCTTTTGGGGGCTACTTGGAGCTTGACAATATTACATATTGGCCACAGGATTATGCCAGCTTGCTTTTTGACGGTAATGCGGACCAATTGGATAGAGAATATGATTTAAGCGATTTAAAATCTAGAGGATCAATGGTCAATGTCATGCATTTTGGCATCAATAAACGAATGGACAGGAATTTGACTTTAGGGGTCAGGGCAAAGTTATATTCTGGTATTGTAGATTATAGAACTTCTACAAACAAAGGATATTTTAGGAACACCATTGGACAGAATAATAGAATTGCAACAACGTTAAGTGCGGATTTAATGTTGCGCACATCTGGAATAGAAGCTTTTGATCAAGCTGCCGATGATGATGCCGTAAGTAGTGAGTTTATTAAAAGGGCATTTCTAGGAGGTGATTTAGGTCTTGGACTGGATGTAGGGTTTACCTATCACCTATCCGAAAGGACCACACTAACAGGTAGTATTTTGGATTTAGGTTTTATGCACCATTCCAACAGCGCTAAAACGTACAGTTTGGAAGGTAGGGCCACCGTAGAAGGTATACAGATAGATATTCTGGAAGATTTTGCCAACCTGAATACGGATTTCTGGCAGAATTTGGTAGATGAGATAGAAGCTGCAATACCTTTTAATACAGATACCAAAAGTTACATTAGTTTTAGGCCCACAAAATTGTACGGATCAATACGTAATGATTTCGGTGAACCAGTTGGTAGTACCGGTGGGCGGTTAGATTGTAATTGTACCGTAGGCTCCTCAGGTGGAGGTGAGTTGCGTATGGCATACCGAAATTCTATAGGGGCGCAAATTTATATGATCAATAGACCACGAGGCCCACAAGTTGCATTAACCGGGTTCTATACGCGTAGAATTGGTAATAGTATAGCTTTAAAGGCAACTTATACAGCAGATAAATTCACCTATACCAATGTTGGTTTGGGGTTGAACATTCAGGCAGGCCCCGTTAATTTATATGCTATGGCAGATAATTTACTTTCCTATCGGAATTTAGCTGCAAGCCATTATGCCTCATTTCAATTTGGTATGAATATTATATCATGGGGAGCTAAAAAGTAAGAGGTCTTCTTTCTTTAAATTATTTTTTTGGCACGCTTTTTTCATATCTTACCATGAATTAAAAATCCAATACATTTTGAAAACAATTTTTGCGCTACTATTTACATGTCTAGGTTTATCTGCTTACGCTCAAACTAGCTTGAACGACTATAAATATGTCGTTGTACCCAAAAAATTTGAAGCTTTTAAGAAGGTAAACGAATACCAAACAAGTACATTGGTTAAATATCTATTTAACGGAAAAGGATTTAATGTCGTTTATGATGATGCTTTGCCTTTGGATTTAAGAGCGAATAGATGTTTAGGACTGATGGCAGATTTGCTTGACGATAGTTCTATGTTTACCACCAAAGTAATGGTATCACTAACAGATTGTAATGGGGTAGAAGTCTATAAAACAATGCAGGGCATGAGTAAGGAAAAGGAATATAAAACATCTTACTTTGAAGCAATACGGGAAGCTATGCGTTCTTTCAATGGTGTGGACTATACTTATACCGGTGAGGATGTAAATAATGAAAGTATAACAGTAAGTTTTAAGAACGATGTTAAAACAGTTCAGGAACCTAATACCAAAGATGTTGAGGTAGCCAAAAAAACGCAGGAGATTGTTAAAGCTAAAGAACCTGTAAAATCCGTAACGGTCAAGGAAGAGGCTACGGAAGATACCCAACTTTATAAGAACAATGAACCGGTGACCTCTACCATTACCAAGGTAGAAAAAGAAAAGCCGGCATTTAAAAAATTACAGCCTAACCTATCTAAAATTAAGGATATATTATACGCCCAAACTACTGAGAATGGATATCAGTTGGTAGATAGTACACCAAAGATTAGAATGCAATTGTTAAAAAGTTCTGCCGATAATGTGTTTATGGCCAAAACCGATGATAAAAACGGAATGGTATACCAAAAAGACGGCAAATGGATTTTTGAGTATTATGATAACAATACTTTAATTCAAGAAGAACTGGAAATCAAGTTTTAAAACTCATATTTATCCGTCCATCTATTCTTTAGGAAATCACTCAAAGCTTTTTCCCTTTGGTTATTTCCTGGCTTGTAAAACGTAGTACCCATTAGCTCATCAGGTAAAAACTCCGATTCTACAAAATTATTTTGATAGTCATGGGCATACTTGTATTCCTGCCCGTAACCTAAATCTTTCATTAGTTTAGTAGGGGCATTGCGCAATGGTAACGGTACTGATAAATTACCGGTTTGCTTTACCGTTTGTTGTGCTTTGCCAATGGCCATATAACTGGCGTTGCTTTTCGCTGAGGTGGCTAAATAGATTGCGCATTGGCTCAATACAATTCGTGCTTCCGGATACCCAATGGCAGAAACGGCCTGGAATGTGGTATTGGCTATTACCAATGCTGTAGGATTTGCCAACCCAATATCTTCAGAAGCGGAAATAAGCATTCTACGGGCTATAAACTTAACGTCCTCACCGCCTTCTATCATTCTGGCCAACCAATATACGGCACCATTTGGATCACTACCGCGTATAGATTTTATAAATGCCGAGATTATGTCATAATGTTGTTCTCCTGTTTTGTCATAGAGCACAGTATTTTTTTGGACTTTTGAAAGTACTAGTTCATCCGTAATGACAATGGCATCGCTATCTTCCGAATTTACGACAAGTTCAAAAATATTAAGTAATTTTCTGCCATCACCTCCGGATAGTCTTAGTAACGCCTCCGTTTCCTTTAGTTCTATTTGCTTAGACTTTAAGAAACTATCCTTGTCCATGGCCCTTCTGATCAGGTTTTCTAAATCATCCTTACCAAAGGCATTTAAAATATAGACTTGACAACGGGACAATAGCGCAGGAATTACCTCAAAACTAGGATTTTCGGTAGTTGCTCCAATTAAGGTGACCCAACCTTTCTCAACGGCACCCAATAAAGAATCTTGTTGTGATTTGCTGAACCTATGTATCTCATCTATAAATAAAATGGGATTTTTAGCGGTAAATAGGCCACCCGCCTGTTTTGCTTTTTCAATAACTTCCCTAATGTCCTTTACGCCACTATTAATAGCACTTAGGATATAAAATGGTCTTTGGCTTTCTTGTGCAATGATGTTGGCGAGCGTTGTTTTGCCCGTTCCTGGTGGCCCCCATAAAATAAGTGAAGGAATAATTCCTTTTTTTATTTGATGGGTAAGCGAGCCTTGTTCACCTACCAAATGATGTTGGCTAATATATTCGTCCAATGTTTTTGGACGTACGCGTTCAGCTAAAGGTTCGTTCATAATACAAAAGTATGATAAACTTAAAAGATTGGATAATTCTAATGTACCAATCCTTGATTTTAAAAAATAATGACAATTTGACCAGTTTGTTTAAATTGGATACATAATTGCGTTTTTCAAGAAAATTCAGGACTATGTCAGATTCAGGACATTTTAAATTCTCTAAGACCAATGTAATCGTACCCTTAATGGGTATGATTTTGATTTGGCTTGTGTATTGGGTAGAACTTCAAATGGGCATTAATCTAAATGAATACGGAATAATGCCAAGAACGTTATCAGGACTTAAAGGGGTATTGTTCAGCCCTATTATTCATGGTTCATTAGAACATTTATATAACAATACCATTCCATTGGGAATATTGTTGATGGCCTTATTCTATTTCTATAGGGATTTAGCTTGGCGAATGCTACTTTATGGAGTTTTGTTATCTGGTTTTTTGACTTGGTGTATCGGTAGGACCTCCTATCATATCGGCGCAAGCGGACTTATTTATGTTTTGGCCAGTTTTATTTTTTTTAAAGGGGTTTTTAGCGCTTATTTTAGATTAATAGCCCTTTCCTTAATCGTTGTTTTCATATATGGAAGTTTGTTATGGTATATTTTTCCGGTCAAAGAAGGTATTTCTTGGGAAGGCCATTTAGCGGGATTCATAACAGGTCTGTTATTGGCCGTTATCTTTAAAGTGAAAATTCCCGTACAACATAAGTATGATTGGGAAAGTGAAGATTATAATGAAGATGACGATAATTTTTTAAAACATTTTGATGAGAACGGCAATTTCATTGAGTATATGGAAAAAGAGGAATCCTTAGGCGATGATACAATTGTTCAATATCATTTTAATCCTTCTAAAAAAGACGAATGATACCAATAAGTTAGGTGGGTCGTTAGAGCCTTTGCCGTACTGCTTCATATAGAAATACTGCACAGGCCACCGAAACGTTTAAGGATTCAATTTCTCCAAGTAAAGGTAATTTTGCACAATAATCTGACGCTTTCAATATAGAGGGGGAAATACCACGGTCTTCTGCACCCATTACAATGGCAATGGACTCCTTAAAGGAAATGTCGTAGACGGATTCCTTGGTCTTTTCCGTTGCGGAGACAATTTTAATTCCACAAGCCTGCAAATAGAAAACAGCATCCTTTAAATGGTCAACTTTTGCAATAGGTACTTTATACGCTGCGCCTGCAGATGTTTTTATAGTATCTGCCGTTACTGGTGCAGCTCCTTTTTTCTGTACGATAATACCGTCTACACCTGTACATTCCGCAGTTCGTATTATAGCGCCAAAATTACGTACATCAGAAAGTTGGTCCAATAATAAAAATAGGGACGGACCATCCTTTTGATCGGCCTTTTCCACTAATTCCTCTAAAGTAAAGAACGAAATAGGGGAGATGTTGGCCACTGCACCTTGATGGTTATTTTTGGTCAACCGGTTTAATTTTTCTACCGGCACGTAGACCATATTGATTTCATTTCTTCGCAAAAGGCTTTCCAATTCCTTCATAAGCTCACCCTTTAAGCCTTTTTGGAGAAATACCTTGTCTATCTCCTCGTTTGAATTAACGGCCTCTATAATGGCTCTTAAGCCATAAATTTGCGTAGTCTTTACCATGGGGCAAAAGTAAATAAAAAACCGCCCAACTATTGTTGGGCGGTCGTAAATCTTACTATTAAATATGCTTAACTGTTCAAGTAATCAAAAACCTTGATCAAATCCGCTTCATTTTTAATATTCAATTCATTTTCTTTTAAGTATTGTTTCAATTCAGACTTTTCATTGCCGTCCATAAGTTTTATTAAATGGCTGTTTTTTAATTTGATTTCATCCATTCGGTTTACACCCTCTTTTTGAAAATAATACTCTGTAAATTGTGTAAATCTACTTGGTACCGCCTTCACAAAAGAATTAGGAGCAGGTTTCCCTTCTGTGAATTTTACGTAATTTCTTTTGTACAAATCATAAGTTTTACCATCTATAATCGTGGTAAGGTAACCGTTTAAGGTTTTTTTCTTAGATGTAGTAAAGGTTTTGAAGCTCATTTTTTTACCACCGGTGATAATACTAATTTTCTTATCCCTGGCAAGACTTTGAATGGTTGCTTCCTCAATATTAGCTTTCTTAATTTCAATTTCTTCATTCAAGGCATTATATCTATAAAAAATATTGCCCATATTTTCATCACCATAATACATTGTGGTTGGCAAAAAAGTATCGGTGATATACGGCGAACCCTGATAATCAGAATACATATTTTCATTCTTTTTATTCCGTTCGCTAATAGGCCCCATTAAATCATATATGGCTCCTGATGCACCTTCGCCACCACCAGCGGACATATTTGTAGAAGCTTGACCAGCATATTGACCAAATCCTGAAGTTAACGTTCCAACGAATAAGAACAGGCAAAATAATTTTCTCATAATAATATCTTTAGCCTAAACATAATAAAATTATGTTAATAGACAGGGTTTTAAAAGTTAATTTGGTGTGAAATTGTATGTATACATCTCATTATTATTATTTGTGCAAATTATAAGTGGTTTATTTTCATATTCAGTAATAATCATATCCTTTAAATTGTCAGTAAAATACAGGCCTGCCTCTTCATAGGGCATTGGGTCATACCCATCTTTTTGATTGGATATGAGCACCAGTCCGGATATAGCATCTAGTCTAGGGGTTTCTACTTCGGTTTCAAAAATATTACCAGCTACGATACAATCTTCAAAGCCATCATTGTTCAAATCTATGAATACGCTGCTGAGTATGGGAAATTGTTGTGCTTCAATTGGTAATGCGGTTGTTTGGAATTTTCCTTCTCCTTGGTTAATAAGTAATAGTGATTGAAAATTTGTAACTTCTTTTGAATAGGAATTTTCTAGGTTTTCTCCATAAATATCCTCTAATGATGCATTCGCGAAAGAAGAATAGCTTTTAAATTTATTTTTGATAAATGGCATTTGTTGAGAAGAACATTCCCTACCACGCACGGGGACATATTTACCTTTATATTCTTTGCTCAAAACAACATCATTGGTGCCATTATTATCAAAATCGTTGGAGTATATTTTAAATGGTTTTTTAGTATTTGCCTTAAATTTTAAGTTAAGTCCAACATTGCCTACAACATAATCTTTTAAGCCATCGTTATTAATATCAGTTTCTTGAATGGAAAACCACCAACCTTGTTCTAATAACGGGCTTATTTTATCTAAAGTAAAAGTTCCGTTTTCGTTTCTAAAAAAACCAATACCCGTCCATTCCCCAACTGCTATAAAGTCTTGCCAACCATCATTGTTATAGTCGGTACTGATTATACTGTTTATAATTCCAAAATCCTCTAGCTGGGGAGCAATATCCTTGGTGACATCTTTTAGTACCCCATCTATGTTTTCATATAATGTGGAAGAGGAATGCTGTGGGTATTTTTTGGGTATAGACCTGTTGCCAACCAATATATCCATATCCCCATCTTTATCATAATCAATAATCTCTACGCTCTTACCGTTTTTAGCAAAGGCTACCAATGCAGGGTCTTTAGATTTTGTAAACTCACCTTTGCCATTGTTCAAGTAAATTCTATCTTGATATAAAGATGAATTTTCTTGGAACTCATTACCACCACTTACTACATAAATATCAAGATCATTATCATTATCCATGTCAAAGATTATGGACTCCATATCTTCAAATGATTTATCTTTCTGAAATATTAAAGGAACACTCTTTCTATACCCTCTATTTGTCTGATAGTAAATGCAAGCCGGTTGATTGGATGAACCGCCAATAAATATATCGGTTAAACCATCCGCATTTAAATCTCCTAGAGATACGAATGGTCCAAAAGTGGATTGTTTATAGGGAAGTAATATTTCTGATGCAAAATCATCATATTCATTTTCAATGTGGGTGTAATCAAGACCTAAAGTTTTTGATTTTAACTCATTAAAAATGGGAGGAGTACTTAATTCATTAACGGATTTCTCTGTTGCATTGTTAATATCCAATTGTACTGTACTATTTGCATCAATATTATAAAGTGTTTCCCTTTTTCCATTCAACCAAGTGATAGATAAGGTGTCTATTTGAGTATTGTCTCCAAGTCCAAAATGTATGCCATTTTCCTGTGAAGACATGTATCCTCTAACCCTTTTTAATTCTGCAAACTGTGCCTTGCCATTATATCTGATCTCTACCTTACAAAAAGGCTCCGAAGTATCACCTATGGGGATTATTTTTAAATAATTTCCTTTACCCTTTTCTATAGTTGTGTTTTTGTAAAGAAATGCCTCTTCATCCATATTATTGACAATCAAATCTAAATCACCATCATTATCCAAATCGGCTTGAGCAACTCCATTACTGAAAGAATAGTCATTTAGGCCCCATTGATCCGCCTCTTCTGTAAAGGATAGATTGCCTTCATTTGTATAAAGAATATTGGAGAGTTTTTCGGAAGGCATAGAGGCATAAAGTTGCTCCTTTATTTCATATGGTACGTTTCCGCCATATTTTCTTTTAGCAGCGTATACCTTGTTTTGCAAATCATTATCCAGTGCATATTTTCTATATCCGTTACTTATATAGATATCATTATCCTGATCATTGTCAAAATCTGACATTAATACGGACCAGCTCCAATCTGTATTGGCAGTCTCTGTCAATTGTGCTATATTATTATACTTATTATTGCCTAAGTTTAGCTGTAATGAATTAAACATATATTGGTAATGAAAACCAGCTGTATTCACCAGATAATTGAACCTTTGTGGATTCATGGAGGCCATTAACGTTTTTGACCTTATGTGATCGCTGGATGACATATCCAATGTAAAAATATCTTGTTTGGAATCAGCGTTGATATCTGCAATATCTATGCCCATACCATAATAGGATATATGCTGAGTATATTCTTTTATGGATTCTTTAAAAGTACCATCATGTTGGTTTATGTACAAGGCATCCGGTATATAGTAATCACTAGTCAAATACATATCTAGCCAACCGTCTTTGTTTATATCACTTATGCAAAGTCCTAATCCAAATATGGGATTTTCTATTCCTGCGCTTTGGGTTATGTCAACAAATTTTCCGTTGTCATTTTCATATAAATGAGAACTATTAAAATATTTTATTTCATCGTTCTTATTTATGAGCTTATAAAAATTTACGGGATCAACACCATAAATTTCATTTTCGTTCATGACAATACAATCCAAATCACCATCTTGGTCAAAATCAAAAAATGCTGTTTGTGTGGATATGCCCATATCAGCTAAACCATAATCTTCTGCTTTATCTGTAAATGTCAAGTCTTTATTGTTGATGAGTAAAACATTTTTCCTGTTTACTCGTTCATTTGGACCTCCCTGTGATATATAAATATCTTTATAGCCATCATTATTAATGTCTACGAATGTGATACCATTGCTCCAGTGTTTTGTGTCATTGATTCCGGAAGAAGCGGAAATATCCTTGAATTCAAGATTGCCTTTGTTCAAAAAAAGTTTGTTGGGGACTTGGTTACCGCAGAAAAAGACATCAAGCAATCCATCATTGTTTAAATCTTCTACACCTACACCGGCACCGTTATAAAAGTAATCGAAACTAAAAAGATTTTCTAGTGTTTCTAGGTTTTCGGTGATGTTATTGGAGAAGTTTAATTTACTTTGGCTGCTCGGGATTTTTTCAAAAATTGGTGATTTTTCTTGTTTAATAGTTTTTTTGTCCACGTTTTTTGTGGATGGGGTAGATTCTTTTTCTGAATTACAAGAGATAATTAAGATAAAGAATATGTATATTATTTTTTTCATGAATTATCGTTGATGGGTAATATTAGATATTACGTATAATTGTAAACTGTAATTTTGTGCTATTAATTATGGGTTCTATAAACCTAATAGTTTTATCTCGGGGGCTTGCTGTAAGTAGGGGTAGCCTCTCCAATAAAAACCTGGTGCGCTATATTTCCAGACAACCTCTTGCTCCCTGGTTACTTCCCAAAAACCAAAATCACCTTCGGTAATTAGAATATTGCCATTTTCAAGTAATACGGCACCCGATACTTTCCCTGAATATAAATTCGGGTCTGTAAAACTCCAAGTAATGGTTGGTTCATTGTCAGTATTAGCTTCTAAATTGAAATTTTCCGGTAATTGTAGTTCGTAAACTGTTGATTGTTTGATATCATTACCATTAGAAAATATCAAAAGTTTACCCAAGTGTTCACCTTTGAGCAAGTTAGGAAAATGATTATTTTGAAAAAGCCTAGTGCCTTCCGTATTACCGTATGCTTCTGGATTACCAAAACGATAAATTAAATCTCCACCTTTATTGTAATTTCCACCTTTATGACCGGAAGCTTCATCAGTAGAAGTGCTATGATCTATTACCCACACTTCTGAAAATGAATTTACACTTAAATAAATAACATCTTTATTTTCGTCATATGCTATGGCATTAGCGTGCATTATATCTCCTTTAACTTCTGGCAATAATGATTCTTGTGTGCTATAATTAATATCTATTAAATGAGGATTTTGATTTATAATACCGTAATTATTCTTTGAATCATCAAATTCTTGTACTAGGTGATCCATTGAATGCCACTCCCAAACAATAGAGCTAGAGGTAGGGTTAATTTCTATAATTGATTCTGGATATATATTTTCTGAAAGCATAAAGCCCTCTTCTTTTGCCTGTAACGAATCCATAATTGACCAAACCATGGCTATGATATTGCCATTGGGCAGCATTTCTACATCATGATGTGTTTCGCCATTTTCTGTTGAATAGATATATTCCCAAGATGGAGTGTTATCTGGTTCAATGATTTGAATTTTACCTCCTTTACCTCCTAATGGTATTTTTGGTTCGTCTGATTCAAGTGAAGCCAGCAATTTTCCATTGGTCATTAAAAAAACATCATTTCCAATATTATTTGTCAGATTCCATTCATGGAGAAGTTTAGCTTTCTTATTCATGATATAAACCCGGTTGGCACTTGCATCATTTACTAATATGTAGTTAGAGTCAATTTTAGTTTCATTAAAAATTTCAACAGTTCCGATTGGTATGAAATCTTCATCTATGTTTAAATCCTCCTCAACTTCTGGTAATGTAGGGTTGTTTATGTCAAAAGCTATTTCATCTGCGTTAGTGCAGGAGTACACTCCATATATTAAGCTTAAGCAAATTAGGAGACAATAGTTTATTTGTTTTTTTCTCAAAATCAAGAATTTTAGTACTTAAGGTAAGATTTATTAATTGTACATAGGATATTCCTACTTAAATAATTTAAAGCTCTTGTATACTCATTACTTCAAATTGGTTGTAAATTTTAAGGTGGGTAACAATCTATTTTAATTGAAAAGTTATTTTGAAAATAAATTTTAAAAATAAAGCCACCCCAATATAGAGGTGGCTTTTTATCATAACGGTAATATTAATTTACCAATATTAATCCTTACAAAAATCTATTGTAATAGGACCTGCATCAGCACTTTGATAGCCACCAACAATGTTTCCGTTAGGTGTAACGATTTCAAATCCTATTTCGCCATATTCATCTCCAGGGAAATACCAATCTGCGGTTAAAGTACCTTCAGGTATTGTAATTGTTCCTACACCTGCTGATCCATCGTTTGGAACACAATCAGTTCCTCCAAGGAACGTTCCGGCCGCTCCTGCATATGGAGAACAAAGTCCTACCTCTAATACTGTTCCGTCGTCTAGGGTTACGGTAATACCATCACCACCTAAACCTGTGGATGTTTGCCAACCGTCACCATAAGAATCTGTCATGTTAATGGTCCATACACCAGGTGTTGGTGCTTTTGGAGGACAAACAACTGTAGCAGAATATAAAAATGGAGAGGAAAAATACGATCCTGTCAACGTACCGGAATTCTGTGCGAATGAAAAGGATCTTCCATCATTTAATATTAAAGCAAACCTAATTCTAAATTGGTCACTTCCATCTATATCACTTGCAGTAATACCGGTTACTCCAAGAAGTTCTCCTAATGTAGCGGAAAAACTATATGTAGGTAATCCTCTATCGCCAACTCCAAATTCAGAAGAAGGAATAGTTGTTAACAAGGATTCTGCTACATCGCCAGGACCATTGCTTGGATCGGCGTCCAAAAAGCTTACATATACTTCTAAAGCATCAACCAACGTACCGTCTGCCTCGCTTTGAATTTCTAAATCAACAGAAAATTCACCAGTATCAACACCAATAGGTAATTCGTCAGATTTAACCTCTATAGTTCTCAAAATTGCTCCTCTCGTAGTGTTGGCTACAACATCATCTACTACAGCATCTCCTTCATCGCAAGATGTGAACATCAGCGAAGTGAGCATACATGCTGCAAAAACTTTATAATTTATTTTCATCATTTTAAGTTTTTTAATTAATTAATTCGCTGGTGGAAATGCAGGGCTAGCTGGATTTGTATCCCAGAATACCTGAGTAGTTAGCGACGTTCTTTGTGTTAAATTTGGATTGGTAACTACCTCGTTTTGTGGAAGTAATAATGTTCTTGGGAATGCTCCCGGATCTGGCTCCCAGTTAGGAAGAACAGTAGTTGGGAATCCTGTCTTTCTATAGTAGTTCCAAGATTCTCCGCCTCCGCCATATAAAGCAATCCAGTATTGCTCAGCAAAAACATTTTCTTTGTCGTCACCTGTAGCTGCGTTGTATTCAGCTACAATCCCTTCAATATAATCAGAAACTTCATCTGCTGTAGGCTCAAAAGATTTGTCAGCTGTTCCGTCCAATGCTCCGAATGTTTGAACTTTAGCAATGGATTTAGTCATACCAGCTTCCATAAATGTTCCTCTTTCGGCATCTGTAGCAGCCATCTCGGCTCTCCAAAAATCAACCCATGAAGCTAATAGCATTGGTTCTATACCGGCACCACCGCCACCAACTCCTAAACCAACTTCACCAAAGCTATTGTCGTCAAAACGACCTCCTGCTGGATATACACCAGAAGCAGTTCTTGTAAATCCATCTGGAGGAGTACCTTCATCATTACCATGAGATCGTCCCCAATATCCATTGTCAACACTACAGTACGTATATCCACCATCTATATAATGCTGTGGAGGAACCACTAATGAACAAGCCAATGTTTCTTCATTTGGATCAACTGGATCACCATTTATATCAAGTGCACCTGGTGTTCCGTCAACTTGTCTGTAAAAATAGTAGCGAATCCTTGGATCATCTTTCAACAACATGGTTTCCATTGTCCAATTTGAACGATATAAATTTGCACCACTTGGAGTATAATCATTGGCATAGTCAGGATGACGTGTGTCTGGCTGTAACTGATTGGTGCCATAGGTAAACTGCAAGTCGTCTTCATTACTGCTGATATAATTGTTTCCAGCTATAATACTATTAAAAGCAGATACATTACCAGTGGTTTTGTAAGCTTTTAGTTTTATGGTATTAATTACTTTAATCCATTGAGAAGAATCCCCATCATAGTAAAAATCCGTAGCACCTTGTGTAGCAGGATTTGTGTTCAATAATGCCTGTGCTTCATCTAACAAACTTAGCGCTACGGCATAAATTGTTTCTCCATCATCTAATTTTGGAGCAGGAAACTCAACAGGATTCAAAGCTTCTGTATAAGCTGCATTACCAATCATATCAACTAATATGACCAAACTATGTGCTTGTGCTATTTTTCCTAGTGCAACGTGAAAATCATAATTGATATCCGAATCTGCATTTATTCTTTCAATTTCTTGAAGATTCGCAAAAATGTTGCTGTAGGTTGTAGACCAAATGCCATTCATGGTTGCACCTTGATAGTTATTGAAATAATCTCTACCTCCCATGAATTGGATTCTGGTTAATGCACCGCCAATAGCGTTAAATGTACTAACGTTGTTTCTATAACCTAACTGTATGGTGTTAAGTAATAGATTAGGATCTCCCTGTGTAAGAATATTAGGGTTTTCTGTAAGATTCAATTCAGTGGTATCACAGGAGTTTAGAAAACTACCTGATATAAATACCACCAATATGTATTTAATTATTTTTTTCATGATATATCTTGTTTTTAGCAATTTTTAAAAGGTCATCTTTACGCTCATACCATATCTTCTGGTACTTGGACCATTCAAGAAGTCAAATCCTCTACCATTACCTACACCAACACCTGCTACGTTAGGGTCAAAATTTGCACCGTCAGGAGTATTATAGGCATCATACCAAAGGTTAAATCCTTGTACGGTAAATGTTAAGCTTCCAAAAGGTGTTTTTTCCAAAAATCTTTTTGGTAAGGAGTACCCTAAAGAAACTTCTTGCAAACGAATAACGGATGCATCATAAATTTTAGCTTCAGCAGGTCCGAACAACAAATTACTAAAGTAATACGTGGAGTTGTTGATCTGAACATCATTAGGTTGTCCTGTAGTTTGATTTACTCCAGGTAAGATATAAGTGTTTAACCTATCTTCTGTTTCAACGATCAAACCTCTACCAAGCAATGTTGCTATAGTACTGGACATGATGTCACCACCTTTAATATGGTTAATTTGAAATCCAAGACTCCAGTTCTTATAGGATAAGGAATTTATAAAGTTCATTGTGTAATCTGGTACGGCATCACCAATAATTGGAACATTACCATCTAGATCAGATTCCGTAATTACATAGTTACCAGCTGCATTTGTCAACAAATCCCCATTTTCATTTCTAGCGAACGCAGTACCAACAATACTACCTAAAGACTCACCTTTAATTGCGGCATTACCACCAATGAATAAGGCTGAGTTACCAGTATAAATGATGATATCCTGTTCTTGCTCTTCAACAATTTCTTTATTGGCAAAGAAATTTACACTAGATTTCCAGCTAAATCCATCAGGATTTCTGAAGAAATCAATTCCTAAATCTGCTTCATAACCCTTGTTACTGATTTGTCCAATGTTACTTTGAGTAAACTGGAATCCTGTAGAAGGTGATAACGGTTCCGTAACTATAAGGTCATCTGTTCTTCTATCATAATAAGTAGCGTCCAATGAGACACGATTGTTGAAGAATTTACTTTCAAAACCTACTTCAAATTCTTTTAACAATTCAGGCTTTAAATTAGGATTGGCTTTAAATGAACTAATACTGTTTAAGGTTACGGGTCCAAATGCTCCACCAGACTGTTGTGTATTTTGGTCAACACCACTTACCGTTGGGTAATTTTCTGGGAAGTTTGCAGATGTTCCGTAACTAGCTCTTAATTTAAGATAATTCAATCCTCCTTCTGATCTTAATCCTGAAAAAGCAGCGGTAGGTAAGAAGGATAAACTAGCACCAGGATAGGTAAGACTTCTGTTCTCCGTAATTAGGTTGGAAACCCAATCCGTACGACTACTTAAGTTAAGGAATAACATGTTGTCATAATCAATACTAACATCTCCAAAGACACCAACAATGTTTCTTTTTCTAGAAAATTGAATCGGTAATTGATTTTCGTAATTGAAATGTCTCCTAACACCAAATACTATTTGTCCTGAACTTGCGACACCTTGTCTGTCGTATTCATCTGAACGAGCATTGGCACCAACGTTAAAAGTTAATCCTATCTTATCGGATATATCATAATTACCGTTTAAGCTAAATGTATGGTCCCAAATAGTATTATTGTTGTCAAATGTATTTAAGAATCCAAAAATATCGAAATCAAATTCTACACCTCCTTTGTCAGAAAACTGAGTGTTTCTTTCGTTGTAGAAATCAAGACCGGTTCTCCATGTAGTCCCAAGATTCTCATTTATTTCATAAGACAATGATGTGTTAAAGTAGAATCTATTTGTTAACTGATTGAATTTAATGTGTTCAGTTACCCAGCGTGGATTGATAATGTCGTTACCGTTTCTATAGTAAACACTACCACCTGTTACAGGGTTTTCATATGGCAGACCCATTAAATCCACGTTTCTTGGTGTAAATAATACAGCACCATAAACCGAGTTGGAACTAATACCACCGTTACCCCTACTTGCAGATACGGGTGGAGTATCATAATCTGTTCTTGAATAGTTCATAGTTCCTGCAATGGTGAATTTGTTGCTTAATTTTGAACGCCCACCAACAGAAAAATTTATACGTCTTAATTGGTTACCTGGTGTAAAACCAACATCGTTTAAATGTCCTAAGTTGGCATTATACGTTGTATTGCCATCTTGTGAACCGCCAGAAAAGTTAACAGAGGTATTGGTCACATGGCCAGGAGCAAAAAATTCCTCTACGGAATCATAAGGTCTCCAGTCATAACGTGCTCCTTGTAATTCAGGGAATGCTTCTCTTGTACCTGCAATTGCTGTAGTTGAATAAGGATGCTCCAAAGTTCCATTTTCATCAATGGCAGCTTGAGCTCCCCATCCAGCTGTTCCTTCTCTATCGAAACTAGGTCCCCAGTTACTGAAGAACCATCCAAATGCTTGATCAAAACCACCACCATATTTAGTTTGGTATTCTGGTAAGGATGCATATTCATTAGTAAAGTAGGATGTATTTACAGAAATCTCGTTCTTTTTAACACCACCCGTATTAGCTGCTGCTTTGGTCGTAACAAGTATTACACCATTTTTACCAAGTGTACCATATAAAGTAGTTGCCGCTAAACCTTTAAGTACTTCAATGTTGGCAATATTGTTAGGGTCAATATCCAAGAAACGTGATGATCCGGTATTTCCAGAAAGGAAATCTCCACCACTGTTGGTGTCATTACTGAAAGGAACACCATCTACAATAAATAAAGCTTGGTTACTTCCACTAAATGAACTTAAACCTCTAATTGTCACACTCGTTGCAGAACCGGACATACCACCACCTGAAGTAATGTTAACACCAGCGGCTTTACCGGCAAGTACACGCGCAACGTCACCTTCAGCTCTAGATTCCAAAGCTTCTTGACCAACTGAACTTGTGGCGTAACCTAAGGCCTTCTTTTCGCGTTTAATACCTTGTGCAGTTACCACAACCTCTTCAAGAGCTTGAGCATCTTCCTGCATTGCAACATTAACCGTGTCTCCTGCACCTACAGTTTGGCGAACAGCTTTTTGTCCAATGTAGGTAAATAGTAAAGTTTGTCCTTGTGAGGCACTGATGGAATAATTTCCATCGAAATCGGTCTGGGTACCGTTAGTGGTGCCCTCGACTACAATGTTTACCCCAGGCAAAGGAAGCCCTTCTTGATCAGTAACCGTACCGGAAACTGTTTTTTGCTGTGCGAACGAAAGATGCACAACTAACGCCAAAAGTAGCGTTAACAATCCTTTTAGTTTTGTTCTCATTTTTAAATTATTTGAATTAGCTAGCGGCAAACTTCACAATAAACTGTTAATAATGCAAGTGAATTTTAATAAAACTTTAAGGAAACTCATAAAATTATTAGTTACAGATAAAACACCGCGCATATTTTAAGTTATATAATTTTACCCCTTAAATTTTGAGAATATGCTAATTTCATAGAGAATACGACGTTATAATATGTTGGAATTTGATTAAGTTATCAAGAAATTTTCATCTAAAAATTTAACGAACCGAGCAGATAAATTTTAATACTAATAAAGGGTTGAAAATCAAATAGTAAAAAAAATATAAAAATAATTTGTTCAGGGTTTGAATTATTCTGAAATATCACTACATTTGCCGACCCTTAAAGTAGGGGTAATTTTTATACATTATATTATAGTATGCCAACAATATCACAATTAGTACGAATAGGAAGAGAAACGATTACTAAGAAGAGTAAATCGGCTGCTTTGGATTCGTGTCCTCAGAGAAGAGGTGTTTGTACACGTGTTTATACTACAACACCAAAGAAACCAAATTCAGCTATGCGTAAAGTAGCAAGGGTAAGGTTAACCAATGGTAAAGAAGTAAACGCTTACATTCCCGGTGAAGGACATAATCTACAAGAGCACTCGATAGTATTAGTAAGAGGCGGAAGAGTTAAAGATTTACCAGGGGTAAGGTATCATATTGTACGTGGGGCATTGGACACAGCAGGTGTGGCCGGTAGAACACAGCGTAGATCAAAATATGGTGCTAAGAGACCTAAGAAGTAATTAAACTTGTTTAAAAGGAAGTAATGAGAAAAAGACAGGCAAAGAAAAGACCACTTTTACCGGATCCAAGGTTTAACGACCAATTGGTTACGCGTTTCGTCAATATGATGATGTGGGATGGTAAGAAATCAGTTGCTTTTAGTGTTTTTTACGATGCAATAGACATCGTTGATGCTAAAAAGACAGATGATGAGAAAACAGCTTTGGAATTATGGAAAGATGCATTGAGCAATGTTATGCCGCATGTTGAGGTTCGTAGTAGAAGGGTTGGTGGGGCAACATTCCAGATCCCAATGCAGATTAGACCGGATAGAAAAATATCTACCGCTATGAAGTGGTTGATCAGTTATGCAAGAAAGCGCAATGAAAAAGGAATGTCCCAAAAATTGGCAGGTGAAATTTTAGCTGCGGCCAAAGAAGAAGGTGCTGCCGTTAAGAAAAGGGTCGATACTCACAAAATGGCAGAGGCAAACAAAGCATTCTCTCACTTTAGATTCTAATATATAATGGCAAGAGATTTAAAATACACTAGAAATATTGGAATTGCCGCGCATATTGATGCCGGTAAGACTACGACTACTGAACGTATACTTTTTTATACAGGGGTAAGTCATAAAATTGGAGAGGTTCATGATGGTGCTGCCACTATGGACTGGATGGAGCAAGAACAGGAAAGAGGTATTACCATTACTTCTGCGGCTACAACTTGTACATGGAAATTTCCTTTGGAGAATGCAAAGGAATTGGAAGAGACAAAAGATTATCATTTTAATATAATCGATACACCGGGACACGTTGATTTTACCGTTGAGGTAAACCGTTCCTTGCGTGTTTTGGATGGTTTGGTGTTTTTGTTCAGTGCGGTTGATGGTGTTGAGCCTCAATCCGAAACAAACTGGAGATTGGCAGATAATTACAAGGTGCCAAGAATTGGTTTTGTAAACAAAATGGACCGTCAGGGATCTAATTTCCTAATGGTTTGCAAGCAAGTTAAGGAAATGTTGGGTTCTAATGCAGTTCCTATTGTTTTGCCTATTGGTGATGAAGCTGATTTCAAAGGTATAGTTGATTTGGCCAAGAACAGAGCTATTGTTTGGCATGATGACAACTTTGGTTCTACTTTCGATGTTATCGATATACCTGAAGATATGAAAGCTGAGGTTAAGGAGTATAGAGCTGCCTTGATTGAAGCTGTTGCAGAATATGATGAGGAGTTGATGGAGAAGTTCTTTGAGGACGAAGATTCCATTACCGAAGAAGAAGTGCATGCTGCATTAAGAGCTGCTGTTATGGATCGTGCGATCATTCCTATGATCTGTGGTTCTTCATTTAAAAATAAAGGTGTTCAGTTTTTATTGGATGCTGTTTGTAGGTATTTACCTTCTCCTATAGATAAGGACGCAATTGAAGGAACAAATCCTGAAACTGGGCAAGTAGAGAAGCGTAAACCAAATGTTAAGGAGCCATTTGCAGCCTTGGCATTTAAAATTGCTACCGATCCATTTGTTGGAAGATTGGCATTCTTTAGAACATATTCTGGTCGTTTGGATGCTGGTTCATACATTTTAAACAATCGTTCGGGTAAGAAAGAGCGTATTTCTCGAATATATCAGATGCACTCCAATAAGCAAAATGCGATCGATTTTATTGAAGCAGGTGATATTGGTGCAGCGGTAGGTTTTAAGGATATCAAGACAGGGGATACAATGTCTGATGAGAAACACCCAATCGTTTTGGAAAGTATGAACTTCCCAGAGCCGGTTATTGGTATTGCTGTAGAACCTAAGACCAAGGCAGATGTTGATAAGTTGGGTATGGCTTTGGCTAAATTGGCTGAAGAAGATCCAACATTCCAGGTTAAGACAGATGAGGCTTCGGGACAGACTATTATTTCCGGTATGGGCGAGCTTCACTTGGATATTATCGTTGATCGACTAAGAAGGGAATTTAAGGTTGAGGTTAGCCAAGGTGAGCCTCAGGTAGAATATAAGGAAGCATTGACTAAAACAGCGTCTCACAGAGAGGTTTACAAGAAACAATCTGGTGGTCGTGGTAAGTTTGGTGATATTGTTTTTGAAATGGGTCCTGCTGATGAGGATTTTGAAGGAGAAGGTCTTCAGTTTGTCGATGAGATTAAAGGAGGACGTATTCCTAAGGAATTTATTCCTGCTGTTGAAAAAGGATTTGTTGCTGCTATGCAGAACGGACCTTTGGCAGGTTATGAGATGGATACCATGAAAGTTGTTCTTAAAGATGGTTCTTTCCACCCTGTGGATTCAGATGCACTTTCTTTCGAACTTGCTGCAAAAATGGGTTACAAGGCTGCAGGTAAAGCTGCCGGTGCTGTGATCATGGAGCCTATCATGAAACTTGAAGTTATTACTCCGGAAGAGAATATGGGTGATATCGTGGGTGACTTGAATAGAAGAAGAGGTACTATTGGCGATATGAGCGATAGGGCAGGTGCTAAAGTTGTTAAAGGTACTGTTCCATTATCTGAAATGTTCGGTTATGTTACTTCATTGAGAACATTGTCTTCAGGTCGTGCAACTTCAACAATGGAATTTTCACACTATGCAGAAACTCCTTCCAATATATCGGAAGAAGTGATAAAAGCAGCAAAAGGAATAACAGCATAAATTTAGGACATGAGTCAAAAAATTAGAATAAAACTAAAATCCTACGATCACAATTTAGTGGATAAATCCGCTGAAAAGATTGTAAAGACGGTAAAGACAACCGGTGCTGTTGTTACAGGGCCAATTCCTTTGCCAACACATAAAAAGATATTTACGGTATTGCGTTCACCGCACGTAAATAAAAAATCAAGAGAACAGTTTCAGTTAAGTTCTTATAAAAGATTACTTGATATCTATAGCTCTTCATCTAAAACTATTGATGCACTTATGAAGCTTGAGCTTCCTAGTGGTGTAGAAGTAGAGATCAAGGTGTAAGTAATTAACCTGTCTTGTTATGATAGGTGACATGTCCTAAGCTGCGGGCGAGGGAAAAACGGAAAAAAATAATTTAGGGTTAAATTATTTTGACCCTATTTTTTTGAATAGTATTTAATAGTAATAATTAATATAAATAAGTATGTCTGGGTTAATAGGAAAGAAAGTAGGCATGACCAGTATTTTTGACGAGAATGGGAAGAATATTCCATGTACCGTTATACAAGCTGGACCATGTGTAGTTACCCAAGTCAGAACCGAAGAGGTTGACGGGTATAGTGCCCTTCAGCTTGGTTTCGATGACAAGGCAGAAAGTCGTGCTAATAAGGCTCAATCGGGTCATTTTAAAAAGGCAGGTGCTTCTCCTAAGAAAAAAGTCGTTGAATTCCGAGATTTTGAAGGTGAGTTTAAATTAGGGGACACTGTTGGTGTGGATGTTTTCGTTGAAGGCGAATTTGTCGATGTTGTAGGTACTTCTAAAGGTAAAGGATTTCAAGGTGTAGTTAAGCGTCATGGTTTTGGTGGTGTGGGTCAAGCAACCCATGGTCAGCATAATAGACTTAGAGCTCCTGGTTCAATTGGTGCCGCTTCATATCCGGCAAGAGTATTTAAGGGTATGAAAATGGCCGGTAGAATGGGGTCTGACCGTGTTACGGTTCAAAACCTTAGGGTTTTAAAAGTAGTTCCAGAAAAGAATCTTTTAGTAGTAAAAGGTTGTGTTCCTGGCCATAAGAACGCTTATGTAACGATACAAAGGTAGAGGTAATGAAAATAGCAGTTTTAGATATTAAAGGAAAAGACACAGGCAGAAAGGCAAACCTTTCTGATGATGTTTTCGCTATAGAGCCTAATGAGCATGCGGTCTATTTGGATGTTAAGCAATATTTGGCACATCAAAGACAAGGTACGCATAAAGCAAAGGAAAGAGCTGAAATAGCAGGTAGTACTAGAAAGATAAAGAAGCAAAAAGGTACAGGTACGGCAAGAGCCGGTAGTATTAAGTCGCCTATCTTTAGAGGTGGTGGTAGAATATTTGGCCCTAGACCTAAGGATTATACCCAAAAATTGAACAAAAACCTTAAGCGTTTGGCAAGAAAATCTGCCTTGACATTAAAGTCAAAGGATAATGCCATAATCGTGGTCGAGGATTTCGATTTTGATACACCTAGAACTAAGGATTTTGTCGAGGTTTTAAAGACTTTAGGTATTGAAAACAAAAAGTCTTTGATTGTGTTGGGTGATTCAAATAAAGGTGTATATTTGTCTTCGCGTAATTTCAAAGGGTCTGAAGTTATAACTAACTCAGAATTAAGCACTTACAAAATACTTAATGCAAATAGTGTAGTGTTGTTGGAGAGCTCTCTAGAAGGAATCGAATCGAATTTAAATAAACAATAATATCATGAGTGTGTTGATAAAACCAATTATAACGGAGAAAATGACTGCTGATAGCGAGTTGAACAATCGTTATGGTTTCGTAGTTAACCCTAAGGCAAATAAATTGCAGATAAAGGATGCAATTGAAGCTACTTATGGTGTTTCGGTTAAAAAGGTGCGTACTATGAATTACGGACCCACCAGAAAATCCAGATATACAAAAACTGGGGTGCAGCATGGTAAAACAAATGCCGTTAAGAAGGCAATAGTTGATGTTGTGGAAGGTGATATTATTGATTTTTACAGTAATCTATAAAGACAAGAAATGTCAGTTAGAAAATTAAAACCAATCACTCCTGGACAGCGTTTTAGAGTAGTAAACGGATTTGACGCCATTACTGCTGATAAGCCGGAGAAAAGCTTGCTTGCTCCGTTAAAAAAGTCCGGAGGTAGAAACAGTCAAGGAAAGATGACCATGCGCCAAAAAGGTGGAGGTCATAAGAGAAGGTATCGTGTAATTGATTTTAAAAGGGATAAGCAAGATGTGCTTGCGACCGTAAAATCTATTGAGTACGATCCAAACAGAACGGCATTTATTGCTCTTTTAGAGTATGCTGATGGTGAAAAACGATATGTGATCGCACAGAACGGTTTACAGGTTGATCAGAAAGTTTCTTCGGGTGCTTCTGTGGCACCAGAAATTGGAAATGCAATGCCTTTGAGTGAAGTTCCTTTAGGTACGATCATTTCGTGTATTGAATTAAGACCTGGACAAGGAGCTGTTATGGCTAGAAGTGCTGGAACCTTTGCTCAGTTAATGGCGAAGGACGGTAAGTTTGTAACGGTTAAAATGCCTTCTGGTGAAACTAGATTGGTTCTTTCTGGTTGTTTTGCGACAATTGGGGCGGTTTCAAACTCTGATCATCAATTGCTTGTTTCCGGTAAGGCCGGTAGAAGTAGATGGTTGGGTAGAAGACCAAGGACTAGACCAGTAGCTATGAACCCTGTAGATCATCCAATGGGTGGTGGTGAAGGTAGAGCTTCAGGTGGACATCCAAGATCTAGAAACGGTATTCCTGCAAAAGGATTTAGAACCCGTTCTAAGACTAAGAGCACCAATAAGTATATAATAGAACGTAGAAAGAAATAAAAAAGTAGAAAGAAATGGCACGTTCACTAAAAAAAGGACCATACGTTCACTATAGTTTGGAGAAAAAAATCCAACAAAGTGCAGCATCCGGTAAAAAATCGGTAATCAAAACTTGGTCAAGGGCATCTATGATCACTCCAGATTTTGTTGGAATGACAATAGCTGTGCACAACGGAAAACAATTTGTACCTGTTTTTGTGACTGAAAACATGGTTGGACATAAACTTGGGGAATTTTCACCTACTAGATCTTTTAGAGGTCACGTTGGTGCAAAAAACAAAGGAAAAAAGTAAGCTATGGGAGTTCGTAAAAAACAAATGGCCGAAAGAATCAAGGCTGAAAAAAAGAAGGTAGCTTTCGCGAAGTTGAACAATTGTCCAACTTCACCTAGAAAGATGCGTTTAGTTGCTGATTTAATTAGAGGTGCTAAAGTTGAAAATGCCTTAGCTATATTAAGATTTAACCCAAAAGAGGCTTCTAGAAAACTAGAAAAATTGTTGTTGTCCGCTTTGGCCAACTGGCAGGCTAAAAATGAAGATGCAAACCTTGAGGATGCTGATTTGGTCGTTGCCGAGATAAGAGTTGATAGCGGTGCAATGTTAAAGAGATTGCGTCCAGCTCCACAGGGTAGGGCACATAGAATTAGAAAACGTTCAAACCATGTTACTTTGGTTTTAGGGTCTAAAAATATAACAGAAAACTAGAATGGGACAGAAAACAAATCCAATAGGAAATCGTCTAGGAATCATCAGAGGTTGGGAATCTAACTGGTATGGTGGAAACGATTATGGGGATAAATTGGCGGAAGATGATAAAATACGTAAGTATATCCACGCCAGGCTTTCTAAAGCTAGTGTTTCTAGAGTAATTATAGAGCGTACCCTTAAACTGATTACTGTAACGGTGACCACGGCACGTCCTGGAATAATCATCGGTAAAGGAGGTCAGGAAGTTGATAAGCTGAAAGAAGAGTTGAAAAAAATCACCAATAAGGAGGTTCAGATCAACATCTTTGAAATTAAAAGACCAGAATTGGATGCTAATTTGGTTGCGGCAAGTGTTGCCCGTCAAATAGAAAGTAGAATTTCCTTTAGAAGAGCAATCAAGATGGCTATTGCAGCTGCAATGAGAATGAATGCCGAAGGTATCAAAATTCAAATCTCAGGTAGGTTGAACGGAGCGGAAATGGCACGTTCAGAATCATATAAGGATGGTAGAATTCCATTATCCACATTTAGAGCAGATATTGATTATGCTTTACAAGAAGCCCAGACCACATATGGTAAACTTGGAATTAAAGTTTGGATCATGAAGGGCGAGGTTTACGGTAAAAGAGAGTTGTCACCTTTAGTAGGAATGCAAAAAGGAGATTCCTCTAAAGGAGGTAAACAAGAAGGTGGTAGAAAACAACGTCGTAGAAAGTAATTTTTTAAAGAACTAAAGTAATGTTACAACCGAAAAGAACGAAGTTCCGTAAAATGCAGAAAGGCCGTATGAAAGGCCTTGCTGGTAGAGGACACCAACTTTCAAATGGTATGTTCGGTATAAAGAATGTTGATGATGCAGCATTCTTGACTTCACGCCAAATTGAGGCTGCCCGTATTGCTGCAACAAGATATATGAAAAGGGAAGGTCAGTTATGGATTAAAATATTTCCAGACAAGCCTATAACCAAAAAGCCTCTAGAGGTGCGTATGGGTAAAGGTAAAGGTGCTCCTGAATATTTTGTAGCCGTAGTAAAACCGGGTAGAATTATGTTCGAAGTAGCTGGAGTTCCTATGGAAGTAGCAAAAGAAGCTTTAAGACTAGCGGCACAGAAGCTTCCTGTTAAAACAAAATTTATTGTAGCTCGAGATTACGAGGGCGGAAATTAAACGTAAGGAACAATGAAAAAACAAGAGATCAAAGAATTGTCTGTCGAAGGACTTACGGAGAAATTGGCCGAGTATAGAAAGCAGCATGAAGAATTGAAAATGGCACATTTTGTAACTCCGTTAGAAAATCCATTACAGATTAGAAAAGTAAGGAGAACGGTAGCAAGATTGGCCACTGAATTAACTAATAGGGAAAACCAATAATTGGTTCGGCTTTATGGAAAAAAGAAACTTAAGAAAAGAAAGAGTAGGAGTTGTCACTAGTAATAAGATGGAAAAGTCCATTGTTATTTCGGAGGTGAAAAGAGTAAAGCATCCTATGTACGGTAAATTCGTTTTGAAGACAAAGAAATATGTTGCACATGACGAAAAGAACGATTGCAATATTGGTGATACTGTAAAGATCATGGAAACGCGTCCTATGAGTAAAACCAAATGTTGGAGATTAGTAGAAATCTTAGAAAGAGCTAAATAAGTTATGTTACAGCAAGAATCTAGATTAAAGGTAGCGGATAACACCGGAGCGAAGGAAGTATTGACTATTCGTGTTCTTGGTGGTACCAAAAGAAGATATGCATCCATTGGTGATAAAATTGTTGTTACCGTTAAGGAGGCCACACCAAATGGAGGTATCAAGAAAGGAGCGGTATCAACTGCTGTTGTCGTGCGTACCAAGAAAGAGGTGAGAAGACCAGATGGGTCGTATATCAGATTTGACGATAACGCTTGTGTTTTATTGAATCCTGCCGGAGAGATGAGGGGAACCCGTGTTTTCGGACCCGTTGCAAGGGAGCTTAGGGACAAGCAATTTATGAAGATTGTATCATTGGCCCCAGAGGTATTATAATATAACGGACAAGATGAAAAAGTTGAAAATAAAAACAGGAGACACCGTAAGAATTATCGCTGGTGACCATAAAGGTACCGAAGGTAAGGTTATGCGTGTAAATCTTGAAAAAAATAAGGCCATCGTAGAAGGTGCAAATATGGTTTCCAAACATGAGAAACCTAGTGCAAAGAACCCTCAGGGTGGTATTGTAAAAAAAGAAGCTTTAATCCATATTTCAAACCTTGCTTTGATCGACGGTAAATCTGGAGATACTACAAGGGTAGGTTATGAAATGAGGGATGGTAAAAAAGTTAGGGTTTCCAAAAAATCCAAAGAAGTAATTTAGTTATGGCATACGTTACAAGATTAAAGAAAGAGTATAAGGAGCGAATTATAGCTGCCCTTACCGAAGAATTTGGTTACAGTAATGTAATGCAGGTTCCTAAGTTGGAAAAAATAGTAATGAGCAGAGGAATAGGTGCTGCCGTTGCTGATAAAAAGCTTATTGATCATGCAATTGATGAAATGACGATGATCACTGGTCAAAAAGCTGTTGCTACATTATCTAAAAAAGATGTTGCTGCCTTTAAATTAAGAAAAGGTATGCCTATTGGTGCAAAGGTAACCCTTAGAGGTGAGCGTATGTACGAATTCTTAGATCGTTTAGTAACATCTGCATTACCAAGGGTACGTGATTTTCAAGGAATCAAGGCTACTGGTTTTGATGGTCGTGGAAATTATAACTTGGGTATAACCGAACAGATTATTTTCCCGGAAATCAATATTGATAAAATCAATAGAATTAACGGAATGGATATTACTTTTGTGACCTCTGCAAATACTGACAAGGAAGCAAAATCATTATTAACAGAATTAGGTTTACCTTTTAAAAAGAATTAGTATGGCTAAGGAATCAATGAAAGCCCGTGAAAGAAAAAGGGAAAGAACTGTAGCAATTTACGCTGAAAAAAGAAAGGCTCTAAAGGAAGCTGGAGACTATGAAGGTTTGCAAAGACTTCCTAAAAATGCTTCTCCAGTACGTTTGCACAATAGATGTAAGCTTACCGGAAGACCTAAGGGTTATATGAGAACTTTTGGAATTTCTAGGGTAATGTTCAGGGAAATGGCAAATGCCGGTTTAATTCCGGGTGTTAAAAAAGCCAGCTGGTAAAAAAGAATTATTAATGGTTTCAGGTTTAACGTAAAAGTTAAAAACCGTCACCGAATTATATATACATGGTAACAGATACTATAGCAGATTACCTAACGAGAGTTAGAAACGCAAGTAGAGCAGGTCATAGAATTGTTGAAATTCCTGCTTCTAATTTAAAAAAGGAGATAACAAAAATATTGTTCGATCAAGGATATATTTTAAGTTATAAGTTTGAAGAGAACAAGGTTCAGGGCACTATTAAAATTGCTTTGAAATATGACAAGTTTACAAAAGAGCCTGTTATCAAGAAAATACAGCGTATAAGTAAGCCGGGTCTTAGAAAATATGCGGGTAGCGACGATTTGCCACGTGTATTGAACGGTTTGGGTATCGCTATTGTTTCTACATCCCATGGTGTAATGACAAGTAAGCAAGCAAAGGCGGAAAAAGTTGGTGGTGAAGTTTTATGCTACGTTTATTAATTGATAAAAGAATTAGAAAATGTCTAGAATAGGTAATAATCCAATCGCGATTCCAGAAGGAGTTACAATTGAAATCAATGAAAATATCATTTCCGTAAAAGGAAAGTTAGGAGAGTTGACTCAAGAGTTCTCTGGTGTATCGGTTAAAGTGGAAGATGGTCAGGCTTGGGTAACAAGACCTTCAGATTCTAAGGAGCATAAAGCAAAACACGGTTTATATAGGTCACTTATACTCAACATGGTTGAGGGCGTTTCAAAAGGTTGGACCAAAGAATTGGAGTTAGTAGGTGTAGGTTACAGGGCTAGTAACCAAGGTCAAAAATTAGATTTGGCTCTAGGGTTTTCCCATAATATAGTATTTGACTTGGCCCCAGAGGTTAAGGTCGAAACTGTTTCTGAAAAAGGAAAGAACCCAATAGTTAAATTGACCTCTCATGACAAACAATTGGTTGGTCATATAGCAGCTAAGATAAGATCATTCCGTAGACCTGAACCGTACAAAGGAAAAGGTATTAAGTTTGTTGGTGAAATATTAAGAAGAAAAGCTGGTAAGTCAGCTTAATATAAGTGTATTATGGGATTATCAAAAACACAAAGAAAAAATAGAATCCGCCGTAGAATCCGTAAGGTTTCTACCGGAACTGCAGCTAGACCTAGGTTATCTGTATTCCGTAGTAATAGCGAGATTTATGCACAAGTTATAGACGACGTTAAAGGAGTTACTTTAGTATCTGCTTCCTCAAGAGATAAGGATATTGCAAAAGTAAAAGGTAACAAAACAGAGATTGCCGCACTAGTTGGTAAAACAATTGCCGAGAAATCTGTAAAGGCGGGTCTTGATAAGGTAGCCTTTGATAGAGGTGGAAATTTGTATCATGGTAGAGTTAAGTCTTTGGCCGAAGGTGCAAGAGAAGCAGGATTAAAATTCTAATAAACTAGTATGTTCCAAAAATATAAAAACGTAGAAACGGTTAAACCTGGCGGTTTAGATTTAAAAGATAAATTAGTTGGCATCCAACGTGTTACCAAGGTAACTAAAGGTGGTAGGGCATTTGGTTTTTCTGCTATAGTTGTCGTTGGTGACGAAAATGGTGTTGTAGGTCACGGTTTAGGTAAGTCTAAAGAAGTTGCAACTGCAATAGCAAAAGCAATTGAGGACGGTAAAAAGAACTTGATTAGAATTCCTTTGAACAACGGTACATTACCACATGAGCAAAAAGGTAAATTTGGTGGAGCAAGAGTTTACATCCAGCCAGCTTCTCATGGTACGGGTGTTATTGCCGGTGGTGCAGTGAGATCAGTTTTAGAAGCTGTTGGTGTACATGATGTTTTGTCCAAATCACAAGGTTCTTCAAATCCACACAATGTTGTAAAAGCAACTTTTGACGCTTTATTGCAACTTAGGGATGCAAAGACCATAGCAAGTCAAAGAGGTGTTTCTTTAGAAAAAGTATTTAAAGGCTAAGAGTAGAATTATGGCAAAGATTAAAGTTACACAGGTAAAAAGTGGAATCAAGAAACCTCAAAATCAGAAAAGAACTCTTGAGGCCCTTGGTTTAAAAAGAATTGGTCAAGTTGTAGAACATGATGATACGGCCAACATTCTTGGAATGATAAATAAAGTTAAACATTTAGTTTCCGTTGAGGGAGCTTAAAGATAGAATATAATGGGTTTACATAATCTACAGCCTGCAGAAGGTTCAGTTAATAGGGACGGTAAACGTCTTGGAAGAGGACAAGGGTCAGGAAAAGGTGGAACTGCTGCAAGAGGACATAAAGGAGCAAAATCAAGATCTGGTTATTCTAAGAAAATTGGTTTTGAAGGTGGTCAAATGCCATTGCAACGTCGTGTTCCTAAATTTGGATTTACAAATATCAACCGTAAGAACTATAAAGGTATCAATATTGAGAAGTTACAGGAACTTGTTGATAACAAAGTAATTTCAAAAGAGGTTTCTTTGGATATTTTGGTTGAAAACGGAGTAGTAGGTAAAAACGACTTAGTTAAAATTTTAGGTAACGGTGAATTGAAATCCCCCCTAAAAATTACGGTACATAAATTTACCGCTTCTGCTAAGGCAGCTATTGAAGCAGCTGGTGGTGAAGCAATAAGTTTGTAAGCATAAACGAGAGCATGAAGAATTTTATTGATACAATATCCAATATTTGGAAGATAGAAGAGCTAAGAAATAGAATACTTATTACCTTGGGTCTTTTATTGGTGTACCGTTTTGGTTGCCAAATTGTTCTTCCAGGTATAGATTCTACGCAGTTGGGTGGTTTGACCGATGGAACCGATCAAGGTATCTTTGGTCTATTAAACGCATTTACAGGAGGGGCTTTTGCCAATGCTTCTGTTTTTGCATTAGGTATTATGCCTTACATCTCTGCTTCAATTGTGGTGCAATTAATGGGTATTGCTATACCATATCTTCAAAAACTTCAAAAAGAGGGTGAAAGCGGTCGTAAAACTATTAACCAAATTACTAGATGGTTGACTATTGGTATTTGTATAGTTCAAGCTCCTGCCTATCTCTACGGTTTGGAAGCCTTTGGTGTTAGGGACAGTGCTTTTATCTTAGGAAAAGGGTTGGATTTTATGATACCCGCAGTAATCATTTTGGTTACAGGTACCGTTTTTGCTATGTGGTTAGGAGAAAAAATTACAGATAAGGGTATTGGTAATGGTATTTCATTGTTGATCATGATCGGTATTATTGCAACCATGCCACAATCCTTTGTTCAGGAATTTATTTCAAGGACCGTTGATAATAATGGCGGTCTAATGTTTATTCTGATTGAAGTTATTATTTGGTTCCTTGTTATTTTGGCATGTATATTATTGGTAATGGCTACTCGTCAAATACCGGTTCAGTATGCCAGGAGAACTGCGTCTGGTGGTTATGAGAAAAACATCATGGGATCAAGACAGTATATTCCATTAAAATTAAATGCATCTGGAGTAATGCCTATAATCTTTGCACAGGCTATTATGTTCGTTCCCGGAATGATAGGTGGCGCGTTTGATGATACTTCATTTGGGCAGTGGATGCAAGTTCAGTTTAGTGATATATTTGGTTTGGCATATAATATTTTATTTGCCTTGTTGATTATCATCTTTACCTATTTCTACACGGCCATTACGGTTCCTACCAATAAAATGGCAGATGACCTTAAAAGAAGTGGTGGTTTTATACCAGGAATACGTCCTGGGAAAGAAACAGGAGATTTTTTAGATAAGATTATGTCATTAATAACGTTACCTGGATCAATTTTCTTAGCTTTGCTCGCAATTTTGCCGGCCGTTGTCGTAAAGTTGATGGATGTTCAGGCTGGATGGGCCTTATTTTATGGAGGTACATCTTTATTGATTATGGTTGGTGTGGCTATTGATACTGTGCAACAGGTGAATTCATATCTGTTGAATAGACATTATGACGGCCTAATGAAAACCGGTAAAAATAGAAAAGTAGCATAATTTATGGCTAAACAGGCAGCAATAGAACAAGATGGATCTATCATTGAAGCATTGTCAAATGCAATGTTTAGGGTAGAGTTGGAGAATGGACATGTAGTAACAGCGCATATTTCAGGTAAGATGCGTATGCATTATATAAAATTATTACCTGGCGATAAGGTTAAATTGGAAATGAGTCCATACGATCTTACTAAAGCAAGAATTACATATAGATACTAAGATACAAGATGAAAGTAAGAGCATCAGTTAAAAAGAGAAGTGCCGACTGCAAGATTGTTCGCAGAAAAGGCAGGTTGTACGTAATCAACAAAAAGAATCCTAGATTTAAACAAAGACAAGGGTAATTATGGCAAGAATCGCAGGTATTGATATACCAAAACAGAAGAGAGGCGTTATCGCCTTAACCTACATTTTTGGAATTGGAAGAAGTAGAGCTCAAGAAATTTTGAGTAAAGCCCAGGTTAGTGAAGATACAAAGGTTTCTGATTGGAACGATGATGAAATAGGACGTATTAGGGAAGCTGTATCTGGTTACGTAATCGAAGGAGAGTTGCGTTCCGAAACCCAATTGAACATTAAGAGATTGATGGATATTGGTTGTTATAGAGGAATTCGTCACAGGTCTGGTTTACCTTTAAGAGGTCAACGTACCAAGAATAATTCTAGGACTAGAAAAGGAAAGCGTAAAACAGTTGCTAACAAGAAAAAAGCAACTAAATAATAAGTAGGTATGGCAAAGGCAAATACTAAAGTTACCAAGAAACGTAAAGTAATTGTTGATTCTGTAGGGGAGGCGCATATAAGTGCATCCTTTAACAACATCATCATTTCTTTAACAAATAAAAAAGGAGATGTAATTTCTTGGTCATCTGCTGGTAAATTAGGGTTTAGAGGTTCTAAGAAGAATACACCTTATGCTGCTCAGGTTGCAGCTGAAGACTGTTCAAAAGTTGCTCATGAAGCAGGTTTAAGAAAAGTTAAGGTTTATGTAAAAGGACCTGGTAATGGTAGGGAGTCTGCCATTAGATCATTGCACAATGCTGGAATTGAAGTAACCGAGATTATCGATGTTACTCCAATGCCGCACAATGGTTGTAGACCTCCAAAAAGAAGAAGAGTTTAATCAATTATATATTTCATCGAAAGTGTAGTTACGATTATCGAAGGATAAGCCTTAATTCATAATCTCACTTTCAAATTAAAGGAAAATGGCAAGATATACAGGACCAAAGTCAAAGATCGCACGTAAATTCGGCGAAGCAATTTTTGGAGACGATAAGTCTTTCGAAAAGAAAAATTACCCTCCGGGACAACACGGGAACAACAGACGTAGAGGAAAAAAATCTGAGTACTCTATTCAGTTAATGGAAAAGCAAAAAGCTAAATATACCTATGGTATTTTAGAAAAGCAATTTAGAAACCTGTTTCAAACTGCAAAGAGAAAAGAAGGTGTTGCTGGTGAAATCTTATTACAATTGTGTGAATCACGTTTAGATAATGTGGTTTATAGAATGGGAATATCACCTACAAGAAGTGGAGCTAGACAGTTAGTATCACACAGACATATCACGGTAAACGGAGAAGTAGTGAATATTCCTTCATATTCCCTTAAAGCCGGAGATGTTGTAGGGGTAAGGGAGAAATCAAAATCATTACAAAGCATACAGGATTCATTGACTGCGAATAGCGCTGTTTATGAGTGGATTTCTTGGAACAGCGAAAAGAAGGAAGGTACTTATGTATCTATACCTGAAAGAATGCAGATTCCAGAAAACATCAAAGAACAATTAATCGTGGAGTTATACTCTAAATAAACAATACCGATCCAATTATGGCATTATTTAATTTTCAGAAACCCGATAAAGTAATAATGATCGATTCCTCAGATTTCGAAGGGAAGTTCGAATTTCGCCCTTTGGAACCTGGTTATGGATTAACTGTTGGGAATGCGTTAAGACGTGTGTTGCTTTCTTCTTTGGAAGGTTACGCCATTACGTCTGTAAGGATAGATAAGGTAGAGCATGAGTTCTCGGTTATCTCTGGCGTTGTAGAAGATGTTACTGAAATTATATTGAACTTGAAACAAGTGCGTTTCAAGAAACAAATAGAGGATTCTGAAGCAGAAGTGGTTTCTATTTCCGTTAGTGGAAAAAATCAGTTGACTGCAGGGGATTTCCAGAAGTTTATTTCAGGATATCAAGTTTTAAATCCAGATTTAGTAATATGTAATATGGATGCCAAAGTAAGCATCAATATGGAAATTACTATTGAAAAAGGTAGGGGATATGTACCTGCAGAAGAAAATAAGAAGTCTGGCGCACCATTAGGGACAATAGCTGTAGATTCTATTTTTACACCGATAAAGAATGTAAAGTATAGTATTGAAAACTTTCGTGTAGAGCAAAAAACAGATTACGAAAAATTAGTTTTTGAAATCTCTTCTGATGGTTCTATTCACCCAAAGGATGCTTTGACCGAAGCTGCAAAAGTTCTTATTCATCATTTCATGTTGTTCTCTGATGAGCGTATTACGCTTGAGGCAGATGAAATTGCCCAAACTGAGACATATGATGAAGAATCATTGCATATGCGTCAGTTGCTTAAAACAAAATTGGTAGACATGGACCTATCCGTACGTGCCCTTAATTGTTTAAAGGCGGCAGAAGTAGATACTTTAGGTGATTTAGTATCATTTAATAAGAACGACCTGATGAAATTTAGGAACTTCGGTAAAAAATCCCTTACGGAACTTGAGGAGCTTGTAATTAACAAAGGACTTAGTTTTGGAATGGATCTTTCAAAATATAAATTAGATAAAGATTAATTAATCATATTTTGCTCCTCGATCTATCGAGTTTGGTAGCAAGATGATAAAACAATAACATGAGACACGGTAAAAAAGTAAATCACTTAGGCAGAAAAACTGCACACAGAAAGGCAATGTTGGCCAATATGGCTTGTTCTTTAATTGAGCACAAAAGAATCAATACTACGGTTGCCAAGGCAAAAGCCTTAAAACAATTTGTAGAACCTTTGATTACGAAGTCTAAGGCAGGGAACAATGTAAGTGCTGAGAAGGGTACTCACAACAGACGTATCGTCTTTAAAAACTTACGTGATAAAAATGCTGTTACGGAATTGTTCAGTGTAGTTTCTGAAAAAGTAGCTGACAGACCAGGTGGTTATACTAGAATTATTAAATTGGGTAACCGTTTAGGTGATAACGCCGATATGGCCATGATAGAATTGGTTGATTTCAACGAATTGTATAATGCCGGTAAGCCTAAGAAAAAATCTACAAGAAGAAGTAGAAGGTCTGGTGGTAACAATGCTGAGGCTGCTACTGAAGTGAAAGAAACCAAAGTAGTGCAAGAAGCACAACCGGAAACAGAATCTCAAACGGATAACGAGGTAAAGGCAGATGATTCTAAGGAATAAATTGTCAATAAATATTTATAATGAAAAGGATAAGCTTTCTAGCTTATCCTTTTTTTTATGTTTTTTTGTAAATGAATAAATAATAGCACAAAATGAAATATCAAGCAAAAAGAAAAGCTTTAATATTACTTTCGGATGGTACCATATTCCATGGAAAGTCTGTAGGGGATAAAGAGGGTACAGCTTTTGGTGAAGTTTGTTTTAATACTGGTATGACCGGGTACCAGGAAATTTTTACGGACCCGTCCTATTTTGGTCAGATCATGGTGACCACAAATGCCCATATTGGTAATTATGGGGTTAATAAAGATGAAATAGAATCAGACTCCATCAAAATAGCGGGTTTAGTATGTAGGAATTTCAGCTATGATTATTCTAGGGCTCTAGCAGATAATAGTTTGCAAGGATTTTTGGATGCCAACGGATTATTTGCGATTTCTGATGTGGATACCAGGGCTCTAGTGAGCTATATACGTGACAATGGCGCAATGAATGCTGTTATATCCACTGAAGTGGACAATATAGATGACCTTAAAAAACGATTGGCAGAAGTACCTAGTATGGAAGGTTTGGAGCTTGCTTCTAAAGTATCTACCAAAGAACCATATTTTGTAGGTAATGATAATGCTTCCATAAAGATTGCCGCTTTGGATATTGGAATTAAAAAGAATATTCTTAGAAATTTGGTTAAGCGTGACGCTTACGTAAAGGTGTTTCCGTACAATGCCACCTTTGAAGAAATGGAGGCCTGGAACCCAGATGCTTATTTTATATCAAACGGTCCTGGTGATCCAGAACCTTTGAGCGATGCCATTGCGGCTGCCAAAAAAATGATACAAACGGATAAACCTGTTTTTGGAATCTGTTTGGGGCACCAAATTTTGGCATTGGTAAATGGAGTATCAACCTACAAGATGCACAATGGCCATAGGGGAATAAATCATCCGGTTTTAAACCTGTTAAACGGCAAGGGTGAAATTACTTCGCAGAACCACGGATTTGCAATTAACCGTGAGGAAACTGAAGCAAATGACAGTTTGGAAATTACACATGTACACCTTAACGACAAGACGGTTGCAGGTATTAGAATGAAAAATAAAGATGTTTTTTCTGTTCAATATCACCCAGAGGCGAGTCCAGGCCCACATGATGCGGACTATCTTTTTGATGATTTTTTCGGTTTAATTGAGAAAAGTATAAAACATAACGAAATTGTTTAAATTATTGTTATTTAATGGACAAATGTAGAGTGCAAATAAACTCGGGAGTACCTTGGTTTTGTATCTTTGTCCTTTAAATGATCAACTAATAAAAAATAAATTAAATGAGTATCATATTAAGTGTTCACGCAAGACAAATTTTAGATTCTAGGGGTAACCCAACCGTTGAAGTAGATGTAATTACTGAAAACGGTGTAATGGGTAGGGCCGCAGTTCCTTCTGGTGCATCTACCGGTGAGCATGAGGCTGTTGAACTTCGTGATGGAGGCAAGGATTTCATGGGTAAAGGAGTTTTAAAGGCAGTTGATAATGTAAATAATGTTATTGCCGAAGAGATTTTGGGTATGTCTGTATTTGATCAAAATCTCTTAGATCAAACCATGATCGATCTTGACGGTACACCAAATAAATCTAAACTAGGGGCCAATGCCATTTTAGGTGTTTCTTTAGCTGCGGCTAAGGCAGCTGCAAATGAACTTGGTCTATCTTTATATAGGTATGTGGGTGGCGTTAGTGCCAACACATTGCCTGTTCCTATGATGAATATTATCAATGGCGGTTCTCATTCAGACGCTCCTATTGCTTTTCAAGAATTCATGGTAATGCCCGTAAAGGCAAAAAGCTTTTCGCATGCAATGCAAATGGGAACCGAGATTTTCCATCATTTGAAAAAAGTATTGCACGATCGTGGACTTAGTACAGCAGTAGGTGATGAAGGTGGTTTTGCGCCGAACCTAGCTGGAGGTACTGAGGATGCATTGGATACCATTGCCAAAGCTGTAAAGAATGCTGGCTATACTTTAGGGGATGATGTAATGATCGCTTTAGATTGTGCCGCTGCAGAGTTTTATGTAGATGGTAAATATGATTACACCAAATTTGAGGGTGATAAAGGTGTTGTTAGAACTTCTGAGGAACAAGCACAATACTTAGCAGATTTAAGTGCTAAATACCCTATTATCTCTATTGAGGATGGTATGGATGAAAATGATTGGGATGGATGGAAATCATTGACCGATAAAATTGGGGACAAAGTTCAATTGGTAGGTGATGACTTGTTTGTGACCAATGTGGAACGTTTGTCAACAGGTATTGAAAAAGGAATTGCCAATTCAATTTTGATCAAGGTTAACCAAATTGGAACGCTTACCGAAACAATAGCAGCCGTAAATATGGCTAAAAATGCAGGGTATACTTCAGTAATGTCCCATAGATCGGGAGAGACGGAAGATAACACAATTGCTGACCTAGCTGTTGCTTTGAATACAGGCCAGATTAAAACCGGATCGGCATCTAGATCAGACCGTATGGCCAAGTACAATCAATTGCTTCGTATTGAAGAGGAATTGGGTAGTACAGCTTATTATCCACAAGAAAAAGCATTCAAGGTCAACTAGATTTTGTGCCATAATTTATATAAAAAGCCTCTCCTATTTTGGAAAGGCTTTTTTTTTGTCTTACTCCTAAACTTTAACTACCTTTTGTAAAAAATACATTTAAAATCTTGTAAGTAACATATGAACAACTTTCTTTTCGTTTCAGCAGAAAATGATGCCATTCCAGATTGCAAAGCCGGTGGTATGGGTGATGTGGTTAGAGATGTGCCAAGGGAAATTTCGAAACGGGATGATAGAGTCCATGTCGTTGTACCTTCCTATTCCAGATTGCATAAGAACGGAATCTTTAAAACCAATCTTCATTTTCAACTTAGGGGCGTACCATATACCGCGGAGCTATATGAGGTAATACCAAAAAAGGTTGATAAAAATATTACACATTATGTAATACACCATCCAGAGATTATAGAAGGGGGTATTGCTCATATTTATCATGATGACCCTACAGAACCTTTTTATAACGATTTTATAAAGTTCATTATATTCTGTACGGCTACTGCAGAAGCTATAAAAGTGGGAGCCTTTGGAGAGTTGGATATTGTACATATGCATGATTGGCATTCGGCCGCTCTGTTGTTCATTAAAAAATACCATCCCCAATATCAAGATTTAAAAAAGATGCGCTATGTATATACCATACATAATTTGGCCATACAGGGTATAAGACCATTTTATGATAATTATGCATCGGTTCATAACTGGTTTCCAGAAGTGCAATTAAATCATAAGGAGCTGATGGATTTACGTTATCAGGATTGTATAAACCTTATGGCCGTAGGCATTAGGCTGGCAGATGCAGTGCATACCGTATCCCCATCATATAAAGAAGATGTACTCTTGCCAAGCAGAAGACCGGAATTTATTGGTGGTGAAAGTTTGGAGAACGACTTGCAGATAGCTGACAATGAAGGAAGATTGTTCGGGATATTAAATGCTAGTAACTATAATAATATTAGGAAGGCGGAAAAAGGGTTTCTTTATAGAAATACGGTGAAAGCTCTTTTTAGATGGTTGCAAGATACGTCCAAGAAATATAAAGCGGATTTTTTAGCGCACACAGGTGAGAAAATAATGCAATATGTAGGCAATAGGCCTAAATTCATAGTCTCAAGTGTTGCTCGGTTGACGGAACAAAAATTTTATTTTCTTATGCGCTCTCCAGAAGCCTTTGAAAAAATGCTGGTACGCTTAGGGGAAGTTGACGGTATCTTTATGCTGTTAGGTACCGGAGACCCAGATTATGAAGAGTTTTTTCGCGACATGAGTTATAAACATCAGAATTTTATATTCACCAATGGTCAATCAGAAGATTTAATTGACTCTATGTATTTGGAAACTGATCTTTACTTTATGCCAAGTCTATTTGAGCCTTGTGGAATTAGTCAAATGTTGGCCATGCGCAATGGAAATCCTTGCTTGGTTCACCATACAGGAGGTTTAAAGGACACTGTGGAGCATATGAAGACCGGCTTTGCTTTTGATGGTGCTACGTATGAACAGCAAATTGAAAATATGGTGTTGCGTTTTGATGAAGCTATCTCCTTATGGCAACACGATAAACCCAAATGGAAAAAGATACAGGCCAATGCCAAAAAGGCTCGTTTTACTTGGGAAAAGTCTTTGGACGAATATTACAAATCATTATATATGTTGTGAGTAATGTAGTTAAAAGATCTTATTGTTAATTTTACCCCAAACAGAATATTGAAATTGTTAAAACAATCCTGTTTTGTTAACTTTACGGGGAGTATATAAAACGTAAAATTTAAAAATGTCAGATAAAGCTACTTTAGAATATAATGGTGAAAAATATGAGTTTCCAGTAATTAAGGGAACTGAAAATGAACTTGCGATTGATATTAAATCTTTGCGTTCAGTTACCAAAGGAATTATAACTATAGATCCAGGTTATAAAAATACGGGATCATGTGAGAGTGCCATTACTTTTTTGGACGGTGAAAAAGGAATTTTAAGATATAGAGGGTATTCTATAGAAGAGTTGGCAGAAAAAGCCGATTTTTTAGAGGTAGCGTATTTATTGATTTTTGGAAATTTACCGAACAAAGAAGAGCTGGCTAAATTTCATAAGGATATAAAGGATGAGTCTCATGTAGATGAAGAAATGAAAAAGATTTTGGACGGTTTTCCAAAGTCTGCACACCCAATGGGAGTGTTGTCTTCTTTGACAAGTGCTTTGATTGCATTTAACCCATCCACTGTTGATGTAAGTTCAGATCAGGATATGTACCATGCCATAGTACGTATTTTGGCTAAATTTCCAGTTCTTGTTGCTTGGACATTACGCAAGAAAAAAGGACTTCCTCTAGATTATGGTGATGACAGTTTGGGCTATGTAGAAAACATACATAAAATGATGTTCAAACGTCCTAATCAAGAATATAAAAAGAACAAGGTCGTTATAGAAGCTTTGGATAAGTTGTTGATTTTACATGCCGATCACGAACAAAACTGTTCTACCAGTACTGTGCGTATTGTTGGTTCTTCCCATGCAGGACTGTTCGCATCCTTATCAGCAGGTATATCTGCACTTTGGGGACCATTGCACGGTGGTGCAAACCAAGCGGTTTTGGAGATGCTTGAAGCAATTGAGGCAGATGGTGGCGATACTAAAAAGTATATGGCCAAGGCTAAGGACAAGTCCGATCCATTTAGGTTAATGGGCTTTGGGCATAGGGTTTACAAGAATTTTGATCCCCGCGCAAAAATCATTAAAAAAGCCGCAGATGAAGTGTTGGCAGATTTGGGTATTGACGATCCTATATTGGAAATTGCAAAGGGCTTGGAAAAAGAAGCATTGGAGGATAAATATTTTGTGGATAGAAAATTGTACCCTAATGTAGATTTCTATTCAGGTATTATATATAGGGCTTTAGGAATACCAACAGAAATGTTTACGGTAATGTTTGCCTTGGGTAGATTACCAGGTTGGATTTCCCAATGGAGGGAAATGCGCTTAAAAGGAGAACCTATTGGTAGACCAAGACAAGTTTATATTGGTGAAAATCTAAGGTCTTTTGTCGAACTGGATAAAAGGTAGATTGCTACCGTTAATAAAAAAACAAAAAGCTCTTTTAAAGTATAAAGGAGCTTTTTTTTGTGCTAATTTTTAATCAGTATCTAAAATTGAAAGCATGTTACAATTACAGGTAAAAGATGAAATTTCAAAGTTAAAGGCCGTTGTTTTGGGAACCGCAAAAAGTTCAGGGCCCGTGCCCAGACCAGAAGATGCATATGACCCTAAATCCTTGGAGCATATATTGGCGGGCACTTATCCCAAAGAGGATGATATGATCTTTGAAATGGAAGCATTTAAAGCCGTATTTGAGAAATATGGCGTACAAGTATTCCGCCCAGAGGTTTTGGAGGACTGCAATCAAATATTTACCCGTGATATTGCATTTGTTATTGAAGATAAATTGATTATAGCAAATATCTTACCTGATAGGGAGAAAGAGGTAGAGGCCATTTTACATGTACTCGATAAAATAGAGGATAGTAATATTTTGCATCCCCCTGAAGAAGTGCATGTAGAAGGTGGTGATGTAATGCCCTGGAACGAATATATTTTTGTAGGTACCTATACAGCTCCCGATTACCCGGATTATATTACGGCTAGAACAAATAAGGCAGCTGTAGATTATTTAAAAGCCCAGTTTCCTAAGAAAACCGTCAAATCTTTTGAACTGAGAAAGTCTAACACCAATTCTCAAGAAAACGCATTACATCTAGACTGCTGTTTTCAGCCTTTAGGCAAGGGTAAGGCTATTTTACATAGAAACGGGTTCTTGGTAGAGGAGGAATACCAATGGTTGGTTGCCTTTTTTGGTAAGGAGAATATATTTGAGATCAATGCTCATGAAATGTACCGTATGTTCAGTAATGTATTTTCAATATCCCCAGATGTAATTGTTTCTGAAAAAAGTTTTACCAGGCTTAATACTTGGTTACGTCAACAAGGATTTACCGTAGAGGAAATTCCCTATGCTGAAATTTCCAAACAGGAAGGTTTATTGCGCTGTAGTACGCTGCCGCTCATTAGAGAATAGTTTTAATTTATAAACGAATAATTATATTTTTCCCCATTATGCAGATTACCAATAATATACTCATGATTCGTCCGGTATCGTTCAGAATGAACGAACAAACCGCTGTCAATAATTATTTTATGGAAGATATTGACATGAAGAATCAGGCTATTAATATAAAAGCCCAAGAAGAATTTGATGTTTTTGTTTCCACATTGAAGGGTAAGGGAGTCAATGTAATCGTTGTGAACGATACCTATGAACCTGATACTCCGGACAGCATCTTTCCCAATAACTGGATTTCATTTCATGCCAACGGTACAGTAGGGGTATACCCAATGTATGCAGAGAATAGGAGAAATGAGCGCAGAGAGGATATTTTGGAAATTCTGGAGGAAAAAGGATTTATAATCACAGAGGTCATCGATTATACCTCAGCAGAGGAAGAAGGTATATTTTTGGAGGGTACCGGAAGTATATTGTTGGACAGGGTCAATAAAAAAGCATACTGTGCCCTTTCGGAGCGGGCAGATGATGAGCTTTTTATAGAGTTTTGTGAGGATTTTGATTGTTTTCCTGTAATTTTTACAGCCAACCAGTCTGTAGACGGTAAGCGTTTACCTATTTACCATACCAACGTTATGATGGCATTGGCAGAAGATTTCGCTATTATATGCTCGGATACGATCGATGATAAAAAGGAACGTAAAAATGTTCTTGACCACCTGAAGAAAGACGGTAGGGAGATCATAACTATTACAGAACAACAGATGCACCATTTTGCAGGGAATATGTTACAGGTATTGGGAGCTGATGATAAACGGTATATGGTAATGAGTTCCGCCGCTTATACTAGTTTAACTAAGGAGCAGATTACCAAGATAGAAAAGCATTGTAGTATTTTACATAGTTCATTGTCTACAATAGAAACTTGTGGTGGTGGCAGTGCCCGTTGTATGATGGCAGAAGTGTTCTTGCCCAAGGGTACGGTGTAGATCATAATTTTGTTGAGTCAGTTTATTGTTTAATGTCTTTTGCTTTTACTATCTTCATAAGATATCGTTCCTAAAATTGAACGTAACTGCATGTTATGAATGTAAGGTTTTTGTATCCAGTCGTTGTGTTGGCCTTGTTAGGTATATTGTTCTCTTTGGCCAATACTCCAAATATGGTAACTTATACACTGCCTGTTTCACAACATGATATTGCCCAGACGGAATCTTCCTCATTCACTGTAATGATGGACGTACTTACCCACCAACGCTGTATGAACTGTCATCCCAACGATGATATTCCCAAACAAGGAGATGACCGGCACCCCCATTATTTTGGTATGGCAAGAGGAATTAATGATAAAGGTTTTCAAGCTACAAACTGCCATACATGCCATCAATCTGTAAATAATAAAAATTCTGGTGTACCTGGAGCGCCGCACTGGGCATTGGCTCCGGCTTCTATGGGTTGGGAGGGACTTACTAGGACCGAAATAGCTGGGCGATTATTGAATAGGGAAACCAACGGTAATAAAAGTCATGAAGAGCTTATTGAACACATGACGAAAGATGAACTGGTATTATGGGCCTGGGATCCAGGGGTGAATGCAAATGGTGTGCAACGAACATTGCCACCAGTTTCCAAAGAAGATTTTAAAAAAGCCGTTGAAGATTGGTTTGCAAACGGAGCGGTGATTCCTACTAAATAGTTTATGCTATGAAAATATCCTTTATTATTAACGGCATGTCCAAGATAATAGATGTTGAAGATGAGAATACTCCTCTTTTATATATTATTAGGGATGTACTGGATCTAAAAGGTACTAAGTTTGGTTGCGGTAAAGCAGCTTGCGGAGCGTGTACCTTACATGTAAACAATGAGGCCATACGGTCTTGTTCCTATCCCGTCAAATTTGCAGAAGGAAAAGAAATCATAACTATAGAAGGTTTAGGCAATAGGGTCAAGCCACACCCGGTTCAACAGGCTTGGATAGAAGAGATCGTACCACAGTGCGGCTATTGCCAACCTGGATTCATTATGGCCACTGCCGCATTGTTAAATAAAGTGCCAAGACCTACGAATAAAGATATTGATAACAATATCATCAATATTTGTAGATGTGGAACCTATTATCGTATGCGCAAGGCTATACATAGGGCAGCAGAACTTTCAGCGGAAAGCGGTTCCACCTCATTTAAAATTACAGATTGATGGCAACCAATAAAAATTCGAATAAAGGGGTGTCCAGACGTAAATTCTTGGTTAAGGGAGGATTGGGAACTTTAGGAGTCCTTGCTGTAGGTACCTATCTATTCAGGAATTCTATACGCAGAGGAATTTTAGGTAAGGTAAATTCATTGGAAATGCCTTATACGGACAATAGCGATAAACCTATGATATGGTTTGAAATCACATCGGATAATTTTATACGCTTGCATTCCCCAAAAATGGAAATGGGACAGGGAACATTTACGGGAATAGCGCAAATGGCTGCAGATGAACTTTCTGTTGCAATGCATAGGATAAAGGTGGTACATGCGTCATCCTCTACAGGAAATGTAGATAGTTTTGCTACAGGTGGCAGTACTTCCATTTCCGGTTTGTGGCAACCACTCAGGGAACTTTCTGCCATGTTGCGTACTATGCTTTTAAAAGAGGCTTCCCATAAGCTGAACTTGGATATAGACCAATTGATTATAGAGGATGGGACGATTATAGGGAAAGGTAAACAGCTAACCTTTGCGCAGGTGGCAGATGGGGTTGATGAATGGGTTGTGCCAGATTCACCTGTTCTAAAAGATATTAAGGATTATAAATATGTGGGTAAGCCCGTACCCAGGATAGATTTGGAAGACAAGGTATTTGGTGACCCTATTTTTGGGATGGATGCGCAAATGCCTAACATGTTGTATGGGGCAGTAGTGAGATCTTCAAAAATTGGGTCGGTATTTGTAAGTGCAGATTCCACAACGGCAGAAAAAATGCCTGGCGTGGTAAAAATTATACATGAAGCGGATTTTGTAGCAGTCGTGGCAAATTCCATGATAGAAGCCGAGAATGCAAAAAATGCCATAGAGGTAATTTGGGAAAGTTATGACAATTTAAATACAAAAGATATAGTAGAGATCATGACCGTAGGTAATGGGTCCTCTACCATCATCCAAAAGAAAGGCAAAGCATTAAAAGAGAAAGATAATCCTTTAACAATGGAATTTAGAACCCCAATAGGGGCACATGCACAGATAGAACCTAATGGGGTTGTAGCATTTGTTAAAGATGGAAAAGCAATAATAAAAATATCAACACAGGTTGTCGGACTCACAAGAAAGGAAGTGGCCCAACGGTTAGATTTAGATGTGGAACAAGTAATTGTGGAGCCAACTTATTTGGGCGGAGGTTTTGGTCGTAGGTTGCATACACCTCATGCGGTACAGGCGGCCTTAATGTCAGAAGCAGTTGGTAGACCCGTTAAATATTTCTTTAGTAGAAAGGAAGAATTTCAACATGATATGTTTCGCCCTCCTACACATCATGTTATTTCTGGCAATTTTAATGAAGAAGGATTATTGAATGTCCTGGAACATGAATTTGTAAGTGGGGACGTTGGTAACGATTCGGCTTTAATACCAGGATTTCTTCCTCCTATCATTGGAGCCGACATTGGTGCTATACGTGGTGGTTTTATCCAGTATACGGGTATTCCCAATTTTAGGTCCGTTTATTGGCATGTAGATTTACCATTTGCTACAAGTTGGTGGCGAAGTTTGGGATTATTGGCCAATACTTTTGCCATGGAAAGTTTTATGGACGAAATGGCGATTAAGGCGCAAATGAATGCCGTTGAATTCAGGCTTCGTCAAATCGCCGATGATCCCATAGGTATTCGTCTTAAAAATGTAATTAATACGGTAACGGATAAAGCAAAATATTCGGAAAATATTGTTGAAGGCCGTGCTATGGGCCTAGCAGCATCCATTGATGCCAATACGCCATGCGCCCAAATAGCTGAGGTTAGTATTGTGGATCATGAAATTGTTGTTCATAAAGTTACGGTAGCCATGGATCCCGGTTTGGCAGTAAACCCAGATCAAATACGTGCGCAGTGCGAAGGCTGCGTCATCATGGGTATAAGCGCAGTGCTCTATGAACAAATGTTTGTTGAAAATGGGGAACTTGCCCCAACTATATATGGACCATATAAAATGGCATTGATGAAAAATGCGCCAAAGGAAATAGATGTTGTGCTGCTACAGGGAAAAGATACTCCGGGAGCCGTAGGGGAACCCCCATTGGGCCCTATTGGTGCGGCAATTGCAAATGCTGTAAGAAGATTAACGGGAGAACGGTTAACGCAGTTGCCCTTAAAATTACCTAAGCATATTTAGGTTTTACCTTTCATAGGTATTATTGTTTAGCAATATTTTTGATCATACCACCAAATATAAAATAATGAAATGGTACTATACTGTACCAATACAGCCTGCCTCTTAAACCTCTAGGCCTAAATGTTGCGGTTTGGTGCAAAACATTATTTTCATCAATTTTAAATTCTAGCCACGCTTCCCCAGGCAGTTTCATTTCTGCGAACAGTAATAATCTTTTCGATTTTTTTTCAGCCAGCAATACACGCCAAAAATCAAGGGAGTCTCCTGCAAAAATTTTATTTGGATGTGTACGTCCCCGCCGTAACCCTACACCACCAAATAATTTGTCCATAAAGCCTCTTATTTTCCAGAGCCAATTTCCATAATACCATCCGGTTTCCCCACCAATGCTCCAAATACGTTCCAATACAATATCAGGATTTTTTACCTTAATCTTCTTATGGTCTTTTAGTACACCGTACTTTGGTACTTGAATATGTTTCTCTAAATTTTCTAAAAAACGGCCACTGATCATACTATCCTTCCAACTGCTTACCACTAAATTTTGCTCTATTTTTTTAAAGGCCAGATCAATTGCCTCTTTATAGGTGTGGGGCTGTATGTTAAGTAAATCTTGAAGCCTAGTATCTTTGGCCACAACTTCTATTTTCATACTATCTACTAGGTTGAGCGCTAATTTATATGACGTTGAAGTCACAAAATACAGCCAATAGGATGAAAGTTTTGGAGTCATTACCGGTACGGTCCAAATCCAGTTTTTAAAGCCTCTTACCTCTGCGTATTTATGCAGCATTTCTTTATAAGTCAACACATTGGGTCCTGCAATATCAAATGAATCGTTATAGGTTTTTTCATTGCCTAAAACTTCGGTAAGAAAGGTAATGACATCTCGTATGGCTATTGGTTGGGTTTTGGTCAATACCCATTTAGGCGTAATCATTACAGGTAATTTCTCACATAAGTCCCTAATAATTTCAAAAGATGAACTTCCGGATCCAACTATGATTCCTGCTCTTAATACAGTTAAATTATAATTGCCCTGATAAAGAATATCCTCTACATTTTTTCTGGATTGTAAATGCTTGGATAGGTTTTTATCATTGACAATTCCGCTTAAATACACTACTTGGTTAATATTTGTTTGGGATACAAGTTTGTTGAAATTATTGGCGGTCTTGGCCTCCATATTGTCAAAATCTTGGGTAGAAGAACTCATGGAGTGTATTAAGAAGTATGCTGCATCTATATCCTTTGGTATGCTATTTTCTTTGGGTTCTTCTAAAAAATCTATTTCTACGATTTCAATTTGATCCTTGATTTCCTTATCTACGGATAACCTGGCCTCATCACGTACGGCACAAACAATTTGGTGCCCCATCTCCAGAAGTTGGGGCAATAATCGCATTCCTATATAACCATTGGCACCGGTGAGCAGTATTTTCATTCTTTTGGTATTTTATACATTTTAAATACATAGTAAAATGGCAAAACGGTAATACATGCTACTATAAACAAGGTAAGGCTAGATAACTTAAAACCTAAGTTTAGGTTATGGTCCAATATGATGGTTTCTAAAATTATAGGTATTAACATTATCGCTATGAGCAAGTTTAATTGCACCAACATGTGTATGGACAATCTATACAATTGCGGTGCATTTTTTGCAGTTACCTGTATTGGGTAGTTCATGTTCCAAGGTTTAGTCTTTTTTAAGACCAAGTATAGTATGGTGTGGACGATCAAGGTCAATATAGGTAGCGCCCATATTGTTTGTTTATTTCCATAACCATCTGCTTCACCTTTATAGTTAAAATGGATAGGAACTATATCATTTAAATTATTATAAAATGCGGCAACTAATAAAAAATTCAACACTACAATAATCCATCCGAAGACAATAAGCTTTTGTTGCTGTTTAGTAAGGGGTATGTTTATTTTAGGTGGCGTTGAGCACATTTTACAAATCTTCTATTGAAGTTGGGGCATTATCGGCTTTATAGCCTAATAATTTTTTAAAGAATTTCTGAACGGCTTTTGTATCTGATTCTACTTTTATAAAGTATTGATCCCTGTATATGGAATAGACAGATGCATCACCTTTGTAAATAGTTAATTTGTAATAAGGAATAATTAGGGCATACGTTTCCAGTAAGGACCTAAAACCAACTATAATGCCCTTGGGCCTCATTTCTATATTGCAAGTATCCCTATTATTGTCTAAAATCAATAAATTTCTAATTTCTAAGCTTGTCTCCGTAATATAAAGTTTTGGAGAGCCAATACCGCCCATTGCCCAACGTTCTTTTAAAGTAAATGGCTTTCCAAGTTCCGACTCAATTTTTTTGGTTACCGCTTTATTGTTGTAAGATACGTTAAGAAGCATAGGGTATATATTGCACTGTTTTTATTAAAGTTAATCAAATGCCTAATGAATGCCATAACTGTTTACCCTAAAAGCCCAAAAAATGATTAGTTTTGCAGCCTTAATTAAACGTTTTGATGAATATTCAAGAGGTACTGTCACAGAAAGTTAAAGAAGCCGTACAATCTATTTTTGATAAGGAATTGCCAAATGTGGAATTTCAACCTACGCGAAAAGATTTTGAAGGGGATATCACTGTTGTGGTTTTTCCAATGCTACGTGTGGTAAAGGGTAATCCTGTACAGATAGGGGAACAGATTGGAACTTATTTAAAGGATCAGGTCAATGAAGTGGCTAATTTTAACGTGATCAAAGGGTTTTTAAATATTGTTATCAACGATAGTTTTTACTTGGATTTTTTTAATTCCATAAAAAACATTGAACAATACGGGTATGTAAAAAAATCCGATGATGCCGTAATGGTAGAATACTCATCTCCCAATACAAATAAACCTTTGCATTTGGGGCATATTCGTAACAATTTGTTAGGGTACTCCGTTTCTGAAATATTGAAAGCTTCCGGTAAAAAAGTTTACAAAACCCAAATAATCAATGATCGAGGTATTCATATTTGTAAAAGTATGGTGGCCTGGAAAAGATTTGGAAATGGCGAAACACCAGAATCTACCGGATTAAAGGGTGATAAACTGGTAGGTAATTATTATGTGGCTTTTGACAAGGCTTATAAAGATCAAATAGCGCAATTGGCAGCAAATGGTACTGACCAAAAAGTTGCTGAAAAAGATGCTCCTATTATGTTGGAAGCGCAAGAGATGCTGTTGAAATGGGAAGCTGGGGACCCGGATACCGTTCAATTATGGAAAACCATGAATGGTTGGGTATATAAAGGTTTTGAGGTAACCTACAAGAATCTTGGGGTTGATTTTGATACCCTTTACTATGAAAGCGATACCTACCTTTTAGGTAAGGATGTGGTTGCAGACGGACTTAAAAAAGGGGTTTTCTTTAAAAAGGAAGATGGTAGTGTTTGGATCGATTTGACCGAAGACGGTTTGGATGAGAAAATTGTTTTACGTTCAGATGGTACTGCGGTGTATATGACCCAAGATATTGGTACCGCCATACAACGGGTAAAAGACCACCCAGATGTAAACGGTATGGTATATACCGTTGGTAATGAGCAAGACTATCATTTTAAGGTATTGTTCCTAATATTACAGAAGCTTGGTTTTTCATGGTCCAATAAATTACATCATCTCAGTTATGGAATGGTAGATTTACCTAGCGGTAAAATGAAAAGTAGGGAGGGTACGGTCGTAGATGCGGATGATCTTATGGCAGATATGACCCAAACCGCGGCCACTATTTCCGAAGAACTAGGTAAGTTGGAAGATTATAGCAAAGAAGAAAAACTGGCACTTTATAAAATGATCGGATTGGGAGCTTTAAAATATTACATTTTAAAGGTAGATCCTAAAAAACGAATTTTGTTTGATCCAGAAGAGTCTGTGGATTTTCAAGGGAATACGGGTCCTTTTATTCAATATACATATGCCAGGATCCAATCCATTTTAAGGAAGGCCGCAAGTATGGAAATACAGAGTAATGTTCATGCGGCGGTCACTGAATTACATAGTAAGGAAAAAGAGCTTATAAAACAGCTACAGTTATTTCCAGAAACTATACAATTGGCAGCTGAAAATTACAGTCCGGCATTGATTGCCAATTATACCTATGATTTGGTAAAGGAATTTAATTCATTTTATCAGCAGGTTTCTATTCTTGGCGAAGAAAATGAAGCTAAGAAGATATTGCGTATACAACTGTCCAAAAAGGTTGCAGAGGTTATTCAAGATGCATTTAAATTATTGGGGGTTGAGGTCCCGGAGCGCATGTAGGCCTAAAACCGTAATCTAAAACTGGCATTTGGAGTAAGGCCCAAGGATAATCGTTCTATTGTTTCTATAGAATTATCTTCACCTAATCTATAAAACGTATTCAATGTATTTTTTCTATTGGTGATATTCAATATAGAAGCACCAAACGTTCCTTTAATGGTTTTGCCTAAAACAAACGTATAATTTGCAGATGCATCTGCCCTAATATATTCCGGCAATCTACTCCTGTTGGGTTCTTCGTAATTGATTTCTCTAGGGAAAACTGTGTTGTCGATAGGGTCGTCGGCATCTGGTCGGGTAAATGGTTTTCCGGATTTATAATTTAAACCCAAACCTAGTTTAAAGTGGCCTATGGTATAATTTCCGGCAAGGGTTATTGCGTGTCTTACATCTAGGTTGTTAGGGAATTTAGATGGTGTAAGGCTATTGAATAGATAATCATTTTTATTGAACGTATAACTAAGCCATAGACTATAGTCGTTATTTTTCTTGTTGATTAAAAATTCAGCACCTTTGACCGCATAAGAGCCAATTTCACCATTAAACTGATTTTGATTTTGAAAACCTTGGGTAAAAACATTTATACCGTTGACCTCTTTGTAAAATCCGTCAATACCTATGTATAATTTATCCGTGTCATAATTAACGCCTATAGAACCTTGTTTGCTTTTGGTAATGGGTAAGGTATTTCCATCAGAAAGTATCCATCGTCTTTTTTCAATCCCCAAAAAATTCTGTTCTAAATCTATAATCTGATTGGTTACCTGGCTTTTAAATTCGCCCATTGCTTCGGTCTTGAAATTGGGGAGTAGTTCATAGGTAATATTTAACCTGGGCTCCAGAATATATTCCTTAAAGGTGTTCAGGTTTTCAAAATAATTGAGTCGCCCTCCTATGCGCCCATAAAATTTGGAATCTTCAGATGTAAATTGAAGCTCGCTGAACAAAGCATGTTTACGTATTACCCCTTTTATATTACTGGCAAAGGGTGGCTGGTTAATATTTGTTCTATTCTCTATACCTGTTTCCGTAAGTTCGTACCCATTGATCCAATCCAAATTTTTGCGCACTGCGTATTTGGTAATCAATTTTACACTGGATTCCTTGACCAAATTATTCTGTTGTAATCTTTGACTTTCATTATTTGAAATTGTCAGAGCATCCAGACCATATTGGGTATAATAGAATTGAAGGTCCGTAGTAAAATTACTTAACCAATTGCTTTGTAATCTTGTGCCTAATGAAATGTTATCCTGATTTAAGTTACTACCATTAACAGCGTTACTGTCACTGGTTTCAAAATAACTAAGGTTGTTGCTCATATTGATCATGCTGAGCTGAACTTTGTGGTCCTGGTCTATCTCATATAATACTTTTGCCGTAAAGTCATAAAAATAGAAATCACTTTCATTATCCACTTGGCTATCTTGAAATGCTTTTTCTGAAAATACGGTATAGGTGGGGGTGCTCAAAAAATCCGTATAGGACCTGCGTGCGGAAATTTGTATTCCTAAACGTTCATTAATTGGGATATTGCCAAAAAGATCCCCGGATATTAAATTGAAGCCTGTCCCACCATTGGTATAGATGGGCAATTGGTCAGAGGTACGTAAGTCCATAGTGCCGCTTAGACCATCTCCATAAATGGAGGACGTGCCGTTCTTTATAATGCTGACCTTATCCGTAACATAAGGGTTAAATGCTGAGATCAATCCAAAAAAATGTCCGGTCTGGTACATTTTAATATGGTCCCAAAGAACAAGATTTTGATCATTTGTACCTCCCCTAATGTTAATATCCGAAACGGTTTCATCTACACTCTTTATGCCTGGAAGGGCTTGTACTGTCTGTAATATATCAGGTTCGCTTATACCAGGCAAAATTCCAAATTTGGATAGATTAAGTTCAAAACTTGCATCGCTAAGTTTGTTCAGACCGGTGGTCAAAAATTGGGAAACTACGACCTCTTCCAATTCTTGATAGCTAAGTGCCATGGCTATTTTATGACACATAGCAGTATTTATAAGTTTTTCCACTTCTATGAATTGTGGCTTAAAACCTAAATGCTTTACGAGTACGAGCGCAGTTCTTGGAACATTATTCATATAAAACCTTCCTGTAGTATCGGTAATACCGGTTAGTGATGTACCCAAAACTTCAACGGTTGCACCTGGTATGGTATTTTGCTCAAAATTATCTAGTACAAAGCCACAAATAGATACCGTGGAAACCTTTGTCAAGCTATAATATCTGTCACTTAACTTTGTGATAACGATATCCGTATTTTGCTGAATATGGTCTAACTTGGATGTTAATGATTGTAAATCTAATGGCTTAACATAGACATTTTCCAAAGCATTGTCCGCAAAGGAAAACTTTATGTCATGTTCCTGCTCCAAAGTCGTGAGATAATCCGAAAGGAGTATAGCGTCTTTTGCTACTTGCTGCCCCAAAGCAATTACGCTAAAGCACAGTAGTACAAGGCAAATAAGAATATGTTTATGGTGCTTTTTCTTCATAGAACAGCACTTGGTTTCCATCTAATTTAAATTTTATCTGTAATGGAACACTAATGCTTTTAAGGGCGAGCTCAAGATCGTCGTTATTGAAGGAACCGGTAAATAGTTGTTCTTTATCAATACCGCTATAGGTAACCTTAATGTTATATTGTCGCTGTAACTCATCCATTACATAATGCAAAGGTATGCTTCTGAATGAACTTTCGTTGGATAACCAAGATGGTTTGCCGTTTACGGCTACTTTGTAAGTAGAACTTTTGCCATTTATTGCCAACAATGAATTGCCCGCGGGTAATTTTGTTTCTTTTCCGTTAATGGTTACACTTACCATTCCTTCATAACAGGCCACTTCAAAATAATCTTTTCTGTTTTCAACATTAAACTGGGTTCCAAGAACGGAGACAGTTCCGTGTGTGGTTGCTACGTTAAATTTTTTGCCTTTTGCTACTTTAAAATATGCCTCTCCCTCAAGTTCAATATTTCTCTTGTCGTCCCATTTCTTTTCATTATAGGCCAGTTCTGAGTCCGCATTAAGAATAACTTCAGATGTATCCGGTAGGGTTATGGTCTTATTTTCGGCATATGATGTAGTAATCGTTTTGTTTAACGTATTCAAGTAGAAAAAAGAAGCTACTAACAATACGGTAATGGCAGCGGCTATGCGCAGGAAGGGTTTATAAGGGGCAAGGGTAAATACTTTAGGTGACTCCTTAGCCTTATTTTGTTCAAGAGAATTATAGGCCGTATCCATATCAAAGGCCGGTGCTTCTAAATTTGAGGCGACATCCTTTATTTTTTTGTATGTGGCATAGGCTTCAGACTGTTTGAATTCTGCCATTTCCGCTTCGGTCAATTCATTGTTGAGCCATTTAGCCAAGTAATTTTCTTGCATGTTTGTAGCTTTGTTTTAGTATAACAACCAAGTTTTTAAAAACCCTACTTTTTGTTTTTAGTATTTGGTAAAAGGTATCAACCAATAATGTTGCTGAATGGTATGTAATGTATCTAACCTCTAACCTCTAACCTCTAACCTCTAATTTCTAATTATATTCCATCTATCTGCTCCCTTAAACTTTTCAGTGCCAAATGCATTCTTTTTTCAATCGCTTTTACACTTACATTTTCAATTGCCGCAATCTCCGCATATTTTTTTCCGTCTATCCTGTTAAGTAAAAATGTGGTACGTTGGTTTTCCGGTAATGCGTTTAGGGCATTGTCCAATTTTTGCTTGAACTCTGTTTCCTCCATGATAAATTCCGGAGATTCATTGGTTGTTCCTAAGGAAGGTGGGGCATACTTTAAACGTACCTTTTCTGCTTTAATAACATTAAGGTACAGGTTATTGGCAATGGTATATACATACGATTTTGCTTTGTCCGGTGCTACCTTTGCACAATTCTCCCATAGTTTAACAAAAGCTTCCTGTACGGCATCATTGGCTTTTTCCTCGTTCCCGAATTTATAATAAATATAATTGAATACGGTTTTTGACGTTTCATTAAAAACGCTTCGATAAACCGCCTCTTCACATACATTTTGTGGTTGTTCTGTTTTCAACAGGGTTTCTTTTTGTCAAAGATATTTTAAAAAAAATAAAAAAGTAGGTAGGGTTTTTATCAAGTTAATTGTTTTAGGGTTGTAATAACAATAATACCAAATCATTATGAAAAAGTTTTTTAGTTATACCATGTATATTGGTCTTTTGGCCATGGCATTGAACCTAACGTCATGTCAAGATGAATTTGAGGAGATTAATAACGGTGAAGAGCCACAGGCTATAGAGGCCAATTCTTCTACTGCAGATTTAATACAGCGCACAAGTTCCAATGATGGATCTTCAGACAATATAGTGGATGGGACCAGTTGCTTTCAAATAAAATTCCCATATACGGTAGAGGTGAACGGATTAACGCTTACCATGGAATCTAAGGATGATCTAGAAACTATTGAGGAAATTTTTGATAGTATAGATGATGACGAAAATATTTTGGATATCATCTTTCCTATTACGGTAACGGCTGGGGATTTTACGGAAATTACGGTTAATGGCCTACAGGATTTACGGGAATTGGCGGCAGAATGTAAAGAAGGTGGGGAAGATGACGATATTGAGTGTATTGACTTTGTATACCCTATGACCTTATACACCTTTAATGTTAATTTGGAGCAGACGAGCACGGTTCAGGTAGAAAGCGATCGTGAACTTAGATTGTTCTTTAAAGACTTGGGGAGCGACTCTTTAGTAAGTTTTGACTTTCCAATAACGCTAAAATTATATGATGATACCACAATAGAGGTTGCTAACCATAGAGAATTGGCAAGTGCCATTGAAAATGCCAAGGATGATTGTGACGAAGATGATGATGATGATTACAATGATGATGATTTTAATGATGACGAATTTAAGGAAACATTGGTTGAGTGTGTATGGTTCATTACTGAATTTAAAAGGGACAATATGGATCAAACACCGCAATTTGTCAATTACATTTTAAACTTTAAGGAAGACGGAACAGTCGTTACCGGATTCAGGGGAGCTACTACGGTACAAGGAACTTGGAGTACCGCTGTAGGTGAAGATGGAGCTCAACTTACCATGGACTTTGATGCCAGTACGGATTTTAATTTGGAATGGAATGTGTATGATATGGGTGATGACAAGATCAAATTATACAATGGGGAAGGTAATCGTATTGTTATGAAACAATTTTGTGCAGAGGATTTACCGGTAATTACCATTGATAGTATTCGTGAAACCCTGCGCGATTGTACCTGGGCCATTAAAAGGGTCAAGAACAATGGGGAACATGTAAACAGGCTTCTTGGTAGTGAATTTGAATTTCAGGCAAACGGTGTCATTACCTTATCTAATGAAACCACGGTATCAGAAGGAACATGGGAAATTACTACTAATGCACAGGGTAGATTTGTCGTAGCCATTAATATGGGTCAAGAAGGAGCCGTTAGTTTTGAATGGTTGTTGACCGATCTCAAGGATAGGATTATAAAGTTTAATGTTGAAGAGACTTTCTATGAATTGGTCATTGTTAAAAGCTGTGAGGTAGATGAAGAAGAGGAAGAGGATATTACCTACATAAAGGATGTTTTCAGTGATACCCAATGGGATATTGCATTGTTTTCGGAAAATGAGGACGAGTCAACGGAACTTTATATGAACGATACCCTATATTTTAACGCAGATGGAAGTTTAGAAGTACGTAACCCTAATGAAGTGGTACTTAGTACAGGTAGATGGTTTGCCTATAGAAATGCCTTTAGCGGTAAATTGGAAATGATTATTTCCTTTGTTCCCGGTAGTAATTACTTGGCTTTGGCCAATGATTATCAGATCATGGAGGTAACCGAGACAAGAATTGAACTCAAGCACGAAAACGAAATTGAAGGTTACGACCATTTGGTCTTGGAAAGAGAATAACAGTAAAGCATCCAAAAATATACCGTCAACAGTAAAGAGTTGGGCCTCGTTGACGGTATTGATGGAGGTTTTTTGTTAGGGAATATATGAAAATGTAATCCCTTTTTTGCCCCACAAGCAATGTTAGAGCATCTATTTTATATAGATGCTCTTTTGTTTTGTAGATTTTGGTACACTTGCTGCGAAATTAGCAGGGACTTTGTTAAATTTGTAGCCCCTTTAAATAGAAAAGAATGTTCGATAATTTAAGCGATAAGCTAGATAAAGCCTTACATGTACTAAAAGGACATGGTCAGATTACGGAAATCAATGTTGCGGAGACCACCAAGGAAGTACGCCGTGCCTTATTGGATGCAGATGTCAACTTTAAGATTGCCAAAGAATTTACCAACAGGGTAAAGGAAAAGGCTTTAGGGCAGGATGTACTTACCACCTTGCAGCCTGGGCAGTTAATGGTGAAGATCGTTAAGGATGAGCTTACCCAATTAATGGGGGGCGAATCTGAGGGAATAAATTTATCAGGCAAGCCATCGGTCATCTTAATGTCCGGTCTACAAGGGTCGGGTAAGACCACATTTTCTGGTAAACTGGCCAATTTTTTAAAGACAAAAAAATCCAAGAACCCGTTATTGGTAGCCTGTGATGTTTATCGTCCTGCGGCAATAGACCAATTACATGTTGTAGGGGAACAAATAGGTGTGCCCGTTTATTCCGATCGAGACAATACCGATCCGGTCGCTATTGCGCAGGCAGGTATTGCCAAGGCGAAACAAGATGGCCACAATGTAGTTATCATAGATACCGCAGGTCGTCTGGCGGTAGATGATAAGATGATGGAGGAAATATCCAATATCCATAAAGCCATACAGCCTCAAGAAACCTTGTTCGTCGTAGATTCCATGACAGGGCAAGATGCGGTAAATACAGCAAAAGCTTTTAACGATATCCTTAATTTTGATGGTGTTATCCTAACAAAACTAGATGGTGATACCCGTGGTGGTGCCGCAATTTCCATTAAATCCGTAGTGGATAAGCCGATCAAATTTATTGGTACGGGAGAGAAAATGGAAGCCATAGATATATTCTACCCATCGCGTATGGCAGACCGTATCTTGGGAATGGGTGATGTAATATCACTTGTTGAAAGGGCACAGGAGCAATTTGATGAGGAAGAGGCCAGAAAGATTCAAAAGAAAATTGCAAAAAATAAATTCGGTTTTGACGATTTCCTGAGCCAGATTCAGCAAATCAAGAAAATGGGTAACATGAAGGATCTTATGGGAATGATTCCCGGAGCTGGCAAAGCCTTAAAAGGTTTGGATATCGATGATGATGCCTTTAAGCATATAGAGGCCATTATCTATTCCATGACACCGGACGAACGCTCAAATCCATCAAAACTGAATGCAAGCAGGAAAAAGCGAATTGCCAAAGGTGCCGGTAGAGAAGTTCAGGAAATCAACCAGCTGCTAAAGCAATTTGATCAAATGAGCAAGATGATGAAAATGATGCAAGGTGGCGGCGGTAAAAAGATGATGCAGATGATGGGCGCCATGAAAGGAATGAGATAAAAAACGAATAGGACAACTAAAATAAGTGGATATGGAATTATTGGATGGTAAAAAAGTATCCAATCAAATTAAGGAGGAAATAAAGGCAGAGGTTGCCAAAATGAAGGAAAGAGGAGAAAAAGTCCCTCATTTGGCAGCAATAATTGTGGGTAGTGATGGTGCCAGTTTAACCTATGTAGGTAGTAAGGTGCGTTCTTGCGAGCGTGTAGGTTTTGAATCTACCCTAATTCAAATGCCCAGTACAACCTCTGAACAGGAGTTGTTGAGAAAAATCAAGGAGCTGAACGAAGATGATAATATTGACGGATTTATCGTACAGTTGCCATTACCGGAACAAATAGATACCCAAAAGGTGATATTGGCCGTACACCCAGATAAGGATGTAGATGGTTTTCACCCCACCAATTTTGGTAAAATGGCACTGGATATGAGTACCTTCATACCGGCTACCCCATTTGGAATTTTGGAATTATTGGAGCGTTATAAGGTAGATACCAAAGGTAAACATACCGTGGTCATTGGGCGTAGCCATATAGTGGGTAGGCCAATGAGTATTTTAATGGGTAGAAAGGGCTGGCCGGGCAACTCAACCGTAACGCTAACCCATAGCCATACAAAAAACATCACCCAAATTATATCACAGGCAGATATCGTAATTTCTGCATTGGGTGTTCCTAAATTTTTAAAAGCTGAGATGGTAAAGGATGATGCCGTGGTCATTGACGTAGGTATTACCCGTGTGCCTGATGAAACCAAGGAAAAAGGATATTACATAACAGGCGATGTGGATTTTGAAAATGTAAGTAAAAAGGCATCGTTTATAACTCCGGTTCCGGGTGGGGTAGGTCCTATGACCATTGCAATGTTGTTAAAGAATACATTATTGGCAAGGGAAAGGCATAGAAGTAGAGACTGATCATACTGATCCTATGAAAACCCAACACTTTAAGTTGGGTTTTTTTATACCCCATTTATTCTTAGGTTATTAGAATAATAGAAAGATATTATATAGCGCTATTTTTTTGTATGCTGTTGGTTGCCGTACTGTCATTGGGAATGATATAATCAATATCATTGCTGTCGTCATAGTCACAACTGCCAATTAAGGAAATGATACTTATGACCATAATGGCAAATAAATTTTTTTTCATAGTAGGGGTTTTTATGGTTATAACGGTATAATCGCACATAAATACATAACGTTTAATTTATGGATATGGTATGGTAAATCCGGTATATGGTGAACCGTTATTTAAGAAATTTCTAGGTTGAGAGTAAGAGAGCATTTTTAAATAAACCTTAGGACGGTAAATTATTATGAAACTAAAACACTTTTTTAATATGTTTTCCCGGTTAAGTTTAAGTAGCACAAAAAATCTTTTTGATATGAACATGATTGGGGTCTAGGTATTATCTTTAAGAAACCAATCCAGAGAGCCATCATGAAAAAATTTGTAATTGCTATAATACTGCTAAATATTGTTTTCACTAGTTGTGAAAAGGTGGTAAAGCCCATTTATAATATCAACGTAACCTTAGATGAAACGGTAAGTGCATCAAAAAAAGACGGTAGGTTACTACTTATGTTATCTACAGACGATAGTGATGAGCCCCGTTTTCAGATTAATGACGGATTAAATACGCAACTCATATTTGGTGTTAATGTCAATGATTGGGAACCGGGCACACCCATTTCATTTGATGCCAGTGTTTTTGGCTATCCCTATGAAAGTTTAAAGGATGTACCACCAGGGGAATATAATGTACAAGCACTATTACATGTCTATGAAACTTTTAACCTTTCTAGTGGACATACCGTGAAACTTCCAATGGATAATGGCGAAGGCCAACAATGGCAAAGGTCTCCGGGCAATTTATATAGTAAACCGTTTAAGGTAAGGGTGGCAACCAATGGTTTTGAAAACGTATCGGTTACCTTGGATCAAGTTATTCCGCCCATAGAGGAGCCAACAGATACTAAGTGGATAAAACATATAAAGGTTAAATCAGAAAAACTGTCCGCCTTTTGGGGCCGTGATATTTATCTTGGTGCACATGTTTTGCTTCCCAAAGGTTTTGCTGAGCATCCTGAAGCCAAGTATCCGTTAATGGTCTTCCATGGTCACTTTCCCTCGGATTTTGGAGGTTTCAGGACCACCCCTCCAGACCCCAACCTTACACCTGAATATTCAGAACGGTTTAATTTGGAAGGATATAATATAATTCAACAACAAGAGGCTTATGATTTTTACAAGCGATGGAACGCGCCCGATTTCCCTCGTTTCATAATTATAGAAATTCAACATCCAACACCGTATTATGACGATTCTTATGCCGTAAATTCTGCCAGTCAAGGTCCTTACGGTGACGCTATTACCTATGAGCTAATTCCTGAAATTGAAAAACAGTTTAGGGGAATAGGCGAGGGGTGGTCTCGTTTTTTATATGGCGGTTCTACCGGTGGTTGGGAAGCATTGGCAGTACAGGTAAAATACCCGGAAGAATATAACGGATGTTTTGCGGCTTGTCCTGATCCCATAGATTTTAGGGCCTATACGTTAACCAATATCTATGAGGATAAAAATGCCTATTATTATCCAAGTAGGCACAAACAACTGGAAGTGCCTGCCCATCGTAACTATTTAGGGCAAATACAATCTACCCTGCGCCAAGGAAATCATTTGGAACTGGTATTGGGGGACAAATCTAGGTCGGGACAACAATGGGATATATGGGAAGCTACATATTCTCCCCAAGGAGATGATGGATACCCGGTAAGGATTTGGGATAAGATGACCGGAGATATAGACCATGAAGTAGCGGAATACTGGAAGGAGAATTATGATCTTAGGCATATCTTGCAACGAGATTGGGGTAAACTAGGGGATAATTTAAAAGGTAAGATTCATATCTACTGCGGGGATATGGATAATTATTATTTGAACAATGCCGTATATCTTATGGAAGACTTTCTGGAAAGTACCACGGATCCATATTATGAAGGAGAAGTGCTATATGGCGACCGAGCGGAACATTGTTGGAGCGGAGACCCGGAACAGCCCAATGCCATTTCCAGACTTCGTTACAATAGTATGTACGTACCAAAGATCATGGAGCGTATTGAAAAAAGTGCTCCTAAAGATGCTGATTTAACGAGTTGGAGGTATGAATAATATAGTTTATTTAAATTTTAACAGTAATAAAAGTGCACAATGAAATATAGAAGATTCGGAAGAACAGATTGGCAAGTTAGTGAAGTAGGATATGGAATGTGGGGCATGGCAGGTTGGACGGCCAGTGATGATGAACAATCTGCTAAATCATTGGATTTGGCAGTTGAAAAAGGGGTCAATTTTTTTGATACGGCATGGGGCTATGGTGAAGGACATAGTGAAGAATTACTGGGGGAATTGGTTAAGAGACATCCCTCAAAAAAAATCTATACGGCCAGTAAAATTCCACCGAAGAACTTTCAATGGCCAGCAAAACCTGAATATGCTTTTGAAGATTCTTATCCTACCGAGCATATTATGGAATACACCCATAAAACGTTGAGGAATTTGAACTTGGAGCAAATAGACTTAATGCAGTTTCATACTTGGGACGATGTTTGGAGCAATAGGGAAGAATGGCAACGCGCTATAGAAGATTTAAAAACTTCTGGTAAAGTAGCGGCAATGGGTATAAGTATGAACCGTTGGGAGCCGGAAAATGGAATTAAAGCTTTAAAAACAGGATTGTTGGATGCCGTTCAGGTCATCTATAATATATTTGACCAAGCACCAGTAGATGTTCTTTTTCCGCTTTGTAAGGAATTGGATATCGCTACAATAGCCCGTGTGCCTTTTGATGAAGGAACATTGACAGGGAACATTACAAAAGAAACAACTTTTCCGGAAGGTGACTGGCGCGGTACCTATTTTGTCCCTGAGAATTTAATTTCTTCAGTAGAGCATGCCAATGCTTTACGACCATTAATCCCTGAGGGAATGACCATGGCTGAAATGGCGCTTCGTTTTATATTGATGAATGATAATGTGGGTACTACCATACCCGGTATGCGTAAACAACGTAATGTCTTAGCTAATACTGCAACAAGTGATGGAAAAGGTTTGCCAAAAGAACTATATGAAGAACTGAAAAAGCATCGTTGGGACAGAGTACCTACTTCTTGGTCTCAGTAGAGACCATAAATAATACATGGCAATTAAAAACACCCCCATTAATTTTAATCAATAGGGGTGTTTCTTATTCTTGGCTCTTGTTATTTGGCAAATAATTGCCCCATATCTTTAAAAGCTTTGAACTCTAAAGCATTTCCGGCAGGGTCATAAAAAAACATGGTAGCCTGTTCGCCTACTTTACCTTCAAAACGCACATAAGGCTCAATGACGAATTGTACACCTTTGGATTTTAGCTCTTCCGAAAAGCGCTGAAAAGTATCCCAAGGTAAAACTACTCCGTAATGCGGTACGGGTACATCATGACCGTCAACGGGGTTGTGGTGTACGGTTTCGGTTTCAGATTTAGGCTTGTAGTGTATCACCAATTGATGTCCGAATAAATTGAAATCTACCCAATGGTCGCTACTACGGCCTTCTTCGCAATTCAATATTTCTCGGTAAAAAGTTCTGCATTCCGCTAGGTTGTGTACGGGTATCGCAATATGAAATGGTGTAATGTTTTGCATAGTTAGTTATTTCTTAATGCTGAAATTAATTCTTTTTTGTTCATTTTTGAACGTCCTTCAATACCAATTTTTTTGGCTTGTTCGTAAAGCTCGTCTTTTGTTCTGTCTTCATAACTAGATGCACTACCACCCTTTTTGCCCGCATTTTCAGTATTGGCTATTCTAGCTGCTTTTTGTTTGCTATAGCCTTTTTCTACTAATGCCTCGTATTGCTCTTCATTTTTAATTTGGGGAATATTATTTGATTTTGCCATTTTTTATTTTAAAAATAAATAATTAATGGTCTGTGAACGTGCTGTATACAATTAGAAATTACTCTGCTAAAAAGGATATAATTTTATCGTTGACCTCATCTTGATGCATAGAATGTCCAAAGCCTTCCGTACTATACAGTTCGCTGCCGTTCCAATGTTTATGAACGGCAACAGAAGCATGGTAGGGCGCTATTTCATCTAGTCTATCATGAAAGACCAATCCTTTTTTGGTATTTCGTTTTACAAATTTTGGACTAGAAAAATCTTCTGGGGTAAATCCAAATTGGTCATTGATATACACTTCCAATGTTTTGGTGACCTTTGTGCTTAGCCCTAATAGTTTTTTATAGTGATCGAGAATTTCATGGAGTTCTGATGGCGAACCAATGGTAACCATTTTTTCAACATGGTCATTTGGGTTGTTGGCCTCATTATATAATATGGTCATGCCACCCATAGAATGGCCTATGAGCACTTTAGGGGTATAAACGGACAACATCTCCTTTAAAGTGGCTGCATAAAGGGGTACATGTAAAATGGTGCCTGATGAATACCCGTGCGCAGGGGCGTCAAATGCAATAATGTTATAATTTTCTGCCTGTAGTTTTTCAATCAACTTATGCCATCGCCAACTATTGCTTTCCCAACCATGTACCAAAAGAACGGTTTCATTTTTGCCAGACCAATGGTATACCTGTATGTTGTGTTCATTAATAAATAGCACATCTAATTTAGCTTTATCCAAAAAAGCTTGCTGTTTGGGAAGTACACGGCCTTTTCTTACTGTTGCAAATACGGTAAATGCCTGTTGGGCCACTTTTTTTGGAACAAACCATACCAAGAGATTAAAGTAGAGACCGTAGAGTTTTGGAATAAGTTTTTTAAATAGAACGGGCACCTGTTGTAATTTTATTAATTGATGGAAATTGGGGAAATGGGTTTTAGGACATGCTGAAAAAGGTATATTAGTCCCAACCGATCATCATGTATTTTATTTTTGCGTTATCCGGTATTTGTACTTCTTCTATATTGCTATTGGCATTATACCGTAAACTTTCCGGTAGTTCTTTTTTATCTATCGTAAAATAAAGATCACTGTCCTTTAATAATACCACCACATTATTAAGTGAGGTGATAATTTTCTTAATAGCGTATTCCTCCTTTATATCCTTAAAGGTGCTTAATTTGGAAATCCCTTTCTCTGTTATGTACCTTTCATCATTAATTTGAACATTTTGTATGGTCGCAATACTATCGGTATTTGGAGTAAGGGTGAGTAACAGCGGGCCCCCTCTTTCATAAATTTTAATTTTACTGGCCCCGTTGCCAAAATTTAGCTTTACCGTATCCTTAACTACAGAGTCCTTTTCAAAAATCAATTCTATATCCCTTGCTAAACTTTGTTTGGAGAGCAGGCCTACCTGATCTCCTGAAATTTGAAAATCTTTAGATTGTTCATCCTGACAGTTAAAGAGCAAAAAACTGCCTGCTAAAAAGAATAAAATATGTAATGATCTCATAATTGCTAACGCATCACTTTTTTTAACACCCCAAGTACGCCCCTAATAAAAGTTGCACTTGTCAATACTTTTATGATAGGATTTTGTCTGGTACTTTGTCTTGTGGATGTTCTTCTTGGTTTAGGTTTGTTTTTTTCTTTTTCGGCCAATTTTTCGGCTTCGTCTATTTTTTCGTTCAGGATTTCATAGGCGCTCTCACGGTCAATTATTTCATTGTATTTGTTGACCAAGGACGATTTATCGATAACATTGGACAATTCCTTATCCGTCAACACATCCATGCGGCTCATGGGTGCGCGCAATAGGGTAGCGGCAAGTGGGGTTGGTCTCCCTTTTTCGTCCAGTGCCGAAATCAACGCCTCGCCAATTCCTAAGGAAGTAAGCACTTCTTTGGTGTCGTAATATTCGGATTCCGGGTAATTTTCCGCCGTCATTTTAATGGCTTTCCTATCCCTGGCCGTAAACGCCCTTAGCGCATGCTGAACCTTAAGGCCTAGCTGTGCCAATACATCATTAGGAACATCCGTTGGGTTTTGGGTAACAAAATATAGTCCAATTCCTTTTGAACGTATGAGCTTTACTATACTTTCAATTTGGTCCAATAACGCTTTTGAGGCTTCCTTGAATATAAGGTGCGCCTCATCTATGAACAAAATCAGTTCCGGTTGGTCACTATCGCCCTGCTCTGGAAAGGTGGAATAGATTTCCGCCAATAAGCTTAGCATAAACGTAGAGAACAATTTAGGCCTATCCTGTATATCCGTTAGGCGTAAGATGTTTATATAGCCTTGGCCTTTTTCATTTACACGTGTCAAATCCATTACATCAAAGGATTTCTCCCCAAAAAACAGTTCTGCTCCCTGTTGTTCCAATTCTATGATCTTTCTTAAAATGGCCCCGGTAGAGCTGGTCGAGATTCTTCCATATTCCTTGGTAAATTCTGCCTTACCGGCCCCTGTTGCATATTGTAGGACTTTTTTAAAATCCTTAAGGTCCAGCAAGGGCATTTTTTGATCGTCGCAGTATTTGAATACCACTGCCACAATACCTTCTTGCGTTTCTGAAAGGTCAAGGATGCGCGATAATAGCACCGGTCCAAACTCTGAAACGGTGGCCCTGAGTTTTACACCATCCTGCTCTGATAATGATAGGATTTCTACCGGGAAACTATTTGCCTCAAAAGGAATGCCTATTTTGGCATGGCGCTCATCTATTTTGGGATGTCCCGGACTAGGTTGTGCCAATCCACTTAAATCTCCTTTTAAATCCATTAACATGACCGGAATTCCTTTTTGTGAAAGGTTTTCTGCAAGTACTTGTAACGTTTTGGTTTTTCCAGTACCGGTGGCACCTGCTATAAGGCCATGTCTGTTCAATGTTTTTAACGGAATTTTCACCAAAGCATCCGTAACGGCCTCTCCATTCTGCATAGCGGCTCCCATTACAATATAATCGCCTTTGGTGGTATAACCTTTTTTAATATGTTCAAAAAAATCTTCGGTACCGGCCATTTTATTTAATTTTCGATAAAAATAGTGGATTTTTAAGCAATCCAAAAGATAAGGACTGCCTTAATACTACTTAGTTTTCAACAGAAAGCGGTTGGTTTCTAGTTAGAATGCAATGCATTTGTACGGTATAAACCGTTGAGAATTTTAGTAACTATACCGTATCTTTGCCAGATGAAAAATGTGGAGGTACTTGAGAAAGTGAACAAAGGCGTGTATTTACCCTTAATGGAAGAATTTTATACCATACAGGGAGAAGGTTTTTACAAGGGAACGGCCGCCTATTTCATTAGGGTTGGAGGATGTGATGTTGGATGCCATTGGTGCGATGTAAAGGAAAGTTGGAACGCAGAAACGCATCCACCTACGGATATTGAGCATATTGTTGCCAATGCAGCCACATATTCAGATACTATTGTGGTTACCGGTGGTGAACCGTTGATGTGGAATATGGAACCTTTGACCACGGCTCTTAAGAATAAAGGACTTAAAACCCATATTGAAACTTCTGGAGCCTATACCTTGACCGGTAATTGGGACTGGATCTGTCTTTCGCCTAAAAAGAACAAACTTCCGGAAGGTGTTATATATGACAAGGCCCATGAACTAAAGGTCATTGTCTATAACAAACATGACTTAATCTTTGCAGAGGAGCAAGCCGCCAAAACCAATGCGGATTGTATTCTATACCTGCAACCAGAATGGAGCGTAAGGGATAAAGTTGTGCCAATGATCGTGGATTACGTCATGAAGAACCCAAAATGGAAGGTATCCCTACAAACCCACAAATATTTAAATATTCCGTAACGTACTACAGTTTAATCTAATTTTTTGAATGTAATAGGTGGTATCAACGACCACCATTGGCCCTAATATCCAAAATACATTCAGGATCAAGGGCTACACTTGCAACACCTTTTGCAGTTTGTTTTTCCAACAAGCGCAGAACGCTTTCGCCAGACAATATGCAGCCAGATGTTACACCATCCTCATAAGCTGTCTTAGCCGACATTTTTTGGGATTTCCCTAAAACCGAATTACTGCCAAATTGTAATTCTGCTCGCATTAAACATCCATCTTGATTGCAATGTTTATCGCCCACTAATTCTCCATCCTCATTCTCGGATTCTGACTCATGATCATTGACCATATCCGTACCTAAATTTACCAAACCGAAAAGATGTCCAAATTCATGGTTCAACGTAGCTGTCTCTACATCCTCATTATTTATGGAAGAGCTTCTGGCAGCTAATTTTCTTACCGTAATTTCATGAATGATCATGGAAGTGTTCCGGTACACCGCTCCCAACGTTACAAGTCCGCCCTCCAAGTCATCACCTTCCGCAGGGGAATCGGCAAAATAAATATAAATTGCCAAGGTACTGCCCGTATTAAAAGCGGTTCTGTTCTTGGTTTCCAACTCTACTATTTCCTGTAAGGTCAGCTCATCTTCAACAGGACTTGGTAATTCGTTATAAATAATCTCTATATCTTCCTTAAAGGTATATTGGCGCAAATAATCTGTGAACTGGGCCATAGCCGTAGCAGTTGGTCTAAAACCTTCTACATAGCCAATTTCTATTAATAATTTATCATAAGTGCTGTTAGAGAGTATGTCATTGGCAGAGTCTCCCGTAGCCAAAAGATTAGCCTCTTTGTTCACTGAAGGGGTCGGTGTTTCCTCCTCTGTTGTCGTACTACTTTTTGAGCATGATACCGCAAAGGCTAAAACAAAAAGCAGGAATAAATTCTTTAATGTGCTCATAATATAAATATCTAGTAGCATAACGAAAAAATAAGGCGCCTATTATTGCATTGGTGTCAATCTTGCCAAATAGTCGTAATGTTCGCCCTCCATTACGAGTTCACAATGTAAATTATTGAAATTTGCCGCACGTTGCAGGGTGTTATAATCTACGTATAACCACGGAAAAGGTTCACTTTTTTCCTTTTTGTAGCGCATGGTAAAATTTACCTCGCCATAATAATCCGTAGTATCCGGAATCCAATAGCCACCATCTTCATCATTCTCGAGCATATAGATGATATCGCTGGAATCCAATAGAATTTGTCCGCCATCATTTAAGAGGGTAGTCAGTTTATGAAAAAATGGCGCTAAGCCTTTTAATGTTCCTGCGATACCTACACCGTTCATTAAAATTAAAATAGTATCAAACTTGTGTCCTTCATAGGATAGCAAATCTGTATGAACCGTTTTTTTAAGCCCTCTGGATGCACAGACTTTTATAGCGCCTTCTGAAGTGTCCAGGCCTATAACGTTTAGTTTTTTTTCTTGTAGATGCAAACTATGGCTACCCGCACCACAACCAACATCCAAAACCTTGCCTTTGCATAAGTTTAAAGCCTTTTGCTCAATTTTGGGCATTTCTTTAAAACTTCTGAACATGTAAGGTAGAGGCAGAACATCTTCCTCTTCAAGGGAGGAACATGTAATAATATCTTCAACGTAATTGCCGTGTTGGTAATCTAAGAGCGCCGTACCTAAAATATCCTTGTTCAAAATAATAGTATATCTAAATGCAAAAGTCTCGCTTTTTGGCACTACTTTCCTAGTTTTGAAGAATTAATTTTAGACATGGAGGAGGTTTTACGACAATTACCAAAAAAGGCAAAGGAAAAACATAATGAGAATAAAAAGTTCTTTTCCAAGCTGCGGAAAAAAGCACCAAAGGATTTGGACTATACCATGCAAGAACTTCATGAAAAAGAGTTTGAGCGAACAGATTGTTTAACCTGCGCCAATTGTTGCAAAACTACAGGTCCACTTTTTACCAACGCAGATGTGGAGCGCATTTCCAAAACGTTTAGGATGAAACCCCAAAAATTCATAGATGCCTATTTACGGATCGATGAGGAAAACGATTATGTTTTGCAACAAGTACCCTGTACGTTTTTAGGCCAAGATAATCTATGTTCCATATATGATGTGCGGCCAAAGGCATGTCGCGAGTTTCCGCATACGGACCGAAAGAAATTTCAGCAAATAAGTCATCTTACCCTAAAGAATGTGGCTATTTGCCCTGCCGCGTTCAATATAGTAGAGGAGATGAAAAAACGAATAAAGTAATATGCATCAATTTAAGCAATCAATGATAAATCAAGTGGGTTAATGTACTATTAACGATAAATTTTAAGGTGGCTTCAATTAAAAAGTTTCTAGGTTAATCCTAATACCATCAACCATTGATGAAAGAACATCCCACCCAACTTTTTATTATATTTAGAACATGGAACAACTCATTTCTTATTTTGAAACCATACCTGCCGTACATAGGTCATTGATTTTAGTTGGTGGTATTACGTTCTTTTGGATCCTAGAAGGTATTGTGCCGTTATTCAACGGCAGTTATAATAAATGGAAACATTCCTTGCCCAATTTCTTCTTTACCTTGACGACTATCGTGGTGAATTTTCCATTGGCATTTTTACTTTTAAAAACATCGGATTGGGCGGTAGCCAATGACTTTGGTATCATTAACTGGTTGCCAGATATGCCTTTATGGGCCTATGTTTTTTTTGGGGTTGCTCTGTTAGACTTGATAGGTGCCTACACGGCACATTTGGTGGAGCACAGGGTTAAACCGCTGTGGATGGTTCATTTGGTACATCATACCGATCACAATGTAGATACGACTACGGCCAATAGGCATCATCCTTTAGAAAGCTTAATACGGTATATGTTTACCTTGATCGGAGTTTTTATTGTGGGTGCGCCCATTGGTATCATCATGTTATACCAAAGTCTATCTGTAGTATTGTCACAATTTAATCATGCCAATATTAAATTACCAAAAGGTGTTGACAAAGCAATTAGTTGGGTATTGATCTCACCGGATATGCATAAAGTACATCACCATTATGTACTACCTTACACGGATAGTAACTATGGTAATATATTTTCTTGGTGGGACCGTCTGTTCGGTACATACATGCATTTAGATCGCGAAAAAATTATTTACGGTGTAGATACTTTCCCAGATGAGGTTGCTAACGGTGAAATAAGTTCGTTGTTGAAATATCCTTTTGTTGGCTATAGAAAACCAACAACAAATGGTAGTAGCCTGGAGGAAATAGCAAATGAACAGCCTTTAATAAAGTAAATATTTCGCCCTAATTTTTTTGAACTTTTCAATATCCGCTTTCCATGTCGCTTTTATTTCGGCATTGGTAGCCCCTGCTTCAATCTGCTTTTGCAGTCTATCATTGCCGACGTGTTTAGTGAATCCGTCGGTAAGGAAGAATTTACTTTTGTCCACGGTATTGGTATAGGCATCTATAATATATTCCATAGTCACCTCATTCATGCGTTCGGTTTTGGATAGGTCCTTGCCATAACATAGTTTGCCCTCTTCTTTTGGATATTTTGATCCAAAATTTGGTTTTGGGGTATAGGTGAAATCATACACGTTCTTATCCAGAAAAGATGCGCCGTATCGTTGAAATTGAAATTCGGTACCACGACCGGCATTTATATTTGTGCCTTCTAACATTCCTAAACTTGGGTATAGGGTAATAGATGTGTCATTTGGTAAATTTGGGGAAGGTCTAATGGGCAAATTGTAAAAACGGTCATGTGTCCAATTTTCTAATGGGATTACGGTAAGGTCTACCTTTTTGTCTCCCTCTAGCCACATTTCCTCATTGATCATATTGGCATATTCCCCAATGGTCATTCCGTACACTAAGGGTATTTGGGTCATGCCCAGAAAAGAGGTGTGTTCCGCTTCCATGGTTGGTCCGTCTACATAATGTCCGTTAGGGTTTGGGCGGTCCAATACCAATACGGGAATTCCTTTTTCAGCGCAGGCTTCCATGACCAGTTGCAGGGTAGCTATATAGGTGTAAAAACGCACACCTACATCTTGTATATCGAACAATACCAGATCTAAACCATCTAATTGATCTTGGCTTGGCTTTCTATTTTTTCCATGCAAGGATATTAATTCTAGTCCAGTTTTGGTGTCCTTGCTATTGTTTACATATTCCCCTGCATCAAAATTGCCTCTAAAACCATGTTCGGGAGAAAAAACGTGCTTGATCGCTACATCTAACGAAAGTAGACTGTCTACCAAATGGGTATACCCACCTGGCTTAAAAATAACACTGGTCAGGTTAGCGACAACAGCAATTTTCTTTCCCTTTAAAAGTGGCGCATAGGCTTCCATACGGTTAGCGGCTACGACTATTTCTTTTTCTACCTGTTTTATTTGTGGCTTAGATGCGCGTTGTGTGTTTTCGGTTACTGTATGGGCATTGTTTCCGCATGTGCCCAATACCAAAAACCATAATAAAACTGTACTTTTGAAATTGGATAAAAATAACATCATTTGAATCTAGAATATTTTATTGCCAAACGGCTTATAAAGGGTAAGGAGCATAAAATTAGTATATCTGCGCCGATAATAAAAATAGCTATTGCCGCAATTGCTATTGGTGTTATCATGATGTTGATCGCCATAGCTACAGGGTTGGGGCTTAAAGAAAAGATCAGGGAAAAGGTTACGGCGTTCAACGGCCATGTACAGATCTATAATTACGATAATAATAACTCTGAGGTTTCCGTAGTTCCCGTTAGCATAGAACAGGATTTTTATCCCGAGTTTAAAACGGTAGACGGTATTGTGCACATACAGGCGGTGGCTACCAAAGCCGGGATAATCAGGACCGAAGAAACTTTTGAGGGTATAATTGCCAAAGGTGTTGGCAACGATTATAATTGGGCTCCGTTCAATGAATTTTTAATTGAGGGAACGCTTCCAGATTATTCCGGGGAATTAAATGCTGATGTTTTAATATCCAAAATAATGGCCAATCGCCTTAATTTAAAAGTAGGCGATTCTTTTTTTACTTTTTTTTTAAGGGATGATACTACGGATAAAATTCCTAACCAGCGCAAGTTTACCATAACGGGAATTTATGATAGTGGTTTTGAGGAAATAGACGGACTCTACATCTTTACGGATATACGGCATATTCAACGCATGAACAAATGGACCGATACGGAAGTAGGTAACTTTGAAGTCTTTCTGAACAGTTTTGACGATATTGACCAGAAAAGCAATGATATTTACGGACAAACACTTTCTAATCTAGATACCAGGACAATCAAGGACAAATACCATAAGATTTTTGAATGGATCGGACTGTTCGATTTTAATATTGCACTTATCATTGGAATAATGATAATAGTAGGGGGAATTAACATGATTACTGCCCTGTTGGTGCTTATCCTGGAAAGAACACCAATGATAGGTGTCTTAAAGGCTTTGGGCATGCCCAATTGGGATATACGAAAAGTCTTTTTGTACAATGCCGCCTATTTAATAGGAATAGGGTTATTCTACGGAAACCTTATTGGCCTTGGGGTAATTTTTATCCAGGAACAATTTAAGGTTTTCAAGTTTCCAAACCCTAAAGAGTATTATGTGGAATATATTCCGGTAAGTATAGATCTGCCTATTATAGTGTTATTGAATATAGGTGTGTTATTGTTATGTTTGTTAATGTTGCTCATACCTTCTTATATAATCACGAAGATTACCCCCGTTAAAGCTATTAGGTTCGAATAGTTTTTGCTTTACAACACAAGATAATTGTATGCATATTCTACCTCTTTTTGGTACATTTGAAATAAAACGGACCATATGTGCAAAAAGATTTTCCTTAGCCTTGTTTCTTCATTTTTCCTGTTGGGACTACATGCCCAAAAATTAACAAAGAATGAAAAAAGGATTGTAAAATCCGTTGAACGCCATAATGTCGAGGCAATTTCATTTCTAGAGAAGGTCGTAAATATCAATAGCGGAACTTTAAACCTTACAGGTGTTGAAACGGTAGGTAAGGAGTTTGCCACTGCCTTTACTGAAATAGGATTTGAAAGTACTTGGATTCCCATGCCGGAAGAGATGAACAGGGCAGGGCATTTATTTGCTGAAATAAAGGGAACAAAAGGTAAAAAATTACTATTGATAGGTCATTTGGATACGGTGTTTGAAGAAGATAGTCCATTTCAACGGTTTAAGATGGTAAACGATTCCATTGCCCATGCACCGGGAGGTAATGATATGAAAGGTGGTAATGTAATTGTATTATATGCCTTAAAGGCATTGCAGGAAAACGGACTGTTGGACAATGCTCAGATTATTGTTGCATTCACTGGTGATGAAGAGAGTACAGGTAGCCCATTGGAAAAAAGTAGGCACGATTTAATTGACGCGGCAAAAAGAAGTGATATAGCGTTAGGGTTTGAGACATCTACTGGGTTTAACTATGCTACCGTAGCACGTAGAGGTTCCTCAGGTTGGAAAGTTGAGGTAGAAGGTAAAAGAGCACATTCTTCAGGTATTTTTAGCGAGGATACCGGTGCGGGCGCTATTTTTGAAATGTCTCGCATACTGAACGGTTTTTATACTGAAGTAAAGGGCGAAGATTTATTGACCTTTAATCCGGGAACCTTGCTAGGAGGTACTTTTGTTGAGTTCGATGAAATGACCAGTAAGGGGACGGTTTTTGGAAAGACCAACGTGGTAGCACAAAGAGCAGAGGTTAGGGGTGGACTTCGTTTTATTTCCGAAGAGCAAAAACAACGTGCACGTGATAAGATGAAAGCAGTGGTTGCCAACAATTTACCCCATACCACTGCAAAAATCTCCTTTAAGGACAGCTATCCGGCCATGCAGCCTACTGAGGGCAATACTGATTTGTTGAAAAAGTTGAATGCCGTTAGTTTGGATTTGGGACAAGGTGAAGTTCTGGCCTATGATCCAGGAAAACGTGGTGCGGCAGATACATCTTTTGTGGCAGAATATGTAGATTGCCTGGATGGTTTGGGTACCATGGGAAATGGTGCACATACCCCACAGGAAACCGTAAACCTAAACACGATCGAAGCACTTACAAAAAGAACCGCACTTTTAATTTATAGATTGGTACATGAGCAATAAGATCACACTTAAGTCCGCAGGGCAAAGCGTAAGGATAGAAGAAGGGGAGTTGGTAGGGTTCCAGGTTTCCGGACATGAATTTATGCACCAAAAAGGTAACCCCGGTTGGCGTAACGTAGATACGGAAATGTTTCCGATCATTGGACCTACTGCCGAGGCGGATTTTAGGGTGCACACCCCAAAAAGTACTGCGGTACAGGACCAACATGGCCTGTTGCGCGAAATGACATATACGTTGTTGGAACATAACATTACCCAAGCCGTTTATCATAAAACATATAGGGCAAACACCCAAGTGGTCAATTCTAAATATCCAAAAAAATCGACGGAGGAAATCTTGAGCTGGCCTTATGATTTTGAATTTAAAAAATCTTTTGAGCTAACTGAAAATGGTTTGGAAATTGTGTTCACCATCTCTGGGGAAGAAGGCATGCCTTTTATGTTAGGGTATCATCCTGCATTTATGTTGCATACCCAAACCGCCCTTATCACCACGGAGAACAATGAATATTCCATAGAGGAAGTATTGCAGGTGGGCAGTAGGGCCTTACATGTACCCAACGTTAATAGTATTACCTTACATGATGACCGTAGTTTGCAAGTGCTTACAGAGGGTTTTAGCCATTTTATGTTATGGACAGAGGTGCCCAACATGGTTTGTATTGAACCCATAACTTTTTACCCCTATGCCGTGGCACAACAAAATTTAGATGAAGGTTTTATGGTGCTTAATCAAGATATGGCTCAATTTAAGATATTGTTAAAGCCCTTATAAATTGCTTTAGGAAATTAATTGACCAGTTATGTGCTATGACATTAAAACAAGTTTAGAAGCGCAGTTAAAACGCGCAATGCGAAATAGTGATCTAAAGGCCATTGAGGAAATCGTGGAGAAGTTGGCTCCTTTAACGGATCTTCCCGTTTACCATGCATCTGGTTTTTCCCATCCAGAAGTATTGATATATACCAATGAAGACCCATTTTATCCAATTATAGCGACCTGGGGGCTTATTCCGCATTGGGTCTCAAGTGAGGAACAAAAGCAAAAACTTTGGAACAGTACCCTGAACGCTAGGGTAGAAACTATTTTTGAAAAACCTGCCTTTAGGGATGCTGCAGTTGAGAAAAGAGGAATACTTTATATAGACGGGTTTTATGAACATCATCATTTTGGAAAACAAACCTATCCTTACTTTATTCAACAAAAAAACGAAGAACCTTTAGCACTTGCCACGCTATGGTCGGTATGGAAAAATCCAACCACGGGAGGAACCATTACCTCATTTTCCATTGTCACGACCTCAGGTAATGAACTTTTGGCAAAAATCCATAATAATCCAAAATTGGAAGAACCCCGCATGCCATTGCTGTTAACAGAAGAAGCGGAAACGTTATGGTTGTCAGATAACCATACTGTGGAACATGATATAAAGACTATAGTTGAACAAATCAATACTGTTCCGTTAAAAGCTTATACCGTGGGTAAGTTACGCGGTAAAAGTTATTTGGGAAATGTGCCGGAAGTAGTGGAGGAAAAAACCTATCTGGAACTGGAACCGTTAAAACTAAATCTTTAAAAATGGCTTATAACGAACATCTGGCGGAGCGCGTAAGGCAACGCTTAAAGGGCAAAGCCGTGGTAGAGGAGAAAAAAATGATGGGCGGGTTAACTTTTATGTGCAACGGAAAAATGTGTTTGGGTGTTCTAATAGACAAAAAATCCAATGAAGATCGTTTGATGGTTAGGGTAGGTAAATTAAATTATGAGGAACTGTTACAACAATCGGATAGTATGCCGATGGATTTTACCGGAAAACCCTTGCGTGGGTTCCTGTTCATTACACCCAATGGTTTTGATATGGAATCCCACTTGGATTATTGGGTGATAAAGGCGTTGGAATTCAATGTGCTTTTAAGCGAACAGTAGCTAAGCATTGTTACAAGCCCAATGAAATGATTAAATTTACCGCGTGAGCAAAATATTGCCTTTTTTGGAATGGGTGTCCACCTATAAAAAATCTTTTCTACTACGCGATCTGTTGGCCGGACTTACCGTGGGCATTGTTTTGGTGCCACAGGGTATGGCCTATGCTATGATTGCGGGCTTACCCCCCGTACATGGTTTATATGCATCATTGTTTCCGGTATTGGTTTATGTCTTTTTGGGTACTTCTAGAAGAATAGCGGTTGGTCCCGTAGCAATGGATTCCTTATTGGTGGCCGTTGGTCTGGGGGCATTGACCATAACGGGAGTGGAGGACTATATTAAAATGGTGGTAATATTGGCTTTCATGGTGGGTGTTATCCAGTTTCTTTTAGGCATTTTGAGAATGGGCTTTTTGGTCAATTTTTTATCCAAACCGGTAATAAGCGGATTTACATCCGCAGCGGCAATCATTATTATTTTAAGCCAACTCAAACATCTACTCGGTATTGTTATGCCCGGCGGTAACAAAGTTTATCAATCTGCCATTAACTTACTTTTTCATTTAGATGAAATAAATTATGTGGACCTCGGTATTGGGCTAATCGGGATCGTACTATTGGTCGCATTTAAAAAGTGGAACAGGAATATTCCTGGTATTCTTATCATAGTTGTATTGGGTATGGTTGGAGTATTTCTTTTTAAGTTGGATAATTTTGGTATTCAATTGGTGGGTAACGTGCCTGACGGACTTCCTGCATTACAATTACCATCATTGAATTTAGAGGATTTTAAAAGGTTGTGGCCTATTGCCGTTGCGCTTGCCTTGGTGGGCTATTTGGAAGCAATTTCAATTGGTAAGGCCTTGGAGGATAAAAGTGGTATAGAGACTATAAAGGCTAATCAGGAATTAATAGCATTGGGGACGGCAAATGTTGTAGGATCCCTATTTCAGGGATATCCTGTAACGGCCAGTTTTTCCCGTTCGGCCATAAACTTTGATGCCGGTGCCAAAACAAATTTGGCCGGTTTGTTCAGTGTAATCCTAGTTGTACTGACCTTGTTGTTTTTAACACCTTTATTTCAATATCTGCCCAATGCGGTATTGGCAAGTATTATAATGGTATCGGTCGTAAAATTAATAGATTTTAAATACTGTAAATATTTATGGGTCAATAGAAAAGATGAATTTGTGGTGTTATTGGTAACCTTTTTTCTCACTTTGTTCATGGGCATTGCAGAAGGTATTTTAATAGGAGTATTATGTTCCTTGCTGTTAATGGTTTATAGAACTTCTAAACCGCATTTTGTGGAAATTGGTAATATTGGCAACTCGGATTATTATAAGAACGTTATAAGATTTGCCGATGAGGTGGTAGTGCGCAATGACCTTCTAATTGTTAGGTTCGATTCCCAATTATATTTTGGTAATTCGGCTTATTTTAAGAAACAGTTATTAAAGCATATAAGGGCCAAAGGTCCCGGACTTAAAGGAATCATATTAAACGCCGAATCCATTAATTATATAGATGCCACCGCAGCAGATATGTTGACCAGGCTTATTCATGATATACGGGAAAGCGGTAAACAATTTTATATAGCTGGCGCAATTGGCCCCACAAGGGATATTATCTTTAATACGGGTATTATTAAGGAATTACAACGGGAATTTTTGTTCGTAAAGACCAAAGAAGCAGTAGATTTTTTCGATAATCCCAATGAAATATCATTATTGGCGGCCAAAGTTGCCTATGAGAACAGTAAAATGGCTAAATTAAAAAAGAATTGAAGTTAGCTTTAATTTTAAGATAGATAGATTAGTAATTGAAATTTTAAGTGCAAATGAATATTGAACAAATTTATACGGGATGTTTGGCTCAAGGAGCATATTACATAGAAAGCAATGGGGAAGTTGCCATAATTGATCCATTACGTGAGGTTGCTCCCTATATTGAACGTGCAAAAAACGACAATGCCACGATCAAGTATATTTTTGAAACCCATTTTCATGCAGATTTTGTAAGTGGCCATGTTACCCTTTCCAAAGAAACAGGGGCCCCTATAATTTACGGTCCTACCGCACAAACTTCATTTGATGCAATTATAGCCAAGGATGGACAAGAATTTACTTTAGGAAAATTGACCATTAAAGTATTGCATACGCCCGGACATACTATGGAAAGTACTACTTATTTATTAAAAGACGAGCATGGAAGGGACCATGCTATCTTTTCTGGGGATACCTTATTTTTAGGGGATGTGGGTAGACCGGACCTGGCCCAAAAATCTGCCGATATGACGCAGGAACAATTAGCAGGTACCTTGTTTGAAAGTTTACGTACTAAAATTATGCCTTTGGCAGACGATGTTATCGTGTATCCTGCCCATGGTGCCGGATCGGCCTGTGGCAAGAATATGATGAAGGAAACCGTAGATACCTTGGGCAACCAAAAAAAGATGAACTATGCGCTTAGGGCAGATATGACCAAGGAAGAGTTTATTAAAGAGGTCACTGACGGACTCTTACCGCCTCCCAAATATTTTCCGATTAATGTAAAAATGAACAAGGAGGGGTATGAGGACATAGAAACGGTGTTGGACCGAGGAACCCGTGCACTCACTCCTGAAAAATTTGAGCGTCTGGCCAATGAGACAGAAGCTTTGGTGTTAGATGTTAGACATCAAGATGAATATGTAAAGAACCATATTCCACGTTCCATATTTATTGGGTTAAACGGTGACTTTGCTCCTTGGGTAGGAGGTTTGATCGCCGATACCAAACAACCTCTATTGTTGATAATCCCTGAAGGTTTGGAAGAAGAGGCTATTACCAGGTTGTCCAGGGTAGGTTTTGATGCTGCCATTGGTTACCTAAAAGGGGGAATGGCAGCGTGGATAGCTTCGGGTAAGGAAACGGATTCTATAGTATCTATATCCGCACATGAGGCAAAACAAAAAATTGAAGAACGGATAGCGGTTTTCGATGTTAGAAAAATTGGTGAATTTAAGAGCGAACATATTTTAAATGCGGAGCATACCCCGCTAAGCGAACTCAACAAATATTTAGCTAAATTTCCAGAAAACGATGACTTTTTGGTGCATTGCGCAGGCGGGTATAGGTCGGTAATAGCCTCTTCCATATTGAAAAGTAGAGGTATTCATAATCTTATAGATATCAAGGGCGGATTTGGGGCATTGAAGAAGGAAGGTGTAGCAACTACGGACTATGTATGTCCTTCAACATTATAAATGATTTCTATAGAGCTATAGTATTTTGCTTCATATAAGCGGTAATTGTATAGCTTTAATATGTAAATTTAAAAAGCAAACGTATAAAAGAGATGCTAAAAAAATTTATTTCACGAATAGGTATAATGAACACTATCATGCTATTGGTCGTATTATCAATAATTGTGGTTTCTGAATATCTTTTTATGTCCGGTAAAAAACTTGATGCAATTTTTGTTGCGTTTTGGGCACCTACAATCCTTGGATTTATGAATTACCTAAAGTTTAAAAAGTAGTGGAGTTCGTTTTAGCTTACTCAATTTTTGTAGCTGTAATCTTTATGGTATGGTTGGTATTCGTTATAAAAATGTATAATAAAATGAACGAGTAGTACCGCCAACTTTACCACAAATATTAAGGTAGCGCATAAACACTGCTCGGGTTTTTTCTTAGGTAACTTTCCACAATACGCTGGGTTTCCAAAGTATTTTTTTGCGGGGTTATATAGAACTCAATATCCGCCACATCCTGTATCTGGATATCCTTTGATACATACCCGTAACCGGCATAATTATTCTCACGGATCAATACAAAGGCATTTTCATCCATATGCCTTCCATTGGTTTTTATCAGTAATGTAGATTGTATGTCCTTAAGACTTTTTAAAGCTTCAAGAACCCTTTCATTGTATTGTTTTACCAATGAGACATCAGAACAAATACCTATGCACTGTTTTAATTTGTAATGGGAGCATATAGCAATATTTTCCTGTAAATGACAATATTTAGGGCATAGGTCGAACATACCGCATAAAGCCTCTAAATACTGTCTGGCCTCTGTAGGGCTATAACAAACCGCCAAAGCATTGGGTGTCATTTTTATCTTATTAAATGCCAAGTGGATAATTCCGTTACGGTCCTCATAACTAAATATTCCATATTGCTGTACGGTTCTTTTTTGGGCCCTGTTGTATTTTGGATAATGCTTTTTTATTTCTGCGGATTCCTTCAATAAAGCAATGAGCTCATTGCCCGTTTCCTCAAAATCTAATGATGTTGTTTCTGCACAGAGTCTTATTTCCTTGGTTTTTTTATCATAAAAATGCCCAAGTACCCTTTTTTTGATATTGATGGCCTTACCAACGTAGATAATTTTCCCCTTCATATCCTTAAAGTAATAGACTCCGGGGGTCTTTGGTAATTTATCATATTCCGCTTTTGGTAAACCCGGTGGTAAAGTGGCCTCTTGTGATTTTGAATTTAAAAATTGTTTAAACACCGTTTCCGCACCTTGAGTCCTTAACAATTTATGAAATAACAGTACGGTGGCATGGGCATCTCCTCTGGCCCTGTGCCTATCGGTTAACGGAATACCCAGTGAAGCCGTGAGTTTTCCTAGACTATAGGAATGATAACCTGGCAATAATTTTCGGGAAAGACGAACGGTACATAGTTTCTTTCTGGAATAATCCAACCCCAATTGTTTAAATTCGTTTTTAATGACATTGTAGTCGAAATTAACGCTATGGGCAACAAAAATGGTGTCTTTTGTAATGGCCTCAATTTGTGGTACAATTTCTTCCAATAAAGGTGCATTTCTCACCATATTATCATCAATACCGGTTAATCCTGTAATGAATTGGGGTATTTCACATTGCGGATTTACCAAAGAGGTAAACTCGTCAACAACTTCATGACCATCATACTTAAAAATGGAAATCTCGGTTATTTTATTTCCTTTTACACCATTTCCGGTGGTCTCTATGTCTATTATGGTATACAAAAGATGTACTAAAATTTTGGGTAGATAAAGTTAGTTGATTTATAGGTACAAAACTTACATGAAACTATGTTGCGGTCAAAAACGGGAATCATTTTATAGAAAATTACAATCTCGGTCCAAACAATCAAGACCTTATTTAAGTTATAGTAAAAATTAATTTAGGATAGATAAACTCCATGTTCAAGGCATTGCAATGCCTTTAAATTTCTTACTGTATTGTGTATTTATAGATGAAAAACCGTTTTACAAAACAAGGACATTTTCTTTTGAACCCACGGTTGGTTAGTTTATAAGCGGTGTTGTTCAACGATTAGCCAAATGAGAATGGGGATTGTGTTAAACAACGATTTTGCTTGCATCCTACCGATGTAAATCTAAGTTGTGAAAATTACCTTGCTATTTTAGCCTTAAATAAGTTGTAAGATTTATTTGGACACGATTATTTTTTGAGTATTAATTGTTCGTGTTGCAAACAACATGAACGCATTTGCTTCAGATCTTTATTAATTAAGATCTGTGTCAAGAAAATTTAATTTGAATGGATTCGATCCAAGAACTATTTTTGAGTTTACCTTTTTTAATGGTCATATCAGCTTTAATTGCGTATGTAATGGCTACTAGGTTTAACTTATATCCAGTTATCATTTATGTATCTAAGACCAAGGGATTAATGGATGTTCCCGAAGAAAGACGGGTGCATACTTCACAGGTTCCCAATCTTGGTGGCATGGGGTTGTTCATTACATTTTCCTTGACCTTACTTTTGTTTGTACCGTTCCTGAACAATACTGTTGAGGATTTAAGTAATTTACTTTCATTGTTGGCCGCTACAATTATATTATTGTTTTTGGGTATTAAGGATGATTTGGTATTTATGACCGCTAAAAAGAAATTGGTCATTCAACTTATAGCGGTATCCATGGTGTGTATTCTTCAAAATGTAAGGATATCTAATTTTCATGGTTTATTGGGCATAGCGGAATTGCCCTATATTATTTCTGTAGGCTTTACCATATTTGTCTTTGTCTTGGTAATCAATGCTATAAATCTCATTGATGGTATCGATGGCTTGGCTTCTTCCATAGGAATTTTGGCCAGTTTAAGTTTTGGTATTGCATTTTATATGGCAGAAAATTATTTAATGACGATAATGTCTGCAGTATTGATAGGTTCCTTAATGGGCTTTTTGAAATATAATCTATCTTCGGACAGGAAAATTTTTATGGGTGATTGTGGATCGCTTATTGTTGGTTTCTTATTGGCCTACCAAGGTATTGGATTTCTAAATATAGATCCAGAACTGGTTTTTGAGTATAATTCTGAAAACTCATCCATTTTACTTTTGGCCATTTTATCATACCCGTTGTTTGATTTATTGCGTGTATTTATTGTAAGGATTGCCCAAAAGAAAAGTCCGTTCGATGCGGATAGTAATCATATTCACCATAGACTTTTACGTTTGGGGCTAAATCATAAGCAGGCAACAATGTTTTTAGTGGTCAGTAACCTGACCTTGATCTTAATAACGTATTTTACTATTAACTTGCCAATTAATATGAGTTTAATAGTCGTAGTTTGTTTTGGTTGTTTATTATATCTATTACCTTTTTTAAGTGTCTTTGAGGAATTTAAGGAAGAGGAACCAGAGGAAATAACCCCGGTATAAGCGGTAGGGTTATTGAAGATAAAAATGACGATGCAAAAATCATTTCATTTAAGGATAGATTGGCTAAAAAGGAATCCAACGGCCACGATCATAAATTGGATACAATACAAATAGAACCAGAACATCCAACTACAAATACAAAGACCATTGACAGCAATGAGAAGTTCAAATTCTATACCAATGAGGAAAAAGTACTTGTGAACCCAATAGAAGCTGAAATTCAATTGGACCCTAATAAGTTAAATACAAAATAAGGTTTTTTCCCTTTACATTCTTTAAACAAACGGTAGTATCAAATTACCGGATTTAGGGGTTATTTTCAAAATACTATAATCTTATCCAAGAAATTAGTTCAATACCTTACAAGTGAGCCAGAGCGGTAGTAAAAATAGCTATAGACAGATAATGAAAGCTACCTCCATCTTTGGTGGGGTACAGGTCATTAATATTCTTATCTCTATTGGACGATCTAAGATACTGGCTATATTATTGGGCCCTACAGGTATAGGTATTCTTGGATTGATCATGTCTACCACTAAACTAATAAGTTCCTTGACCAATTTTGGTTTGGGTATAAGTGCCGTAAAGGAAATAGCCATTGCTTTTGAACTGGGGGATGAAAAACAGCTTTCCAAAACGTTAATCATCGTTAAGAGATGGATTTGGTTTACCGGACTTTTTGGTGGAATCTTGACCTTGGTATTATCCCCTTGGTTAAGTGAACTATCTTTTGGGAACAAAGATTATACCATTGCCTTCGTTTGGCTTTCAATTACATTGTTATTAAATCAATTAACTAGTGGAAGTTTTGTGTTCCTTCAAGGATTGCGCAAACTCAAATATTTGGCGAAGGCCAATGTTATAGGAGCAGCTTTGGGCCTTTTGGTTTCTGTACCCATTTATTATTATTTAGGGGTTAAAGGTATTGTACCCGCCATGATATGTACCTCTATCCTAGGTTTTGCGGTCGCATTTTATTTTACCAAAAAAATTAAAACAGAAAAAGTTCCTGTTTCCGTAAAGGAAACTAAAGAAAAAGGGAAGAATATGCTTGTTATGGGCTTTACGCTAAGTATCAGCGGAATCATGGTTCTCGGCGTATCGTACATAATAAGGATATTTATCAATAATAACGGTGGGGTTGAAGATGTTGGTTTGTTCAATGCCGGTATTGCAATTATATCTACATATGTAGGTTTACTGTTTACCGCTATGGAAACGGATTATTTTCCCAGATTGTCTGCAGTGGTTCATGATAATGAAAAGGCCATTACATTAATTAACCAACAAGCAGAAATTGCAATGTTGATTCTAGCACCGGTTCTCATAGTATTTTTGGTATTCGTTGAACTTATTATTACCATTTTATATTCTTCAGAGTTTATCCCGGTCAAGGAAATGATATATTGGGCAGCACTTGGTATGTTCTTTAAGGTAGCCGCATGGGTAGTAGCATTTTTCTTTATTGCAAAAGGAGCCAGTAAATTATTTTTCTGGAATGAGTTGATAACCAATTCCTATACATTGGCCTTAAATCTTATTGGCTATTATTACTGGGGCTTAACAGGGTTAGGTCTCTCTTATATGGCTTCCTATTTTATTTATTTGATACAGATATATACAATTACCGGAAAAATTTATGGCTTTAAATTTTCTTTCTCGATCATTAAAATTTTCGCCATTCAATTTTCATTGGCTATAGGATGTTTGTTGACGGCCAAATTATGTTCTTCTCCATATAATTATGTAATTGGTATTCTATTTATACTTATTTCCATGTATTATTCGTTTAAGGAACTAGACAAAAGATTAAATCTTAAAGATCTATTGGGAAAATATTTTAAAAAATGAATATGGTAAGTGTTTATAACGATTGTAAAAATTTAATTTTTAGCAGCAAATAAACGTTTTGATGAAAAAAATCAAAATACTATATCCATACCTTATTCTGTTCTTTTTGATTTTCATGGGACCGGTTAAAGTGGGCCCTATTACATTTTCCCAAGTATGGAAAATTCCTTTATTTGTCTTTCTTTTTTGGCAAGTACTGATCAAAGGTAATGATAAAAAGCTTGGCTTTATTAAATGGTCTTACGCACGGGCTACCAAGAATATCGTTACCGCCAATTTTTCCATCAGTTATTTTTACGGTATTGTTGATTTCATAAGGTATATGATGTTTCCCTTAATGTTCGAGTACGCCTACAGGCATATTAAGAATATTAGAAAGTTGGATAAACTTTTACTGGGTTTTGCGCAATTTGTTATTATATCGGGCATACCTTTTACATTAGGACTATTGGAGAGTAAGGCTAAGGATGTTTTAAGTTTTAAGGATTTTGACAGCTACTCCGGTATGTTTCAAAATTCGCACGGTGCGGCAATTACCACCACAACGGCAGTTTTGATATTATTGGCATATATCAAATCCAAATCAACCTTAATCCGATTTCCAAAATTGAATTATGCCCTATTGGCCTATGGTATTTATTTAATATATCTTACTTATATCCGTACCGGCTACCTCATGTTCGTAATTGGACTCATTTTCTTGTTCCTTCCTAAAAAATTGACTTTAAAGCAAGTACTGTCCGGTTTAGGTATCCTTATACTGGTTGGTGTAGGGTTCTATATCCTTCTTGAGAGTAATGAGGCCTTTTACAATAGAATTTTCGACATTAGGAACGGTAAGCAAACAGCTGCCGGGTCTGGTAGGTTGCTCTTTTGGATGGCTTCTGTTGAGCTTTGGTACAATGGTAATATTTTCGAAATGATTTTTGGACATGGTTTTTTTGACCTGATCATGCATATGTACCAAGAAACGGGACTACCTGTATATGCGCATAATGAGTTTTTTACACAATTGGGCCAGAATGGGCTTTTAGGTATAATCTTTTTTATCGGATATTTAATTTCCTTGTTCAAGTTCATCCTAAAAAGAAAGACCTTGCCGTCATATAGACTGGCAATGGCCATTTTTTTCCTTTATGGCTCGTTAATGATGACCCAAGGGGGCATGTGGTTTGAGTTGGACATTTTTATGGTACTGGTTTTTGTAAAGCTGGAGTTTGAAAATGTATTAAGAAAAAGAATGTTTAGGAATGCTTAAGAATATTACGGTAACCGTACCCAAATTAACATTGCCAGGAGGCGTAAGTGCGTTTTGGAACGCGTTGTTCCCAGAGTTTAAGGCTCATGAACACGTTACGTTCACACCCTTGGAAATAGGAGGGCATGGTAAGAATATTTTTGGACCTTTAATTGATATATGGCATTTAAAGAAAGCTACCGACAAGCCTACTGATTTGTTAATTCTAAACCCATCCTTAGGAAGTCGAAGTTTTTTTAGGGATGCTTTTTTTGCAAAGTACCTTCTTCGAAAAAACATACCTTTTGTATTGTTTTTCCATGGCTGGAATTTGGATTTTGAAAAGCGGATTGATGAAAAATATATTTCGTTTTTTCAAAAAAGCCTGGGCAAAGCAAAAAAAATATTTGTGTTGTCAGAGGATTTTAAAAGTAAACTCTTGGCATGGGGGTATAAGGGTGAAGTAGTCGTTTCAACCACAATGGTCAACAGAAGCTTGTTTACCAATGTTGCTGTACAAGAGCAGGAGATTACCAAAAGTTCTGATTTCAGTATTCTATTTCTATCTAGACTTATCAAAGAAAAGGGTATTTATGAAACCATTGCCGCATTTGAAAAACTGCAGGGAAAACATAAAAATATTGAATTGATCATTGCTGGGAGTGGTAATGAATTGGAACCCATTGGCAAGCTTGTAGCCAATAATGATCAAATAGTACTAACCGGCCATGTAGAGGGGCAGAAGAAAATTACGCTCTACCAAAATTGCGATGTATATTGTTTGCCCAGCTATAGCGAGGGTTTGCCTACGTCTGTTTTAGAAGCTATGGCTTTTGGTAAACCTGTTATCACTACTCCGGTAGGCGGGTTAAAAAGTTTTTTTAAGGACGGTACAATGGGGTATTCTGTACGTCCTGAACAAGCCATTGACATAGAGGAAAAAATAGCCATGTTAATGGATCATCCTGAATTAAGTAAGGAAATGGGTAATTTTAATTACAATTTTGCCCATGAACACCTTTTGAGCGATAAGGTTGCTCAGAAAATTCTTCAAGAATTAACACCTTTTCTATAATTCTTCATTATTCAAGTTACCCTTGTATTTATAATATTATTACAATTGAGGGATTAAGGACGTTACCATGTAATCAAGTTTTTAATAAAGCCATTAATCGTGTTTAATGTTATGTTTATAGAGTCCAATATTCTTTAACCCCTTATTCTATGGGACTTTATGCTCCTTTAATGTAAGTCTTCGAATCTTAATGTAGTTAATCGGCTTTCTTTAGGTGATTAATGATGTCACCATAATTTAGCGTTAAGACTTCAGCTAAGAGAATATTGTAGGATATGTTCTTGGCATCGTTACAAAGAGGTATATGTCAAAGATTATACATTCATTTTTAAATTTAAAAGCGTATTGCGAGGCTGAGCAATACAAAGGCTGGGATCCTTATGATGGACTTAATTCCAAAATATTTAATGCGTTGCCATTAAAAAAATGGAACGTAGCCAGATTGGTATGGATTCAAGGTTTTAAAAGGTCTCCCATTAATTTTAGAAAATTATTGTTCGTACCCAAACAGTACAACTCAAAAGGTTTGGCCTTGTTCCTTTCCGGATATTGTAATTTGTACCATATAGCGGAGAAAGGCGATACTACTTTTGGTGATAAGGCAGCTATCAAGCAATCTATTATTACGCTTGCCGATTTGTTGGTGAAGCGCAGTGACAAGAAGTATAGTGGTGCATGTTGGGGCTATAATTTTGATTGGCAGGCCAGGCTGATTTTTTTATTTCCAAAAGAAACGCCCACTATTGTTGCAACTTCGTTTTGTGTAGATGCCCTATTAAAGGCTTATGAAGTAACGAATGATGACCGTTATTTAAACTGTGCCAAATCTGCGGCCAATTTTGTGACCAATGATTTGAACAGGACGACCATAGAAAAAGGATTTTTATTTTCTTATTCCCCCCTAAAGGGAAATGATACCGTAATAAACGCCAGTTTGTTGGGTGCCAAGATTCTAAGTCAGGTGTATGCCTACACAAAAGAAGATCACCTGAAAGAACTTGCAAAAACTACCATTGAAGCTTGTTGTGAGCTTCAAAAGGAGGATGGTTCATGGGTTTATGGTCTTATGCCGGTTCAAAGTTGGATAGATAGTTTTCATACCGGTTATAATCTAGATGCTATACAGACGTATCAGGATATTACAGGAGACGAATCTTTTTCCAAGCATCTAGAATTGGGTCTGGACTATTATCTGCATACTTTTTTTATGCCAGGTGGTACTCCTAAATATTACCATAATGTTATATACCCTATAGATATTCACTGTCCTGGACAATTGTTTGTCACTTTGGCCAAAACTAAAACCTTTTCCAAAAATGAGGAATTGGCCCAAAAAGTCATGCAGTGGACTATTGAGCACATGCAAGATGATAAAGGGTATTTCTATTACCAGTTAAAGAAAGGAATCAGTTCCAAAATTTCCTATATGCGTTGGAGCAATGCTTTTATGTTCAATGCAATGTCCAACTATTTAAAAGAAGTTAGCTAAATGAAATCGGAAAAAGTAAGCGGTGTACAAATATATATACCAGAGTCAAGAACCAAATTAATGGAGTTTGCATTTGCGAACAAGAAAATACTTGTGGCCGTAAATGGAGAAAAAATTCAACATGCAAGTGAGCAGACCAGAGAAATAATCAATAGAAATGTTGGGTATTCTGATGGTATTGGTGCAGTTTGGGCCTTGCATAAAAAAGGACACCATGAGGCCATTAAGATTCCTGGGTGTGAACTTTGGTTGGATATTATCAATGCATACCAAACGGAGAAATCGTTTTACCTCATTGGTGGCAAGGAAGAAGTCATTCAAAAAGCGGTTTCGCAATTGCGGGAAGAATTTCCTGCCATCAATATTGTTGGTTTCAGAAATGGATATTTAACGGCCAAGGATGACGAAGAGAATTTGATCAATGATATAGGCGCCAAAAAACCAGATGTTGTTTTCGTGGCCATGGGGTCTCCAAAACAAGAACTTTTAATGGAAAAATTGTATCTACGGCATGCCGCGGTGTACCAAGGACTGGGAGGTAGTTTTGACCTTTATATAGGGAACACGCATAGAGCCCCTAAATGGTGGTTGGACAATAACCTTGAGGGAATATATAGAACATTGATGGAGCCAAGGAAAAGAATCATGAGAGATATAAAATTATTGCCCTATTTCTACAATCTGGTACTGAACAAGCTTTAGAGAGCCAATTGTACATGTAGCCATAATACCCCTGATCTTAAAATAACTTAACTATAAATTAAACAAAATGTTATCTACCCTAGTGTGTGCCAATGATGATGAATGGAATGATTTTCTTGAAAAGGAAAATAACCATCAGATGGTTACCATTGCCCATAATCCGTGTTTGGGAAAAATATTGTCCAATACTTTTGGATATTCCTCTACCAACTATTTCATAAAGGATAGGGAACAAACCATTGGTGTAATGCCTATAGTCAATGTTGGTAAAAAGATGGTATCCATGCCTCATTTTTCATATGGAGGCCCATTAGTACAAACTTCATATGCAAACAATGTAAATATATCCTCTCTAATAAACGCCCCTAGTTTTGAAATACGAAGTTTTGAAAAACTTTCTGAGCATTATATCGATAAAAAAATCAGCTGTATTCTAAAATTGCAGGATACGGAAGATGAAATGTTCATGACCATTAAAGCGAAATTGAGACAGAAAATCAGGAAGACCCTTAAAATAAATTTTGATGTAAAATCTGGGGGAATAGAGCTATTGAATGATTTTTACACCATATTTTCCCAACGCATGCTCAAATTTGGTTCACCTCCTTTGGGTAAGCAATTTTTTAGGAATTTACTACAGCAATACACGTATGGCGATGTGCAAATTACCGTTATCTATGACGGGGTTAAAGCAATCTCGGCGGGTTTTTCCCTTTCTTATTTAGGCTTTAACGAATTGTGTTGGTCAGGAACTGATGAGACATATAATAAGCAAAATGTAAATGCACTCATGTTTTGGGAAATGATCAAAACCTCCATTGCAAAGGAGCACCGCTATTTCTCTTTTGGAAGGTCTACAATAGATAGTTCCCAACATGAATTTAAAAAGCTTTGGAACCCTATGGAGCTCCCTATCTATTACAATCTATCGGAGGAGCCAAAGACATCATTGAGAGATTTTGAGTTCTTGACTAAAATCTGGAAATACCAACCACTACGAACTTCACAGATATTAGGGCATTATGTCTCTAAATATGTGTACTAAAATCTGTAGAAGTAATGAAAATTCTAACTTTTGACATAGAGGAGTGGTTCCATATTTTGAATAACCCATCTACCAAATCAGAAAAGGAGTGGGTAAATTATGAGTCTCGCATCCACAAGAATATGGAAACCATTTTTGAAATTTTGGACGTAAGCAAGGCTTCCGCTTCATTTTTCGTTGTAGGGTGGATAGCGGAAAAATATCCAGAGGTGGTAAGGATGATTTCTGATAGGGGGTATGAAATTGGTAGTCACACCCATATGCATCAACTGGTATATGAACAAGACCGCCCAACCTTTTATAATGATGTGGAACGATCGATCAAAACTATAGAGGATTGTATTGGGAAAAAGGTAGAGCTGTTCCGTGCGCCAGGGTTTTCCATATCACATAATAATAAATGGGCTTTTGAGGTATTACATGAATTAGGTATTACCACAGATTCATCCGTTTTCCCTATAGGGCATGCGCATGGCGGACTTAAGTGTTTTCCTAGTGCCAAACCATCCCTTATAGAGTACAATGGTGTAACCTTAAAGGAATTTCCAATAAATATCCAATCTATTGTAGGTAAGTCCATGGTTTTTTCTGGTGGCGGGTACTTTAGGTTGTTACCATACAATTTTATTAAAAAAGCGACGCTCAAGTCAGATTATATAATGAGTTATTTTCATCCAAGGGACTTTGATTATAAGCAACCCTTGATCCAGGATTTATCTTCAATAAGACGGTTTAAGTCTTATGTAGGTTTAAAATCATGTAAGCCTAAACTTGAAAAATGGCTAAACGATTTTCAGTTTATGGATATTTCCACAGCCAATGATAAAATAGATTGGAACCAAAAAAAAGTTGCTGTTTTAGATTAAAAAAATATGAGAAAAATTACACTTATTGCAGGTGCACGACCAAATTTTATGAAAATTGCACCAATTATCCATGCCATTCAAAACGCTCAGGACAATGGTAATGATATTTCCTATAGGCTTGTACATACCGGCCAGCATTACGACAAAAAAATGTCCGGTGATTTTTTTGAACAGCTTAATATTCCCGATCCAGATGTTAACCTAGGGGCTGGTGGTGGTTCCCAATCTGAACAGACGGCTAGTATCATGATCGGTTTTGAAAAAGAGTTGATCGCTAACCCGGCTGATCTTGTAATTGTTGTAGGCGATGTTACATCTACGATGGCCTGTGCCATTGTGGCGCAAAAGCTTCATATTAAGGTAGCTCATGTTGAGGGGGGTATTCGATCTAATGATTGGACAATGCCAGAGGAAATCAATAGGTTGGTTACAGATGCCATTACCAATTATTTCTTTACCACTTCTGAAATTGCAAATGAAAATTTACGTAATAGCGGGGTAAAGGAGGAGCAAATATTTTATGTAGGCAATACTATGATAGATACATTGCTAAAGCAACGGTCAAGGTTTGCCAAGCCAGATATTTGGGATCAATTAGGTCTAAAGGAAAAGGAATATATGGTCATGACTTTGCACAGACCTGCAAACGTGGATCAAGAGGCACAGATAAAATCGTTGATGGATGAAATAATTGTACATAGCAAAGATGTACCATTGGTTTTTCCCGTTCATCCGCGTACGGCCAAAATATTGAACAACCTGAAAATTTCACATCCAAGATTGCATATGGTGGAACCTTTGGGCTATCTGGAATTTAATTACCTGGTAGAAAGAAGTAAGGCCGTAATCACGGATTCTGGTGGTATAACGGAAGAAACTACGGTAATGGGTATTCCATGTATGACACTTCGTGATAATACCGAAAGACCGGAAACCATTACAGAAGGTACCAATGAACTTTTAGGAACCGATCCAAAGGCCATTCAACCTGCTATGGAGAAACTTTTTAAAGGGGAATGGAAAACGGGTGGTATCCCAAAATTATGGGACGGTAAAACAGCAGGTCGTATCGTCGATATAATATTGGATTTCAAAGAATTATAATTTCTTGAACCTTAGTGATTTGTAATATTGTACCGCTTTTTAGGTTAAAACTCGATAAAAAAATACTAAACCATACCAAAAATTAGTTTGGTTGTGTACGGGTTAGGTATTGTTGAATAATATTGACTTTAATTATGAACGAAAAAACATACGTCTTAGATTTTGAAGAGGACAAGGAATCATATGACATAAAAGAGGCAATTGCCAAATATGTACGTTTTTGGCCTTGGTTCTTGGGGATGGTACTATTGTTTTGTGCCATTGCCTTTGCGTATATGAAATATGCTCCTGTAATCTATAAGACAGAGGCAAAAATCAAGATTTTGGAAGACGCCATGAAAACAAGTGTTGTCAAGGATGTCATTTCCATTGCTAGTGCAAACCCCAATAATAGGTTATTGGATATACAAAATCAGATTAAGGTAATTCAGTCGTACCGTCTGTTGCATAATGTGGTAGATGAGCTTCATTTGGATATTGAATACCAGCAGTTGAACAATCTACTCTACAAGCAAATATGGGAGCCGCCATTTACGGTCAGAAAGAACATCTCAGAGGACAAGATCAACGAACCTTTAAAATTTGAGGTAAAGTTGACCGAAACCGGCTTTGATATTGTGGATGAAGAAGGTACGCAATACAATGTTCCTTATAACGAAGCCAATACCTCTGTTTATTATCTGCCCTTTAAAATTGAATTGGCAGAAAGTATCACTAATGTAAAGAATTACAGAAATGATTCGTTCAAGGTAATAATAGACTCAAAGAGAAAAACGACCCTAAAATTGGCCAAAAAACTGACCATTACTACAGAAGCCAATAGTGAGGTCCTTAATCTTTCTTTGCTGGGCGAGAGTAAACAACGTTCAGAACAGGTTTTAAACTCTATAATCAACAATTTTAACCAAGACGGAATTTTGGATAGGCAATTGGTATCCAGAAGGACGTTGGAAGTAATTGAAAAACGATTTGTTTACCTGTCCCAAGAACTTGATTCTATTGAAGCGGGTAAGCAAAATTTAAAGCAAGAGCAGAATATATCGTTCATTCAATCAGACGCCGGAGCAAATCTACAGCGTAAGACAGAAGCGGAAAGTGAGGCGCTTAAACTAGAAACTCAGGTTTCATTGTCCAATTTATTGAAGAAAACGGTAGCCAATGAGGCGGAATATAATCTACTTCCTGCAGATATTGGACTTGCCAATAGCGGATTGAACGCTATGGTGTCCAATTATAACAATATGGCCAGGGAACGTCAAAAGTTAATTACATCGGTTGGTTCTAACCACCCTACCTTGGTTAAATTGTCCAAGCAGTTAGAGTTGAGCAAACTTAATATATTAAGCAGTGTAAACAATTATGAGGCCCAATTGGCGCTGTCATTGCGTAAAACAAATCAGGAAAAAAACTCTGCCGGGTATCGATTTTCACGATTACCGGAAACGGAAAGAATGCTAAGGTCTATTGAAAGACAGCAGAGCATCAAAGAGAACTTATACCTATTGTTATTGCAAAAACGTGAAGAGGCCACAATTGATTATGCGTCTACCGCACCTACCATTAAGGTTATTGAATACGGTCTAACGAACTTGGATCCATTATGGCCTAAACCTACCGTGGTATTCCCGGTAAGTATATTATTGGGGCTTTTATTGCCGTTCCTGGTCTTCTATATCCGTTTTTCTACGGATAACAATATTCACGACCGTTCAGAGATTGAGCAGTTAAATCCAGAAATTCCCGTAGTTGCGGAAATTCCATTTTTTGAAAAGGATAAAAAGTTCATCGATGTCAATGATCGGTCCGTTCTTGCGGAGTCGTTCAGGATACTTGGTGCCAATGTTACCCATTTGTTATCGCCGGAAGAAACAGATGAAACCGGTAAGGTTATTTTTGTGACTTCCGCGGTTAAGGGAGAAGGTAAAACCTTATTGGCACTTAATCTGTCCCTTGCCTATGCCAGTATTGGTAAACGCGTTTTATTGGTGGGTGGGGATTTAAGAAACCCAACCTTGCATACCTATTTGGGTCTGGATAAGAATAGCCAAGGCCTTGCCGATTATCTGGCGGGTAAAATAAAGGACTTTGAGCCCCATACGTTTGAGGGCTTTAAGGCAAATCCCGATCATAAAATATTTTTGAGCGGGGCTGTACCTTCTAACGTTCCGGTACTGTTGTCCGGTAAGAACTTTGAACAGTTCTTGGAAGAGGCCAAAAAAGAATATGATTATGTCATTATGGATACGGCCCCTACCATGTTGGTGACGGACACCCTATTGATTGCAAAACATGCCGATATTACCTTGTTTGCCGTACGTGCCGGGGTAACGGATAAAAATGTAATGAAGTTTTCAAAGGAGCTCAACAAGAGCAAAAAAGTCAAAAATATGGTCTACGTAATGAATGCCGTAGGACAAGTGCATGCCGGTAAATTAAATTATGGGTATGGATATGGATATGAGATGGAACAGTCGGAGAAATCCAAAAAATGGTTTAAAAAAGCGTAAACCTAAATTTGTGGTACTTTACAGGCTAATCATCTTATAATCGATGCAATGAAAATAGCAATTCTTGTCAATAGCTTAAATCAGCTTAGCAATTGGCAGTATAGGGTCATTGAAGGAATTTGCAACGACCCGGATATGGAGCCGGAAATACTATTGGCCAATGGCCCATTCTTCAATTGGAGATTGGGCCATACCGGTAACGTCAATGCTCATGCTCAGAAGATTGGTGGAGTGTCCGGTTTATTGCTAAGAACGCAGTACGCTATTGAAAATAAATTGTTGTTCAACCCTCCCCAAGCAAATTATACATCAAATTCTTTTCCGTTTTTGAACGATTTAAAAGTTGGTGTACTTGGAACGGATGAACCCGGACCCATGGACCTTTTATTGAATTTGGATAGCGTTCCTGTTTCAGATGCATTGCTAAAAACTTCAACATACGGGCTCTGGGAACTATTGTTCAAGGAAAGTTCGTTGGTAGATGATGGCCCCGTTGGTTTTTGGGAAGTGGTAAAGAAAAAACCGGTCGTTACGGCAACATTGGTCAATTTTAAAGCGAACCTTCAAGCATATGCCATTGTAGATCAAGCACATTTTAATAGGCATTGGTCAATGACAGAAACGGCTACCATTGTTTCTGAAGGTAGCGTGTCCTTACTGTTTAAATGCCTAGATAGGTTAAAGAACAATACCCTTCAACTTACGGAGTTTTCCATGCCGGTGAAGACCAACACAAGTTACCCCACGTTATTTTCTACCTTAAAGTATATGGGGAAATTTTATGGCGGTTTTGTGAACAAGCTGTATGAAAAATCAATGGCAAAACTTGTAAGCAGGCGGTATGAGTGTTGGACGGTCTTTACAGGTAACGAGGGTTTTTTTCAGGATATTACGTCCTCTGCAATGGCGTTGCCCATGCCCGATAATGAATTTTGGGCAGACCCCTTTCTTTTTCACCATAAGGGAACCGATTATCTATTTTTTGAAAATTATTCCTATAGCACCAAAAAAGGAAAAGTTAGCTGTGGTGTTTTAAAAGATAATCAATTGACCCAGATTGTGGATATACTGGATACGGGATACCATTTGTCCTTTCCCTTTATATTCGAGCAAGATGGAGAGATTTTCTTAATGCCCGAGGGTAGCGAGAACAAAACTTTGGAAATATATAAGGCCGTGGATTTTCCGTTACAATGGGAACCCTATACGACAGCTTTTGAAGGGGAAGCAGTGGGCGATGCTTTTTTCCATACCGATCAGGATCAACAGCAGTGGTTATTTTTAAACAAACAGGCTGCGCCAACATCTCCCATGAATAGTGAACTGTTTATCTATAAAGTTGATGGCGTTAAGCTCAATACCTTAATTCCCCATCAACAAAATCCGGTTCTCATAGATGCTAGTGTAGCAAGAAATGGAGGGGCGATCTTTATGCATGAAGGGGAATACTATAGGCCTTCACAACGAAATACGGATGGAGTGTATGGTAGGGCGTTGAATATCAACAAAATTGAAAAATTAACGCTGGAGGAATATAGGGAAACTACGGTACAGGTTATTGAGCCTGATTTTGAGCATAATTTAATGGGGCTGCACCATCTGCATGAATGCAACGGTAAATTTGTTTTTGATGCTGCCTACCGTTACAAATAGGGATATTCATCAATAAGATTTTGAAAGGTAATCCGTAGGCGATTACTCAGGTACACCGTCCCAGATCTCTACATCATCTACCCATTGGTACATGGGGTAATTGCTTCCATACACTTGGGTCAACATAATAAAATCCAAATTGTCATTGTTATAGGTGGTAACTCCATGATGTTCGCCAATAAGTTGGCCGTTCACTTTCATTGACGCATAACCATCATCCCCATTGCTCCATTTTATATGGTATTCTACTTTGAACCATTCGCCTAAGATCAGGGGTATTTGCGTGTTTCTTAATTGCCATATGGGGTTTTGCGGACTTACATCACCTTGTAACATCCAATAGGGGTTGCCGCGTATATCGGTAGCCATGAATGCGATCATCCTAAAGCCATTGGAGTAACTGGCATAATTGGCTGTCTTATATTCCCAAATGGCGCGCCATTTATCGATCCCTTGTACGGAACTTGCATCGGTCTTCATCCAATAGGCAATATATAATTCATCTGGGTTTTCCTGAATATCGTTTATTTGATAGGGCGCCTGGGTTACTTGTACATCATAATTCACCCGTTGGAACAAAGTGGTCGTCTCATTACCGTTTGGTCCGGTAATCACTTCTAGAGCATTGTCTATGGCGGCACCATTGTCATCATTGATGTTGTGTATTCCACTGGGCTCGCTGGCGTTGGCAGATCCTAAAATTGTTGGTGGCCAATAATAGCCGGTCTCGGTGTCCTTACCTACAATATATTGATAATCATACCTGGTCTCGGTCAAACTTACGCCTTCAAATCCGGATTTAAAGAGCAGATTTGCTTCACGTCCAGGAGCGGTAGGTGGTGGCGTGCCGTTTTGGTCCACGTCAATTTCTACTTCGGTCTCTGTTTCGGCTTCTGTTTCGGTCTCTGGAAAGGATGTTGAACCAATATTGTCCTTTCCACATGCACATAATAGTAATAGGATCAAGGGGGTCATAAGTGGTAGGTAGGTTAATTTTTGTAATGATTTCATTGGGGTATCACTTAATTGCTTCTATATCATATACGTAACATTGTCATAAAAAGTTTGTACCGGTGATTACAACCATTTTAGTTCTCTTTGTTTAGGGTTGCCCGTCCCAGATTTCAATATCGTCTACCCATTGGTACATGGGGTAATTATTTCCATAGACCTGCGTAACCATAATAAAATCTAAATTATCGGATTTTGAGGTCGTTGGGCCATGATGTTCACCAATTAACTGTCCGTTGATTTTCATAGAGGCATAACCGTCATTGCCATCGCTCCATTTTAAATAATATTCTGCCTTGAACCATTCTCCGGTAATTAATGGAATATCATAATTTTCTATACGCCATACCGGTTGGCGTGGTCCTATATCTCCTTGAAATTGCCAATAGGGTGTGCCTTTAATATCGGTGGCCATAAAGGCGATCATTCTAAAACCATCTTTATAAGAAGCATAGTTTTTTGTTTTGTATTCCCAAATGGCACGCCAAATATCTTTCCCTTTTAAGGAAATATCATCTGTTTTCATCCAATAGCAGATATAAAGCTCTTTGGGGTTCTCTTTTATATTGTTGATTTGATATGGGGTCTGTGTAACTTGTACATCATAGTTTACCCGTTGAAAAAGTGTGGTGGTTTCGTTGCCGTGCGGTCCTTTTACTTTTTCCAGATAATTGTCTATTGCGGGACCGCCACCATCATTGACCGTATGTATACCACTGGGTTCCTTATCTTTTTCAGAAGAGCCCAAAATTGTAGGTGGCCAGGAAAAACCGGTCTCGGTATCGGTACCCGTTATATATTGGTAGTCGTATTTATTTTCTGAAAGTTGAACACCTTCAAAACCGGAACTGAAAAGTAGTTTGGCGGTTGGTAGACCGTTTACACGTGTAGGTGACGTTGTATCCGGTACGGAGTGTTGCTCTTCTACCTTATGGGTAGAGGTAAGCCGGGCTATTTTTTTTTTACGGTGCCTTCCAATGGGTCGTTGACCACATGCACGTTAAAGGAGGCGTTTTCTACTGACCCGTGTATAAGGTCATTGCTAGTGGCATTGCGCACAACGTATTCAGAAACAAGATCGTAGTCTTTACCACAAGAGGCTAAACATAACATGGATAGTAAAATGACTAGGGGGACGAAAAAGGTTTTGGAAAAAATAGACTTCATGTAACGGTAATAAAATTATTTCGTTGCTTTTTTAACGCATTCCGAAAATATTTAAACTATATCCATTAACGATGAAAAGTTCAATTTATTCGATGAAATGCATAATAAAAGTTATTAACGTTAATTGTTAATAAAAAATATACCCTCTCGATGAACGTATTTATTTAATTTATTTCATCCATTTTACACTAAATAAACCAAGCCCTTCATTTTCGCTGCAGTTCAATTTCCCCCGAATACGAATTGCAATGTCCATGAAGGGCTTGGTCTAAAATTTACTTAATAGATGGGTAAGATTTTTAGTGGTCATTGAATTATGGCGTTGGTGCAAACGTATTATTACCAATAGTTCGGCCTCGGTCAGCTCATAGGCGGTCTTAATGGATTTTATCTTTCGCTCTCCCAGTGCTGCCAAAAACTGTAATTCTTTCTGTTTTGTGTTCATGTTCTCAATTTAATGAACCGCCCTTTTGTGGGAAGGGCGGATTGCATTTAACTAACAGCCAACTAACTCAACGTAATTTATATAGGATCAAAACTATGTAGTGGCAACGTATTGAACAATACCCAGTTATGGGTATATTTAAAGTGTAATGGAGCAAGTAAAGATGATTTCAACATTAATGGATAATATACCTTGTATTAGGTATAGTATCACCATCTAAAAATCTTCATTTTTGAATGAGTAACCATAAAAACCAAACTAATGAAAACGATTACAAAAGTTACCCTGCTCAGTTCCCTTGCCCTATTCTTTTTAACGCCTTTATTCCTAACGGCACAAACGGACACTATGGGTGACGGAATCATGGTAGTACGAAAGATAGCCGGAAACCCAATGGAAGCCTACAGCTCTACCTTGGATCTAAACGATAACCGTAAGCAGCTGATTATGGCAGGACAGAACTATCAGACCAATTATGGTATTTATGCTTCCATAGAAATTGGGGATTCCTCCTTAGGGGAAAATTATAAGACCTTTAAAAGTGTGGAGTTTGAAATTGTGAACTACAAGCCTACCTATTTTATTGGTATAGATTCTATTGTTGTGGCACCTAATAATATGAAAGATGGATTGACTTTTTTGATCTACACCAAAGCTATGTCAGATAATGTGTCGTATTCCCTAAATAACGAACAGCTAAAAAATCTGCATTTTGAAAATGGAGGGTACATCCATTCCAAGCGAATTTTAAATCCTATGTTCCCTAGGTTTGATGCTGCTGGTAAACCTATTTTGATGAACGATGGTAGGCTAGATGCCTTACCTGACAATGGAAAAGCTTTTGATTTTGAATTTTTCTATAAAGATGGGAGGCATGTGGTACGAAAGGAAGATTATGATAAAGAAGTGATTTCTGACCAAAAGTATAAAGGAGAACAAGTTTTTAATATGCCTGGAAAAAGGTGTTGGGCAAGTTTCAATAAGATTATTTTTTAATGAATAAAACGGTTCTCTATCTGCTTCTTATTGCATTTTCTAATCTTTGGTCAAACAATCCAAAATTAGATCAGTTATTTAATGCTACCAAAAATCAGGACTTCCCTGCCGCGTATAATTTAGCCTTAAATATAGAAGATGAAAGTATGGAAAACCATCTTATCACTTTAATTGATTTAATGTCATCTAAGAGGACCAATTCTAAATCTTTATATGCCTTTGAAAAGACGAATAACGAATCACTTAATTTCATCAAATATTTAATTGAAGGTTACAGTAATAGTTATGCATTAAAACAGGATAATTTACAAGCATTTAAAAGTTTTTCAAATGCTATAAAACTTGCTGATAAAATTGGAGACAAAGTTTTTGTTAAAGCTGCGCTTATTGGTATTTTAGACTTGTTTGCTTCTGAAATATTTATAGGGAGCAAGCAATACTTACCGTATTTAGAACGGTTCATAGCTATTAAATCAGATGTTACGGATGAAATTTTAAGTATTCGCTATGGATTAATTTTTTTGAGTAAAGGAGACGATAATCTTAATGATATTGATATTCAATATTACTCATATAATGATAAGTTAGATTCCATTTTTGGGACATTACCTAATTCGAATAATCTTTTCCCTTTGTTTTATTTAGAAAAAGGGATTTATTACAAGATTGAAGAAAATTTTGAAAAGGCTGAAGATTTTTTGTTAAAGGCAGATAGTACCTCAGTAACTTTAAAATACAATGATGCTTTCAGGAATAAGATTGCGTGGCAATTAGCACATGTAAATTTGCTGAATGATCATTTAGTTGAAGCGAAAAGATTTTTGGAAATCTCTAAAAGGGATTCAATTAAATTAAAAGATGATTTCTATAACGACCGTCTAGCCTCGGCCATCTTCCAAAAAGAAGGCAACTATGATTCTGCGTATCACTACTTACGAAAATCGGTAGATATTGAGTATGAGCTGGGCTATAAGAACAATACCTTGGAGTCCTCCATTTTAACCGTACAAAACCAGACCGATAAATTAAAACTGGATAAGTTGGAATTGGAGACTTCCAATGCCAAAATTAGAAATTGGACCATATTTCTGGGCATGTTGCTGGTCTTAGGTACTGTCATTGGTGTATTGGTAAATAAGAATGCCATACGAAAACAACTGTTGGCAGAGCAAGAAAAAACACTTGGGCAGCAAAAAGTATCCAATATTCTAAAGGAACAAGAGCTTGCCACCATAGATGCCATGATTGAAGGTCAAGAAAAAGAGCGGCAACGGGTAGCCAATGAGCTTCATGACGATCTGGGTGGCTTAATGGCGGCGGTAAAATTGCAGTTTAATTCACTTGAAGCGTCGGACAAACAAGGTAATAAGGAGACATTTGCCAAAACAGAAACATTAATTGATGAGGCCTACGGTAAAATTAGAGCTATTGCCCACGCCAAAAATTCGGGATTAATAGCCAAACAAGGGTTATTGCCGGCCGTAAAGCAAATGGCGGAAAAAGTTTCCGTGGCCAGTGGTATCGGTATCTTGGTGCATGATCATGGGTTGGACACCCGCCTGGAAAACAGTATGGAGCTCACACTGTTCCGTATCGTTCAAGAATTGATGACCAATGTAATCAAACATGCGGAAGCTACTGAAATGAATATCCATATTACCAACCATGGCGATACCTTGAATATTTTAGCAGAGGATAACGGTAAAGGAATGCCGTTGGATAAAACGGCTAACTATGGTAATGGTATGGGATTAAAAAGTATAGATAAGCGTATACATTATTTGCATGGTTCCATGAACATAGAATCGGAAATAGGAAAAGGAACCGTAATCATTTTAGACATACCCATATGATCAGATTGGCTATTGCAGAAGACCACCAAGCCCTTATTGACGGTTTGGAACTCTTACTTAAATATGAAGAGGACATTAGTATTGTAGGTGCCGTAAACGATGGTGAGGCATTACTGGATTTGGTGCGCTTAAAACAGCCCAATGTGGTCATAACCGATATTCGTATGCCCAAAATGGATGGTATACAGGCTACGGCCATCATTAAAAAGGAATTTCCCCATATCAAAATTTTGGCGTTTACCATGTTTGATCAGGATGATGCGGTTGCACAAATGATAGATGCCGGTGCCAACGGTTATATTTTAAAGAATACGGCGTTAAAAGAAGTGTTAAAAGCTATTTTAACCGTGGCCGGCGGACAACACTATTATGACCCTAATATTAATGTTACGGACCCAAAAAGTACATCGGCAAAATCGGGCAAAGGGGTATTGACGGTAAGGCAGAAAGAAATCCTAAAACTTATAGGCCAAGGTAAAACATCACGTGAAATCAGTGAAGAGTTGTTTATAGGCACGCACACCGTAGATACACATAGGAAGAATATGGCCCGTATTTTAGGCTTAAAGGGCAAAGGGGAACTGTTGCGGTATGCCGTGGAAAAGAAGTATAAATTCTAATTTCAGTATATGTTTAAAGTTTGTATTGTAAAGTATTTCTTTAGTATTGTATTCTTACTTTCTATGGTTTCCAACGCACAGGAAAACTTTTACACGGTGAAAGGAAATAGTGTCTCAAAACAGGAATTCCATGATATTGCCCATAGCTTGGAATTTGTCCGTGAGGATTTAAATGACCAAAATGCCCTTTCCTTTGGTTTTGCTCAATTGGCCACCAACTTAATTCCGTTATTGGTTGATGGCGCAAGCAAATTATTTTATAATCCGGATAATTTTAATAAGGAATATTTTGGGGAGTTTAGCTTTTTTGACCCAAGCGGCCGTTTTAATGCATTGGACCCCAAGAGTGTCCTTGTTTTTGAGCAAACCGGTAAGAATGCATCCGGTAAACAAATTTTGCTTACACAATTTAAGTTTGATTTGGGTGCGGTAGAAAATGTGGATGATTATCACTATTTAGGCTTAAAAGCTTATGAGCTTAACTACTCCTGGGCCAAATTGAGCTCAAGTAAGAATAGGATCAATTATGTATTGGAAATTGCTTTTTTTTATTTTGATGGTCAGGACCGTCCCCAGGAATTTTATTTAAATCCTATTGTATTGAATGACGCCAGTATTCCCAGCAGTGCTACCATTTCCCCTATTAATTATCAAGTAATTCCTAAAATGAAGGTGCTTAAAAATGTCCGTATCCATATTAGGGAGATCAATGCCAAGAAAGAAAATTGGGACAATTACCTGGAGCTATATAAAAGTAACCAACGTAATATCGCTAATTTCCTGATAAAGGCATTACCGGATTAATCCTTTGGCAAGGTCAAATGGGTACATTTTTGGGAGGAAGTAAGGAAATTGATCCAAAACAGGGAACTTAAAGTTTCCTTCACATTCACTTAAACTACAAACTAATAAATGAGTGCATATTTGCAATGAGTTTGAATTAGTTTGAGTAAGTTGAGTAACCGATGCATTGTTCTTATTGTGTCGGTTATTTTTTTTGATAGACACCATGTTCTGAAACATAGGGTACATCATATGGAATGTAACAAGTAAATAAGGGGTGCTAGAGATGTACCTTGATCTCGTTCGTTTTAAAAATTTGAACGCGTAACAGGTTTTGAAAAATTTGAACGATCCTTGGCTGATGTTCTTCTGGAATACGACCGCCAATAATCCAATTTTTTTGGATTTTCTTGGTGCTTTCCTGATGAAACTCCGTCATGAGGCATTCTAATGCTTCCTGTCTTGTTTCATCGTTCATTTTACTGAACATTAATTTTATATTTTCGGTCATGGTCGGTATTGGTCGTGGTCAAAAGTAAATAAAAAAGACTTTCATCAGTTGAAATTTTAACAATAGATATTAACGATTTCTGTTGTTGATAAATTTTCTGTTGGGTGGATATACTAAAATAGAAAAGCACATTATGGTCCACTTTAAATGATGTAAATTTTACATTTATAAATTGGTCATTTTATATTTAACGCTTAGGTTTACCATTCTGCTTAGTAAAGGGAGTGCACAGAAATTAGATGTTATGAAATTGAATTTTTTACGGTCTATTGGTTTTTTTATTTCGGCCTGTATGGTCGGTTTTGCCCAAGGCCCCAAAGTACATTCACATAATGATTATAAACAACCGTTACCTTTTTACGGAGCTTTTGCGGCAGATGTACAATCCTTGGAAGTAGATGTGTTTTTAGTTGAAGGTGTCCTTATGGTAGCCCATGAGTTGGGCGAAGTGACCGCGACCGCCACATTGGAACGGTTGTATCTGCAACCGCTAAAGGAAATGGTAGAAAGGGGTATGCTCGCTGATCGGACATTACAGGTTTTGATCGATATAAAGACCGATGCCATGTCTACCTTAAATGCTTTGGTGAGCAGCTTACGGAACTATCCTATGATTACGGACCATGAACATATTACCTTGGTCGTTTCCGGAAATAGGCCTCCTTTGGCAACGTATGTGGACTACCCTGAATTTATTTTGTTCGACTACCAGAGTACGGTTCCTGTTACCAATGCTGCGGTTATGGAAAAAATAGCTATGGTCAGTTTAAGTTTCAGGCAGTTTTCGGAATGGAACGGTAAGGGGCGTTTAACGGCAGCGGACCTGAACAAGGTGAGCGGGGTCATCGCCAAGGCGCACGCAATGAACAAACCGTTCAGGTTTTGGGCAACCCCAGATTCAAAGACCGCTTGGAAAGCCTTTACGGACCTAGGGGTAGATGTCATTAATACGGATATGCCCTATGAATGTGTGTCCTATGTACGTAGTCTGAACAATAGTGTAGTGCGTAATACGGTATTTTCCGAGGTATACACACCGTCGTATTCTACCGATGCTATTGATAAGGCGCCAAAAAATGTCATTCTTTTAATAGGTGATGGTAACGGACTTACCCAAATATCCTCGGCTACTTTAGCCAATGGGGGAGCTTTGACCCTGACCCAGCTAAAACAAATAGGTTTTTTGACGACCCGCTCCGCAGATGATTTTACTACGGATTCTGCCGCTGCGGGAACGGCTATCTCCACGGGCCAAAAAACGAACAATAGGGCCATAGGAACGGACAAGGACGGAAACCCTATACCTAACCTCACCGAAATTCTTGTTGATAAGGGCTTTGCTACCGGAGTAATTTCTACCGATGGCATTACCGGTGCCACTCCCTCCTCATTTTATGGCCACCGCACCGATCGTGATATGGAGGAAGGTTTGGCGCAAGATTTAAAGGCGAGTAAGTTGCACCTGTTTATCGCACAGAGATCAGATGAGGTGAAGGCTATCGAAACGTCGGGTTTTCAAATGATAAATACCATTGAGGCACTTGGTGGTAGCACTTATGATAAGGTGGGTGCGTGGATGGATTATTCAGCGAATACCCCTTTGCCCCAACATGTGGAAAAATTGGCAACGGCTACAAGGAATGGCATTGCCTTTCTGCAGCATAAGAACACCCCTTTCTTTTTAATGGCAGAGGGGGCTAAGATTGATAGTTATGGGCATGTTAACGATATTGGCGGAGTTATTGCCGAGAGTATTTCGTTTGATAAGGCAATTACCGAGGCCATAAAGTTTGCGGATAAGGACAAGAACACCTTGGTCATCATTACTGCCGACCATGAAACAGGCGGATTGACCATTCCTCAGGGTAATATGGACAGGCATGAGGTGGAAGCTGATTTTACTACCCATGACCATACCGCAACGATGGTTCCTATTTTTGCCTATGGCCCCATGTCGCACGAATTTCAGGGCGTTTATGCCAATAATGAGGTATTTCACAAGATATTAAAAGTATTGGGTCTATAGTGCTAGGTATTACGGGTTCCGCTTTAAAACTTCACGTGACAAAGTAAATTTAATTTGGCCTTTAAATAGGATTATTTATATCATCTACATTGTTGTAAGTGTATATTTAACATTTTATTAATATTGGCTATCTTGTTATACAATTTCCTAAAGTAAGGGTCATTTTAAGTTAATAACATATCATGGCACCCGGCCTATTTTTGCTGCTTGAAAATGTCACCCTAAAATAGGGGATGTCGTAAACCAACACATATTTTAATATTTAAACAATTTTTCTTAAACCAAACTGTATGAAAAAATTAAAGTTTTTAATGCATTTGTGGGTATTGGGCTTTGCGACCATGGTATGGGCGCAAGACAATATTACAGGTGTGGTAACAGATGAGTTCGGGCAACCCTTGCCAGGTTCTACCGTTCAGATTAAAGGTACCGGTACGGGTACTACAACAGATTTTGATGGCAATTATACCATTGGCGCCGGTGTCAATGATATACTCTTGTTTTCCTATTTAGGGTATTCCACACAAGAGGTTGCCGTAGATGGCCGTAACGTCATCAATGTTTCCTTAAAGGAAGATGCTACCCAATTGGATGATGTAGTGGTAGTAGGTTATGGTACCCAAAAACGTTCGGACGTAACGGGATCCATATCATCCGTTAAGAGTGAAAATTTCAATAAGGGGGTAGTGGCCAACCCTGGACAGCTCCTGCAAGGTAAGATTGCCGGTGTCAACGTTACATCCGTTAGCGGTGAGCCGGGATCATCACAGAATATCGTAATTCGTGGTATTGGTAGTTTTAGGTCAGGTACATCGCCCTTGTTCGTCATTGATGGTTTCGTGATCGATAATACATCCACCGGTACCGCATCCAACCCGCTAAACTTTATCAATCCACAGGATATTGCTTCCATGGATGTCTTAAAGGATGCCTCTGCAGCTGCAATTTATGGGGCACGTGCCGCCAATGGTGTTATCGTGATCACTACAAAGAAAGGGGCCAGTGGCAAAACGGAAATGAATGCTTCCGTTTCTACGGCGTTCTCTACCTTGGCCAATGAAATAGATGTATTTTCCGCAGATGAATTCAGGAGACAGGTGCCGACCGTTGGCGGTACATTACTGGACGGTGGTGCCAATACGGATTGGCAAGATGAATTGACCAAGACCGGCATCACAAAAAATGTCAACTTTTCCATGAGCGGGGGCAATGCCAATGCTACCTATTTTGCTTCGGTAGGAGTAGATGACCAACAAGGTATTTTTGAGAACAGCTCCCTAAAAAGGTATTCCGGTCGCTTGAACATGAACCAAAAGGCATTGGACGGCAGGCTTAACGTTGCATTTAACCTTACGGCGTCAAGAACCTTGAACAATAGACCGGATGCTGGTGCGATCGTTACGGATATGTTGGAACTGAACCCCACCTTGCCGGTATATACCAACGGTGAGCCTACCGTAGTACTGGACGACAACCGTCTAAACCCGATCATCCGTAGCCAGTTGTATGAAGATGAAACCAACAGCAATAGGATTTTGGCCAATATTTCCCCATCCTTTGAAATTGTGGAAGGGCTTACCTATAAACTTAACCTTGGGGTAGATTATTCATCTACCAACCGTGATCAGCAAATGGCGCCCTATGCATTATTGGAAGATTTAAACCAAGGGTATTTAAATACCTGGATCACCACCAACCAGAATACCATTGTGGACAACACCCTTACCTATACTTTTGAAAAGGGCGACCATAGTGCTACTTTATTGGCGGGCCACTCGTACCAAGAGGTATTCGTTCAGCAAAAAAGATTTGAACTGGAAAGTTTTGCGGACAATGATATCGATCCTAGGTACCAGGATCAAATAAGTAGTCAGGAGTATCCTACCAACTTGTTTTCCTTAGGGGAAAAGAATGAGCTGCAATCCTTCTTTGGTAGGTTAAACTATGGGTATAAGGACAAATATTTATTGACGGCTACCATGAGGGCGGACGGGTCATCAAAATTTGGCGCCAACAATAAATACGGATATTTTCCTTCCGTTGCCTTGGGTTGGAACATAAGCAAGGAAAGCTTTTTGTCGGAAAGCACCGTGGTCAATAATCTTAAGCTGCGTGCCAGTTGGGGACAGACCGGAAACCAGGAAGGTATAGATAACAAAGTATCGTTGGCCAGCTACGTGGACAGCAAGGCGGACAACGACACGTACCCCTTGGATGATGGTGCCGTAACCTTGGACGGTTATCCGTTTGGAACCGTACCCGCACGTACCGCCAACCCTAATCTTAAATGGGAAGTGGCTACACAGACCAATATTGGGGTAGATTTTGGACTGTTCAACAATAGGTTAACGGGTACCGTAGATTATTTTAATAAAGTAACTACGGATGTGGTCATGTTCGCCAATAGGGTAGACCCTATTCAACCTACCGAGAAAATATGGACCAACTTGGACAATCTGGAAATCCATAATAACGGGTTGGAAGTCGCTTTGGATTATAGAAGTGTGTTCAGCGAGGATTTCTCTATGAATATTGGCGGTAATATTTCCTTTATAAAAAATGAGGTAACGGATTCTCCTTTTGCCATTATCACCACGGGTGCTGCGCAAGGTGCGGGCCAAACGGGTGCAACCATAAACGGGTACTTGAACGGGGAAGCCGTAGGTACGTTTTATATGAAGGAGTTCCTGGGTATTGGCGATGACGGCCTTAACCAATATAGGGATACCAATGGTGACGGGGAGATACTGGATGATGACCGTATTGCCGCGGGTAGTGCCTTACCGGACATGCTTTATGCCTTCTATATAAAGTTTGACTATAAAAATTTAGATCTGGGCCTTAATTTCAACGGGGTATCCGGAAACAAGATCTATAACCATACCGCCATGTCCTCGTTCTCTAGGGGGCAATTGAGCAGGAACCTGAACACAACGGATTTTGCCGTGCAGTATCCCAACGAGGACAACAGCAATTCCAATGAGGTCTCTACACGATACTTGGAAGACGGTAGTTTCTTACGATTGAACAATGCCACTTTGGGCTATAACTTAAAAGGGGAGCGTATAGGCTTGGATGATTATGTAAATACCATACGTTTTACGCTGACCGGTCAAAATTTATTCTTGATCACGGACTACTCCGGTTATAATCCGGAAGTGAACACGGGCGCACAGATAGATGGTGTGCAGACCTTCGGTATCGACAGATATACCTATCCATCCTCCAGAACCCTATTGTTCGGTGTTAATGTATCCTTTTAAAAAAGCTATAAAATGAAAAATAAACTTATTATAACATCCTTGTTCCTTACTTCATTATTGAATTGGAACTGTACGGATCTAGAAGAAGAATTGTTGGACGAAACCCTTACCGGTGCCCAGGCAGAGGTCATAAGTGGAGCAATAGCCCCTGCTTACGGCCAAGTATCCTGGACCTGGAGGCATACCAATTATTACGGATTGACCCTTATTCCATCAGATGAGGCCATATTACCCTACCGTGGTGGTTCGGATTGGTTTGATGGTGGAAAGTTCCTAGCGGCGCACAGCCATAATATGACCCCTACCAATGACTTGGTGGCCAGTGGGTGGAACGAGCTTACCAAGAATATATCAAGGACCTTGTCCGCCATTGAGGTATTGACCCCGCTTGCGGAGGAAGGGGATACCGTGGCGGCTGATGCCTTGTATGAAATGAAGGCCTTAAGGGCGTACCTGAATATGTTGTTGTTAGATGGTTGGGGCCTTGTGCTTCAAAAGGAATCTGCAGAGGAGTTATCTGTCGTGTTACGTTCACAGGAAGCCATTGACTATATTGAGGGCGAATTGCTTTCGGTCGTGGATGTGATCAATACCGATAAAGGTCCGGGCAGAATGACCCAAGCGGCCGTATGGGGACTTTTGGCACGATTGAACCTGAATGCAGCGGTATACCGTGATCCGGCAGGCACCCCTAATTTTACACAGGAAGATATGGATCGGGTAATTACCTATACCGATAATATCATCAATTCGGGTAATTTCTCCTTGTCCGAAGAATATTTTGAACTGTTCAATGATGACAACCACACCAATCCTGAATTGATTTTTGCCCTTGACCAGCGTGGCGTTTTGGAAAGGGAGCATATGCGTTGGGCGTACTGGCCAATTGCGGGGGCCATGTTCCCAAGACCGGAACACCCTAGGGCAGATGGTACGGACGGACCGGCAATTACGTCGGATTTTTACCAGACTTGGGTCGATGCCTATGGCGATGTAGATCCTGCAGAGGCCGATGCCCGTTTCTATCAACGAAACACCATAGTTCCGGAAGCACAGTTGGCAGATTTGGCCGGGCGTGAACCGCTATTGGAAACGGAAACCGAGAACAGCTACTTCTGCGTAGAGGATGTGGCCTTTGAAATGGACAGGGGAATTTTAAGAGGCATTCAATGGGGTCCTAGAAAGGATGAGGAAGGGCAGTTCCTTACCTGTGATGACGGTACCATAAAGATTTTACCGGTAAGGCAGACCAAGGGCAATAGTCCGGCCAGGGATGTGGGCTATGTGGACCATACCTTGGAAATTGACTTTAGCAATGAAGGTTCCCTGCACAATACGGGTTACAGACCGTCCAAATATCAATTTAGCCGTACTTCGCCAAACGGTAACAGTAACAGTAGTGTGGATATCGTTTTAATGCGACTGGCGGAAATTTATTTAATGCGTGCTGAGGCCAAGTTAAGAAACGGCGATAATGCCGGTGCCTTGGCAGATGTAAATACGGTAAGGACATCAAGGACCGCCCGCCCTGCGCAGACGCCTGCGGCTTTAACGGCCATGGATTTAGAAGTGTTATACCGTGAACGTGGGTTTGAACTGTATTGGGAAGGTTTTAGAAGGACGGACCAAATTCGTTTTGGAACCTATGAAGATACTTGGACGGACAAAACGGATGCCGATCCTAACCACAGATTGTTCCCAATTCCACAGAGCGCTGTTGATGGGGCTTCTGGTATAGAAGGCTTCCTGGTACAGAATCCAGGGTACTAAAAAGTAGAGTATAAATAATGAATACGGCAAGCAGTCAATGCTTGTCGTATTTTGTTTTAATGAAAAATAGCAATGCGTAAATTTATTTTAGTGGGTAGTGTGGTGCAACTGCTTTGGTCATGTACGTCACCATCCAAGGTCGTAGACCAACAAAAGCTTCAACAAGAAGTTAAAGAAAATCAGCCGGTGAACGTTATTTTAATGATCGGTGACGGTATGGGGGTTCCACAGATATCCACTGCCTTTTATTTTAACGATCAGCAGTCCAATTTTGAGCGTTTTAAACATATCGGTTTTCATAAATCATCGTCAACCAGTCATTGGATCACGGATTCGGCTGCCGGGGCAACCGCTTTTTCAATTGGTGAAAAAACGTACAAACGGGCCATAGGGGTAGACAGGGATTCCCTTCCCAAAGAAACCATATTGGAACGCCTTCAAAAAGAGGGCTATAAAACGGGACTCATCAGTCTAACATCTATTACGCACGCTACACCGGCCAGTTTTTATGCCCATGTAAAGGACCGTGACCTACATGAGGATATTGCCAAACAATTGTTATCCGGGAATATCGATTTTATTGCTGGCGGAGGTAAAAAATTCTTCAATAAACGTCAAGACGGGGAAGATCTGTTCAAGGCGTTCTTGGACCGTGATTACCATTTGGATACCTTGTCCTTAGCTAACGTGCAACGCTCAAAAAGAAATGCATTTATTATTGCGGATGACGGTTTGCCTTCTAAGATAGAAGGTAGGGGTCATTTTTTAAAGGAGGCTACCGATCGGGCACTGGACTATTTTACAGCGGGGAATGAACCTTTCTTTATGATGATAGAGGGCTCCTATATTGATTGGGGAGGTCATGCGGAAAATGATCGGATGGTGATCGAGGAGGTCAATGATTTTGATATGACCTTAGGGGTTGTGCTGGACTATGTGGAGAAGCACCCTAATACCCTATTGGTCGTTACTGCTGACCATGAAACTGGCGGCGTAAGTGTGGGTAAATTCTATGAAACGGATGAGGAAACGGGCAAAAAGGTAGAGGTGCCTCAAAAAGTTGGCGTGTACTTTAATACCGACCAACATTCTGGAGAGCTCATTCCGGTTTTTGCCAAAGGTAAAGGGGCGGAAAATTTTCAGGGAATCTATGAAAATAGCGAGATTTACCATCATATTATGAAAGTCCTGCAGGGCATGTAAACGTTACATTTAAAATCGAAGTCCTGGAAAACGGGCAGGACTGCTTAAACATTGAAGAATAAAATGCTGATACGAACATCATTGTCCCTCATGGTATTGTCCTTGTTCTTGGGATGTACTTCTAAGCCAGATGGCACGGCAATTAAGATAGCCTTTATGGCCGATGTGCATTTTTCAGATGTATATCCGGTTACCGATGCACTTACCGAGGAAATGGCCACCACGACCATGAACGGACAAAAAACATTGATCAGGACCATGGAGGCCCAATTGCATTCCACACGATTGTTCAATGAAAATTATTTTGCCTTTATAGCGGCATTGGACGATGCCGTATCCAGGGGCGTAAAACTCATTGCCCTACCCGGGGATTTTAGTGATGACGGTCAGCCCTTGCATATTAAGGGGCTTAAAACCATTATGGACCGGTACGCACGGGAACATGGGGTTTCCTTTTTTGTCATCAACGGCAATCATGACCCAACCCGTCCTTTTGGAAAGGAAGGTGGGGAATCGGATTTTTTGGGGAAGGATGGCACATCACGGCCCTTGATCAGTACCTTGGAAATTAGGAAACCTTCCGTAAAGGAATTTCAGGGAATGGTGTTGGCAGATATCAAAGAGTGGGGCTATGAAGATATTGTGACAGAGCTGCGCGATTTCGGCTTTTTTCCCAAAAAGGAATACCTGTTTTGGTCTACCCCCTTTGCGGAGTATTTCTATGGGGACTATCGGTATTCTTTGGCACAAACGGCTTCGGAACTAAAAAATCGCACCTATGTATTTGGGGAAGCGGCCATTCCCATGCCAGATGTCAGTTATGTGGTAGAACCGGTAAACGGACTTTGGCTTTTGGCCCTGGATGCCAGTGTGTACCTTCCCAAAGAAGACGGACAAGGTTTTCATGGCGCCGGTATTGGCTATAACGAGGTTATTAAATACAAAAGGCACCTGATTGACTGGACGGAAAAAGTAATGCAGGATGCCCAGCGCTTAGGCAAAACGGTCATTGCCTTTAGCCATTATCCCATGGTCGACTTTAATGACGGGGCCTCTGCGGAAATAAAGGCATTGTTTGGGGAATCTTCCTTTCAGGCACATAGGATTCCGTCGGAGCAGGTGGGGAACACCTTTGCCAATATAGGGCTCAAGGTGCATGTGGGCGGTCATATGCATGTGAACGATACGGGAATCATTACCACCCCTCAAGGCAATACCTTGACCAATATACAAACACCCTCCCTGGCGGCCTATGCCCCCGGGTATAAACTTATTACGGTAACCGGTAACCAAGAGATGAGGGTAGAGACCATTCGTATGGATGAGGTGCCGGGGTTCAATACATTTTTTGAGCTGTACCAAAAGGAACATGAATTTTTACGAACCCATTTTCCCGAAATGGTATGGAACAAGGACATTCTATCGACTACCTCATATGCTGAGTTTACAAAGGCCCATTTAGAGGGACTAGTCTCCATGCGCTTCTTGCAGGAAGATTGGCCTACCTCCCTAAAAGAACAAATTTTGGATCATAACCTTTGGCAAATCCTGCAACGTGCGGCGGGGATATCTGATACGGATATGGTGACCAAGGAGGAAAAATTGGCCATGACCAAGCTGCAGGAACTCATGGCACACCACGAACTTACCACGGCGCAACTGACCCAATGGACGGGGCTTAATCTTATCACCGATTTCTACCGGATAAAGAATGCGGACCAATTGGCGCTAAGGGATATTCCCACACCGCGACTAAAAGTCTATGCACTGTTGCGGCAAGTACTCCATGAAAATACCTCGGATTCATCATTGACGGAACTGCAACGGTTCATGCAAATTTTTGATAAGCAATTACATGGGGAACCTGCGGTAGATTTTTGGGTGGGATTTTGATTAAATCAGTAGTTAAGCAAACGTAAAACTTGAACAAAATTTTATTAGCTATTCATTAAAATTATTTGTCAAATTCTAATAATTACAGTTAATATAATTTAAAAAAAACAATGTAATTTAAGTTTATCCTGATAAGTGTGTATTTCATCGAATTCTACCAATAAAGATTGTCTTCAGACGAACAATTTGACAAATTAAAGGATACTTTTGTGGTAGAACACTAGTAATAACCAAACTAAATTTAATCGCGCTTAAGTGATGTTTCTTTGTATAACACAAACTTTAGGCAGTGGCTCTATTTTGTTGGACATTCTATTGTTCTAAGACGTACTAATTACAATAGAAAAATACCAAGTATGCTCAGTGATTTATTTCAAAACATTTATTTCATTGTATTTTTTTCCTTAATTTTTTCTTTACTAGTGTCTTTGCGTATATATCCGGTCATTATATACTTGGCACACAAGAAAAAATTGATGGATGAGCCGGTGCACCGCAGTGGCCATGTAGAAAAAACCCCAACTTTGGGTGGCGTAGGTATGTTCATTACCTTTTCCTTGGCAATCATTATTATGGGTATTTTTACTGACCTGGGTCAAACGGATTTAGTAAAGCTGTTATCCATTTTAGGAGGAACCATAATTTTACTTTTTTTAGGTATTAAGGATGATTTAATTGAACTTTCTCCTCAAAAAAAATTCTCTGGACAAATATTTTCTTCCGCTTTGGTGGTTTTGGGTACCGATGTCAGGATAGAAAGCTTTTATGGCATTTTTGGGATAGGAGATTTACATTATGCTGTTTCCGTCATTTTTACCATGGTTGTCTTTATTTTTATAATTAATGCATTTAATCTAATAGACGGTATTGATGGTTTGGCGGCCTCAATTGCCATAATTGTAAATACTTCTTTTGGAGTGTATTTTGCCATGAACGGCGAATACTTGCATGTATTGGTAAGCTTTAGCCTTATTGGCGTATTGATTGGGTTTTTGAAATATAACTTGTCACGGGTACGAAAAATGTTCATGGGAGACTCCGGATCTATGTTTTTAGGCTTTCTATTGGCATACCAGGCTATTGGCTTTTTAAGTGTAAACCAATTGCCACAGACTGAGTTTAGTGTATCTAATGCGCCAATTATGGTATTGGCAATTTTGGCCTATCCTATTTTGGATGCGCTACGGGTATGTATTTTAAGAATGGCCAAAGGACATAGTCCCTTCAAGGCCGATCGTAACCATATTCACCATAAATTATTGGATAGCGGTTTTTCGCATGTAAAGTCCACTTTGATTATTGCGCTGTGTAATATCTTCGTTATACAGATGGCCTTTGTGTTAAGTGACTTATATTTAACATTACAGTTTTATATAATTAGTGTAGTATTACCTTTAATCTGTCTTTTTCCTTTTTTGTTAGTACATAAAAACGGTAAAATACGTATTGAGATTCCTAAACTTTAAATTACGATAATTGTATCAAAATAATTTAGTTGGTTTAAATTAGATATTGAAGTTTAGTCAATTTTAAAACATTTTAAATATGCAGAAAAAGTGAACAAATTGTTGGGGATGCTAACCAAAAAGAAGGATGAGTTGCCTAGGTTTATTAGCGTTGTGCTAGATCAAGGTCTTATGAGCGTGATTACACTATTGACAACAATTATCCTTGTTAGAACTTACAATCAATATGATTATGCAGAGCTTGTTTTACTTTTTTCAATTGCCTTATTCGTATTAGGATTTCAAAGTGCCATAATTTCTAAACCTTATGCTATAAGTCTAAATGACTTTAGTTTAAATGAAGACAAAGGATATTTTCATTTTAACTTATTTTTAAAGTTTGTTTTTACATTTTTACTGTGTTTTGTATTTCCACTATTCTATTACTTTTCATTTGAAAAATGGAATATTAAAAAGTTTGCTTTTTTTCTAATTTATTTAATTGCTCACTCTTCTTATTTTTTTGTTCGTGAAACTTTGTTAAGCGAAAGAAAAACAAAACAAAACTTAATTTATGGATTGTTTTGTTTTATTGGTTTGGCTGTACTATTAGCATTAATTTATTTTCTTAAACTAAGGGAAATAACTTTTTTTTTAGGTGCTGCCTCATTTATCTATTTGGCAATTACAGTAGTATATCTAGTTAGTGAAATATCCAAGCATACAGTGGTTTGGAAACAATATATTAATTACTGGAATGTAAATTGGAAAATTGGTAAATGGTTACTTGGCGGTAATTTTTTATTTCATTTGAGTTCAAATATATATCCATGGTTCTTATTGTATCTTTCCACAAAAGATAATATCGCTGTATTCGCAGTTCTCATGAGCGTTGCAGGTTTAATAAATCCGATTTTAACAGCTCTTTCCTCTTATTTATTACCTATTTTCGTTAGAACAAATGATAATTTTAAAAAAGTACGGGCACTAACAAAAAGGTGGCAAATTGTTTTTGGGATTATGGCACTTGCATTAGTAATTATCGGTACGGTATTAGGTCAGAATATTATATCATTATTATACGGTGAGAAATACAATAACTTGGGATTGTTAATTATATATCCTTTTATTTATCAAGCTATAAACATTATTTTTCAACCAAATAAAATTGCATTGAATGCTGTTAAAAGAACTGATGTTGGATTTTTTATTCTTATTCCAAGAAGTATAATTGCCGTTGTTTTAGGATATTTTCTAATAAAAAATTATGGATTACATGGTGTGTTCTATACTATGATAATAGAGAATTTTATTTATCAATGTATATACTACTTTATTTACCGACGAATATTCGCTTAATTCTTTTGAAATGTTAAAGAGTCATGATTTTTTTTCATATCAGAATTTGGTAAAAGTTTTTGTATTTAGCTTTATTACGTTGGTTGTTATGAATTCAATAAAATATTTTTCTATTGTAGAAATGATTGGGACATATGGTAAATTAGGAATCGTATTGATTTCAATTTTAGTTTTTGCTCCCTTTGTAAATCGAATTGGATTCCGCTTTACACTTAGAAATGTTTGGGCTTATTGGCTTATCTATCTATTGCTGATATTTTTTTCAATTCTATATGTTTTTAGTTATAATGAAGTTGGAAATCTAGTATATAATATTACGCTTGTATTTTATTTATTTTTTTATTTTTTCATGATTAATGTCTTGTGGGGCATTAATTTTATTAAACAAAAAGTAGAATCATTCGAAATAACTAAGGTTGAGATTTTTAAAGTCTTTCGTAACGCTTTATTTTGGAATTTAATTTTTTGGTTTTTAATAGCGTTAATTAACAACTACAATTTTGATGATGATTTTGGGGACTTTGGTGGTTTTTTTCAAGATAAAATCCATTTTGGGTTATTTGCTACAACAGGTTTTTTGGTCTGCTTTTATATGCGCTATAATGATATTGAAAGAGATGATTCAAAATTTAATTTAATCCAAATTTTAATCTATTCTGTATTTGCTTTTTATACTTCTAGAAATGCCATTTTAATTGTTTCCGTAGCTGTTCTATATTATTTTATAATCTATAATGCTAAAAATTACCTGTATGCTATAATATTGTCTATTATACCATTTTTCCTCTTTTATTTTGATGAAATTTTTTATGGAATATCTACTGAGCGTTTAAACGGCTTATCTTCAGGTAGATTGGAAATTTGGCGAATTACATTAATCGAACTTTTTGAAAAAGGAATATTTTTTGGAAATGGCTTATTTAATATTAACAATTTAGTTCTGGAAAAAAATATCGGTACAGGGTTTCATTATTTAGATACTTTAGAGTTTTTGTATTTTCATTCGTCTTGGGTAGAATTATTAGCAGGCGGAGGGGTTGTTGTTATGCTACTATTCCTCTGGATAATTATAAAATCTTGGATGTATTTTTCTAGAATTGAAAAGACAGTGGTATTTGCTATTCTCTTGGGTAGTACTGTAGAAAGTTATTTAACTCAACCTTTTATGTTGATATCTATATTATTCTATTTTGTTTTGATTATGAATAATTCTCAAATGAGAGTAATAAAAGTAAATACAACTGATTAAACAATTAAATGGAAAAAACTAAAGTCAAAAAGGCTCAAATTTGTTTGTTTGTTTTTAATCGTTTGGCAGAAACAAAGAAAACAGTAGAAGCTTTACAAAGTAACTTTTTAGCAGAAGAATATCATCTTAATATCTTTTCGGATGGACCGAGATCTCTTCAAGATCAAAAAAAAATCCAAGAGGTTAGAGACTACGTTAACTTAATAGAAGGTTTTAAATCAATTAAGGTTCTTGAATCTGACGAAAATAAAGGGCTTGCCAAATCAATTATAGATGGGGTAAGTCAAGTTTTAAAATTGAGCGATTGTGTTATAGTATTGGAAGACGATTTAGTTACATCTCCTAATTTTTTGGATTTTATGGAACAGGCGTTATCATACTATGAAGATGATAAAAATGTAATCTCTATATCAGGTTTTACTTTTAATATGCCAAGTTTACCAGGGGAAAAAGATTATTATTTTGGATACAGGGCATCATCATGGGGCTGGGCTGTTTGGAAAGACAGATGGAATTCTATTGATTGGGAGATATCGGATTATAAGGCATTTATAAAGAATAAAGAAGAAAAAAAACGATTTAAGAAAGGTGGGTCAGACTTGGTACGTATGCTAAGAAATCAAATGAATGGAAAAATTGATTCTTGGGCAATACGTTTTTGTTATAATCAATTTAAGAGTGACTTAAAAACGGTATTTCCAACAATTTCCAAAGTATCAAATATTGGTTTTGGAGAAGATGCAACACATACTACTGGTGCCACCCGGTTTAGGACAAAATTAGATGTTGGGAACAAAAGAAATTTTCATTTTGATAAATTTTCTAAAATGGATAAAAATTTGGTTAAGGAGTTTTCCCATTTTTTTTCATCAAGGACTATAATTTTAGATAAACTAATAAGCTTCATAAGAAAATGAAGAAAATTTTATTCATTCTACATGTACCACCACCAGTACACGGCTCTTCAATAGTTGGGAAGTTTATAAAAGAAAATAAAAGAATTAATTCTGAGTTTGCTACATCATATGTAAACTTAGGTACTTCTAATAGTATTGACGAAATAGGTAAAGGAGGTTTTAGAAAAATTTTACTTTATACAAAGATTCTAATTTCTATTCTAAAACAATTAATATTCAATAGACCTGATTTGGTTTACTTGGCCATTACGGCAAAAGGCATTGCTTTTTATAAAGATTTTATTGTAGTTTTTTTAATAAAATTATTTAGGGTGAATTTGGTGTTGCATTTTCACAATAAAGGTGTTTCAAATTATCAACATAAGTTTATTGACCATTTACTATACAAACTAACTTTTAAAAATACATCAGTCATATTGCTGTCTGAACATTTGTATTACGATGTTAAAAAATATGTAGAACCAGAAAATGTTTACTATTGCCCCAATGGTATTCCTAATATGAAGGTTTTTCATCATACACCAAAAGATGAGCAAAACTTTGAGGTAATTCACCTTTTGTTTTTGTCTAATTTAATTAAATCAAAAGGTGTTTTCACAGTATTAGAGGCTTGTAAATTATTAAAAGCAAAAGGTCTAAAATTTGATTGTACCTTCATTGGTGGGGAAGGTGATATTGATAAAAGTAATTTTAACAAGGAATTGATAAGGTTAGGAATAGAGGATATAGTTAAATACGAGGGAAAAAAATATGGAGAGGAAAAGGAGCAGGCTTTTTCCAAAGCAGATATATTTGTATTTCCAACGTTTTATCATAATGAATGTTTCCCATTGGTATTATTAGAAGCTATGCAATATTCTTTGCCAATTATATCAACTTTTGAAGGCGGTATTCCATCAATCGTTTTAGATAATGAGAATGGTTATTTAGTAAATAAAAATGATATAAATTCTTTAATTGTAAATCTTAGTAAGTTGATTTTAAATTCAACAATTAGATTGGAATTTGGTAAAAAGGGTAGAGAGCTTTATGAAGAAAAATATACTTTAAAAATTTTTGAAGACAATTTAACTGAAATTCTAAAGAAAAATTTAAGTTTTTAAAAACCTTTTTTTTGTTAGGTATACTGTTTAATATGAAAAAAAAGATTTTAATTTTTCATCCTGCTTTAGTTCCGTACCGGGTAGATTTTTTTAATAGTCTACATGTTTCATTTTATTCCCACTTTTTCTTTATTTACCAAAATGCCATAACTCAAAATTTTAACCAAGATGATTTAAGAAGTAGCTGTAAGTTTGCCTGTCAATATTTAGATACAGGATTTGAAATTTTAGGTAAAACATTTAGAAAAGGGGTTGTCTCAAAAATTAAAGAAGTAAAACCTGATATTGTAATATGCAGTGAATATGGTCCAATTACCATTTTACTTTTGCTATATGCACGTTTTATGAATAAGTCATTTAAACTTTATACAATTAGTGATGACAGTGTTGACGGTGCAGCAAATAGAAGAGGCTTAAGAGCTTTGGTTAGAAATCTGGTATCAAAGAATATTGATGGTGTAATTTTTAACAGTGATGAAGTTTTTAACTGGCATAATAAAAATATATCAAATAAAATTAAGCCTTTAATTTTGCCAATTATTCACAAAGATGAGCTTTTAAGGACTAGAATGATTGATAGTATTTCTATAGCTAACATTAATATTAATAAACATAAACTTCTTGGAAAAAAAATAATATTATTTGTTGGTAGATTAGAAAAAGTCAAGAATGTAGATTTCTTGATCAAAAGTTATTTGGACATAAATTATAAAAATACAGTTTTAGTAATTGTAGGTGAGGGGAGTCAACAATTGGTATTAAAGAAAATGGCCCAAAGGAAAATTATTACAGGGGACATTATATTTACCGGTAGATTGGAAGGTAAGGAACTATATAGTTGGTACCTTTTGGCAAATATCTTTGTGTTGCCCAGTATATATGAGCCTTATGGTGCTGTGGTAAATGAAGCTTTACTTGCAGGTTGTATTGTGCTATGTTCCAAGAAGGCGGGCGCCTCTAGCCTTATTACGCGGAGTAATGGTAGTTTGTTTAATCCTACTGAGGAGGAAGAATTAATGATTAAAATGAATGAAAACCTTGAAAATTGTCAACCTTTAAATGAAGAAATCAAAGCGCTTAGAGATAGCAAAATGCCATTTACATTTGATGATAAGATCAATAAATTAACAAACAATTTTTTAAATGATATTTAGTCTTTTTTATTATGCAACATAGCTATTTGGAATAATATGTTTTATTGGTTGATTTAATAATTTAATTTAAAAAAAGTTTATAAAAATTTTAATGGAGTATATAGAAAATGATTTTGAACCTAGGTTGGTAAGTGGAATTCCTGTACATTCTTACCCTAAAGAGGTTTTTCTATCTTATTTGAGAGATAGTATTGGGAGTGATAGAAAAAAAAGACATATTTGCATCACTAATACAGAATCCATGTATTATGCCAAACGATTGCCTGATTTTAAAAATTACATTAAGACCTCCACGTTTTCATTATGTGATGGTATTGGGTCAGTAATTGCAGGCAAATTTCAAGGACAAAAAATAGAAAGGTTCAATGGGCCAGATTTTATGCTTGCCTGCTGTGATTATGGTCAGGAATATGGATGGCGTCATTTTTTTTATGGTGGTAGAGAAGGGGTTGCGGAACAATTGGTGGATAATTTGATGCAAAAGTATCCTAAAATGCAAGTTGCCGGAACTTTTTGTCCTCCTTTCAGAAGAATGAGTAATGAGGAAAAAAGTAATATGCTGACTGAAGTTAAAAATTCCAATGCCGATATTATTTGGGTAGGTTTAGGATTGCTAAAACAAGAAAATTGGATAGCGGAAAATAAAGAATTGTTGAACATACCTTGGTCAGTTGGTGTAGGTGCCGCTTTTGATTTTTATGCAGGAACTGCAAAAAGAGCGCCATTACCATTTAGAAAGCTAGGTTTTGAATGGTTATATAGGCTTATTTTAGAGCCAAGAATGTTTAAAAGAAATGTAAATAGTTATCAGTTTATGTTCAGTGCTATAGGGGACGGAATTAAAAATTTAGGAAAATAAAAATGAAAAAAATTGCTTTAATAGGTATCGGCAAAATGGGAATGAGCCATTTAGCTATAGCTAATCAAACGGCCAATATAAAAGTAGAAGCTATATGTGATACCTCTAAACCTTTATTACGGGTAATTGAGAAAAACACAAAATTTAAATGTTATAGTGATTACAAAAAAATGATCGCTAAAGAGGATTTGGATGCGGTCATGATACTAGTGCCAAATAGTTATCATTTTGAAATAGCTAAGGAGTGTATAGAAAAAGGATTGCATATTTTTATTGAAAAGCCTTTAACTCTAAGTTATTCTGAAAGTTTAAAAATAATTGAATTGGCATCTAAGCATAATGTAAAAGGTCAAGTTGGTTATGTTAATAGATTTAACCCAATATTTCAAAAAGTAAAAAAACTTCTGGATGCGGGTGTTTTAGGAGATGTTACTAGTTATGTAAATAAAATGACTGGTGGTGTAATATTGAAGGAAAATAGTAAAGGTTGGAGAAATGATTATTCTAAAGGTGGTGGATGCCTATTTGATTATGGCCCGCACTGTTTAGATTTATCTAACTATTTTTTTGGTACAGATGTAACCGTATCATCTGCCGAATTGAAAAAAATATTTTCCACAAATGTTGATGATTTAGTTTATACTACTTTAATTCATAATAACTCAATTATTGGATTTAATTACATTAATTGGTCTGACAGCTCAGTTAGAAAAGCCACTAATACCATTGAAATTATGGGAACAAAAGGTAAAATAACTGCAGGAAAACAAGAATTAAGTATTTTTCTAAATGAAGAGAATACAGAATTATCCTTGGTTAAAGGATGGAACCAACTCTTTGTCACTGATGAAAATATGGACGTACCATATTATTTAAGAGGAGAGGACTTTACTCGGCAATTAATAAATTTTTCAGAATTGATAAATGGAGAAATTGAAAAATCTATATCATCTTTATATGATGCAAGTATTACCGATAAATTAATGGAAGATATAATGAATTTGAATAGTGAATTAAGATGATGGATAAAGTAATTTTTGGAGACAATCAATTTTTTGGCGTTAATCATATGTCAGAACAAACGTCAATAAAACAAGCACAGAGATTTAGAACTGCAGACGATATTTATAGAACCTTAGAGTATGTAAATGATATTGGTATAAAAAGTTTCATGTTTACTACGCATAACCAACTTGAGCCGGTTTTTGAAAAAATGAAAAAAAACCCAAAGTTTGATGATTTTAAACTTTACCCAAGTATGCCATATGCCCATAAATATGCTGCGGCATTAGTAGATTTGGGTCCTTTTGAGATGTTAAGTAAATTTACTCCTGGAAATAAGTTTTTATCCGGATTGAAAGGAGTTGGTTCACTTGTATCTGCAAATCCAATACCCATTATGCAATTGTTAGTAGATTCAGAAATGAAATTACTCAAGGGTATGAACGTTCAAGGTATATTCTTGCTCAATATTGTTACAGATTTGCTCATTGGGCTTGGAATGCATGATATTTTGAATGAATTTGTAAAATATGCTAAAGAAAAATATAATGTGAAAGCTGGTTTTTTTACAATGAATCATGTAAAACTTCATGATGTTTTAGTTAATGAATTAAAAATGGAAGAACCAATTATTATTAGTAATATTAATAAAATTGGATTCCGTATGAACCCGAACAAGTTTGAGGTTGAAAAAGCTTTAGCCCAAGAGAATAGTTATAACATTGCCATGTCATTTTTGGCTTCTGGTGCAATTAAACCTAAACTTGCAAGTGAATACGTAGGTTCTTTGAAAGGTGTAAATTCGGTATTATTCGGAGCTTCAACTCCTAATCATATTTTAGAAACAAAAGAATTACTAGAGGCGGTATTGTAAATTACATCACTTGCACTTTAGAGTTAAGTGTTACAATTAAACTTAAATTTGATTTGCAATAAGGTCTAATAATTAGTGTAAATGAAAGAATCACGTTATATTCTTGATAATCAAGTGGAACCGTTTAAGATAAAAGAAATTATCTTGAATTACATTCGTTATTGGCGGTGGTTCATTATTTCAATCGCTTCATTTTTAATTATTGGATTTTTATATATACGGTACACACCGTTAATCTATAAGAGTACAGCTAAAATAAAGGTGATAGACGATGCTAAAGAATTGGACATAACATCAGATCCTTTAGCGGCTCTGTCTGGTAAATCAACATTAAATGTTGAAAATGAAATAGAAATACTTAAATCTTTTCGATTATTACAGCAAGTTGTTGATTTGCTAAATCTAGACATTTCTTATTATGAGGTGGGTAATGTTAAAACAAGTAGAATTTATAAAGCTCCATTTGAAATTAAGAAGCTTTTTCCGGTTGATAGTTTAAAGGAAAATGTTGTTTTTAAATTATCTTTTGAAACATCACCACCGGTTATTTCGGATACAGATGGTAATATTCAAAATTTAGATTCTATTGTAACTATATTTAATTCATCAAAGTATCCAGTTGAAATAAGGTTGAATAATCTTTCAGCTCTTGAAAAATTTAAAAGTAAAACCTTTGAAGCCCGTGTTAGTAATAAAAAAGAATCTGTTCTTAATTTATCAAAACTTTTAAATATTGTACTTGCCAATGATAAAAGTGATATTCTGGCTTTATCCTATAAAAGCGAAAGCCCTGAATTATCGGAAGCAATATTAAATGGTATTATTTCAAAGTTTAATCAAGATGGTATATTAGATAGACAACAAGTTTTTAAAAGGACCTTAGAATTTATTGATGAACGTTTCTTGTATTTAGCATCAGAATTAGACTCCATTGAAGGTGGAAAGGAAGATTTTAAAAGGAAAAATAACTTATCTTATATAGAGTCAGATGCGGAAGTTTCTATAGAAAGAAAGGCAGAGACAGAAGATGAAGTAGCTAAATTACAAACACAAATTTCCTTAGCTTCTGTATTAAAAAAGACCGTAATTAATCAATCAGAGTATGCATTACTCCCTGTAAATATTGGTTTAGATAACCCAAGCTTGACTTCATCTGTAAACAATTATAATCAAATGGCTTTAGATCGCGAACGTTTATCGGTCACGGTTGGTGAAAGTCATCCAACATTGGTTACATTGTCTAGTCAATTAGAAAGGGCGAAAGTAAACATTATTAAAACAGTTAATGTTTATGAAGGTCAATTGAGGACTGCTTTAGAACGATTAAATCAAAAACGAAGTAGTGCAAGTTCAATTTTTTCAAGCTTACCTGAAAAAGAAAAAATGCTTCGATCTATTGAACGACAGCAAAGTATCAAAGAAAATTTATTTTTGTTATTGTTACAAAAACGAGAAGAAGCAGCTATAAATTTTGCGGTAACTTCACCTTCAATTAAAATTGTGGATTTTGCATTAACAGAAATTCAACCAATTTCTCCAAAAAAAACTTTAATCTACCCAGCTTGTTTATTATTAGGATTAATACTTCCATTCGGTTTTTTATTTATAAAATTCGCATTAGATAATACAATAAAAACTAAGGATGATTTAAGGAGAATTTGTCAGGAAATACCGGTTATTGGTGAGATTCCTCATCTGGAAACATCCACGGAATTCATTGATACTTTTGATCGATCTGTCAATGCTGAATCTTTTAGAATCTTAATAACTAATATTAACTACATATTACCCAAAGCTCAAAAAGAAAAATGCAAGGTGATTTACGTTACTTCTACAGTTGCAGGTGAAGGTAAAACTCAAATTGCAATAAATTTATCTTTATCTTATTCTAGTTTCAATAAGAAAGTATTGTTATTAGGTGCAGATTTAAGAAATCCACAATTACATAATTATTTTAAAACAAATAAAAATATAATTGGACTATCTGATTATTTGAGTAATTTGGAGGTTAATATTGATGAATGTATTGAAAATGGTTTTGGAGCCAATAGTTATCATAATATTTGTTTTAGTGGTAGTGTACCACCTAATTCGGCTCAATTATTGTCAGATGAACGTTTTGCTACGTTTATGTCCCAAATTAAATCAAAATTTGATTATATTATAGTTGACACTGCTCCTACAATGTTAGTTGCAGATACTCTAGTTATTTCGGATTATGCAGATGTAACACTATTTGTAACGCGTTCCCAATTCACTGATAAAAGTTTATTGGAGTATTCGAAGGAATATTATTTAAATAATAAGCTTAGAAATATGGCTTATGTGTTGAATGATGTAGAGTTCAATAAAAAATACCGATATAAATATGGAAATAAATATAATTATGGCGTTTAAAAAATAAGATTTGGAATAATACATTTATTCCAAAAATATAGTATTTATGTTCTAATGAAATTTCAAGCTGGTTCCCCCCTTAAGCATTTTTTAGTATTTATTTTATTAAGTATTAACTATGGTTTTGGTCAAATAAAAATTGGTGAAAATCCTGAAAACTTACATTCAACATCCTTATTAGAGTTAGAAAGTATTTCGAGGGTATTCGTGATTAACCGGATGGATAATGATCAAATGAGGTCGTTAAAACCGTTAGAAGGTGCAGTTGTTTATAACACAGATGAAAAGTGTTTACATTATTATGATGGCAGTAAGTGGAATAACATTTGTGCTTATGTTGAAAATACCGGTTTATCAATTATAGATAACGGTGATGGCAGCTTTACGGTAAATAATGGTAATGAAGCTTTACTTACATTTAACGGGGCAGATGAGACGATTTCAACACTAGTACTAAATTCTGATGACACCTTTACTTATACCAACGAGGCAGGCGAAAGGAGTGTTATAGATTTAAAAACATCGCATTCTCCAATTTTGACTAGTTTAATCGATAATAATAATGGTACGCTAACTTATTTTGATGAACTAAATAATCAAACAATAATAGATTTAAAAAATCCGCAATCTACAATTGCTTCCACCTTAATTAATAATAATAACAGTACATACACCTATACAGATGAATTAGGCAATGAGACAATTATAGATGTTGGTAGTATGCTGCCGGATGTGGTATCCACATTAGTTGATAATGGTGATGGTACGTATACTTATACTGATGAAGAAAATAATGAAACTATAATTAATGTTGAAAATGGAATTTCTTCTCAAGTTTCAACATTAGTAGATAATAGGGATGGTACGTATACCTATAGGGATGAACAAGGTAATTTAACGACTTTTTTTATTGGTAATAGTAATGGTCGTCACTTTGGGGAATCTGGATCTATTTTTTTCGCGAATGAAACTACAGGTGATCCCTCGGAAGATAATGAGAATTTATTTTGGGATAATGTCAATAAAAGACTTGGCATTGGTATTTCTAGTCCTAGAAATACTTTACATGTCAATGGAATTTTGAGGACTAATAGAACAAACAGTGGCGGTGGTACGGAAGCATTTCCTGGCTATCATTTCAGTCCTGCATTTAATACAGGATTATTTTGGCCACAAAATGATGGTATCGGCTTTTCAGTCGCCGGTAGGGAAATAATGCGGATTAGTAATAATACGAGAGTTGGAATTAATGTTCAAGCTCCACAAGCAACGCTTCATGTAGGTGGAGATTTAATAGTAGATGGTACAATAACCACTAGTAGGGGCACATACAAATCACCTGATAAATCTAATGAAATACGGGTTTTGGATAAAGTTAAAGAAGCCATTACATTATCTGATAAAACTTTAATAATAAAATCTACCGTCAAGCAAATGGTATTACCTACGGCTTGGATTGATAATCGCGGTCATATTTTCATATTTAAGAATTTAAATGATATTTCAATTCCTATAAATCTAAATTATATAGATAATAAAGGGGACAATTCAAATGAATTTCCAAATAATTCAGTTATTTGGTTGCAAAGTGATGGTAGCGATTGGCAACAAATTAATTGAGATTCTAAATAATAGATTCAAATTTTAAGATCTTTTCTTCGAAAAGATTGTAAAGGAATTTTATTTAATGTAATCTAAAAATTGGATGTGTTCTGTTAAATAACTATGTAGTTGAAAAGAATTGTTTATAGCTATTTGATAGTTGCGGTAGTTTTGATTTGCACTTTCATAATTACGAATTTACCATTTTCAGGCTTTTTTATAACTATCTCATAACATTAAAATAGTTACTAATAGTAAATATTTTAAGAATATTGTGCTTATAATTTACTATTAGTAAAAAATAAGTGCTTAGTATACCTAAATTAAATACGAAAGTGGTGTTGAATGGAGCCTTGGCATCGTTCGGCCTTTACTTTTGTATGTATGCTTTTAGAAAGCCTTTTTCAGTAGCTACATTCCATGGTCAAATGTTGTTTGGTATCGACTACAAAATTTTGCTCATTTTGGCTCAGGTAGTAGGGTATATGCTTTCTAAATTTATTGGTATTCGGGTGGTTTCTGCATTACAGGTACAACATAGGGTGGCCTATTTAACGGGCATGATCTTATTTGCAGAATTAACGCTGGTACTATTTGGTCTGCTGCCAAGTCCATATAATTTCATACTTTTTTTTCTTAACGGACTTTCCTTGGGTATGATTTGGGGCATTACGTTTTCTTTTTTGGAGGGTAGAAAAATGACCGAGATATTGAGCATTGTTCTATGTTCTAGTTTTATAGTGTCTAGCGGTGCCGTAAAATCTGTTGGTCTGTGGTTAATGAGCACCTATGCAATTTCCGAATTTTGGATGCCTGCGGTTACGGGAGCCCTGTTTCTTCTGCCGTTTTTCATTTGCCTGTATTTTTTAAACAAATTGCCTCCACCAACAGCCGAGGATATTAAACTCAGAAAGAAAAGAAAACCAATGTGTGCAACGGATCGTAAACAGGTCTTTAGAAAGTTTTCTTTTCCGATTATAATTTTAGTGGTCTTTTATACTGCGCTTACCGCGTTACGGGATTTTAGGGATAATTTTTCTAGAGAATTATGGGACAGTGTGGGGTATGCCGGTGATGCTTCTATTTATACATTATCTGAACTTCCAATAGCATTTTTGGTGTTACTCGTATTGGGGTTGTTCGGGTTGATAAAAAATAACTTTAGGGCTTTTATGGGGTTTCATTTCTTGTTGATACTGGCAAGTGTGCTGGTAGGGGTTTCTACCTTTTTATTTCAACAAGGCGCCCTTCAGCCTGTGTATTGGATGGTGTGTATCGGTTTTGGACTTTATGCCTGCTATGTGCCGTTCAATTGTATCTTTTTTGATCGGATGATCGCTACTTTTTCTATTAAAGGTAATGCTGGTTACCTTATTTATATTGCAGATTCCTTTGGTTACTTGGGTAGTATGGCGGTACTACTTTATAAAAATTTTGGAAGTCCAAATAGTTCTTGGCTACAGTTTTTCATGGGTGCTACCTACTGTATTGCCTTTTTGGGTGTAGGTGTTTCTATTGTATCCATGTTCTATTTTCAAAGGAAATACAAGCAAAATAATTCTAGTATCCATTTTAAAATCCCCATGGTTAATGGCAGATATTGAGTATGATTTAGTTGTAGTTGGTGGTGGTGTGTTAGGTACTTTTCATGCCTATCATGCCATGAAGAAAGGGTTAAAAGTAGCTTTGCTCGAAAAAGATGCTATGCCCAAAGGGGCTACAGTTCGCAATTTTGGACAGGTGGTACCCTCTGGTATGAATACCAAATGGCAACAATACGGTCGTAAAAGCTTAAGGATATATAAGAAGATCCATGCTAAATTTGATATTTCGGTACGGCAAGAAGGATCTATTTATTTGGCTTCTAATGATGATGAGATTCAGCTAATTGAAGAGTTGAAGGAAATTAACCGAGCCAATGATTACACTTCTATTCTTTTTACAAAGACGGAATGTCTTAGAAAATACCCAGGATTAAATGAGCGGTACGTAAAAGCTGGCTTATTCTTTCCTGAGGAAATTACGGTAGAACCTCGAACCATGATCGGTCGTGTACATAAATATTTAAAGAAAAAAGGGGTAAGCATTTTTTATAAGGCTAAGGTAATTGAATGCAATGCGCTTAAAAATGAAGTAAGCACTCAATTGGCAAACGGTAGAATGTTGATGTCTGCAAAGGTAATTATCTGTAATGGTAGCGATTTTAAAACGTTGTATCCAGAACTATTTTCCACTAGTGATTTAGAGGTTTCTAAGTTACAAATGATGAAAACCAAATCACAAGGCGATTTTAAAATTAGCGGATCTATTTTAACGGGACTTTCCATTAGAAGATATGAGGCTTTTGCTGAGTGTCCGTCTTATTTAAAGATCAAATCCAAAGAACCAATGGATAGTCTTGAGAAAAAATGGGGAGTACACATTCTATTTAAACAAGCTATGGATGGTGGGGTTATTCTTGGGGATTCTCATGAATATGCAGATGCGGACAATATTGATGATCTCGGGTTCGACTTAAATATGGATATTGATGATTTAATGCTAACCAGGGCCAAAGAAATTTTTAGCCTGCCCACCTATGAAATTGAACAGCGTTGGTTTGGCATGTATTCTCAATGTAAGAATTCTGATATTTATGAGCGCACCATAGATAGGAATATTCATATTGTTACCGGTATTGGGGGTAAGGGAATGACCGGTAGTGCAGGTTTTTCAAAACAGAACATTCAACAAATTTTTAATATTTAGCATGCATACAATTAAATTGGCCGTATTTGATATGGCAGGTACTGTTGTCAATGAAGACAATGTAGTATATAAGACTTTACAAAAGGCGATCAATGAGAGAGGTTTTCAATTGACCTTGGATTTTGTGCTAGAACACGGTGCCGGTAAAGAAAAACATCAAGCAATAAAAGATATTATTATAGCAGACATCGGTAGTGTTGATGCAGAAATGGCAGCTTCCATTTTTGAAGATTTTAAGGTGTTGCTTAATGAAGCATACCATAAGCTAGACGTAGGTAGTTATGAAGGGGTAGAACAGATGTTACTGTCATTAAAAGAAAATGGCATTAAAGTAGCTTTGAATACAGGGTACGATAGTAAAACCGCCCAGTTATTATTAAATAAAATGAATTGGACCAAAGGCAAGCAGTATGATGTTTTAGTAACGGCAGATGATGTGGTTCTTGGTAGGCCTAATCCAGATATGATCGTGGAGGCAATGATGAAACTTAACGTTCATGATGAAGAACTGGTGCTAAAAGCTGGTGATTCCATAATCGATATTGAAGAGGGTAAAAATGCAAATTGTGGGGTTACGATCGGGGTGACCACTGGCGCACATACCAGACATCAGTTATTAAGTGCAAACCCAACCCATGTTCTTGATAGCTTAACCGAATTAAGGCAGCTGCTATTACTATCTTAAAAAGTAAAATAAAATAAAAAAAAGCCACTGATCGTGGCTTTTTTTTATTTACATGTTCTGGTTGGCTATATGAAAAAGTAAAGTACCAACATAGTTGCCGTATTGTTGCTCCTGTTTTCTGGGACATGGGCAATTCTACCATCAAAGAAAATAGAATCCCCTACTTTTATAAGTACTTCTTCTTCGTCAATAATGTAGTAACATTCTCCCGAGAGCATGTATTTGAATTCGTAGGCATCGGTTTTTACCTTGTCTCTTTTAGAGTTGGGGTGTACGTGTAATAATACGGCTTCAAAACCTAGGCTATTAAGCTGTTTGCCAAAAATAAGCGAATAAGAAAATCCGATAGCATCGTCTTCTTTTTCAATAAAGGTATTATCCTCTTTTCTAGAAACAATAAAATTGGCTCCGTTAGATTGTGGTAGTCCGCTAAAAAAATCGGTCACTTCAATATCCAAGGAACTTATAATTTTTAATAGTACGGGTAATGAGGGAATTGTTCTACCATTTTCTATTCTAGAAATAAGTCCTGCTGTTACTCCGGCGCGCATGGCAATTTCACTAATAGTCAAATTCCCGTTTTTACGAATTTCTTTGATCCGTTTGCCAATTCCAATAAGGTAATCATCCATTGATAAGTGTTCTCCTACAAACATAATGAAAAATAAAATGTATTGTTTTTTGGTAGGTGCTACAGCTGTAATCAGCCATGGTGCAGGGACTTAACATAAAACTTACATTTTGCATATTTGTAAATAATGTTTAACTAACCTTAAGCTAACTTTAGCCTTGTAATAGTTGCAATTGCTTAATGTGTAATAGGCTTGTCATTGAATTTTCATTTAGATATTTGCTAAACTAACAAACCAAAGTTTACAAATACGAACAAAATGAAAAAAACATTATTAATTGCAATGCTTGTGTTTTTAGCAAGTTTTGTAGCACATGCCCAAACGGTATTTACGGGTAAGGTGTTAGACGAAAACCAAGTTCCTTTACCTGGTGCTACTGTAATAGTGAAAGGAACAACGAACGGGGTGGCCACAGATTTTGATGGCAACTTCAGTATTGAACTGAACGGTTCAAATGACATTTTAGTGGTGTCCTATATTGGGTATATTGCTCAGGAGTATAATACAGCGAATAAAATTACGGGCACCATAAATTTACAGCCCGATTCTCAACAACTAGATGAGGTTGTAGTTACCGCATTGGGAATAGAAAGAGAGAAAAAATCTTTGGGTTACGCCTCTCAAGAATTGGATAATGACGAGGTTGTTCAGGCACGGGAGCCAAACTTATTGAACAGTATGTCCGGTAAGGTGGCCGGTTTACAAATTACCAACAGCCCAACCGGATTGGGTGGCTCGGCAAGGGTTTCTATTCGTGGTGATGCTTCTCTGAACATTAATGGTAACTCGCCATTGTTCATTGTAGATGGTACTCCTATCAGTAATGAAATTGTTGGTTCTAGTGGATCAGGTACGCAGAGTGTAGATTATGGTAATGGTGCAGCTGAAATCAATCCGCAAGATATAGAATCGATCAACGTACTAAAAGGACCGGCTGCAGCAGCGCTTTATGGATCAAGAGCGGCAAACGGTGCTATTATCATAACAACTAAAAAAGGGAAATCCCAAAGTAGTAAGCTTGGTGTTTCTTTTAATACGGGCATTACCGTAGAAAATGTATTAATGCTGCCAGACTGGCAAAATGAGTACGGACAAGGGAACAACCAACAGTTTTCTTTTGTAGATGGTAGTGGTTCCGGTATTGCCGATGGTGTTGATGAAAGTTGGGGTCCAAGATTGGATACCGGACTTATGATTGCACAATTTGACTCGCCAAGAACAGATGGAACCAGAGGTGGTGACACCTCGGTGAGTAATGCCGATATTATTCCTACACCATGGGTGTCTCAACCTGATAATACAAAAGATTTCTTTGAAACTGGTATTACAAAAACCAATAGTATTGCCATTTCTAAAAGTGGTGAAATGGGAAACATGAGATTGTCGTTTCAGAACTTGGATCAAGAAGGTACATTGCCCAATACTGATCTCAATAGGAATACCTTAAGTTTTTCCGGAACCATGAATGTATCGGATAAAGTAAAGGTAAATGCCAATCTTAATTATGTAAAGACAGATAGTGACAATAGACCTGCAGTAGGTTACGGTACGGAAAGTATCATGTACCTGTTCATTTGGTACGGGCGCCAATTGAATACCAATAACCTTAGAGATTATTGGCAACCTGGTCTAGAGGGTATACAGCAGTTTAACTACAACTACAACTACCACGATAACCCTTATTTTACTATGTATGAGAATACCAATGCGCAAGATAAGGATCGTATGTTCGGTAATGTTAGCCTTACTTATGATATTAGCGAAAACTGGAAGTTGTTGCTTCGTAGCGGTCGTGATTTCTATAGAGATTTTAGGGTTCGTAAAAGAGCGTTCAGTACGCAGCGTTTTCCTTTTGGGACATACCAAGAAGATAATATTTTCTTTGAAGAAAGTAATTCTGATTTCTTGCTGAGTTATAATAAAACCTTTGGGGAAAAATTTAATTTAAATATTTCCGCAGGTGGAAACCAATTACGTCAAAAGCAAGACTTTACAAAAAGTGTAGCTCCACAGTTGATCAATCCTGGGGTGTATTCATTTAACAATAGTAGACAGGCGGTGCAAGTGAGCTCTAACAACAGTGAAAAGCGCATCAATAGTTTATACGGTTATGCCAGATTTGGCTATGACAATGTATTGTTTATGGACATTACAGGAAGAAACGACTGGTCTAGTACATTGCCAGAAGGTAATAATTCATATTTCTATCCGTCGGTTACATTAAGTGCCATTGCCAGTGATATGTTCAATATGCCAGACTGGGTAACGTTTGCCAAGGTAAGGGCTGCTTATGCTGAGGTAGGTAATGATACCGATGCGTATAGATTGCGTAGTTTTTACCAAAATGAGACTCAATTTGATAGTTCTACCCCTATACTGACAGAATCTTCACTGATACCAAATTCAAATTTGAAACCAGAGATAACCGGCTCTTATGAATTTGGTCTGGATCTGCGTTTTCTACAAAGTAGAATTAATTTGGATATGACCTATTATGATAGTGCTACCAAAAACCAGATCATAAATATTAGTACGGATATTGCCAGTGGTTATAGCAGTCAGTTGATCAATGCGGGCGAGGTACGTAACTACGGTTTTGAAGCTATCGCCAACTTTGTTCCGGTACTTACAGATAACTTTAAATGGAGCTCTACATTCAACTTTGCTACCAACAAAAGTGAAGTGACCGATTTAGGAGATGATATCCAGTTCACCTTAACTTCAGCGAACGGGGCATATATTCAAGCCCGTGAAGGAGGTTCTATCAGTGCTATTTATGGTAGAGGTTTTCAAAGGGTAGAAGATGAGGATAGCGAGTATTTTGGTCAAATGATCATTAATAACCAAGGTATTCCGGAACGAACAGATGATTTGGTATACCAAGGCGATTATGCCCCAGATTTTACTTTGGGCATGCAAAATACGTTCAAATATAAGAATGTTGACCTAGGATTCTTGATCGATACCAGACAAGGGGGTATCGTAGTATCTAGGACTAAGACCATTGGTAGTACTTCTGGTCAACTGCAGGAAACATTGGAAGGTAGAGAAACGGGTATCGTAGCTGAAGGTGTAGTAAATACCGGTACTGCAGAAAGTCCTAATTATGTGCCAAATACCGTAAATGTGGATGCTAGAACATTCAACAACAGATATTATGAAAGGGATAATGTAGAAGCCGCAAAGTATGATGCCTCTTATACCAAACTTAGAGAGGTTTCTTTAGGATATTCTTTTCCGCAAAAAATGATCGATCAATTACCGATCACCAATGCTAGAATTTCTGTAACTGGTAGAAACCTGATTCTATGGACGGACAATCCTCATTTCGACCCTGAAACGGTTGGGGTATCGGGTGGTACGCTACAACCGGGTATTGAAAATATGTCTTACCCAAGTTCACGTTCGTTTACCTTCAATTTACAGGTTAATTTCTAAGAGTAGAAGAAACTATTAATTAAAGAAATCATGAAAAAAACATTATTAATTATATGTGCTTTGGTATTGGCGGTAAGCTGTACCGAAGATTTTGAAACGATCAATATAAACCCTAACTATCCTGCTTCTGCAGAGCCGGGATTATTGTTGCCGGGCGTACAAAGAGAGATGGCCTATAATTGGGGCGATCAAGGTTGGGAAGAAGGTTTTACCGTAGTACAATATGGGGCAAGACTTCAGTTTACCAGTGGTGATACCTATAACTGGTCTCCTTCCGGTGATCCTTATGATAACGCATATGCATCTCTAAGAGATGTAGAAAATATTATTAGGGATACCGAAGCTAACGAAGATGCACAGAATTATTACGGCGTCGCCTTGGTGATGAAATCATGGATCTATTCTTATGTTACCGATGCTTACGGAGATGTGCCTTACTCTGAAGCTACCATGGGTATTGAGAATGGTAATGTTACTCCTGCTTTTGATGCTCAAAGTGCTATATATGCCGGTATGTTGGCAGATTTAGAAACTGCAAACACGGTTTTGACCGATGCCGATAATATTTCAGGTGATATTTTTTATGACGGCGATATTGAAAAATGGAGAAAATTTGCCAATTCGTTAAGATTGCGTTTGCTAATGCGTATCAGTGATGTGGATAATGCAACTGCCGTTGCGGGAATGATCCAGATTACGAGTAACCCTTCTGCGTATCCTATTTTTGAGAGTAATGAGGATATGACCGTAGTGACATGGAATTCAGATAACCCACAGCCAAAATATGACACACGCAGTGGTAGTTTTGATGAGGTTCGTTTAAGTCAAACCTTAGAAACTCGCTTAAAGGATTTGAACGATAATAGATTGTATGTTTTCGCACAGCCGACCACAGCTTCTGAAAAGGGAATTTTCTCTGAAAATTTTGATGATTATGTAGGTATGCCCAATGGGTTGGATGATGAAGCGGCATTAGGATATAGTCCCTCTGGAAACCCAGATGAGTCCGGCTCTAATTTCATTTCCAGATTGGGTATTTTGTTGGGCTGTAGAGCATGTAACCCAGAGCAGGCATCTGCTACCGCTTCACAGACCATTATTATGAGCTACTCTGAACTACAGTTCATTTTGGCAGAGGCTGCGGAAAGAGGATTCATTTCTACAGGTGATGCGACTACGTACTATGAAAACGGAATTAGAGCTTCTTTTGAGTATTACACAGAAAGAGTTGCCGCCGGAGGATGGTCTGATATTGCCAATGCTATGCAAGCAACGGACATTGATGGCTATGTAGCGCAAAATGCCGTAGCTCTTTCGGGCGATACCGATGACAACTTGGCTAAAATCGCACTTCAAAAATGGATTTCTCTTTTCTATACCGGATTTGAAGGATGGTCAGATTGGAGAAGAACGGGAATGCCAGAAGTAATTCCAGGTCCAGATGCTGTTAACGATGGTATGGTTCCGGTACGTTTTCAATATCCAAATTCTGTGAAATCTACCAATAGCGAAAACTACAATGCCGCTGTACAAAGTATGGGTGCCGATGATATTAATACCAAACTTTGGTGGGATGTTGATTAAGCAAAAGGTTAAAAAGTACACATCAATTATAACACTGACCATAGGGATGACCTCCCTATGGTCTTGTGATTATGACAAGTTGGATAAAATGGGTTCTGAAACCACCCATGTTGTGGTGATCGGTTTTGATGGGTTGAGTCCGGACGGACTCCAAAATGCTGATACGCCTACTTTTGATACCATGATAGAAGAGGGTGCTTCAACCATGCACGCAAGGGCAGTTTTGCCCACAAGTTCAAGTACCAATTGGGCTTCTATGATTATGGGTGCCGGACCGGAACAACACGGTATTACATCCAATGCTTGGGAGAAGGATAATTTAGTTTTACCCGCAGTTACACAGAGCGAACCTTTCTTGTTTCCCAGTATTTTTCATTTGATTCGTGAGCAAAGAACATCGGAAAAAATTGGAGCAATTTATCATTGGGGAGGTTTTGGACGGTTATTTGAGAAGAATGCGGTAGACTTTGATGAAAATCCTGCTACCGAGGAAAAAACGGCTGTGAACGCCAGTAGCTATATCAAAGTAGAAAAACCCTTATTTACGTTTGTCCACTTTGATCATATTGATCACGCCGGTCATGAGTTTGGGCACGGTACAAAAGAGTATTACCATGCGGTTGAAAAGGCAGATTCATTATTGGCGGAAATTATGAAGGCCATTACAAAATCTGGTATGGCAGATAATACTATGGTAGTCATTAGTTCTGATCATGGCGGTAAGGGCAAAGGGCATGGTGGCGAATCTATGGAAGAAATTGAAATACCTTTTATTCTTTGGGGCAAGGGTATAAAAAAAGATTATAGGATAAAATATCCGGTATACCAATATGACAATGCTGCAACTGTTGCATACGCCCTTCAAATTAAAACACCACGTGCATGGATCGGTAGACCTGTACTTGAGGCTTTTGAGGGTGAAAATGTGGAAGATGATTACCCTACTTTGGTACAGTTGAAAAAACCAAGATTAAATAGACCGGCAAAAGGTTATGCAGCAGATGGGGGCTTGTTCAATGAGGAGGCCCAGTTAGTATTGGAGAACCCAAATGCCTACGGTGAAATTAGGTATACGCTAAATGGTGCAATGCCAACGAAAGAATCCAACACCTTTAAACGGTCCATAGTTCTAAAAGAAAATACGGTGGTAAAGAGTGCCATATTTGTTGCTGATAAGTTGAGCAGTGGGGTTTCCGAAGCATTTTTTAGGATAAAACCAGCATCGCTTAAAGCTCCTGTTTCTTATGAGGTTTTTCATTTGAACGACCTTTCCTTTATTCCATCAATAGGGAATAGAAAACCGGATGCTAGGGGAACCGTTTTTGAATTTTCATCGGAAGAAGTTCGTCAGCATATACAAGCAAACACATTGTTCAGGTTTAAGAGTATGCTCAAAATTGAACATGAAGGCAGTTACAATTTTGCAGTAAGATCAGATGATGGTAGTAAACTGTTCATAGATGGTCACTTGGTTGTCGATAATGACGGGGACCATGGCGTAAGAACAAAAACAGGAAGTATTGAAATGGACAAAGGTAGTCACACCGTTGAGGTGCTTTGGTTCAATGGCGGTGGTGACGGTTGGTTAGATGTGTATGTGAAAAGTGGTGAAATACCCAATCAGATTTTGTCGACCAATCTTTTAAGAAATTAAAATGAAAATATATCAACACCTCTTAGTTGTACAGGTTCTTTTGGTGTCCACATTTTGTTATTCTCAGGATGTCGATAAACAATTATCCAACTGGGAAGAGGGAATGATGGATATTCACCATATAAATACAGGTAGGGGAGATGCCGCTTTTGCCATTTTACCGGACGGTACTACTTTATTGATCGATGCTGGCGATATGTCTGAGACTCACCCGAGAACCTTGTCAGCAAGGAATGCCCCTAGAATGCCAAATACCAATAAAACAGCACCAGAGTGGATCGTTGATTACATGCATCAGTTTTTTCCGAAAGGATATAAAAAACAACTAAATTATGCGCTGATCACACACTATCATGATGATCATTTTGGTGAACTGGATAGTTTAAGGTTAAAAGCCGCAAATGGTGATTATAGGCTCACCGGAATTACCGAAATAGGCAATAAGTTTCCTATACATAAAGTGTTGGATAGAGGCTTTACATACCCCATTAATTTGCGTAACCCCGAGATTCAAAATCAAGAAAGATTTCAAAATGATGCCTATGGTATGGTACCGACGCTTAAGAACTATTGGAAGTTTCTAGCGGATGAACAAACTAGAAATGGTTTGGTACACGAGCATTTGATACCAGGGCAAAATAACCAGATCGTTTTGGTGAACAAAGTAAAAAAGTATCACAATTTTAATATTCGCAATATTGCCGTAAACGGAACAGTTTGGACGGGGGTGGGTAATGACACCTTGCCTCTTTTCTCAAAAGGGGAATACCCGGGTGAGAATAATTTGAGTACCTGTATTAAAATTAGCTATGGTAAGTTCGATTATTTTACCGGGGGCGATATAAGTGGAGTAAATGGTATAGGTGCTACCGATGATAATTCAGTAGAATCTCATATTGCACCCGTTATTGGAGCGGTAGATGTGGCAACCTTAAATCATCATGGCAATCGAGACTCGCAGAATGATGTCTACGTGCGTACGTTGAGACCAAGGGTATGGATTCAACAAAATTGGTCATCAGACCATCCGGGAGATGAAGTATTGAGGCGAATTACATCCAAAGAACTATACCCAGGAGAACGTGACGTATTTTCTAACGTCATGTTACAGGCAAATAAAGATGTTATTGGCGGTAGATTAAATCAATACAAAAGTCAAAATGGTCATATAGTGCTACGCGTATATCCTAATGGAAATAACTACTCCATTTTTGTACTTGATGACACCACTGACAAAAGAGAAATAACCGCAGAATTCGGACCGTATGAAGCAAGATAAATTACAGAATAAACGTACCGAAGGAGATATAAATAACACCCATGCCAGAAATGAATGGATTGATGGTATTACCGATGTAAAGACTTTAAGGTTATTGGAAAAAGATGCCCGTTACTTTTTTCATCAAGCTTTGTCTTCGCCCTGTTTAGATGTACTTGGTAATTGTAGCGGTCCACATATAGAGAATATATCCGGTAAGCGATATTTAGATTTTCATGGTAACAATGTGCATCAACTGGGGTTCTCACATCCTAAATTGGTACAGCGCTTAACGGAGCAGTTACAGGTGCTGTCTTTTTCTACCAGGAGATATACGAATGAACCTGCTATAAGATTTGCGGAGAAGCTGGCTTCATTGCTTCCATCGGATTTAAATAGGGTTTTAATGACTCCAAACGGGAGTTCGGCGGTAGGAATTGCTTTAAAATTGGCACGCGCCGTTACCGGTAAATTTAAAGTGGTATCGTTTTGGGACTCTTTTCATGGCGCATCGTTAGATGCTGTCAGTGTTGGTGGAGAAGCTGTTTTTAGGGAATATATGGGACCAATGATGCCAGGAGTAGAAAGAATACCTCCACCTGTGATCTATAGGGGTATTTTTGAAGGTAATGAAGCTAAATGCTTGGAATATTTGGAATATGTATTTGCAAAAGAGGGTGATATAGGTGCTTTTATCGCAGAGACGGTTCGCAATACGGACGTTCAATTGCCTTCGGTAACATTTTGGAAAGCGGCTCGTGCATTATGCGATAAGTATGGGGTTGTTCTTATTTTAGATGAAATACCCATTGCTTTGGGCAGAACCGGAAAAATGTTCGCTTTTGAACATTACGGTATAGAACCAGATATTCTTTGCTTGGGCAAAGGATTGGGCGGTGGTATTTTTCCACAGGCCTGTATGGTTACCAGAGATAGGTATAATACATTCCCGGACATTTCATTGGGGCATTATACCCATGAAAAAAGTCCCTTAGGTGCCATGGCGGCATTGACGACCTTAGAAATTATAGAAGAGGAAAAAATACTGCATAAGGTTGCGGGAGACTCTTTGACAATGTGTACTTCAATGACCATTTTAAAGGAAAAGTACGAACTTATAGGCGATATACGTGGTCGTGGATTACTATGGGGCGTTGAGTTGGTAACCAATAGGGAGACGAAGGAGAAAGCAGTGGAAAAAGCTGAAAAGGTTATGTACAATTGCCTTAAGAATGGTCTGAGTTTTAAGGTGTCCGCAGGTAATGTGCTTCAATTGGCTCCAGCGTTGACCATTACTAGAACTGAATTAAAGAATGCAATACAAATTTTAGAACATGCGCTAAATAGCGTTAGTAATTAATGACATATGAAACTATTGAATTTTACTTTTTTGGCAACCTATTTTTGTGGTGTTGCCTTATATGCCCAAGAGACATCGGTATTTGTGGTTAAGCCTTATTTGCAAGATGCGAACCCTACCGAAATTACGGTTATGTGGGAGACTTCTTTGGGAGAAGAAAGCGTGGTTGAGTTTGGTACGTCACCTAAGTTGGGTAAAAAAGCGGTAGGTGGTGCTGAGGATATCAACTTTGGTCCATCTCGTATTCATGAGGTGAAACTAACGGGACTAAAAAGATTTACTACCTATTATTATCGTGTGAAAACAGATAAGTTGGTCTCAGATATTTATCAGTTTAAGACACCTCCATTTGCAAGTGATAATGAGTCGTTCAATTTTTTGGCTATGAGCGATATGCAAATTGATCACCAAAATCCGGATAAGTTCAATGAAATTGTAAACAAAGGTATACTGCCCTTCTTGAAGTCGGAATATGGTAACAACGTGCCAGATGATTTGGCAATGGTTTTAATACCAGGAGATTTGGTGGAGAACGGTGCAAAGTACGAACAGTGGCAAAACGACTTTTTTAAGCCTGCGCAAAACCTTTTTTCAGAAGTGCCTGTGTATCCTGTACTGGGTAATCATGAAAGAAACGCAAACTATTATTTTAAATATTTTAGTTTGCCTAAAAATGGTACACCCGCATATGCAGAGCATTGGTGGTACAAAGATTATGGCAATACCAGAATTATCGGTCTTAATTCAAATGAAGGATACCGTGATAGTCGTGAGCAATTTGCTTGGCTGAAATCATTGCTTGAAGAGACGGCTAAGAATGGGGAAATAGATTTTGTGTTCGCACAATTGCACCATCCGCACAAATCTGAATTATGGATTCCCGGTGAAGAAGAATCTTCAGGAAAGGTGGTAAAAATGTTAGAGGAATTTACCACCAAAACCGGTAAGCCTAGTTTGCATTTTTTTGGACATACCCATGGCTATTCTAGAGGGCAGTCTAAGGATCATAAACATCTTTGGATCAATGTGGCATCCGCAGGTGGCGCTATTGATAATTGGGGTGAGTTTGAGGGTAGGGACTATGATGAATTCAGTGTTACCCAAGATGAATACGGCTTTGTTATGGTAGAGGTTGATGGTAATCATAAGAATCCAAAATTCACCATCAAAAGAATCAGTAGGGGAAATGAAGAGTTGTATAGGGACAATGAAAAAACAGATGAAATTGTCATTTATGCCAACTCACATCAACCGGATACTCCAATAGCTATTGCATTTAATGGTACAGTGGAATATACTGGCGGATTGTTAAAGGCGCAACCTTTTAAAAGTTCCTTTAAAGATGCCTATCATGCGGCATCACATTGGCAAATATCCACAACAGAGGATTTTGATACATTGGTTCTGGATAGTTGGAAACAATCTGAAAATTGGTATTACGGAGAAAACAGGCAAAAAAACGATAACTTAACCGATGAACCCACTAAAAGATTAAAACCGAATACCAAATATTATTGGCGAGTACGCTATAGGGACCAACATTTAAATTGGAGCGATTGGTCAAAAACACAATCATTTAAAACGAATAATTAATTTGATGATGAAAATACGAACGAGAATACTATTGGTTGCCGTGCTATTTATGTGGGTAGGGGCAACAGCTCAAATGGATAAGACCGCTAATGTATTTTTAATTACGTTAGATGGTGTACGTTGGCAAGATGTATACCAAGGTTTAGATACGGCATTGGTGCAGAGTAATTATACAGAAGACAAAGATCTGTTGAATAAAATGTTTTCAGGTAGTTCACCTGAAGAAAGTAGGGAGAAAATCATGCCTTTTTTTTGGAATACCATTGCCAAAGATGGTCAATTGTACGGCAATAGGACGAAAGGCAGTAAAGTTGATCTCACTAATAAAATGTTATTTTCCTATCCTGGGTATAATGAGATTTTAACAGGTAAGGCAGATGATGCCCATATTGATAGTAACGACAAAAACTACAATAAGAATGTAACGGTTTTAGAATTGGCAAATAAACAAGAGAAATATACAGGAAAGGTTGCTGCCTTTGCCAGTTGGGACGTCTTTCCGTTTATCATTAATGACAAAAGAAGTGGGGTGCCCGTAAATGCCGGGTATATGAACGCTAAGGGAGCTTTAAGCGAACGGGAGCAATTCTTAAATGAAATGCAACGCCAAGCCCCGGTTATATGGGAAAGTGTGCGGTTAGATGTTTTTACCCACCATTTTGCCAAGGAGTATGTAAAAAAGAATCATCCCAAACTGGTGTATATAGCATATGGGGAAACCGATGATTTTGCACACGGCGGACTATTTGATTTGTACATGAAAGCCCTACATAACACCGATGCCCTAATCGCGGATTTATGGCAATACGTACAGCAAGACGACTTTTATAAGGACAATACCTATTTTATAATTACCACGGACCACGGCAGGGGAGAAGGTGTACGTGAACATGCAAAATGGACCGACCATGGCAAAGAAGTACAAGGTGCGGAACATACATGGTTGGCCATATTGGGACCTAAGGTAAAACAAGTGGGGGAAACCGATAATGTACAGCTGTTCACCAACCAAATTGCACCTACTATTAGTGAACTATTACATTTAGAAAGGGACACAAAAATGATTACCGCAAAGCCGCTATTTCTGGAATAAATAAGAGTTTACAATATACAGCTCGAATTTCCGAGTCTGTAATGTGGCGGTCTTAAACCCACAGAAACCTTTCAACCTTAATACACAATACTATCCGATGCGATGACCGGTAGCGTATAATTGCCATACTCCACGGCCGTTTTTCCATTGTTCAAATACTCAGTACCTGTTTTATGATGCTCAGGATTGAACAAAACTACTTTTTCCAAAGCCTTAAATTCAGTGAGGACGGAAAGATATTCCTCCTTAAAATTGGTGTAGGAAAGGTTGATGCTTTTTAAATATTGAAGTGATTTAAATTGTTCCAGCTGGCTCCCGGTTAGTTGGGTATGATCTAATTGAACCCGTGTAAGGTTGGGCAACTTGGCAAGCGCTGTACATATGTCATCGGTTATTTGGGTGCCGCCAAGGTCCAATAGGGCAATTTGAGGTGCTATGGCATTTAAATAAGGAGCATCGGCATTGGTAAACGTGGGTAAGTTAAGTGCCGATACTTTTAGGTAATTCGTTCCCTCACTGATCGGGGCCACGTGCAATCCAAAATTCTTTACATAGTGGATACTGTCCGTAGCGGCAGCGGCTATTTCGGTTGGGGGATAGTCCATTACCTCGGATTTCGGGAAATAAGGTGCAAAAAGCGATTTGGGTAATTTCAGTTCCCCTATGGTCGTAGTGAACGGATGTCCTTTCGCAATCCACGTTTCTACCAATTTAATGGCTTCCTTGCTCGGTTGACGTTTGCCATCGGGCGGCATGTGCCGGTCATTGGATTTGGGCAGTTCCATCCGTAGAAAAAGGTCGCTCTCCCCTGGATGATGTGCCGTCAGTACCGGTCCGTTTTCCCCACTGGTAAGGATGCCTTCCTCAGAATGCAATAACAACTCCCCCTTTGCCTTTTTAGGGTTGTGGCAGCTTACACAGTTATTGTTGAGAATAGGGGCAATAACATCGGTATAGAACACCGCAGATTCCCAATCCGTTTCCGAAAGTATAATTTCCTTTTCCTCAAAGACCGTATATCCCAAGGCCGCTTTAAGGGTATTGGGCAATGGCTCTACCAAATAGTCCTCCCCGTGGGTAATGTTGCCGCCCTGGTGACCGGTAAAGGATATCAGCACAAAAAGTAATCCCGAGATAACCAAAACGGGAATTTTTTGAAGCATAGCGGCAAATGAAACTGTGGCTAACCTGGCCCACAGTATAAAACAGCACAGGGCGGTAGCAATCCCGGACCATAAATGGATCTCAACGGAATTGAACGAATGGCCTTCGCCCAGATATTGTAGATATCCGGTAATACAGGCCAATACGGCCACATACGCTCCCCAAAGGTAAATGAGGGATATGACCTTGGTAAATTCTTTCTTTTTGCGTTCTACAAGCTGCAAGAGCAATCCAGCAATGATAAAACCAATGGGCAAATGCACGACAAGGGGGTGCAGTCTTCCTAAAAGTTGTTTTAAAATATCCATGCGTATAAAGGGCTATTCAATGGTTAACCGTTCTTTGATCACCTTCACCATATACAGATTGGCTTTCCACTGGTCCGCAACGGGTACTTGGGTATAGGGCAAAGTAGGCATATAGCCGGCAGGGCCAAATTCTGTGGTTAGGGTAAAGGTATCGTGAGTTTTCCAATGGTGGCGAATAACTTTTTCCCAAATATCCAAATGCCTGTCCACGGCCTTTTTCCATTCCGGTGCTTCGGGGTCGTTGACCTGCGGTCCTTCGGCATGTCCCACCCGTGCATGCAAGTGCCCTGTACGCGGAATAATTTGGGAAAGGGCTTGCTCCTGCCGTTCCAATAACGATTCGTGTACCACCATCCAATGGCTGATATCCAAATTTAAGCGTAAATCGGGAATTCGGTCCAAATAGGTTTGGGTGTCGGGCAGGTTAAAACTAAAGCGACCCCTATGGGTTTCATGATAAATGGGAATGTTATGTTCCTTGGCAATGGCGTTGGCAACCGCTATGAAGGCCTTGTTCTGCTCAAAGGTAAAAAAGTCGCTTCCCGTATGGCAGTTGATATACGCAGGGGACCAGGTCACCAATTTTTTTAAATGTTCGCCATAGGCACGCAAACTTTCCTTAAAAGGGACGTTCTTGTTGGTACCGTTTAAAAAGGCAACCTGCAGGTCATGACGCTGTAAGGCGGCTGTTAATTGTTCCTCATCTTCCTTGGTGCTTGGAAACCAAATTTCAATACCGTCATAACCGGCGGATTTTGTTTTTTCGCAAAACGCATCCCATGAGACCGTGCGTCCCCAATCCGTTTGAAAAAACTGTATCGATTTTGTTGATTGTCCCCAAAGGGCGTTGACGGACAATAAGATTGTAACCAGTAAAAACGTTCGTAATGCTACCATAGGGTTAGTTTTCTTTAGGCCAATATTTCTCTAATGATTTCCCCTTCCACATCGGTCAACCTAAACGGCCTACCTTGAAAATCATAGGTAAACTGTTCATGGTCAAGGCCCAGTAAATGTAAAATGGTGGCATGTACATCATGTACGGACACCCTGCCAACTACCCCGGCAAACCCAATACTGTCCGTTGTTCCGTGAGAGGTACCTTTTTTAATGCCCCCACCGGCGATCCACATGGTAAATGCATCACCATGGTGGTCACGTCCTTTAAAGCCCATGGTCTTTCCTTCCCTGTTCTCCTGCATTGGGGTTCTGCCAAACTCTCCTCCCCAGACCACTAGGGTATCCTCCAGGAGGCCGCGCTGCTTTAAATCTAGCAAAAGGGCGGTCATGGGTCGGTCTATTTCGCGGCATTTATTCTTTAACCCCAAATCCACGGCGGTGCTCGGGTCCGTACCATGGGCATCCCATCCCCAATCGAACAACTGTACGAAGCGAACGCCGTCCTCTACCAATTTACGCGCCAACAGACAGTTATTGGCAAAGGATTCCTTACCCGGCTCTACGCCGTACATTTCCTTGATATGGACCGGTTCTTTATTGATATTCATGACCTCCGGAACCGCTATCTGCATGCGGTAGGCCATTTCATAATGATTGATGCGGGCCAATATTTCCGGGTCGGCATATTTGGCATATTCCTTTTTATTGATTTCGTTTATAGCCTTGATGGTATTCTTTTTTAGGTCCCTTGAAATACCCTCAGGGTCTTCTATGTAGAGTACAGGGTCTCCTTTAGAGCGACATTGGACCCCTTGGTAAACCGAAGGCAAAAAGCCGCTGCCCCAAACACTTTTTCCGGCACTGGGGGCCTTACCGCCCGAGGTGAGGACTACAAAACCGGGTAGGTTCTGGTTTTCGGAACCAAGACCGTACGTTACCCACGAGCCTATGCTGGGCCTGCCCAAACGCGGACTGCCGGTATGCATGAACAATTGTGCGGGACCGTGGTTGAACTGATCGGTATGTACCGCTTTTAAAAAGGCCACTTCATCTACTACCTTTTTAAAATGGGGCAGGTTGTCCGATACCCAATTCCCCGATTTCCCTTCCTGTTTGAACTTTGCTTGCGGTCCCAAAAGTTTGGGCGTACCACGAATAAAAGCGAATTTTTTGCCTTCAAGAAAGGATTGCGGACAGGCTTGATCGTTCAATTTGGCCAGTTCCGGTTTATAATCGAACATTTCCAATTGGGAGGGTGCCCCGGCCATATGCAGGTAAATGACATTTTTCACCTTTGGGGAAAATGGTGGGGGAAGGGTCGCCAAAGGGTTGAGGTCACGCTCGGTAAACCCGTTCTGTGTGCCTGCCCATGCTTGTTGGGGCCGTAGCGGGTCGCATCCCATAAAAATGGAGCCCAAGGCCAATCCGCCCATTCCCGTGGCACATTGTTTTATAAAATGTCTACGGGTCTTTGCGGCTACCTCCCGTTGTAATTTTTCTGCTATAAGTCGTTCTACATTACTTTTCATGCGCGTACATTTTGATGTAGGGCTTAGGCCTTGGTTAAAAATTCATCCAAATTCATAATGGCATTTGCCACCACGGTCAATGCGGCAAGTTTTGGGTCCGGTTGTTCCTCAAGACCCATAAAAATCGTGTTTTTGCCAGCGGTTAAAGTAAATTCCTCCAATGCCTGTTCATAAAGTGCTATCAATATCCGTAGGCGTTCCTCTTCTATAGGTGCACGTGTGGCTTTCTCATATGCTTTGGAAATACCGGTTTCCACGTTTTCATGCTGCATAGATTGGGCAAACGCATAAGCCGCCTCAACAAAAACGGGGTCGTTTAGGGTTACCAAGGCCTGTAAAGGGGTATTGGTTACGGTTCTCCTAATGGTACATACCTCCCTACTACCGGCATCAAAAGTGATAAAGGACGGATAGGGGCTGGTACGTTTTAGATAGGTATATACGGCACGCCTATACTTGTCCTCACCCTTACTTTCTACCCATGATTCGTTACTGTAAACGGATTGCCATACGCCATCCGGCTGGGGTGGCATAACGCCGGGGCCGTACATTTTATCGCTCAATAATCCGGATACCGCCAATGCCTGGTCCCTGATCTGTTCCGCCGTAAGACGTACCCTTGGTCCCCGGGCATAAAGGGTATTGTACGGATCCTTTTGATATAAGGCCGGGGTTGCGACAGAACTTTGCCTGTAGGTGCCGGACAATACCATTTCCTTGATCATGGCCTTCATGCCCCAATCATGTTCATGCATAAACCTAAGCGCCAGCCAGTCTAACAATGCTGGGTGACTTGGTGGGTCGCTCTGGGTACCCATGTCCTCTAGGGACGATACGATACCCCTTCCAAAAAGCTGATGCCAAACCCTGTTCACCGTGGTGCGTGCCGTGAGCGGATTTTCGGTGCTTACCAACCATTTGGAAAGACCCAGCCTGTTCCTTGGCCATGCATCGTCAAAAGGATTGAGTATGTGTGGAGTGCCCGGTTCTACGGTATCGGTCAACATTAACCAATTGCCACGTTCAAAAACTTGGGTGGTCCTGGCCATATGTTCCTTGTTCTCGATCATAATTGGCAACGTAGGCGTTTTCAAATTCAATACATTTAAAAACGCATTGCTTATTTTTTCATAACCCGGCTTGTTCTTTCCGGGAAGGTCCTTAATAAAGGCAAGCCACGTAATATGACTGGTAGATACCTGTGGAGCAATGGAGTTGTTGTCCGCCTCAAAATATAGGTCCACCATGTGGTGTATGGGTTTAAATCGTATTTTTTCAATGGTATTGCCCATGGTATTGCCCACTTTAAAGCGGGATAGGATCGCACCGTTGGCATCCTGTTCCCTAATGGTAATGGTGGTGCCTTCCGTAAATCCCCTATAGTACAGGTATACCGAAGAGGCTCCTTGTGTATCTATATTTTTCATAACACAGGAACCATTGTCCCAAAGGGCCAAATATTTGGTGTCGGCGAGTTCGCCGTTCACGAAATCAGTGGCGTTATGGGCCAGGTATTTGGGTTCCATAAAGGTCAGGAAATCGGCATATTTGTGGGCTTCTTCTCGAGAGCCATACGTTTGTACCCAATGTACGATTTCCTCTTTTTGTCGCTCTTGCGCATCGGTATAGAAACGAATTGTGGGACTCTCATCTGGTGTGTCCTCATCCCTGGTATTATTGAAAAACGCCATGGCCTTGTAGTACTCCTCATGTTTAAAGGGGTCATAGGTATGACTATGGCACTGAACACATTCCATGGTCGTGCTCTGCCAAACAGAAAATGTGGTATTGACCCGGTCCAGAACGGAAGCTACCCTGAACTCTTCATCCTCGGTACCGCCTTCATCATTGTTCATGGTATTTCTGTGAAACGCGGTTGCTATCAACTGATCAACGGAGGGTTCCGGTAATAGATCTCCGGCCAATTGTTCCGTCGTAAACTGATCAAAGGGCATGTCATTGTTTAAGGCTTTGATGACCCAATCCCTGTAGCGCCACATGCTCCTTCCCTTATCTTTTTCATATCCCTTAGTATCCGCATAACGCGCCAGATCTAGCCACCAACTGGCCCATTTTTCTCCAAAACTTTGTTGCGCCAATAGTAGGTCCACCGCTTCTTCATACGTAGTCTTTCCAGATACAAATGCATTGAACAGTACATCTGACGGAGGTAGGCCCGTAAGGTCAAGGGCCAATCGCCTAATCAATACATGGGGTTCGGCAGGTGGGTTGGGCATTAGGGTGTCCGAGCTCATTTTGGCCAGAATAAACCGATCAATATCATTTTGTAGAAAATGGTCTTCACTAAAATTGACCATTGCAGCCTCTTCGGTCAGGGCAGGGACTTCCACTTTTTCCGGTAAGGTATATGCCCAATGTTCACCCCATTCCGCACCTTGATCCACCCATTGGGTCAGTAGTTCAATTTCCTCCTTGGTCAACGGAGGTTTTTCATAGGGCATGCGCAATTCCGGGTCCTTGGACTTTAATCGTTTTATAAATTCGCTTCCACTGGCATCTCCAGGTATAATGGCAGATTTACCAGAGGCTGTAGCCGCAAAAGCATCTTCCTTAAAAAGTAGGCTGAAATCACCGCTCTTTTTTACGCCACCATGGCAGGTAATGCACTTATTGTTTAGAATGGGTTTTATCTGGCTACTAAAATCTATTTTCTTTGAACTGCTATTGCAGGAAAATAAGAGAGGAGCCAGGGTCGTAAAGAGGTATTTAAATAGCTTTTGTCTAGGGCGCATTGCTATTGGGAAAATTATTTAAAATATAGACTTAGATTACTTTTGACTGCGAATTAAATACGCAATCTTAATATTAAGAATTTTTAATTAATTGTAAGTGTGTAGTACACAATTAATTAAAAAGGAATGAAATTTTAACAAATGAAAATAATTTCGTGTTGACCATTTACTATATGCTAATGTTATTCATTTGCTACAATTATATTTTCAATAAGGTAATTATACGTTAAAATTCATGGCTATTATTTACAATGATTTAGGTATGAATTAGTTACCTTTTTTTGAATTATGTAAAATTTACAACGTTGTAGTGAATTTTGGTAATGAATTAATTTTTTAATACACATATATAGTATATATTGTCGAGTATTTGTAAGTTTTATATTGTTAATTTTTTAACAAATAAATTATATGTAATCAAAAAAATGTGTGCGCTATGAAAATTAAAACGGTTTGTATCATTGATGATGATCCTATTTGTGTGTATGGAACTAAAATTTTATTGAACCATAATAACTATTTTGGTTCTGATATTATGGTGTTTGAGGACGGTTATGAAGCTTTGATAAACCTTACATCTCTTGCGGAAAAAGGGGAATGCATGCCCGATGTCATTTTTTTAGATTTAAATATGCCAATTATGAACGGCTGGAATTTTTTGGATGAATTTGAAAAATTAGCCTTGGAAGTTAAACCCCAAGTTTTCATTGTTAGTTCCTATATAGGCGCCGATGAAATTTTACGAAGTAAAAAATATAGTACCGTACGGGATTTTATTTCAAAACCTTTACTGGCCGATACATTAATTAAAATTTATAATAATTTAAGTACCAATTCCTCCATTGCCAGTTAGAAATTATAGTAGGCGCGGTTGCAAGTAGTAGCGCTGGCGTGAGACTCCCGTAGTCATAAAGAAAAACTACCCTCAAGGTGGTTTTCTTTGTGGAGCCGTAGGGTATAGAATTTTTCTCTTTAACGCCTATGTATAGGGATTTTGAGAGCTTATAGTTTTTATACTCACCGAATAGGTGACTTTTTAACAACCCAACCAGATTTTTCGCTGTAAATAATTAAAAATTGAGGCCAGAATTGCTTTTACCCCTATTAAACTAATGATGCATTCCGGCACTAAAAATTATATGAGTTAACGGTAATTGTTTGTGACATTTAACATTCATCATCTTTTTATTTTAAAGGAAGTTGCAGAAATTAATCAAACTGCACTTAAATAGATTACTCATCTCTGCCTAGTAGAACGTTAGGGTTATAATATTTTGAATTTTTACAAACAGTTTGAGTTCCGTAAAAAGGACAACTAAAGTAACCAATAAAAGAGACCATGAACAGGACCTCCACTAAAAAGATATTTTACATTTTAGAAATGGTACGAAAAAATGGCCGATTTGCAGAACTTTCTCATTTCTATAAAACAATATAATTATTCCGTCCAAATCAGAGCAACGCAAATGTTTTATCCGAACGCAAAGTTTTTTTCGGTGCCCTTTATGGAAATTGCGAAGTAATGTATTCCAGTCTACTTCGTAGGTTACGGCCATAAAATTTGGCATATAAAGATATATCCATGAAAAATTTATGATAAAATGTTTGGCGCACTCGGCAAGCACAAGTGCCGTCAATAGGTAATCCTATAGTAAACAATAAAGAAACAGAATTATGAAAAATAAATGATTCAACTCCAATAAATCGATGGTTTCACTGAATTGTATCTCTGTATATGTTTCACGCTGACCAGCGCATCCGACGCGACCATTTTTATATGCTCATTCTTGATTGTTTAATGCCTTCCATATTTTCATTGGCCCACGCTACAATGTTCTGGATATGTGGTAATAGACTTTTTCCTCTTTCCGTAAGGTTATATTCTACCTTTGGCGGTATTTGCGGGTAAATAGTGCGATTAACCAAATCATCTGCTTCTAGTTTCTTTAATGTTACCGTCAACATTTTTTGGGAAATCGTTCCTATGGCATTTTGTAATTCGTTAAAACGTAAAACCTTAGATTCCCCTAAAATCAGAATTATCAAGGTAGACCACTTATCGCCAAATCTATCGAGCACGTTGCGAACAGGACAATTATCGGCGTCAATATATTTTTTTAAATTTTCTTTACCCATAATGTATTGATTATCAGTATTAATTACCTCAAAGTAAGTAACAAACCGGTTTGAAAGTTCTTGTTTTATGCAAAGTTACTTAATATCTTTGACTTACCAAAAGTAAGTAACACTCTGTAATAAACTATTAAGGATGGGATGGATTAAAAAAACAATGATAACTGGAGCCACAGGTGGTTTAGGCAGTAGCGTATTGAAATCCTTGCTTGAAACAACCGATGCAAGCAACATAGGGGTTTTGATACGGCAGGATAAAAGCGATAGCATTAAGAACTATCAAAGTAAGGGTCTCGATGTTCGAATCGGTGATTATGAAGACTTAGATAGTCTAAACAACGCCTTTCGCGATATCAAGGTGCTCTACTTTGTGTCGGGCAGTGACATTGCCAATCGAATGGCACAGCACAAAAATGTAGTTGAAGCGGCCAAGAAAGCAGGAATAGAACATATCGTATATACCAGTACGGTAAGAAAGGACGAACGTAATAGCGCTCCCTTACACGTGGTCGTTGATGCACATCGGCAGACAGAAAATTGGATCAAGGGTTCTGGCATTGATTATACGATATTACGACATAATCTCTATGCCGAGGTAATTCCTATGTTCATTGGGGATAAAAATCAATTGCTGCAAACCAAATCAGTCTATTTGCCTTGTGGAAACGGACAGGTCGCATTTGCACCAAGAAAGGATCTGGCCCAAGCGGCAGCGATAATACTATCGGATCCAAAATCCTATACGAATCGCACACTGGAGTTAAATGGTAGTGAAAAAATCGGTTTTTCGGATGTCGCTAAAATGCTTTCCGAGATAACCCAAGAGCCCATTCAGTATATATCGCCCGGTATAGCTGAATTCAATGGTCAAATGAAAAAAGTGGGTGTTCCAGAACCTATCATTGGCATGTTAAGCATGTTCGGTGAAGCTATATCCAATGGCGAATTTGATCAACAAACAAACGACTTGGAAACTATTTTAGGAAGAAGGACGCAAAGTTTGAAGGACTTTTTAACCGAAGTTTATTGAAACCCGTACAATTTAATTTAAACCATAAAAAATGAAAAAACTACTCTTAATCACATGTGCGATCTTCTCAATGCAATTGGCCCAAGGTCGAATTATTGAGATACCCATTGACAATCAGTCAATGATTATTGATAACGATATATGCAAAATAGAAAAGTCCAAAATGTCCAATTTTTTAGACTTTTTTTGTGTCAAAAACCCTGCTTTTCAACAGGCAAAAAGTCCAAAAGATTCCGTTTCAGGAAAAATTGGTCAGGCAAGCGTTTCAATACATTATAGCAGTCCGAGCGTACGAGGCCGAAAAATTTGGGGCGAATTAGTGCCTTATGGAAAGGTATGGCGCGCAGGTGCCAATGAGGCCACCCTATTTAAAACGGATAAGGACCTCACTATTGACGGTAAAAAATTACCAGCAGGTTCCTATAGTCTGTATGCCATTCCCTCAGAAGGCGATTGGCAAGTTATTTTTAATTCGGAAATTGGGCAGTGGGGCATAAAGAGAGGTGGTGAAACTACGAGAAAAGTCGAAAATGATGTGCTCATCGCCAAAACAATGGCAAGAAAAACCCCCAACAATATAGAAAATCTTACCTATGAGATAACCAAAGATGGTTTTTTACTAAAATGGGAGAATCTCGAAGTTCCTATATCAGTTAAATAAAAAAGCCCACAAATAAAATTTTGATTCGTTTGTCTTTTACTCCGTTAGTTTGTTTCTGGGGAATTGACCATCAAAGATCGAAAAATAATGAGAACCCAAAAATGAAAATAACAATTTCTATTTTACCCGTTTCATTGCTCCTTATTGCATGCATGCAGTATAATACGGCAACTTGCCAAAGTAGATTGGAAGCTATCAAAGAACGATTTGCAAAAGCAGAGGAAGACAATCTGGATCAACATTATATTGGCGTCGTTACCGAGCAAGGAAAAGAAGAAGGTCTTTTCCCAATAAAGGCCACAGGCATAACCACCGAACCCATAAAAATAGCTGGGGAACGGTTTTTGAACTCGCTAACCAAAGAACAATTGGCAAAAACTCAATTTGAAATCCAAGATAAAGAGTGGCAAAAGTGGGCGAATATAGATAACGGCCTATACCGGAGACAGGGGGTCAGTATAAAGGAAATGACAAAAGCACAAAGGAAGTTGGCATTTCAGCTCATGCAAAAGGCACTCAGTGCAAAAGGACTGCAATTGACAAAGGACATCATGAAGACTGATCAGACATTGAGAGAGCTTAATGATGGCGACCCAAGATATGATGAAGAACTTTATTACTTCACGGTAATGGGCAAGCCATCAATGACCGACCCATGGGGGTGGCAAATTGACGGACACCATTTAGCCATAAATTATTTCATCCTAGGCGACCAAGTCGTAATGACTCCGGTTTTTATGGGAGGTGAACCTATTGTCACTACTACGGGCAAATATGCAGGAAACACCCTGTTTCAGGACGAACAGAATGTTGGGCTAAAATTTATGCAGTCCCTTTCGACAGATCAACAAAAACGTGCCTCATTATCCGAAGAAAAAAGACGAAACGATATACAGGCGGAAGCCTTCTCCGATAATAAAATTTTAGAGTATCAGGGCCTACGTGCAGCAGAAATGACAGAGGATCAAAAAGAACAGCTTTTGGATTTGATAAATCAATATATATCCAATATGGAAGAAGGTCATGCCAAAATTAAAATGGATGATGTGATGGCACACTTGGATAATACGTGGTTTGCCTGGGTCGGAAAGACCGATAAGGATGCAGTTTTCTATTATCGGATCCACAGTCCGGTTGTACTGATAGAATTTGATCATCAGGGGCCCGTTGGAATACAAGGCCAAGGTCGGGATGCAACAAGAAATCATATTCATACCATGGTCAGAACCCCGAACGGAAATGATTATGGCAAAGATCTGCTGCGTCAGCATTTAAAGGAAAGTCATAATCACGATTAAATATGGTTAATGCTAAAAATGAAGAGGATAAAATATTCATTTAAAAAATAGAAATCCAATAAACATTTAAAAATGAAAAAATCACTTTTTCACTACTAGTACTATTTCTATCGCATTCATGTTTTAAGAAAACAACAACGCAAGATGAAAGTCGCATTAAACAATTAATAGAAGATTATAAAGTCTCGATAAACAAGACCGACACGATTTTAGGTGCCAAAGTTTGGGCAGATGTACCAGAAGTTTCTTTCATACACCCAAGAGGCCACGAAAAAGGCTGGCAGGGCGTAAAAGATAATTTCTATGGAATGTTTAGGGAGAGTTTTAAAACAAGGGATTTAAAAAGTTCGGACGAAACTATCACTATTTATGACGATGTGGCTTGGGTAGAATTTTATTGGGTGTATGATGCTACGTTTTTCGGACGGAACAGCAATGCAGACCAGAGGAAGGGAAACGCAAATCCTAAAAAAAATAAATGATGAATGGAGAATCGTTCGCGTACATTATTCAGGAATGCCAAAGACTGGAGATAAAGAGAGGTTTTAAGGTCATTCCATAAAACCATTTTTTTAGAGCACCTCAGGTCGGATAGTTAAACCTTTTACCATTTTGCTCATCTTATTATTATATTTAAGACAACTTCGGAAACTTGGAGAGCGACTTTATCTAATTAATAAAAATGAAGCGAAAGGATTTTTTAACAAAGGTAATTATTGGTCTTGGTGGTATTGCAGGGCTGGCAACTATATTAGGTTCTCGTTCTAAAGATGATGGAGGTATGATTTCTGAAGATTGCGCCCTTTCACCCAAGGAAACTAAAGGTCCGTTTCCCAATAAAACACCTTCGGAATATGTTCGTGAAAACATTATTGGCGATAGAAAGGGAATCGCGCTTCGTATAAATTTGCGCATTTTGGACAAGAATAAAAATTGCAGACCCATGAGCAATGCCCTGGTGGATGTTTGGCATTGCGACAGCCATGGAAAGTATTCGGAATACGGGAATAATTGGTTACAATCGGAAGATTTGACCAAGGCCCATTTTCTTCGTGGTAGGCATACCAGCGATGCGGATGGTAAAGTATCCTTTATCAGCATTTTTCCTGGGTATTATCCGGGAAGGGCGCCACATATTCATTTGGAAGTTCTTAATGGCGAGAAAAAATCATTATTGGTAACGCAGATTGCCTTTCCTGAAGACATTTGCGATACAGTTTATTCGACAGAAAGTTATAAGGGGTCTAATTATGTTTCCAATGCACGAGACGGTATTTTCCGTGATAGCCTCGATGATAATATGGTCGATTCAATTACTGGAAACATAAAAGAGGGTTATACGCTTCTCAAAACTATAATGGTGAAGGCCTAAAGGAATCTAAACGGAACAGACTTGTAGAATCCTTCAGCGTTATTTGGACTTTTTGTGGCTGGAATCATGATGGACTATGCCATCAGTGGTATTGTGGTTCAGCAGTATGGGATCAAGTTATATTACAGGTCAAGCACCTAGTGTAAATGGAGGTATTCCTGCACAATAGGTAGTGTTGTTCAGTTAACTAGATTAAACGTGAAAAAATGGCACTAAAGATGTTCTTATTTTACGCCTAAAACTTAAAATAGACCTTTTTTTACAAACTCTACAGGCTCTAAAAAATGTTCGTTTTTTGGAGCTTTTTCTTTTTCTAACCTTAGTTCTATTAACCGACCATATTTAGAAACATGTTTTTTATAATATCCTTTAAATAATTGAAAAACATAGTATTCAGTACATTTATACCTTTCTAAAATTCTAACTTTTTCATCGCAAACTTTTCTTGATCCGTCGCATTTTTTCATTGAAATGGAGCATGTGGAGTATATTTAAGATTAGATAAATTCTTGATTTTTTATTTAAATGTAAATATTCTGATTATGGCTATATTCAACTTAAACATCAATGGTAAAAATCATGAGTTGGACATTGACCCATCTACCCCGATCCTTTGGGTACTAAGGGACCACTTGAACATGGTGGGCACAAAATATGGTTGTGGTATAGCACAATGTGGCGCCTGTACCATTCATCTTGGCGAAAATGCCGTTCGCTCATGTCAATTACCGGTGTCGGCCGTTGGTGAGCAAAAGATTACCACCATTGAAGGGTTGTCTGAAAATGGAGACCATCCAGTACAACAGGCTTGGCTCGAAGTGGATGTGCCGCAATGTGGCTATTGCCAAGCAGGGCAGATTATGAATGCATCCGCTTTCTTAAAACGGAATCCGACGCCTTCAGATACGGATATCGAAATGGCCATGAACGGGAATATTTGCCGCTGTGGTACCTATACACGAATTAAAAAGGCAATTAAGATAGCGTCCCAGAAGAAGAATTTATAATTTTCAATAGATTAGTTCTAAGTTCTGAATATAAAAGCAAGTAAACGATGAGTACTGTAAAAACTAAAATAGGAAGACGTTCTTTTTTAAAGAATTCCGCTTTGGCAGGAGGCGGTATGATGCTTAGCTTCAGTTGGTTGGCATCTTGTAAAATGACTCCCGAAGAAGTAAACAGTCTTCCTAAGGAATGGTTTAAGATCAACGGATATTTGAAAATCGGCGATAACGGCCAAGTAACCATTATGTCCCCAAATCCAGAAGGGGGTCAGAATGTTAAAACATCTATGCCCATGATAGTTGCCGAGGAGTTAGATGTTGATTGGGAGCGCGTTATAGTAGAACAGGCTCCCCTGGATACCGATTCCTTTTCCTTTCAGTTTTTGGGCGGTAGCCAGGCCATTAGGCGTGGTTGGACAGGGTTAAGAATGGCAGGGGCCTCTGCCAGACAAATGCTGAGAGCCGCTGCGGCAAGCGCATGGAATGTTCCGGTTGAGGAAATAACCACCAAATCCGGGGTGCTGTATCATTCCGGTAGTAATAAATCTGCTGCATACGAGGAAATGGCCTCCGCCGCTTCTACATTGGCCGTTCCAGAGGAAGTTGAACTAAAAGCTATTGAAGATTTTGGAATTATCGGGACTTCGAGAAAGAATGTTGACGGAAAAAAAATCGTTACGGGAAAGCCACTTTTCAGTATTGACACCTACGAAGAAGGCATGTTAACTTCCATGATTGTTCATCCCCCTGCATTTGGCATGAAGTTAAAGTCTTTTGATGACACGGTGGCGAGGGCAATGCCTGGAATACATGATATATTTACCCTTAAGGTTTTAGAGGATGAATATGAAAGACAACATTTTGATACCTGTACCTTTCTAGAGGTAATTGCGGTTGTTGGCAATACCACTTGGGAAGTATTAAATGCCAAAAAGGCACTACAAGTAGAATGGGAGCCATTTGAAACCTATACAGAGCAAAGACAACCCTTTCGAGGTCCAAAGCAGACACTCACTATTCCTGCAGGATTGGAAAATACCGAGGAACATAGGGCTAAGATGATGGAAATGCTTTCTGAAAAACCCCAAACCGTACGAAGGGATGGAAATCCGGAACAGGCATTCCAGAACGCGGAAAAAATTATAGAACGCACGTATACCGCACCATTCTTGGTTCATAATTGTATGGAACCGATGAACTTTTTTGCGAATGTCACGGATACCAAAGCGGATTTGAAAGGTCCGTTACAAAAGCCCGAGCTAACAGAACATGCAATTTCTGAAAGATTGGGCCTCCCGATCGAAAATATAGATATCCAAATGACCCGTTTGGGTGGTGGATATGGAAGAAGGTCCTATGCCCATTGGTTAATTGAAGTGGCCCTTATTTCACAAAAAATGAAAGCCCCTGTAAAACTGGTTTATAGTCGGGAAGATGATATGACCGGTGGCATCTATCGGTCCACTTATCAAGTAAAGTACAGAGCCGCCCTGAACAAGGAAAATGAATTGACGGCAGTACATGTTAATGCTGGCGGAATACCGGAGAGTCCATTATATGCCGATAGGTTTCCTGCGGGCGCTGTGGAAAACTATATCGCTGAAAGTTGGGAAGTTAATTCTAATATTACCATAGGTTCTTTTAGGGCTCCCCGTTCCAATTTTATGGCCAGTGCCGAGCAGTCCTTTTTGGATGAAGTTGCCGAAGAAGCTGGGAAGGACCCAATTGAGTTTAGGTTAGAACTTTTGGAAAAGGCCCGTACAAATCCGGTCGGGGAAAGAAACGATTATGACCCTGAAAGATATGCAGGAGTTTTAAGGATGGTAAGGGATAAATCTAACTGGGGAAAGGTTCCTGATGGAATGTCAAGAGGTGTCTCCGCCTATTTTTGTCATAATTCCTATGCCGCCCAAGTTTTGGATATGAAATGGGAAAATAACCAACCCATTATTGATAAAGTCACCTGTGCCATTGATTGTGGCATTGTTGTAAATCCTGATGCTGCCAAAAATTTATGTGAAGGGGGAATTGTAGATGGTATTGGTAATGCATTATATGGGGAGCAGACCTTTAGGGACGGAGTGCCAGGGAAAAGTAATTTTGATACCTACCGAATGATACGTATGAGTGAGGCTCCCAAGGAAATAGCGGTTCATTTTGTAGAAAGCGACATTGACCCTACTGGATTGGGAGAACCAACTTTCCCCCCAATTTTCGCTGCATTGGCGAATGCCATGTATAAGGCAACAGGGAAGCGCCACTATGACCAGCCGTATTTAAGTTAAATAATTAACAATTAATTACATTAATAAAATCAGGGATAAATCTATATACTAACTAATGAAAGTACTACGAACACTTATTCAATTTAGTGCAATAGCGTCATTCATTTTTGTACTACCCATACAAGCCCAAAAAAAGCCTATGGTTATTCAGGACCCTGAAGTTGGTATTAAAGTAAATACACATTTCCCTTTTTCGGACTTGAATAGTTTGGAAGTTGCAGACCTCATGTCTTCGTGGTTAAGTGAAAAAGGATTTGATAATTAAAATTACTGGAAAATGAAAATAGAAAATCGATCTGAAATTCTTAAAAGATGCCTTTTTAGTGCTATTGCTATGTTATTTGTCTTTAGTTGTAAAAAACAGGATTCCTTAAGTGTAAATACATGGACCACTTATAAAGCAGATGCCAAAGCATCTAGTTATTCTTCACTAAATCAAATAAACGTTGCCAATGTAAACCAATTAAAGAATGTGTGGACCTTTCATGCGAATGATGTAAAAGAAGGTGAAGAACCTGCTGCATCTAGCCAGGCGAATCCTATTATTGTAGATGGGGTCATGTATGCCAACTCGAGAAATCAAACGGTGTACGCCATCAATGCCAAGACCGGGGAACAGATTTGGGCACATAAATCATTGGGGGAAGGAGAACCGGTAGCCGCAAGTAGAGGGGTTACCTATTGGAGTGAAGGTGATGACAAAAGGATTCTCTATTCAGCGGGCAATTATTTATTGGCCATAAATGCCGAAACAGGAGAGCCGGTTGCATCATTTGGTGAAAACGGAAAAGTAAATTTGAACATCGGTGTTAGGGACAATCCAGAAGAAATTTCCGTGACCCTAACCACCCCGGGAAGTATCTTTAAAAATCTAATTATAATCGGATCAAGGTTACCCGACTTTTATGGTGCGCCTCCAGGATATGTTCGTGCCTATAATGTTAAAACCGGTGAGTTGGCTTGGACATTTCATACCATACCACACCCTGGAGAACCGGGTTATGAAACTTGGCCACCAGATGCATACAAGTTTGCCGGTGGTGTAAACTGTTGGGCAGGTATGAGCATTGACGAGGAAAGAGGAACGGTTTTTTTGGCCTTGGGCTCTCCATCTTACGATTTTTACGGAGCAGACCGGATTGGAGCTAATCTTTATGGCAATTGTGTTCTGGCCCTGGATGCTTCCACAGGAAATTATAAATGGCACTACCAAACCGTACATCATGATATATGGGATTATGATTTACCTTGCCCTCCAAATTTGGTAACATTCAACCATGATGGTAAAGAAATTGATGCGGTGGCACAAGCTACCAAACATGGTTTCATTTTTGTATTGGACAGGGAAACTGGCGAACCTATCTTTCCTGTAGAGGAGCGTAAAGTACCAGCTTCTAATTTACCCGGTGAAGTGGCTTATGAAACACAACCTTTTCCTTTGAAACCAGCTCCTTTTGCGCGGCAATCGATGACAGGGGATGACTTGAACCATTATTCCGATGCCGATTATGATTCCATTTTAAAAACATTTAGGTCGGTGCGCTACGAAGGTCTTTTTACACCACCAGACTTAAAAGGAAACATTTCCTTGCCCGCGACCAGGGGAGGAGCAAACTGGGGCGGTCTTGCCTTTGACCCCAATACCGATTACTTATACATTCGCGGCAATAATCTTCCTGAAATTCAAACCATAGTAGATGCCGACAAACATTTTGCTACCCTAAACAATACCCGATATGAATTGGGTAGGGTTACCTATGAAAAGCATTGTGTGGCTTGTCATGGTGCGGAGAAACAAGGTATGATGTCAGATGTTCCTTCATTGATAGGTTTAAAGGAAAGGATGCCTGAAAATGAAACCCTTCAAAAAATACAGCATGGTGGAGGGAAAATGCCCGGCTATAAAGGTGTGATTACGGCACAAGAAGAGAGAGGGCTATTGGCATTTTTATACGACATCCGTGATAACGCTACAGAGGAAACAAATTCAGAAAGTGAGGTTGAAAAACCTACCAGGTATATGAACATCACCCCTTATAGAACCTGGAGTGACCCCAGTGGAAACCCTGCCTTGAAAACGCCTTGGAATACCCTGAACGCATTAAATCTGAATACGGGAGAATACGAATGGCAAATACCCCTGGGAAATGATGAAAAGTTACAGGAAGAAGGCGGACCGGATACCGGTTTATTGGCACGTTCAGGTCCGATGGTAACTGCGGGAGGACTTGTTTTCATAAGTGGAGCGGCGGATAAAAAACTTTGGGCTATTGACAAGAAAACAGGAAAATTGGTTTGGGAAACCACTTTGCCAGCGGCAAACAATGCCAACGTTTGTTCCTATGCCATTGATGGCAAACAGTACATTGCACTATCAGTAGGGGGCACGGAAGAAAATCCTTCTGGTTCCATTATGGCTTTTGCACTGCAGTAACCAAGACCTTAAAAATGATGCTATTTTAAACAGTTTATTGGCCTTTGTTAAATATTTTTTCTACATACTCCTTATAAGAACCGCTTATTGGGAGTTCTTTTTTTCCAATGAACAGACTGTTTTTCCTGATGGAGGTAATACTTGGAATCGCAACGGAATAGGAACGATGTATCCTGATGAATTTTTCCTTGGGAAGTTCGTGTTCAAGTTCTTTGAACGTGGTACGTAAGACTTGTGGATGTGACGTATCCTTTAAAAAGAACTTGATATAATCCCCATAACCTTCCATCCAAAGAATATCCTCAAATTTAATCTTGATCTTACCATAACCCGAACCGATATAAAAATGTTCTAGGGTATTGATTTTAGCAAGGCTGGCCTTGGCCGCTGTGAGTTCCATCATATTTTTGGCACGACTACACGCCTTATGGAACCGTTCTAAAGTTACAGGCTTTACAAGGTAGTCCACTACCTCAAGGTCATAGCTTTCCAAGGCATATTGTTTGTAGGCAGTCACAAAGATCACCAAAGGTTTCTTATACAGATTGGCGATAAACTCCAATCCCGATTCCCCGGGCATTTGGATATCTATAAAGATAAGGTCAACCGGTTTTTTCGCAATGGTTTCCATGGCATCCTCCGCAATTTCAAATCTGCCGATCAGGTTCAAGAAAGAAACCTTGCTGATATTGTCTACAAGTAGGTCAAGGGCCCATGGTTCATCGTCAATGGCTATGCAGTTCATAATTATTCCAAAATCAATTTAAGCTTGGCCTCGTACAAAGGGGAGGTTTTGTTGAATTCCAATTGATACCTTTCTCCATATAAAAGTTCCAATCTCCTTCTGACATTGGAGAGCCCAATTCCCGAAACGGTATCCTTTGAGATATCGTTTTCCAAAAACTTGTTCCGTACCTCAAAGAATAACTCACTTTCGTTGGTTTTTAGGGAAATTTCGATAACGGGTTCCTTAATATTACCTGTGCCGTGTTTAAACGCATTTTCTACAAATGGTATCAATAGCATAGGCTCTATAAGATACCATTCCTGATCTAGGTTTGCTATAAAGGTTATTTTTACCCTTTTTCCAAACCTGGTCCTTTGCAAATCAATATAATCCTCTAAATAGTTCACCTCCGATTTTAGCGGTACTTTGGCATCATTTGTTTCGTAAAGCATATATTGTAGCAAGGACGATAGTTTTAAAACGGTTGGCTCTAACTCCTTGCTTTTAAAACGTATCTGTGAAACAACGGTATTCAACACATTGAATAAGAAATGTGGGCTTATCTGTGAACGCAGAAAGGAAAGTTCCGTCTCCAAGTTTTCATTTTTTAATTCCTGTGCTGTTCGTTCGCTTTTTAGTCGGTCCTGTAGGGTTTTAAAAGCGATGCTTGCGAAGACCGTAAAAAATAAGGGAGGAGAATTCACAACAAACGAATTATAAAAAATGTACTCAATGTCGGTAACTATTAAATGAAAGAAGATACCCCTAATGCCGATAACTACAAAAAACAGCACAATTTGTGCGCAGATAAAAAGTAGGATTCTTTTAGCGTAGAGTAGTTTCGGAATTAGGATTTCTGTATTGACATAGAACAATAGTATCCAGAATACCTTTGTAATTAAGTTTAAATAAGAAAATTGAATGTCATGAATAGTAATTTCTTGGACTTCTTCTGTTTGGCGAGTAAAAATTATGGGCAGAAGGAACAAAATAGCCCAACCTACAATATGCCACCCTATGTTGCGGTATTTAGGATTAATAGTATTTAAAAGTGTCACCAAGTTCAACGTTATCGGTTAATTATCACCAATCCATTTACAAAAGCACAAATGCAAATGGCAGTCTATGAAGTTAGGTCTTTGTGGGCAATTCACATAAAATTTGCGATGGATTCCAAATAGTACGAGATTAATACGTTATAGCAGTGACGTAATCTCATTTAGTTAAATAGGTTTAACATTTGTTTTATTAAACCAACCTATTTTGTGACAATACAATTAAACTATTTTTCAGATGACTAGCTTTTTGCCTTTTTAACTGCCTTCATTTTATTTATAATTTAGTTTTTAATTGTTGATAACTCAAAATTCTTCCATTTTTTACAATAATCAAATGGTATTATTTAAATCGTTTTAAAACCAAATAGAATCATCCAAATTTTATTTGGTTCGATTTGTATTGATTTAGCATAAGTAATTGTTTATCAATTTTTTGTGAATAATAATAAGTACAAGATTAAGGTTTAGCACCTTCCTTCAATTACCTTTTTCAAAAGAATTCTACAAAGGAAACAAAAGCGCTTTTGTTTATTTAATAATCTTAAAAAGAAACAAATGAACACTATTTTAATCTTTGAACGACTTGATCGTTTGGAAAGGCTATTTACTATTTCAAAGCCAAATTATGATTGCAGGCTTTGGTTAATTTTAAAAAGTACTCGAACCCTTTAATGAACCTTAAATTGACATCACAAACAGGAACATCGTCCTTCCGGTACTAGGTTTTTAAGAACTCTTTCAGATGCTTTTTAGTGTTGTGATATCTCTTCCAAATACCAAGGGCAAATTCAACCCCGACCAAAGTTTCCATCTGCAGGTTTTTTTACTCAAAGAGATGTTCCAGCATTTTAATTTTTTCTCCTTTGCCTACGTAAAGGTTTTTTATTTCCGAAGAATTACAGGGTCTACCTTCGTCAATTTGTCGAATATGAATCTTATTTGTTTTTTTCTGACAGCATCTAAATACAATTCGTTTGCTTCGAGGTTCGTTCCGCACATTTTTCCCGTCTTATTAGCCCATTAACTGTCAAACACAGGTATATTGGTACTTTTAGATATTTTTCAAAATGTTTTCCTTGAGGTAAAATAACTGTGTGAAAGAATGGCTCATTTTAAATATATTTTTTACAGAAATAAAGGTACAAAAAAGGAAAATATCATTTTTATAAGTAACATCAAATCAGTTAATGACAAAGAAACCGGTGAGTGTTTTTTTATAATAAAGTACTTACCGAATAGGTCACATAAAATATGGTTTAAAAACGATTCAATTGATGCCTTAAAAGATAGAAACCCCTAATAATCATATGATTAAGGGGTTTTTTAATAATTTTGGTACTATTCTAGTGGAGCCGGAGGGAGTCGAACCCTCGTCCAAACAAGTAATCGCAATGCTTTCTACATACTTAGTTTCTGATTGATTTTCGACATGCACCTGACCAGAAACCGCCTAATACATGCTTATCTTCTTAAGATTTTGGTGATACCGCCAAAGTGAGCAGGTATCCTTGTGTTGACTTTTCTGGTGCTCCTATAAGAACCGCCGTCAACAAGGGCTGTTCAGGAACATCTCGCTTCCCTACCTTGTAGGGACGAGGCCAATCTTACTATAATTCAGATTAAGCGGCAAGAGCGTAATTATTTTCGCCAATTAAAAGTGTGAAAAATGAGATTAACGAGCTGTTTCCCAGCGCTCGGTATGCTTACATTCCAACTAGTCTCGCTGTCAAAACCGGTCGGCCCCAATATGTTAATGAACTTTATTGCACCAATGCCAGGGCGTTTCCCTTTTTTCAAAAGGGTCGGGCTTTCGGCAGTACATGATACTTGCCTCTATCCCTAACGCACACCGTTTTAGATCCATAGTCCTTGGCATTTCATCTCTCTACAACTAAAAAGCTGATGAAGGATTTCCTGCGGGCAGCAAAGCTAACAAAAGTTTACGAACCCTTATAATTTTTATAGCTACATAAGAACATATGTATCTAATTGCATAATTTAGTGCAATATTTATACCAAACCCCATATGAAGTTCGGAATCATAAGAGAACGTAAAAATCCGCCGGATAAACGCGTGGTACTGTCCCCAAAAGCATGTCAAAAAGTCCTGAATAAATTTCCACAGGCCCAAATTTTGGTAGAACCTTCTCCCATACGTGCCTATCCAGATGAATCATACAAGAAACTAGGTTTAGCGGTAACGGACAACATGCAGGAATGTGATGTCCTATTGGGTGTAAAGGAAGTGCCTATAGCCGCCCTAATTCCCGGAAAAAAGTATTTCTTCTTTTCCCATACCATTAAAAAGCAGCCCTATAACAGAAAATTGTTACGGGCCCTTTTGGAGAAGAATATAGAAATGTATGACCATGAGGTCATTACCAATACACAGGAGCAACGGGTGGTTGCATTTGGCAGATATGCCGGTATCGTAGGGGCGTATAATGGATTTAGGGCATACGGACTAAAATATGGGACGTTTAAATTGCCAAAGGCCAATGATTTAGAAGACCAAGCCGCATTAATTGCGGAGCTTAAAAAAATTCAGCTGCCCAATATCAAGGTTTTGTTGACCGGCAGGGGAAGGGTAGGCAATGGTGCCCGTGAAATGTTGGACGGTATGGGTATGCGCAGGGTGAATGTTACGGAATATTTGGAAAATGATTTTAATGAACCCGTATATTGCCAAATAGATGCCGGGGAATATAATAAACGAAAGGATGGCGTGCGGGGCAATAAGGCCAACTTCTTTGCCCATCCAGAAGATTATAAATCCAATTTTTTCCGTTTTGCCAAGGTGACCGATTTTTATGTTGCCGGTCATTTCTACGGACAGGGAGCCCCATATTTATTTACTAGGGAAGATGCCAAACATCCTGATTTCAAAATCAAGGTCGTGGCAGATGTAAGTTGTGATATTGATGGCCCTGTGGCAACCACTATTAGACCTTCTACGATTGCAGAACCCATTTATGGGTATGACCCGATATCTGAAACCGAGGTGGATTTTAAAAATCAAGAGGCCATTGCAGTGATGGCAGTTGATAATCTACCCTGTGAACTTCCGCGAGATGCCAGCGAAGGGTTTGGTGAGGCCTTTATCAAAAATGTCATCCCAGCATTCTTTAATGGTGACAAGGATGGGGTATTGCAACGGGCACGCATGACGCAGAACGGTAAACTTACGGAGCGTTATGCCTATTTACAGGACTACGTGGACGGTAAGGAATAGAATTACTGTCTATTCCGGGATGATCTCCCAAGAGATTATTGGTGATGTTCTGGGAGCTACAAAAGTGCCTATTGCTTTTAAGGACAAGGTTAGTCTAGGTAGTCTCTGTAACGTTTTTACCTGTAAGGTAAACGTGCCAAAAGCGGGAATTTCAAATATCGGAGAACTGCTGTAGAAAGAAAAGTCCATTGCATTTTCAAATAAAAGGGAATTACTGGTGGTATTTTCCAATACAATCTGTACGATTTCAGTGTCTTCATGATAGATGGCCTCTTTCACCTTGATACTTGCTTTTAAAAGGGGAACCAAAAACTCTTCCTTACCCACCATTAGTCCGTTATATACAGCAACGGTTCTACCTGCAAATAGAGCTTCTTGCATACTGGACAAACTTTTCTCCTTTGCAAAAACCAAGGTAATGGGCCTATGGTTACCTTTTTCGGTATAGTCCCAATCTATGAGTCCGTGTATGTCACTGGTACCCATAATGGTTAAATTATATTCAAGGGCCAGCGCCAATGATTCTTGGGCGTAGTCCACGGCATTGATGACCTCAATACCATGTAGTTCACCATTCTCAATGCGTTTTTTCTGAAATTCGCTCAGAATTGGATTTCCCTGCGGGGATTGGTTGTGCCAAGCAGGGTGGTTCCAAAATACAAAAGCATCCTGTTTATTGGCTTCCTTAAAGGCATCTTCGGCTTTCTCCTTTAAAATTGGATTTGCATCGGTAATGAACACGGCATTGTTATGCCCCATGGGTGCGCTGCGGGTTATTTCCGAACCGTGAACGATTATAAGATCATGTTCCTTCGCTTCTTTTATCGCAATATTGTAAGACCTATTTCTGTCAAGATGCGGAATATCTGTTGAATGTGGTTGGTATTCCAAGTGTTCCGTTAAAGAAATTGCATCTAGATTGTCCCTAAGTGCTTCCATAACCCTAATATTGGGCCAGACATAACCATCGGAAAATACGGTATGGATATGTAAATCGGTCTTTAAGCTTTTATAACCCGGTATATCCGGAAAGGAAAGCGGGCGCAAATTTTGGTGGGTATGTTCTTGAGCAGAAATAATTAAACTGGTAAGCAAAATGCATAGAGTAACTACACTTGTTCTCATAGGTTGGTACTTTTTTCAAATGTATGAAATTGCATGGAAACCGCTGTAAAGTAAGTAAGTTCTGTACTTTAACGAATAGTTATTTCATTGTTTTTTCTAGTTGAAAAGCTTTCATTTTATAAAAAATAAGTAAACCAGTAATGCTAATTACCATCCAAAAGACATCGATAAACAGAATTTGGTCATAACCTTTTGCATAGCTCGTCCATAACCAATTGCCAGTGCAAAAACCATTTACAATAGGAATGGTCAGTCCAATTAAACTGCCTGAAAGTAAGGTGTATTTGTTGGTGAAATAATTGTCTTTTTTAAAAACAAAGAAAATGGTAATTAGCAGCCATCCTATAAAATAAAATTGATACAATAATCCCATGCCCGCAGGATTAATGACCTGCACCAAAATAAATGATAAGGCCGTTATTGGGTATAGGCTTAGGCAAATCGCCAAATAATACCGTACTACGGTTTCGTTAAACTTTCTTTTTTTAAGAGGTATGTTCTTTTTGTTTCTAGCGGTTAACCATATAAGAACACCGCTAAGTATTACAAAACATCCTATTAAACCAAGTATAAAAGAGATAATGCGTAAGCCATATCCCCCATAATCCCCATAATGCAACCTATAAAATATACCCTTAACGGCATCTAGGTACTGTATTTTTTTTGTGGGGTCTTTTACACTATGAACACTATCATCGGCTACTTTAAAAATAGTGTAACCATAACCGTTTATTTTGTCCTTAAAATCCAAGTTGCCACTTACCGATACGTGCATGCCTGTATCACCGTAGTTGAAGATATGTACTTCGTTTACTTTAAAATTGGTCCATTGATCTTTGACTTTGTTTACGTATTTGTTGATACTAACCGGACGGGTCAGTGGAGTATTCTGAAATTCAAATTCCGGATGAGCATATTCTAGGTCCTCATATAGCTTTTTGTCATCACCATCATATAATGCCAATACAGTAGGCGCAACCAATAGTACTTTTAACATAAAGAACGTTCCGGTTACGGCATAAACGAATTGAAAAGGGAAACCTATTACGCCCAAAGCTGTATGGGCATCTGTCCACACGGTTTTTAATTTGGTCATTGGTCTAAATACGTAGAAATTGGAAATGATCTTATCCCAATGTACTATAATGCCGGTTAACAGCGCAAACAGAAAAAAGAATGCTACAAAACCAGATAAATAATACCCAAAAGGGTGGGGTAGTTGTGCAAAAAAGTGCAGTCTATACAAGAACTCCCCCAATGTATATGAGCTTACATAGTCTGTAGTAGTTGCATCTTTGGTATTCAAATAATAAAATGAGCCTGCGGCATCCTCTTTGGTTAGCAAAGTATCTTTGGAGCTGCCTAAATTCACCCCAATATTCTGTTCGTTGTAATAGTGCCTTAATTCAATATCCCTTCCATACAGGTTTTTCTCTGTTGACATGTGTTGAAAGGTCTCATCAAAGTTCAACTGTATTTCATCAGGAATTTCTACGGTATGCCCACGTTCCCAATTGGCAATTTCATCTCTAAAAAATGAAAATGAACCTGTGAAGAAAATAACGTAAAGTGCTACACTGATCACGATACCACTAACAGTGTGTAAATGAAATAGAATGTTATAAGTTCTTTTGTTCATTATAGAATTGGATTTAAAGCTTTGCCGTAAAACATGATAATTGCCAAAATGATGGATGTAAGCAGGTAAATACCCCATATTTTCCAGCCGTTTTTTGCTAAAAACGCTACAATCATTAAAACTGCCCACAGAATAAGTGCGCTATAGGTACTGGTTATGATTACGGTCACATGATCAAACCAACTGGCAACTGCCAAATGAAAAAGTACAGATACTATAAAACCGCCAAGAAGAGCTGCGGTAATTTTTGAGAAACGTGGCCAGAAAGACGGATTCAGATATTTTGAATTAGCGGGCATATCAGAGAAGTGAAAATTCGATCAAGAATATGAATAGAACGGTTGGTATTAAGGTTTTGTAAGTAATTAGGTGTAAGGGCTGTAACAAGATTACAAGACTTGCAATGGTCATTAAAATGACCGAAAAAGTAAAAATACCTGAACCCCAACCAAAATGGTATATGGTTAGGGAACAGGCAAATAGTAGCAAGACATAACCTAAAGAATTTGCTACTTTACTTTTCTTTTGACACCAGTTTTCAATATGTAAGTGTACTGGCACTTTTTGTCTTTTTGTTGTGGCGTAACCCAAATAAAAACCAGTAAAACAAAGTATTAGAATTGCGGTGATCATTGCTACAGGTTATTTTGAAATACAATAGGTAGCACAGTGCCATATAAATTCATATTCCTTACCATTGAATGTGCCGGGAACACGTTCTTCAAAAGTGGTTTCCATAGTATATTTGGTGTTCCAGGGCAAAGAGAAGCTTACTTCTCCATTTTCATCTGTTTCTATGGTTTTGCTCCATAGGTCAGATACATATAGTTTAAATTCATTTTTAGCTAAGGGTTTACCTTTAAATAGTACTTGTAGTGTAATTTGATTATCGGTGCCGGGTAGTTCTTTGATAACGATACCATCTTGGTTCAAAGTTTTAGTAGCTGTGGCTTGGTCGCCCACTTGAACTTTTGCGGTCGATTGATAGTGTGTTTTAAAAATACCGAAATCCCATTCTGTATAATCTAGCACTTCTATATCATCATTGTTTAGGGCAACGGTATATGTGCCATTTGTATTTGGGGTAAAATGGGCAACATAATATTCTTCCTTGGAAGAAATTTTCAGTGCTGTTTTTTTACCGTTAGGATGTATAAGCCATAACGTAAACTTTGAAACGGATGGGTAGTTTTCACCTTTTACTTTTTCAATAACCCCATAAGTGTATTCTCCAAAGTATACACGTACCTCTTGTTCTTTGTTTAGACTGCCGGTACGGTCCGTTTCAAGCCATAAATAATGGGCGAACATGGGCGATATGGAAAATAGTAGTAAAGTAAGTGTAATAAATATTCTTTTCATGTTTATTTTTTTAAGGCTACACCCCCGGTAAAACCGAGGGGATAACCAATTTGAACTAACTCAACAAAAAATTGTATGCTATTCTTTAAAAATTATAGGTTACGGTAACTCTACCATTAATACCGGGTTCTGATTGCCAGTATAAATAAGCAGCGTAATTAGATCCTGAATAGAGGTATTCATCTAGTAAGTTGTTCACGTTGAGCTGTACCCTAAGTTTGTCGTTGCTCCATGACAAGGCTCCGTCTAACCTAAAATAATCCGGTAATTGAGATTCATTGTCCGCTCCCCAAGACCAGGTAGAACGGTCTATTTGATATTGATACCCCAATGAGCCACCAAAACCGTGAAGTTTGGATTCTTCAGAGAATTTATAATTAAGCCAGCCGTTGGTAATGTGTTTTGCATGACCGGCTACACGTTGACCAATATTTTCTGGGTCGGTATCTTCCGTAATTTCAACGTTGGTATTAGCGTAGTTGAGTATAACATTCAACTCTGGGGTTACCTCGCCCTGCAGGTCAAACTCAATACCTTTAGATTGTATTTCACCTAACTGTATAGAGAAATTAGGATTTTCTGGATCGGTGACCAATACGTTTTCTTTGGTAATCTGGTAAGCACCCAAGGATGTTCTTAACCTTCCGTTGAAAAAACTCTTTTTAAGACCTCCTTCAATATCGTTTGCATCAACGGGATCAAATGCTTCCCCGGTGAAGCTTACGCCATTTTGACCAATGAAAGAGCGGTCATATAGACCATAGGCACTTAGTGTAGGTAGTATATCCACACTTAAACCTATACGTGGCGTAATTTTAGAATCTGTTTCATCTTTACCTCTTGTGAACAGGTGGGTGTATCTTCCTGCAAGGGTTAATCTTGCTTTATTGTTGAAGAAACCTATTTCATCTTGCAGATATACAGAGCGATTAATTCCCCCATAATTGTAAATATTGTCTCTGTATTGTACCGGGGTGGATTTGTCAAAAATAGGAAGTTCGGTATTTCCGTAAACAGGGTTGTAGATATTGAAGGGTTGATCAACATCCGTTAAACCGAATTGATTAAAATCTGCCCAATATTCTTTTTGGCTATAATCAAACCCTCCCAGTATATTGTGATTTATACCACCTGTATGGAATGCTCCGGTAATATAACTTTGAAAATATTTTCCAACGGATAAGGCATCCCAATTGCTAATGTACCTTACGGCATCTCCATTTTCCTCTAAAGACCAGACCCAAGTAGAATTTCCTACTTGATCATAGCGTAAAGAACCAAATTTTGTTTCCCAGCTCCAATCTTTATTAAAGTCGTGTTTTATGGTTCCAAAGAATGTTACTTCTTGAATGTCTGATGCTGGATAGTTGGTATCGGTAAATTTAAAATCTCTATCTAAACTACCGTAGCCATCATCATTAGGGGCAAAAACATAAGCGGCACCCATATAACTTTCTGCCTGTTGTACATTTAATTCTGCCGTTACAGCTGTTTTTAGGGAAAGCTTGTAGGTTAGGGCAGGGGCAAAGCCATAACGCTCAGCGTCTTCATTGCCTCTATGGCTGTCTGCTGTTTGGTACATGGCATTAAAACGGTACAATAACTTTCCGTTTTCTGTTGCCTTGCCGCCAAGGTCTAAAGTAGCTCGGTAATTGTCAAAACTACCGGCCATCAATGAAACTTGACGAATAGTTCTTTCCGTAGGTTTTTTGGTTACTACATTATAAAATCCGCCTGGTTCACCGGCAGACATCATAAAACCTGCAGGACCTTTTACAAATTCTATTTGGTCGACAAAGGCCATGTCCTCTGATAATGGACCCCAGGTGTCCTGTACATTGAAACCGTTTCTAAATGCAGGTAATCTAAATCCTCTCATATTCACCCTGGCAAAATTCCCCCAGTGCTCTAACATGGTTACACCAGATACGTTTCTGATCACCCCATCCATAATACTCGTAGCCTGCTGATCTTGCAATAGTTCACTACTGATAATTTGAATGTTTTGGGGTAGTTTAGCAACTTCTGTTTTTAAACGTAAGGAGGAGGAGGGTGTTTTAACCGCATATTTGTTATGATGGCCTTTTACCACCACTTCATTTAATTGTTCACTTTTCTCCGGTAACGATACATTCGGTATTTCTGTTATTCTATTGGCAACTATGTTTACCTCTACCTGTTTGGTATCATGCCCCATGATGGAGAATGTTAGGGTGTAAGCGCCAGGTGCCAGATCGGTTATCTCAAATCTACCTTTGGCATCTGTCGTAGTACCCAAGCTACTATGTGAAATAGTAATGTTCACATTTGAAAGTGGTTTATTATTTTGATCAATTACCGACCCTGAGATTCCTGCTGACTGTGCAAAAGTGCTCAATGTGCCTATGAACAAGATCAGTATAGTGTAAAGATTCTTCATTTAATATTTGTTATTTTTAATTAGTCTAAATAAATTTGAAGCGAATTTATGACCTTGTCGTGGATTAGAAATGACGTGAAATGATAAAAAAAAGACGCAGTTTTACAGATGAACAGATTGTAGATTTATCTGAGACCAATAAAATGTCGTATAGTGAAATTGCCGATTGTATTGAGGTTAAGGAGAACAATGATATTGACCATAAGGTATACCGTATAAAAGATTCATTTGGGCAAGGCAGTATAGATGTAATACAAATTGAAGATGTTTGTATATCTGCAATGCATTTTAGGTTACAGAAAGATATTATCTTAAAACAACAGCTAACTATAGATTTTGTGCAGCTTACTTTTTTAATTGAGGGTGAACGGGTAATATCTGTTGCAGGCTGTGAAGATATTTTTTTAGGTAGCGGTGATTCTTACATGGCAAATATTAAATCTTTTCATGGCACATCTAAGATTGCAGGGAACAAAACTTATAAGGAAATTAAAGTAAGGTTGTCTAATGCGTTCTTAACAAAACATGGCTTTTTCAATGATCTTAAATTAAAAGAACTTATAGATGATAATTTGGTGGTACCCATTTCTAATGAGATGATGGTAATCCTTGAATCTTTTGATACGCTTAGTTTAGAAGGTACGGCAAGACTAATTTATTTGAAGGCTAAGGTTTTTGAAATGTTGGCCATTCAAGTTTCCAATTATAAGAAAGAACATTATAAGAACAACTCGGTTCAAAATAGTCACAGGGTAAAGAAACTTTTAAGTGTCAAAAAAAAGATCAGTGATAATTTAGCCATTAATTATTCGGTGGCTACATTATCTAAAGAAGTGGGTATGAATAAAACCTTGCTGAACAGGGAATTCTTGCGGGTTTTTGGACAAACCGTTCATGAATATAGTATCAATAAAAAGATAGAAAAGGCTAAATTACTTCTGGTGAACACTGATTTGCCTATTTATGAAATTGCGGAGCAAATAGGTTATAAAAATGCAACCCATTTTTCTGCAGCCTTTAAACGTCAAGAAGGTACTACGCCCAAAAAATTTAAAACCAGTATTCAGTAACCGGCAATTGTGTAATGGCTAGATTACTAGTTTATTAAAGAGACGCCTATACCAAAAGTGGTCTGTCTATGATTGTAGTCGATCAACGTTTCCCCGAAACCATCAAAAACCTGTAGGTGTCCGTTAAAATTCTCGAATATGGGGAACGACCAGGTGAATTGTAAACTGCCCCTACTTTTATCGCCTATATTCAAGGAATGTCTGGCAATTGCCCTAAACCGCTGTCTACCCAGGTCATAAACGATATTGGCCTCACCACGGCCAATAAAATTGGAAATATTCTCGTTATCATCGATTTTGCTGCCTAACCGTATCCATGGTTTTAACATTACTTGCCAATTATTGTGTTCAAAAGCGGCATGAAAAGCGATACGGTTCCAGCTTCTGGATATAGGGTCTGACTGCCCATTGGATTCGTGGATGATGGATGCACCGATCATTTTAGCGTCCAACCCAAGAAATTTAAAGGATACCGGAAAATTGGCGATCAATTCCGGCTGATAGTTCAGCTCCCTGAACGGCCTTGAGCGTTCCGTATTATATATCTGCCAATAGGCGGTCTGTGAATAGCCCATCCAAAGGTCCATACGACCATCAAACATTTTATGAAAAATCTTGGTTTTTAAACTTACTTGAAACTTGGATTCCGATGTGTTTAGGCTAACAGGGGCGTCTAGCGTTTTGGTGGAGTTTTCCGCTACTGGATACCTATTGGTATCCGTAGAATATTTTACGGCCGTTAAATAAATAGGTTTGTAAGACGTAATGATAAATGTGCCACGATGGTGCTCATCGTCCAATTCCCAAAGTTCGCTTAAACTTTTACTGTTGTTGAAATACCATTTTATATCATCATTGTCTTGGGAAAAAGAACGGTAAGGGGTTGTAAATGTGAGGATTATAATTATTATAAAGACTATTTTGTTAGACATTCTTCAAGTTTAAAAACGGTAAAATTATATATTTGAGACTTAAATCATCTAGGTAAAGATGTTATTATGAACTTCTTAACGTAATCTATGAACCCGGCAGAGCTTTATATTTTTAACCAACCAGAACCATACAGGGGTATATTAATGCATTTGCAAATGAAGATCGAGCAGACCTTGCCCAATGTTGAATTAAAATATAAATGGAATATTCCCTGTTTTTATATAGGAAAATCACCTATCTGTTATTTGAACGCGTCGCATAAACATAAATTTGTGGATATAGCTTTTTGGAATTCTGCACACCTTACCAAACATTTAAACGTACTAGTTTCCGAAAAGCGAAAAGTAGTACGTTCATTACGTTATAGTTCTTTGGAAGAGATTAATGACAATATCTTGACCGATGTACTCCAAGACGCGTATTCCGTGCGTAAAAACGGTTTTTATAAACGTGCTGATTTGGATTAAAATTGGTTGACTACCGCTTTCAAAGCCACTAAATCTGTCAATAGTTTTTTCATTAAGGCTAGATCCAACATATTGGCACCATCACTCTTGGCATTGGCACAGTCAAAATGTGTTTCTATAAAAAGTCCGTCTACACCTGCTGCAATACCAGCTCTGGCCAAAGTACCTATTAATGCAGGCCTGCCTCCCGTCACCCCGGAAGATTGATTGGGCTGTTGTAAGGAATGCGTTACATCCAATACTACAGGGGCAAATTGCTTCATGGTGGGTACGCCCCTAAAATCCACGATCATATCTTGATAGCCGAACATGGTACCCCGATCGGTTATGATCGCTTGTTCGTTACCGGTCTCCGTAACCTTGTTTACGGCATGTTTCATACTTTCCGGACTCATAAATTGCCCTTTTTTAATGTTCACCGTTTTTCCTGTTTCGGCTGCAGCAACGACAAGGTCGGTTTGGCGTGCCAAAAATGCCGGTATTTGTAGAACATCTACATATTCGGCAGCCATTGCGGCATCCTGTTCCGTATGTATATCGGTCACCGTAGGTACCTCAAAGGTTTCAGAAACCTTGCGTAAAATTTTTAAAGCTTTTTCATCACCTATCCCAGTAAACGAATCCAATCTACTACGATTGGCTTTTTTAAAGCTGCCCTTAAAGACATAAGGAATCTGTAGGGTATTGGTCAGGGTTACCATATGTTCCGCAATACGCATTGCCATTTCTTCGCCTTCAATGGCACAAGGGCCGGCAAGAAGAAAGAAATTTTGACTATCCGTATACTTTATTTGGGGAATCTTGTTCAAGTCCATATCATAAATTTTATATAAAGATAGTACTAATCCATATCATAGTTTTTAGATTTAAAGGCAACTTAAATCCTGGGACATGAAAAAATTAGGTATGGTAATCATTATATTATGGGGTGTAGGGGTACATTCCCAAATAAACGGGGTTACGGAAAAAGGAACGGGAATCATTCATCTGGAACGGCATCAATTTAAATTGGATCTGTTCAGTCCGGGGTTGAGCTATGAGCTGGGACTCTTTAGAAATCAAAGTGTGTCTACGGCACTTGGTTTGGGTATGGCCACTTATGAACCTGGTTATGTAATAGGACTTGCCTTGAACAATAGATACCGCTATTATCATAATTTTAATAGAAGGGTAAATAAAAACAAAAATGTAAGCGGTAATTCTGGAAACTATATTGCAGCGGCCCAGGCAATTTTCTTTTCGCAAGCCAGGCTTACTACCAATATTACCGGACCAGATGATTTTAATCTGGGATTTTATGGCATGGTGTACGGCATTCAACGTACGTATCCAAAAGGTTTTAATTTTAATGCAGAACTTGGGGCAGGTTATTATAGAGGTGATGGGGTGGCAAGTGGCTACGGTCCTTTGATCGGTTTTACGTTAGGCTGGGTACCTACAAAAAGAACATCAAGAAAACCGGTTTTTGATTAAAGTGGTCCAATTATTGTTATATGTCCACATAAATTAACCGATCCAACCAATGAAACAACTTTTCTTTTTACCCGTACTGTTATTGTCAATTTTTTATGCCAACGCCCAAACCAATAGATTGGTAGAAGAAGGCATTTTCAAGGTAAATGCCTTATTGCCAGGAGCATCCTATGAAGTAGGGGTAGGCAATAAATCTACCATAAACATGGAAGCAATTATAGGGTTTGCCCTAAGGGGTGCAACCAATACGGAGACCCAATTTGGAATTTATCCGGGTTTTGCGGCAGATTTTAGAAACTATATCAATTTTGAAAGACGTTTGCGAAAAAGAAAGAATATATCCGGTAATTCTGGTAATTACATATCTTTTTTGAACCAATTCCAGTTTGGAACCCCATTGATCGGGAATTTGGAATATGCTTCTGATTACTATTACAATGCAGCATTGGTATATGGTTTACAGCGTACGTATAAAAAAGGGTTCTATTTTAGTTTGGCCTTTGGCCCGGGTATTTTTATCAATGAATTTGACAAGGTTACGGGTATTTTGGTAGACGCCCGATTGGGCTGGGTCATAGGTGGTAGAAAATAACTACAATCTATTGATAGAACCTGCTCAAAATCAATAAGATAAAAATAACATAAGATTAAGTGTAGCTATTAAAATTTGAAGTATCTTTGCACGCTTAAAATAGACCTTATGTCCACTACAAAGAATATTGCGATCATTGCGCACGTTGACCACGGTAAGACCACCTTGGTAGACAAAATAATGTACCACTGTAGCTTGTTTCGTGAAAACGAGAACACAGGTGATTTAATTTTGGATAATAACGATTTGGAAAGAGAACGTGGTATTACCATTACTTCCAAGAACGTTTCCGTTATTTATAAGGATACTAAAATAAATATAATCGATACTCCCGGTCACGCCGATTTTGGTGGTGAGGTTGAGCGTGTATTGAATATGGCAGATGGGGTATTGTTATTGGTAGATGCTTTTGAGGGACCCATGCCACAAACGCGTTTTGTACTGCAAAAAGCAATTGACCTAGGTTTAAAGCCTTGCTTGGTAATCAATAAGGTAGATAAGGAAAACTGTACTCCAGAGGAGGTTCATGAAAAGGTGTTCGACCTTATGTTTGAACTTGGTGCGGAAGAATGGCAGTTAGACTTTCCTACAGTCTACGGTTCTGCAAAGAACAATTGGATGAGCGAGGATTGGAAAAATCAAACTGAAAACATAGAACCTTTATTGGATATGGTCATTGAGCATATCCCAACTTTTGAGCCTAAGGAAGGTAATACACAAATGTTGATTACCTCGTTGGATTTCTCTTCATTTACCGGTAGAATCGCTATTGGTAGGTTACAAAGAGGAACATTGAAAGAAGGTCAACCTATTTCCTTAGTAAAAAGAGATGGTAGTATCGTTAAATCAAAAATTAAGGAACTATACGTATTTGAAGGTTTAGGACGTAAAAAAGTACAAGAAGTAGAAACTGGTGATATCTGTGCCTTGGTTGGGGTTGAAGGTTTTGAAATTGGTGACACCGTTGCCGATTTGGAAAATCCGGAAGCATTGAAAACTATCGCAATAGATGAGCCAACAATGAGTATGCTTTTTACCATTAACGATAGTCCGTTCTTTGGACAGGATGGTAAATTTGTGACTTCTAGACATATTAAAGATCGTTTGGCCAAGGAATTGGAGAAAAACTTGGCATTACGTGTCAACGAAACCGATAGTGCGGATAAATTCCTGGTTTTTGGCCGTGGGGTTTTGCACCTTTCCGTGTTAATAGAAACTATGCGTCGTGAAGGTTATGAATTGCAGATCGGACAACCACAGGTAATTATCAAGGAAATAGATGGTGTTAAATGTGAGCCTATTGAGCATTTGACCATTGACTTACCAGAAGAAGTTTCCGGTAGAGCAGTAGAGATGGTATCCATCCGTAAAGGGGAAATGACTAAAATGGAGGCAAAAGGTGACCGTATGTTGTGTGAATTTGAAATTCCATCTCGTGGTATCATCGGCCTACGTAACCAATTATTGACCGCAACGGCTGGTGAAGCCATTATGGCACACCGTTTCTTGGAGTATCAACCTATGAAAGGAGAAATTCCACAACGCCAGAACGGTTCTTTGGTTTCCATGGAAAAAGGGAAAGCTATTCCTTACTCCATAGATAAATTGCAAGACCGTGGTAAGTTCTTCGTAGATCCGGGTGAGGATATTTATGAAGGCCAGGTAATTGGTGAAAACTCTCGTGGAGATGATATGACCGTGAACATTACCAAGACCAAAAAGTTATCCAACGTGCGTTCTTCTGGGGCAGATGATAAGGCCAAGATTGTTCCTGCAATTAAATTCTCACTGGAAGAAGCATTGGAATACATCCAAAAAGATGAGTATGTAGAAGTAACGCCAAAGTTCTTACGTCTACGTAAAATTTATTTAACAGAGAATGAGCGTAAACGTAACAAGATTGCGTAACGCGTCTCTTTTAAAATAAAGGATATTTTACAAATAAATTGAAGCCACCTGAACGGGTGGCTTTTTTATGCACTATAAACATAAGTATTTATCTTGAATATCCCCATTTACAACGGCTAAGGTATAGGCCATAATAACTGTTTGATCAAGAAAAACGCAAAAAATTAAGATAGATTTTCTTACTTTCCTAATAATCCGTGCATCCTTCAAATTTCTTCGCTTCTACACGGAAATTTATCTAATTTAAAGTGAAAATTAAACTCAACTCAAACTAAGGAATTATGCAACTAGAAGGTAAAAATGTACTTATTACCGGTGGTACACGGGGTATCGGTAAAAGTATGGTACGTGAACTCGTAAACGGAGGGGTTAGTAAAATAGCGGTAATTGCCCGTGACAGGGATAATCTTAAGCAGTTGTCCCAAGAATTTGAAGACGTAAAGTTTTTGAAGATTGCCGGTGATGTGGCCAATATAGAGGTATTACGGGAAACTGCCGCGCGTATTGAAGATAAATGGGGCCATTTGGATATCCTGATCAATAATGCGGGAATTGTTTCTGCAGGACCATTGGAAGACATACCTGACGAGGACATTTATGATCAGGTGGCTATAAACTATACCTCCATACTTTTACTCACCAAATATTGTATTCCCTTATTAAAATCTGCGGAGGAAGCCGCTATTTTGAATATTTCTTCCGGATTGGGGTTAATTGGAATGCCCTTTTATTCGGTTTATGCAAGCACCAAGGCCGCAGTGCGTCAATTTTCAGACGCTATGAGGCGGGAACTTGCGCCATTCAATATTAGTGTTACCTGTTCTTTTCCTACGGCTACGAATACAGATATGATGCAAAAGTTCAAGGATCGTGAGATGGATTCTCCGGAGCTTGTGGCCAAGCGTTCCCTGGAAGGAATGTTAAATAAAGAGATCCAAGTAATTTTTGGAGGAGAGGAGCGACTGAAAGAAAATCGCTTGAATTTTGAGGACCCGGCTGCGCTTGACGAGGTCGTGGCACAGAATTACGAGCAAAGAAAAACAGCCAGTTTAGATCATAAAGCCGTGTAATCTTAATTGGTAACTAATCTACCGGCACCCAACTATGAAAATAAGTTACCCAATAATGCTATTTGCAGTATGTTCCTTTTTTGTTTCTTGTAAGGAAACAACGAAGCCAAATACAGAAGAACCCAAAACTGAAGTCCAGAAAGAAAAAACTATTTCAATTCCTAAGGCATGGGTATCCGCTAGGGTGGCCAAAGCAAAGCAGCAATTGGCTACAACAGAAGCCGGTAAGGTAATTTGGAACGCTATGGAGGCACATGGCGGTTTGGATACTTGGTATGCCAACGGACCCATTTCATTCCGTTTTAATTATCAACCCCAGGACGGTAAGACCGTTAGGGATAGTTACCAAACTGTGGATACATGGAGTAACCGTGCGGTACATACCAGCACAACGGATTCTACGGCACGTTTTGGGTGGACAGGTGAAAAGGCTTGGGTAAAGGCCAAGGATAGCACCGCCTTTGCCTATGACACCAAATTCTGGGCTTTGACGCCATTGTACTTTATAGGTCATCCTTTTATTCTGAATGGGGAAGGGGTAAATCTTGAACTATTGAAACCAGAGACTTTTAAAGGCGTGGAATATCATGTGGTCAAGGTGACTTTTGATGCGGGAATCGGTGATGCGCCAGATGATTATTATATCTTATATATAGGTAAGGATTCCAATAAGGTGGCCGTTATGAGGTACATTGTTTCTTATCCTGAATATTTTAAGGACGGTGGTCACGCCCCTGAAAAATTTACGGAATTTATTGGCGAACAAGAAGTGGACGGAATAATTTTACCGGGTGGGTTTAAAACCTATTGGACCACGGAAGTAGGCAAACCAGGTACGTACATCACAAAAATTGATTTCTCTGATGTTTCCTTTGAGTCTGATTTACCCATCAATTTTTTTGATGTGCCTGTAGATGCCAAGATCTTAAATTAAAAAAGCGGCCCATAAAAAAAATCCCAAAGATAGCTTTGGGATTTTTTTATGGGTTTATGATACATTATACTTTATGCAAGGCGGCAACGGCAGCGCCAATAATTCCTGCATGGTTTTGTAATTTGGCGGGAATTACCTTGGTCTCTATTTTGATCTGCGATTTAAATTGGTCAAAATCCTTGGACGCCCCACCTCCCAAAATAATAAGGTCAGGGGAAACAATCAATTCAACGTACTCTAAAAAAGTGTTGAATCTCTTGCCCCATTTTTTATAGGAAAGTCCTTCTTTGTCCTTGGCGGAACCAGCTGCCCATTTTTCTATTTTCTCATATTTTTTATAGGGAATCTGTCCCAATTCAAAATTAGGGATTAATCTACCGTCCAGAAAAGCACCGCTTCCCAGTCCTGTACCTATAGTGATCATGATGACCAAGCCTTTTTTGTTCTTTCCGGTACCATAGTTCATGGTGGCATAACCTGCGGCATCGGCATCGTTGAGTACGGTAAAATCCAATCCGGTTTTCTTTTCCAAAACTTTTTCCACGTTTACGCCCAACCAGCTAGGGTCTAGATTGCCAGTTGCCTTGCAGACCCCGTTTTTGATGATGGTAGGGAAGCCGCAACCAACTTTTCCTTTATGGTCAAAGTGCGTAACAATTTCCGCAATAACATCGGTCATTGCTTCGGGGGTTCTGGGTTTTGGCGTAGGAATTCGATAGCGTTCAGAAATCATTTTTCCTGTTTTTGCATCTACCAATGCGCCTTTAATTCCTGATCCTCCTACATCAATACCTAGTAAAGTCATCTTAAAATTTGTTATTGAAATACAAAGAAACGAAAAAGATTCGGCTCTTTGAAGTTGCTTTTTTAATGCGATTATAGTATGGCCCCGTTAACACATGGGCATAAAAAAAAGGACCTTAGGTCCTTTTAATTAAATTATTGAGGCATCATCAGCGTCACGATCGTACTTACCTGAATCTCCTCGTCATCTTCGTCCATTTCGGTATCTACCGTAAACGTTAGGATAAACTGTTTGCCAACATACATAGGATCGGTAAGATCATATTTTTGGCTTGCTTCTTTTGAAATGTTGCTGAACTCAACCCTATACCCTTCATTATCCGTGAATACGTACATTTCATCCTCATAGCCAACAAAAGTTGCGTCCATTTTTTCGGCATCTTGGCTATATGCACTGGTTAAGGAAGTTAAGGTTAAAAACAGTACCGTTAAAAGTGATTTCATTTTTTTATACGTTTAGTTATTGATTTTTTTGTTGATTTTCACACCGTTTTTATAAGGTTGAAATGTCGATACAAATGAAATCTAAATATTTGAATAACGATTTTTTTTATCATTTTATTATGAATCTTTTTTCTAAGGCTTAAAGAACTGTATTTCAGTACGCTATTATTGTTATTGTTGCAAATAATTTTATGAATACGAGCCCAAATAGTATTTTTTGATACTACCTTTGGTGTCGAAACAAAAACCAACATTTGAAAAAGATTTTTTTACTTCGCTTTTATCTACTACTGTTTGCCATCTGCTTGGTGAATGTCCATTCTGTTTATGCTCAATCTGCAATTAACCCTAATAGGATAAATGAGATGGTAGCACGGTTTAAAAATGATGTACGCGGTCCATATAAGGATATACGTTGGTTTTGTGCGGACGGCAGCATAAGGCAGCCCAAAGATCCGTGTCCTGAACCTATTGGCCCCGGCCAACAACATGCCCGTTATAAGGATGAAGTGGTTTCCTTAGGGAAAAGCAACCATATTTTTTTAGGGCAGATCTTGGCATATACCACAAATGAGGAACTGTTGGATGTGACCCATAACCATTCGCGACTAAAACAATACCAGTTAGATAGATACCTGCGGTTGATAGATAACGGTTGGATAAATCAAAAAGGTCAGTATTATAGAGGGGCGCTACAAGTAGAGGATGAGGAAGCACGCGGAATCTCTTTTTACAAATGGCTATTGGTCAAGGAAGAACTTCTTGAACGGGAATTTTATTTTATACGGCAAACCTTAAAGGATGTACCGCATAATGGCGATGATAATATAGCGCAACAAATGCGGAGTGAATCCAAAGTTGTTTCAGACCAATACACGCCATTTATGGATTTACGCACCAAAATTCATAGCCAGCCAGAAGTTTCGGATATCCAAAAAGTGATTGAATTTAAAAATAAGCATCAACAGGTATTGACCGTAGACCTTACCAAGAAAATAAATGCGCTGGTAGTAACCATGCAGACTTTTTTTAAACCGTTAGATATACAGGCCTTGCTTGATAGTTCCAACTTGGTACAGGGCACCGCGCTTGGTGATAAGGTACTTGCATTTTCAAAAGGACTTGATGTCAATAAAACGCCGTCTTATTTGGTAAACGAAACAGCACAACTTCTTTTTGAGATAAGGGAAGGGCTCTTGTTGGAAAAACGGCCTTTAGCAAGATTGCAATTGCTGGATATTTCCTTAAAGCTAGAAGAGCTTTTGTTCAAGAATGCATCTTTGTGGGAACCAACTACCGTTGCCGGGCAACTTGAAAAAATATGTGCCCTGACCACGGCCTCCGTTGGAGCTGGCTATCTTGAACTTTGGGAATGGGAACAGATTTCAGGCGCCTTGAGCCAATATGGACAGGAAAAATTGAGTTTGGCAGAATTGACCACCATATTGGAAACTGCTAGGGCGGCTGTGGAATGGAGTGCCGCTATGGTCAAGGCAAACTATCAGGATATCATTGATGTATATACCACATTTGAACCTAAGGCGTATGCCTTTATAGATGATCGTATAAGGGGTTCCATAGCGCTACATTTGGGTGAAAGTGTGGGAGAATTGGGAAATTTCATCGCCAAAGAGTCTGCACTGACCAATAAGGTAATGGATATTGCCAACCAAAGTACGTTCAGGGGACTAAACCCCGGCTATGCATTTGGGGAACTGGTGGTAGTGGACGGTTCATCTGAGGACATTGAAGTTTCTTCCGATAAAATATATATTTTCCAGCGTTCCCCGTCAGACTTAAAACCAGTGGCGGGTATTGCCACCGTGGCTGAGGGGAATATGGTTTCTCACGTACAATTATTGGCCAGAAACCTTGGAATACCAAATGCCGCCCTTTCTGATGGCAATCTTCAAAGTTTAAAAAAATATGATGGGGATAGGGTATTCTATGCCGTATCCAATAAAGGAAATGTTATCCTTAAGCCCGAAAGTGAAATGACCGCGGAAGAGCGCGCGCTTTTTGTGAAAAAAGAACGTAATACCGATAAAATAGAAGTACCTATAGAAAAAATACAATTAAAAAATACAGAAGTCTTGAATATGCGTAATGTAGATGCCAGTGACTCTGGTGCATTGTGTGGACCTAAAGCGGCCAATTTAGGGCAGTTAAAGAAAATGTTTCCCGATCAAGTGGTAGAAGGATTGGTAATTCCGTTTGGAATTTTCAGGGACCATATGGACCAACGGATGCCTGGACAGAGTGTTTCCTATTGGGAGTTTTTAAATGCAATGTTCGCCGAAGCTGAACGCATGAGAAACACTGCAGTACCAGAGCCAGAGGTAGAGAATTACCAATTGCTCCAATTGGAGACTTTGCGCAATGCTATTAAGCAAATGCCGTTAAAGGAGGATTTTATGGTCCAATTGGACAAATCCTTTAAACAGGTGCTGGGTGCCGATTTTGGAGACATCCCCGTGTTTTTGCGCAGTGATACGAACATGGAGGATTTAAAGGAATTTACGGGTGCCGGCTTAAATCTTACATTGTTCAATGTATTGGACAAGCAAAAGATCTTAAATGGTATTAAAGAGGTGTGGGCATCACCCTATACGGAGCGTAGTTTTAAATGGCGTCAAAAATATCTGTTGAACCCAGAGAACGTTTTTCCTTCCATATTGGTCATACCCAGTGTGGATGTGGATTATTCCGGAGTTTTGATAACCAAAGGAATTAATTCCGGAAATGAAGAGGACCTTACCATAGCTTTTAGTAGGGGCGCGGGCGGTGCCGTAGATGGTCAATCTGCGGAAACGTATACCGTTTATGCCAATGAAGGTTATAGGTTGCTGGCACCGGCACGGGAACCCTTGTACAATACGTTGCCCATAACAGGGGGTACCGCGAAAAAGGTGGCTACCTTTCAGACAAGGGTCGTCAATGAAATAAATATAAGGGAAATAAAAAATTTGGCCAAAACGATCCGTATGGCCTTAGCGGATGAGACCAATTCCGATTATGATGGGGCGTATGATGTTGAACTCGGATTTAAGGATGATAAGTTATGGTTGTTTCAAATACGTCCTTTTGTAGAAAATAAAAAAGCATTAAGTTCAGGGTATCTGGAATCCATTACCCCCAAAATAAATACCGGTAAAGAAATTCCCTTAAGCACAAAATTATAATGAAAAAAGTATTAATAGTATTGGTAGTCGTCTTAACGGCTTCTGCATTTGCACCTTATACATATTATCCAATAGACGGTTACGAACGTACAGGTATCAAACGCTTAAAACGCTTAGAACTGATTAAGAGTGGTGAAATTAAGGACGCCACGACATTACCTAACGGAGCCTTAAAATCATACAGCGAGATTCAACTGAATCTCCTGGATAGAAAGGAAGATAGCGCTATGGCATTGATGCAGATTGATGCAGATTTTCAGAAAGAAATCATTGCACTGTTCCGTGGTTTGGACAAGAGTTATTCGTTGACCGTTTTAGATATATCCGATTCTCAACAAATCCGCTATGCGGAACGCAACGAAACTGCAGGATATCAACCAGGTAGCGTAGGTAAATTGGCCGTTCTTAACGGACTTTTTACTCAGTTGGCCAAAATATATCCGGATTCATTTGAATTGAGAACCGAACTTTTAAAGAATAAATCGGTTAAAGCGGGTGTATGGGGATTAACGGATGAACATACCATTCCTATCTATAATATTGAAAAAAACACATTGGTTAAACGCCAAGTTATTGCCAGTGATGTTTTTACGCTTTATGAATGGGCGGATCATATGTTGTCCGTTAGTAATAACGGTGCTGCAAGCATTGTCTGGAGAGAAGTATTGTTGATGGCCGCTTTTGGTGAACAATATCCTGATTTAACACAAGAAGAAGCTGATACTTATTTTAAGGAAACCCCTAAGAAGGAACTGACGGATTTAGGAAACGATGTGGTTAATTTACCCTTACGAGATTTAGGCATTACTGCAGATGAATGGCGTTTAGGGAGCTTTTTTACACGTGGGGCAAACACCTATGTCGGTGATAAAGGGGGCAGTATAGGATCACCACAAGGGTTGATGAAATTTTTGGTACAGTTAGAGCAAGGAAAGGTTGTGGATGAAGTGTCTAGTTTGGAAATGAAACGGTTAATGTACATGACCGATAGAAGAATACGTTATGCACAAGCACCTGCCTTAAAGGAAGCTGCGGTGTACTTTAAATCAGGTTCACTTTACAAATGTGATCGTAGCAAAGGAGAGGCATGTGGAAAATACATGGGTAACGTTACCAATTATATGAATTCCGTTATTATAGTGGAGCATCCTAATAATTGCAGGTATATGGTGGTGCTAATGACCAATGTTTTGCGTAAAAATTCTGCTAGTGACCATATGTATTTGGCCGGAAATATTGATAAGATTATTCAAAAAGGGTAATAGTTCTATCTTTAAAAAAGGCGTTTTTATGGAATATAATCCTTTAATTAAGTCTTAGTAGTGGAACATTATTTTAATCGATGTTTCCACTATAAGACTTTTAATACATAACGCTTTCTTATCTAACTCAATACATCCGTAACACCCGGAGTAGGTATGGGGTAATTGCCATCAGCATTTGGTACACTTGGTGGCATAGCGTCCCAAGTAAGCTCATTGGGCATAATTTGTTTTTGTGATGCCATGGCATCTTCCCATGTAATTACTTTTCCAGAATAGGTTGCCATACGGCCCATAATAGCGGTCAAAGTACTTTTTGCTCCATTTTCCGTATCGCTGATGACCTCCTTGTTTCGGATAGAAGCGAATAATCGGTCGTGCTCTACTTGATAAGGATTTGGGTCGTTTCTATTGCGGTAGTCGAACATTTTTTCTCCATTTAAACCTACAATGGTTGCGGCACCGGCATCTCTCATTTCAATACTGCCTTTTGTGCCTTGAAAATTCTCGCCGACTTTGGACCATGTACCTGGTTGGTGACGACATTGACTGGCTATTACAGCTCCGCTGGGGTAGGTGAATTCAACGAAATGATGATCAAATATTTCACCATGGTCCTTTCCTGTCCGTACCAATCTACCTCCCATTCCTTGGGCAGAAATTGGGTATTCACCAATAAACCAGTTTGCTACATCTATATTATGGATGTGTTGTTCTAAAATATGGTCACCGCACAACCAATTAAAGTAATACCAGTTCCGCATTTGATATTCCAGTTCCGATTGGCCTTCTTGCCGGGGTCTTACCCAAACCCCGGCACTGTTCCAATACACTTGCCCAGAAACTATTTTGCCCACCTCACCTTGCTTAATCTTTTCGGCTATGGCCAGATAATTATTCTGGTAATGGCGCTGTAGGCCAACAACAACGTTTAATTTTTTATCCTTGGCAATCTTGGCTACTTCCAATACTTTACGGATGCCGGGAGCATCTACTGCGCAAGGTTTTTCCATGAATACATGCTTTCCAGCGTTTATGGCATATTCAAAATGATAGGGCCTAAAACCCGGTGGAGTAGCAAGAATTATGACATCGGCTTGGTCTATGGCCTTTTTATAGGCATCAAAACCTACAAATTTATGGGCATCCTTTACGTTCACTTTATTTGTGCTCTCAAATTCTTTCTGTAGGTTACCCAAACTTTTATCCAATTGGTCTTGAAAAGCATCGGCCATGGCCACTAATTCTATATTGTCATCGGCCTTTAATGCTTGGTTGGCGGCTCCAGTACCGCGCCCTCCACAACCTATTACGGCCAATTTTAATTTTTTATCATTAAATACATTTGCCATTACAGGGATATCTAATCCTGGTAATAATAATCCGGCGCCTGCAAGTGCGGTGTTTTTGCAAAATCCTCGTCTTGAATTTTCGGTACGTTTTGTGTTGTCATTTTTTGAGTTGATCATGATTTTTTTGGTTTTAGGTTTGGTAGGGGCTATTCACCCCAATATTTATGTATCTCGTTTTCATTGGGTATGTTAGGGTCCCTTACGACCCTAAAGCCCACAAAGGGTGCATCTGTATTCCACCATTTACTTTTTGGAAATTGTGGGTCCCTCATTTTCCAATTTTCCGTAGACCCTAACCGTGCTGCACTTCGTATGTATTCGGCATCATCATAATATGAACCACCACGTACCGTATTAGGATATGAAGTAGCCAACTGTTCCCTAGGAGATTGGGTATGTGCCACCCTTTTTGAATACGCCTCTGGTACATAGTGGTCCAAGGTCCACTCTGCAACATTTCCGTGCATATCGTACAATCCCCAAGCATTGGGTAATTTTTGTCCTACAGGATGATAAGTATCGTTGCTATTTTCATAATACCAGGCATAATCTTTTAATGAATTGGGGTCATCACCAAAATAATAGGCCGTACGGGTTCCGGCACGGGCACTATATTCCCACTCCGCTTCAGTAGGTAATCTATAAAAATGACCGGTTTTGGCAGATAGCCATTTACAGAATTGTGATGCGGCATAATGCGTTACGTTACCCACGGGTAAACCCTTTCCCGTCCCCATACCTAAGCTCATATCTACATAAGGAACGGTGGCCCCGGCAATGGCGTCCATGGCCAATTTCAAGTCATTAGCCTTATTATTTTGCACGACAGAATCAATGGTTCTGTTAACGAACAGATTATAGATTTCCCAGGTTATTTCGTACTTTGATATGTAGAATGCGGATAAGCTTACTTCATGTACAGGACCTTCATCCTTACTTCTATTATGTTCTAATGCCGGACTTCCCATTAAAAAATTCCCTGCAGGTATACCGGTCATTTCCAACTGTAATTGAGAGCCGTCTATGGGTTGAACATAATCACTTAATCTATCGCCCTGTGCGTTTAAAGTATTGAACCCTACAATAAAAAGCAGGCTTAAGAGCTGGTTGGTATTTTTCATCCTTAAATATATGATTTTTTAAATCATGAAACTGTTAATGGTTTATGGCTGTCCGAGCCCAGCAATTTTCTTAATAATGGTCTATGTATGTTTGGTATATCTAAGAATTAAAGCTGTGCTTCAAGTTCATAAGAATTATTGATTTTATTTTTTAAAGTTGATGATTTTTAGCACATTTTTTGACGATTAGGCAATACTGTTCAAATGCGGGTGTAGTTTGACATTTAATTGGAGCTACATGTAGTATTTTTGTTTCTATTTTTTAAGATTATCATAAATTGTCCAACTTTTTAAGATTCTATATCGTAAGTGGTTATGGAGTCTAGATTGGAATTTTTAATAGTTAGTAATACATATATATCATATGGCCTATAAAAATGCAGAAGAGGAACGGTTAGCCGTAGAAGATAATTATAAGAACTGGAAAAGATGGGGGCCTTACCTTGCTGAAAGGCAATGGGGTACCGTAAGGGAGGATTATAGCGTTAATGGAAATGCGTGGGATTTTGTAACACATGACAAGGCGCGTAGCAATGCTTACAGGTGGGGAGAAGAAGGAATTGGCGGTTATTGTGATTCTAGGGAAATTCTATGTTTGGCACCTGCATTCTGGAACGGTAAGGACCCAATATTAAAAGAACGCTTATTTGGTTTGACCAATAATGAAGGTAATCATGGGGAAGATGTAAAAGAGCTTTATTTTCACCAGGTATCTACCCCCACACATTCGTACTCCAAGTATTTATATAAATACCCGCACAAAAAATTTCCATATGTAGAGTTGTTAAAGAAAAACAGGGAACGTGGTAGGGAAGACGCAGAATATGAAATTTTGGATACCAAAGCGTTTGCCAATAACACCTATTTTGATTGTTATATAGAATATGCCAAAGCAGATGTTGGGGATATTTTAATGAAGGTAACCGTGGTAAACAGGGGGCCAAGAGCGGCAAGTATTCATGTATTGCCCCATCTTTGGTTTAGGAATTTTTGGAAGCATAATGACCGTTTTGAACGTCCGGAGATGAAGTCAATTTCTGGTACGGCCGTACAATCCAGAAGTACCAGAAATGGCAGGTATTATTTTTATCATGAGAACGGTAAGCAACTGTTCTGTGAGAATGAGACCAATAATGAGCGCATTTACAGTGTTCCCAATGAGGTGGATTATGTAAAGGACGGTATTAATAACCATGTGGTAAATGGTAAGGCTACCGTTAACCCCAATAATAAAGGGTCTAAATTTGCGGTATGGCACGAGTTAAAATTAAGATCTGGGGAAGAAAAATCAATTAAGGTTCGTTTGAGCAAAAAGAAAAATGACGATCCATTTGGTGATTTTGATGCGATATTTACAAAAAGAATAACCGAGTGCGAAGAATTTTATGCCGATATTCTTAAAAAAGAACTGCCGGCGGATCAGCAAGAAATTGCCAAGAAGGCATTTTCCGGATTATTATGGACCAAACAATTCTACTATTATGATGTATTCAAGTGGTTATTTGGCGGTGCCGGTGAGGCTAAACCTTACCGTACGGATACACGAAACAGCAGCTGGGAACATCTCACGAACAGACATGTAATTTCAATGCCCGATAAGTGGGAGTATCCTTGGTATGCGGCATGGGACCTTGCCTTTCATATGGCCTCTTTTGTAGAGATAGACCCATATTTTGCCAAAGAGCAATTATTGTTGGTATTGCGTGAGAACTACATGCATCCTAATGGACAGATCCCTGCTTATGAGTGGAATTTTAGTGATGTAAATCCACCTGTTCATTCTTGGGCGGTATGGACGGTTTATGATAAGGATAAAAAGCGTACCGGTAAAGGAGATACGTTATTCTTGGAAAAAGCCTATCAAAAACTATTGGTCAACTTTACCTGGTGGGTAAACCAAAAGGATAAAAGTGGAACCAATCTTTTTGAAGGCGGATTTCTTGGACTGGACAATATTGGAGTGTTTGATCGCAACCATATGCCAGACGGTATAACCCGTATGCAACAGGCAGACGCTACTAGCTGGATGGCCATGTTCACCCTTAACATGTTAAGAATGACGTTGGAGCTGGCCAAGACCAACCCTATCTATGAAGATAGTGTGGCCAAATTCTTCAAGCATTTCTTGAATATAGCATGGGCAATGCACCATATAGGCAAGAAAGATATTTCATTATGGGATGATGAGGATAATTTTTATTACGATGTCGTAGAAATGTCCAACGGTACAACAGATCGGTTAAAAGTTAGGTCTTTGGTAGGGATTATACCACTGTTTGCTGTAGAAATCATCCATAAAGATTTATTTGAAGAACTCAAACATTTTAAAGTTAGGGCGGCAGAAATTGTAAGGACTAGACCAGATTTGGCTTCCCTGGTATCCAATATTGAAGAATATAACCAGGACGGAAATTACCTGTTCTCCATCATGCGTGGCTTTAGACTGGAAAAGCTTTTGTATAGAATGTTGGATGAAAATGAATTTTTATCAGAATTTGGTATTCGCTCGTTGTCCAAGTATCATGAAAAGCATCCGTATGTTTTTCAACATAATGGACATCACCAAATTCAATATGAGTCAGGGGAAAGCCGTTCCAACATGTTTGGAGGTAATTCCAATTGGCGTGGTCCTATTTGGTTACCTTTAAATTATATGATCGTACAATCATTAAGAAAGTATTATTCGTTCTATGGTGAGCAATATGTTTACGAATTTCCAACAGGTTCCGGTGTAAAGATGAACTTGAATGAAATAGCGAACGAAATCTCCAAAAGATTGATCAAGTTATTTCAGCGCAATGCGGATGGAAAGTTCCAATACCATTCTGATGACCGCCAGCATCTATTCACAAAAAATGAACATTTTAAAAACCAGCATTTTTTCTATGAGTTTTTTGATGGAGATTCCGGTAAAGGTTTGGGAGCATCGCACCAAACGGGGTGGACAGCTTTAATTGCTAATTTGATTATGGAATTGGAGGAGAATTCTTAAGTTTTTTTAAAATTTAAATGTTGTATCTTAGGTACATCGGGCAATTAACGGCCAGTACAATTAACCAACATTTTATTGATGGAAAACGATACCATAACCATATCGAAAATAGTCAAAAATGTTTCCCAAAAATATAACGAAGGCTATTATACCGTCTGCTGGGTCAAAGATGAGATCAAGGGACTGGAAATTGATGGGGTCCTTTATCCTAACATGTCCAATTCCATATTCTTTTTGGACAAAAAAGTAAATTGGAAACTGTATATCAAAGATGGCAATTCTAATTCGGGCTATATCCTTAACCTGGCGGATGAGGTGCTATCCCACCCGTTACTTAGTAAACTGCATATTAGTCAGATAAGGATGTTCAATACCAGTACGGTACCCTTACTTAAATTAAGTCCGGGAATTGAAAAACGAACTCAGGCCATCTTGGAAATGATAGATGAGCTCTTGGGTTCACATCTAAATAATAAGGAAGATGCATTGATATCACTTTTAAATACCTTTTTCGTTTATTGTGATGGGCAATGTAATATAAAGACGATTGTAGATAAAAACCATACCAAGGCCAATATTGTATATGCTTTTAAACAAATGGTGGATCAACATTTGGCAAAATCGCACGAGGTATCTTTTTATGCTTCCTTATTGAACATTTCCACCAGATACTTAAATGAGTGCGTTCAGGAAGTTTTGAACGTAAGTTCCAAGAATATCATAATTGAACAATTATTGATCCGTTCCAGACATGCCTTAAAATTCACGAATAAAACCATTAAGGAAATTGGATATGAACTGGGTTTTTCTACACCGGATTATTTTAGTTATTTCTTTAAAACCCAAACAGGAGTTAGTCCATCTGAACTAAGAAAGAGCGTTACTTCCTAAATTCTAGGGTTATACCGTGATTTTCACATTTATCCCATAACGTTTTATGGTTAATTTGGTTGAAAATTATATTCATGGACAGAAAAAAATTTATACAACAGTCAGGTAATGGGGTGGTTTTCACTTTATTGTCAGGGGTTATGTTCGGTCAAAAAAAAGGTATGGCGGTCAACTTACCCAAGATGAATGATCCCAAAGTAATTAGGGATGCGGATGGCGATGTGTTCAATGTGATCGGGGATATACAGACCCATAAGTTATTGGGTGCAGAAACCGGGAATCAAATTTTTGAATGGGTGGACAATGTGGAACCCGGGGTAGGTATACCTCCGCATATACATACCAAGGAAGATGAAATTTTTAGGGTGGTAAAGGGTGAGGTTGAAATTACCGTAGGTGGCAAGAGCGAAGTGCTTAAGGCCGGTGATATTGCTTTTGCACCAAAAAATATACCCCATACATGGAAGGTAGTAGGTACGGAAAAAGCAAAAATGATAACTTCCGCACTGCCCGCTGGAATAGAACTTATGTTTCAAGAATTAGCAGCATTACCGCCAGGACCTCCAAATTTTGAAAAACTGGCCGAAATTTGTGGCAAACAGGGTATACGCTTCGTGTAATCCTGTAAAAAATGCTTACGGTTTTTGTGGAGATAACGAGGTAAACGCATTTAAGGCAAAACTTCTGATCTTTGGGTCCGGGTCATTAAGTTGACCTTCAACCATGGGCAGGAACTTAGGTTCTTTCTGTTGGGCTATGAGGTACAGAACGGCCAACTTAATCTTTAGGTCATTGCCCTGTAACAATAATTTAAAGCATTCCAATTCCGTTGGAATCTTATGCTTTATTTTTTGCAACTCCTCTTCGGACGATATATCCATGGCGCTTTCCTCTATTATAGGAAGCAATTTGCGCTTTAGCTCTCCGGTCAGCAAATTGTCCAAGAATTCTATTGCGTTTTGTTGGGCTTCTTGCTTTTGGCTCAGTAGCCCTTCATAGGCAATGGCGACATCCTTTTGTTGGTACCTTAGGCCCAAGAGTTTAAAAATGCGTTCCAGTCCTGTATCCAAACGGCGTTCCAAAAGTTCCAAAAGACTGGTACGGGCATCTCTCTCTGCATCAGTGATTTCCTTTTTGGATTTTGTTCTATTGCGATAGGAAATAATTATTTGGGTATGCATGGCAGATAAGGTTTGATGGTGCAATTTACATTCGTCAAATATTACGGAAACCACTTTATACCTATTAAATTTTAAATACGGATGACTGGCCCGTATGGCACTCAAGGCCCGTACCACTTCTAAGCGTACCGTTAAATCATTATCCGTCAATATACCCAGCAATTGATGGACGGATTCCTTGGAATGGAACGATTGTATTGCCGCTGGTATAAAACGCAGAACCTCCAAGGGCTGTTTGCGTTCTTGAACCTGTTTGCCCAGAAGGGGAATAATACTAGGACCAAAAAGTTTAAACGCTTCCATGACCGTTGCCCTATACTTTTTTTGGATCAGAAAAGGTATGATAAGTTGCACCAAAAACGAATCTGTTGCCGTGCCAATAGCTTTTATGGTCGTGCGTACTACATGCTCACTGTCATCGTACAGGTACGTACCCAATGTGTTGTAAAATAGGGGTAAATTGGCAATGCCTAAAATTTCAATTACCGCCTCTTTATAGCTATCATCCCTATCATTTATTTTGTCGATAGCCTTGGAAATGCGGTCAACCAAACCATAACGCTGTTTAAGGGAATAATTATTTTTGGCCGCCCTTGCTAGACAATAAAGCGCCGCCATGGCTATTCGTTCATTGGAATGTTCCAAATAGGCATCGAACACAAACGATTTGTCCTTGTGGGCAAAGCTAAGGATATAGGCCAAGGTTGCAATAGTGAGTTCACGATCATCAATAAGCAACAGTTCGGAAACCTTGGCGGTCATTGTTTTGGAATTTAAAAAGTATAGGTTTTGAATAGCGGATAATTTAACCTTATTGCTTGGGTGTCCTAACAACTGTTCCACATCTGCGGCAAAACGCTTGTCATTGATTTCCATGAGTTTGTCCAACATGAACAGAATTTGAGCTTCTGTACCGTTCGCAAATACCGTTCGCATTCCCGAGACAACGGAAACTTTGGTGGTTGAAATCTTTTTGGTCTTTTTTGAGGAGTCCGTAAGCATTTCCAAATTGGACCTGAAGGTCTTGTAATACTCTATACGTACCTTGTAAATAAAGTACAGCCAAAGGCATACCAGTGCAATGATGAGTGCCCCGATATAGATTGAAGGTAGGTCCAGCCCACGGACTACAAATATCAAGAGGCATCCGGCAATACCTGTGGCCAAACTATCAACGACAACATCTATGAACGACTTGGTCCTATTTTTTAAATCGAAAGGCAGGGGTAGTGTCAGTAATTCTGAAGCGCTTTTATGAATGGACTGTTTTAGGACTCCATCCATCGCCTTGATGACCACAACGGCAGAAAGTTCGGGAAGCATTAAAAACAACATGCTTCCGCCAAAAATGCCCAATGGTAATAATAGTAAGGAAAAGCCAACGCCCCAAATACCTACGATCCTATGTGTAAAAAAAAGTTGAATGACCAAGGACAGCAGGTTGAAGGTAGAAAACCAAAATGCAAAAAATGCGGTCAATTCGTCTGCGTCCGTAAAGGCTGTGGAAGCAAATTCACTAAAGAGGTAATCTACCAATTTGGCCACCACTACACTTACCGCTACAATGCAAGCTATATAGGTAAGGTGTTTTGATTTAAGAATAAGCCGTAAGGGTGCTTCACTAATATTAGAGGCAGTTTTGTGTTTTTTGATGCTACCGTTCTTTTTTACCCGTATATGCCAGATTTTACGTAATAGGGGAATACAGAAAAAAAGGAGTAGGGACGCTACGAACATGAGGTTTTCATTGCCAATGAGCGGAGCTAGAATAGAGGTAAGGTAACCCCCAAAAATACCACCGATGATGGCACCTGAACCTATAAAGCCAAACAACCTTTTAGCTTCCCTGATATTGAATACCAAGTTGGCCAATACCCAAAATTGGGAAGCGGACAGAACGGCATATATGGCCACCCAGATATAGAAAAAATAGAGTAATATACCGCTAACCACATTTAATGACAATAGTATTCCCAACCCTATCAAGATGATTATGGAACTGATCAGGGTGGTCTCAATGACCTTTTTTAAGGGAAATTTGGATACTGCCCTAGAATAGAAATAGGATGTTGCCACGGCCGTAACGGCCACTAAAAGAAAGGCGAACGGTAATTGTTCAATACCCAATTCAGACAGGAACAGGGCATTAACGGTGGGTTTAATGATCAGTAATACGGCAATGACCAAAAAAATGTAGGCGAGCATCCAAAGTGAAACCTTGAACTCGCCTTCACGTACATCGAATATTTTTTTGATCAGTCTTTCTACCATGCAGAAAAGGGGTTCTTTGTTCCAAGTCCTAAAGTACAGGCTTTTTCAACACCTTTTCAATAGGTTTTACCAAATCCCTTATAATTTGTTCCCCATTGGCGTCATCTATCAACGCTACCAATATGTATCTTCTGTTATTGTCTTCTCCCCAAACCAATATGGAATCTGAGTGGTAGGTTCTCCATGAACCTGATTTTCTGAACAAACGGGCATTGGGTGCGATCTGGTCCAGGGTATTTACAAATTTATGGTGCAGTTCCGGATCTTCCATAATATCCAACATTTGTTTGGACCTTTTACGGTTTACCAATTTACCATTGGCTAAAAGATAATAGTACCTGCATACCTGGGTAACCGATGCCGCATGGCTTAAATTTTTTAGGGGTTCACGATTGGTGTCCCCGCCACTTCCATAACGTTTTCCAACCCATAGTCCGCCACCTTTTTGCTCATCGTAAAAGGCATATTTAGGATCTGTCATCACCGCTTCCAATTTTTCATAACCTACGCGATCGATCATACGGGTAGAAGCCGCATTGTCAGATTTACTGATCATTAAGCGCATATCCTTTTTAATTTCCGCAGTTTCCTTTAATTCCCCTTTTTCAATAGCATCCATAGAGGCCAATAGTATGGCAATCTTGGGAAGGCTTGCCGCATACATCATATGGTTGCCGTTAACGCGGGCAAAACGAACTTTTTCCGGATTACTTAGATCAACCAAACCAACCGCCATTTTCTTTTGTATAATAAGGTCGTTCCATTCTGGATGCGAGGTAAGTTCATCCCTTAAATTGGTCTGCAATGAGCTATCCAATAATTTTTGCAAGGGCCTGATCTTGGAATTGTCCATACGAAGAGGTAACTCATCTTGGGCATACAATAACGCGCTGGACAAAAGGGTAAAAAGAAAAATTAACGAGGTTGATTTCATTGATTTGTTGCCTATTTTAAAAAAGTAGTCAAAATTAGCTAAAGCGATTATTGTGCTACTGTTAAAATTTGAATTAATTGAGAACAGGTTTCACTTAATAAAATCGCCTATTGGCAAGTGTCACCATAAATATTGATGTTAATTTTTAAATTTATTTCCATTATTGGAGTACCTATGCAATCTTAAATTATGGTATTTTAATATTATTATTCTAAAGGGGTAATCAAATTAATTACCTTATCTTAAAAAAAGAATTGTTATATAGGTATGAATCTTAAAGACGGTGTAAAAACTGCTGAAAATAAAGTGTCCGCAGAGGCACGTAGGCTCAGTGATATGGTCAAGGATACTCGTAAATCCTTGGTAGACCGTTTGGAATGTTTTGAGGATATAATAAGTTTAGAGGTAGGTGATACAGGGCTTCACCGTGCAAAAACCTTGGAACGGGAGTTTGATGTACGCCAATTGTACCTAAAGTATGAAGGAGATAATCCTACCGGAACGCAAAAAGATCGCATAGCCTTTGCTCAGTTATACGATGCGTTGAGAAGGGAGTTTACTATTGTAAGTTTGGCTACTTGTGGCAATTATGGCGTTGCTATGGCCCTGGCTTCTGATTTGGCGGGCATTGCTTGTAAAATATACATTCCGGAGAGTTACCATACGGACCGTGTAATGGAAATGGAGGCCTTGGGTGCAGAAATAATTCGTATACCGGGAAGTTATGAGGATGTGGTAACGGAAAGTTCTAGGTTGGCGATAGAGAATGGTTGGTATGACGCCAATCCCGGAGGAGCCAATACCCCATTACAAATATCGGCCTATGCGCAGATTGCCCAAGAGATTTTTGAGGATTTGGGCGATGCACCTAAGTACTGCGCCATACCGGTATCCAACGGAACCTTGTTCGCCGGAGTTTATAGGGGCTTTGTAAATTTGTATAAACGAGGCAAGACATCACGAATACCAAAAATGATCGCTGCATCATCGTCCCATAAAAATCCTATTGTTGAATCCTATCTTCAGGGCTTGCGCCATTGTAAAGATTTAAATCCCACGGTTATCAAGGAGACCAAATACAATGAACCTTTGATCAATTGGCATAGTTTTGACGGGGAGGAGGCGCTTTATGCATTATGGGAATCTGAAGGAGAGGCATTCAATATCAGTGACAAAAAATTAAGGGAAATGACTTCCCTATTATATAAAAAGGAAGGGTTCAGAATTTTACCTGCATCCACTGCGGGGTTGATCGGTCTTCTGGAACTGGATGAAAAAATGAATTTTGAGCCTGACCGTTTTGTGGCCGTGCTCACCGCAAAAAATTAATACAAGAGATGAAAAAAGTGATAGATGGTAAGGCTCTGGTGTACTGTGAAGGTGCCTTTAATACGCCCAATGGAAAAACTGCACATGGTTTGGTCCGTTTTACGGAGCGCTACGAGATAGTTGGAGTCCTAGACGAAAAATATGCGGGTAGGGATGCCGGTGATGTATTGGACGGTAGACCTAACGGAATACCCGTTTTTAATGACATTGAAACGGCCATTTCAACACTCGGCGCAACCAATCAGTTGCCTAGTTATTTGGTCATTGGCCTTGCGCCAGATGGAGGCCGATTGCCTCTAGTGGCCAAATCTACGATCAAGGCAGCATTGCAACAGGGTTGGAACGTAGATAGCGGACTACATGATTTTTTGACCAATGATCCGGAATTGGTGGCTTTGGCCAACGAGAAAAAAGTTACGATCAGGGATATCAGAAAAACGCCGGATCGCGATAAACTCCATTTTTTTACCGGGGATATCGAAAAAGTGGAATGTTTAAAATTAGCGGTATTGGGTACCGATTCTGCTTTAGGCAAACGGACCACAGCTTGGATTTTGGTTCATGCATTCCGTAAGGCGGGCAAAAAGGCCGAAATGATCGGAACGGGACAAACCGGCTGGATGCAAGGTGCAAAATACAGTATGGTCATGGATAGCTGTATCAATGATTTTGTTTCTGGCGAGATAGAACATGCCGTGGTGAGTGCCTACAAGAATGAGAATCCGGATGTTATTGTAATTGAAGGCCAAGGTAGTCTTATGAACCCGGCGTATCCAGGTGGTTTTGAAATTCTGGCCGCAGGAAGACCGGATTATGTCATTCTGCAACATGCGCCCAAACGTTTGGAATATGACGGTTTTCCCGGATATAAAATGCATTCGCTAGAAGAACAGATTAATGCAATACAGGTAATTTCAGGTAAGGAAGTCATTGCCATTACCGTGAATCATGAAGGAATGGAAAAAAGTGAAATCTTGGACGTTTGCAAGGCAATTACCCTAGAGACCAAATTGCCGGCCTATGATGTGTTGGAGTATGGGGCAGAAGACCTGATTGCACTTTTAATGACCAAACTTAAATGAGAATAACCCATATTTCATATGAGCGTTTGGACCTTAAACTTTCCGATCCTTATACCATTGCGTACGAGACTATTGATCGCACCAGTAATTTTATCCTGAAAATTGAAACCGATGGTAAAATTGTTGGGTATGGTTGTGCCGCTCCCGATCCTGTGGTTACCAATGAATCTCCGGCAGAGGTTACCCATGCCATTAAAAACATCATTATTCCCTATTTGATAGGGAAAGACCCGTTTACTTATGCTTTGTTGTTGTTGGAGTTAAAACAGTTATTGGGCAAACGTTCTTCTGCCTTGGCCATGGTAGACCTGGCATTGTTTGATATAATGTCCAAAAAGGCAGAAGTACCTTTGTATAAATTTTTGGGAGGATACCGTAACCACATTGCCACAAGCATTACCATTGGTATAATGGGGGTAAAAGAAACCTTGGCCTATGCGGGTACATTTATTGAGCAGGGTTTTACGATTTTGAAAATTAAAGGCGGTACCGATCTTGAAGAGGATATTGCTAAAATGCGGATGCTACATGAAAAATACCCGGATATAGCTTTACGATTTGATGGTAACCAAGGTTATTCCGTTAAGGAATCGGTAGATTTTGTCAAAGCGACCGCAGCGATCGGGATTGAAATTTTTGAACAACCTACCAAAGTGGAATCAGAGGAACGATTGGGCGAAGTTACCGATCAAGTTAGTATACCCGTTATGGCAGATGAAAGCCTAAAAACATTGACAGATGCCTTTCGTTTGGCACAGAACGAACGTGTGGATATGGTCAATATCAAACTTCAAAAAGTTGGGGGTATCTGGGTAGGAATGCATATTAATTCCGTGGCAAAGGCGGCCAAGCTAGATGCCATGGTTGGTTGTATAGACGAGTGCGGATTAGGTATAGCTGCAGGATTGCATTTTGCCTTATCAAGGCCTAACATAGTATATGCAGATTTAGATGGGCACTTAGATATTATTGACGACCCGTACCATTCTATTTTTAGATTGGAAAAGGGGATTCTCTACCCTACTGAAAAATATGGATTGGGATTTTCAGAGGCTAGTTTGTAATACCTGAAATTTGGGTATTCCTAGGTGTTTTGGGATTGTATCTACAGTTGACTAATATCAATTTTAAAAAGTTCAGCAGCATTTTTCCAAAGAATGAGTTCTTTCTTCTCGTTTGATAAATCAAGTTGATCCATGAATTTTAGATACGATTTCATATTCGAAATAGGCCAATCGGTACCATAAAGTAGGTATTTAGGGTCGCCAGCATAAGTAATCATTTCTTCGATTTCCTTTTTCATGTAGCGTTCAAACTTATCTGAGAAATCACCCAAAACCAATCCGGATATATCTGCGTAGACATTTTTGTTTTTATAAACGACTTCCATACAATCCTTGATCCACGGATTACCCACATGGCAAATCACGATTTTTAACTCTGGATAGTCAACAGCTAAATCATCTATATGAATAGGGTGGGAGTATTTTATTTTTCCGGTAGGCGCATAAGTGTCACCAGAATGAAACATTACTGGTACGTCATATTCAATCGCCATTTCATACATTAATTTAAAACGAATATCATTCGGGTAAAATGGCTCGTAACCTGGGTAGAATTTTAAACCTTTAATGAATCCTTTTTCAAGGTAATCGCTAATCTCAATTACATCTCTGTGGTTGTAATGCAAATAACTAATGCCCGATACCACACCCAAATTATTATACCCTTTTATAGCCTCTACAACCTGTTTGGTACTTGGTCTATGTTCATTGACTTTATATGACGTGAGTACTAAAGAGTAATCAATGCTATTATCCTTCATGTTTTGCGAAAGCTTGTCTAAACTTTCGTTTAAAGACACCACTCTATCTTCATGATAGTTGTTGATATGGGTATGTACGTCTATAATCATTTGTTGTTATATTTATAAAGGATTTTTAAAAGTTTAATCTTCAAAACGCATTCTGTCATTAGATTGATATAAACTATTGATTCTTTCACCTGTTTCAATCAGTAATTTTTCAATCAATTTATTTTTTATCCCTAAGATTCTATAAACATTTATTTTAACAACAGTTTCAATAAAAAAAGAGGCATATAGCATATCGAATTCTTCAAAAATATTTTTACTATTTCCTCTGTGTACAAGATAGTTTCTAGTTTTTACGATTTTCGATATGTAATTTTTCACATTTTGATTTTCAGGAAGTAGATGTGAAAAATCAGCTTCATAATTAGTTAATCTATTCCGAAAGTTAGGTTCATTTATATGTGCTAAGTTATTTTCTATCAATTTCCTCAAATCATTATTTTCAATTGATTTTAATATATTTTCCTTAATAGATTTGAATTCAGACTTATCGAATAGTTTGTAATTATTGAATCTTCTATGTAATGTTTCAATCGCAAAACAATTATTTAGAAAATAATTTTCATGACTTAATTGAGTATTGATTGTTTTTTCTAAAATTAATTCTATGCTTGTGTGTAAGTCCTTTTTGTCAAACCAATTATGGATGATTTCGTTCAATTCTAATTTAATATCCTCAAACGTAATTTTTGGATTTATATAGGATGGAGATCCTAACGAATTACTACCTGCCCAAAAAAGGGTGATGCCTAACTCCTCTTTTCTATTGAAAGTTGTGTCATCAATTTTAGTATCTCTATTGGATAAAATAAAAAATATTTTTTTTAATTCTTTTATTAAATGGAGGTAATCCCAAACATTAATATCTTTATTTAAAGAGCTGATTTTTAAACTAATATTTTCTTTGAAATTGATTTCATTAAATTCTCTCTTTAAACTTATATTGTGGGAGGGAAAAATTTCTATTGTATAATTATCTGATTTATAAATGGTGATTCTCTTAACCTTTTTAATTGATAAATCTTTTCCAGTAAAGTTTATAGACTAAATTTTGGTCCAATCAAGTAAACCTGACATCTTTATATTTACATTGTCGAAATAAATAGACTCGGGCTTATGAATATGTCCACCCTTAAATAAGTATTCTACATTATACTTCTTGATTATTCCGCCTGCACCACTGGACCTTGCTGTGTTTTGACAATTTACTAAGGTGATTTTTCCAATTCCATTGAAAATACCAATAATTGTTTTTATGTTATTGAAATTGCGTTCTGTTGAAGGAAACTCTATTTCTATAATATCTTGTGATATTGAAAGTCTAACAGAATCAATAAAATCGACTTTATTATAAGGCGAAACTATTTTTCCAATATAATTCTCCATTCACGTTCTATTTAGGTCATAATGAGCTAACATTTTTAAATTATACCGCCCGCTGTACCACCTCAAACACCTTATTGGCATCACATTTAATCGTCTTTGCCGGGTATTTAAGAATTAGGGCATAATCATGCGTTGCCATAAGAATGGTCCTACCAGATTTATTGATTTCCTGTAAAACTTTCATGACCTCTACACTGGTTTGTGGATCCAAGTTTCCGGTAGGTTCATCGGCAATGATTAATTCTGGGTCATTTAATAAAGCACGTGCTATGGCAATTCGTTGTTGCTCACCACCAGAAAGTTCATGCGGAAATTTAAAGCCCTTTGTCTTCATGCCCACTTTTTCAAGCACGTTCAATACCTGGGTGTCCATTTTGGCCTTGTCCGTCCATCCGGTCGCCTTTAGGACAAACAACATATTTTGATTAATGTTCCGGTCTGGTAAAAGTTTAAAATCTTGAAAAACAATTCCCAATTTTCTTCGTAAAAACGGAATATCCTTTTCCTTTAAGGTCTTTAGATCGAACTCCACAATATGGCCTTCCCCTTTTTGCAACGGTAGATCGCCGTACAAGGTTTTCATAAAGCTACTTTTGCCACTTCCGGTTTTACCGATCAGGTATACAAACTCTCCTTTTTCTATTTTTAAACTTACTTCGCTCAATACCAAACTCTCCTTTTGAAATATAGAGGCATCCTTAAGTTCTAAAACAATCTCTCCCATAGTGCTAATGTTGATATAAAAGTAATAAGTATCTATTGATTATAATGAACCCTTTTTCAAATTCTTTTCTTTTGCAGGGGTATTACACATACTTAGGAACAATTTTTGCCGTTATCACATGTGATAACCGGTATATTTAAATAGTAACAGAACACTATGTTTAAAAAAATCACCGCTTTCTTTCCAATGGTGTTGGGTTTGGTTGCTTTGACCACTGCCCAAGAGACTAAAATTTACACGCACGAACAGAAAGCTTTTCAAGACGCCTTAGCGCTTTACAACAACGAACAGTACCAAGCGGCACAGACCATTTTCAATAAGGTCAAAGTGTCCACAAAAGATGAGGAGACCGCTGCCAATAGTGCCTACTATGCAGCCAATGCGGCAGTGCGGTTAAATCAAATTGGTGCAGATAGATTAATGGAGGATTTTGTTGAAAAATATCCTACCTCTACTAAACGGAATTCCGCTTTTGCCGATGTGGCCGAATACTATTTTCAAACGGGAAAGTATCCGTATGCCTTAAAATGGTACGATAAGGTGGACCAAGGTTCATTATCACGTGGAGAAATGGACAAGTTCAATTTCAACTACGGATATTCCCTGTTTTCATCACGCAAGACAAAACAGGCCGAAAAATACCTTGAAAAAGTCACCACATCACCTGTTTATGGTTCGCAGGCCAAATATTACCTAGGCTATATCTCATATCAGGAAGATGATTATGAAACGGCCAATGAACGTTTTGACCAAATTACCGATCAAAACGTATTGGAGGAAAAACTGAGCTACTATCAGGCAGATATGAATTTTAAGCTCGGTAAATTTGAGGAAGCCATTGCCTTGGCCAAAAAACAATTGCCGAAATCTGACAGAAAGGAAGTTTCTGAACTCAACAAGATCATTGGTGAAAGTTATTTTAACCTTGATCAGTATGAAAACGCCATTCCCTATTTAAAGGAATATAACGGCAAAGGGGGTAAATGGAGCAATACGGACTATTACTATCTTGGATATGCCTATTACAAAGGTGGGGACTATGCAAATGCCATTGCCCAATTCAATAAAATTATAGGCGGTACCAACAGCGTGGCTCAAAATGCATACTACCATTTGGCGGAATGTTATTTGAAACTGGATAAAAAACAGGAAGCATTGAATGCTTTTAGAAATGCTTCGCAAATGGACTATAGTGCAGAGATTCAGAAAGATGCATTTTTGAATTATGCACGTTTAAGTTATGAAGTGGGTAATGCTTACGAGGCGGTACCTGCGGTAATAACAAATTATTTGAAAACCTATCCTAATGATGAGCATCAACAAGAAATGCAAACTTTGCTTGTAGATTCTTACATCACCTCAAAAAACTTTGCGGGCGCAATGCAATTATTGGAGGAGAACAGAAATTATGCCAGTAAGACCGTTTACCAAAAAGTGGCATATTACAGGGGTATTGAACTGTATATGGAGGGCGATTATATGGCAGCTTCGGAAAGTTTTGGCAAATCACTTGCAAGTGCGGAAGATATGCTGTTCAAGGCAAGGGCAAATTATTGGAAGGCCGAAGCCGATTATAACAGCAATAAATTTGATGAAGCGGCAAAGGGTTTTATGGCCTTCAAGAACAATCCATCCGCAAAAAACACCGAAATGTACAAGGATATTGACTATAATTTGGCCTATGCCTTTTTTAAGCAAAAGGAGTATCCTAATGCCATTACCTATTTTGGGTCATTTGTAAAAAACAGGGATGTAGAGGTAGAAAAATTGCACGACGGGTTTTTAAGGTTGGGAGATAGCTACTATGCTACCAGTAAATATTGGCCGGCAATAGAAACTTATAACAAGGCCCTGGAACTGACCGGACCGGAGAAAGATTATGCTGCTTACCAAAAAGCCATGAGCTACGGTTATGTTGACCGTAGTGCCAGTAAAATTGAAAGCTTAGAAATGTTCGTGGCACAATATCCACGTTCCAGTTTTAAGGACGATGCGCTTTTTGAACTGGGAAACACCTATGTTGCCCAAGGTAAGGAAAGTGACGGATTGGAAGCTTACGATCGATTGATCAAGGAATATAAGGGTAGCTCATTAGTGCCACAAGCCTTGATGAGGCAAGGTTTGGTGAATTACAATGCCAACCGCAACGATGCCGCATTGGTAAAGTTTAAAACGGTTGTTCGTGATTTTCCAAAAACGCAAGAGGCTATACAGGCAGTGGCTACCGCAAAATTGGTCTACGTAGATCTGGGCAGGGTAGAAGAGTATGCAGAATGGGTTCGCGGTCTTGATTTTGTTGAAGTGACCGATGCCGAGCTGGACAATGCAACCTTTGATGCCGCACAAAAACAAAATTTGGACAGAAATATAGATGCGGCCATACGTGGGTATACCAATTATATTCAACAATTTCCAAATGGTCTACATGCGCTTGATGCCAACTTTAGTTTGGCCCAACTCTACTTTGGTAAAGGAGAAAAAGATAAGGCACTTCCTTACTATAAATATGTAGCGGACCGTAGTACTAGTGAGTATGCCGAACAAGCCTTGACAAGGGTCTGTGAGGTATATATTGGTAAGGATGATTATGCAACCGCAATGCCGTATTTGCTAAAATTGGAAAACCAGGCCAACATTCAACAAAACAGGACTTTTGCCCGTTCCAATTTAATGAAAGGCTATTATGGACAGCGCAACTATGAAAAAACATTGGAATATGCAGATAAAGTATTGGCCACTTCAAATATTGATAACCGTATTAAGAGTGATGCGCAAATTATGATCGCACGTTCCGCCATAGCTACCAATGACGAGACAAAGGCCAAAGCTGCATATGCAGAAGTATTAAAGATTGCATCTGGAACCACTGCCGCAGAGGCATTGTATTATGATGCCTATTTTGAGCATAAAGAAGGATTGTATGAAAATTCTAACATTGCCGTACAAAAATTGGCAAAGGACTACGCTACCTATAAGGAATGGGGCGGTAAAGGTTTGGTTTTAATGGCCAAAAACTACTATGCCCTTAAAGATGCCTACCAGGCTACCTATATTTTGGAAAGTGTCATAAACAATTTTGGACAGTATCCGGAAATCGTGGAAGACGCCAGAGCGGAGTTGGCAATCATTAAATCTAAAGAGTCCCAAAGTAATTCATCGGTTAATCCTAATTAAACATCATGTACACCAGTAAAAGAACACCTATGTACAATAACTATATTATTGCCTTAATTTTTCTGTCCCTTGGCATGCAAATTGGTTTTGCCCAAGATGATAAGGACAATGATTTGGGCACGGAGACAGTAACGGTTACCAAAGCATATACGCCAACCGTGTCAGACGCATTTAAAATTAAATCGGTTCCCAATTTGAACGATTCTATCGTTTTGCAAAAGAAACCCATTACCTATAGTATTTTTTCGGTACCTGTAGCATCTACCTTTACACCTTCAAAAGGAACGGCATCTACCGTAGAAAAACTACCACCACCACAGTTATATAATTCTTATGCCTCTTTTGGAGCAGGTAACTATGGCAATGTGTTAGGTGAGTTTTACACAAGTAGGACCATTAATAGGGATGAGAATTTTGATATAGGTTTTAATCACCTATCATCTCGCGGTGGAATTAAAGATGTGGAATTGAAAGATACCTTCTACGATACAAGATTGGATGCATCATATGCAAAACGTGACCGTGATTTGGATTGGGGAGCGGCTATTGGTCTGCAACATCAATTGTATAATTGGTACGGAATTCCTGAAGGGGAATTTAGCGAAAGTGAGCTGAGCGGTATAGATGAAACACAAAACTATTTTATGGGTGAAGCAGGTGCCCATATAAATGTAGAGGACGCTTATTTCAAGAGAGCGGATATAAAGTACCGTAGGTTTTTTGATGCGTTAAGTTCAGGAGAAAATAGGGCGATTTTGACGACTGGTTTTGAATTCCCCATGAATGAAGAGGCTTTTGGCGTTAAGCTTAAAGTTGATTATGTTGGGGGTTCTTTTGCTAACGATGGCTATGCCCCTGCCGTTAATTCTTCACCAATTGACTATAGTAATTTACAGGCAGGTATCAATCCGTCATTAAAAATGCTCCGTGATGATTTGTCTTTAAATCTTGGTATAAATGTGGTTTACGGAATGGATTTAGAAAACAGCGAAAGCAACTTTTATATCTATCCAGCGGTAACGACATCATACAGATTATTAGATGAATCTGTTATTGCCTATGGTGGTGTAACCGGAGAATTAAGGCAAAACTCGTATTATGATTTTGTGGAAGCCAATCCGTTTGTGTCACCAACATTGCTTGTAGCGCCTACCGATAGTCAATATAATGCCTATGTTGGATTTAAAGGGCAGCTGTTACCTAATTTAAGTTATAATATTAAAGGATCGTATGCGGCAGAAAATAGAAAACCGCTATTTATATTAAACCCACAAGAAGATTCTAGAAGTGATGATAACGGATATTTTTTAGGGAATTCCTTCAGGGTGTTTTATGACGATATAAAAACGCTTGGAATCTTTGGGGAACTAAATGTAGATGTGAACCGTAATTTTACCTTAGGTGTCAATGCCGAGGTGTATGACTATACCACGGAAACGGGTAACCCCGCTTGGAACTTACCTAATTTAAAAGCCTCATTATTCATGGATTATCAAATTGGCGAACAATGGTTTATGGGGGCCAATCTGTTTTATGTTGGTGAAAGAGAAGATTTTGCAAGCGATACAAATTCTGGTGCGGCCATTCCACAACCAGGTATAGATACCCCAATTACATTAGAAGGGTATTTTGATGCCAATGCACATGTAGGCTATAGATTTAACGACCACCTTTCATTTTTTGTAAAAGGGGCCAACCTATCAAACAATCAGTATCAGCGTTGGGCCAATTTTCAGGTCCAAGGTATTCAAGTGCTTGGAGGAGCTACTTATAAGTTCGATTTTTAGGACAAATTCCAAACATTTCAAAACCGCTAAACCGTATGGTCTCCATCTAAGTTTAGCGGTTTTTTCTTTAATAAATATTTAACAATTGGATTAAAACCTTGGTTGCGTATTCTCGTAGGTAGGGGTGCCCTACTATTAATTAATATAATCCAATTAAGTATGAAAAGATCATTTTATTTATGTGCAATGTTAATTACATTGTTATTTGTTGCATCATGCAGTGATGATGATAATATGGAAATTCCAACCGCGGAAACTTGTGAAGACGGCGTTATGAACAGTGATGAGACCGGTGTGGATTGTGGAGGTTCTTTATGTGTACCTTGTGAGGACGGTATGACCGTTTTAGGTCGTAGAACAGACCTTTTTGTTACCAATAACCAAAATGGTAATATTTCTAAATTCAGTATTACAGGAGATTCGTTGGTTACCTTGGTCACTACCACTACAGCTGCAGAAGGTATCTATTATGACGCATCTTCGGATATTGTTGTACAGGCATCAAGGTCCGCTTTGTTATTGGAAGCTTTTTCAGAAGTATCTACGCTTATGGACGGTACAGTCGTAGCACCAAGTGGTACGGGTAGTGCAGATCTGGAAAGCCCAAGGGAAATGGCAGTTAATGGTTCTACTTACGTAGTGGCAGATAATGGTTCCAATAGATTTTTTGTTTATGAAATGAACGGTACAGGATTTTCCTTAACGAACACTGTTGAGGTACCATTTCCGGTATGGGGTATTGTCTTTAAAGGAGATGACCTATATGCCGTAGTGGATACAACAGGAGATTTGGCCGTATTCTATAACTTTCTTTCAAATGCTACGGATGGTATAGTTAGACCATCGAAAAGAGTTACAATTGAAGGTATTGTAAGAACGCATGGTATTGTGTACGATGGGTCTGATGATGTTATGGTCTTGACCGATATTGGTGATGCTGCAAATACTATAGATGATGGTGGATTTCATGTCATTACCGATTTTTCTTCCAAATTTGATGCACTTTCAGATGGGGAATTGCTACCGGTAGGAATGCAGGTACGTGTTGCCGGACCATCTACTTTAATGGGTAATCCAATTGACGTTGCTTATGATTCAGAAACTGATGCAGTGTATATTTCAGAAATTGGTAATGGAAAAGTTTTAGGTTATACAGATATAGGCTCCGGTGGTAATCTAACCCCTTCTTTCAATAAGGATTTACCGTCCGCATCCTCTATCTATTTTAGTAGTGATGAAACTGATGGTAATACCGGCGATTCTACTACTGCTAGGTCAACTAGCTTATATGTAACAAGTACTGCAAATGGTAATGTTAGTGTCTATAATGCCAACGGAATGTTGACTAAGACAGTAGTTACAGGTTCGGATTCTTCTGAAGGTATTTATTACAACGCCATGAACGATGCTATTATACAAGCATCAAGGTCAGGAATGGCTTTGGAATATTATGGAAGTTTTGCTGCGGTTACAGATTTAGCAAATTTAGTTGCTGATTTTACGGGTGGTTCAGATGTAGAGAGCCCAAGGGAGATTGCCGTTTTTGGTAATAAGGTAGTTGTTTCCAGTAATACTGAAAACAAGTTTTATGTATACGAGTATAATGGTTCAAGCTTTAATTTGTTGAATACGTTCGATGCAGGTTTCAATACTTGGGGCATAACCTTTATGGGGAACACTTTATTGGCTGTAGTGGATTCTACGAGTGATCTGGCGGTCTATGAAGACTTTTGGGCTACGAATACTACAGACGGGGCCATTACACCTACTAAACGAATTACTGTTGATGGTATAGTTAGAACACATGGTGTCGATTATAGTGAAGCTGATGATGTATTGGTAATGACGGATATAGGGGATGCTGCTGATGCCAATACCGACGGTGGTTTTCAGGTAACCCAAGATTTTTCAACTAAATTGGGTGCTATTGAAAATGGAGGTGCACTGGCACTTTCTGAGCAGACAAGGGTAGCAGGTTCATTGACACAGATGGGTAATCCTATAGATGTGGCCTATGATCATAATACAAAAACGGTGTTCATTGCCGAAATTGGTAATGGTAAGGTTCTCGGATTTTCAGATGCCTTGAATGCAAATGGTAATATTGCGCCAGCGGTCAGTAATGACCTTGCTTCTGCTGCATCGTTATATCTGTACAATAACTAAAAGGTTTTTGGTTAGGTTTTGGATTGTTGAAAATGCCTTTTCCATATTTGGGAAGGCATTTTTTTGTTTTAGGTATAGAAAACTTTCCTATGGACACTTTTTACTACTTTAGGGTGCAATACCGACCCAATGTTGTTGAACACACTAAATAAGATAATAGTTCTACTCTTGTTATTTGGCAGTACTTCTGTTCTTGGCCAGAACGTAGTGGTAAATCCAAGTTTTGAAAAATTTGTTCAATGCCCGGTCAAGCTTGGAAACCTAGCTCAAGATGTTAGCGATTGGAATATGCCTACCCTTGGTTCTACTGATTATTTTAATGGCTGTAGTACCGCAATAGGGACACCTAAAAATTTTAACGGTCAACAGTCCGCAGATTTTGGGAAGGGCTATGTAGGGTTTTATATGTTTGCCCCGGATAATTATAGGGAATATATTCAGGGCAAGCTGTTTTCTACCTTGGATAAGGGCAGACGTTATACGGTTACGTTTTACATTAGTCTGGCAGAACGGTCAGATTTTGCAGTGAAGCAATTTGGTATACGTTTTTCTGAATTTCCGGTGTCCATAGAGACCTCAAAAGTGCTATCAAATATGCATTTTTCAAAAGTAGAAGGGGATACTTCCAATAAACTGGAAATTAAGTATTCCAAATTTTTTGCGGATGAGGTTGAATGGGTAAAGCTTTCAAAGGAATTCGTTGCTAATGGAACAGAAAACTTTATCATCATCGGTAATTTTTACAACGATCGGAGAACACAAAAATATCAGACCAAAAGAAAATTGACCAAGGGGTCTTATTATTATCTTGATATGGTTTCGGTCACACCCATCGATAGCTTGGACCAGTCCACTCCCAATTATGAATTGGATAGTGTTCATGTTTTCAAGGATGTTCATTTCAATTTTAATAAAAGCACCTTTAAAACCGAGTATCAGCAAGAAATGAATGGTATTGTGCAGTATTTAAAAAACAATCCTACTTTTAAAATCACCATCACCGGCCATACAGATTCCATTGGAACAGAGATATTCAATAAGGAATTGTCCCTATTGAGGGCAAAAGAGGTAGGTCGCTTCTTAACCGTAAATGGAATTCAAGGAGATAGAATTCATATTAAGGGTCATGGTAGTGCTAAACCCATAGCTTCTAATAAAACAAAAGCCGGTAGATTGCTCAACCGGCGTGTAGAATTTATTTTGGAAAATTAATTAATAATCAGAATATGGTGTTGGGTACAACAAATCTTTATCTAATTTGTTCATATTGTTCTGGTATTTTTTCATGGATGAAATTTCTTTCCACTTGGGTGAATCGCTAAAATTTTTCCACAAGGCATTTCGTTTGTTCATATCCGAAAATGTGGTCATATACATAAGATTGGGCATGCGGTCACCAGAAATTACTTCTGCATAAAAAACGGCATTAAAGCCCAAACTTTCAAAAAGTTCAATCTCTCCACCTTCATTGAACATATGTACCTTGTTCTTGTACAGGGCTTCAGTAGGAGATTCGTAACTTCTTAGTTCATAGACTCTGTCCTTCCTTGGGCCTTCAATGGTAGTAGGTCTCATTTTGGGCATATCAGGGAAAGCACGCATTAACACGGAATTAATGCGCTCGTAGGGTGGATTGTCAAAATCAGCATTAATATAATCTGCACCTTGGGTTAAATGGGCTTTGTCCAATGCCAACAATTTCTCGATGCTTTCAAATTCGGCAAGTGATTTATAAGGTATTAAAATGTATATTTTATTGCTAGGTATAAACTTGTCGTTATGCATTTTAAATACACCTATGTGGGGTATACCCATTCTTTTTAAAGCAGGTAGGTACGCCTTTTCCAAATAGTGGTCCATACGTTGTTCTTGATCCTCGTTTTTTATGGTATAGGTTTTAAGTTCGTAGAACTCCCTTTCCTGTGCGTATCCTTGATTGGAACACGCCATAATAATGATTGTTGTTAATAGTAAGAATGATTTCCAAGTATTCATAGTTGAAATTTATGTTGTTAGGTTTAGAAAGTTAGGTATAAAATCTTAGACCTTACATTTACCTTTTTTAAAATTTTTATAACGATTTTCTCAAGTTTCCTTGGGCCGTTAATTTTATGGGCTAGTGGCTATGGTGTATTTTTACTGTCAGTAACCAGCATATGTTTAACCACCTGTTTCAAAAGCAACTAATAGATCCCTCCAAAAGTCCCGTTTTTTATGGGTATGTTATTCTAGTAATAGGGACTATTGGTATTTATTGCAGTATACCCGGGCAGACTATTGGTGTTTCTGTTTTTACCGATCCGGTTAAAGATGCCTTGGGCCTATCTAGAAATCAGTTTAGTAATGCATATATGATAGGGACCATTGTTAGCTCTTTGGTGATTGGTAGGGCAGGAGTATGGTTTGATGTTTATGGGGCGCGCTATGTAGCCTTTTTTGCGGCACTTGCTTTAGGGTTGACCCTATTTTTATGCTCATGGTCAGCGTCCATGAGTACGTATATTAAGGAGTTGTTATCCGTTGATACCTGGGTTGTGCCGTTTGTATTAATGACTATATTATTTTTTATGTTACGCTTTGCCGGTCAAGGTGTATTGACAATGGCATCCAGGAATGTAATAATGATCTGGTTCGATAAAAATAGAGGTAAGGTCAATTCTTTTAGTAGCGTTGCCCTTTCTTTTGGTTTTTCGTCTTCACCCTTATGGATCAATGGTTTGATCGAAGGTTATGGATGGTCGCAAACTTGGCAGTTTTTGGCCTTAGGATTATTGTTCTTTAGCATTTTGATATTCCTTTTTTATAAAATATCACCAGAAAAGCACGGTTTGCTGCCCGATGGTGTCAATCATTTAAATACGCAAGAGCAACGGAAAACTACCGTACCCAAACAATTTACGTTAGAGGAAGCCAAAAAAGAGCGTGCCTTTTGGATGTACGGACTTACCTTGGCCTTTAATAGTTTTTTTATCACGGGTCTTACTTTTCATATTGTTTCCATTTTTACCTTACAGGGATTTGTAAAGGAAGATGCCATTGCAATTTTCTTGCCCGGCTCTGTTGTAGCGGTAACCGTTTCTACTTTGTTTAACTTTTTAAGTGATTATCTGCCCTTAAAATTATACCTCTATTTAATGTTATTGGGAGGTATTTTGGCCTCATTGGGGTTTTTATTGTTATCTACTCCGGTTGGTGTACCTATGCTAATTGCTGGCTTTGGCACACTTGGTGGTTTTTTTGCGGTATTGAATGCAGTAGCATGGCCTCGTTTCTTTGGTAGGACACATTTAGGGAGTATAACAGGTAAAATTATGAGTTTTTTAATATTGGCAAGTGCATTGGCGCCGAGCGTGTTCAGTTTTTGTCTTTCTACTTTTGGCTCTTACAAAATGGTCGGCTTTTTAGGATTGGCCTTTTTGCTCTTTCTGGCCATTGGCTCAATAAAGGCTAATAATCCTCAATAACTTTTTGTTTAAAGCATTCTTCTAATTATTGAATCCTATAGGCATAATAGGAATTGTTTTAATGCATATAGACCTTGAACAGTTAGGGTATTACAACATCTTTTGTACTATATTAGTATTTTGTTGTAGGAAAAGGTGAGCGCAATAGAATTGATCCAATTTTTAGTTAAAATTTTAAAAGGTTGAATATGAATGAAATTATAACTTTTTTGCAGCAACTTTTTGACACATCTGATTGGCCGCCAAGATGGGTGTGTGGTAAATGGAGCGATTTTCATGGATGGCTGTACGTAGGTAGTGATGTAGCCATTTGGTTGGCTTACTTTATTATTCCTGTCGTAATAATTTGGTTTGTCCAAAAAAGACCCAAAGTGCCTTTTTTACCTGTTTTTTGGCTTTTTGCCGCTTTTATAATTTTATGTGGCGCCACTCATATTCTAGATGCAATAATCTTCTGGTGGCCAGCATATAGGTTAAGTGCTTTGGTACGGTTCTTAACGGCAATAATAAGTTTTGCGACCGTATTTGCTTTGATCCGTGATTTGCCCAAATTGTTGGATGCGAAAGCACCAAATTCGGAAGATGATTTTGAAAATTCAAGATTAAGATTGGAATTGGAAGAAAAGGATGCTGAAATATCTCAGTTGAAAAAACAACTGAAAATATAGGTTTCCTTTATGGCCAATCAAAAATCAACGCCTTTATATGTTAAGAATGCCATATTGTTTTCAATTGCGTTCTTAATTGCGGCAATAATTTACATTATAGATATTAATGTACCTTCCAGCATTGCTATAGGGGCCATTTATAGTTTGGTTATATTATACAGTTGGATACTTCCCACAAAAAACATATCTATTTATATAGGAATATTATGTACTATATTGATAATTCTTGGTATGACGGAAAAATCAGCGTCCTTACCACAAGGAAGTCTAGAAGGGTTCAATACGTTCATAGCCATAATCGTAGTTTGGGTATGTGTTACCTTGGTATCGGCGGCAAAAAGTGGTTATGCAGGTTTGGAAAAGGTATTATCACTTCTGGAAAAGAAGGTGTTTGAACGGACCAAGGCATTGTTAAAGAGCCAGAAGGAACTAGAGATCAGTGAACGTATCTATAGCTCCTTATATGAAAACTCCAATGAGATGCTGGCTAGTATTAAAAATAATAATGAGGTAATTCGTTGTAACGAAACCCTTGCAAATAAATTAGGGTATTCCAAAGATGAAATTTTAGGAAGGTCCATAGAGTTTTTACATGATGAAAATAGTTTAGCCAACTTAAGGAATTCCCTTAAGGGATATAACGAGGGTAAGAGTATCAAAAATGCGGAACTTCAATTAAAAACTAATTCAGGTAAGGCCATAGATGTAATTTTAAATGTCTCCTCATCAAAGAACAATGATGGTACCATAGCCTTTAAGCGATTTAGTTGGACAGATATTACTGAACTCAAGAGAATTGAAAATGAACGGATTGCCTATGCGGAAAAGCTTGAGGCTAAAAACAAGGAACTGGAACAGTTTGCATTCATAGCTTCACATGACCTACAGGAACCCTTACGTACGGTCACCAGTTTTTCTGAGCTGCTATCAAATGAATATAGAACTCAATTTGACGAGACAGGAAAGGATAGCTTAAATTTTATTTTGGAAGCTACCGGAAGAATGCAGAATTTGGTCAAGGCATTGTTGGATTATAGCAGAATTGGAAAAGATGCAGAAATGCAACAGGTTAATTTTATAGAAATAATAGAAAATCTAAAAAAAGACTTAAGTTTAAAAATAACTGAAACCAATACACTCATAGAATATGATGTTGTGGATGTTGCGGTAATGGGATATAAAGATGAGGTACGCCAACTTTTTCTAAACCTTATTTTGAATGCCATAAAGTTTGGTAAAAAAGAAGTGAGTCCTATTATAAAGATAAGCTCCCTTAAAAAACAAAATGAAATACAGTTTTGTATAGCGGATAACGGTATTGGTATTTCCAAGGAACATCAACATAAAATTTTTAAAATATTCAAAAGATTGCACTCACGAAATGAATATGATGGAACGGGTATAGGCCTGGCCCATTGCCAAAAGATTATTGACTTGCATGGAGGCAAAATTTGGGTAGAATCTTCCTTGGGAAAAGGAAGTAAATTTTTCTTTACACTTAAAACATAACCATTATGATACCTTTAAAAAAGAAATTAAGTTGCATTTTGCTCATAGATGATGACCATGCCACCAACTATATTCATAAACGCGTAATCAACAAGGCAGAGATTACCGAGAAGATTGTTGATTTGGAAAGTGGTTATGATGCCTTAAAGTATTTGGAGCAAACGGATTTTGTAGCATATCCAAGACCAGATATTATATTTCTTGACATTAACATGCCTGGCATGGATGGGTGGGAATTTTTGGAAGGCTATGAGAATTTAAGTGTTGAGCAAAGAAGTAAGATAGTATTGGTAATGCTTACCACATCCTTAAACCCAGATGATAAAAATAAATCAGACTCCATTTCAACGATTGACGGATTTAAAAATAAACCGTTGACCCATGAAATTCTTCAGGATGTTATAGATGAATACTTTGCGGATCATAAATAAATTAGACTAAAGTTTTAAATCATGGAGTACGTATGTCCCAACATCGCTTATTAGCCAATGGCGGCATGTTAAATTAAGAATCAATTTTATAACGTTATTTATTACAGGGTAAACCGCTTATCTTTACATAAAACAACCTTATGGATTTAAATTTGGCAGTATTGATAGATGGTGATAATATACCATCTGCATATGTAAAGGAAATGATGGAGGAAATTGCCAAATATGGTAATCCAACCATAAAAAGGATTTATGGGGATTGGACCAATCCGCGTTTGGGAAAATGGAAAAACGTGCTACTTGAAAATGCAATTACCCCGATCCAGCAATATGGATATACCCAAGGTAAGAACGCAACGGATTCGGCCATGATTATAGATGCCATGGATATTTTGTATTCAGGTAAGGTCAATGGTTTTTGTATTGTTAGTAGTGATAGTGATTTTACCCGTTTGGCAACAAGGTTGAGAGAGGCCGGTATGCAGGTATTTGGTATTGGCGAGCGTAAAACGCCTAATCCTTTTATTGTTGCTTGTGACAAGTTTATTTATATAGAAATATTGAAGAGTAGAACAGAGGAAGAGTCTATAGATACCAAAAACGAAACTCCGGCTACTAAAAATACCGTAGATAAGATTACGCCAAAAGCACTACGTTTTATAGCAACCACCATAGATGATGTCGCTGACGATGATGGGTGGGCCTTTTTAGGAGATGTAGGTAGTTTGCTGCAAAAAAAGCAACCCAATTTTGACTCTAGAAACTATGGTTTTCAAAAGTTGACCCCATTAATCAACTCCATTCCCAATTTTGAAATTGAACGCAGGGAAGATTCTAAAGGACGTAAAAAACTTATTTACGTAAAGATTAAGGAAAAAAAAGCCCCTAAGTCTAAAAAATAACCGCTCCTAACATCCGTAAAGCGCCTTATAAAGCAATTGGCACATAAAATATTATGTTAAAACATACGTTTTAAGAACATAATTGAATGTTGAATCCAATGCTTATATCGCACACTGTAATTAAAATTATCATTTTTCTTCAAGTTATACTTCTTGCTCCATCTGTAATGAATGATAGTTTAAATTTAAAAAACGAAGATAAAATTGTAGCTGCCGGCAAGCATTCACCGGACAGTGCTTTGGGAGTTTGGCGCTTTTCATTTGGTAACGAAAATATCAGTGAAGTATATAAGGACGGCGTATTGTTCGTAACCAAACAAAATGGTAACTATGATGTTGCCATGAAATTCAAAAATGGGGTTTTAACTGGTCAAGATGTTGAAATCAATGAGAACGCCATCAAATTTAATGTCAATATTGATGGGCTTGAACGAGTTTCATTTGTACTTCTTTTGGATGGCAATCGTATATTTGGGGAAAGTTATTCTGCAAAAGGCGCTAGCAAGATTTATGGTAAACGCCAAGTACCTGTGCGTTAAAGATTTAAATCTTTTTTAAAATTTCCTTAGTTTTCAATATTATTTTGACATCTTTAAATGATGTTAACTATATTGTTGTTCAACTAAACTTCCCAATTTTGAAAAAACTTATTCTTCTTCTTCTTCTATTCGTTGTGATATCCGGATGTGAACATTTTAAAGAGAAGGTAGACCTTATCATCGTAAATGCCAATGTGTATTTGGTTGATGAAAATTTTGGTAAAGCCCAAGCCTTTGCGGTTCATGATGGTAAATTTTTGGCTGTGGGCACCAATGATGAAATTAGGGATATATATACCTCTGATCAACTGATCGATGCGGATGGCAGAACAATTACACCGGGACTTATTGATGCGCATTGCCATTTTTATGGTTTAGGGCTAAACCAGCAGGTGGTGGATCTAGTGGGGACCACAAGTTTTGATGAAGTATTACAAAAAGTCAGGGCATTCCATAACGCAAATCCTAAATCATTTTTAAGGGGCAGGGGATGGGACCAAAATGATTGGGAGGAAAAGGAATTTCCTACCAAAGCGGAATTGGATACCATTTTTCCCGATATACCTGTTGTTTTGGAACGGGTAGATGGTCATGCCTATTTGGTAAACCAAAAAGCGTTGGACATGGCCGGTATAGACTGGAGTACAAAGGTAGATGGAGGGGAAATTCAAAAAAAATGGAAAGATGGCTTTTCCGGTATTACCGGAGTTCTTATTGATAATCCTATGTTGCTTATAGATAGTATTATGCCTTTGCCGACCAAACAGGAAAAAATAAAAGCATTAAAGGATGCCGAAAGAATTTGTTTGAATCATGGACTCACTACGGTAAACGATGCCGGTATAGATAGGGAAACAATAGAATTGATCGATAGTTTACAACAGGCCGGTGATTTGTCCATCAGAATATATGCCATGGTTAGCAATAACAAGGAAGATGTTGATTATTTTATCAATAAAGGACCTGTAAAGACCGATCTGTTGAACGTACGTTCCGTAAAAGTCTACGGAGATGGAGCTTTGGGTTCTAGGGGTGCGGCATTAAAACAACCTTATAGCGATTTGCCGGCACACTATGGTGCTATGGTAACCTCTGTAGAGGAATTAAATCGTTTGGCCAATAAATTGGCAATTTCAGAATACCAAATGAATACCCATGCTATTGGTGATTCAGCAAATATTGCGGTTTTACGGGCCTATAAAAAAGTATTGGAAGGAACTACCGACAGAAGATGGAAAATAGAACATGCCCAAGTGTTGGAAACAACGGATTTTGACCTTTTTAAAGAAGGTATAATTCCTTCGGTACAGCCAACACATGCTACGAGCGATATGTATTGGGTAGAAGACAGATTGGACGATCGTGTTAAAGGTGCCTATGCCTATAAGACCCTTTTGAATAAGGCGGGCATGGTTGCCTTAGGGACTGATTTCCCTGTAGAGGATGTGAGTCCGTTTTTGACCTTTTACGCAGCAGTAGGTAGAAGGGATACCAGTGGTTACCCAGAAGATGGTTTTCATATGGAAGAAGCGTTGACCAGGGAAGAAGCTTTAAAGGGCATGACCATCTGGGCGGCATACTCCAATTTTGAAGAGAACGAAAAGGGAAGTATTGAGCCCGGTAAATTTGCGGACTTTGTCATTTATAGTGAAGATTTAATGACGGCCCCATTAGAAAATATACCCAATATTCGTGCGGAGCAGACTTTCGTAAACGGTATAGTACGTTAAAGAAATAAAAACCCCGGTTAAAACTTTAACCGGGGTTTCTAAATAGTATGGATAATTTACTTTAAAGCATAATAGGTACGGCTACCCTGGTTTTATCCCAACCCATTACCATATGGGCACCACCTTCAACCTCTTTAAAGGCAATTGAAAATTCCTCTATTGAAGAGGTGTCGCTACCATTTGGAACTTTAATACGGGCAACATCTGCACTTTCATCATAAAAATAAGAACCCCATTGATTTAATTTTTTGTTTAAAATTACGGTCCATTCCTTTTCACCTGGCATGGTGAACAAGGCGTAAGTCCCGGCTTTAATGTCCTTTCCGCCAAAGTTTACATCCTTATAAAATGTAATTTCAGGGGCTTCATTGGCACCGGTTCTCCATACTTTATTGGCAGGAGCAAGTTCTGCCATAGAACGGCCTTTTAATTGTGGTCTACTGTAAATAATACGTACAGCTTTATCCGCTATTTTGTAATCAGTAGGAAAAGCGGCCATGTCCATAGGACTTTTGTCCATTCCTGAAAAATCTTGCGCCGTAGCTACCGTTGTTAGTAGAAGCGCAAACATTGAAGTTGCTAGTAAAGTTAGTTTTTTCATAATTCTATTTGTTTTAAGTGGCCCAAAATTAAGGAGATTCCACTAGTATGAATAGTAAAAGGAGGTTAAATTTTTATTATTACAATATTGAATGAAGTGGCAAGTTTTTTGTAAGCTTTTATTTTAATCATAAGTAAAAATAGAATTTATTGTTTTAAATTGTAAGTATATATGTCATATCTGTTTGTTATGTGAAAGTATAAATAGATATTTGTATTCGAAATGTTATAATAATCAGATTATGTGTGGAATAGTATGTGCATTTGATGTTAAGGAAAGTACTGAAGTACTTAGGCCTCAACTATTGGAAATGTCAAAGAAAATAAGACATAGAGGTCCGGATTGGAGTGGAATCTATGCAGATGATAAGGCAATATTGGCGCATGAGCGTTTAGCCATTGTAGATCCGGCTTCGGGTAAGCAACCATTATTGAGTCCAAACGGTAAATTGATACTGGCCGCAAATGGCGAAATTTATAACCATAGGGAATTACGTAAGCAATTTGAAGGTACCTATGATTTTAAGACCGAGTCTGATTGTGAGGTTATTTTGGCTCTGTATCAGGAAAAGGGTGTCGATTTTATTGATGAAATGAACGGTATTTTTGGATTTACCATTTATGATGCCGAAAAAGATGAATATTTCGTTGCCCGTGATCATATGGGGATTATTCCTTTGTACATGGGTTGGGACAAGAACGGTACGTTTTATGTTGCCTCTGAGTTAAAAGCCCTAGAAGGTACATGTACAAAAATAGAACTTTTTCCTCCGGGACATTATTTACATAGTTCTGACGGGGAATTAAAAAGATGGTATAAAAGGGATTGGATGGAGTATGATGCGGTTAAGGAAAACGAAACCAGCATTCAAAAAATAAAAGAAGCCCTTGAAGCTGCGGTACACAGGCAATTAATGTCAGATGTTCCCTATGGTGTATTGTTGTCAGGAGGTCTTGATTCTTCCGTTACTTCGGCCATTGCCAAGAAATATGCTCAAAAGCGTGTAGAAAGTGGAGATACAACAGATGCTTGGTATCCACAATTGCATTCATTTTCCGTAGGTTTAGAAGGTTCGCCAGATTTGGCTGCTGCCCAAAAGGTTGCGGACCATATTGGTACCGTACACCATGAGATAAAGTTTACCATACAAGAAGGGTTAGATGCCATTAAAGATGTGGTATACAACTTGGAAACATATGATATTACCACCATACGTGCTTCTACACCAATGTACTTAATGGCGCGTGTCATTAAATCTATGGGTATAAAAATGGTATTGTCCGGTGAAGGTGCAGATGAATTGTTTGGGGGTTACCTATACTTTCATAAAGCACCCAACGCACAGGAGTTTCATGAAGAAACTGTACGTAAGTTAAGCAAATTGCATATGTACGACTGTTTAAGGGCCAACAAATCCTTGGCGTCTTGGGGTATTGAAGGTAGGGTGCCGTTCTTGGACAAAGAATTTATGGATGTGGCCATGAGCATTAATCCACAGGATAAAATGATCAATGGGGAACGTATGGAGAAATGGGTGGTACGTAAAGCCTTTGAAGATATGCTGCCGGAAAGTGTGGCATGGAGACAAAAGGAACAATTCTCAGACGGAGTAGGGTATAGTTGGATTGATACGCTGAAAGAAGTGGTAAACCAAGAGGTGAGCGATGAGCAATTGGCCAATGCCAAATTCAGGTTTCCATTACAAACGCCTACATCAAAAGAGGAGTTTTATTACCGTTCAATTTTTGAAGAGCATTTTCCATCGGATGCAGCGGCACTTTGTGTTCCTCAGGAAGCTTCCGTGGCTTGTAGTACCCAAATTGCTTTAGAATGGGATGAGGCATTTAAAAATATGAACGATCCATCTGGAAGGGCGGTCGCTAATGTACATACAGATGCGTACTAATAAATTAATGATTAGCTGATAAAAAAAGCCCGGCCAATATATTTGGACGGGCTTTTAATTTAATCCTACCACATTATAGGGCATCTATAAAATTCTTTAATTTTTCTTTAGATTCCCCTGTTTTTTCCTGTATTCTACCAAGTAACTCATCTGATTTTCCTTCGGCATAGGTAAGATCATCATCCGTAAGGTTGCCATACTTTTGTTTTAGCTTACCTTTTGCAATGTTCCATTTTCCTTTAAATTGTTCTTCATTCATGATAACTTGTTTTATGATTATAATACTAAGTTACAGGCTATATGTAAAGTAAATCTTAAAAAAACACAATAGAAACGGATACCGTTTAAATTGTAATCAATACAGTCATTTCTTAGGATTGAATGTTAATTTTTAAGCATTTGCTTAACATATTGCTACACTAGAATATATTTCTTTTAGGTATGCTTTCTATTTCTATATAAGGTGAGCCAGAAGTCCAGTATTGCCATTAATGGTGTATATGGGAGTGTTCAGATACATATGGGCGGGTAATACGTTGTAATTGTTAATTTTCCACAATTATTGTTGATAACTTACCAATGCCCAATGGTCAGAAACACTATATTCTATGGGGTATTGCGTATATTTGTAAGATTGCAAAATTTGAAGTAAAACAACCTTAATTTTATGAGCGAAGAAGCAAATAAGAAAAATTATTCGGCGGATAGTATTCAAGCCTTGGAAGGTATGGAGCATGTACGTATGCGTCCATCCATGTATATTGGTGATGTTGGGGTACGGGGATTGCACCATTTGGTCTATGAAGTAGTGGATAACTCCATTGATGAGGCAATGGGCGGTCATTGTGATACAATCAGCGTTATCATCAACGAGGACAATTCTATCACCACCAAGGATAACGGTAGGGGTATACCTGTGGATTTGCACAAAAAAGAGGGTGTTTCCGCATTACAGGTCGTAATGACCAAAATTGGTGCCGGAGGTAAGTTCGATAAAGATTCATATAAAGTTTCCGGTGGACTTCACGGGGTTGGGGTATCTTGTGTAAACGCACTGTCTGATCATTTGTCTGCAACGGTATATAGGGACGGCGTAATCTGGCAGCAGGAATATTCAAGGGGTAAAGCCTTATATCCCGTAAAACGAATTGGAGAGACTACGGAAAGGGGTACGGAGGTAACCTTTCATCCAGACGATACCATTTTTACACAGACCATAGAATATAGTTATGAAACTTTGGCGAACAGAATGCGTGAGCTTTCGTTCTTGAACAAAGGGGTAACCATTAGTATTACCGATAAGCGTCAAAAAGATGAAAAGGGCGAGTATGTAAATGAAACGTTCTTTTCTAATGAAGGGCTTAAGGAATTTGTCAAATTTTTGGACGGTAATAGAGAATCATTGATACAAGGGGTAATAGCCATGGAAGGGGAAAAAAACGATATTCCCGTTGAAGTAGCTATGATCTATAATACTAGTTATACGGAAAACCTTCATTCCTACGTAAACAATATAAATACCCATGAAGGGGGAACGCATTTATCCGGTTTTAGAAGGGGGCTGACGTCTACCCTTAAAAAATATGCCGATGCTTCAGGTATGCTGGATAAATTGAAATTTGAGATCCAAGGGGATGATTTTCGCGAAGGATTAACGGCCATTGTTTCCGTAAAGGTTTCTGAGCCTCAATTTGAAGGACAGACCAAAACAAAATTAGGTAACCGTGAAGTATCTGCAGCGGTAAGCCAAGCAGTGTCAGAGATGTTGACGGATTATTTGGAGGAGCACCCAGATGATGCAAAAACCATTGTACAGAAAGTGATCCTTGCGGCACAAGCTAGGCATGCGGCTTCCAAAGCGCGTGAAATGGTTCAGCGCAAGAATGTTATGAGCGGTGGTGGACTGCCGGGTAAACTGTCGGATTGTTCTGAGCAAGACCCTGAAAAATGTGAGATATTCCTAGTTGAGGGAGATTCTGCGGGGGGTACCGCCAAAATGGGCCGTGACCGTAATTTCCAGGCCATTCTTCCTTTACGAGGTAAAATATTGAATGTTGAAAAAGCTATGCAACATAAAGTATTTGAAAATGAGGAAATTAAAAATATGTATACCGCTCTGGGTGTAACCATTGGTACGGAAGATGACAGCAAGGCTTTAAATTTGGATAAGTTAAGGTATCATAAAGTAGTTATCATGTGTGATGCCGATGTGGATGGTAGCCATATTGAAACCTTGATTTTAACGTTCTTCTTTAGATATATGAGAGAACTCATAGAAAGTGGACATGTATATATTGCAACACCGCCTTTATATTTGGTAAAGAAAGGTCAAAAGAAGCAATATGCATGGAGTGATAAGGAACGTGATGCCATAGCGGATAGTTACAGTGGTGGTGTAAGCATACAGCGATACAAAGGTCTTGGGGAAATGAACGCGGAGCAATTATGGGATACGACCATGAATCCTGAATTCAGGACCTTACGTCAAATTCAAATTGATAATGCTACAGAAACCGATCGTGTCTTTTCAATGCTTATGGGAGATGAAGTTCCTCCAAGGAGAGAATTTATTGAGAAGAATGCAGTATATGCAAACATTGACACATAGAAAATACCAGTTACACAACAAAAACCTGCGCTTAAAACGCAGGTTTTTTATTTTTAGCTAAAATTATAAAAATGAAGAAGTTACTTACAGTTTTATGTTTATGTACATCATTGGGCCTCATGGCGCAAACAGATTTTAACGATGTATTTGCAGCAGGTGTTGAAGATGCGGAGCAGTTTACCACGGACTATATGGAACCCCTTTCCGAAAGTGTGGTCTATAGTTTGGCCACAGGTTGGTACAATACTGCAGATGCAAAGCCTTTGGGTGGGTTTGAGATTTCAATTATTGGTAATATAACCGGATTTAAAAATAAGACCGATAAGAAAACCTTTATCCTTGATCCCAACGATTATCAGAATCTGGATTTTGTAGAGAACCCTGGTACGGCTAGAGCGGTTTCTACGGCTTTGGGAGATATAACAGGTACAAGGGTATATGTAGAAGGTGAAGTAGCTGGCTTTACCACAAGAAAAGAGTTTACACTACCATCCGGACTTTCCGGTGAAGGGGTGGATTTTGTGCCATCTGGCTATATTCAAGCAAGTGTAGGCTTAATCAAAGGAATGGAAATAAAGGCACGTTTTCTGCCCAAAATGGAATATGAAGATGCCTCTGTAGGTTTAGTAGGTATTGGTTTACAGCATGATTTTACCAAATTGTTACCTGCGGATAAGATATTGCCCGTAGCAATTTCTGCGGTAATTGGGTATACCAATATTTCCGGGGATTATAATTTGGAAAACGTTAATATTGCGGAAGGTGAAAACCAGCGTATAGAATCCAACATCAATAGTTGGAATTTTAGTGCGGTAGTATCCACAAAACTCCCTATAATAAATTTTTATGGTGGCTTAGGATACGTTTCGGGAAAATCTGTTACAGACGTTTTGGGTACTTATAGGGTTACGGAAGGTCCCTTGACTTCAGAGGAATTTATTGACCCATTCTCCATAACTAAAAAAGTAAGTGGTGTAACCGGTACCGTAGGTACAAAACTTAAACTGGGCTTTTTTAGGCTTAATGCGGAATATAATTTAGGAGAATTCAATACTGCTACCTTGGGTATAAATTTTGGTTTTAGATAATGAATGCCAAAAGACCAAAATAAGGTTTTGTTATACATTGATAAAAAATCCTTAAAGAGCATTCTTTAAGGATTTTTTGTGGAGTTTTACAGAGAATCTGATACTGTTTGTTGTCATGCTGCCAAAATTAGGGTAAAATAAAAAAGCCTGCCTAGATTGCTCCAGACAGACTTTTTCCCATGGCCCTGTTAAAATCGTTCATTCCCTAACGGCCAACGTACTTCCCTCGTTACTTTCAAGGTAAGTAGTGCCATCATCGGCTTGTACTATGGTAATGATATGGGTTGGTTTACCGTCAAGGCCCCTATATTCTATAGTATAGGTGTTTCCTTGTCTGGACCAGTTAAAATCGGTTTTTAAGGAAATGGTAGTACCGTTAATTTCATGGTATCTACCTAAATAGACATCATTGAATATCCATTCTTTACGGATCGTTTGTTTAGATGAATTTTCTGCGGGTACAATTTTGGATTGCGACCATATTCCAATAATGGGATCGTTGTTCTGTTCTATCCTAGAACAGTTGGCCAAAAATATGACGGCACAAATAGCCACCAAAGAGAGGAACTTTTTAGTCATAAGTAGGTTAATTTATGTTGGATTTGGGATCCACAATTATTAACGCAATGCTTTTTGCGTTATTACTAAAATTCGATGTACTGCATCAATTTTCCGATTTCTTCGTTAAAGCGTCTTTTTTTTTAACAACATGTGCATTTAATCGATGTTTTTACAACCCCTATTCTAGAATTTAATAAGGCGTTCCCGACCGAAATTCGTCAATAAATACCTATTTTTGAGCTGATAAAATCAATATATTAAGATGGGTAGTTTCCATTTAATAAATACTAATTCATAAAAATAGACATACATGAAAGTTACAGTAGTTGGTGCAGGCGCAGTAGGTGCTAGTTGTGCGGAATACATTGCTATCAAGGATTTTGCCTCTGAAGTGGTTATTTTGGACATTAAGGAAGGATATGCTGAAGGAAAAGCGATGGATTTGATGCAAACTGCATCGTTAATGGGTTTTGACACCAAAATTACGGGCAGTACAAATGATTATGCAAAAACTGCAGATAGTCATATCGCAGTAATTACTTCCGGTATTCCAAGAAAACCGGGTATGACAAGGGAAGAGTTGATAGGGATAAACGCAGGTATCGTAAAAACGGTATCCAGTAACTTGTTACAGCATTCACCAAATGTAATTATTATAGTAGTCAGTAACCCAATGGATACTATGACCTATTTGGTACATAAAACCACCGGTCTTCCAAAAAACAGGATAATTGGTATGGGCGGTGCCTTGGACAGTGCTAGATTTAAGTATAGATTGGCAGAGGCAATGGAAGCTCCAATATCTGATATTGATGGTATGGTCATAGGTGGCCATAGTGATACCGGTATGGTACCGTTGACCTCACACGCCACAAGAAATAGTATTAGGGTCTCTGAATTTTTATCGGAGGAGAGATTACAGCAGGTTGCGGAAGATACCAAAGTTGGTGGTGCAACCTTGACCAAATTGTTAGGTACAAGTGCATGGTACGCGCCAGGAGCTGCAGTATCATCTATGGTACAGGCCATTGCATGTGACCAGAAAAAAATGTTCCCATGTTCCTCTTTGTTGGAAGGTGAGTATGGCCTAAACGATATCTGTATTGGTGTACCGGTGATCTTAGGTAAGGACGGTATTGAAAAAATAGTTGATATTCCTTTAAGCGATGCCGAGAAAGCTAAAATGCAGGAGAGTGCCGCAGGTGTTACAAAAACCAATGGGCTTTTAGAGTTATAACCCTAATAACCTTACTATACGTAAAACCCCCATATTAGAACTATGGGGGTTTTCTATTATAAGTGAATAGCCACCAGGTATTTATTGTATGAAATAAACTACCTAGTATAATCTTTCTTTTTATATTTGCCGCATGAATGCAAAATGGTGCGTAAGTACTTTAATCATTATACTGGCCGTTTTAGGGCTAAGTCAAGGGCATACCAAAGCTTCTAATCAGCAAATTTCATTACAATTTACAGATGTAGAACTAGCTTCGGATACCGCTCATGACGAAGTTGTGGCAACTATCACCAGAAAGTTGAACGTTCTGGGTGTTGAAGCTATTGAAATTATAGAGAATGACGGAACACAAGTAAGTATCCGTTATTATAGTGATATGGATGCCCCAAGCGTTAAAGCGTTTCTTACGCAAGAAAACTTAGGGGATTCTTCTAGTGGCGATAGGTTGCCAATAGACTTTCCAAAGGAAAAAATTCCTGAGGAGTATAAACTTGTAGTATCTGACCTTCATCAACAAGGTGATACCGTAGTAGTTTTAAACGGTAATCTAGTACCTGTACAAAAGCAGGAGATTACTGACCTTTTTAATCCTGTAGTATTAAATTTCAACGCACAAATTGTTTTAGAGCAAGGGATCGTTGAACATACAGCGTATAAAATCAATAAAGATATTGCTATTGCAATTGATCAAACTTTCCAAAATATTCCAGAGGTAAGGGCAGGACCTTACAATAATGCCAACAGTTAGTAATAGTACGTGTACTTACACGGAGCGTATCTACTTTTCGTTAAAGTATGATGGCCCAATTTTAAAAAATTTCAGAACCTTAATCAATACACTTAAATAAATAATTAAAATGCAAAATAAAGGACTTATAAAGCTATTTGCTTTATTATTCGGGTTAGTGAGTATTTACCAGCTATCCTACACATTTGTGACCAGCAAGGTAGAAAAAGAATCTACGGTGTTTGCTGCTAGTCAAGTTCCTGAATCAGAGGAAGATTATATAACCAAAAGAGAACAAGTGGCCATGCGTTATTTGGATTCAATTGGTGATAATTCCGTTTTAGGATATACCTCCTATAATGAAGCCAAAAAGAAAGAACTAAATAAAGGTCTTGACCTTAAAGGTGGAATTAATGTAACCTTACAAATTTCCGTAAAGGATATCTTGAAAGGCTTGGCCAATAATACAAAGAACCCTGTATTCAACAAAGCTTTGGCAGATGCTGATTTAGCGGCCAAAAATAGTGATGATACTTATTTGGATTTGTTCTTTGAAGCATTCGATAATATTAAGGGAGATACCAAATTGGCATCGCCCGATATTTTTGCGACCAAAAGTTTGGTAGATGCCAACGAGGTGAACACCAAAATGTCAGATGATGAGGTGAAGCCGATCATCAGAACTAAAATAGATGAATCCATAGTATCTGCATTTGAGGTATTAAGAGAGCGTATTGATGGTTTTGGGGTAACACAACCTAATATTCAGAGAGAAGGAAATTCTGGTCGTATTCTGGTAGAATTACCTGGAGCTAGGGATATTGCCCGTGCACAGGAATTATTGTCGAGTACAGCCCAATTAGAGTTCTGGGAAACTCACAAACAAAGCAATCCAAGCTTTAGTACCTTTTTGATTCAGGCGAATGAGAAGCTAAAGGAAATTGTGGATGTAGAGCGTCCGGAGCCGGTAAAGGAAGAAACGGAGCTTGACTCTTTATTATCGGACGTTTCTGCGGATTCATTGGATTTGGCCACACAGGTTAATCCTTTGTACGAGTTGTTGATTCCTGCCAATCCAGGAAGCAACGCCATGTTCCGTGCGGCAATTAAGGATACGGCCACAATAGGTTCGTATTTAAGAATGCCGGAAATTAGAAGATTGTTACCTGCTGATATTCAATTTACAAAGTTCTTATGGCAACGACCTGCAACAAAAGATGCTGAGGTTATTGATTTGTATGCTTTAAAAAGCAATAGGGAAGGTACTCCTAGAATGAGTGGAGATGTTGTAAGCGATGCTAGGGCCGAGTTTGATCAATTCAATGATCCTGTCGTTACCATGAACATGAACTCTGCAGGTTCAAAATTATGGCAGAAATTAACGAGTGATGCCAATATTAACCAAACGGGTATTGCCGTAGTGTTGGATAACAAGGTGTATACCGCTCCAGGCTGTTCGGTTGTTGGTGGTATTACAGGTGGTAGAACGGAAATTTCTGGAAATTTCACTATTAACGAGACCAAGGATATTGCCAATGTACTTAGGGCCGGTAAACTTCCTGCACGTGCAGAAATCATCCAATCGGAAATTGTTGGTCCATCATTGGGGCAAGAGGCAATAGACAGTGGATTTATGTCTTTCCTAATTGCCATGGCTATCGTTTTATTATGGATGATCGCTTACTATGGTAAAGCAGGTGCATTTGCGGATATAGCATTGTTATTGAACATCTTATTGATCTTTGGGGTGTTGACCAGCTTGAACGCCGTATTGACATTACCTGGTATTGCAGGTATCGTATTGACCATAGGTATGTCCGTGGATGCCAACGTTCTTATTTTTGAACGTATCAAGGAAGAATTGGCAAAAGGAAAAGGGAAGAGTCAGGCAGTTGCTGACGGATTTGGAAATGCGCTTTCTTCTATTCTGGATGCCAACATAACAACAGGCCTTACCGCAATTATACTGTTCATATTTGGTTCTGGACCAATTAAAGGTTTTGCAACTACATTATTGATAGGTATTATTACATCTTTATTTACGGCCATATTTATAACACGTTTATTGGTAGATTGGTATTTGGAAGGTAAAGGTAGAAGCCTTGATTTTTCCACAAGTCTAACCAAGAACCTGTTTAAGAATATCAATATAGATTTCTTGATCAAAAGAAAGATTGCTTATGTAATTTCCGCTATTCTTGTTGCCGTAGGATTGTTTTCACTATTCTTTGGCCCGGGATTACAGCAAGGTGTTGACTTTGTGGGCGGGCGTTCGTATACCGTTCGTTTTGAGCAACCGGTGAACCCTTCTGAAATTGCATCGGAACTTAATACCGTATTTGGTAGCGGAACCAATGTAAAGACTTATGGTGAATCTAACCAAGTAAAGATTACTACTCCTTATAAAGTAGATGTGGAAGGTATTGAAGTAGATACTGAAATTCAGGATAAATTATATACTTCACTTCAAAAATACCTGCCAGATGGCTTTGACAAGGATGCTTTTGTCCTTGGAGGTGTAGATGAGGATGCAATAGGTATTTTACAATCTGTAAAGGTTGGGCCAACAATTGCAGATGATATTAAGAACAATGCATTTTTAGCCATTTTAGGTTCTCTTGCCGTAGTGTTCCTTTATATCTTATTAAGGTTTAGAAGGTGGCAATTCTCTTTAGGAGCGGTAGTAGCCGTTTTCCATGATGTATTGATCGTATTAGGTGTGTTCTCCATATTTGGTAAATTGATGCCTTTTAATATGGAAATTGACCAAGCTTTTATCGCGGCGATTCTAACGGTAATTGGTTACTCCTTGAACGATACCGTGGTTGTGTTTGACCGTATTCGTGAAACCTTGGCGGAACGCGGCTGGAAAGGTGGTTCCAATATTAATTTTGCGATCAATACTACATTAAGTAGAACATTGAATACGTCCTTGACCACCTTAGTGGTGTTATTGGCCATTTTTATTTTCGGTGGTGAATCGTTAAGAGGATTTATGTTCGCAATGATCGTAGGTGTTATAGTAGGTACATATTCTTCCGTATTTATTGCAACTCCTGTAATGTTCGATGCTTTGAGCAAAAAAATTACATCAGGAAAGGAAAAATAGAATTTTAGAATTTTAAGAAAAAATCGCTATCCCAAAAGGATAGCGATTTTTTTTATGTCTTGCTTATAAGTCCTTTTGAACCGTCATTGGAGTAGGATAGGCTAAATATATCTTTTGGCTCTAAAAATGGCTCTTTCCTGTGGGAAACAAAAATGATCGCAGTTGTAGTCTCTTCTGCAATTTTATTGACAAGTTCAACCAGCAGTGTGGCAGAAACATCGTCCATACCAGCGGTAGGTTCGTCCAATATTAACAAAGGTGGGTGTTTTACCATTGCGCGTGCAGTCATGACCAATCGTTGTTTTCCCGTGGATAGTTTATTGAAATGAATATCTTTTTCTTCAAAAAGATCTAATAAGTACAACCATTCCCTTACAACCCGTTTCTGGGACTCTGTAGGAATAGTATATAGGCCTACAGAATCTGTTAATCCGGATATGAGCATATATTCAATAGTATGCCTTCCACTAAATTTATTGGTCATAGCGGGGGAGTAGTATCCAATTTTTTCTTTAATGTCCCAAACACTTTCACCGCTTCCCTTTTTAGTGCCGAATAAATAGATGTCTTGTCCATAAGCTTTAGGGTTGTCTCCTGTTATCATGGAAAGTAGGGTACTTTTACCACTGCCATTTGGTCCCGTCAATTGCCAAAAATCCCCCGGATTAATAGTCCAATTGATATTCTTTAAGATTGGCCTATTTCCGTAATTGATCGTTACATCCTTAAATTTTACCAATGCATTGTTACATGGTATGGGAATCTTTAGTGGTTTTGGAATGCGGTCACTACTAAATGTATTTCTTATGCTGGTACGTAAGGCTTCAGGAGATGTTATTTCAGAGAACAATGACCCTTCTAATTTACCAAATTTGTTCATGAATGATAAGGTATCCGCTGTACGGCTCGCAATTTGTACGAAAGCAATGGAAATGGAGTTTTTAAGAAGTATATGTTGTAATTCTTTTTGAAAACCTATATCCAAATTATCAAAAGGATTGTCCAAAATTATGTAATCAGGTTTTTGCTGTAACAAGTAATGCAACAACGCTTTTTTTTGTTCACCACTGGACATGGTTTCCAAGCTTTGACTTTGAGTACTTATAATTTTCCGGTCATGCCTATCTTCTTCATCAATTAATTTTTCTAGTGTAAATGATGAATATATGCATCCTGTTTTGCCTTGAAATTCTCTTAGTTCCTTGGGTAGGGAACCCTTATTGAAAAGCTTGAAAAAATCTTTTTTATTAGAATTATTATTGATGTATATAACCCAATGATTCATTTTATTTACGAATTCTAAAAATATTGACCGGATTTTTTTTATAAGTTGTACTGCCGTCTATGGACATGCCTATTTTAAGGGCCGTTCGCTGGGAAGGTAGGTTATTGACCTGTATAATTGAAATTAAGCTTTCTGCCCAGTTGTTTTGGAAGGCTACGTTCTTACAAGCGCTTGCGGCTTCAAAAGCATATCCTTGACGCCAATATTTGGGCAAAATTGAATATCCAATTTCCAATTCTTCTTGGTGATCTATATTTTGGATTAGTAGACCGGCTAGGCCAATTAACATATTTGATTCTTTGTGTATAAGGGCGTTCATACCACCTGCACCACTGTCATACCGTTCAAAAATTCTATTAAATTGCTCTTGACAAGCTTGAATTGGATCTTTGGGTAAGCCGCTCCAAAATTGACTACTTAATGGCTCTTTATGAAAAGGAAGCCATTCTTGAAAATGGGTCTGAGTGACTTTTTTGATCAATAACCGATCGGTTTCCTCATTCGTAAGTAGATAATTAGGCTTTATATTGTGCTGTTGTAGAGACAAATTATAATTATTTACGACTATAACTAATACTATCCCCAATTGAAATATTCAATACTTCAGCTAATCCTCCGTTAATTTCAAGTACATATTTTACGGGAACTATTGAGGAAAGTCCATCTTCATTTAACGGTTGTGCATTTTCCTGCATACTGGCAAGGTTCAAATCTTCATCTATATACAATATGTCCAAAGGAAACTCCGTATTCTTCATGTAAAATGAGTGCATAGCTTCCGTGGGAAAAATAAATAGCATGGCCTGATCGTTCTCCATGCCCTTTCTATACATTAATCCTGTTTGTGTTTCATATGAACTTTCGGCGAATTCTATGTTGAATGACGCCTTAATTGAATCTGTGGTACCATGATAAATAAAAAGATCACCTTCATGCGTAAAACTGACTGATGGAGTGGAGATACTTTTTTTTACTTCTTTCTTACAGGAGCATACTGCCAATAACATGGCAAATATCATCAGAAGCCGTATAAATTTAGAACCGTACATCTATGCGGTTTTTGTTTTCTTGAACATAAAGAACAGACCTATGAAAATAAAAGGAATGCTAAGCCATTGTCCTGTAGAGAGTACCCCAAGACTTTCTTCAAAGCCACCCTGGCTTTTCTTTACGAACTCCACAAAAAAGCGCACCGTCCATAATAAAACAAAAAATAATCCAAAAAGATAACCTGGCTTGTTCTTTTTATCCGTTTTCCAATATAAAAAATAGAGTAGAATAAAGATCAGTAAGTAACAAACCGCTTCATACAATTGCGCAGGATGGCGATATGGAATTTCCGCTAGATATTGAGAAAATTGAGGGTTGTTCTCAATGGCCGCATAGGCGGCATTTACTGATTTTTCTTGGGTAATGCCCAATGCTTTTGATGGATGTAGGTCATCTGAATCCCTTATAAATTTTGTAGCGAAAATAAAATTTTCATCTACAACCTTACCATTTATTTCAGAATTGAAAAAATTTCCAAGTCGCACACAAAAACAACCAATAGCAACAGGTATTACCATTCTATCAAATATCCAAAGCATACTAAATTCTTTATGCTTTCTTGTATATAGATAAGTACCTATAATAATACCAAGGGTGGCCCCATGACTGGCCAATCCTGTAAATCCTGTAAATTCATAACCATTGATCAAGCCAAACAACAGACTGCCGTTTTCACTCTCCCGTATTGGTAGTAGAATTTCAAGTAAATGGTTGGAATAATATGGCCAATCGTAAAAAAACACATGACCCAGTCGAGCACCCAACATAGTACCAAGAACGGTATAGATAAAGAGTGAATCTAACTGTTCTACCGATTTTTTTTCATTGGTAAATATCTTTTTCATTATGAACCAGCCCAAAGCAAATGCCGTTATCCATAATAAATTATAATACTTGATCTGTATAAATCCTATATTGAAAAGGGTTTCATTTGGATTCCAGGTAATTCCTAAGAAATGCATGTGTTGTATTTTGTTTGGCTAAGATAATAAATAGCCAACAGACAAATTAAGTTTTGGAATAGAGATATGGGTAATTAAAATTTCCTTTTTAAGGAACTGGATCATATCCTTTACCACCCCAAGGGTTACAGCTAAAAATTCGTTTTGTTGCCAACCATCCACCTTTAAAAAGGCCATGTTTCTTTAAGGCTTCCAAAGTATATTGAGAACACGTTGGCGAGTACCTACATGTGGCAGGTGTGTAGGGCGATATGGCTATTTGATAAAAGCGGATCAACCATACAAATGGGGCTATTACTATTTTTTTAAACGTAATTTTCAAGACTGTGTATTATAGTAGCAAAGCTACCACAAAAGAAACAATTAAAAATGAACAAGTCCGGATACTCACCATCCGGACTTGTTAACTATAATAACCGCAATTAAACCCCTAATCGTATATCCTCTAAATTTTTGGATTCTTCTTCGGTAAACAATCTGGATTTGATTAAAAACCTGACACCTAACGATATTTCCAATGAAAAACTAGCGCCTCTTCCTGGGGTAACATCAACGGTCAATTGGGTATGTTTCCAATATTCAAACTGATCTTTTGACATATGAAAATCGCAATTTTCAATATTCCCCAACCAAACATCATTATCATCCAGCATTAAGTCGCCTTTGGTAAAGCACATGGGCGAAGAACCATCACAACAGCCCCCGCTTTGATGAAACATAAGTTCACCATGGCGCTCCTTTAATTGTTGGATTATGTGTGCCGCTTTTTCCGTTACCAATACGCGTTTAGTTTTCATGTTTATTCCGGTTAAAAGAATCCCATAGGCTTTTTGTCATAGGAAATGAGCATATTTTTGGTCTGACGGTAATGTGCCAACATCATTTTATGGTTTTCCCGGCCAATTCCCGATTTTTTATATCCCCCAAACGGAGCATGTGCAGGATAAAGGTGATAACAATTTACCCAAACCCTACCGGCTTTTATGGCCCTTGAAATTTGATAGGCCTGGTGGGTGTCCCGTGTCCAAACACCGGCACCTAATCCATATAAGGTATCGTTGGCAATGGCTATGGCTTCCGCTTCGTCTTTAAAAGTGGTTACACAAAGGACCGGACCAAAAATCTCTTCCTGAAAAACACGCATTTTGTTATTGCCCTTTAAAATAGTAGGTTGTATATAGAAACCGCCCTCCAGTCCTTCGTTATAGGCTTGGCCACCACCGGTAAGCACTTCGCAACCTTCTTCTTTACCAATATTGATGTAACTTAAAATCTTTTCAAATTGATCGTTGGATGCCTGAGCTCCCATCATGGTGGAAGGATCTAAAGGATGGCCCATTTTTATGGCCTTGGTACGTTCCAAAACACGTTCAATGAATTTGTCATAAATGCTTTCTTGTACCAACATTCTTGATGGGCATGTGCAAACTTCGCCTTGGTTCAAGGCAAACATGTTGGCACCTTCCAAACACTTGTCAAAAAAGGCATCATCCGCATCCATAATGCTTTCAAAGAAAATATTTGGGGATTTGCCACCGAGTTCCAAGGTAACTGGCGTAATATTTTTAGAGGCGTACTGCATGATCAATTGCCCTGTGGTAGTTTCTCCGGTAAAGGCAATTTTATCTATTCTTGGACTAGAAGCCAAAGGCTTGCCCGCTTCTGCACCAAAGCCATTAACAATGTTCAAAACCCCGTCCGGTAAAATACCTTCTATCAATTCCATTAGAATTAAAATACCTACAGGGGTCTGTTCGGCAGGTTTTAAGACCACGCAGTTTCCGGCTGCCAATGCAGGTGCCAGTTTCCAAGTGGCCATTAATAATGGAAAATTCCAAGGAATTATTTGTCCTACTACGCCAAGAGGCTCGGTTACGTTCAATGCAACGGTATTGGCATCCAGTTCGCTAACGGAACCTTCTTCTGCTCTGATGACACCGGCAAAATATCTAAAATGGTCAATGGCCAAAGGAAGATCGGCCGCTCTTGTTTCACGTATAGCCTTGCCATTGTCCCAAGTTTCTGCCCTGGCCAAAACCTCTAGGTTCTGCTCCATTTTGTCCGCAATCTTTAATAGCATATTACTTCGTTCAGTTGCAGAAGAGGTATTCCAAGAAGGAGCTGCCTGCCAAGCCGCATCTATAGCTTTTTCAATGTCTTCTGCCGTGGAACGCGGTATTTTGGTAAAGGACTTACCGTCTACTGGTGAAGTGTTATCAAAATATTCACCTTTGGTAGGGGCTGTCCACTTTCCACCAATATAGTTTTCATACTGATTCTTGAATTTAGGTTTTTGTAGTACGTCTTTTGCTACGGTTGCTGTTGTGCTCATAATACATGTTTTAAGTTAATATTTGTTGAAATAAGTATAATGTCATCCTATTACAGCTTAAATGTACTCTTCATCTTATCCATTAATCTGACGCATTCTATGAATAATGTGAACTATTCTATCATTTATTGTTAATATCTCTTTTTTACCTATAATATTTTGTAAATTTCTTAATGTAAATATAAGGGTATGATACAGTTATCTGATGAATTTTTAAAACAAAGACGTCTAGAGACCTTGGTCGAAAACCAAACCTCTTTTACAATGAACAATGCTGCCATGCATGTTTTTGAAACCCATGAACAAGCAAGTAGTGTGCTATTGCAATTTGAACAGCCGGTTCTGGCCAGTATGATACAGGGTAAAAAAATAATGCACCTACGCGATTACGAAGGTTTTGATTTTTTACCAGGAGAATCCTTGGTCCTACCGGCCAATGAACGTATGTGTATAGATTTCCCTGAGGCTATGTCCAAAAATCCTACGCGTTGTCTTGCCATGGCAATTTCTGAGGGTAAAATCAATAAGGTATTGCAATTCATGAACGAGAACATGCCCAAGGATAACAAGGAGGAGTGGGGCCTTATGGATTACAATTTTCATTTTGTGAACGATCGCGGAATCTTTCAGATCATTCAACGGTTGCTGTTTCTTTTTTCCGAAGATCACCCTTCCAAGGATTATTTTGTGGATAATATGCTTCGTGAACTGATTATTAGAATTTTACAGACCAATGAACGCAAAATTTATAGCAATGCAACATTGTCGCTAAAAAAGGAAAGCCGGCTAACGGAGGTCATACGTTATATCAGAAACAATGTGCATAAACCCCTCTCTATAGATGAACTCAGTAAAATGGCCTGTATGAGCCCTTCTCATTTTTATCGTTTGTTTAAAACGGAGCTGGGTGTGTCCCCTGTGGAATTTATTAATAACGAACGGATAAAATTGGCCGTAGGTTTATTACAGGATCCCAACAGAAGCATTAAAGGAGTTTATTTGGATTGTGGATTTGAAAGCAGATCTTATTTTAATAGGGTATTTAAAAATAGACAACATATTGCTCCCAAGGAATACCAAGATAAAATTCAAAAAGCCAAATTTTTGGATTAGTTATAAACTGTACGTAGTACCGTCTTTTCCATCCTTAAGCTGTATGCCCAAAGCGGACAATTGGTCACGAATTTTATCAGAAGTTGCAAAATCCTTGTTCTCACGCGCTTCTTTACGTAATTGTATGAGTAATTCTACGACTCCGCCCAGTTTTTCGGAATCCGCATCTGAACTACTTTTATTTTCCAATCCTAAAACATCAAATGTAAATGCATATAAGGTTTGTTCCAATTCTTCCTTGTCTTCTTTTGTAATGGTTTCATTACCTTCTTTAATCAAATTAATATGTTTTACGGCATCGAACAATTTGGCAATTAATATAGGCGTATTAAAATCATCGTTCATGGCTGCATAACAGGAAGATTTCCATTCGGCCACATTAAAATTACTGCTGCTTGCTACTGGAAGGAATTTTAAGGAATTGATGGCCTCCATTAATTTATTGAACCCTTTTTCAGAAGCTAAAAGTGCATCATTACTAATGTCCAAAATACTTGTATAATGAGCTTGCATCATAAAAAAGCGTACCATAGAAGGGGAAAAAGCCTTACTTAGAATGTCATTTTCACCAGAAAATATTTCACCAGGAAGAATACTGTTTCCTGTAGATTTGGCCATTTTCCTACCATTTAGGGTAAGCATGTTGGTGTGTAGCCAATAATTTACTGGAGATTTACCATTACTTGCCTCTGCTTGGGCTATTTCACATTCATGGTGCGGAAATTTCAAATCCATTCCTCCGCCATGAATGTCAAAGGTCTCCCCCAAATATTTAGTGCTCATTGCCGTACATTCCAGATGCCATCCGGGGAAACCATCTCCCCAAGGTGATGGCCATCTCATTATATGTTGCGGTTCCGCTTTTTTCCATAGGGCAAAATCCTGCGGATTGCGTTTATCGTCCTGAGCGGTAAGGTCACGCGTATTGGCGATCATATCCTCCAACTTTCTACCGCTTAGCTTGCCATATTCATGATCAGTGTTAAACTTGGCGACATCAAAATAAACGGACCCATTCGTCTCATAGGCATATCCTTTGTTAAGGATATCCTTTATAATCTCTATTTGTTCTATGATATGGCCGGTAGCTGTAGGCTCAATACTAGGGGGTAAAAAATTAAACTTTTCCAAAATATTATGAAAATCCACCGTATAGCGCTGTACTACTTCCATAGGCTCAAGTTTCTCCAACCTGGCCTTTTTAGCAATTTTGTCTTCACCATCCTCAGCATCATCTACAAGGTGACCGGCATCAGTTATGTTGCGGACATACCGTACTTTATATCCAAGATGTTTAAAGTACCTAAAAATCATATCAAATGACATAAAGGTTCTGCAATTTCCCAAATGCACATTGCTGTAAACTGTAGGGCCGCATACATACATGCCTATATGTCCTTTATTGATCGGAGTGAAAATTTCTTTTTTTCCAGTAAGTGAATTGTGAACCTTAATTTCTTGATTTTCGTACAACTGCATGAAATTATGTGCGTTTAAAATGAGTGTTAAGAGTTTTTGTAAAATTTATCCATACCAGATTATCGCCGATAGTTTTGAACGCATTGCTGTTATTTGTAAAATATGCCATGGTAAAGCGATATGAATTAACGATATAGGACACCTTTTTGTACGTTCATATACTTTGTGACATTTATTACCAATAGGTTAAAACCCTGTTTTTTAATGTTGACAATTGATTTGGGCAACTTGACCATTCGTACTTTTTGTTCCCGCTCAATTCAAGCCGTAAAGATATACAATAAGTGTCACTTTATAACTAAATAGGGGGATTACACAACAATAATTGGTGACAAAGCAAGCTAGGGGTTACTTTTAAAAACCAAATCTATTTTGCCTTATGACCCAGCGTGGTTTAGCCATTCTTTTCCTCAGTTTATTTGGTATGTTAACTTGTTTCTCTCAAGTTGCTCCAGATTGTATCAATGCTATACCTATTTGTTACAATACTCCGATCAATGCCGGGACCAATGGTTATGGTATAGATGATTTCAATGGGGCCTCCGTTTCAGGTTGTTTTACACAAGCATCAGGGACAATAGAAACCAATTCCGCATGGTACCGCTTTAGAACAGGGGAATCTGGTCAATTAGGCTTTAATATTGGACATGACTCCAACGAAGATTGGGATTTTGCTTTGTATAATACTACAGATTGTAATGATTTAGGTGAGCCTGTAAGATGTAATTATTTCGATAATTCGGACAATAGAGATTTTATTGGAGTGGGGGTAGACCCCACAGGTGCGGATAATATACAATATGAAGATTGGTTAGAGGTTGAACCCGGACAGGATTATTATTTATTGATCAATAATTATAGCAATAATAATTCTGGATTTTCCATTCAATTTTCGGGAAGCATTTTTGTGGAATTTCCTAATAGTGCATTAGATTGTGATATCATTGATAATTTATTGGGGCCACCGATTATAGCGTGCGATAACGAGAACGTAGTACTTGATGCAACTACGGATAATGCATTGGGTTATGAGTGGTATATAGATTTGGGAACAGGTTATCAGCGTATACCAAATGAAAATGGGGCACAACTTTCCGTGGCGGTTTCTGCAATGTACAGAGTACTTGTAATAAGGCCTCTGGGCAATAATTTGATTAGCGAGACTCAAGTAGCTTACGCGCCTTCGCCCGTTACATATGAGGTTGCGGATAGTACGGCCTGTCTTGATGGTACGGCCATTGATTTAACATTAAAGGACGAGGAAGCGTTGGGGGACCAAAGTACTTTTGAATTTCGTGTTACTTACTATTCTTCTGTTGAGGATGCCATTGATGGTATTGATCCATTGCCTAAAAGCTATGTGCCTTCTGAATTAACGGAAACCATATATGTAAGAACCACATCTTTGGAAAACGGTAATTGTTTTGATGTTTCGGAATCTTTTGAAATTAATAGTGTGGCATTGCCGGAACTTGATTTTCCTACAAGAATATACGAATGCGGTGAGGCTCCTGTTGCTACAATTGGGGAAGAAACGCCAGATCCAAATTATACGTATGAATGGAGTACGGGTGAAACTTCATCTATGATAACTGTGGATCAGAGTGGGGTTTATACCTTATCCGTTACCAATGCGGCGAACGCATTACAATGTGTAACGGTTAAATCTATAGAGGTTGTTTTCTCCAAACCTCCAGTTATTACTGATATTAGTATTGAATATGAGGACGATTTGGCAAATACGGTAAGGGTATATGTAGAGACCGACGGAAATCTTGCCTATCAATTGGATGGTGAGGAACCACAGGAAAGTGCCACTTTTAATGACCTTTTTCCAGGAGAGCATACCATAACGGTAATTGATTTGAACGGATGCGGTAGCGATTCCAAAAAAATAGTGGTCCTGGGATTTCCAAAGTTCTTTACCCCTAATGCGGATGGAGTAAATGATACATGGCATGTAGCCGGACTGGATATTTTGGACAATCCTATTATCAGCATCTATGATCGATATGGAAAATTACTGCATCAACTGCATAAAAATTCAAATGGTTGGGACGGCTCTTTTAATGGTGTACTATTGCCTGAATCCGATTACTGGTTTAAATTATTCTACACAGATTCGCTTGGCCAAACTACCCATGCGGCTTATATCAACAACCATTTTACATTAAAGCGCTAACCCTCTAAATTTACTACTAAAGGTGTATTTTATCGATTAAAGGTCATATTATTCGATGTAGAATACTAAATAATGGCATGTGTAGTTATTATATACGTTACGTAGATTAATAGCCACACTATTTATGAGAACATTCATAGGTTCTATATTTTGTTTACTTTTTTTTGTAACACATGTAGCTGCCCAAAATTCTGCAGATTGTAGAACTGCCATTCCTGTGTGTGCAGATCAACCCATAATGGGTATAGCGGAAGGCACGGGAGATGTTGATGATTTTGACCCGGAAATTATACGTCAAACAGGTTGTTTGGAAAAAGGTAGTCTTACTTCTGCCAATATTGAACATAATACTTCTTGGTTTGTGTTTAGGGCAGGAACGGGAGGGCAAGTAGGCTTTGATATAGAAGCTTTGCCTACCAATGGAAGTGGTACCCCTACTGCAGAATGGGATTTTGCCGTATTTGGTCCGGATGTAGATTGTGGGGATATAAGCAGTGGTACTGCAGAACCTATTCGTTGTAATTATGAGGTCAATGATACACGTTTTACCGGTTTAGGGGTAAATCCTGAAAATGGCCAGGAGGGAGAACCTTCATTGACAGGTAGTCAAAATACATATGATGAGTATCTAGATGTACAGCCGGGAGAGATCTACTACATATTGATCAATAATTTTGCTGATAATTTTACCGGTGATCCGGAACCTTTTATGCTAACGTTTACCGGAAGCTCCGTTAATGCTAACCAAGATACCGCATTGGATTGTACGTTACGCGATGAATTTTTAGGATTGGACATTGTAGCATGCGAAGGGGATGATGACATTACCCTTAGCGCATTAAATTCCCCTGCTGGTGCAGCTATCCAAAATGTGGAATGGTCCGTAGATTATGAAGATGACGGTATAGTGGATGATGTTCTCATGGGTTCCGGTGAATTTCAGGCGGAGCTGGTGGTGGTGAGTCCAAATTCAGGGCGTTATTTCGCCACGGTATATGCAGACCCTTCCTCAGGCGGACCATCCTCATATAGTGATGACAGTGGTGTGCTTATAACGTTTTTTGGCACACCCATATTAGATAGGGTAGAAATCTTGGATACCAATTTATCCATAGAACCGGATCAAAACAATATAGAATTTATAGTTACTGGAAACGGGGATTATGAATTTGCTATAAATAATGGGGAATTTCAGGATGAGGCCATATTTTTGAACGTGCCACCAGGCCTTAACACCGTTATTATCAATGATAAAAATGGCTGTGGCATTACGGAACCTTTGGAATTTTTAATTGTAGGCTATCCTAAATTTTTCACTCCCAATGGGGATGGTGTCAATGATGATTGGAATATTAAAGGAATTGAAACCTTGACAAACCCGGTAGTATTTGTTTTTGACCGGTATGGAAAGTTGTTAAAGCAACTAGGTGCTGACGGGGGTTGGGACGGAACTTTTAATGGTAGGCCCATGCCTGCTACGGATTATTGGTTTAGGTTTGAATTTGGAGAAACAGATGATGGCCTTCTCGTCGCCAAAACCAGGAAAACCCATTTTACGTTAAAAAGATAAATAATAAAGGGTCGTCATAATTGACGACCCTTTATTATTTAATATACCCTTAAAGAAAATTAAAAATTAATGGTATAACTTAATGTTGCATTGGTGTTAATCCTGTCTATGTTTGCGGGGGTAGTTAATCCGGCATCGAAAAAGCGCTCGTCTACATCTTGCTGAGAACGACTTAAGGCAAAGTCCAATCTACTACCTCCAAAATTATAACCTACACCACCAGAAATTGCATTTAAATCACCTACGGTATTGCCATTGGTGTACGGACTTTGTTCAAATCTATATCCCGCACGTAAGCTAACCTGTTCTATACGATACTCACCACCTAACCTAAATGTGGAAACTGTACCCAATTCATTAGAAATTTGGTCGTTTACGGTCTGAAAACTTGGGTCATTGGCAGGACGAAGCTCAGTATTGGAAAAATCCTGAAAACCATAATCAAAACTCAATAATCCATTTTTAGCAAAAACCATGGCCAAACTACCGGTTAACTTGCTAGGGGTTTTAACGGTATATGTTTCAAACACATTAATTATATTGAAATTGATAAAATTGATATCAGAATCTGCTAGATCGGAATTTATTCGTTGCGAAAAATCTTCGTTTAAACGATACCAAGTAGGAGATTGATAACTTGCTCCCATTCGTAAGTAATCATTTAGTTTTGCTATGGCACCTAGGCTAAATGAAAAACCGTTTCCTTCGGTATTTAAATAATTGTCAAAAGTTGTATTTTGAATTTCCGAATTACCATCATAACCACTTTCTGTAAACTGATCATATTTAGTATATAGAATATTGTGAAAGTTCAAAGAAGCTCCCATGTAAATATTTTCTTTAAACTGAGACCCCATGTTCAACGTAAATTTACTGTTGTATCCTGTAGTTCTTCTAATAAAATCTTGATTAACTGAGCTATATGATGTATTACTAACGTAATCTGTATTGGCGTCATCGTCTACCAATGGGTCCAAAATACCTCCATAATAACCTAAAAAAGCTTGTTGGTCCCTAAATCCTTGTCTGGCACCTATATCGAGATAGGCCTCTTCCAAAAATTCACCATCCTGCAAAAGAATTGAGCCGAAAGGGGTGCCCTGTGCATAACTTAAAAAGTAATTATCAATACCTTGGGTCGTATTGCCTGATGCCCTAAATTCATTATCAAAATTATTGACCACATCATAATTAAAGGCCAATGAAAATTTTTGCCAGTCAGAATTTTGATCGGTACTTCTAAATACGAACGTTCCCCCAATTTGATTTAATTCCAAATTATTGGTTTTCGTACCAATAGTTGTACCAAAATAGTTGGTTTCATTATCGACATTATAGGAAGAACCTGAAATGGTAAACAAACTATTATTGAATACGGCGGAACCGGCAGGGTTAATATTCAATGCGGATAAATCGCCGCCAAGTGCTCCAAAGGCTCCACCCATAGCTTGAAATCTAGCTGTGCCCTGAAGATTTTCATTGCTATAGCGCAAGGCTTCAATAATATTTTGTGCATTACCAACTGCGCATAACAATATGGTTATGAAAGTGATATATCTTTTCATACAATCTTTTTAAATTTAAGGATACGTGTATTTAATTTCTTCTTCCGCCACTTCTGCTGGAAGATGAAGAACCTGAAGAACGAGAGCTACTACCACTTGAACTTCTCATGGATCCGGAACTTCTTGAACTGCTGCCACTTGAACTTCTCATTGTACCAGAACTTCTTGAACTGCTATTTCCTGAACTACGAAACGTACTATTGGTAGACCTGCCTGTAGAGTAACTGTTTCCGCTACTTCTGTAGGACGATGTTTTTGGGGTAGCTATTCTACTACTGGACCTAGTTGTGCCATTATAATATCTGCTACTTGTATTTGTATTTCTTGAGGAACTATACCTTGGTACGGCCCTTGTACTTCTACTGGTCCTATATGCCCTATTTTGGTCCACACCTACGGTTCTCCTAGTAGTGGTAGTTCCTGAATACGTTCTTGAACTACGTGTATTGGCAGAATTACGGGCGGTAGCGGTCCTTGAAGTTGTGGTCCTATATCTGGGGGAATCCCCTCTGGTATTCACGTTAGACCTACCTCTTAAGGCAGTTGCGCTATTAGTATTGTTCGATCTAGTATAATTACCCCTCCTTGTATTATTATAGGCATAACTTCTGTTTACAAATCTGTTATTGCGGTTATAATACCTATTTCCATATCCATATCCATAATTATAATAAGGATAGTTCCAGCCAAAACCAAAACCGGCATAGCCAAAACCAAAACCGCGATAACCGAAACCGCCATAATTCCAAGTATTCCAACGGTTCCATCCCCATGGACTATACCATCCATAGCCATAATAAGGTCCATAACCGTAATTCCATCCCCAAAGTGGACTTGCCCAACCAAAGCCGGCCACACCCCAATTGTTCCATCCGTTATCATAAAAATTTATGCTAACACTAGTGGCGTTATCTCCCCAACCTCCATAACCTTGATAGTCATTTTCAGTTGAATAATAATCCGTTAATTGCCCATCTTCTATATTTAGGGTATCCGTATTGGATGAATAGGAATCAATATCTGTAAAAATCTCACTATCCAATATTTCATCGTATTGGGATGCTTTTTCCCCAAAATAAGCACTATAGGTGTTTTCTTCCTGATTTTGAGTCTGAGCTGGTCTTTTTTCTACCATTCTAGGAGCATTATCAGAATAAATGCCATCATTGTCATAATAAGAGGCCTGTTCATACGATCCGCATGAAGCTGCTACGATGGCCATGGTTAGCAGCATTGTTAAGTTGCGAATTTTGTTGTGGGGTATTGAATATATCATCGGATCAAAATTATATTGTTGAACATATTAAAAATAACTAGTTTTACCCAATTATTATATTATAATATTCACAAAATTTGTGCCAAACTCCAGATAATGAGTAAAAATTTGACTAAGAGAAGTGAGGATTATTCCAAATGGTATAACGAATTAGTAGTTAAGGCAGACCTTGCCGAAAACTCCGGCGTTAGGGGGTGTATGGTAATAAAACCATACGGTTATGGTATTTGGGAAAAAATGCAAGCAGGCTTGGATAAAATGTTTAAGGAGACAGGTCATGAAAATGCTTATTTTCCTTTGTTCATTCCTAAATCCTATTTTAGTAGGGAAGCTAGCCATGTGGAAGGTTTTGCTAAAGAATGTGCGGTAGTTACCCATTATAGGCTTAAAAATGCGGATGATGGAAGTGGTGTTGTCGTAGATCCTGAAGCAAAATTAGAGGAGGAGTTGATCGTAAGACCAACATCTGAAACCATTATTTGGGATACTTATAGAAAATGGATTCAAAGCTATAGGGATTTGCCGTTGTTAATAAATCAGTGGGCAAATGTTGTGCGTTGGGAAATGCGAACCAGGTTGTTTCTTAGAACATCAGAGTTTTTATGGCAAGAGGGGCATACTGCACATGCTACGGAGCAAGAGGCTATTGCCGAAGCCGAACAGATGATGAACGTATATGCGGATTTTGCCGAGAACCATATGGCCGTTCCCGTTATTAAGGGGACGAAGACAGAAAGTGAACGTTTTGCAGGAGCCTTGGAAACATATTGCATAGAGGCTTTAATGCAAGACGGCAAGGCTTTACAGGCGGGAACATCACATTTTTTAGGTCAAAATTTTGCAAAGGCCTTTGACGTTAAGTTTGCGACCAAAGAAGGTGGTAAAGAATATGTTTGGGCTACCTCTTGGGGGGTGTCCACTAGATTAATGGGGGCTTTGATCATGACGCATAGCGATGATAACGGCTTGGTAATTCCTCCAAAATTGGCCCCGATACAAGTTGTGATCGTTCCAATTTATAAAGGTCTTGACCAACTTGACCTAATTTCCGAAAAAGTTATGCCTTTGGTTAAGGAGTTGAGGGCAAAAGGAATTTCGGTTAAATTTGATAATAGGGATACCCATAAACCTGGGTTTAAATTCAACGAATATGAATTAAGAGGTGTACCGGTAAGATTAGCGGTAGGACCAAGAGATCTTGAAAATGGTACATTTGAGGTGGCACGTAGAGATACCTTGGAGAAAGAAACGGTAATGGCGGTAGATGTTGTGGATAAAATAGTGTTCTTGCTTGATGATATACAGAAAAACCTTTATCAAAAAGCACTGGATTTTCGCACTGGGCACATTACAAAAGTTGATTCTTACGATGAGTTTAAAAAAGTTTTAAAAGAAAAAGGTGGTTTCATTTCTGCCCATTGGGACGGTACCAAGGAAACCGAGGAACGTGTCAAAAATGAAACAAAAGCCACTATTAGGTGTATTCCAATTGATGCCGTTGCTGAGGATGGGGTATGTATGGTAAGCGGCAAACCATCTAATAAAAGGGTGTTATTTGCTAAAGCATATTAATTTTTTTAAAAAATAATATTCAGGTGTTGTGATAGTAAAAAATATTTGTATTTTTGCATCCGCAATTGCACAAAGTATGGTCCGTTCGTCTAGGGGTTAGGACGCCAGGTTTTCATCCTGGTAACAGGGGTTCGATTCCCCTACGGACTACTAAGCATTTTTGGATTTAGTTCTTTAATTGCTATTTTTAAGTTCAAGTTTAAGATTATGGTCCGTTCGTCTAGGGGTTAGGACGCCAGGTTTTCATCCTGGTAACAGGGGTTCGATTCCCCTACGGACTACTAAAAAAACATTTTCAGGATTTTAATAAATCCTATAAACAAATTAAGAGATAAAATGGCAAATCACAAGTCAGCGTTAAAGAGAATCAGAAGAAACGAAGCAGTACGTTTACGTAACAAATATCAGCACAAGACAATGCGTAACGCATTGAGAAAATTACGTGCAGAGGAGGATAAAAAGGCTGCTGAAACCTTGTTTCCTACTGTTGTTGGTATGATCGATCGTTTGGCTAAGCGTAATATTATCCATGATAATAAGGCGGCCAACTTAAAAAGTAAACTAGCTAAGCATGTAGCTGCTTTATAATACCGTATTTTAATAGTATAAAAAGCCTTCCTTTTTTAGGAAGGCTTTTTTTATTTACAACCATTATAATAATGTGCGGTTAGCGTTGGTAACCTATATAAAGTTAATTCTACCAACCGTACCTGGGTGTGACTCTTTTCATGGATATAAAACCTATGATGAAGCAAGTATACATTGCCGCAATAGAAGCGTAATGCAAATTGGTTAGACCAAGTTGAATATATATGTCATATTTAAACGAAAGTAGATACATGGTTATAGGATAGCAGCTGTAGAAGATTAGTAATCCTGTACTTACCCAAAAGAGTAGTGTAGTATAACGTTGTGTTCTTGGAATCTTGGAATTTAATTCCATCAAATAAGTTAGTGCCCCAAATATAAGTAGTAACGACCCAATAATAATTGCCAAAGCTTGTGGTTCTGTATAAAAATCTTGTATCCATAAATTAATAATACAGGCAAGTAAAAATGCCATACCTCCATATTTGATTATTTTTTTATGTACAGTATTTGTGGATAGTTTGTAGTAGATGTACAGAAAATAAAGATAGAAGATGATATCAAATATGTTGAAAATTGGCGTATTGTAGTTATAGTATTCTTTTTTGTATATAATTTGAATATCATCAATATCACGAATGATCATACCAAATAATTCTGTTAACAAAGTGTAGGTGAAAAGTATAGGTAAATACTTTAGTATGGAATTGTAATAGTGTTTATATGTGCCAATGGACAATACTAAGGCCAGTGCATAAAAAAGGATAAAGTAATTATTTATAAGGTATTCCAATATCTTTTAGCGCTAGGGTAACTATGATTATTTATTAATGATTATCTAAATGCCAATTTTCTGCTTTTTAAAAAACCGAAAATGAATAAAGTGTACATTATAACTATTAATACATTTAGTAAGGAGCGCAAATCATATTTAACCCAAATCTCATATTGAGTGTAGCCTATGACGTATATAACTGGAAAAATGGAATAAAATATGAATAGGGCCAAGCTAACCCAGAACATAAGGTTATGTGCTTGGTAAATATCTTCATCCAATTCCTTTTTGTCCTTAAAATATAAGACTATGCAAATGACCAATAACCATGAACTAATGGCCAATGCATAATATAAATTGGTCTCTAGCGGATTTTGAAAAAAGGTGCTGACAATGTATGCAATCAAAAAAATAAAGAAGAATGAAAATATATACTTTTTATAACGCTTGTTATGTATGAGCTGCCAATAGACTCGATAAAAAAATGCAAAGAAAATTAAGGCGTATATATTATAAATTACATCGTTGAAATTACTGTATTGCACATTTTGAAAGAAGGAAATTTCATCATAGGTACGTACCAAATAGCCTAATACTTCATTAAAGAAAGTATAGGCAATAATAATTGGAAAGTATTTTAAAACAGTATCGTAATATTTTCTATATGAAGCTAGCGACACAAATAATGTTATCGCATATACCAGCATATAATAATTATCCTTAATGAAAGACATATGTGATATGCATAAGCTAAATTAGAAATCTGTTTTTGGCGGCGGACCACCTTGGCCAAAATTTAAAGCTAAACTTTTACTGTCCTGTAAATTTGAGTTTAAGGTAAAGGTGGGCATTATACCTGCATGGGCTTTTTGTGTTTGGCCTATATGTACACCAATTCCGTCTGTGCTAGAATCTTTCCAATCCTTTATCAATTCTGCCTTGCCGTTACTTCCAATAAAAAATCCATAATTAATCCCGCCCTTATCCAAGGTTGGAACCATAAAAATTGAGTTCTGTCTTTTGTGGATTACTTTTTTGCCATTAGGAAATTTATCGGAGTTGGGGTAGTTGGCAAAATATAATCTTAATTTAGTTACTTTATTAACTCCCGCATCTTTCGCTTCTTGATCTATGTATGCTATGTATTGCTTAATAGTCTCATAATCGAAATCCACAAATCTTCCGGCTGTAAAGTCTTCATCTTGTTCTCTTTGTTGCTCGTATGGTTCAATAAGTGTTACTCTGTGTTTTGTATAATTGTCATAAATGACATTTGCCTCATCCAAAGAAATGATATTGGCGGGAGCCTCTACTACTGGAGGAACTGGTTTTTCTTTTTTTGGTTCTTGGTTGCAACTTACTATACTTAATATTAATAATGAACATAACATTAGTGTAGCAATGGAATTTGGTCTTTTCATTTTCCGGGAATTAAGGTTATTAATGAGAAAATTGTTAAAAGACTGGGGGAGGGTTCTTTTATTATTATGTTAAAGATATAAAAAAATAGTAGTGATAACGATTTGCCAGGGGTCAAGTATGTGTTATTTAAAGAATAAAAAAAGCCCGATTTCATTTGAAATCGGGCTTTTTGTTAATTTTTATCAATTACTGATTCATGGTCATAAGGAACTCTTCATTGTTCTTGGTTTGTTTAAAACGCTGTTCAATAAACTCCATTGCCTCTACCGGATTCATATCTGCAAGGTATTTACGCATTATCCACATACGTTGCAAAGTATTTTCATCCAGTAACATATCATCTCTTCGTGTACTTGATGAGGTAAGGTCAATAGCAGGGAAGATTCTTCTATTGGCAATTTTACGATCCAATTGAAGTTCCATGTTGCCGGTACCTTTAAACTCCTCAAAGATTACCTCGTCCATTTTTGAACCGGTCTCTGTTAATGCCGTAGCAATGATCGAAAGTGATCCGCCTCCCTCAATATTACGTGCTGCACCAAAGAATCGTTTAGGTTTGTGCAACGCATTGGCATCCACACCACCACTTAATACCTTACCTGACGCTGGCTGCACCGTGTTATAAGCTCTGGCCAAACGTGTTATGGAATCAAGAAGGATAACTACATCATGACCGCACTCTACCAATCGCTTGGCTTTTTCCAATACAATATTGGCAACGCGTACATGTTCTGTAGGTTCCTTGTCAAACGTAGAGGCGACTACTTCCCCACGAACATTACGTTGCATGTCCGTAACCTCTTCAGGACGTTCATCGATCAATAATATTATCTGGTAAACTTCTGGGTGATTGGCGGCGATACCATTGGCTATATCCTTTAATAGCATGGTCTTACCAGATTTTGGTTGCGACACGATCATACCTCTCTGCCCTTTTCCAATTGGAGAGAACAAATCTATAATCCTTGTGGATATGGTACTTTGGCGCTCTGCTAAATTAAATTTCTCTTGTGGAAATAAAGGGGTCAAATGCTCAAAGGACACACGGTCACGAACTATTTGGGGATCAATACCATTGATTTTGTTGACCTTTATCAATGGAAAATATTTTTCACCTTCTTTTGGAGGCCTTACATTGCCCAATACCGTATCCCCTGTTTTTAATCCAAAAAGTCTTATCTGTGACTGGGAAACATAAATATCATCGGGTGAAGAAAGGTAATTGTAATCAGAGGAACGTAAAAATCCGTAGCCGTCCTGCATAATATCCAAAACACCTTCACTAGCTATTATAGAATCAAATTCGTATTCTGGCTCTTTATATCTATTCTTAAGGTCTTTGTCAAAATTGCTTTTGTCGTGTTGAACCCTAGGATTTGGTTTTTTGTTCTGGTTGTTTTGAGAAGAATTTTTCTGATAATCCTTTTTGTTATTGCTTGAATTGGAAGCTTTAGGTCGTGGTCTGGGCCTAGGCTTTGGAGTTTCCGTACTTTCCTTGGAACTCTTTTCCGCAATATCCTCGCTCTTGGTGGATTCTTCTCTTGTGTTGGTATTAGATTCTTTGGTTGCATCTTTTGAAACACGTGGTCTTGGCCTTGGTTTTGGCTTGGACTTAGGTTTTTCTTCAGATGATGGGCTGTCTTCTTTTGTTTCTGTCTTAGCGGGAGCTATTGCCGCGGCGACTTTGGGGTTGGCAGCTTGTAAGTCCAGAATCTGGTAGACTAAATCTAATTTTTTTAAAGTTTTGAATTTTGGAACTTTAAGTCCTTTAGCTATTTCCTGAAGCTCAGGTAGCTTTTTTGATTTTAAATCTGAAATCTCAAACATTAAATAGTCGAATAAATTATAAGTAATTTGTATTGTAAGAAGTATATTATATTAAGGGTAATCTCAAGGAATGTTTTCCTTCTTGGTAGGCGTTATAACATGATAACGAAGCAATATTACAAATTATTTTGAATAAAAGAGTCATAAATTTTGAAAAGACCTGTATTTTTGCACTGTAATGTGGTAATAAATTTATGATTCAGAGAATACAGAGTGTTTTTTTATTAATTGTCGCCATTCTTACAGGTGTATTGCCTTTTTTTCTAAATCTTTGGGTAGATATAGATGGCACAGAGGTTTTCGCCAATAATGATATGATTATTTCCATAGCTTTCTATGCCGGTGCCGTTTTGGCGATATGGTCTTTAGTAAGTTTTAAAAATAGAAAAAATCAGTTTGTTATTAACAGGCTGAACATGATATTGAACGTTATTTTATTAGGATTTTTTGTTTACCGATCACTAAACTTATCCGGAGAAGCTTCGGTTTCTGAGAAGGGTATTGGGATGCTGATTCCAGTATTTTCTATCGTTTTTTTAGCTCTTGCAAATAGGGCCATAAAGAAGGATGAAGATCTTGTAAAATCTGTTGATCGTTTGCGTTAAACCTAACATCTTAGTAGTATTAGTGCGTAAAACCCGGGGTAGTTTCCGGGTTTTTTATTTTATTGAACTAATCATTGGTCACAAAACATTTTGTTGATTTTGTGCATTTAAGATTAGCGTTTGCCTAATTCTATAATTTCTAAATCCTTAATTTCTTCCTTGTCTATAATAAAACGTAGCATGGTACGTACCTGATGAAATCCGTGTTTGCCACATGCGCCAGGATTCATATGTAATGTACCTAATTTTTTATCCCACATGACCTTGAGTATATGAGAATGGCCGCTTATAAATAGTTTTGGCGGATTTTCTTTTATAATATCACGGGTCCTCATATTGTATTTAGGCGGGTAACCTCCAATATGGGTAATCCATACATCAACATTCTCACAAAAAAACCTATTGTTCTCAGGAAATTCTTTTTGGATGATATGATCATCAATATTTCCGTGAACTGCCCTTAAAGGCTTTATATTTCTAATGGCGTCCGTAACCTTTAGTGACCCAATATCGCCTGCATGCCAAACCTCGTCCGCCCATTGAGCATGTTTAAGAATGGCTTGGTCCATATAGGAATGGGTGTCCGAAAGCAATAAAATTTTGGTCATTACAATTATTATTGAGAGGTTCATGGTATTTTATACACACGGCCAAATATAAAGGAGTTGTTCAAGGGTGTTATAAAACGTATCCTTTTTAATACCTTTGCGAAATACAAAATTACCACATCCTTTTGAGATTTTTCATTCAATTTTCATACTTTGGAAAAGCATATCACGGCTGGCAAAATCAACCCAATGCCATAACGGTGCAAGAAGTTCTTGAAAAGTCCATGGCAACCATATTAAATCAGCCAATTGCTCTTACGGGAGCGGGTAGGACAGATGCCGGTGTCCATGCCAAGGAAATGTATGCCCATTTTGATATTGAAGAATTAAAGCACATACCTGATTTTATTTTTAGATTAAATTCTCTGCTACCGGAAGATATTGCCGTAAAACAAATATTACGAGTTAATGATGATGCCCATGCGCGGTTCAACGCCCGGTCCAGAACCTACGAATATCAAATCACAAAAACTAAGAATCCATTTTTCAGCGATACGGCCCATTTTGTAAGAAAGGATTTAGATGTAAGTAAAATGAACAAGGCAGCCTCGTTATTGATCGGTAAAAAGGATTTTGAATGCTTTTCTAAATCCAATACTGATGTATTTACGAATATTTGCGACCTTACACTCGCCAATTGGAAGCAGGATCAAGACCATCTTATCTTTACCATAACGGCAGACCGATTTTTACGTAATATGGTACGCGCAATTGTAGGAACATTGATCAATGTGGGTGTTGGTAAATATGATCCGGACTATGTTAATACCATATTAAAAAGTAAGGATAGGTCCATGGCCGGGGTTTCTGTACCCGCAAAAGGATTATATTTGACCTCTATTGTATACCCCAATACTATTTTAAAGAATGGATAAGGATTCTGGCAAAGCATTTGACACTCGTCTTTTTAAACGCTTAATGGCCTATACCCAACCGTACAAGATTACGTTTTATGGGGTTGCCCTTGCGGCCATTTTATTATCTGGATTTGCGGTGCTTACCCCTTTGATCGTCAAGAAAATTATTGATGATGCCATTAAACAGGGCAACGAGCAAATGTTACTCTATTTAATCATTGCCATGTTGGCAGTATTGATAGGACAGGTCATTAGTCAGTTAGCCTTTAATTATTATGCCAATTGGTTGGGGGAATCTGTTATTAAAGATGTGCGTATAGACCTTTTTAAAAAAATGCTTGGTTTTAAAATGAAGTATTTTGACAATTCTTCATTGGGCGTTTTGGTGACCAGGGCGGTGGCAGATATGCAACGTATTGGCGAAATTTTCAGTCAAGGTTTTTTTGTTATTGTGGCCGATCTATTAAAAATGGCGGTGGCGGCGGTGGTAATGATTATCATTAATTGGAAACTGTCTCTCATTGTATTTTCATTACTGCCCATTATTCTATATGCAACCAGATTGTTCCAAAAAGCAATGAAGGTTGCCTTTACCGAAGTTAGGGCAGAAGTATCCAACTTGAACTCTTTTGTTCAGGAACGTATAACGGGCATGAAGATAGTGCAGTTGTTTACTAGGGAAAAAATAGAAAGTGATAAGTTTAGGCAAATCAATGAAAAACATAAAAAGGCGTGGTTAAAGACGGTATGGTACAATTCTATTTTCTTTCCCATTGCTGAAATTGTCTCTTCCATTACCGTTGGCTTGATCGTTTGGTATGGCGGTTTGCAAAATGTGGCGAATATATCTACGGATATTGCAGGTACGGTATTTGCATTTATTATGCTCATAGATTTATTGTTTAGGCCATTACGACAAATAGCGGATAAATTTAACACCTTACAAATGGGTATGGTGGCCGCAAATAGGGTGTTTAAAATTTTGGATACGGATAGCCATATACAGGATTTGGGTACAATTGAAAGGGAACAGGTAAAAGGTGACATTAAATTTGATAACGTTAGTTTTGGGTATTTGGAGGATGAAGAAGTACTGCACGGAATTTCATTTGAGGTAAAGGCCGGGGAAACCATTGCCATTGTAGGGGCTACTGGAGCCGGTAAGAGTACGATCATCAATTTATTGAACCGTTTTTATGAAATTAATTCCGGTACCATTGCTATTGATGGTATTGATATTAAGGATTACAACCTTGCATCATTACGTTCCCACATTGCAATTGTATTGCAAGATGTCTTTTTGTTTGCGGATACCATTGCCAATAATATTTCCTTGAAAAACCCTGCCATAAGTGTGTCGGATATTGAAATGGCCGCCAAAGCTATTGGTGTAGATGAGTTTATTTCCAGTTTACCGGGCGGATATCAATATAATGTAAAAGAAAGGGGAACAATGCTTTCAAGTGGACAGCGTCAGTTGATCGCTTTTTTACGTGCTTATGTAAGTAATCCCAGTATCTTGATTTTGGATGAAGCCACATCTTCCGTAGATACCTACAGCGAGCAGTTGATTCAATTGGCTACCGATAAAATTACAGAAGGTAGAACTTCCATTGTAATAGCACACCGTTTGGCCACCATTAAAAAAGCGGACAAGATCATTGTTATGGATGCAGGTAATATCGTAGAAACGGGAACCCATAAGGAACTCCTTAAAAAGAAGGGGTATTACAGTAATCTATATGAAGCACAATTTTTAGCGGAGGAAGTGGCGTAGAATTATAGGATATTAATTATAGAACAGGCTAGTTCCTTAAATTAAATCCTGTTTAAGCATGGTACCCAACTGGGTGATGGAATCATAGGTTACAAATTCACCATTTTTTATATAGGAAATCAATCCGGTCTCCTCACTGACTACCAAGCACAGGGCATCGGTTTTTTCACTAATACCCACGGCGGCCCTATGTCGTAATCCAAAGCGTAGGGGAATATTGCGTTCATTGGAAACAGGTAATATAACTCTAGTGGCCACAACAAAATTACCGGAAATTACAGCAGCACCATCATGTAACGTACTGTTCTTGTAAAAAATACTTTCCAAAATGGGCTGATTGATTTCTATATTCATACGATCTCCCGTAGATTTTATAAATTCAAGGGAATTGCTACGTTCAATAACTATTATTGCGCCGGTTTTGGAACTTGCCATTTTTTCGCAAGCTTTAAGTATGGAGTCTACATCGGTATCGGTAGATATACCTTCTTGTTTTAGAAACTTAAAATGTTTTACAAAATTTCTTTTATTGGCAAAATTGGTGGAACCGATCATCAATAAAAATTTTCTTATTTCTTGTTGAAATACTATGATCAAGGCAATTAACCCTACCTGCATGAAGGCGCCAACCATACTGCTGATCATCTGCATATCCAATAATTCCGTCAGTTTCCAGAAAGCCCAGACAATTACAATTCCTATAAAAATGTTGATGGCCACGGAGCCTCTAACCAGCTTGTAGATATAATAGAGTAGCACGGCAACAAAAATGATGTCCAGGACATCGGTAATCTTAAAGTCAATAAAATTTAAAAAATCCAATCCGTACCGTTTTAGTAAAATTAAGAAAATAGATTGCAAGAATTTAATATAAACTTAGGCATTTAATTGTTCATATAACTTTATACATTCCCAAGCTTCCCTAACATCATGTACCCGTAAGATATTGGCACCCTTTTGCAGACATACCATATGTAGTGCAGTAGTACCGTTCAATGCATTATCTGGCTGGGTCTGTAATGTTTTGTAGATCATTGATTTTCTGCTTATACCTGCTAAAATGGGTCTGTCCGTCATCTGTAATAGTTCCATTTGCTTTAAAAGATCAAAATTTTGTAACCTATTTTTGGCGAAACCAAAACCTGGATCAATGATGACATCTTTAATACCTAATGATTTTGCTACACCTAGACGTTCGGAAAAGAAAACAAGCATCTCTTTTAACAGGTCCCTATAGTCTGTCTGTTGTTGCATATTTTGAGGAGTTCCCCGCATATGCATCATAATGTAGGGTATATTTAAGCGAGCCACCGTTTTTAGCATATTGTTATCCTGCATTCCTGCGGAGATATCATTGATCATAGCCGCACCATGGTCAATACAAGTTTTTGCTATAGTACTTCTAAACGTATCTACGGATATCAAGGTATCTGGAAATTTATGTAAGATCAAATCTATGATCGGGACTATGCGTTGCATTTCTGTTACTTCATCTACTTCTGCGGCTCCAGGTCTTGTGCTATAGGCGCCAACATCTATAAAGGTTGCTCCGTCGGTGAGCATTTTTTCAACTTGGTTTAAAATACTATGCTGATCTTGGTATTTTCCGCCATCAAAAAAAGAATCTGGGGTTACGTTCAATATACCCATTATCCTAGGTTGTTCCAGCGAAATTATATTACCCTTGCAATTTATCGTCATATCAATATTTAATAGGAATTTGTGGCATTTTCCAAGTTTAAACCATCAATCTTGATGGTTACAAATATTTAAGCGAAATTTACACAAATTAGATAGAAATACATGCTAGACACGGCAAAGGAATACGATGAGGTAATTCAGGTTTGTATGAATCTGTACCAGAAAAAGATGTCAGATTATGGTAGTGCATGGCGAATTTTAAGATTGCCGTCCTTAACTGATCAAATCTTCATAAAAGCACAACGTATACGAAGCCTTCAAGAAAATGACGTCCGTAAGGTAGATGAAGGTGAGCGATCAGAATTTATCGGGATTATCAATTATGCGGTAATGGCACTCATTCAGTTAGAGCTAGGGGTTGCGGACCAGCCAGATTTGGATACGGAAAAAGCGGTTGCTTTATATTCTAAACATATTCAGATTACTAAGGAACTCATGTTGAACAAAAATCATGATTACGGAGAGGCTTGGAGAGACATGCGGGTGAGTTCATTAACGGACCTCATTCTGCAAAAACTGTTACGCGTAAAACAGATTGAGGACAATAAGGGAGAAACCCTGGTAAGTGAGGGCATTGATGCCAACTATCAGGATATGATCAACTATGCAGTATTTGCACTTATTCACTTAGGATTGGAAAAATAAAACAAGGACAATGAAATATTTGGTAGGAGTTGTACGCATATTTGTTGGTATTTTATTTATCATCAGTGGATTTATTAAATTGAACGATCCCGTTGGTTTTTCATTTAAATTGGAAGAATATTTTAGCCAAGGCGTTCTCGACCTGCCTTTTCTAATGCCTTTTGCACTGGCTATATCCATAGCCGTGGTCGTAATAGAGGTCATGGTGGGTGTAATGTTAATTCTTGGTTATAAACGCAAGTTTACGCTATGGACATTATTGGCCATGATCGTTTTCTTTACGTTCCTTACTTTTTATTCGGCCTATTTTAATAAGGTGACGGATTGTGGTTGCTTTGGCGATGCCATAAAACTGACGCCATGGGAGTCGTTTACAAAAGATGTGGTGTTACTGGTTTTAATACTGATCATTTATGCCGAAAGAAAATACATCACCCCATTGGTAAATACAAAAACTACATCAACGGTAATGGTTGCGGCCCTTATAGCTTGTGTAGGATATGTATATTATGTGTTGAATCATTTACCTGTAATTGACTTTAGGCCTTATGAAATTGGTAAGAACATAGAAGAAGGAATGTCCGTTCCGGAAGATGCCCCCAAGGCATTGTTTGAGTATAGATGGAAATTTAATGTTAACGGAAAGGAAGAAATTCATATTTCCAATGGAGACTACCCTACCGTTGATGGTGAGTTTATAAGTGTTGAAACAGAGGAAATTCAAGCAGGTTACGAACCTCCCGTACATGATTTTACAATTGAGCAAGATGGGGAGGATTTTGCGGGCACTTTACTTCAAGAACCTAAATTGGTTATGGTGATAGCCTATGATTTAAGAAAATCCAACCTAACGGTTTTTAACGATGTAAAAAAGGTTATGGACAAAGCTTTAAATTCCGGATATAAAGTTATAGGGATGTCTGCTTCGGGACCTGATCAAACCAATATTTTGGTTAAGGAATTTAATTTGGGCTTCGACTTTTATTTTACGGACGAGACTACTCTAAAAACAATTGTGAGGTCTAACCCGGGTGTATTGGTATTGGAGAAAGGCACCATTATGCAAAAGGTTCATTACAACGATTTGGAACAGTTAAAATTCAATTGACGATATAAAGCGAATTAATATAATTAGAAATAATAAAAATGAGAGCAAAAATAGTAGCTGGAAACTGGAAAATGAATAAAAATTTAGCGGAAACGGAAGCCCTTTTGGCAGAATTGTCCGCTAAATTACCTGATACCAATGCAGAAGTTATGGTAGCACCTACTTATGTAAATCTATCAAGTGCCGTCCGTGCTCTTGACGGTTCTAAGATAGAAGCTATTGCACAGAATATGCATTATGCGGAAAGCGGTGCGTTTACTGGGGAAATTTCAGCAGATATGTTATTGAATATAGGTGTGGATACTGTAATTATAGGCCATTCTGAAAGAAGGGCATATTTTATGGAGAGCGATGAAATATTGAGAAAGAAAGTAATAACCGCACTGCAAAAGGGAATGCGGGTTATGTTCTGTTTTGGTGAAGAATTGGAGGATCGTAAATCGGGCAATCATTTTAAATTGGTAGAAAGCCAGTTAAAAAACGTTCTATTTAATTTAGAGCCTTCTGCTTGGACAAATATTATCTTGGCCTACGAGCCAGTTTGGGCCATAGGCACAGGAGAAACCGCTTCTCCTGAACAGGCGCAGGAAATGCATGCTTTTATCCGTAAGACCATAGCAGAGGCCTTTGATAGCACCATAGCTACAAATGTCACTATTTTGTACGGAGGTAGTGTTAAACCGGGTAATGCCGAGGAAATATTCTCTAAGCCAGATGTTGACGGTGGTCTAATTGGTGGCGCTTCATTGGTGGCCGATGATTTTGTGGCCATCATCAACGCAATTTAATTGGAAAATTCGCTACATGTAGGCATGAGCAACAATATGATATATATAGAGTACCGTTTTACGGTGCAACCTCCAGAACCAGCTTCAGATATTCTTATCGCCCAATTGGGTGAAGCTGGTTTTGAGAGTTTTGTAGAAGAGGAAGACGCAATTTTGGCCTATATCCAAAAGGAAGATTGGTCTATGGATATTTTGAACGATATCGACATTCTTTCCAATCCAAATTTTGAAATCGATTATGCGTTCAAGGAAATAGAGCAGGAAAATTGGAACGCTACCTGGGAACAGAATTTTCAGCCAATTGTAGTTGATGATAGATGTATGATAAGGGCTCCTTTTCATGAAACTATGAGCGGGGTAGAATATGATATCGTTATAGAACCAAAAATGAGTTTTGGTACCGGGCATCATGAAACTACCCACATGATGTTACAGCATATACTTCAATTGAATTTGGAAGGTAAAGTTGTTTTGGATATGGGAAGTGGAACAGGTGTTCTGGCAATTTTAGCGGCCTTAAGGGGCGCTGCTCATGTTGATGCCGTAGATATTGATAATTGGTGTTATGTAAATGCAAAGGAAAACGTAGCGCGTAATCAAATAGATAACGTCCAGGTGTACGAAGGTGATGTCTCGTTAGTTTCCGGAAAATCTTACGACTTAATAATCGCAAATATTAATAGAAATATTTTGTTGGCAGACATACCGGCATATTCCAAGGCTTTGAATAAGGATGGTATTTTACTCTTAAGTGGATTTTATACCGAAGATTTGGATATGATTACGGAAAAATGTAAAATTAATTCGTTAAAATTTGTAAAAAATATTGAACGGAATAATTGGGTTGCAGCAAAATATGTAAATTAGACTGTATTAATTTTATTGAGATGAGCATAAAAGAAGAAATTTCCGAAGAACTACTTTTAGAAGAAGAAACGGTTCAGCAAAATGAAATCGTTCTTTTTAATGATGAGGTCAATACTTTTGATCATGTAATCAATACTCTGATTTCTGTATGTGAGCATTCACCGGAACAAGCGGAGCAATGTTCATTAATAGTTCATTATAAAGGAAAATGTACCGTAAAAACTGGCGAGTTTGAAGAATTAAAGCCACAATGTTCAAGATTGTTACAAGCGGGACTAAGTGCGGAAATTGTTTAGATCGTATATGTAAAAAGCTTTTTACATATTCCCAAAATAGGTTTGCGAATACTATATAATTTAAAAGACCCCTTTAGATGAAGGGGTCTTTTAAATTAAAATAGATAATGAATTTAAATTATACCAAAGGCACACCATTCAATCTCTTCTCAATCTTTTTCTTTTTAACGGTAACTTCTTTCATGACCTCCATTAAATTAGGGTCCTTAGTTTCCTTATATATTTCATTAATACTTAAAATAAGTGATTTTGCCTCTCTTGACGCTTCTACTCGGTCACTAGTAGACATATTACTCATTTTCCGACCTATAAACTCTTGAGCTTTTTCAAGTAACTCCATTTGCTGCTTTTTTTTCAAAGTTAACATAATATTCAAATTACGCAATTCTTTGTCAATTGTATATACTTATAGGGCAATTAGATAATAGTATTTGTGAACAATTTAACTAAAATGAGGCTAAATAAATTACAAATGACCTAATTCCAAGATTTTTTAAATTTCTCCCAAGCTTTTTTTGTTTCATTTTTATTGTTTTTTGTGCGTAGACCAGTATTTTTAGTAATATGTAACTATAAATTAAATTATAGTTAGAATCAAGCATAATTTTTAAGATTAAATATATTTTTAAGATTAAATAGTTGTCGATTCTTTAAAATCCATTATATTCGTGTAATCGATTGCATAAAATAATAATATGACTAATTATGAATTTAGATATGCTGCTCATCCTGTTGATAGTAGAGCATATGGTACAGATGAACTAAGAAAGGAATTTCTAATACCAAAACTATTTGTAAAGGATAGTGTACAACTTACGTATTCCATGTATGATAGATATATTGTAGGTGGCGTTATGCCGGTAAATACATCTGTGAAGTTAGAAACGATACCTTATTTAAAATCTGAGAATTTTTTAGATCGTAGGGAACTTGGCGTGGTCAATGTGGGTGGAAAAGGCAAAATTACGGTCGATGGCACATCTTACGAACTTTCCAAAAAAGAAGCGTTATATGTGGGTCAAGGTGCCAAGGATGTCATCTTCGAAGCTGTAGATGGAGAACAACCTCTATTTTATATCAATTCCGCTCCTGCACATAAAAGTTTTCCTACCAAAAAAGTTGGGGCAAACGAGGCAGAAGTTATCCAGTTGGGAGATGAGAAATATGCAAATAAGCGAATATTGAACAAATTGATCGTAAATAGTATTGTGCAAACTTGCCAATTACAGATGGGACTTACCGAACTTTTGCCGGGCAATGTTTGGAACACGATGCCTGCGCATACGCACAATAGAAGAATGGAAGCATATTTCTATTTTGATGTGGAAGAAGGCCAGACCGTTTGTCATTTCATGGGAGAACCACAGCACACTAGGCATATATTTATGGAAAGTAACCAAGCGGTGCTTTCTCCGGAATGGTCCATTCACTCTGGCTCTGGTACCTGTGCATATTCCTTTGTATGGGGTATGGCCGGAGAAAATTTGGATTATGGGGATATGGATGTCTGTGCGCCTAACGAATTAAGATAATAATGAATATGTTTGATCTAACGGGAAAACGTGCGTTGATTACAGGAGGTACCCATGGTTTGGGTATGGCAATGGCGGAAGGACTTGCCAATGCCGGTGCGGAACTGGTCATTACGGGGACCACGCCCGCCAAAATGAATGATGCGCTGTTGGCATATAAAGAAAAGGGATATAAGGCCTCTGGCTATATATTTGATATTACAGATGATAAATTGGCAGCTAAAAAAGTAGAGGAAATAGTTGCCGAAGGTGGTGAGATCGATATTTTGGTGAACAATGCGGGTATTATAAAACGTGAACTTGCCACTACTATGCCAGTTGACGATTTTAGACGTGTAATTGAGGTTGACCTCGTAGGGGCATTTATAATGTCGCAATTGATCGGGAACAGGATGATCAATAACGGAGGGGGAAAAATCATCAATATCTGTTCCATGATGAGCGAGTTGGGGAGAAATAGTGTGTCCGCGTATGCGGCCGCCAAAGGAGGATTAAAAATGCTGACCCGCAATCTTGCCACGGAATGGGCCAAACATAATGTTCAGGTAAACGGTATTGGACCGGGTTATTTTGCAACATCGCAAACAGCCCCTATTCGGGTTGATGGGCATCCTTTCAATGAATTTATTATTAATAGAACTCCTGCCGCAAGATGGGGAGACCCACAGGATTTAGCGGGAACGGCAGTTTTTCTGGCTTCAAAGTCAAGTGATTTTGTGAACGGACAAATTATATATGTTGACGGTGGTATTTTGGCCACCATTGGTAAACCATCAAATGAAAATTAATGAGTACTTCGGCTTCAGTCAACACTACGTTTATCAATGATGATTTTCTTTTGGAAAATAAATTTTCTCAAAGACTTTATCATGAGTTTGCGGCTCCTATGCCAATCATAGATTATCATTGCCATTTACCCCCCAATGAAATAGCATCCAACAGAAGTTTTGAAAACCTTACCAAAATTTGGATCAATGGTGATCATTACAAATGGCGTGCTATGAGGACTTTCGGTATAGATGAAAAATATATTACCGGAAACGCACCGGATAAGGAAAAATTTATACAGTGGGCCAAAACGGTTCCCTATACCTTAAGAAACCCTTTGTATCACTGGACTCATTTGGAATTGCAAAGGTACTTTGATATCAACACGCTCCTAAATCCAAATACGGCAAACGCTATTTATGATGAGGCTACTGTCAAACTTCAAACTAAGGCATTTACATGCCAAAACCTGATCAATAAAATGAATGTTGAGGTCATTTGTACTACAGAAGACCCCATTGATAGTTTGGACCATCATGTACAGATTGCCAACAGCAATTTTGACGTTAAGGTAAGTACGGCCTTTAGGCCGGATAAGGCCATTTTGATAACCACAGGTACTTATTTGGAATATCTAGATAAATTATCGGGCGTGAGCGGCGTTTCCATAGATTCCTTTAAGTCGCTTTGTGATGCATTGAGCTTACGTTTGGATTATTTTGATCAGTATGGCTGCAAGTTGTCCGATCATGGCTTAAGCTATGTTCCCTATCGTGAATTTACGGAAACGGAAATTGAATCAATATTTCAAAAGAGAAGAAATAAAAAGGAGTTGAGCCTAGAGGATGATGAAAAGTTCCAAACCGCTATTTTACTGTTCTTGTGCAAGCAGTACCATCAGCGCAATTGGATTCAACAGTTTCATTTAGGAGCCTTAAGGAACAACAATGCTAGAATGAACCGTATTCTAGGTCCTGATACAGGTTGGGATTCCATTGGGGATTATGCGCAGGCAGCCACTTTGTCCAAGTTTTTAAATAGATTAGATGCCAGTGATCACCTTGCAAAGACAATTTTATACAATTTAAACCCAGCCGATAATGAAGTGTTGGCCACAATGATCGGTAATTTCAATGACGGTAAGGTAAAAGGAAAAATGCAATTTGGATCAGGTTGGTGGTTTTTGGATCAAAAGGATGGAATGACCAAGCAGATAAACGCCCTTTCAAACATGGGACTGATTAGCTGTTTCATTGGTATGCTCACAGATTCCAGAAGCTTTTTGTCCTATCCTAGGCATGAATATTTTAGAAGGGTATTATGCAACCTTTTTGGTCAGGAAATGCAAAACGGCGAACTGCCAAAGGATTTTGACCTGGTTGGGGGTATCGTGCAGGATATATGTTATAACAACGCAAAAGAATATTTCAATTTTTAAATCAAATTACAATTCAATAAATAATGAAAAAAGTAGTCACTTTTGGTGAAATCATGCTTAGATTATCACCTCCTGGATTTTTAAGATTTTCTCAAGCCAATGAGTTCGATGTAGTATATGGCGGAGGTGAATCCAATGTTGCCGTATCATTGGCAAATTATGGGGTTCCCGTAGATTTTGTGACCCGTTTGCCTAAAAATGATATTGGTGAATGTGCTTTAATGGAAATGCGCAAAAGAGGAGTGGGCACTAGTAAAATTGTCTTTGGCGGAGACCGTTTGGGGATATACTTCTTGGAAACAGGTGCAGTAAGCCGTGGTAGTAAAGTGGTCTATGACCGTGCACATTCCGCAATTGCGGAAATAGAATCCGGTATGATTGATTGGGATGATGTTTTTGACGGTGTGGAATGGTTTCACTGGACAGGGATTACACCGGCAATTTCCCAAGGGGCGGCAGATGTTTGCCTAGAAGCGGTCAAGGCGGCAGCAAAAAAAGAAATTACCATATCAACAGACTTGAACTACCGGGCCAAATTATGGAAGTATGGTGGCGATCGCGAAAAGATAATGACAGAACTTACTTCCTATTGTGATATCATTTTAGGAAATGAGGAAGATGCCGAAAAACATTTTGGTATCCACCCAGAAGGGCTGGACGTTCATAAGGATGGTGCAGATGTAAAGGCAGAAGCTTTTTTATCGGTATGTAAGCAAATGATGAAAAAATTTCCGAAAGCAAAGAAAGTAATTACCACACTTAGAGGTTCAATATCTGCTTCTCATAATACATGGGCAGGAGTACTTTGGGATGGTGAAAAAATGTACGAAACGCGTCAGTACCAAATTACTGATATTGTGGATAGAGTAGGAGGCGGAGATTCGTTTATGGGCGGATTGATCTATGGCTTGCTTAAGTATCCAGAAGACGATCAAAACGCTTTGGATTTTGCGGTTGCGGCATCATGTTTAAAACATACCATCAAAGGAGATGCAAATTTATCCACCATAGAGGAAGTAGAAAAATTAATGGGTGGAGATGCCTCTGGTAGGGTAGCTCGTTAAGAAAAAATAACAAATATTGGTCGGTACTAGATGTACAGGTAGCGGCCAATTTTAAAGTACAGAAAAATAAGATGGCACAATATTCAAGATTGGAAGTTGCGGCGGTAATGAAGGAAACCGGTATGGTACCCTTATTTTACCATCCGGACATAGAGCTAGGAAAAAAAGTTATGAAAGCATGCTATGATGGCGGGGCTAGATTGATGGAGTTTACGGCAAGGGGCGATTTCGCTTTTGAAGTATTTTTAGAATTGAACAAGTTTGCGGTTAAAGAATTGCCTGGTATGATAATGGGCGTTGGTTCTATAACCGATGCCGCCGCCGCAAGTTTTTATATGCAGATGGGCGCAAATTTCATAGTAACCCCTTCCTTACGTGAAGATATTGCCATTGCATGTAATAGAAGAAAGGTATTATGGTCACCAGGATGTGGCTCTTTGGCAGAGATCAATAGAGCGGAAGAATTAGGATGCGAAATCATTAAACTGTTTCCGGGCTCTACCTATGGACCGGGATTTGTAAAGGCAATTAAAGGACCACAACCTTGGACCAGTGTTATGCCAACAGGTGGCGTAAGCACAGAGGAAAGTAACCTTAAGGGTTGGTTTGATGCCGGTGTAACCTGTGTTGGTATGGGTTCCCAATTGATCAGTAAGGATGTGCTTGCCAATAAGGATTATGCAGGTCTAGAGATAAAAGTGGCAGATGCTATGGCACTTATTAAAAAGATCAGATCAAATTAATATGATGACACGCAAAAGTATTTTAACCCTATTACTATGTACCATAACCTTTTTTGGATGTGGTGTGGATAATGAAACAAAAACAATCCGTCTAGGGCATGGATTAGACGTAAGTCACTCTGTCCATAAGGCCATGGTAAAAATGGGGGAAGATTTACTGGAGCGTTCTGGAGGTAGGCTTAAATTGGAGATCTATCCCAGCCAACAGCTAGGTACGGAGCGGGAATGTTTGGAACTATTACAAATTGGTAGTCTGGACATGACAAAAGTATCCGTAGGTGTACTTGAAAATTTTGCGCCTAAAACCAGGGTTCTAGGTCTACCGTTTTTGTTTAGAGATAGACAACATTCTTTTAATGTCCTAGACGGACCTATTGGTCAAATGTTATTGAACGAAGGTGAAAAATACTGGCTAAAGGGCTTAGGTTATTATGATGCCGGTAGTCGTAGTTTCTATACGATGAACAAACCTATAGAAAAACCTGCAGACCTTGAAGGGGAGAAAATAAGGGTTATGGAAAGTGTTACTGCCGTAAATATGGTTAAGGCCCTAGGTGGATCGCCTACACCAATTTCTTGGGGAGAGTTATATACTTCCTTACAACAGGGGGTTGTGGACGGTGCCGAGAATAATCCGCCAAGTTTTTATCTCTCCCGTCATTATGAAGTCTGTAAATATTATTCCTTGGATGAGCATACGGTGCTGCCAGATGTTTTACTCATAGGCACCTATGTTTGGAACAAGTTGTCACAACAAGAACAAATGTGGTTAAGTCAAGCGGTGAAAGAGTCCGTAAAGTATCAACGTATTCTTTGGGCAGAAGCAGAGGCAGAGGCATTGCGCGAGGTGCAGAAGGCAGGTGTTGTAGTCAGTAGACCGAATAAAACCTTGTTTGCCGAAAAAGTACAGGGCATCTATGAAAGTTACAAGGATGACGCAGAAATATACCCTTTGATCAAAAAAATTCAAGAAACCCAATAAAGTAATGAGACGTAAAATAGATGCTGTTTTAAGCAAAACATTGATCGTAATTATGGCCGTAATGGTCATTAACGTATTATGGCAGGTGTTTACAAGGTACGTAACCGGTAACCCTAGTTCCTTTACCGATGAATTAGCCAGATATTTAATGATATGGATCGGTGTTTTAGGAGCCGCATATGTTTCCGGCAGAAATTTACATGTGGCCATAGACATTTTGCCCATGCGCCAAAATAAAAGAACACAAAAAAAACTAAAGACCATTGTAACCATTCTGGTTATTCTATTTGTCTTTTTTGCATTTGTAATAGGGGGGTCTAGATTGGTATATATATCCTATGTTTTAGGACAGCAATCCCCAGCGTTACAGGTACCCTTGGCTTTGGTTTATATTATTATTCCTATAAGTGGATTGTTGATCATGTATTACAAAATTTCTGATTTAAATACTAAAGAATTATGATGGAGCAAATTCCTATACTCGTATTGGTCATAAGTTTTGTTTGCCTGCTGGCTATTGGTACACCGGTTGCATGGAGCATTGCCATTTCTTCATTATTGACTATGTTGGTAAGTATACCGGCAATGCCTGCTTTTACCACTGTATCTCAGCGTATGGCCACAGGTCTGGATAGTTTTGCGCTTTTGGCCATTCCGTTCTTTATATTATCGGGAGAGCTTATGAACAAGGGCGGTATTGCAAACCGGCTTATAGCATTTGCCAAAACGTTGGTGGGGTCATTGCCGGGCGGACTGGCACTTATCAATGTCATTGCGGCCATGTTAATGGGCGCCATAGCTGGATCGGCAATGGCTTCCGCTTCCGCAATGGGAAGTATCTTAGGCCCTGAAATGGAAAAGGAAGGTTATTCCAAAGAATTTGGCGCCGCGGTAAATATTACATCGGCCACAACGGGATTGATTATTCCACCAAGTAATGTGCTTATCGTATATTCCCTGGCCAGTGGAGGGGCATCTATTGCAGCCTTGTTCTTGGCAGGATATATTCCCGGTATCATGACCGGATTATTTTTGATGATCGTTGCGGCGTTTTGGGCAAAAAAGAAAAAGTATAAAATCGGGAAACGGAGTTCGTTAAAGGAAGTAAGCAAAACCTTTATCGATGCAATGCCCAGTTTATTTATGCTCGTAGTGGTAATTGGCGGTATAGTTACCGGAATTTTTACGGCTACGGAAGCTTCGGCAATTGCAGTGTTGTACAGCTTGATACTCGGTTTTGTATATAAGGAAATCGATTTTAAGAACCTTCCGCAAATTCTACTGGATTCCTCCGCAACCACAGCAATTGTAATGTTATTGATAGGATCTTCTATGTGTATGTCATGGGCATTGTCCTATGAGAACATACCCCAGGACATTAGTAGTGGACTATTAAGCTTAAGTGATAACAAAATCGTAATTCTATTGATTATCAATCTATTGTTATTATTTGTAGGTATTTTCATGGATATGACACCGGCTGTCCTCATTTTTACCCCCATCTTTTTACCTGTGGTAACCAAATTAGGACTTGATCCCGTACATTTTGGAATCATTATGGTCCTAAATCTTTGTATAGGTCTTTGTACTCCCCCCGTGGGATCGGTGCTCTTTGTTGGGGTCGGGGTGGCCAAAACCACCATAGAAAAAGTATTTAAACCATTGTTGCCGCTATTTATAGCTATGATCGTTGCATTGTTCTTGGTAACCTATATACCTCAATTGAGTTTATGGTTGCCTAGCCTATTCGATCTTTAAGAATCATCTATCTGAAATAAAATCATGCAGAAACTAAATAGAAAAAATGCAGGGGAACCCTCTACTTTACCTATAAAGATTGTCCAATTTGGGGAGGGTAACTTCCTTAGGGCTTTTGTAGAATACGCGTTCCAAACGTTGAACAAGAAAACCGGATTTAATGCAGGTATTGCCGTAGTACAGCCTATTGATAAGGGAATGGTGAAAATGTTGAACGATCAAGATGGACTGTATACCTTATTTACAAAAGGAATTAAGGACGGTAAGGAAATAGAGGAAAAGGAATTGATCACCAATATTGTTAAAGGTATTGATCCATATAAGGATTTTGCCTCATTTTTAGATTTGGCCAAGGAAGAAGAATTGCAATTCATAGTTTCCAATACCACAGAGGCCGGTATAGCGTATGTAGAAAAGGATACGATGCATATGACCCCTCCAAATTCATTTCCGGCAAAATTGACCAGATTATTATATGAACGTTTTACATATTTTGATGGTGCGGAAGAAAAGGGATTAACGATCATACCGTGTGAACTGATCAATCATAATTCAGATACCCTAAAACAGATTATTCTGGACTACATTTCATTATGGAATTTATCCGATGATTTTAAATATTGGTTGCTAAAAAGTTGTTCGTTCCACAATACTTTGGTAGATCGGATAGTACCCGGGTATCCTCGCAATCAAATTGAAGATTATAATAAGCAATTGGACTATTTGGATAATTTGATTGTTAGCGCCGAGACTTTTTTCTTATGGGTTATTGAAGGGGATGAGTTATTAAGACAAAAACTTCCCTTTCATAAAACAGATTTGGATGTTAAAATCGTAGAGGATATGCAACCGTTTAGAACTCGAAAAGTTCGTATCTTAAATGGCGCACATACTGCTATGGTTCCTTTTTCACTGCTGTATGGCAATGAAACCGTAAAAGAAACCGTAGATGAAGATTTCACAGGACCGTTTATAAGATCATTGGTCTTTGAGGAAATCATTCCTACCTTGGACATGGAACATGAAGAGTTGGAAACATTTGCCAACGCAGTTTTTGACCGTTTCAGGAATCCGTTCGTGGTACACCAATTGTCCAGTATAGCCCTAAATTCCGTTTCCAAGTTTAAGGTAAGGGTATTGCCAAGCTTGTTGGAGTACGTACAGCGTAAAGGTAAACTACCAATGCGTACAGTTTTTGCTTTTGCTTGCTTGATCCGCTTTTATAAAGGAGCATACAATGGTAAACAACTGCCGATCAATGATGATCGGGAAATTGTTGCGGAAATGTTAAGTATTTGGCAGTTTGATAACGTTAGGAGCGTGGCTAAACAGGTTTTGGCAAAACAATCATATTGGGGCAAGGATTTGAATACGGTACAAGGATTAACGGATGCGGTTGCCAAATCATTGGAAATGATAGAGAAATATGGAATTAAAGAAGGTTTTCAAAAATAGGTTAGTCTAAAAAAATCTCCATGCAGAAAAAATTGATTAAAGTTCAAGAGGAAGATAATGTGGCAGTAGCCCTGGTAGACTTGGTGCAAGGTGACCGTGTACAGTTTAATGGGGAGGAAATCATACTATTGTCCAATACTAAAGCTAAACATAAAATAGCTATAACCGATCTAGAGAAGAACAGTCAAATTATTATGTATGGGGTACTGGTAGGAAAAGCATTATATCCTATAAAAAAGGGCGATGTTCTTACCACTGAAAATATAGTTCACCAGAGTGATGTTGTAACCCAAAGGACCAAGAGGATTACATGGAAAGCGCCAGATATATCAAAATGGAAAGATAGAACCTTTATGGGCTATCATAGACCAGACGGGCAAGTAGGTACACAAAATGTGTGGTTATTCTTTCCATTGGTTTTCTGTGAAAATAGAAATATTGAGGTGCTCAAAGAGGTTTTTGAAAAGGAACTTTCTATGGGCAGGGAACGTAAACAAAGACAATTACTACGTAACCTCATCAACGGAAAAGATGCTGATTTCAACGATGGAAAAACGGAAACCGGTACCGAAACCTTTGATAATGTTACTGTTAAGTTTATTACCCATCAAGGGGGTTGTGGGGGCATACGCCAAGATTCACAAACATTGGCCAAACTTTTAGCGGGTTACGTAAAAAATCCCAATGTTGCCGGTGCAACCGTATTGAGCCTTGGTTGTCAAAATTTGCAAATCGATTTACTAAAGAATGCATTAAAAGATATCGACCCCAATTTAGATAAACCTGTTCTAATTTATGAGCAGCAGCAAATGGGTACGGTAGATGAGATGCTGAATACCACTATTAAAGATTCTTTTGCAGGTATAAAAGCAGCTAATGCCATTCAAAGAAAACCAGCCTCAATTTCAAAATTGAAAATGGGATTGGAATGTGGAGGTTCTGATGGTTTTTCAGGAATTTCCGCCAATCCTGCCCTAGGTTATGCTTCTGATATTCTTGCGGCTGTTGGTGGATCACCAATTCTTTCTGAATTTCCTGAACTATGTGGAGTGGAGCAGGAGTTGGTGAATAGATGCGTAAACCATGATGATGCAAAACGTTTTATGCATCTCATGAAAGCTTATGAAGCCTCTGCAGAAGCGGCCGGTTCTGGTTTTGATATGAACCCTTCACCAGGGAATATTAAGGACGGCTTGATAACCGATGCCATGAAATCCGCGGGCGCGGCCAAAAAGGGGGGTACATCGCCCATTGTGTCCATATTGGATTATGGGGAATATGTTACCAAACCTGGGTTAAACTTGTTATGTACACCAGGTAACGATGTGGAAAGTACAACCGGTATGGTTGGTTCAGGAGCAAATATTGTCGTGTTTACTACAGGTCTGGGTACACCTACGGGAAATCCTATTGCGCCGGTACTTAAAGTTTCCTCAAATACAATACTAGCAGAGCGTATGCCGGATATTATCGATATAGATACGGGCGCTGTCATCCGAGGTGAAAAATCCATTCAGGAAATGGGTGAGGAAATTTTGGAATTTGTAATCAATGTGGCAAGTGGTACCATAGAGGCAAAGGCGGACCTATTGGGACAAGATGATTTTATACCATGGAAAAGAGGCGTTTCATTATAAGCCTATACCATAGGTTTAGCTTTTTCTACTAGAAGATTTTCTAACTACCAATTTTATGGGAAGCACCACTTTTTTGTGGATTTTGATGGACTGATCGTTATCCATTTGTTCCAAAAATACTTTTGCAGCCATTCTACCCATTTCAACCGGAGACTGATCTACGGAACTAATGGATGGGTTCATGAATTGGGTAAAAGGTTCATTACTAAAACCAACCACGCAGAAATCTTCAGGAATTTTAATTGATAGGTCCTGTAAATATTTAACCGCACCCAATAATCCGTTATCCGTGGAGGAGAAGATAGCATCTGGAGGTTCAGGTAATTTCATTAAGGCCTTTGCCGCTTCCATACCAGCCTCAATATCACTTTTCAATGGTATGATGTACTCAGGTTTAAATTCTAAACCGTTTTCTAATAACGCATTTTTATAGCCTTGTAACCGATTTTTATAAAGTTCAAGTCCATTACTCACATAAAAGTGAGCAATTTTTTTGCACCCTTGATCAATTAAATGCTTGGTAGCATCGAAGCCCCCTTGATAATCGTCAATAGTTACGGAACTAATATCAGGTATGTTGGGTTTTCGATCAAAAAATATGAAGGGTGTAGATTTTTTTAACACGCTATCTAACTTTTCTTTTTCTTCACTGGTATACGATGTTGATAATAAAATTCCATCTACTTGTGCGTTCAATAGATTTTGAATTATTTTCAGCTCTCTATCTTTATCTTCATGAGTCTGAGAGATAATTACATGATATCCTTTAGGATATAATTCATCTTCAATGCCCCTTATGACAGATGAAAAGAAGTTTCTGTTAATGTAAGGGACAACCACACCCACATTTTTACTCTTCCCACTTTTTAGTGCCAATGCCAGACGATTTTGCTTATAGTTCATTTTGGCCGCCGTTGCAAGCACCAACTCTCTTGTGTTCTTACTGATTCTAGGGTTGTTGTTTAAGGCCCTGGATACAGTAGCGGCAGTGATATTTAGCTTCTTGGCAATATCGTAAATAGTGGTTTTCTTGGTCATTCTTTTCAGGGGTGGATAAATAATCCAAATTTGATATAAAAATTGTCGTTCAAAAGTATGGCCATGTATTTATGGATACTATTGAAAGGACATTTTATTTCGCTAAGATATTTAAATATCAAGTATTGAATCAGGTTTATGGTGGTTACTTATATTGTTTGCAAAAGTTTTGTATAAAATCTATAAAACAATAACGTGTATTCATATTTTTAAATAGTAAAGCCATTGTTATTGCATTTATTTTCAAATTGAAAATACATAGGTTAAAATAAGAAATTAAATTTTTAAGGCTCGTCTAGTCCTCGTTTTTAGTTCGTTATACTGTTCAAATAGACTTCTAATATGGTATAACCTTTTGTATTGACAAAATTTCTATCTAAAACTTCACCGTGTATAGTAACCTTAATTCTCTCTTTTGTTCTTTCTTGTTATATCAACAATTTACTGAGAATCAAACTTAAGATGTGTATCTATAATTCCCGTTTTGACTGATAAGGTCTGTGATAGTATGTTTTTATATAGGATACCTCTTAAAAGTTGGTTATATCTACCAAAACTTCTTCCACAATTCGGGAGTCTATACCATCATGTTCGCGTAACAATGCCCTTGTATTTCTAATACTAAGGCAAAAGCTTTATTAACGGTATTGAATGGACATTGCAGGTCATGAACGATATAGTTTTATCAAAGGAATATGCTCATCTTCGTCTTAGGGCGGTATATACCGTTCTAATTATCATTGCTAACTTTTATAATGCCTTCCATAAAAATTTAGTAACATACCATTTTCCAAAGTCAGATATTTCCTTCCTCATGGACGGGTTGGCAATTCTAGGTGATATTTATCCGGGTTGTGTTAACGGTCCCGGTTTCTAACTGTTGGCCACTAAATTAAATGTAGAGGTGAAAAATTTTGGATTATCCCCTTATTTATTTTCTCCACCGTAGGTACTTTTTTAACCCCAATTTTAAACTATATTATTTCTAAAATCGGTAAACCTTAATTCTCAGATGCATTCTTGTATTTCTACTTGCATGGTGGGCAATTAGGTTATGATGGTATGAACGATAATTGGAACCCCAAATACCTCCAAGGCCATATGCACCTTAAATACGGTTGGAATTGTATATACTTTCAAAAATAATACTCCTATGTACGGTAATACTATCACATTGATAGATAAACAAGGTATCATCTACGCTCCAACTGGAGGAAATTTGGTCAGGGATTATGTGCTAGGTATATCTATTTGAAATGGTATCTGATTCGTCATGGGATTCATTTCCCAACATAACCCTTGGGTGCTAGCATTGGCAATGCATGATTGACTAGCGCCCAATTAATCATATCTTTTGAATGTAGAATTGGTAGGCCGGGAGCTGCATTAAAACTCGGTGAGGTCATAAAATAATCGTTTCCATCGCGGATTACGTCCGGGTCTGAATAATCTGCATATAGTAACGATTTTTAAACGTGCCATCTCCATTATCTGCTATCCAAGTACTTGATATATTGGGCTCATTGCTTTGTGCACAGCAAAAGATTGTGAGAACAGTGATATTAAATGCGCTAAAAAATTTAATTTAATTTTAATTATAAAATGTTGGTCTAAATATTTACTAATATGCTGTACGGTTAATGGAACTATTGGTAAACTGTATCGGTTCTGAATTTTCAACAGAAAGTGGTGTCTTGGCATTTTTAATATGCACATTAGTAAAGGTGACGTTCTTTACAGGATTTTCTCTCCTACCTTTTATTAGTACCCCATATTCACCACCATTTTCGACTTCAATATCTTCTAAATGAATATTTTTTATCGATGGACTAAAATCACCTTCTTGATTGGCATAAATACCGTAATAGGTATTAATGCGCAACACGGCTTCCTTAACTTGCCCAACCTTAATATTTCTTACAAAAACATTTTCTACGAACCCTCCACGTAGGGTATTCGTTTTTATACGGATGGCCCTATCTAAATTAGGACTGTCCATACTACAATTTCTTACGAATACATTTCTAACGCCAGCAGAAATTTCGCTACCCATGACCACACCACCATGGCCATCTTTCATCATACAATTTTCAACTACAATATTTTCACTGGGGATATTTACGCGCCTACCGTCATTATTTCTTCCGGATTTAATGGCAATGCAATCGTCACCGGTATCAAAGGTGCAATTGACGATATGTACATTTTTAGAGTATTCTGGGTCGCATCCATCATTATTTGGTCCATGACTACGAACAGTTACACCATTTACAGTTACTGAATTAGATTTTATAGGGTGTATAACCCAAAAAGGTGCGTTTGTAAATGTCACTCCTTGTATCAAAACATTTTCACATTCAAAAGGTTCTAAAAAAGTGGGGCGTAACTGATGGCCCTCACCAAATATTCTTTCTGCTACCGGTGTACGTTCTTCGTTCATTTTACGTAATGCAGGTAAGTTATGGTCATCACGTTGTTGAGGGGTACCTTCTAAATGGCCATATTTATTATTGCCGCACCAGGGCCACCAATTTTCATTGTCTGCCTGTCCGTCAAATGTACCTTTACCGGTAATAGCAATATTCTTTTGTTTATAGGCATATATCAATGGGGAATAATTCATTAATTCTACACCTTCATACGATGTATGGACCATAGGTAAATATGCTTTTTGGTCCGTACTGAACAGTACGGTAGCCCCTTCGTTTAAATGAAGGTTAACATTGCTTTTTAAGTGAATTGGTCCAGTAAGAAAGGCGCCGGCCGGTACTATGACCTTGCCGCCTCCAGAATTGGAGCATTCAGCTATAGCTTTTATAAACGCTTGGGTGTTATCGGTTTTACCATCCGCAAGTGCTCCAAAATCCATTATGTTGAATTCTTTATCCGGAAATTGTGGAATTTGAATATTTTTAATAATTGAATCTGCCTGTGCAAAAACGTCTGCTTTTTCAGTTGTTTTGGGTTGTTCTTTACAAGAGAAAGAAAGTAGACTACATATTAATGCAATTGTAATTGTTGAAAGTATTCGCATTTTTTTCATAGGTATTCATTTAATTGATTAGCCAATTATCATGGCCTTTAAGACATGTTGTTTTGAATATGTTATAAGATCACTTTCCTGTAGTTCTTTTGTCCAACTAACACTTGTTTTAATAGCTTTAGTACCAGTGGTATTAAATTCAGCATAAAAAGTAGTTGGCTCTGCCTTTGGCTTGTTCCAATTATACCATCCTTCTGTTTTTATTAGGTCATCCATTTTGCAATTTAACCATACCGTTTTTGCAAATGGTCTCAAAGGTCTACCTAGGTAAACCGTATTTTGCTCAGCATGGACGGTATTACTATTGACATCCGAATCACCTAAAATATATTCGGAATTCAATTGGCGGAAATAATATGCAGTGAAATTACCCTTGTTATTACCTTGGTTTATCTGTGCAAACCGGGTATTGAGGTTGAGGTTTAATTTTGTACCTAACTTTTGATCCAGCTTAAACGGTAAGTTGGTTCGCTTATAAAATGAGCGTATTTGGTTTCCTTCTAGATCATTATGGTTTGCAGATAATAAATATTTAGTGTTTTTATTCCTACTAATAAAATTTACACTGTTGTTTTGTGTGAATGCGCCATTATAAAGCTCTTTAGTGAAATCCTTACTGGGAACACTCTTATAATTGTCAATACCAACCGTATTACTACTCTCAAAATCTTCAATGGACCAAAGCCTTTCCCATGCATTCATATATTGGGAACCTATAGCATCTGCATAAGCCCAATTATAGGCGATGTAATCATAACCGTTCATTATAGGTATGTACTCAAGAATATTACTGAACAGCGTGTAGCCCTCATAAGAAACCTTTGTTTGTCCTGCTTTACCGCTTTTGGTGGTCACGGTAATGATCCCATTGGCACCCCTAGCTCCGTAAATGGCAGTAGGTGCAGCATCCTTTAGAAGATCAATACTCTGTATTTGGCTACTAGAAATATTACTAATATTGTTTACCTGAAACCCGTCCACAATATAAAGTAGAACGTTGCTCTGTAATACGGAACCACTTTCACGAACACGTATTTTAACGTCTTCACTAGGCCTACCGTACAGTGTGGTTATGTTAACACCGGTAAGCTTACCCTGTAGTACTTGGTCCACATTGGTAACCGGTACCGCAGCAATCTCACCACCTGAAAAGGATGCCAGCGATTCCATAAGTTCACGCTTGGCAGAGGTGCCATACCCCATTACCACTATTTCATCCAGCAGACCTACATCTTTTTTCATATTTATGTCAATGGTTGAGGTTTGGCCTAATTTAACTTCATTCATTTTGTAACCAAGAAAACTGAATTCCAATGTTTCGCCTACGTGGGCTGATATACAATAATTACCACCAAAATCTGTTGATGTTCTAAATGTAGTATTCTTTTTTACAACGGATACTCCCGCAAGAGGAAAGCCATATTCGTATGCAACCGTACCTGTAACCACCTTGTCTTGGGCATGTAAAGTAATGTCCATACAGAAGCATGTAAGTAAAAGCAGCAAATTTTTAAAAATGTATGTCCATACAATGTGCTTTTTGATTAATAGTTGATGTAATCGATTACTTTTTTTAAGGTTCTTAAGAATAATTCTAAATTTTGTTTAAATAATTTATTGAAGTAGACTTTTTTAATGATTATAACTTTTTGCCTATTGCTAAATCAGTAAAATTGTTTCTAATCTAAGTTCTATGACAGAATTAATGTGATTAAAACAATTTTATAAAATTCTTAGAAGGGAATAATATAATTCACCTACTATTTTGTAAATAAAATGAAAATTTTCATAAAAATTAATAAACAAACTTATTAATTTCATAATGCTTTTAAATTTAACATAGAACTAGTTGTGTGCCAATAAAAACAATTTTTAGGGAGTATATTAAATTTAGGATAATCTTATTTTGTAAATGTATATATAATTTAAAACTATTAAAATTGATTTTAGTGTAAATAAATACGTATTTATTGTTTTTTTTATAAAAGTTTTTTTATAAAACTTCTCTATATGTAGTTTCTCATTATATATAATTTTATGACTCATTTAAGTAGACATCTATTTTAAGTTTGATTATATAATCGATTACATTTTGTTGAGCAAATTCTAAAAGTTAGCTCTAATTTTAATTAATTTAAGCGGTATTTTGTTTATTTAATAACTTAAAATAGTTTTATATCTTCTAAAACGAAAATTTTAATAAATAAAAATAGTAATACTTAAAGGCATGGAAGTACTTTATGTTTGTATTTTTTAATATTGGGTTTACTTCTTCTTATATCCAATAACATATTGTATTACAGGACTTTGTCATTAAAAATTGATTAAAAATGGTCATTGTACTTGTTCCTAATTTGTTTTAATCCCTTTTAATATATGCTATTATAGGATATTGTGAATATATCAAATTAAGCAACTAAAATCGATAACTAAATAAATTAACGGATGCTTTATTGTTAAAAATTGAATTTTTAATATAAAATTTTTGTTAAAATATTTTTTATTTGCTATAATTGCGTAATCGATTACACTATTAATGTAATTTTTATACATTATGAGAATGAACTTTTACAATGCACTAAGTATATCCCAGCATAAACTAAATGCTATGTCTTTGATAATGGTTTCTTGTAAGAATGCAATAAAAATTAACAATAGGTTTTGGAGAGAAATAAATTTTTATCGGGTAAAACGACTTATGCTACCTACTTGATTTTGCTTTTAATATTGACGGGTGACATTACCTAAAGGAGCGGATTGAATTAGGGAGCTTTTACTTTAAACTATGTATATAAAGGAAATAAAAATGAACTCAATTACAAATTAACTTAATCATTCACTCACTTAATTACTATTATGAAACAACAAATTACAAAAGTAAAAGTCAATTTTCGGCTTTTTACGGGAGTATTGCTATGTACCCTTTTAATGGGTAATAATGCATTTTCCCAACAAGGAACTACCGTAAGCGGTATAGTTACCGATACGGCAACCGAAGAACCTTTGCCGGGGGTAAATGTGGTTGAAAAAGGTACCTCAAATGGTACGGTCACAGATTTTGATGGAAATTTTTCCATTACATTAACAACAGATAATGCAGTATTGGTTGTTAGTTATATTGGTTTTGCTGCAAATGAGGTTCCCGTTAACAACCGTACGCAACTAAATGTTACTTTAGAAGAAGATGCTCAAGCTTTGGATGAAGTGGTCGTTGTTGGTTACGGATCTGTAAAAAAAGCTGATTTGACCGGATCTGTCACTAGTGTATCCAATGAGCAAATCACACAAAGAAACGTTAATAACCCTTTGGAAGGAATTCAAGGTAATTTACCCGGTGTTGTAATTACCAACAGCACGGGTCGTATTGGAGATGGTTTTGATATCAATATAAGGGGTAACAACTCATTTAGTGGCGATGCACAACCTTTGTTTGTAGTAGATGGGGTGCCCACAGATGGTATTGATTTTTTAAATCCACAAGATATAGAGCGTATAGATGTATTAAAAGATGCTTCTTCAGCGGCTATATATGGGTCTAGAGGTGCTAATGGTGTGGTAATCGTGACTACAAAAGGAGGTGCAACCGCAAAAGGCGGGGTTTCGGTTTCTTTTGAAAGTTCTTATGGGGTAGTTCGCAGAGCTAGATTTCCAGACTTTATGGATGGTCAAGAATGGTGGGCGTACCATCAAACAGCTTACTTGAACCAAAACGATCCTTTAGGAGATACACCAGAAAATAATTTTGCCTTAGCTGGTAATAATAGTCCTGAATTAATTAAACGTGCTAATGCCGGATTTAATTTCGATTGGGCAGATGCCGTTTACCGTGATGGGAGTATTCAAAATAATTATGTAGCCGTTAATGGACGCGCAAATAATGGTTTAGCGTATAATCTAGCTATAGGTCTACAATCAGATGAAGGTTTGTTGCAAAATGAGGCATTGGACAAATACACGTTTAAGGCAGGTGCAACACATAATATTAATGATAAATTCTCTATTGGAGCTAATTTGACCCTATCACATGAAGTAAACGATTTAGGTAGTGATCAAGCGGCAAGAGATGCTGTAAGGTTAAGTCCGTTGGCTTCTCCTTGGGCTATTGATGCAGATGGAAATCAATTGGTAGGTGAGTTATTCTTTCAGCCTGGTAAATTAACATATCCAAATGGTGATTGGGCATTCAACAAAACAAGTACCTTGAATCCATTGGTTGAAATTGCCAATTCCAAACAACAGGTAAGAAGATGGAGAACCTTGGCCAATTTATTTGCGGAATACAAAGCATTGGATTGGTTGTCTTTTAAGACAACATTCTCCGCAGGTTTATTGAATAGACGCATTGGCGAGGCGTATGGAGCGGAATCCTATGTTGGTCAATCTAATGGCGGTACCAATACGGCAAGCTTGGACAAGTTGGAAAATTTTAATTATACATGGGATAATCAGTTCAACATAAACAAGACCTTTAACGAGGACCACACCATAGGCTTTTTAGGATTGCAAAGTTTTTACAGCAATAGAACGGAAGAATCTTATGCATTCTCTAGTGGACAACCCTTTGAAACGTTATGGTATAATTTAGGTTCTGGACCTCAGGCAACTTTTAATTTGAGTTCAGCTTACAGAAAAAACACCTTAATGTCCTACGCCGGACGTTTAAATTATGCATTTAAGAACAAGTATTTATTAACGGCCTCAATTAGATGGGATGGGTCTTCCGTATTATCTGAGGGTAATAAATGGGAGAATTTCCCTTCGGTAGCTTTGGCTTGGAAGATTACGGAAGAAGACTTTTTTAACGACGATAGTTTTATAAATAATTTAAAGCTTAGGGCTAGTATTGGGTATACGGGTAATGATAACGTAAGTCCATACTCTACCTTAAACTCCGTAGATAGTCAGACATATTATGATTTTAATGGGTCCGCAGCTAATGGTTTTGTTGCCGATGAATTGGCCAATAGGTTCTTGACATGGGAACGAACAAGAGAATTAAACTTTGGACTTGATTTCGGCTTTTTCAGAAACAGGGTGTTTGGTAGTGTAGATGTGTATGATAGGCTATCGGATGGTTTAATTGTCGAGCAAAATTTACCAATTGAAACTGGGGCAGGAAGTATAAACAACAATGTTGGGTCTCTAAGCAATAAAGGGGTAGAGGTTTCTTTGGTTACAAGAAATATACAAACGGAAAAAGTTACTTGGGAAACTAATTTCACCTTCAGTAAGAACACGAATGCACTTGAGTCCGTATATGGCCAAAGTGAGCAAGATGATCCAGGAAATGGGTTCTTTATAGGTGAAGCTTTAAGACCTCACTATAATTATGTGTTTGACGGTGTTTGGCAGGCCAGTGAGGCTGCAGAGGCTGCTTCTTACGGTATGAAAGAAGGTGAGGCTAGACCTAAGGATATAAATAATGATGGTGTTTTTGATCCAGATGACGATAGGGTGGTTCTTGGATCAAACCAACCGGACTGGATCGGTGGTATTACTTCAAATTTAACGGTAGGTAATTTTGATTTTACCGTCTCTGCTATAGCGCTTCAAGGTGTTTTGGTCAGAAGTGATTTTCTTAATGATAGCTTTGGAGATCCTAATGATAGGGGTCGTAATCACTTGGACTGGGATAGTTATTATGTTCCTGAAAACGGTGCCGGACTTCCTGTACAAACTTCCAATGAGATTCCTAGGCCACGTGGTCAAGGTCAATTTTGGGGAACGGATTTCGGATTTTACAGAGATGCTTCTTTCGTGAAAATCAAGAATATTTCTTTAGGCTATTCGTTTGGGCAAAAAGTTCTTGACGATCTAAACATCAAAGGATTTAGAATCTACGCTAACGTATTAAACCCATTTGTCTTTGCCAATAAGGATTTTGAAGGATGGGACCCAGAATGGGCAGATGCTGATCAGAATGTAGCTAGACCAAGCTCCATTACATATCAATTAGGTTTAAGTTTAAAGCTATAAAATAAAAGAAGATGAAAAAAATATATATTTTAGGAATAATAATGGCTGCATTTGTTTCTTGCAGCGACTTTATAGAAGAGGAAAACCTTTCCGGTGAATCCGCAGACTCCTTCTATGTAACTCCAGACGGTTTTAATTCTTTAATAAATGCCAATTATGAAAAATTAAGGGATATTTATGGTGATTCTCCTTTCTTATTTGAAGGCGGAACAGATTTAATTTCTAAGGGTAGGGGGCAAGGCCCATTGGGTTTGACCGAGTATAGGGATCTAAACTCTACCTCTGACGGTGTGGCAGATTTATATAACGAATGTTATGCTGCTATTCAATTAGCAAATAGGGCTATTTATTATGCTGAGCTTACCGAGCAAACTGCAGAACTTCCAGTATTGGTTAGTGAGGTTAAATTTTTAAGAGCGCTTTCTTACTTCCTATTGGTACAAACTTATGGTGGGGTTGCTATTACGGATTATATAGATAGTCCGGTTTTAGAATATGATAGGAATACTGCAGAAGAAGTTTATATACAGATAATATCAGATTTAGAGGATGCTATAGCTGGTGCCAGTGATGGTGCATATTTTGGCAGGGTAAACAAAAGAGCGGCAAAAAACTTATTGGCCAAAGTTTACTTGACAAGAGGTTACGAACCTTTTGGATCGCAAAATGATTTTACAACTGCAGCTGCCTTGGCCGATGAAGTTATTGGTGGTGAAGCACTTAATTTACCTTTTAGTGAAGTTTTTAGACCTGGTAATGATTTAAATGAAGAGGTTATTTTTTCCGTGCAGTTTGATGCTGCTTCTATAAGTGCGGATCCCGATGGATTGGGAAGTAGACAATATGCATATTTTGGATCATATTTAGGTGGTTCGGAAGTGCAAGGACAAGCTCCGGCTCGTGATTACTCATCTTCACCTACAGATTTTGCAATTAGCTTATTTACGGAAGATGATGCAAGATGGGAAGGCACGTTTATGACAGAAATTTTTTATATAGATACTGATGATTATACAGGGCCTTCTTACTTTACGTATTATAGAGTTCCAGAAGAAGAGCATAACTCATTGACTGTGATAGAATTTTACGAACCGCAATGGTTTACACCAGAGGATAAAGCAAATTATTTGGCCACCAAAAATCTTGCGCCAAGTTTTAAATATCATAACTATGGTGAGTATTCTTCAGAGTGGACAGATACGGTATCCTTGGATTATGAGGTAATTTGTGTCAAGAAATTTGATGACCCCTCACCAACAACTGCGTTTGGTGGTAGATCAAGCACAAGGGATATTATATTATCAAGATTGGCCGAAACGTATTTGGTAGCTGCAGAAGCATACCTTCAAGCCGGTCAGGCTAGTACCGGTTTATTAAGGCTTAATGCAGTAAGAAATAGGGCGGGTGTAGCAGATGCTACCATTGGTGAATTTGATATCGATTATATATTGGATGAACGCGCTCGAGAACTTTTTGGCGAATATCATAGGTGGTTTGATCTAAAGCGAACAGGAAAATTAGTTGAACGAACCTCTTTATACAATAATCAAGTTAATGAGAGTGATTTTAATGGTGCTGGTGCGCTGAAAATTTTGAGGCCAATTCCCCAGCAAGCATTGGATTTAAATCAAAATAATGATTTTCCACAAAACCCGGCATATAATTAATCTATTTACTAGTGAGGAAAAAGCATATTAGAGTTAGTTTTTTGAGTTAGTTGAATTGGGATTTAATGAAAGTAATTTCATTAAGTCCCTTTTTGTTTATACTCATTTAAAGTTGTTTAAATTTAACAGAACAAAATAGTGTACCATATGAAAACAGTTAAAAGTTTAAGTGTTGTGTTTTTTACAGCTCTACTAGTATTCAGTTCTTGTAAGCAAGAAGAAAAAAAGAAAGCGCCAGAAGCAGAAATTGTTGCTGAGGAAGCTGTACGGAAAACCTACGCAGAAATATCAATCAAGGAAGGCGGAGAATGGAAGGGTAAAAAATATGAAGGTGAAAATTTCACTTTCAAGAACGTGGAGTTTCTAAGAGCGCCGGATAGTTTGACCGATCATTCATATTATATACGCTATGAAGGCCCGGGGTGGGAAAGTAATAAAGTTGGATATAGGTTATATCTGGATTGGAGAAACGCAATTGACATTTTCGGTAAGAAGGTAGATACAATGGTTTTGTCTAAAGTAGGATTGGATAATTATGACTCCTATCATGAAGATAGCCCATGGGGACTAGATATTTTAAAGGCAGGCCAATCATTAGGTATTGGTTCATATGGCCGTTTTGATGGCAAAAAGACTGTTGTACATTTTAAAGAAGTGGATTCTACAACGGCCCAAATACATAATGGGGATAATGAATCTGGTGTTACCATAAATTATTATGGATGGACCGCCCTTGGGAAAAAGATCAATTTAACATCGCAGTTAATGATCAAGGCAGATTCACGCTTAACAAAAGCCAGTTTAACCACTTCCGTAGCAGGAGAGGGATTTAGTACGGGAATTGTTAAGTTCAATGGTATAGAATTAATACAAAAAGAAGGGGCTAACGGTTGGGGCTATATTGCTACCTACGGTGAGCAGACCTTGGTTCCAGATAATTTGGGAATGGTCATTTTTTATCGCACGGATGAAGTGGAAAAAATTACGGAATCTGAATTTGATCACCTACTGGTCTTTAAACCTACCGCATCAACAATTACATATTATTTTGGGGGTGCTTGGGAAAAGGAAAAGAATGGTATACAGTCTAAGGAAGAGTTTGTAGCTTATATAGATAAGGAATTGGCAGCATTGTAAATTCTAATTATATACAGAATCTTTTTATGATGTGCTATAAGGTGTTGGTCTATATCACAAAGCGCTATTTTAAATATTGGGATAACATAATGTACTGAGAAATCCTTTTTATCCTCTTTAATAAAATAAACACTATACGCTTCTATTTTGGATTATCATTATATATAGAAATCAATAATAAAAATGAACAGAAAATGAATGTAAGGTTTAGAAGGGTTAACCAAATCTTTTTGGCAATTATGCTGTGTCTAATGATAAGTAGTTGTAAAAATGAAAAAAAGTCGGACAATAGTAACGCTATTGCTACTAACGAGCAATTTTCCGATAGCTTGCCGTGGTCACAACGCCTTGCAAACTCAATAATGAAAAGGCATCCAAAGGCATGGAAGACAGAAAATGATAGTTTGCCAAAATGGAACTATAAAATAGGATTGCTCCTAACTTCTTTTGAGCGTCTTTTTGAACAAACCGGGGAAGACAAATATTTTGACTATATACAGGATTTTGGGGAAACGTTAATAGATTCCTCGGGCATTATTCATGGATATACCAAAGACTCCTACAATATTGATAATATCAATGCAGGTAAAATACTGTTTAAGTTATATAAAACAACAAATGATCAAAGGTATTTGCAGGCTATGAAAACATTGCGCAGCCAATTGGAGGATCACCCTAGAACATCGTCCAATGGTTTATGGCATAAAAAAATCTACCCCAATCAAATGTGGTTAGACGGTCTATATATGGGGGCACCTTTTTATGCACAGTATAATACTACTTTTGAGGATGGAGACAGATTGGACGATATTGCCCATCAATTTGAGTTGATATGGAAACAAACCTTGGATGAGGAAACCGGACTACTATTCCATGCTTGGGATGAAAGTAAACAAATGGACTGGGCCAACAAAAAGGATGGTAAAAGTCCAAATTTTTGGTCTAGATCAATGGGGTGGTACTTAATGGCTTTGGTAGATGTCTTGGATTTCTATCCGGAAAACCATCCCAAAAGAAGTGTTTTGATAAATTACTTAAATCAACTTTCTCAGAGTTTACTCGCCTTTCAACACCCAACCGGTTTATGGTATCAAGTAACCGATAAGGGAGAAATGGAAGGGAATTACCTAGAAGCTTCTGGCTCGGAAATGTTCTGTTATGCTTTTGCCAAAGGTAATGAAAAGGGATATCTGCCTGTAAAATTTAAATCAATCGCCCATAAAACGTTTGATGGACTATTATCAGAAGTGGTAGAGGTAGAGGCAGATGGTGAGGTTCATATTAATAACATTTGTAAAAGTGCCGGCTTAGGTGGAAATCCATATAGGGACGGAAGCTTTGAGTATTATATAAGTGAGCCAATAGTTACGGATAATCTGCATGGCACCGGTCCTTTTATTCTGGCGGCATTAGCATTAAATAGATAGTAATTCATTTCTACAGCAATTATGAAAAAAAATCATTTCAATTTTAGGGTCACTTCACTTTTGTTGTGTGCCATGTTGTTACTAAACTGTAAGACAGAAAAGAAAGAAAATGCCAATGACAAGGAAGCCACGGAAGAAATGGTAGTTCCGGAAAATTCCAAATGGTCAGAAAAAATGGCACTTTCGGAAATTCACAGGTTTCCGGATCCAACATTACTGGATTTTCAAAAGGAATCTAGATGGAGCTATACTAACGGTTTGGTGTTACAGGCCATAGAACGTGTCTATGAACAAACGGGTAATCAAAAACTATATGATTATGTGTATGATTACGCCAATAGAATGATCAAGGAAGATGGTACCATTGTAACTTATGACCTTACTTCCTATAATTTGGATATGATCAAATCCGGTGATGCCATTTTCTGGTTACAGGAAAAAAATCCGGAACCAAGATTTAAAATGGCCATGGATACCCTTCATAAACAATTAGAAGGACAACCTACTACTTCTGAAGGCGGATATTGGCATAAAAAAAGATATCCATACCAAATGTGGTTGGACGGTCTGTTCATGGCAGAACCATTCCATGCAAAATATGCTTTAAAATATTTAGAGGAAGATGAGGTCAATAAGGTAATTGACCATATTGTTTTACAGTTTGACCTTATTGAAAAACACAGTAGAGACCCCAAAACCGGATTATATTTTCATGGATGGGACGAAAGCAAAGAACAACGATGGGCCAATAAGGAAACCGGGTTATCGCAGCATTTTTGGTCGCGCGGAATGGGCTGGTACGGTATGGCAATGGTAGATATATTAGATTACTTGCCAGAAGAACACCCGGGGCGAGAACGTATCATTAATTATTTAAAACAATACGCGGAAGCAATTGTTCAATATCAGGATCAAGGGGGTACGTGGTGGCAAGTACTTGATCTTCCTGACCGCAAAGGTAATTACCTGGAGGCAACGGGGTCTTGTATGTTCACCTATGTTTTGGCCAAAGGAGCCAATAAGGGATATATCTCATCTGATTACCTGGTCAATGCAAAAAAAGGGTTTGATGGTATTTTAGAGCAATTTGTCACGGTAGAGGATAACGGGGTCATTAATTTGAACAAATGTTGTGGAGTAGCAGGTTTAGGTGGAGATCCGTATCGGGATGGTTCGTTTGATTATTATGTCAACGAGATTATTCGTTCAAACGATCCCAAAGGTACAGGACCTTTTATGTTTGCGGCATTGGAATTGGATAGGTAAAATATTCGTGTTCAAACATTATGAAAAGAGAATAGCCAACAAAATGATCATTGGTATTTGAAAATGAATTAAATACTGCATTTTGTTGGTAACGATGAGGATGACCAACACATTCCTGATCGTAAAATTCATCTCATGGAGATAGGATTTATTGTACATTTATTAAGAAGTAACCAAAAAACCAACAATGAAACCAATTAATGTAGCGCTATGTTCATTTGGTATGAGCGGTTATGTTTTTCATGCCCCTTTTGCCGCTAAAAACCCTAACCTTAACCTTTATGCGGTTTGGGAACGAATCAAAAATGAGGCAGTCAAAAAATATCCTGATATTATCACCTTTAGAACGTTGGATGAGCTTTTGGCGGACAATAAGGTAGAGTTGGTGATCGTGAATACGCCAAGTGTTACACATTATGAATATGCCAAAAAAGCCTTGGAGGCATTTAAGCATGTCATTGTAGAAAAACCATTTGTAGCAAGTACGGAGCAGGCAAATGAGCTAATTGCATTGGCGAAAAAAAACGATCTAAAACTATCTGTTTTTCATAATAGAAGATATGACAGTGACTTTAAAACCGTACAAAAGGTTTTGGAAAACAATTCCCTTGGGCAACTGGTAGAGGCACACATTCATTATGATCGCTACCACCCTGGTTTAAGCCCTAAAGCTCACAAAGAGGTAGATACGCCAGCCGTTGGCGGACTATATGATTTGGGGTCGCATTTAATAGACCAGGCTCTTCATTTATTTGGCAAGCCAAATGCGGTTTTTGCAGATCTGGAGGTATTTAGGCCAGGGGCCAAAGTGGTGGATTATTTTGATGTTAGGTTGTTTTATGACACATTTAGGGTAACCCTAAAATCAAGCCTATTCGTTAAGGAGGTCACTACGGGCTTTACTCTTCACGGTACAAAAGGTTCCTTTGTAAAATCTAGGGCAGACGTACAGGAAGCGGCACTGCAGCGTGGTGAAATACCAGGGGGTGAAGGGTATGGCATAGAACCGGAGAATGAAATGGGACTCTTACATGCTGAAATTGATGGTTATGAAAACCGAATTAAGGTGCCCACTTTGGCAGGTAACTATATGCAGTATTTTGATGGAGTAGTGGATGCAATACGAAATGATAAAACCTTGCCGGTAACCGGTGAAGAAGCGGCCCTTGTTATTGAAGTGATAGAGGCCTGCCTTGCAAGCAATAAGGAAAAAAGGGTGATTGCCCTTTAACTATCAATGTTCAAACATTAAAAAGGAACATCAAATTTTCATTTATTTAATAATTATGGTCAGGAATATAGTACTCTTTATGCTCATATTAATTGCAGGTACAACTGTTCATGGTCAGGTTTTAGATCATTCGTGGGGCGAACTGGTAAATTCAAACGAACCAAATCTATACGCATCTCCAGAGATATTAGAAGTGGCGGATAATGTATTGTTGCTTCAGAAAGAGATTGGCGGTTGGCCAAAAAATAAACAGCCCCAAAATATTACGGCAAAGGAAAAGGTACAACTGCACATTGATAAAAATGACAATGTTGGCGCTACTATTGATAACGGCGCTACTACTTTAGAAATGATATTTCTGGCCAAAGTATATGCGCATCATAACCATGAAAGATATAGAATAGCTTTTATTAAAGGATTGGAATACTTGATACAGGCCCAGTACGAGAATGGTGGTTGGCCACAATTTTATCCGCTTAGAAAAGGGTATTATACCCATATAACATATAATGATGATGCCATGGTCAATGTTATGAACTTGCTAAGGGATATCTATGAGACCCAAAAATATGATCACTTAAATATATCGGCTGCACTTAAAAATGCAGCAAAAAATGCGTTTGACAAGGGCGTACAGTGCATTTTAAAAACCCAGTACAAACAAAATGGGGTTTTGACGGCATGGTGTGCACAACATGATGTGGAGACTTATGCACCCGCTAAAGCTAGGGCATATGAACTACCCTCGTTAAGCGGTAAGGAATCTGCAAAAATTGTGTTGTTATTAATGTCCATTAAAAATCCTTCTGAAGAAATTATCAATTCTGTTACGGCTGCCAGTAATTGGTTTAAAAAAGCTCAGATTACCGATACACGTGTAGAAAGAATATATAATAGTGATGGTAAAGTGATCGATAAGAAAGTTATTGCAGAACACAATGTTAAACCTATTTGGGGCCGATTTATGAATTTAGATGATAATAGGGCATTCTTTTGTGATCGGGACGGAATTAAAAAATATTCGTTATCAGAAATAGGCGATGAACGAAGAAATGGGTACCGTTGGTACACGGATGAACCTCAGGAAGTGTTGGATGAATTTTCTCAATGGCAGAAAAATGTCACTATCAAAAGGACTAAGGTAAACAAGATTGATATTTATAATATGACCGTTGCAAAAGATGGTTCGGGCGATTTTTTTGATTTGCAATCCGCCATAAATGCCGCTAAAGGTTTTCCTGATAAATCGGTTACAATACTGCTCAAGAATGGCATATATAATGAAAAGGTTAAGGTATATGAATGGAATACCAATATGCGTATAATTGGTGAAAGCACGGAAAATACCATTATTACCTTTGATGACCATTTCAATAAAATAAATCTAGGAAGGAACAGTACGTTCCACACCCCAACGTTTTCAATAGAAGGAAACGATTTTTACCTCACGAACGTTACCTTAAAAAATACCGCAGGCGAAGTGGGCCAAGCCATTGCCCTAGCTGTACATGCAAACAGGGTAAAAATTGAAAATTGTAGGATCATGGGTAATCAGGACACGGTCTATGTTACAGGTGAGGGCTATGTACAATATTTTAAAAATTGCTATATTGAAGGAACTACGGATTTTATTTTTGGACAGGCAACCGCATTTTTTGAGGACTGTATAATTCATAGTAAAAAAAACTCCTATATAACGGCGGCATCAACACCCAAAGGTATTGCTTACGGTTTTGTATTTAAGAACTGTAGATTGACCGCCCCTAAGGAGGTAACGCAGGTATATTTAGGGCGCCCTTGGCGAACCCATGCAAAAACCGTGTTTTTAAATTGTGAAATGGGGAGCCATATTGTTCCTAAAGGATGGGACAATTGGTCCAATAAAGAAGCGGAAGAACAATCCTTTTATGCGGAATATAATAATACAGGACCAGGATATATACCTAAGCAACGGGTAGAATGGTCATATCAATTAGGGCCAAATATGATTAAGGAATATGAAAGAAAAACCATTCTAGGTAATTCCTTGTGGTTTCAGATAGATTGATGTGGTGTTCAAGTAATGGTAGAATTCAACAAGTAAAAATATAAAGCACTTAATATATGAAAACTAAACTTGTATTATTGTTTGCATTGGTATTGCTATCGTTCACCGTGAATTTAAAACCTAATGTTATGGATGGTTTACAACCTGTTAAATCTGGAGTATATAAATGGAAGGACCACCCGGTGAAAAAGGGTGAAATGAGGGAGTCCAGAAAAATATTGGAAGGTACTGGGTCGCATCTACAATATTTTAGAATACATGCCACTACGCAATATCCCGGTGCAAAACCAAATCCTCCCCATGCAAACGAGGCAAAGGAAGAATGTATTATTGTTAAGGAAGGTACCATGAAGGTGACTATTGAGGGGCAATCACAAATTCTAGGTCCTGGTGGTGTTATTTTATTGATGCCACAGCAAATGCACAGTATTGAGAATATTGGGGATACCAATCTTACCTATTATGTAATGCAATATCAATCTAAAAAAAATATGAATATTCAAAGGGGTATTGCTAATGGTGGGTCGTTAATGCTTAATAAAGATTCGTTGGTTTTCAACAAAAGTGAACGAGGTGGTGGTATTCCTTATTTTGATAGGGCCACGGCTATGTGCGAACGTTTTGAAATGCACATTACCCAATTGGACCAGAAAGGACCCAGCCATAAGCCACATGCGCATGAGGAAACCGAAATTATCCTTATCCTATCCGGAAAAACGGAAATGACCATAGATGGTAAAGAGTATAAGGCAGGGGAAGGCGATTTTTATTTGGCTAATTCTCAACAACAACACGGTATAAGAAATGCCACTGAGAGTCCCTGTGCTTATTTTGCCTTTAAATGGAATTAATAGTCTAGAATTGATTGCATCATGCGTATACCATTCCTTGTTTTTTTTATACTCCTGTCCTTTACTGGTAAAGCACAGGTAACGACCATATATTGTATTGGCGATTCTACTATGGCGGATAAGGTAAACCCGTTAGAAAATCCTGAACATGGTTGGGCCCAAGTGCTGCCGGAATTTTTCAATGAATATATCCAGGTGGCTAACAGGGCCGTAAATGGGCGTAGTAGCAAGAGTTTTATTTCTGAAGGTAGATGGGATGCCGTCTCAAAAAACCTATTTCCAGGGGATTATGTCTTTATTCAGTTTGGTCATAATGATCAAAAATTCAAGGATTCAACAAGATATACCAATCCGCATACTACGTATAGGGCCAATTTAAAACGCTTTGTGCTGGAGACAAGGGAAAAGGGGGCATATCCCATATTGTTCTCATCCATTGTCAGAAGAAATTTCAATGAATTTGGGACTTTGGTAGATACCCATGGTCTGTACCCTATGGAGGTACGGTTGCTGGCACGGGAGATGAACGTTCCTTTTGTGGATTTGCAATATCTAACGGAACGTTTGGAAACAAGTTATGGGGTTGAAGGTTCAAAATCATTGCATTTACATTTTCAAAAAGGGGAACACCCTTTTTATCCCAATGGTAAAATAGATAATACACATCTATCTAAAAAAGGGGCAATGGAGGTTGCCGGCTTGGCCATTGCAGAAATAAAATCATTAGGTTTGCCCTTAAGTAAATTTATTAAGCATTGAACAAGTTAGGTGCGTTTACAAAATGAGCCTTTAAAAACCCTACTTTTGATAAGAATTTATACAGTTCCAACCCAACAACCAATTTTGAAAAAGTTCTATTATACATGAGATTAAATAAAAAAATCCTTTTTCTTTTATCTGTTTTTGCATTTTTTTCTAATGGCTTAATTGCGCAAAACCTTGAAGGGGTAACCGGTGTACGTGATACATCCTATACTACGGCATCTGCCTTTGCAAAAGATGTAAAAAAATATCCGCACATAAAGATTATCAAGGAATTTAATTTCGAAACGGTAATCAGAAAAGAAGATATTACCTATTGTACGTTAGGGAGCAGGGCGTTAAAGCTAGATGTCTTTGAACCTAAGAACAGCACTGGTACGCTTAGACCGGCCGTAATTATAATACATGGTGGCGGGTGGCGTTCTGGTAGCAGGATGCAACATTATCCGTTAGCTGAGCAATTGGCCAATAAAGGGTATGTTAGTATAACTCCAGAGTATAGATTATCTACTGAAGCTCTTTTTCCATCTGCGGTATATGACCTTAAGGCAGTAGTGCGATGGGTCCGTAAAAATGCAAATACCTATCAAATTGATCCTGAGAAAATAGTAGTAAGCGGTTTTTCGGCAGGAGGGGAATTGGCAGCTTTTATTGGAACGACCGCCAATAAACTATTATTTGAAAACGATGCCTGTAATACCGGAATTTCCTCTCATGTGAATGCCATTATAGATTTGGACGGAACCTTGTCATTTGTACATCAGGAGAGTGGTGAAGGTGACGATAGTAAGCGTACATCTGCGGCAACACATTGGTTTGGATACAGTAAGGCGGAGAACCCTATTTTGTGGAAACAAGCTTCACCATTGACATACGTGAACGAAAAAACCCCGCCAACACTTTTCATAAATAGCGCTGTAGCGCGCATGCATGCGGGAAGAGAGGACTATATCAATATATTACGGAATAACAGTATTTATTCTGAAGTTATATCTTTTGAGACGGCACCCCATTCCTTTGTGCTTTACAGCCCTTGGTTTGAACCTACTGTAAAGGGAATAGATAATTTTCTTAAAACGATATTTTAGATTTTAAAATTAAAGCCGTCCTCAACCTTTCTTTTATATTTTTCTTGGTCGAACTGGAAAAGGTATGCGCCTTTTTTAGACGAGCTCATATCCTTCTCGTCCAACTTTATCAAAATATCAAAAGAGTTGAATTTATTAATGAAGTTACGTTTGTCCAATTTGGTATCCAGTATGGCTTCATATAATTTTTGCAATTGGCGCATGGTGAATTTTTCCGGTAAAAGTTCAAACCCTATTGGTTTGCTCAATGCTCTTCTACGTAATCTGGCTATGGCCTTTTCTACCATCCTGTTATGGTCAAAAATAAGTTTAGGTGCCTCTTTTAAACTAAACCATTGAATTGGGTTTTGTTTTATAAGCTCCTCGTCATGTGTGGCAATATCTATTAAGGCGTAATAGGCTACGGATATGGTTCTTTCCGCCGGATCTCTATCTACTTTGGAAAAAGAATAAACTTGTTCCATGTATATATTGTTCAATCCTGTAAGATGGTGTAATATTCTTATTGCAGATTGGTCAAGATTTTCTTCCTTGGTAAGAAAGCCGCCTATTAAGGACCATTTTCCTTTTTCCGGTTCAAAATCTCGTTTAACTAGTAATATTTTTAATTCTTCTTTATCAAATCCGAAGATGATACAATCTACCGCAAGTAGAACCTTATCCTCTGTACTATAATTACTTAAAACCATTTAAAATATTTTGCGAGGGCAATTTAGTAAGTTTAGATGTAAATAATTCAATTTTTGTTAAAATTGGGTAATATCCTATATAATTCAATATAAATTTTGAACTCTTTATTACTATAATGTGCTTGAATGTATTTTTTCTTGCACATGTAAAATTACTTCGTTTTATTTACATGTGTAAAACAAACACTTATTAACTATAATCCAAATTGCAAAAGTTTATAGACTTAAGGTTGATACTTACCATTACCCTAGTGGCAATGTTTTAAATTCATGTAATCAACTAGTAGAGACCGAAAAAACTAGCGCATATTTGTTCGCTTATTTTGTAGGTAATGGGCCCGGCGAAGAATCCATAAGATATGCCATTAGTGAGGATGGTTACAATTATAGGGCATTGAACAATAACGAACCCATTGTGGATAATGCCCAAATAAGTGCCACAGGCGGTGTACGCGATCCACATGTTATCAGGTCCCATGACGGCAAAATGTTCTATATGGTCGTCACAGACTTATATGTGCCGGAAATGGGATGGAAAAATTATGCCATGACCTTAATGAAATCAACAGATTTAATTCATTGGACCTCATCAAATATCAATATTCCCGAAACTTTTCCGGACACGTTTGGAGAAGTATATAGAGTTTGGGCACCACAGACCATATATGATGAAAAGGAACAAAAATACATGGTCTATTTTTCAATGAAGCAAGGCAATGAACCAGATAAGATCTATTACACTTATGCAAATGAAGATTTTACGGGTTTTGAATCTGTGCCTAAACAACTGTATTTTCCACCTGCCAATAGTAATAACAAGGCATGTATAGATGGAGTTATTATTTATCATAATGGCAAATACCATCTGTTCCATAAGGCAGAGGATGGTAATCCCGGTATAAAATTGGCTATTTCTAATAAATTGACAGAGGGTTATGAGTTGGTCAGCAATGACCGTGTAGACCTAGAGAAAGATCCAGTGGAAGGCAGTGGTATTTTTAAGTTGAACGATACTGGAGAGTATATTTTAATGTATGATCTTTATACCAAAGAGGGGTACCAATTTACCAAGAGTAAGGACCTTAAAAATTTTGAAGTTATTGATGAGGAAATCAGTATGGATTTTCATCCTCGGCATGGTTCCGTTCTTCCTATTACGGCCAATGAACTTAAAACCTTGGTTGCGGCATTCTCTTCATTTGAGAAACCGTTATTCAACTTAGGGTCCAATGATATAATCTCTCAAAATGTAGCGGTATACCAGCAAGGTAAGGAAATCAGGTTACCCGTTACGGAAACGACCGACCTTAACTCTTTTGACCCACAATTTTCAACGTTTACGGGGTCAACTATTACCCCATCTGGTCCACAGGATTTCAGGAATGGTCCAGTAGAATATATTATGAAGGTAGAAGGTAAGGGTGAACACTCCTACCAAGTAATGGTATCCAAGGATCACAATCCTGCAATTAAGGGGTATTATGCGGATCCAGAAGTGCTCTATTCCAACAAAACGAAAAAATATTATATATATCCTACATCAGATGGTTTTAATAATTGGTCGGGTACTTACTTTAAAACTTTTTCCTCTACAAATTTGGTGGACTGGACTGATGAGGGCATTATTCTAGATCTAAAGAAAGATGTGTCATGGGCAGATCGCAATGCATGGGCGCCGTGTATTATAGAACGAAAAGAAGGGGATGAATATAAATATTATTATTACTTTACTGCTGCCCAAAAAATTGGTGTCGCCGTATCAGATGATCCTACAGGTCCCTTTATTGATAATGGAAAACCACTTATCGATGCAAAGCCCGAAGGGATTACGAACGGACAGGAAATTGACCCGGATGTTTTTAATGACCCAAAAAGTGGGAAAACCTATTTATACTGGGGCAACATGTATATGGCGGTTGCAGAATTGAACGATGACATGGTTTCTCTTAAAAACAATACCTTAAAAGTGATTACACCTGATCAGACATATAGAGAAGGAACAGAGGTATTTTACCGTGAGGGCACTTATTATTTTATGTGGAGTGAAGATGATACCAGAAGTCCCAATTATAAAGTGCGATACGCCATTTCAAAGAGCCCAACCGGACCATTGGAAATTCCTGAGAATAATATTGTTATTGAGGCGGACAAAGAATTAGAAATTTTAGCTACTGGTCATAATTCCGTTCTTCAAGTTCCCAGTAATGATGATTGGTATTTAGTGTATCATAGATTTACGCACCCAAAAGGCAAAGACATGGGTAGGGCTGCCGGTTTTCATAGGGAGGTGTCCATAGACAAACTTACTTTTGATAACAATGGGCACATTAATCAAGTAAAGCCAACATTAAAGGGTGTTATGCCACTTTTGGACTAAGCCTTGAAATTATTTTTGGCTATATTGATATAGTCTTACATGGTTAATGATCAATGTAGCAATACTTTATATATTGTTTTGGAAGAAAATTCTTCTTAAATAAAAAAATAAATATTTAAGTGTTATCTTGACACTTATAAAATGTATTCCTTATATTTACCCAGATAAAACTGTACGTATTTAATGAAAGGTTATGTAATAGGCTTGGATTATGGTTCGGATTCCGTTAGGGCCGTACTTATCGATTCAAGTAACGGAGAGGAGATTGCCTCTAAGGTCCATTGGTACAAAAGATGGGCAGAACAGCAATATTGCAACCCATCGATCAATCAATTTAGGCAGCATCCTTTAGATCATATAGAAGGATTGGAAATCACTATAAAAGCCGTTGTTTCCCAAAGTAAGGTGAATCCAAGTGATGTAAAAGGAATTTGTATCGATACCACTGGATCTTCACCTGTTCCGGTGACAAAAGATGGTACTCCGTTAGCCTTAGTCGATGGTTTCACTGAAAACCCTAATGCGATGATGGTACTTTGGAAAGACCATACCGCTATTACGGAAGCAGAACGCATAAATGAACTTGGTGCCACATGGGGCGGCGAGGACTTTACAAAATACGTTGGTGGTATTTATTCATCAGAATGGTTTTGGGCTAAAATTGCGCATGTGGTCAAGGAAGATAAGGGGGTTGAAAACCATGCCTATACCTGGATGGAACACTGTGATCTCATGACCTATTTGCTAATTGAGGACAAGGATTTGACCACGTTCAAACGCAGTAGGTGTGCCGCAGGACATAAAGCCATGTGGCATGAAAGCTGGGGCGGACTTCCCCCTAAAGAATTTTTGGAACAATTAGACCATTATTTGGCTGATTTGAGAGATCGCCTATATAATGAAACGTTTACCTCTGATCAGGTTGCAGGCCAATTAAGTAAAGAATGGGCAGATAAACTTGGTTTAACAACAGATACGATTATCGCAGTGGGCACGTTTGATGCACATTCCGGAGCTGTTGGTGCTAAAATCAATGAACACGCCCTTGTTCGCGTTATGGGTACATCCACCTGTGATATCATGGTGGCTACGGACAAGGATATAGACGGTAAAACTATAAAAGGTATTTGTGGTCAGGTCAATGGTTCGGTCATACCGGGATTAGTAGGATTAGAAGCCGGCCAGTCCGCTTTTGGCGATTTACTGGCTTGGTTTAAAAATGTATTGGATTGGCCAATTGATAATCTGGTAATGACATCTAATATTTTATCGGAACAGCAGAAAGCTGATTTGAAAAATGAAATTGAAAATGACTTCATTAGAAAATTATCCGACGCGGCCGAAGCTATTCCATTATCTGAAAGTATACCAACAGCATTAGATTGGATAAACGGAAGAAGAACGCCAGATGCAGACCAAAATCTTAAAAGTGCAATTTCAAATTTATCGTTAGGGAGTAAGGCGCCACATATATTTAAGGCATTGGTAAACGCCATTTGTTTTGGTTCCAAAAAAATTGCCGACCGATTTAAAGAAGAAGGAGTTCAAATAGATTCGGTCATCGGAATTGGTGGGGTTGCCAGAAAATCATCCTATATTATGCAAACCCTAGCAAATGTCATGAATATGCCTATAAAAGTAGCTGCCTCCGATCAAGCACCTGCTTTGGGTGCCGCTATTTATGCAGCGGTTGCATCGGGTATCTATTCAAATGTGGTAGAAGCAAGTGCTCATATGGGGAGTGCTTTTGAAGCGGAATATTATCCAAAAGAGGATACCATTGATGCCTTTGGTAATTTGATGGATTCGTATACTGAACTGGGAGAATTCATTGAATCATCCATTAAAAAAAAGTAGCATTATGAGTTCAAAATACAAAGCGTTAAAAGAGGAATGTTTTGAAGCAAATATTGAGCTTAATGATTTAGGCTTAGTTATTTACACTTTTGGTAATGTTAGTGCTGTTGATAGAAATAATGGTGTTTTTGCAATTAAGCCGAGCGGAGTACCGTACGAAAAATTAAGACCGGAAGATATTGTAATCCTAGATTATGAGAATACTATTGTAGAGGGGGGTATGAGACCTTCATCGGATACCAAGACCCATGCTTATTTATATAAAAATTGGAAACATATTGGTGGTATAGCCCATACGCATGCCACATATTCGGTTGCTTGGGCACAGGCACAACAAGATATTCCCATATTCGGTACCACACATGCGGATCATTTAACCGTTGATATACCTTGTGCAGAACCTATGAACGACCAGCTTATAGCGGGCAATTATGAACATAATACAGGTATACAGATTATAGATTGTTTTAAGGAAAGAAATCTATCGCCCAACGAGGTAGAAATGATTCTTATTGGAAACCATGGTCCGTTTGCATGGGGAACATCCGCGGCCAAAGCGGTATATAATAGCAAGGTATTGGAAACTGTTGCGCAAATGGCCTACCTGACCCTTCAAATCAATCCTAACGCACCTCGCCTTAAAGAGGCATTGATCAAAAAACACTACGAACGTAAACACGGTAAAAATGCCTATTACGGTCAATAACTATAACACTTTATAAAAATTATTATGCTTAACAAGGAAATATGGTTTGTTACGGGCAGCCAAGATTTATATGGGGAAGATACGCTTAGACAAGTAGCTGAAGACTCCCAACAAATTGTGGAAGGCTTTAATGCTTCGGGCAAAATACCGGTAAAAATTATTTATAAACCAACGGTAAAATCTCCAATGGAGATAACGGATATCTGTCTTAAGGCAAGTTCCACTAAAAATTGTATCGGTATCATAACTTGGATGCATACCTTTTCCCCGGCGAAAATGTGGATCAAAGGTTTAAGCGTATTGAATAAGCCCTTATGCCATTTGCATACACAGTTCAATGCTGAAGTACCATGGGAAACCATAGATATGGACTTTATGAACCTGAACCAATCCGCTCATGGTGACCGTGAGTTTGGCCATATGATGACCCGTATGCGCAAGAATAGAAAGATTATTGTTGGGCATTGGCAAGAAGATAGAATACAAAAGAAATTGGGCAATTGGGCACGTGTAGCCATGGGATGGGATGAGTTTCAAAACCTGAACGTTGCGCGTATTGGTGATAATATGAGAGAGGTTTCCGTGACCGATGGTGACAAGGTCGAAGCACAGTTACGTTTTGGTTTTTCTGTCAATGGCTATGATTCTTCTGATGTAGTTAAACATATGAATACACTTACCCAAGATGAGGTAGATGCTTTAGTGAAAGTATATGAAGAGAGTTATGAGTTAAGTGATAAATTAAAAGCGGGAGGAACTCAAAGACAATCATTAATCGATGCCGCCAAAATAGAATTGGGCCTTCGTAAATTTTTGGATGAAGGTGGCTTTAAAGCGTTTACAGATACCTTTGAAAATCTTGGGGAGCTAAAGCAATTACCAGGTATTGCTACGCAACGTCTCATGGCAGATGGTTATGGTTTTGGTGGAGAAGGGGATTGGAAAACATCGGCATTGCTAAGGGCCTTGAAAGTAATGGCCAGCGGTTTGGTGGGCGGTACTTCTTTTATGGAAGACTATACGTATCATTTTACTCCAGAAAAGGCATATGTCATGGGTTCCCATATGTTGGAAATTTGTCCATCTATCGCAGATGCCAAACCCTCTTGCGAAATACATCCGTTGGGAATAGGAGGTAAGGAAGACCCCGTTCGTTTGGTGTTTAATTCCCCTGCCGGTCCGGCCATTAATGTTTCCTTGGTAGATTTAGGTAACAGGTTCCGTCTTGTGGTCAATGAAGTTGATGCTGTGGAACCCATGGGGAAATTGCCTAATTTGCCTGTGGCAAGGGTATTATGGGATGCAAATCCAAATCTGGAAATTGCAGCAACGGCATGGATACTTGCTGGTGGGGCCCATCATACAGTTTATAGCCAGGCTTTGACCACGGAATTTATGGAGGATTTTGCAGATATGGCAGGGATAGAATTAGTGGTGATAGATAAAAACACAACAATTAGAGAATTTAAAAATCAACTTAATGCCAATGAGGTATATTATCATTTATTTAAAAACAACCTATGACAAACCATATATTATGAGACCAATTATTAAAATAAGTTATTTATTCGTGCTGATTAGCATAATTGTGTGTAACGTTAACTGTAAAGAAAAAACAATGAAGACCGATCATAAAAATGACGATGAAACAACGTCGAATCCTGTTACCATTTCTAAGGCAGATTATGGTGTTACAAAAATTGGTGATGAAGTAGAGGAATATACGCTCTCCAATAAAGAGGGTATTGAAGTTGCTATCATTACCTATGGCGGCCGTATTACTTCCATAAAAGCTGCGGATAAGGAAGGCCGTAAGGAGAATGTGGTCTTGGGTTTCGACAATTTGGCTCAATATGAAGAGAACAATCCCTTTTTTGGGGCCTTGATCGGGCGTTATGGCAACCGTATTGCAAAAGGCAAGTTTAGTCTCAATGATACCGAATATACGTTGGCCAAAAATAATGGCGAGAATAATTTGCATGGAGGACTGGTAGGTTTTGACAAAGTGGTGTGGACAGTGGAAGGTACCCAGGTCAATGAGTCTTCAGCTTCCGTGAAACTTAGTTATTTGAGCAAGGATATGGAAGAAGGCTTTCCGGGGAATTTAAATACAACGGTTACCTATACGTTAAATGCTGACAATAGTTTGGATGTGTTGTATGAAGCCACCACGGACAAGACGACCATAGTAAACCTTACACAGCATTCTTATTTTAATCTTTCGGGCGATTTTTCACAGCTTATTCTTGATCATGAAGTAGAGATAGATGCCGATCAATTTGTACCTGTGGATGGGTCGCTGATCCCAACAGGGAAATTGGCATCTGTAGAAGGAACGCCTTTTGATTTTAGAACGGCCAAATTGGTTAGTGAGGGTATCAATGCAGAAAACGAACAAATTGCCCTGGGTGGTGGTTATGACCATTGTTGGGCATTGAATAGTGTGGATAAAGGGTATCGTTCCGTAGCAACTGCGCACCATCCGGAAACCGGGAGAACCATAGAAGTGTTAACCGACCAACCGGGAATGCAGTTTTACTCGGGTAACTTTCTGGACGGAACATTGCCAAGCCCAGATGGGGGTACCTATGCCAAAAGAAGCGGTTTCTGTTTAGAGACACAGCACTATCCAGATTCGCCCAATCAACCTAACTTTCCTTCCGTAACCTTAACACCGGACGATAAATATAAAACCAAGACCACTTTTAAATTTTATACTAAATAACCATTACCATGCAACAATTAGACAATTTTGACTGGATCAGTATATCCCTATACTTTCTGTTACTCGTTGGGGTAGCGGTATGGGTCATCAGAAAAAAGGAAAACAATACCGAAGATTATTTTCTGGCCGGTAGAAATGTGGGCTGGTTTGTGGTCGGTGCCTCAATCTTTGCATCCAATATTGGATCTGAACATGTTGTAGGCCTGGCCGGCACCGGAGCAAGTAATAAGTTACCCTTATTGATTTATGAGATTCACGCGTGGGTAGTTTTAATGTTGGGCTGGATATTTCTCCCTTTCTATGCACGAAGCGGCGTATTTACCATGCCTGAATTTTTGGAAAAACGTTTTGACGCCCGATCAAGATGGGTTTTGTCCATATTTTCCATTGTTGCCTATGTGCTGACCAAAATATCCGTAACCATTTATGCTGGTGGGGTAGTAGTTTCCGCTTTGTTGGGAATAGATTTTTGGACCGGTGCTATTGCCACAGTGGTCCTTACCGGTGTCTATACCGTTTTAGGAGGTATGAGAGCCGTGGTCTATACAGAGACATTACAGGCCATTTTATTGGTCGTGGGTGCCGCAGTATTGACATTCATAGGCTTGGATAAAGTTGGTGGATGGGGTAGTATGGTAGACACCTTGGGGCCGGAATATTTTAATATGTGGAGACCTGCAACCGATCCAGATTTTCCTTGGCCATCATTGTTCATTACCAGTACAATTGTAGGTATTTGGTATTGGTGTACGGACCAATATATCGTGCAAAGAACATTAACGGCAAAAAACATTAAAGAAGGCCGTAGGGGAACCATTTTTGGCGCATTGTTAAAACTTTTGCCCGTGTTCCTGTTCTTGATTCCTGGAGTGATCGCCTTAACTTTAAAAATGCGTGGGGAATTGCATTGGGAAAGTGCAGATGAAGCCTTTCCTGTATTAATGAGTAATTTGTTGCCATCTGGATTACGTGGGCTGGTAGCAGCCGGACTTTTGGCAGCTTTAATGAGTTCCCTGGCTTCTGTTTTTAATTCATGTTCTACCTTGTTTACGGTAGACGTATACAAAAAGTTACGGCCCAATGCACCGGAAAAAAAGTTGGTAAGAACAGGCCAGATTGCAACGGTATTTGTTGTGATCATTGGAATCATCTGGATACCTATCATGGCCAATATATCCGGCGTACTTTATGAATATTTACAAAGTGTACAATCCTATATTGCACCTCCTATTACTGCAGTATTTTTATTAGGGATATTCTATAAGAGAATCAATGCTACCGGTGCTTTTTCTACACTGGTAATGGGTATTGTGGTCGCCTTTTGTAGAATTGCGCTTGAGTTGGTCAAAGGCAGTTTGGATCCAGATGGAATCTTGTTCTATCTAGGGGATATGAATTTCCTAAGCTTTGGGGCATGGTTCTTTTTGTTCTGTTTAATATTTATGGTTGTGGTTAGTCTTTTGACCGAAGTTCCTGATAAGGAACAAATTGTTAACCTCACTTTTGGTACGATAACCGAGGAGGAAAAGAATAAGAACAAAAGCAGTTATAATTGGGTAGACATTACCGTTTCCATTATCATTGTCCTTATCGTAATAGGTATTATGATATTCTTTAACGGGAAATAATTTTTTCCTATAAATTTCTAGATTGACAGTAACCCGTAAAAGGTGGTTACTGTCAATTTTTTTTTGTCAGCCTACAACGTGTGCTACAAATTTTTGTATTTGGGACAAATAATCAACTTAATAGGGTATACCTTTAATAGATAAAATGTAGACTCATGCAAAAACCAAATAAAAGATTAGAGGGGCAAACCTGTATCGTCACCGGATCTAGTGATGGTATTGGAGAAGCGGTAGCCAAGGCTATGGCCCAAGAAGGAGCAAATATCGTAATCAATTACCATAGCAGTAGGGAAGAAGCGGAAGAAGTCGCTCACTGGATTACCCAAAATAGCTTGTCCGGTAACGCTATAGTAATAAAATGCGATGTCAGTAAAGAAGAAGAGGTGCAATCAATGTTCAAGAAAACAATAGCCGAATATGGAACGGTTGATGTCTGTGTGGCAAATGCCGGTCTGCAGTTAGACCATCCGCTGCATGAAATGCCGTTAAAGGATTGGCAACGCGTTATTGATGTGAATCTAACGGGTCAGTTTCTCTGTGCCAAGGAAGCCATTATTGAATTTAAAAGAAGGGGAATGCGTCCGGAAATTTCGAAATCGCTAGGTAAAATTATTCATATGAGTTCGGTACATGAGGTTATACCTTGGGCCGGTCATGCTAATTACGCAGCTTCTAAGGGAGGTTTGGTCATGTTGATGCAAACTATCTGCCAGGAATACGGACCGGATAAAATCAGATGCAATTCTATAGCACCGGGAGCTATTAAAACGGATATCAATAAAGATGTTTGGAATACCAAGGAAGGTAGGGAGGGCATGCTAAAATTAATACCCTACAAACAAATTGGTGTACCGGACGATATTGGAAGTGTTGCCAGCTGGTTGGCCTCTGATGAATCTGAATATATCAATGGGACTACCATTTTCGTAGATGGTGGTATGACCTGTTACCCAGGCTTTACCGCAAACGGATAATAAAAAAAGCCGCCCAATTGGACGGCTTTACATCAAATGATAAAAAATCGAAATTACTTCATTATAGGAGTAAAATCAAACTTTTGTCCACCAACTGAAGCATCGGCCATTAAACCAGCTTTAGGTAGGGCAAAAACGGCAACACCATCTTTATACTTTGCATTTACGGCTACACCGGACTTTAGGGCAACGGCAGACGCTTCTGCAGAAAATTCAAAATCCCCTTCCTTAAATTCTGCCAAGTCTTCAGCAGTTTCAAAAAAGATGACTTCTGTAATAGCTTGTCCACCTGCTTGTAAACCAACACTTAATTTTTTCAAATCTGCCATTCCTATAATGTCTCCATTCTCATAAACCACACCATTTCCAGAGGCTCCACCAATAATAAGGCCTCCTTTACCTACATTAGGAAAAATGACATACCCTGCGGAACTGGTAAAAAAATGATCTAGGCCTACTTCCATGGTCATTAGCTTGTCCTTGGCATCATTGGCGTCTGCGATGATTTTTTGGTCCTTATCATTTTGGGCATGTAAACCAATAGCCAAAAATAATAATAGACTACTTATTATTGTTTTTAATGTTTTCATGTGTTCTATCTTTTATAATTATACATTCATTTTACAGATTCAAAAGTATAGCCAGTTTCACGCATTTATTGACGTTTTTCGAACGTTATTTAATGGTATTCATTAGAAGTTTTTTCAACTGTTAAATCTCTTATAACATTAACATTTTACTTAACATTATTTTAAAACGTATGCTCAAATAATCAGAATTGGTAAAAACCGATTTTCTTAAAAATTTGTTAATTAAAATTAAAATTTCTAAATTACTTACACAAATAAGAACGTATTATGTGCAATAAGGAGAGATGTATTGATTCCAAAATGATAGCCAATGGTATAGTATTGATGGCAATTATATTGACTGCATTATTTTATTATAATAATGCTGCGGAAATTGAACAAGAAGTTACTGAAGTAATTTTCTCTTCTTTAAATGATGGCAATAATAGTTTAGCCGAACAGGGATATAGGAAATAATAGATTAAATACTGACCATTTACCCTTAACTACCGATGATTTATTATTGGTAGTTTTTTTGTTCTCAGGTTTTCCTGCCGACAATAACATTGGCCACCAAGGCCGTAACGATCATAAGTATTCCTACACAACTCCATAAGGTATAGACATCGCCAAACCAAGTTACACCGATCAAAATGGTAAAAATGACTTCAATATATTTTAATGGGGCTACCATATTGGTCTTTGCAATTTGGAAAGCTTTGGTCATGAATACTTGCCCAAAAAACCCAAATAGTCCTAAGCTCAACAAGCGTATCCAATCCAACCCTATTGGTAAAATCCAATCATTTATAGAAAGTAATCCCCCTACTACGGTTGCAATGAACATGAAGTAGTTTACAATTACCAATGGGTGGTCACTATTTCCAATTTTACGTATTAAAACATACACCAAACCACTAAATACCGAGGCCGATAAAACCAATATTAGGCCTGTAGAATTTAATTCCTTATCAAAACCTTTCAAAACCAAAACACCGCCAAAGGCAAGTAAAAACAAGAACCATTGTACATTTTTTAATTTCTCCCCTAAAAGAAAAACAGCGATTATAGCTGCATATATTGGGGCCATGTACCGTAAAGAAACCGCAGTCCCAGCAGGTAGATACTGTAATGACATAAAAAAGAGGCTCATAGCGGTAAGACCGGCTAACGCTCTCATAACCATTAATTTTCGTTTATTTCCCAAGATGGGGATTCCCATTACCAAAATGTAGGAAGTGCCTAATACCAATGAGCCTACCGCTCTAAAAAAAACAATTTCAAAAGTTGGGAAATTACTTAGATACTTTACGAACGAATTCATTAAACTAAATGAAAAAGTACTAATGACCATGTAAAATATTGCTTTCCTCAAACCTTGTATTTAATATGATAGAATTACTGCTTGAGGGCAAAACTATATTTAAAAGGCTTACAAAACGGTTGTTTTTTTGTGTTGTTTACAACTTTCGGGAATTTATGTACGGGTAATCACGATATTAAACGTTCTAAACCATATAGAATATTAAGCTATTCGCAATTTGGGAAATTGCCTTTGGTGCCGTAAAATAGAAGCAGCTACCTTCATTAAGGGTGCTCTCTACCCAGATTTTGCCCTTATTGTTCTCAATCATTTCTTTACATAACACTAGACCAAGTCCTGTACCTTTTTCATTGTTGGTGCCATATGTGGTAAAGGTTTCATCTTTTTTTAATAATTTATTCCCGGCTTCTTTGGATAACCCTATTCTGGTTTCCTTTACATAAATTTCCCAGTACCTTTCCTTTTCTTTTTAATATAAATATTATGATCAGGGCTGCCATTACCTCCAAAAGTGTACCTTAAAAGTAATATTATTGACGGGTTACTATTTGTTCGTTTTCAACAAGATAGCGTTACTTTACCTTTTTAAATTTAAGAAAGGATTTTAGTGTTTTTAGATCTTTTTCGTTTTTGTTATCATTAATGGTATCCGATACTTTTTTAAGTTGCTCTAAATAGTCCAGGGCACCTGTTGTATTACTGTTTTATTAATATCATAGAGTAATTGTAAATTTTGTTGTTGGTTATCCAGAATATTTAATTGCTCTGCAATTGCCAAGGAATTTTCTGCATATGCTTTCGCCAATGAATAATTTTTGAGTCCTATATAAGCTTTGGAAATATCTGTGTACCAAGGAATCTTGCAATGTCATCCTAAATTTTTTCACTTTTCATATACCATTGAAGAGCCTCATTATATTTTTTTTGTTTTAAGTATATGTCCGTTTTTAATTCGTAGGCAAAAGTGAGCCATTCCATAAAGTTTAATTTTTCAAGAATGGTAATGCCTTCGTTTACACTTTTAGTAGCATTGTTTAAATAATTTATCTCAATATATGATGCAGTCAAATCTGCAAGGGATATGGCAGCAATTTTGTCGTCATTCCCCTGTTTATTGGTTTCTGTGGCTTTTATTAAAAAGAAGATAGATTGCTCATAATCTTCCTGTACACTGTATAAATGTGATGTGTTTACATAAAATGTGCTGAGCCAAGTATTGTTTTTTGAGGTTTTTGCCAGTGCAATTCCTTCTAGGTATTCATTGAGGGCTTTGGCATATTCATCTTTGTTTTCGTATTATATGGCCAAAAAGTTTTTTGACCTAAATGCTAGTTCTAAATCTTGGGAATGCTCTGCCATTTCCTTAGCGGTATGGAATTTGGCAATGGCATTATCTTGTTCTCCTATCTCAGAATAACAGCTACCTAAATTTATTAAACCTTGTATTTCCTCAGATTTATAACCTATTGATTTACTTAACTTAATTGATGAACTGGATATCATTAAAAGGCTATCCAAATTATAATAACTTAATTTTCTACCATACGTATATAACAGATTAATATACGCGGTATCTTTTTGGTAAATCTTAAGTTTTTGATATGCCTGTATTTGCTAATATAAACTATCCTTTTCTGAGGTTTGCGCCGGTAAATTGCCGATAGGGATAATATAAAACAGCAACAATAGGACAACTAAATGGGGGCGATACCAAATTATAGTATGGAACATCTTGTGATGATTCGTTTTTAAAATTGGTCCCAAGTAAAAAATTGAAGGGATTTGCTTAATTATTGTTGTTGAACAGCACATTATTGTAGGTAAAAACCTATAATGTTTATGGAGTATTTGTCAAATATGTCTTTGCTGGGGGATTTTTGGATAAAAACGCTACATTACAATTAAGATATATTGTACGCAATTTCCTTTTATGGCTATTCCTTAAACTTTCATGTTATAAAAATATACTTTATTAAAGTTCAAAATATTCTTTTGCATTATTGTAGCAAATATCTTGAACCATGCTCCCTATCCATTCCATATCATTAGGGAGTTCCCCATTTTCTATTTCTGTGCCGAATAGATTACAAAGAATTCTTCTAAAATATTCGTGACGGGGAAATGAAAGAAAGCTTCTGGAGTCCGTCAGCATACCAATGAAACAACTAATAAGTCCAATATTTGATAGGGCATTTATCTGCTTTGTCATGCCATCTTTTTGATCCAAAAACCACCATCCGGAACCAAATTGTACCTTACCCCTTAAGGAGCCATCATTAAAATTACCGATCATACTGGCAAACACTTCATTATCCCTTGGGTTGAGGTTGTAGATAATAGTTTTGCATAATTGGTCCTTCCCATCCAATTGGTTTAAGTAGTTGGACAAATGTTCCGCCTGTAGCCAGTCACCTATGGAGTCCCACCCCGTATTTGGTCCCAATTGGTTGAGCATACGGGTATTATTATTACGTAATGCCCCTAAATGAAATTGTTGTACCCAGCCCAATTCATGATAGGTTTTGGAGAGGAACATAAGCACAGCGCTTTTAAAGATATGTATCTCATCTTCGGTAATAGTTTTACCGTCCAGTTTCTTTTTTAAAACGGAATTGACTTGGTTTTCACTAAATTCCGATGCATACATATGAGACAGTCCATGATCGGCAATCCTACATCCGTGTTCATGAAAATAGCGTATTCTTTTACGTAAGGCCTCCCGCAGGGTATCTAAGGAGTTAATGGCTACACCTGAAACATCTGATAGTTTTATAATGTACCCATTAAATGATGGAGCATCTATATGTATGGCATTATCTGGTCTAAAGGCTGTGCTGACCTTGGTTTTAAATGTGCTTTTTGCAATGACTTTATGGTTGTCCAGACTATCTGTTGGATCTTCTGTTGTGCACAAAAATTCCACATTCATGGTATTTAGAAGCCCTTGGGTGTTATAATTGGCTTCTTTTAATTGTTCATTGGCGCTTTTATAAATACTATGTGCACTCTTTGGGGTAAGTAATTCATCTATTCCAAAGTATCGCTGTAGTTCCAAATGGGTCCAATGGTATAGTGGATTTCTCATGGTATAGGGTACCGTTTGTGCCCATTTCAAGAATTTTTCTTCGTCAGAAGCATTACCGGTAATATAATCTTCCTTAATGCCCAACGTTCTCATTGCACGCCATTTATAATGGTCACCGTCTATCCAAACATTGGTGAGGTTATCAAACTGATAATTATTGGCAATTAACTCTGGCGGTAAGTGGTTATGGTAATCTATAATGGGCATTTTACACGCATAATCGTGATATAATTCTTGAGAAAATTTATTTTCAAGTAAAAAATTACTGTTTAGGAAATTGCTCATGGTCTTTCAATTATTTGGTTTGGAATTATTATATAAATCCTGTTTTAAAGGATTGCTAATATTTTAGTTTGGCCGTTGCATGGGGCTATCGTCCGCCTTTAAATCCCCGGTTACATATTGTAACCCATCCATTAAGAACTGTAACAGTTCCGGATGCTCCAAACTTTGTGCGTTGTGCGATAGTGAAGAATAAAAGACCCTTCCCTTACCATATCGTTTGATCCAAGCCACATAGTTTATATTATTTGATGGCTCGTGTTTAACGTCTTCTATTGTATCCACTTCAAAATATAATAAAGGTCTAAAATTATAGTTGAAATAGGAATTTTTAAAAAAATAGGGTTCATCCATATGTATAAAACCATTTCCCTGAAAGGCTTTTACCAAAGGGTGCTTGCTGTCTACTTCCTTAATATGCATTTGTTGCTGTTTTGGATGATAATCAAAACTTCCACCTGTCATATCACTAAATTTCTTGGAATTGTTTTGTACCACTATTGCACCATGTAATATCATGAGACCGCCCCCTTTTTTTACATAGTCCATTAAATTCTGCTCATAGGTTTTTGCTTTGTTTACTATATCCTCTTCAGAGAGAGAAGTATAGTTTTTTAACAGGTCGTAGAACAAATCTCTTTTAGGACCGGTGGGATTGGAATTGTTGAGTACAACGGCATCATATTTCTTTAAATTTTTTTTATCAAAATTATCAATATCAAAACCTACATGTATTTGAAAGGCATCCGTTTTTTTACCAAATAGCTTAAGCATCTCTATATTATGCGGAATGGTCCAATGATCAAATCCCGTGGCTTTGGAAAAGACGAGAACCTTCCTTTTATTGGTAGGTTTAACGGTAGGCGAGGGAATAAGTCCTTCTAGTTGTGCCAACCAATTATCGGTAATTTTTATAGGTTCTAGACTTTGTGCAAACAAAAAGGAATGGCCTATTAATAAACAAAATAGGAGAGCAAGTATATGTGTTGTTTTCATTGGTTTTTATTAATTGGATGATGATTCTCTTATTATAAGTTGATGACGTAATAGAATGGTATTGGTAGACTGTAAATTTATGGAACCTTTTAAGTGGGCAATAATACTTTCACCTGCCAAAACTCCCATTTTGTGCCCCGGATAATTAATTGTAGTGAGATTTGGACTTATTATTTCAGAAACGGGGTCATTATTGAACCCTACTACTTTTATATCCTGTGGTACTCGTATACCCGCTTTTTTTAATTCTTTTATGCAATTGGCGGCATAATTGTCACTGGCTACAAAAATACCATCTATTTTTTTTGGAGAACCCGTAATGATTTTAATTACAGATTGTATGTTTTTGGGGTCTAGGTCGGTTTCTATTAATGTATAATCGTTTATTTCCAATTGATGTTCCAACAATGCATTTTTAAAACCTTTATACCGATCCTCATATAGTTTTCTTTTAAGATTCCCGCTTATATGCAGCAAATTGGCACAACCTTGTTCAATAAGATGTTTTCCGGCTTCATAGCCTGCAGAAAGGTTGTCTATTAAAATTTTAGGACAATGGGGCAGGTCAATAACCCTATCAAAGAATAATATGGGAATTTTATGTGTTATAAAATGCTCAAAATGTTTGTAATCCTTAGAATCATTGGCTAGAGATATCAATAATGCATCAACACCACTATCAAGTAAAGTCCTTGTATTGATCTTTTCTTTTTCTTCGGACTCCAAGGACTGGCTAATAATCAAATTATAACCTACCTCATTGGCGACCTGCTCTATACCGGCTAGCACGGTGGACATAAAATAAGAATTTAATCGTGGTACAATGACCCCAATGGTATTGGATTTTTGATTGCTAAGATTGGCAGCGAACTTATTGGTTCTATAACCCACTTCTTCCGCTTTTTCAAGAATGCGCTTTTTGGTGGCATCACTGATGGAATGATGGTCGTTTAAACTTCTACTTACTGTTGCGGGCGACACATTTAGCATCTGTGCCAAATCGTAAATAGTAATCTTTCTGGACATTTGGTGGTGTTTAACGCAATAATATTACGCAAGTTTTTTAATTATTGCATGAAATTTAAGATTTTAATAAAATTTAGTATATAAGATTAAATTATTACCGATATAAACATCTTAAAAATATTGATAATTTATATTTTTAACAAAATGTTTATGCAATCGGTTGCATAATTAAAATCGATTGTATAGATTTATCCATAAAACCGATAAACTTAATGATCATATTATTAACAATAGTCCATTTTATGTTGAAACCGGTATGAAACCTCATTTTAATCTTGGACCTATTCCGGAGGATGAGATTGAAGGAAACCGTGGTGCAATTTGGATAGTTAAAGTTGTAGCTTATTCCTGATAATTATTAATGACGGAAATATGTTATGTTGCTTAATATTAATGAATTACATGAGGTATATGTAGTTTGTTGTTTTTTTATAATACTTTTAAGTGAGTTGGTTTTTTAATAAACGTTATCCAAATTTGTTAATTATGAAGAACATATTTTTAATTGTATTTGTTGTATTTCTGATTTCTTGTCAGCAAAATAAAAAAGAATATAATTTTCATTTTCAAGAGGGTAGTGGCTTATTGATTAATGCACCTGTATCCTTGGAGCTGGAAGAACTTAAAGATGAAAATATAAGCCTATTGAATGGGAAGGATATTATTCCCTTTGATTTGGATACTGTAGCAAATAAGATTTGGTTCATACATCAAAATAACCATACAGATGAGTATCAAGTACTGGTAAATAATGAACCTGTACCTACCACTCAAAAATTTTTAGCGGTAAAAAAAGAGGGCAATTTAATGTTGCAAAATAACAATAATGCACTGGTAGCTTACCGTTACGGTATGCACTACCCACCAAAGGGAGTAGATACCATATTTAAAAAATCAGGATTTATACATCCTATCATTACACCAAAAGGAGATACATTGACCAGGATAAACCCTCCAGATCACTGGCATCATTATGGGGTTTGGGGACCATGGACACATACCCGCATAGATACCATGCGAGTAGATTTTTGGAACCTAGGGGATGGCCAAGGTACTGTACTGTTCAAAGAGTTTAATGAAATTTCCAATGGTGCTGTTTCAACAGGTTTTAATGCGGTACAGGAACATATAGATTACAAAACACAAACAGAACCACAGGTTGCATTAAATGAAAATCTTCAAATAAGATTATGGGACCTTGGTAGGGACGATCGTTATATGTTGGACTATACCTCTTCTTTTTCCACCCCCTTGGCAGACGGAATTCTTTTTGAAGCGTATAGATATGGAGGTGGACTAGGTATGCGTTTTACTGAAAGGTGGCATAAGGACAATTGTAAAGTGTTGACTTCAGAAGGTGAAGACCGTCTGACTGCCGATGGTACTAATGCCAAATGGGCCATAGTTACCGGGGAATCCAGTGATGGTAAGGGTACCAATGGTATATTGTTTTTAAGCAACCCAAATAATAGAATGCATCCAGAACCTATGCGTGTATGGCCAATTGATGGTAATGGAGGTAGGGGAGATATGTTTTTTGAATTCTGTCCGATACGTCACGTAGAATGGCAAATTCTACCTAACAAGGAATATGAATTAAAATACAGAATGATTGTGTTCGATGGTGAACTCTCCGAAGAGGAAGCAGAGGCCTATTGGCAATCATTTGCAAATCCATTAGAACTAAAACCAATCGCAAACTAAAAAGATATACACAGATGCAAAGAAGAAATTTTATAAAAAAATCATCATTGGGTACTGCGGCTGCAGTAGCATTTCCTACCATAGTACCATCTTCGGTTTTCGGTAAAAATGCTCCAAGTAACAAAATAAGTATTGGCCAGATAGGATGCGGGAGAATTGCACGTGACCATGATATTCATGATACCATAAGGTTTGACAATGCACGTTATGTGGCTGTTTGCGATCTGGATAGTAAACGTATGAACGACGCCAAGGTCTTGGTAGATGGTTACTATAAGCAAAAGACCGGTAAGGACAAGTATATGGATACCAAGATGTACGGGGATTACCGTGAAATGTTATTGAATAAGGATATTGATGCCGTAGTCATCAGTACCCCCGATCATTGGCATTCGCAACCCGCTATGGAAGCCGCTATTGCCGGTAAGGATATCTATCTTCAGAAACCAACTTCTTTAACTGTAAAAGAAGGACAACAGTTACGTAAAGCCGTGCAGGATAATAATGTAATCTTACAGGTGGGTACCCAACAACGTGCCATGCCACAATTTAGGGTAGCGGCAGAATTGGTAAGAAATGGTAGGATCGGAAAAATACATACCGTAAAAATTGGTTTACCCGGTGATCCCGCTGGTCCGGAAGCACCAGAAATGCCCGTGCCCAGTAATCTAAATTATGATATGTGGTTGGGGTCTACCCCAGAAGTTCCCTATACCGAGATTGGGGTGCATCCGCAAGATGGCTATAGTAGACCGGGATGGTTAAGGCATCGTAATTACGGAGCAGGTATGATAACCGGTTGGGGCCAACATCATTACGATTCTGCCGCATGGGGTATGAATACTGAATTGTCAGGACCTATATCTGTAGAAAGTTTGGCAGAGTTTCCAAAGTCCGGCCTATGGAACGTACATGGGGATTTCTTTGTAAAACATGAATATGATAATGGTATTACGGTATATACCAGTGGGGGTTATACTAACGGAATTCAGTATATTGGAGATGACGGATGGATTTTTGTATCCAGAGGAAATTATACGGCTTCTGCTACCGATCCGGTAGACAAGGAGAAAAGTGCCAAGGCCCTGAATGCATCGGACCCTAAAATATTGGATTCCGTAATTGGGGAAAATGAAATTCATTTAGAAAAGATAGATGACCAACATGGTAATTGGTTAGAATGTATCATAACACGTAAAGCACCCATATCTCCTATAGATAAAGGACATAAAGCATGTACGGTTTGTCTTATTAGCGATATTGCCATGCAGTTTTCGCGTAAGTTAATTTGGGACCCGGAAAACGAGTGGTTCATTAATGACCCTGAGGCTAACGCCATGTTAGAAAGGGCACAGCGCAAACCCTACGGAACCAATTATATAAAAGCTTAAAAAAAGTGAAAGCTCCTTCGCTTATAAATGATGAAGGTGTTTTTTTTAATGCACAGTGCGTTAGAAATGAGTCTTCTAGAAAATAATAAGGATATGACCACCGGTAGTGGTCATATTTTTTAGTAAAATGTAACTAATGAAAACAACGTTAAAATTTAAAATGATCGTGGCGCCTGCACTTTTTCTTTGCCTTTCATGTGCACAGGAAAAAAAACAAGTGGAAACTACCAATGGGAAAGAACAGTTGGTTAAGTTGATGACATTAGATCCAGGACATTTTCATGCGGCACTTGTTCAAAAGACCATGTATCCCCAGGTAGATTCTACCATTCATGTATTTGCACCTAAAGGACCAGAGGTAGATGATTTTTTAAATAAGATAGCTCAATATAATACAAGGGCAGATGACCCAACGGCATGGAAGGTAAATACGTATTTGCAAGATGATTATTTGCATAAAATGATTACGGATAAGCCTGGCAACGTTATGGTGGTTGCGGGTAAAAATTCAAAAAAAATAGATTATATCCTTGCAGCGGTAAAAGCGGGCTTAAACGTATATGCAGATAAGCCATTGGTCATTAATCCTGATGGTTTTGCTAAGCTTAAAGAAGCGTTTAGGATTGCGGAGGAAAAAGGTGTTTTGATCTATGATATCATGACGGAACGTTTTGAGTCTACGACTATGATGCAAAAAAAAATATCTATGCTGCCGGATATATTTGGTGAACTGATCAATGGCAGTGCCGAAGAACCGGCCATAAGCAAAGAGAGTGTTCATCACTTTTATAAATTTGTATCAGGCAAACCGTTAGTTAGACCGGCATGGTTTTTTGATGTTAATGAAGAGGGCGAGGGTATTGTGGACGTTACCACACATTTGGTAGATTTGGTGCAATGGGAAGCTTTTCCGGATCAGATTATAGATTCATCCCAAATAGAAATGGTCCATGCACGTAGATGGCCAACAGTTCTTTCGTTACAGGAATTTCAAGATGTTACGGGTCTGGATACCTATCCCAAATATCTTGAAAAAGATATTGCAAAAGATGGCTTAAATGTTTTTAGCAACGGTGAAATAACCTACAAGATAAATGGTAAGTTCGCAAAGGTTTCCGTAATTTGGAATTATATGGCTCCAGAAGGTACCGGAGATACACATTACAGTATTATGCGGGGCACAAAATCAAACCTGATTATCAAACAAGGAAATGAAGAAAATTTCAAGCCCGTGCTTTATGTGGAATCTAAATTGGGAGACAATTTTGAGAAATCCCTTAACTTGGCAATTGAAAATGAGATAGGAGAACAATTTCCGGGTACTACCTTGGAAAAAATAAAGGAAGGAAAATGGAAAATTGGTATTCCCGATCAATATAAGATTGGTCATGAAGCCCATTTTGCGCAAGTAACATCAAATTATTTAAAGTATTTGGAACTTGGCGAGCTGCCCAAGTGGGAGGTTCCCAATATGTTGACCAAATATTATACCACCATAGCCGCATATAAGAAAGCAAAAGAAAATTAAATGAACGATTTACTGTCTTTAAAAAACAAAAATTACGCCTTATCAGGAGGTACGGGTACCTTAGGGGGCTCTATTGCAGAATATTTAATTAGAAATGGTGCCCATGTATTGTTACTTGGAAGGTCCCTGGAAAAATTGCAGGCCAAACAATCCGAACTAAATGATATTGTTGCCAAAAGCACATCTATTTTTAAGGTTGATGTCATGGATGAAAAAGAGCTTTTACAATTAAAGGATGGCATTAAAAAGGAGTTTAAACATTTGGACGGACTTGTAAATTTAGCAGGGGGCAATATTCCCGGTGCTACGTTAAAACCGGAACAGACCATTAGGGATATTACCATGGGAGATACCCGTAAGGTGGTAGATATCAACCTTTTTGGTACCGTAATCCCAACCGTAATATTAAGTGAATTAATGGAGGAACAAGGTTACGGCTCTATCGTAAATATTTCTTCAATGGCAGCTAAACAAAGCATTTCCAGAGTGTTAGGTTATTCTATGGCTAAAGGCGCTATAGATATATTTACCAAATGGATGGCTAACGAGCTGGCTTCAAAACATGGGGATAAGTTAAGGGTAAATGCCATAGCTCCCGGTTTCTTTATAGGCAACCAAAATAGAAGGTTGTTGACCAACGAGGACGGGTCTTATACGGAACGTGGCAATAGTATTATTAAAAATACACCTATGGGTCGTTTTGGTGATGCTTCCGAACTCAACGGTATGGTGCATTATCTACTGAGTGATGCCTCTAGTTTTGTTACTGGTAGCATATTCGATGTAGATGGTGGATTTAGTTCTTTCTCGGGTGTGTAATCCATTACATTTAATAACTAGTTTACTATATTTAAATCTTGTTAAAGCATTTTAATCATACACAATTGTGTTGCTCATATTAATTATGGAATACTTAAAAAAAACATTTCGTTGGTTTGGACCTGAATTTGGTGTAGAACTGGCAGATATACGTCAATTAGGTGTAGAAGGTATTGTGGCGGCATGCCAACATGTACCTGTTGGGGAGGTTTGGCCCGTGGAGACCATTACCGCACTTAAAAATGAAATTGAAGCCCATAATATGGAATGGACTGTAGTTGAGAGCGTCAATATCCACACTGCTATTAAATACGGTTTGCCAGAAAGAGATCGGTATATCTCCAATTATATTAAAACACTTAAAAACTTGGCAGAAAACGGTATTTATGACGTGTGCTATAACTTTATGCAGTTAATAGATTGGACACGCACAGACCTGGACTATATTTTGCCTACAGGAGCATCTGCATTACGGTACAGTCCAATTTCGGCAGCTGCGTTCGACCTATTTATCCTTAAGCGTGAAAATGCGAAGGAAACTTACCCTGAGAAAGCTTATCAAGAGGCAAAATCATATTTTGAGGGACTTTCCGCTGATGGTAAAAAGAAATTGGAAGAATCTATATTGGCGGGAATGCCAGGTTCTAGAAAATTGATCGCGTTAGATGAATTTAAGGCCAACCATGCCACAGTCTTGAAAATTAGTAAGACCCAACTTCAGGAGAATCTATCTTATTTTTTAAATGCCATCATTCCAGAAGCGGAAAAAATTGGTGTTCGTATGGCGGTACATCCAGATGACCCTCCGTTTTCCGTTTTTGGTGTGCCAAGAATTGTATCCAATTACGACGAAATTAAATTTTTGTTGGAATGTTGTCCTTCGCCAAGTAACGGATTAACTTTTTGTTCTGGTTCCTTAGGAGCATCTGCAGATAATGATCTGGTAAAAATCGTAGAGGATTTTGGAGACAAGATTCATTTTATACATTTAAGAAATGTGGCCAGGTCAGAAGATGGCAGTTTTTATGAAGCTGAACATTTGGGGGGGTCCGTACCAATAGATAAGGTAATGAAAGCCATAGTTGAACAACAGCGGAAAAGGGAGAATAATGGTAGTGGTGTGGTAAGGATACCTATGAGACCAGATCATGGCCATGTATTGCTAGATGATAAGAAAAGACAAAATGAATTTTATTCCGGGTATTCCTTAATAGGAAGGGCAATGGGCTTGGCACAATTATCGGGATTGGAAAAGGGTGTAAGGTTAGGCCTTAACATTTAAAAATAGTTCATGATAGCAGGAAGGAAGATATGTAGTTGGTTATTGAAGGGTAAACATGTTATAGGAGCACTTTTATGTTGTGTGTTCCTTTTTAATTCCTGTGTTATTGATTCCGATAAGAAAATACTTTTTTTTGCCCATTCTTTACCTACAACACATCCGGTACATAAGGGAATTGTTGCCATGAAAGAATCCGTTGAGAAAAAATCTAACGGTAATTTGGAGGTGAAGATATTTCCGGATGGCCAATTAGGTACGGAGCGAGAGGTGTTGGAATTATTGCAGATCGGAAGTATAGCAATGACCAAGGTTAGTGCGGCATCCATGTCTAATTTTGCGCCAGCGTACCAAGTTACCAGTATACCCTACTTGTTTAGGGACAGGGAACATCTATTTAAGGTGTTGGAAGGCGAGGTTGGCAAGGAATTATTGGAAAGTAGTTCTGCATATCTTTTAAGGGGACTTTGTTTTTATGATGCTGGTGCCAGAAGTTTTTATGCTAAAAAGAAACCGGTAAAAACCCCTCAGGATTTGGACGGTATGAAGATAAGGACCATGAACGACGAAATGTCGGTCAATATGGTCAATACCTTGGGAGGATCGGCAACGCCAATGGCTTACGGTGAACTGTACACGGCCCTACAACAAAATGTAGTGGACGGTGCGGAGAACAATATACCTTCATTTGTAACCTCAAACCATTATGAAGTATGTAAATATTATACGTTCGATGAGCACACGATGGTCCCGGACGTGGTGGTTATAGGTACCAAATTTTGGAATACACTAAGTAGTGAAGAACAACAATGGTTACAAGATGCGGCCAATGAAAGTGTAATAAAACAAAAGCAATATTGGCAAGAGACGGTTGCAGAGAATATGGAGGTGTTAAAGAAAGCCAATGTGGAATTCCTATATCCTGATAAGACCAAATTTTCGGCAAAGGCATCTGGTGTTATGGAAAAAATGATGCAGGATAAAAAGATGAAAACGGTAATTGAAAAAATCTTGGCCCAATAATGCAAAAAATATATACTATCCTTAACTCCTGTATTGAATATCTGCTTGTAACCATATTTGGCCTTTTGGTCATTGATGTTGTTTGGCAGGTAGTATCCCGTTATGTTATAGGACAATCAAGTTCATTTACGGAAGAATTTGCAAGATTTTCCTTAATCTGGCTTACGGTTTTGGGAGCTGCCTATATTAACGGACAAAAAGAAGGACATTTGTCCATGGATTTTTTACTATCCAAATTATCCGGCGAAAAAAGAAAGAGAAGACAAAAAGTTATCCAAATCTGTATGGCGATTTTTGCGCTCGTTATTATGGTAATTGGTGGGGGTAATCTTGTGTACACAACCTTGAGCTTAGGGCAAACATCATCTGCCCTACATGTACCTTTAGGTTATGTCTATGCCATTGTACCCGTGTGCGGTATAATCATAATTTTCTTTTCTTTCTACAATATTAAAAAACAAAATTTTTTATAGATGAGCATTGAACTTATAAGTGTATTGGTATTGTTCATAAGCTTTGCGGCGTTATTGGCCTATGGTGTTCCCGTAGCATATTCCATAGGTATATCTACCATGCTGGTATTATTGATCAATATTTCATTTTTGCCATCTGTTACTACAGCAAGCCAACGTATGACCACGGGAATAGATAATTTTGCGCTTCTTGCCATACCGTTTTTTATTTTGGCCGGTGAACTGATGAACACGGGCGGCGTGGCCAAAAGACTTATTGATTTTGCAAAATCATTAATTGGGAGCCTACCCGGCGGTTTGGCCTACGTAAATATCATTTCTGCCATGCTGTTCGGTGCCATATCCGGATCGGCCATTGCGGCCGCCTCTGCCATAGGAAGTACCCTTACCGATAAAATGGAGAGTGAAGGTTACCCAAGGGAATTCAGCGCAGCTGTAAATATCAGTTCATCTACTACGGGATTGTTGATACCCCCTAGTAATGTCCTCATAATATTTGCCTTGGCCAGTGGTGGTACTGCCTCAGTTGCTGCATTGTTCATAGCGGGCTATATTCCCGGAATATTAGTAGGATTGGCCATTATGCTCATGGTCTATATTTACGCAAAACGAAAAGGCTTGCCCAAAGCGAATAGGGTTGGTTTTAAGCAATTGTTTGTAGATTTTAAGAACGCATTCCTAAGCCTAACCTTATTGTTTATTGTGGTAGGGGGTATAGTTATCGGTATTTTTACCGCTACGGAAGCTGCGGCCATAGCGGTGGTATATGCGGCGATGCTAGGTTTTTGGAATAAGGAATTAAATGTTGGCGATTTTAAATCCATATTGCTGAAAAGTGCACGGACAACTGCCATTGTTATGTTTCTTATAGCCACTTCTATGGCTATGTCCTGGTTATTCTCTTTTGAGGGTATACCGCAAATGTTGACCAGCTTACTGGTAGATTCCGTAAGTAATCCTATCGCGGTATTCTTACTGATCAATCTAATTTTATTAATAGTAGGCACGTTTATGGATATGACACCTGCGGTTCTTATTTTCACCCCAATTTTTTTACCCGTGGCTATGGCCTTGGGTATGCATCCTGTACAATTTGGTATGGTCATTGTTCTTAATCTTTGTATAGGGGTATGTACGCCGCCTGTAGGGACTTTGCTCTTTGTGGGTAGTGGTGTGGCCAAAGTACCGGTAGCAAAAGTAATTAAACCACTTATCCCGCTATTGATAGCAATGGTGGTAGTATTGATGCTGATCACATATTTTCCATCAATTTCCCTTTGGCTGCCAAGGGCCTTTGATCTTATTGATTAATAAACCTTACACTTTAATTTTATCTTAAATATTTAATAGTACATGCGCATTTCTTTTTTCCCTCTAACCATTTTTTGTTTGGTGATACTTTCTTGTAAAGATAACTTCTCGGAAACCGAAGTTCCTTTAGACCATTACAAACTTGAAGCGGGTTTTGAGCTTGAAGTAGTGGCCGCAGAACCTTTACTTAAGGCTCCCGTAGCAATGGATTTTGATGCCAAAGGTAGAATATGGGTAGCGCAGATGCCAGGCTATATGAGCGATATGCAGGGCTCCGAGGAAGATGAGCCTATAGGGAGCATTCGTATTCTAGAAGATTTGGATGAGGACGGTATTGCGGACCATTCCAAAATATTTATGGATAGTATTGTAATGCCAAGGGCTTTGGCCCATGTATATGGTGGCTTATTGTATGCGGTTCCGCCTAATTTATGGTTTGTGGAAATTAAAGATGACAAACCGGTAAATAAAGTATTGGTAGACTCTATCTATGCGGTAGAGGGTAACCCAGAACATCAACCCAACGCTTTGGAATTGAATATTGATAATTGGATCTATAATGCCAAATCTAACTTTAGATACCGCAGGCATAAAGGAAAATGGCTTAAGGAACCTACCACTTTTAGGGGGCAATGGGGTATGACCCATGATAATTTTGGAAGACTGTATTATAATGATAATTCAAGAATTTTATTGGGGGACTATGTGTTGCCCAATACCTTGATCAACAATGCATATTTTACACCAAAAGCCAGTGTGGATAAACTGCTGACCACTGATCAACGTGTATATCCTGTGCATGCTACATCGGTTAACCGGGGTTACGCCAAGGGAGTTTTAAATGCGGATAGTATTTTGGTAAATGCCACGGCGGCCTGTAGTCCTTTGGTTTATAGGGGAGGGTCCTTTCCCAAGGATTATGAGGAAAACGTTTTTGTTTGTATTCCTGAAGGTAATCTGATCAAACGTACGCTACTTAATTTTAAAGGCGATTCCGTAATTGCAAAACATGCATGGGAGAACAAGGAATTTTTGACATCTACGGATGAAGGCTTCCGTCCGGTAAGCCTAAAAAATGGTCCAGATGGTAGTATGTATGTCGTAGATATGCATAGGGGTATGATTGGGCACCATGCATATTTAAGTCCATATTTAAAGGAGAAGACCAAAACAACACGTATAGATACTATAGTTGATTTTGGACGCATCTTGAAAATAAAACATCAAAACGATGAAACAACCTTAATTACAGATTTTAATACGTTGAGCGCTACTGAATTGGTCTCACTTTTAACCCATAAAAATGGGTATATCAGAGATCGGGCACAACATTACCTAATATACAAGGAGCTTACCCAAGTGACCGATGAGGTCAAGGATTTGGCAATCAATTCTAAGGATCGGTTAGGTCAACTTCATGCCTTATATGTATTAGAAGGGTGGAGTGCACTTTCCTTTGATATATTGACCAATGTAATGGAGAATGCGCATACAGATGTAGCTGCGCATGCCTTAGTTCTTTCCAAAAAATATGTTTCAGCAGAATATATTGATAGTGCCGCGGCCATTTTTAAATCTATTGGTTCTCGAAAGAATATTACCTTGGATGTTTATTTGGGCAATGCCTTGGGCCCATGGATGACGTTAGAAGAGGATAAATTTAAACCCATATTTTTAGAGGTATTGAAAAGGAGACAGGATAATGCTACGGTTACCGAGGCTTTGTTAAGTGGACTTACCAATATAGATTCTTTGATGTATGCCAATATAATGGCTAGTGGGGAGTTGAGGGAATCGGCATTTGCTCATAAACTTGGTAAAAGTTTGGAAAATAAAAGAAACGGTAAACTGAACGCTGTCTATACCCGGAAAACAATTAATGAGGATAATAGGACCAGCGGGGCAAAAATGTTCTATCAAATATGTGCATCGTGCCATGGTGCCAACGGTCAAGGTATTGAGGGTTTAGCACCGCCGTTAATGGGTTCGGAACATGTTGAAAATGTAGAGCGATTGGCGTTGATCATCCTTCATGGGCTAGAAGGTCCGGTTCATGTAAAGGGGGAAGAATATAACCTAAACTTGGCAATGCCCGGTCTAATTAGAAATGAAAACATTACGGATAAGGATATCGCAGATATTATATCCTATGTGTCGAACGCATTTTCTGATGAACCTAAAAGTCTACAACGAAAACGAATAGGTGAATTAAGGGAAGTAAAATCCAAGACGGGAATGGAGTTTACGGAAGAGGAATTGAAAGCCTTGGATGATTAGACAAAAAATTACAATGTAACAGGATATTAGTCAAGGCTATTATAGTGCTTTTTTTGTGTAGTAGTGACTTTGACAGGATTCAAACCTATTGTTGACAACGCTTGAATACAGAGGGTTCTGCGAAATTCTATTTTTTCAGTTGTCGATTTGTTATCGATAATTATTATTAAAAAGTTAAATGACTAATGTCTTACATTGAATATAAAGAATCTAAAATAGAAATTTGTAGTTCTTGACTATATTTATCTTCATTTTTAATTCTAACATTACATTTTATTATTCCTAAGTATCCAACACCACAGCTAAAAAATGAGTTATAGTAGAGATTGTTATGAATTAATTAATTCCATGCCTAATTCATGTTTGCTAATATTGCCTTGAGACCAATTGTGTAAATTTTCAAAAGTTATGTCGGCAATATTTTTTAAAGCTTCTTTAGTTATAAAAGCTTGGTGGGGTGTTAGCAGCACATTGGGGTAGGTTAACAATTTCCATAAACGTTTATCCTTAATACCATTTTTAGAATGGTCGTTAAAGAAAACACCTTGTTCTTTTTCATAAACATCAGTTGCATATCCTGCAATACGTTTTGCTTCTAAGGCTTCTATTAATGCATTGGTGTCCACAAGTTCACCTCTGGCAGTATTTACTAGAATTACATCATTCTTCATTTGTAAAAGTCTTTCCATATTAATGAAATGATAGTTTTCATAATTCATTGGTATGTGAAGACTAATAATATCAGAATCATGACATAGAACATCTAAATGGGTATAAGTCACATTACAAAGCTCTATAAGGTCGTGGTCCGGGACAAGGTCGTATGCAAGAATTTTGCATCCAAAACCGTTCATGATTTTTGCCATAATACTGCCAATTCTTCCAGTACCAATGATGCCTACAGTTTTACCATGTAAATTATATCCCATTAAAGCATTTTGAGAGAAATTATAATTATGAACTTGATTATCTGCCAAAACTATTTTTCTATTCAGTGCCAATAAAATGGCGGTAGCATGTTCGGCAATAGCATGGGGAGAATAGTCTGCGGCATTGGCAACATGAAATCCTAAACGCTTTGCAGTTTTTAGATTGAGGTTGTTGTGTCCACTTGAGCGTAAGGTAATATAGCGTACACCAATACTCCATAATTTTTCAAGTACTATGGCTGATGCATCGTCTCCTGAAAAAATGGAAATTGCTTTATAGCCAATGGCATTTAATGCTGTTTCACTGTTTAATGCATTTTTTGTATAGGTAACCTCAAAACGATTGTTATTAGCTTTTTTTAGAAAAGGAATTTCAAATTCTTTTGCACTATATACCAGTAGTTTCATATTTCTTTTAAATTTAATTATGAGCTGATTTCTTCTTGATAGTAGAAATAGTTTGAATTAAAGACCTCATTTATAAATTGATTGTTAAATGAAGTACTAGTATTTTCAAAACTACACTTCACTTAAAAAAGTTTGAGCTATTCATTGTTGTTTGACGGTTTTGTTATTTTCATAATCGATGTTAATTTTGCAAAACCTCTTTCTTTTACCGTTCTATAATCCAACATATATTGGTTCATACTCATAAATAATTCTTTATGGGTCTTCTTATAGCCATGTTCCATTTCTAACTGATTTACGCCGTCAACCAGAATTTTTAATTGGTTCATATGTTTTTTTACCTGTGAGATTAAGCTATGCAACATAATCTCATTTTCATTAATTGCGTTTTTAAAATCCTCTAATTGATTTAGTTGGTTTTTGCTGATTTTTTTTGTTGAAAAAGTTTGAATTAGATTGAGTAGAAATTGGTGCTCATCTTTAATGAATAATAGTTGTGATAGCCAATCTTTAGAATGCTCGTTAATTTCATCGGCACTAAACCATTCTGTATAATTAAATTTTTCATTCTTGACTTTCATCCTATATCTTTTAATTGATATTTAACGAAGTTATAAGAACCGGTTTTTGAAATAAATGATTTAGATCAGGTAATACACAAAATAGTATCTAAGGATTATGTTTGATTAATATGGTACCAGTATAATTAAAAATTTCAGATTTTAGAATTTGAAAATTCTCGATACAATCGCTCAAATTAGATTTGAGTTGATTATGGGCTTGATAGTAATATTGATTGTTATTGTTTTCAGGAACATCAAACATTTCTCCTAAAGAATTTTCATGTACAGATATAGAATTTCGAATCGTTTTTAAATCATATTTGAGTTCTTCTATCTTTCTTTTATAATCTTCTAAACGCTCAAAAAGATTTGGAGTATTAGAATTAAAAGCAGAACTGTTCAGTAAACGTTCCAAAAAAAGAATTTCATCACCTATTACTTGAAATTGAGTTTTCCACTGCTGAATTTTCCAATGCAGCTCTTTTAATTTTTCGTTTTGCTTTGATGTAATCTCTTGCTTTGCCATTGCATACCTTTGTTTTTTAACAAACTACAACCCAATAAATTCGCGTACAATGATATAAATCAGATGCTGTACAATATCAGTATAATGACCTAGTTATTTAAATGAATTCTATTGTTTCATGGAACAAAGTTGATTGACATCATCTAATATTCTTTCTTTTCTTGAAGTGGAAATACCAAGGTGGTCTAAAAAGAATTTGTCTTTCCAAAGCTGTCTGTATAAAACTATATCTCTACTTAGTAAAAACTGCTTTTCTCTATTAGTTAATAATGTCGAAGTGGTTACGGGATATAAACCCAATTTGTCTATTCTATCTTTCAGACCATTTTTATGCGGATAATCCCAACTTAATAAATATAGTTCGGCACACTTGCCATATTCTATGGCATGTTCGGTAAAACGTGTGTTAGTTACAACCCACCCTTTATTCAACTTGCTATTTTTTGATTTTTTATTCCATAACGTTTGAACGTCTTTAAACCTTGAGTGTATATATAGAGGTGTTTCTACAGGGCATTTAAAACCTTCTTCGCTATAAAATTTACATTCAATAATTGTTGTTTCTCCGTTTTTATTTGCAACCACATCTATTTCATGTGTTATGCAAATACCTTCCATAATTTCGTCACATTTAGTAGAGTAATCAGAATATTTAAGTAATGTACTAACAAAACGCCCAAAAGGAAAACCGGTTAAACCAAGTTCATATATGGCCTTTTTTAATTTGTATCTAGATGCAAATACAGATTTTTTATTTTTTAATAAGGCAAATGCCCTATTGTAGATTTCATTAGTAGTTATGCCATTATAAATTTCTCCACCAACCTTACCTACAATTTCTTCAATGATTACATAATCTGCACCACTATGTTTTAAGGAATTTCGGAGTTTGTCCAAAGAAAATTTCACTTGTATTCCTGAAGATTTTATGACGTCAAATTCTACTTTATTTCCCATTTTTTTAATTTCATCTACTTCTTAAGCAAAAAGTACCCGCCGACTAAGCCTTATTATGGTTTATGCTATCTTTCTTTTTCTGAAAATTTAGTTTTATAGGATGATATGCTTTATTATGAGCTTTATTTTATATTCCTATTAAATTTCTAAATCGCTTTAGTGCAATGCCAAAATAGGTATGGTAGCCTTATATCCAATTTCTTTGACTAATGGTTTAGAAAATATATTATTAAAGAATACGTGTTTTTTATTTATAAAGGCGATCATATCGCTATTTCTACTTTCTACAAATGTTGTAATACCATCTGCTACATTTTTTTTGGATAGCGTATGAAAACTATAACTTACATCACTTAAAATTGCTTCAAGTAATTTCTGATTATTTATTTGTTTTTCATTCAATTCAGAATTTTTAGCGATATATAAAATCTTAATACTAACGTTGTGTAGTTTAGAGATTTCAATTAAGTATTTTAATTCCTTACGTTTGAATACAGACATATAATCTGTTGGAAATACGATTTCTTTTAATGAGGAAAAACGAATAGTTTCAGGAATAGCCAAAACGGGGCATTCCCTTATTTTTTCCATAGTTTGTACAGTATTGGTTCCAAAAATGACACCGGTGGCACCAGTAGTACCTTGAGTACCCATGACCACCAAATCAATATCTTTTTCTGCAATCGTTTGACTTAAGGCTTCAGATAAAAAGTTATAAGTAGAAATAGTGTGATACACATGTTTAGAATTGTCATGATGTAATTCTAATATATCTAACAGTTTAATAAATTCTTCTTCTGAATTTTTCTTTGCAGCTTCATATTGACCACTACCAGGTTCAGGAATATATAGATTATCAGTATTGTAACTATATAGCCTGAAAACGTTTAAAAAGTAAAACTCACATTTAATCTCTTTATAAAGATTAAGCGCATACCTAATTGCGTTAAGCGCATTTTTAGAAAAATCGGTAGGTATTAAAATTCTTTTGTCCATTGCTTATTTTTTAAGGGTTTCATAAAATTATTTTTTAATGAATGGTTTTATTATTATTCTAATCAGTCTCGTGATGGTAGTATTAAAAAAGGAGTTTTAGCATACAAACTAACATCTTTTATCACTGGTTCATGAGTTAATTTTTCGAAAATGTTATGAGGGCGGTTAACCATTGCGTACAGGTCAATATTTAGTTTTTCGATAAATTCATGAATAACTATTGCCTTATCGCCGAATAATTGCCTCCAATAAAAAGTATGGTCAATATCCTTCAAACAGATATCTAATAATTTTCTGTTTGACTCTTGTTGAGTATTTAATATTTCTTCTTCTGTAATATGCAATACCCTAATCTGTGCACTTGTAATTGAGGCTATTGATAACAATGGTTCTATCGTATTTTTTGTACAACCATTTTTGAAATCTGTAATGAAAGCAATTTCTTTCGGTTCTTTGTATTCCATTTCCCCTGGAATGGCAAGTATGGGGCATTCGTTAATTTTGTTGGCAACTTGTATAGTATTGCTGCCAAAGAAAACATCAGCAGATTCATTAAGACCTTTATTGCCCATTACAATTAGATCAAAATGGTTTGTATCAAGGGTATTTAAAATGATTTTTGTTAGAATTCCTTTTTTTGATAGGGTATGAAACTGATGTTGCGGGTTTTCATTGTCCAAAACAATTTTATGCATTGTGCTGGTTAAATTTTCTTCAGATTCTATTTGTAATTTTTTTAAAAGCTTTTTACCAACCAGTAATTTCGTTTTTTTTCGTAGTAAAGGTGTCAGTTCATTAAACACATTTAGTAGATAGAAATTACATGGTTCTGATGCCAATAATTTTGTAACATAGAAAAGTGCACAGTATGCGTTATTAGAAAAATCTGTGGCAACCAGTATATTTTTCATAATCATATAATTAATTTTGTGGGAGTACCATAAAGGGAACATTAATATGTAATCCTATTTTTTTTATTATTGGTTCAATAAATAATCGCTCTAAAAATGTGTGTTTGTTCTTGACCATTACAAGTAGGTTTATTTTATACTTAACCTGAAATGCATTAATTGCCTCTATTATACCATTGTCGGGTAATTCATGTGACAATGCATATTTCCCTAGTATTGTTTCAAGCATTACTTTGTTCTTTTGCTGAACTTCAGTGAGGTCATACCCTGTTCGTACATGCATTACGTTTATTCTTGATTTGTGTTGGGTGGTTATTGCCAACAAACTTTTCATATTTTCTTTTTTATATTCAATTTCATAATCAGTAGGAAACAATATTTCTAAAGGAGCTTCATATTCAAAATTTGGCGGAACGGCAATTACGGGGCAATTTGCTTTTTTAATTACGTGAACCGTATGTGTGCCAAATAAAATATCATTGGCACCGGTAACACCTTTTGTTCCCATTATTATAACATCAATATTTTCCGCGGTCACGGTTTCTAAAACTTCACTTATAAGTGTGTTAAAAGCAGAATGAACAATAAAAGTATGGTTAGGGTTTTGATATTGATGTTCTAGTAAATCTTTTAATTTTTCTAATTGTGTCATGCTATTTTCTTGAAAAACATCACCTAAACCAATTTGACCAGGACTACCAATAATGTATTCTGTTTGATAAATAGGTGGAGTGTAGGTATGAAGTAAATAGAAGGTCACTTTAATATTTTTATAAATATTTAATGCATAATGAATTGCTTCAATTGAATTTTGTGAGAAATCAGTTGGTAAAAGAATTCGTGACATGTCTATATAATTTATAATTAGACATAAAATTAGAATAGAGGTATTTCTTTGACCATGATTTTGGTCAGTTCAAATACATTTGTAATTAATCATTTAAATAAAAAGAACAAACACCCTTATAATTATAGTGCTTATTACATTGGAAATGCAAACACCTTATGTTTAATTTACTGTTTAGGGTTTGTTTATAATAAATGTACTATATGAACATATTCTAATTAATTAAATAGACTTTCAGCAGCGTGAAAAATGATTTTTAGGTGGATATTCTACTCTTGAATTACCAAAAACGAATAGTAGTATGGCAACTATTTTTTACAGCTTTAGTTCTAATCAGAATACGGTGTATAATATTTAAGTTTTTTGCGGCCGTTACAAATATATCCAATGCAACTTTCAACAAAATATTGAACGGCTATTTCTTTTTTTTGCTTTTAGAATATGAAATGAATAGGAAATTTTTTAAACATATTCCTTTGGAAATTAAGTAAAATGAATACTTATCTTTATTATTTTTTTACTTCATAAATAAGTGCATTCCATGCATTTTCAGAGAAATCTGTTGGTATCAGTATGTTTTTTATAGAGTGCAGTTATTTATATCTGGATGTAATTGAATCATTCATTTTATTATCATTATTATGCATGAGTCAAATGGTCTAATTCTAACCATGCTAGAGCTGCTGGTCCTAAAACTGCTTCTTCACTGGTTGCATTCGATAATAGTACCTCGATTTTACCTTTATATGCATTAAAAAGACGTTTTTGCATATGTCTTATTATCGGCTTTAGAAGAATATCGCCAGCTTTGCTCAACCCTCCAGACAATATAAAAGCCTCTGGGTCTAAATGGGCAACGGTATCGGCCATTTTGCTTCCTAGAATTTCACCCGTTTTTTCAAAAGCTGTCAATGCAATTACATCTCCCTTTAGTGCAGCATCGGAAATATCCGTTCCCGTCATTTCCTCAAAATTTATTTTTCTTAAAGGTGAATCTTCACACCTATCTGCCATTAATTCAAAAACGGTTCTTTTAATACCGGTTACCGATGCATACGTTTCTAAACAACCTTGTAATCCACAATTACACATCCTTCCGGCAGGGTCAACATTTACGTGGCCTATTTCACCTGCAGTACCATGTTCTCCAATCAATAGTTTACCGTTTACAATAATTCCGCTTCCAAGACCCGTACCTAATGTTAGCGCTACAAAATTTTTCATTCCTTTTGCAGTTCCATAAAGCATTTCTCCAAGAGCCGCTGCATTTGCATCATTAGCTAACGAAACTGGTAGATCGAATGTTTGCTCAATAATTTTTTTTATAGGTGTAATACCTCCCCATTTTAAGTTTGGTGGATTTTCTATTTGCCCCGTGTACGAATTGGCATTTGGGGCCCCAACACCTATAGAAAGTATGTGTATAACATCAATCCATTTAATTATCAATGTATCTACTTCTAATTTTAATTTATCCATAAAATTTGAGAACTGATGTTGAGCATCGGTCTTAAATACAATTTTATCCAAAACCTTACCTTCTCTATTTACAAGACCTACCTTGGTAAGTGTTCCACCTATATCAATGCTCAATACTACCTCTTGTGACATTTTATTATGATTAAGGTTTTATGATTCTTTTCTATCGTTATATTCAGTGAGACCCATTAGTTTTTATATGTTTATATTTTAAAAGTTATACCGTTACAGAATTTCTTTCTTTATCTATTTTTTTAACGGGTACTTGCTGACTTTCGGGTATTGTCATAAAAGGAACTGCAATATGTAACCCTATCGCGTCTACATTTGATTTTTCTCTAAGCCTTTCCAAAAAAGAATGTTTTCTATTCATCATTACCAATAGATCAGGTTTGTTTTCTTCAATATATTCATGAATTGCTTGTGGCATTAATTTTCCTCTTTCCTCAACAAAACTTGGCTCAAGCTTTTTGAAATAATCGGCAAGAACTTTTTTATTCATCTTCTGTTCATCGTTCAAATCATACTCTTCTTTAATATGTAATATGGTTAATTGAGCTTTAAGCGTATTTGCAAGTGTATATAAGATGTGTAAATTTTTCTTTTGATATGATTGTCTATAATCCGTTGGGAAAACAATAGATTTTATTTCTTTAAACTCATAGCCAGAAGGCACGGTCAATACGGGAATTGTAGATTTTCTCATTATATGTATCGTATTTGTCCCCAGAAAAATTTCTTTTGCACCGGTTGCGCCTTGTGTACCCATAACTATAAAATCAAATTTTTTAGTCTCGGTAAGTTCTTTGATCTCGTTTGTGAGAGTATTAAAGGCTGATATGGTTTTAAAGGTATGTTTGGTGTTATTATATTTTAGTTTTATATCTATAAGTATTTTATCTAGACCTGCCTGAGCAATATTGACACCCTTGTCAGGAACAGCGCTAAAAGTTGGCCCGCCAATTATATAATCTATTCGGTAGAAAATAGGGGTATAGGTATGAAGAATTTGAAATTCACATTTCTCATCTTTAAAAAAATCTAGGGCATAGCAAATTGCGTTCCACGAGTTATTGGAGAAATCGGTAGGCAAGAGAATTTTTTTCATAGCTGTGTATTTAAATATTATCTTGTTAGGTTCTGCATGACCAAAAATGGAACTTGGCACGCTCCCATTTGTACAGTTCAAGTGTATATTTTATGGCATGCATTGCAACAGCAGAATAATGGGTCGGAACTAAAACTTTGGTCATATTTTTTTAATGATTAGTTAAAAATATTTCTCTCATAACTTCATTGCAATGACATAGGTCATTAGAAATATGTGAGAAAATATAATTTGTTTTACCCTTGAAGCGATAGAAGTGGAATGCTCGTTTCAAAACTCACTTCTTCTACCGTGGTATCGAAAAATAATTTTTGTAATAGATTATAATCTTTTGAAATCATTATGATCAAATCTGCATTTAGGCTTTTTGAGAATGATTGAATTCCATGTTCTATCTTTTTAGACACTATCCTGTGAAAGCTGACATTATTCGGTATTTTTAAAGAGAGACGCTTTGCAAATTGTTTTTGAAGTACTTCTATCTTTCTTGAAAGCGGAATATTTGATTTGGTAACATATAATAAATTAATATGTGCATTGTTAGAAGTTATATATTTTGAAATTTTTAGTAAAGTGGCATCATCATATGTAATCATAAAATCAATTGGTAATACTACTTGTTCAAAGACCTTGAATTTTGTATTGTCTGGAACTACGAGTGCATCACATTCTACATTTGTAATTACATCGCCAGAACGGCTACCAATGAAAAACTCTTTAATTTCAGAAGCGCCTTTGGTACCCATTATGATGAGCTCTATATTCTTTTCTTCAATATGTCGTTGAACAGAAGATAAAAAATAGCCTTGTTCGCAAATTGATGTAAAATGATGATGTTCTTTTTTTGAGGATACTGCCATTATAAACTTTTCTAAGTTTTTTAATTTTTTATTTATGGCTTTCGGCTCTAATTCAACTAGAATATTTGTGCCAAACTTATAAATAGGCTTTTCTGTAAATTTTGAACCATCAATGTTGACGTAAAGTAAATAGAACTGGCAAGGAGTTTCTTTAAGAAAATCAAGTGCATAACGTATGGCATTTTTTGAATTCTTTGAAAAATCTGTAGGAATCAAAATTTTTTTCATAGTTCTTACTTTTTCATTTCATTCCATGAAAAATACTTATGATAATAGGTAATAACAATGATTTTAATCATTGATGTTTTAGCTAGTACATTTTATTTTTAAAATTTTCAACTATAATTTACTGCAAATGGAAAATAGGTATCAAATTAAGAATGAGCTTTATAAAAACTTAGGCAAATTGTTTTACGCGGTTGCTATCTGTGATGGAAGTGTTTATTTAAAAGAATGGGATAAAGTTGAAGAAATGGTAAGAAAGTATTGGCGTAAGGTCGATGAATTTAAAGATAGTAAAGGTGCTGATTTAGCAAATCAAATTGAAATTGTTTTCGATTGGCTTTTAGAATATGAAAAAACTAGCGATGAATGTTTTGAAGAATTTAGAGAATTCTATGAAAAAAATCCACAGGTCTTTACTAAAAAAATCAAATCATTGATTAAGAAAACCACTAAAGCAATTGCCAATTCGTTGTTGAAGAAGAATAAATCGGAAAAAAAGATTTTAAATAGAATCGATGTGTTATTAAAATAGAATGTGGGTATAACGATTATTTAACTTGGTATTGCTCAACAGCTACTTAGATTTCAAAGTTAATACAGGCAAATTGGCATGGTTGGCTATATCTTCTCCAATGCTTCTACTACCTAAAAGAAAATGGGCAAAAGGTTTTCTACCTCTTGTTGGTATGGCCAGAATATCGAAATTACCTTTTTTGGAATAGTTTATTAGTCCGTGCTCTACACTATAATCATTGTAGATAGTAACTTCTTGTTCACTAGTATTTGACTTATAAAAGAATTTTGATAGTCGTTCTGCAATTTCACTAGTACTGTTAAAATCATAATATGGCGTATTAATATAGATTAAATCTAAATTTGCAGAAAAACTAGCCGCAAACTCCCTTACATTTTTATAGGCTAAAATGGAACTTTCTTTGAAGTCGCATGCGAATAATATGTTTTCAACTTTAAAATTGGAATTTGGTGTTTTAATTACAAGAACAGGTACTTCTGATGATCTTACTACTTTTTCAGTGTTGGATCCAACAAATACATCGCCTAGACCACTGGTTCCATGGGAGCCCATTACAATAAGGTTAATATTCTGCTCTTGGGCCACGGTATTCAACTCTTTAAAATCTTTATAATTTTGAATAATTTCTCTGACTTTTATATGTTTTAGATAGGTTTGATTCAAAAAAGGCTTAAAACGTTTTCTGGCAAGGTCCATGTAATACTTTGCTTCTTCAGATTCTTGGGCTTCATCTTTTGCAAGAACTGCTTCAGAAATGCCCATCATATGCAGTACAATGATTTCTGCCTGTAATTGTTTAGCGATTTTAGCTGCAATACGTAATGCATATTCAGAATGTTTTGAGAAATCTACAGGGACTAATATTTTTTTCATGTTAAATGGCTTTTTTACTTTGTTCAAATTTCTCTTTGCGTTTTCTTAATTGGCGTTCTAGATCTCTTACTGTATTGGCGGCAGATTTTTCAAAATTGTTTTCGTTAGATTTTGCAAAAATTCTTGGACCTGGTGCACTTAATTGAATTTCACAGATTTTATCATTGCCATCTGTACTATTTCCTAGTTTAAAAAAAACTTCTGCTCGAATGATAAACGGATATTTGTGCTGAAGTTTTTGAAGATTACGGGTTACTATTTCACTTAATGAGTTGCTTTCAGGCATATGAATGTATTGGAAATTGACGGTCATAGATTTATTTTTTGGTTATCTTCAAAAATATTAAGACTGTTCTTTTCTTAAAATGACCTGTGTCATTTCATTACCTAACTAAAATTTTAAAATTTATGTTTCATTATAAAAACATACTATCATGGCACTTAACTTTAATAAATATGCAACAGAGGGTATTACTTTTTTAAAGGACTATTCCAAAGAAATGAATATGGCAAATGACCCTGATAAAGCAGGAAGAATTTTTACGGCAATTATGCACGCACTTAGAGACATTATTCCAATAGAGGAGTCATTACAGTTTATATCTCAATTACCCATGTTTCTTAAGGCGGTCTACGTTAATGGTTGGGCAATTAAGAAGAATAGGCCCAAAATCAAAAATATGGCAGAGTTCTTAGATTTGGTTCGGTCACATGATTACCCGGCTGCAGCTAATGACTTTGAATATAACGATGAGATAGCAGAACGCTATGTAGACACAACTTTTATATATCTTAGAAAATATATTTCATTGGGTGAAATGGAAGATTTGCGAGATAGTTTACCCAAAGATTTAAAAAGTATGATATATTTGAACATGATGTTTTAAAAAATAACATTATTTACAAGGAATAGTAAGTTTATGTAAATAATAAGGTAGTTTATTGTTAATCGGTATATTATAAAATTAGATTTGTCTATTATTTACCATTCCTTGCCAATCATCCATAATTCATTTTAAAATTAAATTGATATTATTTTTTAGAAATGGCTCGGGCATTTATTTTATAATACCTTCTTTTTCCAGTTGAAGAATTATTCTTTTAACGTAATCTTCAATAGTTGAAGTTATGTTATTTGGATCAACAATATCAAATGTACCTACCCAAACTAATGATTTGTCATCAATGCTCTTTATATCATAAATAGAAGTTTCTATATGAAATATTTTGTAGTTTGAGTAGTACTCAGGTGTGTAGTATACATTTTGAAAACGATAATAGTATCGACCAAAACGATACCACTCATAGCCAAAAGTATAATAACCAGAGTTATAATCTTGTTTGTCATCTATACCTACTACTGCGGTAATTGCAATAGCGTCAAATCCCTTGTTCAATAACTCTTTTTTAAGGGCATCAATTTCTGATTCAGTTTTTTTTGAATCGGTAAATGTCAAGCTGATTTCTTTACTACTTTCAATCGCATTTATACCTCTAAGATAAAGGGCATTTTTCATTTTCTCCTCAAAAATTTTACGAGCCGTAAAGTTATTCGTCATACCAATAATCAACATTTTTTCGGGTTTAAAGACCGTAAGTCCCTTGTTTTTCCAACTATCAATAAACCTTGTTGAAGAGCAAGAGGTCAATAGAACAACCAGTATTATATAGCCTGCTGTTTTCATCCTTTTAGTTTGAAATTTGTACATAAAACTAGTTTGTTAACTAGCATATTAAAATGATGTAAGTCATCCTATACTCAATTACATTGGTACAATTGAAGATAAAAACGATGTTAACATGACCAGCATCATTTTTAAATGCTCTGTGGCGGAATACTTTTATTAAATCATAAAAACCAATTATCATGAAATATTTTATAGTAACAATTTTTATAGTAGTGTTTTTCATACCGGCTACGATAAGCGCACAAGATTTAAGGCATATTGATGAAATTGCGCCTTTTAGTGAAGGTTTTGCAGCTATAAGAAGAGGAGAACAGTGGGGCTTTATAAATGAAAAGGGAGATTTGGTAATACCTTTTAGGGATGATATTTATTGGGATAAAAATGCGGATACATCTAAATTAGATTTATCAGGTATACGTTATCCTATGTTTATAGAAGGTAGATGCTTAATAAGTAAAACTGTAGAGGACGGTATTACCGTTGTTGGTTTCATCGATACAGATGGAAAAGTTGTTATAGAGCCACAATTTTTAAATATTTATCCATTTAAAGATGGTTACAGCACAGGTGTCTTATTTGATAAGGCATATAAGGGTGAGAATGAGTTTAAACTAAAGATTTATGATTTAAAATTCTTTGATGTATTGGTGGATACCTCTGGTCATATTGAAGAATATTTTGAAAGACGACATAATATTCAAATGGCCAAAAGAAGATATAAATTACCACCAATTATGGCAAAGCGTTTAGTAGGTGACTTGGTAGCTTTACATATTGAAGGTGATGGCTGGGAAATTCGTAAAATAGAATACAAGTAATGTAAAACCAGCCTAATTATAATGCGATATAATTATTTTTTGTCTTCTAATGACAATGCTCTATATATAAAATTGCTGTGTTTTATTTTTTCCTAATTAAAAGCTTCACGAAATGAGAACTAAAATAATTATGCTTCTGCTTGGCTTTCTCTTGCTTAACTGTAAAGATCGATCACCTGCTATAAAAGAAATAGACAATACTGGTGTAACACAAGAAAAAGCAATTACGCCTGTTCCTTCCGTAATTACTGATTTGGGCAAATTTATCGGTATTACTTTTTCAGACTCCTTAACAGTTGATGATGTTTTTAATTTTAAAAAGATAGATTTAAATAATGTTGTTGTCAGTATTGATATGACACAATCGGTACTACTTTATAAGAAAATGACTAAGCGAGAAAAGGCAAGCTCTTTTCCAATCTTTGAAGTTAAGAATACTAGCAATGTAATTTTGCTTGTACAAGGTCTAGGATTTGGTGGTCCAATCTGGGCGATAGTTTCATTGGATACAAATACATTGGAAATTAAAAATATAGCATTTGACCATTTTGCAGAAAGCGATGGGTATGGGGCAGCAATGACTCATTCTACTTTTGAAGATGAATTTATAGGTTCAGTTATAAATTTAGAAGATGATACGTTTATGATGCAAAAAAACTTGGATAGTAGAATTGATGACGGTGTAATTATTGATGGAATATCTGGAGCTACCATGACCAGTGCTGCAGCAATTCAAATGGTCAACAAAGGATTGATGCAGTATAAAGAATACCTAAGACCTTAGAAGTTATAAAATAGAAGAGTAATTGAAACTATAAATTATAGGTTATCTTTTTTTATTATTTTTCACCTAATAGATGTAAAAGATAAAAAATAGTGCCGTTATATTTTCACTATTCCATAGGTTTTTGACCTTTCCACCTTCTCAGAGTGGGTAGGGTATTATGTGCCATAATGGTAGCATCTTCTTTTCGCATTCCTCTTTTTTCTGCAAATGCGATATTTTGTTCTATTTTCTGTTCAAGTGTAATACCGTGGTCCACAAATTTTCCTTTTACAAAACAGAATCGGCAGTAGTCGGTGTTTACGGTACTATCTTTATTGGTGCCAAAATCTATTAAGTGATGCATGGGCATTCCACAACTTTGACAAATATTGATTGATGGATTCATTTCTTTGATTTATAATTCTCACGCTAACTACCAATAAATTAGTTTTATTAACTAGCTTATTAAATGATATTGGTCAGGCTGATTATTTTTTTCGTAAAACAAATGATGCGAATAATCCTAACCCATCAAAAGCTGGATTAGTTGGATGATTGTAGCCAAGCCCATTAGACAAATGAAATCTGTTTATACCTAAAACTATTTGTTGGTTTTCCTTAATAGGTATGGCTAAACCTACACCTGGTCTTGCTGTAAAATTAAGTTTGGTACCCTGGTAAGGAAATATTTTAAACGTATAAAGTATACCACCGCCCACATCAATTAACAACTTTATTTTTCCCAAATGTAAAGGATACCACCTTAGTAGAAAAGAAGTGCCTAGTCCAAAGTTTTCTTGTCTAATTTTTAGTAAATTTTCATCTGATCTTATTACTTGAAAACCATTGGTTGTTGAGAGGTCTAAAAAACTAAAAACTGTCAAATTTTTTAATAGCATTGAACCGTAACCGGCCCTTAGAGAATAACATTCTAAAGAAGAATCAAAACCAGATACGTGCTCGAAACCTAATGAGAAAATTTTTCCTCCCTTTTTATAAAATTCACTGCTGTAATTATGTTGAGCATTTGTTACATATAAGGATATAAGAAAAGTGATTATAAAAATAAATTGTTTCGGTATTTTTTGAAAAGTATCACGTTCGTTCTTGGGTATAGATTTATTTAATTGCATATATCTTCCTTATTATATCCGCATAGTTGTAAAATTTGATTATTTCTGCTACCGTTACGGTAAATTGTAATTCCTTTCAATTTATACTTCCAAGCAGTTTTGTAGATTTCAGATACTTCTTCAAACGTGGTAGTATTCGGTAAGTTTATCGTTTTTGATACAGCATTATCGGTATATCTTTGAAAAGCTCTTTGATGTAATAAATGATACTTCCATGAAATTTCCAGACTTGTTTTAAAAAGGTTTTTTAGGTGTGTTGGTATATTTTTTACATGTTGAATACTACCCTTTTCTATAATTTCAGAACGCAGTTGTTCTGACCATAACCCCAAAGATTTCATTTTGTCAACGAATGTTGCATTTATCTCCATTTGGGTGGTATTCTCAAGTATACCAGTTCTTTTATATGCCAAAGCATAAAGCGGTTCAATTGCGTAAGAGGTGTCTGCTATTATTGAGATACTACCTGTTGGGGCTATACTATTGCACGTGGCATTGCGCAAAAGCATATGAGGGGCAAAACTACTTTGTTTCCAAGAAGGAAAGCAGCCTCTTTTCTTTGCTAACAATTGTGAGGCATTATAACTTTTTTCATGAATAAACTTCATTACAGTTTCGGCAAGTTCTACTGCTTTATTAGAAGCATATGGTATCTCGAGCATAATCAAAAGTTCTGCCCAACCCATAACGCCCAACCCTATTTTTCTATTAGCGAGCGTTATTTCTTGAATCTGTGATAATACAAAGTAATTACAACTTATGACGTTGTCTAAAATCCGAATAGCAGTGGTAATGGTTCTTTCAAGCTTTTTCCAATCTATTTCAATATTGGTTGAATTCTGTACTACCATTTTTTTTAAGTTGATAGAGCCAAGATTGCAACTCTCGTAATTGAATAACGGTACTTCTCCACAGGGGTTGGTACTTTGTATTTCACCAAGTTTATTTAGTGGATTGTTTTGATTAATCGTATCTAAAAAAATAAGTCCTGGATCGCCTGTCTTTAAAGCTTGTTCTATTATTGAGTCCCAGAGTTTTTTGGCACTCAAGGTTTTTGAAACCTTATTTGTGCGTGGGTTTACCAATTGCCAATCTATGTCATTTTCAAGGGCGTACATAAAATCATTGGTTATACCTACTGAAATATTGAAGTTCTGTAAGCTTTTAAAATCAGATTTAGAGGATATAAATTCTTCAATATCAGAATGGTTTATATTTAAGATGCCCATATTTGCGCCACGTCGTTTACCTGCTTGTTTAACATATTCGGTTGCAGTATCATATATTTTCATAAAAGAAACAGGACCGGCGGAAGAGCCTTCAGATGAAGATATAAAATCATCTTTCGGTCTAATTTTTGAAAAATTATAGCCTGTACCACCACCATTATGATGAATTAATGCAGCATTTTTAAGAGTGGTGAATATGGCATTAAGATTATCTTCAACTGGGAGTACAAAACAAGCGCTTAGCTGACCATTTGGTAAACCTGCGTTCATAAGTGTAGGACTATTAGGTAGAAATTCAAGATTACGCATTACCTTATAGAATCGATCAAACCATAAATCTTTGTTCTCATTTTCAACACTCGCTATATGTCGAGCAACTCTTTCAAAAAGATCAGTAGGTGTTTCGGTTACATCTGTGTTGCGTAAATAACGAGCTTTTAGTATCTGTCTAGCATTTGAACTTAGATTTATCATACAGAAATATTCTCTATTACTTTCTTGAGTTTTTCGCGTACGGTTTCGGCTATTCTTATTAATGCTTCGTTATCTACGGCTTTCATGGACGCCGCTGGGTCTACTGCGGCAATCTCTATAAAGTTCTTCTCCTTTTCTTGTAAAATAACATTGCAGGGTAGCATGGTTCCAATTTTGTCTTCTGCCTTTAATGCCTCATATGCCAAAGAAGGGTTACAAGCACCTAATATTTGGTAATTATGGAAGTCTACATCTAATTTCTTTTTAAGAGTAGCTTTCATATCTATTTCATTAAGTACACCAAAACCTTCCTTTTGTAGTGCTTCTTTGGTTTTTAGTAGTGCATTGGCAAATGTTGAATTCTTTAGTTGCGTTAAAAAATAATAATCCATAATATGATATTTCAAATGTTTTGTTGTTAAGCATTTACGCTCAAGTCATTCTTTATAGTAGTATTAGACATGATCCATGAATTTAATTCTTCCACATCATTTTTTTTGCACAGCTGTGTACCTTCTGTCATTGTAGCGGCTGTGCCACAGGCTACACCGAATTTAACCACTTCGGTAAAAGGTTTGCCTTGTGCCAGGGCATAGACCATACCTGCAACCATACTATCTCCTGCACCAATGGTACTTTTTTGATGCACTATAGGGGCCGCAATATATTCGACTTCTTCATTGGTGACCATAATAGCACCTTGCGAGCCTAATGAGATTACCAATATCTCACAAGTATTATTTCTAATAAATTCTTTGGCGACCTCTTCTACATCTAAAAAAGAAATACTCTTTACGCCGCAAAGCGTTGCCAGTTCCCCTAAATTGGGCTTTAATAAATAAGTGCCTGCTTGCGCACCATTTATAAGCGCTTCACCTGAGGTGTCAAGAATAAATTTTGCTTTTTCATTTTGGGCTATTTTTGAGACTTGGGCAAAATAATCTTTTGGCATTCCTGGGCAAAGACTACCGCTGGCTATCAAAAAATCACCAGGTGCTATTATCGACTCTACTTGTCGTAATGAATTTTTCCATTCGTATTCGTTCACAAAAGGACCGGGCATGCCAAATCTAAACTGTTGGTTGTTCGTTGTATCTGTTACTGATAGATTTTCACGCAACCAACCTGCAATTGGTATTACCTGTTGTTCAATCTCTAAATCAACAAGTAATTCATGCATTTGGGTTCCTGTTGGTCCACCTGCCATATACATACAGAACGATGTACCTCCAAGTTCGTTTATAACACGAGAAATATTAATGCCACCACCACCAGCTTCAAAAACCGGTGCGGCACAGCGAAGTTTACTATTCGGCTTTATACCTGCCACTGTAGTACTTTTATCAATGGCGGGATTGACGGTAAGGGTAATTATCTTTTTCATCTTTAGTCCTTTTTATTGCTATGATAGAACCAAATGTAATAGTTAGATAAAATTTTGCAAATGACTAAAGTCATTGTTAAACAAATGCTTACAAAATAAATTCATTAAAATTCTTTATATGAATGGGTTCTTGGAATTAGGTAAGATTTTGTATAAAAATTAAGATACATTGGACGTTCGCCTTGTTGCTCATATGGATTGGGTTGGTAGAGTTTGTAAATAGTGGCAACCTTGAAAAAGTAATTATAAGTCAAGGTTTAATTTTGGTCCTTATGGCCTTTGTAGTGCTCCATGAACTAGGTCATACCTTTATGTCCAAGAGCGCTTTTATCTTTTAAATTAAGTCGTGTAGAAGCTACGAATATTGCTTCGGGTATTGCACAGGGGTTGGCCATTTTATTTTTTATTGTTGGGTTATTGTTTAATCCGTTTTTAGTATTGATTGCTTTTTTTATTTTTTTCGGGGCCTACGGTGCAAATCTAATGGTAAAGCAGTATTCTATTTTAGAGGGGCATACTGCAAAAGAAGCTACACTGAACAATATTACTTTATTGAATTTGACTACAAAACTCGAAGAGGTCATAGAACTGGTTTTAACTAGTTCTGAAAAGGATTTTGTGGTTTTCGATAATCAACAAGTAGAAGGTGTACTATATCAGAAAAAAAATATAGAAAATGCACAGTCAAGATCTCTTTTAGTGGGCGATATTCTAGATAAGTCAGTTGGTTTTATTGACGCAGACACCCCAATTACCGAGGTTTTGGAACGTATGCAAAAAGAAAAGAATAATTTCTTTCCGGTTACCGAAAATGGTGAAATCATTGGTGCTATAGACAGGTCTAATATTAGCGAGCTTATTCTATTAAAAAGTACTTAAAATTAATAGATTACTTCAGATTATAGTTTTCGTCTTCTTTCTATTATTTAGATTTTGGGTTAGTGTAATTCGAAAATTCCAATACTTATTGCATCTATTAATCGTGTTAAGAAACCTCTTCTAAATGCATCTCTATGATAATTTTTACAACGGAAGACTAGAATTTTCAACCACACCATTTTTCTTGATTTTAGTATTACTGACGCAGGTCATTTCGTTTTAAAGTACTGTTTTTCAGCTTTGTATTCTAGAATATTTTAGTGTTTACAAGTTTTTTAAACTCTATTTAAGGTTAACTAAAACTACTAAAAATCATGAAAGTAGAACAAATATATACAGGCTGTTTGGCGCAAGGTGCATATTATATAGAAAGTAACGGCGAAGCTGCAATTATAGACCCATTACGTGAAATTGAACCATATATAAAATTGGCAAAAGAGCGCAACGCAAAAATTAAATATGTTTTTGAAACCCACTTTCACGCAGATTTTGTTTCAGGTCATATTGATTTGGCAAAGAAAACAGGTGCAGATATCGTTTATGGCCCAACAAGTATGAAAACTACCTATAATATTATTGTTGGTAAAGATGGGGAAGAATTTAAATTGGGTAATTCAAAAATTAGATTAATACATACTCCTGGTCATACTATGGAGAGTAGTTGTTATTTGTTAATTGATGAAAACGGCAAAGAAACATCTCTTTTTACCGGAGACACGTTGTTCATTGGTGATGTTGGTAGACCAGATTTAGCGCAAAAAGTCATAGCTGAGCTGACCCAAGAAAAATTGGCAGGGCACTTGTACGATTCGTTACGTACTAAAATTATGCCCTTACCAGATGATATAATCGTATATCCTGGCCATGGTGCCGGAAGTGCTTGTGGTAAAATGATGAGCAATGAAACTACCGATACATTAGGTCATCAAAAAAAGACCAATTATGCGTTAAGAGAAGATATGAGCAAAGAAGATTTTATTGATGCCATTCTCACTGGTTTAACACCTCCCCCAGGTTATTTTCCTCAGAATGTGATGTTGAATATACAGGGGTACGAAAGTATTGATGAAGTTGTCGAAAAAGGGACTAAACCATTAAAAGTCAATGAATTTAAATCATTATTAAAAGATGAATCAGCAATTGTTATAGATACTAGAGAAGCTCAGGTTTTTGCCAAAGAATATATTCCAGATTCTTACAATATAGGTATTGACGGAAGTTTTGCCAATTGGGTAGGAACAACTATTGTAGATGTTAAAAAGCCAATATTGATAGTTGCCGAAAAGGGTAGGGAAGAAGAGGTGGTTACTCGCTTGGCTCGAATAGGTTTTGATAACACCTTAGGATATTTAAAAGGCGGTATTAATGCTTGGAAAAAAGCCGGTAAAAAAATAGAGACCATACCAACTATAGAGGTGAAAGCACTTGCACATAAAATGATAGATGCCGATTTAAATATATTAGATGTACGTAGAGCAAGTGAATACAATAGTGAACATATTGAGGGAGCCATTAATGCTCCACTTGACTATTTAAATGATAGTATGACCAAAATAAATAAGAACAAAACATACTATGTTCATTGTCGAAGCGGATATCGTTCAATGGTTTTTGTGTCAATTCTAAAATCATTGGGGTATACTAATTTAATAGATGTTAAAGGCGGCCTAAAAGCAATAAAGGAGTTGGGAAAATTTAAACTATCCGATTATCATGAACCAACTACCATGCTTTAATTAAAATCAAACAAAATGAAATCAAGGTATCAAATATTGATTATAGGGGGAGGTACGGCAGGTTTAATGACCGCAAGCAGTTTATTACGTAAAAACCCTAAGTTGCAGGTAGGTATTATAGAACCATGTGAAGATCATTGGTACCAACCCGCCTGGACTTTGGTGGGCGCAGGCACTTATGATTATAATAATACTAAAAGACCAATGGCAAAAGTTATTCCGACCAATGCAGATTGGATTAAAGACAGTGTCAACTCTATTGATCCAGAGAACAATAGCCTTGGATTAAAATCTAACCGAAAATTGGTTTATGAATATTTAATTGTTGCACCCGGTCTTAAACTAGATACCAGTTTAGTAGAAGGTTTATCAGAGGCTATTGATAAAGGGGTAGTATGTAGTAACTATACCAACCCCAACCATACGTGGCAAGTTATTAAAAACTTTAAAGGTGGTACAGCATTGTTTACACAACCACCTAAGCCTTACAAATGTGGTGGCGCACCTCAAAAGATTATGTACTTGGCCGATGATCATTTTAAAAAAATGGGTGTTAAGAAAAAGACTAAAGTTGTTTTTGCAACCTCCGGCGATGCTATATTTTCGGTTCCTGAAATAGCTAAAACTTTAATGAAAGTAATAGATGAAAAAGGTATACATATTAAATTTTCATACGAATTAAAAAAAATAGAAAGTAAGAAACAAATTGCTTGGTTTTTGGTAAGTCCGCAATCTAAAGAGCATAATCCAATAACGCTAGATAGTTTAAAAGAGAATGGTTTAGTAGGTATAAAATACAACATGTTACATCTTGTACCACCAAATACGGCTCCAGATTTTATAATAAATTCACCACTTGCAGATTCTTCTGGATGGATGGATGTTAATCAATATTCCTTACAGCATACTAAGTATAAGAATATTTTTGGTTTAGGCGATGTAACCAATGTGCCTACATCTAAAACCGGTGCAGCAATACGTAAACAGGCCCCGGTCGTGGTAAAAAATATGTTGTCGTTGATAGGTAACGGTAAATTAAGCTCTAAAAAATATGATGGGTATTCTTCATGCCCCTTTGTTACAGGTTATGGCAAAATGGTATTGGCTGAATTTGATTATACCAAGAAATTTACACCAGATCCTAAGCTAAAACGAATGCTCATTAAAGATTCTTCAAAAGAACATTGGCGACTTTGGATTCTTAAAAAATATATACTTCCATATCTATATTGGCACAAAATGCTCAAAGGAAAAGAGGTATAGCTATGTTGTTTCTAAACTCAAATATCATTTTTTTAGGTACGGATACACAGTTTTATCAAGCAAATTATAAACTGTAAAAAACAGTCATATTTTTCTATTTAACTGGTTTAATGACTTGAGTCATTTCGATGATTTGTTAGATAAAATACATTTGTTAAAGGAATTTAATTTATTAAAGCTATAACAATGAAAAATTTATCCTTATTACTATTATTTACAATGTTGGGAACAAGTATAACTATTGCCCAAGATCAAGTACAAGATCGTGATCAAGACCGGCTCATGATGGTAGATGGCGATGTACTTCAAATTCGCGATCGTGATCAAATTCGTTTGCAAGAACCTATCATTTTAAATGATGGTACAGTGGTCAACTCAGACGGTTCGTATGTGACTAAAGACCGCAAGAGATTAGTTTTAAAAGATGGTGAATGCTTAGATAATGATGGTATCAAGTATAGAAATGAATACCAATATAGATATAAAGTTAAGCGAGAAAATACGGGGTTAAATCAAGATCAAATTAACGAACGTAATCAAAATAGATATCAAATAATGAAGATTGATGGTGAAACCTATCAAATTAGAAACAAGGAGCAAAATCGAATTCAAAATCAAGTAAATCTTGGTGACGGTATCATAGTAAACCCAGATGGATCTTATCAAAATGAAAAGCGGGAACAATTGCGTCTTAAAGAAGGGGAATGTTTGAATATGAACGGTGCCATGTTCAAAAATCTTTATCAACATCGTAAAATGATGGTTCAAAAAAATAAGATGATTAATAGAAATACAATTAAATCTGGCGTAAAAAAGCCTATTACCAAAAAGAAGGGTAAAAAATCGGGTCAATAAAGACATTTTAATACACCAATACTAATTTATCATGAACGTTAAAATTCTCTCTTTTTTGTTGATTTATGGTTTGCCCATAATTTTAATAGCTCAGAATAATAGAGAATTAGCTAAAGAAATTTCTAACGATATTGAATCTTATTTTTTAATGGATATTAGCTATATTAATGATGCTGTATTTATGGGAAGGAGAGATTCAATAGCGGCACCGTATATATATCCTTCTATAGGTTATTATAATGCATCGGGCATATTTGTTGATATTTCAGCATCATATTTAGTTGGGTCAGAGGACAATAGAGTTGACCTATTTATGCCCAGTTTAGGATATGATTTTAGCGACCTTCAATTAAGTGGAAGAATTTCTGGTACCGCGTATTTTTTTAATAAAGAAAGTTATAATGTAAAATCTGCGGTGCTTGCCAATGTTTCGGGCTTTTTGAGTTATAATCTGAAAATACTTGAAGCAACTCTTATGACCAATATCTTTTTCAATGATGGCGGCACGTCTGATTTTTTTGTTGGGTTAATGGTCAACCGTATATTTTACACCAATGACCGTAATTTTTTAGTAAATCCTACAATAAGCCTTTATGCGGGATCTCAGAACTTTTATGAGGTGTATTATAAAACAAGTAGGTTGGGTAATCGTAGAGGCTCTGGTCAAGGTTTGGGAGCAACAAATTTAAATTCTGCAACTACGGTTGAAATCTCAGAAGCGACTAAATTCAATATTTTAAATTTAGAACTTAGCCTTCCATTACAATATTATCATAAGCAATTCATTTTTTCATTGAATCCAATTTTAGCAATACCTCAAAGTAGTGCAACTATTACAACCGAAGATTCAGTTATTTCTGAAGATTTAGAAAGCACATTCTATTTTACTGCGGGTATTAGTTATTGGCTTGATATGGCTAAAAGAAAGCCTTAAAACCTTTTTTATAGAAATTTCTCAGCATGAAATTGAGTATGGCTTGAATCAGATAAGATTGTGAAACATTATTTTTGAAATTTGGATTTTTAAGTTTCGAACTAGTAATAGAATTTTTTACTGTATAATCATTCTCGTCAAAAAAGATGGTACGTACTATCACTTTTTATATAATTCGATAAGGGTTATTTCGGGTCTCATACCCAACCTACCAGGAAAACCCATCCATCCCAATCCACGAGTTACATATAGATACTGATTATTTTCTTTGTACAAACCTGCCCAATGTTTGTATTTATACTTTATAGGGCTCCATTTTTTTGTTCTAAAGTTGATTCCTGCTTGCATACCATGTGTATGTCCTGATAGTGTTAAGTCGATACTGGTATGGTGGGCAACTTCTTCTGACCAATGGGTAGGGTCATGAGAAAGAAGTATTTTGAAGTTAGCACCATCTACGTTTTTCATTGCCTTTTGCAAATCACCATATTTTTTAAATTCTGGATTCCCCCAGTTTTCAACACCAATAATAGCCAAAGAGGTATTAGCTTTTTCTAATAATTTTGCTTCGTTTCGTAAAAGTGTAAAGTCTGTTTTTATATAAAATTCTTGTATTTCATTAAAATTTCTTCGCTTTTCTTCTGGCGTTGCCCATTGACTATAATCACCATAATCGTGATTTCCTAGCACTGCAAATTTTCCATCTTTAGCCTTTAATTTTTTTAATACCGTGTGCCACCCTCTAAGTTCCCAAGAAAAATTATTTACTAAATCTCCTGTAAAGACAATTAAATCAGGATTGAGTTCATTTATCTTTTTAATGGCACGTTCTAAAATATGATACTTGTAATTAAAACTACCTAAGTGAAGGTCAGATATGTGAACGATACGAATACCGTTAAACTGCTGAGGTAAGGTTTCTAATTTTAAATTTATATGATGAACCTTAAAACGGTAAACAGCACTAAAAATGGCATAAAGAATTATGAAGAATGGTAAAAACCCTGAAAGAAGACCTATAACAGGTATAACAATTAATGATGCTTCTTGTGAAAACATAAAATTAGAATAGTAGAGTAGACTAATAACAATTACGAAAATAAGTTTGGGGATAAATGAAGATACCGTTAAACCATATAATTTTGATATAATTAATTGTTGACGTTCTGGTGCAACTATTTCTAGTTTTATTTTGAGAAGTAGAATTGAGGTAATTAAACCAATGGTGAAAACCCAGAAAAGAATATATATTAAATTTTTTAAAATTTCAGATTCAATTGGTCTTGTAATTGAAAGTAACCAGTAGAAAGCAGAAATATCAATACCTAATATCGCTAAACATAAAAGAACAATAGAAAATAAAGAATAGGATCGCATATTATGGTTTATTATTTAGGTGTTTTTATGTCTTTTAATCTTCTTTCATCGTTTAAAGCGTAAAGAAAACTTTTTACATCTGCCACCCAAGTATCGTACATAAAAATGAGGGTAATTTCTTCAATGGTTTCCAAAAGTCCGATAACGATCATACAATAGAATAACCAGTAAACAGGACCAAAGAATAAAAACCAGATAATAAATACTGCCTGTACAACAGCGGATATTTTCGCTAAATAAGTGTGAAACGCGGTAGCCTTGCCATATTTTACGAATGCAATAGCCATTTGAAGTAAATAAGGTATAAGAGCTATTGATATCAAAACCACATTCTCTTTAATGAAGTTAACTTCAAAGACTAACAGGCCAATTAGACCCATAATAAAGGTTAATTGATCTCCTATCGAATCTAATTGCGAACCTCTCTCGCTCGTAATTTTTAGTTTTCTGGCTAAATACCCATCAATAGCATCGGTACTATAACTTATTAGAAGAAACCATGTAAATAGTTTTCTTTCACTGTACCATAAAAGGATTATTAAAATAGGTATTGCAGCTACCCTATAAAATGAAAACCAGTCTGCAATATTAAAATTTTTAAAAGTCCACATAAGTGTTTTTTAACTATTAATTTCTTGTTGTCAAATTTGATTAAAAATGTATAAATGAACCTAAAACTATAAGACTTAAGAGGTTTTGTAAATGATATTTATCATGGAGGTAATTGTTGTAAGCTATAATGAACTTTAAGATTTACTTATCTATTATAGTAAGGTTAGGTGTTAACTAAATCCATGCAATAAATTATTTTCTATTGATTATGAGATAGGATTTAAAAAGAAACTGTAAAAAAATTTCTTGACTGACCTACATCATTTTGAACGCTTAAAGCTGAGTGTATTTTTGGTATATAAATTAATGTATAACCTTAAAATAAATTAATATGTCACTAGTAAAATTTAAAAGAAGACCTTTCGGGAATTTGATTACACAAGATTTTTTTGACATGGACGATTTTTTTGATAATCGCCAATGGGTAAGAAATATGATACCAGATAGTTTTTGGAACGGCAAGAGATCAGAGCCTGCTTTAAACATTAAAGAAACCGATAATAATTTTGAAATTGAACTTGCTGCACCAGGCTTTAGCAAAAAAGATTTTGAGGTTACCATTGATGATGGGTGCTTGAATATTAAGGCTGAAAAGTCGACTTCAGAAGAAGAAACAGATGATAATTACACACGTAGAGAGTTTAGTTACAACGCTTTTGAGCGGTCACTACAGCTACCCGATAGTGTAAAACAAGAAGCTATTAAAGCAAAGTACAATGATGGTATTTTAAGCTTTAACCTAGCTAAAAAAGAAGAAGCGAAAAAAGTACCGCCTAAAAAAGTGCTTATTGCTTAGAAAACTGTCTTAAAGAAAATTTTAAACCCACAATAAATACCCTTCAAACCTGCACTATTTAACTTATAAAGTTGGTAGAAAAGGTTTAAAGGGTATTATAATTTATAGCTTAATGATTTCATTTTAAAATTAATTAATGGTCCAAAATCCGTTTGCTCTGTCTATTGAAAAGTTGGTAACTATTTTAGAAAGCAATGTTCAATCTGGACTTGAAGAACAACAGGTTCAAAATTTATTGAACAAATATGGTTCAAACCAAATACCAAAAGATGCACCAAAAAAAAGGTGGCGTATTCTAGTAGGTCAGTTTTTAAACCCAATTCTATATATTCTAATAGCTGCAGCTATATTAGCCTTCATTTTTAGTGATGTTTTAGAGGGTATTGCTATACTTGTCGTTATAATTATCTCTGCCGGTATTGGTTTTTTTATGGAACTAAGGGCTATACGATCTTTAGAAGCACTTCGTAAAATGGGTCAATCTAAAATACATGCTATTAGATCAAGTAAAAGCGTTCATATAAAGGGATTGGAAATAGTACCAGGTGATATTATTTTATTGCGAACAGGTGACATTGTCCCTGCAGATGCACGTCTAATAACCGTAGATAATTTATTGGTCAAAGAATCTGTTTTAACCGGCGAGAGCATACCAATCCGCAAAGTGGTTAAGGTACTGAAAGGAAATTCGCCAATTACCGATCAATACAATATGGTCTTTAGGGGTACCATGGTAACTTCTGGGTATGGAAAGGCAATTGTTACCTCTACGGCAAAATTTACTCAATTAGGTCATATACAACAGCTTGGAATTGAGGCATCAGAAGAACATACTCCATTAGAGAAAAAGCTGAATCATTTAAGCAAATGGCTCATTTGGCTAACTCTATTTTTTGCATTGTTGGTTGTTGGTGCAGGTTATATTAGGGGAAAAGATATTCTGTTAATGGTGGAAACCGGTGTTGCATTAGCTGTAGCGGCAATACCGGAAGGTTTGCCTATTGTTGCTACTATAGCCTTGGCCCAAGGTATGTTAAGATTATCAAAAAAGCAGGTTATTATCAAAAAAATGGAAGCTGTACAAACCCTTGGAGCTACAGATATTATCTGTACGGATAAAACTGGTACCCTAACAGAAGATCGTATGAAAGTACATACCGTTCTTTTTGGCGACAAATCTTTGGATGATGTATTTATTAAAAATGATTCAATGGCAATAAAAGAACAGCCTATTTTTAAAAATATAATTTTGGCTAGTATTCTGTGTAATAATGAAAATTTGGACACTGCAATTGATGGTCAAGTCGACTCAATAGAACGGGCTTTACTAGAATTTGTAGAATATTTAGGCTACAACCCTGTTGCTATCAAGAATGATTATCCAGAACACTTGGAATTACCTTTTGATGCGACCAGAAAATTTATGGCAACAGCACATAAAAATGGTAAGATTATTAGAGTATACGCAAAAGGAGCATTTGAAGCTCTTATACCTCATTGCGATTATATAATGGATGAAAAAGAAATTACACCTTTTAAAACGAAAACTGAATGGCATACTAAAGTGAATACTCTTGCCGACCATGGTCTACGTACTTTGGCCTTTGCCTTTAAAGAAATGAATGAGCTACCGACCTTAAAGACTATAGTTGACCGATTAGTATTTTTAGGAGTAATCGGTTTTCTTGATCCGGCCCGAAGCGACGTTATGGCGACTATCGATGTTTATAAAAAAGCAGGTATAAAAGTGGTTATGGTTACTGGTGACCACCCTGGTACCTCAAAAAAAATTGCGGAGGAAATTGGCTTGTTAAAAAGGGATGCTGATCCAGATGAGGTATTAATAGCCCAAAATCTTAAATTCATAGAGAATATAGATCCAACATTATTTGAAAAAATTTCTAAAGCTTCGGTCTTTGCCCGTGTTTCGCCAAAGCAGAAATTAGATCTTGTTAAATTCTACCAAAAAAACAACCATATTGTAGGTATGATCGGTGATGGTATCAACGATGTTCCGGCGTTAAAAAAAGCTGATATTGGAATAGCAATGGGCATACGAGGTACAGAGGCAGCCCGTGAGGCAGCAGATGTAATTTTAAAAAATGATAAGTTTACAGCTATAGAAATGGCTATAAAACAAGGTAGGGTAATCTTTGAAAATATTAGGCAGTTTGTGATTTATCTTCTTTCATGTAATCTGGCAGAGATTCTCTCTGTTGGTATAGCGGCATTTTCCAATTTACCATCACCTTTGCTACCAATGCAAATTTTGTTTCTCAATTTAATAACCGATGTTTTCCCCGCATTGGCGCTAGGTCTTGGTAAAGGAGAAAATGACATAATGGAAAGAGCACCAAAAGACCCCAAGGCACCTATTATCAGTAAAAAGGACTGGAATTCAATTATTTTATTTGGAACATGTATAAGTGCAGCAGTTTTAAGTATGGTTATGTATGCCCATTTTGTGTTGAATTTATCAGAAAATATCATAAATAACATGGCTTTTTACACTTTGGTATTGGCACAATTGTTCAATGTTTTCAATTTACCACGCCAGACCGCATCTTTTTGGATCAATGAAGTCACTACTAATATTTGGGTTTGGGGTGCAATTGCGATATCGCTATTTTTAACATTTGCAATAACTCTTATTTCCCCAATTGCTAATGTACTCTCTTTAGAAACTATTTCAATTTATCAATTGTTTTTAATAATCATTTCTGCCATGGGGTCATTAGTATTGGCACAGATTATAAAGCGGTCTATCAAGCTATTTTAAAAATTAGGTGTAAAAATTGAAATTTGATGAAGGGAAATTGGTCATTCTTTACATTTTAAGTATCTATATTATACAAATGCCTTTCCAAAAAAAATCAGAACTTCTTTCAAAACATCAATTGTTTTTAACTATTTAAAAACATGATCATTATCATTTGAGATTATAGCAATGACCAATATCATTTTTATAATTATGTATGAATAATACATTTATAGAAAAGCGGGTGGTGTTTTAAAGTTTCATGATAGCAAAAGAAACATTAATTGTCAACAATAGGTAATATGTATTTCGTTTCACAAAAAATGCCAAGTATTTCACCGCAGAATTTGTTGGTATGTATAATACCCTGCAAACCCAATATTGATGCTGGTTACAAATGCCTTGATTTTGGTGAAAGGGAATATAGATGACTATAATAACCTAAGCCTTTATATTCAATTTTATATGTTTTTTATACTTAAAATCTACTGTTTAAATTAATAGATGCCAATTATGAATTTGTTAGTATTGAAGAAACACAAGGAATATGTTTTAAACCTAAATGACAGAACTAAAAAAACATACTAATAAGAAGCTAGAGGTTAGTGACGCTGCCTTGTACCAAGCTGTATTTGATTCTTCAATGGCAGGTTTGTTCGTTATTGATAGTAGTGGTTCTATTTTGAAGGTTAATGATCAAGCAGTACAAATGTTCGGTCACCCAAAGAGCGCTTTAATTTCAGAAAAATTGGATATTATCTTTTTGAACGATAATTATAAAACCATTCAATTATTAATGAAAAATTCTACCTCTGAGCATGTTCAGCTCATGGGTCTGCATACAAGTGGGAAAAAATATGAAATAGATCTTAGATTAGTAAAAACTAGTGCAGAAGGACAAACGGTTTTCGTCATTTTCTGCAAAAAAGTCGATATTTCGGTTTTTGAAAGTGATAGAAAACTCCGTTACCTCATTGCTAATGTGCCAGGCATTGTTTTTAGGTGTACAACCGATCAAAATTTTTCTATAGAGTTTATAAGCAATGCATGTGAAACAATTACTGGTTATTTGCCGAAGCAATTTTATGATACTGGAAATTTAAAATGGTTATCACTAGTTCATATAGCAGATAAAGCTTTTGTAAAAGAGAAAAGAAGAGAAGCTATATCAGAAAAAAAAACATACCAGATATCTTACCGAATTTTAACATCAACCAATAAAATTAAATGGGTTTCAGAAACAGTCTCTTGTGTTCATGACCGATCAGGGAAAATAGGGTTTTTAGAAGGATTTATTGAGGATGTTACTGAACGTACAGAAGCGAAAATATTATTGACCAAAGAAAAACAACTGCTTTGGAAATATTTAGACACTGCAGCTTCTGTGTTTTTAGTCATAAATAAAGATCATACTATTGAAATGGTCAATAGAAAAGGGTGTGAGGTTCTGGGATATAGTGCCAAAGAATTAGAAGGTAAGAATTGGTTTGACATATGTATTCCAAAAGAAAAGAGAAATGAACTAACTCATTTTTTTGATGATTTAATTAATGGAGAACAAGAAGTACCCGGAATTAAAGAAAACTGGGTATTAACTAAAGGTAATAGAAAGAAGTTCATTCGTTGGCAAAATGCATTGTCTAAAGATGATAATGGAGAGGTAACGGGTATGATTTCTTCAGGTATTGATGTTACTGAAAAAGTGCTAGCAGAAAAAAGACTGCATTCCAGTATGGAAAAGAACAGGGCTATTCTAAAGGTGATTCCCGATGTAATGACAGTACACGATGAAAAGGGTAGTGTTTTAGAAATACATATACCAGCCGATGTAAATACAATACTATCAAAAGAAGGTATTGAAGGTAAAGATTTAGATCAACTTCTTCCATTAACGATTGCAAAAAGGCTTAAAAAAGCTATAACTAGCGTATTGCAGAATAAAATAATGCGAATATTAGAAATTCAAGTTCCCATAAAGCATAGAATAGTTGATTTTGAATGCAGGCTTGTACCCTTGAACAATAATCAAGTTCTGACTATAGCGCGAAATATTTCTAAAACCAAAGAAATTCAAAAAACTTTACGTTTAAGAAATAAGGCTTTAAATGCTGCTGGAAATGGAATTGTAATTGTAGACGCCCAGAAATCCAACTTACCTATAATCTATTGTAATAATGCTTTTACTGAAATTACTGGTTATAATAGAGAAGAGGTTATAGGCATAAATTGTAATTTTCTCCAGAACGATGATGGAGATCAAGATGCTATTTCTACTATGGGAAATGCTATTAAAAATGGGGAAGCTTGCAGGGTGCTTATAAGAAACTATCGAAAAAATGGTGTAATGTTTTGGAATGACTTGAGCATAACTCCACTTTTTAATGAAAATAAAAATCTAACTCATTTTATAGGAGTTCAAAATGACGTTACAGAAATTCAAAGAGATAAACATCAATTAGAACAATACGCAAATATACTTGAAGAAAAAGTTGCGGACCGTACTAAGGAGATAGAATCTACGGTGCAAAAATTAGTAGAGAACAATCTTATTCTTGAAGATCAAATTTACGAAACCAAACTTGCAGAGAGAAAAGCACAAAGAAGTCAAGCTCAACTAATTGCAATAACTGAAAATTTTCCGAATGGGTTTATTGCTGTGTTCAATTCTAATTTTGAACTCGTATTTATAGAAGGTGAAGAATTGAAGCGGATGAAATTAAAAAAATCGAAATTTGAAGGCAAGAAGGTGGATCATTTTTCAGTTTTTACAGAAATACAGATAAATGCGATCAAGCGTAAAATTTCGACTACTTTTTCTGGTAAAAGTCTTTCTTTTGAAGTTACGTTCGGCGGACTGATATATGCTGTTAATACCACTCCATTAAAGTCTGATAATGGACTAGTGGTATGGGCTCTTTTTGTTTATAATAATATAACCCAACAAAAGAAAGTTCAGGAGAAATTAACTAAAGCTTTAAAAGATGAGCAAGAACTTAACGAATTGAAATCACGTTTTATCTCAATTGCTTCGCATGAGTTTAGAACCCCTTTAAGTGCCATTTTATCTTCTGCAATTTTAATTGGAAAGCAAAACAGACCAGGTCTGGAAAATAAACGCCAAAAACATGTTACAAGAATAAGAACCCATGTAAAACGTTTAGTTGTTATTTTGAACGACTTTTTATCCTTAAGCAGGCTTGAAGAAGGTAGAGTGGTAGCAAAACCTAAGTTTTTTGAATTAATTAAATTTTGTAAATCGCTTATTGATGATATGGAATCTGCGAAAAAGGATGAACAAAGCATACGTTTTATTCATAATGATGCAGAAATAATGGCTTTTTTGGATCCAAACTTATTAACTCATATTTTAACTAATCTACTCTCAAATTCACTAAAATATTCAGATGAAGGCAAAGTAGTTGTATTAGAAATAAAAAGAGAAAATAAAATAATTGAATTCAATATTATCGATAATGGAATTGGGATTAAAGAAAATGAGCAAAACAGATTATTCGATCGTTTCTTTCGTGCAGATAACGCTACTTACATTCAAGGTACCGGTCTAGGACTCTATATTGTAAAACAATATGTTGAGTTAATGGGAGGTACTGTAAGTTTTAAAAGTGAATATGGTATCGGTAGTACTTTTACCGTGCAACTTAACCTTAACTATAACCTAGATCAATATGAAAAAGATTTTATTAATAGAAGATAATGATGATGTACGTGAAAACACTGCAGATATTTTAGAACTTGCCAATTACGACGTTATTACTGCCGAAAATGGTGAAATAGGTATTCAAAAAGCTAAAGAATTTTCGCCAGATTTGGTAATATGTGATATCATGATGCCACAAATGGATGGCTTTCAGGTCTTACAAAATTTTGAAAAAGATATGTCAATGGTCAGTATTCCCTTTATTTTTCTTACCGCTAAAACAGAAAGGGAAGATATACGTACAGGTATGAACCTTGGTGCTGATGATTATTTAACCAAACCTTTCGAGGAGAATGAATTGTTAGGGGTAATTGCATGCCGGTTAAATAAACATGACAATCTAAAAAAGGAAATTGTAAGAAATTTGAAGGGTATCAATACTTTTATCGAAGAGGTTTCTGAGTTTGAAGATATGGAGGGCCTATCTAAAAACCATATGCTTAAATCTTATGAAAAAAAGGAGATTATCTTTTGGGAAGGTGATAACGCCCATTCATTATTTTTTATTGAAAGTGGTAACGTAAAAACATATAAGGGAACTGAGGCCGGTAAAGAATTGGTAACGGGACTATACGGGCCAGGTGACTTTATAGGTCAGTTGTCACTTTTACATGCGGCAGGTACTTATGTAGAAAATGCCGTTATTTTAGAAGATGCACAAATTTGTGCCATTCCAAAAGTAGATTTTTTAAAATTGTTATATGGCAACCCTTCGGTCTCACAAAAGTTCATCGCTATGGTGTCCAATAATTTAATCAATGTACAATCTCATTTGGTAGACATGGCCTTTGCACCTGTAAGGCAGCGTGCGGCAAAAGCATTGTTAGAGTTGTATGAGAAAGGACTAATAAAAGACAAACCCAATGGAGGTATGTCAATACCTCGTGAAGATTTTGCAGGTATGATAGGTACGGCGACTGAAACAGCCATTCGTACACTTTCAGATTTTAAAGATGAGGGCTTAATAACAACTGATAGTGGTAGAAGAATTATTATTCTGAATAAAGAAGAATTATTAAATATTGCAGATTTTTAATTTTGAAATAAATTTGATAAAAGATATAACTGATTTTAGTCATTCTATAAAGTACAGCTATAGCTTAAATTAGAAATTTCGGAAAGTGTTTTAATACAATTAGAACCAACCTTTCTAAGTTATGAAATCAATACGTTTCAAACAGCAGCAACAAATTTTTAGAATTAAAAGTTATCAAAAACTTTGGCAATTAAAGCCGGTAATTCATCAATTGAATATGCTTACTGCTAATAGTTTACAACTTTCTGTTCTTGGTAAACTAAACCAAAACTTAGTTTTGAAAAGTAGTCAGAATGAACAGGTTAAAACGGAGTTAAATCAAAACTTAAAAAGTATTTTTGGAGTTAAAACTGATTTTGCAACTTTCAACAATCCAGAAATTGGTACTATTTTTATAACCGGTACCATAGTTTACCATTTTTTACAAGAAATGTACGGAAGCAAACAATTGGGAGAATTCCCTTCTGGACCTTACGGTATACTCAGAGGACTTGGATTTACAGAGAAAATAGCATCTAGCTGTATACAAGATTTATATAACAACTATTTTCTGCTAATTTTAAAGTCTTATGAAGAAGAATTGAAGTTTGTAGATGAGTTGCTTCAAAAAAATTAATCTATTCTATATACTCCCTTTGCTATAGATTCTTCGAATTTTAAATAAGGACAAAAAAAAACAGGAAACCAAAGTCTCCTGTTTTCCCGCAATACTTTTGAATTTATGTATGTTTTCAACCAAACTTGTACGCCATCTTATTTCTAAAATGATTTATAAATAGATTTGAACAATCACAAATTTTCTGGCATTGCTATGGTCATCTTTTCCTTACGGAAATGAAAACCAATATCAATTATTTAAAAGAAACCGAGGTGCCGAAGTACCTCGGTTTCCTAGAAGATGTTCTTCAACCCAATCGCCACTTCATGATCCTACTTAAATATATTGCTATAACCGTTCGAGATACAATTAGTATTGAAAGAGTGTTCGTAACCTCTTCTTTTCTTAGATTCTAGGCTATTAATAAAAAGCTAAATCTGTATGATTTTCAATGAACGTTTAATTATACAGCTAAAATACAATGTTGTGTCGTTGTTTAAAATGACCTAGGTCAGTTTCTCTATTTTTTTAAACAAATTCAGGATATGTTTGTACTACTATTTCATTTTGTACATTTCTTACTCCGGCGGCTTTATATGCCGTTTTTTCAATTAATTCTCTTTCTTTTATAGAATGCACCCTTCCCTTTAACTGTACGGTGTCACCATCAACTTGAACTCGTATGCCTTTTGCCATTATACTGGTATTAAGTTCCAAGGCTTTGGTAATTTGATCTTCAATATTATCTGCTTTTAATAAAGGTGTTATTTCTATGTTATTGACGACACCTTTTACACCCAATAGATTTTGAACCGTATGTTTAGCAGCTTCACGTTGGTGAGACCAAGTTACTTCTCCTGATAAATAGATATACCCGTCTTCAACAAAAATTTCCACTTTTTCGCTAGGTATAGTTGCATTCCATTCAAGGGCATTTACTGCTGCTTTTGCAATTTCTTTATCGGTTTTAGCATATTCGTCACCATATTTTACTTCAATATCCTCGGCAACAGCTTTTACACCTTTAACGCGTTTAGCAACCTTATTGGCTAAAGCTTTTTTAAAATATTCGTTGACTACACCACTTAATGTTACAATACCATTTTCTACAATTACCCCAATTTGAGTTTCGTCAATATTAGGTTCAAAAACAAGTTCGTCTAAGATGTCTTGTTTTATTTGTGCATCTGTTTTCATAAAGTTCTATTTTGAATAAAAATACGGTCTACTATTTATTTGTAAAATGATGTGAATCAGTAATGCATATTGTTCTCTTTCAGTTTATAAGTCGATAATTGACACTGATCTAGATCATTTTGTGGTTGTGAACAAATTTCAATTTTTGGGGTAATAATTTCTAAATAATATGAAAATGGAAACAACAAAAACTAATACAAAAGCTGCATTATTACTGCTAGGAGCAAGCCTAGAATTGCTTCACCAAGAAAGTATGGAATGGTTAGACACTGTTGCCTTCTGGAAAGATGAAACAAAATTCTTCGCCAATCTTTTAAAAAATAAAAAGACTACGGGTTCTGAATATGCTAAAATGCTAGAAAACTTAGATAAAATTCATGAGAACCTATTTAATTATTTAGAAGAAGATATTTTACTTCATGAAAAGTTATTATCTCGTTTACATAAAGGCGAAAAAGGATTGTCTGATTGGGATTATCGTGAAAAGCATAGAAGTTTGGGAGAGCGAATGAATTTGTTTACCACCGATTTTAGGGAATTTAAAAAAATGGTTTTCGGCTATGTAAAGAAACTTTGAACATTAAAAACAATTGCTATGGAAATGACCATCTTTATTAAAGAATTTCGACAGGTAGATAGTATTGCCAGATTCATGGACTTTTACCATAGCTTGCAGATGAACTATTTGGCAAGTGATTTGTTAGAACAAGGTTTATCTCCAAAACAGATTACAGACGCGGTAATAAAAGCAATTAATATTGGTAAGGTCTCCGGGTTAATGATGAAAGAGCATTTTAAACCTGTTTTTAGTGGTTTTAACAACAAGATAATCATCGATTGTAAACTATCTCACTTGGCATATGGTCTTGTTTTGTTAAATGCTGATGTAGAACTCAATGTTGTGGGCAATTTTCAGATAACTGTTTTAAGGTCTTATATTAATAGTTCTTAGTGCTTTTAAAATCAAAATGGTTTACAATGGTAGGTAGCATCTGGCGATATATAAACTCTCCTTCAACTAACTTACAGCCTTAATTTAACTTGAAATCAGCTACAAACTTTTAGATTAGAGAGTTATCATATATACATACAGCACATTGTATTCTTCAATACACTTAAAAATTCTTTTAGATGAATGTTAACATTGATTATTATTAGGAGCGTAGTTACGCTATGTAGCATTGTTAAAAAATCTATTTTTTATATTTTCATTTAGCTCAATACATTTTTGGGCTACAATGTCTTTAAGTTTGGAGTCATTTTAGTCCATGTTTTACTAAAACTTTTAACAATATAATTCTACTTGCAAAATCTTAAAACCCTCGCTTAACTAGTAAACGAAGGTTTTAAATGGTTTGTGAAGTGTGCATTAAATAATATTATACGTAAGAAGGATAGTATTGTATTTTAAGCTTGTTAACCACATCAAGTACCCCTGGAGCTCTGAAGGCAGCTTTTTCGGCTTCTTCTTTTTCTTTAATAGAATGCACTTTTCCACTTAAGGTAACAGTACTGCCATCTGCTGTTACAACAATGCTTTTGGCATCTATACGAGCAGATCTCTCAAAGGCTTCCTCTATAGTATCTTTTACTAAAATCGGTTTAACTGTTTGTTTTAGCTTTATGTTATTGGAAACGCCTCTTACACCTACTAAATTTTTAATTGCATTTGTTGCTGAATTTTTTTGGTACGCCCATTTCGCTTCTCCTGTTAAGTATACCCAACCATTTTCAACTTTAACGATAACTGTATTGTCCGGTACTGATGAATCCCATTCTAATGCTTTTACCACTGCTTTGGCGATATCAGTATCAGATTTGTCAATACTTGATGGATATTTAACCATAATGTCTTCTGCTACTGCCTTAACGCCACTTACACGCTTGGCCGCTTTTTCCGCTGCAATTTTCTTTGTATAGCTATCTACTTCTCCGCTTAAAGTGACGACACCTTCATCTACGGCGACACCAATTTTTGTTTCATCTATACTTGGTTCCCATGATAATTCGTTTTGAACATCCAATTTAATTTTTGAATCTGTTTTCATCTTTATATTATTTAAAGGTTTCTAAACTCTTTTTAACTTGTATATCTAAAATTAAGAGTTACTTGTTTTTTCATTTTTTTTAGATTTAGGTTCTACTTATAGAAGCAAATGTATATTGATGAATAACTGTTTAAAATGATGTATATCAGTATATTATATTTTAACAAATGATTGTGTTTTCTTATAGAGAGACGATTTGAATTTAATTCAAGATTATATTTTATTTCCTTACCAATTTTGCTAAAAAGGTATTGTTTCAATACTTGTTTTAACTCATGTCAGTTTCTTATTTAGAACATTTTATGTTTGTAGATGACGATCAATATGGAACTATCTCTCAGCTTTTAGCTGTAAATCAGGGTAAACAAATAGATATAATTGAGTTGCATATCATTTTGTTCGTTACTTTCCTATTTTAAGTACTTTCATTAAAAAATCAAACTCTAAATTTTCACATTTCGTCGTAACCATTTAAAAATGAGCTCTACATCCTTAAGTTGACAAAGTTTAGTTCCTCTTTTAAGTGTGGCTGCTGCGCCACAAGCAATACCATATTCGGTCATAACTTTGGCATTTTTACCTGCTTGTGCTTTTATGAGCATACCAGCTAACATGCTGTCGCCAGCACCGATAGTATTTTTTTCATCAACAATAGGTGCAGCTATGTATTGAAATAGATTTGATGTGACCAATAAGGCACCACGCTTTCCTAATGATACCACCATAATTTCGCAAGCATGAGTGGACATAAATTTTTTTGTTGCTTCTTTCAATGATTTTGTTGATAGGGTCTGTTCATTATAAAGACTTGCAAGCTCATTAAGGTTGGGCTTAAATAAATACATTTCAGATGTTATGGCATGTGGTAAAGCTCTACCCTTTGTATCTACTACAAACTTTGCTTTCTTTCGCTTTACGATGTCACCAACTAGTTTATAATAATTATCGGGAATACCCGCTGTCAACTTTCCGCTAGCAACTAAAAAATCATTTTCATTTAATAAGCTTTCGATTTTGTCCAAACTATTTTGCCATTCATGCTTCTGTACAAATGGACCCGGTAGACCAAAACGATATTGTAAATCAGTATTTAAATCATGCACAGAAAGATTTTCTCGGGTAATATCTTTTATATCTATTATACATTGGTCAATAGAATCCTTTGATAATAATTCTTGAAGATGATTGCCAGTTCTACCTCCTGACAGGTATAGTGCAGTTGATTCGCCACCCAAATTTTTAATGGCACGAGAAACATTAATACCACCGCCACCAGAATAATATATAGGTTCGGTACAATTTAATTTTTGATTGGGAATTAAGCTCGATATTGTGGTACTTTTATCAATGACAGGATTTACGGTAAGAGTTAGTATACGGCTCAAAAGAGTGATTTTAAATGAATGTTTAGTCGCTAATCTCAGTAACCTTCTTAGTGGTATGTTTTTGCTCTGCCTTGTTAATGTTTTCAATGCCTTGAAGTAAAGCATCTGGATTAAAGGAAATACTATCTATGCCTTCATCGACCAAGAATTGTGCAAATTCAGGAAAATCACTTGGCGCCTGTCCGCATAACCCAATTTTTGTATGGGTTGATTTTGCGCTTTGTATAGCCATTGAAATCATTTTTTTGGTAGCTACATCATTTTCATCAAATAGCTTTCCCATTATTTCAGAGTCTCTATCTATACCTAAGGTTAGTTGGGTAAGGTCATTAGAACCAATTGAAAACCCATCGAATATTTCAGCAAATTCTTTTGCGAGAATAACATTGCTCGGTATTTCTATCATAGTATAGATTTTTAAATTATTATCCTTTCTTTTAAGCCCATTTTCAGCCATTACAGTAACCACTTTTTTTCCTTCTTCTATAGTTCTGCAAAATGGTATCATAACCTTTAAATTGGTTAAACCCATGTCTTCACGTACTTTTTTAATTGCGGCGCATTCTAGCGCAAATCCGTCTTTATATAGCTCATTATAATACCTGGCCGCCCCTCTAAAACCTAACATCGGATTTTCTTCGTGGGGTTCAAAATCGGCACCTCCTATTAAGTTTGCATATTCATTGGTCTTAAAATCGCTTAAACGTACAATGACCTCTTTTGGGTAAAAAGCTGCAGCAATGGTAGCAATACCTTGAGAGAGCTGGTCAATGAAATATGCAGGTTTGTCTGCATAGTTTTTAGTTAATTTTTCAATTTCTTTTCGAGTGCCCGCATTTTTGATCTGGTTGAATTTCACCAATGCCATTGGGTGTACTTTAACTTTATGGGTAATTATGAACTCCATTCTAAGTAGCCCTACACCGTCATTTGGATAGTGAGAAAGGTTGAAGGCATTTTCTGGGTCTGCAAGAATTAATTTAGCCTCGGTAAGTGGCATCTTTATGCCGGAAAAATCTATTTCTCTCTCTTTAAAAGATAAGTTTCCTTTATAGACATATCCTGTTCTTCCTTGTGCACAAGACAACGTTATAGTTTCGTTATTTAAAATTTGTTCGGTTGCATTGCCACACCCTACTATTGCCGGTACGCCCAATTCACGAGCTACTATGGCCGCATGGCTAGTTCTACCACCTTTATTGGTGATAATTCCGCCTACTTTTTTAAGCAATGGATCCCAATCTGGAGTTATAGTGTCGGTTATTATAATCGTATCCTTAGTTAAACTTGGCGCTTCGTTCGGTGACTTTAAAATAATAGCTTTGCCCACTTTAATTTTTGACCCAATAGCATTACCCTGGGTATAAATTTCGCCTTTTTCCAGTATTTGATATTCAACATGAATTTGTTTGTCTTTGTTTTGATGAACGGTTTCTGGTCGTGCTTGGGTAATAAAAAGTTTATTTGAAATTCCGTCTTTTGCCCATTCAATGTCCATAGGTTTTTTGTAATGCTGTTCGATCAACAACGCCCAATTGCCCAAGGTGATAATCTCATCATCTGATAATACATAGGTTTCCTGTTTTTCTTTTTGTGTAGATACATTTAGGGTGGTCGCCTTTTCGGCCTCGTCGGCATAAACCATGGTTAGTTTTTTATCCCCTAATTTTTTTTGTACGATCGGATACTTTTTTTTCGACAAACTAGGCTTGAATACATAATACTCATCTGGATTTATTGTTCCTTGAACAATGTTCTCGCCCAGACCCCAAACACCGGAAAGTAAGATTATATTCTCGAAACCTGATTCTGGTTCAATAGTAAACCCAACTCCAGAACAACCTTTGTCTGAACGGACCATTAATTGTACCCCAACAGAAAGGGCTATGTCTTTATGTATAAAGCCTTTGTCTTCTCGATATTTAATAGCTCTATCTGTATACAATGAAGCAAAGCATTTTTTTACTGCTTGTAGCAATGGATCCTTCCCTTTAATATTTAAAAAAGTATCATGTTGACCTGCAAAACTGGCATCTGGCAAGTCTTCTGCGGTAGCGCTACTTCTAACGGCTACGGCCATATTAGTATCACCGCATAAATCGTTGTAGGCCTTTAAGATAGATTCTGTTAATGCTTTTGAAAATTCACTTTTAAGAATTAGGTTTCTTGCACGGTCTCCTATTAGTGCCAAATTGGAATATTCTAATCGATCAAGGCCAGATATGATATTTTCCAAAGCCTCTTGAATATTATTTTCTTTTAAAAATTTCCAATAAGCAGAAGATGTGGTTGCAAAACCATTGGGTATACCTACACCTTTTGAAGTTAATTGATTGTACATTTCTCCAAGCGAAGCATTTTTTCCGCCTACTGAAGAAATATCGATAATCCCGATATGTGAAAATTTTTTAATAAGCATTGGGCAATGGTTTTAATGTGAAACCAAAATTATCTTAAGGAGGTTTAATTTGGTATGATGTAGGTCATTACCATATGCATGCTTTTCTCTTTTTCAGAAAATTTTGTTGACAAATTTCAGTAAGGGTATAGTTAAACTATAAATGTATACTGTAATTGAGAATAAGAAGGTCGATTACCTCTTATTTAATTTTTTTTCAAAACCAAAATTCAATAGCTATTCTTAAATCTATTTTTTGTGGGGATTACACCTCATGGTATTCATATTAACTCCAACCAATGGCGGTAAGCTAATTTATTTCAATTTTCTTAACTGATCCACATCATTGTAATCATTGACATACCTAGATAAATTAGCCCATAATATCTTATGAAAAATAAAATAAACACAAACATTTAAGTATTAACTAAAAATTAAAAATCATGAAAAAAGTATTATTAGGTTTATTAGCAATTGGATTCACAGGTCAAATTTATGCCCAGATAATTAAAACAGAAGAACTTTCTGAAGTAACTGTTTTTGCCACCAATTATAAGTATTTAAGCGATATGAATACCAAAAAAGAAGTGTCTATACCTGTTGAATTATTACAACGTAAGGTAGCGGCTTTCGATGTAAAAGAGTCAGAGTTTTACCAAGATGATTATGATTTATATCAAATCAATTTTTTTATACCCGAAGGAACTATTTTGGCCGCATATGACGCGGATGGAAAATTAGTACGAACTGCAGAACGATTTAAAAATGTCAATTTACCCAAAGCAGTGAGAGAATCTGTATATGAGCGTTTTCCTGGGTGGACAATTACAAAAGATATTTATTTGGTCAATTATCAAGAAGCCAAAGGCGCAAATAAGAAGTACAAATTGAAATTAGAAAATGGTGAAAAAGTTGTAAGGGTAAAGGTAGATGAAATGGGAAATTTCCTTTAAAATATATAAAGTATTAATTTAAAAAATAGAAATTATGTCAGTATTAAAGGTCATTGAACTTATGGGAAACTCAAACGAAAGCTTTGAGAATGCAGTTGAAAATGTTATCTCGCAAGCCTCAAAAACGGTTAATAATATTAAATCCGTCTACATACAAGACATGCAGGTAACGGTAGATAACAACCAAATTGTTCAATATAGGGTAACTACAAAAGTTACCTTCGAAATTTCAATGCAAGAAGCATTTTAATTAATTATATAGAGCGTTGTTATAAACATGTAGGATGTTATCTCATGTTTATAACAACCTCTCATTTATTTATCAATAGGAAAAATTATGTACAAAAAAATATGTTATGGAACCTCAAGTAGTATCAAAGAAGCCCCGTCGTCATTTTAGAAAGAATATAAGTAGTTTGGAAAGCTTGAAACCTAAAATAGGGATTAAGGTAGAAGCTAGTAGTTTACAGGCGTTATTTAAAAAAAGTTTAAAGAATATGGCGAACACCTTAAAAAGCAAAATTTATGATTCAACAAGACATACAGATTGTATAATGCATGTAGAGGTTGAAGCATTAAACAGTAAAAACTTACTTAAGAAATTTTTAAATCAAGTATTAGAATTGACCCACGAGCATCATACTATTTTTTGTACAATGTATATAGAAGAGCTTACAGAGAATAAAATCAATGCACAATTGTTTGGTAATTGGTTTGATGTATTTGATAATAAATTAAAATCTATTCCAGAAAATGGCATTGTTTTAATTAATGATAAAGAATCATTACACCCTTTTAATAGCTCAATTGTTTTTAATTATGAGAGTGAACTGTAGTCTTTAAGTGCTATGAAAATTATGAGAAGCTTCAGGTTACTGTTGATAACCAATTTAAAGTCTCTAATTGTTGCACTAAAAATTAATCACCATATCATTGACGGCAATTACGTTTAGACCGGTCATATAATTTATCCAAACTTCTTTTTACCTAGTTTAATACATACATAATTTCGATGTTTTTATTACATAGGGTTAATATATGTTGATTCTCCATAATTATTGTTTTGAGCATTAGGAATTAATGCTTTTTCACACACCTATTCTCGAAACTAAAAAATGAGAATAGTTCAATTTTTATTCAAATTTTGGCGCTTTCTTTTTTTGAAATAAGGTATACACGATAAGTCCATAACCAATTGCTATAACAATGAATGCCAACAAGGGCCCTAAGAAAGGTATGAAGGTCATTAAACGAATTGCTGCAGCTATGCCCAAAGTTATAAATGCCTTGGTCCACATACCCCAATTTTTAGACCCTTTAGTTTCAAAGAAGTAGGTACATAACAATGCGGTAACCAAATGGCCAAATAGTAAACTGAACAAGTAAAAACCACCTAAAAACATAGCAATAGGAATACCGATGATTATTAAGAATAGAAATAATATGACAAGGGGTATGCCAAATATATAAATGGCACCATAGCCTAAATTTCGTAAAATATTTGTGTCTAAATTGGCAGAGATCGTATGGAGATAATTACCGAATGCCCAATTTATAATTAATATAACCAAGAATGCTGATAAGAGATAGAAAATCCAAAATCCAAGGGCGGCAATACCAAAACTTTTCATTGTAAAATCTTTTTGGTCACCTTTAAGCGATTCATCAAAACTGGCGTTTACACCATCCAGTGAATTTTTAAAATCTAAACTACCTTCTTCAGACCAATAATTGACATTGTTGTTGAAGATGGCATTTTTACCAATGGTTATTGACTCTGCTGCAAGTTTAGAAGTTCCATTAATTATTCCGTCTATATAAATTTTTTCAGCATTTATCTCGGCTTCTTTTTCAACAGTTCCGTTTATTTTTATTTCTCCGGAGTGCGATTTTATATTTCCTAAAATTTGGCCGTTCATTTCAATATCACCCGAAAAATTAATCAGATTACCATGAATGATTGCGTTTTCGGTAATTAGAACTTCACCACCAGCTATTATGATGTCATCGCCTACTTCGGCATCAATAGTCAATTTTCCTCCTGCTGCCCTAATATCATCCTTAATAAAACCTATGACCATGATTTCGCCACCAGCAATAATTAGATCTTGTTGAACAGTATCTTTTACCGTAATCTTACTGCCAGCCAATACCAGATCTCCATCTATAATTGCATTGACATCTATATTTTCCCCGGCCATGTAGAAATCATCTTTTTGATGTTCGGTGATGTTGATGTCTCTATTCTTTGCTTGCTGACCATATGCCGTGATTGAAATGAGTAGCGTTGAAAAAAGTAGTAATGTTTTCATAATGATTGCTTTAAACTGTTTGTTCAAGCTTAAAGGATATAAATTCTAACTTAGTATGAAATGATCTGTATCAGCCATCTCTATTTCAAAATTTAAATGGTAGATTTTTCTACTTTTTGACCTCTTTTAAAAAAGTTCGAGTTGAATGCCTTTACGTAAATGCTATAAAACAACCAAGGTTGATTTGCAAAAAAGCAAACGATAAAATCTAGGGTCAGCGGTAACAATGCAGAAATAGTGGTAGATCATGCTGTTGTTTTCTTTTAAATGGTATAGACTTTAGTTGAACAGGGGTTGTGCAGAAGGCTGAACAGCTTTAAATTAATTGCTGTAAAAAATGTCCAGCCACCAACGATTAATATTATTATTGTATCTGTTACAGAATCAAGTTCAAACATAAAACCGTCACCATTGCCAATACCAGTTAAACTTGAATTTATTACGGTTAATATTAGTATTGCAGGAATTACAATTTCAATAGCAGGTATGGCAATGATGTAAGCAAGCAATATTATCCCGCTAAGACCAAACTAAAGGCAAACGGATTTACCTAATCAATAAAATATTCAGCATAGCTTAATTCACTTATATAGATGTTATCTGTTAACCAAGTAATATTGCCTGCCGGAAAGGTAAAAACAATATCACGCCAAAGAATATAAATTGTTCTATCTATTAAAGACGTATACAATGTCTTTAATATTTGAGGAGGTTTATAAGGAGGTAATTCTAAGCTAAGAGGATATCTGGCTACTTAAAATAGATTTGCTTAAACCCTTTGGTACTAAAAGACTGTAAACATTACCTAATATAGCAATACTAACTACCGCTCCTACAGATGCCAATCCTGCCCAATGATACGGAACCAAACCAACGATAAATATTGTTGCTGTTAATATTTGAGTTGGCCACATGCCATTACATAACGAAAAGGTACTGGTAATAATGGATATTAATTGCTCTCCAGGACTATGAATAATCCTTGTTGCGACCACCCTGGCAGCATTACAGCCAAGCCTCATGCTTAATTTTTTAGGCTTGTTTGCCATATATTCCAGCTTTTCTAAAAAAGAGCTATCCAGGGCACGTAACCAAGATCTTAATAATATAAACTTAAAGGTCAAAAGCGACTAGTTGGGCATACATGGTAGACGTTTCATCTTACAAATGTGTAATTCTGGCAATACCTCCCTTTTTCAGTAAACTTAATGATTGCCCATGGTATGTTGTTAACTCTCCCGATAATAGTTGGTATAGGGTCGCCACGTGGATTAAAAACGGGGTTGCCTAAAGTTACGGCCAAAAGATCGACTTCTTATAATGACAATAGGTGTTCTTGAGAGTCTTCCCCATGGTGCTATTCTACATTACAAATTACAGTTTCATCAGCCAGGTCCTTTTTTTATAAATAATGTATTCTTATTCTTTTAAGGGCGTTGGGTTCGTTAGCCATAGTTAGCCTAATTTGAACTTCTTTTATTACTATTAGACCTATAGATTGTAACTGTACTATAATTTTGGCAGCTTTATTTGTTTTTAGATTTATTTTGCCCGAAATGATAGGTAAACCACAACTTTTAGGTTTGTACTCACAATCAAAAATAAATTATGCGCATTATCTTGTAACTTGCGTTTTATGCACTGTGAACTCTTTGCCCACAATGGAATAAGCCTTATTCTAGGCCAAAGTACCCATGCCAATAGCACCAGAATATAATTCTAATTAATAGTGCAGTTATAGGTTTTAACACAAGTACCATGAGTTTGATTTTGGTTTTGATTGCTATAATTTGGGCTTAATGACGACAAGGCATATGAACCGAATATTAAATTTAGAAAGAACTAGAAAAGGATGAAATAATTAAATCAGTGCAATTACAAATTTGTTAACTAGAAAATGGTATTCTATTAAAAGTTTAAACTTAATTTTTATGGGTTTCTAAATAATGTTTCAATAATTGTTTTAAACTCTCTAAATACTCTTGCATAATTACTTGATCAATATGTGGATGGTCATTTGAAGGTATCGTTATCGGGTTTTCATCTAGAAACCGATAAAGCTCGGGGTAGCTGGTTTCTATAGTGTTGATAAGCTGAGTAATTTCTTCGAGTACATTGCTTAAGTCGTTCATAGTCAATATTGTTGAAATGAAAATATAAATATATTCCGAGATTTAATTAAAGCACATGACAGAGGTCATTTGATAGAATATTGTATGATAATAATTTTGTTTTCATACCATAAAGACACGCAAATTGAAAACAATAGTATACGCCACCGATTATTCAAAGAATTCTGTTGAAGCTTTGAAATATGCTCATTACTTAAATACAAAACTAGGTACTCGTTTAGTAATATTACATGTGTTTGATTATCCTACGGTCTTAGGTTCTAAGTCACTTTCAGAACCTTTTCCGAATTTAGAAAAGGATAATTTTAGAATGCACCATGAAAAATTGAAGAAATTTTGCACGGAACATTTAGGCAATGATTGGAATTCATTTAATATTCAATTAGCGATAAAAGAAAATAAATCTGTAATACAAGGTATTTTCTCAAGTGCTGCCGAATGGCATGCAGATTTAATTTTAGTCGGTATGAAAGGTGGTAGTGGTATTCGTGAAATAATAGTTGGAAGCACTGCCAAACAACTTATTGAAGAAGCACCGTGTCCAGTATTGACAGTACCTACTATTGTTGGTTATAGACAGATTGAAACAATTGTTTATGCTACAGATTATGAAGAAGAAGATATTCATACTATCAAGAAACTTGTTGAGATTGCCAAACCTTTGCAAGCAAAAATACATGTAACACATATTTCTACCCAAAATGAATACAAAGGGGATATGCAGATGGAGTGGTTCAAAGATGCACTTAAAGAAAAAGTTAGCTATAAGGATATAATCTTTAAACTGATATTATCAGATGATATTTTTGATGCACTTCGCATTTATTTAGGTGATGTTAGTGCAGATATGGTAGTTATGCTTGAAAGAGAAAAGAAAGGTTTAAGAAAAAAATGGTTTCATAAAGACCTTGTTAAAAAGATGGAATCATATGGTAAAATTCCCTTATTAAGTTTTAACGAATATAATCATCAAACGCTCTATTATTAATTGAATCGTTTAAATAATTACTTATGTCTAGACGAATATTTAGATTAATTATAGCATTTGCCGTACTAATGGCAATTTATTTGGTCACTTTAAAAGACGACCACTCTAATGTCTTTTTAATAGTAGCATCAAGTATCACTTTTTTAATATTTAGTTTAGGAATTCACGGACTTATAGCACATTCTATTAGACCCGATACAAAAGGGAATATTATTGTTTACCCTATATTAATGTGGTCACTTTGGGCTATTCTTTTTTTACTTTTTATTTTTTTTATTATACCTGTGTATTGTCCTGATTTTTTATTGGATCTATAGGTATTAAACATCTCCGCCTTATACCACCGCAGTGGTATGAATTCTATTACATATTTCAGGAATTTTTAAAATAGAAGATGTTGAAATTGGCATAGTTTCTACTGATTTGCATCATGGTAGCGCTGTAATATTGAACGTAACTAAGTGGGGTACATATAAAATATGTTATGTTAGATAATAGTTTACAGCAAGATGAACTAAATAACTTTCAACAACTGGCGTCTGTGGAAATTGAAAATCAAATTTGGTTTATAGCCGATGATGTTACTCAAATGTTGGCCATTAACGATCTAGTTAAGGTGTTAGAAATTTTAGATGAAGATGAACGAAATTTCACCGTAATTTATAGGGATGGTAGCTTGAAATCAATGAACTTAATTTCTGAAAGTGGGTTGTACGCGTTGATTTTAAGAAGTGATACCCAAAATACGCTTAAATGTATAAAATGGATAACCAACCATATATTACCCTTACTTAGAATTCAAGGATATTATACCACAAAACGTCTAGAAATACCAAACTTTGTTATTCGTTTTAACGATAATTGGAATAGGGTAGATAAGGGATATTTTTCTGTGTTGAGCGAATTGTTTATTCGTTTATATGGTCGATTTGAACACGAAGGTTATACCCTGCCAAGTAGGGCGTTGAATGGTAAAGAAGTGCGACCAGATATTAGTGTAATCAATTATTTTGACGAATACCTTAAAGAAAAGCATCCCGAAAAAAGAAACAATTATAAAATTTATAAACATCGACTGCCCAATGGTAGGGAAATAGAAGCTAGACAATTTAAATTACTTGCTTCCTGTATAAATAGGTATTGCCTTTATGGGTTTTACTCATAACGATTCGTAAAAAAAAAATTAGACGTTGATGGTTCGCTCGTGTATTTATCAAAACGTAACAATTTGCAATTGGCCACTGCAGAATCGGTAGCTAGGAGTGTCCTTAAAATGATCGAAAAAAGGAAAATAGAATAACCCTGATCGGTTTGGGCTATTTGCCAATTTTACTTTACGTTATCTTCCTGTATTCAGTACTTGGTTATCATGGCTAAATCGAGAAAAAATAATAAAGCAGAATACATTGATTGCTGGAGTAAAAGAAGACGAAATAACTCAGTTAAATAACCAATATCAAGAAATTATTACTGGAGTAGGAGGTAAGGTAAAGACAATTTTAAAGTCCTCCAATATTAAAACTGATCAAAGGTACAGTGCTACTCTTTGCCATTTGTTTTACCTTGTCTAATTGAAAGTGTTTTTCATAAAAAGTAGAATTTTTTCTCTCTAACATAGCTAAAATATCAGCGCTGTTATTTTCAAGGTACCATAGCAAGTCTTCCAAAATATTTTCTGAAAAAATTAGGTCAAATTCTATTTTAGCATAGTTTACTTTTGCTCTTACGTTTTCTTTAAACCATTCCATTTTGGCCTCTATTTCGTATTTCTTTCCTGTAGTTATATGTACAACCCTAATTTGTGCATCAAATTTTTTAGCAATCTTCGCCAATTTATTAATAGCAAAAACATCTGCGGACTCAAAATCTGTCGCATAAATCATTTTATTTAACTGTGTGTTTTCATCTCGTTGAGGTACGATCATTAATGTACAAGGAGATTTTTTTAGAAGTGAAATAGCTGTGTTTCCCAATAGAAATTCTTTAACGGCGTTTGTTCCCTTTGCTCCAACACAGATTAGGTCTACACTAAATTTAATGGCTTTTTCCAAAATACTGTTGGTAACCGAATTTTCTTCATCAACAACAAAATTTATATTTTGGTTCTTAACCGGTTCGTCTATATGTTGTGCAAAAAAGTCTTTTAACATCTTGCGATTTTTTACATAATGTTTTTTTTCTTTTTTCAAGTAGGTTAAAGTTACGGTACTGGCAAGTGTTATAGGTATTTCAAAAACGTGCATGATAATTAATTTAGCATTGAATTTTTTAGCTAAAATATGTGCAAACTTTAATGCCAAAACAGAATTTTCTGAATAATCGGTAGCGTATAGGATAGTCTTCATGACAATAGTTTTTTGTTTGTAGTTATGAAACTAAGCTTGTCGCTTTTTAAAAAAAATGATGAAGGTCATAACCGGTTTTTTATAGTAATGATTTAGATCATTTGTTTAAGGGTGATACTCTTATAGATTTACATTACAGGGATAAAATTGTTGATTATGAAGAATTTAAATTATAGTAATGATTTAAAGTTTTTAGATAATGGCCCATGGGACGAGCTTTATGTATTGACCAATCACTGGGTTTCAGATCTTGAGTTTTATAGGGATGATCTTAAGTTTTTAAATCATCTAATAGACAAATATTTCATTTGGCTTACAAAGCCAGAAAACTTACAAATGATTAAAGAGTTAAAAACAGGCTTACAAGAAACTAATACTATGGTTCATGATTTACTTGAGAAAGTAGGTAAGCATAGAAATAGGTTAGGTCTTTTAGTGGAAGATCCCAATAGAAAAGATGCAGGTGTAATAGTCATGGAGCATGAACATTTGGAAGAGGAAATAATCAGCTTTGTTTCATTTTTTAGATTAAACAGAAATGAGACTTTTAAACTAACCGAATATATAATGGATAGCGAAGAACTTTCAACAATTATTAGAGGTTAGGTATTTTTCTTATAAACCAGTAGTTATGCACTCTTTTCTGAAACTAGCGATTTACCATTAGCATACGGTAAAATTTTATTTGTCCTTAAAGTGTTCAGATCTTATTTGAGCTTTCCATTTTAATTTAGCAAATTAAAATTGTAAAGACCTAAAGGTGTAGAAGACCTTATTAAAATAAACATTAATCTAAAAACTAAAATATGAAACGTTTTAAAAAAATTCTATTTCGAATTTTAGCTGTAATGGTTGTTTTCTTTTTATTCCTTGTTTGGTACCAATATAAATATTCTATGGATATTGTGGCCCCTTACACCGTTAATTCACCAACCTTGGATAAGAAATTATTGATTGCCACCCAAGGAAGTGATTTTAAGGATAAAGTGACTAGTGGTATTATTGATCATTATAACAATGATTCGGTCTATATTAAGGTCGTCGACGTTGAATCTTTGAACGTTATAGATCCAAATGATTTTAATGCGCTGGTTATAATACATACCTGGGAAAATTGGAAACCACCAGTAAGTGTGCAATCTTTCATTGAAAAGTATGGAAATGAAAACAATAACATTGTCGTATTCACCACATCTGGAGATGGTGATTATACCATGAAAGATGTAGATGCTATTGCCGGCGAATCTAAATTAGATGATGCGCCGCTATATATCAAGAAAATACTTGATCGTTTGAAAATGTTACTATTGTGAATTTTAAAAGAAACATGAAAAATTCAGTGATCATGAAACCTAAAAGAATTAGACCAGATACTATTACATTTGATAAGTTATTATTGGTTATTCTAATAGTTTTACTGGTCATAGATTTTATCATTGGAGTTTTTGTATTATTTGATGCAATGAAGTAGTCATTACAAACTGATTTTTATCATTTTAATAATTTGTAATACTCCTTAGTTTTAAATTATTCGTATCAACGTTTTAACTTTAAAATCGATAAATGAAAAAGGGGTTAAATTATAGTCTGGGTATCATTTTTGTAATAATGATTTTAGGTTCTTGTCAGCCTTCAGTAGTATTTGGCGATCCACAACCGGCTACCGTTGATCCTCTTATAAAAATTCCTGATATTTATAGGGGTATTTACTGGTGCAATGTAGACAGTGCTACTTTATACGTGGATGATAAAGCTTTTGTAAGGCGTAAGGAGTTTTTGATTAAAACAACACTGCAAGAAATAGAGATAGACCCTGATTTGGATTTGGTAAATGAGCAACTACATGTTAATGATTGGGAAGGTTACTTTCCCGTTACTAAAAAAGGCGATACCATAACTTCTCAAATAATACTACGCGATACTATTTTTGCAATAAGTGATAAACAGCTTGTAAAAACCTTTAGAGGTCACCTTGTTTTAAATTTTAAATTGAACAATGATACTTGGGAAGTTTTAGTTGTTTCTCAAAGAAGAGATGAATTATTGACCATCTCTAAAGCAGAAATACCAGAAGATCTAGCAAAATTAGATGCTATTACAAAGGTTGGTTTACTAAATGGACCAGATAGAGTGCGTACTCAAATTTACTTAAAACCTACCGCCAAAGAGTTTGAACGAATTTATAATGAAGGGTTGCTCTTTTCTAAATCATGCACTGAGTACAAAAGAATTTTTCCTTTAAAAGAGATTATTGATTAATATAATACTAACCTATTCCAAATCAGTAAATGAATAATTTTATATATTATTAGTTTCTTTAAACATATGAGAGTATTACAATAACGGTGGATTTCTTTCTGGTTATTGTACTTTAAACGAACAGCCCTTATTTAAGGCGCTCACATATTCAAATACTAACACCTAGGAGTTCTACATATCTTTTTACAATACTTAAACCCAAACCTGTTCCTTGAAAGTCTTTAGGCCACTAGCCGACGTACCCATGCCAACAATTAAAAATTGTTACCTAAATTTTCATTAATACTCTTTTTTAACGGAGCATTTGTTTTACTAATCTTTGGAATGATTGCATTTTTCTTGGCCATAATCTCTTTAACTATACCTTTATTGAAGGTTACCAAATATAAGCAAAAGCACATACTTGATTCAATTTTGGTTACTTACAAGGTATATGTAAAAAGCGAAATGTTTAATGATAAAAATCATTTATCAAAAGTATAAATAGGTCAATTTTAAATTTCTGATTAACCTATTTATTACAAGGTTAACAGTCTTCTATTACATATATTTTGAAAGAAATTTAAAAAATTCTTTTTTCAGATCAGCATAGATTTGTCGTTGGGTTTCCATCTGATTTCTAAATTCTATATGTTTTTTTGTTAGCAAAGTGTCCATTGATTCTTGACTTGTTTTTGACTGACCTGCAATACGGGTTTCATGCTTTTCTATAGTTTCTTGAAGTTTATCGATTATGCCTTCATGAAGCATAAATTCATTTTGGTAATGTTCTAACTGGGCCAAAACTTCCTTTTTTGTCCAACGTTTAATTAATTCGCTTAATCTATTCTTGAAAGATTTTAACTCATCTTCCCAAAAAGCAAGTTCACTATGCCATTGTTTGTGTTCAAAATGTAAATCTTCATTGCTTAGTACTTCGTTTATTGTTTTCATATCATTAGTAATTAAATTAGTTTTCTAGTTCGTTTGTTGATTTTAATATTTTTATAATTCTTTTTGATATTGTTGTTTTGCAACTAATTCTTTTAATTCTCGTTTGCCAAGCAAATGTTCCAAACTATCTTTTTCTACTACTTCTTGTTCTAATAAGAGTTGGGCTAGTTTTTCAAGTTTATCTCTATGCTTTACTAATAGGTTTTTTGTTCTCTCGTAGGCGGTAATAATTAATGCTTGTACTTCTTTATCTATAAGTTTCGCCATTTCTTCACTATATGGTTTGGTTAACATTTGTTCATTTTGACCTTTAGAATCGTAAAAACTAATGGGTCCTATTTCTTTATCCAAACCATAATAGGCAACCATTGCATAGGCTTGCTTGGTTACTTTTTCTAGATCGTCTAAAGCACCTGTAGATATTTCGTCAAAAATGATTTCTTCTGCAACTCGCCCGCCCAACGATGCACAAATTTGATCCATGAATTGTGCTTTGGTTACTATTTGGCGCTCTTCGGGTAAATACCATGCAGCGCCTAAAGATTTTCCTCGTGGTATTATAGAAACCTTAAACAAAGAATCTACATGCTTTAAATACCAACTAGCAACGGCATGACCTGCTTCGTGATAGGCTACTATTTCTTTTTCTTTGGCCGAAATAATCTTGCTTTTTCGCTCTAATCCTCCAATTACACGATCTCTAGCTTCCATAAAATCTGCATGTTCTACTTCCTTTTTGTTCTTTCTGGCTGCAATTAAGGCTGCTTCATTGCAGATATTGGCAATATCAGCACCAGAAAAACCAGGGCTCAGTTTGGCAAGTAATGAACTATCAACATTTTTTGATAGTTTTAAAGGGCGTAGATGTACACCAAAAATTTCTTCTCGTTCTTCTTTTGTTGGTAGTTCCAAATAAATATGGCGATCAAAGCGGCCGGGTCGTAAAAGTGCCTTGTCTAAAACATCGGGGCGATTAGTTGCCGCCAATACGATAACTCCAGTGTTTTTTCCAAAACCATCAAGTTCTGTAAGCAATTGATTTAAGGTACTTTCTCTTTCGTCATTTGCTTGAAAGGCATTTATTTTTCCACGAGAACGGCCAACGGCATCAATTTCGTCGATAAAAACAATGCTTGGGGCTTTTTCCTTTGCCTTTTTAAACAGGTCGCGAACACGTGAAGCACCGACCCCTACGAACATTTCTACAAACTCAGAACCAGAAATGGAGAAAAAAGGCACCTGAGCTTCACCTGCCACTGCTTTGGCCATTAATGTTTTTCCTGTTCCAGGAGGGCCAACTAGCATTACCCCTTTTGGAATTTTAGCACCCAGCTTGGTATACCTTTCTGGGTTCTTTAGAAAATCTACCACCTCCATAACTTCGGCTTTAGCCTCTTTAAGACCGGCTATGTCATTAAAGGTAAAACTACTTTTGGTGTCTTTCTCTGTTAACTTGGCAGTAGATTTTCCAAAGTTAAATAATGTTCCTCCTGTAGGACTTCCACTTCCTAGTCTTCTTAGTAGATAAATCCAGAAAAATATAATGAAGACAAGTGGCAATAACCATGCTAGTATATTTGTCCAAGAAGTTTGGCTTTTATATTGTACATCTATAAGCTCTTCTTTAGAAAAATCTTGCTGGGCCTTTTGTAATTTGCCTTCAAAAGTTTCTACAGACCCTATGTACATTCTAAAGTGCGGACCTATTTTATTATTAAAAAATCCATCTGTAACCCATTTATATTTTTCTTTTTCAAAAAGCTCTGGTTTAATGTAAATATCTGCAACCTCTTTATTGATGACCACAATCTTAGCTACATCATGTTCTGCCAAAATTTCTTGCTCAAATGTTGACCATCCTATTTCTCTAGTTTTATTGGTGCTTGAGGCCGTTATATAAAAAACGATCATTAGTATAAACAATATGATGAAGAACCAGCTATAGCCATAGTCACCATATGGTGCTTTCGTATTTCTATTTATGAAATGTTGATTCTTATCTTCTGTATTATTCGAATTTTTCATTCCTTATTGAATATTGCTCTCTAACTTATTATAGGCTCAAAACTATTTCAATAGAATTGGTCATAAAATGATTCAGGTCATTTACAACCTCTGCATATTCGGCTTCTTTTGTTGTATAAAATTCAAAGTGATGGATAGCAACCAAGAGAACAAATCATTGATGATATTTATAATCTTCTTGATCTTACTATTCTTGGCCAGTTGTGGCCCCGTGGTATTATCAACTAGAATAGGAGAGCCACCACCGCCGTGGTTCTATCCAAATAGATTGGAGGTTGTTAGGTATGTATATTTTCCTGAATACAGTTTTTATTACGATCTCACTGCCAGAACTTATATTTATTTAGATGGTGGTGTTTGGGTTAGGCGCAATGTACTTCCGGTTAGATACCGAAATATCAATTTAAACAGAGCTAGGTATGAGCGTATTCGCAATTATAATGACGATAATATTCGTAGTTATCATCAAGAAAATAATGCAAATAGGGGTAGGAGTAATAGAACTGCGTCGCGTTCAAATACAAGAAGAAATCTATAAACATGTAAAACATGAAGACTCAATTAATTTTAATACTAGTATTACTGTTTACTGCGTGTAAGGGTCAAGAAAAAGAACCAATAACCAATGAAATAGAAAAAGATTCGGTTGACGCAACTAAACCTAAACGTTCGTGGAATGTTAATAGGGAATATGATGAACAGGGCAATTTAATTAGATATGATTCGGTATACTCTTATTCATATACTAATATTAAAGGTGATTCTATTAAAGTAAATTTAGATAGCATAATGGGCTCTTTTAAATCTTACTTTAAAGAAAATACACCTTTTGAATGGGAAAATGATTTCTCATTTTTTCCAAAGAACGATTCTCTTTTTATGCGAGATTTTTTTAGGGACGATTATTTCTTTGATCGCTGGGAAAGACAACCTATAGAAATGGAAGAAATGATGAGAAGAATGGACTCTACAAGAAATGCATTCTTAAAAAGATTTCATCCAGGACTCATAGAATCTAAAGAAAAAGATTGATCAGACTTAATGTTTAGAATTATGGCAATCATTAAAAAATTATTTTGATACAGGCATTATCATTAAAGGTACTTTTGTCTTAAAAGTCATATTTCGAATAATTGGTTCGCGTATCAACTTTTTGAAAAAACTGTGTTTAGTTTTGAGAAAAACGACCATGCCAATATTTTTATAGTCTTTTTCCAAATCTTTTAAGGTTGCAGTAACAGAACTCTTTTTCTTGACCTTTATAAAACTATGCTTGGTATTCTTTAAATATAAATCAAGTAGTTCTTTGTTTGATTCTTGTTCGTTTTCAAGTTTCTTTTTAGAATTAATGTATACAATGTTTATTATAGAGCCCCATAGCGAAGCTATTTTTATAATTGGGGACAATTCTTCAGGTTTGAACCTATGTTTATAATCATTTGCAAAAAGAATGTCATCGGGTATATCATAATCATATTCTCCAGGTACGGCAATAATTGTACTGCTGTTGATATATTTTATTACACTGGTGGTCACACTGCCCAAGAATACATCTTGTACGGCAGAAAAACCTGTGGTCCCCATAAAAATGAATTGAATATCTTTTTCAAAAATTACTCTTTCTATTGCACCTAGAGCTGTATCAGATACCAGAATAGTTTCAAAAGTATGTTTGGCACTTTTTGTAGCTTCTAGTCTTTTATGCAACGTATCTAATTCAATACTTGCATCAAATTTTGTTCCTGTTTCAGATGGTACAAGGTAATATGCATGTAATAGGTAAAAAGTGCATGGCTCACGTTCAAAAAGATAAATGGCATAATCAATGGCATTTTGGGAGTTTTTCGAAAAATCTGTAGGTAGTAATATACTGTGCATGGCCTTCATTTTTTTAAAAGTAACTAGGTCATTTATGTAAAACCATGATTTTGATCAGTTGGTTCTTTAAAACATGGTACTTATTACATTAAAATAGAAGTGAAATGATTTTCATCATTTTAAAAAAAGAAGGTATTCGTCAATTTTATATTCAGTTATAAAAATAGTGTAAACTAAAACTTATAGAATGGCTTCAATAATACATTTTAATATTTCTGCAGAAGACGTGCTAAGGGCCAAAAATTTTTATGAAAAGCTATTTGGTTGGAAAATAGAAAAGTTTCCGAAAGGACCAAAGGAATATTATCTAATTGAAACCCTAGCTAAGACCGGAGAAAAAGGAGTAGGAGGCGGTATTGCTAAAGGACAAAAAACAGAACAACAAATCACCCATTTTATCGAGGTTGATTCAATTGATGAAGCTATTGCAAAAGTTAAGGAATTAGGAGGTGAAATCGTTGATTCAAAATCTGTGATTGCCAATAGAGGATTCTTAGCGAGGTGTAAGGATACCGAGGGAAATATTTTTGGTTTAATGGAAATGGTGAATTAAATGCCCATTTGCCTAAAATAATATGTTGGCTATGGTTAATGATTACTATAGTATTATACTGACCCAAGTCATTTTCAACCTTTATTATTAGGTGTAGTTTTAAAAGAATAGAAACAATCTACAATTAGATAAAATAATTTTATAAGACTTTATTAATATGGCAAAGACCAAAGATTTAAACAGTGAAAAACTAGAATATGACTTTAAACAATTTTATCAAAAATTGGGAGATTTTAATTATGAAATAAAAGAATTTATTCATGGTAGCTTAAAGGCTTCAGAAAACCAAGGTCTTCTTGATAAAGGCTATTATAAAGCTGACGAAATTCTTGATGAAATCTATGTAGAGATTTACGAAAATTATTCTTTAATTACTGATATATCTGAATTTCAACGATTACTTTTTAGAGCAGGAATCAATAAACTGGAAGCGATAAGATCTCAAGAAGTACCAGATGATATTTCCTATCATTCCCTATTGAAGGCTGAATTAAAAGCTTTAAATGAAAAATTCACTACTGACGGTGATGGCGACCGCATAATGCTCGAAGAATTAGAGGACATTTCATACCTACAAAATAAAGGTTGGTCGGAAAACATTTTCTTATATGAACCATTAGAAAGGCAGTTGGTAAATAAATTAGGGCTAGAGGAAGCCGCTTTACTTTCTGATGAGAAAAGAAAGTTACTTTGGGTGTTGTATTCAACCATTCCAGAAAAGAGTAAAACCGTGGTAGAATTGCTGGTTTTTGGTAATCAGAATTTAAAAACTATAGCTAATATATTAGAAGTGCCTCAAGATTTTGTAGATAGAATTATATTCAAAGTCAAAGAGAGATTTAGGTTGGTATAATTTTCTAAACCGTTTTGACCTATGCAAAAATATACACTCAATATAGCTAATACTTTTTATTTTTTAGTTTCCATTACCCTATGCGTTTGGATCTTAATTGCGGCCAAGGTCATTATTATACCTTTAGCTTTTAGTTTTTTTTTGCCCTTATGTTAAAGCCTATTGTAACTTATTTTGAGTTTAAATTCAATAATAGGATTTTAGCAATACTTACTTCTTATATTTTAGCTGTCGCACCCATGTTTGTTCTAATTTTTTTCTTTTTCAATCAAACAAGAATTTTATTTAGTAAACTACCATCTGTACAGGATAGATTTGCTGAAATGATGATCGTGTTTTCTAAATCGTTCGACCAAAAATTCAATCTAGAGGCAGATACTACCGCTAGTTGGATTTCAGAAAATGTTTTAGCTGTTTCAGATTTTTCAATTGATATTATTAGAGGAAGTCTGCAATCTACAACAACGGTATTGGCGCACTTGGTACTCATTGTAGTTATAACTTATTTTATGCTTCTCTACAGTACTGCATTCAAAAACTTTCTGTTGGCACAATCTAATTATGAGAATAGAAATAGGCTTGATCAACTATTCAAGAATGTGCAATATTTAGCAAAACGATATATGCTAGGTCAAGGTTTGATCATATTAATTCTAGGACTATTAATTGGTAGCGGACTTTGGTTAATAGGTGTTCCCTATCCATTTTTTTGGGGATTTTTAGCCGGTTTTCTTGAAATCATCCCCTATATAGGTACTTCTATTGGGGGAGTTTTACCCGTAGTTTATGTATTAATGATTACAGATAATTTTTGGCAGCCATTTGCGGTCATTGCACTATATCTTGTAGTGCAACAATTAGAAGGTAATCTTATATCTCCCAATGTTATGGGAGCCAGTGTTAGAATTAACCCTTTATTCGTAATCTTAGGACTTTTTATAGGGGGTGTTCTATGGGGTATTGCCGGTATGATTTTGGCTTTGCCCATATTAGCGATGTCAAAAGAAATATTTAGAACGTATAATATGTTTAAACCATTAAGTTATCTTATGGAAGATGGTTTGTTACGTAAAAAAGATATTTTTTTAGAACAATTTGATGAAGAAAAATATAGGTTATTCAACCTTTTTTTCGAAAAGAGGAAAGACTAAAATAATATCGATAAAATCAATTTAATATTTTTTATTTTGAGTATCATCGGGATGTCTTATTTTTTGGTACAAAGTCAAGTCTAGGGCAATGAACCATACGATAAATAGAATAAAGGTAATTTTTTGCACAAAGGGCAGTATATGTATGGTAATACCCGTTTCATAAATATAATAATTGCAAAGAAAGATAATAATGCAAACTACACCTAATAGAAAGAGCTTTACATAGCTTGTCCTATATAATTCTATACAGCATGTGACAAAGGCCACCAACCCAAATATACCTGCTATGCGAACAACAATGTCATGATAGCCAAGCACTAAAAATAAAATTGAAAATAAGGATAGATATCCTGAACCACCCATCAATTTTTGAATGTTATTATTTGTTGTGAATAATTTAGGTAGTAATGACCAAATAAAAAGTATACCGGTACATAAAAAGCATAATGCTACAATTGCATATAACCTGGCTTCATTCTGCTTACCATTAATGGCATTGATATCTAATAGGTCACAAAGGTAATTGTGCCAAAAACTAAAACCATTTATATCTGGTTCTAACCATGATCCTCCGGGATAATGTTTGGCCGCAATAACATAGAAAATAATAAATAATATAATATTTAATAATGATAAAAATGATAGAAGAAGCCCATAAGTCTTTAATACTAGCTTAGTCTTCATTGAGCTGGAATTTATATTTGATTCTAAAATAAAAACAGGAGACCTATGGTCTCCTGTTTCCTTTGAAGTGTTCGTTTTATTCTTTGTGTTACATCTATCCTTAAGTCATCTTATTGCTAAAATGATATAGGGGCGATTTCGACAACTAATAATTCGAACACTTTCCGGTATTTATTACCTTACGATAATAATACCTTTTCTTAATAGGTTTTTAAAAAGGACCGGAATTCTGAAATATCCGGTCCTTTATTTGATATTGCAATTTTATAATTTTGAACGCAGAACAAGTAACTATGTACCAACTACATATATAACTTGTAATTCTTGAAAAAGAAGTATTTGCAATACCATGATATGACTGCTAAGGCATTACTGCTTAGAAGCCTTTTTTATATTTACATTTTAAAGAAAAAACAGGAAGCCAAAACTTCCTGTTTCTCATAAAGAATAGAATTTGTTGTTGCCTTAAATCAATCTTTTAATCAACCTATTGCTAAGTTGATATGAAAATTAATATAGATTACTACAGCCTCCTTTTCTTTACTATGATCTGTACTATCTTACGATAATCCAATCAATACCTTATAATTATATAAGAAACCAAGTCATCGCAATGACTTGGTTTCTAAGAAGTCGGTATTTTTTCAAATTACACTTATACTGATTCTTTTTTATATTTTTACTAAACATATGAAGAATTCAAATGGTCTTTTGAATTTGAAATACTTTCTTCTTTTTGAATTGAATCTTGGTTCCTAAGAACAAGATTCAAATAGCTATTTATTTCAAAGAACTTAGATTAATTATAGTGCTAAAATAATACGAACATTATCTTTTTAAAATGACCTAGATCAGTTTGATGAAAATTTTTCAGTTTTCGGAATTATAAATGCTAAATTCATGATTTTGCCTTTTCTTAAGATTTTAGCTTTCAAGGTGTCGCCATATTGCAGGTTATGTATGATAGACCATGCTTTGGCCATGTTTTTCTCATTTGTTAATGGTACGTCGTTAAAAGATAGTAAAACATCACCACCAACCGCTAAATTATCACCATCAATCTGTAGGTGATAATACGATTCTTTTAAGCCTAAGTTATCTCCTAATGATTGTGGGGCTACTTTTTGTACCATTACTCCGGCAATTTGTGGTAAATTCAATATTTCTGCTAAAGATCCGGTAATGAAATAAGCCTCAATACCTGTCCAAAGTGGTCTTTCATCACAAAGTAGTTCTTTTGCAATGTTTGAAGTAGCTGCAAAAGATATCCCTTGAAAACCTTCAGAATGGCTTATAATAAAGCTAGCAATACCTATTACCTCTCCTTTCATATTAAATAATGGTCCGCCAGAACTACCCTCGTTTACGGCGGCATCGGTTTGTAAGAAATCTGTTTTTATAAAGCCGCTTGATACTTGTGTGGGAGAATACTTACCACTAACATAACCAACGGACAAAGATTGCCCTAGACCAAATGGTGAACCAATTACAAAGACTTGGTCTCCTATTTTAACTTTATCCGAATCTGCCAAAGTAACAATTGAAAGTGGAGTATTTTTTGATTCGGTCAATTTAATTAATGCTACATCGGCAGTAGGGTATGAGTAAAGCACTTTCGCAGGTACTTCTTCTCCATCTGAAAAAACGACTTTAATAATGGTAGCATTTTGAACAATATGTGCAGCAGTCATTATATCACCATCATTTGAGATGACAAAGCCTGATCCAAGGCCTTCTATGGAAATCAGGGTTTTCATTTTTCCATGGCTATATATTTCTGGTTGCCATGTTCTAATGAGAACAACAGATGCATTGGCCTCTTCATACAATTTGCTTATACTTTGAGATGTAATGTGTGTAGTGTAAAAACTGAAAAGTAAAATGGCAATGATTTTCATGGCTATATGTTGTAATTAAATACTTTAGTTTTTAATATTTAATACCTATTTCTGGAATTTGAAGAACGGCTCTAATCTTAAGAAATCAAGGATATTAAAGTTGAAGATAAAAGAAACTGACGGTAAACTAAGATTAGTGATTTAGGTGTGAAATGATTTAAGTCATACAGTTTTTTACAGAATCTCTTTCCTTAATGTATCATTTAATATTATTGAATTACATAGGAACATTTAACAAGTAGCGATTTAAACGTGAAATTATTTCTTACCAAGATTGTAGTTTTTTTTGTATCTTTTTTATCCCATAAGCTTGAACTTAATTGGTTATACCATGATCAGTATCCTTATAATTGAAGATGATAATGATATACGGGAAAATACTTCTGAACTTTTAGAACTGGAAGGCTACGCTACGCTAACAGCTGCTAATGGAAAAATCGGCCTGGAAAAGATTAAATCTAATATGCCAGATTTGATTTTATGTGACCTTCGTATGCCCGAAATGGATGGATTTACCGTATTAAGTCATCTTGGTAAATATCCTGATTTAAAAAGAATCCCATTTGTTTTTTTTAGTGCTAAATCTGAAAAATTAGATATTAAGACCGGCATAGAAGCTGGAGCAGACGGCTATTTGGTAAAGCCTTTTGAGTTTAAAGATTTGTTGAGTATAATTGAAAAATGCCTTTATAAAATTAAACGTTCTTCATCATAATAAGTTAGATTTTTCTGCTATTTCATCCTTTAAGTTTATTCAGTTTTTCTTTATACCTGATTCAAATCATTTAGCTATTTTGCTGCAATCTGTATTTTGGTAGAAAATAGATAGAACATGTATACTGCAGAAAAACTACCATTGTTAAAAACTACATTTGAATCTTTAATGGCAAAAAAGATATTTCATTGTGTGTCCATTTATATATCAATGGATAAAAAGGGGATGCAACAAAATCTTCATTTGGCCCAAGCTAAATTGAAAAATTGTTTAAAAGAGGTTAGCTCAGTATTGTTGCAATATCAGTTACACCAAAGTGATGTAGAAGATTATCTTGAACCAATTAGTCAATTATTAGATAGAGTAGATTTATGGAGAAATCCATCTAAAGGACTGGCAATTTTCTTAGATCCTGAAACAGGATTGCAGTATTTTAAAATACCAATTTCATTTGAAACACAAACATATGTAGCTAATCATTTTTATCTAAAACCACTATTTCCAATTTATATTAATGATGGTACGTATTACTTACTTGAAATTAGTAGAGATTATGTTAAACTCTACAAAGCATCAAGATATCATTTTGAGGATCTATTTGTTGAAGATTTTGCGCCAAAGCGTTTAGAAGAAGCTGTTGGGTTTGATTATAGACCAAAAATGTTACAATTTAGAAGTGGACAGAATGTAGGTGGCGCAGGGGTGTTTCATGGTCATGGAGAAGGAAAGGATGATGATAAAAAAGAGCTGGTGAAATTTTTTAGGGCTTTGGATAAAGGGCTTAAGAAGGCCATTGAAAACCAAAATGCACCATTATTGTTAGCTTGTACAGACTATTTGTATAGTATTTATAAAGAGACAAGTACCTATAAAAATGTTTATGATGGGCATTTGGGTGGAGATCCAGAATTTAAGGTGAAGACTTCATTGCATCAAGATTCTTGGAATTTGATAGAACCCCATTTTACAAAAATAGAATCTGAAATGATCCTGAAGTTTAAAGAATTATATCATACCCAAAAAACCTCATATGAAATAGGCGATATACTTAGTGCTGCCTTAAATGGTACAGTAGATACCCTATTCATTGAAAACGATACTGATATTTTTGGCACGTTCGATATAACATCCAATAAGGTGCGCATTGATGAGTCAAAAGAAATCAGTAACACTTCATTAACGAATTTGGCAGCTTTAGAAACCCTTAAAAAAGGGGGTAAGGTGTTTTTTTTACCTACCGAAGATATGCCTGTAGAAAATAGTAACCTTAATGCAATTTTTAGGTATTGACCCTTTTCTAAAAGCATTTGTTTAAGTATTGCCAAAAAACCATACAAGTTGAATTATTATCAATAAAATGATTTTTTTGGTTAACTATTAGATTTAAAAAACTAACCACGAAAGATATGAAGCTAAGATGTTTAGTATTGGACAAATCCATTATACAGCAAAAGATAATTGAGAAAATGATAAATAGCCATCCGAACCTGGTATTGGTCGGCATGTGTAGTAATGCGTCAGAAGCCAATTATCAAATAACGAAGAACAAAATAGACTTAATGTTTTTAGATGTTGATTTGCCAATACTCTCTGGATTTGATTTTTTAGAATCATTAGAAAATCCACCGAAAACAATATTGACTTCTAATAATTCTGAATATGCTGTGAAGGCCTTTGAATATAATATTTCTTATTACTTGTTATTACCTATTACATCAATGAGTTTTAATATTGCTGTTAGAAAGGTTTTAAAGGAACATATTATATTAAATCAGAAGAATGTAGAGGAAGAATTCGTTCTCGTAAAAAGTGATTTCAAGAAGATAAAAGTAGTATTACGTGATATTAAATGGGTAAAAGCAATAGGCGACTATATAAAAATAGTTACCGAAAAACAAAATATTATTGTTCAATTTACCATGAAGGGATTTGAAAAAATGTTGCCGGAAGATAAATTTCTAAGGATACATAAATCGTATATCGTAAATCTTAAAAGTATTGAGCAGTTTAGTTGTAAAGACGTTGAAATCAATGGTAAATCATTGCCATTAAGTAAGAGTAAAAAAGATTTGCTTTCTGATAAATTGATGATCGTTTAATATTCAATAGGTTTTTTATCATTCACTCTCATCGTTTTGACTTTACCAAGTTTAACCTAGTTGGTGATAGTATAGAATTATTAATTACCACATTTTCGGTATAATAAATTGTACTGTTCGTGACCCAAGTCATTTTAAAAACAATTTATTCTATCGATTTTTAAGGTAACCTTAAAATAAAGATAATGCTACAAACGAAAATATTTGACCAAAATGTTGAAGCTTATGAGCAATGGTACAAAAACTATCCTGAAGTATTTGAATCAGAGCTCTTAGCTATAAAGGAACAATTACAGAAATTACCTGAAAATCTTCATGGTATCGAAGTGGGCTTGGGGACAGGTAGGTTTTCTGTGCCTTTGGGTATAAAAGAAGGTATAGAGCCTGCTAAGGAAATGGCAGCATTGGCCGTTAAAAGAGGTATTTCGGTAGTAGACGGTTATGCCGAACAGTTACCATTCGGTGACTTAAAATTCAATTTCGTGCTTTTTGTTACAATTTGTTATTTAGATAATATAAAACACGCCTTTGCTGAAGCATATAGGGTTCTTAAACCAAAAGGAGCAATTATAGTCGGTTTTTTGGATAGGGAAAGAAGTGTAGCTCAACAATATTTTGAAAGACGTCATAGAAGTACTTTTTTTGCAAATGCAAATTTTTATACTGTCAACAGAATAAAGACCTTATTAAATGAAGCAGGTTTCAAAAATTTGGAATTCAACCAAACACTATTTGGAAATTTAGATGAAATTAAAGATGTTCAAATACCCAAAGAAGGTTTTGAAGAAGGATCCTTTATAGTGGTAAAAGCCACTAAAAAATAGCAAATTGTATAAAAATCAAGATGATTAAATTATTCAATTTAAAATATTCATTCAAATACCTGATACTTTTTTAGATTTGAAAGAATCTAATATTTGAATGGCTTTTTGATCGGTTACCTCTTCAAAGTTTTTGTAAAATTGCCCTACGGCCCTAAAATTATTGGGTTGTAATATACAAATGACTTCTTCTACATGTTCTAACTTACTTATTTTATAGATTGCAGATGGAGGAGCTACGGGTATTGCTACAACAATTTTAGTAGGTCGTTGTTTTTGAACCAGCGCTATAGTCGCTAATAGGGTATTTCCGGTGGCAATACCGTCATCAACAATTATTACCGTTTTATTCTTTAATTTTTTAGGAGAGCAATTTTTATAATATTGTTTGTGTCGCTCTTTTAGTGTTCTACGTATACGTTCGGTCTCTCTTTTAATATAATTATTATCTAAAACATTAGAATTTGAAAGAATTATACTTTCAAGGCTAACTGCGCCAATCGCATATTCTTTATTATTTGGATGACCTATTTTTTTTGTCAGTACCACGTCTAATGGCGCATTTAAAAAGGTAGCAACAGATGCTCCAATTGGTAAGCCACCTCTTGGTATTGCCAATACAATTACGTCATCATCTTTGTATTTGGCTAACAGTGTTGCTAATTGATTTCCTGCATCATTTCTATCTTTAAACATTGTTTTGTTTTTTAATTTTACAAATACATAGCAAACCAACTAGCAGATATTTGTGCCACTTCAATTAATTTGCCTGGTTCTTCGAATAAGTGACTTGCATTGGGTATTATTTCTAGTTTTTTTTGGCATTGTAATTTCTGATAAGCTTTTTCATTAAGTTGAATTACAACATCATCATCGCCGCCCACTATAAATAATGTGGCAGCGGTTACCTTATTAATGTCGTTTAAAGCAAGGTCTGGTCGCCCCCCTCTTGAAACTACCGCTTTAATTGTTTTTTCATAAAATGCAGCGGCCCTTAATGCCGAGGCAGCACCTGTACTTGCTCCAAAATATCCAAGTGATAAGTTTTTTGTTTCTTTTTGTTGTTGAACCCATTGCGTTACGTCAATTAGGCGTAGAGTCAGTAAATCTATATCAAATCTATTTTTGTAAACACTATCTTCATCTTCTGTCAATAAATCAAAAAGTAAGGTAGCCAAGTCATTTTTTTGTAATATTTCAGCAACATAGTTGTTGCGTGGACTTAGATGGCTACTTCCGCTACCATGGGAAAAAATGACCAAACCAATAGCATTTTTAGGTATACCTAAGTTGCCTTTTAATATAACTCCGTCTATCTGTATATTGACAGTTTTACGTTTGTAATCATTTTCCATTTTGTAGATCTTTCACAAAGATTTAAATGTAATGGAAGGACAGAATTTACAAATGACCCAAGTCATTTATATAATTTTTTGGTAAGTTAATTTTCATGGTCAAAATAGCTAGTTCTATAATTTTATGTATCTAAAAATTTAAACCAATATACTATGTTCAGTTTATCTCAACAGCAATAGATTGAGATAAGAAAGGTATACTGTATATTGAAAGCGGGACTTAGATTTTCATTAGTTTTTTTTAGCACTTAAATATCTTAAAAATTCATGCACATTTTAGACACGACTTGAGTTTAAAATTTTGTCAGTTTTTTTCTTGTTTCTCTAATTTTCTAAAGTAGCCTCGGGTTAAAAAATTATGTTTTAGTGCTTCCATGTTTTCGTTAAATCTTTCTGTGCCCTGTTCTATGTTTTCCATGCTTTTCTCAAGTTTGTTCACAAATAAAGAGTCTTTTGCCAGATAAGAAATAGCGCCTTGTCCATCATTGATTTCAGAAATGGCAAGGTTTAAGTTTTTAGACATTTCATCAATTTCAATAGTGGTAGTTTCTAGATTTTGAATTACGTTTTTTATTTTTTCGCCAGAAATGGTATCGTTAAATAATATGTCAGCAACACTTTCCTTAAAATTTAATTGCTTTACAATATCGTTTAAATGGGCAATAGTTGAATTTGCTTTGTAACTGGTATTTTTTAAATTGACCATTGTTTTATGCAAGTCGTTAGCCATTATGGTATCATTGAGTAACCTGCCTAAAGTTCCTTGCCCATTTGTTAAAGTTTTTGAGATTTTCAACAAATCGTTAGTCAGTAAAGCGGCATTTTCATTGGTAATACTCAAAGTACTCATCATATCTTTGGTGCCTATTTTGTTAGAAGATAATAGTTCATCTCCTGGACTTATTAAGGAAGAAGTACCTAAACCAGGAATAATATTGATTAACATGCTGCCAACCAATCCATTTGTACCAATACTGGCAATGGCATTTTTTTTGATATGTTGACGCATATTATCTTGTATTACCATACGAACTTGTATGGTAGTATCGTTGATCATTTCTATGCCATTTACTGTGCCGACATTAATGCCTGAAAATCGAACGTTATTCCCATTTTGTAGTCCGGTAGCATTTTTAAATACAGCTGTAATTTCAAATGTTTTACTGAACATATTCTGTCTATTTCCAATTAGGTATGCTGCAAATAGAAGAAGTATGGTGCCTAAAACAACAAAAATACCCAACCTCAAATTTTCTAATTTTGTTTTTGCCATAATTTTATTTTTTAAAGAATGCTTCTACTTTTGGGTCTGTTGATTTTGATAATTCTGAATAGGTGCCTTCGGCATAGTTAATTCCATCTACTAATAAAACCATTCTTTCAGAAATTACTCTAGCACAGTCCACATCATGAGTAATAATTAAGGAACTTGTTCCGTACTTTTTTTGAATATTTCTCATTAGCTCAATTATTTCTTTTGCCGTTATTGGATCTAAACCACTGGTGGGCTCATCATAAAGGATAATCTTTGGTTTCAGTATTAATGTTCGTGCTAGTGCTACACGTCTTTTCATACCACCAGAAAGTTCATTTGGCATTAAATCCATGGTATGTGCCAAACCAACATTTTCTAAGGCTTCCAAAACAAGGGGAGTCGTATCTTTTACACTACCCAATTTGTCTCTGTGTCGTCGCATCGGAAATTCTAAATTTTCGCGAACGGTCATAGAATCATACAAGGCACTGCCCTGAAAAAGAAAACCAATATCCGAGCGTAATTCGTCTAAGGTTTGTCGATCTAATGTCGATATTTCTTTACCCATAACTTCTATAAAGCCGCTGTCAGGAGCCATTAATCCTACCAGACATTTGATCATAACTGATTTTCCTGAACCCGATTTTCCCATAACAACTAGATTTTCACCTTCGTAAAGCACTAAGTTGAATCCATTTAAAACATGGTTGTCACCAAAACTCTTGGTAACGTTTTTTATGCGAATGACTGTATTCCGTTTCAAATGGTCTATAAACTTATGGAGCTCTTTTTTTTTTATTTTCTGAGTATCTTTATTCATATCATAATTCATAGAATATATCTGAAACAAATACTGCAATAAAATCAACTATAAATAATAATAAAGATGCCATGACTACGGCCGTGTTTGCGGCTATACCGACCCCCACTGTTCCTTTTTTACAATTATAGCCCTTATAACAGCCGACCAGACCAATGACAAAACCAAAAAAGAATGATTTTACTGTTGCAGGAATTAAATCTCCAAAGCTAAGTGCATCAAAAACTGTATTAAAATAAAGTTGAAAGGAAACTTGACCTTTCAGATTCTCTACAAGCGCCGAACCTAATAATGCGATTAAATCTCCAAATACTACTAAAATCGGAATCATTAGTGTTGTAGCTAGAATTCGCGTTACTACTAAATACTTAAAAGGGTTGGTGCCTGAAACTTCCATTGCATCTATCTGTTCTGTTACCCTCATGGAACCTAATTCGGCACCTATACCCGATGCAATTCTACCAGCGCAAATTAGGGCGGTTATTACAGGACCTATTTCCCTTACTATAGAAATACCTACCATATTTGGCATCATTGATACTGCGCCAAACTGAATCATTGTAGGTCTAGACTGCAATGTAAGGACCAAACCTATAATAAAACCGGTCATACCTACCAGCATTAAAGACCGGTTACCCATTTGATAACATTGGCGTAGTAATTCTTTAAATTCGAAAGGCACAGAGAAAAGTTCTTTAAAAAAACGTCGTGCGAAAAAAGACAGTTCCCCAATTTGTATAAAAAACTGTTTAATTCGCTCAAGTATTTTAGATATTTCAAATATGGAGGGTATACTCTCTGCCATACCCAAATTTAAAAGGAAACTGTAATTCTTAAAATGATTAATGTCATGGCCAATATTTAAGAATTGTTATGTTAAAAAAATTGGACCTAAAGTGTAGTTATGACAAATATTTTTAACTCTTAAGACGAATTTAAAATCAAAAAACCCTACAAATTATAAAATTTGTAGGGTTCTGTTACTTGTGACCTCGACAGGATTCAAACCTGTAACCTTCTGAGCCGTAATCAGATGCGCTATTCAGTTGCGCCACGAGGCCATTTTTTATTTCCCTTAACGGGGTGCAAATATATTTCTTTTTACATTTACCACAAAATTAAGAACAGGTTATTAAATGGAATTAAGAAGCTTAATTAGAGATATTCACAATTTTCCTAAAGAAGGGGTAGTATTTAAAGATATAACCATGTTGTTGCAGAACCCAGATGCGCTAAAAAAAACGACCGTGGCATTGTTGAATTTATTAGAAGGTAAGGATATTGATAAGGTTGTTGGTATGGAAAGTAGGGGGTTTATCTTTGGTCCATTGCTTGCAGATAAACTTAATGCAGGTTTTGTACCTATTCGTAAGCCAGGTAAGTTGCCTTCTGAGACAATTAGCGAGACCTATGAACTTGAATACGGAACGGATACGCTTGAAATTCATTTAGACGCTATACAGAAAGGTGATCGTGTTTTGATCCATGATGACGTTCTTGCTACTGGAGGTACTGCCATGGCTGCTTGTAAATTAGTAGAGAAATTAGGTGGTGTAATTGTACAATGCAATTTCTTGATAGAACTTAATTTTTTAAACGGGAAGGAGAAAATCAACGAGTATTCCGTACAATCTTTAATAACGTATTAATCTAGAGCGTTGGTGGTAACAAAATATCGCCAGCCAATTATTGCCAATTGCATTTTTGAGGCCTTGGAAAGATCTAAACGCTTACTGGTATAAGATGGCAATAGTATTTTGTTCAATTTTGCCAATACCTTGAATGTTGCTTTTTTCAACTTAACGGATTTTTTCAAAAATACATAAAATAAAGCTTGTTTTTATAGCTCTGTATTTATGTATATTACGCTTGGTGTAGTACTACCAAAATCCAAATGTTGATACGATATTTAGTATCAAAATGATTAAAAATTTTATGATTGCTATCATACGTATAGAGAATAAAATTTAATAGTTCTGTTATGGTTCTTCTAAGGTATTATAGTGTTGTTTTTGTAACAAGTTAATCTTGTTAAAATAATACATTTGGCTACTAAGTTGTAAGTATAAACGCAAAAAGGATTGCAAATAAAAACAAACGCTCTATGAATTCATTTCATTTATTAAATGAATAGTTAGATATACTTATCTTTTGTAATAATTGTAGTGGTGATTTTGTAATGTATAGCAGAATGTAGGTAAATTATTCCCGTAAAATGCTACTAAGTGGCTTTTTCATCTTTAAAATGAAAAATCCGGAGGAGATTATCCACCGGACTGTTTATATAATACACTGGTTATGTAATTAATTCTTGGTGGTTATTTCAATAACTCCGTTCTGTGCACTTTTTCCAAATTTTGTAATGGCCGCTTCACCTTTAATGACATTCATTGTGGCAATATTTGATGGGTTTATTGACTTCAATATATCATGGTCACTTTTCTTACCATCAATATAAATGAGCGGCTGTTTATCATTTTCTATATAGAGAAATGTATTGCCTTCTTCTTCCATGATTTCAATATCATGATCGCTATCTGACTTTGACGTAATTTTTAATTTTTTGCTGGGGCTGGTCCTTACTTGGATCATTTTATGTTCAGCTTTTCCATTTCTAATGGATATGCGGTTTGTACTAAGGTCTATACTTATATATGTTGGATCTATAGTGTCATTGTCCGCTACAGAATTAAATGAACTGCTTGCCTCACCATTTTTTTTATTTCCTCCGGTAACTTGTAAAGAAATATTTTTAATAAAACCTTCTTCGTTACGGACAACTGTATATGAAAAATCAAACTTTTCTTTCTGTAGTTCTTTTTTAATTTTCAAAAGCTCATCATCTGTCGTATGCTTATCGATTAGGACTTCAATAGTATTTAATGGTTTGGTCAAGACTTTGGAATCGGAAATTGCATATACCTCTTTCGTATTAAAACTTATCAGAAAAAATGCTAGAAGCGGAACAATGATTAAACTTTTTAATGCGTTTAATTGATGTGATTGTTTTTGATTGATCATAACTATTCGTTTTTTGATTAATGAATTAAAAAATGGATTTACAATTGATAATCTATAATTGCTACATGCCTGTTGCAACAATATATATTGATAGGCTTTTTTATTAAACTTTATTTGAGTGTTTTCTGTATCTGCCAAATATTCCAGATTCTGTTTTAAGGCCATTCTGTATAACCATACAAAGGGATTAAACCATTGTAATGCCAATATAAGTTCCATAATCAGGATGTCTATGGAGTGATACTGCTTGGCATGTACTTCTTCATGGGCCACGATTGCAGCTAATTCTTCTGGATTATGTTTAGACGGATTGTAAACAATGGTTTTAAAAAAGGAAAAAGGAAGTACATTTTTGTTTGTCCTTAGGTGTATGGTGTTTTGAGCGTATACTATTTGCCCGTCTTTTAAAATCTTTCGCAAATGTATTAGTTGTGCAAATAGCCTGGCCAGGAAGAATAGTGCTCCTACAGTGTAAAGGATCGTTAATATCAACGTGGTATTCAAAAACCCTTCTAGTGGGTATTTAATCAGTTCTGTAATATTAGTGGTTTCTTGTTGAATTGTGTATACAGGAACCGTTACGTTTTTTGTTATATAAAACGTTGGCAATAATACAGAGATAATCAGGCCGGACAACAAAAAATGCCTATTAAAACGAAATAGAGTTTCATTTTTCAATAGTATATAATAACTACCATAGAAAAGGAATAATAATACACCAGATTTTAGAATATAAAAACAAATTGCTTCCATTTAATTTTCCTTTTCAATTAAGTTTATGATTTCCTTCAGTTCTTTGACCGAAATTTTTTCTTCCTTGGCAAAAAAGGAAACTAGATTTTTATATGAATTGTCAAAATAGCTTACCATATCTTCGTTTACATGGGCTTTGTAATAGTTCTCTTTAGAAATGATAGGATAGTATTGGTGGGTTTTACCATAAGCGATAAAATCCACAAAGCCTTTTTCCTCTAAATTTCTTACAATGGTAGAAAGCGTATTGTAATGGGGTTTGTTATCCGTAATTTCCGCCATTATTTCCTTGACAAACCCTTTTTTTAGGAACCAAAGAATTTTCATGATCTCTTCTTCCTTGTTGGTCAATTTTTCCATAATCCTATTCTTAGGAGTGCTAATATAAACTGTTTTTATAGTTATAAAACTATTTTTATAGTTATTTAACTAAAATTTTAGTTTTTTAATATTCGGGTTTATGTCATCAGCAACAATTTTGTTCTGTTATATTTGTCAAAAACCGGATATATGTTAAATCTATTTTTTATCGTGGCGGGACTAACCTTACTAATTGCAGGCGGTAATTGGTTGTTAAAAGCGGCGGTTGATCTTTCCTTAAAATTAAATATCCCAAAAATTGTCATAGGAATGACGGTGGTTTCGTTTGCAACATCGGCTCCTGAGCTTATTGTTAGTATCAATGCCGCCCTGGACGGATTTCCAGATTTGGCCTTGGGGAATGTGGTAGGGTCTAATATTGCCAATTTAGGCCTTGTATTGGCAATTACCATTTTATTGAGCCCAATAGATGTTAGTAAAAGTTTTTATACAACAGATTGGCCGGTGATGATGCTTGCTTCTATCCTGTTTTTCTTCTTTATTTATTTTGATGCGGTGTTAGTGCAGTATGAGGGTATAGTAATGGTGGTATTTCTATTTTTATTCTTGGTATATCTGCTACGCTTTCAAAAGCCTGCCGTGATTGATGAAGAGGACGAACCGGACGTCATGATGCCGACCTATAAAACAGTATTGTTTCTTGGTTTGGGGGGTAGTGCCCTTTGGGGCGGTTCTGAACTGTTGATCAATGGCGCAGTGGGTATGGCCACTATATTTGGCGTTAGTGAGCGTATTATAGCAATAACAATAGTTTCGGTAGGTACTAGTATTCCAGAATTGGCAGCATCAATAATCGCAATAATAAAAAAAGAAAAAGCAATTTCCTTGGGGAATTTAATTGGCTCCAACATTTTTAATCTATTGGCCGTATTAGGTATTACTTCTATCATTACACCAATAACCGTTATGGACGAGGGTCTCTTAACAAATGATATCTTTTGGATGCTCGGCATTTCTTTTCTTATCCTGCCATTGGTCTTTATTCCAAAAGGATTAAGACTAGGTTGGAGAGATGGTCTAATACTATTTATAATATATCTGACCTTTATATATGTAACAATAGGATAATCTTTAAAATCTACTAAAAAAAATGCCTTGGAATAGTCCAAGGCATTTTTAGTATAAAAAATAATTAATGTAGTATTAAATTTTGGCAGATTTAACCGTTTTAACGATTCTACCTGCAATTTTGTATGGGTCACCGTTAGAAGCTGGTCTTCTGTCTTCCAACCATCCTTTCCATCCGCTTTCAACGGTTGCAATAGGAATACGGATAGATGCTCCCCTGTCAGATATACCGTAGCTGAAATCGGTAATTGCTGCAGTTTCATGAAGTCCGGTCAAACGTTGGTCGTTAAATTCACCATAAACGGATATGTGTTCTTTTACTACAGGTCTAAACGCCTCACATATTTTCTCATAAGTTGCTTTGTCCCCACATGTTCTCAATGTAGAGTTAGAGAAGTTTGCGTGCATACCAGAACCGTTCCAGTCCATATCCTTACCTAATGGTTTTGGGTGGTACTCTATATAGTATCCATAAGATTCGGTTAACCTATCCAATAAGTAACGGGCTACCCATAATTCATCACCTGCCAATTTTGCGCCTTTTGCAAATAATTGAAATTCCCATTGACCACAAGCAACCTCTTGGTTAATACCTTCAAAGTTAAGTCCGGCAGCTATACAAAGATCGGCGTGCTCCTCTACAATGTGTCTTCCGTGCGTGTTCTTTCCACCAACAGAGCAGTAGTACATACCCTGTGGAGCAGGATATCCGCCTCTTGGGAAACCTAAAGGCAATTCTGTTGAAGTGTCCATGATAAAATATTCCTGTTCAAAACCGAACCAGAAATCGTTGTCCTCATCTTCAATAGTAGCTCTTCCATTAGATTCGTGCGGAGTACCATCGGCATTAAGAACTTCTGTCATCACCAAATACCCATCTTTTCTAGCTGGGTCCGGGAAAATTGCAACAGGCTTAAGCAAACAGTCAGAAGAACCACCTTCAGCTTGACGAGTTGAACTTCCGTCAAAAGACCACATTGGACAGTCTTCTAATTTACCACCAAAGTCATTAACCACTTTGGTCTTGCTTCTCATGTTTTGGGTTGGAAAATATCCATCTAACCAGATGTATTCTAATTTTGTTTTGCTCATAATTGTGATCGTTATAATTTTTTAAAATAAAAGACAAACAAAAATATGTTTTTTATCATTTCCCACACATTTTTAAGGGGGTTAATCTTTAAAAATTAAATAAACTGTTTTATACCCCCATAATTTATCGGGTATTTTGTCATATTTATATTTTAAGAACGTAATTTTGCCATATTAATAATGTATTTACGTATGAAATCATCAAGATTTGCCGCAATAGCCAATAGCCAGCAGAGAAATAGTATAGCAATTGAAGAGAAAGGTAGACGATCGGAATTGTTTGGGGTCAATGTGTTCAATGAACATAAAATGCTCCAATATTTGACTAAGGATGCGCTGGAAAGTTTAAAGGATGCCATGGTTTCCGGTTCTAAGATCGACCGTAAAATAGCCGATCAAGTGGCAGAGGCTATTAAGGGTTGGGCAATATCTATGGGTGCTACGCATTATACCCATTGGTTTCAACCCTTAACTGGTTCTACGGCAGAAAAACATGATGCTTTTTTTGATTTAATGCCAGATGGCACCGCATTGGAAAAATTTGGTGGCGGGCAGTTGGTACAGCAAGAACCGGATGCGTCCAGTTTTCCAAGTGGCGGTATAAGAAATACTTTTGAAGCCAGGGGATATACGGCATGGGACCCTTCGTCACCAGCGTTCATTTATGGCACTACACTTTGTATACCTACTATTTTCGTTTCATATACGGGAGAGGCCTTGGATAATAAAGCTCCGCTATTGCGGGCTTTGAGTGCCGTTGATGAAGCTGCCACAGCTGTAGCCAAATATTTTGATAAGAACGTGACCAAGGTGAATGCCACCCTAGGCTGGGAACAGGAATATTTTTTAATTGACAAGGCGCTTGCGCATTCTAGGCCGGATATTATTATGACGGGCAGAACGTTGGTTGGTGAAACTCCTGCTAAGGGCCAACAGCTAGACGACCATTATTTTGGTGTTATTCCCGGGCGGGTGCTCAGCTTTATGAGTGATCTTGAAAAAGAGTGCACCAAATTGGGTATCCCCGTTAAGACCAGGCATAATGAAGTTGCACCAAATCAGTTTGAATTGGCACCTGTTTTTGAGGAGGCCAATCTTGCCATAGACCACAATCTTTTATTGATGGACGTTATGGATAAAATTGCGGATAAGCATCAATTTACCGTTCTGTTCCACGAAAAACCATTTGCAGGAATCAATGGTTCAGGAAAACATAACAACTGGTCCTTGGCAACGGATACGGGTGTAAATCTATTGAGTCCGGGGTCTACACCAATGAAGAACCTACAATTTTTGACCTTTTTCATCAATACGATAAAAGCGGTAGATACCTATGAAGAGCTTTTGCGTTCCTCAATTGCATCTGCCAGTAATGATTATCGTTTGGGGGCCAATGAAGCACCGCCGGCCATATTTTCAATTTTTGTAGGCAAACAGTTAAGTAGTGTGCTAGATGAATTGGAGGGAGTGTCCAAAGGTAAATTGTCACCAGAGGAAAAAACGGAATTAAAGCTTAATGTAGTAGGTAAGATTCCAGAGATTTTAATGGACAATACAGATCGCAACCGTACTTCTCCATTTGCTTTTACAGGCAATAAGTTTGAAATGCGCGGGGTGGGCTCCAAAACCAATTGTGCCAAACCAATGACAATTTTGAATACCATTGTGGCCAAACAATTAAAGGACTTTAAAAAAGAGGTCGATTCGCTTATCGATAAAAAATCATTAAAGAAAGATGAGGCCGTTTTCAATATTTTAAGGGAGTACATTAAAACATCAAAGAGAATTCGTTTTGACGGTGATGGGTATAGCCAAGACTGGGAAAACGAGGCCAAAAGAAGAAAACTTAGTAATAACCGAAATACACCGGAAGCACTTGAGATTCTAACTTCCAGGGAAAGTCTAAGTCTGTTTGAGTCTATGAAAGTTATGAGCGAGGTTGAAGTTCGTGCAAGGCAAGAGGTAGATTTGGAAAATTATATAATGCATACCCAGATAGAAGGTAGGGTCTATAATGAACTGGTATACGGGTTTATAATTCCTGCGGCAATAGCTTACCAGAATACCTTAATTAAAAACGTGTCCGGCCTAAAGGAAATTTATGGTGCGGCACACAAAAAATTCTCTGAGGGACAATTGACCATGATAGAGGAAATTGCGGAACATGTGGTCAGCTTAAAGAATATGGTAGATGCCATGGCAGATGCACGTAAAAAGGCAAACGCATTAAAGGATACCAAGAAAAAGGCACAGGCTTACTGCAACAATGTTAAGCCCTATTTTTCAGATATAAGGTTGCATAGCGATAAGTTGGAAAAATTAATGGATAATCAATTATGGCCCTTGACAAAATATAGGGAGTTGTTGAATCTTAAATAAATTGGCCTAACCAACATATTGTATAATATTAAATGAGATTAGAGGCAACAATTTTAATGTTTCCCTTATTTTTGCCACAAAATAAGAATATGTCCACATCAAGCAGTGAAAGATATCAGCAACGGGGTGTTTCTGCCTCCAAGGAAGATGTACACAACGCAATCAAAAATATAGACAAGGGTCTTTTTCCAAAAGCTTTTTGCAAAATAGTACCGGATTACCTTACGGGAGATGACGATTATTGCTTGGTCATGCATGCAGATGGTGCGGGTACCAAATCATCCTTAGCCTATATGTACTGGAAAGAGACCGGTGATATATCAGTGTGGAAAGGTATAGCCCAAGATGCGCTTATCATGAATATAGATGACCTAATTTGTGTAGGTGCTACGGACAATATTATGTTGTCATCCACTATAGGAAGAAACAAGAACAAGATACCTGGAGAGGTATTGTCCGCTATTATTAATGGTACCGAAGAACTGATCAAGGATTTAGGTGAATTTGGTATTACCATTCATTCAACAGGTGGTGAAACTGCGGATGTTGGTGACTTGGTACGAACCATTATCGTGGACTCTACCGTTACGGCCAGAATAAAGAGAAGTGATGTCATAGACAATGCAAATATTAAGGCAGGCGATGTTATCGTTGGTCTGGCCTCTTTTGGCAAGGCCAATTATGAAAAGGAATATAACGGAGGTATGGGGAGTAACGGACTAACATCTGCCCGGCATGATGTGTTCGCCAATTATTTGGCAGAGAAATTTCCGGAAAGTTTTGATGCCGAAGTACCTAGTGATCTAGTCTATAGTGGTACGGTAAAACTAACGGATGAGGTAAAGGATTCCCCGTTAGATGCAGGTAAACTGGTACTTTCCCCAACACGAACCTATGCACCAATAGTCAAGAAAATACTCTCCAACTATGATGCTAAGGATATTCATGGTATGGTTCATTGTAGTGGTGGAGCACAAACCAAAATACTTCATTTCATAGATGAGCTGCATATAATAAAAGACAATTTATTTGAGGTGCCGCCCCTGTTCAAACTTATTCAGGAGCAATCCGGTACAGATTGGAAAGAAATGTACAAAGTATTCAATTGTGGGCATAGATTGGAGTTTTATGTACCTGAAACTATTGCAGACGATCTTATCCAGATTTCTAATGATTTTGGGGTAGACGCGCAGATTATCGGTAGGGTAGAGCCATCAGATTCCAAAAAATTGACCATTTCCGGTAGTAATGGAACCTTTGTGTATTAGTACATACGATTAGGCCAAAAATATCGTTCTATAGTATAAACCTATTTTGCTATGGAACGAAAACAATTTTTAAGAACCTTAGGGGCAGGGGCAGCCTTTGCCATAACTTTTCCTTGTTTGGGCAGTTGTTCCAAAGACAGCGAAACGGAAGGAAACATCGTAACCCCACCTACCAATATTGATTTTACTATTGACCTAAATTCTTCGGAAGGCCAAAAATTGGCCAATAACGGTGATTTTATTCTCAAAGATCTTGTGGTCGTAGTTAAAAATTTAGAAGGTAATTTTGTAGCGGCAACACAAATTTGTAGTCATGAACAATATGACCAAGTGCGTTTTGTAAATAAGGACGGAGGCATTTTTTATTGTGACGTTCATGGTTCTGAATTTAGTCAAAACGGTACACCGTTGAATACCATACCCAACAGTACTTCCAAAGCATTGAAAATATACAATACCTCATTAGAAGGCTCATTGTTACGCGTGTTCGAGTAAGGGTATATCGTAAAAAAATCTATAAAATAATTCAACTTAAATCTATATTTACAATTAAATCATAGTCCGTAATAGAGCTTGCTAGTGAAGAATCTTCCCCCCATTATCTTCTTTTTTATGACTTTCTTTGTTTTTGGTCAAGGGGAGCAGTTCATCACCGTAAAAAAATCTTTTACTGCAATGGGCAGTGATTTTGATATTACTGTTGTCTCATTGGAAGAGGAGCTGGGCTATATTTATATTCAAGAAGCTTTTGCTGAAATTCAAAGAATAGAAAAGTTGATTTCCTCTTGGGACCCTAATTCCGAAACTTCAAAGATCAACGCCAATGCCGGGATCAGGCCAGTTGCCGTAAGTTGGGAGCTCTTTAAATTAATAGAGCGTGCTATACAAATTTCCGAACTTACCAATGGGGCTTTTGATATTTCATATACCGCACTTGAAAATCTATGGAAGTTTGATGGTTCCATGACGCAAATGCCATCAAAATTGGCTATTAAAGAGGCGGCACTAAAGACCGGCTATAAAAATATTCAACTTAATAGTAAAGACCAAACCGTTTACCTTGCAAAAAAGGGTATGCGAATTTCTTTTGGGGGCATTGGTAAGGGATATGCTGCGGATAAGGCCAAGGCTCTTTTGGTTTCCAAACAGGTGCAAGGCGGTATTATAAATGTTGGTGGGGATATTACTACTTGGGGAACAAAGGCTACCGGAGAAAAATGGTTGATAGGAATTTTAAATCCAGAAGGGCAGGAAGGATTGTTTTCTTGGCTACCTATTTTGGAATCTTCCGTTGCAACTTCTGGCGGTAATGCAGATTTTATGGTAGTGAACGGTAAAAAATATGCCCATGTCCTGGACCCAAGGACCGGATATCCTTCCGCAGGCATTCAAAGCGTTTCCGTATTTGCCAAAAGCGCGGAGCTATCAGATGCTTTGGCAACCTCTATCTTTGTTATGGGTGTCAATGCAGGGTTGGCATTGATCAATCAGTTGGGAGATACGGAAGTAATTATTGTAGATGAACATGATAAAATGTACAAGAGTAACGGCATCATTTTAAATTGACCCACTTTATTCTATCTTTTTTTTTAATTTATTTTAATGCTTAGCCTGTACAACCCTTTAGGGCATCTGCAAAATTATCGTAAATTCGCAGCACAAGTGAAGTAAGATTATGATAGAAAAATTAAATATTGTTAAGCAACGTTTTGATGAGGTTTCCGACCTTATCATACAGCCCGATATCATTACGGACCAAGAGCGTTATGTAAAGCTTACCAAGGAATATAAGGATCTTAAAGATCTAATGGAAAAGCGTAAGGAATATCTTGAGCTTACCAATAATATTTCAGAAGCAGAGGAAATTATTGCCGATGGCAGCGATCAAGAGATGCTGGAAATGGCCAAAATACAGATGGAAGAGGCCAAGGGCGCTTTGCCAAAATTAGAGGAGGAAATAAAATTAATGTTGATTCCAAAAGATCCGGAGGACGCCAAAGATGTGGTCGTAGAAATCCGGGCCGGAACCGGTGGTGACGAGGCTAGTATTTTTGCAGGAGATTTATTTCGTATGTACACCAAATATTGTGAGTCCAAAGGCTGGAAAACCAATGTTATTGACCTTAGTGAAGGTACCAGTGGAGGTTTCAAGGAAATACAGTTTGAGGTAAATGGTACGGATGTATATGGTACGTTAAAATTTGAAGCCGGTGTACACCGTGTACAACGCGTGCCACAGACAGAAACCCAGGGTAGGGTACATACAAGTGCCGCAACGGTCATGGTCTTGCCCGAGGCAGAGGACTTTGACGTTCAAATAGACCCCAAGGACGTTCGTATAGATTTTTTCTGTTCATCAGGTCCTGGTGGGCAATCTGTAAACACTACATATTCCGCGGTGAGGCTAACGCACATCCCTACCGGATTGGTGGCACAGTGCCAAGATCAAAAATCGCAGCATAAGAACAAGGACAAGGCCTTTAAGGTACTGCGCTCCAGGTTGTATGATATGGAATTGGCCAAAAAACAGGAAGAGGACGCCGCAAAACGTAATAGCCAAGTAAGTAGTGGTGACCGTAGTGCCAAGATAAGAACCTATAATTATCCCCAGGGTAGGGTTACGGACCACCGTATTGGTCTTACATTGTATGATTTGTCCAATATAATAGATGGGGACATTCAAAAAATAATAGACGAATTGAGTTTAGTTGAGAATACAGAGAAATTGAGAGAGGCCTCTGAGATTTTTTAAAGTATGACTACCCAAGAACTTATTGCCCAAATTCATAAGAAGCAATCTTTTTTATGCATTGGCCTGGATACGGATTTGGACAAGATTCCAAAATTTCTATTAAAAGAGGAAGATCCCATTTTTACGTTCAATAAAGCAATTATAGATGCTACGCACCATCTTTGTGTAGCATATAAACCAAATATTGCTTTTTATGAGGCATACGGTGTAGAAGGGTGGTCCTCACTTAGAAAAACAATAGAATATCTTAATGAGAACTATCCGGAGATTTTTACCATTGCCGATGCTAAGCGTGGTGATATAGGCAATACGTCTACCAGATATGCAAAAGCCTTTTTTGAAGATCTTAATTTTGATAGTATTACCATAGCTCCTTACATGGGTAAGGATTCTGTAGAACCATTTCTTGCTTTTGAGAATAAGCATACTATCCTATTGGCTCTGACATCCAATGAGGGGGCATTTGATTTCCAAACCAAAAAAATAGGGGATACGGAACTGTATAAGGAAGTGCTGTCTATCTCAACAACGTATAAAGGATCTGAAAATTTAATGTACGTCGTTGGTGCTACCAAGGCAGCATATTTTAAGGAAATTAGAAAAATTGTGCCCAATAGTTTTTTACTGGTGCCAGGGGTTGGTGCACAAGGGGGCAACTTGCATGATGTATGCGCACATGGTATGACAAAGGATGTTGGACTTTTGATTAATTCTTCGCGCGGAATAATTTACGCTTCTGGAGAACAAAATTTTGCAGAAGCGGCCCAGCAAAAAGCATGCGAATTGCAAATTGCCATGAAGAAGGAACTTGATGGCTTACACCAAGTTTTCTAACGTCCTTTTTATCTTTTGTGCCTTTTGCTCAAAAAATTCTCCCAATTGGGTATTGGTTGGCATTTTTGAAGCCTTTTCTAAAAAGTTTTGATATTGATACTCCAATAAGGTTATGATGTCGGCTTCGGCTGCAATAGGTTTTACGGTTCCTACTTTACAATATTGCTTTTCCATAATACTATACGTTAGTTCTTTGCAAATATACGATCAGAATGGCCTTTTGGATGTCGACTCTAGGGGTCATACAACTAATTATCAGGTTATTTGTCTTTTTTTTAACATGAACACGTTCAAAAATTTAAAAATGACAGTAAAACAGCTAATTATTTATGATGCTGGGTACATTTTAAAAAGTTAATTATATATTGCCTTAACGATATCTTAATCCGTCTAAATTTTGCTTCACCATATAACGTATGTTCATTCATCTTCTCCTGTTTGGGTAACGTTTGTCCATGGTGCCGGAGGCAGTTCATCAATTTGGTATAAACAGATTCGTGAATTTAAAAAACATTTTAATATTTTATTATTGGATTTAAGAGGGCATGGCAATTCCAAACCCGACTTAAAAAGTGTTTTTGATGATAAATACACCTTTGATGTCATTACCAATGATATCGTTGAGGTCATCAATTTTCAAAATATTCAAAAATCGCATTTTGTGGGGATTTCCCTTGGAACTATTTTAATAAGGAACCTTGCGGAAAAATATCCTGAACGCGTTGCCAGTATGGTTTTGGGCGGGGCAATTATGAAATTGAACCTAAGGTCGCAGATTCTAATGAAATTGGGGGTCATTTTTAAATCCGTTGTTCCTTATCTATGGTTATATAAGTTTTTTGCCTTTGTAATAATGCCCAATAAGAATCATAAGGAATCACGTTTATTGTTTGTTAGGGAGGCCAAAAAATTATATCAAAAAGAATTTATCCGCTGGTTTAGGCTTACTTCGGAAATTAATCCACTATTGCGTTTTTTTAGGACTGTAGATATACAAATACCTACCTTATATATTATGGGTGAAGAAGATTATTTGTTTCTGCCCAGTGTTAAAAAAATAGTCCGTAGCCATCAAAAATCAGATCTTTTGGTAGTTGAAAATTGCGGTCATGTGGTAAATGTGGAACAACCACATTTTTTTAATGAACAAGTGGTCCGTTATTTAAAGGGGTAGTTGACCCGCATATTTTTCAATCTTATTTCTAAAAAAGAAAAGACCGGTTTGCACCGGTCTTAACAATCAACTTAATTATAAATGAACTACTAATTAACGTCCCAGAATAATGGAGTTGTCAATTGGTCACCACCAATTGCACTTGAAGCGGCGTCATAATTTTCACCGTTTACCGCAGATTCTTTCACTGGATAGATCATCCTTAAAGGAACTTCTTGTTGAGTTTGGTTAGATAAAACCAATTCTGGCCAATCTAGCCTACGGTACTCTGTCCAGGCTTCAAAACCTCTGTTGAACAACGCAATCCACTTTTGCGTACCTATTTTTTGTTTATAATCACCTGTAGCGGTAGCATAGGCAACTTCTGGTTGTGCCAAATAGGTATCTATTTCATCTTGTGTACCACCATAATAGGCAATAGATGCAGCAATACCGTCATTGTAATATGCTTCCGCATCTCCAGAAATGAAACCTCTTTCAACGGCTTCTGCCTGAAAAAAGGCAACTTCAGCATAATCCATAATAGATCCTGGATAAGTTGGATCACCAACGATATCAAAATTTAAATGGGTAAAGTTGGCGTATGAATTATTTCCACCAATTGGTCCACCAATGTACGGGTCCTTGTTATCCGCGAAATAATCATCTAAACGAGGGTCGTTTAGAGCAACCAACATATCTAAAGATGTTTTACCTGCAATGTAATCCTCTCTTCTGTTTTCAGTTTCAAAAAGATTGTAAATAGGGTTGTTGTTCGCTGTAGGCGATGATTCATACCTAATGACGGTATTGTCATCGTTAGAAGTGAATACGCCGGCTTCTACAGCTTCTTTGACGGTTGTACTTGCCAATGTAGGATTTACATCGGCTATACGCATACCCAATCTCAATTTTACGGAATTGGCCAATTTTCTCCAGGCGGTTACATCACCGGAATAAAATATGTCATTAGAGCCAAAAGATTCCCCACCGTTGGCCAATGCTGCTTGTGCAGCGGATATTCTAGAGATTAAATCCGTATAGATGGTGGCTGCATCATCATATTTTGGAAATAGGTTGTTAATGTCCGCAGCTTCGCTATAAGGTACATCACCGTTCAAATCTACAAGGTGTTGAAACGTATAGACTTTAATAGTTTCAATAATGGCCAATTGATTGCCTCTGGTAACGGCATCTAAAATCTCATCTTCCTCTATCAATGCCTGAGCGGAATTAAGATCATTGATCACATTGTTATAATATGTAGTCCAATAGGCCTGTGAAGGATCTCTACCAATAATTAAGTAGTTAGACTCATCAATATAGGTGGCCTGTGCCCAATGTTGCGCCCAAAGTCTAAATACGTTGGAACCGCTTATCGTTGTGATCCTATCTGCCAAATTCTTTTCTGCATTGGCCACTAATGTTTGTGGTGGGACTGCAGTTGGTAATTTGGGGTCGTTATTATAATCTGTAATATCTTCTGTGCAACTAGACAACAATATGCCTGCGGTTGCTAAAATTAAATATATATTCTTCATCGTTCTCTTGTTTAAAATTCCAATTTAATGTTAAAACCATATTCCTTAACCGAAGGATAAGCCCCAATCTGGAATCCTTGTAAATTACCTGCTCCAAAGCTTTGTTCTGGATCTGCATATGGAAGGTCCTTACTAATGATCCAAAGGTTCCTACCTACCGCTGTGAAAGAAACGGCCGTAAATGGAAGGGCGTCAACAAATTTCTTAGGTAATGTATAGCCTAAAGTAACCTCCCTTAATTTTACATATGAGGCATCATAAACAAATTGTGCATCCGGTGCGTTACCATATCGTCCATAAGGGTTTTCGTAAGTTGTAAAATCTGCCCTTACCGTATTTGGAGAACCATCTGCCTGCACCCCTGGTAATATTACACCACCAGAAGTATTGTCATTGGTTACAGGGTCTCTTAACGGATTGCCCAAATCATTTAAGCCAGCTGTAACATCATAGATACCTGTAGCCATACCAAAATAGGTGTCACCACTAAATACGCTGCCACCTTCCTGAATATCGATCAAGAAACTTAAACTTACATCCTTGTATTTAAATGTGTTGGTAAGACCTGCTTTCCAATCTGGGTTGATATCTCCCAAAATTTCTTGGTTAGACTCTGTTTTGGCGTACTGGCCATCTTCGGTAATTACTTTTTCGCCATTTAGGTAAACATAATCGGTTCCCTTAAGTGTTCCGTAGGCTTCACCTTTAGCAGCGTTTAAACTTACCCCAAAAAAGCTATTGACCAAGATGTTCTGTGAATCTTGGAACAAGTTCAACACTTCACTCTTATAGGTAGAAAAGTTGATATCCGTTCTCCAAGAAAAATTTGGTAACTCAATTGCCGTAAAATACAATTGGGTCTCTATACCTTTGTTCGATACTTCGGCCGAGTTTACTACTGTATTCGTAAAACCTGTTGAAGGTGTAATCTCTACAGGTATAATGGCATCACTGGTAATCTGCTCGTAAAGTGATAGGTCAAAACCTATTCTTCTGTTCCAGAAATTCATCTCCAGACCCAATTCCTTACTAGACGTACGTTCTTCTTTAAGATTAGGGTTGTTAGATGTGCCGGGGTTAGAATATAAAGTAGCACCGCCAAATCCTGCAATAGGATTAAACGTATTTAGAAGTTGGTATGAAGTTGCACCGTTACCTACTTCTGCATAGCCGGCTCTTAGCTTACCAAATGAGATTGCGTTACTGTCAAAAAGATTGGAGAACACAAAACTTGCGGAAACCGCAGGATAATAAAAAGAGTTTTGTCCTTCTGGTAAAGTTGAGAAAGTATCGTTTCTCAAAGAACCTTCTAAAAACAACATGTTGTCGTAATCTATACTTGCATTTGCAAATACACCAAATACCCTAACATCTGCGTCATATTCTGAACTGGCATCAAAAACTATTGGGTTAATCGAGTTTGAAAGAGCATAAATTCCTTCCAGATTTAAACCACCATTTGTAGTTGCCGTTACATAATTGTTCTTGGTCTGTCTGTAGTTGGTACCCACAACTCCTGAAATACCAAATTTATCAGAGATATCTCCATTGAAATTTAAAAAGAAATCATAATTGTATTCAGAGAAATTGATATTCTTTCTAGAATACTCAGGCGTATCTATACTTCCTATATTGTTTCTTTCTTCCCTTAATTCCGCATATGTATCTACAGTAGCCCTACCAAAGATTTCTAACCATGGCAAAACATCATATGATATACTACCGTAACCAAATAGCCTGTTACGCTCATCGGTATTATAATTTTCATAACGGGTAAAATATGGGTTGTCCCAATACTTTGGGCCTAAACTAGATGGGCCGGATGGGTTCCATGTTATATTTTGTCCAGTAGCAAAGTATGCATCTCGTTGATCTTTTAAATCTGTACTATTGGCCCACCACTGTCTAAAATTGGTCATGATGTTTTCAGCATCATATCCTGTACCGTACCTTCCAAGTCCAGAACTTTTGGTGTAAGTTGCCTTACCGGTTACGGTAACCTTTTCATTAAGGTCCATTGTCCCGACCAAATCAACATTATGTCTTCCTATTTCACTATTTGGTAAAATTCCTGTTTGATCTAAACGGGTGTAGCTCATTCTTAAGCTACCAGTTTCAAAACCTTGGCTTACTGCTATGTTCTGTGAGCTTGTTACGCTGTTCTGAAAGATATACTCAGGACCGTTTTTCGCCGCGATCCAAGGGCTTTTTTGTAAATAAGTGTCTAATTGTGGATAGTAAGAATCCCATTGATATAACATTAGGTTGGGATCAAAACGTAATCCAAAAGAGCCATCTTCACCGGTTGGTGGCGTAATGTCCTCTATGCCGTCACCATCAACATCGATAGAGTCAATGTAACCAGCACCGTAAAACGGACCGTAACCTTGACCATACTCTTGTTGAAAAATTGGAAATGTATCCTTGTCATATTTTCCAATATTTACGGAACTGGTAATAGATACCCCAAGTCCACTTCCTCTTTTTCCTTTTTTGGTATTGATGATAATAACACCGTTTGCAGCCCTAGAACCATATAGTGCCGTTGCCGCAGAACCTTTAAGTACGTTAATGCTTTCTATATCATCTGGGTTGATATCACTTGCAGCATTACCATAATCATAGCCGTCACCACCCTCTGCTTGGGATGTAGAGTTGTTCGTATCGTTGTTCAACGGAACACCATCTACTACAAATAGTGCTTGGTTGTTTCCGGTAATAGAAGAATAACCCCTTATTACAACGTTTGCAGATCCACCAAGGGTTGAACTTTTCTTAATATCCAAACCGGCAATTTTACCGGATAAGGAGTTTACGAAGTTTTGGTCCTTTGCGGTATTTACCTGGTCTCCTTGAATTTCCTGGGTGGCATAACCTAATGATTTCTTTTCCCTTGAAATACCCAATGCCGTTACAACTACTTCATCTAGCGCTTGGGCATCTTCCTCTAAAACTACATTGATTACGGACGGCGAACCTACTTCCTTAGTTACGGTCTTTTGACCTAAGTAACTATACCTTAAACTTTGACCAGTAGATGCATTGATGCTGTAATTACCGTCAAAATCTGTTTGTACACCATTAGTTGTACCAATAATTAAAACCGAAACTCCAGGTAATGGGAGTCCGCCTTGATCTGTTACCGTACCTGTTATCGTCTTTTCCTGCGCAAAACCAATGTGCGCTACCAAAGTGAATACAAGCATTAAAAAACATCTTGTTTTAGTTCTCATAAAATTAATTTGAGTGTTAGTAAATAAGTAAGCTTTATAAATAGTTGTATAAAGAGCCGGCCCTTTATTCTATATGATAGCTAACTCAATAAAATGAAAATCAAAAACTATAATTTTTTTGACCTTGACCGACTCTATAAACCAACGGCAAAAATATGAAGGGAAGGAGAGTAGAAGGGTTGAAGCCGACCTAGGTTAATAGTAAACCGATTTAAATTAACGTTAACCTATTGCGTAATAAATTGATTTTCAGCAGAAAGTATATTGCGAAGCGCAATTGTGAAAATTTTAAAGGTTTTGAGGAAATCTTAAGAATGTACTAGCTATTCCATGTTTTGGCCATGTAATCTTTTGGGGTCATATCCAGCCTTTTTTTAAACGCTTTGTAGAAGGAGACTTTATTGTTAAAACCGCTCTCGTAAATGAGATCTACCACCTGTATTTCTCCTTTGGATTCAATGATACTTACTGCTTCCTTAATCCTGTAATCATTGATAAGCTCATAAAAATTTTTATTCAATTCTTGGTTTATAACTTGTGAAAGACTGTAACGATCAACATTCATGTTTTTTGCAAGTTTGGCAAGGGTCAATGTATTATCCAAGTAAATTTTATCCTTCTCAAGCAAATCTTCAAGTTGAGATTTTAGTTGATGGCTCATTGTGGTCGTTAATCCGGAATTCTTGTATTTATCCTTTGTAGGTTGGTCGGCATAGGTTGCGGTTATCAATTCTGTGATTACTTCTGGCTGGATCAACAGTAATATGGCAAGAATGGAAATAAAGAGTATAAAATAGACCGCTATAAAGTATTTTGAGATGTAATCAAAAGCATAAATATGCTCAAATCCTGCTCTTGTAACTAAAAACAAAATCAAGATCAACATAAATACCATTAATGTTTTAATCCAATTTTTGGAATTTTTCTGCATTACGGTTTTATGGTATTTAAAAATGTTAAATATTAAAATTAGATAGATGAGTAAATGCACGGTCTTAATCCAATTATCGTTGATTATAAAACTAATACTATCCAAAAAAGCATTTTCAGGCGCATGTGTGCGTACATTAAAATTTCCCAAGATTACAAGGCTAATAAGCACAATTATGAATGGAATATAATGTAAAATGACCGTAGTATTGGTAACCCTAAGATCAATAAATTTGCTTTTTACATAAAAATATAAGGAAGGTGCCCATAGAAAAAACAATACCCTGTAAATAGCTACTGTAGGTGAATATTCAAAAAAATCTTGCCAAAATAATACCAGTTCTAAAAGCGCAAAGGAAATTGTCATCACGAAAATGCCCAGAAATATATTGCTTTTATTGTTCTTGTACTTTTTAAACAAAATTAGAGCGGTTATAATGCCCGTAAATGCAACAATGATAAATATAAGGTTGAGCAAGTGTACCTGTATGGTGTGCTTATAGTTGTTTGCAAGTAAGGTCTTTTCAGGTGCTTGGACCTGTAGGTTTAGATCTAAACTATTTTCATTATCGTCCATGGCAATACTGCATAGGATTAAATATTTTTCTAGCTCTTCCTTGTCCGTGAAATTTAAAGATCTTGCTTTTATGAAAAAATCATATGCAGCGTTAAAACGTTCATTTTCATACATGCAAATGGCTAATTCAAAATAATCATTTGCCGTACCATTTTTTATTTCTTTTTTTTCCAAAGAGGATAACATTAAGTTACAGTCCTCATTGGTATTGCCATTATGCCCTTGTGAAAAAACAAGCAATGGTAATAAAGAGAATACGTAAATAAAAAAGGCAAAAATGAATTTTAGCACTGTAGATACTATTTCTTAATAATTATTAATTATAAAATGAATTGATTAGGAAGTATTTCAACTTTCGCAAAAGTTGAATAAAAATCAAAATTAGAACATTTAAATAGATAAAAAACAAAAAACCGGTGCTCCCACCGGTTTTTTAACTAACTAACTCAAAAAATAACTAACTCAAATAGAAATTTTGTATTTGTTCAAATATTGCTCTTATAACTTTTTAACGTATAACTTTTAATGTTATTGTTTTGAATGTTAAATATTTAAAATTAGTCCTGTAAAGCAAATACTTTCCTTAAAATATCCGTGGTACGTGATGATAAATTGGTTCTAATCTCCTTTTCTTCCACTTCTATCATTTTATATACTCCATTTAATGCTTCTTGGGTAACGTAATCCGTTAAATCTGGATTTACATTATTAGTAAGTGGAATAGCATTGTATTTTGAAATGAGAGAATTCCATACCTTATCAGCATTTACTTTTTTAAACGAAGCATCAATAACAGGTTTAAATTTATCATAGAGTGCTGTATTAGTTCTGTTTTCCAAATACGTAGTGGCGGCATTGTCCGCTCCCAATAAAATATTTTTGGCATCGGTAAAGGTCATTTCCTTAACGGCATTTACAAAAATCGGTGTTGCTTCGGAAACGGCATCTTCAGCAGCTCTGTTGAGAACCTTTAAACCTTCATCCGCAAGATTTCCCAACCCTATATCACGCAATGTTTTATCTACTTTTTGTAATTCTTCCGGCAATAATATCTTAACGAGTTCATTTTTGTAAAAGCCGTCTTGTGCCGTTAATTTACTCACCTGTTGTTCAATACCTTGGTCCAATGCTTCCTTTAATCCGTTTGCAATTACTTCATTGCTTAAAACGGTATTTGTTGATCCTGGCATTTGGTTGACTACTTGTTGCAACTCATTACAAGAAGCCATGAACATTACCAAAATAAGTATGCTTATCTTTTTAATCATAACTGAAAGTTAAAGGTTCTAAATAGCTTACGAGAAAATGACGGTTTTATTGTTATACACCATTGTTTTTCGTGCAATATGTAATTTTACTCCTCTGGAGAGAACAATTTTTTCCAAATCTCTACCCTTTGTAATAAAATCTTCTATGGAGTGGGAGTGTGTTACCGTAGTAACATCTTGCTCAATGATCGGGCCGGCATCTAATTCTTCGGTGACGTAATGACTTGTGGCGCCTATAATTTTAACTCCCCTTTTAAATGCTGCATGGTAAGGTTTGGCACCGGCAAAGGCAGGTAAAAAAGAGTGATGGATATTTATGATCTTATTTGGAAATTTGCTGATTAGCTTTTCGCTAACAATCTGCATGTATCTGGCCAGTACAATAAAATCTATATTATATTTTTGAAGAAGTTCTAATTGTTGCTGTTCTGCTTGAACCCTAATTTCCTTATTGAACGGTATATGATAAAACGGAATTTCAAATTGATCGGCAATATATCTTAAATCATTATGATTACTTAAAATAAAAGGTATTTCTACCGCCAGTTCCCCAGAACGATATCTGCTTAACAAATCATATAAACAATGATTGTATTTTGAAACGAATATTGCCATATTGGGCAATTTTTCGTCTGTGTGCAAACTCCATTTCATTTTATATTTAGAGGCTAGTTCCTCTTGAAATAAAGTTTTAAATTTCTCAAGATCTAAAAAATGGGTGTCAAATTCAATGACTGTTCGCATAAAAAACACATCGGCATTTTTGTCTACATGTTGGTCCAGATAAACAATGTTACCTTGATTTTTATGGATAAATCCTGTAACGGTACTAATGATGCCAGATTGATCGGGGCAATGTACTAAAATGGTAGTTTTCAATGGAAATCTAAATTAGCTTCCAAAAATAGTCCATAATTCTTAAAATTGTTGGAAAAAAGGAGAATTTACCAGGATGAGTTCAGCATTTACAAATGCTCAATTCTCCATTTTTTATAGGATTTTCTAAAACTTTTAATCTCCGCACGTAATAGGTTTATGTATTCCGTTTCCTTAACCCCATGCTTTTCCAGACCTAAACAGTAAGAATTTATATTTCTTATTATAATATTTATAAAGGAGATATGCTCCAAACGTTCATTGGTACAGTTAGAATGTTCTACCTGTGCAATTTTTTGAGGTATCAATATTGCATCGGTTAATATGGAATTGGCTATGATGTCCCTTAGGCTTTTGGATTCATATAATCTTACAAGATCTTTGTTGAAAGTAACGTAAGACGCTATTTCCCTGCTCATTGTGCAAAGCTCCAATGCCTTTCTGTAAATCGGTAAGTTTTTAAGACTACGATATGCCATGCTGTGGGGTAATATTAGTATATATAAAATTACATCAGTTATCTCATAATTTTCTATGGAAAGCAAACGCTTTTTGTAAATTTGCTTTAGATACATAATTTTTAAACGATAAAACTTTTGAATCCAAAGATAGATGAGTTAAACTGGAAAATCCTGAAACAGTTACAGCGAAATGCCAGGGAATCTTTTGCCAACATAGGTAGGGCCATTGGTCTTACCGCGCCTGCAGTTGCGGAGCGTGTTAAGAAAATGGAGGACCTGGGAATAATAATGGGTTATAAAGCAACCGTTTCACATGCCTTGACAGGACATCAACTTAAAGCAATCATTACTCTACGGGCATTTATGGGTAAATTGAAACCGTTTTTGGCCATTGTAGGCACTCTTGAAGAAGTAATAAATTGTTATAGGATTACCGGCAATGAAAATATTGTTATGGAAGTTGTTTTAAAGGATCAATTTCATTTAGAGAAATTTATTGACCAGCTCATACAATACGGTGAAACAAGAACGCACATAGTTTTGTCTCAAGTAATATCCAACGCTCCCATGCATAAAATTAAATAATGGAATACCTGTTAATCAACATTTTAAAATGGAATCAAAAATGATATCTTTAATAAACGATAACCAAAATTAAAAATTTGGCTAGATTTTTGATGATGAATTAAAGATGAAAAAAATACTACTCTACACTTTATTACTATCTGCAACCCTTGTCTTTTCGCAAGATTTTAAATTGGTTAAAGGAGCAATTACAGAAAATTTGTTGGTTAATGATTCTATAGGAGAAACTATGGCTATTTATACTCCATCTAATTTTAGTCTAGATAAATCTTGGCCCGTAATTTTTGTGACGGATATGGGGGGCAATGCCAAATCATCAATTTCTATGCTGGTAAATTCGGCTGAAAAGGAAGGGTATGTGTTGGCAAGTTCCTATAGTCTAAACGATAGTCTTTCATTGAGCGAAAATGTTTTGATTGCAAATAGAATGTTGAATGCCATTGTCACCTCCTTGCCTATTACCAATAATAGAATGTATACGGCAGGTTTTGAAAGTGGAGCAAAATTCGCCTCTATTTTACCCACCTTTATTCCGGATATTAACGGAGTTATTTCTGTTGGGGCCACATTGGGCAGTATTGATATATTGAACGTAAGACAGAAATTTCAGTTTATTGGTGTGGTAAATAGATCTGATTATAACTTTCCGGATATGCTTGAAGAGCGTAAAGTTTTAGATAAGTTGAAGTTTCCAAATCAACTATTTGTATTTGACGGGGAGAAACATTTACCGGACGGTAATACCTTGGCTATGGCAATGAGAATGTTGACGCTGAGCAGTATGGCAAAAGAACATATTGTTAAAGACAGTACGCTGATTGTTGATACTTATAATGAACTTTTGGTGAAGGCTAACACCTTTTTTACAAATGATCAACCTATTTTGGCCAGTTACCTAATTTCTGATATTGAAAGGGTTTTAGCCCCTTTAATAACAATGGATTCGTTAAAGACAACTAAAAAATCCTTGCGTAGAAGTACTTCTTATAAAAAGGCAATTAGAACACTGAACAATATAATTTTAAAAGAAGATTTTGCTAAGGGGGATTATAGCTACTATTTAGAGGAAGATATTATAACCTATAATTACGCTAATTTGGGATGGTGGAACTATCAAATGAAAGAGTTGGACAAATTGGATAAGAGCAGCCAACTTTTTGAAAGACAGTCATCAAGTAGATTAAGGGGATTTATAAATGCCTTAATTGCTGACAATGTAGATTGCGTAGCATCTGCGGAAAAAGTTGATATGGATGCCTTGAATTTATTATATATGATCAAGACCATAACGGCTCCAAAAGAATATGAATCCTATTTAAAGGTCATAACTATAAGTGCAGGTATGGAAGATTTTGGAACGGCCCTTTTCTATTTAGAGGAACTTTTAAAAAATGGATATACCGATAAGGCTAAACTATATACCTTGGAAAATTCTGCCTTATTACGAATTACCCCAGAGTTTAATGAGTTAATAGAGAAATATTTAACGAATGCCCGTTATGATATTATTCCACAATAAGGTGTGGAACTTGACCTAGGTCCCATTCTATGACCAATCCTTTGGCTAAGGATTTAGCAATTTCTTCTCCGTATAAATATTGGCAGAGGTACAATGCGGCTTCAAAGCTTTTGGCCCCTCCGGCAGAGGTAATATATTTGCCGTCATGGACAAATAAAACACTATCCTGAACTTTTAAATTGGGAAACATTTTTCTGTAAGATTCAATATCGCTTGGAAATGTTGTAGAGGTTACTTCATCTAAGATTCCTGTTTTGGCCAACGGAAAGGCACCATCACAATGACTGGTGACAAAAAGTGCGTTCTTATCTATTTTTTTTATAAAGTTAAGAAGCGTGGTGTCATTTAAATCAGAATCCATATGGTGTTCTGCACTAGGGACTACCAAAATATCTATTTTAGGTAAAGTATCCTTGGTATAGTCAAAGTCTGGCAGGATGCTAACCCCTTCAAAAGTTGTAATGGGGTCTAAGGTGTTAGCAACGGTAAAAGTATTCATAACCCTAATATTTTTTCTGAATTTGGTATGTTGAAAAATATCAAAAGGGGCAGTGAATTCTGTATTATATGTGCCATTCATAATGAGAAAGGCAACATTGTACCCATCTGGGTCCATAGTGGGTCCTTTGGTCTGTTCCAAGGCGGTACTTGCTGTAACTTTTTTTTCTGAACAGCTTAGCATAGTAGCCAGTAAAATGGTCAAATAAGTAAAGTGTGCAATTCTCATTGTTTCTAGCATTTTGGGGTAAAGTACAACTATAATCAAAATCTTAAAATGAATTAATTGTATTTTTGAAGATTAAATTAAATAGCAATGAAGCATTTTTTTACTTTTCTGATAATTGCAGTTTTATGTTCATGTAGACAAGAAAAAAAATACCACGATGAACAAATGGTGGTAGTGGAATCTGTACAGTCAGACAAGTTGATGGACATATTAAAATTTCAACAAAAATTGAATGCAGAATTCAAAGATCCGGATACGTCTCCTTTACCGGATAGATTTAGGGCAGATTTTGAAACATTGGATTTTTTTGAAGCTGATACCACCTTTGTAATAGAGGCCGATTTTATTAGAACTCCAGAAGCATTACCATTCTCAATGCCTACTACCACTGATCGTATTTCTACGGAAGTATTATATGGTATTGCCAAATTTAATCTAAAAGGAAAAGTGTATGAATTGGAAGTGTACCAGACCCCTGAGTTAATTGCCCAAGAAAAATATAAAGATTACTTATTTCTTCCCTTTACCGATGCTACAAATGGTAAGGAAACATATGGTGGCGGCAGATATCTAGACCTAAGAATTCCTAAAGGAAATAAAATTGTTCTGGATTTTAACAAAGCGTATAATCCGTATTGTGCCTATAACAAAAAATATTCCTGTCCTTTGGTGCCATCTGTTAACCATTTGGATGTGGCTATAACGGTAGGGGTAAAGGCCTTTGAACATTAATGATGTCAAATAAAAAACCCGACATATTAATGTCGGGTTTTACAACTTAAACTATAAAATCAATCAATTACTTAATCTTGCTTTTAGAACGAGTAGATAGCTGCTAGTACAAAAGATGATAAGCTTTTTTGTGGGCTTAAATCACTGTCAGCAAAGTAAAATGAATCATCAGAAGCAGAATCTAATCTTAATTCTGGTTTAATAGTTAAATTATCAACTGAATAACTGCCGGTTAATGTAACTGCAAATACGCTTGATTCTTCAACACCAGTTCCTATTGCTCCAAATTCGCCATCAAGCTCAGTAAAGTATTCGCCTCTAAGGCCAATAGTAAAGTCTTCAGAAGTAGCTAATTGTGGGTATAAGGCAACACCTGCAAATCCTGCAGCATCATCGCCACCGTCAAAATATGCAGCGTTCAAACCTAAAAAGAAATCATCAGATAAGTCAAATCCCCCTGTATAATCAATTTCAAAAGCACCATTGTCAGCTAAAAAGTTTAAATATTGCCCACTATATCCAAGTTGAGCACCATACGCATATTTACCATCTAAATTTAATTCCGTAACATCCGTACGGTTCATAACTGCCAACATTAAGCTAAAATCATCTGACAATGCAAAATCAGCTTTTAAACCAGTATGTGAAAATGGTCCGTAAGAGAACAAATAAGAAGTACTATAGTTAAAATTTGCAGTTGGTGAAATTACCTCATATCCTAAAAAGGTATTAAAATTACCAAAAGTTAATGTTACATCGTCGCTAACATTCCAGTACGCATATAATTGATTAACTATATTACCGGTGGCTGAATAGATAGGTGAAGCAAAAATAGCATCCGTTCCTCTAGGACCAAAAACCAAATCAGCTACAAAACCTACTTTATCTCCTTCGTAACCGGCAACAACGTTGGCCATACCTAATGCAAATCCTGGTAAATTAGCGAATGAAGATCCTGGTGCTGCATTTGGCACACCACCCGGTGCAGAGTTGTCACCATTTAAATTTGCTCTGTAGTAGGCATCAATAGATCCACTTAATGTAAAACTTGGAGTTGATTCTTCATCTTCCTGGGCAACTACTCCTGCAGCTGCAAAAAGCATAAGACCTGTTGCAAAAATATTTTTTACGTATTTTGTATTGATAATCGTTTTCATAAGTTTTTGATTTAATCCTCTATTGAGGATGAATTAATTTTGAGAAATTTTTTTATTGAAAAGGTTATGTAACGGAGCGTTCTGCAAAACGCTCCGTATTTTTTTAGTGTTGGTTCATTCTAAAGTCTGCATAAGCATCCATACCGTGCTCATGAATATCAAGCCCTTCAACTTCTTCTTCTTTAGCAACCCTTAAACCTATTGTCGCTTTTAGGACACCTAGTATTATTCCGGAAGTAACTATGCAGAAACCACCTACGATCAATACTCCATATAATTGGGTCATGAACTGTGCACCACTGGCCATACTGCCAAAAATACCAACGGCCAATGTACCCCATATACCACAGATTAAGTGTACGGCAACGGCACCTACAGGGTCATCCAATTTAAGTTTATCTACCAATGCTACACCAAGTACAATGATTATACCGGCTAAAAGACCAATAATCACAGCTTCGTTAGGAGACATTAGATCTGCTCCGGCAGTAATACCTACCAAACCACCAAGGATACCGTTCAAGAACATGGTCAAATCTAAATTCTTATATAATATGGTAGAAGTGATCATTGCGCCAAATCCACCTGCAGCTGCAGCCAAACTTGTAGTAACCAGAACCAATGAAGTTAATTCTGGGTCTGCGGACAATACGGAACCACCGTTAAATCCAAACCATCCTAACCATAATATTAATACACCGGCAGTGGCCAATGGAATATTATGTCCAGGGATTGCATTAGGCTTGCCATCCTTACCAAATTTTCCAATTCTGGAACCTAATAGGAATATGGCTACCAATGCGGCCCAACCACCAACAGAGTGTACCAATGTAGATCCGGCAAAATCATAGAATCCCCAAGAATCCAAGAATCCGCCACCCCATTTCCAAGCACCTACTATAGGATATACTAGACCTACATAGATTACCGTGAAAATCATGAAAGAACCTATTTTAATTCGTTCGGCAACAGCACCGGAAACAATTGTTGCCGCCGTAGCTGCGAACATTCCTTGAAAAAGGAAATCTGTCCACCACGTGTAACCACCATCTGCATAATCTGGAGTCATGCCTCCTTCTGGTGCAGAAATTCCAAAGCTGTCCATGCTGAACTTTAAAATTCCCATGTCCCCATCTTCAAAACCGGGGTACATTAAGTTAAATCCAAATGCGTAGTAAAGAAGCAAACCACCCGTTATGATGAAAATGTTCTTAAACAAAATATTAATTGTGTTCTTTTGTCTGGTCAATCCAATTTCTAAGAAGGCAAACCCGGTGTGCATGAAGAATACCAATGCGGTAGCCAACATCATCCATACGTTGTTTGCTGTAAATAATCCTGCGTCCATCTTTTTTTATTTTTAGTTAGTGTTTTCGTTTTAGTTGATTCCTGCCAATCCTTTTTCCTTAGTTCTAATTCGGTAAGCTTCTAGTACTTCGGATACAAATATTTTACCATCACCTACATTACCGGAGTAAGCAGATTCTAAAATGGAATTCACCGTTTTTTCTAAAAAGTCATCCGATACTACAATAGATAAGTACCTACGCTGTATATCTGTAGTACTATACGAAATACCACGGTATACATGACCTTGCTTTTCATTTCCGACCCCTGTTACGTCCCAGTAACTGAAGAAGTTAACCTCTATTTGATGTAATGCCTCCTTGACATCGTCAAATTTTGATTTTCTGATAATTGCCTCGATTTTTTTCATTTGACTAAGTTTTTAATATTGCCAAATATATGTTAAATTGAAGTATACCCTAATTTTTTATGGGGGTGTTTAGTGATTTTTATCAGTATCGCAATTTATACCCCTATATTTTTAGGGTATGTCTATTTGAAGTGATTTATTTTACGGATAGTGGTTTTGAAGTTATTCTTAAAAGGGACTTTTTTAAATTATTTGTCAGAATTTTAGCAAATAACCTGACGATTGTGCATTAAAACACGATTTTGCTAAAAAAAATTCAAAAAAATAAAAATAGTTGGTTCTAATGTTATTTTTATAACATCTTGCTAATGTAAATTCCTAAAGAAATGGCCAAAATGCCAATTGCTACACTTAACCCCATGTAAAGTGAGGCATATAAAAAAGAAGATTCCTTGAATAATAAATTGCCTTCAAGGGCAAACGTGGAAAAAGTTGTAAATCCACCGCAAAATCCTGTAGCTAATAATAAAGTTTGGTTTTGGGTAAGATAATTCTGTTTTAAGGAAAGGCCGATCAATAGGCCAATTAGAAGACAGCCAATAATATTGACCAAAAAAGTACCTAAATAAAAATTGGAGTAATAAGGGTTTAGTGTTTTAGAAATATAGTAGCGTATAATACTACCAAATCCTCCCCCTAAAAAAACTAACAAGAATTGTTTCATACCTCATAAAGGTAAAAAACTATACTGCTTTCTTATAGCTAGTGGTCAATAAATCTAAAGGATAGATTACAGAAACAGGTTCGTTGGATAATTTTTTGGTAGATGTCTTGGATTTTTGAGAAACACTCAATAGACTAACTACTACCATTGCCAAATTAATACCTATTAAAATTAGAAAGATTGTAAGAAATGTCATCATAATTAATTGCCCTTATGTATGAATAACGCAAAATTACATTATTTGTTATACTAACGGTGTAAAAAGCGTTTTTCTGTTGTAAGAAGGCTAATTTTTGTGGTGTAAGTAAAATATTAACTAATCGTTAAGTAAATATTTAGTACAAAGCAGTGATATTATGAATAGTGCAAAGAAAATCCCAATCCATTTTACGCCCTTGAAATTTTTTTGATGATGTTTGCGGTCTTTTTTATATGATAAGATGATAATAATGGCAAAAACTACTGCGAAAGCGATTGCAAAAACAATTTGTCCCGTGCTGAACATATTCCCTATTTTTACACAAAGCTAATAGAAAACCACTGAATATAAATGAAAAATAAACTTAAAGCGGTCAAAGAATTCCATAACTCGTTCGGCTTGGGTGTTTCTGAGAAAATGCGTGCAAATTTAGGAGATGCTAAAAACATGTTACGCTACAATTTAATGGATGAGGAGAATAAAGAGTATCTGGAAGCCGCCCAGAGCAATGATCTTGTTGAAGTTGCAGATGCACTTGGTGATATGTTGTATATACTATGCGGTACCATCTTGGAACACGGTATGCAATATAAAATTGAAGAAGTTTTCAATGAAATACAACGAAGTAATATGAGTAAATTGGGTGAGGACGGCAATCCTATTTATAGGGAAGATGGTAAGGTTTTAAAAGGGCCTGATTATTTTAGTCCGGATATTGCTACAATACTTAAAAAATAAAAAGGGGCCATTTGGCCCCTTTTTTAATTTTCTACTTTATAGCGCCATCCAAATTTGTCTTCACTTTTATTATATTGTATGTCGGTTATTATTTTCTTTAATCGAGCACCATAACTTTGTTGTAGTTCTGGTAATTCGTAATCCGTATCTCTGTAGCCAAAACCGGATATTGGAGAAATAACCGCAGCCGTACCTGCACCGAACATTTCTTTTAAGGAGCCATCTTTTGCTGCTTCTACAACTTCCTTTACGGATATTTTCCTAACCTCTGTTTTAATACCTTGATCCTTGGCTATTTCCAAAATACTCTTACGTGTAATTCCATCTAGAATTCGATCACTTGTAGGGGCGGTCATTAGTGTGTCATTTATTCTAATGAAAATATTCATTGCACCAGCTTCTTCAATAAATTCGTGATTGGTGTCATCTGTCCAAATTACTTGATTGTAACCTTTGTCTATGGCAAGTTGGGTAGGATAAAACTGTCCGGCATAATTACCTCCTGCTTTTGCATAGCCAACACCACCATTGGCGGACCTGGAATATTTTTCCTCAATTAATACCTTTACCTTCCCTGAAAAATAGGAGCCGGAAGGTGCACAGGCAATTATAAACTTATATTCACTGGCCGGTGAGGCATGAAATCCGTTTCCGGAAGCGAACATAAATGGCCTTATATATAATGAGCTACCTTCTTGTGTGGGTATAAAGGCCTTGTCCAAATTTAATAAAGTAATTAAACCCTCCATAAAATATTCTTGCGGAATTGCAGGAATACACATTCTTTCTGCGGAAATGTTCAGGCGTTTAAAATTATCCAGTGGCCTGAACAAAAATACATCCCCGTTATCGTCCTTATAAGCTTTCATACCCTCAAATATGGATTGTCCATAATGAAAGATTTTAGAGGATGGGTCTAAAGTAATTGGTTGATATGGAACAATGGCAGGAGTTTCCCAGACACCATTTTTGTAGGTACAGACCAGCATGTGGTCCGTGAATACGGAACCAAAAGCCAGATTATCAAAATCAACTTGGTCAATTTTTGAATTTTTTACCTTTTCTACAATGATGTTTTTAGTTTCAATGCTCATAAAATACGTAACTTTAGTTGAATAAAATTAAACAAATATCGCTATTGGTCCTTCTTTTTTAGATTAAAATTGACCAGATTTGCAGGGAATTTATCATTTTTAAGATTTATGAAAGGATTTAACATTTTACTTGTAATATTATTTGGGATATTTTCTTGTCAAGCCCAGCAACAAAAGCAGCTCCGTTTGTCTGGTAACAATGAAAATGTTACATTTCTAGGGGATTCCTTTGAACTTAAGGACATTAAATCTTCTGAGGAGATGATGTCATTATATAAAGGTATGGCTGTTGCGGATACGTTGAACATAACCATTAAATCTAAAGTCAATGAGGTCTGTAAGGTAAAGGGTTGTTGGATGATCATTGAGCTTCCGCAGGGAGAGCAGGCTATGGTTCGCTTTAAGGATTATGGTTTTTTTATGCCGAATGATATTGTAGATAAGTCCGTAGTGATGAACGGTTTAGCCTTCGTTGAGGAAATGAGCGTTGATGATCAAAGACATTATGCAAAAGATGCAGGTAAGGGTGAAGCTGAAATTGCAGCAATCGTAGCTCCTAAAAGAACATATAGTTTTGAAGCTTCTGGAGTAGTTATTCCCAATTGATTTGAAAAGGGAAATTATTACTACGGCAGATGGTTCAAAAACCATACAGATAAAAGAATGGAACGAACAGTACCATTCTAAACACGGAGCTATTCAAGAAGCCTATCATGTTTTTATCCACTTCGGATTGCACCTCTTTAAAAATTGTGATCTTAATATTTTGGAAATAGGTTTTGGCACAGGTTTAAATGCCTTGATTACCCTCATGGAGGCAGAACACCAAAACCTTAGTATTGACTATACCGGTGTTGAGGCTTATCCGGTCTCAAAGGAAGAGGTGGGACAATTGAATTATCTAAAGGAACTGAACGCACTATCCTTTACCAAAATGTTTAATGAGATGCATGCTTCCCGGTGGGAAGATATTATACCCATTTCCCCAAAATTCAATCTTAAAAAGCAGCAAAAGGATTTTAAGGATATAAAGGACATTGCGCAATATGACCTTGTGTATTTTGATGCTTTTGGCGCTCGTGTTCAACCTGAATTATGGACCGTTGATATTTTTGAAATAATGTTCAAGGCTATTAAGCAAGGGGGCTATCTGGTTACTTATGCAGCAAAGGGTAGCGTAAGAAGAGCTATGTTAGAAGTTGGTTTTTTAGTTGAAAGACTACCTGGTCCACCAGGTAAAAGAGAAATGTTGAGGGCTAAAAAACCATAAATTTTAAGAATAACCAATCTACTTTATTTTCAATCATTTGAAAAGGCCAGTGCATTGAACAACAATGTTAAATCCAAATTAAATAGCATATAAAGAAGCATCAAAAGGAATACCTTTATGATATGAAAGTATTGATAACAGGTGCAACGGGTTTGGTCGGTAGCGAGTTGGTGTCTCAATGCCATGAAAAAGGATATGATGTAAATTACCTTACTACGAATAGGAATAAAATCATTTCTAAATCTAACTACCAAGGTTTTTATTGGAACCCTGAAAAGGATGAAATAGACAAAGATTGCTTACAGGGCGTATCCGTTATCATTAATTTGGCAGGTGCAAGCATTTCTAAACGATGGACCTCCAAATACAAAAAGATTATTTTGGACAGTCGCGTAAATTCATTGGAGCTGTTAAAAAAGACGCTGAAAAATACTTTTGACCACAAGGTTACTTCGCTTGTATCGGCCTCCGCAATAGGGGTGTATCCAAATTCATTAAGTAATTACTATAGTGAGGATGAACAAAAAGTAGATGATAGTTTTCTGGGCCGTGTAGTAGAGGTTTGGGAAGAAAAGGCTGATGAATTCAAACAATTGGGACTTACTGTTGCCAAGGTAAGGATTGGTTTGGTTATGTCCAATAAAGGAGGTGCATTGCCGCAAATGGCAAAACCTGTCAAGTATTTTGTAGGTGCCGCCTTTGGAAGTGGAGAGCAATGGCAGTCATGGATACATATCGCTGATTTGGCCAGAATTTTTGTACATGTTGCACAATATGAATTAGAGGGCGTTTTTAACGGTGTGGCACCAAACCCTGTCACCAATACAAAGCTGGTAAAGGAAATCGCCAAAAATTTGGAAAGACCTTTGGTGTTGCCCAATATACCTAAATTTATAATGTATACGGTGTTGGGAGAGATGGCCTATTTGCTTTTTGCCAGTCAGCGTATTAGTAGTAAGAAAATAGAAGAAGAAGGCTATGTTTTTCAATATGCCAATATCTGTCATGCACTTGCGGATATCTTTAAAAACGATTCGGAATGTGTCGATTCAAAAACTAATATGACAAAAGAGTTTGTGTCCTGATTACCTAATGTGATTAATTTCTATAGTATGAATCCGCTTTTTGGCGGATTTTTTTTTAAACTTTTGTGACATTTTGACATTTTTAAAGAATTGGCAGTACTTTTGCCTGCTTTTAAACGGCTATTTAAATATTAGGAAAAATATGAGTGATAAAGAAAACACTTTAGATGATGAATTCTTGGAAAATGAGATTCAAGAAGATGATATAAATGAGCAAGAAGCAACACTTGGAGATGTGGAAAATGTTGAGGAGCTTACAGAAGAAGAGGTACTAAGGGAAGATTTGGCTAAAGAAAAGGATAAATTTTTAAGGTTGTTCGCGGAATTTGAAAACTACAAAAAACGTACTTCAAAAGAGCGAATGGATTTGTTCAAAACTGCCGGTCAAGAAGTAATTGTGTCGTTATTACCTGTATTGGACGATTTTGACAGGGCAATGAAAGAATTGGCAAAATCTAATGATGAAGAGATGTTCAAAGGTATTGAGCTGATCAATGTAAAACTTAGGGAAACATTAAAATCCAAAGGATTACAAATGCTTGAGGTAAATACGGGTGATGTTTTTGATGCTGAAATACATGAGGCAATTACACAGATACCTGCACCGGACGAAAAAATGAAAGGTAAGATCATTGATGTCATCGAAAAAGGTTTTTCATTGGGTGACCGTATTATTAGACATCCAAAAGTTGTAGTAGGAAATTAAAAAATTGGCATGAAGGAAGATTATTATGAGGTATTGGGCATTAGTAAGAGTGCTTCTGCCGCTGAAATAAAAAAAGCATACCGTAAAAAAGCGCTGCAATACCACCCGGATAAAAACCCAGGTGATAGTGAGGCAGAGGAAATGTTCAAAAAGTCTGCCGAGGCTTATGAGGTTTTGAGCGATCCGGACAAAAAAGCACGTTATGATCAATTTGGACATCGCGCCTTTGAAGGTGGCGGCGGTTTTGGCGGCGGAGGTATGAATATGGATGATATCTTCAGTCAGTTTGGTGATATCTTCGGTGGCTTTGGTGGCGGTGGCTTTAGCGGTTTTGGCGGCGGTGGTGGTCAACGCAGGACCAAGGGTAGTAATCTGCGCATTAGGGTAACCCTTAGTTTGGAAGAAGTTGCCAATGGTGTAGAGAAAAAGGTAAAGGTTAGAAGAAAGGTTCAGGCAGAAGGTGTAACCTATAAAACATGTAGTACATGTGGTGGTAGGGGACAAGTGACCAAAATACAGAATACCATCTTGGGGAGAATGCAGACCGCAGCGGTTTGTAGTGCATGTGGCGGTAGTGGTCAAATTTTGGACAGTAAACCAAATGATGCGGATGCCCAAGGACTTAAGGTTACGGAAGAGACAGTTTCCATAAACATACCTGCCGGTGTTGAGGATGGTATGCAGCTTAAAGTACCCAATAAAGGTAATGATGCACCGGGCAATGGTGTGCCTGGAGATTTATTGGTGGCTATTGAGACCCAGGAGCATAGTACCTTAAAGCGTGAAGGAGACAATCTTCATTATGATCTTTATGTGAGTATTTCAGAGGCAGTACTGGGAACTTCAAAGGAAATAGATGCCGTTGGCGGTAAAGTACGCATTAAGTTAGAACCTGGTATACAGTCCGGAAAAATCTTGAGATTACGAGGTAAGGGTATTACTAGCCTGAACGGTTATGGTTCTGGAGATTTGTTAGTACACGTAAATGTATGGACGCCAAAAGAATTGAATAAGGAACAACGTGAGTTTTTTGAAAAAATGAACGGCAACGATAATTTTGAGCCTAGACCGGAGAAATCTGACAAATCTTTTTTTGAAAAAGTTAAAGATATGTTCTCTTAGGTATTTTAGATTGTTTTTAAATAAAAAACGTATATTTGAGATAATATTGGGCAACCAATATTAATTTTCTTTTTCATAGCAATTTTTTTCCCATCCTTGATTTATTGAGGGTGGGTTTTGCTTTTTATAAGGTTGCTGTTTATCAATTATTTAGCATAAAATATTTGACTATAAAGGATTCATAAAGGATATAGCTAGTCAAAACAATTCAATATCTTTGAACAAATTGCTTACATGAACAACATTTTGGTAGCTACTAATGTCACAAAACGCTATGGTGACCATTTAGCTTTAAAAGACGTTTCCCTAGATATTCCAAAAAACAGTATTTATGGATTGCTTGGCCCTAATGGTGCCGGTAAGACTACCCTAATACGTATCATTAATCAAATAACCTATCCTGATCAAGGGTCGGTTTTTTTTGATGGGGAACCTTTAAAACCGGAACATATTGCACAAATAGGATATTTGCCAGAGGAAAGAGGTCTATATAAGAGTATGAAAGTTGGGGAGCAAGCCCTATATCTTGCACAGTTAAAAGGTTTGTCCAAGGCTGAAGCAAAAAAACGATTGAAATTCTGGTTTGAAAAATTGGAAATTGGTGATTGGTGGAATAAAAAGATACAGGAGCTATCCAAAGGTATGGCCCAAAAAATACAATTTGTTGTAACTGTTCTCCATGAACCTAAATTATTAATATTTGATGAACCATTTAGCGGATTTGACCCTATCAATGCCAATATAATCAAAGAACAAATTTTGGCATTAAAGGAAAATGGGACCTCCATAATATTTTCTACACACCGTATGGAATCTGTGGAAGAGTTGTGCGAGTATATAGCATTGATTCATAAATCAGAAAAAATTCTGGATGGTAAATTGTCAGAAATCAAAAAAGCCTATAAGAACAATATTTTTAAGATAGGATTGGAGAGCACGGGTGCCAATGGTTTGTTAGAGGACCTACAACAAAAATACAAAGTCTTGACCCATGAATATGACAGTAAAGAGAGCCAATTGAATATTTCCGTTCAATTACCCTCTAATGATTCTAGGGAAATTTTAAATTATTTAGGTCAAAAGGCCAATGTAAATGGTTTTGTAGAAACCATTCCATCGGCTAATGATATATTTATTCAGACCATCCAAAAAAGAAATTTATCCCATGAATAAATTGCCGCTGATAATTAAAAGAGAGTATTTGGCAAAGGTTAGGAACAAGTCTTTCGTAATCATGACATTTTTAAGTCCAATTTTAATGGTGGGCATGATTTTGTTGATTACCTATCTAACCCAGTTGAACGACAATGAGAAAAGAATAATTGCGGTCTTGAACGAAAGTGGGTATTTTGCTAATGAATTTGTAGCCACTGAAGCTACTTCCTATGTTAATTTTAGGGATATTTCTTTGGCTCAGGCAAAAGATTCTACGCTAAGCTTGGGATATTATGGATTGGTATATTTACCGGAAGAACCCAATTTGGAGCGTGTGGCGCAACGTGCATTTTTTTATAGCAAGGATGCGCCAAACGCATCGATACTAGAAAAATTGGAAAATGTGATCACCAGTAGATTACGACAGGAGCGTTTAAGAGAACTGGGTCTCTCCCCAAAAGAATATGCAGAAATGGATCGTAGCTATAACCTTAACATAGAGACGTTTGATGGGCTGCAGAATATTAAGGGAATCAATGAGATTAAAGCGGTAATAGGTGGCGCATTCGGTTATTTAATAATGATGTTCATCATTATCTATGGAGGATTTGTAATGCGTAGTGTCATAGAAGAAAAGACCAGCCGTATTATTGAAGTCATTATATCATCCGTAAAGCCTTTTCATCTAATGATGGGTAAAATTATTGGAACCTCGTTGGCGGGTATTACCCAATTTGGTATTTGGATCGTTTCCGGTGTAATTTTGTTGTTCATTGGCTTGGCTATTTTTGACATTGATCCTTCTGCCTTGACAAAAGGGGGTATGCCACAGACCATGGGCAATGGTACAGGTATGGATGTAGATAGCGTTACCCAAAATATTCAACTATATGCCCAGGAAATTTTTGAGATTCCTATCTTGGCCATGTTGATTTTCTTTATCATCTATTTTGTACTGGGATATTTAATATACAGTTCTATTTATGCGGCTATAGGGGCAGCAGTAGATAATGAAACGGATACCCAACAATTTATATTCCCGGTAATTTTGCCGTTAATGCTGGCTATTTACGTAGGTTTCTTTTCCGTATTTAGCAATCCTAACGGTCCAATTGCGGTAGCCTTTTCCCTTTTTCCGTTGACCTCCCCAATTGTAATGCTCATGCGTTTGCCATGGGGTATTGGTGAAGGCGGCGTGCCTGTTTGGCAATTGATTAGTTCTATCTTAATATTAATAGCTACATTTATTGGTATAGTGTGGGTCGCAGCTAAAATATATAGGGTTGGTATCCTTATGTACGGCAAAAAGCCTAGTTATAAAGATTTGTTCAAATGGCTCAAATATTCTTAATGATACAAGAAGGTACCGAAAAAATAAAGGATATCATTGAAGATGATGTCTGGGGTACCATAAAGAAATTTCTTGAACTTGGTTATCAATTTGGCGAAGGGGAAAAATCCATACATATTACGGTGGGACTTCTACTTTTGTTAACCATTGCCTTTTTACTTACTAGTACCGTATTACAGGGTATAAGAAGATTTTTTACCAGGAATATGGAAACAGATGACAAACTTAAGTTCATCAGTATTTTTAAGTTCATTAAGTACTTGGTATATGTTGTGGTCATCTTATTCACCATGAGCGCCGCAGGTATTAATATTACTATATTAATTACTGCATCCGCTGCATTGTTCGTAGGTCTAGGTTTGGCTTTACAGGAAATTTTTCAGGATATTATCGGAGGAATTTTCATTATCGTTGATAAATCGCTCAGAGTGGGGGATATTATAGAAATAGATAATAAGGTAGGTAAGGTTTTTGAAATAAAATTAAGGACTACAAGGGCAGTAACCAGGGATGACAAGGTCATTATTATTCCTAACCATAAGTTTATAAGTGATATTGTCTACAACTATACCCAAAATCATAAAACTACCAGAGAATCTATACAAATAGGTGTAGCATACGGAAGTGATGTAGAGCTGGTAACACGGTTATTGCTAGAGGTCATAAAATCACATCGAAATGTGTTAAAGAGTCCCAAGCCTTTTGTGATTTTTGAAGATTTTGGTGATTCTGCATTGATCTTTGTTCTTAATTTTTATATCACCGATAGTTTTTCGGTACCGCGGATTAAAAGTGAATTAAGATATAAAATTGATGCCGAATTTAGAAAGCATAAGGTAACGATACCTTTTCCCCAAAGGGATGTTCATATTTATCAACAAGGTACTTTACGGAATGAGTAGCAGTATAAATGCTTGTAACAAGCTCTTGGCAAGATTATTTTTTTCCATTATCATGTTTTTTACGTTCTATACGTTTGGCCAAACACCAGATGTTTTTAGAATAGAGTATATGTTGATGCCGGACAATAGTGCCAATGTAGAAACTTCACGTATTAAACTGGTGCTGAACGTACCTTTGGCAGTTCGTGGCAAGAAAGATTATGTCGTTCTGGGGGCGGAATATAATCGGTACAATTTTGAAGTTCCGGACAATTTATTCCCTAATGCGGATGATATCAATAAATTTCATGTTGTGGATGTCAATTTGGCCTATATGTATAAGCTTAGTGAAAATTGGCGTTTGGTGGGTGTGGTTACACCAAGATGGTCCTCTAATTTTGTGGAAGAATTACAACAAGAGGATTTTAATGTCAACGTAACGGCCGGGGCGTATAAAAACATCAAGGATGTAGAGAAGCCTTATATACTGGTAATGGGCCTTTCCTATAATGGAACTTCGCCAATAGATGTGCCCTTACCCTTTTTATATTTTGAAAAACGATTTCATAAAAATTGGTCCTATGTATTGGGAGCACCAAAATCCGGGATGAAGTATTTTACTAAAAAGGGACACTTTTTTCAGACCGAGCTTTTTTTGGACGGGTATTATGTAAACATTCAGAACAATATTTTGCTTCCAGGAAATAATTTGTCAACAGATGTATCATCTACGGCATTATTATTGACCCTAGGATATCAATATAAGATAACGAAAGATATGTCCGTTTACCTTATAGGAGGTCATTCCTTATTTCAGAACGGGGTATTACGTGATCAGGAAAGGAATGATATATTTACATTAAATGATGAAGCGGGGCTTTATTTTAGAACTGGCTTTAGAATTGGAATTTAAAAAAATAACAGTATGTCAAAAATTTTGGTAATTGAAGATGAAGCGGCAATTAGAAGGGTATTGGTAAAAATCCTTAGTGAAGAAAACGATGCCTATTCCGTTGAAGAAGCGGAGGATGGCCTCAAAGGAATAGAAACGATTAAGAGCAATGATTATGATTTGGTGCTATGTGATATAAAAATGCCCAAGATGGATGGTGTTGAGGTACTTGAAGCGGCCAGAAAAATAAAACCTGAGATTCCGTTTATTATGATTTCTGGTCATGGTGATCTTGACACCGCTGTAAATACCATGCGTTTAGGAGCGTTTGATTACATATCCAAACCGCCAGATCTAAATAGGTTGTTGACTACGGTAAGAAATGCTTTGGATAGAAAGGTATTGGTGGTAGAAAATAAAAAATTAAAGAAAAAGGTCAGCAAGAATTATGAAATGATCGGGGAGAGTAATGAAATCAGTACGATCAAGGGTATGATAGAGAAAGTTGCCCCTACAGATGCCCGGGTATTGATTACCGGGTCTAACGGAACGGGTAAAGAGCTGGTGGCCCATTGGATCCATGAAAAAAGTGGAAGAAGTAGCGCGGCGTTTATAGAGGTAAATTGCGCGGCCATTCCGTCGGAACTTATTGAAAGTGAGCTTTTTGGTCATGTTAAAGGGGCGTTCACCTCTGCTGTAAAGGATCGTGCGGGTAAGTTTGAAGCCGCTAACAAGGGGACAATATTTTTAGACGAAATAGGGGATATGAGCCTTTCTGCCCAAGCAAAAGTTTTAAGGGCCTTACAGGAAAGTAAAATCTCTAGGGTTGGTACGGATAAGGATATTAAAGTGGATGTTAGGGTTATTGCAGCTACCAACAAAGACTTAAAAAAGGAAATAGAAGAAGGTAATTTTAGAGAGGATCTTTACCATAGATTAGCGGTTATCTTAATACAAGTTCCAAGTTTAAATGATAGAAGGGACGATATTCCTTTACTGATCGAACACTTTTCAAAGAAAATCTGTGAAGAGCAGGGTATGGCAACCAAAACATTTTCAGACGGGGCGGTCAAACTTTTAAAAGCCTATGATTGGACTGGAAATATAAGAGAACTTAGAAATGTAGTGGAACGCTTAATTATCCTTGGTGGACAAAATGTGTCAGAGGATGATGTAAAACTATTTGCCAGTAAGTAAGATTATTTACTCTGTGCAATTTTGGCACAATTACCCAATTTGTTCAATGCTTGTTGGGTAATTTCTTTTGTCCTTAAATTATAGTATTTACTACCATCGGACAAATTTGTTTTTAAAAGCTGTTGTTCGCACTCGTCAAATATTCTTTTGGCAAAAACATAAGCTTCCTTACAATCAACGGTTTCAACAACTTTATTCAACGATAATCTGTATTTTTCCAGAGACTGATCAATCTTTTCGGTTAGGCTTGAGGGTTCCTTTACTATCGTAGGAATATTGTGTTCTGTTGGTTTTACATTAGTATTCATGGCCAAAAGATCATTGGCATAAATGCTGTTATGGGTATTATGCTCAGCAAGTACGACCATGGTGTCTTCAGTAATTGATAAAGATTTTTTTAAGAAATTTTGTGTACCGATTAATGTGGTAGATTTTGTGGCAGCTATTAAATTCTCTAGATTTTCTTCCATTTTTTCCCTTGCAAGGGTGCATCCACATTGATCCAATTGCATTTTAGATTTCTCAAGTGCATTAAGGGCCTTATAGGAATAGAATCTAGCTTTGTTTATATCCTCGGTTTGTAATGCTTCAACAATACGTGCTTTGGCAAAAGCCATGTTGGAATTTGCATACTCGCAATCTAAATTTGAGCTAAAGGAAGACAGTAATAATATGCAGGAGGTGCAGAATATATAGGCATATTTCTTCATTGGTAGGTTTTAGGATTGTAAAATTTGGGACTTTACAGCTTTAAATTTAAAAATTGTGGTGGCTAATTTCTATTATTTTCGATACAATACCCATGTAATACGATTAACGGATCCTCTGTACAAAGTCATGTGCAATAAGATTTGGTATCTATGAGATTTAAACTTTATATTTCGGTATGGATAAAATAACAATAGATACATATAGGGCCAATGCCGATTTTAAGTTGGCGAAGGCCCCAACTTTTGAAGATTTTGGTAAAACGGATAAAGAACTGAAAAAAGAACTGGCTGTTATACGAAGGGAGTTAGGTGAATTTCAGGACACCATTTACGCCCATGACAAGTATAGCATCTTGGTTTGTCTACAAGGCATGGATACAGCCGGAAAGGATAGTTTGATCCGTGAAGTTTTTAAGGACTTTAATGTCAGTGGAGTAGAAGTGCATAGTTTTAAAGTGCCTACGGAATTGGAACTGAGCCATAATTATCTTTGGAGACATTATATAGCCTTGCCCGCTAAGGGTAAATTTGGGGTCTTTAATAGAACACATTATGAAAATGTTTTGGTGACTAGGGTTCATCCTGAATATATCTTAAACGAACATATACCGGGTATTCACTCCGTGGAGGACATTGACCAGAAATTCTGGGACAAAAGATTTGAACAAATCAATGATTTTGAACGGCACTTGGCGGAGAACGGAACATTGATCTATAAGTTCTTTTTAAATCTATCCAAAGAAGAACAACGCCAACGATTATTGCGCAGGCTTGCCGTTAAGGATAAGCATTGGAAATTTTCTCCGGGAGACCTAAAGGAAAGAAAGTTGTGGTCCGTTTATCAAAAATGTTACGAGGAGGCTATTTCAAGAACTACAAAAGAGCATGCTCCTTGGTTTTCCATACCCGCAGATAATAAAAAGGCGGCAAGGGTAATTGTAGCGTCTATCCTATTAAAATCGTTAAAAAAATATAAAGATATTAAGGAGCCTATGTTAAGCGACAAAATTATGGCTAATTTAGATTCCTATGAAGAACAACTACAACGTGAGGGTTAAGCTTTTCTGTTTATTGGTTTTTATTTATGCAGGTAGTTCCATTGCACAGCAAAGCGATCAGGAACAAATTAAGGCTTTTTATGATACGGCTTTGATCAATGGAACCGGTTACAACTGGTTGAATTACATTTCCAATCAAATAGGTGGCAGGTTGTCCGGGTCTGTGCAGGCCCAACAGGCAGTTGATTATACCAAGTCGCAATTAGATTCCCTTGGGCTGGACAATGTATGGCTGCAGCCTGTAATGGTCCCAAAATGGGTTAGGGGTACCCCTGAATTTGCATATTACGAAACCACTCCCGGTATGACCACCAATGTTGCCATATGTGCTCTTGGAGGGTCTGTGGCCACACCACCAAAAGGATTAAAGGCCAAAATAGTTGAAGTAACCGGTATTGAAGGTCTGGAACGGCTTGGTAAAAAAGGTATAGAGGGCAAAATCGTGTTTTTCAATAAAGCTATGGATCCTACCTCCGTTAATACTTTTGATGCTTATTCCAATTGTGTGGATCAACGTTACGCAGGGGCCATGGAAGCTTCCAAGTATGGGGCAGTAGGGGTAATTGTCCGTTCTATGAATTTGCGTTTAGATGACTTTCCCCATACCGGTTCAATGGGGTATGGTGACCAACCGGTAAATGAAAGAATTCCCGCAGCGGCCATCAGTACCAATGGTGCGGAGCTATTAAGTACATCGTTAAAATTAAATCCGGACATTAATTTTTATTTCAAACAAAATTGTAAACAGTTTCAAGACGTTGAGTCGTATAACGTTATAGGGGAAATAACCGGCAGTACATTACCTAATGAGGTTATTGTCATAGGCGGACATTTAGATTCTTGGGATCTGGGAGACGGTTCCCATGATGATGGTGCTGGGTGCGTTCAAAGTATGGAAGTACTTAATCTTTTTAAGAAAACCGGATATAGGCCAAAACGCACAATCAGGGTCGTTCTTTTTATGAACGAAGAAAACGGATTACGGGGTGGTATCAAATATGCAGAATGGGCAAGTACAGGCAAGGAGCATCATATTTTTGCACTTGAAAGTGATTCTGGTGGTTTTACACCTAGAGGATTTACCATTGATGGATCGGACAATGCGGTTCAACACATAGAGGCATGGAAGACCTTGTTTAAACCTTACCTTGTTCACTATTTTGAAAAAGGTTTTGGAGGTGCCGATATTGGACCGCTAAAAAAAATAACGAACAAGAAGATAGTCTTGGCAGGTCTACGGCCAGATTCACAGCGTTACTTTGATTATCACCATGCAGAAAATGATACCTTTGAACAAGTGAACAAGCGAGAACTACAATTGGGTGCCGCCACTATGACCAGTTTAATATATTTGATAGATAAATATGGTATAGACTAAAATTTAGGGTAAAGTTGTCTTTACCTTAAGTTGTATAGGAAATCCAATTTATTTATCGGAAAGTTTACCCGGAATATTTTCAATTTCCGATTTTGGTAAAGAGTCAGATTTCCATGTAATGCCCAATACATAATCAATTACCTTTCCAAGATACTTTTCCATGAAATTGGACAAAGGACCAGCTATATATCTTACGATCAAAAAGGATACGGCAATCATTAAGGTTATGGTGCCTACCAATATCACATACTTGTTCATGTAATCCATAAGGTTGTTAAAGATGATATACCCTATACGTTGGTGCAATAAGTATAATGGGTAAGTCATTATGCCCAAATATAGAAAGTAAGGTTTGTTCATCCATTTTAAACCTCCTAGGATGACTAATAACATAATACCATAAGCACCGAACATTACAGCAACTATTAAAGCTTCAGAGAACGTTTCGTTATAAATGACCATAGCCATTTTGGCATATATCAATCGGTGAAAACAGGATAATGCAAAACATACAGCTAGGGCAATGCCATTCTTGAGATTTACTTTTTTGGTTTTATAGATATCCGCCATCAACATACCGGCAATGAATGCAGGCGACCATTGAAACATAAGAAAGAGGTTAAGTACCTTAAAAACCAATAAGTTCTGTACTAGTGGATAAATAACGGTTAACACTAACCATATATAGGCAATTGTTGCAATTTTCACTTGTTTATACCTGTAAAGGATTAAATATCCAAGTGCCAGTGCATAGAACCTTAATTCTACGGACATGGTCCAATACGCCCCATCTAGGCGTTCTATATCGAAGAAATCCTGTAAAAGGGTTAAATTGAAAAGAAATTGTCCAAATGTTACCGTAAACCTAGGGGCTCCATAAAATACGGTGACCAGATAAGTAATTAGGGCACAAAGCCAGTATACAGAAAACAGGCGTACTACGCGAGATTTAAAAAAATAGGTAACCGATTTGTTGGCGACCGATAATGCAATTACAAAACCACTTATTATGAAAAATAGGTCAATGAACACGGCACAATACTTTACCCATTCCCCTGCAAGCTCCAGAAAGCTCAAATTCGTTAGGTTGTCCGCTTTAAACCCCCTATATAAATAATGCACTAACATTATGCCAACTGCGGCAACAAATCGTAATAAATCAATTTGGTAAATACGTTGTTTTACAGCCATACTAAGATGATGCGTTTTGTATAAGAAAACAAACAACGCTATATTTTGAACAATAATTTATTCTTCTCGACAGAAGTATAAATAAATTGGTTCATCTTCTTTTTAATAGGATATTATAATTGGGTTTGGTTCAGCTCAAATTCACGAACGGTAAAATTTCTTTACCTTTGTCCGATATTAAAAATCAGTATAATGGAAGATGGAATTTATGCCAAGTTCAATACGAGCAAAGGCGAGATATTAGTAAAATTAACACATGAAAAGACTCCTGGAACAGTGGGTAATTTTGTGGCCTTGGCTGAAGGTAAAATGGAAAATAGTGCAAAAAGCGAAGGCGAACCATTTTATAATGGTTTAAAATTTCATAGGGTAATCCCAGATTTTATGATTCAGGGTGGATGTCCTTTAGGTCGTGGTACGGGAGATGCCGGTTATAAGTTCGATGATGAATTTCACCCGGACCTTAAACATGACGCCCCAGGTGTATTGTCCATGGCAAATTCTGGCCCCGGCACAAATGGAAGCCAGTTTTTTATTACACATGGGCCAACCCCTTGGTTAGATAATAAACATACCGTATTTGGAGCTGTAGCCAGCGGTCAGGAAGTCGTGGATGCCATTGCTCAAGATGATAAGATAGATTCTTTGGAAATTGTAAGGATTGGGGAAGAAGCCGAAAGATGGGATGCGTTAAAAGCGTTCAAAGACTTCAATGCTGAAGGTGAGGCACGTTTGGTAGCGGAAAAGGCAAAGCAAAAAGCAGAACTTGATAAAGTTTCTGCCGGTTTTGATTCTACAGCTTCTGGATTACGTTATAAGATGATTCAAAAAGGAGATGGGGCAAAAGCGGAAAAAGGGAAACAGGTTTCCGTACATTATGAAGGTTCCCTATTGAACGGACAGGTTTTTGACTCTTCTTACAAACGTAATTCTCCCATAGATTTTCAGTTGGGAATTGGTCAAGTTATACCGGGATGGGACGAAGGTATTGCCTTATTGCAAGTTGGTGATAAAGCACGTTTTGTTATACCATCCGATCTGGCTTATGGCGCTGCAGGCGCAGGTGGGGTAATTCCACCGAATGCTACTTTGATTTTTGACGTTGAATTGATGAAAGTAGGATAAGCTTAAATACATCTAATAAAATCAACACCTATGTCTAAAGATATAGGTGTTTTTTTATGTGTAGTATTCTAGTAAAGAATGCGCAATAAAAAAGGAATAGGCTTATTTTTTCCTAGTAGCAAAACTTCCTAAGATCAATGCTACGTTGACAATCAATAATACCAATAGTACGGTTAAAAATATATTCATAGTTAATTATTTAAGTTTGGGGAACTACGGTTGTTTATTGGTAGATGCGTAAGGCAAGTAATGGTTGCGTAAAAAAGTATTTTTTTTAATAAAAAAAACCCGATTCCATAGAATCGGGTTTCATACTATAAAAAAGTTAAATCGTTACCTAGTCAATTACCTTCACATTAACGGCGTTTAATCCTTTTTTACCTTGTTGTAGTTCAAATTCCACAACATCACCTTCTCGAACTTCATCGATTAAGCCAGAAATGTGTACAAAATGATCTTCGTTTGAACCATCTTCAGTGATAAATCCGTAACCTTTGGAATCATTGAAGAATTTTACTGTTCCTTTACTCATAATAGAAAAATTAAATATTAATTAAAGGGCAAATATAGTATTTAATTATTTAATAAGTAATATTCTTACACGTTATCTTAAGGTTAAACAAATGTGCTTAACTAATTGACTATGAACCGTTTTTTGAGTTTAAGCGGTAGGATCTGGAGTCATCCTTAGATATGGTTTAACTTCCGTTACTCCTTTGGAAAATAATTCCTTTGCATCTGCAGTTGAAATTGCAGGACTCACTACAACATCTTTACCGTTTTCCCAATTGGCCGGTGTTGCAACTTTATGATATGCAGTAAGTTGCAAGGAATCAATCACTCTTAAAAGCTCATAAAAATTTCTTCCTGTAGAAGCAGGATAGGTCAAGGTAAGTTTTACCGTTTTGTCAGGAGCAATAATAAATACTGAGCGTACGGTCAAATTATTGTCCGCATTTGGGTGGATCATATCATACAGGTCAGAAACCTTTTTGTCTTCATCTGCTATGATCGGAAAATTAACGACCGTATTTTGTACTTCATTAATATCCTTTATCCATTCTGCATGGGAAGCCGCACCATCTACACTAAGCGCCAACATTTTAACATTACGCTTGTCAAACTCATCCTTGAATTTAGATGCCGTTCCCAATTCAGTGGTGCAAACCGGGGTAAAATCTGCCGGGTGAGAAAATAATATCCCCCAACTATCTCCTAAATAGTCATAAAGATTAATGGTTCCCATTGAACTATCTGCTGTAAAATCGGGTGCTTTGTCCCCTAATCGTATTGTTGCCATTGTACTTTTTTTTAAATAATGTTTTATCCTATAAAGTTACTAGATTATTAAGGGGGCACTTTAGATTTTTGGTTAAAAGTCTATTAAAATTTTTTACATTTAGCTAATGGAAGAGTTAGAAAAATTAAAGTATCCTATAGGGCATTTTGAGTGTCCAAAAGAAATATCCAAGGAAGATATTGATAGGTGGATTTCCGTGTTGGATAATTTACCGAAAAATTTACATGAACTGGTCAAGGATTTAAACGAGCAACAATTGGATACTCCTTACCGAGACGGCGGCTGGACGGTTAGACAGGTAATTCATCACCTTGCGGATAGCCATCATCATAGTTACACCCGGTTTAAGTGGGCCTTAACAGAAAACAGACCGCTGATCAAGGCCTATGAAGAAAAGGATTGGAGTAATTTAACTGATGCCAAAAGTGCGCCTATAGCCCTTTCATTGAACTATTTAACCGCTATACACGCTAAACTGGTGTATATGTTGACCCATATTTCTTCTTTGGATTATCAGAAAAGTTATATTCATCCAGATGGGAACATGAATGTTTCCGTCGCTGAGAATTTAGGAAAATATGCTTGGCATAGCAATCACCACTATGCACATATCAAAAATCTAATAGATAGGAAAAAGTGGATAGATTAAATTTCCTTTGATAATACAAACATTGGTCTTTCTTCTTCTATAACAATATCAAAAGGTACTTTGGTAGTTCCTACGATAATAAAATCCTGAGCTAAATAGAAATTTAATGCCTTACCTTTTTGCATGGCTTCCAAAAAGATGACTTTTTTTGATTTGTTTTTGCCCATTGCTTCTACGAATTGTAAAGCCGCCTTTCCTATGCCTTGACCGGTATATTCTTGGGTAATATATATTTTATCCAAAAAAAGGGTCTCGGTAGTCTTATAGTGAGCAAAGTTTTTATTATTTGTAAGTTTTAAAATACCAATTGGCAGGGTATGTTTCACTATTAAATACAATTTGGTGTTCTTGTCCTTTTCCTCATTATATAATACTTCTGCGGTAAAGCTGTTTTTAATATATGTGTAGGTATCTCCATTGGGCCAAAGATGTTTATAATGTTGATTGTAGGCCAATGTGCCTACTTTAATATAATCATCATATAGGGACGGTGTAAGTGGCTGAAAATGTAGGTTGCCCATAGTCTATTCGTAAACTAGATTTCAGGTTTCCATTTAATGCCGCAACCTATACTCGGTTTTTGCTTAGGATCAATCTCTTTACCGGATAATAAATTGTCCATTGCACTCCTCAGGTCCTTTCCGGTTAACGGTATATCGTTACCCGGTCTGGAACCATCTAGTTGACCACGGTATACCAACTTTAATCCTTTGTCAAAAAGATAAAAATCTGGAGTACAGGCGGCATCATAATCTTTGGCAACGGACTGATCTTCGTCATATAAATAGGGGAACGTATAGTTTTCGGCTTTTGCCTTTATTCTCATATAATTAGGGGCATCTTCAGGATATTTCTCTATATCATTGCTGGAAATGGCAATAAATGCAATACCCTTTTCTTGATAGTCCTTTGCCAATATAGTTATTTCCGGGTTCACATGAATTACAAAAGGGCAATGATTGCATATAAACATAATTACCGTACCCTTTGGACCGGTCAATGTATGAAGGTTCATGGTTTTTTGGCTTACGGTATCCAATAAGCTAAATTCTGGTGCTATGGTTCCCAAAGCCAACATGTTACTCTCTGTTCTTGCCATACAAACTAAAATTTAATCGTACTAAGTTAAGAAATTATTGAGGCTTGCTTTTACTTTACGGTATTCATACATTCTAAAACACATATATTATGGAAAAATCATATATTTCACTGTCCGTCGCTATTAAAGCATTGCAAGAAGAGGGTTATACAGAAGATTTTAATCTTTGTGATGCCGGTGTAGAGAATAAAAGTAAAAAAAGTGTGCATGCCGCCACAGATTTGGAAGTTGTTAAATTCTATCGTTTTGAGGGAATGACCAATCCAGATGACAATACTATTCTTTATGTTATAGAGACCAGTAAAGGGGAAAAAGGATTATTGGTTGATGCCTATGGTGCATATTCCGGTAATGTTCCTAAAGATCTTATTGAAAAACTTAGGCTTACATAATGCAAGAAACCATTACCTGGAACGATTTTAGTAAAATTGATATGAGAGTGGGTACCATTCTCTCCGTAGATGAATTTCCGGAAGCTAGAAATCCTTCTTATAAAATCACCATTGAGTTTGGCGATGAAATAGGCATTAGGAAATCTTCTGCCCAGATTACCTTAAAGTATAATAGAGAAGAGCTTATTGGTATGCAGGTCATTGCCGTTATTAATTTTCCTAAAAAACAAATTGCCAATTTTATGAGTGAATGTCTTATATTAGGAGCTGTAGACAATTCATCCGTAATATTGTTGCAACCGCAAATGAAGGTGCCCAACGGATTGAAAATTTCCTAATATTTGACAAATAACCTTTTAGATAACGTTCATATCAATTTTGATTCTGAATCATTGTGGGTCATGAATATGGTTTTGGGTCTAGTCATGTTCGGTGTGGCGCTAGAAATTTCAATCAAGGATTTTAAACCTTTGTGGACAAGACCTAAAGCAATTTTGATAGGTCTGTGCAGTCAATTTATTCTGTTGCCAGCCTTGACTTTTCTTTTTGTAATTATTATAGAACCATTACCTAGTATTGCATTGGGCATGTTTATGGTGGCCGCCTGCCCTGGGGGCAATATCTCTAATTTTATTTCCTATCTCTCAAAAGCAAATACTGCCTTGTCCATTAGCCTTACTGCAATTGCTACCTTATTGGCAATTGCCATGACGCCTATAAATTTTCATTTTTGGTCATCTTTTTACGGTCTCGGAGCAAACCTTATTAAAGAAATTTCTATATCACCATATGAAATGATCAAACTGGTATCTCTTTTATTGGGTCTTCCGTTGGTACTTGGTATGTTTATTAATTACAAAAAACCGTCACTTGCCCTTGCTATGGCAAAAAAACTGAAAATAGTATCCTTGGTTTTTTTTGTGAGCTTGGTTTTCATAGCATTATATAAAAACCGCATAATTTTTTTGGATTATATCTACTATGTATTTTGGGTCGTTGTATTACATAATTTAATTGCTTTCTCAACAGGATACGGAATAGCAAAACTATTTCGGTTGCCCGCGGAGAGTAGAAGGTCCATTACCATTGAAACAGGTATTCAGAATTCTGGTTTAGGTTTACTTTTGATTTTTACATTTTTTGATGGACTTGGGGGTATGGCATTATTAGCAGCATTTTGGGGAATTTGGCATATTGTATCTGGTTTGATCTTGGCCTCAATCTGGAATAATAAAGTAATCGTAAAAAATACTATAGCTTGAACGAATTTATGTATTCTGTGGTTAAATTTATTATTAAGACAGGTTTATATGGATTTTATAAACGGATTGAAATTAAGGGCTTAAAGCATGTGCCTACTAAAAAGCCGGTAATGTTTTTGCCCAATCATCAAAGTGCTCTGATGGATGTTCTTCTCATTGCTACGGATTGTAATCGTAAACCTTATTTTTTGACCCGTGCAGATGTGTTTAAGGGTAGATTTCTAAAACGAATTTTTACTTATTTTCAAATGATGCCCATATACCGGATACGAGATGGCAGAAATTCCTTATCCAATAACAATAAAATATTTAATGCCTGTGCAAAAGTTTTGGGTAACGGAAATGCGTTGGTTATTTTTCCAGAGGCAAATCATAATCTTCGTAGAAGGGTTAGACCTTTAAGTAAAGGATTTACTAGAATAATCATTAGGAGCCTGGAACTGTATCCAAATTTGGATATTCAATTGGTACCAGTGGGACTAAACTATAAAAATGCTACCCATTTTCCAGATCGGGTTTCGGTCCATTACGGCAAACCAATTTCGGCAAAACTTTTTTTTGACCCCAATGATTATGCCCAAACAAGTAAGGCAATAAAGGAACAAGTTACAACTGCCCTTCAAAAACTGACTACCCATATTGAAGACGATGACAATTATGAAAGTCTTGTTGGTAGATTGGAATATGAAGGAATAGATTTTACGGATCCCATTGCTACAAATAATTGGGTGAAAACGTATAGTTCATCAGGCATTTCTAATCGTAGTAGTAATTCTTCTTCGGAAAATAGGGGTAAAGGCTCATTTAGGTTTTTCTTGTATTTGTTGAATCTACCTGTTTATTTACTTTGGAAATATTGGATGAAACCAAAAGTACCGGAAGCGGAATTTATGGGAACGTTCAAATTTGCATTTGGACTTTTGGGGTACCCTGTTTATCTGTGCCTCCTGTTTTTGATATTGGTAAATATGGTAAGTGTCAAAATGGCTATATTCATTCTGGCCATACAGGTTGTTGTTTCCTTATGTTTAACAAAATATGTGCTCAGGTAGTTTTAAAAATATACCAAAATGAAAACGACCCTGAAAAGGGTCGTTGAACAATATAGATTATTAAATTGTATTAAATATCTTCAAAACTAACATCGGTAAAACTAGAGGTGCTGCTTTGTGACTTTTCAACTTCTGGCTCTGCCTCAGTATCTTCCTTCTTGAAATCTTTCTGATGTCTTTCCGAAATAACTTCAGAACCTTTTTCATTAATAATGAAATCCATCATTTCTTCCACATTTTCCCTGAAAGCTTCAAAATCTTCTTTGTAAAGGTAGATTTTATGTTTTTTATAATGGAATGAACCATCATCATGTGTAAACTTCTTGCTTTCCGTTATCGTAAGGTAGTAATCGCCCGCCTTGGTACTTCTTACATCAAAAAAATAAGTCCGTCTGCCTGCGCGTAATACTTTGGAGTGAATTTCTTCCTGGTCTGATAAATCTCTTTCGCTCATTTCTTATGTTTAGTGTCATTATACTATCAAAAATGGAAAAAAAAACGCTATCCGACAACAATTTTCTAATTTTCTTTCTCGGACAGCTGTTTGGTATATAGTTCTTTATAATAGCCATCCGTTACGTTCAATTCATCATGCGTGCCCTGCTGAATAAGCCTGCCGTCTTCCAATACCAATATTTTGTCGGCATTTTTGGCAGATGAAACCCTATGACTTACAATCAAGGTAGTCTTATTCTTAGAGGCCTTTTTTAAATTGTTTAAAATTTCTTCCTCGGTCTCCGTATCTACCGCGGAAAGGCAATCATCGAACAAATAAATTTGCGGTTTTTTAATAAGGGCCCTTGCAATGGATACCCGTTGTTTTTGTCCACCGCTTAATGTAATTCCCCTTTCTCCTAGAACCGTATCATATTTTTTGGAAAAGCCCATGATGTTTTCATGGACTACGGCATCCTTGGCAATAGCTATAATTTCTTCTTCAGTGGCATTTTCCTTCCCAAATTTAATGTTGTTCCTTATGCTGTCCGAAAATAAAAATGCATCTTGGGGTACCGCTCCAATAGATTCCCTTAAGTCCGTTAGGTCAATATGTTTTATAGGTTCATCATCAATTAATATTTCTCCGGAAGTGGTATCGTACAACCGTGCAACTAAATCCAATATGGTAGATTTTCCGGAACCTGTTTTTCCAATAATTGCGGTGGTCTCTCCTGTATTGATGGTGAAGGAAAGGTCTGTTAAAGCCGTTATGTTGGTGTCCTCATAGGTAAAGCCTACATTTTTAAACTCTATTTTACCTTTTATATCGTGTTTATGGGTAGGGGTATTGTCCAATTCAGAAGTCTCCCTTAAAAATTCATTGATTCTTTCTTGACTTGCCGCAGCTCTTTGCACAATGGATGTCAGCCAGCCAACAATGGCAACGGGCCATGTCAGCATGTTTACGTATAAAATAAATTCTGCGATCAAACCAACACTTATTTCGCCCGCCAAATATTGTTTGCCACCAATATAGATGACAAGGATATTACTTATACCGATCAACAAGATCATAAGGGGAAAAAACCAAGCATTTACTTTTGCCAAGCTAATGCTCTTGTTCTTGCCTTCATTGGCAAGGCGGGTCAAATCTTCATTGGTCTGTGGCTCCAGGGCATATGCCTTAATGACGGAAACTCCTGAAAACACTTCTTGCGTAAAAGTCGATAAAGTAGATAGGTATTGTTGTACAATGGTACTTCGTTTATGGATGACCTTACTGATCTGGTAGATTAAAACGGATAAAATGGGTAATGGCAAAAGTGTATATGCCGCCAAAGTGGGGGCCTTAATGAACATTAATGGTATTAAAAAGGCAAAGAGCGTTAAGGTCTGTATGCCGTACATGATAGCCGGACCCGCATACATACGGACTTCATTGACATCTTCACTGATCCTGTTCATTAAATCGCCCGTTCTGTTCTTCTTATAAAAATTAAGACTCAGTTTTTGGTAGTGATCAAAGATTTCATTTTTTAGGTCGTATTCAATATACCTGGAAATATTGATGATCGTTTGCCGCATTAAGAAAGTAAAGAAGCCAGATAGCAATGCCGCTCCCACAATAATAAGGATAAATTGTAAGAGCAGATCTTGGGCTTCTGTTTTTGCGATCTCCGCGTTTAAAAAACGCTCTACAACAGATATACTCTTATTTACGTAGGAAGGCATGATCAGTTGGAAAAGCCGGGCTACAATAGTAATTATGATTCCTAGAACGAGTTTAAGCCAATATTTTTTAAAGTATTTATTAAGATGCTTAAGTTCTTTCATAGGATTTGTAAAAAAGAAAAATATAAATATTTGGTCAAAGATAGTTTTTTGCCCTAAAACCTAATGTTATAAATTACCTAAGATAAATGCAATTGCTATTGTGACCCTTTAAATAGATACTTACCTTTGCAGCGTTAATGAATAACCTAATTAAATAAGTTCTTTAAAATGCTTACAAGAAGGCACATTAGGGTCAAGGTAATGCAGAGCATTTACGCCCTAATTCAATCCAAGGATGATTCCTTGCAAAAACAAGAGAAGTTTTTAAAAGTAAGCATAGAGAATACCTATACGCTCTATTTACTATGGTTAGGTCTTTTTGTAGAATTACAGAAGAGAGCTGCCGATCAGATTTCCCTTTCCGCTAATAAATATATCAGCGAAAAAAATGTATATCCCAATCCTAAAAAATTTATGCAGAACAAATTGTTACTGCAAATTGCCGACAATAAGATGTTGGAAGAGGAAATTGCCCATAGAAAGTTAGATAATTGGTATTTGAACGAGGAATATGTAAAGTTGATTTATAAAGCTATCCTGGATAGTGAGGTATATCAGGAATATATGTCCATACCTAGTAGTGACTATGCATCGGACAAAGAATTTATTATGACATTGTTCAAGACCATTATTGCTCCCAACGAAAAAATATATGATTATTTCGAGGACGATAAATTAACATGGGTAGACGATATTCCTATAGTAAACACTTTTGTCTTAAAGCACTTAAAGAAAACCAAAGAATCTCATTCAGAATCTTTTTTTCTACCAAGTTTGTTGAAGGATGATGAGGATATGCAGTTTGCCTTACAACTCCTTTCCAGAACGCTTTTAAAGAATGCCGAGCTTGAAAAGGAGATAGAGGGCAAGACCCCAAACTGGGACAAGGATAGGATAGCTGAGGTTGATAGTATATTGTTAAGAATGGCAATTTGTGAACTGTTGCATTTTCCTTCCATACCGGAGCGGGTTACTATAAACGAATATCTGGAAATTGCTAAAGAATATTCTACGCCTAAGAGCAGTATATTCATTAACGGTATTCTGGACAAGCTTACCAAAGAGTATAAAACAGCAGGAAAACTCAATAAAATGGGCAGAGGGCTGTTATAAAAATATTTTATAATTTTACACTAAATCGATAAATCTAAAAAGTATGAAAAAAATAGTTTTAATTGTTGGTCTTGTATCAATGGTAGCTTTTACTTCTTGTAAGGAAAATGCTTCAAGTAAGATTAAAAGTGATAATGTAGCAGAGGCGGCAGAAAGGGATGAAGCTGCCAAAGCCGTGCCGGTTATGTCATTTGAAAAGGCAGAGCATGATTTCGGTACCATTGAGCAGGGAACACCACAAGAAACGGTTTTTAAGTTTACGAATACGGGTAATGCTCCCTTGATCATCACCGATGCAAAAAGTAGCTGTGGATGTACCGTACCCAATCCTCCAAAAGATCCAATTGCACCAGGTGAGTCTGGGGAGTTAAAGATAAATTTTAACGGATCGGGACAAAACCAGGTAACAAAAACAATTACGGTTACGGCCAATACGGAAAAAGGATCGGAACTTTTAAGAATCAAAGCTTTTGTAAATCCAAAAGGGGCAGCTCCATTAGGACCTGTTAAATAATTATAATTTTATATATACCAAATAATGGGTGAATTAGGACAGTTTCTTCCAATGATCTTAATCTTTGTGGTCGCATATTTTTTTATGATCAGACCTCAAATGAAAAGACAGAAGGATGAAAAGAAATTTTCGGCAGAAATAAAACGTGGTGATCGTGTAATCACCAAAAGTGGACTGCACGGGAAAGTGGTAGATTTAAATGATAAAGATTTTTCTTGTGTATTGGAAACCATGGCAGGAAAATTAAAATTTGACCGATCTGCAATATCTATGGAGATGAGCAAAAAACTGAATGCTCCTGAAAAATAAGAACATTTTTAAATGTATTAAAAACACTAATGGTAACATTGGTGTTTTTTATTGCTCCTAAAATCCTATATTTAATGGCATTAAAATCAACGACATGTTACAAAATAGAAGAAGTTTTATACGAAAAAGTACTGTAGGATTTATGGCTACGGGGGCATCATTCATGTTTCCAATGGAGTTGTTGTCAATGATCAGAAAAAAAGTAGGGCCAAACGATACTATACATGTAGGATTAATAGGTTGTAAAGGTATGGGCTTTTCAGACCTTTCTTCTTTTTTGAAAATGAGCGAAATAAATGTAGTGGCACTTTGCGATGTTGATGAAAATGTATTAAAATCCAGAACGGCAGATTTACAAAAGGCAGGGATAAAAAAGCCAAAATGGTATAAGGATTACAGAGCCTTATTGGATAATAAGGATATTGATGTGGTTATTATAGGTACACCTGATCACTGGCACTGCCTACAATTAATAGATTCCCTACAGGCAGGCAAGGATGTATATTGCGAAAAACCCATAGCCAATTCCATACAAGAGGCAGATAGTATGTTGCACGGTGTAAAAAGCAGTGACCGTATAGTGCAAATTGGGCAATGGCAGCGAAGCCAGCCACATTTTGTAGATGCTATTAAATTTGTACATTCCGGAGCTTTGGGAGAAATCAGGTTGGCCAAAGCGTGGGCCTATCAAGGTTGGATGAAGCCCGTACCAGTAGTTGCGGATTCTTCCGCTCCTGATGGTGTTGATTATAACATGTGGTTGGGTCCAGCACCTATTATTCCGTTCAATGCCAACAGATTCCATTTTAATTTTAGATGGTTTTGGGATTATGCAGGCGGATTAATGACCGATTGGGGAGTGCACCTAATGGATTATGCCTTATATGGCATGAAAGCTGGCTATCCAAAATCGGTAATGGCGTTAGGAGGTAAATTTGCCTATCCCAATGACGCATCAGAAACTCCGGATACCTTACAAACAGTTTATGAATATGAGGGTTTTTCCATACTATGGGAACATGCCACCGGTATTGACGGTGGAAATTATGGTAGAAATCACGGTATTGCATTTATAGGTAACAACGGCACCTTGGTATTGGATAGAGGGGGTTGGGAAGTTATTCAAGAAAAAGAATTTCAAGGATGGGGAAAGGAAGGTATTCCTAAGATGGAAGCTGTTTCCTATGATAATAATGGGGTTAGCGGATTGGACCTACATACTAAAAATTTTATTGAAGCGGTGAAAAAAAGGGACAGTTCCATATTAAGGGCGCCATTACAAGTCGGTTATGATGCGGCGGTAGTTTCTCACATGGGTAACGTAGCTTACAAGACCGGCAATAGAATCTATTGGGATAAGGAACAAAGGCAATTTACTGATGCCGCGGCCAATGAATATCTCAAGGCCAATTATAAAAATGGTTATAAAGTTCCCTTTTCGTAGGGTAGTTCAACGTCTTATCGGTATTTGTCATTTAGTCCTTTACCTTCTAAAGTTAGCGGTATAGATTTTTCAAGTCTGGACAATTTGGTTTTTTCCTGTTTGGCAGTGGCAATATATTCGGCATATTCCTTTTGCTTATATGGGCTTAAGGTATAATATGCTTTTTTTAAATCGGTGTTCTTACCCAAGGCGGCTAATAAATGGGAAGGAATTATAAGTGGAGTAGGTGTTTTTTTTTCAGGAACCATTTGCAGTCCTTTTTTTTGATTTTCTATTGCTTCCAATACATAGGATTTTACGGTCTGGAAATCTATATCTTCAACGGAGTGGAATTTCCAGTGCCGCATGGCCTTTGTTTTTCCTTCTTGGGCATTTTCCAATACCTTATTGGGGTCGCTAAGATATACCCCATTAAAAAACCAGACTCCAAAGTGGGCATTGAACTTGCATATGGCTACAATATTTTTGTTGTCTAACGTATAAGTGGGGAAATTCCATTTATACGTTTCTTGTAGGCCTGTTTCTAATATCAATGCCCTTAACTCATTGACCCCTATATTAAATCGATGATCTTCAGTGTAAAATTTATGTAGTAGTTCCTGCTTGTCCATTATTATCTATTTGCGGTCAGTTCACAGATTCTAACGATTACTTCTACGGCCTTTTGCATACTTTCTACAGGTACGTATTCATATTTACCATGAAAATTATGTCCTCCGGCAAAAATATTGGGACAGGGCAGGCCCATAAAACTAAGTTGGGAACCGTCCGTGCCTCCGCGTATAGGTTTTATGATGGGCTTAATACCAATGTCTTCCATAGCTCTCTGGGCAATTTCTACAATATGGAACACAGGTTCCACTTTTTCTTTCATATTAAAATATTGGTCTTTGATCTCTAAGGTTATACAATCGTCATATGCTTGATTATACTTTTTTACAATTGCCCGTATAAGTTCTTTTCTCCGAAGAAAATGGTCCATATCATGATCTCTAATAATCATTTCAATAGTGGCATTTTCAATTTCACCATTTACGGTATGAACATGAAAAAATCCTTCCCTTCCGGTAGTTTCCTCCGGGATTTCGTGTCTGGGAAGATCTTCAATAATTTTATTGGCAATGATCACCGCATTGACCATTTTACCCTTGGCATAGCCCGGATGAACACTTTTACCCGAGATGGAAATAGTTGCACTTGCCGCATTGAAATTTTCATATTCCAATTCCCCTAATTGGCTACCGTCCATGGTATAGGCCCATTGGGCACCAAATTTTTCCACATCGAATTTATGGGCGCCTCTTCCAATTTCTTCATCTGGCGTAAAAGCTATTCTAATGGTACCATGTTTAATTTCCGGATTGTGTATTAAGTGTTCCATTGCGGTTACAATCTCCGTGATACCAGCTTTGTCATCTGCGCCCAATAGGGTAGTGCCATCCGTAGTTATAATCGTCTGACCTATATATTGCAATAGATCATCAAAATAAGAAGAGGAAAGTATAATGTTTTTTTCTTTGTTCAGTATAATATCATGTCCATTGTAATTTTCGATTATTTGAGGACGCACGTTCATACCTGAAAAATCTGGCGATGTATCAAAATGGGCAATAAATCCTATTGTAGGTACCTCGTGTTCCACGTTGGCCGGTAATGTGGCCATTATATATGCGTTCTCATCTATGGTGACATCATGTAGACCAATACTACGCAGTTCATCCACTAATTTATGGGCTAAAATCCATTGTTTTTCTGTACTTGGGGTAGATTCTGATGTAGGGTCGCTCTGGGTGTCAATAGTGACATAACTGATAAAGCGGTCAATAATATGTTGCATAGTAAAATGGTTTTATCAAAAATAGGGTTATAAATTGTAATTTAGTAAACCTAAGTTTCTATACTATATACAATGCGGCGAACAGGTTTTTTTAGTTTACTATGGTTATGTCTCAATGTTTCCTATATATGTGCTCAAGCAGATTGTGTATTGGGCGTGGGGGTAACCAATGACACGGTAATTTCAAATGTCTTTCAATTGAATGAAGCACAAAAACAACAACTGCTAAATTTTGGTGCCGAGGTAAAATATAGGAATGGGCTGCTTAATACTGAATTACGGAACATTAAAGAGCGACATCCACAAAGTACGGTAACGGAATTGCGAAATTTGGCAGAAAAGTATAAGGAGGTCATGGACAGTATGGCAAGGGTGCAAACCATGTTGGACAAAAGAATGTTGGCCCTATTCAACCCTAAGCAATATCAGTTATACCAATCGCTTTGCAAAGAAGCATCGCGCTCTCCTTTTTTAGTGGAGCCAAAGGTATATTCAGATAGTCTTTACCATAAAAACTGATGCTGAATTGCAATAGAATTTCAATTACACTTTTGTATTTTTGTAGCACCTAAAATAATTCAATGTACAGGCTTCTCATTAGACCTATTCTGTTTCTGTTAGACCCGGAAAAAGTTCATTATTTAAGTTTTTCAAGCATAAAGTTTCTGTCCAGAATAGGATTGTCCGGACTTATAAGGTCAATGTTCTTGGTTCAGGACAAGCGTTTGGAACGTGAACTTTTTGGATTAAAATTTAAGAATCCTGTTGGTCTAGCTGCAGGTTTCGATAAAAATGCGGTTCTCTACAACGAGCTTTCAAATTTTGGATTCGGTTTTATAGAAATAGGTACGCTTACCCCTAAGCCGCAAGCAGGCAATCCAAAAAAAAGACTGTTTCGACTAAAAGCCGATAAGGCAATTATTAACCGTATGGGCTTTAATAATCTAGGGGTTTTTGAAGCAGTGGAGAATTTAAAAAAGGAACATAATGTACTTATAGGCGGTAATATCGGTAAAAATAAAGTTACCCCTAACAATGAGGCCATTAAAGATTACCTAATTTGTTTTGATGCCCTTTTTGATTATGTGGATTATTTTGTGGTCAATGTCAGTTCACCTAATACCCCAGGGTTAAGGGAGTTGCAGGATAAGGAACCGCTTACCGCTTTATTGAACGAACTTCAATTAGAGAATGTAAAGCTTAGTAATAGAAAGAATACGGAGCGTAAACCTATTTTGCTGAAAATTGCGCCAGATCTTACGGATAGTCAATTATATGATATTATTGATATTGTAAGCCTTACAAGTATAGATGGGGTAATTGCTACCAATACCACTATTTCAAGGGATAACTTAAAGTCCCATGCCTTATTGGTCGAGGAAAAAGGTGGATTGAGTGGTGCTCCTTTAAAAGATAGAAGTACAGAAGTTATACGTTTCCTTGCGGAAAAAAGCAACAAGGCATTTCCTATTATTGGTGTAGGGGGTATTCATTCTGCACAGGATGCCATAGAAAAACTAGAGGCTGGTGCAGATTTAATACAATTATGGACAGGTTTTGTGTATGAAGGTCCTGCACTTATCAAAGAAATAAACCAGAAACTTCTGAAAAAGTCTTAGCTAGTTAAATTAACTCTGATTCTTAAAATAAAGCAGCCTTTAGATATATAAAACCTAAAGGCTTTCGTAATTTTTAATGCATTTATTTGGTCCAATAATCAATGACAAGTACATCTTCTAAGTGTGGGCTCAAAACCGCCCCAAATGCTTTGTGGTCTGGATGGGGTAAATAAATGGCGCGATCTTCTTCACTTTTAAAGGTAAGGAAAAATGCATGGGTAAATCCTTTGTCCAGACCTTCTGGGCTATTGTTTGTTCCCCATTCATAACCTTGTATTTGTTCAATTTTAGATGGTAGGGCACTAAAAGCCGCTTCAACTTTATCTATTTGTTCCGTGGTAGTCCCTTGCTTAAATTTAAAAAGAACTACATGTCTTAAAAGACTATCGGTCTTGGTCATAATTTTTTCATTTAATTTTTGAGGTGTTGTGGCATGGGCATTAGCTATAAATGCCAACCCTGCCAGAAATACTACTATTTTAATTTTCATGGTTTTATTAATTTTAAACAAGATATTAAAAATAGGACGAATTAAACCATATTCGTAATTTTCAATATTAACTAAATGCTATACAATTGAATTACGAGGTTTTACTGGCATTTTCAATGGCCACGTTTTTTCTGTCCCTGTCCCCGGGCCCTGATAATATTTTTGTGTTGATTCAAAGTATGGGTAATGGCAAAAAATACGGACTGGCCGTTGTTGCAGGACTTATGACAGGTTGTTTAGTGCATACAACACTTTTGGCTTTAGGGGTTTCGGTTCTAATAAAGAACAATTTTGTAATTTTTAATATGATCCGGTTCTTTGGTGCCACATATTTAATTTATTTGGCATTAATGGTCTATAAAAGCGATGATAGGATTCAGATAACAAAAACTTCGGTTAATTCAAAAAGCTATTTGGCGCTCTATAAACAAGGTTTTATAATGAATGTTTTAAACCCCAAGGTCACTATTTTTTTTCTAGCCTTTTTTCCTGGATTTCTTTTTTCGGAAACATTGAGCACAGCGTTTCAATTCTACATCCTAGGTTTTTTGTTCATTTTTATATCTTCCATGGTTTTTGGCGGTATCGCATTATTGTCGGGTCAAGTGTCAACCTTTTTGACAGCAAATGAGCGTACTGGCTACATATTAAAATGGGTGCAGATCGTAGTATTTGTTGGTATCGCCATTTATTTACTTTTTAGTTAGTAATTAGAAGAAATTACCCAACTTACTTATTTAGAGTTCGTATTTTTACATCATGTCAAATACCAAGGTCAAGATCATTGAATGTCCACGTGATGCCATGCAAGGTATCAAGGATTTTATACCTACCCCACAAAAGGTGAGGTATTTACAATCTTTACTAGGTTGTGGTTTTGATACGTTAGATTTTGGGAGCTTTGTTTCGCCAAAGGCAATACCGCAAATGGTAGACACTGCAGAGGTTTTGTCTAAATTGGATTTGTCGAAAACCAAATCTAAGTTACTTTCCATAGTGGCAAATGTTCGTGGAGCCGAAGATGCCGTTTCCCATCCTGAAATTGATTATTTGGGATTTCCGTTTTCCATTTCGGAAAATTTTCAAATGCGCAATACACATAAGACCATAGCGGAGTCCGTAGAGACATTACAGGAAATATTTAATCTTGCTGATGCAGCCAATAAAGAAGTGGTCACTTATATTTCCATGGGATTTGGAAATCCTTATGGCGATCCATGGAATGTTGATATTGTGGGTGAGTGGACAGAGAAATTGGCCAAAATGGGAGCACGGATTTTATCGCTTTCCGATACGGTAGGATCTTCGGATCCAGAAACTATTTCTTATTTGTTTTCCAACTTAATCCCTAAATACCCAAATATTGAGTTTGGTGCGCACTTGCATACCACACCCACAAAATGGCATGAAAAAGTTGCCGCGGCATATGAATCTGGCTGTAAAAGGTTTGATGGTGCTATCCAAGGTTTTGGTGGTTGTCCTATGGCCAAAGACGATTTAACCGGTAACATGCCTACGGAGAAAATGTTATCGTATTTTACCTCTCAAAAAGTTGCTACCGGCGTTAATGCCATGACTTTTGAAGCGGCATATAACAAAGCTACCGAGCTTTTTTCCCAATATCACTAATTACTTGCTGTATTTCTTCTGGCTACATTATTAAAAAGTTAAATTAATTTAGATTTAATATAGATAAGGTTGTGTAATGTTAAAACATGTTATAGTTTTGCGCATTATTTAAAATAAGTCTTAATAAAAGAGAAATGAAAAAGAACCTATTATTGTTATCATCTATTGCTAGTTTATTATTTATTTCATGTAGTTCCGATGATGACGGATTAGAATTGTCAGAATGTGTTGATGGTGATTGTGACCCTATTGAATCTACAATAGATAATCCAGATTCTTATACATTTACAAGGGATAATGAAAGTACGGTTAGCTTTGGTGGTCAGACTACGAGATTAAAAATGGGTGACGAAATTTTGAGCGCATTTACAGATGTAACTTCAACTTCCGAGCAAATATTAAGTATGTATGCCCATGAAGAAGGCGCTAACGATTTTGAAGATGCAGATTTAAATGCATCTGATAAAAGTGTAAGAAGTAAAACAGCTGCCTCTGTAGATTTCTTTGCAACTAATGCTACCGATCAAGCTGTGATCAGAGCGGATTTTGATGGTTGGATCTCTGCTCAAGTAGATGAGGTATTCCCAAACTGGGAAGTTGCTGCAGCAGCAGGTACGGCAGGGCAAATAGCAGACGGTTCTTCTACTAGATACATTAATGCGCAAGGGTTGGAATATAACCAAGCTTTTAATAAAGGTTTAATTGGAGCGCTTACCATAGATCAAGTTGTAAATAACTACTTAAGTACTGCCGTGTTGGATGAAGGTGATAACGTTGCTGATAATGATGCTAATGTAGTAGTTGAAGGTGAAGTCTATACCAATATGGAACATAAGTGGGATGAGGCTTACGGTTACGTGTATGGTTTAAATGCAGATGCTGCAAACCCTAATGATGACTTAGGTGCAGATAGTTTTTTAAATAAATATATTGGGAGAGTAGAAGGAGATGACGATTTTGCGGGCATTGCCGATGAAATTTTTCAAGCATTTAAATTAGGTAGGGCTGCAATTGTTGCTAAGCAATATGATGTTAGAGATGCACAAGCCGAAATAATTAGGGAGAAACTTTCTGAAGTTATCGGTATTAGAGCCGTGTACTATTTACAGCAAGGTAAAAATAGTTTAGATCAAGAAACACCTGATTATGGTGGAGCTTTTCATGATTTATCTGAAGGTTACGGTTTTGTATACAGCCTACAGTTTACAAGAAAACCCAATTCTACGGAACCTTATTTTACAAAAGAAGAAGTTGATGCGTTTCTTGTAGATTTAATGGATGACGGAGAAAACGGACTTTGGGATGTGGAAGCAACTACATTAGATGCTATTTCTGCTGATATTGCGGCTAAGTTTAATTTTACCTTAGAGCAGGCTGCAGAATAATTTGGTCTAAAGTCGATAAAAAAAGCAATTCAATCTTATTTAGAATGAATTGCTTTTTTTATTTTTGCATTTAATTAGAATAAATAAAAATAACAGATGAAAAAGATTATTGGGATTCTTTGTGTTCTGACCTTAGTATGGGCATGTTCCAATGATAGTGAAACCGATGATAACGTAATTGTTGATCCGGTAGAGGAGGTTTCTTTTGAGCGCAGTACAATGTTGGTCAATTGGGCAGATAATATTATTATCCCTTCATATCAAGCTTTTACTGCGGATATGGATGATTTATTGAATACATTCAATACGTTTAAAGCAGATGCCAATGAAGGTAATTTAATTGCTTTGCGTGCTTCATGGTTGAACGCTTATAAAGCTTGGCAACATGTTGAGTTGTTTGAAATTGGTCCGGCCGAAACGGTTGGTTTTCAATTAAACATGAATATATATCCAACGGATAATGAGAAGATTGATGGATTTATTGTCAATGGAAGTTATGACTTGTCCTTATCCTCTAACAGAAGCGCTAAAGGATTCCCTGCTTTAGATTACTTATTGAACGGCTTGGGTGATACCGATACGGATATACTTGCTTTCTATAATGGAGACAACAAAGAGGCTTACCTACAATATACCGAAGATGTCTTGATGGATATGCAGTCTTTGACAGAAACTGTGGTATCTGATTGGACAAATGGTTACAGAGATACATTTGTTGCCAATGACGGAGCATCATCTACAGCATCTGTTGATCGTATGGTAAACGACTATATTTTTTATTACGAGAAGTATTTAAGAGCTGGTAAAATGGGAATTCCTTTAGGAGTTTTTTCCGGTAGTACCTTACCTAGAAATGTTGAGGCTTATTATGAAGCTACTATTTCTAACGATTTGTTTTTAGAAGGTTTATCTGCTGTTCAAGACTTTTTTAACGGTAATCATTTTAATTCAAGTACTCAAGGTGAAAGTTTGGCATCTTATCTAGATGCATTGAATACCTTAAAAAATGGAGAGGATTTGTCTACTTTGATCAATGATCAATTTAATACGGCAAAAAATATGGTGCTTGATCTTTCTGCGTTTAGAGCTGAAATTGAGAACAGCAATCCGCCAACCTCCATGTTATTGGCTTATGATGAAGTTCAAAAGGCCGTACCTATGTTAAAGGTAGATATGGTTTCAGCAATGAGTATTAGTATTGATTTTGTTGATGCCGATGGTGATTAATGGAATCGCTAATAGCTAAATATATAAAAGCTCCTATAGAGACCGCCCCTTTGGCGGTCTTTCGTATTTTATTTGGTCTGATGATGCTTTTTAGTATTGTTAGGTTTTGGAGTTATGGCTGGATCGATAAACTTTATATTAAACCACAATTCTTCTTTTCTTATTACGGGTTTGAATGGGTAAAACCATTAGGTGTTTATACCTACCTTATTTTTGTGATTTGTGGCTTGGCGGCAGTTTTGGTAGCTCTTGGTTATCGCTATAAATTAAGTATTATCATTTTCTTTTTGAGCTTTACGTATATAGAGCTAATGGATAAAACAACATACTTAAACCATTATTACTTTATTAGTATTCTGAGCTTCTTAATGATATTTTTGCCAGCTAACGCAAACTATTCCCTAGATGCTTATTTAAACCCCAAAAAGTGCTTTCAATATGTTCCCAGCTGGACAGTTAATAGTATTAAGTTGCTTTTAGGTATTGTTTATTTCTACGCCGGACTGGCGAAATTAAATTCAGATTGGTTGTTAAACGCTATGCCCTTAAAAATCTGGTTGCCCGCCAAGTTCGATACTCCTTTTATCGGAAGTTTTTTGGGAGAAGAATGGGTGCAATTTTTATTTAGCTGGTCTGGGGCAATTTACGATTTATCTATCCCTTTTTTACTGCTATATAAGAGAACAAGACCATATGCATTTGTAATGGTGGTCATTTTTCACGTACTAACTAGGGTCTTGTTCCCTATTGGTATGTTCCCATATGTTATGATCGTTTCTGCTTTAATATTTTTTGATGCAAAAGTCCATCTTAAGATATTGAGGCTTTTATTTAAAGTATTCAAAATAAACGGTGCTAGATTTAATAATCAAACAGTTTTTAATGAGCGGTCATCATTTAAGCTTAGGTTGAAGCATATGGTAGTTGTTCTATTTTTTATGCTACAACTGGCCATACCTTTTAGGTATCTATTTTATCCCGGAGAATTATTTTGGACAGAAGAAGGCTACCGTTTTTCGTGGCGTGTTATGCTAATGGAAAAATCTGGCTACGCCCAATTTAAAATTGTGGACCAAGAATCTGGACGGTGGTTTTATGTGGATAACACTGATTTTATAACTCCGTTTCAAGAAAAACAAATGGCATTTCAGCCAGATTTTATATTGGAATACGCGCATTTTCTAAAAAACCATTTTGAGAAAGATGGCTATAAGAATGTGCAGGTATTCGTAAATTGCCAAGTTAGTCTCAATGGGAGGTTAAGTACAGAGTTTATTGATCCTACCATAGATTTGGCAAAACAAAAAGAGTCTTTTTTACATAAGCATTGGATAACACCATTTAAAGATGAAATTAAAGGAATTTAGTTATTTACTTTTATTATTAGTATCATTTCCGGTATTTGGTCAACTCACTATTTCTGGTCAAGTAACAGATATAGAAGGGAACCCTGTTCCAGATGCCGAAATGTATATCAAAGAATTAGAACGCTTGGAAATCACCAATAATGAAGGTGCGTTTTTAATAGAGAACTTAACGGCAGGAATCTATACTATTGTAGTTTTCGCTTACGAGTTTGAAATTATAGAACAAGATGTAACTATCAATGGCAATACCGAATTCAACCCTGTCATGAATCCTTTGAAGGTCCAGAACTTATCAGAGGTGGTAATAACCCAAAAACGCCAAGAAATTTTTGCCCTAAAACAGTTGAAGAAAGTAGATGGTACTGCCATATACGCCGGTAAAAAAAATGAGGTTGTTTTATTAGACGGTATTACGGGTAATTTGGCGGCCAATAATCCCAGACAAATTTATAGTCAAGTCGTAGGTTTAAATATATACGATAATGGAGATGCAGGCTTACAACTTAATATTGGTGGTAGAGGTCTTGATCCCAATAGAACGGCAAATTTTAATACAAGACAGAACGGCTATGATATTAGCGCAGATGTTTTAGGGTACCCAGAAAGTTATTATACACCACCGGCAGAAGCTTTAGAAGAAATTCAAGTGGTTAGGGGGGCAGCTTCTTTACAGTATGGAACGCAATTTGGCGGCTTGGTCAATTTTAAATTTAAGCAGCCAAATTCCAGTAAGAAAATAGAGTGGACCAGTAGACAGACTTTGGGGTCTTACAATTTAAAAACATCGTTTAATAGCTTAAGTGGTACAGTTGGTAAGTTCAGTTATTACACCTATTTCAATTATAAGGAGGGAAATAGTTTTAGACCAAATTCAGATTATAACAGTAGAAATTATTTTGCACATGTGGGCTATCAATTTTCGGACAAAACAAAGGTAACTGTAGAAACCACTTTTTTAAATTATTTGGCCAAACAGCCTGGCGGTCTTACAGATGCTCAATTTATTGAGGATCCAACGTTTAGTAATAGGGAAAGAAACTGGTTTGATGTAGATTGGAAATTATTTTCAGTCCGTCTAGATCATAAATTCACTTCAAAAACGGATTTTAGTTTAAATGTTTTTGGATTGGATGCTTCTAGAAGTGCACTTGGTTTTCGAACGAACAGAGTATCACAACCAGATGACCCTGAGGAGCCAAGGGAATTATTGATCGATAATTTTCAAAACTGGGGTGCAGAGGCAAGATTATTAACACGATATAAGTTAGGTGATACTGAATCTGCATTATTGATCGGGTCAAAAATCTATAGGACGGACAATGATCAAAGGCAAGGTCCGGGGACATCGGCGGCGAATGCAGATTTTAATTTTGCAGATGATGAGTTTCCCAATTATGAAAGACAATCTCAATTTAATTTTCCCAATTCTAATTTGGCTTTTTTTGGAGAAAATATCTTTAATATAAGTCCTAAATTAACTTTAACACCTGGTTTTAGGTTAGAGCATATTAAAACGGAAAGTATTGGTAGTTATAAGAATATTGTACTTGATTTGGCTGGTAATCCACTCTTAAATGAGGAAGTGGAAGATAATAGGGAATTTGATAGAACTTTCTTGTTATTAGGATTGGGTGCTACTTATAAATTGAATTCTAGTGTTGAGTTCTACGGCAATTTTTCTCAAAACTATAGGTCGGTAACATTTAGTGATATCAGGGTGGTCAACCCTTCTTTTCAAGTAGATGAAAATATCTCTGATGAAGATGGCTTTACGGCAGATATAGGTTTTCGTGGCAGACATAAAAATGTACTGTCTTATGACGTAAGTGCGTTCAGCTTGTTGTATGATAATAGATTAGGTGAGATTTTAAAAAGTGAAACACAAACCAATGCCTTGGGAGAAGAAGTAGAAACGGGTAGTATAGTTCGGTTCAGGGGTAATATTGGTACCGCTTTTATGTATGGTTTGGAAAGTTTTGCCAATTGGAGCGTAAAAGAAACTTTCTTTTCGGCTAGTGATAAGTTAAAACTGAATTATTTCATGAATTTGGCCTTGACCAATTCTGAGTATCTGTCTTCGGAAGAAACCAATGTAGAAGGTAACAAAGTGGAATTTATACCAGATGTAAATTTAAAGACCGGTCTTAATTTTGGCTATGGCAATATATTGGGTAGTTTACAATATACGTATTTGTCAAGTCAGTTTACAGATGCTACCAATGCTTTGCAAGATGTTAACGACAATCAACGTGGTATAGAAGGGGAAATTCCGGCGTATGATATTTTGGATTTTTCATTATCATATGTCTTTAAAAATTGGAAGTTGGAAACCGGTATAAATAATGTTTTGGACAATAGTTATTTTACCAGAAGGGCAACTGGTTATCCGGGTCCGGGTATCATACCTTCAGAGCCTAGAACCTTTTATGCAACCTTACAATTTAAGCTATAATTCAATTAATGATTGACATGGGTCATCCATTTTTTATCGGACTAAAAGAGGCTCTGAATATGAAGTGATTGTTAAGGTATTGAGTAAGATAGATATCCCAACTTTATTCACTATATTTGCACGCAATTAAATCCTTAATTGCTATGCAAGCCCACCAAAACAAAATTCTAGGAGAAGGTCTAACATACGATGACGTATTATTAGTACCTGCTTATTCTGAAGTGCTTCCAAGAGAAGTAAGTATTCAGACAAAATTTACTCAAAACATTACGATCAATGTACCTATCATCTCTGCTGCGATGGATACGGTTACCGAATCTAGAATGGCAATTGCCATGGCTCAAGAAGGTGGTATTGGTGTTTTGCACAAGAATATGACTATTGAGCAACAAGCCATGAAGGTAAGAAAGGTTAAAAGAGCTGAGAGCGGTATGATCTTGGATCCTGTTACCTTGCCATTAGATTCTACGGTGAAAGATGCCAAGGCAAGTATGAAAGAGTTCAGCATAGGTGGTATTCCCATTGTGGATGCAGATGGAAAACTTTTGGGTATTGTTACCAATAGAGATTTACGTTTCGAAAAAAATAACGACAGACCAATTTCTGAGGTTATGACTTCAAAGAATTTGGTTACCGCAGATGAGGGCACCTCTTTATCCGAAGCGGAAGATATTTTGCAACAACATAAAATTGAAAAGTTACCCGTAGTATCAAAAGATAATACCCTTTTAGGGTTAATTACTTTTAGGGATATTACAAAGTTGACTCAAAAACCAATCGCCAATAAAGATCAATATGGGCGTTTACGTGTAGCTGCGGCATTAGGAGTTACTGGCGATGCTGTTGATAGGGCAGAAGCTTTGGTAAATGCAGGTGTAGATGCGGTCATTATAGATACGGCACACGGTCATACCAAGGGGGTGGTTGAAGTATTGAAAGCGGTAAAGAAGAAGTTTCCAAAGTTAGATGTTATTGTAGGTAATATAGCAACAGGTGAGGCTGCCAAGTATTTGGTTGAAGCCGGTGCAGATGCCGTAAAGGTAGGTATAGGACCAGGTTCTATTTGTACTACTAGGGTAGTTGCAGGTGTTGGTTTTCCTCAATTTTCTGCGGTATTAGAAGTATCTGCCGCTATTAAAGGTTCTGGAGTTCCGGTCATTGCTGACGGTGGTATTCGTTATACGGGTGATATTCCAAAGGCTATTGCGGCCGGTGCGGATACGGTGATGCTAGGATCGCTTTTAGCAGGTACCAAAGAATCCCCGGGTGAAACTATTATCTATGAAGGTAGAAAATTCAAGTCTTACCGTGGTATGGGTTCTGTTGAAGCTATGAAACAAGGTAGTAAAGATCGATACTTTCAAGATGTGGAAGATGATATCAAAAAATTGGTGCCGGAAGGTATTGTTGGGCGTGTACCTTATAAAGGAGAGCTTTATGAAAGTATACATCAATTTGTTGGCGGATTACGTGCGGGTATGGGGTACTGTGGTGCAAAAGACATAGCAACATTACAAGACACGGGTAGATTCGTAAAAATTACGGCTAGTGGTATTAATGAAAGCCACCCACACGATGTAACCATTACTAAAGAGAGTCCTAACTATAGTAGATAGGGATTTACAAGAAATAAAAGCAAAAAAAAAGAGGTCATATAGACCTCTTTTTTTATTATATCAATTATTTATTATTTCCCGGGTTTTCCCGCATAAGTGTTCCAATCCTTTTCCAAGTAAATGTCGTCACCAAAATAACGGGCAATGTTCAAAAATGGTTTTGGTTTTTGATATCCTGGTACCGGTGAAAGCATATTCAGTTCCTCATCTAAAAATATAGTGGTTGGGTAACTTAATCTACCTTGCATCAAAGTGGCTGCAAATTCGTGATATCCCTTTCTGCCGGACGGTACAAATTTATAGGTCTTTCCTTTATAGACTATGGGCTCTTTTCCTTCTCCGTCAAGTTTTACCATATAGTAGTTTTCAGACATATATGCGGCAACTTCAGGATTTTGAAAGGTATCCTTGTCCATCTTCTTACACCATCCGCACCAATCCGTATACACATCAATAAATACTTTTTTAGGATTTTCAACGGTTGCGCTCAAATTTGCGGCCTCATCCCAAGTCAGCCATTTGACTTCTTGGGCAAAACCTTGTAATGTACCTAATAAGAAAGCAAGGCCTAAAATTATATTGGTAGAGGAAAAGAAAGGTCGTTTCATAATTTTTTAATGGTTAGTCCAACAACTATACCAAAACTAACGTTTTTTCCTTTCCTTTATTTTACTTTTTCAACTTCTTTTACGGCAAATAAGTCCTTAATGTCCACTTGGTTGCGTATTAAATCATCAAAAGTTTCCCTTTCCCTAATAAGAATAGCTTTGCCCTTATGCCAAAGTACCTCTGGTGGTCTAAACCTTGAGTTGTAGTTACTTGCCATTGTAAAACAATAGGCCCCAGCATTTTTAAAGCAAAGAATATCTCCTTCGGTAATTTCATTTATTCTTTTATTGCTTGCAAAAGTATCCGTCTCACAGATATATCCTACAACGGAATAATACCGCTCCCTACCTTTTGGATTGGAGATGTTTTTAATGGTGTGCGTTGCACCGTACAACATAGGACGAATTAAATGATTGAATCCAGAATCTATACTGGCAAAAACGGTAGATGTCGTTTGCTTTACAACATTTACTTTCGCCAAGAATAGACCGGCCTCACTAACTAAAAATTTACCAGGCTCAAACGCCAATGTAAGGTCCTTTCCGTATTCCTTGCAGAATTCATTAAATCTACTTCCTAATTTTTTGCCTAATTCCTCAACATTGGTTTCAATATCGCCTTCTTTATAAGGTACCTTAAAACCACTACCAAAATCTATAAACTCAAGATTCTTGAAATTACGGGCCGTATCAAATAATATTTCAGATGCATATAAAAACACATCGATATCCAAAATATCGCTTCCGGTATGCATGTGTATACCATTAATATTCATTTTTGTCAATTCAACAATACGCAATAAATGAGGAATTTGGTGAATGCTAATTCCAAATTTAGAGTCTATATGGCCTACTGATATATTTGAATTTCCACCTGCCATTACATGTGGGTTGATCCTTATACAAACAGGTACATTTGGATGTTTACTACCAAACTGCTCCAATATGGAAAGGTTATCTATATTGATGCGAACACCAAGTTTTGATGCCTCTTCTATTTCTTCCAAAGAAACCCCGTTAGGTGTAAAAATGATCGATTCGGGTTTAAATCCGGCCATTAACCCTAATTGTACCTCTTGTATGGAAACAGTATCCAGACCACTGCCCAGACTATTCATTAATTTTAATATTGTAATATTGGACAACGCCTTGGCCGCATAATTCAGTTTTAATTTCTTTACCGATCCAAAAGCTTTTGTCAATCTATTAAATTGAGACACTATTTTACCCGAGTCATAAACATATACCGGATCACCGTAGGTTTTTGCTATTTGCAATAAATCCTCGTTATTCATACGATCATTTTTTTACGAATTTAGTTTTCTAAATGGAATGTGGCAAAAAAAATAACAGAAAAATGATTAAAATAACAAATTGTGTTATTTAAAACAATTTGATATTTCTTTTGTTTTGCCACAAGGCAAATACCTTTGTATTTTTATATAATGAAATTACCTTTATTTCCTTTACAGTCTATATTCTTTCCGGGGAGACCGTGCCATTACATATTTTTGAAGAGCGATATAAACAATTGATCAATGACTGCCGTGATGAGGCAATAACATTTGGAATTCCTGTATACATCAATAATAAAATGGAATACGGTGTTGAGGTACAGCTTGTGGAAGTGGTTACCACTTATGATAGCGGAGAGATGGATGTAGTGTGCGTGGCAAGGCAAGTTTTTAAGTTGTTGGACTTTGACCTTAAAATGTCCGGTAAATTATATGCTGGGGGAATCGTTAAGTTGATCGATTATGATTATGAAGCCAGTGCGGAAAAGAAAAAAACTGTTTTAGAAGGTATTCAACAGTTATATGCTATGATGGAAGTTCCTTTTAAGGAAATCAAGGTCAATGAATTCAATAGTTTTACCTTGGCACATAAAATAGGTCTATCCTTTGAACAGGAATATCAATTGTTGCAAATACCGAATGAAAATGACCGTTTAAATTTTATCAGTCTACATTTGACCTCTATGATAACAGTACTAGGACAAGTGGAACGTACCAAAAAAATTATAGAGCTCAATGGTCATTTTAAAAATTTTGACCCATTGGATTTTAAAAATATAGATATATAGGGTTAATTTTAGGTGTAATTTGTGGTATTTGGCTATGCATATAGGACATGAACCATTATTTTTTTACAGAATATCCAATTAATCACCCGTATTTTTAGATTATAACCTCCTGTTTCCTATTTTTGTCAAACAATTAAAATCACCATATATATGAACCTTCACGAATATCAAGGAAAAGAGATATTAGCAAGTTTTGGGGTGCGCATCCAAAGAGGAATAGTTGCCCATAATGCAAAAGAGGCCGTTGATGCCGCCAAGCAATTGACCGCAGAAACCGGAACAGGATGGCATGTTATTAAAGCTCAAGTTCACGCAGGTGGTCGTGGAAAAGGGGGTGGTGTTAAATTGGCCAAGAACCTTAAGGAAGTAGAGGAAATTTCAAATCAGATCATTGGTATGAATTTGGTAACCCCGCAAACTTCTGCCGAGGGTAAAAAAGTTCATCAGGTATTGATAGCCGAGGATGTGTATTATCCAGGAGATAGTGAAACTAACGAATTTTATATGTCGGTGCTACTTAACAGGGCTACCGGTAAAAATATGATCATGTATTCTACTGAAGGTGGAATGGATATAGAAGAGGTTGCAGAGAATACACCACATTTGATTTTTATAGAAGAGATAGACCCTGCAACGGGGTTACTAGGGTTTCAGGCAAGAAAGATAGCTTTTAACCTTGGACTTTCCGGTACTGCTTTTAAAGAGATGACAAAGTTTGTAGCTGCATTGTATAAAGCATATGTAGAAAGTGATTCAAGTATGTTTGAGATCAATCCTGTTCTTAAAACATCTGATGATTTGATTATGGCGGTAGATGCTAAGGTTTCTATTGATGATAATGCACTTTACCGCAGGAAGCAATATGCTGAAATGCGCGATTTAAGGGAAGAGAACCCTATTGAAGTAGAAGCAAGGGAAGTAGGTCTTAATTATGTAGACCTTGATGGTAACGTAGGTTGTATGGTGAACGGTGCCGGTCTTGCAATGGCAACAATGGATTTAATTAAAATGGCCGGTGGTGAGCCTGCAAACTTTTTGGACGTAGGCGGTACCGCAGATGCCAAAAGAGTGGAGGAGGCTTTCAGGATTATCTTAAAAGATCCAAACGTAAAAGCAATATTAATCAATATATTTGGAGGTATAGTACGTTGCGACCGTGTAGCCCAAGGTGTAGTAGATGCTTACAAGAATATGGGAGATGCCATGAAAGTGCCAATTATTGTAAGGTTACAGGGAACCAATGCAGAATTGGCCAAAGAGATTATTGATAATTCTGGCCTAGCTGTTCATTCTGCCGTACAATTCCAAGAAGCTGCGGATAAGGTTAAGGAAGTATTAGCTGAATAAAATTACCTGATTTTAGTTTATATTGAAAAAGGCCATCAATTAGATGGTCTTTTTTTTTGTCCAAAATTTTTGAATATCCTTATTCAGTTCCTTTTATTCAATACCATTATATACAGCAAATGTGAAATTGACGTTAAATTCAATTTTATTTAAATATTAGGAATTCATGAATTATGAGGGTTTAAATTAGTATTTCCCCAATATTTACGGATGTAATTTGAGTTTAAGTAAAAAGTTGAAACAGATTTGAAATTTTAAAAAATTGTTAAAATGATTTTTTGCCGTAACAAACTAAATGTATTATCGTCTTTATAATATAACATCATCAATCAATTATTAATCATTCTTTGGATATTCCAGGGAAAAAAACAAAAAGTCATGAGAAAATTAAGTTTAGTAGTAGTAGCAGCAGTTTTATTCGCAACAGGTAATGTAATGGCAAACGATAACACGGATATCGGTCCTGCCAAAAGTCTTTCTTCACAGATTTCAGTGATGTTGGCCAACAACAATTTTTCGGAAATTGATTCTGACCTAACTGCCCAAGTTCGTTTTACATTAAACAGCGAAGGCGAAATCGTCGTATTGTCCGTAGATAGTCAATATGAAAGAATGGAGCGATTTGTGAAAAATAGCTTGAATTACAAAAAAGTAGATTTGAGCAAAGTTGAAGAAGGTAAAATTTACACTATACCAGTTCGTATAAAGGCGTAAACCACCTATTTAAGAAGCTAAAATCCTGAAACAAGACAACGTTTCAGGATTTTTTTTTGTTTTTATACTTTACTTGGTCAATGCTTTTGTCCACCTTTTTAAGTTGCTTTGTTTTAAAATCTTCCCTTGTATTGAATTTCTTTACGGGCTTGTTGGTTGATGAGGACATTGCCAATAAAACCTCTCCCGGTATCTTTGGATTTTCTTTAGTGCCCCTTAAGTGGATTACCAGGCCATTTAAAAAATTGCGCAGCACTTGGTCTCCACATTCCATATAGTTAGGATGATCTTCTTTTCTGAAAAAAGCCCCAAGTTCACTTTTTGAAATTTTGAAATCTACTAATTGAAGAATTTCTACAATATCATCGTCCCTAAATTTTAATGCAACTCTTAATTTTTTAAAAATATCATTGTTGGTCATACTTTGAAGATTTAGTTGTGCAAGGTATTATAAATTTATGTACTCTTAAATTACCATAGTAAGTTATTCAACTTTTAAAGAAACAAAAGTCATTTTTGACGTTCATTTTAACTCTGTGCATTTATAATACCTACTTCTTACTTTGAAACCCGATTAACTACCAATAAATCCGATTAGCAATTTTAAGTATGAACGTTTAATACTACACTATCTATAAGAATTTACTTCTTATCGACACTTATTGTCCGTTGCACGAAGTTTCACTAAACCTACTTTATACCGAACCTAACTTTGCGGTGTAATTAATGATAAAGCAAGTTAAAATGAAATTTCCAATACTGTTCTTAATGTTGATATTAGTGATGACCAGCTCATGTAGTAAAGAAGAGCTTGTTGATGAGCCAATCAATTCCACGGCGTTGATCGTTTCCAATAGCGAAATGGAACTCGAGATATTTGAACTAGTTAACGATTACAGGATAGAATTGGGACTTTCTTCCTTATCCTATGACACCCGTGCCCAAGCCTATACTACGGAACACAATCTATACATGATTTCAAAGGAAGAGATAAGCCATGATAATTTTGCTCAAAGATCATCTGCGCTTTCTGAGGAATTCAACGCGGTCAAGGTATCTGAAAACGTAGGGAGGAACTTTGCCACTGCGCAAGGTGTCTTTGAAGCTTGGTTGAATAGCCCAAGCCACCTTAAGAATATAGAGGGCGATTTTGATGCCACGGCCATCTCTGCCTATGCAGATGCAAACGGTATGATTTACTTTACGCAAGTTTTCATTAAATAATACGCTATTTTATTAGTATGATTTCTGTCCCGTTTTATTTTAGGCCTTTGGGACTTTTAAAATGCTTATTTTCTTTTACTACATCCTTTATGGCGTTATACAGAATATCGTCTTTAATAATTTCTACTATATTTCATCTACGAAAATAATACGCCTAACTTCTACAGCAGATTAACGGTCAAAAAATCCGATTAACTTTTTATATGTTGACGGTTAAATACTACAGTATCCATAGGAATTAACCTCTTAGCGACACTTAATGTCCATTGCACGAAGTTTCTCCAAACAAGCTTTATATCACACCTAACTTTACAGTGTAATTAATGATAAAGCAAGTTAAAATGAAATTTCCAATACTGTTCTTAATGTTGATATTAGTGATGACCAGCTCATGTAGTAAGGAAGAGCTTGTTGATGAGCAGATCAATTCCACAGCGTTGATCGTTTCCAATAGCGAAATGGAATTGGAGATATTTGAACTAGTTAACGATTACAGGATAGAATTGGGACTTTCTTCCTTATCCTATGACACCCGTGCCCAAGCCTATACTACGGAACACAATTTATACATGATTTCAAAGGAAGAGATAAGCCATGATAATTTTGCTCAAAGATCATCTGCGCTTTCTGAGGAATTCAACGCGGTCAAGGTATCTGAAAACGTAGGGAGGAACTTTGCCACTGCGCAAGGTGTCTTTGAAGCTTGGTTGAATAGCCCAAGCCACCTTAAGAATATAGAGGGCGATTTTGATGCCACGGCCATCTCTGTCTATGCAGATGCAAACGGTATGATTTATTTTACACAAGTCTTTATTAAATAAGATTATACCTTTTTTTACTTTGTCCCATTTTAAAGCTTAATGTAGATTTCTGATTTTTAAAGCTTTATATTGAGTTTTAGTTAATCATAGTGCAATTAATTAGTAAAATTCGTAATATTTTGATGTGAAGTGTATTTTGTCGATATTGTTATACACTTTATCGACGTTTATCTTCAGGATATCGTAAAGACAATTCGAAATAAAATCAAATAAATATCTCCACGTTATATTTGTAAGAAAATTCTTATAAATATAGCGATATGGAAAAAAATTACCCAAATAGTTTTCTACTGATCCTTGCACTAATCAGCATGTTGATAGGTGCGGAAGTTGCCTTTGGACAACAACAGTTTGCCCAGACCATCAGTAGTGAATCTCAAGTTGATTTCTCGAACAGGGCAATTGATGATGACCTTTCTACACACGCCACCATCAGAGCCAATTCTGGCCTAGTCCTAGGTTTAGGAGCCTATTCTGGACACCTGGAACTGGAGTATGCCAACGAGATTCCGGCGCTACAGACCAGTTATGTACGTTTAGATACCGAAGATGAACTACTGCCATTCTTGTTAGGGGGAAACTTGGGCGGGCTGTTGGCCGATGTTGTTGGGGTTGTAATTTTGGGAAATCAGGAATTTAGCGTTGAGGTTAAAAACGACAACACCGTAATTCTAACCAATGATTCCGCTTTAAGTAGTGCTTTTACCACAGATCAAATGCGGGTTGTTACTAATGAAAACGGCGAATACTTTTTGTCCATTTCACCTATTTCAGCCTATAATAGAATTCGTTTTACCAATAGAACAGGTTCCTTAGCTGGGCTGGGTTCTGAAAAATCCCTGGATGTTTTTGGCGCTTTTATGGATAACACAACCTTAGGCAATTGTTTAAACGCTGCCTATACTTCTTTTGATGGTACGGGTATAACCTTGGATCTTCTACAGCTTAGTGGGGCAGGGGTAAGTAATCCGGAACTGGCAATAGATGACACTAGCGACACCTATGCTGAGATGGGATTTGGAATTGTGGGCGTTGCTGCCTCACTATCTCAAACTTTTTATTTTGATACGGTTTCAAATGCGGATGATGTATTCTATATCACCTTGGGTGTTGATCCCTCATTATTACAAGTTGGTTTATTGAACAATATTGAGATAAGGGCAAATAATGGATCTTCAGCCGCAGTTTTTCAGGAAGATGCCAATAATTTACTTAATCTAGACCTTCTGGGGCTATTGGCAGAAAATGGCAGGGTAGATGTTCCAATTGCTCCAGGTGTTCCTATAGATAGGTTGACCTTGGAATTAAGTTCTTTAGTGGGTATTGGTTTAGATCAACGTATTCGTATCTATGATATTAGAAAGGCGCCGGCTGAACCAACATTGGATACCAACATGACCAATACTACTATTTGCGCAGGTACAGATGCCAATTTAGTAGCCTTGGCCTCAGATGAACTTAACGAGGAACTGGTTTGGTTCAGTGAAGATGGGGCGCAACTGCAAGTTCTTGATTCCGGAGAACCTTTTGTACCAACAAATTTATCGGAGACAACTACATATTTTGTTGCAGCACGTGATAAAGGTTGTACGGATTTATCATCATTGTTAGAAGTGGTGGTTAATGTTGTTTCGGTTCCTACTGCAGATGATATTAATGTAGAAATTACCAATGACGGTATTTGCGAAATAGGTACGTTGACCTTAACGCCTACCAGTACTATTGCGGGTGCGTTCAAATGGTTTTTAGACGCAGGAGCGTCAAATGAAATAACCAATGGGGAAGTGGTCAATGGTGTTACATATACCATAGGTTCTAATGGAATACTTGATATTACTGGCTTACAGGAAAACTTTGATACGTTCAGCGTTTATGCCCGCTTAATTGAAGAAAGTGCCTTTTGTGAAAATGCCCCGGGAGATTTAAGGGAGGTAACTGTTACCGCAACCGAAACAGGTTTGGAAGCCAGTCTTTTGCTCAATACGGTCGACTTTATTTCCGAACTTTTAAACTTATCCAGCGCAAACGATATAACAATTGATTCCCAAGAAATCTCTATTTGTTCGGGTACAAGTGTGGATATTTTGGCCACATTGGAGAATAATGTTGATTTGGAAATTAGATGGTACGATGCCTTGACAGGGGGTAACCTCTTGGACACCGTAGAATCCGGTGCGTCGTTCGATACCGGTATACTTAATGCGGACACCACATTTTACGTGGCAGTGGGTAGAATAGGCTGTTTGCTGGAAACCGCAAAGGCAACCATCAATATCAATGTATTGGATAGACCTACCGCAGACGATATTAATGTATTCGGTGCAGATGGCCCGATATGTAGCTCCAGTGACGTGGTTCTTGTTCCGTCTAGTGCAATAAGTGGTTCGTATCAGTGGTATTTTGATGAAAATAAAACCAACCCTATTGTCGATGGTTTGGTAGTAGGCAATGTTTCCTATGCCGTTTCAGATTCCGGTACATTGACCATTAGTGGTTTGAGCGATATCAACTCCCCTTATAATTTTTATGTAGGATTGGAGCGTGCGGTTGCTGGCTGTGATAATGAAAATGGTGAACCAAAGGAAGTGGCCGTAACATTAATGGATTCTAACTTTACGGCAGTACCCACCTTGGAAACGGTCATAAGTTTACAGGATGTATACGACATCAATACAGAAAATTCCGGTATTGAATTAGAAGGTTCGGTTACTGGGGATGTGGCTCAAGGAGATGAGTTGACCTTGCAAGTGAACGGCACTGAATACATAGGTACATTAGACCAAAATTTGGAATATAGTGTAGCGGTAAATGGCTTGGATGTTCTTTTGGATGCGGACCAAGAAGTAGAATTGACCATATCATCAGGAGGTTGTAATTCTTCATACCAATTACCCTTACCAATTCCAGAATTGCCACTGGGCAATGTAGTACAAGTATTTTGTGCTTCGGACAATCCTACCTTATTGGATTTGGAATTGTCCTTGGTAGATGGCGTATTGTTCAATGCATTGGTAGGAGGTAGGGTATTGGGTATGGATACCCCATTGGTAGATGGCCAAGTATATTATATGGGATTATTGAATATTCCTATATCCGTCTATGCAAGAATAGGGATTGCGGTATCGATTATTACGGTAGATGCACCAACTACAACAAATGATGCTCAGACTTTTTGTGAGAATACAAATCCGGTAATTGGTGACTTAGAAGTGGATCAGGACAACGTTGTTTTCTATGATAGTCCTGAAAACGGTACTATGCTCGATCCAACGGATCCTCTTGTAAGTGGGGATTACTACGTATCAAGTATAGAGAATGGCTGTGAAAGCGAAGACAGGCTTCAAATTAATGCAACTGTTTTTGAGGACACTTCCATAGTATTGAACGGTGAGCTTATAGATGCATGTATGGAGCGTTCATATACCTATACCACAGTAAGCGGTCAGGAAAATTATATATGGGCCGTAAATGGCGGAACGATTACCGATGGGGGAGCCGCAACGGATGATTATGTAACCGTAACATGGACCAGCTTGGAGAATACATCTATACAAGTATCCTTTACAAGCGCTAAGGGTTGTGCGGAAAATACTTCCATGACACAGGAAATTGCTACCAAGAGTTGTGGTGAGGTACTAGGAGCGGAATTTTGTCTTGAGGTATTCAATGAATTTTCACCAAACGCAGATGGATACAACGATTTTTTTGAGATTGAATGTATAACGGACTATGCCAATACCCTACAGATCTATAACAGGAACGGGAACTTGGTCTTTGAGACCCAAGATTACCAAAATAATTGGGATGGTATAGCCAATGTTAATGGAGTAATTGGAGCTGGGGAACATTTACCGGCCGGTACTTATTATTATGTAGTGAACATACCTGAACTAAACCGTGATTTGGTTGGTTGGTTGCAACTTGCCAGGTAATCTTGAACACATTTAAATATCTCAAAACCAAAAACGATTAATCACATGAAGAATTATATAACGATTATAGCATCTTTTGCCTGCTTGTTGTTCCTGACGACCACAGTGGTCAGAGGGCAGCAACGGCCACAATACACTCAATATATGTACAATACCCAAACCTTGAACCCCGGTTATACGGGTACTCAAGGTAAATTGGCCGCAAGCTTACTCTATAGGTCACAGTGGGTGGGTATAGATGGTTCACCGGAAACCCAAAGCTTTTCTGCCCATGGACTGGTCAAGGATAGGATTGGTGTTGGATTGACCGTTCTGAACGATAATTTGGGAGCGTCTAACAACGTGGAGGTCAATGCAAATTTTGCCTACCACATTAAAACCGGGGAGACGACCACTTTGTCATTTGGATTAAACGCCGGGTTGGATTTTTTCAATATAGATTATTCCAAAGGAAATTTTTCCAATGAATTAGATCCCGTATTTCAAGAAAATCTTAGTGAGACTAGGCCTATTGTTGGGGCGGGGGCATTTTATTTTGGTTCTAAATGGTATGTAGGCATATCAAGCAATAACTTGCTTAACTCCCGTATTTATAAAGATGATGATAACACGGTAACGGAAAGAAAGAGTCAGTATTTCCTAATGTCCGGTTATGTGTTTGATATCAGTGAATCCGTTAAGTTTAAACCTGCCATATTGGCCAAAATAGTTTCCGGGGCGCCTTTGTCCGTAGATGTTTCCGCCAATTTTCTTTTGCGTGAACGTCTAAGTCTAGGTTTGGCCTATAGGTATGATGATGCCATTAGTGCTTTGGCGGGATTCCATATTACCGATAATTTCTTTTTGGGCTATGCGTATGATTATTCGGTCACTGGCCTGGAAAACTATAACGATGGTTCTCATGAAATTATACTAACCTACAATCTAGACGGCTTGAAAAAAAGGGCATTGTCACCAAGATTCTTTTAATCCTATAATTATGAAAATAAAATTACGATATATATATATCATGTTGTGCGCATGTATGGTAATGCAGGGTCAGACCAAAGAATCCCGTGCTGATGAATTTTTTAAGAACTTTAAATTCAATAAGGCTATTGAGCTTTATGCGGAAATTGCCAATAAGGACAAGCGTATAGATGACCACGTACTTCAAAATTTGGCAGATAGTTATTTTAATATAGGTGACTATACCAATGCGGAAAAATGGTACTCCAAACTATATGTGCAAAAAGGAAATGAAATAGGGGAGAACAATATTATTAAACTTGTTCAATGTTTAAAGGCCAGCCATAATCAAGAAAGGGCAGATGAGGTACTGCTTGACTATTATAAAGATGAAGGTCGGTTGCAAATGATATTGGCGCAACGTCAACATTTGGATAGTTTACTGTTGACCGATGCAAGATTTCAAATGGATACTTTAGGTTTCAATAGTCCAAAATCTGATTTTTCGCCCGCTTTTTATAGGGATGGTTCCATTGTGTTTTCCAGTACCCGTGATTCTATAACCGCTGGGGGCAAAATTTATCCTTGGAACAATCAGCCTTATTTAGATCTTTTTATGACCGTTCCGCAAGACCCTGGTTTTGTTCCTGAAAAATTCGCGGCCAATAGAATGTCAGATTTTCATGATGCATCTGTTACCGTAACCAAAGATATGAGCCGTATTTACTTAACCCGTAACTATTATAAAAAGGGTAAGTTACAGGCCAATAATGATGGGCTATCCAATATGCAGATCGTTATGGGTAATTTGTATAACGGGGATATAGAAGATATACAATCCCTCTCTATCAACGATAAGGATTATTCATGTGGGCATCCGGCCTTAAGTTCCAATGGAAAAAAATTATACTTTACCTCTAACATGCCTGGGGGTTATGGCGGGTCAGATATTTATGTGGTGTCCTTGGATAGCGATGGTACCGTGGTGTCTCCTCCAAAAAACTTGGGACCTGCTATCAATACCAAGGGTAGGGAGATGTTTCCGTATGTAGTGAACGATGTGTTGTACTTTTCTTCTGACGGGCACTATGGTTTAGGCGGATTGGATGTGTTTAAGTCAAAGATCATCCCTAAGGATGAATACTCCTTACCGGTGAATATGGGCAAACCTTTTAATAGTAATATGGATGATTTCTCCTTGATCATAAATGAGGATTTTGATAGTGGTTATTTTGCTTCTAATAGAATGGGCGGTGTTGGTGATGATGACATATATGCATTTAAAAAAATTGATCCTAGCCATTGCCTAGTCTATTCCGGTCAGGTGTTGAATAAAATTACCAATGAACCTGTACCTTTTGCCAATATTGAAGTAAAGAATCCTACTGACGGACTTATAGAAATTCTGTTGACCGATGAACGTGGTTTTTATGAAATAGAACTCCCCTGTAATCGGGATAATAAAATGGTATTTTTTAAGGAAAGATTCTCAAAGCAACAGGTGTCTGTCATAACTACAGATAAGCCACAACCACCATCTACCGATAATCTGGTATACTTAACACCTTATGATGATATCATAGAAAAAGATGGGGCCGTTGAGAAAATAAAGGTAGATCCCATTTACTTTGACTATGACAAATCTACCATAACGGCAAGGGCTGAGATAGAATTGAAAAAGGTGCTATTTGCCATGCAGCAATTTCCTGATATAAGAATTAAGATAGAATCGCATACAGACTCCCGTGGATCGGACAGTTATAACCTGCGTTTATCTGATGATAGGGCAAAATCTACCAGGCAATATTTAATTGCCCAAGGAATTGCCCAATACAGGATATTGAGTGCTACAGGCTACGGGGAGACCATGTTGATCAATGAATGCAGTAATGGTGTTAAATGTTCAGAACAGGAGCACTTGGTAAATAGAAGATCAGATTTTATTGTATTGAAAGAGAATATCGTAAGCAAATAGGGAGTGCGGTGAATGTAATATCGGTCATGAAGTACAACCCATGGCCGGTATTATTATTTTTTGAGTTAATTTTTTGGTCGCAATAAAGAATTAATGAACTACCCTTTATATGTTTTTATGGTTTTCCAATGTTCAAGATTTAACGTGTTTTTGAAATATAGTATTCAATTTTTAGTTATTATTATGAAAATCAAGTAATTGCGATTATGCCAACAGAAAAAGAGAAGCTAAGTATATTATCGGAAATGATCGAGTTTGCAAAGGTGGACAATGAAATAAGGAGGATGGAATATGATTTTTTATTTATGGTGGCGCAACGGTTAAATATTACCAAAGAAACCTTTGATCGTTTGTTCAAGGAAAGGGTAGAGCATATTCTTCCTAAATCCCAAGCGGAACGTATAATTCAATTTCATCGCTTGGTTTTGTTGATGAATGTGGATCATCAACAAGATATTACCGAGGTTAAAAAATTACATGATATTGGCTTAAAAATGGGATTACCCCCGGGTGCAATTCAACAAGTGCTGATGATTATGCATCAATATCCCAATAAAATAGTTCCGCCAGATGTTTTGATTACTATATTTAAATCGCACTATAACTAGGACCAACTAATAAAGTCCGCATCCATTTTACTTAGGTCCCTTTCATTCTTAATGCCTTTCTCGGCATCTTTTGTCAATTGTTCTATTTCTAGCTCAATAATTTTATGATGGGAATCGTTAGCAGAAAAATTGGCTAGCGTCCGTAGCATTTGCATTAATTTGCGTACTACCGTAATATCATGTTTACAATACAGGCGGTATGTGGCCATTACGTTATATAATATTTCTGAGAACTTGGCACATTTTATCTTTACCCAATTATTACCATCATCACTTGTGATAAACTCAAATTCCCATTTTTTAGTAAGCTCAAGGAAAAGGGAAGTTAAATAATCGATCGTGTTCAAGGCGGTTCCTGGATCGTTTATACCAGGAGACATAGCCTTAATGCCAATTTCCGATAATTGCCTAAAACCATATACATAATTATCTCCTGCCAGTTCTTCGTTGCTAAAAAGCAAGGTATTGGTAATCGCATCCAAGGCATCCTCATCAAGGTTGTTTTTAGTGTAAAAGGCTTTTGTGCCATCTAATATATATTGACCCTTGAACAAATGTATGTAGATTTTTGTATCGTATTTTTTGCAAAGTTCCAACAGGTCATCGTTCAGAATTCCGTAAAAATATCCGGTTTTGTATATTTTATGGCCAGTCCAAGTATGGGTATCGGGAAATTCATTGCTTTGATTTTTTTGTGTTTTGAGCATACTTTCCAATGCAGATTTTGTCCTTGCATGAATATTGGTAAGTATGTTTCCTACTTGTATTGATTGTGAAATATGATGGATAAAATATATGAATGATGCCAAACAAAGGACAGCGAGAATAATTCCCAGCAATACTGAAAATCCGGGTGTTTGGTATTCATTTTCTTTAGGCTCCAAAGAGATAAGGATAAAAATGTTATAAAGGATGGTCGCAATATATTGCCCTAGAACTATTTGGTTTGTTTGATTTGATATTATGCCTGGTAAAACCCGAGGTGAAAAATTACTGGATGCCTGGCTCAACAATAACATAACCATAGAAAAGCTAAAGACCGTTAATGATATGAGCCCCGCTATTAATGTGCTTAGTATTGTTTTGGCCGTATCTGTATCATCTATGACCAAACTAGGTGCAACGTTCATTAAATAGTCAGAAATCCCCAACTTTTCAACATATATCATGGCAAAGGCCATTACTAATCCGGCCAATGAAATAATAGTAGGGAAAAAGGCTATTTTACTTCGAATCTTAAAAAGAAGGTTGGAAAGTTTGTCCATATAAATTAATAAAAGGTAAAACTAGTGAAGCTTGTTGCAGTAAAATAACTCTTTCCAAGAAATTAGAAGCTCATAATTAACAAATACATGTCAAAGTGTCTACCGTATCAAGGCAATATGTGTCAAAATGTCATAAAAAATGCTCTGGTATGTGCTTTGCTTATAACCTATTGTTTAATAAAAGGAATATTAATTTAAAATATACAATAATGAGTTTAGTAAAAAGAAATGATGTTTTGTTTCCTGCATTAATGAATGAAATTTTTAGACCAGATTGGTTTGGTGGAACACAGAATGTAAGAACGGCAATGCCTGCTGTTAATATCAAGGAAAATGAAGATAATTTTGAATTGGAGCTTTTTGTGCCCGGTAGGGACAAAAAAGATTTTACGGTAGAATTAGATGATTCTATTCTAACCATATCTTCTGAAATTAAGGAAGAAAAGAATGAATCGAATGAAAATTATACAAGAAGGGAATTTACTATTTCCTCTTTTAAAAGATCGTTTACTCTTCCTGAAACTGTAGCTACGGATAAGGTTGATGCTACATATGAGGGTGGTATCTTAAAATTTAACCTTCCTAAAAAGGAAGAGGCTTTACCGAAACCAAAACGAATGATCGAGTTAAAATAAGGTGTGCCTTATAATTTAGGTTGGTTAGTGTTTAGTTGAAAGGTGCTTTGAGCAATCAAAGCACTTTTTTTATGGAAGGGGTTGGGTAAGAATAGCTAGGCAGGTCCAGATACCTTCTTTGTAGTTTCCTATTCTTAGGTTTTCATTTGGCCCATGAATGTTATTGTCCGGGTTTGGAATCCTAACGGAAACAGCAGGGATGTTCAAAGTGGTGATAAAGGGTGCAATAGGCTGTGATCCGCCAGTTGTTCTCATGTTGATTATCCGATCACCAAAAATCCTTGTAAGGGCCTTATTTAAAAATGTGCCTATAGGTGAATCTATATCTGTCCTAAATGGTTTGGAGCCTATTCTGTAATTGAAGGATGCCAGTTTTTTAAATTGTGCGCGTTCTTCGTTTGTGGGCAAGGAATCTACCAAATGATATCCTTTTGATAAAATATGGCTCTTAAGAAGAGCAAGCTGTCTTTCTGCAGGTGTTTCCGGTACAAGTCTTATGTCAATTTCAATATGTACATCTTCCGGAATAATGGTACGTACTTCCTTTCCTGTCCACCCAGCTCTTAGGCCCCTAATGTTCAGTGAAGGGTATTGTAAGGCTTCTTGATAGGTGGAGCCAACTTTTTCTGGAGTGGCTATACCCAGTCTGTTGTTTAGACTTATATTGTTTTCAGGCACAGATGAAAGTGATTTTTTTTCCTTTTCCATTAAATGTACACCCTTATAAAAGTCTTTTATCAAAACACGTCCGTTTTCATCCTTAAAGCTGCTGATCAATCTTGCGGCTTCAAATACAGGATTTGGAGCATAGTTGCCGTATTGACCACTGTGCAAAGCGTAATTTGGTCCAAATACCTTAATGCTTGCCGTAACAATTCCCCGAGCACCATACGTTAATGTAGGTAAATTGGAAAGGTGTCTTGTGCCATCCATAATTAGGAGCATGTCTGATTGTAATAGTTCCTTATGTTCATTAACGGCGTATGGTAAATCCGGCGAACCTAATTCCTCCTGAAAATCCATAATGACCTTAATATCGTATTCAGGGTTTATGTCTTGTTCCTTAAGAATTTGTAAAGCGGTAATCAAGGCCATGGCCGGACCTTTGGAGTCTGATGCGGAACGTGCAAAAATTCTGTAATCATCTTTTATGAATTTATGCGCTTTTTCAAAATTCAACGTATTCCACTCTCCATTTTTAAATTCTTTGATTGTAGGTTCAAAAGGGTTACTTTGGGACCACTCTTTAGGGTCTACAGGTTGACCATCTATCTGCAAATAGAAGAGAATTGATTTTGTGTTTTTGGTGGATTTTTTCTCGGCGAAGAGTAGGGGTGCACCTGGCGATTTTATAATCCTGGTTTCAAAATTTAAAGCGGTAAAAACACTATCGCACCAATGTAAATTTGTCTGTATCTGTTCCGGAAAATTTCCATTGTTTTGTAGTCTCAAAAAATGGTGTAAATTAGTAATCGCTACGTAGAATTTTTGACTGGTAAGCGATTTTATTCGGTCATTTTCAAGGGTCTGGCCATTACAATAAAACACATTGAAATAGCTGAGTGCCATACCGCAAATTATAACCCATTTTTTCATATTTTATCTGTAAATAAGTGTTTTAGTCTTGTCTAAAAAATCACATTAATTAATTGTTTACCAGTTTGTTGAATAGTATTATATAAAGTTTTTAATTGTAATTTTAAAATTTTGGATTTTTATTGTTTTTTTTCTAATCATCTTGGTTTTGTAATGCTTTTATCTCATCCCTTAACTTTGCCGCTTGCATAAAATCAAGTTCTTTTGCGGCTTTTTCCATTGCCTTTCTTTTGTCCTTGATCATCTTCTCCACTTGCTCTTTTGTCATATAATTCAGGTCTGGTTCTGCAGCACGTAATTCCTCTTTGATAAAGTGATATGTAGAGACGGAATTTTTGGATAATACATTGTCCAAACTTTTGTTCAGGGCAGTTGGGGTTTGGTTATTTTCGGTGTTATATTTTATTTGTTTTTCCCTTCTGTAATTTGTCTCATCAATTGTTTTTTGCATACTTTGGGTTATCGTATCCGCATACATTATTGCCTTACCGTTCAAGTGCCTTGCGGCTCTACCAACCGTCTGTGTCAATGATCGGTTACTGCGTAGAAAACCCTCCTTGTCCGCATCCAAAATAGCCACCAAAGAAACCTCTGGAAGATCCAAACCTTCACGTAAAAGATTGACCCCGATCAGTACATCAAAAATACCTTTTCTAAGATCTTGCATAATCTCTACCCGTTCCAGGGTATCAACATCACTATGGATATACCTACACCTAACATTGATCCGGTCTAAGTACTTTGCCAATTCCTCGGCCATTCTTTTGGTCAATGTTGTAACCAAGGTACGTTCATCCTTTTCTACCCGTTGTTGAATTTCCTCTACCAAATCATCAATTTGATTTAAACTGGGCCTGATCTCAATTATCGGGTCCAATAATCCAGTGGGTCTGATCACCTGTTCCACATATACACCTTGACTTAATTGAAGTTCATAGTCCGCAGGTGTTGCACTCACAAATAAGACTTGGTTTTGTAGTGCTTCAAATTCCTCAAATTTTAAAGGTCTGTTATCCATTGCCGCGGGTAGCCTAAATCCATATTCAACCAAATTCACCTTTCTTGATCGGTCTCCCCCGTACATAGCATGTACCTGTGGTATAGTAACATGGCTTTCATCGATTACCATTAGATAATCGTCCGGGAAGTAGTCCAGTAAACAGAAAGGCCTTGTGCCGGGCTCCCTGCCATCTAAATATCTTGAATAGTTCTCAATTCCTGAACAATATCCCAGTTCACGAATCATTTCTAGGTCAAAATTAGTACGTTCTTCCAACCTTTTGGCCTCAAGTGGTTTTGCTATGTCCTTAAAGTATGCTATTTGTTTTACCAGGTCGTCCTGTATTTGATGAATGGCATTCTGCAATACATCCTTGGAAGTAACGAACATGTTGGCCGGATATATGGTAAGTGAGTCATATACTTCCAAAATATTATTGTTGAACGGGTCAAACGCTTCAATTTCTTCAATCTCATCGCCAAAAAAATGAATTCTGAACGCGTGGTCCGCATAGCTTGGGAATACATCTACCACATCGCCCTTTACCCTAAAATTACCATTTTTAAAATCTGCCATGGTCCTGGAATAAAGAGACTGTACCAATAGGTGCATAAGTTTGGTCCTAGCAATGACTTGGTCTTTTTTTATTGAGATCACATTTTTTTGAAATTCTACTGGGTTACCAATACCATATAGGCAAGATACTGAGGCAATCACAATAACGTCACGCCTTCCTGAAAGTAGTGATGAGGTGGTACTAAGTCGTAATTTTTCAATATCCTCATTGATGGAAAGATCCTTTTCTATGTAAACACCGCTTGTAGGTATAAAGGCTTCTGGTTGATAATAGTCGTAATATGACACAAAATACTCTACCGCATTATCTGGGAAAAATTGTTTAAATTCAGAATATAATTGTGCCGCCAATGTCTTATTATGGGCCAATATCAACGTAGGTTTTTGAACTTGCTCGATTACATTGGCCACGGTAAATGTCTTTCCGGAACCAGTAACCCCTAATAACGTCTGAAATTTTTCTTCCTCATTAAGGCCTTTTACCAATTGTTGAATGGCATTGGGTTGATCACCTGTAGGTTTAAATTCTGATACTACTTTAAATTTCATGTATGTAAGTGCTCTTTTAAATGGGGCGTTGCGCCTTTATCCAATTATCTATTCTTGTACTATGGTATTGAGTGGTATTTGGGGTATGGTAAAACCAATCCTTTAGTTAAAAATACAAAAGTCAAGAACTATAATAGACGTATTATTAAAGGATTTCTTTCAACGCTTTAAGGAAAAATGTCCTAAAATATCTTGCCGATTGATAAATGTGGCCTTAAACCAGTAGTCCGTCTCCGGTAGGGGGGTGTTGTTAAAATGACCATCCCATCCTTTGCCGTTAGGGTTAATTTGATGTATAAAATTCCCATACCGATCATAAATAAAAATGAGGTCTATGACAGATTCAAAATTTTCTGGGGGCTGTATAAACTGCCAGAAGTCGTTTATACCGTCACCATTTGGCGTAAAAAAGGATGGAAAATCTTTGGCGTCAATATCCCTATCCACTGTTCTTTGGGTAATGCCGCAACCGTTTTTATCCCGCACATATGCCGTATGTTGGCCGTACGGAATCCCGGTAAATATTGGGGAGTCTTGGTAGGGGCCATCACTATCGTCCAATGCGTATTCATATTGCCCCCCTCCTGTAGCAACTATGGTAATATCCTTGCTATTTGTGAAGTTTAAAACATCGATTTTTATAATGGTAGCTGGTTCTGAGGATACTACATCAAAAAGTTTGGAATTGGAGCATTCAATTGTTCCATTTTCCGTTTCAATTACGTTAAAGGCTTCTAGCCGATATCGGCCAGGGCCTAAAATATCAACATTTCTTGATTGGCTCAACAAGGTCTCTTCACTACCACTATTGGTTTTGTACCATCTAAATCCGTCCGCAAGGTCATTGGTCATAATTCTATATGGTAGTTCGTCACTACATATACCTACCGTATTGGGCAGTTCAATTTGTGGGGCAGGGTATATAAATGTTCCGGTAACATCATCTATATAGGGGTCACAGATATATAGATCCATACTAGTGGTAAAAACTTCCTCTATGCAGCCCGTAGGTGCACCATGTTCATTATAGGGAGTTACCGTAACATAAATATTTGCATTTTGTGGTAAATCATTTGGGGGATCGTAGCTTAGTGTATTTTTCATGTCCATGGCATTAACGATATCCGTACCATTTGGTTCCGTACCTATGGATAAAATGTAACCTGTTGCCGTGGGTGCGTATGCCCATTCAATATCCGTTATAATAGTTACACTGGCTGCATTATTATCCGGTGTCACCAAAATGGAGCAATCTGGCGGGGTGGTTACGGGTATTGTGGTAAACGAGATTTCCTGACAGCCAATAGGAGGTCCGTCATATGGAACAAGACTTAAAGTGGCGTATAACAGACTGTTGGCAGGTAAACCCACTGGCGGTGTATAGAACGTATTCGTTCCTATTGGTTTTGCATTGAGGATATCCTTTCCTTGGGGAGTGGTACCTATGGACAATATATAACCATTGTATCCTATAACTTGAGGCCATGTAAATGTAGCATTTACGGCAATGTCCGTGTCGCCATTTAAAGGAAAGGTAAACTCTGGGCAATCATTTTGTGCAACAACTAAGGCGTACATAAATAACAAAGCCAATGAACTTGTACAACGGAACCATTTTTTTAAGTTCATTTGAATTTGTCTAGGTTAACGTTTTAGGCTAAAATGTCCCTTAATCATTTTGTTGGAGAACATTTGGGCCTTAAACCAATAATCAGCCTCGGGTGCATCCTTACCATTAAAAGTACCGTCCCATCCATTTGATTGTGGATTTACCTGTGCCAATAAGTTGCCATACCTATCGAAAATATGAATATATTCAATGTTAGGGTCCTTTTTGCGCTTCTCCTCTGTTATGTTCCAATAATCATTAATGTTATCTCCATTGGGCGTAAAAAATGCCGGGAAATCCTTCGGTTCCAATTTCTCTTCCACGGGTCGCTTACTTATGCCACACCCTAGTTTATCCCGAACATATACAATACGGTCTCCAGGGGCAATACCTATAAAAACAGGGCTATCCTGAAATCCAAATTCAGCACTTTCCAATGAATATTCAACGGGGGTTGGACTTTTTGCCACGACTTCTATCCGGTATTGATCGGCATCCCTTGAAATTATAACATTTTCAATTACCGGTATGTCCGAATTGACAACTTCGAATATTTTACTGACCGGACATTCTATAGTGGCTCCAAATTCAGATACGGTATTGAACAATTCCAACCTGTAGAACCCTACTTCGTTATATTCCATACTTGCCGTATTGGATATGACTTGTTCAGTGCCATTTTCATTTATTTTATACCATCTGTATCCCCTTGCGATATCATTGGCCTTGTAAATAGCACTTGGAGCGGATGTACAGAATGGTATCCTGTCCGGTATGGAAATAGAAGGAAAGTCATTGGAATTGCATTGAACGGTGGGCACCCCCGTAGTAAAGGATTCTTCCGTACAGTTGAGCGCCATACCGTACTCATTAAGAGGAACGACCCTAACATATATGGTCTGATCTAAGGCAAAATTTTGGTCTGCCCTGTAAAAAAGAGTGTTTCCGGTTTCGTGGTTTTCGATAATGTTATAATTACCTGGGCTTTCACCAATTGATATGCTGTAGTTGGTGGCTCCATAGGCATAGTTCCATTTAATATTCGTATCTACCCTAACTTCAGATTCGCCATTTAATGGAGAGGCCAATGTGGTACAATTTGGAGGTTCGGAAATAGATGCGGTATCAAAAACTTTTAAGGGGCATACCTTGATAGGGGCATCGGGCAAAAAAAGACTAATGGTTACGTAGATACGTGTATTGGCGGGTAAGCCTATTTCCGGCTGATAATAATTATTCAGTCCAGATGACCTTCTATTGATAATTTCACCTCCGCCAGGGGTTGTTCCCAAAGAAACCAAATACCCAATAATTCCGTCTACTTCTGTCCAGGTAATCAGGTTGTCCAAAGGTACATTGATGTCACCATCCAAAGGGGAAGTCATTGTAGGGCATTCTTGGGCCAAGCTAAGCGACATATTGAGGCCAAACCCTATGTAAATAATAAACAAAATGTATTTTTTGTTCATAATATTACCTTTTCAATGAAAAATGGCCTTTGAATATTTTGTTGGAGAACATTTGGGCCTTAAACCAATAATCTGCTTCAGGCAATTGTTTGCCATTATATGAACCGTCCCAACCATTGGAGTCGGAGTTAAAGATAAAGATCAGATTGCCATACTTATCAAAAATATGAACAGTAGCAATCTTGTCATTATCTAATTCTAATACGGGTAGATAGTTCCACAAATCATTGATTCCATCACCATTTGGTGTAAAAAATTCAGGAAATCCATTGATTGTAGGGTCATATTCCAATATTCTAGATGATGTACCGCATCCATTTTTATCGCGTACATACACAATGTGTGTCTCTAATGACTGTCCGCTGAATAAATTTATATCTTGATAAGGTCCCTGCTCATTATCCAAACTATATTCATAATCTCCCACGTTATCGGTCATTATTTCATAGCTTAAAGAATTGGCTTGTTGGGTTACCACCACATCCTTGATGGTTGGTTGGACAGAAATTTCTACTTCAAAATAGGTAGTTGTGGCGCATTCAAACGTATTATTGGCATCATTAATAATATTGAAGGCCTCCAAGGCATAGTTGCCCTCTTCTAGGATTACAATTTCTTTGGTCGTGCTTAACAAGGTCTCCCTTCCATTCTCTTCCACTTTGTACCATCTATAACCATCTGCATTTATTGGTGCAGTAATGGTATTATTGGAGGTATTACTGCAGAGCGCAATTTTTTCAGGAAGGGTAAATTCTGGATTAAGTACGGTCAGTTCCCCTGAAACCATATCATAATAGGGGCCACATCCAATTAAAGTGGAAAAGGTTTCTTGTAGGCAACCAAGGGCATCACCTGCTTGATTAAATGGAGTAATGGTTACGAAGAAAGTTCGGTTGGGTTCAAAATCAATAATTACGGTAGACGTTTTGTAAAATATTGCATTGTCTAAAATATTACTGTCAAAAGGAGAAGTGCCAATAGTTATCCTATAGCCGGTAGCATTTTCAACAGGGGTCCATTCCAGAAACGGGCTGAGGGGTACATTGGTCTCTCCGTCCAAAGGAGTAATCAAACTGGAACAATTGGGTAGTTGTGCTTCTGGCGCCGTTATAAAGTTGAACGCGGTGCAATTTATTGTTGTTCCCAACCTGTTGTAGGGTAAAATTGTTATGTAAAGGGTCGTTTCCGCCGGAAAATCATTGACCGGGTTATAGGTCAAGGCATTTGCAACATCCAGATTGTCTATAATTTCCCTGCCATTCATTGTAGTACCAATGCTTATTCTGTATCCGGTAGCGTTTGGTGAAGCCGCCCATATAATATTCGTTGCAGGGTTGACGTTGTTTGCGTTATTTAAAGGCAACTGAAGGCTGGTGCACTGTGGAATTTCGGTTAATGGGGCAGTTGTAAATCTTTGCGTTTCGCACACTACGGTAGGCCTATTAAAGAAAAAGAGCGATATGGTTACGTATACCTCTGTATTTTCAGGAAGTCCCAAAGGCGGCGTATAGGTAGTGGATGCTCCAACATTTTTTTTGTTTAAGAGATCTGTTCCGCCAGGGGTGGTACCAATGGATAGTATATAACCCGGAACCCCGGTTATTGGTTCCCAATTGATTGTAGTATTGACATCTACCTGGGTAGCTCCATCCAATGGACTTAACAATTTAGGACATTCTTGGGCAATACATAAGGAGCTCATACATAACATCAGGAAAAATAAGGGCATAGCCAATATTCTGGATAGTTCCAAGTCCTGTTTTGTTTTCATAGCGTGCTCGTAATTACTACAATATACTATAAAAAGAAAATTATGTCTTTACAATTCTGTTTAAATAAGTCTTAAGGTCGATATAGGAACTGAAATTAAAGGTCACGCTTTTTAAGTAGGCCATAGGATAAATACACAAACAATGCCGTCCATACCAGTACAATGAGTACTTCATACCAGTAGGTGTTATAATTCAGGGCAACCTCGGTACCTATTTGGTGGGCTACGGATTGCACAGCGCCCAATCTGGAGAACGGCTCTTTTATAAGATTGAACATTGATTGTAGCGGAAAGAAATTCATAATGATATCCGTGGTTTCTTCATCAAAAAATTTCCAACGTAGAATTCCCCTAAAAATACCTTCAAAAACTTGCCATAAAATCAAGAAGCCCAAGGCAAACGCGGAACGCTTTACCAAAATGCCCAAGAAGAGGCAGAATGAGAAAAAGCCCATGAGTTTAATGAAGAAAATGGGAAGAAATTTTAAATCTGTAACTATGATTACAAACTCATTGTAATCACTATATACCAAGCCCAATATTAAGGATACTACAAATACGAATATTGTGGATATCAGTGAAAATGAAATTACGGTCAAAAATTTGGACAGGATAAATTCTTTTTTGGACAGGCCGTCTATCAAATTCTGTTTTATGGTCTTATTGCTGTATTCGTTAGACATCATACTCACAATAACAATTGCTAAAAACAATTTAAAAAAAGCGGTTATGAAGGTATTGAAATGCCATATATAGGGAAAGTTGAAAATACCTTGGTCCGCCAAATGAAACTGTACGGGACCTATATCAAATTTTATGGCCGCAAACAGCGCAATGGAAGTCAATAGGGCAAAATAGGAAATGATCAGTACCTTGCTGGCCCTGTTGTTCCATAATTTTATAAATTCTATTTGTAGTAAACGTATCATTGGTTGTGTATTAGGCGGTTGCATTTTTGGTTAGTTGTAAAAACTGCTCTTCCAAACTTTCTTTTCTCTTGACAAGGTGAGATACCACAATGCCGTTTTCAAATAGTAATTTGTTCAATGTCTGTGCATCCAACTCTGCGGTTAGAAATGCTGTTATCAATCCGTTGAAGTGTTTAACCTCCCCAAAATTAGAATTGGATTCTAAATATGCGGTCAATGCGTCCATGTTGGTCGTCCTTAATTCAAAGAAGCCAAAACTGGCCTGAAGACTGTCTACCCTACCAGAATATAATTTTACACCCTTTCTTAGTATGATAACATGACTGCAGACTTTTTCCACTTCGTCCAATAGATGGGAGGCTAAAAGTATGGTAGTGCCTTGGGCGGCTATGGTTTTTATAATTTCCCTAATTTGATGAATACCCTGTGGGTCCAAACCGTTGGTTGGTTCGTCCAATATTAGTATCTCCGGGTCATTAAGTAGGGCAGAGGCTATGGCCAAACGTTGCTTCATTCCTAAGGAAAAAGTTTTGAACTTACTGTCTTTCCTGTCCAAAAGGCCAACCAGATCTAATTTCTCCTCGATTTTGTCTTCTTTTACTTCCTTTATTTTACATACCAGTCTAAGGTTCTGTACCGCGGTCATATAGGGATAAAAGTTGGGTCGTTCTATAATGGCACCTACTTTTTTCAGGGCATTGTGAGTTGACAATGCGCCATTGAACCAGGCAAATTCGCCACTGGTTCTATTCACTACATTTAAAACAATGCCCAATGTGGTGGATTTTCCGCTACCGTTAGGGCCTAGAATACCATAAACGTTACCTTTCTCAATGGTGAACGATAAATCTTTAACGGCTGTAAGCGACCCAAATTTTTTGGTGAGGTTGTGTACGGTCAGTATAGAATTCAAAATAGGTTGATGTTTTTTGATTGATATACCTAGTTGACGAAGAAAGCCTAACTTTGTTACAAGTTATACCTTAGTAATTTATATCAATAGTATGTCAGAAGAACGTTTAATGTCTAAAAAGAAACCGGCATATCCCGTTAGTGAGGCCCTGGATGGCTATTTGGAACATTATAGCAGAAAAACGGAAATTCCTATCTTTTACGAAGACCTTCTTCGTTTTTCCGGTTCTGTAGTAGTATATGACAATGAGGATGAGGATACATTATGGATCAGGGTATATTATTCTGAATATGATCGAAAGGAAATAGATGATTCCCTTAAAAAAGTCTATTCCATTTTACATTCCGATGGTAGTAATAACATTAATCAATACCTCAATGTAGATGCAGTCGATTTTTGCACTTTTGGTAATTCTAAACCGTTCCGGATAAAAATCAGGAATATTTTGAACGACAATTTCACCTATTTCTATATTAAAAAGACAGATGCTTCCCGTATCTATGGGTTGGAGCTAGAACATATGCTATCTCCCTATAACCTTAACTTTTTAGTATATAAGGATACATTGATAGAGGAACATATTGCAGGCATTCCCGGAGATGAGTTTATAAAAACAATGCTACCCAAATGTACAGAGCCAGAAAAGGCCCAATTGGCCAAGGAGTTCGTAAAATTTAACGAACGGTGCATGATAAGGCTGTTGGGAGATATGCGGTCATACAATTACGTTATTGTACCAACCCATGATTTTGATCATGTAGTATACAAAATACGGGCAATAGACTTTGATCAACAATGCTTTGAAGGAAAGCTAAAAATATATAGACCACAGTTCTTTAAGGAGAACTATAAAATGGTAGAGTTGGTCAGGAACAAATTAACGAGGGATTCCGTAGATCAATATAAACTGGAAGAACGTTCCATGGTGGCCAAACGTATCTTAAGTTCAGGGAACAGAATAAAGAAACTTAGGGCCATATGTAAAACAGATGTAATATCTACCGATCAAAATATTAAGATGTTGCGAGACCAAATAGAGGAACTGACCATGGATATGGATTTTAAGAACTGTACCACTATGGGCGAAGTATTGGATTTGGCACTCAATTTTGTGAGAAGAAATTATGAGGATGTTAGTTTAAAACAGATAATGGAGAACAACATCAAGATATGACCTTGAATTCTAAAAAACAATAAAGACCGCTATACAATAATATATTGAATAGCGGTCTTTATTTGAGTAAAGGCACCAATTTAACTTTTCTGTTCTTTGTTGAAATACACCAAATAATAATACATTTGTCTTTCTTCATCCCATCCTTTTTCAACGAATTTCTCTGCAGATTCAGGATTGATAAAATCCAATTTAATTTGAATATTGGTATCTAAATTAATGACATTCTTGATTTTTTTACGGGCATCTGAAACTGCTTTGTTGGCAATGTCAAAATTAGAAACATCCTCTATACTGTATTTAGGACCTTTTTCCGTTTTATAGTGCTTAAATTCCGGAATCAGTTCCGGATTTTCCATGACCTCGTTCAGGAAAGAGGATTCTTCAAAAGAATCATTTTTTGCAAAATGGTTAACCGCACGGTTCATGAACAACACTTCTTGTTGTTTGTCCTCTGCGGGAAGGACCACATCCTTGGCAAAATTTTGGCAGAACTTAAGGTAGTTTTTGGTCTTGAAATTGTCATCGGCCAAAGGGTATACACCCAAAAAGTTCTCTATCCAATATTTAGTATCGTATTTGTTACTGTCCACTGACAATACTTTATAACCTTCTTCCTTATCGACATTAAAAATTAAGCAACCCTTATCCAATTTATTGATATTGATGCCTTGTTGTATAATGATATCCAAATTGGAATCTTTTTCCTCAAACTGAATAAAATCATGTTTAAGCTCACTTTTGAAAATACCCAACGCATCTACTTTTTTGTTGTCCAAAAGCAAACCGGTAAGATAAGCTACATAAACCTCTCCGCTCTTGATATGGGGGTGGTTGGATTGTTCAAAAAGTAAGGAGGCTATTTTTTTGGAATTTATGTGCGCAGTTGAAGGATCGGCAAAAATTGCACTTGAAATCTTATGAAGCTCATTGAACTCCACATCTACCTCATTGGCCAGTTTATAATAGTTTTCTTCCTTTTCACGAAAAGGCTTAAAGAAATATTCCTTTAATAAACCAGTGGTTTCATCATTAAGTCTAAAAGGCTCCTCAGATAAGAAAATGCCCTCATTTTTATTTTTATTACCAACTCTATGAATAGAAATACTTTCAATTTGGGTTGCATATAAGTTGATCATATATTGTATTTGTTTATAGGGTTGTTCTGCTTTTAAAACTTGTGAAAGTTGTACAAGTTCCTAGTTCCAATTTTCATCGAAATCAAGGTCGTCATAACTATCGAAGGTATCATCAAAATCAAAGGCACTTTCATCTGCCTCAAATTTTTTTTCTGGTGGTGTTTCGGGCAATTCGCCAAAGGAAAACAATACATTGGGATAGGCCCTACCGTCTTCTTTTTCTTCAATATCGGCCAATTCAACAAAAAATGTCCACATGTTCATAAAATCATAGACATAGATCAATTTTGGACTCTTTTCTGTCATGATATCCTCTAAAAAGGTTTCGTTCATCAACCTTACATTAGATCCAGATTCGCTCATGTCAAAAAGTGCTATTTCCTCGTCTTGTCTCCAATCTTCGTCACAGGTATAAAAAGAAGCCATTTCATTGCCCAGAAATCCAAACGCCTGTGTAATGGCGTTATGAAAATCTTCTAATGAATTATGCGATTCTATTTCCAAATCTCGGAAAATATCGTCATCAGCATCTAAAATTATACGAATTTTATAAATCATACTGTTTTTTTTGTGGGAGGGCAAAGTTACGAAGTTTTGGAGTTTTTCTAGGCATCAATGCATCTAAAACAATGTAAAACTGCACCCCAAAGAGAATGGACGCAATGACCAGATGAAGCGGCTGACTGGTAACCGGAAAATTAAGATAATTCATTGCCATACCGGTAAGGACCTCAACGCATAACAAGAAAAGTACCCAGTATATTTTAATATGGCCCAAGTTCAATTTAGTGATCCTATAGGCCAAATAAATATTGGTGGCGATTACCAAAATGGAAAAAGATCGGTGTATGTAAAACAAAAGTTCCGGATTCTTTAACCAGGAACTTTTGGCATCATACCCAAAAATATCTATTTGCCCATCAACAAATTGTCTTACTTGTGTACCCATTATAATTTGAACAAGGGTAATGCCCAATGCAAACAAGCATAGATATAGGGTGTTGTTATCGTAGTAAATATGCTTGTTTTCGGTATTGGCCAAATATATAATATAGAGTAACAAAGCTACAATGACCAGGGCCATAAACATATGTACCGTAATCTTCACCGGTTCTAGAACGGAGTATACCACCGTAGCACCCAACCATGCTTGAAAGGCCATACCAAAGACAACCAACCAAGCAAATATTGGAATACGTTTTTTCTTTTTCCAATATTTTACGGATGCTATGGCCAAAATTAATGTGGCCAGGCCTGCAACCGCTCCTATCAATCTATTTATATATTCTATCCAAGTATGCCAAGGATTAAATTCTGCATAATCATGTTTGGTGTACAATTCCCAATGGTTTGGATTGAACGTTTTTTGTGTAGTAAAGGATTCTTTCGCAACCTGTAAAGTTTCGCGCCAAATGATTACCTGACCTTTTTCAAAGAATTTATTTGGTTTCCATTGTAATTCCTCAACTTCTGTTGGCGGTATGTAAAAACCAAAACATTTTGGCCAATCTGGACAACCCATGCCGCTACCGGTCATTCTAACCACTGCACCGGCCACAATTACTAGATAAACTAAGATTAAAGATATCTTTGCAATTCTTCTAAACGTAATGACCATACTACTTTGAAATTTCTAGTCCTAATTCTTTACCCTTAAGATACATAAACTTTTTGGCCGCTTCATATTCATTTAAAATTTCTCCTTCCAAAATAGCTTCTTTGATTGCTTCCTTGATGATGCCAATTTCCTTTGAGGGTTTTAAGGAAAAAGTTGCCATGATTTCTTCTCCACTTATTGGTGGCTGAAAGTTTCTTACGTGATCTCTAGCTTCTACTTCTTCAATTTTTTGGCGTACGACCTTAAAATTTTGTCTGTATTTACGTTGTTTTTTTGGGTTCTTGGTGGTTATATCCGCCTCACATAGTGTCATTAAATCCTCTACATGTTCACCGGCGTCAAAAATAAGCCTGCGCACGGCAGAATCCGTAACATAATCTTCTGATAGTACAATTGGTCTTGAGCTCATCAGGACCATTTTTTGAACAAATTTCATTTTATCGTTCAAGGGCATCCTTAGGCGCTTAAATAATTTGTAAACCATTTTGGAACCCACATACTCATGCCCGTGAAATGTCCAACCAATTTTTTTATGGAACCTTTTGGTTGGTGCCTTTCCTATGTCATGCAATAGGGCGGCCCATCGTAACCATAGATTATCCGTAGCCTGAGCTATATTATCGACGACCTCTAATGTGTGCCAAAAATTATCTTTGTGCTTTTGACCCTCAATTTCTTCTATACCCTGTAATGCCGTTAGTTCAGGCAAAATATAGGGTAACAGCCCTGTTTCATGTAACAGTGACAATCCTACTGAAGGTTTTGGACAAAGCATGATTTTATGGAGCTCGTCCAATATACGTTCATTGGATACTATTTTAATTCGTTCCTTATGTTCAGTGATCGCCTGTAATGAGGGCAAGGCAATCTGAAAATTTAATTGTGTGGCAAACCTTATGGCCCTCATCATGCGCAACGGGTCATCAGAATAGGTTATGCCAGGTGCTAAAGGCGTTTTTATGATCTTGTTCCCTAAATCCTCCATTCCGTTAAATGGATCGACAAGGAATCCGTAATTACCTTTGTTCAAAGAGAGGGCCAATGCGTTTATGGTAAAGTCGCGCCTTTTTTGATCGTCCTGCAAAGTCCCATCCTCTACTATTGGCTTTCTGCTATCTCGTTGATAGCTTTCTTTTCTGGCCCCAACAAATTCCAGTTCAATGCCCTCACTTTTTATCATGGCCGTTCCAAAATTTTTGAACACTGAGACCTGTGGATTGCCGTTCAGTTTTGAAGCTACTTTTTCAGCAAGTTTAATACCGCTACCAATGGCCACGACATCAATATCTTTTGAAATGTCCCTGTCTAAAAAATAATCCCTGACAAAACCGCCAATAACATAGCAATCTACCGCAAGTTCCTCTGCGGCTTGGGATATAGTTTGAAAAATAGGGTTTTTTAAAGCATCTATATAGCTCTCTTGCATGTCTTTATTCTCGAATGATCTTCACGGTATTATCATTAGATAATCTAATGATCGATGATGAGGAACTATTCTGTTTCTCTCTATGCAAATTTACCACATAGTCCACACCTTTTAAAATGGCATCCTCTATATTTTGGAAACTTTTTGGTGTGGGGCGACCCGAAATATTGGCCGAGGTAGACACGATAGGTCTTTTAAATTTCCCAATAAGATATTGGCAGAATTTATCCGTTGCAACGCGTATGGCCAATGTATTGTCCGGTGCAATGAGGTTTTTGGCGACCCCACGCGGTCTATCATAAATAATAGTTGTCGGTTTGGTGGCCAAATCAATAATATCATAGGCAAGTTCAGGAACTTTTTCAACATGTTTTTCCAACATGGCATCATTGCCTACCAAACATATTAATGCCTTACTGTCATCACGTTCTTTTAAGGCATATACTTTCTTTACGGCTTCCGCATTGGTAGCATCACAACCAATACCCCAAACGGTATCAGTTGGGTAAAGGATAAGTCCACCGTTTTCCAAAACTTCTATGCATTTGTTGATTTCCTCTGTCATTGTAAATTGTAGATTAAAGAAATATTTCTGGTTCTATATTGAAATGCTGGGTCAGTGCCAGCCATTGTACCCTGTTTTTATCCTCGCCAATATTTAATCTTTTAAGCGATTGTTTTTGTGACCCCATAATAGGTATGGGAGCTTTTGTCCTATTTTCGGCCAATTTGGCCTGCGTTTCATTAAGTACGGCCATTACCTTAAACCACAGGTCGTCTGCCTTAGGTGCAAGTTTTAAAAATAGACTTGTATTCATTACTTGCTCGGAAAGGCTTTTTGGAGGGTATAGTACGCCCTCGGCTCCAATTGGTATTACTGCAGTGCTATTGATAGAATTGTGTTTTGGATATACCCAATTTTTATAAGGTAGTACATGTCCCTCTTCATTATAGGTAATATATCTGGTCTGGTTTGCAATGACGGCATTAGGATATAGCTTGTGTTCTTTATATAACAACTGTAACCAATTTTCTCTATACATCATATCATCATCGCACGTAACAATGGTTTCGTTGGGATAATGTTCCAGACTATGGATTAATTTGCGATGAGAGCAGGTTAAATGTGAATATTTTATTTCAAATATATCCGATTCTAAGCGTGATAGTCGTTTGGGAATCTCCGTTTTCAAGGACTGGTGCAACCATAACACTATTTTTTTAGGTCTTTTATTCTGATTCAGTAGGCTCCTTATAGTTAAATGGAGCGTGCCTAATCTAGATGGTATTGAAGTCAAAGAAACAATTACGGGAACAGGGTCTTTTTCCTTCTTGTTCATCCTAGAAGGGGAAATAGCTAAAAGTTTGGCTGAGGTGTAAATTGATACAGGTATTTCTTTTAACTTCATTTTACAATGCTGTAATTTGTCCTTTTAAAAATTAGACCGTCTTTTCTGCATCAAAGATAGATAAGACTTTTATATTTTTGCCGTAATTTACAAGTAGCATGGAGATTCCTAAAATTAGTATCATTGTTAGTACCTATAATGCCGAAGAGTGGTTGAAAAAGGTATTATGGGGCTTTGAACAACAGATCTTTAAAAATTTTGAGGTCGTTATTGCCGATGATGGTTCCGGGCCGGCTACAAAAAATCTCATCGCGGAAATGTCCAAAAAGGTGCATTACCCTATTGTTCATGTTTGGCAAGAAGATGATGGTTTCCAAAAATCAAGAATTTTAAACAAAGCGGTTACGGCGTGTACCGCGGATTACATTATCATGACCGATGGGGATTGTATCCCTAGGGAAGATTTTGTGCAGGTTCATTATATCAACAAGGAACCAGGATATTTTATATCTGGGGGATATTACATGCTTCCCATGAATATTTCAAAACTAATCACTCTAGAGGATATTGAAAAGCAACGTTGTTTCAATATACATTGGCTCAAGGAAAAAGGTATACCCCAAACCTTTAAAAACAATAAACTGACCGCTCAGGGGTTTATTTCCAAAATATTAAACTGGATAACGCCTACCAATGCCAGTTGGAACGGACATAATTCTTCTGGGTGGAAAAAGGATATTGTAAACGTCAATGGCTTTGATGAGCGTATGCAATACGGTGGTCAAGATAGGGAGTTGGGGGAACGTCTCTTTAATTTTGGTATTAAATCCAAACAACTTCGTTATAGTGCAGTTTGTGTGCACCTAGACCATAAAAGAGGATATAAAACCCCAGAGTCTATCGCAAAAAACGTAGGAATACGGAATACTACCAAGAAAGAGAAACGGGTGTGGACGTTCTACGGCATTACCAAGTAATAGGCCAATTCATTCTTTTGTTCCAATCGCTTTAGTTCCTTGTAACGTTCAAGTACGCCCAAAGCATTAAGATAGCAAATGATAAACCCTTTTTTGCCATCTAGGACTCCTAAGCGCAAAATGTAGTGGTTAAAGAATTTCCATCCGGTCTTCAATACCATTTTTACATAATTGTATTGCTTTTCCTTGTAGAAAGACTCAATGGCCTTTAAGCGACCATATTTAAGCATTTTGCCTTTGTAATCCTCGTAATTTTTATAGCAATAGTGCACTAATTTTTCCTTGAGAATACCAGATGTGCCATTCACATCCAATGTTTCATGGACTATTTTGCAGTCGGAAAATTTTACCTTGCTTTTTCTAAAAAGACGAAAATTCTTATCGGTCTGCCAACCGCTATAGTTCAACTTTTCATTTTTGAACATGAACTGTCTGTAGAACCAAAAAGCGGAAATTTCCGTTTTACTGGAAATAGTGGTCAATATTTCCTGCTGCAATGCACTGGTCACTATTTCATCTGCATCTAAAAACAGTACCCAATCATTGGTTGCCTGTTTTAAAGTAAATGATTTTTGTGCTGTGAAATTTTCAAACGGGTTCTGTATTACCTTTACTTTTGGATGGTTTTTTAAAAATTCATATGTGCCATCCGTACTAAAAGAATCCACAACAATGATTTCATCTGCAAATGAAACGGATTCTATACATTTTTCAATGTATCCCATTTCATTATAGGTGATGATCAATGCTGTAAGTTTTTCTTTTGCGGTAACCATAAATTTCCAAATTGGTAGGTTTACTCAAACCGGAGTGAACAAAGTTATAACAAAAAAGGAATTAAAAAATTGTGTAAACGACTAAAATTCTTACAAATTCCCTATATAGCATTTGCTTGTTCCTACATATAATATAGAGGCAATTTTTTTAAATGGTTGCGTTTATTTTAAAACAAAATGGCGTAAAAACAAACCTCTCCAATTATCCGTTGGTAATCAGGTAATTGGAGAGGTGATATATAGTTGTTGATTATTTAAACAGCAACATCATATTCTCTCAACGCTTCATTAAGTGAAGTTTTTTTGTTGGTACTTTCCTTTCTTTTCCCAATGATCAACGCGCAGGGAACATTAAACTCTCCTGCCGGAAATTTTTTGGTATAGCTTCCAGGAATAACTACAGATCGTGCAGGTACCAACCCTTTTCTTTCCACGGGTGTTTCACCGGTTACATCAATAATCTTTGTAGAAGCGGTCAATACTACATTTGCGCCCAATACGGCCTCTTTTTCTACACGTACGCCTTCAACGACAATGCACCTTGAACCTATAAAGGCATTGTCCTCAATGATTACCGGAGCAGCCTGTAATGGTTCAAGAACCCCACCAATACCAACACCACCACTTAAATGAACGTTTTTGCCTATTTGTGCACAACTACCAACGGTGGCCCAAGTATCTACCATAGTACCCTCATCTACATAGGCACCAATATTGACATAACTTGGCATTAAAATAGTACCTGCGGAAATATATGATCCATGTCTTGCTACGGCATTGGGCACCACACGGATACCTTTTTCGGCATAGCCTCTTTTCAATGGCATTTTATCATGGTATTCAAAAATACCGGCTTCCAAAGTCTCCATTTTTTGTATTGGAAAATACATGACCACTGCCTTCTTGACCCATTCGTTAATCTGCCATCCATCGGTTGTTGGTTCGGCACACCTAAGCTCGCCTACATCCAATAAATTAATTACTTTTCTAATTTGTTCTTGGGTAGCGGCCTCTTTTAATAGGTCTCTGTTATCCCAAGCTTTTTCAATATGTGCTCTCAGTTCTGTCATTTTCTTCAAAAATTTTATCAAATATAAGTTGAAGAAGATGAATTCACCATTCGCAAAAGCACATATAACAAATTATCCTTTATTTTTGCCAAAAATTAAGTTTGGGAAGGATTCTTGCAATTGATTATGGAACTAAGCGAATTGGCTTGGCGGTAACGGATGAAATGCGGATGATTGCATTTGGTCTTACTACTGTAGAGACTTCCAACATTTTTTCTTTTTTGACCGATTATTTTAAGAAGGAACACGTTTCATTGATCGTAGTAGGGGAGCCTAAACAAATGGATAATTCCGCATCAGAATCTGAAATGTACATTCAACCTTTTGTAGAAAAGCTGAAAACAGTTTTTCCTACCATAGAAATAGAACGTCATGATGAGCGGTTTACCTCTAAAATGGCCTTCCAGACTATGATTGACGGCGGACTAAAGAAGAAGCATCGGAAAAACAAGGCATTGATAGATGAAATCAGCGCAACCATAATTTTACAATCGTATTTAGGAAAAAGTGGAATATGATGTTGCAACGATTGGAAATATTCATAAAGCGAAAATTCCGCAAAATATTCTCTTCCTTTTATCAAAAAAATGATCGGGATAGATTAAGGAACACGGATTTTGTATTGATTTCTAGAAATTGCTGGGGAGGACAAGCATATCAATGGTTGGGAAAACCTTATAATACTCCTTTTGTTGGACTATTTCTATACGGCCCTTGTTACATGAAATTGCTGCGTAATTTTGATGAATATATACATAAGCAACTAAGGTTTATTGAAATTTCTAAATATCCAGACGCTTATAACAACCACCCTATAGGCTTACTTGGCGATGTTGAAATACATTTTCAACATTATGACAATGAAAATGAGGCGCGTGAAAAATGGGAGAGAAGAAAGCAACGAATGTTAAAAGTATCCAAGGATAATTATTTTTACACCATATGTGATCGGCGTAACGTTACTTCTAATGACATTGAGGAGTTTCACGAAATGGAGTTTAAGAACAAATTGTCCTTTTCATTTGAACGTATAGATGGTTTATGCAACCGTCGGCATATAAAATTTATAAAAGACCCTTTGAAGAAAAAAGGGAGTGCACCCAACGGCAAAAAAAGATTCAAACTAAGTTTTTTGTATTTTGATATGATTCGTTGGTTAAATGATAAAACTGTAATTAGAACAAGATTTAAAGCGTAAATATGATTTTACCCATTATTGCATACGGTGATCCCGTATTGAGAAAAGTTGCTACGGATATTGATAAGGAATATCCAAAATTAAACGAGTTGATTTCCAATATGTGGGAAACAATGTACAATGCTAGCGGAGTAGGACTTGCAGCACCACAAATTGGACTTCCCATTCGTTTATTCCTTGTTGATACCACACCTTTTTCAGATGATGAGGACCTTACAAATGATGAGCAACTACAATTAAAGGATTTTAAACAAGTGTTCATCAATGCCAAGATAACCGAAGAAACAGGTGATGAATGGGCGTTTAACGAAGGTTGCCTTAGTATACCAGATGTTAGGGAGGATGTAAATAGAAAAGGTACCATACAGGTAACCTATTTAGATGAAAACTTCAAGCAGCATGCAAAAACCTTTGATGGTCTTTTGGCCAGGGTTATACAACATGAGTATGATCATATAGAAGGTATTCTTTTTACGGATAAATTATCTGCATTGAAGAAAAGAATGTTAAAGGGTAGGTTGACAAATATATCCAAGGGGAAGATTACAGTAGATTATAGAATGAAATTTCCAGCTTTAAAAAAAGGACGTTAATTCTCTTTATAATTAATAGAAAAGTATAATCTTTGTCGACTTAAATTTAAAATATACTATGGGTTTAGAGAAAATATTGTCCGTTGCTGGAAAACCAGGTTTATATAAATTGATAACACAAACCAGGACAGGATTTGTAGCGGAATCATTATTAGATGGTAAGAGGGTTACGGTAAGCCTTCGTAGCAGTGTAAGCGTACTTTCTGAAATAGCTATCTACACCCTTGAGGAAGAAGTACCTTTAAGAGAGGTTTTTCAAAAGATACAGACCAAAGAAAATGGGGGTAAGACTGCAGTAGGTCATAAAGATGAAAAAATAAAATTAGAGGAATACTTTTTTGAGGTGCTGCCTAATTATGATGAGGATCGTGTATATGTAAGTGATATCAAAAAAATTATACAGTGGTACAATATACTGGTTGATAACAATATAACGGACTTTACAAGCGAAGAGAAAGATAAGGAAGCAGGTTCTGAAGAAGAATAACAATACACTAATAGAATTTAAAAGGCCTCGATTTTAATAAATCGAGGCCTTTTTGTTTATCGATAAAACTGTTTCAACGACAGTTAACGGCAATTCCCCGATAGTTTTATTGCAAATAACCTAAAACACAAAAGATTCAACGTAATACTCTTGACCTTAGCATTATAAATTAATGTTCAATGTAGTATGTGTAAAATGGTCAACAATAGTATAGATGAAATTAATAACGATATAAAAAGCGCTTTTTTTGAAAACGCCCATTCACCTTTTGTGATTTTGGATGGTGATATGAATTTTGTGGGCGTAAACCATGCAGGTGTCAAAACCTTGGGAATTAACAAAGAAAATTTTATTGGTAAAAATCTATTGGATATCTTTCCTTATCTAGAAGGTACCAAACGCTATGATGCTTACAAAAAGGTTATAGAGACCGGCGTGCCAATTGGTTTTGACGAACTATTGTTCAAAGGTGCCAACGTTGAATTTAAGTTTATGGTAAGGGCCTTTAAAATAGGTGAATATTTAGGGGTGTCTACTTTAGATGTCACCAGTTTAGTGGAAACCATTGCCAAATTAAAAAGTACCCAAACTTCCTTGGAAGAGGTCAATCAAAATTTACAACGTAAAAATCAGGAATTAAAGGACTTTTCCTATGTTGCCGCCCATGATCTTAGAGCTCCGCTTACCAATTTAAAAAGCTTGCTGGAAATGGTCTTGACGGCCGATCCGGGTTCGACTGAAATTTATCCTGTAGTTGAGAAAATGCAGGTCGTTACAAAAGTTATGTGCGACAAGATTAGGGCGTTGAACCAGGTCATCAGTATAAAATCGAACTTTAGCGAGTATACAGAAGAAATGGTTTTTGCCGATGTGATCGGTAAAATCAAGTTAAGCCATTCTCAAGAAATTATTGAAGGAAGAACTATTATAAAGGAAGACTTTTCAAGCTGCCCTAGCATAGAATATAATCCGGTACAATTAGAGAGTATACTACAAAATTTAATGTCCAATGCTTTAAAGTACCGCCATCACAATAGAAAATTAAGTATTCGTATTTCAACTAAAAAAGTAAACGAAAAAACCATTTTAACCTTTAAGGACAACGGCCTGGGCTTTGACCAAAACTTGTCAAACAAAATATTTCTATTATTTAAAAGAATGCATACGCATGTTGAGGGGTTGGGAATTGGACTTTATATTATGAATTCCATCGTTAGTGAAAATGGCGGTAAGATAGAGGTTAGCAGTAAAAAGAATAAAGGAACGGAATTTAGAATACAATTATAAATTAGAATTTATATAAAAATGATAAAAATATTAATAATCGAAGACGATGAAATCACCAATTTCATTTCTAAATCCACATTGGAAAAATTTGGGTTCAAAAATATTAGCGTGGCCCTTAACGGACAGGAAGGCTTGGATTTTTTACGGTCTAATATGTGCCCGGATATCATACTACTTGATGTGAATATGCCTGTATTGGACGGGTGGGACTTTTTGGAAGCGAAAGAACGTGAAAACCTTTGTCCCAACGTACCCATAATCATTACCACCTCTTCTGGAAGACCGGAAGATAGAATCATGGCAGCAACTTATGATAATGTAATGAACTATATGGAAAAACCTATAGATTTCAATGCATTGAATATTATACTAAAGGATATTCAGGCTAAAAAAATCAAAAGAACAAAAAAAGCCTCGTTATAATCGAGGCTTTAAATTATTAATCTTTTATTATGGTTTCGTAAGTATAATTGCTCTTTTTCCAATCAATGAGAGGCGAACGGTAATACTTTACGTCCATACGGTCAAGAAATGGTGCCTGTTCTGCCAGACGGACTTTGTAATCTTCCCAATTTCTGTTATCGGGTATGCTCCAGCTAAGTTCAGAGTACCCTATTATCCTTGGAAAAGCTAAATATTCCAGTTCATCTATTGTACTGATAGTCTCTGACCATAATGGGGCTTCCACGCCTAGAATATTTTCCCTGGGAATTCCATATTCCTCAGGGGACCAGGTATAGGCCGTATCCACAGGTATATATGCTGCCCAGTGCAGTCCAAATTTGGATAAGGTATCATATTGCATATCCAAATAGGCTTTTTTGGCGGGCGATACTATTACCTTCATCCCTTTTTCTACCGCTTTTTTAGCATTTTCTTCACTGGCCCACCATTGTGAAATGGAAGTTTCATCTACATTGGCTATGGCAACTTCGTCCCAACCAATCATTCTCTTTCCATGCTTTTGAACAATTTTCTCTACTTTATTGATGAAATAAATGTAATCGTTCTTTTTGGTAACGTGGCTTTCATCTCCACCTACATGAAAATAGGGTCCGGGCGTAATTGCGGTAATTTCCCTAACCACATCATCTATAAAGGTATACACGGTATCCTTTCTAGTATCAAATGTGCTAAAACCTACTCGGGTACCTTCATATAGTTTTGGGGTCTTCCCGTTTCCGTTTAAGAAGGGATAGGCTACAGAAGCCGCATTGGTGTGGCCAGGCATATCGATCTCAGGTACAATAGTCATATAACGCTCTGCCGCATACGCAACGATCTCTTTATATTCTTCTTGGGTGTAAAATCCACCAGATTCACCACCAACCTCGGTTTGCCCACCAATTTCCGTAAGTTTGGGCCAAGATTTAATTTCTATTCTCCATCCTTGGTCATCGCTCAAATGTAAATGAAGTACATTGATCTTGTAATAGGCCAATATGTCAATGTATTTTTTAACATCTTCTACACTAAAAAAATGTCTAGCTACATCAAGCATTGATCCTCTATATGCAAAGTTGGGATTATCATAAATTTTACCGGATGGTACTGGCCAAATCTGTTGTGGTGCCAAGGTGTCATTGCTTTGTATTGGTATTAATTGGCGCAGGGTCTGTATTCCCCTAAAGGCACCTTCAGAATTGTTGGCATTGATGATAATGGAATCTTGATTGATGTATAATTGGTAGGCTTCTGGCGCAGCCAGTTCCAAACTATCAGATTGATTAATATAAATAATTCTTTCAACCGTATTGTTGCCTTCGGTATTAACAGGAATGGTCAACTTGGTATGGTCGTTCAATTTTTGGGACAAGAACTTTCCTACCTCTTCAAATCCTGTAGCATTTTTTGACGTGTAGATTGCCGTAAATTGGTCAAGGGCAAAGGCGGAGTTTGTTGGTATTGTCTTTAATGGCTTAGGAATTAAACTGTTGACGGATAAATCCGTCGTGGGCATTGGTATATGTGCTTTCTTTTTTTCAGTACAGGCAATACATACCAAAGTAATTGCAAGAAAGCAAATACTTCTTATGCTAATGGTTTTGATCATTATTTCTAATTATTGGTTCTCGACTAAGTTTATCATGGCATTATACCATATGTCATATCCTTTTTGATTCATATGTAGCCCATCTTCGATAAAAATATCGGTTCTTAGTTTTTTATTTTCCAACATAGGGTTCCACACATCAACAAAAAATAAATTGGTGTCCTTGCCGGATAACCGTTCCATCTTTCTGTTTAACCGTTTATATTTCCCACGTATCTTCCATCTACTAATGCTGGGCTTTGCAGCTATCAATATAATCTTAGTACCTGGATTGTGCGCTTTTATTCGACGGATGATTTCTTCGGTCGTATCAATAACTTGATTTGGTCTTTTTTTGGCCCATAGATCATTGTCACCTTCATAAATAAATACCTTTTTAGGGCTATATTTTAATACTAAAGTGTCCAAAAAATAGAGTAGGTCAGATGATTGGGAGCCCCCAAATCCTGTATTCAGAATTTGATGGTCGGCAAAACGTTCTTCCAGACCTTTCCATAAACGCACACTTGAACTACCTGTAAAAACAATAGTCTCTCTTTGTGAATCCCAAATAGAGTCATATTTTTTATTGATCTGGGCTACTTCATCCGTAAAACCGTTTTCTAATTGTGCTTGTGAGCCAAAAGTGCCGCACAGTATGCAAAAGGTTAAAAGAGGTAATAGTTTAATGGGTATTCTATACATAAATCTTATATCTGTTTTTTGTTAATTTGCACTTACCGTGGTAAACCCCTCTGTAAGTGCCCATGAATAAAATTGGGCAATCCAATCATCTGAGGCCAAATCCTGTTTTTTCATTCCAAAACCATGTCCTCCTTTAGAATACATGTGCAATCCTGCGTTTTTGTTGTTTTCCAGCCATTCCATATACAATGCCGCACTTGGCTTTGCCAATTGTAAGGGGTCGTCCGATGCACAGATTACCAACATGGCTGGCGCATCTTCTGGAACTTCAAAATCTCCTACCACGGTCATCCAAGGATAGACGGGAACTATAAAATCCGGTCTATCTGCCATGGTGTAGTTTTGTGTAACGCCCATGGTCACCGCACCACCGGCGGAAAATCCCATAAAGCCAATTTTATTGGGGTCTAGCCCAAGCTCTTTGGCGTTGGTCCTAACATAATTTACGGCCGCAAGCCCGTCTGCAATGGACAAGGGCAAGACCGGTTTTACCCGCTCCCCAATTTTTGCAGGATTGCTGACAGATTCATCGCTAATTTCCTTGATGCCATCTACACCTGTGGGTACCAATCTATACTTAAGGACAAATGCCGTAATACCCCTATCATTTAACCATTTTGCAACTTCCCTGCCTTCACTTTCTATACTAAGTCCGTAAAGTCCTCCGCCAGGGGCTACTATGACGCTCGTACCATTTGGGTTATTGGCCTTATATATTTCTAAACGGGGAACGGATACGTTCGTCACCACTTGGGTTTGCCATATTTCTGAATAAAATTCTTTTTCTTCCGTATGCCATGTAACTTGAGAGTCCGTGGAATAGGGAAGTTCAATAATTTCTTGGGCAATACTGTTCATGTAAAGTAATAAACAGGTAAATATAGATATTGTTTTCATAGCTGTTAGTTTAAATAGTCTCGATCAACATATAAAGTAGGGCTGCTAAAATACCACCAATTATTGGCCCTACAACGGGAACCCAAGCATAGCTCCAATCACTTTTTCCCTTGTGTTTTATAGGAAGTAGTGTATGCATAAGACGTGGGCCAAGATCACGTGCAGGATTAATGGCATATCCCGTAGGACCGCCAAGTCCAAAGCCAATACCCATTACCAAAAGGGCTACCGGCAAAGCGTCCAAAGAACCCAACGATACGGCATTATCACCTACGGTACCGCCTGCTATATAGAATACCCCAAATACCAAGGCAAATGCACCTATAATTTCCGTAACCAGATTCCAGAACGGACTTCTGATCGCTGGTGCCGTAGAAAAGGTGGCCAATATTGCATTTTCATCTTCTGTAGCTTCATACTGCTTTTTATAGGTCAACCAAACCAAAAGGTTACCGATCATGGCACCAATGATTTGCGCTACAATATATCCCGGCACTAAATTCCATGAAAATTTACCGGCTGTGGCAAGCCCTATGCTTACTGCCGGATTTAGGTGTGCACCACTAATATCAGCAGATATAAAAACACCTATAAATACAGCTATACCCCACGCAAGGGATATACCCACCCAACCGGAATCCCCTCCTTTGGTTCCTTTTAATACCAAATTGGCAACTATACCGTTACCAATTAAAATTAACATTGCTGTACCAATGATTTCAAAAATATAAATGTTCATGCTTTAAATATTTAGTGGATTAAGATAGAAAAAAAGAAGGAATAACTAATATTTAAAACTGTTTGTTGCATTATTGTCAATTTTATCGGAAATATCTATTTCTTGGACAAATATTTAAGAAAAATTAAATTATCACATCGCCCATATTTAGTGGTAGAAGCAGAATTACAAATAAAATTTCTTAAAACGGATTTTTAAATCAGTCCATTGGATATCTAACTCCATGAACGTTCATCTGCAACGTATAAACAGCGCCTTTGGCCGTAATAAAAAGTGTCTCTTGATTTTTGCCCCCAAAAGTTACATTTGCTGTCCATTCTTCATTTACGGGTATATGTGCAATTTGTTTACCGTCTTTGTTGAATACTGTAACGCCATCACCTGTTAGGTACACATTGCCCTTATGGTCTATGGTCATTCCATCGGAACCCATTTCGGTAAATAAGGTCTTGTTGGTAAGATCTCCATTATCATTTATTGTAAATGAATAGGTTTTTTTTGCACCTATATCCGCTATATATAATGTCTTGCCATCTGCTGTGCCTATAATTCCATTTGGTTGAACAAAACCTTCGGCGGCTATAGTTATATCTTTTCTATTTGGAGCTACATAGTATACTCGTTTTTCCTTGATGTCCGGAGTAGTGCGATCCCAATATGGTCTTTGATAATAAGGATCGGTAAAATAAATGCCACCCTTTAGATCTACCCATAAATCATTGGGGCCATTTAATTTCTTACCTTCAAATTGTGTGATCAAGGTATCAATATTATCATTCATGCCAATCTGCCAAAGCTCATTATGTTCATCGGCAGCCGCCAATAGATTGCCTTTATGGTCAACATATAGACCGTTTGCCCTTCCAGAGGGTTTTTTAAAAACTTCAATAGTGTTTTTTGATGCACTCCATTTTAAAATTTGATCGTTTGGCTGATCTGTAAAAAAAACATCTCCCTCCTCATTGGCGGCAGGGCCTTCCGTGAAACTAAAGGTATTGGCTATTTGGCTTAGTTCTGCCCCTTCTGCAATAATACCAGTGGATTGCGATGTACAGGAACAAAAGTTTACGGCCATTGATATGGTAAAAATCGATTTTAGGGTAATTTTAAAGTGTACCATTTATATGGTGTTTAAAAAATTCATATTATGCTTCATACTATTCTCCGGGGTAGTGGCATACTCTTCCTGTTCTACATAAATATGCTCTACTCCAGAAAGCTCCCTGTTTGTTAACATTAAAGGTATATCAAGTATTCCTTTACCAAATTCTGTACTTTCCTTTTTGTCCATATCCATGTCCTTTAGATGCCATAATGGAAATCTTCCCGGATATTTTTTAAAATAGTTGATCGGATTTCTACCGGCCACCACGACCCATCCCAAGTCAAGCTCCATATAAACCAGGTCCGCTTGCGTATGGTCCATTAAAACATCGTAAAGGACAACATTGTTGTGCGATTCAAATTCATATTCATGGTTATGGTAACCGAATTTTAAACCTACTTTCTTACAGGCTTCTCCCGCCTTATTGAATTGTTCCGCCACTTTTTTATAATTATCCACAGTTTGCCCATCTGAAGGCATGGAGGAACAAATTAAATATTGTTGACCAGAAGCCACCGCATCTTCCATAGTGCGTTCAAAATCAGCATCTAATCTTATATGTCCGCTTGTTAATTTCATGCCTAAATCATTACAGGTTTGCGCCATCTCCTTGGGGGACAACCCATAATAATATCCTTTGCTAGATCCAGCACTTTCAATTTCCTTAAAACCTAATTTGGCAATGGTCTCCAAAGTCTTTTTTGGATTTGAGAGCATGCTATCCCTAAATGAATAAAGTTGTACACCATAACCAGTGGATATACTAGAAGCACAACTGATCTGTGGCATAAGAAATGTTGCGGCCCCAAATAAGCCCGTTTGTCTTATGAATTTTCTACGAGTGGTCATTGTTTTATTTTAATGATTGTTAATTAGCTATGGAGCTACAATGCATTGAACTAAATAATAAGTTACAATGTTGTTCTCCTACATTCTAAATGTACGAAATCTGCATAGGATTATAGCGGGTAACCATTGGTATACGTATTTTTGCAAAAATCCACGGTATGAACAGTAGGAAAGATCAATTACAGGCATTGGACAGGTTATTGACCATTATGGACGAGCTCAGGGCAGAGTGTCCATGGGACAAAAAACAGACCATGCAATCCTTAAGGCACCTCACAATAGAGGAAACCTATGAGCTAGGTGATGCTATTCTTGACGAAGATCTTAATGAAGTAAAGATGGAACTTGGTGATGTGTTGTTACATATCTTTTTCTATGCTAAAATTGGTTCTGAAACCGGTGATTTTGATATTGCCGATGTAGCTAATGCCATATGCGAAAAATTAATTCATAGGCATCCTCATATTTATGGAGATGTCAAGGTTGCCAACGCAGATGAAGTGAAGCAAAATTGGGAGCAAATAAAGCTAAAGGAAGGTAAAAAAAGTGTACTGGAAGGAGTTCCAAGAAGTTTACCTGCACTTGTAAAGGCCAATAGAATACAAGATAAAGTGGCCGGTGTAGGATTTGATTGGGAAAAGCCAGAACAGGTATTTAGCAAAGTACAGGAAGAGTTAGGTGAATTACGGACCGAAGTCTCCGCTGGTAATGAGGAGAAAATAGAATCAGAATTTGGTGATGTGCTATTTTCAATGATCAATTACGCTAGATTTTTAGGAGTGAATCCTGAAAATGCTCTTGAACGGACCAATAAAAAATTCACAAAGCGATTTCAATTCTTGGAGGCGCAAGCGGCCAAATTGGGAAAATCATTAAAGGACATGACCTTACAGGAAATGGATGTTTATTGGAACCAAGCAAAAATGAACGACTAGACCTCTTTAAGATGTTCCGCTACTTTTGCGATCGCTCTCACCAAGTAATCATATTTTAAAGGTTTTACAAAGTATTCTGAAATCATGGAATAGGTTTTGGCGTGAAGCATATCCTTATTGTTCAAAGAAGAGGTCAACATAAAAATATGTATCTTCTTTGCCAATTCTTCTTGGAAAAAATTCAACTCATCTAAAAATTGAAATCCATTTAAGATCGGCATATTTAGGTCTAGAAAAATAATATCCGGGATTACTTCTTCAGAATGTCTATGTTTGGACAAGACCTCTAAAGGTTCAACTGAGTCTGGAAATTCAATAGTTTTTTTTATGCCTATTTCCTGTAGGTTACGTTTTAGGACATATTTTGAAATATCGTCATCATCGATAACCCAAACCAATGGTTGTGCAATCATTTTTTTTGGGGGAATTAGTTAATGGTTACAACAGTAACGTTTTATATGCTAAAATAGTGTTCTGTAAAGTAGAAAAATTGCGTAAAAAAATACATCGCATTTATCCTAAAATTTCGGATATGGAATTGATATCTAACCAACATCTGTCTTATGCAATCAATGGTTTTTAAATTAATAGTATTAAGGTCCGGTGCTTTACCCTAGGTTTTGGAATTAGAAGTACCTTTGTCCGAAATTTAGTTCCTTAGTTTTGTTCAAAGCATATACAAAAGAGTTTAGCTACAATATAAAATTGTCCGTTCCCGTAATACTGGGGATGTTGGGCCACACTTTTGTACAGCTTGCGGATAATATTATGGTGGGTCAATTAGGTACCGCAGAACTTGCTGCAGTTTCGTTGGGCAATAGTTTTGTATTTATAGCCATGTCTTTGGGAATAGGCTTTTCAACGGCTATAACACCTTTGGTTGCAGAAGCTGATGGTGCCGAAAACAAACAAGATGCAAAGAATGCATTAAAGCACGGTTTGGTGTTGTGCACCATATTGGGGCTGTCCCTATTTGGGTTGATTATAGTGGCCAAACCGTTAATGTACGCCATGAAGCAGCCCGAGGTGGTTGTAGAACTTGCCATGCCTTATTTGGATTTGGTTGCCTTTTCTTTGGTGCCTCTGATCGTTTTTCAGGCGTTCAAGCAATTTTCGGAAGGCTTGTCACAGACCAAATATCCTATGTATGCTACCATTGTGGCCAACATCATCAACATTGTTTTAAATTACCTCTTCATTTTCGGCAATTTTGGTTTTCCTAAAATGGGTATTATAGGTGCAGCTATTGGTACCTTGGTTTCACGAATATTAATGGTGCTTTACATTTGGTATATTTTAAAGAGTAAGGAAAAATTCAATTATTATGTTACCGGATTCAATTTTAGAAAAATTGAGCAAAAGGTTATTCGTAAAATTATAGCCTTAGGCTTTCCTTCATCATTGCAGATGTTCTTTGAGGTGGCCATATTTACCGGAGCAATATGGCTGAGCGGGGTGCTTGGAAAAAATGCTCAGGCGGCCAATCAAATTGCACTGAATTTGAGTAGTATGACCTTTATGTTCGGTATGGGGCTGGGCATAGCCGCCATGATTCGCGTGGGCAATCAAAAAGGCTTGGGCAATTTTAAAGAGTTAAGACGAATTGCACAATCCATTTTCTTTTTGACCTTGCTTCTGGAAATTATTTTTGCCGCACTCTTTCTCTTGGGTAGACACTGGTTTCCGGCGCTCTACCTAGATGTAAACGATGTAGCCAATATGGCGGATAATACAGAGGTGTTGATAATGGCCGCTGAATTATTGCTTGTAGCCGCCTTTTTTCAAATTTCAGACGGTATACAAGTCGTTGTTTTAGGAGCTTTAAGGGGATTGCAAGATGTACGCATACCTACAATTATAACCTTTATAGCGTATTGGTTAATAGGTTTTCCTGTCAGTTTTTATTTAGGGCTCTACACACCTTTTAAAAGCACGGGTATTTGGATCGGGCTACTTATAGGATTATCGGCATCGGCCATTATGTTGTATCTTCGATTTAATTATTTGACAAAAAAATTAATTGTTGGTTAAAGCGTTTGCACCATCAATATATGATTATAATGAACATTAGTTTTTAGATTATGGAGTTTCCGAAATTTTTATTGGGTGATAATACCGATTTTCCTACCGCAATTTTCGTAGTACATACTGAATTCCCCAGGTTTATTATCAATCTGGAAAATGATGAGGTAGAATGGTTGGAGGAATTTTCAAAAGAAGATGAAAAGGAGTTGGAAGAAGAGGCGGAGAACCTAATTGCGGCCGCCACTGCATTCTATGATCGTGAGGTTTCCAGATATGAAGAGTAATCAATATGCTTCAAGAACTACTAGATTTTGACAAGGATTTATTTGTATTCTTAAACGGTTTAGGTACAGACCGATGGGATTTTTTTTTTCAGTTCGTCTCCCATAAGCTAAGTGCATTACCTCTATATATTTTTTTGTTGGTCCTTGCCTATAAAAAACTAGGCCTAAAACAAACCTTGGTTTTATTGGTTACCATTACCTTGCTCATAACCGTCACCGATCAACTAAGCAATTTTTTTAAATATGGCGTGGCTAGATTGCGGCCTTGTCACAATCCTGAAATTACACCGGTAATGCGGTTGGTAAAAAGTTATTGTGGAGGCCAATACGGTTATTTTTCCGCCCATGCGGCAAACGCATTTGCGGTAGCCGTGTTTTTTAGCATTTTATTAAAATCTGAAATTAAGTACATAGGCGTTGGTCTGTTGATATGGGCAGCTCTTGTTGCCTATAGTAGGGTATATATTGGAGTTCACTTTCCGCTTGATATTTTTACGGGTGCGGTATTGGGCTCGTTGTTTGGTTGGTTGTTTATAAAGTTATTTATATTTGCACTTCGCAAATTTTCCCTATGATATCCAATCTAAGGTATTGGTTTTTAATTGCTTTGATTTTCTTGGTCTACCTGGCCGGTATGTTTGCAACCTTGTTTGAGAACGATTCTGCCCAGTTTTCCGTGATGGCCATGAGGATGGTCCAGGAAAATGACTTTTTAAGTCTTTTTAAAGGTCCCAATGAATATTTGGATAAGCCCCATATGCATTATTGGTTGGCCGCCATTTCCTACAAAATTTTTGGCTTGCATGCATGGGCCTATAGAATTCCAGGAATTTTGGCAACGTTACTTGCGGCTTATAGCTGTTATGGACTTGGCGCTTTACTGTATAACAAAGATGTGGGTAGATTGGCAGCTTTAATATTCATGACTGCCCAAACCATAGTTTTAGGTGCAATTGATGTTCGTACAGATGCTGTTTTGACCGGTTTTAGCATACTGGCCATTTGGCAATTGGCTAAATATGTGGAGCATGGATCGGTACGTAGTATTGTCATTGGTGCTTTTGCAGCCGGAATGGCCTTTTCTACCAAAGGGCAAATAGCACTTCTTGTAATTGGTTTGCCCTTGATCTGTCATATAGCATACACTAGAAAATGGAATGCTTTTTTAAGTTGGAAGGTTCTTTTGGCTTTATTGGTTTTTGGACTTACAATAACTCCTATGTTATATGCCTATTACACGCAGTTTGATCTGCATCCGGAAAAGGTGATTAGAGGTAAAAGCAATCGTAGCGGTATTTTCTTTATATTTTGGGAACAAAGTTTTGAACGTTTAAGCGGTGAGGGCATAGGTAAGAACAGTAGTGATTTCTTTTTCTTTTTCCACACTTTTTTATGGGTTTTCCTTCCTTGGACCATTATTGGTATTACTGCATATTGGGGTAGACTAAAAACTTTTTTCAAGTCTAGGCTAAAATTCGATTCCAAGTATGAATTTTTAACATTGGGCGGTATAACGCTTATTTTTGCGGTCATTAGTTTTGCCCAATTTAAGCTTCCACATTATTTAAATATAACCATTCCTTTATTTGCGGTATTAACTGCTTCATCTTTATATAATACCTACAGGCTTCAACAACAGCGTACTATTCATATTTTAAAAATAGGTCAGTTTTTTGTACTTGGAATCGTATTCATTGCTTCTGCCTTAATATGTTTTTATGTATTCAAATTAAACAGTGTCCTGGCATATATATCGCTAGTCGTCGCGGCAATAATCATTGTGTATTATGCTATGAAGAGGGAAGGTGAATATATAAAGCTAATAACGGTTTCCGTTTGCGCTTCTGTATTATTGAATGCTGTTTTAAACTTGCATTTTTATCCAAACCTATTGGAATACCAAGGCGGTTCTTCTATGGCTAAAATTGTTGAACAAAAGAATATTCGCGTTGATCGTATTTATAAAATTGGGGACGATTTCACATGGGCCCTGGACTTTTATAATCAATATCCCGTTCAGATAACTTCGGTAGATTCCTTAAAAAACAAGAAGGATGTTTGGGTATATGTTACTGAGGATGAAATGGAATTATTGAAAAACAAAGATTTTGATTGGGATGCCCAATTTAGTGTTGACCAATTTAGGATTACAAGACTTCAGGGTAAATTCCTGAATCCCAATACCCGGAAAAAGGTGACTGGAAAAATGTACTTACTACATATTTATTGACCTTTACCGTGTAAAGTTCTTACTTGCAATTTTATTTTTTTAAAGTGATACCAAATGCCGCACAAGGAAATTATAGCGGTTATCAAAAAAAACAAAACACTGATACTTACGGATATATTTTCATCTAAACCTAAGAATTGGGCACCATAAAAGAATGTTACCTCCCTACTACCTATACCACCTAATGTCAATGGTAGTACGGCAACAATAGATGAGATAAGAAAGATAATTAGATAGGAGATTTGGTGCAACGTAATATTAAGGGCCATTAATATACACCATAGACAGATTAATTGTGCCAATTGTACCAAGCCGGACAACAATGTTGTTTTCCAAAAAATAGGAATTACATAATCAAAGAATTTTTTGTTGAGCAACCAATAGACCGCAATTGATAGTGGTATTGCCAGAATAAAAATCCATTTATAATTTACCAGTTTTTCTATTTCTGCTACTGCCAATAACCCACAGGCAAAAATAAAGAGTAGCAGTAGTCCTCCTAACCGATCTAATATTAAAACACTTATTATTTTTTTGGTTGATACCTCAAAATTCTTTTTAAGGACATACCCTTTATAAGCATCACCACCAATACCGCCAGGAAGAAAAAGATTGTAGAACATACCCAAGACATACAATTTAAGATTACTTTGTTGGGTCAAGGGTACGTTAAGTTGATGAAAGTAAAGATTTAGCCTAAAGGCCGCTATAATTTTTGAAGCAACAAAAAAAAGAGTAGCAATTATCAGGTAGAACGGATCACTTTCAAGTACAATATTCTTTATCTCACCAATATTTATCTTGGTGTAGATGAAATAGATTAAGAGGGCACTGATCAGTACCTTGATGCCAGTGGTTACTTTTTTATTTAATTTGGCCACCTACGCTTACTTTTTTAACACGGTAAGGTCTTTTCTTCTGGGATTCATAATAGGTACGTATTAAAAGCTCCATTACTATTCCTATGGTAAACAGTTGAATTCCTGCAAGAATAAACATCATCCCGAACATCAATAGGGGTCTAGTGCCTATATCCTCCCCAAAACCAACTTTTACGATCAATAGATATACATTGATTAATATTCCCAATAATATCATTAAGAAACCAAAAATACCGAACAGATGTATGGGGCGTTGAAAATATTTGCGAATAAATAAAAGGAGCATCATATCTGCTACTACCTTAAAAACGCGTTCCAAACCATATTTGGACACACCGGCATGGCGTGCGTGATGTTTTACGGGGATTTGTTTTATCTGTCCGCCTTCCAAATGAGCCAAAAGGGTAATGAACCTATGCATTTCTCCGTAAAGATTTAAATCTTTGGCAATATCCTTTGTAAAGACCTTTAGGGCGCAACCATTGTCCTTGATATCTAATTTTGTAATTCGCCTGACTAGGAAATTGGCAATTTTTGAAGGTATTTTTTTAACTAGGGAGTCCTTTCTTTTTTGACGGATACCGGTCACTACATCATATTCCTCGGTTACGGCATAGCTGAGCATTTCAGGAATATCAGATGGGTCGTTCTGCAAATCCCCGTCCATGGTAATGATATACTCTCCCTCCGCATAGTCCAACCCTGCCGCCAAAGCCAAGCTTTGCCCATAATTTTTCTTTAATTCTATAAGATGGACTTTTTCATCCTTTAATGATTTCACTACTTTTTTGGTGGTGTCCGTAGAAAAATCATCCACATATATGATTTGATAATCATAGCCTACCAGACTTTCGTGAATCTTTTGTGTTAGTAAAGTAACATTTTCCTCTTCATTATATAAAGGAACTACGACCGAAAGTAGGGAAGTGGTAATAGGTTGCATTGGGTTGTTTTTGGAATAGCGACAAAGTTATGTTTTTTATCCTTAATAATAAGGCAAAGCTGGTAGGTAACTATGTGGGGATTGTTACTTGAGCAACTTTAATAATTTTTCTGCCGCAGCAAATGGAGATGTTTTGCCGTTCATTACTTCATCTTTAAGTTCTGGCAGTAATTCCTTTGTTTTGTTGTTGTCATAGAAGGCGGTCAATACTTCTTGCTCTAAATATTGAACGAGCCATTGCTCATTTTGCTTTTGCCTATTTTTTGCAAAGAATCCGGAATCTTTCATTAAGGAGCAATAGGTTGAAATGACCTGCCAAATTTTCCGGAGTCCCTTGTTTTCAAGTGCGGAACAAGTAAGTACTTCGGCAGACCATCCGTTTTCCTTAGGAGGGAACATATGTAAGGCCCTTGTAAATTCCGTCTTTGACAATTCAGCATTTTTAATATTGTTGCCGTCTGCCTTGTTAATGACTATTAAATCCGCCATTTCCATGATGCCCCTTTTTATACCCTGCAAGTCATCACCGGCACCGGCTAATTTTAATAATAAAAAGAAATCTACCATACTATGTACGGCTGTTTCACTTTGGCCTACGCCAATGGTTTCAATAATAATGGTATCATACCCTGCCGCTTCCAGCACAATAATACTTTCCCTGGTTTTACGTGCAACGCCTCCCAAAGTTGAACCTGATGCGGATGGCCGTATATAGGCATTGGGGTTTTTGGCCAATTCCAGCATACGTGTTTTGTCCCCTAAAATGCTTCCTTTTGTTATCCTGCTAGAGGGGTCAACGGTCAATACCGCCACTTTTTTCCCCAAATTTGTGAGCAGTGTGCCAAATTGTTCAATAAACGTACTTTTACCCACTCCTGGAACTCCTGTAATGCCTATTCTTACAGTATTATGATTTGATATACACGCTTGCACTATGTCGTTTGCCATTGTGCGATGTTCTGCCTTGGTACTTTCAATAAGCGTAATTGCTTTACTGACCAGAGCTATGTCATTGTTAAAAATACCATCTATAATATCGGTAGAAGTAAGGTTGGCTAGATTCATTGCTGTGTATTTTTAACCGTTGGCAACAAAAGTACTATTTGTAAACGGGAACCATTATTTTGGTGGTATCCCAAGCTAAACTTATAACGTTTTGTGATTTTTGTTGTAATGTTTGTTCTTCAAAAGTAATGGTAAAATCTTCCACAGGATTTTGGAGGTCTATGACCGGTACCTCTACAGTTATTAGATCATAGTTGCTATCATGGGTTGTCTGGTTGCCATTGATGCGGGTAACCCCCCAATCCGGTATTTGCGTGTTGAACATTATTTTCCAGCTCTTTTTATTGGGTATGGACCATAGTGAATAAGTGCCGGCAGGAAGTGGTTTGTCTATAATCTTAATTGGTTTGGAAACGGTTATGGTAGTGGGTTCATTGGCGCCGGTACGCCATACATTGCCATATGGAACCAACTCCCCAAAAATTTTCCTTCCTTTTTTGGACGGACTGGAATAATCTATTTTTAGAACGGTATTGTCAAGTTCCAAAACGGAGGTCTTGTAGGGACTAAATTTTTTAGTCTCTCGGTGTACATAAGGTATGGCTACAAAATAAACCAGAGCGGCCAGTACCAACATGACCACAACAATTTTTTTAATCAGCTTCATACACGTGATTATTTTAAAGAGCTATCCAGCTAGGTCTGCAAATCAAATTTAAAGATAGAAATGTTGTTGTAGATATCGCCGGGTCTTAAGACGCTTTTAGGAAAATCCGGTTGGTTGGGAGCATCCGGATAATTTTGTGTTTCAAAACAGATTCCTGGAAATTCGGTTGGTGTATAAACGACCACCGCGGGTTGGTTGGTATATACCCTCATATGAATACCAGATGTCCTAGATCTTAATTCCGCTACTTTTTCGTTTCCCAAATCTTTGACAAATACCGTATTGAAACGTTGCAGTCCAATTTTTCTAGGTAATAAAAAATCATAGTCGGTCTTTCTAACCGGTATTAAATTACCCGTGGGTAAATGGTTTTCTTTAGTTTCTAATCGGTATGGACAATTTAATTGCAGTTCGCATTCATCAATGAAGGGGTCCTTATCTAATTTAAAATAGGAATGGTTGGTAAGATTAATGACCGTGCTTCTGTCCGTAGTACCTTCATAAATGACCTGCAAGGCATTATCCATTAGCCTGTAGGTAACACTAACTGTTAAATTGCCAGGATAGCCTTCTTCTAAGTGTTTACTGTAATAGGTTAGTTTTACGAAAGGGTTATCTGTGGTATTGACTTCATCAATTGTCCAATATTTTTGATGAAAGCCCTCTTTTCCCCGTGTAAGTGAACCCCATCTTCCTGATAGAGAAAAAACTTTTCCCTATCCAAATCAAACCCACCTCTGGAAATTCTGCCTGCATACCTACCCACACTTGCGCCCAGTATATTTTCGTCCAAACGGTATCTACTGGGATGGTTAAAACCGGCTACAACATTCGTAAATTCCCCATCCTTACCCTTTACGAGCAATTTTTGAATTGTAGCGCCATAATCCAACACCATAAGTGTCATAAACCTATTGGAAATCGTAACTTGTTTCAAAGGGAAATTTTAAAAATAAGTTGTAAAAATAAAGATTTTTGCAACATCCTTTTTTTTCTATCGTCTTTAAAATAACAACAACCAAAAACCAATCTTTTTACCCAATGTTTCAAAGCAATGTTGTAGAGAAATGCAAAGCAAACGATAGGTCTGCACAGGTACAACTGTATAGGAAGTATTGTGAAGGAATGTATATCGTTGCCATGCGTTTTGTTAAGGATGCGGATGATGCGGAGGATGTTTTGCAGGAGGCCTTTATAAAGGCTTTTCAAAAACTTGATCAATTTAAGGGAGATGTGACTTTTGGGGCTTGGTTAAAACGTATCGTCATCAATAAATGTATCGACTTCCTTAAATCAAAAAAAGAGTATTTGGTTTCTTTGGATGAGGGTTATATGCAGAACAAGGATGATGATGAAAATTGGAATATTGAGGCTACGATTACTATTGATGAAGTAAAAAAAGCCATAGATAATCTACAGGCTACCTACAGATGTGTGGTATTGATGTATTTAATTGAAGGATATGACCATCAAGAAATTGCACAGGTATTGAATATCTCCGAAACCGCATGTAGAACAAGATTATTAAGGGGGAAGGCAATCTTAAAAGAAGTATTAAAAGCAAATAGATATGGAACAGGATCTTAGGGAAATGTTTAAGACGCATCATAAAGATGAACGATGTGCCTTGAAGACGGGACATGAAGCACGCTTTTTGCAAAAACTGGAAAAAGAATTGCCAATAGGTAAAAAGAAAAATAGGTCTTGGCTATTTATGGCGGCGTCTATTGTAATCTTATTGGGTATTGGTCTAGGATATACCTATACAAACAGAAATGTTGAACAACCGGCAGTGGTTAATACGGAGGAGAATTTACCTGATCGGGAATTTACATTTGGCGATCTGTCCCCAGACCTAAAAAAGGTAGAAAATTTTTATATGGCAAATATCAATATTGAATTATCCAAACTTCAGTTTTCTACGGACAATAAGGATTTGATCGATAGTTATATGGAACAGTTGAACAACTTGAACATGGAGTATAAAAACCTTAATACCGAATTAAAGGAATTGGGACCCAATGACCAGACCATAACAGCTCTTATAGAAAATTTACAATTACGCTTACAATTATTACAAAAACTAAAAAAGAAGTTAAACGATTTAAAACAATCAAAAAATGAACAGATCATGTAAAACTGTATCGGCGCAACTCATCATTGTGCTGGGACTATTAATGCCTTTGGGGCTACTTGCCCAAACAGAAAGTAAAACCTATAAAGAACGCTATAATGTGGCAGATGATGCCGTATTGGAAATCAATACCAGCTATGCCGATATAGAATTTGAAACCTGGGGCAAGGACGAAGTTGCCATAACCGCAACCATTACCCTTGAAGGTGCAACAAAGGAAGAAGCCGAAGCGTATTTTAAAGGAAATCCTATTGAAATATTAGGAAACAGCAGCAACATCTCAATATCAACTAAATCTAAGAACAACAGGTTTTTTGCTATGGAAGGCACTGAGTTTGACCACAACGACCTTCATATAGAAATACCGGAAATTGCCACTTTTGTCATGAGTATGCCACAAGTTGCCCCCTTTCCAAGTATGCCCCCATTACCACAAACGGAAGCATTTTCGTTTGACTATGAGGCTTTTGAGAAAGATGGTGATAAATACATGAAGCAGTGGCAAAAGAATTTTGAAAAAAGTTTTGATAAGGAACATCAAAAACGATTGGAGGAATGGGCGGAAAAGATGGAGAAACGCGCAGAGGAAATGGAGCAACGTTTAGAGGAACAGAATGAACAACGTCAAAAAAGGTTTGAGGAACGTGCGGAAGAGATGGAACAACGACTTAAGGAGCGAGAAGAGGTCCGTGCCAACCAAATGGTGAAACGAGACTCAATAAGGACAAGTTTTTTTGTACGAAGAGACAGTTTAAGGAGTGCACCCAATATTTTTTATCTAAATACCGATCAAGGCACTAAAAACTATAAAATAAAGAAAACCATAAAGATTAGTTTACCTAAGTCTACCCGAATTAAAATGGATGTAAGGCATGGGGAGGTTAAATTGGCGGCCAATACCAAAAACTTGAATGCGAAACTTTCGCATTCAAGCCTTTGGGCCAATAGTATAGATGGTAAGGAAACCAATGTTTGTGCTTCTTATTCCCCGGTGACCGTTGCTCAATGGAACCATGGTCAATTGAGTACGTCTTATTCTGAACAAATTTCCTTGAATCAAGTTGTACAGCTACAGTTAGAAACCGTTTCCTCAGAAGTAACCATAGAAAAATTACTTAAAAGCGCCCTTGTAAAAAATAATTTTGGTGCGGTGCATATTCTTGAGCTCGGCCCTGATTTTAAGGATTTGGATATTAGTCTAAAAAATGCGGAATTTAGATTGGCACTCCCAAAGGTGGCCAGTGATATATACGTAAAAGGAAATTCCTCAACCTTTGACAGGCCCAAAGGGTTGAACTTAAAAGAGACCATCAATGGGTCCACAAGAATTAGTAAAGGTTATCACTTAAATGACAACAGTGGTAGGTCTATAATGATTACTTCTGATTATAGTGAAGTTGTTGTTCAATAACTACTTATCCAAAATCAATGTGCCAAAAGAGTTTGCATTGATCCAACCTTGATTTTTATCTTCTCCGGGAATAAAGACAGATCCAATTAAATTTTCCCTCTTTTCACTTTGGTCATTATCTCCATAGGCCAAGGCAAAACCAATTTTATCACCCTTTTTTAAAACTGCCGGTTCTACATTTGAACTTGTTGTATAGGTATCCGGATATACTTTCACCAATAGCTCCCAGTAGGTCGTGTTTCCTTCGGTTTTATGAGCAGAAATTATATGATCATTAAAAAAATGGGCTTCCTTGTCTTCTGCAAGATCAACCACATTGCCATCCAATGCAACGTGATAGGTAAAGGCATTGCTATTAAAGCGGTGTAGCCCACCAGAATTGTCCTGATCAACATAGACTAGAACAGAATCATCGTTCCACCAAAGTTTCAGTGGGTCTTTGGCCTGTTTATAAATAGAATCATCAACAATTTCTAAAAGCAGGTATAATCCTTCTTCTTTCCAAGCTATTCTATATTTACCGTTGAAATCCGTATGTTCAAACGGGCCGCCTATCCAATTTTGATCAATGGGATACCACTCTAGGGTATTCCAGAAATTTTCAATTGGCCTACCATCTAACTTGGGCGCATCTTCTATATAGGTAACGGTGGAAATATGGGTATCTTTCTTTTTTTCGATATCACTACATGATAAAAGGGATACCAAGACAATCAAAATGAGAGTCCATTTCATAACGTAAAGGTTTGAAATCTTAAGTTCAAAGATAGTATTTTATTGAGAAGTAAGATTTTAAGCACACTACTATATGAAAGACATTGACCTTTAGAAAGAAAACAGCCTGCAGCATCTATGACGATGGTGCAGGCTGTTATAGTCATAATAGTTTAACGGATAGGTGGGTTTTTTTATAATTTTGGTTCCCAACCATTTTCGTAGATACGCTTCCAAGACTCCATTACTTTGTCGTTATTGGTTACTTTACCGGTCTTTGCATCTATTTGTATGGTTTCTCCCGCGTCTTGGGCCATATTGCCCAAATGGCACAACATGGTAGAAATACTGGCATCCCTAATATCAGAATTTAAGTTTTTGTCCTCACGTATGCCCGCAAAGAAATTAGAGATATGGTTAATGTCCAAAACACCTTCTCCACGAGTATTTGTTGTCAGGCTTGTGCCACCTTCCAACTCTTCTTTTATAAGGTTACCTTCCAAATCAAAAAGGCGATAGAAATTACGGTCTAGCATAATGGTTCCTTTAGAACCATAGATGGTACTACCTCGTCCAGGTCTCTCCGGTTTCATCATTCCTCTACTGTGTCCTGTCCATGTCAGGAATTTATCATTATCAAAGGTATAGGTGACCTGCTGGTTGTCCACAAACTCCCAATCATCTTGAAAAGTATATTTTCCTCCAAACGATGTAACACTATTGGGAAGGTCTACCCCTAATGCCCATCGGCAAATATCTATCTCATGGGTTCCGTTATTATGAATTTCCCCAGTTCCATAGGTGCGGAACCAATGCCAATTATAAGGGTGAACATTGTTTCTATAGGCTTGTCTTGGCGCAGGACCCTGCCATAAATCCCAATTTAATGTTGAAGGGACGTCTATTTCCTTGCCAATGCCTATGGAGCCCCTATTGTTGGAATAATAAGCCTCTCCTTTATATACATCGCCAATGACGCCTTCCTTAATATCCTTGATTGCACTGATTGATGTTTTGGCGGAGCGTTGTTGGTTACCCATTTGCACTTTCTTTCCATACTTTTTATGGGCAGCGACCAAAAGGTCGTTCTCATAAGGATTATGGCTACAGGGTTTTTCAACATATACATGTTTGCCCGCCTGTAAGGCCATTATGGCCATAGGAGCATGCCAATGTTCTGGGGTTGCTATAAAAACGGCATCAACATCCTTATCTTCCAATACTTTTCTAAAATCTTTTTCAACCTTAGGAATGTAGCCAATGGTTTCTTGGCACCATTCATTATGTTCCTTAAGTATTACGTCGTCCACATCACAGGAGTAAACGATTTTGGCATTTTTATCTTTATGAATGGCCATTATATGTGCCTTTGCCCTGCTACGTACACCTATAATTGCACAATTTATATGGTCATTTGCACCTAAAATATTAGCATATGAACTAGTTGGGAATACTAAGCCACCTAAGGTAACGGCTGCAGATCCAGCTGTTGTTTTTTTGATAAAATTTCTTCTTGTCGTCATGTGTTATTCCTTTTCAATTGGTTTTATCTTGATATTCTTAAATGATACCCTATCTCCATGATCTTGCAATAGAATATGACCTTTTTCAGCTTCGCCAAAATTAGGCCATTTTACATATTTACTCTCGGATACCAATTTTCTAAAATCGTCACTTTTGCGTTCGTACTCCAACACTTTCATACCATTAAGGTAATGTTCTACGTGGTTGTCCTTAGATACGATATGGGCAGTGTTCCATTCTCCCGGGCCGTTCATAGGTTTGTTTGGGTCTGCTTTGATAAGGTCATATAATGATGATACGGTACGGCTACCTTCATGGTTTCCAAGTTTGGCATCCGGATGTCTTGCATCGTCCAGTATTTGATATTCCAGTCCTATAGAAGATCCTGGTCCTTTATTGATATCTGTATCTACATAATATTTTATACCGCTATTGGCACCTTCGGTAATTTTAAAATCCAACATCAATTCAAAATCGCCATAAAGTTCTTTGGTCACAATATCACCACCGGCAGCAGATTCTTCACCACCAGAGGAAAGTACGGTCAGTATTCCATCTTTAATCTCCCAGCCTTTTGTTGGGAACTCATCTAAGCGGGCCCCTCTCCAACCATTGGTGGTTTCTCCGTCCCATAACATTTTCCAGCCTTTTTTGACCTCGTCCGCTCCTAAGGCATTTTTGGTATTTATGGGTTGAATTGGTGTTTGTCTAGAATATTTGGATAGACTATCGGTCAATATCTTTATATCTTTCCAAATAATATCCGTTCCATCTTTTTGCTCATCGGATATGCTGTGTACCTGTAGCGCTATAAAACCTTCTGATGTCCTATCATCTATTAAATGAGCCGCAGGTACATCATTGATCCATGTTTTTATGGTATCTCCAATGGCCTCTATCCTATAATGGTTCCAATCATTTTGTTTAAACGCTTGTTGCGCGGTAGGGTTATCGGTCATAGGATTTAGCCAACCACGTCTGGCCTCATCATAAATACCGGCACTCCATGCCCTTTCCGAAGGGTCAATTTCTATTTGATATCCATGTACGCGACCATCCATATAGTGCGGTAAACTGTTGCTTCTTATCTGTACACCGGAATTCATACTAGGATCTACTTTGTAGTCCAGTTCCAAGATAAAGTCCCCGTACATTTTATCCGTCGTCATAAATGAATTTGGTGTGTTGTGCACGGTAGTACCCACAATGGCATTGTCCTTTATGGTATAGGTAGCTTCACCACCTAATTGTGTCCATCCATTTAAAGTTTCTCCATCAAATAGATTAACCCATGGGGTATCATCCTTTGGTTCTTGCTGACAGCTATATAGTAGTGTTGTTAGGGCTACGGTACATAGCAAGTAATTGATTGTTGATTTCATTGGTTTGGTAAATTTTGATTTATAAAAAAGCGCCCAAGATAGGGCGCTTGAATATAGTAATTTTTTAGGAGTCTACTAGTGGGCATCTACCTTTAAATAATCTCCAAAATTTTCTTTAAACCTGTTTAGCCTTGGTATGGATACATTGCGTATATATGAATTGTTTGGATTGTTTTTTTCATAGTCCTGATGGTAGTCCTCTGCTCTGTAGAATATAGTGTGCTTGGTAACCTCGGTAGTAATGGGGTCATTGTCATAAACCTTTTGATCGGTTAGTGCTTTCATATAGTTTTCAATGATTTTTTTTTGTTCTTCCGTTTTATAAAAGGCTATTGAACGGTATTGCCTACCACGATCTGGTCCTTGTCTGTTTAATTGAGTAGGGTCATGAGATCCAAAAAACACCTGTACCAATTGTGTAAACGAAATTTCCTTAGGGTCATAATACACTTCAACCGCTTCGGCATGGTCCGTTTTTCCATAACCCACTTGTTCGTAAGTCGGATTTTTCTGTGTACCCCCCGCATATCCGGAAATGACCTCTTTTACTCCTTTAACACTTTCAAAAATGGCCTCTACACACCAAAAACAACCACTTGCAAAATATGCGGTCTCATATTTGTCTAGTTGCTGAGGTGTAAGTTTTTCCGTTTTTTGACTTTTATCAACGGTAGCTTTGGTGGTATCTGAAAGTTCCGGAAGTATATTTTTTTTGGCTTTGGATTGACAGCTGGTTGCCAATAAGGTGGCACCTAGTAATAGGGTCAGTTGAACTAATTTCATAACAATTTTCTTTTAACAATTGGTAGGTAATTTACAAAGACCTTACGTGGTATAGGGTTAAAAAATGTTAAGAACATGTTTAGATCAATTATTTTTGATAAATGGATGCATTCATTAAGGATTTAATTTCAGTATCGGACACGACTATTCAAATTTTGGATAAAGATCTAGTAACGGAACAATATGTGCCCCTTGATCTATCTAAAAATAATGCTGAATTATATAATTTAAATATAACCGACCCTATGGTTTGTCAAGATTATATTGATAAGGTACTTGGCTACGAAAAAGGCTCTGTAGCTTTTGGCGGGTATTTGGAAGAACGAAATCTTTATAGTGACAAGGAAAGCTTTACCTCCAGTACCGCGCCAATAAGAAATATACACTTAGGGATAGATTTTTGGTGTCAGGCCCATACAAAGGTCATGGTGCCTATTGATGGGATAGTACATAGTTTTAAATTTAATAACGTTCCAGGTGATTATGGACCCACTATAGTTTTACAGCATAGCCTAAACAACCATACCTTTTATACCCTGTACGGTCATTTAAGTTTGTCCTCCTTGGATAATCTAAAATTGGGCAAAGCCTTTTATACGGGCGAAGTATTGGGTGTATTAGGGACTCCGGATATAAATGTAAACTATGCACCACATTTGCATTTTCAAATAATACGCGATATGGAAGGTTATATGGGAGATTATCCAGGAGTTTGTGCCAAGAATAAATTGGAACACTACAAAGGTAATTGTCCTGATCCAAATATATTGTTGAAGCTTTAAAGGACATATCGATAAACTACTTGTTTGATCGCTATGAGGAATTGATGAGGTTTGTTGTTCATCGGACGTAATTTACACTTTGTCCATGTTGTTGTATCGTAACGGAAAATCGTGTTTTTGAGCGAATTGGAATGGGGTAGGACTAGGTTTGCTGCGTTATTTAAGTGTAACAAATCAAGTCATGAAAACAATAGTATCTATCATCTTTATCCTCTTTATAGGAATTGCTGTCCAAGCACAGGATAAAGGTAAGGACGTTAAGGTTGAAACTATTGAATTGATCAATGCACCTAAAATTACCAAGGAATTCAACGCCAAGGATTATAACCAAACAGCACGTTTGTACAGGTCTAAAAATTCGAAGATAAAAAGAGAGCTGAATTTCATCACCAAGGCCAATAAGGCCAAAATGGTCTAATATTATCTATAGGGTGTTACATTGATAATGATATTCTTCAATTCTTTTTCGTATAAGAATTGTCAACCTAAGATAAAGAACCGTAACTGTGATTATAAGTAAGAAAATTGTTTTGTAAGAAGGAATATACTGGATATTGAATAATTGTAGGAATTTAATTACAATACGGGTAAAATGTACGGTTTTATCGATTATCGGTAAATGTTTTTGTAGGAAAACGGACTACAAAAAATGGTAATACATCGAAAAGCTAACATTTCATCGTAAAAAATATACCTTTTGTCGAATTGAAAGTACGTAAAATTAAAAACGGGTAGTTATCTACAAACCAAATTTACCTACTTATGCGTACCCTTATATTTTTATTCCTTGTTATCTGTTTGGGAACATTGTCCCAAGCACAGGAAAATCCTACGGCCAAAAGAGTACAGGTTATTGTTATGCCTATGGCGCAAGCAAAACCTATGGCAGAAAGATTACCTATGAGTTCCCAAACAGCTGCAAGGTTTTTTAAAGTCAAGAATGCTAGAATTAAAAGAGCATTGGCGTTTAAGCCAATTTCAAGAAGAACATTGGTAGCCTAATTGGTCATTGTATTCTTATCGCTTTCCAAAATTTCCGAATTTTCCAAACCTGTGGTGACTATAGGTTTTAATATTTCCCAAACATTTTCGGCCACAATTTTTTGACCTTCGGCCGTAGGGTGTATACCATCTTCCAAATTCAATTCAGGTATTCCTGCAACGCCTTCCAATAAAAATGGAATGAGATAGATATTATTGGATTCTGCCAAGGCGGGATACATTTGCTTGAACTGTGTAGCATAATCTGCACCCATATTTGGAGGTATCTGCATGCCGGCAAGTATTATTCGGGTTTCTGGGTTCCTGTCTTTAACCATATTGATCATGGTCTGTAGGTTGTTCATTGATTCCGTAATGGGTATTCCCCTTAAACCATCATTGGCCCCTAGTTCCAATACAAAAATATCTACTGGCTGGTTTAGCACCCAGTCCAACCTGTTTAGACCTCCAGAAGTGGTTTCCCCACTTAAACCGGAATTAATGACTTTATAATGTAAGTCTAAGGAGTCCAAACGCTCTTGTATTCTTTGTGGAAAACCCTGCTCGGTATCCAATCCATAAGCGGCGGTAAGACTGTTTCCATAAAATAAGATGACCTTTTCATCCGTTTCCAACATTTCTTGTTCCGTTACTTTCGTGGCATTTTCATTAGGTCCAACTTTCTTTTTTTCAACATTTTCCTTACAACCTATAATAAGCAATGCACATAAAAAATAACGAAACTTTAATACTTTCAACATAGCCTTATCTAATTAGAATCCAAATCATTTGCTTATTTTGTTCTCTTGTAGAAAATGATTTATGACAAAGATATTAAACGTTCACAACCTAAAGAAGGTCTATACCAGTGGATCAAAGAAATTAACGGTTCTCGATAATATTTCATTCTCAATAGAGGCAGGTTCAAGTTTTGCCATAGTAGGTCCATCGGGCAGTGGTAAAACTACTCTTTTAGGACTATGTGCGGGTTTGGACCAAATTGATGAAGGAACAATAACCTTATGTGGGGAAGATTTAAACGGCTTGAACGAGGATCAACGTGCTCTTCTTAGAAATGAAAAGGTTGGTTTTATTTTTCAGGATTTTCAACTGCTACCTACGTTAACGGCGTTGGAGAACGTTAGTGTGCCCTTAGAGCTGCAAGGGGTTAAAAATGCGTCCAAAGATGCTAAGGAACTTTTGGATAAAGTTGGGTTGGGCAGCAGATATGACCATTATCCGTCCCAATTATCAGGCGGGGAACAACAACGTGTAGCGCTTGCACGTGCATTTAGTACCAAACCCGAAATTTTATTTGCTGATGAGCCTACGGGCAATCTTGACGAAGAAACCGGAAAAAATGTAATCAAGTTATTGTTTGATCTAAATAAGGAAATGGGAACTACTTTGGTAATAGTAACCCATGACCTGGACTTGGCAAGATTAAATGAGCATGTGTTGCGCTTAAAAGGTGGTAAAATAGTAATCAACGAAACTACGGCGATATCTTGAGCAACTTAAAACGGATTTCAAAGGCAGACTTTGGCTGGTTGGTTAAAATGGCTTGGCGAGATGGCAAAGCCAGTGGCAAACGATTGTTATTTTTCATGGCCTCCATTATTTTAGGAATCAGCGCCGTGGTTTCCATACAATCCTTCAGCAATAATCTAAAAGAAAATATTGGCCTGCAGTCCAAAGCGCTTATGGGTGCCGATTTTTTAATAGACAGCAACCAACCTGCCAATGAAAGGGTAGAGGAATTAATGGATTCCCTTGGTGGGGCAGAAGCTAAAGAAGTCAATTTTGCCTCTATGGCAGCTTTTTTAAAAAACGGCAATACAAAATTGGTACAGGTACGTGGAATAGATGGTAATTATCCATTTTACGGGGAGTTGGAGACGGAGCCTCCCAGTGCCGCAAATTCCTATCAAGAATTAGGTGGGGCCTTGGTAGATGCTACCGCAATGTTACAGTATAATCTTCAGCCGGGCGATAGCGTAAAATTGGGTAACATTACCTTTCCTATTGTAGGTTCATTGCTAACCGCCCCGGGTAGTACCGCTATTGGGGCCACTGCGGCACCGCCCATTATTGTACCCTATCGTTTCATGGAACAGAGCGGACTATTACAACGTGGAAGTAGGTTGGAATATAACTACTATTTTAAGAATGCTACGATAGATTTAAAACAGCTGGATAAAATGGTTGATCCTATGCTGGATGCCGAAAATGCAGATATGGATACGCATACGGATACCAGTGAACGTCTGGGACGACGCTATGACAATGTTGGCCGGTTTTTAAATTTGGTAGCGTTTATAGCCCTATTGTTAGGGTGCGTGGGTATTGCCAGTTCCGTACATATTTATATTAAGGAAAAATTGAAGGCGGTCGCCGTACTAAAATGTTTGGGGGCGACCCGTAAACAAACATTCATGATTTTTCTACTTCAGATTGCTGGAATGGGTCTATTGGGCGGACTTATTGGAACGGTAATAGGATTACTATTGCAACAGACGTTTCCATTAATATTACAGGAGTTTTTACCATTTGAGGTGGAGATTTCCACTTCGTTCCAAGCAATTTTTGTAGGGTTGTCGTTAGGGGTGATTATGTCGGTTCTATTTGCACTGTCCCCTTTAATAAATACCTGGTTTGTATCTCCATTACAGGTACTGCGTGTACAACAGGACACTGGTAAAAAATCTAGACCGTATCAACTTTGGGTCATGTTGACCATTATCCTGTTTGTTTTTTGGTTTGCTTATTGGCTATTGGGCCGTTGGACTTTTGCTGCCAGTTTTGTCCTAGGTATATTGGTAACGTTCTCCATTTTGGGATTGGTATCCATTGGGTTTATGCGCTTGATAAAGAGATTCTTTCCAAAATCATGGAGTTTTGCGGCCCGTCAGAGTTTGTTGAATCTCTTTAGACCGAACAACCAAACCGTAGTACTGATATTGGCTATTGGTATAGGTACATTTTTAATTAGTACTTTATACTTTACCAAAGATTTTTTATTGGCAAAAACTGCTTTTGAAACGAATGAACAAAGTCCTAATCTAATACTTTTTGATGTACAGACCGATCAGCGCAATGAGGTAGCAAATACAATTACCCCAAATGGATTGCCCTTAATAGATAATATTCCAATAGTAACCATGCGATTGGAACGTATAAAGGACCGATCCGTAAATGATATTCGATTAGACACAACTACGCGGGTGAACAAGTGGATTTTAAATCACGAGTTTAGAACCACCTATAGGGATTCCATGATCGGGTCAGAACAATTATTGGAAGGGGAATGGATAGAACGTGTAGACCCCAATGCAAAGGTAATACCAATATCATTGGCGAATAATGTGGCCAATGATGCACTGGTTACCGTTGGAGATACATTGTTGTTCAATGTTCAAGGTAAATTAATGACTACAGTGGTTGGTAATATAAGGCAAGTGGATTGGGCACGGATGCAACTTAACTTTTCCATTGTTTTTCCGCAAGGCGTATTGGAGAATGCACCGCAGTTTCATGTTCTTACCACGAACGCACCAGATAAAAAATCATCGGCCAATTTGCAGCGAGAGCTAGTGCATAAGTTTCCAAATGTATCTATCATTGATTTAAGACAAGTTGTTTCCCTAATCGAAAATATATTGGACAAAATTTCATGGGTCATCACCTTTATGGCATTTTTTAGTATCCTAACAGGAATCATTGTTTTAATAGGTTCCGTACGCAATAGCAAATACCAACGAATACGTGAAAGTGTCTTGTTACGTACATTGGGAGCACAAAGCAAACAGATTTTAAAAATAAATGCTTTGGAGTATTTATTTTTAGGCATATTAGGTAGTGGGGTAGGTGTACTACTTTCATTGTTCAGCAGCTTTTTGCTCGCCTATTTTGTTTTTGACACGCCATTTGTACCTTCTTATGTTCCGTTTATAATTCTTCTGCCTGGCATTACCTTATTGGTGTTGTTTATAGGATGGTTCAATAGCAGGGGGATTTTAAAAAGTCCGCCTTTAGAGGTGTTACGTAAAGAAGGAAGTTAACAGTATTTCATCTGGGGCTAAACAAGGACAAAAACAAAACACCCCACGGTAGTGGATTATTATTGGTCTAAACCCTAATTTTATACCAATAACCTGATAATTGTCTCACTTTGCGTGATTTGTCAACTAATCCACATAGCTTTGCATTTTAATACAAAAGTCATTATATGTCCTTGTTTACCGATTTAAAGATTTCTAGAAACCTTGAAAAAGCGTTGGCAGATTTAGGTTTTGAACAAACTACCCCTATTCAGGAAAAAGCTTTTCCAATAGTTATGAGTGGTAGTGATGTGGTAGGAATTGCGCAAACAGGTACAGGAAAGACATTTGCCTATTTGCTTCCTATTTTAAACACGTTGACATTTTCTAAAGAAATTCATCCTAAAGTAGTAATCTTGGTGCCCACTAGGGAGTTGGTGGTCCAGGTTGTGGAAGAAACGGAAAAACTTGCTAAGTATTCTGGTATTCGTGTACTTGGAGTTTTTGGAGGTAAGAGCATGCTGCGTCAGAAAGAGGCATTGGCTAAAGGTACGGATGTTTTGGTGGCTACTCCGGCACGGTTGTATGATTTAATATTGACCAAGGCGGTGCAACTCAAGCAAGTTAAAAAACTGGTGATTGATGAGGTCGATGTAATGCTAGACCTAGGTTTTAGATTTCAATTGATAAATATATTTGAATTGTTGCCTCAAAGAAGGCAGAACATAATGTTCTCTGCCACCATGACCGATGATATCGATATTTTTATTGCTGATTTTTTTAAGGGAGTCCAAAAAATAGCTATTGCCGTTAGTGGTACACCTTTGGAAAATATTAAGCAACTTGGCTATGCCACACCTAATTTTTATACCAAAGTGAATCTATTGGTGCATCTGTTACAGAACGAAACTGAATTTCATAAGGTGCTGGTTTTTGTTTCTAGCAAGCGAAGTGCAGATTTACTTTTCAAGGAAATGGCAGAGTTTTTTAGTGAAGAGATTTGTATCATCCATTCCAATAAAACCCAAAACTATAGGTTAAGGTCCATTAACCAGTTTGATGAGGGTAAGAACCGCATTTTGGTGACAACAGATGTAATGGCTAGGGGGCTGGACCTACAAGAAATCTCTCATGTCATCAATTTTGACACCCCAGTATATCCAGAAAATTATATGCATCGTATTGGTAGAACCGGTAGGGCAGAGAAAGAGGGTATTTCAATATTACTGTATACTCCTGCAGAAACTGAATATAAGGAAGCTATTGAGACTTTAATGGGACAGGAAATACCATTAAAAACGTTGCCCGATGATGTGGAAATAGCAACCAAACTCACCTATGATGAACAACCCAAACATAGGGAGCGTGAAAATCCTTTACACATTAATGAGGAGGAACGTGGTGCCAGCTTTCATGAGAAATCGGAAAAGAACAAAAAGCAGAATCAAGGTGGTTCCTATAAGCGCATTATCAAAAAGAAATATTCCAAACCAAAGACCAGGGGAGATAAAAATTATGCCAAACGTAAGAAAAGATAATTTCAACATTATTTTTAAACTACCCTAACAACAATTCTTTTATATAAAGTACGATAAACATAACCATAAGGTATTGCAGATGATCAAATCTGCTCATATCTAGTGCTTCTTCATCATAAATTGTACTCGGCAATCTAGTTTTTTTTGAACTGAATTACTCCTGTTGAACATTCTTGTAATTTAATATCATCGACGAAATGCACCCTGTCTCGACATGTGGTTTTTGACCTAAAAACCATTCATCGATACTTTTTGTCTATTCATCAATGAAAATTACAATAAGCGAAAATTATAGCACTTCAGCGAGGTCAACGGGCACTCTTCAACACCTGAAGGTATCTTTACATTGTATTTAGATTAGTTATGAAAACACTTTTTACCTTATTAATAATTCTTTTTACCGGTGGGGTTGCACTGGCTCAAAATACAAAGCAAAATGATAAAGTTGACACTCTTGAAATGGGTATTGTTATGGTTGGTAGCATTAGTGATTCTGACCTTGAGGAAAAGGTTACAGTTTCTGACGAAACTTCAATAGCCCGTTTATATAGATACAAGAATTCTAGGGTCAATAGGGAATTGGCCTTTATTACAAAGAAAAATTACGGTAAATTGGCATAATCTTTGCCATATTAAAAAAGGTGCAACGAAGCACCTTTTAAATATTGAATTATGATTTTACTTACGATTTTAATACCAGTACTTATTGTTCTTGCAGTGTTTACCATTAATACAAGAAAACAAAATAAACTACAAGCGATCAAAGTGCCTGTGGACAAGAAGAAGTTTTAATTCTTGATACCGGGCTGTTTAATGTTATAATTACTTTTTGCCTTGGCTTCATCTACTTGTCTTTTAACATCAGCCAGTAGGGCCTTGGCGTCATATACGATACCATCTTTGATCGTATACTTTACACCACCAATACGAACCACCTCATTGTCATCGGTAAGCCTTATGGCTCCAGTTCCATATAACACTTTAAAGTTTTGAAGTGGATTTTCTTCTACTACTACAAAATCTGCGTATTTACCAATACTGACCGAGCCTATTACATCGTCCATTTCAAGCGCTTCTGCGCCATTTAGTGTGGCAGATTGTATAATTTCCAACGGATGAAATCCAGCTTCGCGCAACAACTCCAATTCACGTATATATGCAAAGCCGTATAGTTGAAAAATGAATCCGGAATCCGATCCCGTCGTTACACGGCCACCTCTATTTTTATATTCATTGATAAAGGTCATCCACAGCTTGTAATTGTTTTTCCATTCCACTTCCTGCTCTGTACCCCAATCATGCCAATAGGATCCATGGGAAATTTTACTTGGTTGATAAAACTCCCAAAGAGATGGCAGTGTATAATCATCATGCCATTCTGCACGTCTAGCTCGTTGTAAATCCCTACTTGCCTCATAAATATTGAATGTGGGGTCAATAGTAAAATCCAACGCCAATAGTTCGTTCATTACATTGTTCCAATGTTCAGAGTATGGTGCTGCCGCCTGTTTCCATAACTTACCCGCATTTTCAAAACGATCCTGCTCATTTTGGTAATTGTAGTCCAACGGAAAATCTTGCACCATACGGTCCTCAAATAATGCCTCAGGCAAACCATACCAATGTTCCATTGAGGTCAACCCGGCCCTAGCGGAATGTAACACGTTCCACCTGGCTACGCTCATCTGTGCATGGTGACATGCCGATCCTAGGCCCAACTTTTTGTTTTCATCCAAAGCGGCTGCCATAATTTCAGGTTCGGCCCCAAAGAATTTAATTCCGTCCGCGCCTTTTTTTGCATTGGCACGTACCCACTCCCGAGCCTGTTCTGGTGTAGAAATAGGTATGTCGTTCAAGGGGTTGAAGGTTTTACTTGTCTGTCCAAAGGCAGTATAGGAAATTATGCGTGGTGCAATTATTTCGTTTCTTTTACTCTTTTCTTTTAAATCTAACGCTATATCAATACCTCTTCCCGCTACTTCTCTCACCGTAGTAACTCCATGTGCCATCCACAGTTTAAACACATAATCCGGGTCTGCTCCTTGTGCATCGCCCCCTATGTGGGTATGCATATCTATAAAACCGGGCATGAGAAACATACCAGTACAATCGAGTTCCTTTCCACCGGGTTTAAGTTTTGGTCTTCTACTTTCATCTATTATTACCCCCGGTAACCAACAACTTTCACATCTTTAATAATGTTGTTCTCAACAACAATATCAACAGGTCCTTGAGGAGGGGCTCCATTACCATTAATAAGCATGACTCCTCTAATAATCAATTGGTTATGTGGTCCGTCACCTTGCAAAGACTGGGCAGATATATTATTTATGAATATAGTGGCGATGACCAGTACTATATGACCTAATTTTTTTTTCATGTTCAATTTTAAAATTTTAAATAGGTATTATTAATCCTGCGAGGGAACTTTTATTTTATCTCCAAGAAAAAGGGCGTTTAAGAATAGCCTGTTTGTTCCATACCATGAGCCTCTAAAATTTGGATTATCAGCAAATAATACGGCCCTGCCTTTGCCTACCTTACTTACAATAAGCGATGCCGAATTCATAATATGTTCCGCCATGTTCTTTTTGGTTATAAAACCGTCAATATGTGGGTCTTCAGCATATTTGGCAACGGTTGCATACGGATTTTTACTGGGAGCCAACCAAACGGAATTGTTTTTATAAACAGGTAATTGATTGTCCCTATAGCCATAGGAGAGTGGATGGGTAATATCCAAGTCAACTTTTAAGATAACACCACCAATACTTTCCTTACCAATATTCTCACGTGCATCTACATAAAGTTTTCTAATAGCTATTTGGGTAGAATCCTTTTCTTTTGAAATGAGCTCTTCTTGAACTATTTTTTTGTCTATAGCCCATTTACTGGCAGAGCCTATAGTCACCAAAGTATTTCCTTTTTCCGTCCATTGCTTTATTTTTTCAATTTGATTTTTAGTAAAATTATATTGTCCCGAAACCATTACTAGGGAGGTATACTTATCTAAATTCAACTTGTTGAAATTGCGAATGGGTACCTTCGTAATAGGCATATGTACACGGGTATCCAGTAGATGCCAAACCTCACCTGCCTCATAAGACCTTACTCCATTACCAATCAACATTACGGCTTTTGGTTGCTTTATAGGTGAGATATTGCCGCTGCCCAAATCAATACCATTATCGCTAAGTCCAGTGTTCACCGCATAAAAAGGAACATTGAATTTTTCCTGTGCTTCTGTAATCATTTGATGAATTGATGTGCCATCTACTTTTTGGAGACTTACCGGAATCAAGACTGCACCATAATTAAATGATTTGTTCTCCTTGTTGGCCCTAACTGAAAATGGCTTTGCAGCGGACGAGGCTATAATTCCTTTTTGCTGTAAATAATATAAGGCTGCCGGTGCATTATAATCGTCCCAATCCATGATATAGGCATAGCTGGATTTGGATACGGGTTCTAATTTGATCAGCTCCTGCGTGGTGGAAATTTTCTCCCCTAAGTCCAAATTATTAACGGGTCTATATTTCATATTGTAAAAATTGGCAACGGACCATGCAGAGGCATCATAGTATACACTGTCTCTATATTTTTCATAGGTTTCAAACATTGTTTGCACCATACGGTATTGTGGTTGCTGGGTGGGTACCGCAAACCTATTGCCAGACCGGTACACCTCTACTTTGTGAAGAAGCAATTTATCAATAAAGGCTTTTGTTCTGTTTTGATCATGAATATCCCCAAAAAGATAGCCTTTAACCTTGTTTTTGGTAGCATTGGTCAAGGCGCTCTTGAAAAAATCTTGTTGATACTTACGCATTATTTCTTTATTGTCCACCGCTGTTTTTACAGTGGTTAACCCAGATACATATTGGTTTCTTATCGTAAAGGCAAAGGTAATTTCACCAAATGCCGTAGTTTGTCTATGTCCTCTTGAGCTGGCCTGTTCAAACAATAGTCCTAGTCCGCCCTGTAGGTCTGGGTAGGAAGAGCCATAGCCGGGATAAGTACCATCAAAAACTTCCTTTGTAAAATATAATGATCCTATGCTATCCAAACTTTTTGCAAATTCATTTCCAAATAGGGTGTTCAAATCTTCATAATTCTCTTTGGGCATAATGGGGTCAAAAGAGGCATTCGTTTTCATTGGTTCAAAAAAGTATGTGCTTTGGGTTCCCATTTCATGAAAATCTGTCACAACGTTGGGGTACCATTGATGGTACCATTTCAATTTACCCCTACTTTCAGGATTAATGGCCAATAGCCAATCCCTGTTCAGGTCAAACCAATAATGGTTAGTTCTTCCCATAGGCCAATATTCATTATGCTCCGCGTCTTGGGGATCTGCCACTTCTGGACTCCCTTGATATGTATTTACCCATTGGGTATGCCTATCCCTACCATCAGGATTAATGGTGGGGTCAATAAAAATAACTGCATTGTCTAAATATTTTAAAATTTCAGGATTTTGGGAAGCTACTAGTGTATACGCCGTTAACATTGCGGCCTCTGAACTTGAAGGTTCATTGCCATGGACGTTATATGCTAAGTTAATGAAGAGAGGAACCTCGTTATAATTGGAAACTTTTTGTTTTGGGTCGGTAAAGGCCAAGTGCGCTTCACGCAAATTGTTTAGGTTGTTTAAATTATTTGGACTGGTAACGGTAAGCATGACCAGTTTTCTACCTTCATGGGTTCTACCGTATTCTTCTATACTTGCCCGATCGGAAAGTTCGGCAAGTTTTTCAAGGTAAGCTACTATGAGGTCATGCCGTGTATGATGCTCACCAATACCATAGCCCAAAAATGTTTCGGGCGAAGGAATTTCAGCTGTAAAGGGTTTGTATTTTTGAACAAAATAATCTTGGGCAGATAAGGTAAATCCAGAAAGAATTACTAAAAGGAGTAATTTTTTAAGCATCCAGTCAGTTATTTAGTTGGTTGCTTAAATATAAACAATTAACTGCAATTACTTTTGTAGTGAATTTTCCTGAACGCCAATTAAATTACTGGCATTATTCTCAACATAAACTTATAGGGTCTGGTTTAACTGCTGACTAATTTCTTGAAACTGTATGATGTAATTAGTTCCTTTTTTAGAGTGGTCCCTTTCTATGGAGCCTCTTAATTGGCGGGTAAGGTTATGTATTAATTTTAGCCCTAATGATTTAGTATTCTTATAATTTACCGTATCTGGGAAACCTTTTCCATTATCACCAATTTCCAAAATATAACAGTTTTGTTTGGCTGGGTCTTTTTGTAATTTTATATGGATCTCTCCGGAATCATCACCTTCAATTCCATATTTTAAGGCATTCGTCAATGCTTCATTGATTAACAATCCTAAAGGTATGGCAGTATCAATACCTAATTTAATATTGGGAATTTCAATATTTAACACAATTGAATTTTCAATTCCTTTTATGGAACGTATAAGGTATTCGCTCAATTCTTGCACGTACGATTTATATTCAATATGGCTAATATCATTACGCATATATAACATTTCGTGAACCATAGCCATGGCTATAACCCTGTTTTGCGTCCCTTTTAGAAGTCCTTTCATAGGTCCGTTTTCAATGTTTCTGGATTGCAGGCTCAATAAACTTGAAACGGTCTGTAAATTATTTTTTACCCTATGGTGTACTTCTTTTAATAGGTTCTCTTTTTCATGAACCTGGATAGCCATATTTTTCTTGGAAGTATATAAGGCATTGTAGGTTTTTAACAAACTTTTGCCAAAGGTATTGCCCAATAGGTATACTGAAATCAATATGGAAAGAAAACTAAATGTTCCAAAGTACTCTTCCGGAACTACATTTTCCGTAACCCTTAAACTTGGTATAGTTTGCGTGAAAAGCAAGCAAATTAGAACGTAAATTAGATTAAAATAATTTCTGCCATATTTACTGCTATTGACAAACCCGCCAAAACCTATTAAGGGAAGCATGAATATAAACGAACTTTGAATACCACCACTATAAAGGGTTACCACAAATGCAGATATAAGTCCAATGACCGATGAAATATTGAACGTGGGTAAAATTTGCTTATGAACCTTGAAATATTGAAGGTTTATAAGGTTGATTATACCAAATGCAACTAATAAAAACGGTATTATTTGGGTAACATGCAATATAAAATAGCATATGGCCCCAAATAATATGGAGATGATACTAGTGGCATAACTTACCCTTAAAAATAATTTGGTTTTATCCTGTAGACGCTCTTGGTCAATGGTAAATCCGGGCATAAATGTGGTTTAGATACTATAAATTATACTGTTTATACAATGTAAATCTAATTATGTTTTTAACATTATACTAGTAAATTTGAGGATAGTATAGCCTAATGCAACAAAAAAATTATTATGAACGTATTTTTTTAGGTTCCAGGTCTGTTAAATCACCAATTTTTATTGCTTTTCCTGACTCTATACTCCTTCTTGCTCCAATTCCTATTAAGACGGACATGGCCCCATCCCTAATGCCTGCAGTTCTGCCATAAGGGTCTGTAGTTTCTGGATTGACAAAGATTTTATCATGAAGACGCTTATCACCGCCACCATGGCCCCCTTTTTCAATGGGTACTTTGACAACCTCATGTTTTTCCCATAATTTATGTACAACGATCGAACCAAAATGTTCTTCCTCTTTATTATTCTGGGCCATTTCCAAAGCATGTTTTTCAGCTTCACTGACCGTGCTGACCGAATGGTAGGGTATATCCTCAGAAGCTTCAATTCTGCCCTTTGTTCCGTTGAACGAAACACGCCAACCTTCAAAAGGGGAGTAGGTCGTTAAGCTATAATTGACTACCGTATTATCGGCATATTTAACCTGTGCGGACATTTTATCATAAATATCTATCTCGTTCCTAAAGAGACAATTGTCCCTGATATAACCATCTTCATGCTCATGGTCGGCATAAAGCTTTTTCATGGACTCATCCTTTGTAATATCCCAATAGAACTCACAAGTGGATTTATGGTCACATGACCTGCAATTGGGACCTCTTTGCGGTCCGTTTTTGCCATAAAATTCCAAATCGCCATAGGCAAATACTTCTTTAGGTTCAGAATTTATCCACCAATTTAACAAATCAAAATGATGGGTAGATTTATGTACCCATAACGAACCACTGCTTTCCATTTCTCCATGCCATCTCCTAAAATAAGATGCACCATGATACGTATTAAGGTACCAATGGAAATCTACGGAAACCAAATCTCCTATGGTTTTGTTGCTTATCAATTCCTTGATTTTTGTAGCATACGGACTCCATCGATAATTAAAACCTACAATTAACTTTTTGTCCGATTTCTTTTCTGCATCAATAATTTCTTGGCATTTGCTTTCGTCCGTAGTCAACGGTTTTTCCGTAAGGACATCACAGCCCATTTCCAATCCTTTAATAATGTATTCATGATGGGTGGAGTCTTTAGTGGTAACGATGACCAAATCAGGTTCAGTCTTTTGTATCATCTCTTCAAAATCCGTAAAGAGCGGGCAGTCCGCTCCTATGAATTTCATGGCATATTTTAAGCGGCTTGAGTTAATATCGGATAAACCAACAAATTCCAATATTTCACCATATTCATCTACCAAACGTTTACCCCAAAAAGTGGTGCCCCTAATACCGGTGCCTACCAAGGCAACCTTTAATTTAGAAGTTTTTTTAAACGCAAAAGTTGATATAGGAAATGCCGAACTGGCTGCAAGCATTCCTATAGAAGTAATGAATTTTCTTCTGGTATTGTTCATTTTTCGGCTTTTTAAGTGGTAACTTAAATATACCGTTTTTTTTATACCAAAATTTTATAATATTCTGATTTAACAAGTTGGAATTTAAAAGTGAGAATTTTACACATAAAAAAAGCATTTCAATAAAATGAAATGCTTTTTAAAAAGAAATGTATTTTAAATTAGTCTTGTGTTAATACCCAAGAGCCACTTTGAATCAGCGGTTCTGCCTGTTTAAACTTTACGGTTTTACTTTCACCGCTCATTACATTTTTAATGGTAACACGTTCGTTTCTACCAATTTTTGGTTGTTCCCTGGTAATGGTTTCTGTAACAGCAGGTCGCTCTCCTTGGTTTTGACCAACTGCTCTATTACGTGCCGCCAATTCATCACTATTGGGTATTTCCTCTTTGGTGGTTTTTAATTTTTCCCTTGAACGCTGAACCATACGTTCTTCTTGAATTGCATTGGTGTTTTCTGAAGGTAGTTCCCCTTTAAAAAGAAAGGAAACAACTTCTTTGTTCACTTTTTCTATCATGGACTTAAAAAGCTCGAATGCTTCAAACTTATAAATTAACAATGGATCCTTTTGTTCGTGAACCGCCAATTGTACAGATTGTTTCAATTCATCCATTTTACGCAAATGGGTTTTCCAAGAGTCGTCAATAATGGCCAACGAAATATTCTTTTCAAAATCTGTTATTAATTGTTTGCCATTGGTATCGTAAGCATCTTGAAGATTGGTTACAACGTTTAGACTTTTAATGCCATCTGTAAAAGGCACAACGATACGTTCAAAATTATTGGCATTATCCTCATGTACTTTTTTGATTACCGGATACGCAGCTGCGGCATTACGTTCCATTTTTTCATTATAATGTTTGTAGGCAGCCTTGTATACTTTGGCGGTAATTTCCTGTGCACCGGATTTGTCAAACTCAGTTTCCTCTACGGGAGAGGTCATTGAGAAATACTTGATCAGTTCAAATTCAAAATTCTTGTAGTCACTGGCACTTTTATTGCCCTCAACGATTACCTCACAGGTATCATAGATCATATTGGCAATATCTAGCTTTAAACGCTCTCCCTGTAACGCATGGCGTCTTCTCTTATAGACCACTTCACGCTGTGCGTTCATTACGTCATCATATTCCAATAGACGCTTACGTACTCCAAAGTTGTTCTCTTCAACTTTTTTCTGTGCGCGTTCTATGGATTTGGTCATCATACTGTGCTGAATGACCTCACCGTCTTCCAAGCCCATTTTATCCATCATTTTGGCTACCCTGTCAGAACCGAACAATCGCATTAGGTTATCTTCCAGGGAAACATAGAACTGAGAACTTCCCGGATCTCCTTGACGTCCGGAACGACCACGTAGCTGTCTGTCAACTCGTCGTGAATCATGCCTTTCCGTACCAATGATTGCAAGTCCTCCAGCTTTTTTAACTTCTTCGGACAATTTAATATCCGTACCACGACCCGCCATGTTGGTAGCAATTGTAACTACTCCGGCATTACCGGCCTCAGCAACTACGTCTGCCTCCTTTTTATGAAGTTTGGCATTCAGTACATTATGGGGAACCTTGCGTACACTCAATAGTTTTGATAAAAGTTCTGATATCTCTACAGATGTTGTACCAATCAATACGGGTCTACCAGCTTTACTGATCTTGGTAACCTCTTCTATGATCGCATTGTATTTTTCCCTTTTGGTCTTATAGATTAAGTCATTACGATCATCTCTGGCTATTGGTCTGTTGGTTGGAATTTCCATAACATCCAATTTGTAGATCTCCCAGAATTCGCCCGCTTCGGTAACTGCCGTACCCGTCATACCCGCAAGCTTGCTGTACATTCTAAAATAATTCTGTAAGGTAACGGTTGCAAAGGTTTGTGTTAAGGCCTCTATTTTTACATTTTCCTTTGCTTCAATGGCTTGGTGCAAACCGTCAGAATATCTACGGCCATCCATAATACGACCGGTCTGTTCGTCAACGATCATTACCTTATTGTCCATGACCACATATTCGGTATCTTTTTCAAATAAGGTATACGCCTTTAATAATTGGCTCATGGTATGAATACGCTCACTCTTAACGGTAAAGTCCTTGAACAATTCTTCCTTTAGTTCCGCTTCTTTTTCAATATCAAGATTCTGATTTTCTATTTTGGCAATTTCACCACCAATATCCGGCATAACAAAGAAATCCCTGTCCTGTTCCCCAGAGATATAGTCTACGCCTTTATCCGTTAATTCTATTTGATTGTTTTTTTCATCTATTACGAACAACAGGTCCTCATCTACCTTGGGCATTTCCCTATTGTTATCCTGCATATAAAAATTCTCAGTTTTTTGAAGCAACTGTTTTACTCCTTCCTCACTCAAGAATTTTATTAAGGCCTTGTTCTTAGGAAGCCCACGATATACGCGCAGTAAAAGGAATCCTCCTTCTTTGGTATCACCTTCAGCAATCAATTTTTTAGCTTCCGCCAATACACCAGTTAAATGCTGACGCTGCTTTTGTACTATTTCGCTAACCTTAGGTTTTAACTCATTAAACTCATGGCGGTCACCTTCGGGTACGGGTCCGGATATAATAAGCGGTGTACGCGCATCATCTACCAAAACGGAATCTACCTCATCTACAATGGCGTAATTATGGGGGCGTTGTACCAAATCTTTTGGGGTATGCGCCATATTATCCCTTAAGTAATCAAAACCGAATTCATTGTTGGTTCCATACGTAATGTCCGCATTATATGCAGCCCGTCTACCATCGGAATTGGGTCTATGGTGATCTATACAGTCTACGGAAAGACCATGAAATTCAAAAATTGGGGCCATCCATGCGCTATCCCTCTTGGCCAAATAATCATTTACGGTAACCAAGTGCGCACCGTTTCCACTTAATGCATTTAAATATAAAGGTAGGGTAGCCACAAGAGTTTTACCTTCACCTGTCTGCATTTCTGCAATCTTACCTTGGTGTAAGGCAATACCTCCTATAAGTTGTACATCATAATGCACCATGTCCCAAGTTACTTCTTTACCTGCGGCATCCCAGGAGTTTTTCCAAATGGCATTATCACCGTCTAAGGTAACATAGCCTTTACTACCTGACAAGGTTCTGTCATATTCAGAAGCGGTAACGGTAATGGTCTCATTATTTGCAAAACGTTTGGCCGTTTCCTTGACCACTGCAAATGCTTCTGGAAGTATTTTGTTCAATGTTTCTTCAGAAAGTGCATAAGCTTCTTCCTTTAATTTATCTATCTCCGTATAGATATCCTCGTTCTTGTCAATGTCATTTGAGTTTTTGACCTCCTCTTCCAATGCATTGATCTGCTCAGTCTTTTCTTTATAGGAATCTTGAATGATTTGTTTAAAATCCAAGGTCTTTTGCCTTAATTCATCATGGCTCAGGCTTTTCAACTGTACTTCAAAAGATTTTATTTGGTCCACTAAAGGTTGAAGCTCCTTTACATCTTTTTGCGATTTATCACCAACAAAGGCCTTTAGGATAGAATTTATGAAACTCATATGTTTTAATCTAATTAGAAATGATACCTAACTTGCCTATTGTTGAACAAGGTAGGTTTCAAAATATTATAGAGTCGGCAAATGTGTCGACGTTGAAAAATAGCAAAAGGTATTCCAGTCTCTGTTTTTCTATGAAATAACCTAACTACCTGTCAAAATTACATAAAAAAAAAGCCTCCTAAGAGACTTTTTTGTAGTTATTATGATATCGAATATTAATATTCGTCCTCGTTCCAGAGGTAGTCTTCTTCCGTTGGATAGTCAGGCCAAATCTCTTCTATCGATTCATAAATCTCTCCACCTTCTTCTTCCATAGACTGTAAATTTTCTACGACTTCCAAAGGGGCTCCAGTTCTAATAGAGTAATCTATTAACTCATCTTTACTTGCCGGCCAAGGTGCATCACTTAAATAAGATGCTAATTCTAATGTCCAATACATAGTAATTGTTTGATTTTAAAATTTTTGCAAAAGTAATTTTTAAATTGAGATAGCCAAGAAATTAGCCTTAAAAATCAATTTTTGTTCCATTATTTTTTGCTTTGATAAATTGATAACGAATAAATTAGCTTTTTATTAGTCCTTTTTTTCAGGAACCCATTTTATTTCATTCGCTTTATGATCTACAGACAATTTTCGTGCCAATACAAATAAATAATCTGATAACCTGTTCAAATATGACAGCACGGTCATATCAAATTTTTCATTCTTAAATAACAAGGTGGACATTCTTTCCGCTCTTCTACAAACAGTTCTGGCAATATGACAGTATGACACGGTCGTGTGACCGCCTGGTAGAATAAAATGGGTCATTGCCGGTAATTTTAAATCTATTTCGTCAATGGCCTTTTCTAAAAATTGGAGCTCTTTTGTACTTATTGTTGAAATGGCCAGTCTCTTTTGCCCATTTTTTAAAAGTGCTTTATTGGGATCTGTAGCCAGAATAGCGCCAACCGTAAACAAATCTTTTTGAATCTGTATTAATTGTTCCTTTGTGGTAGTGTCTATTTTTTGATCGCGTATAAGGCCCAACCACGAGTTTAACTCATCAATAGTGCCATAGCTTTCTATTCTAATATGGTGTTTGGGAACCCTGGTCCCACCAAAGAGTCCGGTAGTGCCATCATCACCTGTTTTTGTGTATATTTTCATTGTACTCTAAAACTATAAGGGATTACGAACATATTGCTCTTATTTACCGTTTGTTGATCGTAACTTATTTTTTGGTTCACGAAATTAACGGCTTAATTTTTCTTGTGCTTATCCTTACGCTCATAATCGCCCATGAATTTTTTTGATTTGCGGGATTTGGATTTGTTCCTATTTATTATCGTAAGTGCCAAATAAAGTGCAAATACTACTGCCAGTATAATGTAAATAGTATTGTTCATTTTTATTGATGAGATTAAGTTTAAAATTACAGGTTTATATCCGTATTTTAAAATGTTCTTTAACTTGTTCCTTTCTAACGAAAACCAAGCCACAATAAAACAAATCTATAGTAACGGTTACTTTATTATGTGCCTGTATATATTTCCATTGTTCAAAATTATTTTGATTTTTATGGATTTTATCAATGAACAGCATTGTTCTATTTTCAAGTTTCTGATCTAGAATTTTACTGTGCAGGATATCATTAACGGAGCCAACAATTACAATTGGGTTTTCTTGGGTAAAATTGACATTAGGGCAATGGTCAAATATATCTTTTTCCAGATTTTTATTCGCGGTCAATAACCTTACGGTTTGGTAATTAAAGTATAAAATACTTTTTACTAGAACTTTTGTACTTACAGGTAGCCTGATTCGTTCTTTTTTATACAAACATTTTGTGACGTAGTCATAGACAAAAGGGGAGTGTACACCGTGTTGATTGGTAGCCGTAACATAGAATTTTAAAAAGGACAATATTTGATACAAAACATTTTTTTTCAAAAATAAGTATCCTTTATCAACTGTAATTGTTTTGAAGTATTTAGTTTGGAATATGAGTTGGCTAAAATGCGCACGTATAATAAAAAAAGTTAAACGTTACGTTAAGCCATTTTTGGTTTGTTCGCTTTTATGTCGAACGCCAATGCCTTAATTATTCTGTTGTTCTTGTTTTTATGCAACCTAGCTACTTCAATTTTATCAGTTGTACTTTTAATTAGTGTTGCTTTATTGGTCTCTATCTTTTGAACTAAAATTGCCTTAGGTGTCCTTGTTGGAGCAGTATTGTCTTCTGTTGTTTTTTGGGCATGACCCAAAAAGTTAGTTAAAAATAGTGCGGTAAAAGCGATAAACAGTCTCATATTCGTTTAATTATACTGCTAAAGTAGTAGCATAGTCTAACTAAATTCTATGACGTTAGGTGAGTATCATTTTACTGTAGACGAACGGTAATTTTTGTTCGTTGGTTATTTTGTCCAAACAAGAGCATACTGCTTAATAACTTTATTGTACCACTAACCTTCAATAATTGCCGAGAGTTCAAACCAGCGCTCTGTCTTTTGGTCAATGGTACCCGTTAATTCTTTAAGTTCAATGGACAGGTCTTTTATTTCATCTGGAGATAAGGAGGTATCCGTAAATTTTTCTTGCACTTTTACCTTTTTTTGTTCCAGTGTCTGTATTTCCCGTTCCAATTTTTTAAACTCCTGTTGTTCCGCGTATGAAGCTTTTGCATTTGAGGAAGTATCTTTCCAATTAGATTTAGGCGTGCTCTTTAATTCTTTCTGTTCTCGCTTTTCCTGTATCTGACTGTCCTCATAAGCCCTGTAGTCCGAGTAATTACCGGGAAAATCCTCAATTACGGCATTACCCCGAAAGACAAAAAGGTGGTCTACGATTTTATCCATAAAATAACGGTCATGGGAAACGACCATTAGACAACCTTGAAAATCCATCAAAAAACTTTCCAATACATTCAGGGTAACAATATCCAAATCGTTGGTTGGTTCATCCAATATCAAAAAATTGGGATTTTGAATAAGTACTGTACATAAATATAGCCGCTTTCTTTCCCCACCACTTAATTTTTCAACAAAATCATATTGTTTCTTTCTATCAAAAAGAAATCGCTCTAAAAGTTGTTGGGCAGAAATTTGCCTGCCTTTCATTAACGGAATATAATCTCCAAACTCACGTATGACATCTATTACCTTTTGACCCTCTTTTATCTGAATGCCCTTTTGGGTGTAATAGCCAAACTTTATGGTATCACCTACCACCACCTTTCCGGCATCAGGTTGGTCCTTGCCTGTAAGAATGTTCAGGAAAGTAGATTTTCCTGTACCGTTCTTACCAATAATGCCTATGCGCTCACCTTTTTGAAATACATATTCAAACTTATCAAGTATTGGTTTATTGGGGTAAGATTTTGAAATCTTATGCAACTCCAATATTTTACTGCCAACACGCTCCATATTCAACTCTAGCTGAACTTGATGGTCCTTTCTCCGCTGGCTGGCTTTTTCCTTGATTACCGCAAAATCATCTATTCTTGATTTTGATTTTGTGGTACGTGCCTTTGGCTGACGCCTCATCCAATCTAATTCTTTCTTGAACAGCAATTCCGTTTTATGTTGCTCTGTGGCCTCCTGTTCTATACGGGCTTCCTTTTTCTCCAAATAGTAAGAATAATTTCCTTTATATGGGTACAGTTTGCCATTTTCCAATTCAATGATTTCATTGCATACACGCTCTAAAAAATAACGGTCGTGCGTTACCATGAAAAGGGTCATGTTTTCTTTTGCGAAAAAATCCTCTAGCCATTCGATCATTTCAAGATCTAGATGGTTGGTTGGTTCGTCCAGGACCAGTAAGTCCGGTTTATTGATAAGTGCATTGGCCAATGCCAATCGTTTTTTCTGCCCACCGGATAACCTGCCCACCTTTGCATTGAGGTCATCCAATTTTAGCTTGGACAATATTTGTTTGTACTGGGTCTCAAAATCCCAAGCTTCAAAACGGTCCATTGCCTCAAATGCCTTTTGGTAAGCATCCGAATCTTCAGGATTTAATAAGGCTTTTTCGTAGTTTGAAATAACTTGTAAAATTTCATTATCAGACGCAAATATGGTCTCTTCAACGGTTAAGTTGGGGTCCATTACCGGCTCTTGTGCCAAAAAGGAAACTCGGGTAGACTTACGATAATTCACTTGACCGGAGTCTGGGGTGTCCGCCCCGGATAGAATATTTAATATGGATGTTTTTCCTGTACCGTTTTTTGCGATCAAGGCAATTTTTTGGTCCTTGTTAATACCAAAAGAAAGGTTGTCAAACAAGACCAGCTCGCCATAGGATTTTGAAATATTTTCAACGGTAAGTAAATTCATATATTTTTTATTGTTCGTTATTGATGCTACGTTCTAAAACCAATTTATTCGTGAGAATTTTAATTAGTTTTGGTTTTTTGGACGGTTTTAAAAAATGAATACAAGAAGATATATCTAATGCTCAATACCCCTAAAACAAGTATCATTAAAATGGAAAATACCTGGATTTTTAAAATCCATATTAAAATGGATATTAGGACCAAAATCATTACAATGATCAAATAGGTATTTATCCATTTTGGAGGGTCGTTTTTTAGAAGATATAATGCCACAATTGCATTTGGAGCAAACGCCCACAAAGCATTATAATTCATTTTTGTTGCCAGGTGGTCGGTACCAAACCAAAGAAAAGCAATTAAAATTCCTGAAAGTCCAGTAAGGATAAACAGTGAAAAATCTAGCCACTTGGTACGTTCTCCTTTGGAATGGTCTCTATAGGTTATCCAGCTAACCAGAACTAAAAGTAATCCTAGCCAAAAAGCGGGACTAAAAACAAAAATAGAACTATCGTCCTGTTCCGGAATATCTAAAAGAACCGTTTCTTTTTTAACAAATGGCTCTCCATTTAGAGTAGTGTGCTTCATCTGCCGATAAACATAAATAGGGAGGAATAAATGTTCATACGGGGTAGCTTTGCGGTCTATCACAGAACCTAAAGCCAAGTCTATTCCAAAATTGGACCAGCTATTAGGGTTGAGCTTTAAACGTATAAGTTGCCTAAATGTTAAATGCTCGCTTAGATGATCAAAATTAAAATGTAATTCATTGCCTAACGTTTTTTCAAATACCATTGGTATTCTAGTGGCACAGTTATCAAATAGGAAATCATACTTGTATCTCTTGTTTTCAGGAAGTAAGTTATGCTCTAAAAAGCCGATTATAGCATTGCGTTGTTGTAAATTCAAGTTAAGTGATTGTTCCTTGACCCAACGTTGCTCTTGTTTGTAAGATCTCTCAAAATATGAATATGGAATTCTGGAAATAGTATAGGCCAATTTACCCCTTGTAAAATTTAAATAAAAATTGGGGTCCTCAAAATCATAGGTGCCGTAACCATATACCTCATCAATTCCTATGGAAGGATCTTGTAAACGAATGGCGCTATGACCAAATTTTGCGGCCAAATCATCACCGGTACCCACGGTAAGCAAGCTTATTTTGGATAGCGGGGATAACTGCACTTCTTGGGATTGCCCCAAAAAGTTAAAAAGGAATATGGTAAAATAAAAAAGTATTTTTTTGAACATAACAAAACATGCACGTGGCGGATACAAAGATGCGAATAATAACAGATTTAATTCTAAAAGCTTTTATAATTTAGTATTGTCTAATGGGCTCATAATTTTACTTTCATATATTACATCTATGATCCATTAGAATTATGTTATTTTTATAGCGCATATTTTGCTCCCTGTTGCCAACATGGTTTTAAAGTGTACCTAACTAAGATTCTTATGAAAAAACATATCCCTAATTTTATAACACTTTTAAATGTCTTCTGCGGTTGTGTTGCCACAATTTTTGCCGTGATGAATCGCTTGGAAATTGCTGCAATATTCGTTGCATTGGGCATTTTCTTTGATTTCTTTGACGGATTGGCAGCAAGGGTTCTTAACGTAAAGAGTGAATTAGGATTACAGCTAGATTCATTGGCAGATATGATTACCAGTGGTTTGGTGCCCGGTATTGTCATGTTTCAGCTATTGGCCATGTCCCAAACAGATGGGTGGGGAGATGGTTCTCACTTTTTTATGGAAGAAGGACAATTAAAGCTCATGCATTTATTGCCCTTTTTTGGATTCATAGTGACAATGGCCTCCGGCTACCGTTTGGCTAAATTTAATATAGATGAAAACCAAACCTCATCATTTATAGGTTTGCCTACCCCGGCAAATGCATTGCTTATACTTTCCTTACCGTTAATACTTCTATATCAAAATAATGATATTATAAATGGTATTATTCTTAACCAATGGTTTTTGATCGTACTTACCCTGTTAAGCGCATACCTATTAAATTTTAGTTTACCGTTATTTGCGCTAAAATTTAAGAATACCAGCTTTAAGGATAATGCTATGCGATATATCTTTATAATTATCAGTATTGTTTTAATCGTAACCATGCATTATATGGCTATTCCTGTAATTATCCTGTTTTACATAGTAAGTTCCTTTGTGCAGGACAAATTTTAAAAGGTAGAAAAGAGTAATATAATATTCCCCAAAAGCATAGTTGATTATGGAAGATGATAGTTTAGAATTTTGGTTAAGTGGGCCAATCCCTAGTATACCCGGTACATTGCAACCCGCAGCACATGCGTTGTTGCAATCAGAAAGGGAATTAAGGAAATATACGGACAATTTCCCAAAGGAATTATTGTGGGCCAAGGCTAGCGGAAGGGCTTCGGTAGGTTTTCATATGAACCATATGACAGGAGTCTTAGACCGGTTGTTGACCTATGCCAAAGGAGAATCGTTATCTGAGGAACAATTTAATTTCCTAAAACATGAGGGTACATTTAATCTACAAACCGAAGTTACTTTTTTACAGGAACAATTTTCCCGTAAGGTAGAGGAAGCTTTGGAGTATTTTAAAAGCTTACCTGAAGAAACCCTAAGTGAAAGAAGAACCGTTGGCAGAAAAAAATTACCTACTACTGTTTTGGGACTGTTGTTCCATGCCGCAGAACATTGTCAACGTCATATAGGTCAATTATTGGTTACGGCAAGCGTATTAAACGATCGGGCATAATTGAAAGACATTACCCTTTTATCGTCCCCGTTACAAGGCTTTACCGATTTTAGGTTTAGGAACGCCTTTCATCGGTATTTTGGAGGTGTAGATACGTTTTACGCACCCTACATACGCTTAAACGGAAAGTTGATCATTAAAAACTCCTATCAAAAAGATATACAACCGCATAACAATACAACCCTAGAGGTAATCCCTCAGGTTATGACGAATGATGCCGACGAATTTTTATTTGTTGTAAATTATATTCAAAGTTTGGGATACAAGGAACTGAATTGGAATTTAGGTTGTCCTTATCCTATGGTGACTAAACAGGGAATGGGAAGCGGACTCATATGTGATCCAGGAAAAATAGACCAAATCCTGAAACGTACGCATGAAGAAACGGATGTAACGGTTTCCATGAAGATGAGGATGGGCTATGAGCATGCCCAAGAAATATTAGACGTATTTCCTATATTGGATAAATACCCATTAAAAAATATTGCAATACACGCGCGTATAGGCAAACAATTGTATAAAGGCGGAGTAGATTTAGAAGCGTTTCAAAAGTGTATAGACAATACCCGCCATAAACTATATTATAACGGGGATATTACATCGGTGGCAAAATTTAGGGAGATGAAAGAACGCTTTCCTGGTATTGACCACTTTATGATCGGCAGGGGGTTAATTGCAGACCCGTTTTTACCGAGTATGATTAAGAACGATACAACGGAATATCCAAAGGATAGATGGAAGATTTTTTCCGAATTTCATGATACTATCTATCAACAGTACGATGAAGCGCTATCAGGTCCAACCCCGATAAAAATGAAAATGCAAGGCTTTTGGGAATATTTTTCCCAATCTTTCTCCAATCCGCACAAAACATTTAAAAGAATCAAAAAGGCCAATAACCCTAGGGCATATCAACAAGCGGTACGCGAAAATCTAAATGAAGGATAATCAGTCCGGTAACCATTATCTTTGCAATATTCCTTTAAAATTACCTAGTGAAAGACCTCTTATTAATAACTCCTCCGTTTACCCAATTAAATACGCCATATCCCGCTACGGCATATATTAAAGGTTTTTTGAATACGAAACAGATTACATCGTTTCAATCAGATTTAGGTATAGAGGTCATTTTAAAATTATTCAATAGGGGTACGTTTCAACATCTTTTTGAAAAGGCGTATGAAGAACAATCCATAGTTTCGGAAAATTGTCAACGAATATATCAGTTACGTGAGCAATACCTACAAACCCTGGATCAGGTACTATTATTTTTGCAGGGCAAGAACCATACGTTGGCCAGGCAGTTATGTACCGATAATTTTTTGCCGCGCGCTTCTCGTTTTCAGCAATTGGACGATTTGGAATGGGCCTTTGGGAATATGGGCATGCAGGACAAGGCCAAACATTTGGCAACATTGTATCTAGAGGATCTGTCAGATTTTTTGGTGGAATGTGTAGACCCTAATTTTGGTTTTAGTAGATATGCGGAAAAATTGGGACGTAGCGCAAATTCTTTTGACGAACTCTATGAACATCTAAATGCCGAGCCTACCTTCATAGATGATATGACCTTATCCATATTGAAGCAAAGGTTAATACAACACGAACCCAAGTTGGTATGCTTTTCAGTTCCTTTCCCTGGAAACTTATATAGTGCTTTTCGCTGCGCCCAATTTATTAAAAGGAATTTTCCCGATATAAAGATTGCCATGGGTGGCGGTTTCCCAAATACGGAGTTACGTAGCGTAACCGATGAAAGGGTATTTGAATTTGTTGATTTTATTTCCTTGGATGACGGAGAGCTTCCTTTAGAACTTATATATGGGTTTGTGCTAAATGGAGTAGGGGAGCTAAAACGGACCTTTATTTTGGAAAATGATGCTATTGTCTATAGGAACAATAGTACCAGATCGGATTATAAGCTGCAAGATGTAGGTACACCGGATTATACGGACCTTCTGTTAGACCAATATATATCCGTAATAGAAATAGCCAATCCAATGCATAGTTTATGGAGTGATGGTCGTTGGAATAAATTGACCATGGCACATGGTTGTTATTGGGGCAAGTGTACCTTCTGTGATATATCGTTGGATTATATTAAAGTATATGAGCCTCTAGCCGCCAGCTTGTTGGTAGATAGAATAGAGGCCATAATTGCCCAGACAGGAGAAACCGGTTTTCATTTTGTGGACGAGGCCGCTCCGCCATCGTTGATGAAGGCGTTGGCCATGGAAATTTTAAAGCGTAAATTGACCATTACATGGTGGACCAATATTCGTTTTGAGAAAAACTTTACCCAGGACCTTTGTTTTCTTTTGAAAGCATCGGGTTGTATTGCCGTTTCCGGTGGTTTAGAGGTAGCTTCTGACCGGTTGTTGCAGCTTATCGATAAAGGTGTAACGGTGGCTCAGGTTGCCCAAGTGACACGTAATTTTACCGAAGCCAATATTATGGTCCATTCTTATTTAATGTATGGCTATCCTACACAGACCGTTCAGGAAACCGTTGACAGCTTGGAAATGGTAAGGCAGTTATTTGAATTGGGAATTATTCAATCAGGGTTTTGGCATCAATTCGCTTTAACGGCCCACAGTCCGGTAGGTCTACGACCAAAAGACTTTGGTGTTGTTCCGGATCTAAAAAAGATTACTTTCGCCAATAATGATATCGAATTTGTGGATGGTACAGGTATTGACCATGCACAATTTAGCTTTGGATTAAAAAAATCATTGTTCAATTTTATGCATGGTATAGGCTTTGACATGCCGTTGCAGGAGTGGTTTGATGTAGAGTTGCCGGTAACGACCATACAACCGGATTATATTTATAACTGTTTGCAGGAGGATACTGTCTTTAAAACCAGACCTACGGCTAGAATTGTATGGCTGGGATCGTCACCTATTTGTACCCAAACGATAAAGTCCAAAAAAGGAAAGATTTGGGAAATGTTGACATTAAAATTTCATACAAAAACCAATGTTTTTGAGATAACCGTAGATAGGGTTCATGGGCACTGGTTATATGACCTTTTAAACAGAATTACACCACAACGCAATGCAATGACCTTTAAGCAAGTAAAAGCGGATTTTGAACTTCAATCCAGTGATTTTGAACTATTTTGGTATTCCAAGCCAATTAGAAGGTTATTCGCTCAAGGTCTTTTAGTAGTATAATTTTGGTTTTTAAGTAAGAAACAACTAAACTATATTTCCATGGTTATTAAGAAATCAAATCTTCTGGATATTGAGGAAATATTTAAACTGTACCGCATTGCTTCTGATTTTCAACGTTCTAAGCAAGAGGTTGTGGTCTGGTCAGAATTTGACCGTACAATGGTAGTCCAAGAGATTGATCAAAAAAGACAGTTTAAGCTTTTAATCGATAATACAATAGCCTGTATTTGGGCCATAACTTTTTCCGACCCTCAAATTTGGGGAGCTAGAAATGCTGATACTGCTATTTACATTCACCGTATTGCCACCAATCCAGAATTTAGAGGGAGAAATTTTGTAGGTTCCATTGTCAATTGGGCCAAAAAGTATGCTGCATTAAAGCAAAAAAGATATATACGGTTAGATACAATTGGAGAGAACAATGGTTTAATACGCCACTATACAACTGCAGGTTTTGACTTTTTGGGTATGTTTGAATTGGATAATGTAGATGAACTGCCGCCTCATTATAAGGAAGGGCCCGCCTGTTTGTTTGAAATTGATATACTAAAACGTAAATAAATGGAACCAAGAATATTGCAGTTTAAGGAAAAATTGGTTGTCGGTATTTCTGCGGATATGAGTATCATAAACAATAAAACCGGCGAGCTTTGGAGAACTCTAAGGTCAAGGGCGGGTGAGATATCGAGTAGGAATTCCGCTGAGTTTATATCGCTACAATTGTATCCTCCAGGATATTTTGATGATTTTGACCCTAATAATACATTTACAAAATGGGCATGTGTTGAGGTGTCAACATTGAATCATATTCCTCTTAACATGCATTATTTAACCATACCAGCTGATTTATATGCGGTTTTTGATTATGTGGGTTCCAGTAGAGACGCTGGTATATTTCAATACATCTATGGGGAATGGGTCCCTAATTCCATGTATAGATTAGATGATAGACCTCATTTTGAGGTCTTGGGAGATGCCTATAAACATAACGACCCTACATCCAAAGAGGAAATTTGGATTCCAATAATCCAGAAATGACAGCTACAAAACAAGCACCTTGGTATTATTTGGTATTGCTAATCTTGGCAGGCGAGAGTGTTTTTATTCTCCCTTTTGTTTTACAACGTGTTTTTAGACCAACAGTCCTTAAAGTGTTTGAATTGGACAACGTGGCATTGGGACTGTGTTTTTCGGTGTATGGTTTTGTGGCTTTGCTCTCCTATTTTTTTGGTGGGCCCTTGGCGGATAAATACCCGCCAAGAAAGTTAATTGCAATGGCACTATGGCTTACGGCGTTAGGAGGATTGGTTTTTGCCACTTTTCCACACTATGCAACACTTCAAATTTTATATGGATTTTGGGGTTTTACTACAATATTTCTTTTTTGGTCGCCCATGATAAAGGCCACTCGTGTTTGGGGAGGAGTGAACGCTCAAGGTAAGGCTTTTGGGTTATTAGATGGTGGCAGGGGCTTGGTAGGTGCACTTTTTGGTACATTAGGGGTTGCCGTTTTTTCTTTTTTTCTACATACCGATTTAGAAGTTGCATCCTTACAGGAAAGTAGGTTTGCTTTTAGATATGTAATTTTATCATCATCCGCCCTTGTTGCACTAGTTGGTGTATTGGTATTGTTGTTCATGAAACTGCCCAATTTAAATGAGCAGGATATTGTGGTTGAGGAAATTACCGTATCTCAAATAGGTCAGGTATTACGCTTGCCATCGGTAATTTTATTAATGGTAATTATTCTCTGCGCGTATGTTGGTTATAAAATTACCGACGTCTTTTCACTTTATGCACAAGATGTTATGCATTTAGATCAAGTTGGGTCAGCACAGGTAGGTACTTTTTTACTATTTGCTAGACCTGTAGTTGGTATTGTTATTGGTGTTTTGTCAGACCGATCCAAACCTAGTGTATGGTTGTTCCTGAGTTTCATAATTGCGTTTGTCGGCTCGATCGTGTTTGCATTGGGAGTCGTAGAAAATATTCCGTATATCTTATTTTTAATTTCAATACTCATAGTGGCCATTGGTGTTTACGCTGCAAGGGCATTATATTTTGCAGTCATGCAAAGCGGTAAGATACCACTGATTTTTACCGGTACTGCCGTAGGCCTAATTTCTTTAATAGGGTATACCCCAGATATATTTGCAGGTGCTGCAATGGGTTATTTGTTGGATGCTTCCCCAGGACTGCAAGGCCATCAACATGTATTTTGGATGCTAGCCTTATTTTCCTTTCTTGGTGCAATAGCCGCATATAAATATGTTCAACTATATGGTAAAAAGGCTAATGAAACTACCTAAACACCTAAATCTATTATTGTCAGGCATAATTGTTATTATAGCAGGCTTGGTATATGGTGGGCACCCTACGGTTTTAATACCGTTAATTCTAGATTATGAGGTAGAGTCCTTAGAGTTGATGAATATGTTACGGGCTATAATGGGAATATACGTGGGAATCGGAGTTTTTTGGCTTATAGGTGCATACAGTACTAAAATTTGGTATAGTGCAACCCTTTGCAATGTGCTTTTTATGGGCGGAATCTCATTTGGCCGAATTATAAGCACTTTTTTAGATGGTATTTCAACACCCTTTACACCGGCACTTTTTTTAGAGCTTCTTTTCTTAGGGTGGGGTATATATAATTTAAAGCGCTATGGAAATGTCTAATAATATCAGCCCTGGTCTTAAGTTCTAAATTTATCCTGTATTAATTACCTAAACGATTAATCACTAGAAATTTTCTAATTGGATTTTTAAAATTTAGAGTAATGTTTTACTGGGTGTTCACAATTAATTGGATAGTTTTCTTTTTTTTGTATAGAATAAATTTTGTTTTCTAAAGTGTTCATTATAAGTGCTATGGCAATTGTGTTCCTACAGTGTTTTTGTATGAATTTTAACCCATGGAATATATTTTAACACTTTATATTCCTAATTACTAAATAATATTTTGAATGATAACCCGTATCCTAGGCCTACTTCTTTTGCTTGTAATTGTACTGCCTTGCAGGGCCCAAGAGATAAGGGGAACTTGGTTAGTGGATAATGGCGGGTATGTAAGGAAAACCAATACCAATATGCTGAGAAATTCTCGAATGATGATTGATTTTGACACCAGGGTCATAAGTGATTTTGACACAAAAGCAGCGTATTCCATTGCCATATAATCCAAAAAAAGCTAGAATAAAGGCAAAAGGTAAAAAGGGAAAATTGGTTTATAAAATGACAAAGAACAACACTCTTGAGGTACAAGGTTCAAAAAACACCAAATTTACATTAAAACAACTGGATTTATCACATCCTATAGGTTGGAACGAAAATGATATCACGGACATTATCATAGATCAGCAATGCAATCCTGTATACGGTGTAGATTTAAAATTTATAAATCAACCTTACGATGATGGTGGGCATGTTAATAGTAAAGGGGTAAACTATAGTTTGCTTAACCAAGATAAAGAAAATACTGGTTATTGGTTTGTACGCAAAATAGAGGGTAACGCTTTTATTGTGTTAAATTTAGAGGAAAAAGAACCTGTAAGCATTTTTCAAATTACCTCAATTACCTTGAACGGACTAAAATTACTGCCCATGCAAGAATACAAGGAGCTTCAAAATTTAAGATTAATTACTACTTGTCAATAATTAATAAGTAATTTCAGGACAAGTTTCCTCTGGTTAAGGGGGGGGTAAGTTGTAACGGAAAAGGCTTAAAAATCAAGTTTCTTTTTACGAAGCTCAAAATTTTGTCCTAAATAAACTTTTCTTACCATTTCATCCGCAGCTAAATCTTCCGGTATGCCGGATTTCAAAATGCCACCTTCAAACATTAAATAGGAGCGTTCCGTAATGGCCAAGGTTTCCTGTACATTATGATCGGTGATTAGAATTCCAATGTTTTTGTCCTTAAGTTGAGCCACAATACGTTGAATATCCTCCACGGCAACGGGATCTACCCCGGCAAAAGGTTCATCCAATAAAATAAATTTGGGGTCAGTGGCTAGGGCCCGTGCAATTTCTGTTCTTCTACGCTCACCACCGGATAATAGGTCACCGCGATTCTTTCGTATATGGCCCAGACCAAATTCTTCTATGAGCGACTCCATTTTCATGTGCTGCTCTTTTTTGCTTAGTTTGGTCAATTGCAGTACGCTTAAAATATTTTTTTCGATACTTAATTTTCTAAATACCGAGGCTTCCTGCGCCAAATACCCAATACCATTTTGTGCCCGCTTGTACATGGGGAACTTGGTGATTTCCATATCATCTAGCCAAATACTGCCGCCATTGGGTTTTATAAGCCCTACGATCATATAAAAAGATGTGGTCTTACCGGCACCGTTAGGACCAAGAAGACCAACAATTTCCCCTTGGTTGACTTCTAGTGAAATTCCTTTGACCACCCTTCTGCCCCGGTATGACTTCATTATATTATCGGCACGTAACTTCATGGTTTCAAATCTATTGGTTATTGCTTGGTTAGAAAAGATTTTAGGGATTATTTAACCTTGTCATTTTGCTGTTCCAGCGCTTCCCAATATTCATAGGCCCTTCTTAGGTGGGGTATAACTATGGTGCCGCCTATTAAAGTTGCAATACCTAAAGTTTCCATAACCTCTTCTTTGGAAACTCCTTCATTGTAAGAACTTTCCAGATGGTATTTTACACAATCATCACACCTTAGGACCGTAGAGGCCACAAGGCCCAATAATTCCTTGGTCTTTACATCTAAGGCCCCTGCAGCAAAAGCATTGGTGTCTAGATTAAATATGCGCTTTACAATTTTATTGTTGTCCGCCAACAGCTTCTCGTTCATCTTGGAACGATAGGCATTAAATTCTTCAATTTGGTTTGACATTGGTATGTTTCTTTTTTTCTTTTTCAGCTTTTTTTCGTTCTTTTCTCAACACCATTGCAGATATATAAATACTTACTTGGTACAGTATCAATACCGGAATTGCCACAATAATTTGGCTGGCAACATCCGGAGGGGTGATTACGGCGGATAATATTAATACGATAACAAGGGCTATCTTCCTGTATTTTCTCATAATATCCGGAGTCACCAGACCCACCTTGGTCAAAAAGAAAATAATGATCGGGAGCTCAAATAGAATACCACAGGCAATAACGGAAGCCCTAACTGTTGAAATATAGGAAGCCAAGTCAAATTCATTCGTAACCTCGGCACTTACTTGATATGTTCCTAAAAAATTAATGGATAGCGGGGCAACTACATAGTAGCCAAAAAGAACCCCTAGAAAAAACAATAATGATGCTATTAAAATAAAACCCCTTGAGTTTTTTCGTTCCTGCTCATATAATCCCGGACTAATAAATTTCCACATTTCATAAAGTACATATGGGAAACCAATGATAAAGCCAGCCCAAATAGATGTCCAGATGTGTGCCGAAAACTGTCCGGACATTAAACGGCTTTGTATGGTAAAAGGAAGCTTTTCTGCACAGAAGGCAGAGTCAAAACCAAAATAAGTGGCTACGTCACAGAATAACTGATAGGTTGGGAAATCCATTTTCTTGGGTCCGAAAATGACCGTATCAAAAATGAAATCTTTCATCAAAAAGGCTACGGAGCCAATGATGACGATCGCCAATGTAGATCGTATTAAATGCCATCTTAACTCTTCCAGATGGTCAAGAAATGACATTTCGTTAGGGGGCGTTGCTGCTTTGGAACCCATTATAAAATACCTTCGTTTATTAAATTATGTAAATGGATGACACCAACATAGGTTTCATTCTTCATGGCCAACAATTGGGATATGCCGTTTTTTTGCATGAACTCCAAGGCCTTTATGGCCAAAGTGTCCGCAGGAATGGTTTTTGGGTTGCGGGTCATGATCTCTTCGGCCGTTAACCCTTTGATCACATCATGCTTGTTCAACATGCGCCTTATATCACCATCGGTAACGATGCCTACAACCTTTTCTCCATCGAGCACCGCTGTGACCCCAAGCATTTTCTTGGAAATTTCAACGATTACCTCCTTTACTTCGGCATTTTTTTGAACTTGTGGCACTTGATTTTTTTCTACTAGATCGGCAACTCTTAAATATAATCGTTTTCCCAATGAACCGCCCGGGTGGTACTTTGCAAAATCCGTACTTGTAAACCCTTTCATTTCCAATAATACTATGGCAAGTGCATCTCCCATGACCAATTGGGCCGTTGTACTTGTGGTTGGGGCCAGACCGTTAGGACAAGCTTCTCGCTCCACATACGTATTCAGGATAAAATCTGCCTGCTTGGCCAAAAAAGAATCGGTGTTGCCGGTCATGGCTATCAATTTGTTGGTTCCCCTTTTAATCAGCGGGACCAACATTTTAATTTCTGGGGTGTTGCCACTATTAGATATACAGATAACCACATCGTTTTCCTGAATGGTACCCAAATCACCATGAATGGCGTCTCCGGCATGCATAAATATTGCAGGAGTGCCGGTAGAGTTCATAGTAGCCACTATCTTTGTGGCCACAATTGCACTCTTTCCAATTCCGGAAATAATGACACGTCCTTTTGCTTCAATAATACAATTAACGGCCAATGCAAAATCATCTGTTAACAGTGCGGAAAGATGGGCAATAGCATCGCGCTCTGTTTCAATGGTTTTTTTCGCTAAGTCAATAATGGTGTGCGTAGCTATCAATCTATTATTCAAATTATGGATTGTAATCCTAAAAGAATGTGTTATCTTTAAGATTACAAAATTAAACAAACTTAATTTTAAATGCCGATTATCGCATAAGAATTTAGAATCACCAAGCTTGGTCTATAATAATTTTGACCACTTATGAGTTTTAAAATAAGTAGTGCTCCCTTAAATGTTAAATGTGACAGACAGTAAAGAATTTGATGATATCGATTTACATGCATCATTAAAGAAGTATTTCGGGTTTTCCCAATTTAAAGGACTTCAGGAAGAAGTAATCAGAAATGTTTTAAAACGTAACAATACGTTTGTAATCATGCCCACCGGTGGTGGTAAATCGCTTTGCTATCAATTACCCGCCCTTATGCAAGAGGGTACGGCAATTATAGTTTCCCCATTGATCGCATTAATGAAGAACCAAGTGGATGCCATTCGTGGCATTTCTTCGGAAAATGGTATAGCCCATGTCCTTAATTCTTCATTGAACAAAGGAGAAATAAAGCAAGTAAAACAAGATATAACGGAAGGTAGGACTAAGCTGCTATATGTGGCCCCGGAATCGTTGACCAAAGAAGAAAACGTTGAGTTCCTGCGTTCAGTGGTCATATCATTCGTAGCCATTGATGAGGCACATTGTATCTCTGAGTGGGGCCATGATTTTAGACCGGAATACCGTAACCTAAAATCCATTGTGGAACGTCTGGGCGAAGATATACCCATAATAGGCTTAACGGCAACGGCAACCCCCAAGGTACAGGAAGATATTATCAAGAACTTGGGTATTGGTGGGGCCAAACTATTTAAGGCTTCCTTCAACAGGCCCAACCTTTTTTATGAGGTCCGTACAAAAACGGAAAACATAGAAGCGGATATCATTAGGTTCGTTAAACAGAATTCCGGTAAATCTGGAATTATTTATTGCCTAAGCCGTAAAAAGGTTGAGGAATTGGCACAGGTACTACAGGTTAATGGGATTAGCGCCGTACCATATCATGCCGGGTTCGATGCCAAAACAAGGTCCAAATACCAAGATATGTTCTTAATGGAAGATGTTGAGGTGGTGGTGGCTACCATAGCTTTTGGTATGGGTATAGACAAACCAGATGTAAGATTCGTCATTCATCATGATATCCCTAAAAGTATAGAAAGTTATTATCAAGAGACCGGCAGGGCAGGAAGGGATGGTGGTGAAGGACATTGCTTGGCCTATTATTCCTATAAGGATATTGAAAAATTAGAGAAATTCATGTCCGGTAAACCTGTGGCGGAACAGGAAATTGGCAATGCGTTGCTACAAGAGGTAGTTGCGTATGCTGAGACTTCCATGTCCAGACGTAAGTTTATGCTACACTATTTTGGTGAGGAGTTTGATGAAGTCAATGGAGAAGGAGCGGATATGGACGATAACACCAAAAATCCCAAGGAAAAGGAAGAGGCCAAGGACAATGTACTGAAATTACTTAAAGTGGTACAAGGTACTAGTGAAAAGTTTAAGTCCAAGGAAATCGTTAATGCCATTCGTGGTAAGACCAACGCCATTATATCATCTCATAAAACCAATGAAAAGGACTTCTTTGGTATTGGCGCAGATAAGGACAAGAGCTACTGGATGGCATTGGTACGCCAAACTTTAGTGGCAGGTTTATTGCGAAAGGAGATTGAGCAATATGGTGTGTTACACTTGACCGATGCCGGCAAGGAGTATTTGGAAAATCCTGTTTCGTTTATGATGACCAAAGATCATGTATACAATGCCGAAAATGACAATGCTATTGTAGGTGCCGCAAAAGGTGGTGGTATAGCGGATGAAATTTTACTAAAACAATTAAAGGATTTAAGAAAGGCCCAGGCCAAAAAACTTGGGGTGCCGCCCTTTGTAGTTTTCCAAGACCCATCATTGGAAGATATGGCCTTGAAATACCCTGTGTCGCACGAGGAGCTTTTAAATGTTCATGGCGTTGGCGAGGGTAAGGCCAGAAAATATGGAAAGCCCTTTACCGCTTTTATCAAAGGGTATGTAGAGGAAAACGATATTGTTCGTCCAGATGATCTAGTTGTAAAAAGTACTGGAGTCAACTCGGCTTTAAAACTATATATTATTCAGAACGTAGATCGTAAACTACCATTGTCGGATATTGCATCCTCCAAAGGACTGGAGATTCCTGAACTCATCAAGGAAATGGAACAAATTGTATTTAGCGGTACCAAATTAAATTTGAACTATTGGATAGATGAGGTTTTGGATGAGGATCAACAAGAAGAAATTCATGAGTATTTTCTGGAAGCCGATACCGATAACCTAGAGGAGGCTATGACGGAGTTTGATGGAGAATACGAAGAGGAAGAACTAAGGTTGTACCGTTTAAAATTTATAAGCGAAGTCGCAAATTAAATTGGTTTAAGTAATTTACTGAGTCCATTACGAAATTCTCGTGATGGGCTTTTTTTATGGCGTTATTTTATTAATTATATGATTTTCAATTATATAATTATGTTTAATTATTCTATTAAATGGTTATTCATTTGGTAATGTGTATATTGATAAATATGATTTTTATATAAATGAAGCACTAAACATTTATTAATAATTTGAAGTCTTGTATAAAATTATAATTTAATTAGAGGTTCTTTCGGAAACTTTATAATGTTTAACATATTATAAAAAATATTAAACAATTTTTAAGAATTTATTGGTGGGTAAGGCGTTACATTTACATCAATCTAAAAAAAAATAGAACTATGAAAATTTTAAAAATTACAATCTTTAGTGCGTTAATGTTATTCATTTCTACTTCTTATGCACAGTCTAAAACAATTGTTGGAGTAGCAGCGGGTAATGAAAATTTTACAACATTGGTTGCGGCGGTTAAAGCGGCAGATTTGGTGGAAACGCTAAATAGTGAAGGACCCTTTACCGTCTTTGCACCGGTCAACAGTGCTTTTGATGCATTGCCAATGGGTACAGTCGATAATTTGTTAAAACCGGAAAGTAAGGATGCATTAACCGGAATTTTAACATATCACGTGGTTGCCGGTAACTATAAGGCAGGCGATGTAATTAATGCTATTAAAGGTAATAATGGTGCTTTTTCCGTAAAAACAGTACAAGGGGGGTCAATTACCCTTAGTTTGAGTGGTGATAAGGTGATGTTGAAAGATGCGAATGGTAATATGGCAACTGTTATTATGGCAGATGTAGCGGCTAGCAATGGTGTTATACATGCTATTGATACTGTAGTTATGCCTAAATAATTCAAGTATTTAAAATTAAAAAGCCCCATCTGAATTCAGATGGGGCTTTTTATTTATTCTATTTAAGGTTTTGAGGCGCTTTCTAAGTTGGACTTATCCCTTTTTAGTTGTCTTTGTATTTTTTTTATGGCAGATTCAATAGATTTTTCCGGTTCTATAATATTGTATTCTCCCCAAAAATTTGGGTCGGCAAAACCTATGGCTTCATCGCTTAAAATTATAGATGATTTTATTCTATCCTTGGTCTTTGGTATTGTGTTCTCCAGATTTTCTTCCCAATCCGTTATAGCCATTTCACAGCTCATACTGTAAACGGAGTTGAACAAGCGCTTGTCCCAATTGACCTTAAATTCTAACAGTACGTTACTATACCCATAGTACCACTTGCCGTTCTTTTCCCTATAATCTACCCTATAGGAAACATCTGTAGGCCATACCTCTGCATTTTTGGGCTTTCTGCGTACGAACATCTGTGAGGCCAACCTTTTATCGGTTATGTTCAGTGAGTAAATGGCACTGGTCAAAATTTTATTTTCAGCATCTATGTACAGTTTGCCCGTATAAAGTGGGTCCAAGATTTCTTCCTTTTGTTTAAAATCTATAACATAGATAAGTTGGTCGTTTACCCTAGTGGAGGTATTAAAGGAGAATTCATAATAGGACAATGTTTCTGGCGTAAATATATAATCTGGGTATTTGACCATATCAACGAACAAGGTATTGAAAGGGCCGCCTTGCAGTTTTAAGGCAACTGTATCCAATTTACTATAGTCGGTGCTTTTTCTGGCTTTGTAAAGTTCCAGCGCATCTTTTTTGTTAGAGGAGTAAGGTGCTTTGTATATATTGACAACGGCTTCGGATAAACTAACATTGGTTCTTCTTTTTTTAATTGTTTCCCTATAAAATGCTGTCATGACCGTATTTTCGTTAAGGTAGTTCGTGCCTTTTTTGTCCAAGACTTCTTTTACCAAGGCTTCTGCATCATTTGGAGCATCTATGCGAGCTTCTGAAAGTGCCATGGCAAACTCTTCCATAAGAATTTTATTCTTTTTGGTCTCTAACTGCGCTATAGGAAACTCTTTGGTCTTGTAACCCAAAAAGGCGACGATTAAATTACGATCCTCAAATTCCATAGGAACCTTAAGTGCAAACTCACCTTCAGAATTGGTTATAGTACTCACATTTGTACCTTCAATACTTAAGGTGGCAAAGACCAGGGCCTTGTTAGTATTGGTATCTAAAACTTCACCCGTATATTCGGTAAAATTAACTGTCTGTGCCTGTAAATAATTAGTGCCTGTGGCCACCAGTAGTATCCAAACTAAAATATGGCCCAATTTTCTTGAAATAAACATGATATATGGTGCTTTAAAATTAAGTGTAATTTTTATATAAGATAATGTTTTTCAGTGAAATAGCATACTTATTTAACACGCTTTTGTTGCAGTTTTAAGAAGATGGACTAGTTTTTCGGTCGGTTTTAGAATTACTGTCCGTCAAAGGTTTTTGAAGAAGTGCTTACCAATCTATTGATTTCCTTTAATTCTTCTTCCGTAATGTCTCTCCATTTGCCTACGGGCACGTCCAAATGTACATTCATTATTCGTATGCGCTTTAATTTTTTAACCCTATAGTCCAGGTATTCGCACATTCTCCTAATTTGTCTATTAAGGCCTTGAGTAAGAATAATACGAAATTGATAAGTGCTAACCTCAAATACCTCACATTCCCTGGTAATGGTATCCAAGATTGGAATTCCCTTTCGCATTTTGACCAAAAAATCCTTTGTGATAGGTTTGTCCACGGTAACTAAATATTCCTTTTCATGATTGTTTCGTGCACGTAGTATCTTATTGACAATATCGCCGTCATCCGTAAGAAATATAAGTCCCTCACTAGGTTTGTCCAGTCTACCGATAGGGAATATTCGTTTGGGGTAATTGATAAAGTCAATGATATTATCTTTTTCTACTCCGGTATCTGTTGTACAGACAATGCCAACAGGTTTGTTAAATGCCAAATAAACATTTTTTCCTTTAGGTTCTTTAATAAGTTCACCGTCAACCTTAACCACGTCATCCGGGCCAATTTTGGTGCCCATTTCAGGAATTTTTCCATTGATGGTAACCCTACCTTGGTCTATTAATTTGTCTGCGGCCCTACGTGAACAATAACCTGCTTCACTTAAGTATTTGTTTATCCTTGTTTTATTGCCGTTATCTTGCATGTATTCTCATTCTAGATTGTAACTATTTTTTTCTTTTTAGCTCAAGGTCATAAATTTCACGACCTAATTGTGCTAGAAAGGGTATGCCAATTTCATTAAACTCATAATGGTCATTATTAAATATGCCATCCTCATTAACCAGAAGTGTAGCGGTCAATAAAAATTCTACATTATTGGCAGTATCTTTAATATAGGCACAATCTGTCACAGTGCCATAAGCAAAGCCTACTTTATTATATATATTTAAGGATGTAGGAATTTCTTCATTGCTATCACCATACATAAAGAATTTGCAATACCCGTCATGAAAGGTGTTTTGGTCATAGCCAACCTTTCTGGGCACGGTAGACATTGCGTTCAATAAAAGTTCACGTTGTTGTTCACTGATATGAAATTGCTCTTTGGGGTCAAATTGTTCAGGAAATATGATTCGTTTTAAAATTGAATGCAGCGAAGAAATTGGCAAATAATTTTTTAAACTGAAATCAAAAGGCTCTTCTATTGGCTTACCATTGGCCATGTAACCAATTCCTTTTTTGATGTTTTGAAGTTTCAACGGCTCAGGGTTGGTGTTGTAAGAGGATACCGTCATACCGGTTGTTGAGTCATTTAAATAAACGACCAAGGGTTTTGTTCGTAGATCTTCTGAATGGTACCCTAATCTATGCGAAATACGCACAGGTCCTATATTCTTTTGGCTTAAGGAGGAATTAATTGCATTTTGGCCAAGCAGTTCAAACAAACGGTTGTTGGCCAAATTATCGCTTACGGCAAAAATTGCTGAAATATCCTGGGCAACCGTGCTTTCTATGGTATCGCCCTCAACATAATATTTGGTCAATACAGTTAAGGTGTCCGTTTGGTGAAGTCTTTCCAAGGCCAAAACCGCTATTGGTAGTTTTACGGTGCTAGCCGGATAAAAATATACACTATCATGTACTTGAAAATCAAAATCCGTAAATACAATACTATCCTTTAAGCGGTCTATTTGGGTGTATTTTATTTGCACCTCATAGCGATCAACACTATCCATGACCAGTCTAATTTTGGGGTGGTCAGAGGTCAATGCTTTTTCCAAAGGGTCAGTAGCTGCGTGATCTTTGGTACATGACCAAATTAGGAAAGACCATAAGAATAAGATGCAGATTCTCAACTGAATTATTAATTAAGGTTCGTATACTTCACCACGATGTGGTTTTAAGGTGTCTCTAACGGAAATCATTTCATGTTCTTCTACCACCATGAACGCTATGCTGAACATATCGTTAATCTGTTGATGCCCTGTAATATTCAATGCAGTACTTTCAATTGCAATGAATTCCTTTAAATGTTTAACATGATGTTCTGCGGTCTTTAATGCGGCCGGGCCTCTAAAATCCCAAATCAACTTAATTTTTCTGCTCAAAAAATAATTTTTAGTAAGGTATATATCGTCGCAAATTTACCTAAAATTCATTTGTAAAACCCTTCCTTTATTAAAGAGGCTTAATTGTTTTAGTAGGTTGTTTTTAATTGATAATAAGATAATTGATAAACTGTTCACTTTTAAAAAATGTGTTAAGTAAATCATTTTGCATTTGCACACGAGAGTGTAATTACTATTTTTGCTCGATGTTTTCTTCTAAAACAAAAATGAAAATGAAAAATGTATACCCTTTTATATGTATGGGGCTGTTTTCATTGGTCATTTTTTCATGTACTGATCTTTTTAAACGTGAGGAAGATAAAAAGCCCATTGCCAGAGTGGGAGCGTCTTTCTTGTATGAAGAGGATATAAAGGCGTTGATTACTGAAAATATGAGTAAGGGCGATAGTGCATCATTTGTTTCTAACTACATCAATAATTGGGCTTCCAAACAATTATTGCTATCCAAGGCAAAGATTAATTTATCCGAGGAAAAATTGGCGCAATATAACGTTCTGGTAGATGATTACCGTACGGACCTTTACACTAGGGCTTATAAAGAGGCTTTAATGTCAAGGGCAACGGACTCGGTAATTACCGATGCTCAATTGGCGGATTTTTACGAACAGGGAAAGGAAAACTTTAAACTAAAGGAGAGAATTGCAAGGATTAGGTTTGTTGCCTTGCCAAAAGGCTTTTTGGATAAGGATGAAGTGTCTAAAAGATTAAAAAGATTTAAGGTAGAGGATATACGTTATCTGGATTCTATAGGGGTGCAATTCAATAAGTTGAATTTTAACGATTCTATTTGGGTGCGCTATACCAGAATTTTCGAGGAAATACCTCCAATTACCGTAGATAATGCCGATAAGTACTTAAAAAATTCACAATTTTTTGAATTAGAGGATTCGATCGGGGTATATTTGGGTAAAATTGAAGAGATAAAGGATATTAACGATATAGCTCCTTTGTCATTTATTAGGCCTACCATAGAGCAAGTTTTATTAAGTCGCAGAAAAATGAACTACCTGCGTAAATTAGAAACTGAATTATTAGATGAAGCAATCAAGGATAAAGAATTTGAAGTGTTTGAAATTAAGGAATAGTATGTTTTTTGGTGCGTTGGCGCTTATTGCAGTTGTTGCCAATGCGCAGGATTCCATATCTACGCAAGCAGAAGGCCAGATGGAACAAATGGAGGCCGTTGCGGAAGCTACAAATGTCCGTAAGGATTCTTCCAATAACTTTAAACGTGTTAAATTAGATGGTATTGCGGCCGTAGTAGGGGATTATGTAATCTTGGATTCTGACATTGAGAAAACATTGATAGACCTTAAAAGTCAGGGTGCATCCGCAGAAGATATTTCTCACTGTAGTCTTTTGGGCAAATTGATGGAGGATAGGTTATACGCTAACCAAGCGGTTCAGGATAGTATCTTGGTTTCTGATGATGAAGTCAATGCAACCGGTGACCGTCAATTACAATCCTTGGTTCAACAGATTGGCTCAATGGAAAAAGTCTTGAAATATTATAAAAAAGAGGACGAGGCCAGTTTTAGGGAAGAGTTATATAAGATCAACAAATTGCGTATGCTTTCTGAACGCATGCAGCAAGATATCATAAAGGAAATTGAAATTACGCCAGAAGAGGTACGTCAGTTCTTTAATAAGATTCCTGTAGAGGAACGACCTGTATTTGGTGCCGAACTAGAGATTGCACAGATTACAAAGGAGCCGGAGCCATCAGAGGAGGAGAAACAAAAAGTGATCGATAAATTAAACCAGATCAAGGCAGATGTGGAAGATAATGATGCCAGCTTTAGCGTAAAGGCAATTTTATATTCCCAAGATCCAGGTTCCAAATCTAAAGGAGGTTTTTATAGTATAACCAAGGATACCGGTTTTGATAAGACTTTTAAGGATGTAGCGTTCAGCTTAAAGGAAGGAGAGGTTTCAGAACCATTTGAAACGATTTTTGGTTACCATATAATATATATAGAAAAAATAAGGGGACAGGAATTGGACCTTAGGCATATCTTGATTCAACCTGAAATTTCACAGGATGTTTTGGAAGAGGCAAAGCAAGAATTGGATAGTATTCGTCAAAAGATCATTAATAATGAATTTACCTTTGCAGAAGCCGCACTTAATTTTTCCGATGAAAAGGAAACGAAATTTGACGGCGGACTTCTGAGAAATCCACAGGATTTTAGTTCGCGTTTTGAGTTGACCAAAATGGATCCTACATTATACAATCAGGTACAAGGGTTAAAGGATAACGAAATAACACACCCTGTGTTGGAACAAGATCCTAGAGGTGGGGCACCTAAATATAAAATATTGAAGATTACCAATAGGTTTGATGAGCATGTTGCGGATTTTGCCAAGGACTATACCAAAATTCAGGAGCTTGCGCTTACTGAAAAGAAATACAATGCCATTAAAAAATGGATGGACGAGCATATTAAGGATACCTATATAAGTGTAAACGATGACAATAAAGATTGTGAATTCGCTAACAACTGGATAAAGGAATAAATATATGTCAGACGTTGCCGCTATAGAGCTACTTGTTGAAAAACATGCTGCTTTAAAAAAAGAAATAGCCAAGATAATTGTAGGTCAAGATGAAGTTATAGAGCAAATTCTTTTGTCTATTTATACTGGCGGCCATTCATTGTTGATAGGTGTGCCAGGGTTGGCTAAAACCCTAATGGTAAACACCATTGCCCAAGCCTTGGGTCTAAATTTTAAAAGAATACAATTTACCCCGGATTTAATGCCGAGCGATATTCTTGGAAGCGAGGTTTTAGATCAGAACAGGAATTTTAAATTTATTAAAGGGCCTATTTTTTCCAATATTATCTTGGCGGACGAAATCAATAGAACACCGCCTAAAACCCAAGCTGCACTTTTGGAAGCCATGCAGGAAAGGGCTGTTACCATTGCCGGACACCAGCATAAACTAGAATTGCCCTACTTTGTTTTGGCTACGCAGAATCCAATTGAGCAGGAAGGTACTTATCCGTTACCGGAAGCGCAGTTAGATCGTTTTATGTTTGCAATTGAATTAAAGTATCCTACGGTAGAGGAAGAAATCTTGGTTGTCAAAAATACGACTGCAGACCGTAAACAGGTAATCAATCCTTTGTTCAATGCCAGTGAAATTATCGCAATCCAAGAATTGATAAGAAGAATTCCTGTTGCTGATAATGTGGTGGAGTACGCAGTAAAATTGGTAAATAGTACACGGCCCAATTTACCATCGGCTACAGAATATGTGAAACAGTATTTAGATTGGGGTGCTGGGCCTAGGGCTTCGCAAAACCTTATTTTGGGCGCAAAGGCCAATGCTGCGATCTATGGCAAATTTTCACCTGATATTGAGGATGTACACATTGTGGTAAAAGGAATTTTGCGCCATAGGATCATTAAAAACTACAAGGCGGAAGCAGAGGGTATCTCAGAGGAAGATATCATTGATAAATTGTTGTAATCCATTTTTTTCTAAATCGTTTGCGTCTTTTTTTGAGTCATTTTAATCTTAACGAGTAAAATTAGATTCATTATACCTATCCATTTGTGAAAAAGCGATCAATCATACTTAATTAATTTTAATTGCGTTATAGATTTTCTTAAATTTACCGAATTGCGTTAACTTAAAATAACTTAAAGAATGGCATTTGATATTGATATGATAAAAGAGGTTTATGCCAATATGGCTAAACGTGTTGATGAAGCGAGGAATATTGTAGGGAAACCTCTTACTCTTTCTGAGAAAATTTTGTACTCCCATTTATGGGACGGTACGCCTACCAAGGCATTTACCAGAGGTAAGGATTATGTTGATTTTGCTCCAGATCGTATTGCTTGCCAAGATGCAACGGCACAAATGGCCCTATTGCAGTTTATGCAAGCAGGCAAGCCCAAGGTTGCGGTACCGACTACGGTACACTGTGATCACTTGATACAAGCTAAAAGTGGTGCTACCGCAGATTTGAAATCTGCAAATTCTACCAGTGCAGAGGTTTTTGATTTTCTAGAATCGGTCTCTAATAAATATGGAATTGGTTTTTGGAAGCCGGGAGCGGGTATTATTCACCAAGTGGTATTGGAGAATTACGCATTTCCGGGTGGAATGATGATAGGTACGGATTCTCATACTGTAAACGCAGGTGGTTTAGGTATGGTAGCCATAGGTGTTGGTGGTGCAGATGCCGTTGATGTAATGGCAGGTATGGCTTGGGAACTCAAATTTCCAAAATTAATTGGTGTTAAGTTGACAGGAACTATTTCTGGTTGGACCGCACCAAAGGATGTAATTTTAAAAGTTGCCGAAATTTTGACCGTAAAAGGTGGAACAGGCGCAATAGTTGAATATTTTGGCCCAGGTGCCAAATCATTGTCTTGTACCGGTAAAGGAACTATTTGTAACATGGGTGCGGAAATTGGGGCTACCACCTCAACGTTTGGCTATGATGAATCTATGGAGCGCTATTTAAGGGCTACCGATAGGGCAGATATTGCGGACGCAGCCAATAAAGTAAAAGAACATCTTACTGCAGACGCAGAGGTTTACGCTAACCCAGAGCAGTATTTTGATGAGGTTATTGAGATTGATCTAACTGCATTAACCCCATTGTTGAACGGTCCTTTTACTCCAGACCTTTCTACTAAAGTGGGTAGTGATATGACCAAAAAGGCTACGGAGCATGATTGGCCATTGGCGGTTGAATGGGGATTGATCGGTTCTTGTACCAATTCTTCATATGAAGATCTGTCCAGGGCATCATCAATAGCCCAACAGGCGATAGATAAAGGATTGAAAATGAAGGCTGAACTAGGAATAAACCCTGGTTCCGAGCAAGTTCGCTATACAGCGGACCGTGATGGTATATTAGGCATATTCGAGAAATTGGATGCTAAGATATTTACAAATGCCTGTGGGCCTTGTATAGGACAATGGGCGCGTTATAGTGATCCTAAAAATGCTCCTAAGAACAGTATAGTCCACTCATTCAATAGAAACTTTGCAAAACGTGCGGACGGTAATCCAAATACCCACGCATTTGTTGCTTCTCCGGAAATAACTGCGGCCATTGCCATTTCCGGTCGATTGGATTTTAATCCTATGACGGATAAGTTAATCAACGAAAAAGGAGAAGAAGTCATGTTCGATGAACCAACAGGATGGGAATTGCCTCCAAAAGGTTTTGAAGTTGAGGATGCAGGTTACTTAGCGCCAGATGAGGATGGTTCCGGGGTTGTGGTAAAGGTTGCTCCAGATTCTGAAAGATTACAATTATTGGAACCCTTTACCCCAATTAAGGATGAAAGCTTAATGGGCGCAAAATTGTTGATAAAGGCATATGGTAAATGTACAACCGACCACATTTCCATGGCTGGACCTTGGTTGCGTTTCCGTGGTCACTTGGACAACATTTCTAATAACTGTTTAATTGGTGCGGTAAATGCATTTGGTCATAAGACCAATATGGTAAAAAACCAACTTACCGGTGAATATGGCGGCGTACCGGATACGGCACGTGCATATAAAGCGGCAGGGGTAAGAAGTATTGTTGTAGGTGATCATAACTATGGTGAAGGTTCATCTCGTGAGCATGCAGCCATGGAGCCACGTCATTTAGGTGTTGCCGCAGTACTCGTAAAATCTTTTGCCCGTATTCACGAAACTAACCTTAAAAAACAGGGAATGTTAGGGCTTACCTTTGCAAATGAAAACGATTATGACCTGATTCAGGAAGACGATACCTTTAATTTCCTAGATATTGCGGAATTTGCCCCCGATAAACAATTGACCATTGAAGTTGTTCATGCAGATGGCAGTAAAGATATGATCAAGGCAAACCACACCTATAACGATGCTCAAATTAGATGGTATAGGGAAGGATCGGCGTTAAATGTTATTAAGAAAGAAAACGCTGCATAAACATCGTTTAAAATAAACACAGAAAACTCCTGATAATATTCAGGAGTTTTTTAGTTTTGGGTCCTATCTAATTTTAATGAAAAGACAAACTGTTTTTACCTTATTGATCATTGCCTTTGTGCTTTCTTTTTTTGTAACGCCTTTAGGTGATTTTAGCAAAATACAGTTGAATAGAATTTTTGCTACTTCCCCAACAATTATAAAAGCGGAAAAAAGAGGTAGAATTGCGGATTATAATTGGAATTTAAAGGATAGCAATTGGAATATATTCAATTTTCAAGAAGCAAAGGGTAGCGTTGTATTCATTACTTTTTGGACTTCTTGGCATATGCCGTCCCAAGCGCAATTAAAAGACGTTCAATATCTTTTTGATACCTATGGGGACCGTATTAAATTCTATGTAATTACCAATGAGGAAAGAGCACCTGTAGAGCTATTTATGGAAAAAGAGGGCTATACTTTTCCTGTAACCTATCAAATCATTGGTGAGCCAAGTCCCATATCCTTATTAAAACCACCGGGTTCATATGTAATAGATAAAAAGGGCTCAATAGTGATTCACCAAAACGCAATCGCTGATTGGGACAATGACAAGGTAGATCGGTTATTTGATCAACTTCTTGCGGAATAGTTATCTACTAGGATGTACGTAACTATTACTTTTTAAAATATTTAAAGGGAACAAATAGCATTCCAAAGCATTCACCATCACCTTTTCCTAAATGTTTATGATGCATCTTGTGAGCCCTTCTTACACCTCTACTGTACCAGTTATTGGCATTCCTGAAAAATTTAAAACGTTGGTGTATAAATATGTCATGTACCAAGAAATATGCAATTCCATAGGCTAAAATGCCAAATCCAGTAGGGTATCCGTACCAAGACCCATTTGCTCCAGTGTAGAACAATGCCATACTTACAATTGCATAAAAAATAAAGAAAGCATCATTTCTCTCAAACCATGAATCGTGGTCTTTATGATGGTGATCTTTATGTAGGCTCCATAGAAAGCCATGCATAATATATTTATGAGTAAACCACGCCATAAATTCCATAAACAAGAAAGTTCCTAAGAATAGTAAGATCCAAATAATTATGTCCATTACACTAAATTCATTTTATATTTAACATACGACCTTGCCAAAAGGCCAAATTTTTGATAGTTGGGTACTCTTATTCTAGCATTTTTAATTTCTAACGATGGGGTCTTCTGTAATTTTTTTAATAGTTTGAAATAATATTTATAAGCCGTATAAACTCCAAATTTTGCTTCTGCGGGCAAGTTGATAATTCCACTATAACCTAATCTAAAATCAGCTTTAATTTCTTCTACAATCCTTTTTTTGGAAAGTTCGTCTAACTCTCTTAGGTTGGTATTTGGAAAGTAAGAACGGTTTAATTGTTCAAAATCTGACTTTACGTCTCTTAAAAAATTAACTTTTTGAAAAGCCGACCCCAATGCCATTGCGGAATCCTTTAAGCTTTCATACCTGTCTACGTCACCTTTAACGAATACTTTTAAGCACATTAGGCCAACCACATCTGCAGAGCCGTAAATGTATTCCTTGTACTCCGCATCTGTACGGTATATGTTCTTAACCAAATCCATACGCATGCTTTTCATGAATGAATCTACCAAATGCTTTGGAATAGAATACGTATGATAGGTATGTTGAAAAGAATTTAAAATTGGATTAAGGCTTATTCTGTCATGCAGGGCTTTTTCCAAATCTTGTTCAAATTTATTAAATAAGAGCTCTTTATCATAATCGTGAAAAGTGTCCACGATTTCATCGGCAAAACGTACAAACCCATAAATGTTATAAATATGGCCACGGATAGATGTATGAAGCATCTTGGTAGCCAAGGCAAATGATGTGCTATATCGTTTTGTGACGATTTTGCTACATTCATACGATACAAGGTCAAATGTTCCTTTCATGTACTAAACTAATTATTGGTTCTAATTAATTCTGACACTAATTTACCGGAAATCAAAGCTGGAGGAACTCCGGGTCCAGGAACAGTCAGTTGTCCTGTAAAATATAAATTCTTAACTTTTTTGCTCTTCAAGCTGGGCCTTAAAAAGGCTGTCTGTGTTAATGTGTTTGCCATTCCATAGGCATTTCCTTTGTAAGAATTATATCTTTCTATAAAATCCTTGACACAAAATGTTTTCTTGAATATAATATTATTTCTAATCTTTTGACCTGTTCTTTGTTCAAATCTATCCATGATCATGTCAAAATACTGGTCTCTTAATTCTTGGGTGTCAATTAAATTCGTTGCAATGGGCACCAGAAAAAAGCCTGCTTCATTATTTTCCGGGGCCATGGTAGCATCCGTTACAGAAGGAAAATTTGCATAGAACAATGGACTTGTAGGCCATTTGGGATCATCATAAATTTCTTGGGCATGAAGCTCAAAATCCGTATCAAAAAAAAGGTTATGATGTTCTACGTTCTTTAATTTGGTATCGAAACCAATATAGAACAGTAAAGATGAGGGGGCAAAAACCTTTTTGTCCCAATAAGAGGCACTGTACTGTCTAAATTTATCTTCTAGCAATTGTTCCGTGTGGTGATAGTCTGCTCCGCTAATAACCATATCCGCACGATGGAATTTGCCATTACAACTTACACCTTTTACTTGGCCGTGTTCTACATTAATGTTGTCTATAGCACTATTGGTGTGGATGGTTACCCCAAGCTCTTGCGCAAGTTGTTGCATTGCTTTTATGACCTGGTACATACCACCCTTTGGATGCCATGTGCCAAGACCAAAATCTGCAAAGTTCATAAAATTATAGAATGACGGCGTATTGCTTGGTTTTGCGCCAAGAAACAATACTGGAAATTCTAGGGTTGATACCAACTTTGGGTTTTTAAATGACTTCCGTACCTGTGAGCTTATTGTTTTAAAAAACTGATCAACTTTTAAAATAGTTTCTTTGGTTACTAATTCTAAAGGTGAAAGGCCAGGTCTTAGGACAATTTTATTAATGGCAATGTCATAATTTTCTTGTGCTTTATCAATAAACTTTTTTAGTGCTATTGAACTGCCTTTTTCAATTCTTTCAAATTCTTCGCAGATTTTCTCCATCGTATCGCCAATGGTGATAATGTCATCTGCAAAAAAGATTTTGTAGGCAGGGTCAAGCTTGTCCAATTGGTAATAGTCTGATGTTTGTTTATTGAAATCGGAGAAAAATTTATCAAAAATATCGGGCATCCAATACCAGCTGGGTCCCATGTCAAAAGTAAATCCGTCTTTGGTGAATTGAGATGCACGTCCGCCCACACTATCATTTTTTTCAAACAAGGTTACATTAAAGCCATCTTTCGCCAGATAGCATGCCGCAGATAATGATGAAAAGCCAGAACCGATTACAATACAATCTTTGCCCATAAAAGGATTTGTTTATAAATGGTTTACCAAATTGTCTATGGAAGAAAAAGTTTTGCAATATGCTGGTTTGGTAGCATCATCAATATACCTTGTTTGTCTGCCCAGCAACCATAAATTAGGATTGTTAAAATTGGAAACTAATTTGTCAAAATCCTCCAAATATTTGTTTACCCGATCCTTTTCGGGAAAGACCGTAAAATAGGATACAAAATAAACGTTGTCAAAATATTTTAGGATATCCTCTAAATTTTCAATGGGTATGGTTGGGCCCAAATAGATACATTTATAGCCTTTAAGTAAGATTTCATAATTCACATACAGTAATCCAATTTCATGAATCTCATTATCAGGTAAGAATGCTACAAATACCTTATCATTTTTTACAGGGCTTAAATGTTGTAGTTTCTCTGTATTCAAGAGAATTTTTTGCTTTATTAAGCTACTGATAAAGTGTTCGTGTGCAGGGCTTATTGTATCCGTTTGCCATAATAGACCTAATTCGTTCAAAAGAGGTACAAAGGTTTCCTTAAAAATCTCACGGAATGAATTTTCACCTAAAAGGGCATTATAGGTATTAAAGAACATGGTCTGGTCAAAATTGACCATAGCCAGTTTAAAGGCGTTGATTGCATGACTTTCATGACTATGTTTGGCTACTATTTCCCTAACAACGTAAGCAATTTCCCCTTCTGGTATCTTGGCAATCTTGGAAATCTTTTGTCCGTTGTTATAGAGCAAAGTTACATTGAGTAACTTTTGAAGGCTGGACAGACTGTAGGTACGTATATTGGTGTCCGTACGTTCAGGCTGCAATAAATTGTACCTTTTTTCCCAAATTCTAATGGTGTGAGCTTTAATGCCAGAAAGATTTTCCAAATCCCTGATACTAAATTGCTTTTTTACATTGTTCATGTTTTTTGACAAATAATTAAACAAACTTACGATTATTTGTTTAACGTAGTATATTGTTGAAGTTAAAATTATCAAAATAAAAAAGGTTAGATACCATATCTAACCTTTTTGTGCCCACGACTAGATTCGAACTAGCACGTCCTTACGAACACTACCCCCTCAAGGTAGCGTGTCTACCAATTTCACCACGTGGGCTTCTTATTATGAAAGAACCGCAAATATAGAAACCAATCCTACATTTTAAAATTATTGGCCATAATTAATTCTATAATTCCTATAACTAGATAGTCTGTATGGTATATATTTTAATTGATTAAATTGTTAGTAGTTTTTTCAATAAATGCTGTAACCAATAAGATTTGCGCCATATTTATCGGAATATCACTGATTAATATGGTTAAAGGGGTAATATACTATTAGGTATGGTTAACATATAAACATAATTCAAAAAGCTTTAACATTACTTTTACGTATCAAAAAAATAGAATATGAGTATAGAATGGAAAGGTGTCATGCCTGCGGTAACAACAAAATTTACTGCCAACGATGAATTGGATTTAGAAATGTTCGCAACGAATATTAAAGCACAGATAGATGCTGGCGTTAGTGGAATTATTTTAGGGGGTACCTTGGGCGAAGCCAGTACACTTACTAATGATGAGAAAAAAATATTGATGAAGGAAACCGTCAAACTTGTTGAAGGTAAGGTTCCCGTTATCATCAACATTGCGGAGCAGACTACCAAAGGGGCCATACATGCCGCAGAAGTTGCGGAAGAATGTGGAGCTACCGGATTAATGATGTTGCCACCAATGCGTTATAAAGCAAATGACTATGAAACGGTAACCTATTTTAAAGAAACGGCAAAGAGTACCGACCTACCTATTATGATCTATAATAACCCTATAGATTATGGTATTATGGTAACTATGGAAATGTTGGAGGAATTGACCGTCTGTGACAATATCCAGGCCGTAAAGGAATCTACAAGGGATATTTCTAATATTACCCGAATTAAGTCCAAGTTTGGAGACCGTTTACGAGTTTTGACAGGAGTAGACACCTTAGGGATGGAAAGTGTACTGATGGGTGCCGATGGTTGGGTTGCGGGATTGGTATGCGCGTTCCCAGCAGAAACCTGTGCCGTTTTTGAATTGGCAAAGGCAGGTAGAATTGCAGAGGCATTGGATATATATAGATGGTTTCTACCTTTATTGGAATTGGATATTAGTCCGCAATTGGTGCAGAACATTAAAATGGCAGAGGTGGCCACAGGAATAGGTACTGAATTCGTTAGGGCTCCGCGACTACCATTAATTGGCAAGGAAAGGGAGCGTGTTGCTGCGATTATTAAGGCGGGAATGGCTTCTAGACCTAAGCTGCCGGCCTATAAGGGAATCAACTAATTGTGGTATATTTAAATGAATATCGCAATATTAAAAATATAGCGGTATTTATGCGAATGGACCGGATTTTTACAAAGGTTCTTTCTTTAACATACACAAGTAGCTCAAAACTGAAGATATGATAAGTGGAAAAAATATAATAGGAAGTAAAATGTCAGCAAATGGGAAAAAAACGTTTAAAACGTTCAACCCAATAGCGAACCAAGAAAACGAATGGATTTTTAATGAAGCCACTACTGCAGAAATCAATGAGGCCGTTGTATTGGCCCATGATGCTTTTAAGGTATACAAGGATATTTCCGGTGCCAAAAAGGCGGAATTTTTAAACGCCATTGCCTCAGAAATAGAAACACTGGGCGATGAGCTTATTCATACGTACTGCTTGGAATCTGGGTTGCCCGAAGGAAGGGCGCGCGGGGAACGGGGTAGGACCATGGGGCAGCTTAAAGCGTTTGCCAATTTACTGAAGGAGGGTTCTTGGGTAGAAGCAGTCATTGAAAAAGCCCAGCCCACAAGAGAACCTATGCCTAAGGCGGATATTCGCAAAATGTTATTTCCATTAGGCCCTGTAGTCGTTTTTGGTGCAAGTAATTTTCCCTTGGCATTTTCTACAGCAGGAGGGGACACGGCAAGTGCCTTAGCGGCAGGATGCCCCGTAATCGTTAAGAGTCACCCCATGCATGCCGCTACGGGAGAATTGGTAGCTTCTGCCATCATAAAAGCAGCTGTCAAGACCGGTATGCCCAATGGGGTATTTTCCAATCTAAATAGTAGCGGGGTAGAAGTAGGCCAACAATTGGTACAACATCCCAAAGTCAAGGCCGTAGGTTTTACAGGTAGCTACAATGGGGGAATGGCCTTATATCAATTAGCGAACGAACGCAAGGAGCCTATACCTGTATTTGCGGAGATGGGTAGTATTAATCCCGTAATTGCGCTGCCTTCTGCCTTAAGGGAAAGTGGAGATATGTGGGCCACAAAATATGCTGCTTCTATAACTTTGGGGGCAGGCCAGTTTTGTACAAATCCCGGATTGGTCTTAGGTCTTGAAGGTGAGGACCTGAATTCTTTTGCCTTAAAATTATCGGAAGAAATTCTAAAGCTGCAACCTGCTGCTATGCTTCATCCAAATATCCATTCCAAATACATGGAAGGTAAAGAGGTATTATCTACACAAAACGGTGTAGAGGTTTTGGCAGACCATAAAGATGCGGTAAATGCCAATACGGCCGGTCCTACAATCCTAAGGGTCAAAGGGAGTGAATTTTTACGGAACCATAGGTTGCATCAAGAAGTATTTGGTCCTTTTTCTGTAGTTGTAAGCTGTGAAGATACAGTTCAAATGGAAGAAATCCTAAATCAGCTAGAGGGTCAATTGACCGGTACTGTACTAGGTGAAACGGAGGATTTAAAAACTTATGGTGGCATTGTAGATGCATTACAGGAAAAGGTTGGTAGAATTTTGTTCAACGGTGTGCCTACCGGGGTAGAAGTTTGTTCATCCATGGTGCACGGTGGCCCTTTTCCGGCAAGCACGGACCCACGTTTTACTTCGGTAGGTACTTCTTCCATTAAAAGATGGGTTAGACCTGTATCCTTTCAGGATTGGCCCAATAAATTTTTACCACAAGCCCTAAAAGATGATAACCCGTTGAACATCGTACGCTTGGAAGAAGGAATTTATTGTAAATAAAATGCTTATAAAGTATAAACTTATGCGTAAAATCATTGTGTTAATTGCCTTATTGGGGTTTGTTTTTTTTGCACCCTGTACAACGAATGCCCAACAGGACCAACAACAATTAGATCAAATTATAGCGGATTTTGAATCATACAAAACATATGATAGAAAAGCATATCCGCTTGGATTGTTTACTGAGGCAAAAGAAGAGAAAGATGCGCAATTTGCAAAGGGGTTATTATCCCGTTTGCAAGCCTTGGATACTTCTTCCTTGACGGAAACCCAAATGATTTCAAAGGAGTTGCTACGGTTTAGGCTTCAAAACCAAGTAGATGAGTTTAGGTTTAAAACCTTTTTAAACCCTATACAAGCAGACCAAGGCTTTCATTTAAATCTAAATTATAGGATAAAGCCAATATTGAACTATGCAGATGCCAAAAAATATTTAAATATGTTGAATGCCATACCTACCTATGTTGATCAACATTTAGTTTTATTGGATAAAGGGCTTCAACTGGGTATATCGCAACCTAAAATTATTTTTAATGGATATGGTTCTACTTATGATACCCATATAGTAGATAATGCTGAAGAAAGTAGTTTTTATAGTCCCTTTACGGCATTGCCATCGGGGCTGGGTACGCGTCAAAGGGACTCGGTTATCAAAGCCGCCAAATCGGTAATAAATAATAAGGTCGTACCGGCGTTCAAAAAGATAAAGAATTATTTTGAAACCCAATATATTCCTATTACTAGAACTGCCATAGGAGTTTCTGAAACCCCAAATGGTAAAGAATTTTATCAGAACAGAATTAACTATTATACCACAACGGAAGAATATACGGCAGGGGATATTCATGCGATAGGACTTGCCGAGGTAGCTCGGATAAAATCAGAAATGGAGCAAATTATATCCAAGGTAAATTTTGAAGGTAGTTTTAGTGATTTCCTTACCTTTTTAAGGACGGATCCCCAGTTTTATACGAAAACGGGAAATGAGCTTTTAATGCATGCTAGGGATATTGCAAAACGGATAGACGCGGAATTGCCCAAATATTTTAAAACGTTGCCCAGAACGCCTTATGGAGTAAAAAAAGTACCCGATGCAATTGCACCCAAATATACAGGTGGTAGATATTCCGGACCTTCTTCTGATACCCAGCCCGGTTTTTATTTGGTAAACACTTATAAATTGGAAAGTAGACCATTATATACTTTGCCGTCACTGACCGCCCATGAAGCGGTGCCAGGCCACCACTTACAGGGTAGTTTAAATAGGGAGTTGGGAGATAGTATCCCCAAATTTAGAAGAAATATGTACTTATCCGCTTATGGTGAAGGTTGGGCCCTGTATACTGAGTTTTTGGGAAATGAACTCGGTATCTATAGAACGCCATATGAGGAGTTTGGTAAACTAACTTATGAAATGTGGCGTGCGTGTAGGCTGGTAGTAGATACAGGAATTCATGCAAAAGGGTGGACTCGTGAACAAGTCGTGGATTATATGACCAATAATACGGCATTGTCTGCCCACGAGATCAATACGGAGACAGATCGTTATATTGCATGGCCGGGACAAGCGATCTCCTATAAAATGGGAGAGATTAAAATTAGGGAGTTGCGTAAAAAAGCGGAAAGAGAGCTAGGCGAACAATTTAACATTCGCGATTTTCACGAAATTATATTGGAGCAAGGAACGGTAACCTTGCCCATATTGGAGCAACGGGTCAATAATTATATCAAGCGCAAAAAATAATCCATTATGGCAAGCAGTACTTTTGTTTGTATAGATGCACATACCTGTGGTAACCCTGTACGGGTAATTAAGCATGGTGGACCAGAATTAATTGGAGCTACCATGAGCGAAAAGCGGCAACATTTTTTGACCGAATTTGATTGGATAAGAAAGGGACTCATGTTTGAGCCCAGGGGACATGATATGATGAGTGGCAGTATTTTTTATCCGCCCCATGACCCTATGAACGATTTTGGAATATTGTTCATTGAAACCAGTGGTTGCCTTCCAATGTGCGGTCATGGAACTATAGGAGCTATTACCATTGGTATTGAGGAAGGACTGATCAAACCCAAAATAAAAGGTGAGGTACGTATGGAAACCCCAGCTGGCTTGGTACTGGTAAAGTATGGGCAAACCGGCAATAAGGTAGATTGGGTAAAACTTACCAACGTAAAATCTTATTTGGCGGAAACAGACTTAACCATTGATTGTTCCGATCTTGGAGAACTGCAATTTGATGTTTCGTACGGAGGTAATTTTTACGCTATAATAGACCCCCAGAAGAATTTTACCGGTATTCATGATTTTTCTGCCAGTAAATTAATTCAATTCAGCCAGGAAATTAGAGAAAAAATAAACCATAAATATGCCAATGCATTTGTTCACCCTGAGGATGTGACCATTAATGGTGTAAGTCATATTTTATGGACAGGGAACACCATTGCGGATACTGCAACCGCAAGAAATGCCGTCTTTTATGGAGATAAAGCAATAGACCGTTCACCATGTGGTACTGGGACCTCTGCGCGAATGGCCCAATGGCATGCAAAGGGCAAACTAAAAATTCATGAGGATTTTGTACATGAAAGCTATATAGGTTCACAATTTATTGGTAATATAGAGGAAGAGACCGTACTTGCCGGTAAACCGGCTATTGTTCCCAGTATAAAAGGATGGGCCAAGATATATGGTCATAACACGATCACCATAAATGATGATGATCCATATGCATACGGATTTCAAGTCATATAAACATAAACAATCGATCAATGAAAAAAATAAACCTTTTAGTAATCCTAACGGCAATAGTATTTATAGGTTGTAAGGAGAAAGTGGTAACAGAAGAACAATCAATGACCGTCATTGAAAAAGCTGCTGCACAATATGAACATTTGTATCATAATGCTATTTCCTATATGGATAGTGATCGACCAATGCCCAGAACAATTGTGAACGGTAAATTGCATACCGTTGGTGTATATGATTGGACAAGCGGATTTCATCCCGGGTCTATGTGGAACCTATATGGACTCACAAATGATATTACATGGAAAAACCGTGCAGTAGCTTACACCCAAATCATGGATACCATTCAATATTATGAAGGTACCCATGATTTGGGCTTTATGATTGGTGATAGTTATGGCAATGCTTTGAAATATATGGATAAGGAGGCTTATGAAAAAGTAATGGTACAAGCGGCCAAGTCCTTGGTTTCCCGTTTTAAGCCAAAAGCTGGGGTCATACAATCATGGAATTCAAATGATCGGTGGCAATGTCCGGTGATTATAGATAATATGATGAATTTGGAAATGCTATTTGAAGCGACAAAAATATCCGGTGATTCTACATTCTATAATGTAGCCATCATGCATGCAGATACTACCATGGCAAAACATTTTAGGGCCGATTATAGTTCATACCATGTTTTGGACTATGATACGGAAACCGGAAAAGTTCTAAAACGCAATACAGCACAGGGCTATAAAGATGAATCTGCTTGGGCTAGGGGGCAAGCATGGGGACTGTATGGGTATATTGTAATGTATAGGGAAACAAAAGATGAAAAATACCTGGACCAATCAAAAAATATAGCATCGTTCATAATGAACCACTCCAATTTGCCCGAAGATAAAATTCCGTATTGGGATTATGATGCCCCTGTTACTAAAGATACTCCACGAGATGCCTCTGCCGCTGCTATAACCGCATCGGCACTTTTTGAACTTAGTACCTATGTTGAAGACGATTTAAAAAACACGTATGTAGACAGGGGCAATTCCATTCTTGAATCCTTAAGTAAGGAACCCTATTTTGCGGAAATTGGAACAAATGAAGGCTTTATTTTAAAACACTCTACTGGGCATAAGCCTCAAAATTCTGAAATAGATGTTCCGTTGAACTATGCGGATTATTATTTTTTGGAAGCTTTACTGCGCCAGCGCGATATGATCAAGTAAATTATCCATGGTTAAAAATATACTGATAATTGGTGGTGGTATTATAGGTTTATGTTCTGCGTATTATTTGAGCAAAGAAGGGCATAATGTCACTATTATTGAAAAAGGTAACGGCAACGAGGGTGCTTCATTTGTAAATGCAGGATATATAACCCCAAGCCATATTATTCCTCTGGCCGCGCCTGGAATGATAGCCCAAGGCATTAAAATGATGTTCAATTCGGCCAGTCCTTTTTATATGAAACCTCGCCTGGAAACTGATTTTTTAAAATGGTCCTGGTTTTTTCATCGTTCATCCACAAAGAAAAATGTTGAAAAGGCCATTCCGCTTATAAAGGAAATCAATCTTATGAGTAGGGACCTTTTTGCAGATATAAGGGAATCAGGTGATTTGGGAGAATTTCAATTGGAGCGGAAAGGGCTTTTGATGATGTATCAGACCCAAAAAAGTTTTCTACATGAAAAGAAGGTGGCAGAGAAAGCCAGTGCATTGGGCCTAGAAGTTTCTTATTTGGACAGAACACAACTGGGCAAATTACAACCCAATGTCCGTTTGAATGCAGAAGGGGCCATACACTATGAATGTGATGGACATACGACCCCAAATGAAATAATGCCCAAGTTATTACAATTTTTAAAAGACAAAGGAGTAACAATTTGTATGGGGGAAGAAGTGATGGATCTAGCAATGAACAACGGCCAGATACAAACTGTTAAGACCCAAAAAAACACTTATGTAGCAGATGAGGTCATTTTGGCTGCCGGTGCATGGAGCGGAGCGCTATCCAAAAAATTAAATCTTAAATTGCCCATACAAGGTGGCAAAGGATATAGTATTAATGTAGAGCGCAAAACCGGTATTACCATACCTGCCATATTAATGGAACCAAAAATGGCGGTTACCCCAATGAACGGGTTTACGCGGTTTGCGGGAACCATGGAATTTTCGGGGAATAATACTATGGTTAGAAAGGAGCGGGTAACGGCCTTGGTAAATGGTGCAGAATCTTATTATCCAGACCTTAGGATCAATGAAGAAGAGCTAAGCAAGGTCAAAACCGGTCTGCGACCCGTATCTCCTGACGGTTTGCCGTATATTGGAAAGACAAGACATATTAAAAACCTCACTATTGCCACTGGTCATGCTATGATGGGGTGGAGTTTGGGTCCGGCCACGGGTAAACTCGTTTCTGAAATAATAGAAGAGCGAAAAACCAGTATGGCTATTGAAGCATTTTCACCGGATAGAAGGTTTTAACCATTAAAAGGCAATATACTTATCGATATGTAAATACCGTTCACCGACAGTAAATGAACATTCACCTACAGTGGGCCTAAAAAGAGAATCAATTAGTAGAATTTTGAATCATCAAATATTATAGACTATGGATATCTTGTTAATAGAAGATGATTTAATCGAAGTGATGAAGTTGAAACGTACCGTTTCTAAACTAAATTTAAAGCATTCGATAATTGAAGCCAAAAATGGTGAGGAAGCCTTGGAATATTTGAAGTCTGGTAAAAAATTACCGGACATTATACTTTTGGATCTGAACATGCCAAGAATGAACGGCATAGAGTTTCTTAATATCTTAAAGAATGATGAGATATTATGTTATTTACCTACAATCATTTTAACTACATCAGAAAATAGGGCAGATTTACTGAAATGTTACCAAGCCGGTATTGCAGGTTACGTCATAAAGCCCTTAAAATACGAGGATTACCAATTTAAATTAAATGCAGTTTTAGAGTATTGGAGTGTTAACCAATTGGTTAAAGGCTAACAAAAAAGTAGTTTTCACAACATTTCTTTACTTATATGTATTATTTTTCCTACGTTTGATGCCGTAGTAATAGTTTATATTTTTAAATGAAAGGAATTGTATTTACAGAATTTCTGGAAATGGTAGAGACCCAATTTGGTCTTGAAACCGTGGACAGGATTATAGAAAAATCAGATTTGCCATCAGAAGGCATATATACTTCGGTAGCTACCTATGAATTTAATGAGATGGTTGCTTTGATTACACATTTAAGTGAAGAAGTAAATTTACCTGCCGGTGATTTGATCTATGCATTTGGACTTTATTTGTTTACAAGTCTAAGCAAGGCCCACCCAGAGGTCATACAAAGTTATAGGTCCCCAATTGCCCTATTATATTCCATAGAGGACCATATTCACGTTCACGTTAAAAAATTATACCCCGAAGCGGAATTGCCTTCTTTCAAAATTCTTGAGAAAACGGACAATTCCCTATCTATGATTTATACCTCTACCAGAGGTTTGTACAGGTTGGCAGAAGGTTTGATCGAGAAATCTTTTGAGCACTTTAATGGTAAAGCCAGTATCACGTATGAACTATTGAAGGATGATGGTACGGAAGTAAAATTTGATATCGTGCAAAATGGACAATAATGAGGTTTCTCTTCTGAAAAAAGCCCTTGAGCGACAAAAAAAAGCCAGAAAACAGGCGGAAAAAATTTTAGAGGATAAGTCTAAGGAATTGTATGATGTAACCCGTCATTTGCGGGAAAGTAATGCCAAACTTGAAAATCTACTTAGTGAAAAAACGTCAGAGCTAGACGGTGTGTTTATCAACATCATAGATCCTTACGTAGTTATGGACCTTAGTTTTAATGTGATAAACATGAATAGGTCCGCTAAGGAATTTTTAGGATTTGACCACAATATCAATAAAGTCCACCTTTCTAAATTTATTCATCCAGAGTTTATGGACTATACCATAGAGTCCATGCGTTCCTTAATGGAAGTGGGTACCTTAACAAATTATCGTGCCAAAATTATATTGGACGAGGCTACCGTAAAGTGGGTACAGATCAATGGTAGTTTAATTTACAATAAGAATCGTAAACCAATTGCCGCACAAGGTATTTTAAGGGATATTACCCAAGAAATGGAAGTTAAAAAATTGCTTTCGGAGCAAAAAAAGCAGTTAGATATTATTGTGGAAAATTCCCCCTTAGGTATCATATTGGCCAAAGATGGTCAAATAGTAAAGGCAAACAACACTTTTGTGGAAATGTTGGGTTACCAAGAAAAGGAATTAAAAAAGGTTACCCTAAACACCATTTCCGAACCGGATAATGAAACAGAGAGAGATGGTAACATTAATGAGGGGTTGAATAAGGTTACTTCAATAGTAAAATTTATTAGGAAGAACGGATCAAAATTTACGGCCAAGACCACCATGACTTCCATCTCTGAAAATGAAGTAAAGTCAGATTATCAGGTTGCGATCATTGAGGATATTTCTAAGGAACTGGAAGCGGAAAGAAAACTTAAAGCATCTGAAAGTAGATTATCTGCCTTAATTTCCAATTTACAAACAGGTGTTCTTTTGGAAGATGAAGATGGTAAGATTGCCTTGACGAACCAAAAGTTCTGTAATATTTTCAATATTAAGGACAAACCTGCAGAGCTAATAGGGAAGGATTGCGATTCTTATGAAGAACTTAATAAGCATCAATTTAGAAAACCTGATCAATTTATACAGCGCATTGCAGATATTTTAGCAAAAAAGGAAACCACATTGGCTGATGAACTTGAAATGATCGATGGCCGAATTTTAGAACGGGATTTTATTCCTATTAATAATGATGGCGCATATAAAGGACATCTATGGGCCTATAATGATGTAACCATCAGCAAGAACTATAGAAAGAACCTAGAAGTTCAACGAGAAAAATATAGCAGTATTATTGCGAATATGAACTTAGGTTTGGTAGAGGTAGACAATGATGATGTTATCCAAATGGTTAACCAGAGTTTCTGTAAAATGAGCGGGTATAGTGAAGATGAACTTATTGATAAAGTGGCATCGCGCGTAATTCAGTTTAAGGAAGAGCAAATAATATCCCAGAAAAATGCCAGTAGGCTAAAAGGTAAAGTAGATTCTTACGAGGTTGAGGTGATCCATAAAAACAATTCCGTAAAGCATTGGCTTATCAGTGGTGCTCCCAGATTTAGCGATACGGGTAAGGTGATAGGTTCTATTGGTATTCACTTGGATATTACGGACCAAAAACATTTGGAACTGCAAAAGGAAAAGTTGTTAAATGAATTGGAGAATAGTAACCAAGGGCTACAGGAATATGCGCATATCGTTTCACATGATCTTAAGTCGCCATTGCGCAGTATTAGTGCATTGGCAACATGGCTATACGAGGATTATAAAGATGTACTTGATGACGGGGGTAAGCAGAACCTTGAACTAATGCAGGAAAAAGTTGGTTCAATGGATAAATTGATTCATGGCATTTTGGAATATTCAACAGCAAATAGTTCTGAACTTGATAATTCTAATGTAGACTTGAACGATGTAATTACGGATATTGCGGAGATTATATATATACCGGAACATGTACAGTTACGTGTGCCGGTAAAATTACCGGTCATAATGGCTGATAAAACCAAAATGCATCAGGTCTTTCAGAATATTATAGGTAATGCCGTTGTCCATATTGAGAGAGAGCATGGTATGGTAGAAGTATTTTGTAAGGAAGAAAGTGATTTTTGGCATTTTACCGTAAGTGATAATGGTGTGGGTATACCCAAAGAATACCATAAAAAGATTTTTGACATATTTCAATCTATAGGCCATAACGAACGTTCAACAGGAATAGGACTTTCCATAGTTAAAAAAATTGTGGACCGTTACCATGGTAAAGTATGGATCGATAGTACGGTTGGCCAAGGAACCCAATTTCATTTCACCATAAAAAAGAATGAAACGTTAGAAGAACTTCCATGAAAATCATTCAAGCAATTAAAAAGCCCAACGCACCCTTTGTTTTTAAAGGATGTTCCAGTGGAAAACATTTAAAAAATCCCCTTGTTTTGGTTTTTGGCAATAGGTATATGTTAGAGGCCGATTCTATTTATGAAGAGGTCAAGGCTCTTTTTACAGATGCGCATGTGGTTTTTGGTTCTACGTCAGGAGAGATTATAGATGATACCGTTTTAGATGGTACCATTGTCCTAACGGCAATAGAATTCGAGAAAAGCTCTATTCTGGTTCACAGAAGCAATGTAGGTGAACATAACAACAATGATGAAAAGTTGGGACAACATTTAATGGGGCAGTTTCCTAAAGAGGATTTAAAGCATTTGTTTATAATCTCAGAAGGTAGTACGGTCAATGGGAGTGCGCTTATTAACGGTTTGGAAAAACATAAGCATAGTATGATAAGTTTGTCCGGTGGTTTATGTGGAGATGACGATCGTTTTGAAAGGACTTTGGTCTCTTATAACGAAAATCCCAAAGAGGGTGAAATTGTGGCCATAGGTTTTTATGGAAGCTCTTTGGAAATAACCAGTGCCAATTTTGGTGGATGGACACCTTTTGGTCCCGAGAGAATTATTACGAAAGCTCAAGGCAATATACTGTATGAACTTGATGGTAAACCTGCTTTGGACCTCTACAAGAATTATTTGGGCGAGAAAGCCAAGGAGTTGCCAAAATCCGCTTTATTGTATCCGCTTAGTGTTCGTACCAGTGAGGAATCTGAACCTTTGGTGCGTACCATCTTAAATATTGATAATAAGAAAAATGCTATGATACTTGCCGGTGATGTACCTATTGGATCTAAGGTGCAGTTAATGATGTCCTCTGTAGATGATATTGCAAGTGGGGCATATAGCGCTGCGGAACTTGCCATGAAAGGAAGAAATAATAATCCAGAGATTGCCCTGTTGATCAGTTGTATAGGACGTAAATTGGTTATGGACCAAAGAACAGAAGAGGAAATAGAAGAAGTAAAGTCTGTTATTGGGGAAAATACTTTTATTACCGGTTTTTACTCTTATGGTGAAATGGCGCCATTTCAAGGTCAGGATCAATGTAAACTCCATAACCAGACTATGACCTTAACCTTATTCAGCGAATAATGCATTCATTAATAAAAAGACAATTAAAGAAACATCTCTCTGATGAATTGCAAAATAATAAGGAAATTGCCAATTTTCTTGATGCAGTAGATAAATCATATGAAAATTATGATGAAAAACTGTCTATGATGCATAGGGCTTCTACAATTAGTTCCAAGGAATTGTACGAGGCAAACCAAAGATTAAAGGAAGAAGCGGATCAACAAAAGAATATTCTAAATTCCTTAATGGAGGCCATCCATAGTCTTACGGAAAATTTAAATGAAGAACAGTTGTTCGATCATGAAAAATTAAACGAGTTCAATGCAGCGTACCTCGCCGAAAACATAAGTAACCTGGCATCCAAGGTTTCTGATATGACTGCAGAAAAAGATAAATTGCTCGTTAGTCTAGAAGTACAGAACCAGTCTTTGAACAATTATGCCCAAATGGTCTCACATGATTTAAAATCCCCCATACGTAATATCAATGCTTTAATGAATTGGATAATGGAGGATGAAAAAGAGAAATTTTCTACGAACAGTAAGGAGAACTGTACATTGATCTCACAAAATCTTGAAAAAATGGATAAGTTGATTACCGGTATACTTAACCATGCTACCCTAGGACAAACAGAAGAATTAAAGGTCTCTTTTGATCTTACCGAAACTTTAAAGGAAATAGAAAACACCATTTTTGTTCCTGAACATATTGTTTTTGAATACGCTGATAACTTACCAAATATGTATTTTGAGCGAGATAGACTTGAACAATTATTCATGAATTTATTCACCAATGCCGTCACTGCAACGGAACATGTTGAAAAAGGAATTATTTCCATTGGTTATGAACATGATGAGGTTTACTGGAAATTCAGTGTAACTGACAATGGAAAAGGTATCGCCAAAAAGCACCAAGATGGGCTTTTTCAAATGTTCAAAAAATTGGAAACCGATAACAATGCTACAGGAATTGGACTTGCTATTGTTAAGAAAATTGTAGTTCTTTATGAAGGAGAAGTTTGGTTGACCTCTACAGAAAATGAAGGAACTACTTTTTATATCACTTTAAAGAAGAATTCATGATAGAACGGCCAAATTTAAAGTATGTGGATGAACTGGCTGGCGATGATATCGCCTTTAGAAATCAGTTTATTGAAATAATCAAGGATGAGTTTCCCATAGAAAAGAAAGAATATTTAGACCATATTGCGCAAAATAAACTAAAGGAAACCGCGGAAATGGTACATAAGCTTAAGCATAAATTCAATATTTTAGGAATGGAAAAGTCCTATCAGCTAGCAGTGGATTATGAGAAGGAGCTACTTATGGGAAAGACAAATAGTGAACCAAAGTTCATGACAGTTTTAGACACTATAGAATCATATATAAAAACGATTTAAATGAATTGTATAATAATTGACGATGAAGCAACGGCTAGGGCCATTGTAAAAAAATTATGCTCTAAAATCCCTGATTTGGATGTAATCGAGGAGTTTGATAATGCTATTTCGGCAATTAAATTTTTAAACCAACAACATATTGACATCGTCTTTTTAGATATACATATGCCTGGCTTTAGCGGTGTTGATTTTGTACAGACTTTAAAAAACCCCCCACATATCGTACTTACGACTTCAGATACCAATTTTGCTATTGAGGCTTATGAATATGAATGCATCGTTGATTATTTGGTTAAACCCATTACCCAAGAACGCTTTGATAAATGCATTAGTAAAATAGAAAGTATTGGTTATCAAACTTCTAAATCCCAGCAAACAACAAAAACCAATGCCAATGAGGGAGAGGATCTTTATATTAATATTGATAGGCGGTTAATAAAACTTAAGCTCAATGAAATATTGGTTATTGAGGCCAAAGGTGATTATATTGATGTTAAGACCGAAAAAGAAGAGTACAGGGTGCATACTACTTTAAAGAAAATTAAGGAGAAGCTTCCTGAAAAATTGTTCTTACAGATTCATCGATCTTATATCATTAATTTTACAAAGATTATTGATATTGAGGATAACAGTGTTTTGATCGCAAAAAACGTGGTTCCCATTAGTAGGTCCAATAGACCGGAATTAATGAGAAGGTTAAACCTTTTATAATATGCCTATGGGTATCCCATGCAGGTCTACCAATTTTCTTGAATTATAGTTTTGAATATTTCTATTAATTGACTTTGATCTACCGGTTTTATAACATAACCGGTAAGTTACTCTAAATTATCGGTCCGTTTTTTATCACTTTCAAGCATGGAAGAACTTACCATGTAAATATTGACCTTATTGGTAATTAGTAGTTTTAGTTTATTAAATTCCGCCAAAAAACCCCATCCATCTAAGAAAGGCATACTAATATCTCAATAAAATAACTTCTGGTAAAGGAGTCTTTTCATTGGTGCATTGTGTAATGTATTCATTAGCACGCTCTCCATCAATAAAACTAGTTACTTCAAAGAATTTGATATTTGTTAAATTGTTCTTTCTGTCACAAACAGATAGAGTTCATCATCATAAACAAGTAAAATATTGGACTTCATATGCTTGCTTAAAAAATTAGTTAAATTTAGTGCCTTTTCCTACTTCACTTACAATTTACATAGCGGCGTTGAGTGCCTCTAATTGAGATTTTATCAATAATTCCCTTATCGGACCTATTTCTATGAAACCTTTTGTAAAGGTTAGAATATTTTCACCATGCTGGTCCAAACTTAAACCTATACCAATATTTTAAACCTAAAGCATTTTATTATTGTTTTCCTAGACGAATTTAACCATGATGTAGGAGGATTCATTTTTCTACCCATATTTAAGGACATTTCATATAAAATTGTGGAGGATGCTTTGCAAATAAAATTCTGAGTAGGTTAGTGGTCCCAAGCTATAAAATTTTGCTTGACCTCAATATCCCCATTGGTCAAAAGTGTTTCGGTAATTTCATGTTTCAACACATGTATTAACCCAGGTACGTTGATTTCTGTTATTCTAATTTCCTTATTCGCTAAAAATGATTGCGCATAAACACCTACTTGTTTGTTCTATAATTGTCCTATTATCAAAGAATCCTGGCTATAACGTACCGCCCTAAAAATTAATGTCCGTTAAAATCAATGAATCTAAATTGATTTTAATCCGTTTTTTTCTTGATAAGGTTTATAAAAGGTAGTATAAGTTCTTTATGCTTATACATAGAGTCAAAATCATTGGGATAGTTCAATGTAGCCCAATAATAGGTATTTCATAATAATTTGAAACTATCTTCCATTAATTTATTTTTCTTGAAAGTTGTTGCTGTTATTTTTGAATAAATTGCTAATTGTTTGATTTAACAATCTTTATAAAAAGAGTATAAGAATATTGTTAGTGTAAACAAGGGAAGATATAGGCTAACCAACATTTTAAAAACTCTTGTCCACATGGATATTCGTTTAGAGTTTCATTTTTATAGGTACGCTATATCGGTTTTTTTGGGGATAACTACTACTTACGTTAAAGTAGCTAAATCTCTTAAGTTTGTATTATTTTAAAATATTATTTCTGATTTGATAAAGTTCTCCAAATAAGATTAAAATAAACACTTAATGTAATCTGACAATGAATTATTATAGCTCGTTTTTATTTATAGATAAGATAAAATCCTTTATTTCTTAAATGTGATTACTTACCTATCAATCTTGCAGTTTAAGGGTTTTAAAAAAAAGTGGTTTGCTTAAAAAGAGCCATTTTGCCTTCAACCCAATCTCAGTAAATTCAAAACCAGCAGCAGTGGCAGATGCAATATTACTGTACTTACCATATATATTTAAACTGAATCTTTTTGAGAATTGATGTTGAATGGAGGTTTCCGCTCTAAAAATGGTAGTATTTGGGTCAGATTCTACCCGTTGTATTCCTGTTGCCGCACTTGCCATATAGGTTGTCTTATCACTGAACGTTCCTCTAATATCGCCAAAGATTTCTATAGCCCTATATTTTTCCGGACTAAAATAGATGGTTGGTAGTTGATCCTTAAAAGTGATATATTGATAATTAATTCCCATTTTTAATGCCGGCTTTTGCAGTACAGTATAATATAATGAGGTGAAGAGTAAATTTCGCGTGTTCGTATCACTTTGTTGGGTGTGCATTAATTGGGTATACCATCCTAAGTTAATGTTCGTGCCCAAATTATAGTTTAACCCATAATGGTGCTGAATAATTTCTCGTTCAATAAGGTCTGCATTAAAGTTCTGTACTTCACGTTGATATCCCAAATTTAAGTTTTGAAGTTTTAATGGCCTTAACATTAGTTTTATATCTATTACCGGTTGGGTATAGGAATCGGACATAAACCTAGAATTGTTGAATCCTAAGATTGACTTTAATAAGGTTTTGGGCAATAATTTATAGTGTAGACCTGCCAATACTACATGAGATTTAGCTTGATTGTTGGTTACCGTATTTTCTGTTGTTCTATAAAAATAGGACAGGGTAGTCCTAAACTTGGTAGAAAAAGGGACCTCAACTGTAGTGTTGGTAAAATAGGCTACATTTTTGCCATTATCAAAGGTATAGGCAGCGTGTTCTTCTATAGTGGGGGTGTGCATTAAATTTAGTTTTTCTATAAAGCCTTTTGCATCCTTTTGGTTTTTATAATATGTAAGGGTTTGGTTTGCCATATGATAGGCCGGTAGTATACGGTCTTCCGCAAATAATGCATTAGCCTTCCCTAAATTTCCATCAAAGGAAGTACTGTCGTTGGTCAATATTTTGTTATAATTCTCTACACTGGATTTGGAATTGCCGGTATAAAGGCCTAGTGTGGCCTTTAAAGCATAAATATAATTACGGTTTGGCATGGCATTTTCCAAACTGTCAATTTGTTTTTTCGCACTAATAAATTTTCGGTTCCATATAAGTGCTTGTACATAACGATCATACGTACGTTCTTTTAATTCCTCATCGTTAATATGAAGGACTTTGGCTATAGCGGACGATGAAATTTTAAGAGCTTCTTTGTCATTCTCATCTATATGCGCTGCCAAGGCTATTCCGTTAAGGGATTTTATAGAATCTTTTGGCGTTACGGCTAGTTGATTATAGGTGGCCTTGGCTTTATCTACCTGTTTTGTTATGAGGTAAAGGTTGGCCAAATTCAATAGGGCATCCTTATCTTCTGGAAAATCAATAAAAATTTCTTTTAATAACTCTTCTGCTTTTTGATACAATTGGTCATTTATGAACTGATTGGCATATCCTAATTTTATATATTTTCTGGAAGTCTGTGCACTTAAGCTATTGGGTTGAATCAACAATGCTTTTTCTACCCATAGCAAAGCATTTTTATACTCTTTAAGATTGCTTAAGGTATTGGCAAGTCCTAATACTGCGCCAAACTGATTGGGATTTTTATTGACCAAATCTATATATAATGGCTTTGCGCGCTCATATTCTTTGGCCCATAGGAAAGATTCATTATAGTTGATTTGAATCTCAAAATCTTCTGGATAGTCCAATAATAAATTGGCGAACAGAGCGGTTGCTTTTTCTGGTTCACCACTCAATCCTACCGCTCTTCCATAGCAAAGTCGTGCCGTTTTATTTTCAGGGTCTGTTTTAAGATACGCTTCAAAGAACTCTTCAGCTTCTTGAAAATTTCCTTTTTCCAATAGAGTAAAACCTGAATCCATTTTGGATTGCGCGCTTAAAACCATAGTAGTAAGCAAAAAAAGGAATATAATTTTCTGTATCATTTAATGTAAGATTATTACCACAAATACCTAACGTAAATTTTTTCGTTTTATTAGTTTTATATATTTTATAAAGGTAGTATGAGTATGTAATTATTTGGAAGTATGATAGTTGTAGCTCAACTACAGTTAAAGGTTATTGGTCTATGTGGTGCTATTATAAACTACTGAAAAAAAGATATTTGTACCGGAAATAGTTAAAGAATAGGACGTATGGTAACTAGAAATGAAAAATGAACTTTATAAGAGTACGGGCTCAATTGACAAGAATTTAAATAATCAAATAGATATTTTTAAATGTATTGTTCGTAAAAATTATGCTATAAATTTTTGGTTAGGTTTAGTGGAAGAGGGAGTAGTGTGGTTAGCTACTTCCTTTTTAAAAACGTTAGATAATAAGAACCAATGTCTAAATCCTTTCAACTTTTTACCCGCAAATTTTTTTGTCAAACAACCATTAATGACGTCAATGAATTTTAACTATATCAATGCTATGCATCGTATTGATATTTGAATTACATCAAATAATTAACACTATTATCTTACAATATAATAAGAATAAAACGTTATATGTAAGTTAAATCTTACCTAAATTTTAAAAATGAAAATTTTAACTATAGATGATCAACAGCTTATTCTTTTATCTGTTGAAAAACGTTTGACAGAGTTGGGTTATCAAGTAATGACCGCTAATTCTGGCCAGAAGGGCATAGCCTTGTTCAATTCTTTTGAGCCTGATTTGGTTCTTGTTGATATCAATATGCCAGATATGTCTGGTCTGGATGTAGTTAAACATATCAAGACAAGTAGTAGTAAAAATATTCCTGTATTAGTAATGTCCGGTAATACCGAGGAGCATATAATTATGGATGGTTTTACTTTGGGCATTGATGATTATATGAAAAAACCGGTAAGTCTAGATGAAATGGCCGCTCGTATAAAACGTCTTATCGGTTCTCCTGAAATTGTAACAACACAAACCTCAAATGCGTCAAGAATGTTGCAAAAAAACTGTGTGGGTGTGGTCATACCTTGTTATAATGAAGAAGAGCGACTTCTTAGTATGCAGTTCAAGGATTTTGCGCATAAGAATCTAGGATACCATTTATGCTTTGTCAACGATGGTAGCACGGATAATACGTTGTCAGTACTTCAGGAGCTCCAAAAAGGAAGCGAGAATAATATAAGTGTATATAACTGTGAAAAAAATGGCGGTAAGGCACAGGCCGTTAGGCAGGGCATGCTGCATTTGGCTGAAGATACCCAGCTGGATTATATTGGTTTTCTGGATGCGGACCTCTCTACGGATTTTAGGGATTTTGATGATTTGGTAAGCACGTTGGACCAATCTGATTTTAAGATTGTCAGCGGGTCAAGAATGAGTAGAATGGGAGCCGATATTACTAAGGAATCCGCACGAAAAATCATAAGTAAAACCATTAACCTCATCATAAGGACTATATTACGGATGCCTTTTAATGATACACAATGTGGGGCAAAAGTGATGGAACGCTCAGTAGTACCCTTACTTTTTAATAAGCCATTTATTACCAAATGGTTATTCGATGTTGAAATGTTCATAAGAATGCGTAAGCATTATGGCAAGACCGAAGCTAAAAAACTTATTTGTGAGCAGCCTTTAAAACGTTGGATCCATGCAGACGGCTCTAAACTTTCCATGAAAGATTCTGTAAAAATAGTTGGTCAACTTGCTAAAATAGCCTTTGTATATAGATAGTATCTCTTGATAGGGCATTTAAAAAGATCGAACTCATGACCACCGTAAAAGTAGCATTGAACAAAGTTTCTTCCAAGCATTTATTTATGGGTAGTGCCATCCTTGTAAACGGCGGTAACTATCTATATAATTTATTACTTGGCCGTATTCTTGGACCGGAAGCATTTGCAGATGCGGCATTGTTGGTTACCTTATTATTGGTTTTATCCTTTGTAGGGATGACATTTCAATTGACAACTACAAAATTTGCCGTACTTTTTTCTGGGAATACATGGACTGTATTTAAAAGTACAATGTATAGATATGCTTTAATGTTTGGGGTATGCACTGGAGTCGTGGTATTTTTCATTTCCGAACAATTGCAAGTGCTTTTTCAAACTGAAAACCATGGGATGTTCAAAATTTTTGCGCTGTCCGTTCCCTTATATTTTTTTATGAGTGTGAATAGAGGAAGGTTTCAGGGCAAACATCATTTCGGTAAACTTGCGGCAACCTATCAAACCGAAATGTGGAGCAGACTTATATTAACATTTTTACTATTGGTGCTTTTACCCCTAGAGTCAAGTTTGTTAATTGCTATGGGTATAGCACTATCTTTTATATTTGGTCTATTTCCTTCTGATATTAAAAATATCCAGGTATTTGCCAAAGAACGTTTAAGCAGTGCGCACTTGAGAGAGGTATGGATATTTATAGGCCTTACCGCAGGTTATGAGCTTACCCAGATTATCATAAACAATAGCGATATCCTTCTGGTAAAACATTATTTTAATGATACGGATGCCGGCCTTTACTCTTCTTTGGCCTTGATTGGGCGTGTTGTATATTTTGTTGCATGGATGTTTGTCATGTTATTAATGCCAACAGTAATCCAAAAACAAAAGTATGGGGAACCCACTGCTCCCATATTATTTAAATATGTCTTTTTCATTAGCGCTTTGTCAAGCACAATAGTTCTTGCATGTTATTGGTTTCCGGAACTGATTATTTCCTTAATGTTCGGTGACGCCTATATTAGTATAGCCCATTTACTTTGGCAATATGCCTTGGCAACCTCATTGTTTGCCATTAGTAACATCTTTGCCTATTATTTTTTGTCCTTAAACCAATATGCCCCCGTTATTCTTTCCGGAATTTTAGGGCTTTCACAAGTAGTTTTGGTAACTCTTTATCATGATAGTCTAGAAACTGTAGTTCAGGTTCAGATAATTGCCATGGTAATTCTGTTAATAGCGCAGGTCATATTTTTTCTTATAAAAAATTCTTCATCTTCTAATAAAAATGATTTAAGGGATGTACGTCCACGTACGCTATAACCACTAAACATATTAAAATTTAATCAAATGAAATTAGCCATTGTAACCGCATACCCTCCTAGTAAAGTAACACTGACCGAGTATGGGTATTATTTAGTAAAACATTTTAGGCTTCAAGAAGAAGTTACGGAACTTATCTTGATCACCGACCATACAAATGCTCCTAAGGATTTAAATTTTGAAGAACAAGGTTGTAAGATTACGGTAAAGGAATGTTGGAATTTTAATAGCTACAAAAACTTAATCAATATTAGTAAGGCTATTTCCCAAACTAAGCCAGATGCTGTTTTATTTAATCTTCAGTTTTTAAAATTTGGGGATAAAAAAGTACCGGCCGCTATGGGACTAATGCTGCCTTTTATTTGTAAAATTAAAGGTATTCCTACCATATCGCTATTGCATAATATTCTTGAAAAAGTAGATTTGGAAAATGCCGGTTTTACCAAGAATAAGGTATTACAGGGTATATATAATTTTATTGGTACTTCATTGACCCGTTTTGTTTTGGCTTCGGATATATTGGCGGTAACCATTAGTAAATATGTGTCTATTTTAGAAGAGAAATACAAGGTTAAAAATGTTGCGTTGATTCCGCATGGCGCTTTTGAAACTCCGCCAGAACCTAGTTATCAACTTCCTGCCGGTCCTAAACAGGTAATGGCTTTTGGTAAATTTGGAACATATAAAAAAGTGGAGATTTTAATAGAGGCGGTAGAAGAAATAAGATCTAGGAGCAATGCTGATATTGAAATCGTCATTGCAGGTACGGATAGCCCAAACACTCCTGGATACTTAGACGGGATAAAGGAGAAATATAGTCATGTTCCAAAAATTAGGTTTACCGGTTATGTGGCCGAAGAGGATGTTCCAAAACTTTTTGCGGAAAGTGCGGTCACGGTTTTTCCTTACACCTCTACAACAGGTAGCTCCGGTGTATTGCACCAAGCGGGTAGTTATGGTAACGCTGTGGCATTGCCTGACCTTGGTGACTTAAGTACATTGGTAGAGGAAGAAGGATATCAAGGAGAGTTTTTTGATGCTCATAATACTTCATCATTGGCATTGGCAATTGAAAAAATCATTACGGATGATGCCTATAGAATAAAATTGGGCAGACAAAACTATAAGGCTGCCTGTTCATTGCCTATGTCAACCATTACCCAAATGTATATAGATTATTTTAAGGCAATTCAAAAATCCAAGGATACCGGGTACACAATTGATATTCCAGCTATGGAGAAGAAACTGGTTCAATAAGGATTGGTTTGGTTATGAAAAGGGTCGGCAATTTAGCCGACCTTTTTTAATTAATGATCTCTTGGTAGGCGGGCTTTAGGTTTCCTTGATTGTCCAACAACCCAAAATGTTGTTGTTGACTTTTGCGCCAAGGCAATCTGCCTACGACATTATCCGGTACCTCCGTAAAATCATAAAGTGTCCATAATAAGAATGGTAATTTAGCATTGGTGATCATGGTTTGCATTTCCTTATAGTAGTTGGCCTGATCTTCCTCAGAACCCATATAAGCGTTCCAAATACCGTCGTATGATGAATAGCCATATTCCTGTAATACGATTGGTTTATTGTTAATGGCATCTTGTAATGCATTGTAGGATGCTAAAAAATCTTTGGGTTTTCTATAATAATGAAATGAGATGAAATCTAATTCAGTAGTAAGGTTCAATGCGGCTTCTGGATTGGACCAACCAATGGTAATGGGAGTATTGTTATCCCATTTTCGAATTTCCTTTACCATTTGTCCCAACCAAGAAAGTACATTTTCTTTCCCACGTGAGTTAAAATCCAAATCAGGTTCATTTTTAATGTCCCAAGCCTGCAAGGCCTTATGGTCCTTTAATGCCGTTATAATTTTTTCTGCATGTCTATGTGTCAAGGTCCAATCGGCCAATGAATAATCCCCATAAAAATCGAACAGGGTTACTGTGACTTTTAGTTTATTTTTGCTGGCTAGGTCCATGGTACGTAGTAATTGCGACATTTTATCAGTTTCAACAGTCGCTTTACCAAATCCTTCATAGGGTATGAATATTCTAATGGAATTTAGTCCTAAGGATTTGATCTTGCTAAAATCACTGTCAATGATAGTATCTTGAAAATGTTTCCCAAACATATTCCATGGGTTTTCACGTGGATAATAATTAAGCCCTTTAATATCTCTAATTTCTGAAAGAACAGCTTGTGGAATTGATTGATCTGTGGATACTGACACAGGTGTGTTCTCAATTTCTACTAGGTGACGTACACGCCAGAAGCCATCTTCCAATAGTAACATAGCTTGGAATGAACTTTCATAACTCCTTTTTAAGAACGATGTGTTGTCAACAAAAACCTGTTCTTGTATTTGTACGTTCTTATCGGTCAGAACGGCTAACTTACCATCTGCACTATAAAAATTAAGTATGGGGTTATGTTCTATGGTAGTAGTTTTTACTGAAATATTATTCGCTTTATTATGGTCAAGCACTTTATACAGTTTTACTCTTGCGCTATCTGTGTAATAATCGTTTATGCCATAGTGATTGTTTGTTTCTAACGCATTGTTCTTTACGTACCAAGCCTTTACATAATCTCGCTCTAATTCTTGTAAAGTCTGTAATTCCATAGGCCTGCCATCATTGTTTAGCGGCGACCAATTAACCTTGGGCAAATAATTGGAAGTCAGTTGGGCGGGAAGATGTAACATAGTCTTACGGTCTGCACCGGTATTTAAATAGGACCATATAGAACTTATACCGTATAAAATAAGGCCATTCAACGTTAAGAACGTGATCAGTAAAAATGCCCTATATAGATTGCGGTTCATTTTCATTCCAGTGTAATCATTTGTTCTTTAACAATACCGGCCACGTTGGCTTTAATTTTGTAGTTGCCGGATTTAAAATATTCCTGGGGCAGAGCAAACCCAATTTTTCCCAGTCGTGAAGTTTCCCTAATTATAGTGATATAAACACCCTGTTCATCATAAAGTTGTAAGGTAACTGGTAAGCCATCTGGGACAATCTGGTCCATAAAACTTAAAATGTTTTCTACGGTTATTGTACGACCGGTTTTGGACGGTGTTATGTCATAATCCTTAATAGCTGCTGTAAAAGAAACATTTAACGGGCTACTTACTGCTGCACCGGTAATATATGCTTTTACGCTCCAAGTATCTTCTTCGTTAGGGTGAAGAAAACGTGCATTCGCCACCCCGTTCAAAGTTGTTCCGTTTGCGCTTAATTGCAGCCCTTTGGAGTTTGTGGCCAAAAAATGGACCAAAGTACCATCACTGATTACATTGTTATTTACATCCTTTATATCACTGGTGAAAAATGTTATAATTTGGTTGCCGTCCGCAAAACTGTGGTTTCGTTGAAAATCAATTTTAAAATTGGTACCATTTCCTGGATATACAATTGTTGTAAGTTCTTTGGAACTACTAGCGTTACAACTAGAGGTTACTAAAATTCTACCGGCTTGGGTAGGGGCATAAATTGAGGTCCATGCCAAAAGATTATTGATTTCTAAAGTAGTCGTATTAATTTTATCTTGAAATTGAAAGGTGCTTATAACTTCGGTTCCTTGGGATAATGGGTTGTCATAGGCATCAGTGGGTGATATTACATGCATGGAAAAGTCTGTAGCAACGGCAGTGATGCTCCTAGGGCCCAAATAAGATTCTATATGGGTTTTTAACGCTGTATTGGGTGTAATGTCAAAAGCTCCTTCATTTAGAACTTTGGCATTATGCACCAAACTCCAATGGCATATTCCGGATTTTCTAATGAGGTGTTTTGGAAAGTCAAATAGGAATTGATCATTATTAATTTTAGGGGTTAGCACAGTAATACCCAAACTGTTTCTTACCACTAATTTTAACCGATGGTCTAGATTTCCTTTAAAACGTAACTGAAAAGGTTCACCCGCCGCTATTACTTTATTGTACGGCAATAGGGAAATTTTAGTTAGGGCAGGGGGAGTATCATGTGTACTATGCTTGCATCCAACTATAACGAATAAAATTGCAACTATGTAAAAACTTTTTTTCAAATTACTTAGGATTTCCAATATAACCGTTCACTTCAATTTTCATATACGAATACCCTTCTCCCCTTAAAGGTTGCAGTTGCTCAATGGCGTGCCCTTTATCCCTATTTGGAATGGCATTTTCCATTACTGTTTTGTTAGGCATACCGTTTATAAAACAGTTTTCCAAACTAGAATTTATTACAACAAGCCCTGTAAGGTCTTTGGGCTCAAACTCAAAAAATTGCTTTCGCTGAATACGTACACCCTCGGTCAAAAAATGATGCTCTACCCATAGTAATTCTTTTGCATCTGAATAATATGAGACCAATAATTGGGGAATGGTTACCTCTTGAATACCTGAATTAAAAAGTGCGCCTGATATAACGCTAGGGTTAAGTTCAACTTCCTGAATGGTTATTTCTTTATAAAGATCAGTATTTGCCACATTACCTGCGCACTGAATGTTAAATTTTGTGGGCTGTTCCAGAAAATCTATCGGTGTAAATTCATCTGGATCAAAAGTTGGTGGCAAGGTGTCCTTGGTAGATGACCACGCAATTCCTTCAAAATCTATTCTAAAAGTGGTCGTTTCCTTGGGCATTAATTTATGTTTCATCTGGTATTTGCCATTATAACTGGCAAGCTCGGTATTTTGATCGTTGTAAAGGCTTGCTTTAAGAACTACATCAGAAGGTACGTTATCTACATTTTGTAACTCACCTATTATACTGTAACTACCTTTGTTCTTTACCAATTTGGCGGTTAAAATTTCAAGTGTTGGCTGTTTTAATACATCTTCATGATTGGTCTGTTGTGTGGTAATTCGTCTTCTTCCATGATTAAAGAATGATGTACCGTTAGAAGATAATAGCTGATCTGGAGGCAGGTCATTGTCAAATGTATCTGGATTAATATACCATTTGCCATTTTTTTTGACCAGGTCATGCTCGTAAAGTTTTTCTATTTTCTCTAACGGTGTAACCCAATGTGTTAAGACTTTGGCTCTTGCGGCAGTTTGGGTTTCATTAAAAAGTTCAACCCCTATGGAATCTAATTTGGCATATGAACTTAAAATACCATCCGTTACGGAAACTTCTAACATATATTGGGCAATACCTACATTGCTATCTGGGTTTAAATAAGCGTGAGCCCTATTAAACTCTTTAAAATCAAGGGCATCATAATAGGAAACAATTACGTTCTTTGGGGATATTTGTGTGGCGTTAGATAGGTAGAAATGATACATTCCAAAACCTAAAACCAATAGAAGTAGTAATGCCCAAACATGGCTGATATTGACCAATGTCCTAGAAAATTTTTGATAACGTAATTCGTAGTTTAAAAATACGCCCTGTACTAAAGGTCTGGACTTTAACATTCTAAACCAAGCCATCTGTATATTGATAATAAAGGCAATGATTACGGTTAATAGCGGAATAGTACTCCACATAATCTTGAGTAGTACAGAAACATCTTCCTTTTCAATTATTGCAGGAATTGGGGGTACATTTAATTTCTCCCAGACCATGATTCCGTTTTCTAACTGTTGCAGTCTTTGCCAGCCACAGAAATAGAGCAGGGGATCATAAAACTTATCATTGGAGAAAATATATTTCAAATTATACTTTTCAGGAACGGTCAAAAATTGCTGGAGGGAGCCAATTCCTTGAACACCCCTAAATTTTGAATTTTCCAATCTTTCTATAGGCCTTGTAGTTAGTTCTGGAAGCCTTCTTGCGGAATGATAGTTACCATCGACCGTCATGGCATTGGTCTGTGCGGACAACCATGCCATTTGATCACCAAACCCTAAGGGTAAATAGCGCCAATGGTCATGCATATCCTGGCTTAAAAAATTGACGATAGGTAACATGTTTATTTTCTGAGGTTGTGAAGGCCTAAAGTAATTTAGACTCATGGTAAAAATGACCATGGCCAATATACCTCCAGCCAAAAGACCACCTAATATTCTATGGTATACCGCGCCAAAACGATACTGTAAGTTTGCCTTTAGGTCTCCTTCTACAAACCTATACATGAACTCGCCAAATATAGGTAGTGCCATTATCGTGGCCCAAAGCGTAAAACGGTCTAGGGTCAAAATATTAAAAGCGGTTTCCCCTAGGACCAAAAGGGGTACCGGAGTAGTGCCACCGGTTCCCAAAATGGTCAGTGCGGTAAACGATAACCCAAAGAATAAATACCGCTTGCTAAAGTATCTATAGAAGATATAGGGTAGTATAAATAACAATATCCCCCAAGGAATTAAAAAAAAGACCAAGCCAGATGAGGTCACCTCTAAAAAATTATCACGTGAACCATGCGGTATTGGTACTTGGGTAATAGGATTTTTTTTGGAATTGATCCAGTAAGGCAGTATACAGAATATGAACAATAATAACGAGCCAAAACCAAAACCTACTATGCGCCAGAATAATTTTTTAAATTGTTTAAAAAATATTTTGAAGGTTATGGATTTTACATGATCCACTTGATCTTTACTTGCATCCATTATTACCATACCTATTAATGGAAAAATAAAGAATACCATGCCAAAAATAGGGGTAACATGATGGGATGTAACCGTTACCGAAATTAATGACAAGCTCGTAGCTAGATACCTAAGTTTACCGGTTTTTATCCATAAATAAATTTCGGGTAGGGCATGTAGTAAGATTGAAAGTGCCAAAATACTTGGCAATTGCCCAAAAATATGTAATGTCTCTACAAAGGTCGATGAAAATACCGCCAATAGGGCAGTGTATCCTGCAATCTTACGACTTCCAGTCATTAAAAGGGCATATCTGTAAGCACCTGTTATAAAGAGTATTATACCAATTATAGCTATGGTAAACATTCCAAACTTTAGTCCACCTATATAGGATAATGCCGCAATGCTTTGATGTACCAACGGAGGGTAGGCCTGTACGGTAAAACCGGTATACCACCGGTAATCCCATGGTTCAAACCAGCTATTGGCATAATGGTCCGCAAAGAATAGATGAATCAATGCATCATATGTAGTTTCTAGCGTAAAGAATATGCTAGAACCATGGAATGCGACTCCAATAAAAAGTGCCAGTATAAGTAAGACATTTGTCTTTTGCATTAATTGTTAATTGTAAGAAAATATAACAAAACAAAGATAGGTTTATTGTACACTTTCCTCATAATCAACCACCGATGCAAAAATGTCATTCGTCTACAGTAATCCGCATACTACCTTTCATGGCTCCATCTAGGCTATGCTATTGATTAATTTTGTATCGGTTCCAAATCTTATCATTAAACCTAATTACTATGAAAATTTTAGCAATAGATAACGATACTCATGTTTTACTTTTTTTAGAAAGGCACTTATCCCTTTTAGGGTATGAGGTTATTACTACTCATGAAGGTGAAGAGGGTATAGCACTTTTTCATAAGGAAAATCCAGATTTAATTCTTGTGGATATCAATATGCCTGGCTTATTCGGTCTAAATGTTTTAAGACACATACGTTTTGTACATAATTCCAAGACCCCGGTTATAATAATGTTAGAGGAATCCTATGAGCAGATTGCCAGTGCCAATTTAGGACCTGGTGTGGATTATTTTATGAAGAAACCCTTTGGTCTTGATGATATTTCTAAAAAAATTGCACAAGTATTGGATATTAATACCTGTTCTATTAACAATGCTCCTAATGAACAAATGTATAGGAATGACCAAGTAGGTATCGTTGTACCTTGTCAGGATGTAGAGGATGAACTATTGAGTACCACGTTCATAAACATGCCATTTCAAGATTTAGGATATCATATTTGTTTTGTTAACCAAGGAAGTGCTGACCAAACCCAGCCCATATTAGATAGTTTGCAGGATAAATATTCTGGGATTATAAAGGTATGTCAAGGTCATAACCTTGATAATGACGAGGCCATTAGCTTGGGAGTTGAACATCTTTTACAAGATCAAAGTACGCGTTATGTTGGTTTTTTGAATGCTCAGATTACATCAGATTTTACGGATTACAAAGATTTGGTGAAGATTGTAAAGAATTCGGACTTTAAAATTGTCAATGGAGCCAGAATTGCCCGTATGGATAGAAAGGTCTCAAAACAAACGGCCAGGAAAATTATAAGCTCTACCGTACATATTATTATGCAGACGATTTTAAATATTCCGTTTATGGCACATAAAGGACAAGAAGGGGAAGTGAATTATAGTTAATTCTGGGAAAAGGAATTTTAAATTAATGCATATAAAAATTAGGAGATAATACATTTTTAAAATCATAGGTATTATAAAATTTTAGAAGATAAATTTTAGTAAGATTTTGTTTGGTTGTTTAGGTTGTATTTTTTGAAAAAGCCTTAATCCGGTTGTGTGATTAAGGCTTTTTTTTTGTGACCAGATTCGATGAAATGCCCTGTATTATCGTTAATGTATTAAGGGCCTAAACATCAAAAAATACTTTACATCAACAATTTATAGGGCATTGACTTTCAGTGACTTTTTTTTCAATTAGCTAACAATCTAAAATTCATTGTGTTTGGGCCAATATTAAGAATTTGTTAATAAAGTGTGGAAAACCTAAATCCATTTACTGAAAAATGAGCGAAATATGTTGCGACCTTTACACTTCTCTTAAGTACCAATTCTTATATAATATACAATGACAATTACACATCTTATTAAGCGCGATTCTACCAAGAAAACTTTTCAACTTCACAAAATTACCGATGCCATTTTAAAAGCCATGACTGCTGTTGAGCATGGTGGGCCGGGAGATGCGGAAAAGATCGCCAATAGTGTGTATGCCTCACTTTTAGAGCGTAAAGCACGTGATGAAGGTTATGTGCCTACCATTGAGGAAGTGCAGGATTTTGTGGAAAACAGGTTAATGGAAAGCGGCTTTTTTGATGTGGCCAAAGCCTATATCCTGTATAGAAATGAACAGGCACAAAAGAGAAAATTAAACATCTTTGAAAAGCGTATTAACTTAAAACCATATGAATATCCTCAGTTATATGAATATGTACCTGCAATTCGTCATTCATATTGGATCCATACGGAATTTAACTTTACCAGTGATATCCAGGATTTTAAGACCGGCCTACAAGATGCGGAAAGAAGCGCCTTAAAGAATACCATGTTGGCTATATCGCAAATAGAGGTTGCGGTCAAAAGTTTTTGGGGAGATATCTACCATAAAATGCCCAAACCTGAAATTGGTTCTGTTGGGGCAACATTTGCGGAAAGTGAAGTGCGCCATGCAGATGCCTATTCTCACCTACTTGAAATCTTGGGGTTAAACGCCGAGTTCAAGAACTTGAAGAAAAAGCCGGTAATGATGAAGCGTGTTCATTATTTGGAAACCGCTCTGAAAAATTCCAAAAGTTTGGATAATAGAGAGTATGCTGAGTCCGTATTGTTGTTCTCACTGTTCATTGAGCATGTTTCCCTATTCTCACAATTTTTGATCATAATGGCTTTTAATAAGTATAAGAATATGTTCAAGGGTATCTCTAACGTAGTGGAGGCTACCTCAAAGGAGGAACAGATTCATGGAGATTTTGGAATTGATATCATTAAGATCATTAAGGAAGAAAATCCATCATGGTTCAATGAGGAATACCATAACATGATACAGGACATGTGCCATAAAGCATTTACCGCTGAGAGTGAAGTGGTAGATTGGATTTTTGAAAAAGGTGAATTAGACTTTTTGCCTAAGGCGGTCATTAATGAATTCATAAAAAATCGATTTAACAATTCTCTTAAAAGTATTGGTATCGATAAAATATTTGAGGTCGACGAAAAATTATTGGCCGAAACAGAATGGTTCGATGATGAGATCATTGGCACCAAACATGGCGATTTTTTCGTAAAACGCTCCATCAATTATAGTAAAAGAACCCAAAGTATAACTAGTGACGACCTTTTTTAAATGAACGAATTAAACACTACACCACAGATTAAAGGAACAATTTCAGAAAGCGAACAACTTGTACAGGCAAGAAAAGAAGCACTGAAAAACAGTAAAAAAGAGCCAAAAGGCGGATTTGAATGGCTTACGGACCATAGCTTGAATTTTTTAAATTCCGGTTATTTGACCAAAGGGGTCACGGCAGAACAGCGTATACGCGAAATTGCTGATAGGGCGGAACAATTATTGGGAATGCCCGGTTTCTCGGATAAATTTTATGGCTATATGTCAGAAGGTTTTTTCTCATTGGCATCTCCCGTTTGGTCCAATTTTGGAAAGGAAAGAGGTCTACCGATCAGTTGTTTTGGTTCACATATTGGCGATGATATGGGTAATATTCTTTATACCCAATCAGAAGTTGGTATGATGTCCAAACTAGGAGGCGGAACTTCTGGTTATTTTGGTAAAATAAGACACCGTGGCGCAGAAGTAAAAAATAACGGACAAGCATCTGGGGCCGTGCATATCATGCAGCTTTTTGAGTCTATGGTAGATGTTGTAAGCCAAGGTTCGGTGCGTCGAGGTCGATTTTCACCGTACTTGCCTATAGAGCATCCGGATATTAAGGAATTTTTGGAGATAGGGACGGAAGGTAACCCAATTCAAGAACTTACCCATGGTGTTACCGTTACCAATGAATGGATGCAACAAATGATCGACGGGGATACCGAAAAACGTTCAATATGGGCAAAGGTGTTGCAACGAAGAGGAGAAATGGGGTACCCTTATGTGTTCTTTAGCGATAATGCCAATAATGGTGCTGCAGATGTGTATAAGGACAAGAATTTGCCTATCTACGCAAGTAACCTGTGTACGGAAATCATGTTGCCTTCAAATGATAATTGGTCTTTTGTTTGTGTATTATCTTCGGTAAACGTATTACACTATGACAAGTGGAAGAATACAGATGCTGTGGAAACTATGGTTTATTTCTTAGATGCGGTCATTACAGAATTTATTGAGAAATTGGAACGTTACCGTGATTCTGATAGTAGAGAGGACAAGCAGACCTTCCTCTTTATGGAACGTGCATATAATTTTGCAAAGGATAACCGATCCTTGGGTCTTGGTGTTCTTGGATGGCATTCCTTACTTCAATCAAAACGTTTGCCTTTCAACAGTCAAGAAGCCTATAATTTAAATAGTGAGATTTTCAAAAGTATTAAAGAGCGATCGTACAAGGCATCAGAGAAGCTGGCCGTTAAATTTGGTGAGCCAGAAGTGCTTAAAGGTTATGGTAGAAGAAATGCAACCCTGAACGCAATTGCACCAACCACATCATCTGCCTTTATCCTAGGGCAGGTATCGCAAGGTATAGAGCCTATATGGTCAAATATTTATGTAAAGGACATAGCCAAAGTAAAGACTACCATCAAGAATCCGTTCTTAATGGAGCTTTTAGAGGAAAAGGGCAAAAATACTACAGAAGTATGGCATAGTATCCGTGATCGTGATGGGTCTGTTCAGCATTTGGATTTCCTTTCGGATCTGGAGAAAGATGTTTTCAAAACTTATTCAGAGATAGACCAGATGGATATTATATACCAAGCGGCAAATCGTCAGAACCATATTGATCAGGGACAATCCGTAAATATTATTGTACATCCGGACATGCCTGTTAAGGAAATCAATAAAATTCATGTAACGGCTTGGAAACTAGGTCTTAAGTCATTATACTATCAGCATAGTATGAACGCGGCGCAGAAGTTCAAACAAAAGAAAGAATGTGCAAGTTGTGAGGCTTAAATGATCAATCCTATACTGTTAATATTAAAAAGGTCGGCTAATACAGCCGACCTTTTTAATTAATTGTTTTTAATTTTTTTTACGCTATGCAGTTGCGTTTTGTGGTGCCCAATGGCTACATGACATACCAGGGGCTGCCTTTTGCGGATTGGCACAATCGCTAGATTCGTACCGTACACAGGTTATACAGTTAGTATCGTCCTTTAAAGCGGCCTTCATATCAAAACTATCGCACGTATAACTATTGCCTACCTTGACACCATGTACTTTACAGGTGTTGCCTTCCAATAAATTTTCACAATTAATACAGCTATTACCTAATCTTATCGACATAACAAATCATTTTAAATTCTCTCCAATATAAATTTCAGTTGTTTTAGAAACAATTTAAATTGCTGATATTCATGTATTTAAATTTAGATTGTATAAAAATAAGTAAGGTGTAAGCCTTAGGATTAGTATGCGGATTAATATTTCTGTTCACTATTTTTAAATAGTTGCTAAAGGATTTTCGTTTCCTATAATCAATAGAGTACAATAACTTTTTAGGTAAGATTATACTATTATAAACAAGTTTACCTGGTCCAATGCTAGAGCGCAGATTTTCAAATATCAATGGTAGTAATGTAGCTTGCCGGGTAAAAAAAACCTTTTAAGAAGGTTGCTGTACAGGGAGATAAAGTGACCTGGCTGGGGCTCGAACCCAGGACCCTCTCCTTAAAAGGGAGATGCTCTACCAACTGAGCTACCAGGTCAAAATAAAAAGAACAAAATCATGTATTCCAATTCCAAAAAAAAAAGGTCACATGTTGCAATAAAAAAGCCTCTTTTTGTTGAAGAGGCTACTATTTACTGGTGACCTGGCTGGGGCTCGAACCCAGGACCCTCTCCTTAAAAGGGAGATGCTCTACCAACTGAGCTACCAGGTCTAAAACATATCAAGATTATTTCCCTCAATGCGGGTGCAAATATAAGTCGATTACTTTATTATGCAAACCCTTTTCAAGATAAATTCATTTTTTTTTGAAATCCCTTTATTTTAGTTCAATTTTGCGCAAATGGAGAATATGAAAATAGTATTGCTGGGGTACATGGGCAGTGGAAAGACTACCATAGGTAGAATTGTTGCTAACCATTTAGGTATTAATTTTTTAGACTTGGACGAGTATATAGAGGAGCAGGAAAAAATGACCGTTGCAAATATATTCAGAGAACGTGGAGAGCTTTATTTCAGAAAAAAGGAACGTGAATATCTTGCTGATATTTTTTTACGGAAAGATAGTTTTGTGCTTTCATTGGGCGGTGGTACACCTTGTTTTGGTGATAATATGCAATTGGTAAACCAGCAAACCAAAAATTCATTTTATTTAAATATCCATATAGACGAACTTACAAATAGGCTAAAGCAGGAAAAGGAGCATAGACCTATGATCGCCCATCTTGCCAATGAAGAAGTGCAACAGTTTATTGGTAAGCACTTATTTGAGCGTAGCTACTTTTATAACATGGCCCATCAGAAAATAAAGGGCAATCAACGTACACCTTCCGCGTTGGCAGAAGAAATCATTGGTATGTTAGTCTAAATAGACCCGATCGTTCTTGGTTTCAAAATGTACGTTTACATGCTCTTGAAGTGACGTTGATAATGAAATGCCCTTATAATCTGCTTTTACAGGATATTTTTTATGGTTTCTGTTCACAAGAACGGCGGTTTTCAATTGTTTTAATGGGGTTTTTAAAAAATGATGCACGCCATAGATCAATGTAGTGCCGGAGTTAAGGACATCATCTACAATTACTACGGATTTGTTCATGAATTCCTTTTCATCAATAGAAGTGGATACTCCACTTTGTAAAGGATTCTTTTTATCCATCATTACCTTGCATAGTGTAATTTTGGCCGTCGTTATCTTGCGGAGGGTTGTCGCAATTTTTTTTGCAAAATTTAACCCGCCACCTTCAATGCCGGCAATGATAATTTCTTCTTCAGAAACGTTTGCTTCATAGATCTGATAGGCAATTCGCTCAATTTTATGCTTGATCTGTAAATGGGAGAGTATTGTGTGTTCCATGCAATTTATCTATAAGTAATAAAGATACTATTGTTTTTAAAAGTATTCTTATTCTTCTTCGTCTTTGGGTGTATTTAAGGCTCCTGGTCTTTCTGAGGTATCGCCTAACTCAGGGGCGTCCAAAAACTCATCAATTTCACGCCGGTCTTTCTTGGTGGGCCGTCCTATACCTTTTTTACGGTAATAATCCTTGGAATATTGCAAAAGCTCGTTATGTTCAAAAGCCTCTTTAGGTGTAGTATCCTTACGGTAAATGTCTACCAACTTTGCACCAACCCTGCTTTTAGGAATATCCAGTACGGTTAATTTAAAATCTATCTGGTTTTTGCGTACTATAATATCATCCATTGGGTAAACTTCCCTACCAGGCTTAACCGTTTGGCCATTTATTTTGACATGCCCTTTTTTACATGCCGTAGAGGCAATGTTCCTGGTCTTGAAATAACGGGTGCTCCATAAGAATTTATCTATGCGCATGTTGCTACAATTCTTTGTTAACTTCTCAACAAAAATAGGGGAAAATTGTATCTTGCGCGCTTAAATAAGATTTTTGATGAATTTGAAATATGCCTATTTATTAATTGCCGGTTTTTTTGTTATAAGTTCCTGTAAGAAGGATGATGACCCTATTGGGGAAATTGTACCGCCAAGATTACTTAGTGAGGTAGCGGTAGAGGACGATGCAGAAATCATTGAATTTTTAAAAACACATTTCTACAATGAAGAGGAGTTTGAAACTCCGCCAGATGGTTTTGATTACAAAATTAAATTTGATACCATAGCAGGCGATAATGAGGGAAAGGAATCCATTTTTGACAGTAAAAATTTAATTACCGAAACCTTTACCGTGGCGTCTTCGGATTTTGGCAGGGATGATGATGAGGTAATGACCGTTAAATTGTATACACTGGTCGTAAGACAGGGAATCAAGGAGGGTAAGCCTACAATTGGTGATAATGTTATTATCCGTTATGAAGGATCGCTGTTGGATGGAACGTTGTTCGATGCATCTACCAACCAACCAACGGTTTTTAACCTTTCTGGGGTTGTAAGGGGATTTGGTAATGGAATGAAAAATTTTCAAACAGGACAGGGACCTATTGAAGTAGGTGATGGTACGGTTACGTATGATGGTTATGGAATTGGTGCCATTTTTATACCTTCTGCCCTAGGTTATTTTGATGATTTACAAAACAGGTTGTCAGTTGCTCCAAAATATAGTCCGTTAATTTTTAAGATTGATGCTTTTGCCTACGAACCGGATTTTGATTTTGATGGGGATGGAATACCTTCCATTCAAGAAGATCTTAACGGTAACGGAAATTTAAACGACGATAATACGGATGATGATTTGGAAGGTTTAACCGTTTATTTACCAAATTATAATGATTCTGATGATGATAATGATGGTATACCTACTATCGATGAAATTAAGATTAATGGTGTTATCGTGAAAGATGACAAAGGAATTGTGCAATTTCCAGATACGGATAAAGATGGTATTCCTGATCATTTGGACAATGATCTGTAACAGCTTATTATTAAGCATAAAAAAGCCTCCTAAAATTTTAGGAGGCTTTTTTATGCTTTTAAAATAATTTTATAGTGCCAAGGATAAGCTCAATATCAACTGGTCTGGCCTTGTATCAATTCTACTAGGACCTACATTGGTAATATTGGTATTGATAAAAGAAGCTTCGTTATCGCTAAATCCTCTTTCGTAACGTAGATCAATACCTAGTTTTCCTAGATTTACACCGGCACCTATATTCATTCCTACGGAAAAGTCATTTTCTACATCATCAATGGTTATTCCGTCAAATTCAGTGTCAAGAATATATTGAAAGGCCGGTCCGGCAAATACATGTAATGGTCCTACAACATTAATGCCCAAAAGTACCGGTACATCTAATTTGCTCATATCAAAATCATTGCCGTCATAATCAGATTTTGTCTTTGTATAGACCAATTCTGGTCTAACATATACTTTAGATGCTCCTATCTTACCGAAAACCCCTAAATGATATCCCACATTTCTATCAGGATTTCTGGCAGCGTCACCGGCAGACTCAAAATAATCGCCGTTTGCACTATAGTTTAAACCTCCCTTTAAACCAAATTCGCCCTGAGCCATTGTATAAAGACCAGAAAGAGCCATAAAAACTACTAAAACTGTTTTTTTCATATTTGTCATTTTTTATAAGGAACCATCAGCAATAACAATACCAAAGGTTCCCTTTCTCGTTATACCATCAAAACGTGCAGGTTATTTCTTTATTGTTTAACAAAGCATTTGGGTTGATCTTCATTTTTTTGAGTTATTAATTATATTTTTTCTATTGCTTTTTAGATGAACATCTTTGGTTTTTATTAAGTTTTTACCACGTGCAGTTCATTATATTTGCACTTATATTTAGACAATTTGAAATTTACATTACACAAAACGGATGCACAATCCAAGGCTAGGGCAGGTACCATGATAACAGATCATGGTGCTATTGAAACCCCAATATTTATGCCGGTAGGTACCGTTGCCTCTGTAAAAGGGGTACACCAAAAAGAATTAAGGGAAGAAATCAATCCAGATATTATTCTAGGCAATACCTACCATCTTTTTTTAAGACCCAAAACGGATATATTAAAAAAAGCGGGGGGTCTTCATGAATTTATGGGCTGGGACAGGAATATTTTGACCGATAGCGGTGGCTATCAAGTATATTCATTATCGGCCAATAGAAAAATAAAAGAGGAAGGGGTAAAGTTCAAGTCCCATATAGATGGTTCCATGCATATGTTTACTCCAGAAAATGTGATGGAGATTCAACGTACTATTGGTGCGGATATCATAATGGCCTTTGATGAATGTACCCCTTATCCATGTGAATATAATTATGCCAAGCGCTCCATGCATATGACACATAGGTGGTTGGACCGGTGTATAAAACATTTGGAAAAAACTCCATTTGAGTATGATTACGAACAAACTTTTTTTCCTATTGTACAAGGTTCTACCTATAAGGATTTAAGAAGACAGTCTGCGGAATATATAGCTAATGCAGGAGCACAAGGCAATGCTATTGGCGGGCTATCCGTGGGTGAGCCGGCAGAGGAAATGTACGGAATGACGGAAGTTGTCTGTGAAATTTTGCCAGAAGATAAACCAAGGTATTTAATGGGGGTAGGAACACCGATTAATATTTTGGAGAATATAGCGTTGGGTATAGATATGTTCGACTGTGTTATGCCTACCAGAAACGCTAGAAATGGTATGTTGTTTACTGCTCATGGTACCATTAACATTAAGAATAAGAAATGGGAAGATGATTTTTCTCCCCTTGATGAAATGGGAACCACATTCGTTGACCGTGAGTATTCCAAGGCTTATTTAAGACATTTATTCGCTGCAAATGAATATTTGGGCAAACAAATTGCAACAATACATAACTTAGGGTTCTATATGTGGTTGGTGCGCGAAGCCAGAAGGCATATAATAGAAGGCGATTTTAAAACGTGGAAGGATATGATGGTTAAACAAATGGATAAAAGGCTGTAATGCTTTCAATAATAGATAGATACATATTAAAACGTTACTTGGCGACATTTTCGTTAATGCTGCTCTTGTTCATTCCCATTGGTATTATGGTGAACCTGGCTGAGCAAATTGGCAAGATGATAGACAATGAGGCTCCGCTGAACGAGATTGTAATGTATTATGTAAACTTTACCATTTATATAGGAAACCTATTGTTTCCTATCTTCTTATTTCTGTCCGTTATTTTCTTTACCTCAAAGTTGGCAAACAATACCGAAATTGTGGCTATATTAAGTTCTGGGGTATCCTATAGTAGATTTTTAAGACCTTATCTAATTGGGGCCACCTTAATTGCTATTGTAATGTTTTTTATGACAATGTTCATTGTGCCCAATGCAAGTGTTGGGTTCAATGAGTTTAAATATAAATACCTTAAAAAAGGCAAGCAAGATCGTGTAACAAACAATATTTTTAATCAGCTCAATGAAACCGATTTTATCTATGTAAGCAGTTTTGACCCTGCCAGGCAATTGGGACACAACTTTACTTTTGAACGTTTTGATAAGAACAATGAGTTGGAGTTCAAGATTTCTGCCGCAAACATTAGATGGGTAGAGAAAGATTCTAATTATAGGTTAACTTCATACAAAAAGCGTAAAATTGTTGGCGATACGGCTATTCTGGAAAGTAAACGACGGTTAGATACAATTTTTGCCTTTGATATAGGCGACCTTACCCCGGTATCATATGTGGCAGAAACCAAAAACCTTTTTGAGTTGGATACCTTTATAAAGGACCAAAAAAGAAAGGGAGCTTCAAATATCAATACGTACGTACTTGTAAAGTATAAAAGATGGGCATTGCCACTCACCGCTTTTATTTTAACATTGATAGCGGTTGCGGTTTCATCGGTCAAAAGGAGAGGGGGTATGGGTGTTAATTTGGCGTTTGGTATTTTGGTGGCCTTTGTGTTTATCTTTTTTGACAAGGTATTTGGTACCCTTGCAGAGCAATCCGGTTTTTCACCTTTACTTGCCGTAACCATACCCAATGTAATATTTGGTTGTTTGGCCTTTTACCTGCTACAAAATGCCAAAAGATAGATTACAAAATCTGCTACATTTACATTTCATTGTATTTATATGGGGGTTTACCGCAATTTTGGGCAAACTTATAACTATAGATTCCCTTCCGTTGGTATGGTCAAGAATGGGGCTTGCTACATTGTTTATTTCTTTATATATCTACTTTTCTAAATTTAACATTAAAGTCTCCAAAAAAACTTTTGTTTGGTTATTGCTTGGTGGTATAGTGGTTGCCTTGCATTGGGTGACCTTTTTTTTGGCCATCAAGGTATCTACGGTATCCGTTGCTTTGGCCATGATGTCTACAGGAGCCTTTTTTACGGCACTCATGGAACCGTTTTGGTATAAACGTAAAATCATAACCTATGAGATATTTTTTGGTCTGTTGGTAATTATTGGGCTCTATCTAATTTTTAAGGTAGAAACACAATATATGTATGGTATGGTTATCGCTTTGATCTCTGCATTTTTAGCCGCGGTATTCTCACTGATCAACGGTAAACTGGTACAAACGCATAAACCTTCTGTGATATCCTTTTATGAACTTGGTATTGGTGTGGTTTTTCTAAGTGTAGTATTGCTTATAAAAGGTGATTTGAATATGTCCCTCGTTCAATTAACCAGTATGGATTGGATCTATCTGTTGATCCTTGCAATCATTTGTACTGCTTATGCATTTATCGCATCGGTAAAAATTATGCGCGTACTTACCCCGTATACGGTCATGTTGACTACAAATTTGGAACCTGTATACGGTATTTTATTGGCATGGTTCATCTTTGGTAAAGAAGAGGAAATGAAACCAATGTTCTATGTTGGGGCTTGTATCATTCTTTTAACGGTCATAGCAAACGGTATTTTAAAACAAAGGGCAAATATTAAAAAAAGGGTACCTAAAATTTAGGTATTAAAGTTTTATCTTTGGCCTGACAACTAATGAAACTTTATTGAAATATGGAATATTTGGATTTTGAGCTTCCTATTAAAGAATTGGAAGAACAATTGGACAAGTGCATGATAATTGGCGAAGAAAGTGATGTAGACGTTACGGAGACTTGCAAACAGATAGAGAAAAAACTTGCTGATACTAGAAAAGAAATTTATAAGAACCTTACTGCTTGGCAACGCGTACAGCTTTCTAGACATCCAAATAGACCTTATACATTAGATTACATTAAGGCCATTTGTGGAGATACTTTTTTAGAGCTGCATGGGGATCGTAACGTTAAGGACGATAAGGCTATGATCGGTGGTCTTGGAAAAATCAATGATCAAAGTTTTATGTTCATTGGCCAACAAAAAGGGTATAATACAAAAACACGCCAATACCGTAATTTTGGTATGGCCAATCCAGAGGGGTATAGAAAGGCCTTAAGGCTAATGAAATCGGCAGAAAAGTTCCAAGTGCCCGTTGTATGTTTTATTGATACTCCTGGTGCTTACCCAGGTATTGAGGCAGAGGAACGCGGACAAGGAGAGGCAATTGCACGCAATATTTTGGAAATGACCCGCCTTAAGGTGCCGATCATTGTAGTGATCATTGGTGAAGGAGCATCTGGAGGAGCCTTGGGTATAGGTGTAGGTGATAAGGTACTAATGTTGGAGAATACGTGGTATTCCGTAATTTCACCGGAATCCTGTTCGTCTATTCTATGGAGAAGCTGGGAATATAAGGAAAGAGCTGCCGAAGCCTTGAAGCTGACCGCTACCGATATGAAAAAATTGAAACTGATCGATGAAATTGTAAGGGAACCTGCAGGTGGTGCACATGCAAACAGAGAAAAAACGTTCGAGACCGTAAAAAATAAAATTGCTTCCCATTTTGAGCAATTGCAAAAGTTATCACCAAAAGAATTGGTAAATCAGCGAATGGAAAAATATGCCCAAATGGGTGTTTTCAACGGCTAATCTGCAATTTAGGCAACTTAAAAATATACCGAGGATTTTATTCCTCGGTTTTTTTATCTTATCAACAGAAATTTGTAATTTATTAACAAGCAATTGTTAGTCAACTGTGAACATCGTAATGACGATTTTTGACGTTAACTAAAGGTTAATTGTATATTTTCGTACTATGGAGAACACTAAACCTATTGTGGGTCGCAAGATCGACAAATCTACTATTATTAACCTCGAAAGGGGTAAAATTCCACCACAAGCTGTTGATTTAGAGGAGGTTGTGCTTGGTGCTATGATGATAGATAAAAAAGGTGTGGATGAAGTAATAGATATTTTACATCCAGATGTTTTTTACAAGGACGCGCACCGTTTTATTTACGAAGCCATCTTTATCCTCTTTGAGGAATCACAACCTGTGGATTTATTAACCGTTTCTTCACAATTGAAGAAAGCAGGTAAATTAGAAGCTTGTGGGGGCGATTTTTATTTGATAAAACTTACCCAAAAAGTAGCTTCTTCCGCCCATATTGAATTTCATGCTCGTATAATTCTACAAAAATTTATACAGCGTAGTTTAATTAAAATTTCAGGAGAGATCATTGAGGAGGCCTATGATGAAAGTACAGATGTCTTTAGCCTATTGGATGCTGCGGAATCTAAATTATATGACGTTACCCAGGGAAACTTAAAACGTTCTGCGGAAACCGCCCAGGATTTAGTAATACAGGCCAAAAAACGAATCGAGGAAATTGCCGGAAAAGAGGGTATGAGCGGTATTCCTTCCGGATTTGATAAATTGGATAAACTTACATCAGGTTGGCAACCAAGTGATTTGATCATTGTGGCTGCAAGACCGGGTATGGGTAAAACCGCCTTGACGTTATCAATGGCAAGGAATATGGCAGTGAATTCAAATACACCGGTAGCTTTCTTTTCGTTGGAGATGTCCTCTGTACAGTTGATTACTCGATTGATTTCTTCGGAAACGGGACTTTCATCAGAAAAGTTGAGAACCGGTAAATTGGAAAAACATGAATGGGAGCAATTGAACGTTAAGGTAAAGTCCTTGGAAAAAGCCCCGTTGTTTATTGATGATACACCATCACTTTCTATTTTTGACCTTAGGGCAAAAGCTAGAAGGTTGGCATCACAACATGGTATTAAAATGATCATGATTGATTATTTGCAATTAATGACTGCCGGCGGATCGCAAAAAGGAGGAAACCGTGAACAGGAAATTTCTACCATCTCAAGAAACTTAAAGGCTTTGGCAAAAGAACTTAACGTACCCGTAATTGCTTTGTCTCAGTTGTCCCGTGCAGTGGAAACGCGTGGGGGAAGTAAACGACCAATACTATCGGATTTGAGGGAATCTGGGGCCATTGAACAGGATGCGGATATCGTTTCCTTTATCTATAGGCCGGAATATTATAAAATAGAGGAGTGGGACGATGAGGAACACACCCCAACACAAGGGCAGGCAGAATTTATTGTAGCCAAACATAGAAATGGTGGTTTGGAAAACATACGACTGAAATTTATTGGTAACCAAGGTAAATTTGATAACCTTGATGATTTTGATTCCCCTTTTGAATTTCAATCAAAAATGAACGCCAATGAGGAAAATCCGTTTATTACCAAAAATTTACCAAGTGCAGATGATGCTTTTGGTAGTAGTATGAACGCTGATCCAGATTTTGATGAGGATAATGACGTTCCTTTTTAAAAGCGGAAATAACACATGTTCAAAAGCCTCTTTTAAAGAGGCTTTTTTATTTTTTAGCAATTGTAGACCTAAATAGAACGTTATATATTTATAACAGCTTTAACGACAGCATAAATGCAATGCCAAAGATTTTGCCATATCTTTGAATAGCTATCTTGAACTATCCCATATGTCCAAAATTGTAACTTTAGTTTTTATCCTGTTTTTTTCCGTTCAATTGAAAGCATCATCCATCCTTATTCCAATGGATGCCGATAGCCAAAAAAATCATTTAAAAGCGTATGGCATTACGTATTGGGTATTGTCCAAACAACAAAAAGTGCAGTGGTTGCTCAATTATCGTGGGGGGTCCTTTTTATTGCCAGATGGTGAAAGTATACGAAAGGAATGTCAAATAAGAGGGGTTAGTTTTGAGGTACTGTCCGATGGTCATGCCAATTCTATCCTTGATGAAATTAGTAGTCCAGCCAAGAACCAAGATGCGGTCATTCTGGAAAAGGCACCTAGGATAGCGGTTTATTCCCCAAAGGATAACCAACCCTGGGATGATGCGGTTACCATGGCCCTGACTTATGCGGAAATACCCTATACCACTATATATGATGAGGAGGTTTTGGGAGACAAGTTGGCATTGTATGATTGGTTGCATCTTCATCATGAGGATTTCACGGGTCAATACGGTAAGTTTTATGGGGCATATAGGGCAACCCCTTGGTATATTGAAGGAAAGAAGAATGCGGAAAAATTGGCAAAAAAGCTGGGTTTTGATAAGGTTTCCGAAGAAAAAAGGGCCGTTGCACTAAAAATCAGAAACTATGTAATAGGCGGTGGTTTCATGTTCGCCATGTGCTCTGCTACCGATAGTTTTGACATTGCCTTGGCTGCAGATGGTATTGATATTGTTGAGCCTATGTTTGATGGTGATGCTTCGGACCCCAATTATCAGGCTAGTTTGGATTTTGGAAAAACTTTTGCCTTTACCGATTTTATTTTGGAACGTAGCCCATTAAAATACGAGTTCTCATCAATTGATATGACCACCAAGAGAGGTAATGTACCTAAGGAATCCGATTATTTTTCGTTAATGGAATTTTCAGCAAAATGGGATCCCGTTCCTACCATGCTCTGTCAAAACCATACTTCTTTGGTCAAGGGTTTTATGGGACAGACTACGGCATTTACCCGTAGCCAGATAAAACCAACGGTCATGGTTTTAGGGGAAAACAAAATTAATGAAGAAGCAAGATATATTCATGGCATTAAAGGAAAAGGATTTTTTACTTTTTACGGAGGCCATGATCCTGAGGATTACCAACACAGGGTAGGGGACCCTAAAACGGAATTGGAGTTACATCCTACCTCCCCGGGATATCGATTAATTCTTAACAATGTATTATTCCCTGCCGCCAGAAAAAAGAAACAAAAAACCTGATAATATCTATTATCTCCAAAAATTAAAAAACCGTTGCCACAAGTTGTGGCAACGGTTTTTATTTGCGTATACTTAAATTACTGTAAAATAGGCATGCTACTTTTAGAATACACCAATAAAATGGCTTCCCGTAACATTGATCAATTCTGCTCCTTTGGTCACTTCTCCGGTTTCGGTATCTACAACATAAATGTTACCATTCTCTCCTACGGCACCTTGAGTCAAATAAATTTCAGAACCCTCAACTACAAAACCTTGGTATTGGAATAAATAGAAATCTGGGTCATAAGGTATATCGTCAATTTTAACCGCCGTTCTTGCGTTGAGGTCTACCAATGCAAAGAACCCTTGAGCTCCTGCAACACCCTCTTCAGAGCCTTCATGGCGATAAGCCAAAACCGCCTTACCATTTGCAGCAGGTCTCCAGGCCAATACATAGGCACCGGTAACACCCAAGGCTTCGTCCAGATTAAAGTCGTAAGTATCATCATAGGTGTTATCAGCGTTAATTTTCAAGATATAAGAACCCTCTGGATCTCCTTGGTTGGCTTGGTACACACTACCGCTATATTCAAAGGCATTGATACTACGGTACCCGTTGGTATTACCATGACCAATACTAGATGTAATGACTGTTGGGTTTAATAATGAAGGGTAATCCAAAACAATAGTTTTAGAGCCTAAAATTTCATAGTCACTATCATTTTCTATGGTCGCGGGATCGATCTTGCTAACACGTGCACCAATATATAATTTATTTCCGGCAGCATTTAAAGTAGGCATATCTATTCTTGAAATGTAGTATCCTGCAGCTGATTCCTCATCACTTAAGGTAAGAACATGCTCTTCAAAGTTATTGATTTGGGAATCTACCAAATCTAAGGTCACCACGCCAATGGTAGAATTGGTGTATAGATAGGTGTCATCGGTAACATCGTCAGGAGTGCCGTTATCATCCACTTGATGTTCAGTATCAACATATACTGCAGCTCCTGTTTTATCTCCATCAAAAAGTTTTATCCATCTTGGCGCGGTCCCTACATATGGGGCAATACTAATCTCTGATCCTGTTTGGGAAAATGTTCCGCCACCGTCAACGGTATATTTGGTATAATTTCCACCGGTATCCCCTGCATAACTGATGTTGAAAATTGTATTTCCATCCTCTGAGGATTGTAATCTTGCCGTTCTATTGGAAGGGGCTACAAAGCCATTGTTAAATGGATCAACCTGTACAGATGGATCTTTGGCATCTTCACTTGTAACTGAATAGATCAAGGTTCCCCCATTGCCATCTCCCGGATTTTCTCCCATTTTTGCACCGGCAATGGTAATCCACCTTGGTTCTTGCTCAACAGGTTCTTCCGTATCTGGAGTTTCTGTTTCGGAATCTGGATCTATTATCGTATCGTCACTACTACAAGAGGTCATTAGACCGGTAGCCAGTATGATAGAAGCTAAGGTTTTAATGTTTAAAAAATTTAGTTTCATATTTGATTCTATTTAAATGATTAAAAATTATTGATTATGTAATTCAATTTTAGATAAAAAGCTCTGCCTGGTTTTTGTACTGAAAGATTATCATAAGTAGCTTGGTCAAAAATATTTTTGACATCAAAGCTCATTACAAAATTTTTCTTGGGAAAAGTATAGCTGAGCCCAAAGTCATGTGATACTTGTTCCGGAATTAAAAATTCTTCTTCTCCTGTAGTATTGGTCCCTGCCGCAAATTTGAACGTAAATTCATCGGTATAATATGTATTATAAAACAGGTTAAGTAAAGAGTTTGTTTGGAAAACATCCTTTAGGGTGTATCGTAATCCGGCATTCATGGTAAACAATGGTACATTGGGTACATTGGTTTCTACGCCAGAGTTGACGGTTGTCAAGCTCATGCGGGTTACATTGAAATTAACCCCTAAATTATTGTCGTAGGTGTAAAAGAATTCTGCTTCAATTCCTTTGGACTCTGCCGTATTTTCCAAATTGGTGTATTGAATGAACTCATCACTTTCCCTAAGTCCGTCTGCATTGGCGGGTAATCCTATTCTATTTTCAATATTTCGTGCAAAAAAATTAGAAGACAGGGTAACAGCATGTTTGTTAAAGTTGAACTTTCCTAAGCGAAACCCAATATTTAGATTGTTACTGGTTTCTGGTTTAATGGAAAGATTTGGTAATAAATTGTCCCCCGCATCACCAAATACCTCATTTTCGCTTGGTAATCTAATCGCTTTTTCTGCTGATGTCAATAAGGTTATTGTAGGAATTACTATGAAGGATGCGGCAAAACCATAACCGGTATAATCGTTATCGCTTTGATAAATTTCATCGATTACTGCTGTATTGTCCTCATTAAAGACGGGTTTTGTGTTTAGGACCTTCTGCCAATAATGTTTACCAAAAGCATTGAGCTTAAATTTATCCTCAAACGCATTTAGTTCATAGCTAAGCGAAAAGATATTCTTGTACAAATCACTGGTTTGTTGAAAGGTATTTTCCAATAACGATACCATTTCATCACTATCTTCCCTATCTACACCGCTATATACATGGTTGAACAATACTTTGTGATGGTCGTTAACGGTATAGGACAGACCAGAGCGTACTGAGGCTACTTTTCGTTCTATATTTGCCAGGGTCGGTCCATTTTCATTTTGTGAATTCCAGATATAATCCAAATATTCCCCATCAAAACCTACCAATCTTTTTCCTGCCCAAGTATAAGCTTGTGCTACAGTGTCATTTATAACACGGTTACGCTTACCATAAACCCCGGTGATATTCAAATCCAGACCCTTGGCAAGAAGATTCTTTTTTTGATAGGTAAGATTGGCCAATAGAGCGTCTGACTCCAAGAATCTTCCATTATAAGGAGATATGGTCACAAATGTGCCGTGCTGTACTTCCTTATATTCATCAGAGGCGGTGAATCCTACTAAAAACTGGTCTGCCCAGTCTACATTGGTATAACCAATTTGGGCCATGCCGCCGGTAGAACGGTATGCATCATGAAACCTTTTGGCCACAATGGGTGTCTGTACCCCATTGGGTGCAATATCAACAATTGTCCTGCCAGATATCTTATAGTCATTGTCAGAATAGTTATGAAACGCAGATGCTTTTACCGTAAATCCAGATTCCGAAAATCTATACGCGCCATTTAAATTGGTCTGTATGGTATTGAAAGAACCATAGGAAACAGATGCGTTCAAATTGTTTTTACCTCCTTCATGAAGTACAATATTTATAGCACCGCCCACGGCATCACTGGATAAATGTCCGGGAACTACTCCTTTGTATACTTCAATGTTTTTGATCATTGAAGGGGGAATGCTGTTTAAACTAAAGGATGAACCGTAAATTGAAATAGGAATACCATCTATGAATATACTGACCGACCTACCAGACAATCCGTTTAAACTATATTCTACATTAGAACCTAAGCCGCCGTTCTGACGTATTTTTACACCTACAGTAGTATTTAATAATTCATTGGTCTGAATACTTCTAAGTCCTGCCTCCTTAGTTTCTATAGAGTTTACTGAAAAACCTTTTGTTTCTAGCGCTGTTTTTTCAGTTTTACCGTTTACGGTTACCTCGTCCAGATTTTCTACGTTTTCTTGAATAGTAAAATTTACCTGAATGTCGTTGTATTCCTTATTGACCTCTATTGTCTTGGACCTGGTATGGTAGCCAATGAACGAGACCACGATGGTATGTTTGCCAAATGGAACATTAGATAGATTGAATTTGCCTTCCTCATTGGTCAACACTCCGCGATTTAGTCCTTCTATCAAAATATTGGCATAGGACATTGGTGTACCTGAAGGGTCTTTGACAGAGCCTGTAATGGTGCCTGTTTGCACTTGGGATAAACCTGTGTAAAATGTTGATAATAGTAAAAGGGTTATTAAATTTTTCATGTAAATAAAAAAGCGGTCTATATTTATTAAGATTTAGTCTAAATAAATACCTTTGCAAATCTAAAGCAGTAACATACGGTGCAGTACCGTAAAAAGAATTTTTACATACGCATAAGGAAGTAATGATAAAAGGGAGCGAAAATGGAGTGAGACCGGTTCTATATAAAAATATATGTACCAAAGATTTATTTAGGGGATCCTACATCAATAATGCTGTTCAATATAATACGGTAGAGGTTTCCAATAAAGATGAAATTGCGTTTATTACTGGAATTGATTTTACCAACAACAAATTGCTTTTTGAGTTTGATTCAGAGATTAGGGTCAAAAGTGATGAGCATTTGATTAAATTTCATTTTAGCTTAGAAGGGGAATATTCCTATCAGCCCTTAAGTCATATTAAATATTTAGTACAGATTCCTGAAAACCATTGTAATATGTTCTATTATCCTACAACTGAAGGAAGGGATATTTTCTTTAAAAGTAATATTAAGGTTTTTGAAATTTATGTAAAGCCAAAATTATTACAAAAACTTTTGGGTACGGATTTTGCTACCGGTTTTGGTAAATTGCAAGATGCCATAACCAATTCTAATTCATTTGTACTTTGGGATAAAAGTAAATTTATTCCCCCACAGATACGTAGTTATATCAATGAAATCATACAATGTCCCTATACTGGTCTGGTAAGAAAAAAGTATCTTGAAAGTAAGTTGACCGTACTATTGATTGATTTTATGATGGGAAGGCATACGGCAAAAATATCCAAAAACAATGTCAAATTACTCAATTCGGATTATTTGGCTTTGGTAAAGGTAGAGGCACATATTCGCAATAATTTAAAAGAACCACTTAAAATTTTAGATCTCTCGGAAATTGCAGGATTTAATGCTACAAAATTAAAAAGGGATTTTAAAAAAGTATATGGAATGCCGGTTTTCAAATATATTACGGCATTACGTATGGAGTTTGCCAAAAGTCTTATTACCCAAGATGGTGTATCCATTGCCCATGCCGCATATGAAGTTGGTTACGCCAATCCCCAACATTTTACCACAGCTTTTAAAAGGACCATGGGGTATTTGCCCAGTGAGCTAAAATCTGCTGTTGAACAATAAAAGAGGTGTATTTTTTGTAGGATTGTTTTTTTGAATGGTCTATTTAACCAATAATTCTAAAATATGTTCCACACCGTTCTCATCATTACTTAATGTGGTGTAATTGGCCATTTTTTTAACATTAGGATGTGCATTGGCCATGGCAAAACCATAATCCGATAAAGCAAGCATCTCCAAATCATTGTTATAATCACCAAAAACTATTAACTCGTCTGATTTGATATTGTAATTTTGCATAAGTTTTTTAAGGGCATAACCTTTATGCGCATTATTACTAGAGATGTCCAACCAATTTTCTCCGGACACCTTTACCTTCAAATCTTTTTCAAAATGCTTTACAAATGGATAAATATGTGCCTCTGAACTTTCAAAGTGATAGATGGCAATTTTAATGATTTCCAGATCAACATCCTTTAAATTATTCAAAATTTGAAATTCGGTATAGTATTCTTTTAGCTTTTGGGTAAACTTAGCTGAATTTCCTGCCGTAAATGCCGTATATTTTCCACATAGTACGGCGTGTATATTTGGTATTTGATCAAGGGTTTTTAATATTTTGGAGATATGCTCCTTGACCAGGGGAGTGGTTATTAGTTCTGTTTCCTGTTTTTTGGCAAATCCACCGTTTTCCGCAATAACGATTATATCATCCTTTATTGGGTGTAATTTTTCTACAATACTGTTATATTGTCTTCCACTGGCTGCAACAAATACTATTCCCTTTGATTTTAGTTTCTCAAATAAAGTAAAAAATTGATCGCTAACTGTATGGTCAGAATTTAAAAGGGTGCCATCCATATCCGTTACCACCATTTTTATCTTTGATAAATCCATTCATCCTATATTTAATTACAAAGATATTTCATGTATGTTTAGTAATTGAACGAATACATAAAGTTTTACACTCAAATGATATAAAAGTATTATGAAGATATTTCAAAAGGAATTTACCTTAACGCCCTATAGAAGGGGTTATCACATCATTACCCAAAGCATAATTGATAACATACCGGAACTAAAACATATTCAGCAAGGTTTTCTCCAAGTATTTATTAAACATACTTCCGCAAGTTTAACCATTAATGAGAATGCCGACCCTACTGTTCGTGATGATTTTGAAAGTCATCTAAATATCGTAGTACCCGAAAATGCTCCTTATTATAAACATGACTATGAAGGTTCAGATGATATGCCGGCCCATATAAAGGCGTCTTTAATGGGGGCATCTGTGCAGATACCAATTACCAATGGTAAGCTAAATATGGGTATATGGCAAGGTATATATCTCTGTGAACATCGAAACTATGCATCTGGTAGAAACCTTGTTCTCACTGCGTGGGGTATATAGTTTTTTATTAACTTGAAATTGAAATAAAAAATATGACTACAGAAGAATCCATTTTAAATAAAATACAGATATTAATAACCAATCATTTTGCGACACCCGAAATGGCCTTTAATTATTTTGATGAAGATCATGATCAAAAATTGACCAAAAAAGAAATCGTAAAATTGTTAAAAGAGGCAGAAATAAGCGGTTTTTTACGCGGAATAGTATCATCCAAACTTATAGAAGGGTATGATAAGAATGGTGATGAGCTGATAGATTGGCAAGAATTCAAGTCCGCTATAGCTAAAATTAAAAAATCCGATTCATAAAGAATCGGATTTTTATAAAGTGAGATTGTTATTAATTTATTTTACCTGATCTACAACCGCCTTAAAGGCTTCTGGATGGTTCATTGCTAAGTCAGCTAGAACTTTTCTGTTAAGTTCTATATTGTTAGCTTTTACTTTACCCATAAATTGAGAGTAGGACATTCCATGTTGTCTGGCACCTGCATTGATACGGGTAATCCAAAGTGAACGGAACGTTCTTTTCTTGTTTCTACGATCTCTATAAGCATATAACATTGCTTTTTCAACCGCATTTTTGGCTACTGTCCAAACGTTTTTACGTCTTCCAAAGTAACCTTTGGCTTGCTTCATCACCTTTTTTCTTCTGGCTCTGGAAGCTACTGCATTTACTGATCTTGGCATTTTTTCTAATTTTTTGTAGTAGGCGCCCTAATTTATTCAGGAACTTTTTTGGCCTAACTCCATGGTTAATAATTTTACCTTTTTAAAGAACGCTTATTTTAAACGTAACTGTTCTTTAATGCTGTTAACATCATGTTGGTGAACCAATGTATCATGAGTTAAAGCAAGCTTTCGCTTTTTAGATTTCTTCGTAAGAATGTGGCTCTTAAAAGCGTGCTTTCTTTTAATTTTACCGGTACCCGTTAGCTTAAATCGCTTTTTGGCACTGGATTTCGTTTTCTGTTTAGGCATTTTTCCTAATTTATTTAATTATCTCACTTTGCATGCTGAACGCTACTTACAAACGTAAGTAGCGTTCAGTATTTTTATAGTTACGGTCTATATGTATTAAACCGATCGTAATCTTATTTTCCTTTGGTCTTAGGTGCTATGAACATTGTCATTCGCTTACCTTCCAATTTTGGCATTTGTTCTACCTTACCAAGTTCTTCCAATTCTGAAGCTAATTTTAACAATAAAATTTCTCCTTGGTCCTTATATACTATGGAACGACCTTTAAAGAATACATACGCTTTTAACTTTGCTCCTTCTTTCAGGAATTTTTCCGCGTGCTTCTTCTTAAATTCATAATCATGGTCATCCGTATTAGGTCCAAACCTTATTTCCTTAACAACAACTTTGGAAGCTTTCGCTTTCATTGCCTTGTCCCTCTTCTTTTGTTCGTATAAAAACTTTTTATACTCCATAATTTTACAAACAGGAGGGTCTGCTTTTGGGGAAATCTCCACCAAATCCAAACCTAATTCTTCTGCTTTCTCAAGAGCCTGAGGAAAAGGATATACACCTACTTCAACATTGTCACCTACCAACCTAACTTTAGGGGCCGTAATCTTTTCATTAATATTATGGGGATTCTTATTTTCCCTTCTAGGTTGTGGTCTAAATCTTTTACGTATTGCTATGACTTAATATTTTTAGTTAAACTTTAATCTTTAAACGACTTTAAGGTACTATTTATTTCTGTGTTAACCAAGTCTGTAAACGTGGTTAAGCTTATAGCTCCTAAATCTTCACCTCCGTGTTTCCTAACAGAAACGGTGTTGGCAGCTTCGTCGCTTTCCCCTACGATCAGCATGAATGGCACTTTGCTCATTTCAGCTTCACGTATTTTTTTACCGATCGTTTCATTTCTATTATCGATAAGGGCGCGAATTTCGTTATTTTCTAGGGATTTTAAAACTTTTTGGGCATATATTTCATGTTTCTCGCTTACCGGAAGAATTATTGCCTGTTCTGGTGTTAACCATAATGGGAAATTACCCCCTGTATGTTCTAATAATAGCGCTATAAAACGTTCCATACTGCCAAATGGCGCTCTGTGAATCATGACCGGTCTGTGCAATTCATTATCACTACCTTTATAGGTAAGGTCAAATCGTTCAGGTAAATTGTAATCTACCTGTATAGTACCTAATTGCCATTGCCTGCCCAAAGCATCTTTCACCATAAAATCCAGTTTAGGGCCATAGAAAGCTGCTTCACCAGCTTCTATAATGTAATCCAAACCTTTTTCTTTCGCTGCATTGATAATTGCTTGTTCCGCTTTTTCCCAATTTTCAACAGAACCTATGTACTTGTCTGGGTTATCCAAATCCCGTACGGAAACTTGGGCTGTAAAGTTTTCAAATCCTAATGATCCAAGAACATATAATGAAAGGTCAATTACGTTTTTAAACTCTTCGTCTAACTGGTCGGGCGTACAAAATATATGGGCATCATCCTGAGTAAACCCTCGTACACGTGTTAATCCGTGCAGTTCACCGCTTTGTTCATACCTGTATACTGTTCCAAATTCGGCAAAACGTTTGGGAAGCTCCCTGTAACTGAACGGTTTAGAATTGTATATTTCGCAATGATGTGGACAATTCATTGGTTTAAGTAAGAATTCCTCATCTTCTTTTGGGGTGTGTATGGGTTGAAAACTGTCCGCGCCATATTTCTCATAATGACCAGAAGTTACATATAGTTCTTTTTGACCTATATGTGGTGTAACCACCATTTCATAGCCTGCTTTTTTCTGAGCTTTTTTTAAGAACTGTTCCAGACGCTCCCTCAAAGCAGCGCCCTTTGGCAACCATAGGGGCAGACCTTGTCCTACTTTCTGGGAAAATGTAAAGAGTTCCAGCTCTTTCCCTAACTTACGATGATCTCTTTTCTTGGCTTCTTCTAAAAGCTCAAGGTACTCTGTTAATTCTTTTTGCTTTGGAAAGGATATGCCGTACACTCTTGTTAATTGGGCGTTATTCTCATTGCCTCTCCAATATGCACCGGCCACACTTAGTATTTTTATGGCTTTTACAATACCTGTGTTGGGTATATGGCCTCCTCTACATAAATCGGTGAACGTATCGTGGTCACAAAATGTAATGGTGCCATCTTCTAGATTTTCAATTAATTCAACTTTATACTCATTCCCTTGGTCTTTGTAGAATTTTAATGCATCTGCCTTGGAAACTTCCCGTAATTTATAATCATGTTTTCCCCTGGCAATCTCTAAAGCTTTCTTTTCTATTGCAGGAAAATCCTTTTCCGAGATAACGCCTTCAGGTAAATCAACATCATAGTAAAAGCCATTGTCAATAGCCGGTCCTATAGTAAGTTTTACTCCAGGGTATAATTCTTCCAAAGCTTGGGCAACAATGTGCGATGTGGAGTGCCAAAAAGCGGTTTTACCTTCCTTGTCATTCCAAGTGTAGAGGATCAAGCTGCCGTCTGACTTCAAGGGAGTGGTGGTTTCAACTGTAGTATTATTGAATTTTGCCGAAATAACATTACGGGCCAAACCTTCACTGATACTCTTGGCAACCTCCATAGGTGTTGTGCCTTGTTCAAATTCCTTAACTGAGCCATCTGGCAATGTAATCTTGATCATATGCTGTAAATCTTTTCAGGTGCCAAAGATACTATGTTGTATTCATGTCCACAATAGTATAAGGTTATGTTTTGCCGATACTATTTATACGCAGGTCTATTTTGTAATTCTACGCGCTGATTCAATAGATTAAGGTCTCTTCTTCTAAGAATATAGATTTGTTGTTGCAGAAGTGATTGTTATAATAAGGTATATTTATTTTCGGTTGGTTCTGGGGGCAATGCGGATAATAATTAGTTAGTTGGTTTTTGTATTCTTAGTAATCAGTATACGGTTTGTATATATGTATAGTGTAGTGTGATGTATTTTATATGATGCCTTACTCTTGAAATGGTGATGTTTTTGGGGCTTTTTTGAAAGCCTAGTCTGGAATTTCTTTTCCTAGTTGCCTGGTCTCGTTTCTCAACCTGCTGTAAACATGTTGGTTAGCGCGCCGTTGCAATGGCCGTATGTTTTAAAAGGCTGTTCATCAGAGCGTTGCGTATTATTTATTCTTTAGGGGTATTTTCCGTTCCCATAAAGTTCAGTAAATCAGCGGGGTAGGTGGCGGTCCAAAAAAAACCTCATTTTTTTTAAAAAAAGCCTTGTAGGTTTGGAAATAGGGTGTACATTTGCAGCCCGCTAACGATGAAGATCACGGTCTTTGTCCGCCGCCGGGGCAAGTTCATAAAAATGTTGTTTTACCGGGCCTGGAAAGAAAATTTTATTTTTTTCACAAAGTAGTTGTCAGGTTAAAAAACAGTTGTATATTTGCACCCGCTTAGGGAATTACCTAGGGGAAACGAGGCGAGGGAATCGGGAGATTCGGTGCCTGGTTTATGGAAGTTCATTGAAATATTGTGGAGATAGGAATCGAGAAAAGGTGAGGACCTTTTCGAGAGGAACAAGAATTAAGGAAACATACAATTTAGTATGTCGCAGGACATATATAAGGAATTGAATCGAGAGTCGGGGCCGGGAGAGATTTTGACTTCGTTGGGACGAATATATACAGAACAACGATGAAGAGTTTGATCCTGGCTCAGGATGAACGCTAGCGGCAGGCCTAACACATGCAAGTCGAGGGGCAGCGGGGAAAAGCTTGCTTTTCCGCCGGCGACCGGCGCACGGGTGCGCACCGCGTATGGAACCTGCCTTGTACAGGGGAATAGCCTTTGGAAACGAAGATTAATGCCCCATGGTACCACGACCCGGCATCGGGATGTGGTTAAAGCCTTCGGGCGGTACAAGATGGCCATGCGTCCCATTAGCTAGTTGGTAAGGTAACGGCTTACCAAGGCTACGATGGGTAGGGGCCCTGAGAGGGGGATCCCCCACACTGGTACTGAGACACGGACCAGACTCCTACGGGAGGCAGCAGTGAGGAATATTGGACAATGGAGGAGACTCTGATCCAGCCATGCCGCGTGCAGGAAGAATGCCCTATGGGTAGTAAACTGCTTTTATACGGGAAGAAAAAGGGCTACGTGTAGCCTACTGACGGTACCGTAAGAATAAGGACCGGCTAACTCCGTGCCAGCAGCCGCGGTAATACGGAGGGTCCGAGCGTTATCCGGAATTATTGGGTTTAAAGGGTCCGTAGGCGGGCCGATAAGTCAGGGGTGAAAGTCTGCCGCTCAACGGTAGAACTGCCTTTGATACTGTCGGTCTTGAGTTATAATGAAGTTGCCGGAATATGTAGTGTAGCGGTGAAATGCATAGATATTACATAGAACACCGATTGCGAAGGCAGGTGACTAACTATATACTGACGCTGATGGACGAAAGCGTGGGGAGCGAACAGGATTAGATACCCTGGTAGTCCACGCCGTAAACGATGGATACTAGCTGTCCGGTACCTTGAGTACTGGGCGGCCAAGCGAAAGTGATAAGTATCCCACCTGGGGAGTACGTTCGCAAGAATGAAACTCAAAGGAATTGACGGGGGCCCGCACAAGCGGTGGAGCATGTGGTTTAATTCGATGATACGCGAGGAACCTTACCAGGGCTTAAATGCATATTGACAGGGTCAGAGATGACTTTTCCTTCGGGCAATTTGCAAGGTGCTGCATGGTTGTCGTCAGCTCGTGCCGTGAGGTGTCAGGTTAAGTCCTATAACGAGCGCAACCCCTACCGTTAGTTGCCAGCATGTCATGATGGGGACTCTAACGGGACTGCCGGTGCAAACCGTGAGGAAGGTGGGGATGACGTCAAATCATCACGGCCCTTACGTCCTGGGCCACACACGTGCTACAATGGCAGGTACAGAGAGCAGCCACGTCGCAAGGCGGAGCGAATCTATAAAACCTGTCACAGTTCGGATCGGGGTCTGCAACTCGACCCCGTGAAGCTGGAATCGCTAGTAATCGGATATCAGCCATGATCCGGTGAATACGTTCCCGGGCCTTGTACACACCGCCCGTCAAGCCATGGAAGCCGGGAGTGCCTGAAGTCCGTCACCGCAAGGAGCGGCCTAGGGCAAGATCGGTAACTAGGGCTAAGTCGTAACAAGGTAGCCGTACCGGAAGGTGCGGCTGGAACACCTCCTTTCTAGAGATTGTCCTTTTAAGGACGGTCCCTGACGAAGAGAAGAATGGAACCACGGTCCCGGTCTTTTGATTTAATAACAATGTTTCTTTTAAATGAAGTTCCACTATAACATCTCCATAATTATGAAATATAAGTAATTGCTTTTTTTTGCGAGGTATTTATTGCCGAGAGGAAAGAGTAGGGACAGTCCCATAGCTCAGCTGGTTAGAGCGCTACACTGATAATGTAGAGGTCGGCAGTTCGAGTCTGCCTGGGACTACAAACAAAAAGGTCGTTTTTGGTTAAGCGGCACGTTCATTAAGGATTGAAGGAAATTTTGGAAGTTGGGTATCCCAAGTTGGCGTATGGTCATCGATTAACTGATAACTGTTAACTGATAGCCGACGACTGAGAACGGGGGATTAGCTCAGCTGGCTAGAGCGCCTGCCTTGCACGCAGGAGGTCATCGGTTCGACTCCGATATTCTCCACCAGGCAATGCCTGAGGACATGAAATAGGGTCTTCGAGTATTGTAGGTGAAGTATCGATAGGATTTAATTGCCTGTCGTGGCTCACGACAACGTTCATTGACATATTGGAACAGGAGGTAAGACATTTAGGTGTTTTACCGACTAAAAAAGAAAGAAACACGAATCTTTATTAAGTAAAGAGTACGAATTAAGAATAGAATAGATTAAAGATCTGGCGACAAGCTGGAAAAGGGCGTATGGGGAATGCCTAGGCTCTCAGAGGCGAAGAAGGACGTGATAAGCTGCGAAAAGCTGCGGGGATCGGCACACACGATATGATCCGCGGATATCCGAATGGGGCAACCCGGCATATTGAAGGTATGTCATGGCGTAAGCCAAGCAAACCCGGGGAACTGAAACATCTAAGTACCCGGAGGAGGAGAAAACAAAAGTGATTCCGATAGTAGCGGCGAGCGAAATCGGATTAGTCCAAACCGTTGTTGTTTCGGCAATAACGGGGTTGTAGGACCACGACATTCGAGATGTGATGAACTAGAACGCTTTGGAAATAGCGACCATAGAGGGTGATAGTCCCGTATAGGCAAAGAGCATTTAGATAGTGGTATCCTGAGTAGTGCGGGGCACGTGAAACCCTGTATGAATCCGGCGGGACCATCCGCCAAGACTAAATACTCCTGAGAGACCGATAGTGAACCAGTACCGTGAGGGAAAGGTGAAAAGAACCGTGAATAACGGAGTGAAATAGATCCTGAAACCATACGCTTACAAGCGGTCGGAGCCCATATGGGTGACGGCGTGCCTTTTGCATAATGAGCCTACGAGTTACTTTTACTGGCAAGGTTAAGTTCTTCAGGAACGGAGCCGTAGCGAAAGCGAGTCTTAATAGGGCGCCATAGTCAGTAGTAGTAGACGCGAAACCGTGCGATCTACCCATGGGCAGGTTGAAGCTGTGGTAACACATAGTGGAGGACCGAACCCGTTGACGTTGAAAAGTCTTGGGATGACCTGTGGGTAGGGGTGAAAGGCCAATCAAGCTCGGAAATAGCTCGTACTCCCCGAAATGCATTTAGGTGCAGCGTGTAGATAGTTTCATAGAGGTAGAGCTACTGATTGGATGCGGGGGCTTCACCGCCTACCAATTCCTGACAAACTCCGAATGCTATGAAATGTTTCTGCGCAGTGAGGGCATGGGTGCTAAGGTCCATGTCCGAGAGGGAAAGAACCCAGATCACCGGCTAAGGTCCCAAAGTATATGCTAAGTTGATATAACGCGGTGGAACTGCATTGACAGCCAGGATGTTGGCTTGGAAGCAGCCATTCATTTAAAGAGTGCGTAACAGCTCACTGGTCGAGCGGTTCCGCATGGATAATAATCGGGCATAAGCATATCACCGAAGCCGTGACTTTGTATTTATACAAGGGGTAGGGGAGCATTGTAACTGCGTCGAAGGCGTACCTGCGAGGGATGCTGGAGCGGTTACAAACGAAAATGTAGGCATAAGTAACGATAATGCGGGCGAGAAACCCGCACGCCGAAAGACCAAGGTTTCCCCAGCTATGCTAATCAGCTGGGGGTCAGTCGGGACCTAACGCGAACCCGAAGGGGATAGTGGATGGACAACAGATTAATATTTCTGTACCTGCTCACGCTAAAAGTGACGGAGGCGAGAAGTTGGTGCGTACAGACGGAATTGTACGTTGAAGGGAGTAGTAATACCCCGATAGTACACCGAGGCCACGGCCAAGGTGATAATCCAGCATATCGACTTCCAAGAAAAGCGAGTGAAGCAGCCCGTACCGTAAACCGACACAGGTGGTTGGGATGAGTATTCTAAGGCGCTCGAGAGATTCATGGCTAAGGAACTAGGCAAAATAGACCCGTAACTTCGGGAGAAGGGTCGCCCCCTTATGGGGGGCCGCAGTGAAGAGGTCCAGGCGACTGTTTATCAAAAACACAGGGCTCTGCAAAATCGAAAGATGACGTATAGGGCCTGACACCTGCCCGGTGCTGGAAGGTTAAGAGGAGATGTCATTCCTTCGGGGAGAAGCATTGAATTGAAGCCCCAGTAAACGGCGGCCGTAACTATAACGGTCCTAAGGTAGCGAAATTCCTTGTCGGGTAAGTTCCGACCTGCACGAATGGTGCAACGATCTGGACACTGTCTCGGCCATGAGCTCGGTGAAATTGTAGTATCGGTGAAGATGCCGGTTACCCGCAGTGGGACGAAAAGACCCCGTGCACCTTTACTATAGCTTCGTATTGACCTTGGTCAAGCAATGTGTAGGATAGCTGGGAGACTTTGAAGCTGCATCGCCAGGTGTGGTGGAGTCATTGTTGAAATACCAGCCTTTGCTTGTCCGGGGCCTAACCCTCAATGAGGGAACAGTGCGTGGTGGGTAGTTTGACTGGGGTGGTCGCCTCCAAAAGAGTAACGGAGGCTTCTAAAGGTGCCCTCAATACGGTTGGCAATCGTGTGTAGAGTGCAATGGCACAAGGGCGCTTGACTGGGAGACATACAGGTCGATCAGGTTGGAAACAAGAGCATAGTGATCCGGTGGTTCCGCATGGAAGGGCCATCGCTCAAAGGATAAAAGGTACGCCGGGGATAACAGGCTGATCTCCCCCAAGAGCTCATATCGACGGGGGGTTTGGCACCTCGATGTCGGCTCGTCACATCCTGGGGCTGGAGAAGGTCCCAAGGGTTGGGCTGTTCGCCCATTAAAGTGGCACGCGAGCTGGGTTCAGAACGTCGTGAGACAGTTCGGTCTCTATCTACTGCGGGCGTTAGAAATTTGAGTGGATCTGACTCTAGTACGAGAGGACCGAGTTGGACCGACCGCTGGTGCACCAGTTGTTCCGCCAGGAGCATCGCTGGGTAGCTATGTCGGGATGGGATAAGCGCTGAAAGCATATAAGCGCGAAACCCGCCACAAGATGAGATTTCTTTAAAGGGCCGTGGGAGATGACCACGTCGATAGGCTATAGGTGGAAGGGCGGTAACGTCCGTAGCCGAGTAGTACTAATTGCCCGTCAGGCTTGCGCATACGTACGTCCCTTCCTTGTGGAGGGGCGCACGAGGGTCTTTACTTCTTTCTTTCGATTCTGAAACATATTTGACGATATACATGTTTCTTTCCTTTATAGGATCCTGTTCCATTCATGTCAACGATATTGCGGCGGAGGCCGCGGTCGGCAATGTCCGATCCAAAACTTAGGTGGCCATGGCGACGGGGCCCACCCCTTACCATTCCGAACAGGGAAGTTAAGACCGTTTGCGCCGATGGTACTGCTATACCAAGTGGGAGAGTAGGTAGCCGCCTTTTTCGAAAGCCCCTTACAGGAATGTAAGGGGCTTTTTTTATGCCATAAATTCAAATATATATTAGGGAATTTATTTAGTATTATAAATCATACCTAGTTTAAAAGCTATACATTTTATAAAATAGATGTCATATTTTAATTCATTGGATAAAGAGGAAAAATTTAATGCCATTTCTCACGGTATAGGTGCCTTATTAGCTATTATTGGTATGGTAGTTTTAATGTATTGCAATACGGATAAATCACCCTATGCTACTTGGGGAATTATAATTTATAGCCTATCTCTAATTAGTATGCTGGTTGTTTCGTCAGTATATCATGCCATGGATAATAGAATTTGGAAGTTGAGAATGAGAATACTCGATCATATAAATATTTATTATCTCATAGCAGGTACTTATACTCCGGTTGCGTTAATAACATTAATAAATGGTAATGGTTGGCAAATATTCTTTATAGTATGGGCAATTGCAGCAGTAGGTACTATATTAAAGCTATTTTTTACTGGTAAATACGAAATAGTGTCATTGCTCTTGTACTTGCTTATGGGTTGGCTAATCGTATTTGATTTCCAGAATCTACTAGCTAATACATCTGAAGTAGGAATAGAGCTGTTGGTGCTTGGAGGGGCATTCTATACTATAGGCATCATTTTTTATGCCGTTAGAAGAATTTCATATAATCATTTTATTTGGCACCTATTTGTACTTGGAGGCGCAATGAGTCACTGGTTCTTTATTTATTTAGATGTGATTTAAAGCTTTAAAATACTTTATGGTGCTGTATGCTATTAAGAATCTATTACAACCTTATAATCCTCATAAAATTTCTCAATTTGTAACATAGTATGGTTTAAAAACTCCATAGTTTCTCTCCAGCTATTTTTATTGTGGATAGATACATCGTTTAATTCAACATATATTCTAGATATCTCTTTTTGATTTTCTAAAGTATAAAAGTCTTCATAAATAGCATCTGGTAAGTAGTCATCAATTAGAATAGATTTTAAAGCAACTAATTTGTCCCAAACTTTTATACGTTGGTCAAAGTCAGTATCAACATCAATAGATACCATTGCAGCTTTTAAATTAAAATGATACTTAAATGAAAGACCCTTAATACCTGTTTTGTATAAAGTCCATTTAACTGGAAAGGATTTTCCAAAAGAAATCCAAAAGTCTTCTCGTAATTTTCTTGAGTCTTCTTTACTGAACATTTATAAAAAATATGCGATGACTATCCCTAAAACAATGACTAAAAGTTTATGTAGGTTAAATTTATGACCTTCGGAGCTTTCAAATAAAATTACGGTAGATATGTGCAATAAAACTCCTATAACCAAAGCATGTAAATAGACTGAATATGTAGATAGAAATTCTATATTATGGGCTAAAAATGTACCTAATGGTGTCATGATAGAAAAAAGCAACATAAAAAATGCGGCATGTAATTTTTTAATTTTTGCATTTAAAAGAAATATGCTAAGAATTATGGCAATAGGAATTTTATGTATCAATATGCCATATATAATAGTATCATTGGTTTCTATGGGTAATCCTTCCAATAAGGAATGTATACTTAAGCTAAAAAATAATAACCAAGGAAAGTTTAATCTATCTTTTGAAAGATGTACATGGCCATGTTCCGCACCTTTGGAAAAAAATTCCAAGAAAATCTGAAATAGAATTCCTAACATGATATAAACCCCAATCGTTTTTGCATTGGAATCAATATATACTTCCGGTAACATTTCAAAAATGGTCAAAGCCAATAAAAACGCACCGCTAAATGCTAATAATAGCTTAAAATATTCGTTTTTTTTTGGTTTTGCTATGACTACAAATAAAAAGCTAAGCAATACTCCCAAAATGGGTAATAGGTAAATCATGTAAATGCTGGTTTGGCTTTAATTAAAGGAATTAGGACTTTAATTAATCGGACTTCAAAATTAGCGTATTTTTGCGGTACGAGAAAAGAAGGATATGGGTAATAATTTTAAAATGGTCGCCAAGACTTTATTTGGTTTTGAAGAACTTTTGTCTAAAGAACTTAGAAATCTTGGAGCTAGTAATGTGGTAGAAGGCGTTAGGAATGTCTCATTTGAAGGAGATACCGGTTTTATGTACAAGGCAAACCTTTGCTTACGAACCGCTATAAAAATCATTAAGCCCATTCATTTTTTTTATGTGAGGGATGAAAATGACCTGTATAAAAAAATCTATGCTATGGATTGGACAGAACACCTTTCTGTTTCGGAAACGTTCGCAATAGATACTACGGTCAATTCCGATTACTTTACGCATTCCTTATATGTTTCCCAAAAAGCGAAAGATGCCATAGTGGACAAATTTAGGGATACAGATGGATCTAGACCAGATGTGGATGTCAAGAATCCAGATTTACGTATTAATATCCATATTCATAATAATGAATGTAATGTATCTTTGGATAGTTCAGGTACTTCTTTACATCGAAGAGGCTATAGAACGGCTACGAATATTGCTCCTATAAATGAGGTGTTGGCTTCTGGGCTATTACTTTTAAGTGGTTGGGACGGACAATGTGATTTTCTGGATCCCATGTGCGGAAGTGGAACCATGTTGACAGAAGCGGCTATGATTGCATGTAATATACCTGCTAATATTAACAGAAAGGGATTTGCTTTTGAAAAGTGGCCAGATTTTGATGCGGAATTATTTGAGAAAATTACTGATGCCAGTTTAAAAAAAACCAGAGAGTTTCATCATAAAATAATTGGTTATGACAAAGCTCCGTCCGCAGTGAGAAAGGCTCAGGATAATATTGAGAATGCTTATTTAGAGGAATATATTACCGTTGAGAGAAAGAATTTTTTTAAAACCGTAAAATCTACGGAGGGTACTTTACATATGTGTTTTAATCCACCTTATGGAGAACGATTGGATATTGAGATGGAAAACTTTTATGGTGCAATTGGGGATACCTTAAAGCAAGGATACCCTGGTACCAATGCCTGGTTCATTACAAGTAATCTTCAGGCTTTAAAATTTGTTGGTTTAAGACCTTCACGCAAGATTAAGGTTTTTAATAGTCATCTGGAGTCTCGCTTGGTCAAGTATGAAATGTATGAAGGAAGTAAGAAAGCTAAATATCAAGGAAATACAAAAGAATGAAATTAAAACATAAAGTACTGTTCTTAAATTTTGTTTGCTTTGCCGTTCTGTTTGTAATCCTACGTTTTGGAATTGGTTTTTTCTATAAGGAATATTCGTTCTTTATCTCCTTGATTTCAGCCATTGCCGCTTCATTATTGGGACCTAAATTTGCTTTGGTAAATAAAGAAGGAAAGGAGAAAATGGTAATGAAGTGGATTTTTATTAAAGGTTTTAGGGTTTTATAGTTCTCCACTATTGAGATCTTCTGATTCGGGCAGGGTATTGGCCTTCTTATTTTTTTTGTAAAAAGGTAAAAAATAAGAAATACTGTAGTTGTAACCTACTCCAAACCGGCTATCATCGGTAACCTTATTAAATCCTGGAATATATAGATTTGGAAATCTGTCATCTTCTTTTTGGGATATTATAATTCCTAGCCGTATACTAGCTCCTAAATAAAGGTTCTTAAATAATTCTACCTTGGTGCCAAATACCGCCTCTAGCCAAGTGGCGGAAAGACCAGAAAAATTTTCAGGTATATCCGATCCGCTCGGAAAATCCTCTGAGCTCCAATAATGATTGGTATTAAAATATTGATAGTTGTTAAGCGTATTTTCAAATGTACTGAATGCTAACCTTCCCCCTATATAAATCAAATTTTGCTCACCATACCAATTGGCATAGTTGTTCTTATTTACCCCAACCTTAATATAACTACCAGATGTGGTAAAATTATATAAGTCTTCCTGTTTGGTCTTTTCTTCATTACCTATTTCTGCGGCTATATATAAATTTTGTGTTAATCTATAGTCAGCAACCAATTCCAATCCTTTGTAATTATCATCCAAAGATGTTCTTAGGATTCTACTTAAATCCACTCCAAGACGTAATCCATAAGATTGTTTATAGGTAATCGTATCTTTTGGATTTAGGTCTATGGGCTTATTTTGGCAAATGGCCAAGCAGCTAAAGAAAATGAAAAAAAGATTAATGAAAAATCTTGACATGGGTAGAATCTGAATTGATTACTTGACTTCTTGTTATTTCTATATCCTGAATCCAATTTTCGGAATCTGTTGTTATGGTAGCTTGTAATTCATCATAATTAACAATAAACCCACAACCTCTTGAAAGAAAGTCTTCTACTCTTTGATAGGAAAAGTTTACCGTATCTATATTTCCGGTTTCTATACCTTCATCGTTAGTGGCGGAACTATTGATCATTATAAAGCTGGTAATATCAGCATCCGTCTTTAGTGGTATGGAGATGGTACTTAAGGCCGTTCTGTCCGCCACTGTATTGACCGTAACATTCTGGCCTACACCGACCACTCTTAAGGTGGGGACATTTTTTAAAGCACTAGTGTCCAAAATATTATAAAACTCTATGACCAAAAGAGGAGTGTCTCCTTCAACACAAATATCATCCTTTTCGCATGAGGATATTGCTATGATACACAAGAAACACAATATTACTGTTCGCAGCCTACTCATCTAATTCTTTCTTTTCTAAAAGTACAACATTTTCTACATGGTGGGTTTGTGGAAACATATCTACTGGCTGCAACTTGGTAACCTTGTACATATCTTTCATAAGTTCTAAATCCCTGGCTTGCGTGGCGCTGTTACAACTTACATAAACCACTTTATTAGGTGCAATATTTAGGATTTGTTGAACAACGTCTTTATGCATACCATCTCGTGGGGGATCAGTGATGATTACATCTGGCACACCGTTTTGAGCTATAAATTGTTCGTTGAATACATTTTTCATATCTCCAACAAAGAAATCCACGTTTTCAATATTGTTTCGCTCTGCATTTGCCTTGGCATCTAAAATTGCTTCAGGTACAGATTCAATTCCAACTACCTTTTTAGCTTTTTTAGAAACGAACTGCGCAATGGTTCCTGTGCCTGTATATAAATCATATACCAATTCATCGCCTTTTAAATCTGCAAAATTTCTTGTGATTTTATATAATTCATAGGCCTGTTCAGAATTGGTTTGGTAAAAAGATTTGGCGTTTATCTTAAACTTCAACCCTTCCATTTCTTCGAAAATATGGTCTCTACCCGAAAAACAAATAATTTCTTGATCGTAAATGGTGTCGTTCTGTTTTGGGTTGATAACATATAACAAGGATGTTATCTCTGGAAATGTTTTAGAAAGATGGTTTAGCAATAATTCTCTTTTCTCTTTATCATCCTCAAAAAATTGTACCATTACCATTACTTCACCAATAGAGGTGGTACGGATCATTAATGTTCTTAAAAGACCATGCTGGTTTCTTGGATTAAAAAAGGTGAGGCCATTTTCCGTAGCAAATTTTTTGGTCTGTAACCGTATGGCATTGGAAGGGTCACGTTGTAAATGACATTTTTTTATATCCAAAATTTTATCCCACATTCCTGGAATATGAAAACCTAAAGCGTTTCTATCTTCTATCTGTTGATCGCACTGAATTTCGTTCAAGGTAAGCCAACGACTATCGGAAAATGAAAATTCCATTTTATTCCTATAGAAATATTGTTCTTTTGATCCTAAGATCGGTGTTACTTCCGGTAGCTCAATATGGCCTATTCTTTTTAAGTTATTCTCAACCTCTTTTTGTTTATAAAAAAGTTGGTGCTCATAACCCATATCTTGCCACTTGCATCCTCCACATACACCAAAATGTTGGCAGACCGGATCAACCCTTTTTTTCGATAGAGTATGAAAATTGGTCGCCACACCTTCAAAATATGCTTTTCTTTTTTTTGTGGTCTGTACATCAACCACATCACCCGGTACGGTATTGGTTAAAAAGATTACCCTTCCATCTGGAGCTTTTCCTATGGTTTTACCCTTGGCTGCCGCATCTAGGACCGTAACCTTTTCAAAAACCAGTCGCTTTGTCTTTTTTCGCATAGCGCAAAAATAAAAGGTTTCTTTGGATTGCGAATACTGTTATTGATAGTATTAACAAGTAATTAAATACGTTGGACGGTATTATTTATTATGACAGCATTAATTTGTATTTTTGGAATTCTACAGGGATGATTTCTCTCCTACGCTGAATTTTCGACTCTTCGAAAGGAAAAAGGTATAGAAGGAATTGCTAAAGTTTTATTTAAAGTAATTTTATCATGTCAGTTTTAGAAAAGATTACTTCTAAGGATGCAATTGCCTTGGAAGAAAAACACGGAGCCCATAATTATCACCCATTGCCTGTTGTTTTAAGCAGGGGTGAAGGTGTTTTCGTTTGGGATGTGGAAGGAAAAAAGTATTATGATTTTCTTTCGGCCTATTCTGCCGTTAATCAAGGGCATTGTCACCCAACAATAGTTAATGCAATGGTTGATCAGGCTAGAACGCTATCCTTGACCTCTAGGGCGTTTTATAATGATATGTTGGGGAAATATGAAAAGTATGCAACGGAGACTTTTCATTTTGATAAGCTCTTGCCAATGAATACGGGGGCAGAGGCTGTAGAGACCGCATTGAAAATATGTAGGAAATGGGCTTATGAAAAAAAGGGTATAGCAGAAAATGCTGCGGAAATCATTGTTTGTGAAAATAATTTTCATGGTCGTACCACAACAATCATCTCCTTTTCAAATGACCCGGTGGCTCGTAAGAATTTTGGCCCGTATACGGACGGATTCATTAAAATAGAATACGATAATTTAATGGCTCTGGAAGAGGCCTTGAAAACCAATGAAAATGTAGCTGGGTTCTTGGTAGAACCAATTCAAGGTGAAGCTGGGGTTTTTGTGCCATCTGAAGGTTATTTAAAAGGTGCTAAGGCATTATGTGAAAAATACAACGTATTGTTCATTGCAGATGAAGTACAGACAGGTATAGCCCGTACGGGCCGTTTACTTGCCACATGCGGTAATTGCTCTTGTGTGGACAAACATTGTAGCGGAGAACCAGAAGTAAAACCGGATATATTAATCTTAGGAAAGGCATTATCCGGTGGTGCATACCCAGTTTCTGCCGTTTTGGCCAATGATGGCATCATGAATGTAATTCGCCCAGGCAATCACGGAAGTACCTTTGGAGGTAACCCAATTGCCGCGGCCGTGGGTATGGCTGCCCTAGGTGTTGTCAAAGAAGAAAAACTTGCTAAAAACGCTTATGTTCTAGGTGAAATTTTCAGGAAAGAACTTAATGAGTTTATTCCTACTTGTAACCTTGTGAAAAGTGTTAGGGGCAAGGGACTTTTAAATGCAATTCTTATCAACGATACAGAAGAAAGTTCCACTGCATGGGATATTTGTATGGCATTAAAGGAGAACGGTCTACTTGCTAAACCAACACACGGTAACATAATTCGTTTTGCACCACCTTTGGTCATGACAAAAGCAGAGTTATTGGACTGTGTGTCCATTATCATAAGAACCCTGCAAACATTTAAACAATAAAAAAATCCCCGAACATGTTCGGGGATTTTTCTTTGCTTACTATTGGTTATTGGAAATCTGCCGTAGCAAAAAACGCAATGATCAATCCAAAATAAATAATGGTAAGTATTAATAATATAACTGAAAGGGCCAGGCCTATATAAGAGAGCACTCTACCGGTCTGTATGTTATCATAACCACTATAATTGCCCGGATTGGCTTCATGGAAAGCTTTTGCTTTTTTAGCATAGTTCAAACCTATGAAACTAAAAATTGCACCAAAAGGCCCACAACAGAAAAGGGTCAATACTATAGATAGAATGCCAAATGTTAATGCATTACTGGAACCTGGAATTTTTTCTTCCATTATTATTGATTTAATAATTCGTTCATTCGCTCCTGTATAAGCTCTTGATCTTGACTCATGATTACATCCCAACCGATCCACATAATAAACCAAATCATGAACAATAAAAATAAAATGTTCAGTACCAGACCTATGATTGTAACCAGCTTTGCCGTTTTAAGGGCGGAGTAATTAGTGTAATCATTTGGATTTGCATTATAGAGCTTGGTAGTATTTAGTGCAAGTACCAAACCAATGATACTAAGAATTAGCCCTAAAATACCATAACACCAGCATAGAATGATTGAAGCTATACCGAGCACTAATATCAATGTTACATTAGGTAATTTTTGTTGTTCCATAATTTAAAGGTTTAGTTAGATAAATTTTAAGATATAATTGGTCAATATAAATCCTACGGTGCTAATCATAAGAATTATTGTAATGGTGTTAGCATACTTTATTGTATATAACTTGTTTGCTCCCAAAAAAGCCAAAAGTAATAGCATGGGATAAATGGCAGGATACATTTTAAATGCCTCAATAAATTCTCCCTTGGTCAAAAAAAGTATGGCACGTTGCATACCGCAACCTGGACAATCTATCCCTATTAATTTTTTAGTAAAACAGGGCAACATAAAATTATCCAACCCCAAATAAATAAATAATGCCCTTAATCGCATTTTATAGAAATTCTAAGTTGGAAAATTACCATTATTTTTGTGTATTCAAAATAAAAACATGTCTCAATTTCAGATAGGCGATATTGTAGAAACAATTGATGATGTTATCAAGGGAAGGGTAAATGCCATTAACGGTAAGGATATAACGATCATTAGCGATGATGGTTTTCCTCTAGTCTATGAGCCCCATGAACTTGTGTTAATGGCCAACGATATACGTGTCTCTAATTTTGATATTGCTCGCATTAAAAAAGAAAAGGAAATACCAAAGCGGAAAAAATCTACCATTGTTAAGCCAAAAGAGCGTAACGCCCCTAAGATGGAAGTGGACCTGCATATTAACCAATTGGTGAAAAATCCTAAACAACTGGACAACTATGCTATTCTGAACCTGCAATTGGAAACCGCAAAAAGGCAATTGGATTTTGCCATAGCCAAACGCATTCAAAAAATTGTCTTTATCCACGGAGTAGGGGAAGGAATTCTAAAGGAAGAATTACGTTACCTTTTCAATAAATATGGGAATATTAAATATTATGATGCAGAGTATCAAAAATATGGCCTAGGGGCAACAGAAGTTTATGTCTACCAAAACCCTTAGATTATCCGCCAGTAGTTACTTCACCAAACTCATTAATCTGCAGATCTGTAATTCTACTTCCATTTTCATTGACAAATGTAATGCCACTTAGCTTGATAGTGTGCGTAAAGGTTACGCTATCCGCCGTTGTAGTACTAACGGTAACAGAGCCGCCTTCAGCCTCAATTTCTTCAATGACCGTTGGTGTAAGTGGTGGTGGTGCATCACAAAAATAGGCACTGGTTACGGTTTCAGAAAATATACGATAGCTTACTTGTGAGTTTCCGGGAACAGCACTTTCCCTATCCGTCGTGGTTACTTCATTTTTTAGGAGTCCGCTAGCCAAGGTAATGATCAAGGACTCGTCACCATTGATCTTAAAAACCACGTTGGTAGAAGATGTGGATAACGTTCCACAATTTTGGACATTGTCTATGCTATCAAAGTCCACTGTTTCTATTTGAAGGTCGCCATCATCACAGGCAAACAATAAAAATAAACAACCAATTAGTAGGTATTTTTTCATACATCAAATTTAATTTAAAAATTATAAACCCATGGAAAGCACACCCTCCATTTATGGGTAAATTAACTTTATTTGAGCTATTTTTGTTCTTTATTTATTAGAGCAGGTTTTGATGAAACAGGTATATTTAGATAATGCGGCAACAACACAGGTTCACCCTAAGGTAATTTCAAAAATGCAGGATGCATTGGCTAATTCCTACGGAAATCCTTCTTCTACACATAGTTTTGGCAGAACAGCGAAAACGGCCATAGAAAGTGCAAGAAAGACAATTGCCAAATATATTAATGCACAGCCTTCTGAAATTATTTTTACCAGTGGAGGTACTGAGGCGGATAATATGATATTAAGATGTGCGGTGCGTGATCTAGGGGTAAAGACTATAATCACTACTAGAATAGAACATCATGCAGTACTGCATACGGTAGAGGAACTGGAAGCAAAAGGTCTTATAGAATTACAATATGTTAATTTGGATGCTTATGGCAATCCTGATTTGTTGCATTTGGAAGAACTTTTGAAAAGCAATGGTTCTAAAAAATTGGTAAGCCTTATGCATGTGAACAATGAAATAGGCAATAAAATAGATTTGGAACAGATTACCTTATTATCCAAAAAATACGATGCCTTGGTACATTCCGATGCTGTTCAATCCTTAGGTCATTATGAATGGGATGTAAAAAAGTTTCCAATAGATTTTCTAGCTGCAGCAGCTCATAAATTTCATGGGCCTAAAGGAATTGGTTTTGCTTTTATCCGAAAAAATTCAGGTATGAGCTGTATGATATCCGGAGGGTCTCAAGAACGTGGGCTCAGGGCAGGTACGGAGTCTTTCCATAATATTGTTGGTCTCCAAGAAGCGTTTGTGCACGCCTATGATAATTTGGAAACGGAAAAGAAATATGTAGAAGGACTTAAGAGGTATTTTATAGAACAGGTAAGAAAGGATATACCGGAAGCCAAATTTAACGGACATTCCGCAGATATGGAAAATAGTACCTATACGTTGGTGAACGTTTGTTTGCCCATTACGGAAGATAAGGCTATGATGCTTTTATTCAACTTGGATATTAAAGGTATAGCTTGTTCAAAAGGAAGTGCATGTCAATCCGGGAGCGATACCGGTAGTCATGTCCTTACCCAAATTTTGTCCAAGGAAGACATGAAAAAACCATCTGTGCGTTTTTCATTTTCTACCTATAACACGAGGGAGGAAATTGATTATACCATTAAGGTGCTCAAGGATATAATAGAAAGTTAGTTTAATTTTTGTTACGGTCTCGTTTTCTTTCCCTTTCGTATGGAAACTTTCTAATGGCCAATTTCATCATACGGTCAATGAGGTCCGTGGTGTTTTTGCCGGTTTTTTTATTAATCTCCTTTTCATATTTCCATAGCAGTCTTCCAGTGTCGCCATCGCTGATCTTTATGCCAATTCGGCCATAATCCGCTCCACCGGAAATATAATCCGTAAAGCTGAACTCTGTAGGTATACCGCTAGAAAGTAATATGTTTAAATCCAAAGTTCCGCTAATTATACCATCTACACCCAAAATTTCACTTAATTGTTTGGTGGTGTAGACATCTATATTTTCATAGGTTACATTGTTTTGTGCCAAAATAGCGGTAGTATTTTTTATATTCTGAAACTTTACCGGTAGCTTTTTCTTTTTACTTCTTCTGGAAAAATAAGTTTCTAAAGCATTTTGTACAGCATATCCTTCATTTTCTTCAAGTCTTTTTTGTTCCTCCCTGGAAATGGGTTCGTTAAGGTCTAGATTTGTTAGAAATGGTATTATTGCCAATACGGCATGATCTTCACTTAATTCATCAAAATTTGGGCTTTCATAAATGTTCTTTTGTCCAAGGGCTGCTATACAGTACAATGTGGTCAATAAGAAAAGTATTCTTTTCATCTTTTAATTTTAAAGGTGTATTCCTAATTTTAGATTCAATACCCTTGATGTTAAATAATTGGGCACGGCAAATTCGTTCTTACTGTCCACATCTCTAACCCATGTATTGGTTATGGAGTTTTGGTTGTTGAATAAATTAAAGATTTCAAACCCTAGGCTTAGCTCTTTAAAGGCGTGTAACCAATGCGTGGCAGGAAATTGCTTGTCCTTGCCTACAAAAATATAGGAAATTCCTAAATCTGCACGTTTATAATCCCTTAATCTATTCTGAAAAATATACGGATCTGCATAGCTGGGCGAACCTCCAGGTACACCGGTTTGATAAACCAGGTTAAGGTACATTTTTAAATCTGGAATTTTAGGAATGTAATCCTGGAACAGTACTCCTATTTTCAAGCGTTGATCTGTGGGCCTAGAAATATAACCCCGGTTATTCCTGTTTTCTTCAGTCTTTAAATAACCTACACTGATCCAAGATTCGGTTCCAGGTACAAACGCCCCGTTCATACGAAACTCTGCACCGTAAACATAGGCCTCCGTTTCATTATTTGCACTATACCGAATGCGCACATCTTCTAAGGTATATGGATTTACATGCTCCAATTTTTTATAATAGGCCTCACCCAATAGTTTAAAGGCCCGTTCCCATAGAAGAAAACTGTACTCACTACCAAGAACAAAATGTATTGCCCTTTGTGCCTTTACCGAAGGTATAACCATACCGGTAACATCCCTTAATTCCCTATAAAATGGTGGTTGGTGGTAGAGTCCCGTAGTAAACCGGAATAACATATCCTTATTCCAATCTGGTTTAAGGGCCAATTGTAACCTTGGACTATATACGGTTTGTGATACTTGTTCACCGGTATCATCCCTAACGGACCAATGATGAAATCTTATACCTAGATTATAATAAACATTGGCTTTGTTCCATTTATTTTGTGTGCCAAATTGCGCATAACCGGAGAAACGGTCGGTCTGAACAAAATTTAAGGCGTTTAAACTGTTATAGGCAACTAAGGGAGCATTGTAAGGGTCTAAAGGTTGATTGTTTACAAATTCTGGTCGTGGAGGTCTAATTGAAAACCCGACAGAATCTATAAATTCTGATTCCCTTAATTGGTCCCTTATATCTTCATGGGTATATTTTGCACCCCATTCAAGAATGGAGTTGTTCATTGTATGGGAGCCTTTATGTTCAACATTTAAAATTAGGGCGTCCAAGTCATTTCGGGTTCTATTAAATTGAGAGCCTATGCCTCTAGGGTTCAATGCACTGCCCATGGTCTCACTGGTAAAATTGCTGTCTACTTGGCCCAGACCATAGGTTGCGATAACATCTGAGTATTCCTCTTCAGTAGTATGGTAAAGCGAAGATATTAGCTTTAAAACCGTATTTTCATTTAATTGATACGTACCTTTTAAAGCCCCCAATGCTGTGGTATATCTGTTTTTCTCCAACCCTTCATAATAAACAATTAAAGCTTGTGGGTTCTCTAGGGTGCCAAAATTGGTCTGCCTGTTCAATGGTTCGTTAACATAATCGTTAAGGGCCAAATTGCCTAAAAAATCCAATTTAAACTTGGGGTTGAACCGGTAGGTTAAATAACTCTGTACATCCGTAAATGAAGGATTAAAATTGCTTTGTGTCTGTTGGCTATTGACCAACAAGGCATTATTCCTATATCTTAAACCGGATAAGCTACTGAACTTGCCATTTTTAGATACGGTTTCCACACTAGCTTGTGCCCCTAAAAAGCTGCCTTCCATACGTAAGGAAAATACCGTAGGAGTCTTGTATTTGATATCCAATACAGAAGATAATTTATCTCCGTACTTGGCCTGAAATCCTCCTGCGGAAAACTTAACATTTTGGACCAGGTCGCTATTAACGAAACTAAGGCCTTCTTGTTGGGCAGACCTTATTAAAAAAGGTCTGTACACTTCAATTTCGTTTACATAGACCAAATTTTCGTCATAATTGCCTCCCCTTACCGCATATTGGGTGGAAAGTTCGTTATTGGCATTTACGCCTGGAAGTAATTTTAAAATAGTTTCTACCCCCGCATTGGCTCCTGGGATTTTTCTGATAGTTGCGGGGGCGATATTTAAAATTGTTTCTGTTGCCCGTTCTCCGTTTGCCAATACCGTTACGCCACCAATTTGTATGGTATTATTTTTTAGTACTGGGTTAAACTCAAATATGTCGTTCGTAGTAAGAATCAAATTTTCCAACACTACATCCTTGAATGCAATATGGGAAAAGATAATAGTGTTTTCTTGGTCCGCAACAAGCTCTAGCGAATAATACCCTATATCATTTGTGGTGGTCCCTAAAGTTCCAGCAGAAATATTTACGTTGGACAAGGCGTTGTTGTTTTCATCCAACACAATACCCGTAATGGTGGCATTTTGCGCAAATACAATGGTGTTGCACAATACTATGATAGCCCCCAGAACACTAAACGGTCTCAAATATCTATTTTCTATAAAAAGAGGTGGTAAGCGTACTTACATTGCCTACATTATCTGTAACGGTCACTTTAAGAACACATTGCGTTTGGTCGGCAATCTTATCATCAAAATTATACGTCAATGTATTGCGTTTAGGTTCATATTCCATCAATATCCATTCACCGTTCAAAGTTGCCGTATATGAATCAATTCCACTTAAATCGTCCGCAATGCTTACACTAAGGTATTTGTAGTTATTGAGCCATTGCTTTTCCTTAAAATTTTTTGTTCTAATGGTTGGCGGTGTAGTGTCTTGTGCAATGGTATAGGTTCCCAAATTTCTGGTACGTGCGGTAAACAGATCGCCGCGTTTGTATGTGTTGGTAAAATTTGGCTGTAATTTATCGTTCAATCTTGCAATGAACAACTGTTTGTGCGTTTCCTTGGGATATTTTGATGCGTCAAAAGTAATAGTGAAATTCCTATGGGCCGGTACAGTATTGCTATGTATGGTAACCGTATCGGCACCTTTTTTTAAGTCGATATAAAAATCTTCATAAAATGTATTTGCCGGAAAATAGACTTTTGCGCCCCCCAAGTCATAGTTATTTGGCTTTTTGGCTACCAAAAAATTATCGGTCACTTTATCATTGTTTGTGCTAGGGCTTTGATTTTCCTTCCCTTCAATAGGAATGGCAAGTTTAACCGTGTTACCGGCATAATCCTTAATGATTAGATTAGCGGTATAGCTAAGCCCTTTATTTACTTTGACCTTACCTTCGTTATAAAGCTCCTTGTAAATGCTTAAATTGTTACCGGGAGATTTAAAACTTTTCTGTATGCGCTGCCTATGCCTACCATAATAATCATAGTCTATCAATGTATTGATGTATCTGGTTTCGCCAAATGAGAACGACTCAAAATCATATAGCGAATAAATTTTTCCGTTGACGTTGAATTCTACGGAATAAACCCCGTTTTTATTTGCAGCCATATCCAATCTATCATACCCAATGAATCCAAAACCTATTTCTCCAAGGGCATCGACCTTATCTGCCAAATAGGTGCCATCATCCTGTCTACTAAAATTAATCTGTGTCCTTTCTTGGTTATGATTAATGTGCGCGTTGCCGCTTAACGGATATGCAAATAGTTTTTCCAAAATAGGATTTGTTGCATCAGCTACATGCATTCCATAAAGAAACGGGTTCGTTGGCTTTTCTGATATACTACTTCTAATTTCAAAGTGTAGGTGTGGACCAGCAGAGCCACCCGTGTTTCCGCTATATGCAATTAATTCTCCTTTGGTAACCTTTATTTCCCCATAATCAGGAAAAACTTCAACCTCAAATGATTTTTTTTCATATTGGAGTTTTTTAATATAGGCTTCTATGGTAGGTGAAAACTTCTGTAGGTGGCCATATACCGAGGTGTAGCCGTTTGGGTGGGCAATGTACAGCACTTTGCCATATCCCCATAAGGAAACCTTAATACGGGTAACGGTTCCGTCTCCTATGGCGTTGACCGGAATTCCTTCCCGCTGCTGTGTCTTGATGTCCAGACCCGCATGAAAATGATTGGAACGTAGCTCACCGAACGTCCCGGCCAAAATTATAGGTATGTCCATTGGAGGGCCAAAAACATCCTTAGGATATTGTTCTTGACCTAGTAATGTTAGACAAAAAAGAAAGAATAGGACGCAGGGTGAATTTTTCATATGGTAGATTGCAATAGTGCGAAAATAATTAAACAACCACAATTCTATGAAGTTGCCCGTGCTAAAATTTTTATAAAGACAGCTTGGCTATATAATTGTTAATTTAATTACAGTTCATTTTGGAATATTTCACAAAACTATTGCTAAGTCATCTAATCTATGTTAACTTTGTGTAAATCGCATTGATTTTGATGTATGGGCGAATTGATTAAAATCGTTGATTCCTTAGAAGATAAAATTAGCAAATTGTTGCATAAGCTGGAAGTGCTGAACAAGGCTAATTTAGAGTTGGAAAAGGAATTGAAGAATATAAAATCTTCACAGGAGAATGCAAGTAAAACGGTATCTGAATGGGAAGAGAAGTACAATTCTCTTAAACTGGCAAATTCAATGCTTGGCAGTAATACAAACAAAACAGAAGCTAAGCTTAAAATAAATACATTGATACGGGAGTTGGACCATTGTATAGCCCAACTTTCAGAATAATGTCTATAAAATATGTCAGAAAAGCTCAAAATAAAACTTTCTATTGCAGATAGGGTATATCCGTTGACGATCGATCCTGCGCAAGAGGAAGGTTTAAGAAAGGCCGCTAAAAATATTGAACAGCTGGCCAAAAAATTTGAGCAGAATTATGCAGTTAGAGATAAGCAAGATGTATTGGCCATGTGTGCCCTGCAATTTGCATCTAAAATTGAGCAAAACGGCATTGAGCAAACGGAAGGAACCAAAGAGGCCGAACAACGTTTAAAAGCGTTGAACGATTTGGTGAACTCTAAATTGGCTTTGTAAAAAAACGTTCTTTAAAATACATTAAGTTACTGCCCACATTGGTAATACCTTTTGACAAACTCAACATTTATTTTTTTAAAAAGGGTGAGTTTAGATTGTAAAAGCAGGCCCTACTCGTATAGGGATCCTTGATCAGTCTGTTAGCCCTAAACCTGTTTACCGGAGTTTGATCAAAACTTCTCCAATGTGGGCTTTTTTTTATTAATTAATTAGACTATGGATAGTACAATGATAATTATTGCCGCAATAGTAGGGCTGGCAATCGGTTTTGCAATAGCAAAATTTTTGGAAAAAGGGAAAGCCTCTAAAACCATAATAAATGCAAAGAAAGATGCTGAGCGCATTATAAAGGAAGCAAATAAGGAAGGGGAAAGCATTAAGAAGGAAAAAATATTACAGGCCAAAGAAAAGTTTTTAGAACTAAAGGCCGAACATGAAAAAGTAATTTACGGGAAGGACAAAAAAATAAGCGAGGCGGAAAAGCGTACGCGAGATAAGGAATCTCAAGTGAGTAGCGAGCTTGCCAAAAACAAACAAATGAACTCCCAGTTAGACGGAAAACTAAAGGAAGTAGAGCAGAAAAGGGCCTTGTTTGAAAAAAGACACGAAGAACTGGACAAGATGCACAAAAGCCAAGTTCAGCAACTAGAGGTCATATCTGGACTTTCTGCAGATGAAGCTAAAAATCAATTGGTGGAAAGCCTTAAGGAGACTGCCAAGTCAGACGCTATGGCCTTTATACAATCTACGGTAGAAGAATCCAAACTTACCGCCCAACAAGAAGCCCGTAAGATCATTATCAATACCATTCAACGAATTGGTACGGAAGAAGCTGTAGAGAACTGTGTTTCTGTATTCAATATTGAATCTGATGACGTTAAGGGTAGAATTATTGGTAGGGAAGGTAGGAACATTAGGGCATTGGAGGCGGCTACTGGTGTGGAAATCATTGTTGATGACACTCCTGAAGCTATCATCCTTTCCTGTTTTGATTCTGTACGTAGAGAAGTGGCAAGATTGTCGTTACATAAATTAGTGACAGACGGTAGAATACACCCGGCTAGAATTGAAGAAATCGTTAAGAAGACCGAGAAACAAATAGAGGCGGAAATTGTTGAAATTGGTAAGCGTACGGTCATTGATTTAGGTATTCATGGATTGCACCCTGAACTTATACGTGCCGTGGGTAGAATGAAATATCGTTCTTCATATGGCCAAAATTTGTTGCAGCACTCTAGGGAAGTTGCCAAATTGTGTGGTGTTATGGCATCTGAACTTGGTCTTAACCCTAAAATTGCCAAACGAGCAGGTCTATTGCATGATATTGGTAAAGTGCCCAATACTGAAAATGAAGTGGAGACTCCACATGCTATCCTTGGTATGCAATGGGCGGAGAAATTTGGAGAAAAAGCTGAGGTCTGTAATGCCATTGGAGCCCACCATGATGAAATAGAAATGAAGACTCTTATAGCTCCAATAGTACAGGTCTGTGATGCCATAAGCGGGGCTAGACCAGGTGCTAGAAGACAGGTGTTGGATTCGTATATTCAACGTTTAAAAGACTTGGAAGAAATTGCATTTGGTTTTAGCGGGGTGCAGAAAGCCTATGCTATACAGGCCGGTAGAGAATTAAGGGTTATTGTTGAGAGCGAAAAAGTAAATGATGAAAGGGCAGCACAATTGTCCTTTGAGATTTCACAAAAAATTCAAACGGATATGACATATCCTGGTCAGGTAAAAGTTACCGTTATCAGGGAGACTAGGGCGGTGAATGTAGCCAAGTAATAATAAATCATATAATGATAAAAAAGCCTCTTATTGATAGAGGCTTTTTTATGTCAATGATTATTTAAGCTATTTAACCATAATCTAAGCTTGTTCAGTTCTGTTGAGGTAAGCTTATTCTTTTTGCCTTTTGGCATTCTTTTCTTTACAAATACTTGCTGTTCTATAGCCAAGGAATAAAGATTAATATTATCACGGGTAAACACCATACCTCTTTGTTTAGTAATATGACAGCCATTACATTGGTCCATAAGAATGATATAGGCATTCTCTTGGGTATTTTCTTGGGGAAATGAATAGGGAACTATGTTATTTGTTGTTAGGGGTCTATTAAATACACCTATAACGAACATAATTGTCAAAAGTATAAGATGCTTCATGATAATGTTGACCTTAATACTATCGATTAATACTATTCAGAATTGCGGTCAACTACATTTGTTTTTTATTCTTCCTCACCGGCAACACCTTCGCTTTCATTTACATCCTTGGTCAAATTATTTTTTAGAATATTCAATTTTTTCAATTTCGCTTTCCAAGCAGCTAGCGATTCTTTATGCTGATTGACTCGTTTTATCACATCCTGTACCAACGGATTGCTTTCAGATGCATTCGAGAAAAATTCAAGATTGTTTTCCAACTGCCTTATTTCGCTCTTGCTCTCATCTATTTTTTTCCTAATAAAAGCGCGTTCGTTTTGAATTGCCTGTTCTTGGTTATCCGTTGTTTTGAGTTGTTGAATTTTATTACCATATTTCAACAGTTCAGACTCTTGCTTGCTAACTCCACATTTATGGAACAAGGCATCAATTATTTTGTCGAATTTTTGGTTAATGTTCTTTTTCTTGAACGGAACTTTACCAATTTTTTTCCATTCTTCTGTAAATTCCTTAATAGCTGCAAGGTCCTTTTCTTTTTCGCCGCTCAATTTAAAATCCTTTAGACGCTCAATACAGGCATCTTTTTTCTTGTAATTTTCTTCTTCTTCCTTAAATGCATCATTCTTAAGTGCATTTAATCTGTCAAAATAATGGTTACAGGCATTTTTAAAATCCTTCCAAATTTTATCGGAATATTTACGCGGAACATGGCCTATCTTTTTCCATTGGCTTTGTATACGCTTCATTTCTGAGGTGGTTACATCCCAATCCTCACTATCTTTTAATGATATAGCTAAATCAAGGAGCTCCCTTTTCTTTTGCAGGTTTTCCTGTTGTTCTTTTTTTAAGTTTTTGTAAAAGGCATTTTTGTTTTGGTTGAATTCACGTACTGCGCTTTTAAACGCATTCCATGTTTTGGAATTCACCTTTTGGGGAACTTGGCCGGCCTTAAAGAATGTCTCCCTTAATTCCTCAATCTTTTTTATTTGTTGCTGCAAAGTACCATGATTGGAAGAAACAGAAGATGCTATTTCCTTTATTTCTTCTATGATGGCATTCTTGCGCTCTAAATTTTCTTCCTTGATTTGATCAAGGTTCTTAAAATAGTCCTGTCTTCTTTCATGAATAGTTTTGGTAGCCGCGCTAAATCGGCCCCAGATTTCCTCCCGATGCTCTTTGCCAACCGGTCCCAAATCTTCTTTCCAGATTTTATGTAATACTTGTAATTCCCTAAAGGCCCTATTTAAATCTGGTTCTTTGGCAAGTTCTTCAGCTCTTGTGACTATTTTGCTTTTCTCTTCCAGATTGTGCTTAAAATCAAGATCCCTTAATTCCCGGTTGATATTTAAGAAATCATAAAAAATTTCAATGTGGTGGTGATACGTTTTCCAAACATTGTTGTAATTGGCCTTAGGTATAGGACCCGCGTGCCTCCATTTGGCCTGTATATCCTTAAAGTTGTTGTAGGTTGTGTTAATATCCTCCTCAACATTTACCAAAGCTTTTAACTGTTCTATTAAATCTAACCGATAGGCGAGATTTTCTTTATGGCTTTTTTCTAAGCTTTTGTAATACTGATTTCTTTTCTCCCTATATTCTGCATACACTTCGTTGAATTGTCTTTTGTCAACGGAGTTGTACCTAAAGTCAATTTCATTTCCACCATTGGCTATGAATTCTTCCTTTTTTTCTTCTATAAATTCATCGAACTTTTGGTTGAATTCATCTTTAATGGAATCTACATGTTTACGTATGGCCTGTACCTTTTCATTTTTAACTAAGCGTTGCAGTTCCCCAACCAGGTTTTCCATGTTCATTTCATGATAATCCGGCATAGGTATTTCATGTCTTTTAACAGTATCTTCATCTTCCGCGTCCTCTGCATTGGACTCATCTATTTCATCTATGGCATCAGGTTCTTTTGCGACTGAATCTAAAGATTCTTCCGTTTTTTGCTCTTCTGTAATTTCCTCCTGTACATCTTGACCTTCCGCAACGTTACTTGAAGTATCCGTAGTAGAATTTTCTTCTGTTGATGATTCTGGTAATTGGTGTTCTTTATCCTCGGACATATTCCTTAATTATATGTTTACAAGATAGTGACTACCCCTAGAATTGCAAAGTATTAGCGTCTATTTTTAGTATTGGCCTACGGTGCATTGGCATGCTTTAAAATTGCGTTTTTTTATGCATTTTAGACTATAGAGTTTTTTTCTTTATTAAATATTGTTCCAAATAGACCATGCTTTCTCCGCTTGTAACTCCAACATTCTTAACCCGTTGCAAGTACGTGCTCCATTTAATTTACCCGTTTGCAAAAATGCCGTAACCTCCGGGTTATAAATAAGGTCGAACAATAAATGTTTTTGGCCTATAGAAGTATAGGGTAAGGCAGGTTTTTCCTCTATATTAGGAAAGGTACCTACAGGAGAACAATTAATGATCAAGGTATGTTTTTCGATAGTATCACCGGTTAACTCATTATATCTAAAACCATTTTTTTTGCCTGACCTTGATACAAATCTATAATCAATTCCCAATTCATCAAGTACAAAAGCTATTGCTTTTGAAGCGCCTCCGGTACCCAATATCAATGCACTGTTGTGGTGAGGTTGTATGTAGGGCAATATGGCGTTTTTAAAACCATAGGCATCCGTATTAAAGCCTGTAAGGCCATTCTCATCAATTTTTATGGTGTTCACCGCTCCAATTTGTTGAGCCGCATGATCAATATGGTCCAAGTAAGGAATGACCTCTTCTTTATAGGGAATGGTCACATTGAGTCCGCTAATTGTATTGTTGTTTGAAAATATTGAAGGAAACACTTCTATGGAATTCAAGTCAAAATTTTCGTAACTATAATTTTCAAGACCTAAATCTTGGAATTTTTTTTTGAAATATCCCCGGGAGAAAGAGTACGAAATATTCTTTCCTACCAAGCCAAATTTATGTTGTTCTGTTTTTTCCATACCAATCTAAAAGTAACAAAATGCTAATACCAATAACGATAAATAATATAGCGGTCCAATTTTCTAAAATGCCCATGTCCGGTAGAAAACGTTCATAATTCATGATTATCCTTTTTCCATTGGAATCCAGTAATACACCGCCATCTTCACCAATTTTATAAATTGTTTTTTTCCAAGGCCATACAACGCCCAAAGAACCAGTAATAAAACCTAATATGGTGGCAGTTGTAATATGTTTATAATGTTTTAGGACAAAACTTAATACATGTGATAATGTTACCAAGCCTGTTGCGGAGCCAAATGTAAACACCGCTAATATTTTTAAGGTATGCAATCGTTCACTATTAGAAGTGAAGCTAAAATCACCAACAATTATTTCTGAAAAAGTATCATACAGGGCATTTACGGAATCTACTAAAAGCAGCACATAATTGCCCAAGAGAATTAAAATAAAAGAACCCGAAAGTCCTGGTAAGGTCATGCCGGATACACTGATCATACCACATAGAAATATGAATATTAAATTGTCGTTTTCCTTTGCCGGACTCAAAAAACTAATGGCAACACCAATACCTAATCCTATGAGTGCAGCGGTAAAGGTCTTCTTTTTCCAATAATCAAAATCCTTACCTATATAATAGATAGAACCTAATATCATACCAAAAAAAGTGGACCAGACCAGTAATTCTTTTTTGACCAAAAAATAATCCAGTAGTTTGGATATGCTGAAATAACTTATGAGCATACCAAAGATCAACAGGGTTAAAAAGGGTCCGTTTATATATCTATAAAAGCTTTTAAATCTTCCGCTGATCAATAATTTGAACGCCTTTGCATTGATTTTTTGAAGCGAGTATATAAATTCCTCGTAAAACCCTCCTACAAAAGCAACGATGCCCCCAGATACGCCGGGTACTTTGTTGGCTGTACCCATGCATAATCCTTTTATGACCAAGAAAATTTTATCGGTTAAGGATCTGGGATGGTTCATGTAGTTTTATTGCTTACTTCTTGGAAGCTGATTTTTCCAATATAAAAATAAGGGAAAAACCAATGACAGCAACTACAATTGCAAAGGTTAAATGATTATCACCAGTAAAAGAAAATGGCGATATGTTTTCATCTATAATAATCTCCTTTTTGCCAATCTGTATAACCTCGGTAATATTTTTCCAAGGCCATATTTTGTTCAAAGAGCCTAAAATAAAACCTGTTAATACCGCTAATGTCGCATCTTTATAATTGGTAAACATCCATTTTAAGATTCTTGCAAAACTCAAAATACCAAAAATTACCCCTGCGGCGAAAGTCGTTACTATGGCGAGGTCCTTATCGTTTACCGCTTCTAGCACAGTTTTGTACGAGCCGAGCAATACTAAAATAAAGGACCCGGATATACCTGGTAAGACCATTGCACAAATGGCTATGGCGCCGGATAGAAATATAAATGGTAGGCTACTCGTACTTGTTGATGGTGGTAGCGTAGTAATATAGAAGGCGGATACGGTTCCTAAAATGAACAGCGCTATAGCCAGTATACCCCATTTTTTAATTGATTTCGCAACAAATAGTACACTTGCCAGAACCAACCCGAAGAAAAATGCCCAAGTAGGTATGGGGTGGGTAACCAGAAGCCAGGAAATTACTTTTGAAAGTGAGAGTATACTAATAAGCATTCCCAAACAAAGAGCTACTAAAAAATTTCCGTTCAATTTGTCCCAAAAGGTGGCAAACCCTTTTTCCCTAAACAATTTTAATGTCGTTAAATTAACGTTGTTGATCGAGGTTATAAATTCTTCATATATTCCCGTAACAAAAGCTATGGTTCCTCCCGATACCCCGGGGACCAGTTCCGCAATGCCCATGGCCATGCCTTTAAGGCTAATAAATATGTAATCTAATGGTTTTCTATTTTCCATGAAATGTAGAACCCGTTCTAAGAGGCTTTATTGTATTTGTTTACAATTTTCTGGGTCCAATCAGAATTGCCAAATTCAGGAAATTTTTCTTTGAACAGATGAAGCTTTTTTTGATTTTTGTCAATCTTTAGCGCATCCATCAAAGTTATTCTGGCATTGATCAAATCATTGGCCATACATTGAAATCCTACAGATTTATATAAAAGCTTAAGATTGTCAGGATAAAATTCCCTTCCTTGTGCCAGAATTTCTATTGCGGCATGGGTTTCCCCATTTATATGCACCACGTCTGCCCATTTCAACCACGTATCCAATTCATAATTACCTAAATCCACGGTTTGCTTAAAGGCAAAATCTGCTTGGTCATAATTTTTGAGCGCTGTATGAATCTGTGCACACTTTTTCCAGTATAGTGGGTTTTCCCCATCTATGTTAAGTGCTTTATTGATGTAAAAAACTGCCTTTTCAAAGTCTTTAATATTGTAATAAAGATTGGTAATGGCCAACCATCCTTTATCCAATAACGGATCTTCATGTACCGTTTGGTAAAAGTAATATTTGGCCATTTCAATATCTTTAAGCTTTTCATAGCATTTTCCTATTCTTAAGAATGCATGTGAGGTGGGATCTTCAATAGATATTGTGGTCTCATAATTTTCTATGGCCTCTTTATGTCTACCTAATTTCTCCAACACCTTTCCTTTTTCAAAATATGCACCTATAAAACTGTCATCTGATATAATGGCAAACTCAAAGGCGGTCAATGCCTCTGCGTACATTTCTATATACGAATATTGCTTACCTAGTTGGTGCCAAGCTACTTCGCAATACGGATTACTTTCCAAATAGTCGTTTAAGTATATGATGGCCCCATCGTAATCTTCCAAAAACTCAAAACAGTAAATTACATTGTAGAGCGATGAATAATCCTGTTCATCATATTCAACACATTTCATAAAGCTTTTCTTAGCTTCTTTAAAATCGTCCATGAACAGATACTCCATACCAAGTAAGCTATAAATGTCAAAACTATTGGTGCTGAAGGCTAGGGCTTGGCGCAATAGTTCAACCGCAGCTTCATGATTGTCCTGCTTGGAGAAAATATTTGCACGTTGTATATAGATCTCTTCGTTTTGGTGGTCTAGCAGTTGCAGTTCATCCAATAATGCTTCCGCTTTTTCTATTTGATTTTCAAACACCAATACTTCAACCTGAAGCAATTTTAATTCAATTGATGCAGGATGCTGTTGTAACCCTATCTTAATGCCTTTTTTGGCCAAGGAAATTTTCCCGTGGTTTAGATAATGGTGAACAATATCTTCAAAATCCTCCGCATCAAAGAAATAGACATCGTCTGTCTTGAGCATCGATTCAAATTTTGTAATTGGTTTGTCCGGTTTCTCGTTAGATTCTAACGCCATAGGAACTTTTTGGGATTTCTAGATAATTAAAAGTAAGTGTTTGAAGCGTGTTAGGGTAGGTGATAGTGGCTATATTATTAACAAATTAGTTAACAACCTTGAATTACAGCCTATCCAAAATACCTAAAACTATAGCACATCCTTCTATAATTTCCTCTACGGAAATGGTTAAGGGAGGGGTAATCCTTACTGCTTTATCTTCAAATAATAGCCAGAACAATATTAAATTTTTCTCTTTAGCTTTAAGCACGACGGAGTTGGCCGTATCTGCAGTATCCATTATCAAAGCGAGCATTAATCCTCTTCCGCGTATCTCTTTTATCCTTGGATGGACCAAGTGCTTTCTGAATACTTGTTCTTTGGTCAAAGTATCTTTTATTAAAGTGGTCTGCAGTAGCTCGTTTAAGGTGGCCAAACTGGCCGATGCTACCACCGGATGTCCTCCAAATGTGGTAATATGTCCCATTTTAGGCCGTTCACTTAACGTACCCATTATTTTAGGACTGGACACGAAGGCCCCAACGGGCATACCCGATGCCATTCCCTTACCAATGACCAATATATCCGGTACACAATTGTAATGTTCAAAGGCAAATAGTTTACCGGTCCGTCCAAATCCAGGCTGTATCTCATCCAGTATCAATAACGCACCGGTTTCATCACAACGTTTTCTTACCTTTTCCAAATACCGGTTTTGGGGTTCAATAAATCCGGCACCTCCTTGTATGGTCTCCAAAATTACACACGCCGTCTTGGTGGTAATTTTATTTAATTCCTTTTCATTATTGAAGGTTATGTGATACACGTCTGGGAGCAATGGCCTAAACACACTTTTGCGTTCCTCAAAATCCATTAAACTTAAGCTTCCCATCGTATTGCCATGATACGCGTTCCTTGCGGATATTATCTGTGATCTCCCCGTATACCTCCTTGCCAATTTTAAAGCTCCCTCAATTGCTTCCGTTCCTGAATTTACCAGATAAGTAACCTCCAAGGGCTGGGGCAATTGTGCGGCCAACAACTTTACATACTCCGTTGCGGGCGATTGTGCATATTCACCATAAACCATTACATGCATGTATTTTGCAGCTTGTTTCTGTACGGCCTCTACCACGTTAGGATTACTGTGCCCCAAGGTACAGGCAGAAACCCCTGCAACAAAATCTAAATGTGCGTTACCGGCAGTATCATAAATATAGCTACCACTGGCATGTGAAATTTCCATCCCTAAAGGGTAGGGTGAGGTTTGTGCCTGATATTTTAAAAAGTCCTTGGTCATGGGAACTATTTAATTCACCTTCTTTTTAGTTGCATTTGCTTTTGGGTCTACGGCATTGTCCGTTTTGATCTTATTTACGGGGTCAGACTCATTTTGACTGCGCTGCTGTTCTTCTGCATCTATGTCAATAGGATTGTCTATTCCTTGAATGACCACCAGTTCCAAATTATTGTCGTCCTCGTCAAAAATATCCTCCTTGGTCAAAATACGCTCATCTCCGCGCCACACAAATCCTTTTAATATCCTGCTATTTTCGGGCAGGTCCTTTTCGGGAAATATATCACCATCTGGATCCGTAAAAAAAGTAAGGTTTTCTATATCGTTCTCTTCCATGGTTATCCTGATCTTGCTACATACCGTTTTATCTATCCCAATAAGTTCATCGTCATCATTATACATGTAGTAGACCACCTCCGTATTTTGTACCAGGTCAATTAATTTTAATTCGTTTTCTATGAACTTGCCAAATAGGTTAATGCCCTTTGCCTGGTTATAACCAGTCATGCTAACACTATCCAAAGAAATTATAAAGGCATTTCTTAATACTTTTAAGGAATCTAGTTTTTCAGTTTTTAGATTGGATTTTAAATGGATGCTGTCTCCTGTCATTTGATTGGCACCGTTCCATATAACCGGATTTTTGATCAATTGGGTGATACCTGTCTTTTGCTCCGAGTGTATGCTATCGCACTTACCGCTCAAATCTGTCTTATAGAATTTGGCATTTCTAAATGCCCTGAGCAAGCGTTCTTCAGGTTTGCCGGTAACCATCAAAGTGTCTCCATGTACATAGAGCGAGTCTTGTTGCTGTACTGAAATAGATACCGCTCTTCTGGTGGCAAATACAGAGTCTTTTGCTTTATGTACCTCTGCATAATGTGCCCTTATGATACCCTTGTTAATGGTATCCGTTACGGTAATATTATTGGTAGCAGATGCAAATTCATTGGCTTTGTTAAAATAAACGCTATCCCCTTCAATTATTCTATTATTATAATCTATACGTGTGTTTTTAATACCATAACCGCTTTCTATTTTAGTATCGTAAAATCCACGTTCACAGTAAATTTTATAGGCTTCCCCTACAATTGTAGAGGGGCCGTACATGTATGCATTTTTAGAGGTAGTGTAATAATCCAACTGTTCGGAATCTAAGGTGTATTCTGGATTTTGAACATGTACGCTATCCAAAAATTGATACTTTTTCAATTCCATGAAGTATTTGCCAATCTTACTGGTCAACGTATTTGCCGAATCAATTACAGTACCATTGTCACGATAAAAGGCCTCTTGTTTTTCCCTGTCAAATCTCAGGGTGTCCGTTTTTAAGGTCATGGAGGCATTTTTTAAAATGACGTTTCCCCATGCTTTTGCCAATTTATCGTCCCCTAGGTAATTGATTTTTTTACTGGTCATTTGAACCGAGTCCCCTTGTTTCAGAATTACATTGCCAATGGCTTCCAAGCGGTTCTCAAGTTGGTAATAAATGGCTACATCGCACCAAAGGTCTGCACCTTGATGTTCAAATTGTACCTGTCGTTCATCTTTGCTGAATATTGAAGCTCCGGGATAGTCTACTTCGTTCTTTGTGAAATTGGCCCCATGAACAATATTAATTTGTTTGGCTTCTTCTTGATCCGCACTATTTTGGGCTAGACCATGATTTGCAAATGCCAAAAGTAATAGGGCGAATAAACCGATAGTTTTCAATCTACTTTTTTTTTCAAAAATAGAACAATTTCCAAGAGCGGATAATACTATTAGTATACATTTAGGAAACGCTTAGGGTATTAGCTCTGGTTTCCTGTTCTTTTTAAACTTTTGTCCAAATCCTGAGTTGTTGGGCATATAGGCTTCGTCCAACACAACGTTTGCACCATCTTCTGGAATAAGATTTTCCTTTCCCAAGGCCCAAAAAATACCGTTCAAAGCAATTTTTCTAGCTTCGGGAATTTTAAAGTCAAAAGGATGGCCAAGAGTTGTGAAGAAAACTCTGGCCTTGATTCCAGAAGAGCCCGTATAACTTTTGGTCCATGCAACGGGGTTATCCAAAGGATACTTGTTCAACTTGCCATCAATTTCATGCTGTGATTTTGTGGAGTGCCCCATAAGAATTGGCTTGCTGTCTCCTTGAAGTTTCCAACCGCCGCCATCAACATGGTATAACCAGGAATATGCCTTAAAATCATTGAAACCCCTTAATATAGGATGTGTTTCCTGTCCTTCCTTGACCGTTACATTGGTTACTTGAAACTTGCCATCATCAAAATGGCCATGGTGTGTTATCCATTGTTGGCCAAATACCTTGGCGGGCCATTCCCCGTTAAATACTGTTAGGGAAGAATCTTTCTTATACATAAACGCATGGGTAGCCGTTCTAAATCCCATTATAGGTTTTCCAGATTCTACATAATCAGTAATATAGGTGCGCTCTTCTTTAGGCAGGTTCCTGAATCTTGTAAATATGACCATTAAATCCGCATTTTTCAATGCTTCCAAACCTGCAATATGATCGGTTCTGTTAGGGTCTATAAAACCAAGGCTGTCCAGCGCATATAAAACAGTGACTTTGGCACCTAGCTCACGCTTTGCCAATTTGGCCAGCATTGGCATGGATTCTTCAGAACGGTATTCTTCGTCGCCGGTTACAAAAACAATATGGGGAGGTGGCGCAGTCCCGTCGTCCAATTTTTGTTTCTCTTTCTTGTTCTCTCCACAGGCCAATATGGAGGCAATGGCGACCATTGTAAAAACTATTTTATCAAATATGTGTTTCATAGGTGGTAATTGGTCTATTTTTTATTGCATGGGATGTTCTTTCAATAATTCTTCTGGGGTATAAAAAGCTTCTCGGGTCTTAGTTGCTTCCCTAATTTTTTGTACTTGTTCCTTATTTATGACCGAAGCTTTATTGCCAAATGAATTTCTTACATAGGTCAGTACCGCTGCAATTTCCTCATCGGTCAATAATCCCTTGAACGCCATCATGGGTACTTGCCCGTCATAATGGTTGCCCATAATATCCATTGGTCCATAAAGTCCATGCAGGACAAGTTTAATTAGTCTGTCCTGGTCGCCTAAAACCCATTGTTGGCCAACTAAGGTGGGGTATCCGGCTTTTTGGAGTCCACTGCCGCTTTCTTGATGACAGGTTATGCAATACCCTTCTGTCTCATAAATTTTTTTCCCTTTAATGAATATTTTTAAATCTTCATCCTTTAGGTGTGATGCCAAAATTTTTTCATCTGCTTTCTCCAAAAAGTTTCCGGTCAACCTTGTTTCCGCAAAATTGAAAGAATCCAACATCCACTCGTCCAACGGGTGTTGTCTTGCTATATCAAGTATTTCTATACCTTCTGCTTGTGGCAACCATGATGCCGCGGTAATTGCTTCAAGTCTCACCCTGCCATGAACATCGGAGGCTGCCTGCATCAATATTTCCTGTGAATTTTCCACTTGGTGTCCCATATACCTAACTACCCTGACCACTGCTGCGCGTACCCTATGATCTTTTGATTTGAATAGTTCCAATAGCAGTTCGGCATCTACCTTGTTCATTCCCCATGAAACCCATAACGCCTCTAATCTGTTATGGTCATAATTTGGGTCATCTTCATCTAGGTTTATGACCCACTCTTTGGCAGTTTTAAGGACTTCTTCTGTATTTCTTCCCCTTAGTTCCCTACGGGTACGGTAACGGGTCCTATATTCCGGTAATTTTAAATTTTCAAATAGTTGTGCCAATGATGCACCATTTACCATTGCCGGTTGTACCAATGGTCTAGATGGGTAGGTTATCCTGTATATTCTGCCATGAACATGGTCGCGCAAAGGGTCGCGAGCGTTGTGCTGCATATGGCCTATAAGCACATTGTGCCAATCTACGACATATAATGATCCGTCTGGGGCAAACTCCATTTCCACGGGTCTAAAGTTGGGATCCGTACTTGTAATCAAGTCTTGACGATGTTTGGTTTTGTACCCCGTACCGTCCTCCATCATCTCATGTTGTTTCAGTCCTAAAAATCCTATGGAGTTTGCCAACAGCATATCACCTTGGACATCATCCGGAAAATGTCTGCTTGAAATAAACTCCATACCTGATGTGGGCCTAACCCTATGCTCCTTTTCTATCAATTCTTCTGTCAAGGGCGAAAAGACGCCATATATTGGTTTTAGGGAACTTGGCATCATCCAATTAACTTTTGGGCCCGAAGTATGCAAAAAGAAATCTTGCCCCCATTCATCAAAAGCAATGCCCCAAGGGTTGGGTATGGCTACCTGTAATGTACGTTCCAGTTTTTTACGTTGCGGATTGTATCTGTAAAAACCACCATTGGTGGCGCGTACGGGCCCGTAGGATGTTTCTACATTGGTGTGAAGAAAAATACCTTCAGACATATAGAATGCGCCAGAGGGGTCTGCGCAAAATGCAGAAATGGCATGGTGGGTATCATGATCGTCAAAACCGCTTAAAACAATTTCTATTTTATCTGCTTTATCATCACCATCGGTGTCCGTAAATAACTTGAGGTTGGTGCCTTGACTAACGTATACGCCTTCCGGTGCAAATTCAAAGCCGATCGGCAAATGTAACTGGTCCGCAAATACCGTTTGTTTATCTGCTTTGCCATCCTTATCGGTATCCTCCAGAATTATTATTTTATCATTTGGTTTAAGGTCTCCTGGTTTGTAGTGGGGATAAGAGGGGAGGGTAGCTACCCATAACCTACCTTCGTTATCAAAAGAAATCTGTGCTGGGTTTGCCAAATCTGGAAACTCTTTTTCCGAAGCAAACAGTTCAACTTTGTATCCTTCAGGTACTGTAAGTGTTTCAAGAGCATCCTCACCATACTTGTAATGCACGATATCCTCTTTGTTTCCTAAATTATAATTGGTTTCTACCGGTGGTAGTTTACTTGTTCGTGCATCTGCAGCCTCAATGTCAAAAGATTTATTTTGTACAGAGGACCATATCAAAGTATCCCTTACCGAAGTCAATTCCCTTGTTTTTTGTATTTCAAACGGATAATTGTCCGGACCATATGGGGCATGACGTCTTCCAAAAACGTGAACACCATTGGGAATCTTGAAGTCATTATGCCAATAAAAATTTTTCTCGTTTACTGCTTTATTGACTGCTAACCTATAGTCTTCATTGGTAATCTTTTTGTTTCCAGTGAGTTCATTGGCCAAAAAACAGGCAAACACTTCGTAACCGAATTTATTTAATTGTGATCCATCTATGGTGTAATCTTCTTTTTTTTCCTTAAACCATTTTTTGGACTCCTTAAATACATTGATAAAAGCTACATTCTTCAATGCACAAATTTCTTCCATGGCCTGGGAATATAAATCCAAGTTTTTGTTTTCCTGAATTCCATTGGGTACATCCATATGATCGGAGAGGTCTTCAAAAGCTATAGGGGAAACAATCACCAATTCTGGAGGGGTGGAGCCATTATATGTTTGTTTAAGGGAATGTTCGATAAAAGCATTTAGTTCTGCCTTAAAATTTTCTAAACCTTGGTCCCCCTCAAAAGATTCGTTGAATCCAAAAAAACCTATTACAATATCTGCCTTTAAACGAGCCAGCCATTCATCAGGCGTTTCAAACACGCCTTCGCTTCCAGAATTTTGGGCCAGTTCATTTTGAAATTTATCGGCTCCTGGAAAAGCCCACGGATATACTCTGCCTGAATGGGGCCTAAAGCCCGGGCTATTGCCACCATCGCACATATTTCTTATTAATAAGGAATCCTTAGGATGACGTAAGTGCATTTCTGTTTCAAAACTACCGTAATTCAACATTCGAGAGCCTAAATTATTGCCAATTAAAACGATGGAGGAATGTGGTTCAATTGAAATTAAAGGGTCGTTTTTTTTGGTACAACCTATGGCGAAAAGTAAACAGGAAATGCTAATGGTAAGTTTGAAAAGTTGATCGTATGGTTTGCTTTTCATGGTTTGTTAATTGGTTGAACTAAATTGTTCTTTAAATATAGATATAAAAAAACCACTCGAAAGTGGTTTTTGTAATTTTGAAACTGTTCATTAAAAATTTCTATAATCTCCTTCTAAAAAAGCATTTGCCTCTTCTTCGGCAAATTTTGCCTTTTCACTGTCCCAATGTAATACTTGGTTGGGGAACCTACCCGCAATGACACCTAATAAAATTGTTTCCGTTAAACGTGATGCGTAGGAGAAAGGAGCCGTAGTTTCTCCCGTGCCCAAACAAGCATCAACGAATTGGTGATAATGTTTAGGTCCTTCAGTATCGTAATTACGAATGGGTTTGCCCATATTATTGGCTTTTTCTACTGCTTCTATCTCTGCAGAAATATCCACAAATTTTCCATCCACTATCTTTTTGGGGAGCTGCATGAAATGAGGAAGCAGCAATCTGCCTTTGTCACCTATGAACATAGCTCCTTGATCCGGCAACGTTCCTTCACCGGCGGTTTTGGTTTCCAAAGACATTTTGTCCTCTAAGGTATCATCTCCGCTATCACTATTTTTTGAGACATGTTCAGCGCCTGGCAATAATAAATCTTCATGATCTTCTGGGGCTCCCGGCCCATCATACCAAACCCATGTTAGCGTTTCTGCAGTAAACTTTGTCTGTGGAAACTCATAGGTTACCTTATTTTTTTGAGGGTAGCCAAATCCGTTTGGTTCCCTGCATTCATTCTTTATGGTCCTTGGTACTTGAAGATTCAGGGCATTGTAAGGTGTATCAAAAATATGAACGCCCATATCTCCTAAAGTACCACATCCATAGTCTACCAATTTTCTCCAGTTTCCTGGATGGTAAAAACCTTCTTTATATGGCCTTTGGGCTGAGGTACCCAGCCATAGGTTCCAGTCCAAAGTCTCTGGTACTGGGTCCTCCCCGGTTGGTTCATCGCCATCATACCCCCAATCTTTGGGTGACCATGCTCGTACGGTATGTACTTTTCCGATTATGCCGGACTGAATTAAAAGTGTAGCTAATTTATAATCATAAAATGAGTGTACCTGAATTCCCATTTGGGTTACTAGGCCTTTTTCCGCTGCCAACTTATTCATTGCCCGCGCTTCGGATACGTAATGGGTCAATGGTTTTTGGCAGTAGACCGGTTTGTCCATTTCCATAGCCATCATAGATGCGGGTGCATGGGTGTGATCAGGAGTGGACACTATCACCGCATCTATTTCGTCGCCCATTTCCTTTAACATGATCCTATAGTCAGAATACGTTTTTGCATTGGGGTGCAGCTCCTTAGCAGCAGCCAAGTTGTTGGCATCTACATCGCACAAAGCGGTAACATCTACTTTTTGGTGCGATGATATTGCTTTTAGGTCTTCCGCACCCATATTGCCAACACCTATATGTGCGGTGCGCAAACGTTTTGGTTTGGCCTTTGAGGCTTCATTTTTGCACGACCAAAGTCCTGATGGCAATAATACAAAGGTGGACAATGCAGCTGCATTTTTGATAAAATCTCTTTTGTTCATTGGTAGTTGGTTATAATTTTTTGATTTTAATGTTCCGGAACCAAATTGGACTTGAATGATCCTGTAGTCCTATGAAACCGGTCTTGTATTTTCCGTAATCTTCACTATTTTTCCATTTGTCGGAATGTTTTTTCTCGTACCAAGCATCGTCCCATGGAACAAAAGATACTACTTTTTTGCCGTTCAGCCAGTGTTCTACCTGATTGGGCGTAAAGATTATTTTGGTAGTGTTCCATGTTCCTACTGGGTTAAGGATTTTACCATTTGGATCTGCTGCATGCATGGCATAATCCGACCCTGTTTGTTGTAGAGGTTTCAGCTCCTCTGGTTTGTCCGTATAGCCCAAACTTAGATTGTACGCTGTTAGGTCATGTATGCTTGCATAATTTTCATCATCGATCAATTGGTATTCCGGAGCTACTTCCGGCGGCGAATCATACCCTTCCTTTAAATGGTAAAATATGCCGCTATTTCCTCCTTTTGGAAGTTTCCATTCAAGATAAAGTTCAAAATTATCAAACTCTTCCGCTCCATATATGATATCTGTACCTCCCGTATAATCCTGTTCCTTTCCAAGCTCGATGTCAAAGGTCAATTCTCCGTTCTTAACGATCCACCCCGGTGGCAATTCATCACCATTATAGGCCCGCCAACCTTTTGTAGTCTTACCGTCAAACAAGGGTATCCATTCTTCTTGCGTTTGTTGTACCGTAATTTCTTCTTGACCTTCAGGTTTGTTCTTTTCTGTTTTACAGGATGTGATAAGTAAAATTACAGATAAGATAGTTGGGTACGTTAATTTTTTCATATGTCGCTATTATTTTAACATCGTAGTTGGTAAAAAGCACATTACGGAATGTACAAAAAAAAAGAATGGCGATAAAGGTATTTCCCTATATCGCCATTCTTAAAAGTTGAACAACCTCTATGGGTCGCTGAAAGTTTATCTATGGATCGTCTGTGTCCTATCTGGACCAACGGAGACTATTTTAATGGGTACCTCCAATTCTTTTTCCAAGAACAAAATATAGTCCATTAAATTTTTTGGTAATTGATCCGCAGCGGTCATTTTTGTCAAATCCTCTTTCCAACCATTAACTTCTGTATAAACGGGAGTAACGTTTTCCGCTTCAATATTATATGGAAAATGGTCTATTTGCTCTCCTTTGTAATTGTAGGCGGTACACACTTTAAGTTTATCAAAACCACTAAGCACATCGCCCTTCATCATCATGAGTTCCGTTACGCCATTAATGCGTACCGCATATTTTAGGGCTACTAAGTCTAACCATCCACATCTTCTGGGTCTTCCTGTGGTGGCTCCAAATTCATTTCCTACCCGACCCATGGTCTCACCGTCCTCATCAAACAATTCCGTAGGGAAAGGGCCGCTACCAACCCTAGTAGTATATGCCTTGAAGATTCCTTTTACCTCTCCAATTTGGTTTGGAGCTACGCCCAATCCTGTACATGCTCCGGCAGCCGTTGTATTGGATGAGGTTACAAATGGGTAGGTGCCAAAATCAATATCCAATAAGGATCCCTGTGCACCTTCTGCTAAAATTTTCTTGCCTTGTTTTTGAGCTTGGTACAAATATTCCTCACTATCAATAAAGGTCAAATCCTTTAGCGCTGCTACTGCCTTAAAGAAATCTGCTTCTAATTCTGCTAGGTCATATTGTATATCCACGTCATAGAAGCTAATCATGGCTTCATGTTTATTGGCCAGGTTTCTGTATTTTTCTTTCCAATCATTTAATTCCAAATCACCTACGCGCATACCATTTCTCCCGGTCTTGTCCATATACGTTGGCCCAATACCTTTAAGAGTAGAACCGATTTTTGCCTTACCTTTTGAAGCTTCCGATGCGGCATCCAATAAACGGTGTGTAGGTAGTATTAAATGTGCTTTTCTAGAAATTAGCAACTTGGCATTGATGTCAAGATTGAATTTCTTTAGCGCATCCAATTCCTTTTTAAATATAACAGGGTCAATAACAACCCCGTTTCCTACCACGTTTACTGCATTTTTATGAAAAATTCCAGAGGGTATGGTGTGTAACACGTGCTTTATACCATCAAATTCAAGCGTGTGGCCTGCATTTGGTCCACCTTGAAAACGAGCAATGATATCATAATTTGCGGTTAATACATCTACGATTTTTCCTTTTCCTTCGTCACCCCATTGTAGGCCCAACAATAAATCTACTGCCATTTAATTTTTATATACTAGGTTAGTTATTTTATTTTTTGCCTACCTCTTTGGTGGGCGTATTCTTTGTTCCGTAAAAATATAAGGAGTGTGTGTTGATGGTTATATCAAAAACCTCCTCAATGGTTTTTTTTATAGATTGAATTCTTGGGTCGCAAAATTCCATAACCTCACCGGTATCGGTAAGTATGACATGGTCATGCTGACGGTCAAAATATGATTTTTCATACTGTGCCTGGTTTTTTCCAAATTGGTGTTTGCGTACCAACTTGCAATCTAAGAGAAGTTCAATGGTATTGTATAAAGTAGCCCGGCTAACACGATAGTTCTTGTTCTTCATGTTGATATACAGCGATTCTATATCAAAATGTTCGTCACTTTCATATATTTCCTGAAGTATAGCGTAGCGTTCTGGGGTTTTTCTATGTCCTTTGTCCTCTAAAAAGGTTGTGAAGACATTTTTTACAATTTCTTGATTTTTATCCGAAGACATATTTACTGCATTAATATACAAATGTACAGTTAAATTTTAATTTCCTTTTTCTAAATTCGGGTTACTTTGTCAATACCGTGTATCTCCTTAAGATTATCGGTCAGTTTTTTAAGGATTGACTTGTTCTTGACCACTACGGTAATCTTGCCTTTGAAGGTGCCCCCGTCCGTACTAAAATTAAGGTTTCGCATATTAACATGCATGATATCCGAAATGACTTCCGTAATGTCATTGATAAGGCCTAGGTTATCTATTCCCGTTAATTCAATATCTGCCTGATATTCTTGTTGAGAGGAATCTATCCATTTTGCGGTAATGATCCTATAGGCGTAATTAGACTGAAGCGATATAGCGTTGGGACAGTTCTTTTTGTGTACTTTAATACCTTCGGAAACACTGACAAAACCAAAAACACTATCACCTGGTATAGGATTACAGCACTGGGATAATTTGTATTCCAGTTTTTCCTCTTCCTTGCCAAAAACCAGCATATCATATTTAGACGTAATTTCATCTTTATTGATATCTTCAGGAGCTGGTGTACGTCGCATTCTGTTTTTAAAGAAACTGATAAATGCATTGTTGTAAGAAGATGCAAAATCCTTTAACATGGTGTTGTCTATAGAACCAATACCCACCCTGTAAAATAAATCTAGACTGGTCTTTAATTTGAAATAGGTCACCATTTTGTTGATGGAGTCCTCGTTCAAATTAATTTTTTGGGACTTTAATTTTCTTCTTAATATTTCTTTTCCTTCTTCTGCAACGGATTTTTTCTCTTCCCTTAATACAGATTTTATTTTTGCCCTGGCCCTGGCCGTTGTGGCATAGTCCAACCAGTTTTGGTTGGGCCTGGCCTGTTCTGAAGTTATAATTTCTACTTGGTCGCCACTTTGTAGCGTGGTGTTCAGAGGAACCAATTTTCCGTTAACTTTTGCACCCCTTGTACGCATACCTACCTCGGTATGTATGTTAAAGGAAAAATCTAACGGTGTAGCACCTTTTGGTAAGGATTTTAAATCCCCTTTAGGGGTAAATACAAAAATTTCCTTGGAGTAGAGGTTGAGTTTAAATTCCTCCACAAAATCCACTGCATTTGTATTTGCATTTTCCAAAGCTTCCTGAAGTTTGTTCAACCAGACTTCAATACCTTGTTCTTTTTGGTTGCCATGCTTATATTTAAAATGGGCCGCATATCCTTTTTCTGCAATTTCATGCATGCGCTCACTTCTTATCTGTACTTCAACCCATTTACCCTGAGGTCCCATTACCGTTATATGCAGAGCTTCGTAACCTGTGGACTTTGGAGAGGAAATCCAATCACGAAGACGTACGGGATTAGGTGTAAAGTGGTCCGTAACAATGGAATATATTTTCCAGGCCAAGAATTTTTCATTCTGCGCATCTGACTCATAGATGATTCTTATGGCGAACTTATCATAGATTTCTTCATATGTGACATTTTGCGCCAGCATCTTTCTTCTCATTGAAAAGATAGATTTCATTCTACCTTTTATAATGTAGTTTAAGCCTTCTTTTTTTAATGAGTTGTCTATTGTAGCGGAAAATGCATCTATATACGCCTGTTGTTCCTCCTTGCTTTCCTCAATTTTATCCTTTATGGAATTATATACTTCTGGCTCTGTGTACTTAAGGCTCAGGTCCTCCAGTTCAGTCTTTATATTATAAAGGCCGATCCTGTGGGCCAACGGGGCGTATATGTATAAGGTTTCAGACGCTATTTTAACCTGTTTATGCTCCGGCATGGAGTCCATGGTAAGCATATTATGGTAACGGTCGGCTATCTTAATGATAATAACACGAACATCATCATTTAAGGTCAGCAGCATTTTTCTAAAATTCTCCGCTTGTTGAGAGATGTTCATCTCCTTTTTTAAATGGGCAATTTTAGTAAGCCCATCAACAATACGTGCTACGGTCTCACCGAACATACGGTCTAGGTCGTCCAAAGTATATTCTGTATCCTCAACTACATCGTGTAAAAGGGCAGAGGCAATGGATACGGCATCTAGACCTATCTCGGATGCTACGATCTTAGCAACTGCTATTGGGTGGAAGATATAAGCTTCACCAGATTTTCTTCTTTGGTTTTTGTGCGCGTCAACAGCTACCTCAAAAGCACTTCGTATTAAAGTTTTGTCCTCATCTGTTAAGGTTTGGTAACTAATACGTAAAAGTTCCTTATACTCTTGAGCTATAAGCTTGTTTTCCTTTTCTATCGCTGCCTGTGTCATACTAGATTAAAAATAAGATAATCTTAAATGATGAACAACAAAAATTATGCCTTTAAATTACGTATGCGGTCAATTAACGGTGGGTGGGAATAATGCATAAAAACATAGGCCGGATGAGGGGTCAGGTTGCTCAAACTGTTTTTTGATAATTTCTTTAGGGAAGTTACCAACGGCGTTGCGGCATAAGTGTTCTTTGCATAATCATCTGCTTGGTATTCAAATTTTCGGGAAAAATAATTCATTAACAGCCCCGTAAGTTCTGAAACCGGACTGTATAGTATACCAAAACCAATTAGAGCGGCGTGAAAGCTGGGTCTATCTACACCTATAGCTAAAGATATTTCAGGATTATTAATGAACAATGATAGCAAAAACAGCATTAAGCCGGTAAGTAAAATGGAAGATGCCAAATTGAAAATAATGTGCTTGCGTTTGTAATGGCCCACTTCATGTGCCAAAACGGCAACTATTTCTTCCTCTTCCAAATCATTGATCAATGTGTCATATAGGGTCACTCTTTTTTCCTTGCCAAATCCGGAAAAATAAGCGTTGGCCTTTGTAGACCGTTTTGATCCATTGATAACGAATATGTGCTTAAGGTCAAAACCTACATTGGCCGCATAATGTTCTATTTTCTCTTTAAGGCTACCAGCCTCCAAGGGTTCTTGTTTGTTGAATAAAGGAACAATTAATTTGCTGTAAAATAAATTAACGATTAAGGTAAAAAATGCAATGGCAATCCAGGTGTACCACCAAAAATTTGTGCCTGCGGTCTGAAAAAACCATATAATCAACGCTAAAATACCACCACCAACAATTAAAGTTAGTGCCCATTGCTTTATTTTGTCCAAGATAAAGGTTTTATGTGTTGTTTTGTTGAACCCAAATTTTTCTTCTATGACAAATGTTTGGTAATAGGTAAACGGTATATTGATGATATCACTGCCCAATAAAATAATTCCAAAAAATAGTAAGGCCTGGCCAATAGGGTGGTCTGTACTATTTTGGGCAATTTGGTCTACCCAATTAAATCCTCCAAAAACTATAAACCCAAGTATAAGTGCCAATGAAAAGGTAGAGGTCAAAATTCCAAATCTGTAATTGGTTAGCTTATAAGCTTGGGATTTTTCATATTCCTTAATATTGTAAACATCCTCCAAATCTTTTGGAACAGGGTCTTTGAATTTTTGGGCGTTCAGAAAATTTAATGCAGTGGCCAATAAAAACTCGGCAACCAAAATAATTAGGATACAATAAAAAACGAAGGTGCTATCCATAAAAAATGCTATTGGTTTTTTGTTTAATGGTTAACGGGTTAACGCCCAAGTTTTTGCTGTCTTTTGACCTCAAAGATAAGTATTGCCGCTGATACCGAAACGTTCATGGAGTCTATTTCTCCATCCATTGGTATTATAATATTTTGAGTTGAATTGGAAAGCCATTCCTTGCTAAGTCCATCATGTTCGGTGCCGACCACTATAGCTGTAGGGCCAGTATAGTTTATTGAGGTGTATTCTTTTGATGCGGTCAATGCGGCACAGAAAATGCCAAACCGTTCCTGTTGTAAATAGGAAATAATTTCTTGTGTGCTCCCTGTCTTGATTGTCCTTGAAAATACGCATCCAACGCTTGATCGTATAATGTTGGGATTGTACAGGTCCGTTTTTGGGTTTGCAATAAAAACGGCGTCTAGATTGGCAGCATCTGCCGTTCTTAACAACGCGCCTATATTTCCTGGTTTTTCAGGGGCCTCAGCAACAAGGATAAGCGGATTGGGTTTGTTGAACGCTAAAGTGGACAAAGTATGGTCTTTTCCTTTTGCAATGGCCAAAATACCTTCTGTAGTATCTCTATAAGCTAGTTTTTTATAGATTTCATGACTAACGGAAATTATTTTATTTTCAGGAAAATCTTTTAAAAGGCTATTGCCATCGCTGTTCTCAAAAATATCAGCACAATAAAAAATGGTCGTAATTTCATATTCGGCCTTAATGGCAATGCTCAATTCACGCAGTCCCTCTAATAAAAAGAGTCCTGTCTTTTTGCGTTCCCTAGCCTTATCCTTTAATAAAACAGCCTTTTTGATTAAAGGGTTTTGGGCGCTACTTATATGTTTATGTTCGTGCATTAGGTACAAAAGTAATCTAATCTGTTAAGTAGGCTAAATAATATCGACCAAGAGAATTCAAATTAACCTAAGAAAATATGAAGAAATACATTTTAGGGTGCTTGCTAGTATCATTTGCCTTTTCGTGCAAGGAAGGTCCAAAAAAAGAGGAGATTATAGACACCGCGGCCCAAACAGAAGAACAAATTACCTTAAATACCTATCCGCAAGATTTTTTTAAGGTATTGAATGCACACGGTGGGTTGGATAATTGGAAACAGTATAAAACCTTATATTTTGATTTACCAAAACCCGCTAGTGTAGAAACCCATATAGTTGACCTATACAGAAGGACCGATAAAATCATAGCGGAAACTTACAGTTTAGGTTTTGACGGGAAAGATGTTTGGTTGATGGATGAGGCCGGTTCGTATGAGGGTAAACCTAAGTTTTATCATAATCTAATGTTTTATTTTTATGCCATGCCCTTTGTGCTGGCAGATGAAGGGCTTAATTATGAGGAGATACCTGCATTGGTCGTGGATGGGGTTTCCTATCCGGGATTCCATATTACTTTTAACAACGGTGTGGGTGCCTCATCTAAAGACGAATATTTTCTACACTATGATCCAGAAACTTTTCAAATGAAATGGTTGGGATATACCGTAACCTATTTTAGCGATGCACCATCCAACGAGATCAGCTGGATAGAATATGCAAATTGGAATAAAGTAGGAGAGGTACTTTTACCGAGTGCTATTTCCTGGTATTCTACTGAAAACAATAATGTAAAGGACCGGGTGAATACGGTTAAGTTTGAAAATGCCAAACTGTTAAAAAGCGCTGAGCCAACAACATTTTTTGCCAAACCTTCCAATGCAAAGGTGGTGGATTGATTGTGAATCAAATTATTATTATTATTATTATTATTATTTAGTTAATAAAGGTGTCATTTTTATGGCACCTTAGTTTTTATAACTAACTTGAAATTCTAATAATTTTGAAGCAGATGAACGTATTATTTTTTGGAATAGCCAAGGATATTGTTGGTAGTTCGGAAATCTTGTTTTCTGATGAGGAGGCCAAGCCGGCAACGGTTGCCGCGTTAAAAAAGGATTTGATTAAGAATTATCCGGAGTTTTTAAAATTAAAGACCCTTGCCGTGGCCGTTAATAGTGAATATGCCAATGATGATGTAACTTTGAGCGGCAATGATGAAATTGCAATAATACCACCAGTAAGCGGGGGCTAATGAAAAAAGTAGTAGAAATAGTAGATGTTATAGATACCGCAAAGGTGTATACCGAATTGAACCATGTTGAAAGCGGTGGTATTTGCGTTTTTGTGGGTACGGTTCGTGAATTTACAAACCAAGAACAGGTAATTGCCTTGGAGTTCGAAACCTACAGAGACATGGCCTTAAAGGAAATGGAAAAAATTGCCGATACGGCAATTGAAAAATGGAATCTTAATAAGGTGGTCCTGCGCCATGCAGTGGGGGAGAAAGGAGTGGCAGAGCCTGTAGTAATAGTTGGGGCATCTTCTGCTCATAGGGATGCCTGTTTTGAAGCTTGTAGGTTTTTAATAGATACGCTAAAGGAAACTGTGCCTATTTGGAAAAAGGAGAAATTCAAGAACAAGTCGGTCTGGGTTTCGGCACATCCATAGGTTGTTTTAAAAGGAGTAAGTTTAGAAAGTAGATTAAATGTGTTTGATGTTGAACTTGAATAAGGTAAATGCTAGTAGATAATCATAATAGGACCATTAATTACTTACGATTGGCCGTTACGGACCGATGTAATTTGCGGTGCAATTATTGTATGCCAGAGGAAGGAATCAATTTTGCCAAAAACGACAAATTGTTCACGATAGATGAATTGGTTCGTTTGAGTTCCCTTATGGTTTCACAAGGTATAGACAAGATCCGTATTACCGGGGGAGAGCCTTTTGTACGAAAGGATTTAATGGTTTTGTTACGCAATCTGGCATCCCTTAAAGGTTTAAAAGATATTTCAGTGACCACCAATGCTACCTTAATTGGTCCATATATAGATGAATTGAAAGAATTGGGCATTAAGAATATAAATGTCAGTATGGATGCCATCAATCGCGAAACTTTTGAATGTATTACTCGTCGCAACCATTATGATGTAGTGTATAATAATATGATACGGCTAATTACCGAAGGGTTCAATGTCCGGATAAATTTTATAGCATTGGATGGTCAGAATATAGAGGATATTATTCCTATGTTAGAACTTACCAAACATTATAACGTGTCGGTTCGTTTTTTAGAGGAAATGCCGTTCAATGGTGGTTCCAAGGAATTTCAGTCTATAAAATGGGATTTTAGGGCAATTCTTGCGCATATTAAGGAGGCGCATCCTGGCTATTATAAATTGCAATCCCCTAAAACTTCTACCTCCATTAACTATAAAATCCCCGGTTTTAAGGGAACTTTTGGCGTCATTCCTTCGTTCAGTAGAACGTTTTGTGGCAGTTGTAACAGGTTACGGATTTCCGCTACGGGTGACGTAATCACCTGTCTATATGCAAAAGCAAGTGCCAATTTAAGGGATATCATGCGGGCGGATGATGTTGAAGCGAACATAAAATCCGCAATTTTACAAGCGGTAGGCAGCAGGGCCAAAACAGGTTTTGAGGCGCAAGAAAAGTATAAGGATGTATTCAGTAATTCAATGACTTCTATAGGAGGATGATGGAAAAAAAGTTATCACACATAGACGAATCTGGTAATGCTACCATGGTAGATGTTTCGCTAAAAGATGCATCTGTAAGGCAAGCTGTAGCCTCCGGTACGGTCACATTTCCCCATACAGTGTTCAAATCCTTGACAGACCAGGATTTTGTAGGTAAAAAAGGGAGTATTGTACAAACGGCGGTAATTGCAGGAATTCAAGGGGTAAAAAAAACAGCAGAACTAATTCCGCTATGCCATCAAATAAACCTTTCTAAAATAAATGTGGAAATAGTTCCGGGTGAGCACCAATTTAAAATAACGTGTACCGTAAAATGTAATGAGAAGACCGGTGTGGAAATGGAAGCGTTGACAGGAGTATCCATTGCCGCACTTACCATTTATGATATGTGCAAAGCATTATCACAGGATATCGTCATCGGTACAATTCAACTGGAACAAAAAACTGGAGGTAAGCATGATTTCCAACGTTAAGCTATACGGATTAGTACTTTCTGGGGGTAAAAGTACAAGAATGGGTAATGATAAGGGGTTGATTACATACCACCAGCTCCCACAACGGGAACATTTATATCATTTGTTGAGTAAAGTTTGTGAACGTACCTTTTTAAGTATACGTAGTAATCAGGAAGAAGAAATTTCCCAGCACTTTGAAACGATCATAGATCAAGATGAATATAGGGGCCCTTATAACGGTTTACTGTCTGCCCACGCGGCCTATCCTGAGGTGGCTTGGCTTGTTTTGGCATGTGATCTTCCGTTAATTGATATTAAGGCTCTACAAGAATTGGTTGAAGGTCGCAATACCCAAAAAATAGCAAGTGCATTTGCCAATGTGGATGACCCCTTACCGGAACCATTGTGTGCTATTTGGGAACCGGAATCCTTAGAGCAATCTATTGCCTATCTAAATAATGGAAATGGGTCGTGTCCACGTAAATTTTTAATTAATGCAGATATTCATTTAGTGTTCCCAAGAAATAAGGAAGTGTTGTTAAATGCAAATTCCAAGGAAGATTATTCCCAGGCATTGCAAAAATTGGGATTATGAACGATAATAGATACCTACGACAGACAACTTTAAAAGGTTTTGGTAATGAAGGCCAGCAAAAATTAAGTTCGGCAAAGGTCTTGGTTGTAGGTGCTGGGGGGTTGGGGGTTCCTGTCCTTACCTATTTAAATGCAATGGGCGTTGGTACCTTAGGTATTGTTGATAACGATGTGGTTTCCTTATCAAATTTACACCGTCAAGTCCTATATACGGAAAAAATGGTGGGGCAACCAAAGGTGTTGGCCGCCAAAAACCAATTGCTTGCGCAAAACACCAATACTGAAATCATTGTGCATCAAACTTTTTTAACTGTTTTGAACGCTTTACAAATCATTGGTGATTATGATGTGGTCATTGATGCCACGGATAACTTTCCTACAAGGTACTTAATCAATGATGCATGTGTTATTTTAAACAAACCTTTTGTTTACGGTGCATTACATGGTTTTGAAGGACAGGTAAGTGTATTTAACTATGGGGATGGGCCAACATATCGTTGTTTGTTTCCGGAAATGCCAGGGGCAGATGCCGTACCCAACTGTAATGATTATGGCGTTCTGGGTATAGTACCAGGAATAATTGGTAATCTACAGGCCTTGGAAACCGTTAAGATAATTACTGGAATAGGGGAGGTGCTATCTGGAGTACTATTATTGTTTGACGGATTGTCCCAACGTTTCCAACGTATGAATTTGAGTTTAAACCCCAAGAACAAAAGCCTAATACAGTTGGAAAAAAGTTATGAATTTGAGTGTGAAATTCCTATTGCATCCATAGAGGCCAAGAATTTTCAACAAATATATACGCCTGGCGGTACAGAATTGGTAGATGTAAGAACTATTAAGGAGTTTTCAAGACAATATATAGCTGGGGCAAAACATATTCCTTTGAGTGAGCTTAAGGAAAGGGCAAATGAAATTGATTTGAGAACACCTGTATATATAATATGCCAGTCTGGAGTACGTAGTAAAAAAGCGATCGCTCTACTTCGTGAACTTTTTCCATCCAATGAATTTGTCAATGTTTTGGGTGGAATGAACCATATAGATGTATATGCTCTTACCCATTGATGAATTAGCACTCTTGTGTATCGGGTTTTTTATGATTGCCACATTGTATTCCTCCGTAGGTTTTGGTGGGGGCTCAAGTTATCTAGCATTATTGACCCTTTTCTTATCCAGTTTTTTTGCAATTAGGTCAATAGCCTTGGTGTGTAATTTGGTAGTAGTATCTGGAAGTACCTATTTATATTTTAAAAATGGCCACGCCAAATTAAAGGATTTTCTACCTTTTGTAGTCGCAAGTATACCCTTGGCGTTTTTAGGTGCTTCGTTTCGGTTAAAAGAACATATATTTTTTATCATTTTAGGAAGTGCGCTAATTCTGTCGGCAATTTCTTTGGCGTTACAGACATTTAATTTTAACAATACCGATGAGACCAAGGCATATCCTAATTATCTAAGCTACCTACTTGGATCGGGTATTGGTTTCCTATCTGGATTGGTAGGCATTGGTGGGGGTATTTTCCTGGCCCCGGTACTAAATCATATAAAATGGGACAAAGCCATTAAAATTGCGGCATTGGCCAGTTTTTTCATTCTGGTAAATTCAATTTCCGGTTTGTTTGGGTTAGTGACAAGCAATGCATTATCATTACCTTGGCGCGAGACCATTTGCTTGGTAATAGCTGTTCTTTTAGGGGGGCAGTTGGGTATTCGCATCAGTTTAAAAAAATTATCTGCCAAAGGCATAAAAAGGGTTACGTCATTACTGGTTTTGTTGGTAGGTATTCGTGTGCTATTGGTAAATGGTCTAGGTGTCTTTTAATTTCTTACCTTTTCCTAAGGTAATTTTTATCTTTATGATATGATTTCATTTGATCAGGCCTATACTCATGTATTGGAACATACTTTGGAATTGGGTATTGAAGTGGTTCCACTTATGCAAAGCCTGCAGAGGGTTTTAGCGGAGGATATTTGTGCGGATAGGGATTTTCCACCTTTTGACCGTGCTACAAAGGACGGGATAGCTATTAATTATTCTGACCACATTAATACGGACCATATCTTGCAAATTGAAGGAGTAGCTGCAGCTGGTGCACCACAGCAGGAGTTACGTACTGTGGGTAATTGCGTAGAAGTTATGACCGGAGCGGTGGTGCCCCAAAATACCGATACGGTGATTATGTACGAACACATATCCATAACCGATAACGTAGCGGTAATCAATGAAAAGGTTTCCAAAGGGCAAAATATACATTACAAAGGAAGCGATGAAAAAGCTGGGGCTGTTCTATTGACAATAGGTACTAAGATTACGGCTGCGGAAATAGGGGTAATGGCAACTGTGGGCAAATCATATGTAACGGTAAAGGCAAACCCAAAAATCACTACGATAGCTACAGGTAATGAACTAGTAGAGGTTGATGCCGTACCGTTACCACATCAAATACGGAAATCCAATACCATAACCTTGGAGGCCGCTTTGCAAACAAGGGCTATACCTACTAATTCCCTACATCTTATAGATAATAAGGAGGCACTGTCCAAATCACTTAAAACAGCATTGAAACAAAATGATGTGTTGTTACTGAGTGGGGGTGTTTCTAAAGGAAAATTTGATTTTATCCCTGAGGTAATGGAAACCCTGGGAGTGGAAAAGGTTTTTCATAGGGTTGCTCAAAGACCAGGAAAACCATTTTGGTTCGGTGTGCATAAAGAACTGAAAACGGTCATATTTTCTTTTCCAGGAAACCCGGTTTCCACATTTGCCAATTTTCATGTCTATTTTTTACCTTGGCTTCATAAATGTTGGAATATCCCAGTTGCCAACCAATATATTAAGCTTTCCGGGGAAATACATATTAAGCCACCTTTAACACGTTTTATTCAAGTATGTACAAAAAGAGAAAAAGGGGGTATTTATGCAGTGCCAATTAGTGAAAATGGATCGGGAGATTTGTTAAGCCTATCCAAATCTAACGGATTTATTTGTTTGCAACCAAGAGAGAAAGGGTATGGGTCAGGAGAATTGGTGCCGTTTATTAGTACGAAATAATTAACCATAAATATATACATATGAATACCATCTTAAGAAATATTTTAGCGGTCGTTGCCGGACTTATAGTGGGCAGTATAGTGAATATGGGCATCGTAATGATAAGCGGTTCCGTCATTCCTCCTCCGGAAGGGGGAGATATAACAACAATGGAGGGTTTAAAATCTACCATTCATTTATTTGAACCAAAGCATTTCCTGTTTCCTTTTCTGGCCCATGCGCTAGGTACATTGGTTGGTGCATTTGTTGCGGCCAAACTGGCCGGAAACAGAAAATTGTTGATGGCCTTGATCGTAGGGTTTTGTTTTTTAATTGGAGGAACTATTAATATTTCCATGCTGGGTGGACCTTTGTGGTTTAGTGCTCTGGATTTAATAGTAGCATATATTCCCATGGCTTACCTGGGTTGGATACTCTCGGGAAAAAAATAATGCCGAAGATTTATTTGAGCAATAAAAAAGCCCACATAACATGTGGGCTTTTAATGTTTAAATACTGTCCGTTATTCAGCTTCGTATTTTTCAGAATACCGTTTCCATAGTTTAGTTTGGTGTGTTTCCAGTGAAACCGACCTGCCATCTATGAAGGCGTGGGTAAGTTGGTTACCTGCCATATCCAAGGCATCTCCTTCAGATATGAACAATGTGGCACTTTTGCCATTTTCCAAAGTACCATAAGAAGCATCAATACCTAAAATTTTTGCTGTATTGCCCGTTAATAATTGCACAGCAACTTCTTTATCAAGTCCTTGCTGCACTACCTGGCCTGCATAGAAAGGTAGATTTCTAGTCTGGAAATTTTCCGCATCCGAATTTTGTATGGCCACAAACAGACCCGCATCTACCAACAGTTTTGGAAGTTTATAAGGTAGGTCATAATCATCATCCTCAAATACGGGCAGATTATGAGTGTACTGAACCATGACCGGGATATTATGACTTTTAAGAAAATCGGTAATTTTATAGGCATGGTAACCGCCCATTAATACAATCTCCTTTACTTTATTGTTCTTTAATGTATTGATCGCATCTATAATTTCTTTTTCCCCATCTGCATAGACATATAATTTTTTAGAACCATCAAACGCTCCTTTCATGGCAGCAAATGCCGGATTCATTTCCTTGGCTGTTCCATCTTCATATACAATGGCATTTTGCATGAAGTCCGTTACTTTTTGCACTTGTTTAGGATAGTCCTTGTTAGGTTGGTAACCAGGTTCTTCACCAGCCCACCAGCGTCCTTGTTTAAACGTATTGGGCCAATGTAGATGTATACCGTCATCTACTTTAATAGCGGCATCTTCCCAATTCCAGGCATCAAATTGAACAATGGATGAGGTACCGGATATTAATCCGCCTTCAGGTGCAATCTGTGCCAAAAGTACTCCATTGGGGCGCATACTTTCTACCACTTTAGATTCGGCATTGTACGCAATTAAACTGCGTACATGTGGAATGAGTTCCCCTAACTCGTCCTTGTCATTAGTGGCCCTTACGGCATCAATTTCCACTAACCCCAAGGTTTTTCCAGGAGCAATAAAACCGGGGTAGACGTGTTTTCCGGTTGCATCTATAATTTTTCCTTTACGGGCAATCCTCATCTTGGAGTCGCCTACAAAAGTAATTTTACCATCCTCAAACATGATTAGGGAACTTTCAATGACTTCTCCGTTTCCTAAATGGGCAGTAGCGCCTTCTATAGTTATGGCTTCCGTTTGCTTGGGAGCCGGTGTCTGTTGTGCCGTGGTTTGAAAGAAGATTCCCAAGGCCAGTAGAATATATATATGTTTTTTCATTTTAATGATTTTAAGTTTAGATACTGCTTACTGATGATATGGTTACAGGCTTTCACAGGTAAAATTCTTTTTTATTGATTTTTTTGGACCTTGCATTTTCTTACCGCCCGCTTTTTCCTTGAGCATCATGGTCACCAGTTCATTTCTTTCTTTTTTTATAGCATCTCGCTTTTGCTTGTCCATTTCCAAATCAAAATAAGTAACTCCTTCAATAATCGTTTTTTCTGCTTTGGAATATACGGACAAGGGATTACCGGACCATAGAACCACATCTGCATCCTTGCCTTCTTTAATGCTACCTACGCGATTGTCCAAGTGTAAAAGTTTTGCAGGATTAATGGTTACCATCTTCCAAGCTTCCAATTCTGTCATACCTCCATATTTGATTGTTTTGGCAGCTTCTTGGTTTAATCTTCTCATCATTTCACGATCATCACTATTAATAGCGGTAATTACACCTTGCTTTTGCATAATTGCGGCATTATAGGGAATTGCATCGTTCACCTCATATTTATAAGCCCACCAATCACTAAAGGTACCTGCGCCCACGCCATGTTCGGCCATTTTATCGGCAACTTTATAACCTTCTAGAATATGGGTGAAGGTATTGACCTTGAAACCAAAATGTTCAGCAACCTTCATCATCATATTAATTTCGCTCTGTACATAAGAGTGGCAAGAGATAAAACGTTCCCCATTGATGATTTCTGCCAAGACTTCCATTTCCTCATCATAACGATACGGTACACCGCTTTTCTTTTTTGTATCATATTCCTTGGCACGCTGAAAATAATTCATCAACATTTGTTCTACACCCATACGTGTCTGTGGAAAACGGGAATAACTTTGCCAATTGCTTTGTTTTACGTTTTCACCCAAGGCAAACTTTATAAATTTGGGTGAATTATCATAGATGAGACCGTCTGCCTCTTCACCCCATTTTAATTTTAATATGGCCGATCTGCCACCTATAGGGTTGGCGGAGCCATGAAGTAACTGTAACGAGGTTACACCACCTGCAAGTGAATGATAGATACCCATATGCTCCGGGTCTACTACATCTTCCATTTTAACTTCCGCAGAACTATTTTGACCTGCTTCATTTACTGCCAATGCCGCAATATGGCTATGTTCATCTATTATGCCCGCGGTCAAATGTTTTCCCGTAGCATCAATGACCTTTGCACCACCGGCACTTAAATCTTTCCCAATTTTAGTGATCTTACCATTTTTAATAAGTACATCTGTATTTTCTAGAATGCCTGCATCTTCACTGGTCCAAACCGTTGCGTTCTTGAACAACATTGTTTCCTGTTGAGGTTTAACAGCAAAACCATAACCTACATTGGGAAAAGTTACGGGCATAATTTTTACGGATTCTTCTGCTGGGGAATCTTTATCATTTTTTTCCTCAAAGGATTTTGTCTTGTTGGCCGTAAACTGGGTCTGTGTACCGTTTGGTAATATTAATCTACCGGAAAGATTATCGGTCGTAGGTAGTACGGCACCGGTCATTCTAAACGTATCTTCCTCTTTGGTGGTAAAGGAAACATTTACCCAGTCATTGTCATAGGAAATTTTTGAACTTAACTTTACGGTATCCTGTTTTACTTCAACTTTTGGTTTTGACAGTTCACCCGTAACGGACATAGTATAAGTTTTGCCCTGGACCACCATATCGTAATCTCCACGAATGTCCTTAATATCCATATCATTGATTACATTTTTAGTACCCTGTACCCAATTTTCGTACAATGTGGTGGAAGATTCAAATACATCTCCGGAAGTAATCAAAAAATTGGCCAATGAACCTTTTTTCAAGGATCCTATGATGTTGGATTTCCCTAAGATTTGTGCTGGAACGGTAGTCAGGGCTTCTAATGCCTTTGTTTTTGGCAATCCATATTCAATAGCCTTTGCCAGTTTTTCCTTAAATTTTGCAGGGGACTTTAAATCATGCAATGTTAATGAAAACACAACTCCGTTTTCTGACAGAATTTTGGGGTTGGCAGGTGCTTGGTTCCAATAGCGCATATCACTTAAGGAAACATAGCCTTCTGCATAAGGGTCAGAAACATCATAGGCATCAGGAAAATTTATTGGAATGATATATTTAGCATTGGTCGCCTTTATCTCCGCTATGCGTTCAAATTCGTTTCCACCACCAAGAATGGTGTATTGTATACCATTGGCATCACCAATTTTATCTGCCCGTAAATCATTACCCTTATCCTTTGCCTCAAATATCTGTACCAGACTTTTATTGGCGTTCAATGCTTCTAATGAAAGGTCCGTAGTAGAGGCATTTCCATTGGCATACCAATCGGCATCACTATACATTTGTCGCAATAGGGCCAAGGTTCCCATTAAGGAACCGGGATAAGATTGTCTTTTCAATATACTTTTCTTTAATGAAAAATATTGTGCGGATTCGTCCTCAAGAATTCTGTTGGCATCCGTACCTTCTGAATTAAGTGCAATTAGTACGCCGGTTCCACGTGCTATTCCATCTTGGATATGACTGTTTACCACACCAAAACCAGCTTCACGTAATTCTTTGGCTTTTTTGTCATCATAAGAAAATTTAGCAATTGCCTTATTTTCCGGCATGATATGGTCGTTCCAATAATAACCTTCCCTAGAAGGTTCATATTGGGCAGAGCGACCGCCGCCCGGTTTTCTTTTGGGTTGTTCTACACCAAATTCTGAATATACATCGATAAAAGAAGGGTAAATGGACTTACCCTTGACATCAATGACGACCGTGTTTTTTGGAAGGTTTACGGATGCTGCCGCATTTACAATTTTTCCATGTTGAATAAGTAAGGTTCCTTTTTCGATAATTTCCGTGGGAGAAACATAAATCTTCGCATTCGTAAAAGCAGTGTAATTATTGTTATTTGCTTTTACTCCCGCATTTTCCGGAAAATACTCTTGTGCAAATAAAGATGTGCTACACCAAAAAAGGCATAGGGCCAACGTCAGTTTTTTCATTTTAGTTAGTTTGAATTAGTTGTTTAAAAATACTGGGATTCAATAGCATATGCCGTATTTTTCACTTTTGTTTAACAGTTGTCCAAGCCAAAATTGGAAATCTGTATTTTAATCTTAAATTATTGAACGATGGCTTGGTTTTTATGATTGTAATTACGGATTTTACAACGTGCGAAAATTTATAAAGGATGCTCTTTATGATACGCAATCAATAAAGCTACCACAGCATTGTAACTCTTTATGCCTTGTGCCTGATTATTGGCTTTTAGAAATGTGTTGAATACAGATTTAAACATTGGCTCCAGCGGGTTTTCATAGGAGTTCCAAAAAACCGCCATCTCTTGAAAATTAGTTTTTACGCCTGGGTTTAGTCCTAACAGTAATTCATTGAACACTTCAATGTCACCGTGCCTAACATCGTTTAAACAATATCCTAGTGCATATGCATAAGCGGCATATTGAAAATAGGGGTCTTTATTTTTGGCCGTGACCAAGTATCCTATAAAATTGGTCTCGTTTTCAGCAGAGTATCCCAATTGATGTCCTATTTCGTGACCGGCAACAATAGGAAACCTAAAATTGGGCAGAAGGCGGTTAACTTGTGCCTCATTGGTGAAAGGGTTTAGGTATCCTGCATAACCCATATAGGTCAGCCCGGTACTGAACAAGGATGTTTTAATGCTGGGCGTCGTATAATTTAAGATAGGGTGAAGGGTTGCCAAATTTTCATAACCTTCCAAGGTTTTTTCAAACATTTGCTGATGGGTATAGAGTACATTGACCGCTATTGTTGAGTCTTTGGTAATGTTGATCTGTGCTTGGTTGGTTTTTTCTACTAATTGCTGGGTAAAAGTGACCAACTGTTGGTAATCCTTGGTTTCGGTCAAATTTAAGGATGTAGACAAGGGTTCCCTGTAATAATTTAGTCCCCACATTAAATGAAAGGTAAAATACGCAATTGAAAGTACCATGGCTACATCTCTTAAAAATGCAAGTTTGTGTGTTTTGATATGGGAAAAGTATCGGATTAAATAATAGAGGGCACTAAAAATTAAGGCAAAATATATAATGTCGCCAACGGAAAAAGGTATCCAACCAAATAGGGTCCTGAAGATTTTGGAAACAAACGGATATATACCTTTACTGTAATACATCTCTATCCATTGTGTGTGTTTCCCTAACCATTTTATAATGATTATTTGGGGAATAAGCGAAATGGCTACGGCATCTTTAAACGATATCTTCATTGATTCAAAAATAGCGAAATCCTTTTTCTATCAGTATTTTTGCCATCACTAACTATGAACAAATAATATGAATATTGATCAATTGGAACCAAAATCCGTCTGGAGAAATTTTGCAAATCTGAATGCGGTGCCCAGAGCTTCCAAGAAAGAGGAACAGGTCATTGCCTTTATGATAGATTTTGGCAAACAATTGGGGCTGGAAACCTTCTCGGATGAAATTGGTAACGTGATCATTAGAAAACCCGCTACTTTGGGGTTTGAGAATAGGAAAATGGTTACCCTACAAAGCCATTTGGATATGGTGCATCAGAAAAATACCGATACCCAATTTAATTTTGAAACCCAAGGTATAGAAATGTTCATTGACCAAGAATGGGTAAAAGCCAAGGGAACCACACTAGGAGCGGATAATGGAATGGGCGTTGCCGCTATAATGGCCTTACTGGAGAGCAATACTATTGAACATCCGCCTCTGGAAGCCTTATTTACCATAGATGAGGAAACGGGAATGACCGGAGCGTTTGGATTAAAAGGTGGTGTCCTAAAAGGTGAAATTCTATTAAACCTTGATACGGAAGAAGATGATGAGATAGATATTGGTTGTGCCGGAGGTATAGATGTTACGGCAACCAGAAACTACAATCAAAAATCTAGTGTGCACGGAGATATTGGCTATCAAATTTCTGTTAAAGGTCTTAAGGGTGGACATAGTGGAATGGATATAGTAAAGGGGTTGGGCAACGCCAATAAAATTATGAACCGCCTATTGTACGTAGTTTTGCCTTATAATATGCGTATTGCATATTTAGAAGGAGGAAGTTTACGTAATGCAATACCAAGGGAAAGTACGTGTATTTTAAATATTGGTAAAAAGCCCGTTGGCGACTTTACTGCAAAATTCAATGAAATTTCAAAAGCAATCAAAAACGAGTTACTTGCCCAGGAACCTGAATTGGAAATATCCCTTGCGGAAGTTAAGCCGGCCAAAATGGTCATGGGCCTTGGTGCGCAGGGAAAATTGATAAAAGCATTATATGGAGCAACCAATGGAGTTTACGCCATGAGTGCCACAATAGAAGGATTGGTGGAAACTTCCAATAACATAGCCAAGGTAATGGTCAAGGATGGTGAAATCTTGGTGGGCTGTTTAACGCGTTCATCTGTGGATTCCGCTAAATTGGATTTGGCAAATTCCTTGCGTTCGGTTTTTGAATTGGCTGGATTTGAAGTAGCCTACAGTGGTTCCTACCCTGGTTGGAACCCTAATCCAAATTCACGCATATTGGCTATAGCAAAAGAGACATATACCAATTTATTTCAGCATGAGCCTAGGGTGGTAGCCTGCCATGCAGGTTTGGAATGTGGTATTTTAGGACAGAATTACCCAGAGATTGATATGATTAGTTTTGGGCCTACCATTTTAGGGGCGCATTCCCCAGATGAACGTGTTCATATTGGTTCGGTTCAGAAGTTTTGGAAATTTTTACAGGAAATCTTACGGCGTACCCCATAGATCATAGATAAACCAAAAGAAAATCTTTTAAAGGGTTATTGAAACTTAGGATTTTTATTTCTTAATTCTTCACGTACTAACCGGCCACTTTGGGTAATTGCACTATCTGGCCATTGACCACTGGTACTTGCATTTGGCTGTAATGCTGCAGAATTTTCGTTTTTATCCGCTATAGACCAATTGCACCAGGAAATAGCATTGTCATCTAAAAACTTCCACCAGGTATTGGTTTCTTGTACATCAATAAATCCATCACCCGAATAATCCGTAGTGCCGAACTCCGTAACAAATAAGGCAATATCATTGTCCAGCGCGCTTTGGGCTATATCACGTAAGTCCTGTTTATGCGATGAGGCATAGTAGTGCAATGTGTAGGCTACATTATCATCTTCAATTTCATTGCCTATGACTTCATTTACCTGTTGTGACCAATTTCTGGTACCGCAGATGACAATATTATCCGGATCATATTTTCTTATTTCCGTTATGACCGCTTCATGATATGGCTTAAGAACATTAATCCAAGAAACGTCCAAGGGTTCATTGTACAGTTCATAAATTATATTTGGGCGGGCTCCATATTTCTGTGCTATTTCGGTAAAAAATAGTTTGGCCTCATCTTCATAATCCTCTGCATGATGACTATGCCAATCTACAATAACATAGATTCCATTGGCTATTGCTGCATCTATAATGGTAAAAATTTTGTCTTTTTCGGCTTGTGGATTGGTTATATAGCCTTCAGAATCTTCAATGCCCATTGCAGCCCTTACCACGGTACATTGCCAATCTTCCTTTAACCATGAAACAGTTTCGGGAGTATAGTATTTGCCCATCCATTGACTCCAGAAAAAAGACATGCCTCTTAATTGTACGGCATTTCCATACTCATCCACAATTTTATTACCTTCTACGCGCAATTGTCCATGAAGGGATACAAAAGACTCTTTTTCATTCACCTCATTGGTGCCGGTAGGTGTGGAGGTGGATTGTTCTTGGTTGGAATTTGGCGCGGCTCCAATTTCATTTTTAGAGGCGCATGATAAATTGATGCTTAAAAAAAGAACCAATACAATCGGTAAATGAATTGCTCTATACATATCTGTATAAAGTTACCGATTATATTGGTCTTTGTAAATTTTTATTCTACTACTCCTGTAATCTCAACATCGAACACCAAATCTGCATTTGCAGGGATGGGACCACCACCTTGAGCTCCGTAGCCCAAATGTGAAGGTATGAACAAACGTACTTTATCACCTACGTTCATGGTCAATAAGCCTTCCCTGAAACCAGCAATCAAACGGGATTCCGGTGAATAATCCATAGGAATTGGCATGTAACCACCAGCTTGTTCCCTGTTCCAATCAAAGGTGCCGTATTTTTTGGCAATTTCCACATAATTACTATCAAACAAGGTACCGTCCATTAAGTAACCTGCATACATTACATTTACTTTTTGGCCAACTTTTGGTTTATCTCCAGAACCTTCGTTCAATGTCAAAACCTTTAGACCAGATGCCAATGCCGTTGCTTTTGCTTTTTGTGCTTCTATTTGAGAGGCAAATTCAGCTTTTATTTTTTGTACTTCCGCCAATTTTTCAGCTTTTTCCTTTTCTATGGCCGCTAGTCTTTCCTCTTCGTTGTCAAAATAGTTGGTCATGACCTCTACGGCATCGAACTTACGTGCTTCCTTACCATTTCTGATAATCTCTATAGTATTCATTGTTACGGGTTCTATGGGTTTGTTCCCTGCTCCTACAGGAACATTGGCAATAGAGTCAACAATGTTCAAACCTTCCACCACTTCGCCAAAAACGGAATGCTTGTTGTTCAGCCAAGGTGTTGCCTTATGGGTTATAAAAAATTGACTGCCATTGGTAGAAGGGCCAGAATTGGCCATGGAGAGTATTCCTTTTTTATCATGAACCAGTGAGTCATTGAACTCATCAATAAAACGGTATCCAGGATTGCCTTGCCCGTTTCCTAATGGGTCCCCTCCCTGGATCATAAAATCTTTCATTACTCTATGGAATGTTAAACTGTCATAGAATTTTTTGTTTTTGTACTGCTCACTGACAAACGGATTTTTACCTTCTGCAAGGGAAACAAAATTGGCTACCGTTATAGGTGTTTTTTCCTGCTCTAACCTAACAATGATATCTCCTTTATTGGTTTTTATATCAGCAAAAAGACCATCGCCCAAATCTGCTCTTTTACTAGTATTGCAGCTGGCCATAACTAGCCCAACAACTGCAATTATATACATGTTCTTAATCATAATATTCATTTTAATTTTCCTGTTGTTTTTCTATTTGTAAAATTGTTATTGTAGATTTTATGGGAACATTGCTGCCAATCTTGTTTTCGTCACCATGATAACCAAATGCCAAGGATGATGGAAAAAGAAATGTGGCACGCTCATTTTCCTTTAATAGCTTGACGGCATCCCTAAGGCCTTGAAAAAGTTCCTGTTTATCTACTTTGTAGGTAACTACACCGATGTCTTTTTTAGAATAAATAGTGTCATTGTCCAAGGTTAATACATCATAATTGAAGACTACGATATCATCTGTTTGTGGGGTATAGTCCGTGGTATCGTTAACGGCCAAGTAGGTATACCAAGATCCAGATGAACTATGGGTATAATGTTTTAATGAATCCGCTTTAATAAGTTGCTGGATCTTTATTTCTTCTTTTTCCAATAATTTTCTGCTTCTTTCTATTGAAGCCTTAAAAAAACTGCCGCTTTTTGTCTGTACAGGTTTTCTTGGCTCGGGCCCATTGCAGCTATATACAAGTATTAAAAGTAATGCTAAAAAAACTACTCTCATGACTGTAATTGATTCTGGTATTGTGGTAATAACGAAGTAAAATATTTGATAGTATCTTCAATGGAATCTTCACTCTTTCCTCCAGCGGCATTGGTATGGCCGCCTCCATTAAAGTGTTTTCTTGCAAAATCGTTCACGGAAAAATCACCTACCGACCTAAAAGATATTTTCAATATGCCTTCCTCCTTGTTTTCAATAAAAATTACGGCAAAATTAATGCCGTCCAAGGTTAACCCATAGTTTACAAAACCTTCGGTGTCTCCTTTTTGATAGTTGTACTTATCCAACTCTTCTTGGCTTAAGGTGATATAAGCGGTATGGTACTCTTCCAAAATCACCATGTTTTTCAAGGCACATCCTAGTAAATGTAATCTACTGGGTGAATTGGTGTCGTAAATGCGATGGTGAATTTCTGTGCCTTCTGCACCTCTGTCCATTAAATCCGCGACCACTCTATGCGTATTACTTGTTGTTGCAGCAAATTTAAACGACCCGGTATCGGTCATGATACCGGTATAGATGCAATTGGCCATTTCTGTAGTAATTTGGTCTACGTCGCCCAAAAGTCCTATAAGATGATATACCATTTCACAAGTGGAGCTCATGGTTACATCGGAATACATGATTTTGGCATAATCCGATGGTTCTTGATGGTGGTCAACCATTACGAATGTAGCGGATGATTCTTCCAATAGTTCGCTCATTTGCCCAACACGTCCCAAGTGGTTGAAATCCAATGTGAAGATTACGTCTGCCGCTCCAATACATGATTTGGCTTGGGTATTCTTTTTTTCAAAATTTAGGATTTTATCCGCTCCGGGCATCCATTTTAAAAATTTTGGAGCATCGTTGGGTGAAACGATACTGGCATTATGACCTTTATTAATTACATAATGCCAGAGCGCCAAGGTTGAACCTATGGCATCACCATCCGGATTTTTATGGGGTATAATCGCAATTTTCCTTGGTGTGGAAAGTAACTGTTTAAGGGCGTTTAGGTGCTCTAAATTCATGGCGGCAAAGATACAATTTAATAATATAGGCTTTAAATGGAATCGTTTAATTTTACTTATCCATAAATTTATGACATGAAAAAAACGCTAAGTTATTTAATAGCGGTCTTGATTCTATCTTGCTCTGCACCTAAGCATGGGGTGGTAGACTCCGCACATGAGGTAGATTTCACTTTGGCCTTTGGTTCCTGCAATAAGACAGAACTACCCAATTTATTATGGGACGATATAGTTGATTCTAAGCCTAATGTTTGGATTTGGGGTGGAGATAATATTTATGCGGATACAGATGATATGTCCTTATTGCGTGCAATGTATGATGCCCAACAAGCCGTACCTGGTTATAGCAAACTGGTCAATGTCACAGAGGTTTTGGGCACATGGGACGACCATGATTACGGTTTAAACGATGGGGGCTTAGAATATACCTCTAAAGATAAAAGTCAACAAGAATTTTGGAACTTTATGCGTGTTCCTATGCAAAGTCCGTTAAGAACCCAAAAAGGGGTCTTCCGTACCAAGGATTTTAATATGGATCAGGGCAGCATTAAGATCATTATTTTGGATACCCGATACTTTAGAACCCCTTTGACCCCTGACCATGAAACGAAGAAACGTATTAAACCTAATGAATATGGTATCGGGACTATTTTGGGAGAAGGGCAATGGGTGTGGTTAGAAAATGAACTGCTCCATTCCAAAGCCGATTTTAATATTATCGTAAGCAGTATTCAATTTCTCTCACGGGAGCATGGTTTTGAAACTTGGGGGAACTTTCCCCATGAAGTAGACCGTTTGGAGCAAACTATCGTTAAGTCCAAGGCCAAAGGGGTTGTCCTATTGTCCGGTGATAGACACATATCTGAATTTTCAAGAAAAAGCCTTGACGGAATGGAGTATCCGCTTATAGATTTTACAAGTAGTGGTCTTACCCATACTTATAGAGGTTTTACGGGAGAACCAAACCCTTATAGGGTAGGCAAGGTTATTTTTACGGAAAGTTTTGGTCTTTTAAATTTCAATTTTAAAGCAAAAAAGATTGATTTTCAGATTGTTGGTGACGGTGGAGTGGTGCTCGAGAAAATGGAACAAGTCTTTTGAATAGTTGTCAGTTATGGGGAAAAATGTATTTTTGCGCAAAAATTAAGATATGAGTACGAATAGAACATTTACTATGATTAAGCCAGATGCCGTTGAAAATGGACATATAGGGGCTATATTGGAAAAGATTACCGCTTCTGGATTTAAAATAGTGGCCATGAAATATACGCAACTTAGCTTAAGGGATGCGCAAGAATTTTATGGTATACATAGAGAGCGTCCTTTCTTTGGTGAATTGGTTGAATTTATGACCAGAGGACCAATTGTTGCCGCCATTTTGGAGAAAGAAAATGCAGTGGAAGATTTTAGGGCATTGATAGGTGCAACCAATCCTGCGGAGGCAGCAGAGGGTACCATTCGTAAATTGTTCGCTACGGATATTGCAGAAAATGCGGTCCATGGTTCTGATAGTGATGAGAATGCAGCAATAGAAGGTGCATTTCACTTTTCAGGAAGGGAAATTTACTAAGTATATAAATTGGTTATAAACAAAAGAACCGGCCTATTAGGCCGGTTCTTTTGTTTTAATAAGATTTGATAATGGTTTAAGGTCAAACAATCTTTTACCGTAAGATCAATTTTTTTATAAGTTCTTTTCCCAATTCCTCGTTCATCATGGTAATGATTTTGGATTTTCCCAAACTTAGTTCTTCACGCAGAACGGAAGAGGAGAGCGATATATAAAGTGTTTCGTTCCTGAGTTCAACAGCGGTAGTGTAATTATTTACCCCGTTACCCATTAACCTCACCCATGCATCCTTTGCATTCACCTTATCCATTCCTTTTTCCAATTTGTTTTTCTGGATAAAAGCGGAAAGGGCCTCTTTCATTGATAGGTTATCGTTTTGTCTTTTTGACATTATGGTGTAATGTTTATTGGTTCAAATCTTTGATAATGATAAATAATGCCTTCTTCGTTCCTAACGGAAAAAAAATCTTGGCTAATTGAAAGTAAAGCTTCTCGCCAATGGGTAAGGTCATTATTGTATTCCATAAAAATGGAATCGTTCTGTATAAGGATCTTGAACGCCTCTGCATCATTGGAGGTTACAAAAGAACCATCAAATTTTGGCTGTACTTTTTTACGAAAACCGTTTAAGCTATCTAGCGTAATATAATCTACCATACTGTTAACCTTATATTCCTTTTTTGTGCCATCGGTAAAGCGTACTTCCTTAATTTCCCAATAACCATTTAAGTTTGGAAGGTCCTTGGTATCCACGGCGGTGCTGCAGGAAGTTGCTAGAAACAATGTTAGTAACGCTATATACCGCATGTTTATAATTTAAAGATTTTATAGGACTGATGAATTTTTTTTACCACATCCTCCGTTCGATCAGCATGGGTGTCGCTTATAAAAATCTGGCCAAAATTTTCATTGTTAACCAAAGATATAATATGTGCAACACGATGCTCGTCCAATTTATCGAAAATATCATCCAAAATTAAGATCGGGGCAGTATTACTTTGCGATTTCATAAAATGAAATTGGGCAAATTTAAGGGCGATCAAATATGATTTTTGTTGTCCTTGGCTCCCAAATTTCTTAATAGGATATTCGTTGATCTCAAAGTTAAGGTCGTCCTTGTGTATACCTACGCTCGTATATTGTAGCGCTCTGTCCTTATCCAGGTTTTTTTCCAATAGATCAATTAGTCCATTATCCAAAAGCTTACTGTTATAGGTGAGCCTTACATGTTCGTTGCCACCGGTAATTGCCCTATACTGCTCCTGAAAGATGGGAATAAAAGTTTCTATAAACGCTGTTCTCTTTTCAAAGATAGCGGTACCATACGCGGCAAGTTGCTCGTTATATACTGCTAATGTGTCCTTATTGAAGGTTCTGTTGGCCGCAAAATACTTTAGGAGTGCATTGCGCTGGGACAATATCTTATTATAATTGATCAAGTGTTGAAGATATCCCTTGTCAGATTGTGATATGACCCCGTCCATAAATTTCCTGCGCGTATCACTTCCCTCAACAATGAGGTCACGGTCTGCCGGGGAAATTATGACCAAAGGCAAAAAACCAATATGGTCGGAAAAACGGTCATAGGCTTTGCCATTACGTTTAATTATTTTTTTATTGTTCTTCTTTAAGCTGCAAACGATCTTTTCTTCACGGTCGTCTTTTTCAAATAATCCGTCAATGACGAAAAAATCGGTGCCATGTTTTATATTTTGGGAGGAAACAGGGTTAAAATAACTTTTACCAAAGGATAAATGATAAATGGCATCCAGAATATTGGTTTTGCCAACCCCATTATCACCCACAAAACAATTAATCTTAGCATCGAACACTAATTCTTTTGATTCGAAATTTTTATAATTGATTAATGATAATTGTCTCAGTAACATTAAAATTCTTGAATTTGGGATTTATTAGGCGATAACTACCCTATAATATCCAAAAATAACGAATAAATACACCATTGGATTTCAATAAAAACTTTATTTTTGCGCGACCAATAAAATTAGAGATGGCTACATATAAGAAAAGAGGATACAAACCTGAAACAAAGGCTGAAAAGCAAGAATTCGATGAGCAAGAAAGTACTACCGCAGAAGTATTTAGTTCCTTGGACGAAGGGGCTTCAAGGTCAGAGGAGTGGGTTTCTAGAAACCAAAATTATATATTGGGTGCTATAGGGGTTATTGCAATTAGTGTTTTGGGATATTTGGCCTACAGTCAATTTGTGGTAAAACCAAAGGAGACCAGTGCAGCTAACGAAATGTATTATCCCCAGCAATACTTTGATCAGGCGTTGACCAGTACAACTGCCAAAGATTCATTGTTTACATTGGCTTTGGAAGGTGCAGAAGGTAAGTACGGCTTTAAGGATATTATAGAGGAATATAGTGGTACCCAAGCTGCAAACTTGGCAAACTACGGTGCCGGTATGTCCTATTTGAATATGAACAAATACCAAGAGGCAATCAATTATTTGGAAAACTTCAGTTCCGATGATGCCATATTGGGGGCACTTGCCAAAGGCGGATTGGGTGATGCCTTTATGCAATTGGATCAGCCGGAAGATGCCTTGGGATATTATGAAGCCGCAGTGGCCCATAGTACCAATGATTATACTACCCCAAAATTTCTTTACAAGGCAGGTGTTACCGCTCTTGAAATGGGTGATAAGGACAAAGCTTTGGGCTTTTTCCAAAGAATAAAGGACGAGTATCCAAAATCTGAAAATGCCGGTAGTATCGATGCATTTATAGGAATGGCTAAAAGTGGTGCATAATGGCTACGATCAATAAAAATTTATCAGTTTACGATAAAGCAACAATCCCAAACGCGAAAGGACTTCGGTTTGGGATTGTTGTTTCTGAATGGAATTCCCAAATTACGGAAGGACTTTTTTCGGGTGCCATGGAGGCGTTGTTAGATTGTGGGGCAATGAAAACGGATATTTTACGGTGGAATGTTCCAGGTAGTTTTGAACTTACCTTTGGTGCAAAAAAAATGATCCAAACACAAAAAGTAGACGTGGTTATTGCCATAGGCAGCGTAATACAGGGTGAGACCAAACATTTTGATTTCGTATGTGATGCAACCGCCCAAGGAATTAAGGACCTGAATGTTTTAATGGATGTACCCGTTATTTTCTGTGTACTTACGGATAATAACATACAACAATCCATTGATCGCAGTGGTGGAAAACATGGCAATAAAGGTACTGAGGCTGCCATAGCCGCCATTAAAATGGCTGTTCTAGGAAACTAGGGTTTTTCTGTTTATTTACCTCATTGATTATAGATTAGTCAACAGTCCGTATAGCTGTTAACAAATTTTGGCATTCCTTTAGGGTGCTATTTTTCTATTTTAAGTAACTTTGGTATTATGGGGATGTTGAGTAAAATAACGAGGTTACGAAAAAACAGGCAGTTTGAATATAATCCTAGGTATTACGATAACAAGGATAAAGCCAACCCCTACAAAATAGAACCAAAGTTCGATCAGTTTAGAAGTACCTTACAAACTTCTAGGGGACTTAAAAATAAAATCAATAGTGCACTTGAAGATACCAAAAGAAAGGGTGATCGGAACATTAAAATAAGAATGGCCGTAATTTTGGCGGTTCTCATACTTATTTTTCTCTATATTATTGATTTTGAACTCTCAATTTTCTTTTCTTAATAATGGCCGATATTATTAGATTATTACCAGACCATGTAGCGAACCAAATTGCTGCAGGAGAAGTGGTTCAGCGCCCATCATCCGTAGTCAAGGAGTTGTTGGAGAATGCCATAGATGCAGGCGCCACTGAAATAAAACTTATTATTAAGGATGGGGGTAAGACTTTGATTCAGGTAGTTGATAATGGTAAAGGTATGAGCGGTACGGATGCCAGGTTGAGTTTTGAACGCCATGCCACATCTAAAATCCAGAAGGCAGAGGACTTATTTAATTTGCACACAAAAGGTTTTAGGGGAGAAGCACTCGCTTCTATTGCGGCAATCGCACATGTAGAGATGCTTACCAAGACTGAAGATGATGAAATAGGCACCAAAATTAAAATAGAGGGTTCCAAGGTCGTAGCTCAGGAAGTGGTGGTGGCCCCTAGGGGTACCTCCATGTTGGTTAAAAACTTGTTTTTCAATATTCCCGCCAGACGTAATTTCCTTAAATCCGATCAGGTAGAGTATAGGCATATTACAGACGAGTTTCATAGAATTTCATTGGCGCATCCTCAAGTTGCATTCAGTTTTTACAATAATGGCAGTGATGTTTTTCAATTGCCCGGCAATGATTTTAGAAAGCGTATTGTCCATATATTCGGCAGGAAAACAGACGAAAAGTTAGTGCCTGTAGAAGAGGATACACAGGTGGTAAAAATATCGGGTTATATTCAGAAACCTGAATTTGCCAAAAAGAGTAGGGGAGAACAGTTCTTTTTTGCCAATAATCGCTTTATAAAAAGTCCGTATCTGCACCATGCCATTTTAGGTGCGTTTGAAGGGTTGATACGACCGGGTACGCATCCTGGTTATTTTTTAAATTTAGAGGTTGATCCCGGTACCATAGATATTAATATTCATCCTACTAAAACCGAAGTGAAGTTTGACGATGAGCACACTCTTTACGCTATGCTAAAATCTGCGGTGAAACATAGTTTGGGCCAATTTAACGTTATACCTGCACTTGATTTTGAGCAGGACCAGAATTTGGAAACTCCATATGCATACAAAGGTAAAAAAGTTGGTATTCCACAAGTTGTCGTAGATGCTTCGTTTAATCCGTTTGAAGAGGTCAAAAAATCTAAAGGCAGTACTTCTGGAAATTACACTAAAACAAGTGCCAAGGGTTGGGAAAACCTGTACGCCGGTCTAGAGGTCGCCGTAAATCATCCTAGCAGTAATAATAGTACTTTGGAATTTGAATCTGAAGTTGTGAACAGTAGTATTTTTGAATCTGATAATGAAGTGGCGGACCATGTGACCCACACGTTTCAGTTACGGAAAAAGTATATTATTACCACTATCAAATCCGGTATGGTGGTCATCAACCAAAGCAGGGCTCACCAGCGGGTATTATATGAGAATTTTTTAAAGAACATTACCATAAAGGAAGCGGTAAGCCAACAGTTGTTGTTTCCCTTGACCTTGTCGTTTACACCAAGTGAAATAGAAATATTAGATGAGATAAAGGATAACCTTTGTACAGTTGGTTTTGTATTTGGAGAGGTGTCCAATGAAGGTGTGGAAATTAAGGGTGTTCCTGTACTGGTAGCAGAAAGCGAGGTGCAGATGATCATGGAGCAGCTTATGTCAGATTTTCAGCAGGAAGTTCCAGGAGATAGTTTTTCACAAAGTGATATGTTGGCAAAAACATTGGCCAAAACGCTATCCGTAAAAACGGGAGAAACCTTGGATGAATTTTCACAGCAAAAACTGGTCAATGACTTGTTCGCCTGTAAGGAATCTACCTTGAGCCCGTTTAATAAGAAAGTATATATAATGATTACAGAGAACGATATAGAACGAAAATTTATATAAATGGGTAGATTAACCGAGACCATTAAACATTTGCTAATAATAAACGTACTGTTTTTTATTGCAACGAATATGTACGGAGACCAAATGTACGAGTGGTTTTCGCTGTATTTTCCTAAGAACGACCATTTTCAATTATGGCAAATTGTTACCCACATGTTTATGCATGGTGGGTTTATGCATATTTTATTCAACATCTATGCATTGTATGCATTTGGTTCACCTTTGGAGCGTATGTGGGGTAGAAACAAGTTTTTGTTCTTTTATATCTCAGCAGGACTTGGAGCGGCCTTGATTCATATAGGTGTCAATTATTATTATTACAATGCGGGTATGAACGCCCTTTTGAGTGCAGGGTTGACTGAAAGTAATATTCTGGAAATTATCAATAGTGGGCAGTATAGTACGCAATGGTATGAGATTGCAGGTAAATCTACCATAGATAACTTTTTGGGAGCCTTTAATACTCCAGTAGTCGGAGCTTCTGGGGCCATCTATGGAGTTTTGGTGGCCTTTGGTATGTCTTACCCTAACAGTGAACTATTTTTATTGTTTTTACCAGTACCAATTAAGGCCAAGTTCTTTATTCCGGTTTTAATAGCTTTAGATTTATTTTCTGGGGTAACGGGCTATAGTTTGTTTGGTCAAGGTATTGCACATTTTGCCCACGTAGGTGGGGCATTGTTCGGCTTCCTAATGATGTGGTACTGGAAAAAAAATCAATTTAATAACAATAGGTGGAATTAAATTATGGCACAACCGGATATAAGATATCAATGGAGTAGATTAAACGTAGCTGAAAAGCTTATTGCCATAAATGTACTGGTCTTTGTCGTCAACGGACTTGTACCTTTTTTATTGGGGATTTCTAAAAATAGCATTGTACAATGGTTTGAGCTACCCAATAACTTGATGGATATTGTTTACCAGCCATGGTCCATCATTACCTATTCATTTTTTCATGGAGGCATTGGCCATCTGTTCTGGAACATGTTGCTCATATATTTTGTTGGTAGAATATTCCTTAACCTTTTTGATGCCAAGCGTTTTTTAACGGTATACCTGTTGGGGGTCATTCTAGGAGGGCTTACTTTTGTACTTGGTTACAATATATTTCCTGCTTTTTTTAATACCAATGCATATTTGATAGGGGCTTCTGCGGGGGCCAGTGCGGTTCTTATTTTTATTTGCACCTATTTGCCAAATCAAGAAGTTAGACTCATTTTTTTTAACGTAAAGCTTTGGATGGTAGGTGCCGGAGTGGTTCTCTTGGACCTGATTCAGTTGCCCATAAGTAATTCCGGTGGACATTTAGCACATTTGGGAGGTGCATTTCTAGGATATTTTTATGCCAGTCAGTTATTGAAAGGTACGGATATAGGTTCCGGTTTTTCAAAATTAATGGACAATGTGGTCAACGTGTTCAAGACCACAGGTAAAAAAGCCCCTATGAAAACGGTTTATAAAAACAAGAAGAGAACTTCTAACTTTGGGTCTTCTCAGGATTATGACAAAAAAACGCATCAGAAAAAAATAGATGCCATTTTGGATAAAATCAGTAAGTCCGGATATGAGAGCCTTTCCAAAGCAGAAAAGGATTTTTTATTTAAAGCGGGCAAAGAAAATTAGTATATGCGAATATCTTCAATTTTCGCTAAGATCATGTTTGCTTTAAACATGATTTTTTTCCTCATTCTATTGCTGGCATGTATTGTACCATATACAGCATCAGCAAGTTTGGCTTTTGTAAGTTTGGCCGTACCGGTTTTGGTATTCGTGAATATGCTGTTTTTTCTTTATTGGCTTTTTAAGTTCAATATTAGAATGCTATTATCGCTCTCGGTCCTGATTTATGGATATTTTGCTTTGGATACTTTTGTAGTATTCAATAGCATTGAGGAAGTGGAAGATACTTCTAATACCCTATCCATTATGAGTTTTAATAGTTTAGGGTTTAGGGGAAAGGAAGATGAGTGGAAGAGTACGGCTGGGGATACCATAGTAAAATTTATACAACGAGAGAATCCGGATATTGTTTGTTTTCAAGAGTTCGATTATAGAAAAATACGGTCGCACTTTTTTGAAGAATACCCGTATAAATATGTTGATTTTAATTTTGATGTTGACGAGGATAAGGTAATTCAGGCAATTTATTCAAAACACAAGATCATCAATAAGGAAATAATAGAGTTTCCCGAGTCGTCTAACAGTGCGGTTTATGCAGATGTTATAGTTCAAAAAGATACTATTAGGGTCTATAATTTACATTTAGAATCCTTAAACATAAGACCTTCCAATATTAAGAGGGAACGATCGGATAAATTGTTCGTAAGACTACGAAACTCTTTCTCCAAGCAACAACAGCAATCTACTATTGTGCGCGGCCTTATCAATAAAAGTCCATATCCTATAATTGTCTGCGGAGATTTTAATAATACGCAATTTTCCAATTCGTATTTTACCATAAAGGGTAGTTTAAACGATACTTTTTTGAAAAAGGGAAATGGATATGGCAAAACCATTAATTTTTGGAAATTTCCTTTTAGGATAGATTTTATTCTCGTAGACCCCGTCTATGAAGTACTGTCTCATCATAATTATGAAATAAATCTCTCTGATCATGAGCCTATTATGGCTACGATTAAAATTGGTCACGAATAAAAAGGCAATCTACCGTATCTGCCAGAATATGCAGTAGAAGCGCCAGACCGTAAATTCTAGTTTTTTTAAACGTAAATAACAATATATAAATAGCAATGGCAATATAACTGTGCAACGGATGAAAATCTATACTGCATCTATTTGCCTGAAACATTGGGGTGGCCAAAACGTGATCAAGATCAATAAGTATTCCTGATAAAAGAACAAGCGTAGCCAGTAATCTATTTTCCTTATAAAAATAAAAGGCGATAACTAAGGGTACTATAAAATGTATGCCGTAGTGGGCAATAAATCTAACCATGTGTTTTAGGCAAAATACCTTGCTTCAAATAACTCAGTGCATTTGGACCCAAATTAAATAAGAGGTCCAATATGCTTAAATTAGGGATAAACCCATGCCGATCGCCAAAAACCTGGGTGTAAGGTTCAAAATGTAGATCATGGTCTAATTTGGCATTTACCAAAAACCTAAAGTCTTCGTATAAAGCAGGTTTGTCTTCGTAAGAGCTGGTTGTTTCTGAGGGCATTTGTAATTGAAGGCAATCTAATATTACTTCTATAGTCTTTAAGTTAAAATCCATCAACAAATCAAAAGGCTGGGTGTATAGCGGTCTTATCTCATCTTCATAGAATTCAAAAAAAGGAGAGGTTCTATAAGCTGTTTCCAATGTTCTCCAATGTTGGCGTTGCCAAGGATAGGTGTGGTCCAATGCCACGGACTTATAGCGTTGTCTTCCAAATTCTTTCCCTACATGAACAATTGGTATGCTTAAAATATGTTTTCCGCGATCCGTAGAAATATATGTCCTGTTCCTAAAAGTCTGCTTTTGGTAATTATCCTCTAGTTCCCAGCAGATACTTTCATTTGCGATAAAACTAAATGTATGGATATTGGGAAAATATGTAGGATGAATTAGTTTCATCTTCATTATATATTTTTAATTACGTCAAAGTATATTTATAATGATCAAGTAGTTACTTTACAGTCGCCTAAACTACTTATTTATACCTATTTTGATTTTTTTCGTTTCCAGAACCAATTTCCAACAAAATAAACGCCTAAAAGAATCAAGAAATATTTGAAATAGGATTGTGGTTGTCCTTCACCGTTAACGGTGGTGAATATGCGGTCCCATCTAGGTTTCCATTTCCATATTTTATTCGGGTTTCCATTTGCATCGACAAAATTATCAAAGCTCATCCAAATGAAGATAGGGGTGCCTACAATATGGTTTTCAGGTACATAGCCCCAAGCCCTACTGTCTTCTGAATGGTCCCTATTATCACCCATCATCCAATAATAATCTTGCTGAAAGGTATAGGTGTCTGTTGGTGTGCCGTTAATACTAATCTGATTTCCTGCAACGGATATTTCGTTGCCTTCATACTCCCTTATTATTTTTTTATAGAGCGGTAATACTTTTAAATTTAAATCTACAGTAGCACCTTTTTTAGGAATATAAATTGGTCCCATTTGACTATAGTTCCAGGGATAGTCCGTACTCTGTGGAAATAAATTGGTTCCTCTTTTACCTTTTGGCTGGACATTTTGAACCACAGAATCTATGCTAGAATCTGACTTAAGTGCCCTTACCATATCAGCGGTCAAGGGGATGGTTCGTTCCCGATCCGTTACTTCTTTCAAGGATAGTCTATAATTGGAAATTACATTGGCCGGTATCCCTGAACTACCGGTATATAATTCTATTTGCCCATTGGCGGATTGATTAAAGCCTACCACATAACCTTGTAACCCATTGACCTGCTCTTGATTTATGGGTCCTGAAATGTACTTACGGGTAAAACTGGTTATACCTTTTTGCAACAGTAATCTGGAAGAAACTCCTTTAGCACTATAAATGGTATAATCAAACTGTGGTTTGGCACTTCCAGGTAATTCCAATTGTTTGCCATCTATAAATACATAGCCATTACGTACTTCCAACGAATCCCCTGGGAGTCCTACACAACGTTTTACATAATTTGATTTTTTATCAATTGGTTTTTTTACCCCTTTTTCTTTTTTAAAGAATACACGGACCGTATCTGCCGGCCAACTGAATACTACAATATCATTACGGTCTACCTTGGTAAAACCGGGCAGCCTAAAATAGGGTAGTTGTGGTTTTTTTAAATATGAAGGTGTTCCCAATATGGGCAAGGTGTCATGCACCATAGGTGCTGCAACCGTTGTCATTGGTGTTCTTGCCCCATAATGAAACTTACTTACAAAAAGGAAATCACCAATGCGCAATGTACGCTCCAACGAGCCCGTAGGTATTACGTAGGGCTGTATAAAATAAGTGTGAACCAATGTAGCGGCCACAATAGCAAATAGTATGGAACTTATCCATTCTCCCGTTGCTGTCTTAGGTTGTAAGCTGCGATCTTGAATATAGGATACTTCCAAGGAATAGTTTACGTAATAAATATAGAAACCAAGGGTACCTATTACTATCCATGTCTCCAACGTACTGTTTCTTCCAAAACTTCTAATGGTCTCCACCCAAATTACCGGGAACATCAATAGATTGATAATAGGTATGAAAAGCAAAATAACCCACCACTTAGGTCTTTTGATAATTTGCATCAACACTATTGCATTATATACGGGAACTGCTGCCTCCCAAGCTTTTCTTCCTGCTTTGACGTAAAGTTTCCAAGTGCCTAAAAAATGTATGACTTGAACAATTAAAATAAAAATTATCCACTGGGTTGCATTCATATGTTTTGTTTTTATGATCAAGACCCACTGCTAACCACAGTGTAAGGCATCAATGATCCATCAGTCTTTACAACTATCTATTGTTACGTTTTTTAACCAAGGTTTAACACATCGCGCATGGAAAATACACCTTTTTTGCCAACAATCCATTCCGCAGCGGTTACTGCACCAAGCGCAAATCCTTCCCTGTTATGGGCAGTATGCTTTATCTCAATGCTATCTATGTTATTAGTATAATCTATAGTATGTGTACCCGGTGTTTGGCCAATTCTTTTTGCCGTTATCGGTATTGTACCTTGGGTATCCTCGTCTAACTTCCATTGCCCATAGTCAGAATTTTCAATAATACCTTCTGCCAAAGTTATGGCTGTACCACTTGGGGCATCTAATTTTTGAGTGTGATGGATTTCCTCAATGGAAACTTTATACTCGGGGAGGTTTTGCATCATTTTTGCCAAATAGTTATTCAGTTCAAAAAAAATGTTCACCCCTAAACTAAAGTTAGATGCATAAATGAATGCACCATTGTTCTTATTGCAAAGTGACACTGCATCATCATAGCGATCCAACCATCCTGTAGTACCGGATATGACTGGGATATTATTGTTCAAACAGGTGCTAATATTGTTATAGGCGGCATTGGGCATGCTAAAATCTATTGCCACATCCATGGCGCCAAAATCAATTTGACCTGTATTTTCATCAATTCTTGCCGCAATTTCATGACCACGAGATAAAGCTATCTGCTCTATCATCTTGCCCATTTTCCCATATCCAAAAAGTGCGATTCTCATTCTTAAAATTTTATAATTAGGGCCATACCGTAATTTGGGCTGTTGGTCACCTGATTTAAGTCAAAGTAAGGTTCAAAATCTATACTTAAATCATCGTCAATATTAAATTGTTTTAAATGTGCATCTACATTGGCATCCACAATATTCAACGCATACATGCCAATGGCAACTACCAACCACAGGTCGCGGTCACTTTGAAACCGTTCCTGTTGATATTCCAGGTCATCTTGATCTAAATCTGGTGGATCACCCGGTAAATTATCATTGTTGATATCATAATATTCATCGTCCGTAAAACCGGCCAACCTTCTTTTAAATGCAGTTCTAAAGCTTTGATAATTGTCATTGTTCCAAGTGTAAGCATATATACTTCCACCTATGGCACCATAAACTAGAGGTACTTTCCAATATTTTTTATTGTAGACTTGACCTAGTCCGGGAACCAATGCGGAATAAAAAGCGGCTTTACTTGGCGCTAAGGGCTTAAATTCCCGTTCTGTTTTTTTTAATGCAACAGAATCATTGATCACCACAACTTCATTCTCACGTATTTCTGGTACGCTATCCGTTACCACTGTAGGTACGGTTGGTTCCTCTTCTTGCGCATAGCAAAAACCTGATACTATAAATAGAAAAGTTAAAAGGGATAGCTTGCTACGCACCTGTAATCAATTTTTTGATACGGTCAAATTCTTCTTGTGATTTAAAAGGAATAGTAATTTTTCCCTGTGCCTTATCCGAAGCTTTGATGTCCACTTTCACGGAAAGGGCATCGGTAAGTTCCTTGATTCCTTTACGTACAAAAACTGCGGGGTCCTTTTTTTCCGTTTTCTTTACTTCTTTTGAAGATTTATCAGAAGCGTCCGTATGGTAGGATTTAACTGCACTTTCAGTATCCCTAACAGAAAGGTTGTTGGTAATGATTTTTTCATAAAGTGCCAACTGATCTTGTTTCTTGTCAATATTGACCAAGGCCCTGCCATGTCCCATGCTCAAAAAACCATCACGCATACCTGTCTGGATAATTGGATCCAATTTCAACAACCTTAAATAGTTTGCTATGGTTGACCTTTTTTTACCAACACGGTCACTTAATTTTTCTTGGGTAAGGTTAATCTCATCTATCAATCTCTGATATGAGAGTGCTATTTCAATAGGGTCTAAATCCTGGCGCTGAATATTTTCGACCAATGCCATTTCCAAAGACTCCTGGTCATTTGCAATACGTATGTAAGCGGGTATGGTTTCCAGTCCCAACAGTTTGGATGCACGAAACCTTCTTTCACCAGAAACCAACTGGTATTCGTTAAAACCTAGTTTGCGAACCGTTATGGGTTGAATAACACCCAATTCTTTTATAGAAGTAGCCAATTCCTTAATGGATTCGTCATTGAAGTTGGAGCGTGGTTGAAAAGGATTTACCTCTATATGCTCCAAATCCAGCTCAATAATATTGCCTACTACCTTATCTGCATTTTTATCGGTTGCCGTATTAATATCATTTTCCGGATCTTTTAAAAGAGCCGAAAGTCCTCTACCTAAAGCTTGTTTTTTTGTCGCTTTTGCCATATTAAACCGTCTGCTTATTTTTTTTGACTATCTCATCTGCCAAATTCAGATAGTTGGTCGCTCCCTTGCTAGAAGCATCATATTTAATAATACTCTCCCCATAACTTGGTGCTTCGCTCAATCGTACATTACGCTGTATAACCGTATCGAATACCATATCGCCAAAATGTTTTCTTACTTCATCTACCACTTGGTTGGACAATCGTAACCTAGAATCATACATGGTCAATAACATTCCTTCAATATCCAATTCCGCATTATGCAATCGTTGAACGCTTTTTATGGTATTCAAAAGTTTTCCCAATCCTTCAAGGGCAAAATATTCACATTGTATAGGAATTATTACCGAATCTGCTGCAGTAATTGCATTCAAGGTCAAAAGACCCAAGGAAGGGGCACAGTCTATAAGAATAAAGTCATAATCGTTCTTAAGGTCCAAAATGGCCTTTTTCATCATATATTCCCGCTCATCCTTATCCACTAGTTCTATTTCAATGGCCACCAAATCTATATGTGCCGGGATAAGGTCTACATTTGGGGAAGTGGTTGGTATAATCGTCTCCTTTGCACTCTTAGTATGTTCCAATAATTGGTAAGAGCCCAATTCCACTCCATCTACATCTATTCCAAGGCCAGATGTGGCATTGGCCTGCGGGTCAGCATCGATCAACAACACTTTTTTTTCCAATACACCTAGCGAGGCGGCTAAGTTCACTGTAGTGGTAGTTTTACCTACCCCACCTTTCTGATTGGCTATAGCAATAATCTTGCCCATATTTAAAGTAAGTTAGGCCGTAAAAATACAATTATTTACGGGGCTTATGAAAGGATTTTGTTAACACTAAGTGAATAATGAAATTGAATTCATTAAAAAAGCGTTAATTTATTTAAAATGAACGGCTTATGTTTTGTAGTATACGGCCTTTAAATTTCTTTCAACAACTTATTAAGCATGCAATTGTCTACTCCTTTTCCTTTAGTTTTAGACTATCCTCATATTCAATTAGATAGATTTCCTCATTCTTTTTTTTAAGGTAGTACTCTTCTCTGGCAAATTTTTCCAATTCCCCTTCACTTGAGAGTTTTTCTATAATCTTTTTATCCTTTGCAATTTCCTTTTTTAAAAAATCCTGGGTTTTTTCCAATTTCTTGATTTCTTTCCTCAACTCTAAATGGATCATTAAGGAGTTGGTGTCAAAAAAAAGCATCCAAATAACAAAAGCGGAAAGTACCAATACATACATATTGGTCACTACCTTAAACCACTTCTTTTGCTTTAGACCTTTGAACAACATTAGGACTGCATTAATTTTTCGTTGATTATACTCTTTACGATTTCAACGGCAACCGTATTGTATTTATTATTTGGTATTATAATATCCGAATATTCCTTGGTTGGCTCAATAAATTGCTCGTGCATAGGCTTTATTATGGCCTGATACTTCTCTAGGGTCTCATCTAAATTCCAACCTCGTTCGTTTACATCTCTTTTTAATCTGCGAATTAGTCGCTCATCCGTATCTGCATGTACAAAAATTTTAATGTCGAACATCTTTCTGATTGCAGGGTTCGTCATGATCAAAATACCTTCTACAATAATTACCTTGGTAGGGTGGGTAAGAATTGTTTTGGCCGTTCTATTACACTCTAAAAATGAATACACGGGCTGTTCAATGGAATTGCCGTTTCGCAATGCATTTAAATGCTCTTCCAAAAGTGCAAAGTCAATAGAATTTGGGTGGTCAAAGTTGGTTTTTCTTCTTTCTTCAAGTGATAGATGTGAGAGATCATTGTAATAGGAATCTTGGGAAATTACGCCCACTTCCTCATTAGGTAATTCATTTATAATTTGATTTACTACCGTTGTTTTTCCACACCCGGTCCCTCCGGCTATCCCAATAATCAACATACCAATTGCTTTGATGCAAAAATACATATTTGAATATCAAAAATGCATAAAACTTAAAATTCAACTTTTATTAACACCCCTTGAGTTGGTAAGCCTTATTTTTGCATGATGCAACAAGAACATACAAAACCAAATTTTGAATTTGTGGCATTAATGGCTTCGTTAATGTCCATTGTGGCACTCACCATAGATGCAATTTTACCGGCAATGGCAGATATTGGTATCGCAATAAACAGTTTGGACCCTACGCAAAATCAACTGTTGGTCACCATGATTTTTCTTGGACTGGGTGTAGGGCAGTTGTTTTTTGGACCGTTGTCAGATAGTTTAGGGAGAAAACCAATTGTCTATTTTGGATTTATCATCTTTTTTATTGCCAGTATCATTTGTTTGGTGGCACCAAACCTTGAAATTATGCTGGTAGGCAGAATTTTACAGGGTGTTGGACTTTCTGCGCCCAGGACAATAAGTATATCCATTATTAGGGATACTTATCGTGGAGACTATATGGCCAAGATCATGTCCTTTGTAACCGCATTTTTTATTTTGGTACCTGTTGTGGCACCGGCCATAGGAAAAGCGGTAATGGGGTATACAGGTTGGCAGGGCATTTTTTATATGCAACTGTTCTTTGCCCTAGTCGTAGGCATTTGGTTTTTTAAGAGACAACAAGAAACATTGAGTCCGGCTTACAAAGTTCCATTTTCCTTCAATGTGTTCATCAAAGGGACCAAGGAAATATTCAAGTATAAGGAAACTGTTTCCTGTACAATTATTTCCGGACTTATAACTGGGTCTTTTTTGGTGTATTTAAGTTCTGCACAACATGTATTTGAAGACCTTTATGGCCTAACGGATACTTTTCCTTACGTGTTTGCCGGTCTGGCATTGTCCGTAGGACTTTCCACATTAATGAACGGCACTTTGGTACTACGTTTTGGCATGCGCAACCTTTCGTTTATGGCTTTGGTAGCATTTACGACAATAGCGTTGACCTATAGCATTTTGTTCGTAAATTCCCATGACCCTAATATTACCATACTTTTGGTTTTTCTATCGCTCTTGTTTTTGTGTCTTGGTTTTATTTGGGGCAATATGCGCTCCATTGCCATGGAACCAATAGGCCATATAGCAGGTATAGGAGCGGCAATAACCGGTTTTGTATCCACTATTCTGTCCATACCTATTTCTATCTTTGTGGGTAGTTTTATAAAGGATTCCGTTTGGGCCTTGTTTGCAGGCTTAGGTATTTGCGGACTACTTTCCGTAGTGTTGTTCATGACCTTTAAGACTAGGCCATTATTTGCCAACAACCATGCGTTTTCCAAATAACTATATACATAATGTTTAGTGGCCTCCGGCTGTGCCGGAATGCTAACGAATTGTAAGTTATACGTTTTTCATTGCTATTTGTACGTTAAGTTGTTGGTATTTAATTTGATGAACATATATTGTCAACATCATTGTTTAAAAAGCCATAGTGTTGAGAATTGTAAAAAACACCACCGTTTATTTTTTAGTACTGTTTCTTGTTATCATGGCTTGTAAGAATAAGCGTGATGTAGAACATATTTCTAATAGACCTTTTATAGCTTGTGCACCTATTACCAGTGATTTAACCTGGTATCAATCTAATAACAAAGCTCCTATAATTGACGGTTTAGATGTACTTAATTTTCCGGTGACTACTACAAATAGCTTAGCTCAAAAATATGTGAACCAAGGATTGGTTTTGGCATATGGTTTTAATCATGCAGAGGCTGCTCGTTCTTTTTTTTATGCTTCAAAATTGGACCCAAAATGTGCAATGGCCTATTGGGGCTTTGCTTATGTGCTAGGTCCAAATTATAACGCGGGCATGGAGCCAAATAATTATAAAAGAGCATATGATGCAGTCCAAACAGCAAAAAAATTGGCTGAACAAAATGCTTCTAAAAAGGAAAAGGATTTAATCAACGCTCTGGCAAAAAGATATGTTCAATTTCCATTGAAGGATAGAAGTAATTTGGATTTGTTATACTCAAATGCCTTAAGGGAAGTGTATCAAGATTACCCTAATGATGCTGACATTGCAGTTTTGTTTGCGGAATCAATACTGGATTTGCATCCATGGGATTTATGGAGTAAAAATGGGGAAGCCAAAGAGTGGACCTCAGAAATTATTTCAGTATTAAAGAAAGCGTTCACTATTGAACCTAAACATGCCGGAGCACATCATTTTTATATTCATGTTGTAGAAACATCGTTAAATCCGGAAGATGGACTTAAAAGTGCTAAGCTATTCGATGCTGATTTGGTACCTGGTGCGGGTCATTTGGTTCACATGCCATCCCATATTTATATTCGTACAGGCGATTATCATAAAGGCACTTTAGCAAATATGAGAGCAATCACTGTAGACAGTAGTTATGTTTCCGCATGTAATGCTCAAGGGGCTTATCCGTTAGCATACTTTCCGCACAACTATCATTTTATGGCCGCAACAGCCACTTTAGAAGGAAACGGTAAATTGGCACTAGAAGCAGCAAATAAAGTTGCAGAACATTCCAATACCTTATTAATGAAAGAGCCGGGTTGGGGAACACTCCAACATTATTATACTATACCATATTATGTATATGTAAAGTTTGGCAAATGGGATGAAATTCTTAAAAAAGAAAACAATGACTCTTCGTTGATATATCCTGCAGCGGTAAGGAATTATGCTAGAGGCATGGCGTTTATTGGAAATGGAGACCTAGAAAGTGCTAAAATGGAATTGAAATTATTGGATAGTCTTGCGAAGGAAGACAGCCTTAGTGCTATTACAATTTGGGACATAAATTCGGTAAAAGTTTTATTAAACATTGCACAGCATATTCTTAAAGCAGAAATACTGGCAGAAGAATCAAGGTATCAAGAAAGTATTCCACTATTATTAAAGGCTGTTCAACTTGAAGATGATTTGAATTATAACGAACCACCAGATTGGTTTTTTTCGGTAAGGCATCACCTAGGAGCTATTCAAATAGAAGCTGGATTATACCAAGATGCAATAAAGACGTACAAAGAAGACTTAGTTAGATTTCCTAAAAACGGATGGGCGTTACATGGATTAAAACTGGCTTATCAAAATCTAAATAATGTTCAAAGGGTAAAAGAAATTGAGGGGCAAATAATTCAAAGCTGGGAGAATGCTGATATTGCTATATTAACTTCCCGTATAAAATAAAATTCGCCAGACCCAATTTCTTAAATCTGGCTGGCGAAATTTATACTTAAAACTTTTTCTATTATTTGAAATTATAGGGCATTATCCATAATTTCTTGAACAACTTCTGGATTTAGAAGTGTACTTGTGTCTCCAAGGTTGCTGTTGTCGTTACTTGCAATCTTACGTAAAATGCGGCGCATAATTTTACCACTACGCGTTTTTGGCAAACCAGGAACAAACTGGATTTTATCCAATTTTGCAATTGGCCCTATCTGTTCTGTAATCTGTTGATTAATTTCTTTTCTTAAATTATCCCTATCCCTACTTTCTCCCGTCTCTTTTAGAATAACATAACCATATAGGGCGTTACCCTTGACATCATGTGGAAAACCTACAATTGCGGACTCTGCTACGGCAGGGTGCTCATTAATGGAATCCTCTATTGGTGCTGTTCCAAGGTTATGACCGGATACAATGATAACATCATCGACTCTACCAGTAATTCTATAATATCCTACAGCATCCCTTAGGGCTCCATCACCCGTAAAATACATGTCTTCATAAGCGCTAAAATAGGTGTCTCTATAACGGTCATGATTGCCCCAAATAGTACGGGCAATTGAAGGCCATGGAAATTTAATACAAAGTCGGCCATCTACTTGGTTCCCTTTGATTTCTTTCGCATTTTCATCCATTAAAGCAGGTTGAATACCAATAAATGGAAGCGTTGCATACGTTGGGGCCGTTGGTGTTACATATGGTATTGGGGTAATCATAATACCACCGGTTTCTGTTTGCCACCAGGTATCAACAATAGGACTGTTTTTCTTCCCCACATTATTATTGTACCAATGCCATGCCTCTTCATTGATGGGTTCGCCTACAGATCCTAAAACCTTTAGGCTAGAAAGGTCATGTTTTTCTACATAATCCAGATTTTCTTTGGCCAATGCTCTAATAGCGGTAGGTGCTGTATAGAACTGATTGACTTTATGCTTTTCTACAACTTCCCAAAAACGACCATAATCCGGGTAGGAGGGAACCCCTTCAAACATTAAGGTGGTTGCACCATTGGCCAATGGTCCGTACACTATATAAGAATGTCCGGTTATCCATCCAATATCCGCAGTACACCAGTACACATCATGTTCTCGATATTGAAAAACATTTTTAAAAGTATAGGCCGTATAGACCATATATCCTGCGGTAGTATGTACCATACCTTTTGGAGTGCCGGTTGAACCAGAAGTGTATAAGATAAATAGTGGGTCTTCTGCATCCATGATTTCCGCTACGCAATCCGCATATGCTTCATCTAACAAGGGCTGTAACCATTTATCCCTTCCTTTTTCCATATGTATATCCGTGCCTGTACGTTTTGCTACCAATACATGTTCTACACCTGGGCAGTCTTCCAAGGCCTTGTCAACTATACCTTTTAGGTCAATGGACTTGGAGCCCCTAAAGGATCCATCAGAGGTGAGTACCATCTTACAGTCACTGTCATTAATTCTGGTAGATAGCGCATTTGCGGAAAAACCTGCAAATACTACAGAGTGGATAGCGCCAATTCTAGCACATGCCAACAAAGCTACGGCCAGTTCGGGAATCATGGGTAAATAGATGCAAACCCTATCTCCTTTTTTAACACCGTGGTCTAAAAGTACATTAGCCATGCGGCATACCTGTTCATGTAATTGTCTATAGGTAATATGGGTTGCTTCTTCCTTGGGGTCGTTAGGTTCAAAAATTATGGCCGTTTTATCTCCCCTTGTGGGTAGGTGACGGTCCAAACAATTTTCCGTTATGTTCAGCTTTGCCCCTTCAAACCATTTAATCTCCGGTTTTTTAAAATCCCAGCTCAACACATTGTCCCAGCGCTTGCGCCAAACAAAATGCTCTTCTGCAATTTCCTCCCAAAAGGCTTCAGGGTTTCGAATGGATTTTCTATAAACCTGAAAATATTCCTCTAAATGCTTAATGTGATAATTACTCATTGTATGCGTTAATTATATTATTCAAGGATTTTACATCCCTATGGTTGTTGATAAAAGTTGTTTTCAAATCAGTGACCGGTTGCTTCTCCTGCTCCGCTTGGAATTCTAATATTCTCCACAATTTCTTGGACATCTTCCGGCGGTTCAGGTGTAAATTGTAAAACAATGATCGATACTATAAAGTTAGCGATCATGGCAATACTACCAAATCCTTCCGGTGAAATACCAAACCACCAGTCGTCTTGTGTTCCTCCACCAAACCAACCGAATTTAAATTTAGTCATATAAAAAAGCATAAGTAGAATTCCTACTACCATACCGCTAATAGCTCCTTCCTTATTCATTTTTTTATAAAAAATACCTAGTACAATGGCCGGAAAAAATGAAGCCGCTGCCAGCCCAAATGCCAAAGCCACTACGGCAGCTACAAAACCAGGCGGATTAATGCCAAAGTAACCTGCTATTGCGACTGCAACAGTTGCAGAACCTCTTGCCACCCATAATTCTGCCTTGTCCGATATGTTGGGGTTAAATACCTTTTTTACCAAATCATGGGAAACGGAAGCTGATATCACCAACAATAAACCTGCGGCGGTTGAAAGTGCGGCGGCAAGACCACCTGCTGCTACCAGGGCAATTACCCAAGCAGGTAAGTTTGCAATTTCAGGATTTGCCAATACCATAATGTCATTGTCGATCTTAAGTTCATTTTTTTCTATATCCGCTACATATTGAATTTTTCCATCTTCATTTTTATCGTCAAAAGAAAGTAGGCCGGTTTCCTCCCAGTTTTTAAACCAAACGGGCATACTGGAATATTCTTGGTTGCTTACCGTATCAATTAAATTTGTTTTTGCAAAAACGGCTACCGCTGGTGCCGTTGTGTATAGTATAGCAATCAGCAAAAGCGCCAGCCCTGCAGACTTACGTGCATCCTTTACTTTTTTTACGGTGAAAAAACGAACGATAACATGGGGCAAACCTGCGGTTCCGACCATTAAGGCTAGTGTTATTGCAAATATATCTGTGATGGATTTTGACCCATTGGTATATTCATTAAAACCAAGTTCAGTGGAGAGGCCATTCAACTTTTCCAGTAAATAAGTACCGGAACCATCATTGAGGGTAGCCCCCATGCCCAATTGTGGAATTGGGTTGCCTGTCATTTGTATGGATATGAATATGGCTGGAACCATAAAGGCAAATATCAATACGCAATACTGGGCAACCTGTGTATAGGTTATGCCTTTCATTCCACCAAGAACCGCGTAAAATAGGACAATCACCATACCTATAATTACACCTGTATTGATGTCTACTTGTAAAAACCTGGAGAAAACGACACCTACACCACGCATTTGACCAGCCACATAAGTGAAGGATACGATAAGTGCGCAGATGACCGCCACAATGCGAGCTGTTTTTGAATAATAGCGGTCGCCTATGAAATCAGGCACCGTAAACTTTCCAAATTTACGTAGGTAAGGAGCCAATAAAAGTGCCAACAGTACATACCCGCCGGTCCAGCCCATTAGGTAAACGGAACCGTCATAGCCTGCAAATGAAATTATTCCGGCCATTGAAATAAATGATGCAGCTGACATCCAATCCGCTGCGGTTGCCATACCATTGGCAAGGGGAGATACGCCCCCACCGGCTACATAAAAATCTTTTGTTGAACCGGCCCTTGACCAAATAGCTATGCCGATATAAAGGGCAAAGGTAAGCCCCACTAAAATATACGTCCAGGTTTGAACACTCATATTGTTGGTAATTTTGGTTGGTTAGAGAATGGTCTAGTCGTTGTATTGGTACTTTTTATCCAATTTGTTCATGAGCCTTACATATACAAATATGAGGATAACAAACACATAGATGGCACCCTGTTGTGCAAACCAAAACCCTAGCTTAAATCCACCTATGGTTATGGAATCCAAGGCATCTTTAAATAAAATTCCCGCACCGAACGAAACCAGGAACCAAATAGTCAATAAAATGAAAAGATATTTTACGTTCTCTTTCCAGTAAGCAGTTGCTTTCTTTTGTTTTTCTGACATCTTTAAGTTGATTTACAATCCAGTAAATTAGGTAAAAAAGTTTAATTTGGTATGAACAATACTCCACTAGAGGAATCTTTTTTGGCTCCTGTAACAGAAGACAGGACATTTGTTTGTTGTTCTACCCTTAAGACCCCCATTAATGCAAATACAAGTGCTTCCTTGAATTCAATGATTATTTTTTCTGGTATAACGACCTCTGTGCCCCGACCTAGCTTTTGCTGTAATATCCTTATAAGGAAAGAGTTTAATGCACCGCCGCCAGTTACCAATAATCGTTGCGTTTTTTTCTTTGTGTTCAATTTTACCTGTTGTGCTATTTTATCGCACACATGGTGAATGCTGGTGTGGAGTAAATTTTCTATGGTGTCTTCCGTTTCTTCAACGATTGGAACGACTTCTTCCAAAAACCATTCATAACCAATTGATTTTGGGTGGGGCAAAAGGTAGTACTGTAAATCGTTCAGTCGTTTTAACATCGTTTTATTTATGGCCCCGCTGCTTGCTAATCTTCCATCTTCATCATATTCCAAATCAATTTTTCTGGTGATATAGTTCAATATCATATTTGCCAAACCTATATCATAGGCAATACGTTTGTTCTTTACCTCAAAGGATATATTGCTAATGCCCCCAAGATTTAGACAGAAGTCATACTCGTCAAAGAAAAGTCGGTCGCCAATGGGGACTAAAGGAGCTCCCTGACCGCCAAGGGCCATGTCATTGGTCCTAAAATCCGCAATGACCTTAATTCCGCTGACATTGGCCAAATGTTGACCTGATCCAATTTGGAAAGTAAGTCCCATCTCCGGACGGTGGTGCGTGGTATGGCCATGACTGGCTATATACTCAACTTCTAAATGATGATCTTTAATAAATTGTAAGGATTGTTCCCCAAGCCATGTGCCATATGTATTATGAAGTTCAATCAGTTTTTCGGCGGATAAACCAATAGCATCTTTAAGTTCAACTAACATTTCCTTGGAATACGATATACTTTTGGAGGCCTTAATTTCAAATTTCCAAGACCCTTTATTTTCCCAAATGTGACAGTATGCCAAGTCCAGTCCATCTAAAGATGTGCCGGACATAAGACCAAGAATTTTATAAACTTTCATTTGAATGATATTTAAATGATCTAATTAATTTAATGCCACCGGAAGTCTTCCATGAGCTTCAATTGTTCCTAAAAAATGAGCTGTGGCCACTTCTTGAAATTCCTTAAAATTTTGATAGACAATTACCGTAGCTTTTGTCTTGTCTATATCAAAAAATTTAAGGGCATAGGGATTGCCAAAATGATACAGCACTACGTTTTTTGTTTCTATAAGATGATTTATGAACTCAATTTCTTCCTTCAGGAATCCAAAATTGTTCGTGGGTTTTATTTGTGGTGGGGTCAGTAGTATCAACGCATCTGTCTCATCTGCAACATCATTCTGCATTTCTTTCAAGGATGCTAATATTTCTTTTTCGGATTGATCAGCACTATAGCGTTTTATTGTAATAGTGCAGTGATTTGTTTGTCTGAAATTTTCAATTGCCTTTGTAGTACCAACCTGTAACGTGAGCGATCGCTCTGCAATCTTTCGGTTTAAAGAACTAGGGTTGGTGAGCTCAATATTTGGGTCTGTATTTTGAAAAGCTTTTGTTTTAAGCTTCCAAATTCGTTCTAGACTTTTGTTAATTTGGGCAATTGATGCGTTTTTTAGTATCATTTCGATACCTTCTTTTATATGCTCCGCAAAACACAAAACGTCATTTCCGGCATTAAATGCCAGCCATTCCAATTGCCCTGGTGTAGGATAGTTTTTTGATACGGCATGCATGTTCAGCGCATCGGATATGACTACTCCGTCAAAACCCATTTCGTTTCTTAATATTCCCGTAATAATATCTTTATTGATACTAGAGGGTAAACTTCTGTCCGCTGTCAGTGCAGGTACTGATAAATGGCCTACCATTATGGAATTTACCCCATTTTTAATGAGCTGTTGAAAAGGATATAGTTCATTTTCCAAAAGCTCGGCCTTGGTTTTGTCTATTACAGGTAATCCTAAATGTGAATCTGTAGCAGTATCACCATGTCCTGGAAAATGTTTAATACTCGTAAGGATGCCTTCGCTCTGCGTTCCATTTACATATGCGGTTGCCAATGAGGTTACATGGTCTTTGTTTTCACCAAAGGAACGATAACCAATTACTGGATTATTGGGGTTGGTATTTATGTCCACTACCGGAGAGAGATTCCAATGTATACCAGCCGCTTTACAGTCTTTTGCAATTTGTTTTCCAACTTCAAACACCAAATCCAAATTGTCGGTATTAGCCCCTAAGGTTATGGCATAAGGGTATTGTGGTGTATTTTCAATACGCATTGCCAACCCCCATTCCGCATCAATTGCTATTAAAAGAGGGTATTTAGCTGCTTGTTGGTAACGGTTAATCAGTTGTTTAAGCACCTCAAAACTGTGCGTATTGTGAGCTATCTTTTTCTTTCCTTCAAAATTTGTAGCTGCACTTGCCCTGGAATGAAAAAAACACAATCCTCCAATATGGTAATTGGCTATTAAATTTTCTAGATCCCGTATCTCATCTTCGGTATCATTGATAAAAGCGGCAGGCATAAATAATTGACCTACTTTTTCCGTAGTTGTAAGTTGGTCTAGTGTCTCTTGGGTTAGCATAATCTTATTCATTGGGAACTGCTGTTTTTTTACCGAAATCTGCTGGATAGGTTATAAACTTTAATAGTAAAAGGGCTGGGAGGGCCGCAATGACCACCCAGATAAAAAAGCCGTCATAACCTAACCACTGTTGCATATAACCGCTGATCATGCCAGGCAGCATCATTCCTAAGGCCATAAAACCAGTAGCAATTGCATAATGTGATGTTTTTGATTTGCCATCCGCTATATAGATTAAATACATCAAGAAGGCTGCAAAACCAAACCCATAGCCAAATTTTTCAAATATAACCGTTGCGGTCACTGCATATATGTTGGTGGTATTCGTGAATGCCAACACCGCATATAAAATATTTGGAAGGTTTAACGAAAGGACCATAGGTAGCATCCATTTTTTTAATCCATCCTTAGAAATCAAGATTCCTCCCAATATACCTCCAATGGATAAAAAAATTACGCCAGCAGTACCAAATATAGTTCCCAACTGTTCCGTGGAATATCCTAAGCCGCCTTTATCTGGTGTGTCCAACAAAAAAGGCGATGCCATTTTAACCAATTGCGATTCTCCTAAACGGTAAGTTAAAATAAAAGCTAGAGCAATTCCTATACCCGGCTTTTTGAAAAATGAAGAAAAAACTTCCAAGAAGCCAATAGCTTTTTCGTTATTTATCCCATTTTCCGATTCATATTTTGGGGTTACAAAAAAATTGGTCACCGTCATGATCAGCATTAAGAATGCTGCCGCGGACATGGTAATGCTCCATGCCTTGGTATTGTCACCATATTTATTTTCAAGGAAACCTGCCAAAACAACAATTAATCCTTCTCCCGTGACCATGGCCAATCTATAAAACGTACTGCGCATCCCCACAAAAAAAGATTGTTTTTTTTCCGTTAGTCCCAGCATATAATAACCATCTGAAGCAATGTCATTGGTAGCAGAAGCAAAAGCGGCCATCCAGAAACAAGCAAGGGAGGAGATAAAGAACATATTGGTAGGTAGGGTAAGGCCTACGCCCAATAGGGCAATAGCTATTAGCAATTGCATGGCTAGAAACCAGTTACGCTTTGTGCTTTTTAAATCCACAAAAGGGCTCCATAGTGGTTTTAACACCCAAGGCAAGTACAATAAGCTGGTATATAGACCTATATCTTCATTGCTTACACCAAGTTTTTTGTACATGATTACCGATACGGTAACTACTAAAACATAAGGCAAACCTTGTGTAAAATATAAGACCGGTACCCATGCCCAAGCTCCTTTATCTTTTTGTACCATTCTTTTTTAATTTCTTAATATTAATTACGGTTGCCGCTGTTTCTACACCATATTTGTCTATGAAACTAAGGGCTATAAAGTTGTCGCTAATAGCTGTTTTTGGAATACTTATGGTGTTGGGGTTTTCATCCAAAAATATTTTTTTTACCAATTTCTTCATTTTGTATGCCTCCTTTACCTTACGGCCAGACTTGTATAACACTGCATATCTCATATTGACGATATCTTCTATGTGCAGAATAAATTCTTGATCGTTTAGTTCAGTAATTGCCAAACGCGGTGTAGGCACTGCTGTTATGTTCAAGGATGAAAATGAAGGGGTCAAGGCCGGTACCTTATAAAAATCTTTGCGTATTGCGTTCACAACATCCTCATTGTCGTTCATTAACGATTTTGCACTGAACATAATATTTCCTAATACCTCAGGGGTTTTTCTAGCCAGTTCTAATTGCTGAGGAAGTTCCTTTGGATGGTTCCAGGCGGGGTCACTGTTGTTTTTGACTTTATATGCGCCATTACCTATATATATGTTGGTATTGTAGCTGTTATTGGCCCACCAATCTACCAAAGTTGCGTGTGGTGCCGCTTTGAGATCAATGCTCCAATAAATTTGTGGAGCTAAGTAATCTATCCACCCATTTTTCATCCACAATAACGGATCTGCATATAAGTCCTCAAAGGTAGTTTGACCAGCTTTGGTATTGGAGCCACTTGGGTCTGTTGTTTTATTTTTCCATACCCCAAACGGACTTATTCCAAACTGGACATATGGTTTAATGGATTTAATGGTGCGGTGGGTCTGTAGTACCAAAGAATCAATATTACTACGTCTCCAATCCTCTAAATTTTGATTTGGCTTTGCATAGGTTTTAAATGCTGTTGAATCATTGAAGATTTCATCCTTAATTCTATAGGGGTAAAAATAATCATCAAAATGTATGGCATCTATATCATAATTGGTAACTATTTCACCCACAATTTCAGAGAATCTTTTTTGAACCTCTGGTAACCCGGGATTGTAATAATTCTTTTTTCCGTAATGCACCATCCATTCTGGGTGGGTACAGTAATCATGGGATTTTGAAAGAACTTCAAAATTTTCATCGAAAGTTGCCCTGTACGGATTTAACCATGCATGAAATTCCATTCCCCGCAAATGCGCTTCTTTGATCATCCAGTCCAGCACATCGGTATTCCATTCTGGAGCTTTTCCTTCTTCACCAGACAGAAATCTAGACCAAGGAGCAAATTCAGAATCGTAAAAAGCATCACCTGCAGCGCGTATTTGTACGATGACTGCATTGTAATTTTCTTTTTTGTAAAAATCTAGAATTTTTAAATAGTCTTCCTTTTGTTTCTCAGAAGTGTCATTTCCATTTTTTGGCCAGTCAATATTCACTACGGTAGCGATCCAAACCCCTCTAAATTCTGTTTTAGGATGTTTCTCATAGGTTTTAAAAACTCCACAGGAATGAAATAAAAAAATGCAAATTATTAAGATGATGTATTTTGACATATGTAGGAATGAAAAAGGCCCATTTTAGAACTAAAATAGGCCTTTTTGAATAAAGAATATGTTAATTGAATTTATGGCGTACAAAGGCTTCCATAGCGGCGTAGGAAGAAAGTCCTAACGCCTTATATTTATTGGCCGTGTCACGGTTACGTTCCTCGGCGCGCATCCAAAACTCCCTAGAGTCATCTCCTTGGAACATGACCCCATCTTTTTGAGATTGATGGCAAAATATGGCATTTCGTTTTTTCAATACCTGCCCCGGACTCATTGGTACGGCCATCTCAATTTCGTTGATATCCCATTCATGCCAAGCTCCTCTATACAGCCATAACCAGCAATCTTTCATAAACGGTTCTGATTTCAATTGCTCACAGGCTGCAAAAACAGCATCTAGACAAACTTTATGCGTTCCGTGCGGGTCTGCCAAATCTCCTGCGGCATAAATTTGATGAGGTTTTATCTTACTAATAATCTCCACCATTAATGCAATGTCCTCAGCGCTTAAATTTTTCTTTTTAATGGTTCCTGTTTCATAAAATGGCAGGTCCAAGAAGTGTACATTTTCATCCTGTAGTCCCATATATCTTGTTGCCGCATAGCTTTCCCCGCGTCTGATCTTACCTTTTAGATTTCTGACTTCGGGAGAATCTATCCTGGTCTCATTTTTGTCCGTAATGGATTTTATGATTTTTTCCGCTTCGGAAGAAGGGGTGATCTGCATTGCTATTTCGGCATATTTTCTTGCATCAACATCAGATACCGCAATATTTCCTGAGGTTTGGTAGACAATATGTACATCATGACCTTGTTCAACCAACCTGTCAAAAGTACCGCCCATTGAAATGACGTCATCATCTGGGTGTGGACTAAAGATAATGACCCTTTTTTGTGCCGGGGTTGCGCGTTCCGGTCTGTGGGTGTCATCGGCATTGGGCTTGCCCCCGGCCAACCTGTAATGGTATGCTGAAGTTTGTTGAACATTTTAATGTTTAGGTTATAGGCATCTTCCTGTGCTAAGAGATCTGCCATGCCATTGTCATTATAATCCTTATCCGTTAAACTCAATATTGTTTTACCGGTAGTTTCGCATAGCCAAACCATAGCTTTTGATTTTAGCTCGTCCGTCCAGGTACAGGCATCTACCAGCCATGGAGTCTTGTTTCTGGTAAGCTCGGTACCGGCACTTGTATCTAGTACAAACGTACAATTGTCATGGTCCTGCAAGTAGGTAGCGGGTACATGTGAGGATATTTCCCCCTCTATAGTTTTTTTGATAATATCCGCCTTGTTTTGACCCCAGCCCAAGAGTATAATACGTTTAGCCTTTTTTACCGTTGAAATACCCATTGTAATGGCTTTTCTGGGAACATTGTCTATTCCCAAGAACGATGGAGCCGCATCTACGCGAGTAATGTGGTCCAAGGTTATGACCCTTGTACCGGAATTCAAGTGTGATCCTGGTTCGTTAAAACCTATATGGCCCGTTCTACCTATACCCAACAATTGAAAATCAAGACCTCCATGTTCTTTGATCTTTCTTTCGTAGGAAAGGCAATAAGCGGTAGTTTCATCACTGCTGACCGTACCGTCTGGAATATGAATGTTTTCTTCTGGGATATCTATATGGTTGAACAAATGTTCGTGCATGAAGTAAAAATAACTTTGTATGTTATTGGGCTCCATGGGTAGATATTCATCCAAATTAAAAGTAACCACGTTTTTAAAACTTAATCCTTCTTCCTTGTGCATACGTACCAATTCTTCATATACCCTAATTGGGGAAGAGCCGGTTGCCAGTCCTAGTACACACTTTCTTTTTTGCCCCTGTCTTTTCTTGATCAGGTTGGCAATTTCTTCCGCAACTTTAATGGATGCAATGTTGGAATCTTGAAAGATTACATTATGGATTTTTTCAAAACGAGTTTCCTCAAATTGGCCAATGGGTTTATGGCTGATATCAATCTTAGAATCTTGTAAGGCGTTTTTCATAGGACAGCAATAAAATTTCGGTTTTAAATTCATGCAAATATATGCACTATTTTGCATTTATGCCGTTTTTTGCAATAAAATTTGCTTTATTTTGCTGTTAATTAATATTGATATGTTGTTTTATTAACTTTAACGTCATAAAACGGCAAGTAAATTAAAATGTTATCTTTGCCTTAATTCGCTAAAACATGTTGTTGTAAAATGCTAAAAGAGGAACGTCACAGAACTATTTTAAATGAGGTAGATCTTCATAATAGAATTTTATTGACCGATATCGCAGAGGCCTTGGATGTATCTATCGATACCGTTAGAAGAGATGTTAAGGAGCTGGATGCGGAGAAAAAATTACGAAAAGTACACGGTGGTGCCATATCCATGGGTTTTATGAGCAATAGTGCACGTAATACCAATATTTATAAGCTAGACCAAAAAATGGCGATTGCCACCAAGGCAATAAGTTTATTGAAAGATGGTGCCGTTATCTTTATAGATGGGGGCACAACTTGTTTGGAAATGGCCAGAATTATACCGGAAAACCTAAACCTTACCTGTTTTACGATAAGTCTGCCGGTTGCCATGGAACTTTCCAATAAAGAAAATATCAGTGTAATTTCCATTGGAGGACAAATTGCGAAGGAAGCACAGATAGCAATTGGGGCAAATGCCATACACCATTTATCGGAAATTAGGTTTGACTATAGTTTTATAGGTACGGGTTATGTAGACGCTATTTATGGGCTAACGGAGTTTGATTGGGATATCGTTCAGATTAAAAAAGCGGTAATCAAGGCATCAAAAAAAACGGTTCTGTTGTCCATTTCTGAAAAATTGAACTCACAACACCGCTATAAAACCTGTGATATCAATTCCATTAATACTATGATTACAGAATTAAAACCGGAAAACACCCTGCTCAATGCGTTTAAAAACCATGATATAAAAATTATTTAAGTATATGGATTACAAAAAAATCACTGAAATGCCATCCAATCACGACCATTTGGAAATGATGGATACCGCAACGATCTTGCAAAAAATGAACGAGGAGGATGAAAAAATTGCGGCTGCGGTAAAAAAAACCATACCACAGATTACAATTTTAGTAGATGCGCTGGCAACCCGTTTTGATCAAGGTGGTAGACTGTTTTACATAGGTGCAGGTACAAGTGGTCGTTTAGGTATTCTGGATGCTTCTGAAATACCCCCAACTTTTGGAATGCCCCATGAACGAGTGGTAGGTCTTATCGCGGGCGGTGATACTGCGATCAGAAAAGCTGTAGAAAATGCAGAAGATGCAATGGAACAGGCATGGGTAGATTTAAAAGAGCATCAAATTACGGAAAAGGATGTTGTAGTTGGTATAGCAGCATCCGGTAGTACGCCTTATGTGGTTGGTGGGCTTAAAGCGGCAAAGGCCAATGGGATCCTTACTGCTGCCATTACCAATAACCCAGGGTCGCCGATAGCTAAAATTGCAGATGTCCCCATAGAAATCAATGTTGGTCCAGAGTTCCTTACCGGTAGTACAAGAATGAAAAGTGGTACATCGCAAAAATTGGCATTGAACATGATTTCCACTGCGTTGATGATAAAAATTGGAAGGGTAAAGGGGAACAAAATGGTAAATATGCAAATGAGCAATGATAAGCTGGTGGACCGAGGAACCCGCTACATTATGGAGGATTTAGGTATTGGCTATGCGGAAGCTGAAAAACTTCTCAAAAAATATGGATCCGTTAAATTAGCGGTAGAGTCTGTTAAGGGTAATTGAATTTATACTTTTTTAAACAGAATTAATAGTTCCTGAATAATCATTTTTTGGGGACTAACCTGTAAATTCCTTTTCCTTCTACCGCTACATAAATTAAGCCGTCCGGGCCTTCCTTTACTGCTCTGACCCTTCCTAAATTTGGCATAAGTTTCTCGCGTAAGGTCACCTTGTTTCCGTTCAGTTCCAAACGTTCAAGGTATTGAAAGGCCAAAGACCCTACCAGTAAGCTGCCTTTCCATCCCTTATATTTGTTTGACGTTACATAAGCCATACCGCTAGGGGCAATGGAAGGCACCCAGTAGTGTATGGGGTTCTCCATACCGGAAATACTCTTTTGATCCGTTATTGGTGTGCCCCTATAGTTAATGCCATAAGTGGCCAATGGCCATCCGTAGTTAGCTCCTTTTTTAATAATGTTGATTTCATCCCCGCCTCTAGGTCCGTGCTCATTGTCCCAAATTTCTCCCGTAACGGGATGTTTTATCAATCCTTGGGGATTACGGTGTCCGTAGCTATATATAGCCGTTTTGGCACCATCCACACCTACAAAAGGATTATCCGCTGGAATTCTGCCATCATCATGTAATCGATAGATTTTACCGCCATCTCGTTTTATGTCCTGTGGGTTGATATCCCGGTCGCCTCTTTCCCCTATGGAAAAGTAGAGGTAGCCTTCATTGTCAAACGCTATTCTGGACCCAAAATGTTGGCCTTTGGTGGTATTGGGTACGGCCTTGTACAATTGTTCAACATCCGTTAGTTTATCATTACTCAATTTAGCCCTCATTAGTGCGGTGTTACCTCCTTTTTCATCGCCCGATGCAGAGGCGAGAGTGATATAAATCCATCCGTTTTTGTCGTAATTCGGGTGTAGGGCAATATCCAAAAGCCCACCCTGACCACGCTGATAAACATCGGGAACATTACCGATCATCGATTTTTTGCCATCCTTAAAATGAATCAATTTTCCCGATTTTTCTGTAATCAATATACTTTTATCCGGAAGGAATGCAAACCCCCATGGAATCTGTAGCTGATCGACGAACAACTCTGCGTCAAAAACAGAAGTGTTTGGTGTAATCACTTTGTTTTCAATATTTTGTGCACAAGAGGAATTGAGCATTACAACAAATAAAAGCTGTAGAACGATACTTTTTTTCATATTGAGACGTTAGAAATATATTAAAGGACTAATCATTATTTAAAGATAAAATATAAGTATAAAAAATTACAACAAAGAACGGTAAAGATCCCAAATCGCATTGTTCTTAAAATTTCACTTAACCTATGCTCCCAAAACAACAACGGTATACGTTGGTTGTACTATTACTGATATTGATATCCGTAGCTGGTACAACTGCAATAGCCAACTCTAAGGTAAGTACCCTTTTTGAGGAAGTGTCTTTAGCTTTTGATAAGGCTGTTTCTACCACAGAAAAAAAACAACCCCAACAAACCAAGAAAAAGAATGCGCAACTTATTGCCAAAGCAACTTCAACGGCAATGTTTGCAACAATCATTCAAGGGGCGGATAATCTTGAAAATTGTGACGACAACGGTTTTACGGTTGCACGCTTTAATCTTTGCGGTGACTATGATGACCGTATCATAAGTCTTTCCGGTGGGCCATACAGTAATGTCTCATGGCAAGTATTGGGTGGGTCGTGTAGTCCGGATATTAATACGGAATGTCCAAATACCGGTGCATGTTACACGGAAGTTGCCGATCAACAGACCTTTACCTTGGACGCCAGTTCCGTGCCCTCTACACAAGGTGCGGAATATCGTGTTGTAGCCAATGGTCAAATCTATTATTTTAAAGTTAAGAAAAGTACCATAAACCAAACTTATGAAAAGCAAGACTTCATTTGTGGAGTAGATGGTAGGATCCAAATTACCAACTTGTCCAGTGCTTATGAATTCAGTATTAGCGATGGCAGTGGTTTTGGGGCTTGGCAAGGACCTATATTCCCTAATTTGGCAGCGGGCACCTATAATGTTAAAGCCCGATTAAAAAATACGGCGAATACCTGTGAATATCCTTATGAGCCTATAATTATTGAAGAAAGAAATATTGATATTACCGCAACTTTCCAAGATGCGCTATGTAATGGCGACACCGGTAGCATCACCGTAAACGCATCAGGAGTACCAGGGCCTTACAAATATACTTTGCTGAATTCCAACGGTGTACGTCAGGAATTTACCGCATTTATGCCTGACAGTTCCTATACGTTCTCGGCGGTAGGTTTTGGTTCTTATATCGTACAAGTGGAAACCTATCAATGTACGGGTGATCCGGGTAACGGAATCAATCCTCCAAGGCAGCATTTAGATGTTAATGGAAATACGTTGACAATTGGTGCGGGTGCCTCTGCCTTGGACGCCTCTACAGAGGTCAATAGTAGTTTTGGCTGTTCGGATATTTCAAGTGTGGATATTATTTTAAATACAAACGGCGGTTCTGCGCCTTATACATTTACAGTGAACAATGGTGCGGTACAACCTGCTTTTGGTAATGCTTCTACGGATACGGGAAGTACGATCTTTACCGTAACTTCCGCTGGTACCTATGATTTTATTATTACGGATAGTAATGGTTGTACCATTAGTGCTTCATCAGATGTTGAAACACTGTCTCCACCAGATGTAACTGTGGCCGGTATTGATGGTAGCTGTAGTAACGGGGGTGCTAAATTGGATTTTACCATAAACAATGGACGGGGGTATAACATATCTTTTCGTGAAAGTGCCTCTGCCCCTTGGGTGAGCACTCCCCAGATATCTGTTGCTGCAGGTACATATAATGATATAGAAGTTCGTTATCAACAAGGCGACTTTGAGTGTACTTTGGCAATGCCTTCCATTACTGTTAATACGGTAGGCTCTTTAACGGGATCGGCCAATAAAGTTTCTGATGTTACCTGTACCAGTAGTGGTACCGTAGGTGGACAAATAGATTTTGTGGGACCATTTTCAGGTGGTTCTGGTAGCGGTTATGAATTTAGTATAGATGGTGTGCATTTTACGAGTATTACCTCTTATTCTGATTTGTCTCCGGGTACGTACACACCTATTATCCGTGATGCCGGTGGTTGCCGATTGGAATTGACATCAATTGAAATTTTGGATATTGATTCACCTACGGATTTGGCTTTTGTGCAATCTAACGTGAGTTGTTCCGCCGGGACATCTGATGTACAACTGACGCCAACCAGCAATGCGGCCATCAATAGGTATGAAATTATTAGCCCATCTTACGTTGATAATGGTAACAATGATACCTTTATTGGCCTACTGACTTCACAAGCTTATATTTTTCAAATCACTGATGTAAACGGATGTACCTATACGGAAGGTTTTAGGCCTATAGTTACCAGCTCTATTAGAGTGCGCGTAAAATCTGGAGGAGATTTAAGGGTATGTAGCGGTGCTGCAGATGGTTCCGGTACTTTTATTGTTGATGGTTTTTCAAATACATATACCTATGATATCAATGGTGGACTTTATACCGGTGGGCCCCAAAATGACGCTGAAGTTATCTTGCCATTATCCGGTGCAGGTACATATACCATTACTATAACGGACTCGGATACAGGGTGTACGGACACCGCTTCTTTTGATATTGAGGAAGCGACCACCTTGGACTTGACCTCAAGTGTAGTAACACCAATGAGTTGTGATAATAATAATATTGGTAGGGTAGAAGCAATAACCACTGGAGGATGGGGAGGTTATAAATATGCACTTGAATATCCTTCCGGTTATAATACTGGAGTCGTATCAGGTAACATATTTGGTAATCTGACAGAAACTACGGATGCGCTAGATCCATCCGATGTATATACATTAACGGCTATTGATAGTGAAGGTTGTAGTACCACATTTACCTTTGACCTTGAAGCTAGGACTGCACCAAGTATTAGTATTGCAGCTGCAGACCTGTGTTATTCGCCAACCAATACTTCGTCTGTAACCGTTACAAGTTCAGGTGGGGGAACAGGACATGTTTATAGAATAAATAACGGGGGCTTTACCGCATCACCTACGTTCAACAATTTGTTCCCGGGAACATATACTATTGAAGTGCAGGATGATAACAATTGTCGAAGTTCTGTTAATATAACAATACCACCACAGATCAATGTTCAATTATCCGTTGATGATGAAATACCATGTGCCGGTAGCGGTACCATGGGTATTACTGTTAATGGTGGTAATATATCCGATTTGACCAATACCTCATATACCATTTTCAAGGATGGCTCTCCGGTAGCGTCCGCAACAGGTCTTCAATTACCATCAAATTCATTTGATTTTGCAATTGGTTCCCTGGAACATGGTACATATACCGTTTCTGTAGAGGACAATAATGGTTGTACGGATATAAGCGAACCTATCATTTTTGAAGCTCCATCTACCATTACCGCTATGCATAGAGCTGTTGGTCCCAGTTGTGGCGATGCCAACAGTGGTTTTATAGATATTACGCCAGATCCTACGGTAGGTATACCACCGTATGAAATTAAATTTGGACCTGCCGGTAGTTTAAGTTATTCCGTGGCAGATGACGGTGCATACCAATATTCTTCTCAAACTACATATTCTGGGTTACCGATCGGTGATTATGAGTACGTGGTCAAGGATGGTAGAGGTTGTTTAATACCTGGTGTTGTAACAGTAACGGTAGCTGCAGATGGTACAGTGGCACCAAATGCAACGGTTGCGCCAATTGATGCTACCTGTATTGGTAATGTGGTTTCCGGAGGTATTGAAATAACTACCGTAAGTGGAGGTGTGCCAGAATTTGTGTATATCGTTGAAGACCTTTTTGGAAATGAAATTACAAGAGTGGAAACGGATGGTTCAACAATTTACCCTTTAAATATCACCCATTCAGATATTGTACAAGGAAACTATCAATTGGTTACTTTGGACTCTAGAGGTTGTAGGGATGTGGATACGGTTACAATTGGTAATGCAACGGTACAGATTCAACCGGATAATACGTTATTGCCGCCAACATGTACACCGGGCGGATTTCCCTATTGCGTAGATATTGTTGGTGGTACTGGACCATTTGAAATCCGTATTTTAGATGGTACTAATCCGCCGTATATTTCATTGGGAGGTACACCTCCAAGTGAAATAAGAAGGTATTGTTTTCCAAATATTCAATTTGGTGAGGTATTTACGGTTGAGGTAGTAGATACGTTCTCGGGTTGTATGTACCAAGAAATTATTGAGGTGCCGCAAGGACCTTCTACCGTAGACGTAAACCTTGCTATTGATAATGCTACCTGTATTCCTGGAAATGAAGTAGGATTGACCTATTCTGTTACAGGTACTACGGGGTTATTGGATATTGAAATACGAAATACAGAGACAGGAGACCTGTTTATTGCCGAAACAAGATCAGAAACAAATTTCACATACCAAGTTCCAGAAGGTGCTTATAGTATCTTGGTTTTTGATAATGGTACACAATGTTCAGATGGTGCACAGGCAGAAGCTCTTTTGAATGCTCCAAGGGTGGATATTTTGGAAAATATAAACTCTAACTGTAATGCGGAAGGCCAACTTACCGTAAGGGGTAGTGGTGGTGCACCTTTTGCTACCGGTAGTCCTTATGAATATGCTTACGTGCCTGCAGGTACCCCTGTAGATGAAAATGGAACACTTACTCCCGGTGATCCGTCTGACGATTTTACGGATGCCTCTACCGTTACGTTGCCTGGTGCTCCCGGAGCGGGAATTGAATATGATATTTGGGTGAGGGATTCCAGGAATTGCTCCTATAGGATTTCAGCGGCAATAATTACGGAAGACCCACCATTGCCGGCGCCCACTTTTTTGGTAAGTAACCAATGTGATGTAACTGCGGCTAGCTTTACCATTGACCTATCCTTACCGGCCTATATTAATACGCCAACCTTTACCTTGGGCGGTGTAAGTCAACTAGGTACCAGGGCCAATGATACCGATCCTTGGATCACAACCTTTACCGTTAACAGTGTAGGGGTGTACCATGTAGATGTTATGGATGCAAACGGCTGTGTTGGTGCTGCCGATCCTGAAGTGTATCAGGTATTATCCGCAACAGGTGAATTCTCCAGACCGCCAAATTGTACGGATTCTGATGGGGAAATTACGGTTTATGCCAATGGTGGTAGCGGTAATTTTAATTTTGAATTACAGGATAGCTTAGGAAATTATATCGCTGATAATGCTACAGGAGTATTTACAGGAGTACCGGCAGGGGAATACCAAGTTGTGCTGGTGGATGATCTTGTAAATGACGGTACCATTTATTGTCCGTTTACCGTATATGATATTATAAGTACCATACCTACGGCTCCTAGTATTATAGCTGACGGGGCAAGCAATATAAGTTGTAACGGGGCGGATGACGGTAGTATCAACTTAATATTGGCCGGTGGGTCAGATGTTGATGGGATTGCCGCATATAATTTATACACAGGCACCTTGCCATTACCCAGTTCGGCAACGCCAATGACTACTAACCTGTCTGGTTCATTTACAGGTTTAAGTGCTGGGGATTATGTTGCTGAGGTTGTAACAGATCTGGGATGTACGGACCTTGTAGAGGTGACAATTAGCGAACCTGCGGTATTTTCAATAGAAGCTTCGGCTCCGGATTTTGCTTGTGAACCGGGTGCAAACCGTTATAGCTCAACCATTATTTCAATAAATGTTTTAGATCCGGGCACTGTTGGATCTGGGTATCAGTATAGTATCACCGGGTTCTCCAACTATCAATCTGGCAATACGTTTGAAATTGTCGATAATGGTTATCCACAGGACATAACCGTTTATGCAATAGATGGTAATGGATGTCAAACTACTTTTGATGTGCCTAGAATCTATCCGCCTACGGATGTGGTTCCATCTATAATAAATGTGGAACCTCTAAATTGTAGGGATGATGAAGTGGTACGTATCCAAGTTTTGGGTACTACGGATTTTACGGTGAATACAATTTCGGTCGCAAGCGTTACTCCTGTAACTAATACAACAGGAAATGACTATGTAGATGTTTTATTGCCTGCTGCCGGCGATTATCTTTTTGAGGTTGTTGATAATACGGTTGGCTGTACGTATCCTATGCCGGTTCATACGGTTATTGAACCTCTGCAACCAAGGGTCGTCATAAGCGAGGCTAAACCAGTAAGTTGTGCTAACCCAGGAAATGATGGGGCATTGTTCATTACGGTCAGTGATTATTCCGGTATATTTGATTATACCGTCTATGAGGCAGATGACATTTCAAGAACAACTCCCTTGGCTACGGGAACGTTCAATACGGCCAATTTTCCGGATGGTAATGGTGATGAAGCAAGAATAGAGAATTTACCCGGTGGAAACTTAATAGTGGATATAGTATCCGTAGGTATGCCATTCTGTTCGGCAACCAGTAACGTAGCTAATATTAGAACCCCTAATGGACCGTTAACGGTTAATGCAGTTGCAATTGGTAATGTTAGTTGTACTAACGATACAGGTGAAATAGAAGCCACAGGTACCGGAGGATGGGACAACTTACCTTATGAATACCGTTTGTTAATGAGCGCCGATGGTGGGGCAACATATACTACTGAAATAGCGGCATTTTCTAACGTCAATAGCTTTACGGGATTATCTTATGGTTTTTATCAAGTGGAAATACGTGATTCTGAATTGTGTACGGACACTTTTGAAATTGAATTGGATGAAGTTCCACAAATTGTAGCAGGTATAAGAGAGCCCCAGGGCCTTGACTGCCCCAACGGGAACAATGCGGTACTGGAGGCTTTTGATGTTACCTCTGGCGATAGTGCAACGGCAATTGCCGGGGCAAGTGGTGGTTTTGCCGGTGCAGGATATAATTACACTTTGCTTTACCTTAATAGTAATGATAATACGGATATCATTTCCCAAAGTGGATTACAGAATACACCTACCTTTATTGGTGATAGTGGAGGTTACATTAGTGCTGGTTGGTATGCAATTGAGGTTTCTTCCAGTTTTGGATGTTCTTTTGTTACCGATGCCTATTATGTTGACCCACCTCCGCCAATCCAACCCCTTTTGGTGCAGACCAGAGTACCAGGTTGTGGTGGTGACGGAGAAATGAGGTTGACCGTTGAAAATCCCGATCTTTCTTTTTCTTATGAATATTTAAGGGTAGAGAACAATGTGGCAATAGGTGGTTACGAACCTATGAACGGTACTTCAATATTAATATCAGGAGTAGAAGGAATTACTTATCAGTTTGATGTGAGAAAGGTAAATTCCGCCGGTGCTTGTCCTTCAATTAGGAGTAATGGTATTACTATGACCAATGCTACCGGAATTACGTTATTGCCCAATTTACCCGATGATATTTCCTGTGCCTCTGAGTTGGATGGCCGTATAGAATCCTTTGTTAATGGTGGTGTGGGCGAAGACTTGTTTTACCTTTTTGAAGGTGATCCAATTGATGCTTTTAACCCTGTTGCAACCGCTACTATGGTTAGAGGGCCTCAGGACAATGGTACTTTTGAGGGCCTTCCGGAAGGAACAAATTATTATATAGCGGTAACGAGTGGATCCACTTGTATGGATATAGCGGGACCATTTGAGATTGTTAGACCGGAACCTATTGTTTTTGATGCCATTGCTACCAATGTCACCTGTAGCGGTGAGGCGGACGGTTCTATAACTATAACCGTTAGTGAAGGAGGTGTTGGTTTAATACAATTTGCGATCGCACCTAATTTTAATGAATTCTTTAGCGATGCTGAAAATCCTGGCAGTTATACGTTTGATGAACTTGAAGCCGGATCTTATGAAATTTTGATACAGGACGAAAATGGTTGTTTTGAAAAAGATGTCATTACCATTGAGGCTCCCGATCAAATACAGATAGTGGATATAGAGACCATGGCAGAACTATGTATAGGTGCCAATGATGGCTCAATGTCCTTTAACATTATTGGTGGTACCCCTTTTACGGACGTATTGGTCAGTAATACCCCATACTATGAATATAAAATTGAAATGATCGATCCAGTTGATGAAACAGGAACGGAAACTTTTCAACCCTATTTAGGCGATCGTATAGAAAACTTACAAGGAGGGGCTTCTTATGCAATCTATGTTCAGGATGTAAATCTCTGTGGAACCATGGAAGTTTTTACCGTAAATATTGGGGTTGACCTTTCTGCCGCACCACAAGTTCAATATGGTTGTGATGGTATATTTCCAACAAATACCACTACGATTAACTGGGGCGGAGATGTTCAGGCATCACAATTAATGTTCGCTTTAGATCCCATAGATCCTACAGACCCTATTAGTGCCAATGCAACGGAGGAATATATTTGGGGAGATTTGCCAGCTGGGGACCATACAGTCTATATCTATCATGAAAATGGGTGTACAAATAGTGTGGAATTTTCTATAGATAGTTATGAGCCCTTAAGTCTTTCCGTTGATAAAACTGGTCCAAATGAAATTGTGGCCGTGGCCACCGGTGGTTTTGGTAACTACGAATTTTTCTTTAATAGTAGGTCTTATGGTACGGAAACTACGTACACGACAAATGAAAGCGGAATGGTAAATGTTAGGGTAGTGGACCAAATGGGATGTGAGCTGCAATTAGATGTGCCGTTTGAGTTTACGGGAATGTTGGAGTTTCCAAATTTCTTTTCACCAGATGGAGATAACCTGAACGACATTTGGTCTCCTAATAATAGAGACCTGTTTGATGGGGTTGTCGTCAAAATATATGACCGTTACGGTAGGGTTGTAGCAGTTCTGGACGAGGTAAGTGGTTGGGACGGAACCTACGAAGGTAAAGAAGTGCCTACTGGAGATTATTGGTATGTTGTCAATGCCAATACCGCAGAAATAAGATATGTTGGCCATTTTACCTTATATAGATAGGTAAATACACTTTAAAGTAAAAAAAGAGCTAAAACATTTTAGCTCTTTTTTTATGCAAACAGGTTATATAGGCTTTCACGGGTAGGATTATAATTCCTTTAGCGTATTATTATTTTAGACTGTAACCCATCCTTTTTTGGTACATTTGATAGACTAATTCACTGTCATCAATGAAGTATATTTTATATGTAATTCTACTTGTACTATTTCAAAATTGTGCTTCCCAAGAAAGAGCAATCTTAATCGATGATGCCATGGAGACCAATGTAAGGGAGCATCTTGCCTATTACCTATACTATCCGGAAAATTACGAAACCGAGCCAGAAAAGGATTTTCCTATTTTGCTTTTTTTGCACGGTGGAGGCGAATCTGGCGATAGCCTGGTGACCGTTAAACGAAATGGTCCTCCAAAACTTATTGCCCAAGGGAAGAAATTTCCTTTTTTGATTTTGGCCCCTCAAAACCCCAATGAAAAAAAATGGTGGAACACAAGGGCCGTGAAACAATTGTTGGACTCTATAGTGGCGACTAATAGAATAGATAAAAGACGTATCTACTTAACGGGCCTTAGTAGAGGCGGAGGTGCTGCGTGGGAACTTGCGGTTCAGTACCCTGAAACCTTTGCCGCAATGGCCGTTGTTTGTGGTATGACGCCGGTGCCCTATGCATCTTGGATCAATAAAAAAATGCCAATTTGGGTGTTTCATGGAGAAAAGGATAAGTCTATCCCAATTGAAGAATCTGAAACTATGGTGGATCGACTTAAGGAAATGGGGTATGATGTCCTATTTACCAAATATCCAAATGTTGGGCATAGTGCATGGATAAAGGCTTATGAGACCGATGCATTGTACGACTGGTTTATGAATCAGGAATTAAACTAGTTAGAAGTATAGGGCATGGATAGCAGAAGGAATATTAAATACACTTTAATTTAAATTCTGCTCCTGCTGCTGGCTTATGGGATTTGGTCCATAAGGAACTCTATGAAGATTTCGGATTATCTTGAGCCTGAAATAGTGGCTACACATTATAACGGGGCTAATTTTGTTGGTTCTGAAACATGTATGGAATGTCATCCGGATATTTATAAATCTCGGTCGTAAAATCCTACAGTGCCAAATGGGGAAGATTACATCTATTGGCTACTAAAATGCTACACAAATAATGATGATTTAATTAACGGGAACGTGCTATTGTTCTAAATATCAATTAGATAATCCATTTAATGAGTCATTATTATAATCTAGGATAGCTATGTCATTGATTGGGGCAAATTGAGCTTCTATGGGTAATTCGGAATGCTTAAAAATACCATTGCCAACATTCTCAAGAAAAATACTTTTATCAAAATTTGCGGTCAATGTAGTTGCGCCTTTTATTTCATTTTCATTGAAAAGATTTTTGATTGTTGCTTTGGAATAAGATTTAAATGAATTGAATTTTGCGCGGAATATAGGACTTTGTCCATTTAAGTCTGCCCAAAAATGTATAGGAAAAGATTTTTGGACCGGATTTTCAAAGCTTTCTTTAAAATAGGAAAATACAACAGGGTCTAACGTACCATTATTGTCAAAATCCTTGGCGATCACCGTAGTAGGTCTTTCCAGTGGTGGGCGGTAAAAATTATTGGCACCTAAATTGCATATTATAAAATCCAAATCTCCATCATTGTCCATATCAACTTTAGAAATACTTTCCCACCAACCACGTAAATTATCCACTCCCGTGTTTTGTAGCTTTTGAAAACCACTACCATTATTCTTAAAAATAGAAATGGGCATTAGCTCACCTACTACTATAAGATCATCATAATTATCCATGTCCACATCTGCCCAAATAGCATCCGTTACCTTACCCAGTTCATTTATTTGGGGAGCTAGTTCATTGGTAACATCTTTTAAGGTTCCGTTTATGTTTTTTAATAAATAACTTTTTTATGGGGTAGGGTATTGGCCATAAGGTGTTCGTCCTCCAATAAAAAGGTCTGTAAAGCCATCTTTGTCAAAATCATTGGCTACGACTACCGATCCGCTTGAATTTATTTCAGGTGCTTTGTTTTTGGATTGAGTGAAATTACCATTACCGTCATTGAGTAAAAGTTGATCGTAGTAAGATGTGTCGCCCAAAGCAAATTGATTACTGCCAGATACTAGATAAAGGTCTAAATCGCCATCGTTCTCCAAATCGAAAAATACTATACTCTCTTCTTCAAACTTAAAATCTTCCTCATTGATATATAGAGACCGAGACCGTTGACTAAAAGTACCGTTGGTATCCTGTGTGAACAATTGTGGCGAAGTTCCGGAAGTACTTCCTATAATGAAGTCTTCCGTGCCATCACCATTAATATCCGCCACGGCAATTTGCGGGCCATTTTGTGTAAGCTTGTGCGGTAGCGTTCGCTGAATATTAAAATCTATCTTATCCGTTTCCTCATGTTTAAATTGTATGCCAATGGATCTTGAGACTTCCTAAAAAATTGTTTCAGGGAGGTTTTGGGCTAGGGGAAATTTTAGTTCATTCAATGAAACCAAAGCTGCATTTGCGTTTTCCAGTACTATTTTTTCATTGGCCTTAATATTGTCCAATTTTTGAAATTTGCCATCTGGGCATAACACCTCCACACTTTGTATTTCGTTAATTTTGCCCTAACCAAAATGAACAATACCTTCTACTGTGGACATATAGCCCCTATAGGTATTGTGTTCATGGTACTGAAATGTGCCGTCTGGCAATGTTAGAACCAATTTGGAACCAACAGTAAGGGCATTGTTTGCAGTTAGCTTTATGGTCAAAAAATTATGTTTTTTTGATCTAGCTTATCTGCGGTGTTTCTAAAAAGCAAAGCTTTGTCATTTATATTGTTTACGACATAATCCAAGTCACCATCATTGTCTAAATCTGCAAATGCAGCCCCGTTGGAAAATAATGGAACCCCAAGTCCCCAAGTAGTACTCACTTCTTCAAACGTATTATTTCCGTTGTTTTTAAGGCATAGTTGGGTATTTTAATTTTTGGAATAGAATCCAAGATTTGTGCAGGACTTAAATATCTACTAACATTAAACTTAAAATCACCAAAATCAAGGTCGGTAATATCCCTGGGAAAACCATTGGTGATCAAAATATCCTTATAGCCATCATTGTCCATATCTGCAAATAGGGGAGACCAGCTCCAATCTGTTTTGGATACTCCTGCCAATAATCCTATTTCACTAAAAGGAAGATTACTACCATTGCCTTTTTAAAGCATATTCCTAGTGTGTTGATATTCATAGTCATACCTTTCATTAAGAATATATTCTGAATACTTATGTCCTGATAATGTAGTTTTAAGTCTTAGATTGGTTTCTCCAAGCATGTCCAAGGTCAGAATGTCCAAATAGCCATCATTGTCAAAATCCGAGATGTCATTGCCCATAGAGAATTTACTCTGGTGTTTAACCTGCTCCTTGATTTTATTACTAAACGTGCCATCTTGGTTGTTAATGTAAATAACATCATTGGTCAAGTAGTCATTACTGACATAAATGTCCGGCCAACCATCATAATTCAAATCTGAAATAGCTAATCCTAAACCATAACCTTCTATAGTAATACCTGCTTCTAGGGTAACATCCGTAAATGTGCCGTTACCATTATTTTTGTATAACCTGTCATTACTAAGGGCAGATCCATCAGTTGCTTTTTTACGATAATTTGCAGGAAGTACATGTATATCCACATTGTTTAAAACATATAGGTCTAAAAGACCGTCCTTATTGTAATCAAAAAATGTGGCTCCCATACTGTTGCCCGATTCTTCAATACCGTATTCTTCCGCCTTATTTGAGAATACTGGAACTTGGTTATTATTTAATCCTTGGTTAATGAAGAGAAGGTTTTTTTATTCTCTTCTTCGTTAAGCATTGCAGAACACACATATATATCCAAAAACCCATCGTTATTGATATCCGCAAGTGCAATACCGGTATTCCAAGTATTTATAGATTCTATACCTGCTTCCTTTGAAACATCCTTGAATTTAAAATTCCCTGGTTCAAGTATAATTTGTTGGGTACTTGATTTCCGCTGAAGAAAATATCTGGTTTGTCATCATTGTTGAAATCACCAATGGCTACACCGCCACCGTTAAAAATATATTCACTGGTAAGAATATTAAAGCTATCTGTCTCAACGATAAGATTATTGAATTCAATTCCCGTTTCAGATGCCGGAAGAGTTTCAAACAAGGTCTTGGGCTCTTCTGTGCATGAACATAAAACAAGAAATGTAATTAGAATTGTAAAGGTTGATAGAAAACGCATTTGGTATAGATTGGTTTAAATGACAACCTTAATTTACGCTGAATTTTAAAATACAAGGTTGTAAACTTTCATAATTTACTGTATAAACATGTGAAGCAAATAGTAGTATTTATATGTAGTTAATATATTGTTTTAAAGGTGTCCTATTTAATTGATGATATTTCTGGTTATTGCTCCGTTTACATCGTAAAAGTCTAATTCCTTTACGTTAGTGGTCATGAACACACGTGGTGTGAACTGAGAATTGAAACTATTGCCCCAATACACTTCCTGAATTCTTTTTCTTCCATTTTTAAACGTTATACGTGCCTTTACTTCACCATGTTTAAAATTGATAGGTGAGCCTATTCTTTGGTCATTATATTCATGGATTTTCAATGAATCATTATTTTGTGAAGCTATCACCAATTCCTTATTGTCCTGTAAGTGCACATTTACCAATGATTTTGCGTCACCAGGTACCCAAAAATGAGAATCTTCAAGAGATACGGGGCTTAATTTTAAATTACCTTCATTCTTAATTAAAAGCCCGTTGAAAGCATCTGCCATACCTTGTTGTACTTCCATTCCGAAATCATTGCCCACAAGCATAACATCCAAGAATCCATTAGCGTTAATATCTTGTAGCATAATACCGTAAATTGGTGCATATTGACTTGCTATTGGTAATGCATGAATCTTAAATTTGCCACTTCCCATATTTTCTATTAAAGAGGTTTCCATGTAATTGAGTTTAAATTTTACGGCATCTTGCAATAGCCCATCATTGAACATTTCAGCTAGAGTGGCTGCACCAAATTCCCCAAATGAATTATATTTTTTTCTAATGCCAACATATTGCTTGGTAACATCTTGCCAGGGGTGGTACAGATATTCTTTTTTGGTCCCCAGACTATCCCTAAGATAAAATGACAAAAGGGGGTCTATGGTACCATTATTATCCAAATCTTTAGCATAAAGCCTTACAGGCTGCTCTTTGGTTCCGGTGAAATTTAAATTACGGCCAACGTTGCCAACCACATAATCTACATCACCGTCATTATCCAAATCTCCTGCAGCAATACTGTTCCACCAGCCATGTTTATCTTGTATATTGGCATTGTCCTTTTGTTCTATGAGGGTTCCGTTTTTATTTTCAAAGAACCTAATGGGCGTCCATTCACCGACCAATATTAAATCTGGCCAAAAATCATTGTTGAAATCGGACCATATGGCATCACTTATCAATCCTGGAAACTTTAAATCTGCATTAATTTTGGAAGTAGCATCTACAAATTTTATATCCGTTCCGTTGGATTGATTTTCTAAAATGTACGATCTATCCGCTGAAGGGTAAGAAAATGGTAAAACCCTACTACCTACAAAAAGGTCTAGGTCGCCATCTTTGTCAAAATCCGCAGCTTTTACACAGTTTGTATTTGAAAACATATCTGGGATAGAATTGATGGCTTCTGTAAAATTTCCAAATCCATCGTTCAATAATAATTTGTCCTTATATAATTCATGACCTGCAGGATATTGGGCGCTACCCCTTGCCAAATAAAGATCTAAGTCTCCATCATTATCGGCATCAAATAATAATGAACCGGAATCATCTTCTAATTTTTCATCACTTTTATAGGATACCATAGTTTTTTTAAATGTGCTATTAGCGGTTTGTATAAACCAAGTTTCCTCTTGCCCTCTACTTGCTGCAATGAATATATCGTCTAAGCCATCTCCATTAATATCACCTACAGCGATAGATGGACCATATTGTGAAAATTTATGCGGTATGGTTCTTTGAAAGTTGAAATCGATAAAGTCATCATCCTTAGTGACATGGTTTAAACCCAAGTTTTTCGAAGCTCTTTTAAAAACCGGATTCTTTTTTTGAAGTGATAATTTGTTGACAGGACGGTACGTATATTCGTTTAGTTCATTAAGAGCAGGGTTTATTTCAAGCTGAATGTCACCATTTGGCCAAATAATTTTTAGGCTATCCACTTTTTGGTATTTTCCCAAACCTACATGGAACGTTTTCTCTGGCTGAGATAAATAACCCCTTCCCGTTAAAAGTGACTGTCGCTGTACCTTATTATCGTAATAAGTTACTATGGTACTACCAAATGCTTCTGGATTTTTTTTGTCCCCGGATAACTTTATTCTTAGGTAATTCTTTTCAGGAAACAATTCGTTAGCATTGTTTTCCAAAAGTAAGACCGGGTCGTTAATATTGTTGATGACAAGATCCAAATCCCCATCATTATCAAGGTCTCCATAAGCCGCACCATTGGAGAATGTACCGAAGTCCAGTCCCCAATCTTGGGTAGCATCATAAAACGTTTTCCCCTCTATATTTTTAAAGATGAAATTTGGAATTTTAATTTCAGGTATGGCATCGATCAGGGTTTGTTTGCTTACCAATCTACTTGCCGAGATTCTAAAATCACCAAAATCACGATCGGTCACATCTTTTGGGAATCCATTGGTGATGAGTAAATCTTTCCAACTATCGTTGTCAAAATCCGCAAATAATGGAGCCCAGCTCCAATCTGTTTGCTGTATGCCCATATACATGCCAATTTCACCAAATATTGGTAGACCTGTTTCTGGACTTACACCAAGGTTTTGCTGTAAAGTATTCCTGGTATACTGGTGTTCATATAAAAATTTCTTGGTAAAAATTTCTTTTTGATAACTGCTCGGGCCCTGAAAAAGTTTTTTTCTTTTGTTATAATAGGGCTGCATTTCTGTGGTAAATATATCCATACGCCCATCGTTATCCATATCAGTAATATCACTGCCCATGGATGAAAGGCTAAAATGTTTAAATATATCTCCCGCCTTATTGGTAAATGAGCCATCTTTATTGTTGATGTAAATAAGGTCGTTGCTTAAAAAGTCATTGGCCACGTAAATGTCCAACCAACCATCTTCATTAAAATCATGTATGAGCGTACTATGACTGTAACCATGATAGCGTATGCCTGCCTTGGTCGATACATCTATGAACCTTGGTTCTGATATGCTATCTACAAATACATTTTCATATAAAATATCTTTGCTTTTAGAAGTACCATCATCTGTTAAAGGACTAAACTGGTTTGGGTTGATGCCTTCTATACGGTTAACCCCAATAAAAACATCTAAATCACCATCATTATCATAATCAAAAAATTGGGCGTGCGAGGAATATGTTGTATCATCCAATCCATACTTGGAAGCTTCTTCCTTAAAAACCGGAATGTTTTTATTGTTGTTTCCTTGATTTATAAATAATAAGTTTTTTCTTTGAGTACTATCTTTTCTGAAAGTATTACAAACATAGATATCTTGAAGACCATCTAAATTAATGTCAAGAACAGTGACTCCGGATGACCATTGTAAACTATCTGTCTTGCCAATATTTGACTCCTTGCTTACATCTCTAAATTTTAAATTTCCTTCATTTAAAAACAAGGCATTGTCTACCTGATTTCCAGCTAGGAAAATATCATCAAGACCATCACCATTTATATCTGCAATGGCTACACCGGCACCATTGTATACAAATTCATTGTCAATAATATTAATGGAATCATTCTCAAAAATGGGATTGGAAAAATTTAATCCGGTAGTAGTTGCATCAAGGACTGTAAAAAGTTTTTTGGGATTATTATCATTGCATCCCAAGTATAGGAAAAAACTACATAACAGAAATAGGGGTAGTGGTAATCTATTCATTTTCATTATTAATGTGCATATGCAAATATGCGGGAACATAAAAAGATTTACAAAGAAAAGGCTACCAATCATGGTAGCCTTTTTTATGTATTCAATAGTGATTTCTATGAATTAATATCCTGGGTTTTGTTGTAGGACATCAGCACCAGTAATATCAATTTGAGCTTGTGGAATAGGGAAGTACTCATTTTTCCCAGCTACGAAACTAGCACCACCAAACTTGGTTACCAGTAATGTAGATTCATAATCCAAATATTCATTAAGCTCTTCTGCTGCAACACCCCATCTTACTAAATCAAAGAAACGGTGACCTTCGCCAGAAAGTTCAAGTTTTCTTTCAAAACGTACGGCATCCCTAGCAAAATCTGCATCTGGAAACGACGTATATTCAGAAATTACATAATTTGCGGCATTCTCATCAGAATCATATTCTTTTACCCAATGTTCTGAATTGGCAGCTCTTCTTCTCACTCTATTTACATATTCCAATGCTGTGTCCAATGAACCGCCCGGTGCTTCAATTTCTGCTTCTGCAGCCATTAGAAGTACATCAGCAAAACGGATGATGGTATAGTTCATTGTGGCATAACCACGTGTCCAAGAACTACCATCCGTAAAGCTATTTTCCTGACTTCTGTAATAGATATACTTTTTAGGGGAATAAGGACCGGCATAAGGTTGGCTTCGGATCCAAGCTTTACCTGGGTGTTCTATCCAATCTAAATAAGGAATACCTCTTCTTCCTATAGCATGATCAATTCTAGGATCTAACGGACCATCATCTTCAACGAACGGTTCATCTGCTTCCAGACCAAAATCATTCTTAACCACATTTTCTGGGTTGTTATATGATTTATCTAATAAAGGAAGCCCGTCTGCACCTGTTCTATATGAATTTGCCATTTCAAAACTTGGTTGAAAGAATCCACAGCAGTTACCAGGACCATCAGGACCGGTATTATAAGGGTAGTTCAAGTCGTCAAAGGCATTTGCATTTTGTACGTTACCCGTATTATTTGCAGATTCCACATCAAAAACAGCTTCTGCATGGTTGTCATTTTCTGCATTGTAAATTTGCGCGTAATCATCTAACAGATCATACTTAAGACCGTTGGATGTTACACCATTTTCAATTACATCGTCAAACAGGTCCTTGGCTTCACCAAATTTTTGTTGGTACAATTTGGCTTTTGCCAAAAGTGCTCCTGCGGCCCATTTGTTTACTCTACCGGCACCGTTTACCGCTGGTAAGTTGTCATAGGCGTATTGAAGATCAGATTCAATGATAGCCCAAGCATCACCATTATTTGGTAATGTAGCCAAATCTTCTGGAGCTACAGTTTCATCAAAAACTACAATATTGTTAAAATGCTTCTTAAGGTCAAAATAAAAGTGGCCCCTTAACATTCTAGCTTCCCCAGAAAGTCTTGTAGCATCTGCAGCGGTCAATTCAGTGGAATTGGCAATAGCCGCTAACACCTTATTGGCGCGGCTTACCCCTTCATATCTGCCTCTCCAAAGATTATTAAAATCATTGTTAGGGTCTACAGGACTGGCCTCATAACGTTGAATGGGATTAAGTGAGCTGTAATCCCCTGCATCTGTTCCTTTGTTGGCATCTCCACCAACAACTGATCCTGTGGCCCAATGGTTAGGACCTTCAAATCTATTTCCAAAAACTCCGTTCAGGGCAGAATATGTGCCGATCAATAAACCGTCAATACCTGCCTTGGTACTTACCTGTGAATCTGCAAGGGAGTCCGTTGGGGCTACCTGCAAAAATTCATCGCTACATGACATCGATGCTAGAAGCAACGCGCCTAAGAGTAACGACGTTTTTTTTAATTTAAATGTTTTCATAGTTTACTTTTTCTTAAAGTTACTAAATATTGTATTGTTAATTTTATGTTTTAACTCTTAAATGCCTATTTCTAAGGTAATTGCGTAGCTTGGAGTTACTGGGAAGTTACCTACATCTATACCAAAGTTGGTATCTGGTCCGGCAACTTGTGGATCAAGACCACTGTAATCCGTAATTGTCCAAATGTTGTTTGCGGATAAACCTACAGAAAACTTGCTAAGTCCCATACTTTCAACTAAATCTGCATCGAAATTATAACCTATTCTCAGTTGAACCAACCTTAAGTAGCTACCGTCTTCTACATACCAAGAGTTAGATGCTCCACTCGTACTTAAGTTAGAGGCACTTTCCCAAATTGGAGCGCTTGCATTGTTTCCTAATTCCGGTGTCCATGAACCATATGCGGCCACACCTTTTGCAGAACCTTCAAACGTACCAAAGAAATCAGTAAACCATTTGGATTGGTTGAATATTTCATTACCCACGGAACCATACCAATAGGTTTGGAACTCTAAGTTCTTATAACGTAAGATTAAATCTAAACCACCGGTAAAATCCGGTACAGCACTACCAATAACCGTTCTATCGTCCGGAGTGATGGCGCCATCACCGTTTACATCCTCATATCTAAAACGACCTAGGGCCTTATCCGCTTGATCTGGTGAATTTGCAACTTCTTCAGCTGAGTTGAAGTATCCTATTACATTATAACCAAAGAACGTAGAAATGGATTCTCCTACGGAATTACGTATTGGTGCTATACCTCTATAGGCGATGTTATCACCAAAAGCATCAATACCTGGAGCCAAAGCGGTAATTTCATTCTTAAGGAATGAATTTGTACTGGTTACTTCAAAAGAAAGGTCTTCGGTAATATTACCTCTACCAATTATCTGGAAATCTACCCCTTTGTTGCTCATACCACCAATGTTAACTGATGGTGAAGCGGCGTAGTTACCAGCTACACCTGGTAACGGCACTTGGTACAGAAGATCTCTAGTGTCTTTTTTCCACCAATCTAGGATAAATTCCAATTTATTATTGAACAAGGAAAGGTCAAAACCTATATTTGTTGTTTCAGAGGTTTCCCATTGTGCATTTGGATTTCCAATCCTACTTGCGGCAAATCCTTCGTTGGCGCCACTGTTTTGGCCATCAATTGGATAAAACGTATTGCCACGATCTGAAGCAAATAAAGAATATTGGTTATTTGGCGATACATTGGAATCACTACCCATTTCACCCCAACCACCTCTAATTTTTAAATCAGAAATGATATCTTGATTTTGCATAAATGGTTCGTCAATAACCCTCCAAGCGGCTGAAACTGCTGGGAAAACACCATATCTTTTATTTTCACCAAAGCGGGATGAACCATCACGACGAAGTACACCTGTTAAATAATACTTTTCGTTAAAGTTATAATCTAACTTTCCAAAAGTTGAAAAGTAGGTAGCCCCCTTAAACTGGTTACTTTGAACTACAGGACTCTGCACAACACTTAAGCTTTGAAAATCCAAATCTGTAGAAAATGGGTTAATACCAAAACCAGAAATATTTCTACCTCTTCCGGTATTCAATGCCTCAATACCACCAAAAGCGGTCAATTTATGTTGTCCGAAAAGTTTTTCATAACTAAAGGTATTTGTAAACGTCCATGAAAAACCATAGCCACTACCTTCGCCGAATGAGTTACTGGCTTCTGGCTCAGAATCCCCTAAATATCTGTAGTTATAATCTACATAGTGGTAGTTGCTATAACTACCACCAAGACTGGAACGCAAGGTTAAACCTTCTAAAGGTTTAATCAATGCATAAACATTTCCAAATCCACCAATGTTATATGATTTGTCATCACCATTGTTAAGCTTTAATCTTCTTACAGGGTTTCTTGGGTTATTGAAACCAGCAGCTTTCGTACTTGCATAGCTGCCAAATTCATCTCTTACAGGAATTATGGTAGGCATTCTAAAAGCGGAAAGAACTTCAGATTCATCATCCGCTACTTCTACACCACCAGCGTCACCAGCAATACCAATAGCAGATCTGTAAGTAACCTGAAAGTTTTCACCAACGCTCAACCAAGGCGTAACGTCCCATTCAGAATTAAAACGGGCTGCGTAACGTGCAAATTCCTGGGCCAGAACAATACCGTCTTGGTTTTGTGCTGAAATACCCATGTAAAAACGACCATTTTCCGTTCCACCATCAAATCCTAAAGAAACCCTGCTCTGGGGTGCAATACGTGTAATTTCCTTGTACCAGTTGGTACCTTGTAAATTTGGTCTGATCAAGAACGTATTGTCCGGATCAGATTCATACGCAGCTCTAACAGCAGCTAAATCTACATCTGCAGCACTTACTCCGTTTTGACCATTTGCATGTAAATAGTCTGGAATAGTTGGCGTGGCATTGGTACCATACTGCGGATGTGTATATTGAACAGCAGTACCGTTTGCGGCTGCATTGTTCTCGTATCCTATATGCGTATACCTTGCCATTTCTAACGGACTTAGCATTTGTGGGGCACCGGCAACATTTGGGTCAACAACACCACTGTTGACATTTAATGTCATTGTAGTTTTTCTTTTTGATCTTGATCCTTGTTTGGTGGTATATACGATTACCCCGTTTGCCGCTCTTGCACCATAAATAGAGGCGGCGGCCGCATCTTTAAGTACAGTTGCGGTTTGTACGTCATCTGGATTTATAAAATCCACATTTCGCGTTGGGACCCCATCAACCACATATAACGGTGCATTGTTTCCAAATGAGTTAAAACCCCTAACCCTTATTTGACTTGTAGTACCTGGTTGACCATTTGTTAATACGGTAACACCGGCAACCCTACCTTGTAATTGTTGTTCGATGTTTCCAGAAGGTACCGCTGCTAAATCTTCAGCTGCTACAATGGAAACTGCAGCTGTTGTTTCCCTTTTGGTCTGTACTTGATATCCTGTTACTACAACTTCATCCAAGGCCGCTGCATCTTCAGATAAGGAAGTGTTTATGACGGATTGACCATTTACCGCTACTTCCTTAGCTTGAAACCCTATATAGCTAAACACTAATGTTGCTCCTGGCTGAACATTTAGTGTAAAGTTACCGTCAAAATCTGTTTGGGTACCGTTCGTAGTACCTTTTTCTACCACGTTGGTTCCTGGGAGTGGCGTTCCAAGTTCATCTGTTACCGTACCCGTAACTGTAGATTGTACTGTGTTAACTTCAAATTCTGTTGAAGCTTTTGTTTTCTCATTTGCCTGTGCCATTTGGGCTCCAAGACAGATGAGTGCCGATAAAATTCCAGATTTAAAAAAGGAAGACCTTTTTTGGAACTTTACCGACCTGAAATCACGTTTTTGATTCATAATCGTTGTTGTTTGTTAGTTTAAATAAATTTCGGCAAGTTGATTTGTTGTTTAATTGATTGAGCTATCAAATGTTAAAAAAATCAAAATCCGATATAATAATAGCAATTAAATGTCAAATAGGCATAAATCATTTATAAAAATTATGGAGTCCATAATTGACAATTTTAAAAATCAACTACACGAAAACTCTTGAACTGCCCGTATTTGTTGATTTTTTTAAAAATAAAGCCAAGTAGAATTTATAATTTTAAATGTTAAAATTTTAACATTATAACTGATAATTGTATGTAATTTTTTTAAAAATATAACGTTGTAGTTGCGCTTTCTAAAACGTTATAGTGGTGTGTAGAGCATAGTTTTTCCCAATATTTTTAAGAAAACTTATAGTTAAAGAAAATATAAATAAGGCCTATTTCTTTTTAAAAGATTTGCTCGCAAATTAGGATTTTTAATCTTTCATCATAGGTGGTGGTACAAAAGAGATAATTGAATCCGCCTTCCTTTAATTTGAGTTTTTTCCTTATTTCCTTAACGGTATCTGGAAAATTTCTGGTAGTTAAATTGGCTTTGTTCAATTTTAACTGTTTTATGGATTTTTTGGAATAATCCAAAGTTTCCAAAATTTTAAATCGCCTACCAGGAAAAGAAATTAATTTATCCGAGGTATATATATGGGAATGTAGATGCAGTTTATAAAGGGAAAAAGCATTTGCTATATGTTGAAAGGCTCCGGATTTTAAAATAGCAGCATTAGGTTCATAGAGGTATTGTCTAGGTAATGAATAATTAGCGAGTGCATTTTTTTCATCACTTAGAATAAAGTCAAATAGTTGTGGGTTGGCGTCTTTGAAATTTATTGTTTTAATGTGTGGCTCACCGGTATAGTCCTTGTTTAAAATCCATAGCAGCTCCTTTACATCATTGGACACGGCAATAATATGAATTTCCTTTACATGGGCCATTTGGGTAAGACCATTATTAATGTCCAATAAAGGACCTGTTTTTACCATAATGTTGTTGGCCTTGCTAAAAAGAAAATCAAACTGTTCAGTTATATTAGGTTCGCAGTCTTTTAAATAGAAGACTTTTTTGTTATCCTTATCTCTTCTAGAGGGGTCAATAAAAATCCAATCATATATAAGGTCATTGGACCTTAAAAAAGCTACTCCATCTTCATTATGAAAGTCAATATTAGCTATACCCAATTGTTCAAAATTGTGGGCTGCAATTTTTGATAGCGCCATATTTTTTTCAATATGGACTACCTGTTGCGTTATTTTGGCAAAAGCATATGTATCTACTCCAAAACCACCTGTTAAATCAATTAATGAAGAGCCATGCAATAATGAAGCTTTATAAGCGGCCGTAATTTCTGAAGACGTTTGGGAAAGGTTTAGTTTATTGGGGTAATAGATTTTTTCCGTATTGAACCAAGTAGGTAACTTATGCTTTGCTTTTGCCTTGGATTCTATTTGCTCCACCAATTCTTTGGATGTAATCTCTACAAAAGGGGATTTTTTCAACAGTAATTTATGAACGTCAGTTGATAGATGTTCATTAATGAACTGTTGAACTTCATCACATAAAATTGCAGGATTCACTAAAGTTTATAGATTTTGCGTGAGTGATTTTACTATTTGATTGTCCGATAAAAATTCTTTTAAAATCACCTTAATTGCGGTATATCCCGGTATGGCAACAATCATACCTACTACACCAAATAGAAGACCTGCAATAATGATGATCAAGAATATTTCCAATGGATGGGATTTTACACTGTTGGAAAAAATAAAAGGTTGGGAGAAAAAATTATCAACTAGCTGCCCAAACACCAATCCTATTAACACATAGCCTGTCTTTGGTAAGATAATTTCACTGAAATCTTGTCCCAAGTTACTGGTCATTGTCAAGGTCAACATCATTACCCCTCCTATAATTGGGCCAATATATGGAATGATATTAAACAATGCGCAAAGAAAGGCAATGACCACCGCATTTTCTATACCTACAATGAGCAATACTATGGTGTAGATTATAAATAGAATGAAAATCTGTAACAATAATCCAACAAAATATCTTGATAACAATCCATTTATTTTTTCAATTGAATTTGTTGTGCCTTGTTTTTTATCGTTGGGGACAAATATGAGCAATCCATATTCAAAAAGTTTTCTATCCTTTAAAAAGAAAAAAGAAATAAAGAGTACAGAAAACAAGCCAATGCTTGCCGAACTTAAAACTGTTAGAAATGAGTTTAAAAAGTTGGGAATAAACCCAATATCAAGACCTTCTAAAATATTCCTTTCCAATTTAACATCATCAATGACATTTTCCACCATATTGGATGAAAGCCCCAAATAATTGGTGATCTGATGGTAAAGGGTGTTAATGCTTTTTTGTAAACCATCTATATCTAAAAGAGATAGGTTTTTACTTTGTTCCGAGAGTAGGGGTATGAACAAGGCAAAAATACCCGCTAAAATACCGACCATTAAAAGCATGGTGATTATTACGGCCAAAATATTCGGAAGTTTTAGCCTAAGCCTAAAAAACCTGACCAAAGGGCTGCCAATAAGTGCCACCACGGCCGCAATGGTCAAATAGGCCAATACGGACCTAATAGTATAAAGAAAGTAGAGTAGGAGTACAATACCTACCATTACGCCAACAGCCCTTAGTAATCCTTTAGAAATGGTTTTTGCGTTCATAGTTAATTTTTAAAAGCATAGGAGATGATATTGGCTCCCATTTTCAAGGCAATTTGTCTTATCTTATCTGGGTCATTATGGACGGTAGGGTCTTCCCAGCCATCACCTAAATCACTTTCGGAGGTGAACAATAGAACAATCCTGTTATTATGAACAATGGAAAAAGCTTGTGGACGTTCACCGTCATGTTCATGGATTTTAGGTAGCCCTTGTGGAAATTTATATGCTATAGAGAAAATTGGATGGTCCGATCCCAATTCCTCTAAAGGTTTGTTAGGAAACAACCTTTTTATTTCTCTTGTAATATACGGCTTCATACCATAGTTATCATCGATATGTAAAAATCCACCGGATAAAAGATATGTACGCAGATTTTCTATTTCATCATCGGATAATATAACATTGCCGTGGCCTGTCATGTGTAAAAATGGGTATTGAAAAATAGATGTACTACCCACTTCTACCGTTTCCGGTTTATTTTTAAACGTGGTGCCAATATTGGAATTGCAAAACTTAATTAAATTGGGCAATGCCGTTGGGTTGGCATACCAATCGCCACCACCATTATATTTTAAAATGGCAATTTCTTGTCCATGCATTATAATGGATGTAAGCATGATAGCTACTAAGACCACAAATTTTTTCATGCCCAAATTTAGTAAATTAGGTAATGGAAAAACTTTTGGGCCTGTCTAGTATTGAAATTATTTCCTTATCCGTTGTTAATTGAGGCGACGATAGTACAAGCTACAATGGCTGCGGTCTCTGTACGGAGCCTTGTATTGCCCATGGCAACGGGTTGATATCCTACGGTAAATGCCTTTTTTATTTCACTTAACGTAAAATCGCCTTCGGGGCCAATTAATATGGTAACATCTTGATCAGCGGCTATTCTTCGTTTTAGTTCATGACGTTCGGTTTCCTCACAATGCGCTATGAACTTTAACCCATTGGTAGGTTGGTCCATAAATTCAGAAAAGGCAATTGGTTCGTTTATCTTAGGTAAATAGGTCTGTAAAGATTGCTTCATAGCTGCTTCAATGACCCTATGCATACGGTCCAATTTTACAATTCTGCGTTCAGAACGTTTGCAAATCAAGGGAGTAATTTCATCTACCCCTATTTCGGTGGCCTTTTCCAAGAACCATTCATAACGATCGTTCATTTTAGTGGGGGCCACTGCCAAATGTAGTCTGTATGCTTTTGGGTAGGTTCTATTGCAGGAATTAATTTCAACTTCACATTTTTTTACTTTGTCTGAAATAATTTTGGCGGTGAACAAGAATCCTTTACCATTGGTAATGTTTAGTTCATCGCCATTTTTTTTCCTCAATACCTTAACAATATGCTTGCTCTCACTGCTGTCAAATGTAAAAGCGGTGTCTTTTTCTTCCAGATTTGGATTGTAGAATAATTGCATATGATCTATTTAAACATCAAGATATCACATATCTAGCTTGTGCGGTGATATCTTGCTTTGAAAAGATTTCATTTTTAAACTTATGATACCCAACAATTCCTATCATGGCCGCATTATCCGTGCAGTATTGAAATTGGGGTATATAGGTTTTCCATCCGTACTTTTCCTGGGCATCTGTCAATGCTTTACGTATCCCGGAATTTGCTGACACTCCTCCGCCAATGGCCACTTCTTTAATACCTGTCTGTTTTACGGCTTTTTTCAATTTACGCATTAAAATTTCAATAATCGTATCTTGAATTGATGCACAGATATCCTCTAAATTCTCGTTTATGAAATTGGGATTATCCTTTGTATTGCGCTGTATGAAATAAAGAATATTGGTCTTTAAACCACTAAAACTAAAATCTAAATCTTTAACCTTTGGTATAGGAAATTCAAATTTATGTGGGTTTCCATTGGCCGCATGTTTATCTATTAATGGACCCCCTGGATAAGGCAATCCCAAGATTTTTGCACTTTTGTCGAAAGCCTCTCCCACGGCGTCGTCCAAGGTCTGGCCAATTATTTTCATTTCAAAATAATCGTTTACCTGTACAACTTGGGTATGGCCTCCGCTAATGGTCAAGGCCAAAAAAGGAAATTTTGGGGAGGTCATCTTTTCGTCCGCTATAAAATGGGCCAGAATATGGGCCTTCATGTGGTTGACCTCTATTAATGGAATGTCTAAACCTAATGATAAGGATTTTGCAAAAGAGGTGCCTACCAGCAATGATCCCATAAGACCAGGTCCACGTGTAAATGCTATGGCGGATAATTGTTTTTTATCGATATTTGCTCTGGCTATTGCTTGGTCCACAACAGGAACAATATTTTGTTGATGCGCTCTAGATGCTAATTCTGGTACGACCCCCCCATATTCCTCATGAATAGCTTGGGTTGCCACCACGTTGCTAAGCACTTTATCGTTCATTAAAATTGCCGCAGAAGTATCGTCACAGGAAGACTCTATTGCAAGAATGTAAATTGGTTTGTGTTCCGGCATGTTTGGAATAAAATTTGAATAACAAAGGTAAAACATATAGCCCTATCAAAAAACTTAGGAAAATATTGATAAGAATTGTATTGGTGTTGCTACTGATATGCGTTTTTAGTACCCTAATTTTTTCTTTGCCTTTTGTACAAACGTTATTGGCTCAATATGCCACCAAAAAAATCAACAACCAATATGGAACCCATATCAATATTGAGCGTTTAAAACTATCCTTGATTTCTTGGGATACTGCTCTGGAAGGTGTGTTTATTGAGGACTATCAAAAAGACACATTGTTTTACGTAAATGAACTAAGAACCTCTATCCTAAGTATTGGTAATCTTGCGCAGGGTAATTTGGAATTTGGGGATATAGAGGTAGATGAACTCAATTTTAAGTTAAAGACCTACTACGGCGAACAAGATACCAACCTAGAGGTATTTGTGGATAAATTGGACGATGGTAAGCCTAGGGCTCCGGGTACTCCCCCTTTTAAGTTGTCATCTTCCTATGTGGAAATCCAAAAAAGTAGATTTAAATACCTGGATGAAAACCTTGAGAAAGAGACCATTCTTAATTTTGATAGCTTAAATATAAATGCCGGCAATTTTCTGATTCTTGGACCGGAGGTTTCCGCAGATATCCAAGATATGTCCCTTTTTAGCAATAGGGGTTTAAAACTGAATAAATTGGCTACCAACTTTAAATATACCAAGCAGCAAATGCGGTTTGATTCATTAAAGATCAATACCCCGCTCTCCAAATTGGACGGGAATTTGGTATTTAATTATAACCGGGAAGATTTTCGTGATTTTTTGAACAAGGTAAACGTTGTGGCAGATTTTAAGGAGTCTAAAGTGGCTTTTGATGAGGTAAATTTACTCTACAACGAATTTGGAAAAGGTAAGGAAGTCACCTTCAGTGCAGATATCAATGGTGTTCTTAATGATTTAAATACGGATAATCTGTTTTTGTTTTCAGACAATACGGGTATTAGGGGCGATTTTAATTTTAAGAATTTGTTCAGCAAACAAAAGCCTTTCAGTCTGGATGCCGACATGAAAAACGTAACCAGCAGTTATTACCAGTTAAATGCGTTACTACCCAATTTAATTGGAAATTCCTTGCCTTCTACATTTAGTAAGTTGGGGCAGTTTACCATTAGGGGAAACGCGTTCATAACCAATTCTTCCATAGATGCAAAGGTCAACTTAAATACGGCTATTGGTAGTAGTTATGCAGATATAGTATTAAGTAATTTTAATAATATTGATAATGCAACTTATAAGGGGTTCATCTCTTTGATCGATTTTGACCTTGGGGATTTTGCCGAAAATAAAAACTTGGGAAAGACCACCCTGGATTTTAATGTTGAAGGAAAAGGTTTTGTAAAGGAAAAATTGAACACTGAGGTTATTGGGCAAATTTATTCCATTGAGTTTAACAAGTATAATTATCAAGACTTAAGAGTATCTGGTATTGTCAAGGATCAATTGTTTGATGGTTCCTTGGTAAGTAATGATGAAAACTTGAAATTCAGTTTTAAAGGGTTGGCCAATGTTGCCGAATCAAGAAACAATTTCAACTTTATAGCCTCTGTTGATTATGCCGATTTAAAAAGATTGAACTTCATAAATGATAGTGTCAGTATTTTTAAAGGAAATGTAAGTATGGATATTACGGGTACCTCTTTGGATAATATCGTAGGGGACATCCAGTTTACCAAAACCAATTATCAAAATGTAAACGACACCTATTATTTTGATGATTTTGCCATAACATCAAGTTTTGACAATGAAAATTCCAGAACAATTCAAATAAATTCTCCCGATATCATTACCGGGTATATGAAAGGTAATTTTAAGGTAAGGGAACTTGGTAAGCTAGTTCAGAATTCTTTGGGTAGTATTTATACCAATTACAGACCTTTTCAAATATCTGATGGTCAAAATCTTTCTTTTAACTTCAAGATTTACAATAAGATCGTAGATGTGTTTTTTCCAGAGGTTAGGTTTGACCCTAATACGTTTATAAAAGGTAATATTATTGCAGATGAAGGTGATTTTAAATTGAATTTTGAATCTCCAAGTATTGTGGCCTTTGGTACGGCGGCCGATCAAATAGAAGTGCGGATAGATAATAAGAACCCTCTATTCAATACATTTGTGTCCGTAGGAGAGTTAGATACCCCATACTATAATTTTAAGGATTTTAACCTGATCAACACTACTTTAAAAGATACGTTGTTTTTTAGATCGGAGTTTAAGGGCGGTAGTGATTTTGATGATTCCTATAACCTAAACTTTTACCACACCTTTAATAAGCAGAACAAATCAGTAATAGGGCTCAAGACTTCAGATGTAAATTTCAAGGGAAATAAATGGGTGCTCAATAAAGATGGAGATAGTAAGAATAAAGTTATTTTAAACAGGGCCCTTGACAGTATTACAATACAGGAAATTGTAATGAACAATGAGGAAAAGGAGCAAATAAGGTTAAAAGGGCAGCTTGCGGATTCTACCTATAAAGACCTTCAGCTACAGTTTAAAATTGTGTCTTTAGATAAGATTACGCCGGTAATAGATAGTCTTAAACTGCAAGGCGAGGTCAATGGTACCTTGAATATTTTACAGAAAGACGGAATATATCTACCATCCTCCAATCTTAATATAGGCGATTTTGGTATTAATGATATACCGTTGGGCGACCTCGTCATCAATATAATAGGAAATAAGGATTTAACGGAATTTCAAGTAAATTCCCAACTTTCTGAAAATAATCTGGAAAAGTTCAGTGTGGTAGGTAAAATTGAAAATAAAGAAGCAATACCTAATGCTAACTTAATCGCTAATTTTAACAACTTTGACCTAGAACCGTTCAGTCCATTGGGTGAGGGGGTCATAGATCATATTAGAGGGGATATTGACGGTAGGGTCAGGATTACGGGTAGTGTGGATAATCCAAATTTTGATGGCCTGTTAACCTTGGATAATGCGGGTATTGCTGTGCCGTATCTTAATGTAGATTATAGTTTTGCGCCCAGGTCCCGCGTAGTACTTGCCAACCAAACCTTTAATTTTGAGCAAATTGCCTTACAGGATGTGGCAAAAGGAACCAAAGCAAATTTAGATGGTACCATTACACATAGTTATTTTGATAATTGGGTATTGGATCTGGATGTGAATACGAACAATGAGCGTTTTTTAATTTTAAATACTGAATTTAAGGAAGGTGACCTTTACTACGGTACCGGATACCTCAATGGAAAAGGCCGAATTTTTGGACCAACAACAGCTTTGAACATTACGGTTGACGGTGCTACGGCAGAAGGTACCTCTTTAAAGATCCCTTTGAGCGATGTTGCCAGTGTAGGGGATTATTCCTTTATCAATTTTATTGAAAAAAATGATAAACGTACCATTGAGCGCCAAAGGCAATTAAAGGATTATCAAGGGTTAGAGTTGGAGTTTAACCTTGATGTCACACCAGAGGCAGAGGTGGAGATCGTTACGGATACCAAAACCGGAAGTTCCTTGAAAGGGACTGGGGAAGGTATAATCCTGATACAAATAAATACTAATGGTAAGTTTGAGATGTATGGTGACTTCGTAGTGGTTACGGGGGAATATAATTACAAATTTGGGGGAATTATAGATAAGAAATTTAAGGTGGAACCTGGCGGAACCATAAACTGGGACCAAAAACCTTTAGAGGCCTTGTTGGATATGGAGGCCATCTATTCCCTAAATGCAAATCCGGCCCCTTTGTTGGACGACCCCGGCTTTACCAGAAGAATACCTACGGATGTGATAATTCGTCTTACCGGTGAACTTCAAAGTCCCGATATAGATTTTGGGATTGATTTTCCAGGAACCAATTCCATTGTACAATCAGAATTGGAATATCGCCTTCAAGATCCAACCGTAGAGGAGAAAAACGCAATTTTCCTACTGGCACAGGGCACTTTTGTAAATTCTCAAAGTGGTATTAACCAACAGGCCATTACAGGAAACTTGGTTCAAAGTGCTTCCGGAATTTTGAATTCCATCCTGAGCGGTGGCAATGATAAATTCAATTTGGGTCTCAGTTATGAGCAAGGTATATTGGATAGGTCTGCGGACATTGAAACAGATGATAGGATTGGTGTCACCGTTTCTACACAAATTTCGGATAGGATATTGTTCAATGGCAAAGTGGGTGTTCCGGTCGGGGCATCGAGTGAAACATTGGTTGCAGGAGATTTTGAGATTCAGGTATTGTTAAATGAGGAGGGCACCTTGAGCGCCATATTCTTTAGTAGGCAAAGTGAAATTCAGGCATACTTGTCCGATCAGCAAGGGTCTACACAAGGTGCCGGCTTAACTTATGAGGTGGATTTTAATAATTTTAAGGAACTTTTTCAAAAAATATTGGCAAAGAAGCCGGTACAGGAAACACCTAAGGCAATTAACCCTGTTCCTACCGCTACAATGGGTAACGATAGCCTAATTAGATTCTATGATAAGCCTAAATCAATTTATCGCTAAATTTTTGTAGAATAGTTGTTAGGAAACAAAGAAAATTCCAAGATTTCACAATTAAATATAACACCGAAAACGTTTTCTTAGATTTCCTTTAAAAAGCAGAGCTAGTATATTTCTTTATTGCATTTTGATTTTGTAATTTCGTTGGCTTAAATTTTTCCATGTCTTCAGTAATAAAAAAAATAGCAGTGCTGACTTCAGGTGGCGATTCTCCAGGGATGAACGCGGCCATAAGATCAGTTGTACGTACCTGTGCCTACTTAAAGGTAGATTGTGTCGCCATTTATAGGGGCTACCAAGGTATGATAGAAGGGGATTTCAAGGTTATGGATGCCCGTAGTGTAAACAATATAATCAACAAAGGCGGAACTATACTTAAATCTGCACGTTGTAATGATTTCAGGACTCCGGAAGGAAGGAAGAAAGCCCATGATCAACTTGTAAAGGCAGGTATAGATGCATTTGTGGTTATAGGAGGTGACGGTAGTTTTACCGGTGCCATGATTTTTAACAAGGAATATAACTTTCCCGTAATAGGAATTCCGGGTACGATTGATAACGATATTTTTGGAACCACTTTTACTTTAGGGTATGATACGGCCTTGAATACGGTTGTGGAATGTATAGATAAGATACGTGATACGGCAAGCTCTCACAATAGGCTTTTCTTCGTTGAGGTAATGGGCAGGGACGTAGGCCATATTGCACTGAACGCAGGTGTTGGTGCTGGTGCTGAAGAAATATTGATTCCGGAAGAAAACTTGGGTCTTGACAGATTGTTAGAGTCCTTAAAGCGAAGTAAGGAGTCTGGAAAATCATCAAGTATCGTGATTGTGGCCGAGGGTGATAAGTCTGGTAAAAATGTCTTTGAACTTAAGGAGTACGTAGAGGAGCATTTGCCAATATATGATGTTCGTGTATCCGTATTGGGCCATATGCAGAGAGGCGGTGCCCCGTCCTGTTATGATAGGGTATTGGCAAGTAGAATGGGCGTAAAGGCCGTAGAAGCTTTGTTGGAAGGTAAAACCAGCTTAATGGTCGGTATTCAAGATAATCAAATTACATTGACCCCAATTGAAAAAGCGATAAAGGGTCATACGAAAATAGATAAGGAGCTCATTAGGGTTTCTGAAATAATGACAACATAATTTAAAAACTAAAACAGAAAAAATGTCAAATTTAAAAGTAGGAATAAACGGTTTCGGAAGAATAGGTAGGTTGGTCTTTAGAACAACGGTAAAACGTGGTGATGTAGATGTAGTTGCCATCAATGATTTGTTAGATGTTGAGCACTTGGCATATTTGCTTAAGTATGACTCGGTTCATGGTGCTTTTGATGGTACTGTTGAGGTTAAGGACGGTCACTTGGTAGTTAATGGTAAAACAGTACGTATTACTGCGGAAAGAGACCCAAAAAATTGTAAGTGGGATGAAGTTGGTGCAACTACCGTAGCGGAATGTACCGGTATATTCACAACTTTGGAAACTGCTCAATACCATATTGACGGTGGTGCTAAAAAAGTAGTGATTTCAGCTCCTTCTAAAGATGCCCCAATGTTTGTAATGGGTGTTAACCATAAAGAAGTTAAAGCTTCTGATTCAATAGTATCCAATGCTTCTTGTACGACCAACTGTTTGGCACCTATGGCCAAGGTATTAAATGACAAGTTCGGTATTGAAGAAGCTTTGATGACAACTGTTCACGCAACAACGGCTACTCAAATGACCGTTGATGGTCCTTCAAGAAAAGATTGGAGAGGTGGTAGAAGTGCAATGTTGAACATTATTCCTGCTTCTACTGGAGCTGCAGTTGCCGTAACCAAAGTAATTCCTGCTTTAAAAGGGAAATTGACCGGTATGGCGTTTAGAGTTCCAACTGCGGATGTTTCCGTTGTGGATTTGACCGTACGTTTACAAAAGGATACTTCATACGAGGAAATCAAAAAAGCGTTTAAATCTGCTTCTGAAGGGGAGTTGAAAGGTGTTCTTGGTTATACTGAGGAAGCTTTGGTTTCACAAGATTTTATAGGTGAATCCCATACAAGTGTTTTTGATGCCGGAGCTGGTATAGAGCTAAATTCCAAGTTCTTTAAATTAATTTGCTGGTATGATAATGAGGCTGGTTTTTCCAATAAAATGGTAGACCTAATGCAGCATGTAAATACGTTATAACAAACATTTTAGTATAACATGGATAATTCCTGAAAATGAGGCTTTTTTTCCTTATTTTCAGGATTATTTTTTAAAGACAATCTGTATATGATTTTAATAGTAGATAGTGGTGCTACCAAGTCAGATTGGATCGCACTAGATGATAATGGGGAGCAACTTTTTTTGACTCAGACCTTAGGGTTAAGTCCAGAGGTTTTAACGAAAGATGTTATTGAAGATCGCTTGGCGAACAACTTTGAACTTTCTAAAAATAGGGAAAAGGTATCTCATCTATATTTTTATGGGGCGGGTTGTGGAACTGACCGTATGAAGATTTTTTTAAAAAGCATTTTTAAAGATTTCTTTCCAAATGCAAAGGCAGTAGTTAAAGAGGATACTTATGCCGCAATATTTGCCACAACAAAGGTGGGACACCAAGGAATTGTTTGTATTCTGGGCACAGGTTCAAATTGCAGTTATTACGACGGTAACCAATTGTTCCAGAAAGTGACTTCCTTAGGGTATATTCCCATGGATGATGGTAGTGGCAACTTCTTTGGCAGAAAATTGATCAGGGATTATTATTTTCATAAAATGCCGGCAGATTTGGCTCACAAATTTGCAAAACAGCATGATCTTGATCCTGATGTGATCAAGGAGAATCTTTATAAGCAACCTAATCCCAATACTTATTTGGCAACTTTTGCGCGTTTTTTAATCGAGAACAAGGAACATCCTTATTCCAAAGGGGTTATTGATAAAGGATTTCAGCAATTTATCAATAACTACGTTATGCAGTTTGAGTTGGCTACAAAGGTGCCAATTAATTTTGTTGGTAGTATTGCCCATTATTTAAAAGCTGAACTTACATCTGTATTGCAAAGAAATGATTTGATCGTAGGCGTTATTCGCCAAAGACCTATAGAGGGTCTCGTAGAATTTCATCGTGCAAATATGTAAGCACTTATTTTATGGCAATCATAGAAATTTCAACATTTACGAACTTAGGTAAGTTCGCAACTTCAACGGTCTCTCTAGCAGGGGCCGTTTCTGCATTAAAATAGGAGCCATATACCTCGTTTACCGCTGAGAATTGATTCATATCGCTCAGGAAAATAGAGGATTTTACGACATGTTCAAAAGTCATTCCCGCTTCGGTTAAAATTGCCTTAAGATTTTCCATGGACTGTTCAGTCTCCTTCTTAATATCACCGGTTACCAGTTCACCTGTTACAGGATTAAGAGGAATTTGTCCGGAAATATATAACGTATTATTGGCTAATACAGCTTGGTTATATGGGCCAATTGGTGCCGGGGCATTCTTGGTGTTTATAATTTGTTTCATGATTTTGGTCATTTATATTAATTACTAAAGGGCTGACTGCGGTTTTCCCATTTAAGGTCTTTTAGAATAGAGGCATCTATACCAATAAAGAAATACCATCTTTTATATTGTCCAAAAGGTGTCCAGTTAAAACGCATGGAGAAACTTTTAAGATCTCGTTGAAACCTTAATTGGGTAAGAGTAAAACCTTTGTTCTTAAAATCGTAACCGGATGAACCGCCTACTTTCCAGCGGGGCGCCAGTTCAATATCTCCCGTAAACATTAAGGAGTGGCTGCTGAACTCGTTCTGCCGTGCAGAGTTGGAATAGCTGGCGGAATAGGCCAACCTTAAGTTCCACGGTATTTTTGTTCCATAAATAGGGTTTTCCACATCTTGCCCCTTATCTTTATCAATAGGATTGTCATTAAAATTATCTGCCCTGCCAAATAGATCGTCGTCCCTTCCTCCGCTTTGGGCTACGTAGTCAAACGGGTCTTCCTCCTCGTTCTCTTTGTCATCTTTTTCCTTTTTGCCGAACATGTCACTACTAATTGCATAAGAAATATTTGCATTGGCTCTGGTAAGGCGAAACAAGCTCCCACCGTTATCCGCATTCCACGTGTCTATTCTTGTTCCGTTATTGTCAATGGCGTATGGATCCAAAGCTGCGGAGAAGTTAATGGACATTTTATTGTCCAATATATTGGTACCGCCATTAATGTTCAACGGATTTAAACGTAAAGAGTCAGATTCAAAATTATACCCTGTAGAGATGTTGAAGTTACTTAACAACGATACTTTTTTAGGTTCTAATTTAGTACTGTCCTTATCTCGTACTTTGGCCTCTAACGTATTGGCAAGCGAAAACCCTAAACTGTTGGATTTACCTAAAGAAGGCGCTCCATAAAGGGAACCTTGAAACCTGCTGAACTGTACTACTTCACCATCTTCATCTATATACTCATCATAAAACTGATCAAATGATGGGGCATACCCATAACTTATGGAAGGTCTCATGGTATGGCGTATAGCTTGTATTTTCTTGTCCTCCCCAAAATTAAACGTACCGTACAAGGTGGTTCCTATACTACTGCTAAAATTATATTTGTTAAACCTGTCAAACCCACTTATGGTATCGGTTACGACTGTTTCGGTCTCCGGATCAAAACTTTTGTTGTACGTTTCCATGGTCCAAACATCCTCATAACTACCACCTACACTGACACTAAAAAATTTGGCGACTTTAAAGTTGGTGTTTAACGGAATGCGATGTCTTGCTCCAACTTTTGAATTATCGAACATTCTAGCGGTCAGAAAATCCTCATCATTGGTGGTCAACCTGTTCTGTGCATTGACATCATATTGGAAATTAATGTTCTGTATAATTCCTTTTTTAATTCCGTCCCTTTTTGCAAACGGATATATACGTTCCATGCTTGCTTGAAAAGTAGGGAGGGTCATATTGATATTGTCCGTGTCCGAAGCCGTTGCCGTTGGTGATGTCAACTGCGAATGGGTAGCCGTTAAGCTCATGTTTATGGACGGATACGCGGGAAAGGTCTTGGAATATGAAATAGAGGAGGATAAGGTATTGTTTTGCGTATTAGGCAAGTTGCGTTGCTGTAGCGAGTTACGGTAGTATTCACTACTACCTAAGTTCACGGACGCGGAGAACCTTGAATTTGGACTGGATTTTGGGTCTTGTGAATGTGAAAATTGAATATTGTAATTACGTGATAGACTGTAGTCACTAAAACCTTTTTGGCTTCTTACTTGATTCTCAAACCTTAAATTAACATTTCCCCTAAATTTATAGCGCTTAATATATTGCGAGGCGCTCCTGAAGGCATAGCTTCCATTGGTGTAAAAATCTCCGGACAAGGTAACATCGGCATAATCGCCCAAAGGAACATAATACCCCATATCCTGTAAGAAATAGCCCGTATTGGGGTCATTGCCAAAAGAGGGCATCAGCACACCTGCAGACCTGCCTACCGTTAACGGGAAATAGGCAAAAGGCATAGCAATGGGTGTAGGAACATCTGCAATATAAAGATTGCTGAATCCGGCAATTACTTTTTTCTTGGGGACAAACTTGGCCTTTCTAATGCGTATGTAATAGTCTGGATTAATGGTGTCTGCGGAGGTGGTAAGCTTTCCTTCACTTAAAAAATAAACAGAATCGTTTTCTTTTTTGGTAATTTCCGCATACACCTTCATGACATCACTACCTAGTGCGCCGGCGGCGGCTTGTTGTTCTGTACGTGAATTCCAGATCAACGCTTTTTGAGTGTCAAAATTAAACCGTATAGAATCTGGGATGACAATATTGCTACCTTGTTTAAAATAGGGTAATTGACTATAATTACCCAAAGAATCTTTCATTCTACCTGCATAGACTTCATTCTTTATATAATCCATTATGATAATGCCTGCTTTTAACTCGGTATCCTGATAATAGATTTCAGCCTCGTTATAGAGATATATTTTGTTTTCCTTTTGGCTAAGTTTTACATAGTCCTTTGCCTTATAGGTTATTTTATCTAATAGCAAAGGTGGTTTTTGATTTAGTGAATCTATGGCCAACGAGTCTGTAACGGTGGTGTCCCTTACACGCTCAATAGGGAACAGTGGTGCAGAGATGCTATCGCCCTGAACTTTGATATTTAACGGTGTAACCTTACCTTCTTGTGCATGGACATAAAAGGAGCCAATAATAATGGCTAATAGGAAAAGTAAGTGTTGTTTGTTTGATTGCAAGGCTATATATCCTATTTTTGTAAAGGTTTGGCAGTACAATGAGCCATTGTTTCAGATGCCAAACTTACATATATTTTTTATTCCCTATGTAGGGTCTTACAATAAATTTAACCATTATATGGGGCTAGAGAATCCCTAATACTTATGAAAATAAAAGCTATTTGCACATTACTGGTTTTGGCAACGACATTTCTGCTTCAATCATTTGTTGTTCCCGTGGAAGAAATCAAATCTGACGATCCCTTTATTGTGGTGCTCGATGCCGGTCATGGAGGTCATGATCCAGGTAACTTGGGCAATGGTTATTTAGAAAAGAAAATTGCATTGAATATTGTGTTAAAGGTGGGCGAGTTGTTATCACAGAACAAGGATATCAAGGTAATCTATACCCGTAAGGACGACTCTTTTGTAGATCTTTTTGTGCGAGGGGAAATAGCAAATAAGGCCAACGCGGACCTATTTGTTTCCGTTCATTGTGACTCCCACACATCAGACGCCCATGGAGCAGGAACTTTTGTGCTTGGGTTGCATGCCAACAAACAGAACTTTGAAATAGCCAAGAAAGAAAACTCCGTAATTTATTTAGAGGATAACTACGAGAACCGGTATGCGGATTACGATATCAACTCGCCGGAATCCGTAATAGGACTTACGATAATGCAGGAAGAATTTTTAGACCAAAGTGTGGCGTTGGCTACCATGATTCAGGAAAATTTTTCAAAATCCTTAAAAAGAACGGATAGAAAGGTAAAGCAAGCAGGGTTCATTGTTTTGCATCAAACCTTTATGCCCAGCGTGTTGGTTGAAACCGGTTTTTTGACCAATAAAGAAGAGGGTACTTATCTGAACTCACAAAAAGGCCAGACCGAAATGGGAAAGGCAATTGCCCAGGCTATATTAAATTATAAGGAAGGGGTCAAGCCTACCGAGCGTGTTGTTGAGACTACAGTAGCGCAGACAAAGGCAAATACTATTAAGGATGAAGCGGTCAAGAAAATAGAAGATAAGAAAGATGTAGTTGTGATAAAAAAAGAAGAACCGGCAGTTCAAAAAGAAAACGATGTGGCCAAGACCACCACTACACCAGCTACTACTAAAAATGAGATTCCTGAAAAAATCATCGACGACCCAATAGTGGAGGTCAAAAAGAAAAAAGAGGCCATAACGCCCAAGGAAGTAGCGTCTTCTATAGTTTTTAAAATACAATTAATGGCAAGTAGTAAGAATGTGCCGCTTGATGCTTCTAATTTTAAGGGTTTGACCAACTTGTCACAAGAACCTTTTAAAAATTTGTACCGATATATGTACGGAGAAACTCAATCTTACAGGGAAGCCAAAATGATGCAGTCCAGGGCGGTTGATAAAGGGTACAAAACCGCATACATTGTGGCATATAGACTGGGGGAAAGAATTCCTATTCAAGAAGCAATTGACCAGGTTTCTGATTTAACCCCTTAAAGTGTAAATTTTATTCCTAATTTTGAGAGTACTAAAATTATATTTGCTTGAAACTATCTAGAGAATTAAAAACGGGTATTATTGTTATAGGAGGAATTCTATTGTTCATAATGGGATTTAGTTACTTAAAATCATCTCCCATATTTGACAATAGCAAAACATTTTATGCAGTATACGCCAACGTTGGAGGCTTACAGCCGGGCACTTCGGTCTCTATTAACGGTTTTAATGTAGGAAAGGTCAATGATATTAAGTTTTTAGATGCACAGGGAAATTTGTTGGTAACTTTCACGGTTGGCAACGAATTTAAATTTTCAAAGAATAGTGTAGTAGAACTGTATGATACCGGAATTATTGGTGGTAAAGGATTACAGATTAAACCGGTTTTTGATGCTACGGGAGAAGCGCAATCAGGAGATACCCTTCCAACACAGACAAGACCTGGTATTACAGATTTGGCACAACAGAAACTTACCCCGTTGGTGCGTAAATTTGAATCTGCAATCTCTGGTGCGGATTCAGTGTTGGTAAACGTAAATTCCGTATTGGATACAGAAACAAAAAAAGAGTTGAAAGAAGTAATTGTAGGGTTAAATGACCTTATCGTTAGCTTAAACGGTAGTGCTTCTTCATTAAATTCCCTTTTAAATGGCAATAAAGAAAGTTTGGATAATTCTTTGCAAAATTTTGAGAAGTTAACCACAAATTTCGCAAACTTGTCCGATTCTTTAAATGCGGCAGGTTTGGGTGAAACGTTATCCAGTTTAAAAGCTACGTTGGCAAACTTGAACGAGGTAACACAAAAAATAGAAAGCGGTGATGGTACTTTGGGCATGTTAATGACGGACAAGGAACTTTACAATAATTTAAATAATTCCAGTAAAGAGCTGGATTTGCTCTTACAGGATTTTAGGTTGAACCCCAAACGCTATGTCAACGTATCGGTTTTCGGCAAAAAACAAAAGGAATATACGGTTCCTGAAGATGATCCCGCAGAGAAAATAGAAGAATAAATATATGCAGTACCTCCCCAATATAATTTTTATCATATTACTGATCGCTGGGATCGGTTTTTTTGTCAAAAATGTTTCAAGACTTAAGAGAAATATCTTCTTAGGTAAGGATGCTGATCTTACGGATAACAAAGCACAACGTTGGACAAACATGGCTAAGATAGCCTTGGGACAAACCAAAATGGTCGTTAGGCCAATAGCAGGAATATTGCATATTATTGTTTATGTAGGTTTCATTATAATCAATATTGAAGTACTTGAAATTATCCTTGACGGTATTTTAGGAACGCATAGGCTTTTTTCCGTTTTAGGATCGGTGTATGATTTTTTAATTGGATCGTTTGAAATTCTTGCATTTCTGGTCATTGTAGCGGTGATTATATTTTGGGCAAGAAGAAATGTTATAAAGCTCAAGCGTTTTTTAAAACCGGAAATGAAAGGTTGGCCAAAGCAAGATGGTAATCTTATTCTTTATATTGAACTTGTGTTAATGGTACTTTTTCTGACCATGAACGGGGCAGATTATCAATTACAGCAAATGGGGGCGGAGCATTATGTAAATGCCGGTTCTTATCCGATCAGTAGTTTTATAGCGCCTTTTTTTCAAAATATGTCCGTATCAACCTTAGTAATAATTGAACGAACAGCTTGGTGGTTGCATATTGCGGGAATATTGTTTTTTCTGAATTACCTCTATTATTCCAAACATTTACATATTCTTTTGGCTTTTCCAAATACATATTATGGAAAATTGACCCCCAAAGGACAGTTTAAAAACTTGGATGCCGTTACCAACGAAGTGCGTATGATGATGGATCCAGAAGCAGACCCTTATGCGGAACCAGCGGAGGATGCGGCGGTACCGGATAAGTTTGGTGCTTCTGATGTTCAGGATTTAAGTTGGGTACAGCTTTTAAACGCTTATACTTGTACGGAGTGTGGAAGATGTACAAATGAATGCCCTGCAAACCAAACAGGTAAAAAATTATCACCCCGAAAAATCATGATGGATACGCGTGATCGATTGGAGGAGGTTGGTGCCATTATGGATAAAAACAAAGGGGAGTTTGTGGATGATGGCAAACAATTATTGAATGATTATATTACCCCAGAAGAATTATGGGCATGTACCTCTTGCAATGCATGTGTGCAAGCCTGCCCTATAAGTATAGATCCTTTGTCCATAATTATGGATATGAGGCAGTATTTAGTAATGGAACAATCTGCGGCTCCTTCAGATTTGAATAACATGATGGGTAATATTGAAAATAATGGAGCACCTTGGCCATTTAATCAAATGGACCGTTTAAACTGGAGTAAGGAATCTTAAAGTATATTATGGCAAACGAATTAAAAGTGCCTACAATGGCAGAATTTTTTGCATCTGGTACAGTACCTGAAGTTTTATTTTGGGTAGGGTGTGCAGGTAGTTTTGATGATAGGGCAAAAAAAATCACTAAAGCCTTCGTTAAGATCCTGAACAAGGCCAATGTGTCTTTTGCCGTATTGGGTACTGAGGAAAGTTGTACCGGAGATCCAGCTAAACGTGCAGGGAACGAATTTTTATTTCAAATGCAGGCGGTTACCAATATTGAAGTGCTGAATGCCTATGAGATAAAAAAAATAGTTACGGCATGTCCGCATTGTTTCAATACCATTAAAAATGAATACCCTGGTCTTGGAGGTAGCTATGAGGTTGTTCATCACACGCAATTTTTAAAACAACTTCTTTCCGAAGGTAGAATTACTATGGAGGGCGGTACCTTTAAGGGTAAACGTATAACCTTTCATGACCCTTGTTATTTAGGTAGGGCCAATGACGTATATGAAGCGCCACGAGATCTAATCAGAAAATTAGATGCAGAATTGGTAGAAATGAAAAATTGTAAGCAGCGCGGACTTTGTTGTGGGGCTGGTGGTGCACAAATGTTCAAAGAACCTGAAAAAGGAGATAAGGATGTTAACATTGAACGTACAGAACAGGCGTTGGAAACACAACCTGAAATCATTGCTGCAGGTTGTCCCTTTTGTAATACCATGATGACCGATGGAGTAAAAAATAAAGAAAAAGAAAATAGTGTTGCCGTTATGGATATCGCAGAGTTAATAGCTACTGCAGAAGATTTATAATATGCTACGTCCCAATTTAACTTTTAAAATAACATAACTTGTTAGTAGATTTCAATACATTACCGGATAACGCCAGAGTTTGGATATATCAATGCAACAGGTCTTTCACCCAAGAAGAACTTGTTTCGTTACAAACGGACTTGGATTCCTTTTTACAGGGGTGGACTGCGCATGGCAATGATCTAAACGCTGGTTATGAAATAAGATATAGACGTTTTATCGTCATTGCTTTAGATGAAAGTGCACAAAATGCCACAGGTTGTTCCATAGATGCCTCTGTACATTTTATACAGCAGCTAGAGAAAAAATATGATGTAATGTTACTTGATAAAATGAACGTGTCTTATAAGCAAGGTGAATTCATTGCCTATAAAAGTTTGCTTGATTTTAAAGCAATGGCCAAACAAAAAGCAATATCCAAGAATACCATAGTCTTCAATAATTTGGTAACCGATAAAGGGGAATACCAAGAGTTTTGGGAAGTGCCGGCTTCAGAGAGTTGGCATGCCCGTTTCTTATAGGCGACTACTTTCATTTTCCTTTTGTTTATTGGGTTTTATCGATGAAATACAATAATTTAATTCTATTATAGTTATCTCATTACACATCGTACTATGCGCTTATTTTTAATTACATTAACTGCTTGTTTTTATGGGTTTGTTGCCCATGCCCAAAATCCTTTAGTCACTGTAGACAGCCTTGCACAGCAACGTTGGGTAGAGGAGCAGTATACCCAAATGAGTTTAAATCAAAAATTGGGTCAGTTGTTTATGGTAAGTGTTGCTTCAGATCAGAGCAAACAGTCAACCAATGCAATTAAAGATCTTATAGAAAAAGAGCATTTGGGAGGTGTTATTTTTTCTAAGGGCGGACCAGTTCGCCAAGCTAAACTAACCAATGAATATCAACGTGTTGCAAATATCCCATTATTAATTGGGATGGATGCCGAGTGGGGTTTGTCCATGAGATTGGATTCTACATATGCTTTTCCATGGAATATGACTTTAGGAGCAATTCAGGACAGTACTATCGTGGAGAAAGTAGGGTATCAAATCGGTAAACATGCCAAAAGGCTTGGAGTCCATATTAATTTTGCTCCTGACCTGGATATTAATACTAATCCTGAAAATCCTATTATTGGAAACCGTTCGTTTGGTGAGGATCGTGATAATGTTGTCCAAAAAGGAATTTCTTTTATCAAAGGAATGGAGCGTGCAGGGGTCTTGGCAAATGGAAAACATTTTCCCGGACACGGTGATACCGCTGTAGATTCCCACCATAATTTACCGGTAATACCTTTTAACAAAGACCGTTTGGATAGCATAGAGCTTTATCCATTTAAAAAGGTAATAGCTTCTGGATTAAGTAGTATAATGGTGGCACACCTTGAGGTTCCTGCCTTGGAGCTGAAAAAGGGTATGCCCTCCTCTATATCTGAACAGATTATCTCAGGACTATTGAAAGAGGATTTGGGGTATGAAGGACTGATATTTACAGATGCCCTTAATATGAAAGGTGTTTCTACCCAAGGTGCGGATGGTGAGGTAGAATTAAAAGCTTTTATGGCCGGTAACGATATGTTGTTAATGCCGGAAAATATTGTAAGTGCCAAGAAGAAATTAACCAATGCTTATCAAAATGGGAGGTTAACTGAACAACGTTTGGCATATTCGGTCAAAAAAATTCTTATGGCTAAATATAAGGCCGGTCTACAAAATTACAGGCCCGTTGTCATAGATCGGCTATATGAGGATTTGAACAGCCTGGAGAACGATATCATTTATGAAGAAGCTATAGAAAATGCCATTACCGTGGTAAAGAATAATATGGAACTTGTGGCCATTAAAAATTTGGACAATAAAAAAATAGCGTACGTAAAATCTGGCGATGCGGAAAACGATGCTTTTTTAAAAGCCCTTCAAAAATTTACAGAAGTAACGGTAGTTGAGGCAAATGACATTAATCAGTTAAAAATAAAACTAAAGGAATTTAATCTGGTTATCGTAGGCCACCATAAAAGCAATGAAAGCCCATGGAAATCATACAAATTTTTGGATAAGGAATTACGGGACTTACAGGAGATAGCCAATGAACGGACCTCTAATTTAATTTTATGTGTATTTGCAAAACCATATGCACTTTCGGCTATTGCAAATTTAGCAAGTGTAGATGCCGTTGTCATGGCGTATCAAAATAGTGATATAGCTCAGGAAAAAACAGCTGAAGTGTTGTTTGGGGCGGTTGGTGCATCCGGTAAATTGCCGGTTTCGTCACATAGGGAGTTTCCGGTCAATACAGGTATTAAGACCGCATCTCTGAGTAGGCTAGGGTATAGCTTGCCAGAAAGGGTAGGGTTAAGTTCCAAAGGATTGGCCAATATAGACCGTATGGTCCAAGGTGGTTTGGATAGTTTAATGTTCCCGGGTGCGCAAATATTGGTAGCCAGAAAAGGAAAGGTAGTCTATCAAAAAAGTTTTGGTAAACCTACTTATGATAGTAAAGAAAATATTACCAATGAACATATATATGATCTGGCTTCATTGACCAAGATACTGGCAACATTGCCCATGGTCATGAAAATGGAAGAAGATGGAGCTATTGAACTTAATGATACTTTTGAGGAATTAGTCCCCAACTATTCTGATACGGAAATAAAGAACGTAACCGTACTTAAAGCTCTTTCCCATTATGGACGTTTGCCTGCATGGATCGCATTTTATATCGATACCTTGGACAAGGATAGGAAGCCTTCCTCTGAGTTTTATAGAACGGAACCTATACCGGGTTTTTCTACAAAAGTATACGACCAGCTATATTTGACAGATGCTTATCAAGACAGTATATATAATAGAATTGGGAGACAAGACCTTAAGCCCAACAGATATCGCTATAGTGATGTTCCCTATTATGTTATGAAAAAAGTAATAGAAAAGAACTATGGCCAACCATTAAATTTTTTAACGCAAAATTTTCTTTACGGCCGCCTAGGGGCAAACAAAACAACGTACAATCCTCTGGATAAGTTTAAAAAGCAAGCCATTGTCCCTTCAGAGGAGGATAATTACTATAGATATGGAACTGTGCAAGGCTATGTTCATGATATGGGAGCAGCCATGCAAGGTGGGGTTGGTGGTCATGCCGGTCTATTTAGTAATGCCAATGATGTGGCAAAAATTATGCAGATGTATTTACAAGATGGTTATTATGGGGGTGTCAAGTTTTTTGATTCCCGGACCGTTAAAAAATTCAACACCTGTTATTTTTGCGATAAAAACGTACGTAGAGGAGTAGGTTTTGACAAACCACAGTTAGAGCATAGCGGGCCAACATGTGGCTGTGTTTCGAGAAAAAGCTTTGGACATAGCGGTTTTACGGGTACTTACACATGGGCCGATCCAGAGGAGAAAATTGTGTATGTTTTTTTATCGAATAGAACCTACCCGTCTGCTTCCAATACCCTTTTAGTTAAATCTGGGTTAAGAACTAGAATTCAACAAGTTATTTACGACTCAATTTTAAATTAAAAAGGTAATTTTGCTATGATGAAAATAGCAATAGTATGTTACCCTACCTTTGGTGGTAGTGGCGTTGTAGCAACAGAATTAGGAATTGCCTTGGCCAATAGGGGGCACGAAGTCCATTTTGTTACCTATAAACAACCCGTTCGTTTAGAATTATTGAACAATAGGATTTTCTTTCATGAGGTCCATGTACCGGAGTATCCTTTATTTCATTACCAACCCTATGAGTTGGCGCTATCAAGTAAACTGGTAGATACTATTAAATTACATAAAATAGACTTGTTGCATGTGCATTATGCCATTCCGCATGCTTATGCGGGCTATATGGCTAAAAAGATGTTGGAAGAAGAAGGTATTTATTTACCTATGATTACAACCTTACATGGTACGGATATTACTTTGGTAGGCAAGCATCCTTTTTATAAACCTGCCGTAACCTTTAGCATTAATCAGTCTGATGTTGTAACCTCCGTATCTGAAAGCCTGAAGAAAGGCACTTTGGAAATTTTTGATATTAAGGGTGAAATTGAAGTGATTCCTAATTTCATAGACACTAAAAAATACAGTACTTCCTTTACCGATTGTCAACGGTCAAATATGGCCAATGATAATGAACGCATTATTACCCATATCAGTAATTTTAGAAAAGTTAAAAGAATTGCAGACGTAGTAAAAGTGTTTAGTAAGATTCAACTGTCCATACCTGCTAAATTGATTATGGTAGGTGAAGGGCCGGAAAAAGAGGGAGCGGAACGTTTATGTGAGGATCTGGGCATTGCGGAGAAGGTCATATTCCTTGGCAATAGTAATGAGATAGATAAAATTTTATGTTTTTCGGATTTGTTTTTATTGCCTTCAGAAACAGAAAGTTTTGGTCTTGCGGCATTAGAGGCAATGGTCAATAAGGTACCGGTAATTTCCAGTAACGCCGGTGGTATACCAGAAGTCAATCTAGATGGTGTAAGCGGTTTTCTTAGTGAGGTTGGTGATGTCGAAGATATGGCTTCTAAGGCACTTACTATTTTAAGTGATGATGAAGTGTTGGAAAGATTTAAGAACAATGCGGTCAAAGAAGCCCATAAGTTCGATATTCAAAAAGTTTTGCCCTTATATGAGGAGGTATATCAAAGAGCTTATAAAGGACGGTTTAACAATGCTTAAATCTATATTGATTACCGGCAGTTTGGCTTTTTTCTTCTTGCTGTCCTGTAAAGGACAACAAAATACTGCAAATGCAGATTCAACAACCATGGAGATTTTGGTAATGGATAATTATGGTGGGCATGACACAGAACAGTTTTTGGTCATCAAGGATCAAAAGTCACTCTCTGAGCTTTTTGGTGTTTTAAATAGAACAAGAAAACCAGGACTGCCAATACCAAAAATTGATTTTAGTAAGGAACTGGTTATCGTTTGGAGCCCGGGGAAGCAAATGTAAATTCCGGTTTAAAAATTAAATCACGTATAGGTAAGAATCTCATCTTGCGAAAAACAAAGATTAAAAAGAATTCGGAATTGACTGCAATGACCAGACCCGTAACCGTCTACAAACTCCCAATTCATGGGGAATCTGTTGTCATAGAATAAGATTTCACCGGTAAATTGCGGATTTTCAACATACTATCGATTTATAATGTTGTTCATAGTGCTTCTATAAAGAATTCAATACTTTCTCTTAATTTTACACCTTAACCCAAATTAATTATAATGAAAACTTCAAAATTTTTAACTTTTTTGGTTTTACTAGGTATTAGTTTTTCTGCCTTTGCCCAAGATGAATTACAAATTACTTCCAAGGATAGCATTGTTCAAAGTTCTTGGATTGTTGGTGTTGGTTTTAATGCCGTAGATGATTCAGGAAATGTGTTCGATGGTATTTTCAATGTTGGACAGGAATGGAATATTGTACCTTATCCTTCTCGCGTAAGCATTGGAAGATATTTTAAAAATGGTCTAGGGATTGAAGCTATCGGATCGTATAACAGATACATGAAGGGGAATACCATAGATGAGGAAATTATTCTAGAAGATATACCTTATTATGCTTTTGATGGTAGGGTAACCTATGATATAAATAAAATTATTGGTCAGACCGGATGGTTTGACCCCTATATTGGAGTTGGTGTTGGTTATACCGATGCCAATAATGAGGGTAGGGGAACCTATAATGCCGTTGTTGGGTTTAGAACGTGGTTTTCTGACCGTTGGGGACTAGATTTTAATTCAACTGGTAAATGGGCCATGACGACCAGTAATGAGGTTACCAATCATATACAGCACGCCGCGGGTGTGGTTTACCAATTTGGTATTGAAAAAGGGCTTTCTAAGCGCGGGGAGGAAAAGTTGGCGCTTATGGCCGCTATTGAAAAAGAAAAGCAACGCCAAAGAGATTCTATCAATGAAGTCAATAGACTAAAGGAAGAGGCATTATTGGCAGCCCAATTGAAAAAGCAAAAAGAGGAAGATGCACTTGCCGCTGCGGAGAGGGAAAGATTAGACAAGCTTAATCGTAAGAAGCAGGCTATAAAGTCAAGAATAGAGCAATTGGGCAATGTTTATTTTGATTTGAACTCTTCATATGTAAACAATGATTCCAAGAAGGTCTTAGATGCAATGGCGGAAATTTTTGAGGAAATACCGACTTTAAAATTAAAAGTTACATCTCATACAGACTCTAGAGGTACTTCTACATATAATGATTGGCTTTCAGAGCGTAGGGTCACTAGAACAAAGGAATATTTATTAAGTAAAGGTGTTGCACCTGAAAGAATAATGACAGAAGCTTTTGGAGAACAGCGCTTGTTGAATGAATGTGATGACAATACATATTGTCCAGCAGAGAAACATGCGGTCAACAGAAGGTCAGAATTTGAGGTTGTGGAATTTTAAAAATAATTAAAAAGAAAAACCCCGTTCATTATAAAATGTGCGGGGTTTTTTATTTTCAAAAATTGTAGTTTAAATAAGGGGCAAATAAATTTTTTAATACATTATTAAGCTACCGTAAATGTAAATATTGGTGAAGTTGATTCGTTACCATTACTATCCTTGGTAACTACTTTCCAGTAATACACTTTACCTGACGTAACTTCAATGGCATCAAATCTTGTTTCAAGAATATCTGCTGCAAAAATTTCCGGGTCATCTGTTTCCCCAAAATAAAGGTCATGGCCAATAATGTCATTATCCTCATCTTCCGATTGCCATATTAAATTAACCGCTGTACTCGTTTGGGATATTGTAGCGCCAGATACAGGTGAAATGGCTATGGCAGGTAATGGAATGGTAGATGCCACGCCAGGGCCAGCATTATAAAAATTCCAGGTTTCACTGCTTGTGTTCAATTTACCTGTTACGAACCATGAGTAAACTACTCCACGATCTAAAATAATTGCCAATTCCTGATCATTGCTATCGTATGTTTCTGTACTAGCGGCCAAGACATTGGTTAAATGAACGGTATACGGACTAGAATTATTTTCATCAAGCCATTTAAAAACTAATTCGCTCTGTGTGTCAGAGACTATGGTGCCCTCTGTACATTCCGAATCATTTTCTGGAAAGGTTAAAGCTATGGTCTGATCAGTGCCCAGTATATCCAGAACATCTAAATCTACTCCACAGGAAAAACAGGTAGCGATCAATAAAAAAAACAAGCTTTTTCTCATGACTTAATAAGCTTGAAAGATTTATCCAATTGTTCATTTTTTAATTTTAAAAAATAAACTCCCGTTACCAAATTACTTGTATTCAAGGTTATAATTTTTGATTCTACCAGATATGTTTCTACAGAAATCAATTGCCCCGCTTCAGTATATATTGCGATATCTATAGTGTCTGAAGTTAATGATTTCAAATCAATGTTAAGTACATCTTCTACCGGATTTGGATATATGAGAAACATATTTTCCAAAATAACGGTTTCTTCAAAAATACCTTGACATAATTGATTAGAGGTTACCTTGATTATATTGACATCTTCATATAACGGCAAATTAATTTCACTGTTGGTGGTTACCATGCTCTTACCATTTACTTCAACGGTATATTCATTACCACCCCGCATTTTAAGTGCTACACTATTGGTTATGTTATCAACATCTAATTGCACTTGTAACGGTTCTGGTTCTACAATTGTAAACTTAGAACAATTTACATAATCTGGAAAATTAATGGATGTGATACATAAGTCATACGAACCATTTGCTAAATTGGATATGGTAAGTTCTTCTGAAAAAGGCAGAACTATTTCCTCTACCGGACCCGTAAGGGTGGCTATGAAATTATCTGTGTTTTTGGATTGTATCATTAAGGAACCGTTATTTAAATCTATACAGGTGGCCCCATTGGTAGTTATTCTAAATTGATCGTTGTCATAGTTGGAAAGCGAACATCCGTTTTCATCTACCGTTGCACCTGCCGGTGTATTTGGACATTGATCAACATCGTCATTAATACCATCATTATCTCCATCAAGCGGTGGTATTGGGCATCCATTGGAATCTACTGGTTCTCCTTCAGGGGTATCCGGACATCCATCATTGACATCTATTACACCATCATTATCACTATCTAAAGGAGTTTGAACGGTGCAGCCATTTTCATCCACAACATCTCCGGATGGAGTATTGGGGCAATCGTCGTTTGCATCATTTACACCATCATTATCACTATCTAATTGGTTTAAGGAGCATCCATTTTCATCTACCGTATTTCCTTCCGGGGTATTAGGACACGTATCTACATTATTGAACACCCCATCATTATCACTGTCTAATTGACTAGAAGAACATCCATTGACATCCACAGCTTCACCATCTGGAGTATTTAAACATAAATCATCAATATTGGCAACCCCATCATTATCATCGTCCAATTGGCTCTGTGAACAACCATTGGCGTTTACGGTTTCGCCATTTGGTGTATTGGGGCAATTGTCATTTGCGTCTATGACACCATCGTTGTCCGTATCATTTGACGTTGTGCCCTGAACTATAATTTCTAAATTTTCCGTACAGCCTTGCTCGGTCTCGAAGGTATATGATCCGGAAAGTGTAGTGTTCATAGAGCCTAAATCATAATCCCCATTAACCGTGGTGCCATTTGGCAATAAAATGGTGAAGTTTACACCATTTGGTAATATGCTCAAAAGTAATTCATCACCTTCATTGACCGTAATTGAATTGCTACCACTATCAAACACTCCGTTTACCCTATATTCAGGTATTATACTATCTTCAGTACAAAAATTCTCACTCCAGATCGCAATATTGTTGGTACTTAAATTTCCGGCCGTGCCAAAATTTCCACCAACGATAAGCTCGGAGCCATTGTTGGTAAATACCAAAGAATTTACCCTAACATCTACACCCACATCGGTATTGGGTCCTAATGCTTCCCACCCGTTTGCTGCACTCCATCTGGAGAGGTTGTTTACTATTTTGTCTACGTTTCCGTTATCACTTGCAGTATCAAAAGTTCCACCTACATAAACATAAGAGCCATTGGACACAATAGCATTAACATTACCGCTTAAACCGTTACCAAGCGCTTCCCAAGATTGGTTTGTCTTATTGAACCGGGCAATTCTGTTGACCGTATTGCCACCAGCAATAGAAAAGTTTCCACCAACATATAAATAATTACCAGATGATTCGATTGCTTGCACAAATCCACTGGTACCCGTACCAAGAGCAGACCAGTTAGTGCCATTCCATTGGGCAATTCTTGCCGCAGAAACCCCGCCGGCCGTGTCAAAATTACCACCAACGTACATCATATTGTTATCGTCAAATGTGATAGACCTAATTTCATTATTGGTTCCTGCAATACCTGTTGAAGCATCGACCAACGTACTCCAAACATTATTTTCCCATTTGGCAATATTGTTGGCGGTAAGTCCTCCAGCATCTGTAAAGGTACCGCCTGCATAAAGGGCACCTGTAGCATCTGTCTTTATTTTTAGGATAGGTCCATTGGTGCCCGATCCTACCGCAGCCCAGGATGAACCGTTCCATCTGGCAATATTATTGGCGGATATTCCCCCTATTGTCGTAAAGTCACCAGCGGCATAAACCGTACCATCCGGTGCCACATCTATGGAGTAAATTATACCGTTACTACCATTTATGGATGCTTGCCATTCATCTGAAGCGTTAAGTACGGCCAGATTATTAACACCAATTCCACCGGCAGTACTAAAATTACCCCCCACATATTTCATTTCCGCTGGGGATTCCGCAATTGTTTCCACTATGCCATTTGTACCGGAGGTGATTGATTTCCATTCGCCAATACCATTAACCGGTGTGGTTACAGGTCCCGTAACCGTTTCCGTTAATTTATAAACTTTTACGCTGGATCCATAATCCGAAAAGTACAGTTCACCTGCTTCATCTTCTCCAAAACTGGATATGTATTGTCCACTGGTCTGGAACAACAATTCATTACTTGTACTCCCATTACTAGCATTATAACTTAGTGCCCAAACCCTTCCGGAAATATAATCGGCATAGATGTATTTATTTTGAAGACTTGCGCTTGTAAGTGAGCCATTATATACGTACCCTCCTGTTATTGAAACATCAGAGGCACTATGGTCGTAGAAAAATATAGGTTTAATATCTGGTGATGTGGACAAGGTGGTCGTTCTTCCATAACTTGGTTCTGAATTGGCCTCAAACTTGTTCCAACCATAATTGCCACCATTTGTAATCAAATTTATCTCTTCATAGGAATTTTGACCAACATCCGCACCCCATAATCTGCCGTTATCATCAAATGAAAATTTCCAAGTATTTCGTATACCCCATGCATAGAGTTCATCTAACCCTGATTGACCGACTCTTGGATTGTTTGAGGGTATCTCATAGCTACCATTGGGAGATTGGGTGTTGTTACCATCTATATCAACATCTATGCGCAATATTTTACCAAAAGCCGAATTTAAATTCTGGCTGTTTACTTGTGGATCAGCGGCGCCACCACCATCGCCAACGGAAATATAAAGATAACCGTCAGGACCAAAAGCAATTTTACCTCCATTATGGTTAGAATCAGCTTGATTTTTGGTGTACTGGGCAAGTACCAAACCTGAATTTGGATTAATTCTATTTGGGTTGGAGCCATCGACTTGATAGCGTGCTATGTTAATTCTATAATTGCTGGGACGGTCTATATAGTAAATATAGATATATCCGTTAGATGCATAATTTGGATGAAATGCAAGACCTAAAAGTCCTATTTCTTGACCAACACTATAAGTAACAATGGAACTGATATCTAAAAACGTGGATAGTTCGCCTGCGGTTACATTGGCCCTGTTAGGGAACACTTTTATGATACCTGGCTGTTCCACAATAAATAAACGATTTGTACCATCGTTACTGTTCTGAATCTCTACCGGAAAATTAAAATTTAGATTGGTAAAAGCTTCTTGATAAGCAACTTGAGCATTTATCTTAACAACAAAAAATAAAACTAAAATTCCTATATAACTTGAAAAACAATTTTTCATTAAACTTAGTTGGGGGTTGTAATATATACGCTCACTTATAAGTTTTGGATCATAATTAAAAACCAATAATCTACTTGTGTGATTAAGGACCCGCAAGATATTACAATATTAGCTCATTCACCAAAAGTTTAATGACTAAAAAAGTTCTCTGTTAATAAGTATGTTTAACCCTATAACAATAAGATTTATAGGTGTTTAGCTTTCGTGTTTAATTTTTGTTTAACGATTATATAAATAATGGATACTATTGCCACCGGAAGCATAAACAAAAGAAAAGATGAATAGCCATTTGATATCAATAGATAGGCTATTAAGTTAAAAATCAATTGCATTACAAAATAGGATGTTGAAACTACTAAATGGTTCATACCGTGGTCATTGGCCAATACTTGATATAAATGTCTTTTATGAGGTTTAAAAATATTCTCCTTTCTTATCAATCGTTCAATAATTGTAAGTCCACCATCTATGATATACATAGCTAAAATCAAGAATATGAGTGGGTTATTTGTTTTAAGAAAAAAACTTAAAACAAAATATATAATGGAAAGTCCTATGGTTATACTTCCTATATCACCGGCAAAGCATTTAGGTTTTTTTCTATAGTTAAAAATACCGAATACTAGCGTAGCTATGCTTAATGTTACTAATAACTCCGTTTGCGCAAAAGGTATGTAAAAGATATTCAGAATTAAAAGTATACCGTAGGTTACCAATGTATTTAAAAAAGTAATTCCATTTATACCATCCATAAAATTATAAATGTTCAAAAACCCTATTGAGAATATATATACACCTGTAATGGTAAGGAGGGAGTAAAGACTAAAAAGTTCAAGCGAGTGGAAGACAAGACTAAAAGCAAGAATATGGACCAATATACGCACCTTAGAGGACAGACTGATCATGTCATCTATAAAACTAATAATAGCCACCATACTAATGGCAGCCAATACATATGTAAACGGTGGATTCAATTGTTTAAACCAAATGGCATAAAGTATAAACGCAAAAAATATAATTATACCACCACCTCTTATGGTAGGGGTTACATGGGAACTTCTATTATTAGGTTTATCAATAATATTGAATTTATCCGCTATTTTCAGGTATATCAACTCTAAAGCAAGAAGAATTATTCCTAGGATTATGTATGGGGTTATATTCATGGTCTGTTTTATAATTGAGCTTAGTTAAGCCAATACTCTTTGTTGTCTAAAATTTGTCTAGAACTATAGCCAGCGGTTCTAGCTTTTGAATCATTAAAGGTTAAACTTTTATTGATTTTATCCAGTTTTAAACTATCAATTGGTGGGGATATTGAAAATAACTTTTTAATAATATCACCGCATAAGGCAATGGGTTTTATAACGTAATATGGTATAGCGTATATTTTTTTTAATCCGTATTCTTTTGCAATAACTCCAGAAAGTTCTTTAAAAGACGGGTCATGGCCATCAGTTAAATGATAAATGTTAGGTTGTTTCATTAATATGGGCAATGCCATTGAAATATCATCTACCAAAACCATAGATTTTTTAGCATTACCTTTTCCTATATTAAAGTAAAATCCTTTTTGTATTCCATGAATCATACTTTTTAAATTTCCCTTTGGATTTCTACCTATAATTAATGGCAATCTCAGTATGGTGGCACCTACCTCGTTTATCTTTGCCCAAGCAAGTATTTCATTTTCTGCCATTACCTTACTTTTTCCATAAGGTGTAGTGGCTTTTAAAGGATAGTCTTCATCAATACCCTGCCCATGGTCAAGACCATATACAGCTACCGTACTTATGAAAATTAGATTCTTTGGCGGCATAACCAGGTTTTTTAAAAGGTTTTTTGTGCCCTCAAGGTTAACATCATAGAACAGCTTTTCTTCTGCGTGAGTTTTTGGTATTACATGGGCTTTGCCGGCGGCATGAATTACAAGATCATATTTCGTATTCAAAGGCTTATTGAAAGTTGCCAAATCTGCAATGATGTCATTTTCTTGAGAACGTCCTATTGTTTCTACATGGTGGCCCATATTTGTAAAATGATGCAAAATGTTAGCACCTAAAAATCCTGTAGCTCCGGTCAATAATACATTCATACCGTTCCTATTAAAAAAGTTTACTGAATTTATTCAGTATAATTTCCTTGGCATAAAGTTCTTCTGCCAATATACGTGCTTTATCACTTTTTAATTGATAATCTGAAGTGCCACTATTCACTATTTCAATAATTACTTGTTCTATTTCCTTGGTATTACCCGCTTGTGCAAACCAACCTATATTGTGTTCTGATATTAATTGGTGAATTTCTGAACCAGGGTCGCCAATATATAAAATTGGTTTACCTGCTGCCAATAAGTTATAGCATTTGGAAGGAACACCCAATCCAAACATATGCTCCGTTAATGATATAACGCCAATTGTAGCTTTTGCCATAAACTCATTTTGTTGCTCTCTAGGTAGCCATCCCAATTTCTGAACATGATTTAGCGCGTGTGATGATATAAAATCCGAGATGGATTTTTCTACCGCCCCAGAGCCAATAAATGTAAAGGTGTAATTATAGTTTTTTGTAGCCAATAGTGCATTGAGCAGTACATCTAATCCTTGTAACCTTCCTAAATTACCAGCAAAAAGAAAATTTGGGATCGTATTTGGCAAATCATTTTTTTGGATATTAACGGTATCTGCCCAATTTTCAATTATTGTAATTTTTGAAGCTCCTTTAGTTTTTTCCAAAAATAACTTTTTCATGTCCCTGCCCAGAACAATCAATGTATCCATTTTTAGATACGCTTTTTTAAAAATGGATCTTAACAACTTATAGACAATAGATGTATTTGATTTCAATACCCCTGCAATGATTAAATTTTCAGGAAAAACATCATGGACCAAAAGTTTAATGTTCCATGATTTTTTTCTAATGTAAAAACTTGATAGAACAAAGAGAATCAAAGGATTGGTGACCATTAATATTTCACTATTGGCCGGAATATGTTTTTTCATCAATCGCATCATTTTCCAACTAGTGGAAAAGACACCATAAATTCTAGAGAAAAAATTATTCTTGTTATAGTTAACGTAATTACCCCTTGTGATTTGAATATCTTCCAAATTCGCGGTGGCCTTATATTCTTTTTCCTCATAGAATTCTGGACCGGCTATTACGGTTACCTTGTTGGTTTTGGCAAGTTCCTTAGCAATTTCTGTCATAATATACCCTGTAGATATTGTTTCAGGGTAAAAAAGCTCAGAAACTACAAATAGTTGTTTATTTTGACCAGACAACTCTATTGACATAACCTGTATATGAAATTATTATTCGTACCATTTTTTCCGAAACATTGGGCATGGAATAATCACTTACCTGTCTAAAATTTCTATTAGGATTACGTTGTTGTTTGTTCAATGCGGCCAAGCCTTGCATAATTCGTTTAGGCTCAAGGCCTACCATCATTACCGAACCTTCTTCCATAGCTTCCGGTCTTTCATGGGCCTCTCTAATATTAAGGGCCCTAAAATTCAAAATCGATGATTCTTCGGAAATGGTTCCACTATCAGACAGAACCGCGTATGAGTTCAACTGTAGGGCATTATAATCAGAAAATCCTAATGGTTTTAAAAATTGAATAAGTTTATGGGTTTCCAATTGTTTTACGTCTAACATGTTTCTAGTCCTTGGGTGGGTAGAAACTATGATGGGATATTGATATTTTTCCGCAATTTGATTCAAGGAAGTAATTAATCCCTCAAAATTCTTTGGGTTACTTATATTTTCTTCCCTATGCGCAGATACCACAAAATATTTATCTTTTTCAAGCTTAAGTTTTTCCAATACTTTGGAAGCTTCGATCTTGGGTGTAAATTGGGTAAGTACCTCGTACATAGGACTTCCGGTCTTTATAATACGATCTGCAGGAAGCCCTTCCCTTAAAAGATATTCTCTTGCAATGTCACTGTAAGTTAAGTTTACGTCAGCAACATGATCAACGATCTTTCTATTGGTTTCCTCCGGTACCCGTTGGTCAAAACATCTATTGCCGGCTTCCATATGAAAGACAGGTATCTGTCTTTTCTTGGCAGGTATGGCACAAAGGCAGGAGTTGGTATCTCCCAATACCAAAAATGCATCTGGTTTAATTTCTTCGAGCAAAGGGTCGATCTTAATAAGGATATTACCTACCGTTTCCGTTGCATTTTTTCCAGCGGCATTCAAAAAATGATCAGGTTTCCTAATTTCAAGGTCTTCAAAGAAAATTTCATTTAACTCGTAATCATAATTTTGACCGGTATGAACTAAAATATGTTCAATGGCATCACTAGCATCCAATGCATTCAAAACACAGGCTAGTCTAATTATTTCAGGTCTTGTGCCTACTACGGTAAGTACTTTTAGTTTTTCCAAAATTGTATGTTTATATTTTTAAACGTTTTCAAAATAGGTATCGGCATCTTCCGGGTCATATGGTTCATTGATCCAAAATAGTGTAATCAATTCTTCGTCCCCTATATTTTTTATGTTATGGGTATACCAAATGGGCATATCTACATAAGCAGGTTCTGTTCCGTCCAGATAGTAATCAATAACTTCATCCGTGCCAATTTTTCTTAGTTGTATCAATGCTTTTCCACTTATCACTGCAAAGCGTTCCGCCTTTCTTGTATGAAAATGGTTTCCCCTTGTGATGCCGGGAACGGTAGTGGAGAATGAAAATTGACCGCTGGTATTGGTTTTTGCAATTTCCACAAAACTTCCCCTTGGATCGGTATGTTTTGTATATTTTACAGGATAATGATCTATAGGAACATAGCACCTAAAGGTGTTGAACAAGGCTTTTTCAAATTCATCCTCCAAATTTGGAAAGATGCCTTTTTCCATATAGTTGTTCTTAAAACCAGTAATCAATGATAACAGTTCAGAAACTTTTTTCTTGCTTGTTGGTTTAATATTCAGCTCATAACTGTTCGCACCTATTTTTTTCTTTTTCTGATCAGAATGGATACCGTCTATTATAATTTGAACTAATTCGTTGACATAAATCAAGGATACCTCTCCATCATTTATTATTTGTGGTTGCTCCCCGTGTGTTACCTTATAACAAAAAGTAGCAACTACAGAATTGTAATTTGGTTTTCCAAAGGGTCCAAATACATTGGGTATAGTGAGCGAGGTTAATTGTCCTTGACCTTTACTGGCCCATTCCATTAATCTATTTTTGCCTTCTTTCTTGGATTTACCATAAAGATTGTCCTTGGATTCTTGCGTAGATGAAGAAAACAAAATATGCGGCTCATGATTGGTATTAACGCAAGCGGCTATCAACTTTTCAACCAATTCTATATTGGTATCATAGATTACTTGTTGGTCGTCATGACGGTTCATAGCGGATAAATGAACAATAGTATCACATTGCGATACAAAATTTTCTAAATCCTTTGTATTTTCAAAATAGGAGCGTTGAAACGGAATTAATTTTATCTTGTCACTTAATGATAAGGTTGTAAATAAATGATTTCCAACAAATCCGTTCTGACCTGTAATACCAATTGTCTTCATTTTCTCTCTTTTAATTTATAAATGTCCAATGTTCTACCGGAAATCTATAATCGTCATTTTTAGAATCCTCTAAACTGTAATTTGAAAATACGGTAATCTTGGAATTTTTCTCTAATGACCTAATACCTGTTGCATAACCACCTGGTAAAGCTAAAAAGCATGGTTTACTACTTTCCAAGACTATTTTTTGAGGTACCAATAGGGGAGAAGAGGCCTTAAAATCAGCTACTTTAACAAGGTTGATGTTAAAGCTACCTTCATTACAATAAAACCATTTTTTTTCAAATTGATGTCCTTGCCATGCCCTTATCAATTCTGTTGAGGCTGGGCAAATTTCATACATTCTGACAATTTCTGCCATATCAAGACTATTGAAGAACTTTATGGTTCCCCTTTCGTCCGTATGTATTGCACCATCATATATAGTATGTTCCATGAACTATAACTGTTCTTTAATATAACTAAGATTCAATAATAAGTTTTTCAATGAATCATTGGTCAATTGATCGGTATTATGTGAATGATAATCTTCAATAGTACTAACATCGGTTTCACCTTCAGAAAAATACCTGCTGTAATTTAAATCTCTGTTATCTGCCGGAATTCTGTAAAATTCTCCCATATCTTCCGCTTTCTGCATTTCTTCCCTGGTACACAAGGTTTCATATAATTTTTCACCATGCCTAGTACCTATAATTTTTATGGGATTGTCCGCATTCAATATTTCCTTTATGGACTGTGCCAAGTCACCGATCGTACTGGCAGGAGCCTTATTTACAAAAAGATCACCTTGATTACCATTGGTAAACGCAAAAAGAACCAAATCTACGGCATCTTCAAGGGACATTAGAAAACGTGTCATTTTAGGGTCTGTAATGGTCAGCGGCAGGTTTTCTTCAATTTGTTTTACAAATAATGGAATGACCGAACCTCTTGAAGCCATTACGTTACCATATCTTGTAAGACAAACAATGGTTTCGTTATTTGGAATATTCCTAGATGCGGCAACGGCAACTTTTTCCATCAATGCCTTACTGATACCCATTGCGTTGATTGGATATGCCGCTTTATCTGTACTTAAGCAAATAATGCGTTTTACCTTATGGGCTATTGCGGCATCAATAGTATTTTGGGTTCCAAATACATTGGTCTTTGTAGCTTCAAGTGGAAAAAATTCACAAGAAGGAACCTGTTTTAATGCAGCGGCATGAAAAACATAGTCTACACCGCTCATGGCGTTATAAATACTATTATAATCCCTTACATCACCTATATAGAACTTTATCTTATTGTTCTTAAGGGTGTTTCTCATATCATCCTGCTTTTTTTCATCTCTACTAAAGATTCTAATTTCTTTAATATCGGTTTCTAAAAAACGGTTTAGAACAGCGTTTCCAAAAGAACCTGTACCACCAGTAATCAATAAAGTTTTGTCTTTAAACATAAAAGTATTTTTAATTGCCCAATAAGGGTTGGTATAGTTTAATATATTCTAAATATTGTTTTTCCTTATTAAATTTATCTAGCGCCATTGTAACACAATGTTCTTCAAAATGAGATTTACCTGAATCCTTAACTTGTGCTATAGCACTTACTGCTTCTTTGAGATTGCCTTGTTCAACGACCATACCTGTTTGTTGAGTAACGGATTCAACGCTACCTCCGGTATTATAGGTTATAATTGGCGTGCCACAGGACAAAGCCTCTAAATTTGTGGTTGGAAAGGTATCGGCATATGTTAAATTTACATAGACATCTGCCAAAGTATATAACTCTGCAAGTTCCTCTACATTGCTCGTTCTAGGAATGGCAATCACATTATCAGGTAGCATTTCTGCCTGCTTTTTTGTGACACCGACCATGACAATAGCATACTCATTGGAAAGCATTTTTGCCAAATCTATGAAATCATAAAACCCTTTGCCCTTATCCCACACACTACAAACTCCTAAAACAACGAATTTATTTTTTAAATTCAATGTTTTTTCCAGTTCAGGATTTTTTCTAGGTTTAAATATTTCTTGGGAAACTCCATTTGGAATTACTTTAACCGTGTGTTCCTTAAGAAATGATTGGTTTACCAAGTTGGCCAACCAACTAGATGGAGTAACAATGGTCAAGTACTTTGGATAATTGAACAATCTTTTTTTATCCTTGTAATTTTGTTTTGATCGGTCCAATAAAACTGAATTGGGATATGTGTTGGTCTGTGGGCACGAGTGACATTGCGTTAACCATTTGGTACAGCCCACATGTTCAAAATGCGTACAATGACCCGTTATTGCCCATGCATCGTGAAATGTCCATACTACGGGAATGTCAGCATCTTTTAAAAAACTAAAAAGTACCTCAATATTTATATAATAACCATGAAGGTTATGTATTTGAATTAGATCGGGCTTAATTTCCTTGATTTGGGATACTAATTTTTGAGTCGCTTTTTTTGAGGAAAAGCAATGGTCGTCAAATAACCGTGTTGATAAAACATGGGTATATATATCTAGGTTATTCCCAATTCTTATGACCAATGAATTGCTTTTACTTTCTGGCTGCCTGCCATAGGCAATATAGCTTTCATTGCCAGATTCCATTATTAAATCGCCAATATCGTTGGCAATTTTTCCAGGAGAGGCATAACCAACAGTTGTATTTATTTGTAGAATTTTTTTCATTTAAATAAATTAAACAATTGGTGCATTTTGTTGGGCTAGTTTTAAAAACACCTTTTCCTGAAAATATGGGTTGTAATACTCATCTATAATTTTATAACAATTAATTGCAATTTCATCTGTTTTTAGTGGATGTTTAATTAACCAAGTTTTTATTTGTAGATACATATCATCAAGATTATTTTCTTCAAACAAACACCCGTTCATACCATTTTCAATAGCTTCTGCTTCTGGCATTTGATTTGCGTAATTCATATGGGTACAAACAGGAGTTCCATAACTTAATGAATGTATAGCGGTTAAACCAACATTACCAGGAGAAACACAAAGATCAGATTTGCTTAACAACCTACCCATAATATTTTCATCATAACAACTACCATAAAAATGATATGTACCATCTTTGAGTATATTTTGGGCCAAATTTTCCAAATCTTCTCGTTCTGTACCATCACCGATTATTAAAAGATTTAATTCTATTTCTTGCTGTAACCTTTTAACGGTGGTCAACAACGTATCCAATCTTTTAATTTTTGTAAGTCTACCGGTAAACACTAATGTGGGAATTTTGGTAGATTTAAAAAAAGGAAAAACTTCTTCTTTGGATAAATTTTTTAATTGCTCCCTCTGGCTTTTATGATAGTCATAAGTTAATGAATTAAATAGTACATGAATAGTAGATGGTTTTAGTCCATTGTTAATCAATAAACCTTTAGATCTTCTTTCATAAACTAATTGAGAATTGGCTAGCTTATAAAACAATACCCTTATAAACCGTTTAATTGTTCCTTCATTTCCATAGAGGCCGTGGCCTCTAAAAGCTACCGGGATTCCTCTAAGCCTACATATTATTGCACCGATCCAATTAGAGATAATCAAAAATTCTCCCAAAAGAACTATCAAATCGGGTTTCTTTTTTAGCATGCATTTTGAAATAACACCTTTTTGCCAAACCAAGTATTTACTTTTTATCCAAATGTTCTTTATGTTAACATCAATATGGTTTTTGTATGGCTTATATTTTTCAGTACTAAAATCTACTGTTTTAATTCCAAGATTTTGATTTTCCCCACATGAAAAAAACAAGTTGAACTCCTCACTTTTTAATAATTGATATATCATAGGCTCCATATAATGCGGAGCTATGTTATTTATAAAGTGTATGGTAGGTTTTAAATTCATTTCTTAGAAACTATAATTTTCTAGTTATTTCCAAATTGCTGGTAGGAAATTATTTTGAACATTGGCCCCATCAATACTTTTTTTCATAAAATGTTTGATGTGGTTTAATTTCCACCCACCAATAATATGGTCTCTCCGTGGAATAAATTCATTTTCCTTTATAATACTCCCATCACTTATGTGAGCACCTCTTACGCCAGATGAACAAGAATAGTATCCTGTTTTAAATACCATATCATAAGCATCTTTGGTAAAGTTGGAAAACCCTCCGTAGGTATATGCAAAATGAGGGATGTCTCCACAAGAAGCGGTCAATATAGATTTACATTGGTTTAAGTTGTCCTCGAATTCGTTTAAAGTCAATTTAGCAACATCTTCATGGTTCATTGTATGTGCTCCAATTTCATGACCTTGTTTCAATAGGGTATCCAGGTCTTTCCAACTTAAAAACTCTACTGGTGGCATATCCAATCTAGTCTTGCAAAATTCAGCTGCCTTGCTTACCGAATCAATACCAATAGAATTGGGATTTACGAAAAAACAGGCTTTGGCTCCATAATTATTCAAAATTTCCGCAGCTTTCAAATTACTTTTAAGACCATCATCTGAGCTAAAGGAAATATAGGGTTTGTCAATATTACCGGAAAGTACTTTGTTAATAGCATCAGTATGTGATAAAAATGTGTGCTGTTTTGAAAGTAAATTTAAAAGTTGGTCAAAATTGGTTTCCTCATCCTCAAAAATATGATGTATGTATAAAAAATGTACTCTTGGAGTTTTAAATACCTCCTCAAAATCTACATTGCGTTCTTTTAAAGAAATTATATCTAATGCTACATTACGGGCAAAACTTCTTAATTGAGCTTTTTTGGACTGCGCCCAGTAATTTTGTAATTCTTCTAGTTTGGTTATGTATTGCATTTTGATCGTAATTATATACTAAACGGAGGAACCTAAGTAATAGTATGAATTATTTTAAGGATTGAAAAGTAAGTCTTACCGTGTTTAATCAGCAGGTTAACTTAGGTCGCACAATAGGGCTTTACCATCATATTTTTTTACGGCTTCCAAAAAAATATGAACGGCATCTAAAGATTGCTTTCCATCTGCAAAACCAATGATTCCAAATTTGAAATATTTCATAGTCCAATTGTCTTTTTCAAATTGTTTGATAGATACCCAATTCTTTAAATCTTTTGTAATATATAAGTGTGCATTATTATCCAGAACACCAGGGCCAATTTCTCTTGTTGTTGTGGCAAGATAGGTAGTATCGTCTATCTTTTTTGTATACCATGCGGGTCCCATTAGTTTTTGGCCAATTTTAATGGTTTCTGTCTTCCTGTCAAAAATAATATGATGAGACGGTTCTATTGGACTATCCATTAGCCAATGAACCTTTTCCTTGGTGAATATTATACTACATGTTCTGTATTTTTGTTGTCCGTCACCAATCTTTTTTACTTCTGTGAAATCTTTATTGGCTACTAACAGCCAACTTTCATCCTTGAAATCTCCAGTACAAACCCATATTTTGTCGGTATACTCATCGTAATAACAGCCATGTACATGTTTTATACTTTTTTCTGGAAATGTATAGATTTCTTTCCATGATAGCCCGCCATCAATACTACGGTAAACAGGTACCGTTGTCCTTTCATTATTTGCACCATATTCGCCAAAATAGATATATCCTTCTGGAGTACTATTTATAGATTGGTGCATTACATTTCTACAGTTCCTTAATTTAAGGGTTTCTTTTAAAGCTTTAGTGCTACTGTTATAGTGATAAACAACACCTTGTCTAATAAGTATTAAGTTGTTCTTATGATAAAAAACATTGCATTTATCAAGTCTTAACAGTCTTCGTGTAATTCTAAACAGTCCAAAAACTCTTTTAAAAAAATTTTTTTCAGGTAGTTTGAAACTTACTTCCTTTTCGTCTGTTTTTATAAATATAGTTCTGTATCTGGAGGAGATTAAGGTGTCTTGTTCTGCAAAATGAATGATTTCCCTATTACTCTGCTGTATAATTTTCATTTTGTAAAATGAGTTGTGGTTGTTAGCTAAAAATTAGTTTCGGTAATGTTAATGGTCAATCATTTTTTAACCCCAATTTTAGTTGCAACCCTTAAAAGGCTCTGCTTAATTTTTTTAATATATTCCGTTTTATGATTTTTAGGGTTTAGCATCATATTTTCAGCATAGGAAACGTAGTCCTCATGATTTTCAAATTCAATTTTATTGTTTACAATTGCATTGAACATTCTTTCAAAACCTAAGCCTTTTTCATTAGGTAAATGCCAAATCGATCTGTATACATCTTTTGGATCTATATTTCTATAATAGTTGTGGTTTGTCCACATACGTTTAATATGTTCATCGAGACCTCCTATTAATGCTTTGTATTTGTAATAAAAATAGGACAGTACATGGGCTTCTTCATTAAACCTAAGTTCGTCATTTTTGAACCTTGTAATTAATTGTTGAAACAAAGCCGGAAAATCTTGAGCTACTTTTTTAACGAATTTTCCGCTGCACAATAATACTTCACCACCAGAATAATAGGGTGGTTCAGTGCTGGAAATTCCAAATTCATTGAATAATTCTTTTAATTGATATCCATTAAGACCATTTATGCTATATTTTAAATCTCTATTGACAACATAGGTCAGCGCCATTCCATTTTCGTCCAATTTTTCAAATAAAAAATCACAGGATTCACGGAATATACAATCAGAATCTAGCATTAAAAAATTATCCGAATCACCAATACTTTTTGATAATTCCTCAATTATGGAAAATTCAAAAAATTGGTTTCTAAAGGTGTTGAAGTAACCGTTGGGTAGGGGATATTTATTTTTGACTGTAACTACCTCTATATTATTTTCTTGAAAAAAAGTTTCAATATTAAAGCCATTAACCAATGGTAAATTGGCAGTATTGGTGAACAAAATATGCTTGTGTTCTTTATGGAATAACAAAGATGTTTTAAAGAAAACAATCACGCATCGCCAATAAATGGCTTGAAATTCTGGCGAGTTACTTGCTGCTTTTACACTGTTGTTCGGATATTTAGATTTCTCTTCTTCACTATCCAAATATACCCAAGTGGAAATTATTTTATTTTTCAAAATAGATTAGTTTCAAGATTTAACGTTTGAAATGCAATTTTGTTTTAATACCTCAATGCATCAAATTTTCTAGTAAGTTCAAATTTCAGAGAAACATTTATTTTTTTGTTTCAAAAATTTATATGCAATGCCTTATTGATTAAAATTACCTGCTTTTATGAAATTTGGTGTACAATGCAGGAAAAACTAATTTTATAAGACTTGAAGTAATAAAGAAGGGAACTCGTATTGGAAAATGATTTTTCATTAAATTTAAATTAGACCTAGAGTCTATACCCGTAGGATTGTTCAGATGCTTTAACCGTTTTTTAAATGACATTTTCGCGAAACCTTCATAAAGGTAAACATGTTCATTCTCGCAAACACCACAAAAATTTGGCATAATAACTACCGGTAAATTTTTCTTGACCGCCCTTAACGTATAATCATAATCTGCTACACCGTGAATATAGTCAGTAGATAAAATACCAATCTGCTTGACTACATTCTTGGAAACAAACATAATATTTGCATTGCCCAATTCACATTCCTGTATATTGCCGTTTGGTATAAGATGTTGATATTTTAACATGAATTTATTCAGCAATTTAGCTCCACCATACGTGAGTTTATTTGTATGTGGGTCCATAGTAGACCCTAGATATATGCCTCCAATACCATATTTATTAATTACTTCTTGGTGCGTATCCAATAAATTGCTAAATAATTTTGTATTAACTATGGTATCATCGTTTAGAAGAAAAAATATATCATAATCTTTATTTAATGCTTCGTTCCAAGAATTTCTCATTCCGCCGGCCCAGTATAATTGGCCATTGCCTAGTAAAATAGTAGCTTCTGGATATTTACTTTTAACACTTTCCGCAGTACCATCTGTGGAACCATCGTCCGTTAAATATATACTTAGAGAAAACTTTTGTTCATAACCGTTATAGGCTGTATAAAGGGCTTCTAAAGATTTTAGAGTTTTTTCCTTCCTGTTAAAACAAGTAAGTAATACTGCTATATTTTGCATAAAAATCAAATAGTGTGATCATCTGTTGTAATAGATTCCAAAGTTTTGATTCTACCATTTATAGCTCCTTGAAACATACAGAAAAAAGTAAATAATTCTAAAGAACCCTCCATAATTGGTTCTACGAAGAATTGTAACATAAAACCCATGGTGTAAACTAAAACTTGATTTTTAAACGCTAAATTTTCTAATTTATTCTGTAATAGACCAAATGTGTTTTTAAGGGATATTATTGTATATATTATTAGTAATATAAATGAAATTATTGTTCCTGTTCTGGCCACATCTAACCATAGATTATGAGATAATCCAAATTCTTTAACATTCCACCCTAAAGGTTCTTTAAATAAATATTCTATGGATAATGCCCATCTTTGAGTACGTCCACCTGCCGTGGCAGCCCCATACTCTTTACTTTCCATTCTACCGGCATATGCACTTAAAAGATCGGAATTGAAATCCAAGTTTAAATATGAAATCACCACATTTGTAATTACCAATACCCCAATTACAATCAATATTTTATTTTTTGCCGATACTGAAGTAAATAAAAATAAAATACTAGCGATAAGGGTAAGTAAACTTATTATAATTTGAGTTCTACTCCCTAATCTCAAAACACAAGCTATTGAGGCTATATAAATGGCAATAAGTATAATGTTATATAGCTTTTTTCTTGTTTTAAAAGAAAATAATAATATTGCCGGTATACACATATTAGCAAATAAATACACTGCGGTACCTGTTGCATTTTGCGTATTTCCCCAAATAGAGGGCACATCCCTATCCAATGCTATAAAACCATAGTTAATTATGTTTGACAATACGGATATTAGCGCAATACTTGAATAAATAACGGCAATAATTAAAAAAAGGTTACTAAGATCATTACTATCCTTGAATTTTGATGAAATATGCTTTCCTAAAAGGTAAAAAGAAAATGGGAATACGGCATATATTCCTATATATTGAATACCGCTAGTTGGGTCAAAAGCATAAAATGTTGCGTAGATTAACGAAAACAATAATAATACTGTGCTAGATTTATCGGTTAGTTGAAATATATCTTTGCCTAAAAAAACTAGATAAATTAAAAGAAAATATCCAAATATAAAACCATAATGCATTGGGTCTATCATGTAACCACTAAGTAGAATAAATGGGACTAGACCCATCTTTTTAATTAAATGCATATATACCTAATAGATTTATAGGGGAAGTTTATATTTACGCTTACAATATTACGATTTTTTTTTAGTTAGGTATTTTAAAATAAAACGAATGGAAATCAAAAAGAAAATAATTCTTAGACCTGTTGGCGGACTTTGTAACCGACTTAGGGCGTTAGATTCATTTTTTGAGATATGCAAGAAATATAATTTTGATCTGGAAGTTTTATGGACAACGGATGTAACACTTAATTCAACGTTTGACAGTCTGTTTGATCCAATATCATTTAATGATATTAAGGTGACAATTATTAATTGCCCTGATGGATTTCCAGAGAGGAATTTGGTAAAAATAGGCAAGTCTAGTGCTGGGGATTTTGCCATTGATTTAAATAAAATCAGTAATCCTGTAAAAAATTACATAAAGAAGTTAATTACCACTAAAAATTTATCACTAGAACATAGGAAAATTTTAGCAGAGATAAAGAAGTTGGGTTTTAACGCCGTTATACGTAATGAAAACTTGGATAAAGTTTATCTTCAAAATTCCAGTTTGGAAACGAATATTAGGGTTTTGGACCAAAATTTTATAGATAGAATAACCCCTATTATTTCAGATGCGGTCAATAACAGCAATAAATTATATATTAATTGTTGTTATCGTGTTGCGGAATTAAAATCCAATTATGATTATTTAAGGCCAATTGATAGTATTGGTAATAAAATTAATAGCATTTCTGAAAATTTTGGAGAAAACATGATAGGCCTACATGTTCGTAGAACTGACCATGTAGCCTCTAAAGCTATTAGTTCCAATGATAAGTTTAAAAAGGTTGTAGATGCTGAAATAGAAAATAATGCTGACGTAAAGTTTTATCTTTCTACAGATGACCCTGTATTTAAAGATGATTTTATCAAAGCATATCCTAACAAGATAATTACCAATGATGTAAATTCTTATGATAGAAATAATTCATTGGCCATACAGGATGCAGTTGTGGATTTGTTCTGTTTGTCAAAGACAAATAAGATTTATGGTTCGCACCAAAGTTCATTTAGCCAAACAGCAGCTGATCTTGGAGGAAAAAAAGAAATTATTGTTTAGGCATTAATTATATGGCTGAATTTTTAATTCAGTTTTTTCATAAAATTATCAATATCCGTAAATAAGTGGGCGTTCTCTTTTATCCATTCAAAATCCTTATTCCACCATTTAAAGTCTAATAAATACTTAATTTGTGGCTCAGGAAATCTAAATTTTATGATTTTGGCTGGTACGCCACCTACAATGGCATAAGGAGGTACATTTTTAGTGACTGTTGCGCCGGTGGCAATAATTGCTCCATCACCAACTGTAATGCCGTCCAAAAGCGTTACGTTAGCCCCGATCCAGACATCGTTTCCAATTAGTATAGTATAGGGTTCATTTCCTTCAGTTGGAGTAGGGAACTCAGGAAACAATTGTTTTTGGGTAAAACTGAAACCAACTTGTTTCCTAGTGGAAAAAAAAGAAGGATGGGTGCTTACAAAGGTATGTGTTGGATGATTTCCAAAAACACATTTTACATCTGGTCCTATTGAAGAAAATTTTCCAATTTTTGCATTCATTAAAATGGTATCCCTTCCTAAATAAGAGGCAAACCCAAGTTTACTGTTTATTAGTGCGGCCCGGGTAGATAGCAGGTTGTGACCTTCAAAAATAGAATTTTTTGAAAATTCACAATTTATACCAAAGTAAATGTTCTTTTTTTTAGATAAAGATTTCTTCATCCAAAATTGGTATAAGGAAGACCCTAATCTATGTATGTAATAATTCAATTTTCTTTATAAATTTTGCTGGGTTACCACCCCATATTTCATTGTCCGGTATTGATTTGGTTATAACTGAACCTGCTCCAATTATTGAGTTTTCACCAATTGTTACACCTTTTAGTATAATACTATGGGCTCCAATAAAGGTATTATTTTTAATATGAATTGACTTTGTATTAGGAATATCTGTTTCTGATTTTTTCCTTAAAGTTGGCTGTAAGGAATGAAAGTCTGTGTCGTATATTTTAACACTACCTCCAATTTTTACGTTTTCTCCAATAACTACATTGTCGTGTGCAATTATTGTTGCATTCGATATTCCCGTATAATTGCCGATTTTCAAATTTCCCGTAACTCCTAAATCAATAATCATTTTTGTATCTCCACCAATTGGGTTTGATCTTCTTGATGAATTAAATTTAACTTGGGTTCCTAATTCCAATCTACCCTGGCCTGTAATTAAAATTATACCGGATATTTTAGGAAAATCAGTATAAATAATATCCTTACGTTTAAACGTTATCTTATTAAAAATAAGATTTTTTAATGCGTAAATTTTCCAGTAAATATTTAAAATATAATTCATATTAATTACCAATAGCAACCGTCTTCGACAGCATCTTTTTTAGCGGGGGTCTCGCTTATTAAAGGACGACTCCAATGATTGTTATATAGTTTTGAAATTTCTGGATGATTATCCCAACGAGAACCTTTTATTCCAAATAAAATTTGGGTTGCACCCCCCATGTGAATAGCTTGTTTACCCATTCTTTTGGCGTGTGCTCCAAGAGATAAACCATATGCTCCACAACCAATAATAGCAACATCATAGTCAATTTGGTCCATTTGCTCTTTCATGTAATCCAATGCCTCAAACCAAGTATTGAACTCACTTGGTTGTCCTGCAATTGTTTGGACTGCTTTGATTGTTTTTAATTCAAAATTTGGTAATATTTCCGGGTTTTCAAATAATTCATCTTTCTTTGAATATTGACTTATTATGCTTTCTTCAAAAGGATGGATTACAAGAACTTTTTTTCCTGTAAGAGCTTTGCTCCAAGGATTAGCATGATAATAAGGTTCAATGTCCTTAAGTGGAATTTTTATACGGTTTTTAATTGTCTCTTTAAGCAGATGTTGTTCCTTTAGCCAAACGCCTAAAATGTCTATCTGCTCAATATCTATAAGCGCCTGTTTTGCAAAATTTTCTATAGTTTCCCTATATGCAGGAAATATACCAGCATTTACATGTGCTTGTTGAATTACATTATTGTTTATTTCAAGATTATTGGTTCTCCCTAATATATAATCAAAATATTTACTTGTTCCTTTATTGGTGTTTAAAAACGCAGAGATACATTCAAATTCTACTGCACCAATCCTTGCCACTAAAAAAGGTTTGTTGGAGGATAACAAATTATAAATTTGGTCAGATGCATATTGCCCCTCATAATCAATTTTGAAATTTTGCGTATTACTGGCAAAATAAGAATATAATTTCCTGAATATTTTTAATATAATTTCCATTCTTTACTTTTTGCCCAATCTGTTTATGATGAAATTCTTCAAATAATTAAAATCATTTTTTTTGGTTAAATAGGCTAAGGAATAAAATGATAATGTTCCTACTAGCGTGGCAAATATGATTTTAAAATATAACGAATTAATATTGGAATTTATATATGTCAAGGCTAAGAAAATAACAAGAGCAATAACTAAATATGTATATAGACCCGATAGTTGTTTCTTAATTCCATAGCCTAAAAATTTACCTGGATAATATGCATTGATTATAAAATGGATAATTGAAGTAACGGCCTCTGCAGCTGCAATGTAAATAATACCAAAAGGTAACGCGGCAATAATTAAAACAACTCTTATTATAATTTTAATATAATGTTGTCTAAGAACCAAGTTCGTCTTGTTAAGAACATATAAAATATTAATGTTGACACTTATTAAATTGTTGAAATATCTAGACAAACAGAAAAGTTGTAAAATGGGCACTACCGCAATCCATTTATCTGTCAATAATAAAAGCACAATTGGTTCTGCCAAAACTGCAAGAATAATTGTTATTGGTAATGTAATTAAATGCAATAGTTTCATTACCCTTTCAAATTCAGACCTTAAACTCTTGTTATCCTTGTTTTTAGCCAGAGAGGGTAGGAGAACATTATCTAAAACAGAACCCAGCGTACCAATTGCAACATCCGGAAATTGCATTCCCCGTGTATAAAATCCTAAATCTGCAGTACTTACCACTTTAGCGATAAATAATGATGAAAATTTGCCTACAACAACATTTAATAAGTTGGAAACCATTAGGTTTGAGCCAAACTTAAACAGATTTTTAAAAGATGACTTAGAAAAGTAAATTCGATATTTATAGGTGTTACTTATAGTAAAAAATAACAACATTAATACTGATCTTGATAAGTATTGAAATACCAATGCCCATACACCAAAACCGTTATATGCTAAAAAAATAGCAAATAGGCCACTTAAAATTATTGCACTGGAATTAATTTTTGCAATAGTTTTAAAATCTAAGTCTATACTTAGTAACGTATTTGGTATTGCAAATAAAGCATTTGAGATCAAGACTAAGGAAAGAACTCTTAGAAGAGAGACCAAACTAGGTTCTCCATAAAATGAACTAATATAAGGGGCACAGAACCATAAAACTATATATATACTTGAAGCTATTACCAAATTAAAGGTAAAAACTGTGCTTATATCATCTTTGGACTTATCATTCTTTTGGATTAAAGCCTTTGTAAATCCGGAGTCAATTAAAATTTGGGCTATGGCAGTAAAAACTAATAAAATACCGACAACACCATAATCACTGGGGCTTAAAATTCTTGCTAGAATTATGCCTATGCAAAACTGTACACCTTCATTACCAAATTTTTCAATACTATTCCATATAAATGCAGCTGATTTTGATTTGGTCATTATTAAAATTTAAATAGCATGAAAAGGTAGAACAATTATAAAATCATATAATTGCCAAAAATTATACAGTAATTATTTAACTGTTTTTACTTAAATACCAATTGTAAATATTAAGTATACCTTCTTCCAATTCTATTTTATGTTTCCAGCCCAAAGCATTTAATTTTTTAACACTGGTAAGTTTTTTTAAAGTTCCATCTGGCTTATTTGCATTAAAATAAAAACTACCATTAAAGCCGATTTTTTCTTTGATGGTATTTGCCAAGTCATGGATGCTGATATCTTTTCCTGTACCTATATTTATATGAGTATTTCGAATTTCTTTGGAATCTGATGAATACGTGTCAACAAAATCTCTATTCTCCATTAAAAATACACAGGCATCTGCCATATCCTCTGACCATAAGAATTCTCTCATAGGTTTTCCGCTACCCCAAATTTCTACGGTAACTTCTCCAGAATCATTTTTTGAAATCCCATATTTGTTAAGTATGGCTGTTTTGTCCACTATACTATCATTAGAGGAAACTCCCTCAATAGGTAAGTTGGCCAAATCCTTGTCTATAGTTGCCCAATCATTTTGTTCCAAGGCCTTTCCCAAATGAATTTTTCTAATCAATGCCGGTAAAACATGCGATTTTTCTAAATCAAAATTATCGTTGGGGCCATAAAGATTTGTTGGCATTACAGATATATAATTTGTCCCGTATTGTAAGTTATAGCTCTCACATAACTTAATCCCAGCAATTTTCGCTATAGCATATGGCTCATTGGTATACTCTAGGACATCAGTAAGCAAGTATGATTCATCCATTGGTTGTGGACAGGATTTTGGATAAATACATGTACTACCTAAAAACATTAATTTTTTAACCTTGTTAAGGTAACTTTGATGTACCACGTTATTTTGTATCATCAAATTCGCATAAATAAAATCTGCCCTATACGTATTATTTGCAACAATGCCGCCCACTTTTGCGGCGGCAAGAAAAACGTAGTCTGGTTTTTCCTTTGCGAAAAAACCAGCTACTGCTTCCGTATTTGTTAAATCAAGTTCCGCATGCGTTCGAAAAATTAAGTTGGTATATCCACTTTCCTTTAGCTTTAATACTAAGGCACTTCCAACTAATCCTCGATGACCTGCTACATAAATTTTCGAGTTTTTCTCCATCGTCTCTATTCGAAATAATTTAGGATACGGTATCCACCATCTTTTAAATATTGATCTTTCTGCATCAATTTTACATCACTTTGCATCATATCTTTAACAAGGTCTACTAAATCATATTCTGGTTTCCAACCTAACTTATTATTTGCTTTGCTAGGATCACCAATCAATAGATCTACCTCTGTGGGCCTAAAATATTTAGGATCTACGGCCAAGACTTCTTTACCAATTTCTAACTGATAATCTGGGTTGTTACATTTGGCAACATATGCCTTTTCATCAACTCCCGTTCCCTTAAATTCCAATTCTATACCAACTTCGCTAAAGCACATTCTTACGAAATCCCTTACTGGCGTAGTTTTACCTGTAGCGATAACCCAATCCTCTGCTTCATCTGCTTGCAATATCATCCACATCATCCTAACATAATCCTTTGCGTGTCCCCAATCTCTTTGTGCATCTAAGTTACCTAGGTACATTTTATCTTGAAGTCCCAATGCTATTCTTGAAGTTGCTCTTGTAATTTTACGAGTAACGAAAGTTTCTCCTCTAATAGGTGACTCGTGGTTGAATAAAATACCATTACAAGCATACATTCCATAAGCCTCACGATAATTCACGGTAATCCAATAGGCATACATTTTTGCTACTGCATAAGGACTACGAGGGTAAAATGGTGTAGTTTCACTTTGTGGTACTTCCTGAACCTTGCCATATAATTCAGAAGTTGAAGCTTGGTATATACGAGTTTTTTCAGTTAATCCCAATAACCTTACGGCATCTAATATCCTTAGTGTTCCAAGACCATCTGCATTGCCCGTATATTCTGGCGTTTCAAAAGATACTGCTACATGGCTCATAGCTGCCAAATTATAGATCTCGTCTGGTTGAATTTCCTGTATAAGTCTAATTAGGTTAGTACTATCTGTCATATCTCCATAATGAAGCACAAAATTTCTTTCTGTTTCATGCGGATCTTGATATAAATGATCTATACGGTCTGTATTGAATAAAGAAGAACGTCTTTTTAGACCATGAACTTCGTAACCTTTCTTTAATAGAAATTCACTTAAATATGCGCCATCTTGTCCGGTAACTCCTGTGATTAGTGCGACTTTTTTCATAAATAGAAATTGGTTTGTATTTGTATTTTATTTTTTTATACTTTTTTGAACTAATATGTTCTTTAACGTCATAAACCTGATTAAATTTTGCAAAACTACAAAATACCCTATATTCATCCTTGTATATTTAATTTTATATAGAAGCAATACCCTAATATTATCCATAAATGCATATTATAAATGGGTTTAGGTTCAATACTAAAAATTACAGTGATGTATGCAAAATTTTTAAAATTTGCTTTTTAAATAATTTTTGTAATGATTTATGTCGGTAATTTTTTCTGTTAGAGATTTCCAATTGAAAATTTCCTTACAAATGAATATATCATACTTTTTGTTATTGATGATCGTTTCATTTGTGTTTAAAGGAAACTTAATTTCAGATACTTTATTGTTTAAATAATGTGGGGGAGAGTGGGTATGTGTTCCTTCAGCATCAAATCCTATATTTTTTACCAAATTTTTGCTTGGAACAACACTATAACCTTTATTTATAAATTGAGTAAATGCCCATGGAAAGTCCCAGGCATCTATTTCATCTTTTAGACTTTGGGCAACTTTTTTGTGTAAACCTATAACGGATGCCTTATCCCATTTATGACCGTTAGAAACGTAAGACAAAGGATCAGAGGAATTGAAGTCTTTTAAAACTTCCTTGTATTTCTCCCATCTACTTTTCCATGTGGCCCAGCCCCATGTAAATGAGTATCCTGCATAAAAATAATCCTCATTTTTTAAAGATAGTTTTTCATTTAAATTAATTCCGGTGATACTGAAAATTTCTTTGTTATTTTTAAAATGTTTTAAAAAGTAGTCGCAGAAATTAAAAAAACTTTGTGTGGGTAGAATATCATCTTCAAGTATTATTCCTTGTTCTTCATTTTCAAAAAACCAATTTATAGCGGATAATGGCCCATACTTACAACCTAAATTCTTATCTGAAAATTTGGTAATTATTTTACAATCCCAATCAATTTCTTTAAGAATATAATTCCGAACCTCTTCTGTTAAACCAAAATCAGTTTCGTGTGTAGGTCGTGGGCCATCTGCCGCTACATATAGTTTTTTAGGAGCATATGCTTTTATTGCAGGTAATACTTTCTTGACTTTATCAATTCTATTGAAGACAATCAATAAAACAGATGATTTATCAGTATCAATGTTGTTCATTCGTATCTAAACATTTTAATTTTTAAATATAACGAACAACTATCCTAAAAATTCTATTAGTTGGTTCTATTTTCTTTTTAGATAATACTAATTTGGAATTAAAAAATCAACCAATGAAAATACAGTGTTGCCAAAATCAAAGTTCAATACATTTCCATTTCTGGAATCCCATAGGGTCGAAACCTTGTTTACTCTACAATCTACCATCTTATTTCCATAGTTAGGACGATTTGCCGCAAAAAGCCCTAGAGATAAATTTTCGAAAGTTATATTTTGAAAAGTATTGTTCTCTGCTGGTGAATTGCTTCTTTCCAAATGGTGGAAAACTACGCCGTACATGCAATCCTTGATTTCACCATTAATGAACATATTATTGTTACCTGCATTGGTTTGATTATAAACATTCCATTCGCTGGTATCTCCTCTATCCCATTCCAAAAATTGAATTCCGTTGCCATTGGTTATGGAGAAATTTTCAAATCTGTTATTAGTGGCTCCATTGGCAATTTGGATAGCATTGTGGTATTGTTGTTCAGGAAAATTTCCGGTTATGGAGAAATCCTTAAATACATTACCTTCTACACCTGCATATGACAATTCTAAACTTGTATTGATTATTTTAAAATTTGTAAATACATTATTGTTCATCTTGTGGAAGCCACCTAAACCATGTCCTGGGTGTTCCAGATCACCAACTTTTTCAACAATTAGGTTATCAATTCTATTTCCGCTGCTATCTCCCCATAAGAAAACATAATAATCACATGCATTAATATTGTTGTCAGAATAAACTTGGTTGTTCAATATGGTATTGTTGTCACAAGAATCAAACAATAACCCACCAGTACCAGCATTAATAACAATTGAATTTGTTATGTAAGAGTCATCTAAATAATAGCTTGGAAAAGCTCTTCCACTTTGGGATTTAATTTCAGAGGCTATATTTACAGCAATGATATTATCCAGTTTAATATGGGAGGCCCTATTGCTATATACCCCATAAGACATTTTCCTAATTTGGAAATTACTGATATTAATATATTGTTTTTCAACAATTATGGCGCTACCGGCCCTATTTTCTCTAGCTTCATTAATACCGGATAACGTAGGTAAGTAATTGACATTTACATTATCATTTTGATTTTTATAATCTTGATAAGATACGGTCGCTGAGTTTGAAGCTACTACATCCCCTGGTTGAGAAGTGTATCCTATAAAGGAAATAGGTTGGTTCTCATTGCCTGAATTACTTACTTCTAAATGTCTGTTGCCATAATCACCAGCTTTTACATAAACGATATCCCCAGCTCTTGCTGTTCTAAAAGCATGCGCTATATCCCAAGATGACTGTTCGCTACGTCCGTCATTTGAAGAATTACCATTGGTCGTTACAAAATACACATTTTCACCTGTGGTAGGTACTTCTGTTTTACTGATGGTTACTGAACCTTCTTCAGTTGTTACTTCTCCATCTTCATTAACTTCTTCGGTTACATAAGTAAACGTATCGGTTTCTTCTTCTGTAGTGTTCTCTTGACCAGTAGTTTCTTCTGTTTCAACTGGAGGGTCATTATTATCCGTGGATTCTGTGCTTTCTTCCGTAGAATTATCAGTTTCTGTATTTGTATTTGTAGTTTCCGGTTCTGAAGTTTCTGGCTCAGTGGTTTCCGGTTCCGTAGTAGTTGTTTCCGGTTCTGTTGCGGGTGTTTCTGTCTCTTCAGTTGTGGTCTCAGGCTCCTCAGTCGTTCCTGGCGCAGGTTCCGATACCGGATTGTTTGATGTTTCGTTGTTTACTGGCTCAGCCGATTTTGGCGTGTAAGTCAGTGTATTGTCATCATTAATAGTAATTGTACCAGATTTAGGTAATGAGGTTTCAATAATTCTTACATTGCTCAAATCATCAAAACGATCATTCTGTAAAACATCCAAAATTATTGCATTGTTACTTTGCAAAATAAAGGTGTCATCCAAAACCCTATTTTCTATACCAGCGGTAGGATTGGAATTATTCACTACATAATCTGATAATATATCAGAATCTTTGCTGCAGGATGTTAAAAAAAGAAAGACAAAAGAAAGTAAGAACAAGGTTGTAGGTAATTTTAGGTTAAGCTTCATAACAAGGATAAGATTTAAACGATTTAAACTAATTTGGGGATTCAAAAATATTTATAAAATTTTTATCATCGATGAAATTCACATTTTATTCGATGAATTACCCAAACATTACGTTTCGTCTAAACCATTTAGATTTTTTAAATGTCCACATTTCGATGAAATGCAGCTTTTATTAACATTTTTAAGAAAAAAAATCGAATTTCACCCATTTTTACCATTTTTTTTTGATTCTAATGCCAAGAAATTTTTGCTCAATTGATTTCCTGTTATCGAATTAAGCTAAAATGACCACTAAATTCTATAGGTTCATTATTTATTTCATCAATTAAATTTACTTTGAACCAATAATCTGATTCTGTCATTAAGCTATTATTATAAGTACCGTCCCAACCAGGACCTAATGGGTCTAATTTGGTAAGTAATTTACCATGTCTATCATAGATGTAAATGTCCAATTGCGATGTTATGTTTAAATTTTCAACACCCAAAGGTTTCCATGTTTCATTGGCGCCATCACCGTTTGGACTGAAAAATGTAGGATAATTTACTATTAAAAATGGACTACTTGCTACCGTAAACTCACAAGAAGATTTTGCCCTAACATACCCTGTATAGATACCACCATCTACATTTTCAAAAATATTACTCTCTTGGTAGGGACCTTCGGCACTTGTTATGCTATATTCAAATTGGTCAAAAACTAAAGGGTTTTCATCCACGATTAATCTAACTCGGTTACCGGAATCCAATATGTAACTTTTGGCCGTTACTTCTACTTCTAATGTCGTAGGTTGTAGTACTTCTTCTATTGTGGTAGAATACGTAGTAAATCCGCCACATTCTATTGTGGATCCAATCTCATAAATTTCCAACGTATATGTTCCTGCTGATGATATTGCAAATATTGCTTCTTCTACACCGTCATTATCCACATCATTGTCCGGTGTCCAATCATATCTGTAATTTGGGCCTAAATCTTCCCCTAAATATATAGTCTCTATAAGTCCCGTTTCCTCAGAACAAAGGCTTAAGGTCGTAGGAATGTCCAAAATAGGTTCATTCAATATCGTAACATCAAAAGAAGCTTCGTTGGCACATTTTGGATTATTATCCGCTTCTGCATATATATAAATAGTTTGGGTAGATATGATCTGGTCCCCTTCATTTAATGCTGTTCCGGTTCTGTTTGGACCTGTAAAATAACTTTGACTATCCGGTAGGGAGGGTAAGGCGTAAAATTCACAGGACTCTATATTCTGCACATTATCAATGGTTGGTACTTCCGTAATAGTAAGAGACACAGATATTCTTTCACTGCTACATTGTGTAACAGGGTCAAAGGTCTCTGCAAAATAAATATATTGTCCGATACCTGTTTCATTAGGGGTATATATATTGCCCGTAGCAAGAGGTACGCCTCCAAATTCAGTATCATACCAATTTACTAATTGATTAAGCGGAGGGTTGTCCACTGACAAACTTGCCGTATTTTCCCCATTACAATTAAATCCATTGACCGGATTGGTAGGGGTTGATAATGTAGGGCACGTGCAATCTGGTGCAGTAATTGGTAATGTAGCAAAACAACCGTTATTCGATACTGTAATTATTATGTCCGTCCCTGCAGGAATATCTATAATTCTATCGTTTCCAACAACAGTTCCTGCAGTACTTGTAAGTATTCCGGTTAAAGGTTGTAACGTTACTTCGTAATTCAATAAGTCTGCCGTACATGTATTTGATTCAAGAATTGGGGTAGGGGTCGTGTTAATGGTAACATCAAAACTATTTTCATCCGTACAATTAGGATTTGTGCCAGATTCTGCAAATATATAGATGGTTTGTGAACTTGTTATTAAATCGCCGGCATTTAAGATCGTCCCAGTTGCATTAGGACCGGTGTAATAGGTATTGCCAGGATTCAACATAGGTAAGGTATAAGAATCGCAGGAAGCGGGCGGGTTGGCCAGACTATCTGCAACGGGTGTATCAATAATCGTTAATACTACCTCTGATCTAATACTTGAACATGACGTTACAGAATCAAAAGTTTCCACAAAATAAGAATAAGTGCCTGCAAGGGTTTCAGTTGGTGCAAATGTATTTCCTGAGCCCAATAAAACACCGCCACTGGCTACATCATACCAATTTAAGGTATCTCCTCCTGTAGTTGGTAGATCTGCTGATAAAGTGGCCGTTGGTTCACCCGTACAATTACTTTGATCTTGAATGTTTACCGGTTCATCCAATGTTGGACAATTACAATTTGGGGCAGTAATGTCTAAATTGGTTGCGCAACCATTATTTGTAGCTGTTACAGTAATATCTGTACCTGCAGGAATATCCGTTATGGTATCATTACCTACAACAGTGCCGGCGGTAGTGGTAAGTGTGCCGGTCAAAGGTTGAAAAACTACCTCATACGTTAATAAGTCAGTAGAACAAGTATTGGAAACAGGAATAAGGCTGGGGGTGGTATCAATATTAAGTATAAAACTACTTTCATCTGTACAATTGGGTGTAGTTCCTGTTTCTGTATAAACATATATGGTTTGCGATGTTGTAATAATCTCACCGGCTGTTAATATGGTGCCCGTACCACCAGTACCTGTGTAATAATTATTTCCGGCTGATAATGCGGGAAGGGTATAGGAATCACAAATGTTTGTTGGAACAGTAATGATATCAGCAGTTACCGATGGATTTATGGTATAGGTTACGGCTGTTCTTGTTGCGCTTGTGCAACCAGTAGTGGATGATGATGCCTCTGCGTAATAGGTATATGTATTTGGTGCAGTTTCGGTAGAGGTATAGGTCAGTCCTGATGCCAAAGAAACCCCTCCGGTCGGGGCACTAAACCAATCTATAGTATCACCGGTACCCAGAGGGTCTAGCTCAACACTAATTGCAATATTTGCACTGCCTTCACAAGCTGCTTGATCAGTAGGGTTTATAGGTGCCGTGGGCACTGTATTAACCGTAACGGTTTCGGTAATAGGGGTGGCCAGTGTTACTAAACAGGAATTTACACTATCCTCAACACTACTTATAGAAAGGGTTGTATCAATAGATGCGGCTGCTACTGTTATTGATGCGGTACCAGTAATTGGGTCTAGCACAACAGCAGTAGTACTACCACCATCTATACTATAATTAACAACATCATCAGGGTCACCAGTAATGGTAAATATAGCATCTTCACCTTCGCAAATATCCGTATTGCTGGTTAAGGTAGGTATTGTGGGTCCTAATGTAACTTGAAGAGATGCAATGGATTCTTCATAACATAAATAATCATCTCCTCGAACCCAAACCCTATAAAGGTCACCATCCATACCTGCGGTAACACCAGTTACCGTTAAAGTATTTGTGCCAATACTATAATCTTCTACTATGGTCCAAGTAGTTCCGGTATCCGTACTAACAGACCATTCATATTCCATATTTGGGTTTGCACCCGCTCTTGCCGCAGTTACTGTAAATACGGCATCTTGGCCTTCGCAAACGGTCATTGGATCTGTTAATCCTACAGAAATTATTACGGGTTCTGCTGGGGTAATGATGGGCAGGCCACTGTTTACTGGAGGATTGTAACCATCTGTTCCTATTACTAGCCCGTTACCGTCAACCGTCGGCAAACCGTTACCTACATAACCATCATTGTCGTCATTGGTAAAACCAGCTTCCGTAGCATCAGGACACCCATCATTATCAGAATCATCATCTAAACAATCTATTAGACCATCTAGGTCAGTATCCTTATTTATTCGGATATGGTCATAATTTCCTTGCTGTTGGTTTAAAGCGGCGTTGGCCTGGTGTATAATACGAATTATTAAATGTTCACCTATAGATGCTGGGGCTGTTGATGGGTCTATGGAAAAAGAAAAATCTCTCCATTGACCATTGGGAGTATCCTCTGGACCAACAATTAATTGATCAATAACAGTATATACACCACCGGAAAAATAACCTGCCTGTATGGTGCTAATTCCATCATTTCTACCTGAGTCTACTTGATCAACGCCATCACCAACGGCAATGGTAACTTCATAACCGCCTTCCTCTATAATAATGGAATTTGCATTTCCAGCTAGTGTGGCTAAATCTTGAGTAATGGTAGCATCGCCCCCAAGAAATAAAAATGTATCATCAAACATAGTACCAATTGGGTTGCCAATGTCATCTGGAATATCAATTAAACCTGTGCCATCAGTAACAAAATTTGGTGAGAATGTAGGTCCATAGGTTTCTGCATTTGGCATATGTAAACCACCACCAACACCTGTGTAATTCCAAAAGTTTACAATATTATCATATGGGAAACCGGGAGCGAAAAATGTTTGGGGAGCAAATTCAAAATTATAATATCCTCTTATGTTGATATTGCTGGTAAGATCGCATCCTTCATCAATATCTGTTAATCCGTCATTGTCGTCATCAAGATCAATATTTGTTTGCAGGGTATTGGTTGCATCATAATAGAAAAAATTACCATCTTCAACGCCATCACCGTCGCTATCAAGTAACGTACATTGATTTACGAAATCTACGACGGCATAACTACTTCCCAAATATCCATCTACACCTGTTACCAATCCGTTAGCATCTATGTTGGGCAGGTTGCCCAATCTGCCACCACCAATATCCGTATATCCTGCTTCCTCTACATCTGGGCATCCATCATCATCAGAATCGTAGTCCATACAATCAGAAACTCCATCACCATCCGTATCCTTTACAATTTTAATATTGTCATAATTACCCTGTAATTGTAATAAGGCCAGATTAGATACATGTTCTATACGAACTGCAATAACTTGCCCTAAAGCGGGATCACCAGCATTTACTTCTCCATTTACGGTAAAACTCGTCCAAAATCCGTTGGGAGTTTCAGAACTTTCTACGGTAAGCGACCCATTGGTTATGGGTTGAAAATTATCGGGATTTCCGTCATGATATCCAATTTCTATAATAGATCGGCCATCATTTCTGTAAAAATTATCATATTCTATTCCATCACCTATTGAAATGGACAGATCATAATGTCCTATTTCATATGTTCCGGAAACCGTTCTGGAAACAATGCTTGCATCTCCATTGATGTAGGCATAAGTAGTACCTTCAGCAGCGCTAAAATGGTTTGTGCCATCTAAAGTAGTTTCTATTCCCGGTGTGCCTCCTGAAGAATAATCGTTCCAACCGGCTACAGGATAATTTGGTAGGTCGGCTAATTCTAACCCGCTATTGACAATTTGTATTTCACATTCATATTGGTCAGTAATACCATCATTGTCGTCATCCAAATCAATATCATTAGGTACCCCATCTGCATCAAAATCATTATAATTGGGAGCGCAAGTATTTATTGCGTCATCGATTACTGCAATCTTATTACCTGTATATCCGCCTGCTCCAGTTACCAGACCATTGGCATCTACATTAGGTAAACCCCCAATAACACCACCACCAGCATCTGTATGACCGGCTTCTACAACATCAAAACAGCCGTTAGCATCCCCATCAGAATTCAGGTCCGTACAATTTGGAGCACCGTCACCGTCCGTGTCTATTTTTAGTTCAAATCCGTCATATGCAGCTCTGGTATCACTAAAGCCAATACCTGTATGAGTAACACGAATTAAAATACCTTGATTTAGTGCGGGTGATCCATTAGGTATACTAAATTGTATCTCAAACCGATTCCATCCCTCTGGTGTTGAAGCACCATCAACAGTTATGTTTGCTCCTGCAATAGGTTGAAATGCTGCGGCATCATCGCCGTAACCCATTTCAATATCACTAATACCATCGTTTCTGCTATCAATCGTACCAACACCGTCACCAACATAAAAAGAAAGAATATAATTAGTTTCTTGGTAAACCGATAGTGGCCTATTTGTAATCGCAGTTGCTGCTGGTATAGTTAAATAATTATTTAAAAAGAAATATTGGTTTCCCTCTGGGGTGTAAGGAAATGCACCTGTAGCTGATGGAGTTTCTATTCCTGCTCCTACAGCACTATCAACTTCCCAATCTATAGCGTCAGAAGGGTCATTTTCAAAACCAGCATTTCGTATTGGAACTTCGCATTCTTCACTGTCCAAAATTCCATCATTGTCGTCATCCAAATCACAAACATCACCAATGCCATCGCCATCAAAATCGGAGTTGGTTACGTCAACAGTGTTTATACAGGTATCAACCCCATCTAGCACGCCATCATTATCCATATCCTGGGCATAAAATGATATAGTAAAAATGAAGAATAAAATTGTCAGGAAACTTTTTCTTTTCAACATAGTAGGTAATTAAGAGCTATTGAATCTATGTTCTAGTAGAATCAACACATGTAAAAATAGGCTGCAATTTTTATAAATATTTTATTGATCGCCAAACGACAAAATTAATGGATAACAGTATTTATATCTGGTTTATTTTTAAATGATTATCAACAAAAAGGCCAAGAATAAACAATTCTTGGCCTTTTTAAAATTTAAATGAATTATATGTTATTTCTTACCAATTTGGTAATATGTAAATCCTTTTTCTTCCATCCTTAATGCGGTATATTGATTTCTGCCATCAAATATTACGGGTTCATTAAGTCTAACTTTTAATTCCTCAAAATCTGGAGACCTAAACTCTTTCCACTCAGTTAGGAGTATCATGGCATCGGCATTTTTTAGGGTATCATATTTGGAGTCAAAATAAGAAACATTTTGTATGTCTTTTAAATAAAAAGTTTTAGCCTCATGCATTGCCTTTGGGTCATAGGCTTGTATTTTGGCTCCTCTTTTTACCAGTTCCTTTATGATATATATTGCAGGTGCTTCTCGCATATCATCGGTTTCCGGTTTGAATGCCAATCCCCAAACAGAAAACGTTTTACCTGTTAAATCTTCTCCAAAATGAGATACTACTTTATTTGCGATGACAAATTTTTGATCATCATTTACTTTTTCAACAGCTTCAATTAAGCGCGGAGTGTACCCGTGTTGTTGTGCAGAGCGTTTTAATGCTTTTACATCCTTAGGGAAACAGGACCCCCCATATCCGCTACCGGGATATATAAAACTATATCCTATGCGACTATCACTACCAATACCCACTCTTACTTTATTGACATCCGCACCTACCAATTCACATATATTGGCCACTTCGTTCATAAACGAAATTTTAGTAGCCAACATGGCATTTGCCACATATTTGGTCATTTCTGCGGAGCGAACATCCATGGAAATCATTCTGTTTTGTGTTCTAAAGAATGGCGCATACAAAGCTTTCATTTGTTCTTCTGCTTCTTGAGATTCTACTCCTATGACAACACGGTCCGGTTTCATAAAATCATTGATGGCATCTCCTTCTTTTAAAAATTCTGGATTGGATACTACCTCAAATGGAATTTGTACTCCCCTTTTATCCAACCGTTCTTGAATCTTTGCTTTTACTTGATCCGCTGTTCCAACGGGTACGGTGGACTTATCCACAATAACCAATTTTTGCTGCATGTGGTCCCCTATATCAGAGGCCACTTGCAAAACATACTGTAGGTCTGCAGCACCGTCTTCACCCATAGGTGTTCCAACGGCAATGAATGCAATATTTGATTTTTCTAGACTCTTTGCTAAATCTGTACTAAAAAATAATGTTTTGTTTTCCACATTTCTTGAAACCATTTGCTCAAGACCTGGTTCATAAATGGGAATAATGCCTTTTTTTAAATTATCGATTTTATTCTGGTCGATATCAACACAGGTTACGGTATTGCCCATTTCAGCAAAACATGTTCCACTAACCAGGCCAACATACCCAGTTCCTATTACTGTTAAATTCATAGTATTTTATATTATTGGCAAGACTTAAAGATTGTTCTTTGTAAATCTTTGATATTCTACAAACGAAGGTTTGCAAAATTAATTTTTTAAAATTTGAATTATTTTTATAATCTGGCCGTATAGCCATTAACCAGTTTTCCTTTAACATCGTAAATTAATGTTTTTTCATGCTGAAATTTTGAAAGATCTTCTTTTAAAAATTTATCATGGGAAACTGCTAGTACAATAACATCAAATTTTTCATTGGGTTTTTCCTGTGTAGTTACAAGACCATACTCTTGAAATACCTCTTCTGGACTTGCCCAAGGGTCATATATTGTTGTTTTTACCCTATATTCATTTAAATTATTGACTAAATCAACTACTTTGGTATTTCTTACATCTGGACAATCTTCCTTAAAGGTTATACCCAATATCAATACTTTTGCATCTTTAACCTGCGTATCATGTTTTAGCATTAACTTAATTATCTGCAAACTCAAGTATTCTCCCATGCCATCGTTAATTCTTCTACCTGCAAGTATTAAATCTGGATTATAGCCATGTTCTTGGGCTTTTTGGGCTAGGTAATAAGGGTCTACACCAATACAATGTCCTCCTACCAATCCTGGTTTAAAAGGAAGAAAATTCCACTTGGTGCCTGCAGCTTCCAATACATCGTTTGTATCTATACCCAATAGACCAAATATTTTAGCAAGCTCGTTTACAAAAGCAATATTAATATCTCGTTGGGTGTTTTCTATAACCTTAGATGCTTCCGCAACCTTAATGGTAGGTGCCAAATGGGTGCCGGCGGTAATGACCGACTTATATAATTCATCTACTTTTTGACCAATTTCCTTTGTGGAGCCAGAGGTAACTTTTAGGATTTTTTCTACAGTATGTTTTTTATCCCCGGGATTGATACGTTCCGGAGAATATCCTGCGTAAAAATCTTTATTAAAGACCATTCCGCTACTTTTTTCCAATACGGGAATGCAAATTTCTTCCGTAGCACCAGGGTAAACCGTAGATTCATATATGACAATATCATTGGGCTTAAGAACTTTACCTACTGTTTCACTAGCTTTTATAAGTGGTGTAAAGACAGGCCTTTTGGTGTCGTCAACTGGGGTTGGTACAGTAATGATATAATAGGTGCAATCTGCAAGTTCTTCTATTGATGAACTACATACCAGACCTTTTTCCTTTGCGTCTAAATTCTCAACAAGGACCTTTTGCAAATCCAGGTCGCTCAATTCAAGTGTATTGTCTTTTCCCGCATTGATTTCATCGACTCTTATTTGGTTAATATCAAAACCAACAACTTTATATTTAGTAGCAAAAAGTGCCGCTAATGGAAGTCCAACATAACCTAACCCAATTATACCTATTTTCATTTTTATATATGTATTATTATTCTAATTTAAATTTGGCAACGGAATTTTCCATACACCACAAAATTGCACTTTAGACTTTAATATTAAAACTGCTGTTTGTACCATTCTACAAAATTCCTAATTCCTTGATTTAAATTTGTTGTTGGTTGATAACCGTAATTAATTTTTAAATCCGAAATGTCTGCGTACGTTTTATATACATCGCCATCTTGCATTGGAAGCATTTCCATAATAGCTTTCCTTCCCAAATGATGTTCTATTGTCGAGATAAAATCCATTAACTTAATTGGGTTTCCATTACCTATATTATAAATGGCATAATTTTCATTTTCTGAATTGGAAATAAAGCCAGTATCTATCACTTTAATTATACCTTTTATAATGTCATCGATGTAGGTGAAATCCCGTTCTAAATTACCATTATTATATACAGGAATTTTCTTATCCGCCATTATGGCCTCTATAAATTTATAATAAGCCATATCTGGTCTTCCCCATGGTCCATATACGGTAAAGAAACGCAATCCGGTTGTTTTTAAATTGAATAAATGACTATACGTATACGCAAAAAGCTCATTGGATTTTTTGGTTGCCGCGTAAAGGCTTATGGGCTGGTCTACATTATCACTCGTGGAAAATGGCATTTTTTTACTATTTCCATAAACGCTGGAGCTACTGGCATAGATAAAATGTTCAATGGCAAATTGTTTAGCATTTTTTAGAATATTATAAAATCCTATAATATTGGAATCTATATATGTATCTGGATTGGTAATGCTATATCTAACACCGGCTTGAGCAGCTAAATGTACTACGTGGGTAAAATGTTCTGTCTTAAATAGATTATCAATAAATGTCGTATCGCATATATCGCCTTTATAGAAAGTAAAATTGTGAAGACCATTTATTTTAAGTCCAATTTGGGAATCAGATATATTGTCTATACCCAATTCCCTTAGTCTGGCTAATTTTAAATTAACGTCATAATAGTTATTTAAATTATCTAACCCTATAACCTCATGTCCACTAAGAAATAATGCTTTGACTAAATGAAAACCAATAAAGCCTGCTGCACCGGTAATTAAAATTTTCAATATGTTGTTTCGTTAAATGGTGATTGTTTACAAAATATTTCCATTTTCAAAATAAACACTAATTATTCAATTTTAATGACTTTTTTAATGGTTGAGTTGTCATTTGAAGTTTTTATAATTTCCATTAGGTACATTCCACGGCTTAAGGTTGATAAATCCAGCTCATAAATTTCTTCATGATCATTCTTAATCATTTTCTGGAAAACTAATTTACCATAAATGTCATAGAAACCAATATTTATGCCCTCGTTCATGAACTTTGAAAGCTCAATCTTTAAAGTCTCGTCCCTTACTGGATTTGGATAAATTACAATATCATCTACGGAAGCATTGTTCAAGGTTTCATTTAAGGTAAATTGAACATTGATGGTAAAGGAACATCCATCCTCTGTTTGTAACGTGTATATACCACTATTAGAGATTTGGGCATTTTCAATCACCAAAGGTAACACGTTCAATTCCTTATTAAGCGGTCCTGTAACTGTAAACATTTCATTATTAGGCTGCAAGCCAAGTGTTAGGTAATCCCCTACGAATGCTATAACCGTTGTAGCGTTCAACTGTTGATTTCCATTATTAACGGAGTAATAAGTTTCAATCAATTTAGCACTACAATCAATATTGCCTTCATTAACTGTAATAATCGTAGAAGTAGTATCAGTTAGGCCTTCACTATCCGTAACTGTAAGAACTACAGTATAAACACCCGGAGTATTATACGTGTATTGTACATTTGCGTTTTCTGCATTTTCTCCATTACCAAAATCCCATTTATAAGTAGTAATTAAGGTGTCATCTGTTGAATTAGAACCAATAAATTCTACGGTGAGCGGAGCATCACCTTCTGTTAAATCGGTATCTAGTATGGCAACTGGCGCTTGATTGTTTGATTCATTGACAAAAATGGTTACATTTTTCTCGTTTGTAAGGCCCTCCGCATCTGTTACGGTTAGGGTAACCAGATATTCACCCATAAATTCATAAGTATGGTTTACGTCAATTTCATTTGATGTGGTTCCATCTCCAAAATTCCATTCATAGGAAACTATGCCATTGTCATCCGTAGAACCTCTTCCTGAAAACTCTACAAGCAAAGGCGCATTTCCAGAAATCGGGTTTGCCTCAATTCTAGCTACTGGAGGTTGATTATCCAGGTCATTGACAGAAATAATAATGCTTTCAGTATCCGATGCACCATTGGAATCTGTTACAGTAAGCGTAACTTCATAATCTTTAATGGTCTGGAATGTATGACTGACATTTTCACCGCTTGCCGTGTTACCATCATCAAATGACCATATATATGAAACAATTTCGTAGTCATCTGTAGAATTGCTAGCTGAAAACTGTACATCTAGTGGAGCATTTCCTGAAATAGGGTCAGCCTCTATTACGGCCACCGGCATTAGATTGGCGGTATCGTTGACCGTGATAGTTATTGTTTCCGAATCGGTCTCATTAAACTCATCGGTCACAGTAAGGCTGACTTCAAATGACCCACTTCCTGAAAAGGTATGTTCCGGGCTTTCCAATGTAGATGTGACCCCATCCGCAAAGTCCCATGCATAGGTAAGGGGTCCGTCATCGGTAGAGTTGCTTCCGTTGAACTGTACTTCCAAGGGGGCAGTACCGGAGATAGGATTTGCATCAATAACTGCCTGTGGCATTTGATTGGCGGTATCGTTTACCGTAATGGTTATTGTTTCCGTATCGGTCTCGTTGAATGCATCGGTCACGGTAAGACTGACTTCATATGACCCACTTCCTGAAAAGGTATGCTCCGGACTTTCCAATGTAGATGTACCGCCATCCGCAAAGTCCCATGCATAGGTAAGGGGTCCGTCATCGTTAGAGCTGCTTCCGTTGAACTGTACTTCCAAGGGGGCAGTACCGGAGATAGGATTTGCATCAATAACTGCCTGTGGCATTTGATTGGCGGTATCGTTTACCGTAATGGTTATTGTTTCCGTATCGGTCTCGTTGAATTCATCGGTCACGGTAAGACTGACTTCATATGACCCACTTCCTGAAAAGGTATGCTCCGGACTTTCCAATGTAGATGTACCGCCATCCGCAAAGTCCCATACATAGGTAAGGGGTCCGTCATCGGTAGAGTTGCTTCCGTTGAACTGTACATCCAAGGGGGCAGTACCGGAGATAGGGTCGGCTTCAATTACGGCCACCGGCAATTGATTTGGAGGGTCGTTTACCGTAATGGTTATTGTTTCCGTATCGGTCTCGTTGAATGCATCGGTCACGGTAAGACTGACTTCATATGACCCACTTCCTAAAAAGGTATGTTCCGGACTTTCCAATGTAGATGTGACCCCATCCGCAAAGTCCCATACATAGGTAAGGGGTCCGTCATCGGTAGAGCTGCTTCCGTTAAACTGTACTTCCAAGGGGGCAGTACCGGAGATAGGGTCGGCTTCAATAACTGCCTGTGGCATTTGATTGGCGGTATCGTTTACCGTAATGGTTATTGTTTCCGTATCGGTCTCGTTGAATGCATCGGTCACGGTAAGACTCACTTCATATGACCCACTCTCTGAAAAGGTATGCTCCGGGCTTTCCAATGTAGATATGACCCCATCCGCAAAGTCCCATGCATAGGTAAGGGGTCCGTCATCGGTAGAGTTGCTTCCGTTGAACTGTACATCCAAGGGGGCAGTACCCGAAATAGGGTCCGCATCAATGATTGCCTGTGGTATTTGATTTGGAGGGTCATTGACCGTTATTGTAATTGAATCCGTGTCAGTAACGTTAGAACTGTCTGTGATAGTTAAGGAAACAGTATATGTTCCACTAGACATGAAAGTATGTTCATGATTTATAGTATTGGAGGTGCCTCCGTCATCAAAATTCCATGCATAGGTTAGAGGACCGTCATCGGTAGAGTTGCTACCCGTGAACTGGACCGTCAACGGGGCATTTCCGGAGGTGACATCGGCCTCCGCCACGGCGACCGGTGATTGGTTGCCAGTATCCAGAACTGTGATGTACGTAGTTTTTTCATCACGTAAGCCACCATCGTCAAAAACCGTTAGGCTAACCAAATAGGTTCCTGGCGTATTGTACAATTTTGATGGGTTTTTAACATTCGAAGTGGTATTATCCCCAAATTTCCATACGTATTGATTGACTGTACCGTCTTCATCCGTAGACGCATTTGCATTAAAACTTACATTTAAAGGAGCATCGCCGGTAAGCGGTGTGGCAGTAAATTCTGCAGTAGGTGGTCTGTTTCCATTGGTTGCAGTTAGATTGATTACTTTCAAATTGTCAAAATAGGCTGTACCCGGTTCTAATTTACTGTAGTTACTATACAACCATAAATCTAAGGTTTGCGTATTACCTGGAACGATAATAGATCCTTTGAACGTGGTCCAATTTTGATTAAACGTATAGCTGCCAATTGGTGGGTTTGCATTGGAATTATCGCGTACAACCTCAAATGCGGCATTGCTATTTCCTTTTCCGTCAAGTTCAAGATATAGTTCATCACCAGCTTGTATTCCAAACTTTTGAAGATTTATTGTCACGGTAAAACGGGCCCATGGATTGTCACTGTCATTGTTTATGATTTCTAAAGCGCATTCTGATCCATTGGTTTCAATATTGGTTCCGTTTGCTTCATCTAACCCAGTGTTTAATGCCCCTGAAGTGATGAATATGGAAGGATCTCCATTTGGTAAATAGTTTGGACAACCTTCTTCCTGATTATCTTCCAATAATGATAGATTAATCGTAGTCTGGCATCCAGCGGGTGTGGATACCACAAATTGTCCAACATTGGAAGCGTCTACAAAGCCATCATTTCTATTTGGATTGTTCCAAGGTGGTATTGCTATAATATTTACTGAAGTATCTAATCTATAATAGCCATCTGCAGTCATCTTAGTACTATCCAAAGAACTTATGGTAGGCCCATCATACTGTGTTGTGGTTATATAATATTCTCCTGTAGCATTTGCGGCCTTAATATAGACTTCGGAACCTTCAGGAACTACTATGTCCGTTCCTTGGATCGGGGAGCCATTAGCTCCGATCTTATATTGTACTGTTAAATAATTACCATTACAATTTGTAATTTGTGGATTATTGGTGTCAAAACCTTCATTGTAAAGTGCCTGTATCTCAGCAGGCTCAAGAACTTTATTATATACTTTAAGTAAATCAATTTTACCACTAATCTCATCTGTAATACCACTGTTATTACCACCATAAGTTACTGGGATATTTCTGCTTCCATCCTCATAAAATCCAGATGCCGTAAATTTACTAAGGTCAGGATTATCGTTTACCAGTTTAATGGGGCCACTTATTTGTCGCCTACAAACTTCTACACCGTTGGCATAAAGTATTGCAGTATTGCCATCATATGTTGCCGCTAGGTGCACCCAAGTATTTAATGGTGCATAGCCGGAATAGCAATTTAAAGCCTCTGCTTCTGTAGAAAATGCCCATTTGTACAAGGTGTTGTGAAAACCAAAGAACATATTGGGATATGATTGGCTAAATATGCCTACATTGGCAACTTTTCCACTTCCGGAAATTACACTATTGCTGTTTCTGTATACCCACGCAGATAGGGTTATAGAATTGGCGGTAGATGCCAGTTCTTCACTGTAATCTATTTCTAAAAGTGAATTACTTGTAAATTCAAGTCCGTCAAATTCCAAGGCATTTCCAATTATACCTTCTGACCAAGAATGTTGATTTGCCGTAACCGGATCTCCGTTATCATCTCTTTGTATAATTGTACCATGATTACCGTATTGGGAAATATCAGGAACATTTGTACCAGAAGGCTCGTCAAATTGCATGTCCAAAACTAAATTGGAATTATTGGATAACGGAATTTCAGAACCAATCTTAATGGTATGGGCAATTGACGGTACACCATTATTATCAATAGCAAATAACATATAGTACCCTGGAGGAAGCAGCTCACGATTAGGAATTTCTACGTCATAAGAATCACCGGATGCAGTGAAATTTACAGGGATTCTGCGCTGTTCATTATTTGTAGAATGTGTAGCTGCGGAAAAACGTATTAAGCTGAATTGTTGTATTCCAAGTGTAGCCTCTACATTAATTGTGGTATCATAACCTGAACTTTCAGGACCATCGATTATTTCTGGCCTTTCCGCCAAAGTATTATCGGACTTGAACAGATAAGGCGGGCTATATATTTCCGCATTCATGTGATTGGTGCATCCTTGTGTTAGTGATAATCCGTCACAAAGTCCACCACCACCTACAAATACCCTACCGTCTACCATTAAAATTGCAACACTATGGTATGTTCTAGGTACGGTCATTGCTGCCACGGTACTCCATTTGTTTCCAGTGGCATAGGGATTGAAAATTTGAGCACCCAAGACCGCTGTATCATCTGTAAATACAGCTGCTTTTTGTAGTCCGCCCGTAATCAAGACTTCTCCAGTAGGTAAAACGGTACTGTTGTGCATGGTCCTTGCCAAGTTCATATTGCCGGTAAAAGTTACCGTTGGGGTTGGGTTAGGTCCAGTACCATTGATATCTATGATAAATGAATTTTGACGGGCAGGCGTTGTGCCATAATAATCTGCACCATATGCAGGGGCGCCACCGGTTTTCAATATTTTACCTATATCGAACATTACAGTATTACCTTTCATGGAATAACCGTCCACAGCCCCCGCACCTAAATCTTGACGCTTACCTGCGTCAACTATACTTCCTCCGGGTACGTCTACATCGATCCAATGCATTCTTTCACTTGGACCGGCATGAAATAATTTTCCGTTGGGAGCCGGCCATAACCAAACATGGTTATCCGCCCTATAATTTCCTTGGGATTCCATCGTTAAATCATCATTCACAAAAATATCTTCGCCTTGAATATTTGGTAATTTTAACCAACCGGTTAACGAGGAATAAATTTCTGCATCCCTATTTCCATAATTTCCACCGCTCCAGGAACCTCCAACGGTGAAAACAGATCCATCCGATAATGTGACGTTACCTTGGTAGCCCCGTGGTATGTTCATTTCATCTGCAACTGTCCAAGAATTGGTCCTCCAATCATAGATACTGGTTCTTTCGCTACTGGTACCGCCTGCGGATAAAATTCTACCATCGGCTAGATTGTTAATACCAGGGCAAAACATATCATGGTCGGTGTTACTTGTGAATTCACCCAATGATGCACCTAGGCCATTATTGGCTTTAGGGTCAAAAAGTTCGGTAAAAGTCATGCCGTCTCCTTCAACAATAAAAGTGTCCCTAAATTGAGATGACCATGTAAGTAAATTTCCGTTTGGTAAATTTGCTACTGCAACTGGTACTATGCCAAATTCAATTGGATCCCCCCACTTTCCCATAGTACTTTCATTTTGAGAAAACACTAATAAGGGTACGCTTAAAAACAGTAATAATATGAAATGAAATTTTTGTGTCATTTGTGTTCTACTTCAAGTATTAAAAAAGTCACTTTCCGATAGTACAAAAATAACCAAACCATATTAAGCCAATCTTTATTAAACGTTTAATACCAATATATAATCGTTCAATGACATACCAGAAAAACATGCTGCAATACATAATATAAATACGTAAATTGTGTTCTATAATAAATTGGTCAAATACCGATCAAATATGTCAATTTTAGGATGTTATTGAATTTTTGAAAGTTCAGATTCAATAAAAAGCACCGTTAAACGATTTTATAATATCTTTGGCGAATTATAAGTCGGGTTTCAGGGATATGCTAAGTCTATTGGTATATTTGATTTGAGAAATTTAACCTATTTATAAAAAGATATGATTCTAAATTACATTGTTAGAAATTCTGAAAATTATCGCCCTAAATGGATAGTTATAGTAATAGACCTATTCATATTTGGAATAGCTTTCTTGTTGAGCTATTTTATAAGATTCAATCTTACCCTTTCATTTGATACTGGACAATTATTAACCCAATTACCTGTAGTGCTATTGGCTTCTTTAGCGGCCATACTTATCATTGGTTCCTACAAAGGGGTAATTAGGCATACAGGGGCAAAGGATGTATACAATCTCTTTAATGTGGTCTGCTTGGCCAATATATTTACCATTCTGGCAGTAATCATTAATAAGTTTTATGGTTTTGCAGGGGAATTTACGGTTCCTTTATCCATTGTAATAATTCATAGTTTGCTTTCTTTTATAGGGCTTACGGCGGCAAGATTTATTTTTAAATCGCTTTACCATAGACTTATAAATTCCACTACTAAATTTACAAAGAACGTTCTTATATATGGAATAGGTGATGCGGGGATCATGACTTATAATGTCTTGATAAGCAGTCCAAAGAATTCAGCTAAAGTTGTTGGTTACGTAGATCATTTGGATAAAAAAACCGGAAAAAACATCAATGGAATCCATGTACATGGAAAATCTGAATTAAGTAAAGAGTTTGTCAATTTAAGAGGAATACAGGAAATTATTTTTACCGCCTTGGATATTCCCCAAAAACAATTGCGCGAAGAAGTAAAACGTTTGGTTGATCTTGATGTCAAAGTGAAAATTGTTCCTCCTATAGAAACATGGATAAATGGTGAGCTTAAAGCATCACAGATTAAAAATGTCCAAATCGAGGATTTATTGGACAGACCCCCAATAAAGATCAAAAATTTAAAAACTGCAAAAGAACTGGAAAACCAAACCGTACTTGTAACTGGTGGAGCAGGTTCTATTGGTAGTGAGCTGGTAAGGCAAATATGCTTATATGAGTATAAAACATTGGTTATTGTAGATCAAGCCGAATCTGCGCTGTATGATCTTCAACAGGAACTTATTAGAAAGGGATTCCATAATTTTGTATGTATTGTTGGGGATGTAAGGGACAGAAATAGGATGAATCAAATATTTCAGGAATTTAAACCTACCTATATATTTCATGCGGCAGCTTACAAGCATGTACCTTTAATGGAGTATAATGCATATGAGGCTATAAAGGTTAACATTGCTGGTACAAAGGTAATTGCGGATCTTTCAATTCAATATAACGCCAATAAATTTGTACTGGTTTCTACGGATAAAGCCGTTAACCCGACAAATGTTATGGGCGCTTCAAAAAGAATTGCCGAAAAGTATATTGGGTGTATGCAGAAATTGGGCAGTACAAAATTCATAATTACCAGATTTGGAAATGTCCTTGGTTCAAACGGATCTGTAATCCCGTTATTTAAAAAGCAGCTGGAGAGCGGTGGACCGTTAACTGTTACGCATAAGGATATTACCAGATATTTTATGACCATTCCTGAAGCTTCACAATTGGTTTTGGAAGCTGGGTCTATGGGCAAGGGTGGTGAAATATTTATATTTGACATGGGTGATTCTGTTAAGATTTTTGACCTTGCAAAGAATATGATAAAGCTTTCCGGTCTATCATATCCTGAGGATATCGATATTAAGATCACTGGATTAAGACCAGGTGAAAAACTATATGAAGAGTTGTTGGCCAATGATGAGGATACTCTACCAACATATAACAAGAAAATTATGATCAGTAAGGTTCGTGATGACGACTTTACATACGTAAGATCTAAAATCGATGAATTATGTATTACCAATATCTTGTTCAATGGTGATACCGTTAAATTGATGAAGGAAATAGTTCCTGAATATATTTCTAAGAATTCTAAATTTGCCGAACTGGATAAGGTAAAGGAGGACGATTCCAAAATCATTAAATTGGAAACAGGATTAAAAAGAGAATTTTCTAAATAATTTAAATTATATGATAATGTTTAAGCGTTTTACGATTGTGGGTCTATGTGCACTTTTTTTTGCTTCTTGTGCATCTCGAAAAGAAGTAGTATATTTTCAAGATGCAACTAATTTTGAAACTCTGGTCAATGACAATATAGATTCATATAGGTTTAAAGTAGATGACGTTGTAAGTATTCATATATCAACCCTTGATCCAGAAGCTAGTTTGCCTTTTAACCTTTTTAAGGGAGCTGAAGAAGGGGGGTTTAGACCAGAGCAGGTAGATTATATAGTAGACAAGGAAGGTAATATTGATTTTCCAGTACTTGGGTCAGTAAAGATTGAAGGATTAAGCCCTGCTGAAGTTAAGACCTTATTAAAGGATAAATTAGCGGATTACCTTAAAAATCCAATAGTAAACATTAGGTTAAAGAATTTTACGGTTACCGTTTTGGGAGCAGTTAATAAGCCTGGTACATATCCAGTAAACGGGGAGCAGATTTCAATTTTAGAAGCTATAGGATTGGCGGGAGATTTGCATATTAAAGGAAAACGTGAGAATGTATTGGTGTTGAGGGATTTTAATGGAACCAAGGTTTATAATCACATTGACCTGACTTCAAAAAAGGCGTTGGATTCCCCTGTATATTATTTAACACAAAATGATGTTGTTTACGTGGAGCCCAATAAATCTTTAATAACCTCTTCCAGTTTGGATAATAGGACTTCAAATGCAATTTCTATTGCATCTATTATTATTACATCTACGGTATTATTGTTGACCCAAAGAAATTAAACAAAACATTTCATTAATTATTTATGAATACTATCTCAAAAGGTTTTCAACAAGAACAAGATTTAAATGATATTGTTGTTCGTTATGCAAAACGCTGGTATTGGTTCTTGTTGACTATCATTATCTTATTGGGTGCAGCCTATATTTATAATAGATATGCCGTACCTAAATATGATATTAGTGCCAAAATTCAAATTTTGGAAGAAAAAGGTGCTTCTTCTGAACTTGCTGTATTTAAGGATTTGGATTTTTTAGGTGGAAAGCAAAATGAAGTTGAAGATGAGATAGAAGTTTTAAATTCAAGGTCTAATTTTATTGAGGTCGTAAAAAATTTAAAGGCAAACGTAACGTTTAGCCAAGTTGGGGATATCAAAGAATCTGAAATTTATAATAAGGTACCTGTCAATATTAATTTTCTTTCTCCAGATTCTTTGTTATTCAATGCCAAACATATTTTTTATATTGAATTAACTTCCAAAAGTAATTTTAAGCTCAGGAACAAGGAAGATGAACTTCCAAAAATTTATTCGTTTGGTAAAAATATTAGTACGCCTGTAGGTGATGTAATCATTACGCCAAATATTCAGTTCTTTAATGCTTACGAGGGTGAGGATATCAAAATTGTTGTTAATCCAATTACCGCAGTGGCTCAAAATTTTAAAAAAATGGTCAAAATATCGACCATAGATGAATTTTCAAAAATCTTGACGCTTTCCATTGAGCATCCAATACCGGAAAAAGGCATTGGAATCTTGAATGAATTGGTTAACGTTTATAATACTAACGCAGTTTTAGATAAAAAAGAAATAGCGGATAGAACGTTTAAGTTTATTAATGAGAGAATTTCAGATATTTACTCCAATTTGGCAACGGTAGACCAAACTGCCCAAGAATTCAAAACAGATAGGGGCTTGGCAGATCTTCAGTCACAGGCCAATATAAATTTAAACGTAGGTGCTGCAACTCAACAAGAACTTGAAAATTATCGAAATCAATTAAATATTGCTTCGGCAATGAAGGAAATCGTTACCGATCAAAATGATACAAATGAAACGCTTCCTTCAAATATTGGTATTTCAGATCCATCAATTGCAAATAGCACTGCAAAATATAATCAGCTTTTACAAGAGAGAAATAGGTTATTGAAAAGTTCTAATGACAAAAACCCTGTCATTGTTGGTTTAAATGAAGAGTTACAAAGTATTAAAAATGGTTTAGCAGCCAGTTTAGGTGCTATGGAAAATAATTTGTCCTTAACGGTAAATAACCTTAGTAAACAACAATCCAGGATAAATTCCAAAATATATTCCGCACCAAAAAATGAAAGAGCATTAAGGGATATTACTAGAAAACAGGAGACAACAGAATCCTTATATCTTTATCTGTTACAAAGAAGAGAAGAATCTCAAGTGGCTTTGGCATCTACCGCACCAAAATCCAAGGTTATTGATAGTGCTTATTTAACGGATGAAAGACCAATTTCTCCTAATAAATTTAAAATTTATCTAGCTTCATTTTTATTAGGATTTATCATTCCGTTCTCCATTTTGTATGCGCATAATTTAATGGACAACAAGGTTCATAGCAAGTCCATGCTTGAAAAAGTTATTGGCAATTATCCGGTACTGGCAGAATTACCAAGTGTTGATAAAAAATCTCAGAAATATATACATGAAGATGATAGATCTGTCTTGGCGGAGTCCTTAAGGATTTTAAGAACAAATTTGGATTATCTTATCAAGTCTAAGAATTCTGTTGATAGGAACAATGTAGTTTTAGTAACATCAAGTGTATCTGGCGAAGGTAAAACGTTTATATCTTCTAATCTATCAATGATTTTTTCCAGTACAAAGAAAAAAGTTTTATTAATAGGAGCGGATATTAGAAATCCTAAATTAACTGACTTTTTCAAGGAAGATAAAAATGTAGATATTTTAGGTAAAGCTAAGAAAAACAATAAACTAGGGTTATCGGAATATTTAATGGATCATTCTATTGAAACAGATGATTTGATTAAAACCATGTTGGTCCATAACAATACTATTGACGTAATATACTCCGGGAAAATCTTACCCAATCCATCTGAATTGTTGATGGGTGATCGGTTTAAAAATTTAATCGAGGAAGTATCTCAAAAGTATGATTATGTAATTATTGATTCTGCTCCATTAATGGTTGTTACGGATACGCTTCTTATCTCGCCTTACGCCAATCATACAATTTATGTAACAAGGGCCCATGTAACTGAAACCAAAGTTGTGGATTTTCCTATTTCACTTCAAAAAGAAGGTAAATTGGTTGGTCTTAATTTTGTGGTCAATGATGTAAAAGAAAGTAATCTTGGCTATGGCGGCAAGTACGGGTATGGTTACGGAATCAAAACAAAAAAATGGTGGCAGGTCTTTTCATAGTGGGTAGAGATCGTTTATCGTAATAATTGCCATATTCATCGAGTAATCCAATTTTTGTTCCCATAGATTTTTCATATTGGTTAAATTTATGGGAATCCCCCAATGTTTTAATATTACACTTTTTTTACTATGGGGAGCATTCGCATATCTACAATATGGATATTTATCCTTTTTCTTAATTTTCAATTTTTGACCGCTCAAAATAAGAGTGTTGAAGGTGAATGGAGCAATCCGATTCAGTTCGGTATTGTACCAGTGGCGGTCGCTAATTTACCCAATGGGAATTTAATAACATGGTCTTCTCAATTTAGGGATACTTTTGTAGTAGAAGGTGATGGAACTACCTTTACAGAGTTATTTGATCCCAAAGGGGGTATTGATGGTAAAGGTGCTGCTTTAGGATCATTTACGAGCAATACGGATCATGATATGTTCTGTCCCGGTATTAACAATCTAGCCGATGGTAGAATTTTATCCGCAGGCGGTACCAGTAGTGAAAAAACTAGTATCTATGATTGGAGGACCAATTCCTGGACCGTTGCCGATCAAATGAATATACCTAGGGGTTATCAAGGTAATGTTACTTTAAAGGATGGTTCTGTATTTACAATCGGCGGCTCATGGAGCGGAGGCTTTTATGGTAACAGGAATGCGGAGCGCTATTCTACTTTAACCGGTTGGCAAAAATTATCCAATGTTCATGGCGAGGATATTTTTGTAGGTGCAGATTATGCGGAAGAGAATCAAGGAAACTATAGAATTGATAACCATGTGTGGTTATGGCCCGCACCCAACGGAAAATTATTTCATGCAGGCCCTAGTGAAATGATGCATTGGGTCGATGTCGACGTGCCTGGGGGATCGATAATCGAAGCGGGGATAAGACAAGATGTAAATCAGAACATACGGGATTATTATTCCATGAAAGGAAATACCGTAATGTTTGATAAAGGTAAGATTTTAAAAACTGGTGGGGCAGGAGCATATGGTGATGATGACATAGGAACCGTTCCTGCACGGGACAATTCATTTATTATCGATTTAAATGGTATCGGTTTTGGAGATATGCCCAATGTGTCATATGTAGGCAATATGTCAAGACCTAGAACTATGCATAATAGTACGGTATTGCCAAATGGTGAAGTAATTGTAACAGGAGGATTGGAATATGCAGCTGTTTTTACCGATGTTACTGCGGTAAAAGGAGCTGAAATTTTTAATGAGAATACCGGTTGGCGCTCAGTAGCAGCCATGCAGATACCGCGTACTTACCATAGTGTAGCCATACTAATGGTAGACGGTAGGGTTTTTGTAGGTGGTGGTGGTCTTTGTGATAGTACCGAGGATTGTGTTAACCATATGGATGCTGAAATATATAGTCCTCCATATTTATTTAATCCTGATAATACTTTGGCGGAAAGGCCAGAGATAATCAATGGACCTGAAAGTTCAGGTTATGATTCCACAATTAATATAGAAGCTACACCTGGAATACAACAATTTAGCTTAATACGTTTTTCCGCAGCTACACATTCTACAAATAATGAGCAACGTAGAATTCCTGTTGATTTTACTGCCAACGGGAATATATATAATATAGAAATTCCGGAGCGGGAATTATTGCCGCCTGGGTATTATATGCTTTTTGGAATAAATGCAAACGGTGTTCCATCCATTGCACATACCATACAGATAGGTTCAGAAGCACCAATTATTTATAATCCCAACTTGGTATTGGATATGCAATTTGATGGATCTGATGAAGATTTAAATGCCCTAGATAATTCGCAATATGGACATCATGGTACAATTGTACAGCGAGATAATGATGGGGACGTGGTACAGCCAAATCAATTTTCATGGTCAGATGGTATTATTGGAAATGCTATTGAATTTGATGGCTTGGAATTTAACAGTAATTCATTACTGGAAATAGATTATAGCGATGAGTTGGCTTCCACGGCAAATTCTATTACTATATCAGCTTGGGTATATAGAAATAGCAATAGTGGTATTCCCGAAGCCAATGGAAAAATAGCAAATGTCGGAATTTTTAGTCATGATTATCCACAACTTTTCTTTGGTTTTCATAACACACTTTACAAATGGGCCTTTAATGCAAACAGTCCATTAGACTGTTATGCAGGATATGCCCCATTGGATACTTGGGTGCACCTAGCGGCAACATATGACGGCAATACTGCAATACTTTATGCAAATGGGGTAGAGGTTTGTAATAGAAAGGTAAGCGGTTTAATAGATATGAATAATAATGGGCTGAGACAAAGTAAATATACCGTCTCAGGTTTTTATGATCACAGGTATGACCCAGATGACCCAAGTAACCCATCAGCTTCAGATATTGATGGTATTCCTGACTATGGGAATACAAGCGGTATTACGGATGAAATAAGTGGAAAAATAGATTTGTTAAAAGTTTATAATAAAGTATTGGAACCTGCCGAAATAAGGGCTATGTACCAAGAAGGGTTAAATACCAACAATCCTAATATTACCATTTGTGAAGGGAATTACCTTACCGCTCAATATAAAATAGGCGTAAACGGTACTTGGATAACGAGTAACGTTGTCACTGCTCCACTTGGTTCTGAAGTCTTTATTAGACCAACTCCAGAATACACAGGGGAGTATATTTTGACTACACCTCAGTATGACGGACCAACTTATAGTAACCTTCAAGATGCGGATAAATTTACGGAGGAAAATGCTTATCAAATAGATACATTTGTGACACCGGATTTTGGTTTGGCACCATGGAACAATCCAGATAGAAATAATGGATTGGTCGATACATCCAATGAAGGTCAATTTGTCTTGACTACTCCAGCTGGATGTCCCACCACCATATACTTTAATTTAGTTCAAGAAAATTCCGAAGAGGGATGTCCTGGTTATTTACCAAATGGGGATAGTTCAATATTCATAACTTCAGGTGTATTAAACACTGGTCTGGACGAGGCAAATGGAACCAATATAGAAACTAATGGTTCTGAATGTGCTTTACAAATTGTGAATAACGATATAAATGAACCATTTGCACGTTTTACTATATCTGTAAATTTAAATCAATTTGGTATTCAAGCCGGTGATGAAATTTCCATTGAATTGGATGGTAAAGGTGAAGTATCTCCACGATATGAAATACGTCAAAATAATACCAATTCGAGACCTCCGTTGATTAGCGGAAATTTTTCACAAAATTGGTCGACCATTAAATCTTCTTTTGTAGTTCCTGAAAATACCCAAACCTTTGATATTTGGTTGTTTAGTAATTATGCAGCTAACTCTCCCGGTATAGCATATTTTGATAATTTAAAGATTATTAATTTAACCGCTACTGGAGGTAACCATCCTCCGACGGCAAATTTTACAGCTAGTCCTATAATAGGAAATGCGCCCCTAAATGTTGTATTCGATTCAAGTACTTCGTATGATAGTGATATTTTAGATGGTATCGATAATTATATTTGGAGATTTGGGGATCAAACTACTTCCAATGTTCCGAACCCTTCTCACATTTATGAAGTGCCAGGTGTATATTTAGTTAGCCTTACGGTATATGACTATAACGGATTAAAAGATGAAAAAACTGCATATATTACCGTCAACGGTTCAAATGACAATAGTGGTCCCACTGCAATATTATCAGCAGATAAGGTGTCTGGAATTGCCCCTTTGAATGTTCAATTTACAGGAAGTAATTCAACTGACGATATAGGTGTAGCTACTTACGCGTGGAATTTTGGGGATGGAACAACATCAAGTGTTGCAAATCCACAACATACTTTCAGTTCTGTCGGTAATTTTGAAGTTTTCTTAACTGTAACAGATGATAGTGGGTTAACGGATACCAAAAGTTTATATGTCAACGTAGAGGAAGACAAAATAGATGAGTCTTGCCCTTCCGGCCTTACGAACGACGCAGCGGGCCTTTCGCTTCCCCTTGGCGACTTCGTCGGGGGTGTGGACGCCGTCAACGGAACGGACACGGTTACCAACGGCAGTGCCTGCGGTATCGAGGTGGTAAACGTTGACCCCGGCCAGCCCTGGGGCCACTACCGCCTAACGATCCGCCTGTCCGACCACGGCATCTCCGCCGGGGACGAGCTCTTCATCGGCCTTGACGGGATGGACGGTAGCGGCGCCGCACGTCTGGAGGTGAACCGTGACGATTCCCCCAACAACTCGCTGGCCTCCTTCAGCTATGGCCCCACGTGGGGCCGTTACGAGTCCACCGTTACGGTACCCTCCGGGATATCGACGATCGACCTATGGATGTTCAGCAACTATGCCATCGGCTCCGCCGGCACGGCGTACTACGACAACCTGGAGGTGATCAACCTTAGCGCCACGCCCCCCTGCGGCGGAGATGGCTACCAGCGCTATTATGCCGATACGGACGGGGACGGTTACGGCGACCCGGGGTCATCGGTGGAGGCATGCGAAGCCCCCGAGGGCTATGTGCCCGACGGGACCGACTGCGACGACGGCGAGGCGCTTTCCTATCCGGGCAACACCGAGGTATGCGACGGTATCGACAACGACTGCGACGGCGAGGTCGACGAGGGCTTCTCCCTTACGGCCTATTACCTGGACGCCGACGGGGACGGTTACGGCGACCCGGGGTCATCGGTGGAGGCATGCGACGCCCCCGAGGGCTATGTGCCCGACGGGACCGACTGCGACGACGGGGAGGCGCTTTCCTATCCGGGCAGTCCCGAGGTATGCGACGGTATCGACAACGACTGTGACGGGGAGGTCGACGAGGGCTTTTCCCTGACGGCCTATTACCTGGACGCCGACGGGGACGGTTACGGCGACCCGGAGAACTGGGTGGAGGCATGCGACGCCCCCGAGGGCTATGTGCCCGACGGGACCGACTGCGACGACGGGGAGGCGCTTTCCTATCCGGGCAACACCGAGGTATGCGACGGTATCGACAACGACTGCGACGGTGAGGTCGACGAGGGCTTTTCCCTGACGGCCTATTACCTGGACGCCGACGGGGACGGTTACGGCGACCCGGAGAACTGGGTGGAGGCATGCGACGCCCCCGAGGGCTATGTGCCCGACGGGACCGACTGCGACGACGGGGAGGCGCTTTCCTATCCGGGCAACACCGAGGTATGCGACGGTATCGACAACGACTGCGACGGTGAGGTCGACGAGGGCCTGGACTGCTTCGTGGAATGTCCTTCCGGCCTTACTAACGACGCAGCGGGCCTTTCGCTTCCCCTTGGCGACTTCGTCGGGGGTGTGGACGCCGTCAGCGGAACGGACACGGTTACCAACGGCAGTGCCTGCGGTATCGAGGTGGTCAACGTTGACCCCGGCCAGCCCTGGGGCCACTACCGCCTAACGATCCGCCTGTCCGACCACGGCATCTCCGCCGGGGACGAGCTCTTCATCGGCCTTGACGGGATGGACGGTAGCGGCGCCGCACGTCTGGAGGTGAACCGTGACGATTCCCCCAACAACTCGCTGGCCTCCTTCAGCTATGGCCCCACGTGGGGCCGTTACGAGTCCACCGTTACGGTACCCTCCGGGATATCGACGATCGACCTATGGATGTTCAGCAACTATGCCATCGGCTCCGCCGGCACGGCGTACTACGACAACCTGGAGGTGATCAACCTTAGCGCCACGCCCCCCTGCGGCGGAGATGGCTACCAGCGCTATTATGCCGATACGGACGGGGACGGTTACGGCGACCCGGAGAACTGGGTGGAGGCATGCGAAGCCCCCGAGGGCTATGTGCCCGACGGGACCGACTGCGACGACGGCGAGGCGCTTTCCTATCCGGGCAACACCGAGGTATGCGACGGTATCGACAACGACTGCGACGGCGAGGTCGACGAGGGCTTCTCCCTTATGGCCTATTACCTGGACGCCGACGGGGACGGTTACGGCGACCCGGGGTCATCGGTGGAGGCATGCGACGCCCCCGAGGGCTATGTGCCCGACGGGACCGACTGCGACGACGGGGAGGCGCTTTCCTATCCGGGCAGTCCCGAGGTATGCGACGGTATCGACAACGACTGTGACGGGGAGGTCGACGAGGGCTTTTCCCTGACGGCCTATTACCTGGACGCCGACGGGGACGGTTACGGCGACCCGGAGAACTGGGTGGAGGCATGCGACGCCCCCGAGGGCTATGTGCCCGACGGGACCGACTGCGACGACGGGGAGGCGCTTTCCTATCCGGGCAACACCGAGGTATGCGACGGTATCGACAACGACTGCGACGGTGAGGTCGACGAGGGCCTGGACTGCTTCGTGGAATGTCCTTCCGGCCTTACTAACGACGCAGCGGGCCTTTCGCTTCCCCTTGGCGACTTCGTCGGGGGTGTGGACGCCGTCAGCGGAACGGACACGGTTACCAACGGCAGTGCCTGCGGTATCGAGGTGGTCAACGTTGACCCCGGCCAGCCCTGGGGCCACTACCGCCTAACGATCCGCCTGTCCGACCACGGCATCTCCGCCGGGGACGAGCTCTTCATCGGCCTTGACGGGATGGACGGTAGCGGCGCCGCACGTCTGGAGGTGAACCGTGACGATTCCCCCAACAACTCGCTGGCCTCCTTCAGCTATGGCCCCACGTGGGGCCGTTACGAGTCCACCGTTACGGTACCCTCCGGGATATCGACGATCGACCTATGGATGTTCAGCAACTATGCCATCGGCTCCGCCGGCACGGCGTACTACGACAACCTGGAGGTGATCAACCTTAGCGCCACGCCCCCCTGCGGCGGAGATGGCTACCAGCGCTATTATGCCGATACGGACGGGGACGGTTACGGCGACCCGTGGTCATCGGTGGAGGCATGCGAAGCCCCCGAGGGCTATGTGCCCGACGGGACCGACTGCGACGACGGGGAGGCGCTTTCCTATCCGGGCAACACCGAGGTATGCGACGGTATCGACAACGACTGCGACGGCGAGGTCGACGAGGGCTTTTCCCTTACGGCCTATTACCTGGACGCCGACGGGGACGGTTACGGCGACCCGGGGTCATCGGTGGAGGCATGCGACGCCCCCGAGGGCTATGTGCCCGACGGGACCGACTGCGACGACGGCGAGGCGCTTTCCTATCCGGGCAACACCGAGGTATGCGACGGTATCGACAACGACTGCGACGGCGAGGTCGACGAGGGCTTTTCCCTTACGGCCTATTACCTGGACGCCGACGGGGACGGTTACGGCGACCCGGGGTCATCGGTGGAGGCATGCGACGCCCCCGAGGGCTATGTGCTCGACGGGACCGACTGCGACGACGGCGAGGCGCTTTCCTATCCGGGCAGTCCCGAGGTATGCGACGGTATCGACAACGACTGCGACGGTGAGGTCGACGAGGGCCTGGACTGCTTCGTGGAATGCCCTTCCGGGCTTACGAACGACGCAGCGGGCCTTTCGCTTCCCCTTGGCGACTTCGTCGGGGGTGTGGACGCCGTCAACGGAACGGACACGGTTACCAACGGCAGTGCCTGCGGTATCGAGGTGGTCAACGTTGACCCCGGCCAGCCCTGGGGCCACTACCGCCTAACGATCCGCCTGTCCGATTACGGCATCTCCGCCGGGGACGAGCTCTTCATCGGCCTTGACGGGATGGACGGCAGCGGCGCCGCACGTCTGGAGGTGAACCGTGACGATTCCCCCAACAACTCGCTGGCCTCCTTCAGCTATGGCCCCACGTGGGGCCGTTACGAGTCCACTTTTACGGTTCCCTCCGGGATATCGACGATCGACCTATGGATGTTCAGCAACTATGCCATCGGCTCCGCCGGCACGGCGTACTACGACAACCTGGAGGTGATCAACCTTAGCGGAAATAATGCTACATCAAAATCCTTACAGCGAAATGACAATGTATTTACGGAATATTCGCAGAACAATGTAGAAGAGGAATCACATAAAATGATCATATCTCCAAATCCGGTATCGGATTTACTGACGGTCAATTTTAATGATGAAATAAAAGTAGACTATATAGAAATCTATGATACACTAGGTAGATTACTTAAAGCAATCAATGTTTTAGATAATGAATCCGTAAAAATAGATGTTAGCCATTATAACTCCGGGACTTATTATATTATTGCCAATTCATTGAGTGGCGCAAGGTTGCAGAAAAGAGTGTTGATTAAAAGGGAGTAGTGCTTAATGTAAAAAATGGTAATTAGTATTATGTACCAAAGATTCAATAATTGTTTTATGTTTTGTTTTAACTTTTATGTTCTTTAGTTCATTAATATGATTAATGTGATGGACGTCAGAAGCTAAAAAATCAAATTTTTGGTCCTCCAAAAGTTTGAATGCGGTTTTTTGCACCGTACTGCCATACAGTGCTCCTAGAGACAACATATTAAGTTGAAAAAAAATACCTTCGGATTTATAATGGGCATAAATGTTTTTTTTACTTGTCAAGTATGCATAACGTTCTGGATGAGCTAAAATAGGATGAAATCCAATTTGTTTAATCATGGATACCGCTTGGTTAAAATTAATAGAAGCTTGTAGGTAAGACATCTCTATTAATAAGTAATTTTTCGCCAATGGCATCATTTTTTTATCGTCCATTAATTTTTCAAAACCTGAGTCTATCATGTGCTCTGCAGCAACATCAATATTAACATGATCGAGACCATTCATTTTTAGACCATTCTTTAAAAGCAATTGAGCTTTATTAATGGTGGTAGGGTCATTTGGATAATAATTTTCCATAATATGTGGTGTGCAAATAAAATCCGTAACACCAAAGTCATTAAACCCTTTAATAAGCTTAATTGAATCTTCAACAGATTTGGCTCCATCATCTATGCCCGGAAGAATATGATTGTGAATGTCAATAAAACCTTCTAAATGGTCAATTAAAAAATGCTTTTTAGTAAAAAAACTGAACATATATTTTAATGGTTTTTATTTTCCGATACAGGAATTGTAATTCCTTATTTTATGGATGTTAAAGAGGAATAAGGTACAAATAGGACTGAAAACATTACAAATTGGAGCCGGTATGTTGTTAACAAAGGTACGCTGAATTCACTTAGTAATTTATTGAGAATATTTAGGTCTCTTAAATTATTTCAAATTTAATGATATCAAAAGGGATATTAAAAATAATTATGGTTAACATTTAAATGAAAAATTTAATGTCTAATCCAAGTGAAAAAAGTATTTTATTTATTTAGGATTAATAATTCCCTTTTTATTAATTAAGTAATCAGTATAGGTAAATCATCTAGGACCAATTCTTCTTTAGATATTGAGCAAATTCCATTTTTATCAACTTTAAATTGACAGTTAAATAACGATGTTTTAAAAAATGTGGAACCTAATATTAAAATTTCAGAGTCATTACTTTTGATTATTTCTAGAGATTTTATTTTTGATTTGATGAGGGATTTTGAGGAACTTGTATTTTTTATTTTATTGTTAAATGGAATATCGTTTATAGATATTGGAATATAAAATTTTCCATGACGGCCAATAACACTATCAAAAAAGAAGTATAAATAATTCATTACTGTCATTTCAGATAATTTAAAGTCCTTATTACTTAGAGAATAAATAGGTCTATTGGTTGAATCTAATAAATAAATTTCTTTTTCGTTTTTTAAAATATAATGTGTTTTAAATTGTTCGGAATTTATTTGATATAATTTTGTTTTGTCAAAAAATGATAATTTGTATTGTGAAATTTTATAATCATAAATTTTAATATTTAATTTATCGCTTAAAAAATCTTCAATTTCAGTTTTATCTAATGTACTTAAGCCTTTACTTTCTAACTCTCCTTTATATCTATAATTATAAACTATTCTTTTCCTAGTCTTTATTAATTCCGATTTATCAGATACTTGTTTCATTATATTTAACATTTGTCCTACCTCTTTTATATAGACCAGTTCATTGTCATAAGTGGGCTTAACATATTTTTCCATTATAAATAATGAATTATCAAATACGCTAGAAACTAATTCATAATAATTTTTTAATTCATCTTTATTTGCTAAAATAGTTTTAATGTTATTTTCAATATCCAAAAATAATTGAATGTCAACGTCTTCACGACGTAATGTTTTTAATCTAATTTCTAAGAAAGAAATAATATTTAAAACGATTTGATCATCAGTAGTTTTAACCTTTCTAATTTGTGGCTCATATTCAATTGGTAGATTTTCTAGAATTATTTTTTCATCTTTCATTTTACAAAAGCCATTGTTATCAACAATTATTGTTACTTTCATTAAACTTCTTAAAAAAAACAAATTGCTTTCAACAATAATTTCATTTTTTGTAATTTCAATAATTCTTGCAGTTTGAATATTAGTTCGAATTAATTCTTTTGTTTTCTCGTCTATTTCCATATCCATTTTAAATGGTATATCATTTTTATTATGTGGTATGTAAAATTTACCATGTCGACCTTTGACCCCATCAAAAAAGAAAAAGATATAATCCATGATGTTTTCGCCAGAAAAAATCAAAAACTCTTTATTCATGTCGTAAATGGGATAATTAGTAAAATCTAAACAGTAAAGCTTATTATCACACTCCACTATATATTTAACTATCTCATTAATATAAATTAAATGATACACCCATCCTTTTTTATAAAATGACAATGGGCTCATATATATTCTAACAGAAGAATCAATTATAATTCCTATTTCATTTTTTAATTTTCTTTTTAATTGAACTCTCTCTTCATCAAGGACTTCTAGTTTTTCTTTGCTCTCAAATAATCTAAATCGAAATTGTTCTGAAAAAATTCGCTCACTTTCTAACCTTTTCCTATTTAAATTATTAATCTTTCCATTATTTTGATTTAGAGTGTAATATTGATGGAGAATTTCAAAATAATCGCTCAGAAAGTTACCGGAATAGCCAAAGACAATCTGTATAGTATTGAAATCATTTAAAAAAGAAAATTCAAATTGTTCAATTAAGGTTGAATATGAATTGTAATAAAAATTAAATTCATCTTCAGTTAGGTATTCAATTTTATTGTTAATCTTTTCTTTAATTATTGTTTGGAAGATTTCGCAGAATAATACTTGTGAATTAGCAACCTCTCTATTTGCTAGTCCCAATTTAGGATAGAGAAATTTTATACACCTAAAACAATGATATATTGCATTTTGATAATTTTTTAACTCCTTTTCAGCTTTGGCAAGCACTAAATAAACATATCCAATTTCAAAATAATTTTCCCCGTAATTTTTTTTATACCATTCTAAAATGTTTTGTAAGATTGACTTAGCTTCTTGCGCTTTTCCAAGATATATTAAAGATTCAGCATATTTTTTTTTAACTATAAAAACATAACGATGATTATCATCTTTTATATTTTGGTAAATATTTAAAGATTCATTGAAATAATTATATGCTTGAGTGTGCATTTTTTGACTCAAAAACGTATTGCCTAATTCATTATAATACAATGCTTGATTTTCCAAATCACCATTTTTCAAGTGAATTGTTAGTTGACTGTAAAAATAACCCTCGGCCTCTGGAACCTTACCTAACTCTAGTAAGACTCTAGAATATCCTAGAAGATTGATTGGATAATTAATTTTTTTTCCTAGAATGATTGCTTCTTGATATTTTTTATAAGCATCGAAATTTAGGTCCAAGTCATGAAAAACTGAAGCTTTTTCTAATAATAAATCAACTTTTAATTTTAATAGCTCAGGCTCTTCTTTAATGACAGTATCTTCGTTTGAAGAATATTTAGACTTTATAACTTTCTCCAATATTTTGATTCCTTTATCTGTATATTCATTTACAGACTCAAAATCATCATTTTTCCAAGAAAAAAGGCGAGCTATTTCATAGCACATCTCTATTGATAGCGTATATTTTTTTTCAATATCTAAAGTTGTAAGCGCTTTAATTAAAGATTCCTGAACAGAAGTAGATTTATTTTCCCCATAAAGTTTTTTTGAAAGTAATAATAACCATTCGCAAAAATCATCAAAGTCAGAACATTTTTTTTTGTGATAAATAGCTTCTTCAATTAAATATTGTGCTGATGGATTAATTTCAATTAAATTTATTGATTCTAGTTCTAATTGGTCTTGATAATATTGAAATAGAAATCTATGAATATCTTTCCTTATTTCATTATCTAGATTAATTTTTAAATGAGAACGCATGATTTCATGAATGGAGAAGAAATCTTCTTTATTATTATGATTAATTTGATTGATAAATGAAAAAGTCAACAATTCCTTAAATGAAGTCAAAGGAAACCCTGTTTGAAATTCTTTTATAATTTTTTTAAAAATTTCGTAATTCCAAATTTTTGTACAAGAAAGAATTTTTAAAGTTTCTATTTCTGCAACGGATAAATATTTACTAAAACGGACTAGAATATCATTATAATTTTTACCGAATTTTTCAACTTTTGGAATATTGTCATTATCAAGTATTATTTTATATGTATCTACTTGTAAATCCAGGTAAAAAGGAAGTCCTTTTGAAGTGGCTATAATCCTTTCACGAATTTCTTTTTCTTTTACATTACAGTTTAAAAGAAATTTTTCAGCATCTTTAAAAGCCAATTCTCCTAATGAGTATTCCTGTATATAATTAAACCAATTAACATCACTATCAATTTCTTGCCATCTTAATTGCTCTCTCCCTAATATTACCCAAAGCACCTGTGGGACATATTTAATTAATTCTCTTAGCCATTTATCTTTAGAAAAAAATTTTTCAGCCTTTCTATCATGATGATTCTCCCACAGTGATTCAAAGGTGTCTAAAAAAAATATTATTTTTTTGTCTGGTGAGTTTTCGATATAATGGTTTAAATCAACTGCAAAATAGTAAGGTAGAGACCTTTCAATCTCATATGGTTGAAGTTCACTTAAATTCTGTAACTCCTTTTCGCCATATTTTGCCCACCATTTATTATATTCTTTTTTAACCTTATAAATTAAGGAACCAATCTTAGGTAAAATTCCAACTATTGGAACATCTTGTGCTATCGAAATAATATCAAAAACAATACTTCCTTCTTCAATAAATGGCAAACTACTTTGTCTTAAGGACTGTTCTGGATGTGACTTCTGCCAGCACACTGCATGAGCCACCTCAAATGTTGGAAAATTAATTCCTTTAGATTTCAAATCTTTATATAAAATGTGCATAGCTGTAGAAACATTTCTAAATTCTACTTGTTGAAAGTCTAAGCTACTGGAAATCATATAACTTTTATCCTCTGCAATAGTTTTAATCAATTCTTTTTTCAGTCTTGTTTTACCAATTCCTCCAACACCATAAAATGATAAAATACTAAGTTTTTTGGTGTTTAAATTTTTTATCGCATTTTTAAACGAAATGAAGTGTTTTTCTCGATTTGTAAAAAATCGCTGTGTAGAATTCGGCTTTTTCATATTTAAAGTTTGTCATAGCCGGGGGAAAACAATAAATATAAATATTATCTCTGTTTTAGAGAGAAAATAAATAAGATTAAATGACTATTTTAAAAAACTTTATTATTAGTTAAAAAAGAGATTTAAATTTTAGTCATATTATTAACTATTGTGATAAATTTTTTCCCTACCCATTAAAATTACATAAGATAGTTTGCACGGCTTTTAAAATGACATGTCTAAAAGAGTTAGATAGGTTTTCTTCCTGTGCTATTGTTTGTAACCGAAAATATTTAAAAAGGTGTCCATGTCACATAAATGTATAATTACCTTAAGTTATGAATCGGCTGTTTCAAATTATATTAGGTCAAGTGACCACAAATAGATTTTTTATTTTGAGTTTTTTTGACCGTTAACCACCATTTGTAATATAAATAAAGACCACTAGGAGCTATTAAACTTTAAAATTTCAAGAATTATTTTTAATAGTCGATATATTAAATTATAGGGTAGGTGTGTTCTTTAATGCCATGTACTACCTTCATGTAGATTGGAAAAGGCCATTAATGGCCGTATACTAGATTTAATTTGGTAAGCAATGGCCACATAAAGGGTAGCCACGGCCAAAACGAGGGTAATTAAAGGGTAGTCAATGGCCAAAATGAGGGTAATTATGGGGTAAGCTTTGGCCACATAAGGGTAATTATAGGGTAAGCTTTGGCCATATAAGGGTGATTATAGGGTAAGCTTTGGTCACATAAGGGTAATTATAGGGTAAGCTTTGGCCAAGTAGGAGTTTTAATAGTGTATGCAATGGTGATTTAAGGGTAGGCGAATGGGTAGACGTTTGGGTAGCAATATTAGTTGCCTGCCAATAATATCCTGAATTTTAATAATAGAGTCGACTATGGTAATTAAAAGGGAAGTTGAGGGTAACCATGGATAAACATGTTAACTCTTAATTTTGTAATGGGTCCAAATCATTAATCTTTGTGGTTACCCATGCCAACCATTTTTCGGTTTCTTTATTAAAAGTTCCCTTAGAGATTTCATTTTCTTTTTTGGCATCCATGAACTTTCTTAGAAGTTCTGCTCGTTGCCAATTTTTTGCATCATTAAAAAGCTGTACCGTTTTCTCTTCTTCTATTTTTTGCAGTCGTTCTATTTCTTGCTGTTTTTGCTCTTCTAGTGCACGTTTATTTTTTAAGATTTTATTTCTTAAATCAATCTGGTGACCTTGAACACATTTCTTTTCGATGTTATCTAAAATGTTAGGAATCCGTTCTTCAATTTTTAACTTTTCTGTATCGAGCCAATTCTTTTTGTTGATATACCCAGTTTGAAATTCTAGTTTATCACTTTTTACAAAATCATAGGTACTCCAGCCTCCTTCTGTAATTCTCTCTTCACGATGGTATTTTTGTCTAAGGTTAATTAGAATTGTTTGATTGTAAAGTTCAGCATAACATTTTCCAAGGACAAATTTTATTTTTATGCCACGGGCTTCTGCATTTGATATAAAGATGTTCATAAATTTCAAGGCTCTTTTCTGTAGCTTTTTGTCAGTATGTATGGGTAATATATCTTTTTGCCTTTTATAACCAGTTCTGACAACTGAATCTCTATAAGATTTAGTAATTGTTAATTGCTGCTTTGTCTTTACAACTAATGGATGCACTTTTTTTGGATTACTTATCTTAGGTTTTATAGAACGGTTTTTCTGTATAATTTTTAACGGTATTAAATCTATCTCTTTATTAACATCTACTTCTACCGGTAAAGCAGTTTTAGATACAGGTTTGTCAAAACTTAGCTTCGTCCAATACCCCAATTCTGGTAATGGTATTTTGTTTTCGGTACATAACTTCTTAAAATCCGCATAGGCTATTTCATGTTCTGTACATATTTGTTTTAGCGGCTTTGACCAAACCAGGTCATATAAATCTTTAAGCTTCATAATTTTATTTTTTCACCTTACGGAAATCCGTAACGCTATTTCTATCATAGTTTTAAATTGCAAGGAAGTTGAATGTACAAAAGTTCAAGATTTAAGTTGAATATGGTTTTTTAAGATTTGTAATTATTTCATAGTTATTCGATTACAAATCTTATGATTTCTACGTTGAAATCATTATGAACTAATCGTATATTTAACCTCACATGTGTTTGTTGAAATTTCCCTCGTACTCAACCATATAGTTATTATAGAATAAAAATTGACCAGATTTCTAAATGAAATTCAACGAAGACTCAAGAGTTAAACTTCCTGCTATACTTCATTTAACCCAACTAGGGTATACCTACATTTCTTTAAAAGATGCTGTTTGGGATGAAGACAACAACATTTTTACAGATATCTTTAAATCTTCTATTGCTAAAATAAATCCTGATATATCGCCAGTTGAAATTGACAGATTGTACCAAGATGTAGCTCTTGATTTAGAAAATGAAGATTTGGGTAAAGCCTTTTACGACAAGCTCATTAATCGTTCTGGAACTCGATTAATTGATTTTGAGGATTTTGAAAATGGAAATGATTTTCACGTGGTTACTGAATTAACCTATAAGAACGGAGAAGACGAATTTAGACCAGATGTTATCTGTCTAATTAACGGAATGCCTTTGGTTTTTATTGAGGTTAAAAAGCCAAACAATAGAGATGGTGTTTTGGCAGAACGTAAACGTATCATCACTCGTTTTCAAAATAAGAAGTTTAGAAAATTTGTAAACCTAACGCAGTTTATGATTTTCTCAAACAATATGGAGTATGACGATAATGAAATTGAACCTTGGCAAGGTGCTTTTTATGCATCACCTTCTTATGTGAAACCTATTTTTAATTATTTCAGGGAAGAGATTGGTTTTAACTTATCACAGGTTTTAAAACCTTTAGATGAATCAGTGGAAGCTTTTGTGCTTAAAGACACCAATTATCCTTCTATAAAGAATAGCGAAGAATACAAAACCAATAAAAATCCAGATAGTGCAACCAACCGCGTATTAACGTCTTTGTTGTCTAAAGAACGATTACAGTTTGTGCTGCAGTATGCGTTGGCTTATGTAAAAGAAACTAATGGTTTGCAAAAACACATTATGCGTTATCCACAGTTATTCGCAACCAAAGCAATTGAAGCGCATTTAGATAAGGATAAAAAGAAAGGCATTATTTGGCATACCCAAGGTTCGGGAAAAACCGCCTTGGCGTATTACAACACCCATTTTTTAACGTACTATTTTCAGAAGAAAAGAATTATTCCAAAATTCTACTTTATTGTAGACCGATTGGATTTATTGACCCAAGCTAGAGATGAATTTACAGCTCGTGGACTAAAAGTGCACACCGTAAGTTCTCGCGATGAATTTGTTGCCGACTTAAAGAAAACTACCGCAGTTTATAATGATAAAGGGCAACGAGAAATCACCGTTGTTAACATTCATAAGTTTAAGGATGATACCGATGTTAGCCGAGAAACTGATTACAACATCAACATACAACGTGTCTACTTTTTAGATGAGGTTCACCGTAGCTATAATCCAACAGGTAGTTTTTTGGCTAATTTGGAGCAAAGCGATAAAAACGCCATAAAAATTGGATTAACAGGAACGCCATTAATTGGGGAAAGCTTAAAATCTAAAGACTTATTCGGGAGTTACATTCATAAATACTACTACAACAAGTCTATTGCTGATGGTTATACCTTAAAACTCATCCGTGAGGAAATTGAAACGGAATACAAAGTATTGCTAAAACAGGCTTTAGATAGTATTGATGTACTAAAAGGCGATTTAGATAAAAAAATAGCCTATGCGCATCCTTCGTTTGTAGCACCAATGCTTGATTATATTGTAAAGGATTTAGAACTGTTCCGTCAGCGAAATGCTGATGCGTCTACTGGCGGAATGGTGATTTGCGACAGTAGCGAGCAAGCTCGGGAAATGTTCAACATTTTCAATAGCTATAATACAGATGAAAGTGAAGCGTCTGCTTTACCACAAGCGGCTGAAGAAGCCAGCGAATACCTAACCAAACAAAAGAAAAGCTACAAGGTTAAAAAAGCAGCCCTAATTTTATATGATAGTGGTTCTAAAGAAGAACTGGAAAAATGGCGAGACGATTTTAAAGCAGGTAAGATTGACATCTTGTTTGTATACAATATGTTATTGACTGGTTTTGATGCCAAACGCTTAAAGAAAATCTATTTAGGTCGTATTATTAAAGCGCATAATCTATTGCAAGCCTTAACACGGGTTAACCGAACCTATAAAAATTATCGTTTTGGGTATGTGGTAGACTTTGCGGACATTTCTAAAGAGTTTGATAAAACCAACAAAGCCTATTTTGATGAACTTCAAGATGTGTTGGGAGACGAAATGGAAAGCTATTCCAACCTCTTTATGTCTCGTGAGGAAATGGAAGAAACCATTTTAGAGATTAAGGAAAAATTAGCTGACTTCGACCTAAAGAATGCTGAGAAATTTCAGCAACAAATTTCACAAATTGATGACCACAAAACAATGCTCGAGATTAGAAAAGCATTGGATGATGCACGTTCCTTATACAATATCATTCGTTTGGTAGGTGAATATGAATTATTGGAGAAAATCGACTTCAGAAAACTAAACACCTTGCGCATTGAAGCCGAAAACCATTTGGCTTTAATGAACGCTAAAAACGCTTTGGAAACCAATGAGGAAATTGGAAATCTGCTTAATGTAGCTCTGGAGGATGTGCTCTTTATGTTCAAAAAAGTAGGCGAAGCCGAAATGGTGCTGGCAGACGACCTTAAAGACTTGCTCAAGAAAACTCGCGAAGCGCTTGGTGGAAATTTTGATACCAAAGACCCAGAATGGGTGTCGCTATACGATGAGTTGCGTAGACTTTTTGATAATAAAAATTTAAGTGAAGTATCACGTGAAGAAATGGAAGCGAATATGACCTCGCTAAAACAAATTCACGAAAAAATAAAAGAGCTGAATCGTAAAAACGATTTATTAAAAGACAAGTACCAAGGAGATACCAAATATGCACGTGTACAAAAACGCTTGGTAGAAGCTGGCAAACCTTCAAAATTAAAAACAGTGATTATTGAAGCCTTGCAGCACATTAAAGAAGAAACCGATGTGGCTGTGCTTAATCGTGCCGATAGTTTAAACAACGAACACTATTTTGGGCAATTGGTAGCACGTTTAGTATTTCAAGAATTTAGCAAACAAAAAGTTTCTATGGATGTAGAAACCGTAGAATTTATAAAAAACATTATCGTAGAAGAATATTTAAACGAATATTACGGAAGAACCGCATAAACAATGACAAAAGACATCAATAACGAACCCTTTATAATAAAAACCAAAACACTTATAGACGAGCTGAAAGCCGTTTGTGCCGGTTATGGTTTGGGTAACGATGGTAATGAGTTTAAAATCATTAGCCAGATATTTCTATACAAATTTTTAAACGACAAATTCGCTTACGAGGTTAAGCAGGTAAAGCCAGAATTGGCAGACACAGAAAACTGGGAAAAAGAGCTGGCAAATATACCAGATACTGAATACCAAATGCTACGCTACCAAATGAGCGATAGCACCGCGTTTTTATTACCGCACCAATTAATACCGAATCTATTTGAACGCCAAAACGAACCCGATTTTGCCAAAACCGTAGACGATACCTTAATGGATATTGCGGCAACCAATAACGATTTGTTTGCTGTAAAAACCGAAGACGGACAAAAAATACGCCTCTTTGACCGTATTACCGAGTTTGTAAGTAGTAAACGAGACGCTTTTGCGATAGCCTTATTTAATAAACTTACTATTTTCAATTTTGAAAATATAATGGGAGAAGGCTTTGACTTTTTCTCAACCATTTTTGAATATCTAATTAAAGACTACAACAGCGATGCTGGTGGTAAGTATGCCGAATACTACACGCCACACGCCGTATCTAAAATTATTGCTAACATCTTGGTACCAGAACCGGTGAGCAATAAAACCATTTACGACCCAAGTGCAGGTTCGGGTACTTTGTTAATGAATTTGGCACACGCTATAGGCAACGATAAATGTACGGTGTACTCACAAGACATTTCGCAAAAATCGTCTAACCTATTGCGTTTAAATTTGGTGTTGAACAATTTGGTACACAGTATAGAAAACGTGATACAAGGGAACACAATGACCGACCCGTATCATAAAAAAGACGGCAAACTGCGCCAGTTTGATTATATAGTAAGTAATCCACCATTTAAGCTCGATTTTAGTGACGATGTAGAAAACCTTAAGAAAAAGGAAAACAAAGACCGCTTTTTTGCAGGTATACCCAATGTGCCTAAAAAGGCGAAAGACAAAATGGCGATTTACACCTTGTTTTTACAGCACATTATGCACAGCCTTAATGCTACAGGAAAAGCCGCTATTGTTGTGCCTACAGGTTTTATTACCGCACAAAGTGGTATCGATAAAAAAATACGTCAAAAACTGGTAGACAACAAAATGCTGGCAGGTGTGGTAAGTATGCCCTCTAACATATTTGCGACTACAGGTACTAATGTCTCTATTGTGTTTTTAGATAAGGAAAACAAAGAAGATGTGGTATTGATAGATGCCTCAAATTTAGGAACTACGGTAAAAGAAGGTAAAAACCAGAAAACACTATTAAGCGAGACCGAAGAAGACCAAATTATTGAAACCTTTACCAATAAAACCGAATTAGAAGATTTCTCGGTAGTGGTGAAGTACGATGATATAAAAGCAAAAAACTACTCATTAAGTGCTGGACAGTATTTTGAAGTAAAAATTGAATACATAGATATTACTTCAGAAGAGTTTGATACCAAACTAAATAATTTTGGAAGTAATCTGGAAAAAATGTTTGCTGAAAGTAAGTATTTAGAGAGTGAAATCAAAAGCCAATTAAACTCATTGAAATATGAAAGTTAATGTTGGAAATGATTTATACCTAAAAGGTAGAATTGGCTGGAAAGGACTTTCTAAATCGGAATACCTTGATAAGAGTCAGTATAGAATCATTAATGGATATTCTTTAAAAGACGGATATGTAGACTGGAAAATCGCAGGGTTTATAAGTGAAGAAAGATATGAAGAGTCACCAGAAATCAAGTTAGAAATAAATGATATTCTTATTTCAAAGGACGGCACGATTGGTAAGGTTGGTATAGTCAGGAAACTTGAGTTACCATCTACTGTTGCTTCAGGTATTTTTGTGTTGAGAAATATTATTGAAGATAAATTAGATACTGAATATTTATTTCAGTTTTTAAAGAGTTCTAACTTTAAAAATTTCATTAATCGCGTTAAGGCGGAAGGTTCTACGATTAATCATCTTTATCAGAGAGATTTGATTAGATTAGAAATTGATGTTCCATACATTAAAGAACAGAAACGAATTTCTAAAATTCTAAAAGATATAGATGATAAAATAGAAGTCAACAACAAAATCAACCAAGAGTTAGAGGCACTTGCCAAAACCATTTACGACTATTGGTTTGTCCAGTTTGATTTTCCAGATGCTAATGGTAAACCTTATAAATCTTCTGGTGGAAAAATGGTATATAATACCGAGTTAAAACGTGAGATTCCTGAGGGTTGGGAGGTGGAAAAGATAAATGAAGTAATAGAAGTTAAAGATGGCACGCACGACTCACCAAAGTATATTGAAAACGGTTATAAATTAATTACTTCAAAACATTTAAAAGAAGGTGGTTTAGATTTTGAAAATGCTAATTCAATCAGTGAAGTAGATTATATAAATATAAATAAACGAAGCAGAGTAGATTGTGGTGATATATTGTTTTCAATGATTGGGAATATAGGTACTGTATACAAAGTAGAAGATGAGACTATGGATTTTGCAATAAAAAATGTTGCACTATACAAAACATCAGATAATCCTTCACTCAAAAATTATATCTATATGTCCCTTAAAGGTTATTATATGGAAGCATATATGGCAAATGTAATTTCTGGAAGTATACAGAAATTTATTGGACTTGGTTCGTTAAGAAAAATGCCTCTTTTATTAAATGATGAGATAATAGCAGCCTACACAAACAAGACTAAACACATTTTTCGTCAAAAAACCAACCTTAAAAAACAAAACCAAAAACTCGCTGCCTTACGCGATTGGTTGTTACCTATGCTTATGAATGGGCAGGTAACCGTTGGTGAGGCAAAAGCGCAGTTGGGTATGGTTGCGGAGGAGAATGTTAAATATGAATAAGATTTAAAAGAAAGAGCAATTGATAGAGTATGTAAATGGAATTAGTGCAATAATTTTAGCTTCTGTTGCCTCTTATTTGGCATATCGACACAACAAATTAACTAGAGAGTTAAGTAACGATAACCTACAAAAGCAGTTGTTTACAGAGTTTAATGATCGCTATGATAAATTAAATGAAATCATCCAGTTTATTTTAGACCTATCAAAAGAAGACATTGCTAAGTATAAGCAGTCTAAAAGTGAAGATAAGATAGGAGAATATACTCAGGCATTTATCAAATCTAAAATCAACGATTACTTTAACCTTTGTAGTGAAGAGTATTATTGGTTTTCTAAAAATAGAATTGATGACCGTATTTGGAATTCTTGGGAAAAAGGTATGAATGATATTTATAATTCGAGTGAAATTATTCGTGACCAATGGAAAGAAGAAATTCAAAATGAAGGCTGGAAATCGTTTTATTTAGAAGCTCCAACAGATTTATTTAAAAAGGAATAGTATAAAGCTCACATACATAAAGAATTGTATGATATCCATGCTTATGAATTGGAGGTAACCGTTGGTGAGGATAAGGATCAGTTGGCTGAGGTTGCGGAGTAGAGTATTAAATATGAGAGTAAATAATAATATTTGAAAATGAGACCAAATATCTACCCTAGAACATTAGAAAATATTAAAGCTGTATTACTTTTTTATTTTCCTAAAATCAGTCACGGTGAGATTAATGCTAGTGCAGAAAAAGTTTATGATCAACGCAAGTTTAAACTAAATGAACTAGAGTATTGTTGCGAAGTTTTATCTAAAAATGAGAGCCTTATTCGAGAATACTATAAATCGCTTGACTTAAATATATTATTGGTTGTTGGGTACAGTGTGCTCTTTGAAGATGAAAAACGTTGGGGTAGCACATCAAGAAGAGAAAAATTGAAAAGTATAAAGGCAGGATTGGTTATTTAATTCTAGTTTAGGAAGCTAGTAGTTTTAAATGATTGGTTATGAACTGTGTATGTGAATGGGTAATTTGTTGGAGAGGTTTTATAAGAGGTTGAGTATAATTATTGAAAAGAACAAATTTATAATAGGATGGCAATTTTAGGTAAATTAATTAGAGAGAAAAATGACTGTATCAATTTTAGGTCTGGAGATGTATTAGGTGATGTTATTATTGAGAAGGACTATTTGCAATTGCGTACATATGCAAAAGGTGATTTAGAAAGGGAAGATGGGTCAAAACAAAATATTCAATTCGATAAAAAAATGGCAAAGGAATTTAGAGCCTTTTTGAATGAGTTTATTGATGGTAAATAATATTCAAATATGTATACCAAAACCAAACCGGACATTAGATTCATTGAGTTCATGCAATTGGCAAGCCCTGTTGTTTCTTTTAATAGTTTAGAAGGTAATGAGTATGTGGTTCAAAAGTTTAAAGGAACCAAAATTTATTTTAAAAGAGAGACCACTAAACAAATTTGGGATATGGATTTAAAGCAAGTTCATAAAGCATATTTAGAACTAAAGGATTTTAAAACAATTAATTTTAAGCCATATGTGCCATTAACACATTCTCCTGCTCTTGGTTTATTGTTGCATTTGAAATTGTTGGTTAAATAAAATATAGAGTATGAGACTAGCGTCAATTTATATTGCAGAACATGAATTCATTTTTGATCAGCCTGTAATAATGAATTTTGGAGGTAAATATTCTTATGATTTTACTTTACATAAAAATAATACGGTTGATGTTGGTCGTACGAAGAATGAAAATTTTATAGATGGTTTTTTTGACCAAACAAAACTATTATCTCGTTTAGAACTGATTACAGCTATTGTTGGAAGAAACGGAACAGGAAAGTCTAGTGTGTTAGATATTATTAGAAGTTTTTTTATTGAAAATTCTTACGGTCTTCCATATTCCAAGACAATCGCTTTATTTGAGGATGATGAAAATGATTTACCCTATGTGCTTGAATCTGATTTTAGAAAGGTTGAATATGTTTATAGTTTTGATGAATTAGTAATTTCAGAAGATTATGAAAATCTTTCAATTGTATTAGAAAAGATTGACTTCAATACTATTCAAACTATATTTTACTCACCACACTTTGATTATAAATATAATTTGAAATTTGATGAGATAGATATTTATGATATTTCGTTCGATAAAATTCTTGAACAAGATTTGGACGATTTAAGTAACAAGGATACAAATTCAAATGGCTGGGCATATTCGCCAAGCCAAGAATTAATTTTTAAAAATTCTATTCGTCAACTTTTATTCTTGTCTTCACCATTGGTGAAAGAGAATAAAATATTTAAAGATATTTTTGAGCTGCCAGAACACGGTGAGGCTATACTATATTTTAGAGGTCATGCTAGTGAGAAAGTTTGGAATACCCCAAGTGGTTTTCGAAGTGGATTGGCGGATGTGAAGAAAAAAATAAAACAGGAAATAGACGATTGGGTCAAAATACGAGTATTTGATGATAAAGCTAATGTTCAAAATCAAATTGACATTAATAAATATTTGTGTAAGCGATATATTATTTCAGATATTATTTCAATTTTAGAAAGGCAAATGGAGAAAAACAATTCTTTTCTCTCTGAAGGTCAAATTACTATTAAAAATTTTGAGGAAGAAATATTAAATTTAACAGCATTAGATTCTTTTTTACTTTTCATTAAAAGTAGTAAGATAGAGAAAAGTGTAAATTCTAGAAATGCCTTTGATTTTGATTCGATAAACATTTTAATAAAAACCTTACATAATTATATTGACCAAATTGAAAATGTGGAGTTCGTCCAAATTGATAACATCCAAATTGAAGCTGAAAAAGTTGTAAATATTCTAAATTTACAACGTATTTTTTTATTGAATTTATTCAATTATTATCCAAAATTTAGAAATAAAAAAACAGAAAAGCCATTAATTGAAGCAACTAATAAAATTGATGGTTTTATTAATTATGTTCCTACAACTAAGAGGCTTAGTTCAGGTGAAAATGCCTTATTAAACTTGTTTTCAAGATTTTATGATTTTATAAATAATAATTTAGCGGAAGAGTCGCAAACCTTACCTAATAAAAATCATTATATACTTCTTTTAGATGAAGCAGACTTAGCCTTTCACCCATCTTGGAAAAGAAAATTTATAAAATCTATAATCTCAACTATACCCTTTTTCTTCCATCACCTTCCCATTCCCCCTACAATTCAAATTATTTTCACTACTCATGACCCATTAACCTTATCAGATATTCCTCAGAGCAATGTCGTTTATTTAGATAAAAACAAAAACAATACTACAATAGTTAATCATGATAAATTACAGTCTTTCGGTGCAAATGTTCATGACTTATTAGCGCATAGTTTTTTCCTAGAAGATGGATTCATGGGGGAGTTTGCACAGGATGTAATTACTGATTTAATTAATTTTTTGACCTACAATAGAAATGAGGACCCCTCATTAGAAAATATTAAATATCTAAAAGAATGGGACAATGAAAAAGCTAAAAAAGTAATCGCAATAATAGATGAGTCTATGATAAAAGAACGTGTACAATCTCTTTATAATGAGAAAGTTCTGTATCATGATAAAGAACTACTACGTCAAGAAATTAGAAAGCTAAATAATCAATTGAAGAATTTAGAAGATGAGACAAATAAAGATAAATAATATTCTTCGTGACGAAGTTAAATTGTTCAATGATAATTTATTTACTGTTTCAAGATCAAAAGGATTTATTCATCCTAAAACTAAGTTAATTGCTTTAGTCAAACGTATTAAACCTGTAAAATACAAGAAGTATAAACTTTATGTAGAAAAAATTATAAATGAGTACGATGATATTTTAAATGCCGATCCGTCTAAAATGCAAAAAATTATTAAAGAATTTAATGCGATTTTACCTTACCCCAACGTAAAGAGAAAGATTACTAGTAAGAGGGTTAGTTTTCAAGAAGAGGTCGTTAAAGCAATGCGTTATGAAGATTTGAGAAAATTTGAATTTCCTTTATACTTACAAAATTCTAATTTGAAAACTTGTGTCTACTGTAATGCTCAATCTACTTTAACCATTGAGCCGGTTTATTATAACAATAAAACAAAGAAGGATAGGAGAGGAGTGAATTCGAAACTTCAACTTGACCATTTCTACCCTAAATCTAAATATCCATTTCTTTCAACTTCATTTTTTAATCTATATCCTACTTGTGCTAATTGCAATATTGCAAAGGGTGAAAAAATTGCATTGTTTGAATTATATACCACTAGTGATGATTTAGATGTTTTTAATTTTTGGATTGATGACAAATCAATTTTAGATTATTGGCTGTCTTTAAATGCAAATCATTTAAAAGTACACCTACAATCTTTAGATGGGGATATAAAATTACTGCACAATCACAATGAACTTTTTCAAATCCAAAAAGTTTATGATGCGCAAATAGATGTTGGTGAAGAGTTGATATGGAAAGTAAAAGCAAACCCTCAGTCTTACAGAAAATCTCTTAATAAGACATTTAGTAAAATCTTTCCTGATACGTCAGTAATTGATAGAATGATTATTGGTAATTATAGTAAGCCAGAAGAAACATTTAAAAGACCTATGTCTAAATATACTCAAGATATTGCTAGACAATTAAAATTGATTTAAAAAAGAATTTTAAACAAAATATAAATGTTTACTGAAGACTTACTTTATACTCGTAAATTATGGACTTAAGTCATACAACGTTAATTATAGAAGAGCAGATCGATAGAATTGTTGAGATTTTGATTAATGATACCGTTAATCATGATGATTACGGTTTTAAATTTTCTTTTAATACTAATCTTTTAGAACAATACAATAAAGGTTGTAGACAAGCCTATGAGATTGAGGCATTTGCTGTATTATTTGAAAAATTAGAGCAAATGAAAGATCATTGTTTGTATTGGTTTGAAATTAGGGATAAGAAACAGCGTGATACATTTTTAGATTTATTAAATTCTCATAGAGAAAATAAAGAAGTTGAAAACTATAGAAAGGTTCCGGCAAAAACCTTAAAGGCTTATGAATCTTCGCAAGGTAATGTAATTTATATAGGTGTTAGAACAGGTAAAGGTTTTGGAAGCAAAAGTAGACACACCAACATAGCCGAAAGAATTAATCAGCATTTGGGTTATTACAGTACAAATTCTACCCAAGGTCTACAATTAAGTAGTTATGTCTATGGATGCGATATTAATATTACCTTAAAAGTTTTCCAGTTCAGTAATCTTAAAAGTGATTATTTAACATTAATTGAAAAAGCCGTTGCTAGGTATTTTAAACCTCACTGTGGTCAGCACTAAAATATGTTTAATAGTTTATATAATTTATTTAGAAATAATTCTAATAAATCTCCATTGGAAGATTTTACAACTGAAGGATTTGCGAACATTTTGAAAATGTATCCAGAAATTCTCAGTGTGTTCTGCGTAGAATTTTTAGAACTTCCTGAAGATAACTATAGTATTGAAACGCAATATTATCAAGCACTTATCTCAGGTGATACTAATTGTATTGTTGATATGGTTTTTATTGGCAAGCAAAATGTTTGTTTCATTGAAAATAAAGTAGAATCATCAGAAGGATTCAAACAATTGGAAAGATATGTTTCAGCACTGCATCTACATCACAGCGGAAAAAATATGTATTTGAAGTATTGTACCAAATATGCCGATCCGAAAACAGTTGAAAATGTAGGTGTTTTTTTTAGTCAATTTAGATGGTATCAGATAGCTAAATTTCTTAGGTCGTTTGAAGGAAACCCGTTAGTTAAATCTTATTTGGAATTTTTAAATAATTATAAAATGAGTCAAGACAATACATTAAAGAGTGAAAATTTAGTAGCTATGGAAAATTTGAGTAAAACCATAGAAATTGCAGAATTCCATATAGATAATAGTAAGCCTCAGTTTATTGAGTTATTCGGTTATACTAGTTTAAATAAAAATTTTAACTGGGATCAAATAAAAGCGAAAAATAGAATTTGTTATTATGTCGATAGTGCTTTGCCATCGATTTCTGGTCAATGGTCAGAGATTTTATATGCTATAGAGTTTAATAACTTAAAGATGATCGTTCAAATTTACTTAGACAAGAATCATGAAAGTTTCAATTCCATAAATGAGATTACAATAACTGGTGATTTTGTAAAAACAGAATTTGATTCTGGTATAGCAATTCAATTGAAAGAGGATTTAGGTAAATATTTAAATAATTCTAATGCAGATAAAGAGATACAAGCTTGGTTTGTAGATAGTTTTAAGCAATTATACTCTTTTATTGAAAATCACAGAGAATTAAATTGGACGATATAAAACTTGTGTTCTAGCAAATAAATAATTACTAAAATGGATTTTGAAAAAGTTACTGCTGAGCATATTTTTAAAGGAATAGAGGATTTTAATGAAAAAGGTATGCCTGTTGGATATCGCCCATCATCTGCTTATGATTTAATATATGAAGGCAAATTATATCCTCCAAAGGCGGTAATGGCTTATGCTAATTTTCATGCTATTGGTAGAAAAATAGAAGGGTATTTTAGAGGTGGTTTAGGTACAGATTGTTTTAAAGCCTATGAAAGAAATGGGTTTCAGGTAATTTCAAAGGAAAGTCAATTAACTTTTGAGCATTTATATAAATTAAAAGAAGAATTTCTAAATGAGTGGTCTGTAGGTCGTCTTGAAGCACTTACTATAGACGAATATACTAATCTAGATAAAACATCTTTTTGTTATTGGATGGAACATATAACTGAAGCCACAGGAGGAATTAAAGGTGGTAGTTCATATAAATTCGGTATTTATAGAATGGGTGAAAGTTCAGGAACTGAACCTAAAGGAAATAGAACCAATGACGGTATTTATGCCTGGTATATTAAGTATGGAAAAACTCGTAATGAAGCTTTTTTTAATATAAAAGATATAATATTGAAAATTATTAAAGCTAGCATAGATAACAATTTAGATGTGCTCGATGATATTGACTTGGGCGATGCATATAAATGGAAGATTGCGTTTATGTATAGTGATTACAATGTTATGAACATTTTTAGTAAACCTGCGTTGATAAGGTCCTCTATGGGGTTGGGAGAGTATGCTGATACAACTACAGCTATTTCGAAATTAAATAGATTTATCATTCAGCAAAAACCGAAGGAAGAAGATTTTTATGGCTATTCTCAGCGAATTTGGGCAACATACGGGCATAAAAGTGAAAGAGCTAAAGAATTCGAAGTTTGGCTAAAATCATCTGAAAATAAGAATAGTAAGAAATCGTCTAGCTATATAAGAGCGCTAACTATTCTTAATAATTTTTTCAAAATAGCTGTATACGATATAGATAGCATTTCGGAGTTAAATGATTTATACGAAGATTTAAAAGAGCATCAGACAGACCCTAATGGAAAATATTTTCACCCAACCGCTGTTTCTTACGGTAGAGATAGGTTTTATTCTGCAGCGGTAAAATCCTATATAGAATTTTTTACTGGTAAAAGTTCTTCGTTACCTCTCATTGAAATAAAAGAGAATACTATAGATAATAATAAAGTGCTAAATACAATTTTGTACGGACCTCCCGGTACAGGTAAAACTTTTAATACTGTAAATCTCTCTTTGGGAATTTGTGGTGAGTCGATTGAGGGGCTAAATAGAAAAGAAATAAAAGATTTATATGATTTAAAAATGTCAGAGGGACAAATCATTTTTACCACTTTTCACCAAAGTATGTCTTATGAAGATTTTATTGAAGGTATAAAACCAATGGAACCTGAAAAGGAAGGTGATCCTGTGGTTTATAAAGTTGTTGATGGGATATTTAAAAAAGCCTGTATTGAAGCTGCGTTTAACTTTGCCATTGATAATAAAGATACGGATACCGACAAGGTTTTAGATTTTTCATTGGTTTACGATAATTTCATTCAGAAATTAGAAGAAAGATTAGCATCTGAAAGTGAAGTTGAACTTGAAATAAAAAATGGGGGTAAAGTATATGTGGATAGTATTTCAGCTCAGGGAAATATTCAAATTAAGCATCTTGAAGGACTTAGAACATATACAGTTTCTAAAACCAGACTAACTAAATTACAAAAAGCAATAGCCAACTTAGATGAGATTTCTAATATAAACGATTCATTTAGAGCAATAATTGGAGGGAGCAATTCAACCGCATATTGGTCGGTTTTAAATGCAATTCAAAAGGAAAATATCAATAAAAATTATTTTAATAGGATAGAAAGAAAGTACTCCCAAGAAGAAAAGAGAGAAGTAGTAAAAGAGTTAGATAAAAATATTTATAAGGGAAAATCTGGTAAGCCCATTGTATTAATAATAGATGAAATTAATAGAGGTAATGTGTCCGCAATATTTGGAGAATTAATAACTCTAATTGAAAAGGATAAGAGACTAGGTGCTGATGAAGCACTTTTAGCTCAGCTACCTTATAGTAAAGAAGTTTTTGGTGTACCACCAAACCTTTACATAATTGGTACTATGAATACAGCTGATAGAAGTGTAGAAGCCTTAGATTCTGCCTTAAGAAGAAGGTTTAGCTTTACTGAAATGCCATCAATCCCAAGTTATGTTGCAGAACACGGCTTATTAGTAAACGGCATAATCGATGATATTGATTTGGTTGTTCTATTAAAAACCTTAAATAAAAGGATTGAGAAATTGCTGGACAAAGATCATACGATAGGGCATAGTTACTTTTTGAAAATTATGAATATTGAAGATTTAAAAGCGGTTATAGGAAATAAGGTTATTCCATTATTGCAAGAGTATTTCTTTGGGGACTATGGAAAAATAGGTTTGGTAATGGGTAATGGTTTTGTTGATTATGATACAACAGAATCTGACGAAGAGTTCTTTGCTACTTTTGAATATGAAATAGGCTCTCTATTAAGTAGAAAAGTGTATAAAATAAAAGATGCCTTAAAAATGGATAATGTAGAGTTTAAAGAGGCACTAAGAAAACTTATAGGCTAGATTTGAGTAACGATAATCATATAACGATATACGAACATGAAATTCTAAGGATAGATAGGGGGGAGAAGCGGGTATCTGTAAATCAGCTTAAAGCCCTACAAGAGTTCTATGGTGAGTCTGGCGTTCCTTATTATTCATTAATTCATAACGGTGTAAAGTTTTGTGAATATGTAGGTGTATTGCAAGTAGGGGATACATTGATTGAAATTCTACCAAAGGTTGATAAAAACCTAACGGATTCAGAAGCTAGTTGGCGCAAAGTATTAATTGATATGCTACATGCAGTTGGTTTATTTAATCTTCAAGCACCATCTTCTAGTAATCTCAAATTAAATTCTAATTCCATATTAGACCTGTATTTTGAACTCTTTGTAAAGGAGGTAAAATATTTACTACGTCAGGGTTTAGTAAAAAAATATAGAAAAACAGAAGGCAATAGTACTAGCCTTAAAGGTAGCCTGAAATTTGGCAAACACATCAGTCAGAACCTTGTGCATCAAGAGCGGTTTTATATTCAGCATACGGTTTATGATACCACGCATGAGCTACATGCTATTTTGTATAAAGTGTTAAAATTATTGTTGCGTATAAATACAAATCAAAGTATTCAAGGTAGTCTAAAGTCATTAGAACTAGAATTTCCTGAAATGCCTGATTTAAAAATAACTGAAGCGACATTTAACCGTTTACATTTAAACCGAAAGACACAAGGGTATCATAACGCAATTGAGATAGCTCGTATGCTATTGTTGAATTATCACCCAGATGTAAGCAAAGGATCTAATCATATTTTAGCGTTAATGTTCGATATGAATTTATTGTGGGAACAGTTTGTATATGTAAGCCTACGTAAATTCAAAAAGGGTAATACTACGATTACTGCGCAAAATACACGAAACTTCTGGAAGACTTCTAAAGGCTCTAAGTCCAGAATGAAACCAGACATCGTTTTGAATATTGATAAGGCGGACTGTGTGGTTATAGATACCAAATGGAAGAATATCAAAAATTACAATCCATCACCAGAAGACTTGCGACAAATGTTTGCTTATATGAAATATTATAAAGCAAAGAAGGTTGCTTTGATATATCCCGGTACAGATTTTAGTAATTCAAGTGGGTTCTATTATGACCACGATAAATATGGTGCTCATGAAATTGGTAAGGAGGAATGTAGTGTAATTTCTTTACCGTATAACACTGATATTAGGCAATGGCAAAAACAAATTGCCCTAGATATTTATAATTGGGTTGAAGTAAACGATGAATCGTCTGTTGATTGTTGAAAAATACCTGTTAATTGATTGTACACACCGCTACAACGCTAGTTTGCGTAGCAACCAAATTTCAACAACGTGTCAACAATTCAAATGTTGACAACAAGTTGATGTATTGTTGAATGGTTAAACACCCGCCGGCTGGGCATTTAATACCAAATGCAACAAATCAACTATTATTTTCCATACTTTCTCTGGTGAACGTGTAGTGTCTACCTTTATGCTGTGTGGTCTCAACGAATGGCTTTTGTGTCGTTGGCAATATTGACATGTGGTACTTTTTATAGCTACTATTAGTAGTCTCTAGTCCCATATGTATTTTAATAGCCTCCGTAACTTTCGAAGATGAAACTCTAATATTATTATCAGATAATTTTCTAACCAAATCTGCATTAGAGTATTTCAGAACATCTTGGTCGAACATATCGAACTCATCAAGTAAAATTTGCTCTAGTTCTTTATGAATGAAAGTTTTATTTGACTTCACTAGTTTATCCAACGCAGCAGTATGTATTTGTACTTTTGTGAACCACATGCGTGTAATTTTTTTCGTTGATATTTTCCTATTAGTCAACAAGTGAATGAAATGCGGCAATTCTTTTTTAAGTGCAACCAACATATTAGGATTATCCCCATTCTTAGGTAATGTTGGGACCTTCCGCACCCAATACCTAATTTCCTCATTATCTACATAAATGAAATTTTCTTCGTTGTTAGAGCATAGTATAAATTTACCGTAGAATGGTATTTCCACACGATCTTTGCCCTTAGATTCACTTTTGTAACTTTTGGCCGTGGATAAATTTTTAATACGCTCGCTATCCTCCCGTTTGTCCAACAGAACTTCATCTACCGCTATGATTAATTTAGCAGCCCAGTCAGCATTAAACCTACTCCTGAAATCTTCATTATTATTAATGGTCATATTACTCTGGAATACCATTTTTAACCAATTCAGAAATGTCGATTTACCCGTGTTACGCTCTGTGCTTACTAAACATAAAATGGGTAGTGTCTGTGTTGGCTTTTGCCATAATAGGGTAAGGTAGTCCATCCCCAATTCGTATTGTTCACCAAAAAAGTGTTTTAAGAATTGCGTGGTAACTTCTAATCCACCGGGTAAAGGTTCATGGTCAACCGCATGGTACTGATTTAAGAATCCGTCAATCACCTGTTTGTGATTAGTGTGCGAAGGTATTAAACAAAAACCGTCATATTTTGGAATTATGTCAAGATGATCCTTTCCATAATCTGTTATAATCTCACTTTTGTTCCATTTTAAAAGAACTTTCGTTTTATCACCGCTGTGTAAGGGTAGGTAAGCTTCTTTATAGTAGTCCGTACCTATTCTCATATATTGTTCGCTCATGATTTTTCTATTTCTACGTTTAATTCACCCATTTTTCCGTAATCCGTATTTCGACTCCTACTTTTGAATAGAAGTTTAATGTACACGCCGTGTAGATTTGGGTCTTCAATACACATTGAAATTACCGCTTGGTCAATTTGATATAAAGGCAGCTTAGGCATATAGCTAATTATTTCTTTAGCAACATTCAATTTTGTTATCAATAGATTTAATGAGCGTACTAATATTATGTTTTCATTATGCATATAAATTAAATGAGCTATATCCTTAACCACTTCATCAATTTGAACGTAACCGTCTGGTAAAAATGTTTTAGTTTCCTTTTCCATGACTAAAATTGATTTTTAAGTAAGTACTCATCTACCTCGTTTTGAATAGAGGTTTTGTCTTCTCGTTTTCCTGCTTTTAGCCAATCAAGAATTTCTGATTTGAGAAAATATAAACGACGACCTCGTTTATGATAAGGGATAGAATTCTTATGGACTAAACCATAGATAGTGTACTTACTTAGATGAATTAGCTTAGATGCTTCTTCAATCTTGAGAAATAGGTCTTCCTCTTTTTTTAAATTGCTATTATTCTTAAGTAGATAAACAATTTGTTCTGCTAATAATTTAATGTTTTTTTTCTTCATTATTTTTAGTTTTACTTATTAAAATTTTAGTAAAACTATGTAGAAGAGGAAGGTGTAGCTTATGCTTTCGGAATCCTTTCGGAATTTAAAAAATAATATAAGTAACTGATAATAAGTTATTTAGAATTTGTTTTAATCTGGAATTTGCTTGCTCTTTCTTTTGCTTTCTTTTTTATTTCAGTCTCATTTTAAGCAATTGTTGATTACGAAGTAGTGCTTTTGAAATCTTTTCCATTTCAAATGGTTTTAATTTTATCAGTAAGTCAGCGATAATTTCAATCTGATTTTCTTGATAGTAGTCAACACCTTGTGATATCATTTTATAGAATTTTTCATTCTTATAGGTGCCATTTAATATACTAAGATTAAATATTCCGTTAGTTATCATGATTAATTTTAATAATTCAGGACGTTGAACGGTTTTCTGAATTTTAATATATATGGATATTAGAATTAATTTTTCCCTGTGGCTAAATTGAGAAATCAGTTTTTTCCATTTAATTACCTCAATAAATGATTCATCGGTTATATCTAAATCATGACCAATGTTGTGTTTATTTTTGAGATTATTTTGGTATTCGGATAAGTTTTCAATGGGGCTAACTTTTAGTTTTAGGGTGAAATTTTTTAAATCAGAATCATATAAAATATCTTCATTAAATACTCTTGAATTATACACTTGTGATTTTATGTAATCGGCAGCCCAATATTTAGCAAGAGTGTTAAGGAAATCGGTGTAGGTAATATTGGAATTACTATTCTCTTTAAAACAATCAAATAAGGAAATATTAATAGTTTTCTCTAGAGCGGACTTGGGGTTATATAATGTAGTGAATTTGTAAAAATTTTGTTGAGCTTCTTCTAAGTTGTTTTTTTTTATCTCAGATTCACAATCATTCTTTAAACTTCGAAATAATTCATATATGTTTTGTAAAGTTGTTTCATAACTTAGCTCATCTTTCTTTCCTTTCAATATTTCTTTTATTGCCAAAGCCTCAAGATCTTGGCAATGTCTTAAATATAATTCAGAATATGTATTATGATAATCCATCTAAATCTAAATTTATACGGTTAGCGGCTTCAATTTTGTTTTTATCCATGACCTTCGCGTAGATTTGAGTAGTAGATACATTTTTATGACCTAATAATTTTGAGACTGTATAGATATCGGTGCCATTTGCAAGTTGTAAGGTTGCATATGAGTGTCTGAAATTATGAAAGGAGATTTTTTTATTTATACTGGAGTCTTTAATCCATTGTCTTAAAGGTCTAACCGATTTAGAATAATCTATGTTATCAAACACCAAACCTTTGTTGGTTGATTGTAGTTTTAAGATTTTATATGCAGCCTTTGGAATGGGGTGGTTACTTATATTGCCTGTTTTCTTTTCCTTTAATTGTACGTAGTGTCCTTGGTGAGAGTCAGTGAAAACACTTTCCCATGTTAATGATACGATATCCGAAAAGCGAAAACCTGTAAGGCTTGCAAATATCGCCATATGTTTAACTTTTTCAATTTTGATAGGGGTTTTCCATAGAATGCCTAATTCTTCTTCAGTCAAATACTCCCTGCGAGTTTCTTCAGCTTTTATATAAACGGCATCTTTAGCTAGGTTAGAATTAGTTAAACTATCTTTATGAGCACTTTTTAAAACATTTATAAAATGTTTATAATATGTAGATGCTGTATTGATTGCTAATTTTTTCTCGTTACTGTTCTCTTTCTTTAATTCCAGTAAATATTTTCTATAGTCTGCTACATGTTTTTTAGTAATCTGCTGTGTTTGCAATTTGTCGCCAACGAAATTCAAAAAGTGCTGATAGGAAGCATTCCATGCTAAATAATTGTTGTGGCTTCCGGTATTTAGTTTTTCTTCTACAATACTATGATAGTAAGCTGCTATTTTCACATTCAGCTTAATATTTTCTTTAAGTCCGAATTCTCTATCCCTTAATTGTAACAATCTTTTAGCCCTGACGATTTCAGCAAACTCTTGAGTTTTTTGATTGTGTAGCTTCTCCATTTCATCTTTTGGGGAGATATGGATATAGAGCTTTAAAAATTCTCTTCTAGTTTCTTTTCCGGTTTTTGGGTGTATTATAGGCGGGTAATAGTCTAAGTAAAGACTCCATTTACCAGAGGCTAATTTCTTTTTTCGAACGGTTACGTTTGCCATTACAATTGTATTAAGTAGAAGTTAATAGTTTGTCGATTGAAGTTCTTTTGATTCTTATTAATCTATCGGAAAGATTTACGGCTTCTAAAATTTCTTCTTTAATGAGTCTATAGATTGTTCTAGTAGATATATTCAACAATGTTGCTGCTTCTCTAACGGTTAAAAAATCTTTTACAGCTAATACTTCATACGGTTGCAATTTGTGCTTCAAAGTTTCTTCATATGAAGCTTTTACTTTCTTTTTGCGTTGTCTGGTTTTGTAAGCTCTTTTAGCGCAAACGGGTCCGCAATATTTTGTGACCGTAGTACGTGCTACGAACTCTGTATTGCAGTTTTGGCAAATTCGTGAAACCTTAATATTTGAACTCATTCAACAATTGAAATTGTATGACATAAGGTGAAATAAGTGGAGATAAGAGAATTTAAATGTAAATAGTCGCCATCATTTCCCCCTCTGGTTCAAATATAAATCAAAAATGAAAACGAGGTACAAAATAGGTACAAATAATAGCTAAAAAATACTAAATATCACTTTGTAAAACAAAATGTAAGTTTTAAAAGTCCTTATTTTATTGGGTTTGACTGATATTTAGTAAGTGTAGTTTTGTGATGTTATTTGCCGATACAAAAATTGGCAAAAATGTTTCCTAGTAATTCATCATTAGTGACTTGACCTGTAATTTCGCCTAAATGGTATAGTGCTTCTTTTATATCAATAGCCATTAAATCACTTGAAATATTTTCTTTCATACTAAATTGAACCTTTTCTATTTCTTCCAACGCTTTTAAAAGAGAATTGTAATGACGTGTATTGGTGATAATGGTTTCATTATTACGTAATGCTCCTGTATTTACGAAATTTAAAAGCGAGTGTCTAAGTTCGTCCACGCCTATTCCTCTCTTTGCTGAAATAAAATGAACGTTTTCTAAATGTTGATTAATTTGTAATCTATCATCTTTAGATAACATATCTGCTTTGTTGATCAATAACAATAAAGGTTTTTGCGGATTTTTATTTTTTAATTTTTCAAAATCTAATACAGTGTTTCTTAACTTTTGGCTTCCCGATACTAGTTGAGGTCCATCTACCAATAATAGTATAACCTGTGCCTGCTCAATCTTCTCAAAAGTTCTTTTAATACCCATGCCTTCTACAATATCTTCGGTTTCACGGATACCTGCCGTGTCTATAAACCTAAAGCCTATTCCGCCAATGGAAATTTCATCTTCAATGGTGTCCCTAGTAGTGCCTGCTATATCCGAAACCAAAGCCCGTTCTTCATTTAAAAAGGCGTTCAATAATGTGGATTTTCCCACATTAGGTTCACCTACTATGGCTACAGGTATTCCATTCTTTATAACATTGCCAACTGCAAAAGAATCTATAAGGCCTTGTAATACTTTCTGAATACGTTTTAGTAATTCCTTAAACTGCGTGCGATCTGCAAATTCTACATCTTCTTCGGAAAAATCAAGCTCAAGTTCGATCAGCGAAGCAAAATTCAATAATTCCGAACGTAAAACTTTAATCTCATTGCTAAAACCTCCACGCATTTGTTGAACTGCAATTTGGTGACTGGCAGCATTATCGCTAGAGATTAAATCCGCTACGGCTTCCGCTTGGCTTAAGTCCATTTTTCCATTTAAAAACGCCCTAAGGGTAAATTCACCTGCGGTAGCCGTTCTACATCCATTTCTTAAGAATAACTGAATAATCTGTTGTTGAATATATGATGAACCGTGACATGAAATTTCTATTACATCTTCACCCGTATAAGAGTGTGGATCTTTAAAAATGGAAACTAATACTTGATCTAAAGTATTGGCGCCTTCCTTGATATACCCTAAATGTATAGTGTGACTTTTTTGGTTGCCAAGTTTTTTGCCGGAAACAGATTCAAAATGTTCAGAAGCAATGGCAATAGCCTCTGGGCCTGAAATTCTAATAACTGCAATGGCCCCCGCACCTGAAGGGGTTGCTAATGCTATTATGGTATCGTTCTGAATCATCTGGCAAAAATAATCATTTATTAATGGTTAAGGCATTCCCAAATTCATGATATAACGCGTTAGGTAATTAATTATATAGTAATTTTACATATTAAAAATTGGTTAAAACATGAAAAAATTTATTGTAGTTGCTTTATTAATTATGATTTGTGGTGCTGCTAAGGCCCAATCCGAATCTCAAAATTCTACCGATACACTTACAGCCGAGCAGGAATTGGAATTGGTAAAGAAAAAGGTGGAAAAAGCGGAAGCTAAAGCAAAAAAACAGAAAAAAGTAGCCGCTGAGGAAAAAAAGGTTGAGAAGCTTAAGAAACAGATTAATACAAAAGAGAAGTCTATTGCTAAAGAAGAAAGGCAAATTGAAAAATTAAAGGGGCAATTAGAAAAGGGAACGATAAAAGGTTCGTTATCACCTATAGAAATTCAGAAAATTGAAGATAAAGTAGCAAATAAGCAAATTAAGCTTATGAAGGAAAACGAGAAATTAAAAAAATTGAAAAGGAAATTATAAAAGCAATGAATGTAACAATTACGTAAGTTATGCGTCATATTTATAGTATTCATCATAAAATCAATCAAAAATGGAACTTGTAAATAATAGTATAGTTTTACGTGAAGACCGCAATCTTTTGGTAGTTACACATTTATCTCAATATTTATATTTTGTAACCGGTTTTGGTGGACTTATCGTGCCTTTGGTTATTTGGTTAACATCCAAGGATTCTGTTATAGGAATGGATGAGCATGGCAAATCGATAATAAATTTTCAACTTTCGCTAATCCTTTATCTAATAATTGGCATACCGGGTATCTTGTTTTTTGGACTTGGTATTTTGGTTCTGATCTTTTCAGGTATATTATCTTTAATTATACCTGCCGTTAACGCCATAAAGGCGAGTAATGGCCAGTCACCAAGTTACTTTGGAACCTTTAGGTTCATTTCATAATAATTAAGACACATTAAAAAAAAGGGACCATAAGAAATTATGGTCCCTTTTTAATTGATTTAGGTTGGTTTATTAACTGTTAAGCATTACTGGCATTACCAACATGGTAACATATTCCCCTTCATCCAAACCATCCGTTGGAGTTAAAATTCCCGCGCGGTTAGGTAAACTCATTTCCAACGAAACATCATCAGAATTTAAATTGTTCAACATTTCAGTTAAAAACCTGGAGTTAAAGCCTATTTGCATATCATCACCTTGGTAAGAACAAGTTAATCGTTCTTCTGCTTTATTTGAGTAATCGATATCTTCTGCAGAAATATTTAATTCTGCCCCGGCAATCTTTAAGCGAATTTGATGTGTCGTTTTGTTTGAAAAAATAGATACCCTTTTAACGGAACTTAAGAACTGATTTCTGGCAATTGTAAGTTTGTTTGGATTTTCCTTGGGTATAACCGCTTCATAATTAGGATATTTTCCATCAATTAACCTACAGATCAATTCCGTTTCCTCAAAGCTGAATTTAGCATTGCTCTCATTATATTCGATCAATACATCAGATTCACTACCTGCCAAAATCCCTTTTAATAAGGTCAATGGTTTTTTAGGCATGATAAACTCAGCTACCTGTGATGCCGTAACATCTGTACGTTGGTACTTTACCAATTTATGGGCATCTGTGGCGACAAAAGTTAGGTTCTCTGGCGAAAACTGAAAAAATACACCACTCATTACAGGTCTTAAGTCATCATTTCCTGCAGCAAAAATGGTTTTGTTGATTGCAGTTGCAAGAATATCACCAAGTAAGGTCGTGGAGCTAGGACTTGTCAATTCTACCGCTTTTGGAAATTCTGCACCGTCTGCATATGCCAAAGCATATTTACCATGATTGGAACTTATTTCTACCGTATTGTTATCTTCAACCACAAACGTTAACGGTTGCTCTGGAAAAGTTTTTAAAGTTTCTAAAAGTAACCTTGCAGGTACAGCAATAGTGCCTTCATTATCTGAATCCACCTTAATTACGGAACTCATAGTGGTTTCTAGATCTGAAGCCGAAACGGTCAATTTATCCTTTTGTAAGTCAAAAAGAAAATTATCTAGAATTGGCAGCGTATTACTGTTATTAATAACACCTCCTAAAATTTGAAGCTGTTTTAGCAAATAAGTACTTGAAACTATAAATTTCATTATTAATTTTTTATGGGTAAAAATTTAAATCTATTCTAAAAATAGTTGAAACTCCTTATTATTGGTAGTTTTCAATACCAACAAAGATATTTTAATTGGTCTTTTTAAGGAAACAAACTTATTAACAGTTTTAACGGTCTATTGCCTTGGTGTAAGTATCGGTATTGCTGCAACAAGCTAAATTAATTTATCATTTAAAAAATAGTTATTAACTATTGCTTTCTACACAATGATATAGAAAAGGTATTAACAGAATTCCATTAATCTTCATTATTCAAAATCTACCATTATAGTGTCCCTATAATCAAGTCCCAGAAGGGTAGAGGCGCCACCAACAGTAGTTAAGTTACTTTTAAAGATAGCCAATTCTATGTAGTCAGATGAATTAAATATGGCCAAAAGGTCGCCAGCCCCTTTACGCTGGTTTTTTTCCTGGTCGTAATCTATGAAATCTCCATAAGCTTTATGGATTTTGTCTATCTTATGATTTCTGACCAATAATTTAAACTCCCGTCCATTACGGTAAGCTTCGAACAAGTTTTTACGGATGTTGGTAATTACGTTTCCATAATTATCTATATAGATTACACTACCTATAATTTTTTTACCGTCCTCAACTATTCTAGGCGCAAACTCCCTTAGTTTATGGAGTCCGTCAAAAGGCTTACCTACAATTTCCAATGTTCCTCCCCTTGCAATATGGCACGCTACTTGAATAAAAACATTGAGTACAGGGAAAGAATAGGCTATTGAATCCGGTAAATTGATCTCTACTACTTTTTCTGGAGTCATTTCCTCAGTAATAAGACCTATTACACCAGTATTGGCACTAATAAAGTAATGGCCATTGATCAATGCCACTACATGTTTGTTATCTGGGGTCTCCTCAGAATCTACACCTACAATATGGATGGTGCCCTTAGGAAAACTTTTATATGAATTGGATAGGATATATGCACATTCATGTATATTGAATGGCATAATGTCATGGGAAATATCAACAATTTTAGCATCGGGCAGTTCACTATATATAGAGCCTTTTAGTACTGCTACAAAGTGATCTTTAAGTCCAAAATCCGTAGTTAGGGTGATTATTGCCATACAGCAATGTTGATATGTTTTTAATTAGTCAAACTTAAAATTTGCTTAAATTTGAGCTACAAAACTAAACAAAAAAACAGCGATTGGAAATTAAACTTCGCTATCTATAATACTTACTAAAAAAGACTGTTTGAACGAAATTATCCTAGAATTGACAGAAGTTAGTCCAAGAGAGTTTTTTGGACAACAAAACGAGCATATTGACTTATTGAAAAAATACTTTCCCAAGCTAAAGATAGTTGCCCGTGGCAATAAGATCAAAGCCTATGGAGATGAAGAACTTCTTGAGGAGTTTGAGATTCGATTTGATCTCCTTATTCAGTATTTCTTGAAATATAATAAGTTGGACGAAAACAGTATAGAACGGGTATTGACCAGTTCTGAAGATGATGACAAATCTTCTGCCAAAAGCGGTGAAACACTATTGCATGGGGTAAGCGGTAGACTGATTAAGGCACAAACGGCAAACCAGCGAAGATTGGTAGATGCAGCAAGAAAAAACGATATGGTCTTTGTTGTGGGTCCTGCCGGAACCGGTAAAACCTATACCAGTGTTGCACTTGCAGTAAAGGCCTTAAAGGAAAAGCAGGTCAGGAAAATTATATTGACAAGACCCGCTGTGGAAGCCGGTGAGAATTTAGGGTTTTTGCCAGGGGATTTAAAGGAAAAGCTTGATCCCTATATGCAACCCCTTTATGATGCATTACGTGATATGATCCCTGCCGAAAAATTGGCACATTATATAGAAACCGGTGTTATACAGATAGCCCCAATGGCATTTATGAGAGGTAGAACTTTGGATAATGCCTTTGTAATCCTAGATGAGGCACAGAATACCACTCATGCCCAAATGAAAATGTTTCTAACAAGAATGGGTAAGAATGCGCGTTTTTTGATTACCGGAGATCCCGGTCAAATAGATTTGCCTCGTAGAACAATTTCCGGTCTAAAGGAAGCCTTACTTATTTTACAGAATGTAGAGGGTATAGATGTTATTTATTTGGATGATAAGGATGTTATACGCCATAAATTGGTCAAAAAAGTAATTGCCGCCTATAAAACTATTGAACACCACAATTAAAGCTACATGTTGAACAATACTATTTACGATACCGATTTTAATTTCCCCGGTCAAAAAAATGTATACAAGGGTAAAGTAAGGACAGTTTATACGTTGGAGAACGATATTCTTTTAATGGTTGCCACCGATAGATTATCTGCCTTTGACGTCATTATGCCCAAAGGCATTCCATATAAAGGTCAAATTTTAAATCAAATCGCAACCAAAATGATGGCTTTAACGGAAGACATTGTACCCAATTGGTTGACCGCCACACCTGATCCAAACGTAGCCATGGGGGTTGCCTGTGAACCTTTTAAGGTTGAAATGGTGATAAGGGGTTATATGTCAGGACATGCTGCCAGAGAATACAAGGCCGGTAAAAGATTGCTTTGTGGTGTGCCATTACCAGAGGGGCTAAAGGAGAACGATCGGTTTCCATCACCCATAATAACTCCCGCTACCAAGGCAGAAATGGGAGACCATGACGAGGATATATCCAAAGAGGATATTATTTCTAAAGGCATTGTTTCTGCAGAAGACTATGCTATCTTGGAAAAATACACTTATGCACTGTTTGAACGAGGTACCCAGATAGCAGATGAAAGAGGCTTGATTTTGGTCGATACAAAATATGAATTTGGAAAGACTCGTGAGGGTAAAATAGTTTTGATCGATGAAATTCATACACCGGATTCTTCCAGATATTTTTATAAAGAAGGATATCAGGAACGCCAGGACAACAATGAATCACAAAAACAATTGTCCAAAGAGTTTGTTAGACAATGGCTAATAGCCAACGGATTTCAAGGTCTAGATGGACAAACGGTACCACATATGACAGATGAGTATATAGCCTCGGTATCAGACCGATATATAGAGCTTTATGAACATATTATAGGTCAACCTTTTGTAAAGGCCGATACGAGCAATATTCATGACCGTATAAATAGAAATGTGTTAGCTTATTTGGAAAGCATTTAAACTAATGCAATAGTTTTTTCACGGAAAATTTTCTTTTTTCCTTTAAGCGGCTGATAATCTTTAAAAAAGCCACTGCGGTTATATAGGCATCACCCAGGGCGGTATGTCTATCTTTTTTTGAAATGGAAAATTTTTCGGCAAGTTCATCTAATGTATAATTGGTCTTGGGCTGTATTAAATACGTTTTTATAAGCGTTCTTTTGTATAGGACACCTGTATCCAAAACTTTATTTTTAAGGTTGGGTAGCCCGTTACGGTTAAGGGCCATGTTGAGCATACCTATATCAAAACCCGCATGATGAGCCACAATTACGGCATTGCCAATATAGCCTAGAAATTGCTCCATAGCGTTAATTTCGCTTATACAGTTACGCTGACCATTTTTTAATAAACCATGTACGGGTACACTATCCTTATTGAACTTTTCTTGTTCCAAATAAACATCCAGAACTTCTTGAACGGCAATGGTTTCATGTTTAATCTTTACGGCACCTATAGAAAGAATACGATCTTCATCGAAACTAAAACCGGTAGTTTCAGTATCTAAGACCACAAATGTAATTTCATTTAAATCCGCAGCTATTTTCTCTTTGAACCTATTTTCATAATTGGTCCAAAAAGCTGGTAGATGTTTGGATTTTTTGGAGAACAATGCCATTAGCCCAATATATTTGCTACTTTAAAGCGTAAGGTTATCAATTCTTGAATTTCCTTAATGGCTTTAAATGTTCGTTTTAGTTTCATTTTTTCCTGCTTGGTCAATTCTTCCAGTTCAATAAACCTTCCCGAGTCATGATGTAATAAACCTTGGCGCGTTCTAAACTTAAGTAGGGCTTTTGTAGCATAGGAGCATGCCATATATAGTTCTTGATTATTGGGTTCCAACTCCGCCAATTTTTCATAGCGCTCCCATGTATTGCTAATTCCTTTTATGGAATGTGATAATATAAGCACTCTAGCAGCATCTATTAATGGTCTTAAAGCCCTACTTTTTAAATCGAAAAAGTCTTTATGCTGACCGTCCTGTTCCACGACAAACTGTCTGAAAAAGCCTGTGGGAGACGGACTTTGTAATGCTCCGTTGGCAATATGGACTAAGAAAATCGGATATTTTTCAACCGTTCTAAAAATATGTTCGGACATTTGGTCCAACAAATCGCGTTCACCATATGCCAAACTATAATCAAAGAAAATAGAGGACATTAAAACTTCATTGGGGCCGGGATTACTGATCCAGTAAGATAGCCTATTGTTCCATTCCTGTAAACTTAAGCACCATTTTGGGTTAGATGCCATCATATCTGCAGGGCAATATTCATAGCCAATGGTGTTCAGCCCCTTAGTAACGCGTTTTGCCAACTCTAAAAAGTAAGCTGTTGTTTTAGGTAGTGCTGCTTCTGGTACATTTTCAAAAACGAGGGCATTATCCTGGTCTGTATGTAATAATTGTTCACTTCTTCCCTGGCTTCCTAGTGCCAGCCATGCAAATTTAACTGGTGGCTTTTCATTCATTTTTGCCAAAGAGAGTTCAACAACTTGCTTAATACAGGTGTCATTAAGCTCAGAAATTATCTTGGCAATTAGTCCCAATGGAATATTTTGTTCCAAATAACCGCTTAGTAGGATCATAACACTTTTTCTAAGTTGCTTGATCTGTTTTACTTTTTGGGTTCTTTTAATTGCCTTTACCAAAACTGCGGGGTTGTCCCCAAGAGAGACCATAACATCATGTTTGGACATTATGCCCAATGCTTTGGAATTGACCGTTCCATCTTCCGTAATGACCAAATGACTTATGTTACTTTTCATCATGGCCATTTGTGCTTGTGTAATGGTAAGTTTTTTAGGATAGGTAATTACCGGTGATGTCATGATGGTTCTTACGGTAGCGGTAATAGGATGTTTGCCCGAAATAACTTTACTGCGCAAATCCTTGTCCGTGATAATACCTACCGGTAATTCATTGCTCACCACTAGAATTGAACCTATATGTTTTTTGGTCATTAATTCTGCAGCTTTCTGTATGGTAGTCCTAGGAGAGCAGGAAATTAGCTTTTTTGAATAATTTGCTAGTTGTAAATCTGGTATATTGACATCTTTGTTTTTGTCAGAATCTACATCAAAACCATAAAGTTGGCCCTTTTGGTTTTTGGAATACGGATTACGGGTGTTGGAAGCAAAACTTTCCATTAAAAATACTGATACCTCCTCGTTTTGTTTTGCAATTGGTCTAAATACCTCTATGGGTATACCATATAGGATACATTCTTCATGGGCCTTTGCTTCTAATTTGTAATTTTCATTGGCAATCAACGGGCGGAGTCCAAAAATATCGCCTTCGTCACAAAAGTCTATAATAGTATTGGTTGTGGTGTTCGTTAGCGTTACCGCCCCTTTATGTACAAGATAGAAATGCGCGTGTGGGTTTTCGTCCACGGAAAATACTATACTATTCTTTTCCTTATAAATGATGAGTACTTGTTCTGCTAAAAGGTAAAGTGATTTTACATCCAATACATTAAATGGTGGATAGTTTTTAATAAAATCTGCTACTCTTTCAGAAATAAGGTTTTTCATATATTAAGTTTAATTGTAGCCACTAGGGTATTTAGCAATCACTTAAATATACACCAACGGCCAAACCACCTTCAGATGTTTCCTTGTATTTGGTACTCATATCCTTTGCTGTTTCCCACATTGTCTGCACCACTTTGTCCAGTGGAACTTTTGCAGCAGATGGGTCAGAACCTAAAGCTAGTTCAGCGGCATTGATGGCTTTAATGGCCCCCATGGAATTTCGTTCTATACATGGAATTTGGACCAAGCCGCCAATAGGGTCGCAGGTAAGTCCTAAATGATGTTCCATAGCAATTTCAGCGGCCATTAGCACTTGTTCCGGCGTACCGCCCAAGAGTTCCGTAAGAGCACCTGCGGCCATTGCGGATGAAACGCCAATTTCTGCTTGGCAGCCTCCCATTGCCGCAGATATTGTGGCACCTTTCTTAAAAATACTACCGATTTCTCCGGCCACTAGTAGAAATTGTTTAATATGCTCAAAATTCCCGGCATGGTTTTCTATGACCATATAGTACATAAGTACAGCGGGAATGACACCGGCGCTGCCATTGGTAGGGGCGGTAACTACACGTCCTAATGATGCGTTCACCTCATTGACACTCAATGCAAAGCAACTTACCCACTTTAAAATTTGCCTGAACTTTACTTCGGTTAGCCTTAAGGTTTGCATCCATTCCTCAGGATTGGAATAGGGGAGGTCGCTTTTTAAATATTGGTGCATTTCAAACGCCCTGCGTTTCACGTTCAACCCACCTGGTAAAGTACCTTCCGTATGGCATCCGGTGTACATACATTCAAACATCGTACCCCATATTCTTTGTAATTCAAAATCAATTTGTTGTGCGGTACGTAATGACAATTCATTTTGAACGACCAGTTCGGAAATTTTTAATCCATTTGTTTTACAAGCCTCCAAAAGGTCGGTTCCCTTCTCTATAGGATAAGGAAATTTATTGAACATGTCTATTTTGCGTTTGGCGTTTTTTCGTTCTTCGCTTACCACAAAACCACCTCCTATACTGTAGTACGTCTTAGAAATTGTTCTACCGGTTTTTAATTTCGCCTGAAACTTTACGCCGTTGGCATGATAGGGTAGAAATTTTTTATTGAATATAATGTTTTTTTTAGGGTCAAAGGTAATGTCGTAAACACCGTTTAATCGTAAAACATGATCTTGATTTATTGTTTTGATTAATGGGTCTATATTTTCTATTGGAATTCGTTCCGGGTCCATGCCCAATAATCCTAACATTACGGCATAGTCCGTGGCATGCCCTTTTCCAGTCAACGAAAGCGAACCATATAGATGTACAACAACTTCATCTACCAGTTTCAGGTTGTTTCTAGAGTCAAGCCTGGCCAACCATCTCTCTGCGGCACGCCATGGCCCCAAGGTGTGGGAACTTGATGGCCCAACACCTATTTTAAGCATATCAAAAATACTTATACTCTCTCTTTCCAATTTCTATTGTTTTGTGCTGCTAAGTTACAATGTTTAGAAATGCAATAATATGCTTTGATTGGCATAAATCATCAAGCATTTGATATTGTTAATGACATCATGTCAGTTTTTCTTGCTTGGCATATTGTTTGTCCTCTTGTTAGCAATTATAAAATAAAGCACTAATTTAAAATATATAAGATGAGTAAGATTATTGGAATAGATTTGGGTACTACCAATTCCTGTGTTTCCGTAATGGAAGGTAATGAACCAGTAGTAATTCCGAATGCAGAAGGTAAAAGGACAACTCCTTCGGTTATCGCTTTTGTTGAAGGTGGAGAGATTAAAGTAGGTGATCCGGCAAAAAGACAAGCGGTTACCAACCCTACCAAAACCATTTATTCTATTAAAAGGTTTATGGGTAACAAGTATTCAGAATCCCAAAAGGAAGCGGAAAGAGTACCGTATAAAGTAGTAAAAGGAGATAATGATACGCCAAGGGTAGATATTGACGGTCGTTTATATTCTCCACAAGAATTATCGGCAATGATTCTTCAGAAAATGAAGAAAACGGCCGAAGATTACTTAGGTCAGGAAGTTTCTCGTGCCGTAATTACGGTACCTGCATACTTTAACGATGCACAAAGACAAGCAACAAAAGAAGCTGGTGAGATTGCAGGTTTAACCGTTGAACGTATTATCAACGAACCTACATCTGCATCTTTGGCATATGGTATGGATAAAAAGGATACCGATCAAAAAATAGTTGTATTTGACTTTGGTGGTGGTACACATGATGTATCTATATTAGAGTTGGGTGATGGAGTATTTGAAGTATTGGCTACAGATGGTGATACCCACTTAGGGGGTGATGATGTCGATCAAAAAATCATTGATTGGTTAGCGGAAGAGTTCAAGGCTGAAGAAGGTCTGGATCTTAGGGAAGATTCAATGGCTTTGCAACGTTTGCGTGAAGCTGCAGAAAAAGCCAAGATAGAATTGTCTTCTTCTGCACAAACGGAAATTAATTTACCTTATGTTACCGCAACTGCTTCTGGACCTAAGCACTTAGTGAGAACTTTGACCAGATCTAAGTTTGAGCAATTGATCGCTGATTTGGTAAAAAGAACAATAGAGCCTTGTGAGGCGGCAATGAAATCTGCCGGATTGTCCAAGAGCGATATTGATGAAATAATCCTGGTAGGTGGTTCTACAAGAATTCCTGCAGTTCAAGAGGCCGTAGAAAAATTCTTTGGCAAGAAACCTTCTAAAGGGGTAAACCCAGATGAGGTCGTTGCAATCGGTGCGGCTATTCAAGGAGGTGTATTAACGGGAGATGTTAAGGATGTATTATTATTGGATGTAACACCACTTTCATTAGGTATTGAAACTATGGGTAGTGTAATGACCAAGTTGATAGAAGCTAATACTACTATCCCTACAAAGAAATCCCAAGTGTTCTCAACAGCAGCGGATAACCAACCATCGGTTGAAATTCATGTATTGCAAGGAGAGCGTCCAATGGCCAATGATAACAAGACTATTGGTAGGTTCCATTTAGATGGGATTCCACCGGCAAAAAGAGGTACTCCTCAAATTGAGGTAACTTTTGATATCGATGCCAATGGTATTATCAAAGTATCCGCTACGGATAAAGCTACAGGAAAATCACAAGATATCCGTATTGAAGCTTCTTCAGGTCTAACCGAGGAAGAAATCAAGAAGATGAAGGCTGAGGCTGAAGCTAACGCTGAATCAGATAAAAAAGCCAAGGAAACTGCTGACAAGTTAAACGAGGCGGACGGAATGATTTTCCAGACAGAAAAGCAATTGGAAGAGTTTGGAGATAAATTATCCGACGATAAAAAGAAACCGATCCAAGAAGCCTTAACAGAACTTAAGGCGGCTTATGAAACCAAGGATATCGCAGTTATAAATCCTGCCTTGGATAAAATCAATGAGGCTTGGAAAGTAGCATCTGAGGAAATGTACAAAGCACAGGCAGATGCACAAGGTGCTGGAGCTCCTCAAGGAGAGCCTACTGCAGATGGTGGTGCAACCGAAGGTGATAATGTAGAGGATGTAGATTTTGAAGAGGTTAAATAAGTTAACCATATATTGATATTAAAAAGGGCGGTATTTACCGCCCTTTTTTACTTTTATCGTATTTCTTTTTTCACCCAGTAATAATACCCTAATTTTGTGCTATGGTAAAGAAATACTTACAAATACTTATTCTACTTGGCATCATATTTACGATCAAGGTACATGGACAGGAAATACAAATTTTCACCCTGGCAGATTTTGATTTACGGGATAGTGTCAAAACTTGTTTGGTAAGTACGGACTATGGTAAGGAAGAATATGATTTTAATAGAAATGGATTACTTACAAAATCCGTAACTCGTTATAATGCAGAGGATTATGATGTTGTCTATTATAAATACAAGAATAATCATTTAATTGAAAAACGTTCGGAATCCTATCAGAACAATGTTTTTGATCCCAATACCTCCATTGCGCATTTTTATCAAATAGATTCAACGGAAAATCTAAAGATTCAAGAACGTATTTTCTCCTATGACAAACAGTTCTTGGAAGAGTATATATATGAATATGACGAAGCCGGTGATATTTCCAGTATAAGAAGAACAAACAATGACGGTACCGATATCACCCAAGTAGAGCATAAAAAAATTAATGGGGAATATACCGTAACTTATCTGTTGAACGATCAGCCTTTAAAATCTATTCGTACCTCTATTTTAAAACCAAAGAACAAACCTGCCCAGAAAGTAGTATTGACCAAGGAATATCTAAACGGTGAAGCAAATATGGCTTTTGAAGAAGTGTTTGATATGGGCGGTAAATTAATGGCACAGCAAGAATTCAGCTATAATGCTACGGAGCAAAGTTTTGAGCCTACCGTAAGGACATCGTATGTTTACGATGATAATAATATGCTGGTCGAGGAAATTACCAAGTCTGGTATAAGTACTTCAAAAAAAGAATATATCTATCAGTACGATCAAGTAAACCAAGGTAATTGGATCAAGCAAATCATAACACCGGATAATTCTTACAAGACCAGAAAAATTACGTATTACAAGAATTCCCTCAAAGAAAACAATTAACCTAATTGCTTGGCTGCCCACTCATTCTTTAAAAGTCCATAACAACAGGTGTTTCTTTTAAAGCCGTCCAAGAGATATACATCTTTACGAAGTATTCCTTCTAAAGTACAGCCCAGTTTTTCAATTGCTTTTCTAGAGGCAATATTTCTTTCGTCCACCCTAAATTCCACTTTTTCGAACCCCAAAGTATTAAATGCATAGGTGAGCATTAATTCTTTCATATGGCTATTTAGGCCGGTTCCATGAAATTCCTTGCCGATCCAAGTAGAACCAATATGCAGGACTTTGTTTTTAAGGTTAATATTCATGAACCGGGTAGATCCTGCGTATTTGTTGAATTTTTTATCGTAGATAATATAGGGTATACTGGTACCTGCCTTAGCTTGTTGCAATGCTATCTCCACATAATTCCTTAGACTATTTGGCGTATTAATTTCCGATGGTGAATATTGTACAAGTTTTTCCTGAAGAGCTATTTCAATAAGCTCTTTGTAATTGGTTAAGGTTAATGGACTTAGCATTACCCTGTCATCTTGTAAAACAGGTGAAATCATCATTTTTATATTTGATTGATTATTTCTTTGCGCACTTCGTGGCCTCCGTTAAAATTGATGTAATGAATATTTTGACCAAACAAAGATATTAGTTTGTGCCGTTCTTCCCTTAACCTTTCTGGGGATAGATATTCATCCTTATCTCCTATGACAGAAATTACTTTTGTGTTTTTTAAATGATCAAAGTGGTGTTTTTTAAGTTCATTGGGGATTCCACCCGCATATAAAACTAGCTTGCTACAGGGTATTTGACTAAATGCCGAATATCTCAGGGCAATTGAAACACCTTGGGAAAACCCTAAAATTATCAGGTTACATTGTTCGGGAAGTTTTTCTTGTGCTAAAACAGCATTTAAATAATTGTAGATGTTATTGGTTTCCATGTCGGTATTTTCTTTGGTCAGCCAACTTGCTCCAACATGTTTGTAGGTGTTTTTTAAATAATATTTGGAAGGGGCTTGCGGAGCAATAATAAAGTTTTCATCTGCATTTAATTCATCGAAATAACGCAAGAAAAATTTGCTCAAATAACCAATACCATGGAACACAAGCCATATATTCTTGGTCTTGCCAGTTAGCTTGTTTAAAGTTTCATATGTATTGGTGGTTGTATAAGAAACCTGCTTGATTGTGTTGTTCATAAGTAAATCACTTCTTTTCAAACTTTACAGTTGACAATGTAATGCGTAATTTTACAAAAAAAAGAATGAACGACTACAAAGAGAAAATTCTTAAGATTTGTAACGAAACTTCCAAGAATACGTTGATGGAGACGTTACAAATTGATTATGTAGATGTGGGTGAGGATTTTTTATTGGCCAAAATGCCGGTGACCCCCAAGGTTCATCAACCAGATGGAGTTTTACATGGTGGGGCAATGGTAGCATTGGCAGAAAGTGTGGGTAGTGCGGCTTCTTATATTTTCTTGGATGCCAGTTCATATTTTGTTCGTGGTATAGAAATTTCTGCCAACCATGTAAAAAGTGTAAAAGAGGGTTTTGTATTTGCTAAAGCCGTAATAGTACACAAAGGAAGAACCACCCAGCTTTGGGAAATAAAAATCACCAATGAGGCAGATGAATTGGTTTCCCTATGTAAATTAACGACCATAGCTTTACCAAGAACCTAATATGGTACAGGAACTTTTTGATCGTACAAGGTCTTGCTTAAATGAGCATTTACCGTTTGTACTCTATAGAAAGCCAAACACTCATGAATTAATTGGAATATTTCAGAATAGTGATGAAGTTCATACAGTAGTTGATTATTCTGAAACTGGTTTTGTTTTTGCTCCTTTTGATGCGGATGTAGATGCTATTTACATTAAAAGGGATGTAGTTTTGAAAAGTAATTTTACACCGGAAAATAACACGTTAAAACCCATTGAGAGCTCAGTTCTATTGAATGTTGATGGTAAGGAAGACTATATTCGGTTGGTGAAAAAAGCCTTGTCCTATATTGAAAAAGGAACCTTTGATAAAGTAGTTTTGTCCAGAAAGGTACAAGTAGAACTAACGGACACATATCATCATATTTTTCAACGTCTTCTAACTACATATCCAGAAGCGTTCTGCTATTATTGGCACCATCCTAAAATTGGGACATGGATGGGGGCTACACCAGAAATCTTGATCAAGACCAGTGGAACCCAGTTTACTACAATGTCCTTGGCCGGCACTCAAAAGATAGAGGAAGGACAGGCCCCAAGTTGGTCTTACAAAGAATTGAACGAGCAGCAGGTGGTAACGGATTATATCGTTGATGTTTTGAAGGAAAATGTTCAGGCATTAAAAGTATTGGAGCGGGAATCTGTAAGGGCGGGACAATTATGGCACCTGAGAACCGAGCTGACAGGAGTTATAGCTACATCTAAATTTGGCGCTGTACTGAAGGCTTTACATCCTACTCCGGCAGTTTGTGGTAACCCCTTGCAAAATGCTAAACGTTTTATTTTATACAATGAATCTTATAAACGTTCCTTCTACACCGGATTTTTGGGAGAATTGAATCTGCAGGAAGAAATGCCACGGAACAGGAATCGTAAGAATCAAGAAAACAGTGCTTACAAAAGTATAAGGAAATCATCGGAACTATATGTTAATCTAAGGTGTATGCAACTTGTCCAAGATAAAGCAAACATATATGTTGGTGGCGGTATTACTAAAGATTCCGACCCTGAAAAGGAGTGGGAGGAAACGGCATATAAAAGTAAGACCATGTTACGTATTTTGAACAGCAAATAGAGCACTATCTTTTGGGTTATTTTAGGCTTTGGTTGTATTTTTGATGTCCATGAAATACTCATCTATACCAACTGCCCAATCCATTGTTCAACATTGTAGGGCCAAGAATATTTCAAATATTGTCATTTCTCCCGGTTCAAGAAACGCACCGCTGACCATATCGTTTACTGAAGATCCTTTTTTTACATGTTTTAGTGTTGTGGATGAACGTTGCGCCGGTTTTTTTGCGTTGGGTATGGCACAACAGCTAAAGCAACCTGTGGTCGTTCTCTGTACATCGGGTAGTGCATTGTTAAATTATTATCCTGCGGTTGCAGAAGCTTTTTATAGCACAATTCCTTTAGTGGTCATATCTGCTGATAGACCATATTATAAAGTTGGGATAGGAGATGGGCAAACCATACATCAAAAAAATATATATGCTAATCAGATAGGGTACTCCGCCAACTTAAAACAGGATGTTAGCCATTCATCGGAGGTTATAAAACAGTATGCGCCTAGCTGGATAAGTGATAATCATATTGAACGTTCCCAAAGTAAAGTCCAGCATTATAATGACGTAGAACTTAATAACGCATTAACTTTTGCGCTAAATGAACTGTGCCCTGTTCATATTAATGTACCTTTTGAGGAACCTTTGTACCAAACACAGTTACAACCAAGTATTAGTGCCAATATACCGGATTTAGCGGAACCCAAAACGAATACTCCAACTTTGGACAATAAAAGAAAAATTTGGAACAGCACAGCCAAAAAGATGGTATTGGTTGGGGTAAGTGCTCCAAGTACGTTAAATGAGGCCATGATTAATGCCTTGGCGAATGATCCAAGTGTTATCGTTTTTACGGAAACGACTTCTAACCTTAATCATCCTAATTTTTTTAATAGTATAGATTCTATAATTGCTCCCATAGAAATGGGAGAACATCCCCAAGAAGGGTTTAGCAAACTGCAGCCAGAGATTTTGGTGACTTTTGGGGGACTTATCGTTTCAAAAAAAATTAAGGCGTTCTTGCGAAAATATAAACCAAAACATCACTGGCATGTAGGTAGCATAAATGCCAACAATACATTTTTTTGTTTGGAGGAACATATAAAAGTTTCCGTCGATTATTTTTTTCAGGAGATGTATACGGATATTAAGGCATCTGGCAGCAGTTATTTTACGGAATGGCATATGGTAAAGGAAAATTATAAGTTAAAGAGAGCTACTTACCTTGCGCAAATCCCAATTTCAGATTTCTATGCTTTTAATTCTATTTTGAATGCCATCCCTAAGGGATATCTTCTACAATTGGCCAATAGTTCCACAATTAGATATACGCAGTTATTTGAAATTGATGCTTCCATTAACGTTAATTGTAATAGGGGAACCAGTGGCATAGATGGCAGTACTTCTACGGCAATAGGCGCATCGGTTGTAAATGCAAATCCTACCTTGTTCATTACCGGAGATTTGAGCTTTTTCTATGACAGCAACGCATTATGGAATAATTATATAAAGGATAATTTTAGAATTATCGTCATTAATAACCAAGGCGGTGGCATATTTAGGATTCTTCCTGGACAGAAAGAATCGGAATCTTTTAAAACCTTTTTTGAAACCCGACATAATTTGAGTGCCAAACACCTTTGTAAGATGTTTAATATTGAACATAACAAGGCAAATTCAAAAGATTCGCTCAATGAGATGATGCCCCGTTTTTTTAGTGAATCTGACCGTCCAAAACTATTGGAAATTGAAACTCCCGCATTAATAAACGATAAAATTTTGATTGATTATTTTCGTTTTATATCTTAGAGGTGTATTAACCATTAATTATAACACGCTAACATGAGTAAAAGAGATGATTTAATTGAAAAGTATGCTGCTGACATCAAAGAAAAATTTGGTGAAAACGCGGATATGGATTTGCTTAAAAAAGTAACAGTTGGTCTTGGACCTTCAATTTATAATATAGATGCTTCCAAAGTTTCTGGAAGTGATCAAAAGGAATTGGATACGGTTAAAAATAATTACTTGATTAAGAAATTAGGTTTAGCCGATGATTCCAAGCTAGATGATGCTATTAAGACCGTAATGGATAAGTATGGTTCATCAAATAGAAATAAGCATAGAGCCGTTATTTACTATATGCTTTGTAAACATTTTAAGAAAGCGTCTGTTTACGATAAATAGAATTTTGAATGTACAAATTAAAGACCGTTGCCAATTTTGGCAACGGTCTTTTTTTTACCGTTAGGTTTATAGATTATAAAATGTAATTTTGTGCCATGATAGAATTAGGACGTATAAATAATCTTGAAATCTTAAGAGATACCAGTGTAGGTCTTTTTTTAGGTGACGAAGAGGGTAATGATGTATTGTTACCCAATAAATATGTGCCTTCCACATATGAAATTGGTGAAAAGATAAAGGTATTTTGTTATTTAGATTATGATGAGAGACCTGTAGCTACCACTTTGGAGCCGGATATTATGCTAGGGGAATTCAGATTATTGCAAGTGGCTGAGGTCAATGAATTTGGGGCTTTTATGGAATGGGGCTTGGAAAAACATCTTTTGGTCCCGTTCAGGGAGCAACGCGTAAAGATGAAAGAAGGGCAGTGGTACGTTGTGCATTGTTATTTGGATGAACGCTCCAGCAGATTGGTAGCTTCCAACAAATTGGATAAATTTCTGAGCAACGATAATATAGACCTAAAGGTATGGGAACAAGTGGACCTGGTTGTTACCAGACAGACCGATTTGGGTTGGGAAGTTATTGTTAATGAAAGACACAAAGGATTGGTGTATTTTAACGAAGTATTTAAGCCTATTAATATTGGGGATGTTATTCCTGGTTGTATAAAGACCATTAGAAAGGATAATAAATTGGATATTTCATTGCAGCCTTTGGGAGCAAAGGTCTTGGAACCTGCGGCAACTAAGATTTACGAGGTATTGAAAGAGCATGGCGGATATTTACCTTTGCATGATAAATCTTCCCCAGAAGAGATTAGGGATACTTTCCAGATGAGTAAAAAAACATTTAAAAAAGGTGTAGGTACCCTTTATAAAGAACGAAAGATTAAATTGGAATCTGATGGAATTTCACTCAATGAGGATTAACTCTTATTGTGAGAAATTTCTTAATTAGTTGATTTGCAGATTTATAGATTAAATTCTTAGCCAGAATGTTGTTAGACTAATCAAATAATTTTATTTTCGTAGTAAATGAAAAGTTATTTACAGTTTTTAGCTTACATTTAGCTTTAAGAATAAAAATTACCCCAGTTTTATGCCTTTTATAGAAGAGAGTGATTTATTGGAATTACATAAAGATGTCGATAAGGCGCAAATTATTAATGAGCGTCTATTAGACCAGATAAAGTTCAAGAATAAGGAATTAAAAAAGAGTAAGATTCAACGCAATATTTTTGCGGGGATTACCACGTTCTTTATCTTGGCAGGTATTGCCTTTGGATCGTTAACGGCTGGCATTAGTATTTCTGGAGGATTCAATAAGAAGAATAATAATAGTGATTTGGTATTTACCTCTATAGATAGTTTAGATGCCATTAAAGCTCGTATTGATAATCTGAAGGAGCAGAATGAAGAATTGAGCTTGGTAAAAGAGTTTTATTTGGCCAAGGAATTTCTTCAAAAGGAAAAAATATATTCCGTACAGGTTAAATCGTTTGTTGATAACAATATTACATTGGCATCAGAGGCTTTAACCAATACACTATTCGTTAAGACCAATCCATTTTATTCCTACTCCTTAGGAAATTTTGAAACACTGGAAGAAGCTCAGTCATTTAGAAAGCAATTGGTAGATCTTGGTTTTGATGACGCTTTCGTAGCATCTTACAAAGACGGTAAGCGTATTCAAATTGAAGACCCTTATTAGTGACCAAATTAAAAGCGTGGCTTAACGCTGCAAGATTACGAACTCTTCCTTTATCAATTTCCGGAATACTGGTAGGTGCCGCTATAGCTTCATGGCAAGGTTATAGTAATAATAATATTCTATTTCTAGCATTGATAACGACGGTTGGTCTTCAGATAACTTCCAATTTTGCCAATGATTATGGGGATGGTGTAAAAGGTACGGATAATACAGATAGAATTGGTCCACAAAGAGCACTGCAAAGTGGTCTTCTAACTGCAGCACAATTAAAAAACGGAATTTATATCAGCATTATAATCAACATTTTATTGGTTGTTTCTTTAATACTGTTATCTTTTGGAATGGCCCATGTTGGTTATATACTGCTTTTTTTATTTCTTGGTGGTTTTGCAATTTGGGCGGCCATTAAGTACACAGTGGGTAAATCTGCATACGGCTATAATGGATTGGGAGATGTTTTTGTATTCATTTTTTTTGGTCTGGTAAGTGTTTTAGGTACTCATTTTTTATTCGTTAAGGCATTTTATCCGTTAGCAATGCTACCGGCCATGACTATAGGGCTACTAAGTGTTGGTGTGCTGAATTTAAACAATATGCGGGATCATAGATCAGATAAAGCGGTCGGTAAAAATACGGTCGTTGTTAAAATGGGGTATCCCAGGGCCAAAAATTACCATTACATTTTATTGATCGGTGCATTTTTATGTCTGTTTTCCTTTTTGCTCACAACAAATGGATCACATCTGCGTTATGTAAGTCTTATTGGATTCTTGCCTGTGTTCGTTCATATGCGCAAGGTAGCCGTAACGGAAAATGTAGCGGATCTGGACCCAGAGCTTAAAAAATTGGCACTGAGTACTTTTTTAACGGCAATGCTGTTTTTTATTAGTTATTATTATTTTTTGTAATTTTGATTGTAACCTTCTAAACCATTTTAAACCTTGGAACAACCCATTAAAATTCTAATTGTTGAGGACAATGTAATTATCGCGGATGATATGCAGTCCATGTTAGAGGAAATAGGATATGAAATAGTAGACAATGTTATTGTTTACGAACAAGCGGTAGAGGTATTAAAAACGCAACAGGTAGATTTGGTACTTATCGATATTATTCTTGCTTCTGATAAAACCGGTATTGACCTAGGAAAGCATATTAGGGATAATTATGACATTCCATTTATTTTCGTAACCTCAAACTCAGATAGGGCTACGGTTGAAAATGCCAAGACGGTTAAACCAAATGGTTATTTAGTAAAACCTTTTGAGCAACAAGATTTGTACACCTCTATTGAAATTGCGTTATCCAATTTTATCTATGGTAAGCAAAACCTTTCTAAAGGATTATCAAATGAAACGGTCAACGAGGATGTTCCTATGTCCAATTCTATTTTAAAGGACTCAATATTCGTAAAAAAACAACATTTATATTACAGAATTCAATTTGGCGATATCCAATTTATTAAAGCGGATAACGTTTATTTAGAAGTGAATACGGTAGATAAGAAATTTTTGGTCCGTTCACCTTTAAAAGACTATTTGGAAAAATTGCCACAGAATAAGTTTTATAGGGCACATAAATCATATATCGTTAATGTGGACCACATTGATGCCATTAATTCAAAAGATATTATGATAAATAATACGCTGATACCTATTTCAAAAGATTTTAAAGAGTTCATCATCTCTGCAATGAATTCGTAGATAGATGTACCATATCATATAATAAAGCACCAGTGATGGTGTTTTTTTATGCACATGTTATAGATGAATGGATTATTTTCATCGGTAAAGTGTTTTGTTTTATCGGTGAAATACATCGTTCTGCCGTTAAAAATAGTTTCACAACATATATAGGAGGTTACACAACAAATTAAAATAAGAAGGAGGGCTATTTTTTAAATTTGTAGTAGTACAAATCCACATAATCGTGCGTTTTAAATATCAAGGACCACTTGGAATATTGAACAATGATTATGTTGAAATATTGATTTGTTAAGAAAAGTAACTAGAACACACTTTTTGGACCAAAAGTATATTGATGTCAATATAACTTAGGTTCACAACAAAAATTTAGTAGAAACAGGTATTTGTCATATGTTTGAATCTACTTTTAAGTTTATATGAAAAGGAATCTAATTTTAAATTTGATCTGGTCGCTGTTGTTCAGTGTATACTCATTTGTAGTATGTGCACAGCAAGAAGACCTTTCAATGCAAAATGAAGATTACTATAAGCAATTTCAAGAATTGGAGAACGGCGAACTACGTACGTTTTTTTTCTTCAACACTCCAAATAGATATAATCAAGTTTCCCCGTATGATTGGTTAGATACCGTAAAGGTATATTTAAACAGTTCTGAAAAAACCAAGGATACGGCGTCAATAAGAAATTACCAACTTATTCAATCACAGATTTACTATGACCTTGGCAACTACCAAAAAAGTTTGGCCATTTCAAAATCATTGTATGACAATCTTGATGAATTGGATATGGAACTCAAGAAGACCATCTTGGACCTCTTGGATGATAATTACGCCAAATTACAGATGTTCTCCAATCAAATAGAGGTTAGGCGCATAAAACGAGAGCTTGGTTTAACCGAAAATATTGCCTTTTATGATATTTATGCCAGCCTTGGTCAATATAGAAAGGCAATGACAGATTATATGACCGAGGAGAAAAAAGAATTGAAAGATGACGACTATTACGGTCAAGCCATCTATAACAATACTATTGGGGAATATCTTAGATTGGACAAATCTGCACCCACGGCCTTAAGTTATTTTAAAAAATCAGAAGGATTAATCCAAGTATTCCTTAGTGATGTTACCAATCAAAGAACAGATAAGGAAATTACCGATGGTAAAATTTTAAAAGCCATTATAATTGGTAATATTGGTAAATGCCATTTACAGCTTAAAGAATATGAAAAAGCAATTCCTTATTTGGAGGAAAGTAGGGACATTATTAAAACCTTCAATAAGAGCAAGTTTTCTTCAGACTTTATTGAAAATACCTTGGCTCTGGCAGATTGCTATTTAAAACTGGATAATTTTGCAAAAGCTACCGACTATTTGAGCGATGATATGACACCCGTTAAAACGGAGAATATTCTTAAGCGTAATAGAATCTATGCTGATTTTTATTATAAGACCGGCGATTTTAAGAATGCAACGTTTTATTTAAAGCGGAATATTAAAATACGGGATTCCATAGATGCCCAAGCTTCTAATATTATAAACCAGCAGTTGACTTCTGTTGTGGCCCAAGATTTGGAAAACTCCAGAAAAATGATGGAGATGCAAAAGGCTGAGCTTGAAGAGTCAAGAAAAGATATAAAGGCACGGGATGATAAGATAAGTCTAGTATTTGTCTCCTTGATTTTTACCTTAATCGGTTTTGCAGGTTTAGTATACGCGTATTTAAAAAGTATTAAAAACCAGCGTTTAATTGCCGAACAGAAATTTATTATAGAAAATGCACTGGTAGAAAAGGATTCCTTGCTCAAGGAAATTCACCATAGGGTAAAGAATAACCTACAGATGGTTTCCAGTCTATTAAGTTTACAAACAAAAAATACAACCAGTAAAGCAGCTATAGAGGCATTGGAAGAAGGTAAAAGTAGGGTCAAGGCCATGGCTTTGATACATCAAAAATTATATCAGAACGATGACTTGTCCGTAATAGAAATGCAAGGCTATATAGAAAGTTTGATCAATAGTATACAATCTGTATATAAAAAAGGAGGACACAATATCAACATTGCTATCGATGCCGAAGGTGTTGAATTGGATATTGATCGTGCCATACCCTTTGGACTCATTTTGAACGAGCTGGTTTCCAATTCATTTAAATATGCTTTTCCACATGATGATAGCAACGGAAAAATATATATTCATTTGCGAAAAATGATTGGTAAGGAAGGCTTTTTTGAATATACCGACAATGGTATAGGTTTACCTGATGATTCTGAAGAACGGGCTAAATCGTCTATGGGCTTTAGGTTAATGAGTAGGTTGGCCAATCAACTACAGACAACCTTAAATACAGATAAGACTACTGATGGGGTGCGTTTTTGGTTCAACTTTAAATAGCTTACCTAACCTTACTTTTCATTACAATTTTGTGTAACATTTTAGGGAAAAACCGTTTTAGGTAAATTCCGTATTTTTCTTTGCCCCCAATATAGGCTTCATATTTTTTTTGATGTATTGCTTTTATAATTTGTTGGGCACACCGCTGTACGGGCATTCCGTTCTCTGTTGCCTCATCCTCCTTTTGTAACGCGCTACCATCACCTGTTAAGGCATTCTTGGCTACATTGGTCTGTATAAAACCCGGGCAAATCAAAGTAACGGAAACGTTGTCCTTTTCATGTTCCATACGTAAGGCGTCAAAAAAACCGTGTAGGGCATGTTTGGCACCACAGTACCCGGAACGATAGGGTGATGAAAACTTGCCCATTAAACTAGTGACGGTTACAAAATGGCCTTCTTGTTGTTGTACAAAAAACGGCAATAAATGCTTTGTTAGTTTTATGGTTCCCAAATAGTTTACATTGACCATTTGTTGATAAACTTCAAAACTGGTATCAATGATCAAGGAACGTTGGCTTAATCCACCATTGTTGATAAGGATGTCAATTTTTCCAAATAGGGAAATAGCTTCTGCCGTAATATTTTCCAACGTATCAAAATCGGTAAGGTCCAATGGCAGTATTTTGGTCAATTCTGGAAAGTGACAATTGCTTTTTACCATGTTGAGTGCAGTGGTACGTCTTGCCGATAAGATCAGTTTACACCCCATTTTATTTAATTCATAGGCCAAGGCTTCCCCAATTCCAGAAGAAGCACCCGTAATCCAAATAACCTTATCTTCCATACTTTTATTTTCAACGGTATTAAAGTGAAAATATAGCTAAATTTGAAGGATTATATGAAAGCATCTTTTAAAAAGTATTTACTCAATTTTAAAAACCCAAGTGGCACTTCTAGAGGAATCTTAAAGACTAAGGAAACATGGTTTCTTTTTTTGGAAGATGGCGTATCCTGGGGTATTGGTGAATGTGGACTTTTTAGAGGACTTAGTTTTGATGATGTACCTGAATATGAAGAAAAATGTAATTGGGTAACCAAGAACATTGATTTAGGTGAAACTGAATTAATAAGCCAATTATCTAATTTTCCAAGTATTCAATTTGGTATTGAACAGGCCTTTTTATCGCTTCGTTCTAAAAACCCCTTTCATTTATTTGAAACTTCATTTGTTAAAGACCAGCAGCCCATAGCCATTAATGGCTTGGTTTGGATGGGCGATAAGGAATTTATGCATAGGCAAATAGAGGACAAGTTAGAAAACGGATTTACCTGTATTAAAATGAAAATAGGTGCCATTGATTTTGATACGGAAGTAGCATTGTTAAAGTCTATTAGACAGCGCTATTCTAAAAAAGAAATTGAATTGCGTGTAGACGCAAATGGTGCGTTTTTACCTAATGAGGCTTTAGTTAAATTAAAGACATTATCAAAACTGGATCTACATTCCATAGAACAGCCTATTAAACAGGGACAATGGCAGGAAATGCAAAAACTCTGTAGAGATACCCCTTTGCCCATTGCTCTTGATGAAGAATTAATTGGGGTGACAGATGTAACTAAAAAGAATGAGTTGCTACAAACTATACAACCTCAGTATATCATTTTAAAGCCTAGTCTGGTGGGTGGTATTGCAGGTAGTAATGAATGGATTTCCCTTGCGCAGGAAAATAGCATAGGGTGGTGGATCACTAGCGCATTGGAGAGCAATGTAGGGTTGAACGCCATAGCCCAATGGACAGCTACCTTGGGCAACCATATGCCGCAAGGTCTTGGAACCGGTGCTTTGTTCACCAATAATATAGAAAGCCCGTTGCAAGTAAAGGATGGATGCTTGTTATATAATAAGTCGCAAAATTGGAATGAAAGGTTAATTAGAAGTATATGTATATAGAACAAGCGTATAAAGGTTTAAGTGAGGGTTGGCGTTATATTTTGGGAATTTTAGGGGTCTTGTTTGTTTGGCAAATAATTGCTGCTATTCCGTTAATTGCTGCTTTGGCCCTAAAAGATGGTGGTATGTCTGCCATGATCAGTGGCGATATTGGTAGAATGTCATTGGTATTGGGTTCCAATTTGTTTTTGTTTCTCATGTTATTGACTTTTGCAATAGCGTTAATTTCCATTTTCGTAATTGTAAAGTATCTTCATAAGCAATCGTTGACATCTCTGACCACTTCACGTAAAAAAGTAGATTTTAAACGTATTTGGTTTGCATTTTTCCTATGGTCCGCAATATCGGTTGGTTTTATATTTTTGGATATTTGGCTGTCCCCGGAAGATTACGAATTTAATTTTAAACCTGTTCCTTTTATTGTACTTGCAATAGTAGCTGTTTTTATGATTCCGCTTCAAACGAGTATGGAAGAATATTTTATGCGGGGATACATGATGCAAGGGTTGGGCACTATGACAAAAAATAAGTGGTTCCCATTAGTGTTTACTTCCTTGTTGTTCGGTTTACTTCATATCATGAACCCTGAGGTGGAAAAATTAGGATACGGTATATTGGTATTTTATATTGGTACCGGCTTTTTTCTGGGTATTATTACATTAATGGATGAAGGCCTGGAATTGGCATTGGGCTTTCATGCTGCCAATAACCTTACCACTGCCTTATTGGTTACCGCAGATTGGACCGCATTTCAAACGGATTCGTTATACCGTGATATTTCTGACCCCGTGCTAGGTTGGGATATTCTTGTACCGGTTTTGGTCGTATTTCCTATTTTATTGATTTTATTTTCCAAAAAATACAAATGGACCAATTGGAAAGAGAAACTTGCCGGTAAAGTTGTATCCAGGGAAGAATTTTTAAATACGGAAAAAGAGGAAATTGTACAACACTAGAATACACCCATATTTTTCAATACATGGTCGTCTATACAGTAAGGATGACCTACTGGAACTTGGTTATAGTTTGATCAAGGAAGGCGAAGAATTTGAAATGCATATTGGTGGGTTTATTCTGGATTGGATAGATAGTTCACCAACCATATTGGTAAAAACATCTGGATCTACAGGAACACCAAAAGATATTGCTTTAAAAAAAGAGCAAATGGTAAATAGTGCTTTGGCAACGGGCAACTATTTTAATTTAACTTCAAAATCCTCTGTTTTACTATGTTTACCGGCGACCTATATTGCTGGTAAAATGATGTTGGTCAGGGCTATGGTATTGGGGTTAGATATCCATTTTGTATCGCCTACTTCAAGTCCGTTGAAATTTGTTGAAAGATCGTTTGATTTTGGGGCTATGGTACCTATGCAAGTTGCCAATTCTCTATCCAAACTCAACCTTATTAAAAAATTAATTATTGGTGGTGCGCCAATTTCAAATTCTATAAGAGAAGAATTAAAGGGAGTTGATAATAGTAGTTATGAAACTTATGGTATGACAGAGACCATTACCCATATAGCTGTAAAACCGTTGAACAATAAAATGGCAAAAAATACTCCTTTTACGGTTTTGCCAAATGTAGAAATTTCAACCGATGCAAGAGGTTGTTTGGTAATTAACGCTCCAAATATTTCAGATGAACCAGTAATAACCAATGATGTTGTGGACCTAATCTCTACCAAGGAATTTTATTGGCTGGGTAGGTTTGACAATGTTATTAATTCCGGGGGGTAAAGGTACATCCGGAACATATTGAAAAAGTAATTTCATATTATATGGATATTCCGTTTTTTGTTGCAGGTATTGCAGATGAAGATTTAGGAGAGAAAGTGGTTTTGGTAGTTGAAAATGGCGTTAAGGAGGATATTAAGCAAACACTGGATACCATTACTCATTTTAAAAAATTTGAGAAGCCAAAATCGATTGTGGTGTTAAAAGAATTTATACGTACGGAAAGCGGAAAAATACAACGCTTTAAAACGTTGTCCTTATTGAAAACTTAACTTCCCTAGCTGTAAATAGTTGTTTACTCATTTATCATTTTTATAAAGCACTTTTCATAATAGGTTTATCACTCAAACTTTAAACCAATTATTATGAAAAACGCAACTTTCTTATTTTTTCTTCTCAGTAGCTTTTGGATGTTTTCGCAACAGGTTGAAATATCTGGTTTTGTTTATGATCATAATGGAAACCCATTACCTGGGGCACATGTACTGGAAAAAGGAACAAGCAACAGTACTCAAACCGACTTTGATGGGCATTATGTTTTAACGGTGCGGCAAGGGGCCAAATTGGAATATAAATATGTTGGTTACAAAACACATGAAGTTAAAATAAAAGATAAGTTGATCATTAATGTGTCTCTTGAAGAAGATTATGAAATGTTACAAGAGGTTGTCGTTACAGGGTATGGTATTCAAAGAAAATCTCAAATAACGGGTGCTGTTACCAATATAAATAAACAATCTTCCAATACTGACATCAGTAGCCTTTTACAGGGTAAAGTAAGCGGTGTTAATGTTATAGGAATAAGTTCTGTACAACATAAAAAAGTTAGAGGTGCAGTAAAAAGCCCTTTGTACCTTGTTGATGGAGCTCCTGTAGAAAAGCAATACAACCATACTGTACAGCCGCCTTTCGAAATAAAAAAAGGAAATTATCCTGTTAAGAACGATGAAAATTATGCCAGCATCTATGAAAATCAGTTTCATAATGTTGGTTTCAATCCGTTGTCTACTTTTTCAATTGATGTGGATAAAGCCGCTTATAGTAACATTAGAAGATTCATAAATAGGGGGCAACAGGTTCCAATTGATGCGGTCAAGATTGAAGAAATGATTAATTACTTTGATTATGACTATCCACAACCAAAAGGTCAACACCCTTTTTCCGTACATACCGAGGTTGCACAAACTCCGTGGAATGAAGATACTAAACTAGTCCGTATTGGTTTACAAGGAAAAGAATACCTAAATGAGGAATTACCTGCATCCAACCTTACGTTTCTTATTGATGTTTCCGGTTCCATGTCAAGTGAAAACAAATTGCCATTACTGAAATCGGCGTTCAAACTTTTAATAAATCAATTAAGGGAAAAAGACAAGGTGTCCATAGTGGTGTATGCAGGTGCGGCAGGTGTGGTACTTGAGCCTACTTCCGGTAAGGACAAGGCGAAGATTATAAACGCTTTAAATATGCTTGAGGCAGGTGGTTCTACAGCTGGTGGAGAGGGTATAGAATTAGCTTATAAGTTAGCGGAGAAAAACTATAAAAAGCATGGTAACAATAGGGTTATATTGGCAACTGATGGTGATTTTAATGTAGGTCTATCAAACGATAAGGAAATGGAAAAACTTATTACAGGCAAAAGAGCGTCTGGAGTTTATCTTTCTGTACTAGGTTTTGGTATGGGGAACTATAAAGATTCTAAACTGGAAACTTTAGCGGATAAAGGTAATGGCAACCATGGCTATATCGATACTATGCAAGAGGCTCAAAAATTATTTGGTAAGGAATTTGGGGGTACTTTATTTACCATTGCAAAAGATGTAAAATTACAGGTAGAGTTCAATCCAGCCAAAGTAAAGTCCTATAGATTAATTGGATATGAAAACAGATTGTTGGCAGATGAGGATTTTACCAATGATGCCAAGGACGCCGGTGAAATGGGCAGCGGGCATAAGGTAACTGCACTATATGAGATTGTGGAAGTAGGTGGTTCCTCAAATTATACAAAAGATGATATTAAATTAAAATATGTTGATCTTATAAAAAATGATACGTTTTCGGACGAGTTGTTTACGGTAAAATTCAGGTATAAGAAACCTGATGGAAATAAAAGTATTGAATTGGTTCATGTACAGAATGCTATTATTAAAGAAATGTCCAAAGACTTTCAATTTGCCGCTGCTGTAGCATTATTCGGGCAACAATTAAGGCAATCGGCATTTACTAACAATACCTCAGTTAACACTATTGTTCAATTAGCTGAGCAGGGCAGGGGTAAAGATGAAAATGGTTATAGGGCTGAATTTGTCAGGTTGGTTAAAAGTTATAATGAAAGATTGGTAATGGATAATTAATGATTTTATTCAATCTATAATATTTAACGGATTTTAAGGAATAGGTAATATTGAAAGTGTGTTATTTCGTATTTTAAAGACCAAACTAAATAACGAACATGAAAAACCTATTCCTTTTTCTTTGCATTTTTTTTATTGCTAAAATCAACGCCCAACAAATCCTCAGCGAAAAAGAAAGAGCCATTGTTATAGATGAAATTCTAGACGATCGTTTTAATAATCTATTGCCGCAACTAATGGATGCCGCCAATATAGATATGTGGGTAGTCATATCTAGGGAGTATAATGAAGATCCGGTGCTGAAAACAATGCTGCCCGCTACATGGCTTAATGCCCGTAGAAGAACAATTCTGTTGTTTTATAGGGACAAGGCCAAAAATACAATTGAAAAACTTGCTGTTGCTCGTTATAATGTGGGTAAGAATATTGTCTCTGCTTGGGATAAGGAGAAAGAGCCCGATCAATGGAAAAGATTAATGCAATTGATATCAGAAAGAAATCCGAAGAAAATCGGACTCAATTTTTCCAAGGACCATAATATTGCAGACGGATTGGATAAAACCGATTATGATGAATTTATGGCGAATCTGCCTAAAAAGTTCACATCAAAAGTCACATCTGCAGAACAACTTGCCGTACGTTGGATCGAGACAAGATCAGAACGTGAAATGGTCATTTATGATCAATTGGTAGATATTACACACGATATTATTGCAGAAGCTTTTTCTGAAAAAGTTATTACTCCAGGTATTACCACAACTTCTGATGTGGAATGGTGGATGCGTCAAAAAGTAACTGATCTTGGATTGGAAACATGGTTTCACCCAACGGTAGATGTGCAACGTAGTAAAGAGCAACTGGTAAGTCACTTATATTCGTTTTCCGGTAGACCAGAGGACATGGTTATCTTACCGGGAGACTTGGTACATTGTGATTTTGGCATTACCTATCTAAGGCTGAATACGGACTGCCAAGAATTGGCCTATGTTTTAAAACCCGAAGAACTAACAGCTCCGGATTTCTTGATCAACGGACTAAAAGATGGAAATAGAGTACAAGACTTCTTGACTACCAATATGGTAAACGGTAGAACGGGGAATGAAATATTGGCAAAGTCCTTAAAACAGGCCAAGGATGCCGGTCTTAAGCCTTCTATATATACACATCCTTTGGGAATGTACGGACATTCAGCCGGTACTACAATAGGTATGTGGGATGCTCAAGGTGGAGTCATGAAGGATGATGGAGAGAATTATCCGTTGAATCCAAATACCGTATATGCTATTGAATTAAATACTACGGTCAATATTCCTGAATGGAACAGGGATATCCGTATTATGCTTGAAGAAGCCGGTTATTATGGTGAGGAAGGCTTTAGATATGTAAATGGTAGACAAACAGAACTTTTGTTGATTCCAAGGGTAAAAGGGCATCAGGGTAATTGAATCTTAAAACAGTGTCTGAATCCATTTGTAGGAAAAATTGTAATATATTTAAGGCAAACACTATTTATGAAATCTTTTTTAGCCCTTATAATTTTTTTTAGTTCTTTAACCGTATGGTCACAAACCCGTGAAACAGAAATTAAGGGTGTTGTAACATCTTATGGCGCTCCTTTACCTAATGCCAATATTTCTCTAAAAGGATCATCTTCAGGTATACAAACAGACAGTAATGGTAAATATGCAGTTATTGCTAGTCCCCGGGATATTTTGGTCTTTAGTTATATGGGCATGAAAACGGTAGAGATTATTGTGGAGGATGTGACCAAGATATTAAATATAGAGCTGTTACCCGTTGTTCAGGAATTGGATGAGGTAACCGTAGAGCGGAAAAAATTAAAAGGTCAAGAATCCATGGCTATTGAATACGCTACCAAAAAAAGTATCATACGCACTGCATATGGTTTTATAGATGCGGAAAATGCAGGGTATGAAATGAATTTTGTCGATGGTGCCAGTATTAATAGTAGTGCTATTTACCTCGCCGATGCCTTAATTGGTGTACTGCCCGGTTTAAGACGTGGAGATGGAAATACCGTGCTGTTAAGGGGCGGAGGTTCCTTGGAAAACCCACGCCCCCCAATATTTGAGATAGATGGGGTAATATTTACGGAGACTCCAGATTTTTTAGATTTAAGCAGTATAGATAGAATTGCGATAATCCCAGGTTTAAAAGGTTCAATTAAATATGGGAATATTGCCAGTGGCGGGGTAATCATTATCAATACAAAAGGAAAGTTCTTAAAGCGGGAAGAAGGTTCCGATAAACCTTATGATCAGGCCAAGTTAAGGAACAATAAGTACAATGAGTCCATGGCAACCAGTTCGTTAAAGCGATCTGATCCTATTTATATTACCAAAATGGATGAAGCGCTTAGTAATAATAAACTTATGGAGGTCTTTCTGGAACAAGAAAAAATATATGGCAGTTCACCATACTTTTACTTGACTGCCTTAAAACATTTTAATGAGAAATCTACTAATGATTTTATAGGCCAAATTGAAACCAAACTTTTGCAAAAATTTGAGGATAATCCTAATGCATTAAAAGGGCTTGCGTATTTATATGAAAATCAAAATAGGGTTGGTGAAGCATTATCATTGTATAAAAAGATCTTTGTTTTAAGACCAAGATATACACAATCCTATAGAGATCTTGCCAATATGTACGTAGTAAATAAACAATACCAAAAAGGTTTGGGTATTTATGCCAGATACAAAAGTTTTAGAAAATTGGATACTATAGCCCCTATAGAAGACGGTATAGATGCCGTTATGGATACCGAAACTACGAATCTTATGGCTTTACATGCAGACCAATTATCCATATCCAATGAAGATCGGATAGATGGGGATATTGGCGGTATACGTATACTTTTTGAGTGGAATAACAGTGAGGCGGAATTTGACTTGCAATTTGTAAATCCGCAAGCGCGTTATTTTACGTGGAGCCATAGTTTGGAAAATGAATCTGAACGCATTTATGATGAAAAGATCAAGGGCTATTCTTGTAAGCAATTTTTAATTGATGAAACACAAGAAGGTGTCTGGAAAGTGAATTTAAAATATCTTGGAAATAAAGGTTTTGACCCTACCTATCTTAAAACCACGGTGTATTATGATTATGGAAGATCTTCGCAAAAAGAAACAATACAGATCACTGAAATGTCCGAAAAAAATATCAATAGGGCTCTCCTTTCCATTGTGGCCAGAAATAAGTTTGGGAAATAATGGAAATTATTTCCCAATCATCAAAAAATTATATCTAATCAATTTAAACCTGTAAAACCCCCATATTAAAAGGCTTCTCGATAGGTGCATGGTCTGCAGCTTCAATACCCATTGATATCCATTTACGGGTGTCTTTGGGGTCTATAATAGCATCGGTCCATAATCTCGATGCCGCGTAATATGGAGAAACTTGATTGTCATATCTTTTCTTTATCTTATCGTAAAGCTCCGTTTCTTTTTCCTCAGTGATGGTTTCACCTTTCTTTTTCAATGAAGCCTTCTCAATTTGTAAAAGAACTTTTGCAGCAGAGTTTCCGCTCATTACAGCTAATTCTGCGCTTGGCCAAGCAACGATTAACCTAGGGTCATAGGCTTTACCGCACATGGCATAGTTTCCTGCGCCGTAGCTATTTCCTATTACGATAGTGAATTTTGGCACGACGGAGTTACTAACCGCATTTACCATTTTGGCACCATCTTTAATGATTCCGCCATGTTCACTTTTACTACCTACCATAAAACCGGTAACATCCTGTAAAAACACCAGCGGAATTTTCTTTTGATTGCAATTGGCAATAAATCGTGTCGCTTTATCTGCAGAGTCGGAATAAATGACTCCGCCAAACTGCATTTCCCCTTTTTTGGTCTTGACCACTTTTCTTTGATTGGCAACGATACCTACCGCCCAGCCATCTATACGGGCATATCCGGTCAATATGGTTTGTCCGTATCCGGCTTTGTATTCTTCAAATTCAGAATTGTCCACCAACCGTTTAATGATTTCCATCATATCATATTGCTCCGCTCTTGAACCGGGCAATATGCCGTATATATCCTCTGGATTCTCTTGGGGTTTCATGCTTTTTTTTCGGTTAAAACCAGCTCGAGGAAAATCACCGATTTTATCCATAATATTTTTAATAGTGTCCAATGCTGCTGCATCATCTTTAGCTTTATAATCGGTAACACCACTAATTTCACAATGGGTAGTAGCGCCGCCCAAGGTTTCATTATCAATACTTTCACCTATGGCCGCTTTTACCAGGTAACTACCTGCCAAAAATATACTTGCCGTTTTATCGACGATCAATGCCTCATCACTCATTATAGGCAAGTACGCACCACCTGCAACACAACTTCCCATTACGGCAGATATTTGGGTAATACCCATACTGCTCATTATAGCATTGTTCCTGAATATTCTTCCAAAATGTTCCTTGTCGGGAAAAATTTCGTCTTGCATGGGTAGGTATACCCCGGCGCTATCTACCAAGTAAATGATCGGTAATCTATTTTCAATGGCAATTTCTTGGGCACGTAGATTTTTTTTTGCGGTAATAGGGAACCATGCGCCTGCTTTTACAGTCGCATCATTGGCTACTACGATACATTGCTTTCCTTTTACATATCCAATTTTTATGACAACACCGCCAGAAGGGCAGCCACCATGTTCTTTATACATACCTTCTCCTACAAAGGCGCCAATTTCAATTCGTTCAGATTTTGGGTCCAAAAGATAGTCTATACGCTCTCTGGCCGTCATTTTGCCTTGGTCGTGCTGCTTGGCAATTTTTGCCTTTCCTCCTCCTAATTGGACTTCTGCCAGTTTGCGCCGTAAGTCTGATAATAACAACTTATTCTTATCTTCGTTCTGATTGAATTTTAAATCCATTAGCTTAATTTCTTTTCTTCGGATAAAGATAAGAAGTTAATTTTGGTGTACATGCAACAAAAATAGAAAGTATGATTAAATGGGGTATAGTTGGTGCCGGAAATATAGCACATAGTTTTTCAAAGGATTTGGCATTGGTCCGTGGTGGTGAGCTGGTATCGGTAGCTTCAAGAGATTTGGAAAAGGCAAAGGGCTTTGCGGCAATTTACGGAGCGCCAAATGCTTATGGAAGTTATGAGGAGCTGTTTAAAAGTAATACGGTAGATGTCGTATATATAGCCACACCGCACACTTCTCATGCAGAACTCAGTATAGCCGCCATGAACCATGGTATTAATGTACTCTGTGAAAAACCTATTGGGGTCAATAAAGATCAGGTCAAGGAAATGTTTCAGGTGGCAAGGGCACAAAATGTTTTTTTAATGGAAGCCTTATGGAGCAGGTTTAACCCAACCATTAAAAAAGTCAAGGAAATGGTAGACGATGGTAGTATTGGCGATATTGGATATTTACATGCAGACTTTGCTTTCTATGCATTGGATAGGGATGAAAAAGGCAGGCTCTTGAATACATCTCTTGCCGGTGGTTCGTTATTGGATATTGGTATCTATCCCATATTTCTATCGTATTTGTTATTGGGTATGCCCAAGGATATCAAAGCTTCTGCACATTTTTATAAAACTGGGGTAGAAATGCAGGTCAGTATGATTTTTAGTTATGAAAAAGCCCAGGCTATGCTTTATAGCGGTTTAAACACCAATTCTGAAATGAAAGCAGAAATTGCAGGTAGCAAGGGATCTCTCTATATTCATCCAAGATGGCATGAAACAACAGGATATACCTTGGAAATTGATGGAGACTCTACTGTAAATGAAGTAGGTAAGCTTGGAAAAGGCTATACACATGAAATTGAAGAGGTACATACTTGCCTAAACTCAGGAAAAAAGGAAAGTAGTTTATGGAGCCATAAGAACAGCTTGGATTTAATAGAAATTATGGATACCGTAAGGAGTAAAACAGGAATTGTTTTCCCCTTTGAATAATAGCATAGTTAAAATTGGACAGATGTTTTAAAATTTACGATATTTGAAGTTCGCTTAATTTATAATTCAATAGAACATGAACAAGAACACAGTGCTCGCATGGGCCACTTTTATTATGATATTTGTAGGCTTGGCCTTGATCGCATTAGGCGCTTTTCGTTATGATGATGTTGCAGGATGGGGGTTTGCTTCCGTAGGTATAGGTTTCTTTGCCATTGCCTGGGTTTTCAACGCACTTAAAGGCAGGGTTTAGGACTTCTTGGTTCAACTGTGGGTATAAAATATCTACAGGGTTATAATAATTCAATTAATACAGTATTTTATGTCAGATGATAAGAAGGTAATCTTCTCCATGTCAGGAGTTACGAAAACCTATAAAAATGCCAATACACCGGTATTAAAGAATATTTATTTAAGTTTCTTTTACGGTGCCAAGATAGGTATTTTGGGACTGAACGGGTCCGGTAAATCAACCTTGTTGAAGATTATTGCCGGGGTCGATAAAAATTTTCAAGGGGATGTAGTATTCTCTCCCGGCTACAAAGTGGGCTATTTGGAGCAAGAGCCCGAATTGGATGAAAACAAGACCGTATTGGAAATTGTAAAGGAAGGTGTAGCGGAAACCGTTGCCATTCTGGATGAATACAATAAGATCAATGATATGTTTGGTCTTCCAGAGGTATATGAGGATGCGGATAAAATGCAGAAATTAATGGATCAACAGGCGGTATTGCAGGATAAAATTGATGCTGCCAACGCTTGGGAATTGGATACCAAACTGGAAATTGCCATGGATGCCCTACGTACGCCAGAACCCGATAAAAAAATAGCGGTATTGTCCGGAGGGGAAAGAAGAAGGGTGGCATTATGCAGATTGTTGTTGCAGGAACCTGAAATTCTTTTATTGGATGAGCCTACAAACCACTTGGATGCAGAATCGGTACATTGGCTGGAACATCATTTGGCACAATATAAGGGTACGGTCATAGCCGTTACCCATGATAGGTATTTTTTGGATAATGTTGCCGGTTGGATCCTTGAATTGGATAGGGGAGAAGGCATTCCTTGGAAGGGGAACTATTCCTCTTGGTTAGATCAAAAATCCAAACGTTTGGCCCAGGAAAGTAAAACGGCTTCCAAAAGACAGAAAACATTGGAGCGAGAATTGGAATGGGTTCGTCAAGGGGCAAAAGGTAGGCAGACCAAGCAAAAGGCTCGTTTAAAGAATTATGATAAGCTGATGAGCCAAGACCAAAAACAGCTTGATGAAAAACTGGAGATTTATATTCCAAACGGACCCCGTCTGGGAACAAATGTTATTGAGGCCAATGGGGTAAGTAAGGCATATGATGATAAATTGTTGTACGAAGATCTGAATTTTAAATTACCCCAAGCGGGAATTGTTGGGATAATTGGACCTAATGGTGCGGGTAAGACCACAATTTTCAGAATGATAATGGGTGAGGAAACTCCGGATAAAGGAGAGTTTATTACTGGGGATACGGCTAAAATTGCCTATGTTGACCAAAGTCATTCCAACATAGATCCAGATAAAACCATTTGGCAAAATTTTAGCGACGAGCAAGAACTGGTCATGATGGGCGGTAAACAGGTGAATTCCAGGGCCTATTTAAGTAGGTTCAATTTCTCTGGAAGTGAACAAAATAAAAAGGTTAGTATGTTATCCGGTGGTGAGCGTAACCGCTTACACTTGGCCATGACACTCAAGGAAGAAGGCAACGTGCTATTATTGGATGAGCCTACCAACGACTTGGATGTAAATACGCTTCGTGCCTTAGAAGAAGGTTTGGAGAATTTTGCAGGATGTGCTGTAGTTATTTCGCACGATAGATGGTTCTTAGATCGTATCTGTACACATATTTTGGCTTTTGAAGGTAATTCCCAAGTTTACTTTTTTGAGGGCTCTTTTTCAGATTATGAAGAGAACAAGAAAAAACGACTTGGAGGGGATTTAATGCCAAAGCGAATCAAATACAAAAAACTTATTAGATAACAAAAAGCCCGCAATTGCGGGCTTTTTGGTTTTTAGAATGTCGTTTTTCTAATATTCCTCGTTAGGGTACCAATCCAATTGTACAACTTCAATATCTTGATTGGCTGCATTTACCAAATTTTTAAATTTTTCTACATCACTAACGTCCGGTCTACCTCTATAATGGTAAGGATAGACTTGTTTTGGTTTGAAATCCAATACTGCAGCGGCGGCACTTTCCTCGGTCATGGTGTAAGGTAGGTTCATGCAGATAAAGGCCTTGTCAATATTTTTTAATGAGCGCATTTCAGGAATATCCTCTGTATCACCAGAGAAATAGATACGTTGATCATCCAATGTAAGCACATATCCATTTCCACGTCCCTTTACATGAAAGTTTTTGGCCTCTTCCCTTAAATTGTACATTGGTATAGCTTCTATACCTACTTGGTAAAGCTCTTTATTTTCCCCATTGTTCAATATTTCCAATTGCTGGGCATATTGCTCTGGCATATCATCCGCTACGGCTTGAGGCACTACAAAGGTTGCGGAAGAAGTATCTAGGGCTTCCAATGTTTCTAAATTAAAATGGTCGCCATGAATATCTGTAACTAAAATTATATCTGGTTTCTTTTGCCCTTCAAAAGCAGCGGCACCACCTGTTGGGTCAATATAAATTGTAGTTTCTCCCCATTCAATAACCGCTGTAGCATGTTCAATAGGAATTATTTGCACATTCCTTTCTATTGTACCTGTAGATTGTGACACATCTTCCTCAATAGTATCTGAACTGGTATTGGGCTGTTTTTTATCTTCCTTACATCCTATTATAAGGATGGAGGCCAATACCATTAAAAGTAAATTTTTAGTTATCATCATATAGTATTTAAATTGTTATTTGCATTTCCGGTCTGTAATATATTGCTGTTATAAAATTCAGTTTTGTATGATTAAAGTATGTCTCTTATTGTAGGGAACCCTCTTTAAAATCGTAAAATTATGAACATTTTTTAATGGTAATGCTACTATTGTTAACACAGTAGATATTTATTTGTTAAATTAGCTCTAAGATAGACGATTCATTAGGGTTTGAGGATTTTATCCCAAATTAATTTAACGTTTAAAAAGTCTAAATTTTAAAACCACTCGTATATAACCTTAACAAACAGACACTTTATTAAATTTACAATTATGACCGAAACAAAAAATAACAATGGTTTAAAAGTTTTAACCGCCCTTTTAGGCGTTGTGCTTTTAGGAACTATCATTTACACAGTTAGTCTTTATCAAGATAAGAAAAAGACAGAAGTTGTTCTTTCTAAAGAAAAGGAATTGGTAGTCGAAGATTTAAATAGCTTAAAATCTGAATATGACAAAGCTATATTGGAAAGCAATGCTACTAATGAGGAGTTGGTAAGTGCAAGGGACAATATTGCAAAATATATTGACTCTGTTAAAACGATGAAGGCTGATATTAGTTCCTTGTCAAGATATAGAAGACAAGTAAGTGTATTGAAAGCGGAGAGAGAGCAATTATTAAAGCAGGTTGATTCTTTAACAAGATCTAACTCAATGATCGCAATGCAAAGAGATAGTACTTATGTAGAGTTGGAAAAACAAACTGTTTTCAATGATTCATTAGTAGTACAGAATACCAACTTGGCCCAAGTTGTTGAAAAAGGTTCTGCTTTGAACTTATCTAAATTTAATGTAGATGCAGTTAAGGAAAGAAATAGCGGTAAATTGGTCTCAACCCAACGTGCAAGGGCTACGGATAAATTTAAAATCTGTTTTACTGTTGCCGATAATATTATTGCACAAGCTGGTGATAGAACATTTTATTTAGAAGTGTTGGATCCACAGGGCAATGTTTTAGGTGGTAGTAATTCCCAGACTAATGATAATGGTGCTTCCGTTACGTATAGCAAACAGACCAATTTTTATTTTGAAAACAAATCTTTGGATGTGTGTGATTACATTAATAAGCCTGCCGGAGATTTTAAGGATGGTAATTATATGGTGAACGTATATGATGACCAATTGAAATTATTGGGAACTTCTAAATTTGTTTTAAAATAAAATTTCTTCAAAAAAATAAAAAAGGCGACCAATTTGGTCGCCTTTTTGTATTTAAGAGGGTGTTCTGCTTATTTCTTTAAACTGCCCACCATATTTTCCGGTTTAACCCAGTTATCATAATCCTCTGCACTTACATAGCCCAGATTTACTGCTTCCTCTTTTAATGTAGTCCCGTTTTTATGGGCAGTGTTTGCAATTTCTGCAGCTTTATAATATCCAATCTTGGTATTTAATGCAGTTACCAACATTAACGAATTGTTCAATAATTGTTTTATAACTTCATGATTGGGCTCTATACCGGCCGCACAGTGTTCCTCAAAACTTACACAAGCATCACCGATCAATTGTGCAGATTGTAAAATGTTTGCCGCCATCATAGGCTTAAATACATTTAACTCATAATGTCCTTGGGTTCCGCCAACACTAATTGCCACATCATTACCCATTACCTGAGCACACACCATTGTCAAAGCTTCACACTGTGTAGGATTCACTTTTCCCGGCATTATAGAACTGCCAGGTTCGTTGGCGGGAATTATAATTTCACCAATTCCAGAACGGGGACCTGAGGCCATCATCCTTATATCGTTCGCTATTTTGTTCAAGGATACGGCAAGCTGTTTTAAAGCACCATGGCTTTCAACTATGGCATCATGGGCGGCTAGTGCCTCAAACTTATTTTCTGCGGTAATAAATGGCATTCCCGTAAATTCGGCAATGTATTTGGCTACAAGAACATCATATCCTTCCGGTGTATTGAGTCCGGTACCAACAGCAGTGCCTCCAAGAGCCAGCTCACTTAAATGGGATAAGGTGTTTTTTAAAGCTTTTAAGCCATGGTCCAATTGAGATACATAACCTGAAAATTCTTGGCCAAGGGTTAGGGGAGTTGCATCCATTAAATGGGTTCGCCCAATCTTGACCACATCCTTAAATTCTTTGGACTTCTTCTGTAAGGTATCCCTTAATTGAGTTACTCCTGGTATGGTAACCTCCACAATTTTTTTATAGGCTGCAATATGCATACCGGTAGGGAAGGTATCATTAGAGGACTGCGATTTGTTGACATCATCATTAGGTTGGATAGTCTTATCGCCTTCTCCAATGACTTTACCGGCAATTTCATGGGCCCTATTGGCAATAACTTCATTGACGTTCATATTACTTTGTGTTCCAGAACCTGTTTGCCAAATAACCAAAGGAAACTGGTCATCATGTTTACCTTTTAAAATTTCATCGCAGACTTGTGCGATTAAATCTCTTTTTTCGACCGCTAGGACGCCAAGTTCACAATTGGCATATGCTGCGGATTTTTTTAAATAGGCAAAGCCATAAACTATATCTAACGGCATAGATGCAGTAGGGCCTATTTTAAAATTATTTCGTGAACGCTCTGTCTGTGCGCCCCAATATTTATCCTTAGGTACCTCTACGTTACCCATGGTATCTTTCTCGATTCTAAACTCCATGATATTTATATTTTATTGAATCTTAGGTTAATTTGATTAATTGACTTCAAAAATAAGGTATACATTTATTTTAATGGTGACAAGATTGTTAGTAATACTGAAATTTATTTCGCTTAACGTTTGCAAAAAATAATTCGATTATGGTATCTTTGTAAAATATAAGGAATAAGATATGTTTGAATTTGACCAATATTTAGGATTTTTAGCTTTTTTAACCATATTGACCATTGGTTTTTGGCTGATGATGTTTTTGTTATTATTTGTTGTCCCTTACTGGTTAGGTGGAAACATTATTGAATTGCTAAAAGAAAGACGCGATAAAAAGAAGGCTGCAAGAGAGGCTTAGAGATACAATATATTAAAACAAAAAAAGAAGCCAATTGGCTTCTTTTTTTATATCTATAAATTTTATTAACCTTCAATTTCTTCTTCGCCACCTTCACCGGGACCATTGCCTCGCCCGTTTCTATTCCTTTCTTTAGGTTGATTAAATCGATATACAAACCCTAAGGTAATTTGTCTTCTTCTCCATTGAAATTCACTCTCAGAAGTAAAGAACTCGGTTTCTGTAAAAGACCTTCTTTTTCTTGAGTTCAATAAATCGCTTACATTCATAGATATGGTTCCGTTATCATCTAAAATGTCCTTACTAAAAGCTAGGTTCAAAGAAAATATACCCTTGCTTTCTGTCTGAGCATTTTGTGACGGACCTCTATAAAAAGCATTTGTTTGCCAATCTATTTTAGATGGTAAAGATACTTTTGAGCTAAATCTGGCAAACCAACTTGTATTGTTGGCACCATAATCAATACCATTGAACATACCTTCTGTAGAAAATTGAAAGAAGTTAAAGCTAGAGTTTAAGCGTAACCACTTAGTGGGGTTATACATCATACCTGCCTCAAGACCTATTCTGTCATTTGTAGAAAGGTTTATAGGAATGGACCTAATGATTTCTATACCATCTGTAGTAGTTTGTCCCGTTTCTTCCTGTACTCTCTCAAATGAGTCGGTTTCTCTTTGGTAATAAATAGATGAGGTCAATGTTAGCTTATCCCATCGTTTTAGATAGCCTAGGTCAAAAGCGTTGGAAAATGCTGGATTTAAATCTGGGTTACCTTGAAAAATATTGGTTCTACTTGAACGCGAAGGAAAAGGATTTACAAACCAACCTCTAGGCCTATTTATCCTTCTATTATAACCCAACGAAATATTTTCATTTTCGGCAATTTCTAGAATAAAGTTCAGGGTAGGGAACAGGCCTAAATAATTTTTATCGAAATTAACATCTACATCAACACCTAATTGCTCTTCCAATTCTGTAGTGTCAAATTCAGAATCCAATTGACCTTTTAGCTGGGTATTCTCTAAACGCAAGCCTAAAAGAAATGAAAACTTTCCAAATTTATTACCGTATTGTGTATACAGGGCATTTACGTTTTCTGTATAGGTGAACATGTTGGTTAAATTTTCATTGATATCAAATTGATTGGTAGATTGATTTAGGGAATCTAATCTATAATCCGTTACATCTTCTTCAAACGTGCCCCTATATCCGACCTCAAATTGGGAATCACCCATTGGCAATACATAATCCGCTTGTACCAAATATTCGTTTTCAGATTCAATCTCATATACATTTTCAAGTACTAGCAAATTTTGGTTAGGTACCGTGTTGTTTTCTTCTATAATAGAAAATTTAGTTTCTTCACCTTTGGAGTATTGAAGGTCTACCGTTAATTTTTGACCATCATCATCTAAGTTATTCACATAATTAAGTGAGAATTGGTAGTTTTCATCATCTTCAGTTTCATCCTCCGTCCTAAAAGTTTCACTGCTTATTGCACTATCAATAAATCGTTGATTGGTATTTTCCGTACTATCCTCACTGTCTGATGTTCTATAAAAAACACTACCGGTAATAGAGGATTCTTCGGTTATAAAATATTCAAGACCAAGGTTGGTATTAAAGCCTTTACGCATTCTATTATATTCCCTATCCTCTATAATTCTATCAAAACTACCTGACGTATAGGTGTTGTCAAAAAATGCATTTCCAGGGGCATCTCTATAGCTATAACCTGTAGTATTGAAAATATTAAATTTATCTGTACGTAAATTGGCATTCACGGTTATACCACTATTAACAGGGTATCCAATGGTCGTATTTACCGAGCCGTTGAAGCCTAAAGTTTTTTCTTTTTTAAGAATTATGTTCAAAATACCGGCTGTTCCTTCGGCATCATACCGGGCAGACGGACTGGTAATTACTTCAACTTTTTCTATAGCGTCCGCAGGTAGTTGAGTAAGGGCATCTGTAGAACCAAAGCCTGCCAATGCAGATGGTTTACCATTTATCAAGATACGTACATTTTCGTTACCCCTTAGGCTAATGGCGCCTTCTACATCTACATCTACAGAAGGTACATTGTTAAGGGCGTCCGTAATCGTAGCACCACTATTGGTAAGGTCTTTACCTATATTGTATATTTTTTTATCCAAACGAACCTCTACCGTCGTTTTCTCACCTACCACTTCTACGGCATCTAACTGAGCAACGTCCAAGGCAAGTCTTATGGTGCCAAGATCTGTAGATGCTGTCAAGGTTTGGTTGGGTAACCTGTATGTCTTATATGAAATATATTCTATGGAAATATTGTATTTGCCAGGCTTGGCCTCTACATTAAAATTACCGTCCAAATCGGTTATTCCACCCGAAATTTGATCAGGGTTTTCCACACTTTGCAATACAAGGGTGGCATACTCCAAGGGAATGTCGTTTTCCTTGTCCAGTACTTTTCCTGTAATTTTAATGGGTGTAGCGTCTCGTGGCCCCTGTCCATTGCCTCTTCCCCTTTCTCCTTGAGGTGTTTGGCTAAATATTGGTTGTAAAGCTAAAATTAGGAGTAAGGGAAAAAGTTTTTTCATCAAATTAATTTTTAGGTTTCTTTCGTTTAGTTTTTTTCTTTTTTTTCTTCAGTGTTTTTGATACACCATCTTTTTGTAAAGCAACAAAGGCTTCGTACTTTTCTAACGGTAGTCCAGCCTTTAATTCCTCGTCCTGTCTTTTTGTAATATTATCATAAACTTCCCTCATTTTTTCTGGAGGAAGCTTTAATATTTGAGCTTCTATTCGTTCTTGTACATATTTTTTAAGTACCGAACTTAAAACTGCCTGCTCAAATTCATTTAATCCAAGAGCTTCTGTAATTCTAGGCATTTCACCATCTACCAATTCCTCTGCAGTTTTGGGCTCTGGTTCTTTTTGGGTCTCCTGAGCTTGCGGTATGGAACTTCTTTGTCTGCCATAACCATAACCACCCCTAGAGCCGTAACCATAACCGCTACCATATCCGTATTGGGCATATAGCTCGCTACCTGCAAATAGAACCGACAGTAAGATCAAGAACTTAAGACTACTGAATTTTGCTACTTTTTTCATGTGCTTTGATTATAATTTTTCAATTAGGTTTAACCGTGTTTGGTTAATTATTTGTTAAGATATTTACGGTCTATTTAAACCTCCATTAATTAGATTGGATATATTTTCTGGTGGTCTACCAATAACGGCACTATTGTTCTTAATAACGATTGGCCTTTCTATTAGTTTAGGATAGGATATCATTGCATCTATTATTTCTTCATCGCTCAATGGTCTATTTTTAAATTTTTCCTTCCAAATTGACTCTGACTTCCTCACCAAATTTATAGGTTTAATGTCCAGGCAGCTGATTACTTCTTTAAGTTCCTTCTTCGTTGGGACATCATCCAGATATCTAATTACTTCAAATTTCTTGCCAGAATTTTCTAAAATTTCAAGGCCTTCCCTAGATTTTCTACATCTGGGATTATGGTAGATCTTAATCATGGTATTTTTACTATATATACTTAATTTACAATATAGGAAAACATCAGTAAACCTTAAAAGTGTTACTCTTCCTCTTTTTGGCCCATCATCATTAAAAAGGCTTTTAAGAACCTATCTATATCACCATCCATTACGGCGTCAATATTTCCGGTTTCTTCCCCGGTACGCACATCTTTTACCAGTTTATAAGGGTGCATGACATAATTTCTAATTTGCGAACCCCATTCAATCTTCATTTTAGACGATTCTATTTCTTGCCTGGCTTCCATTTTTTTACGCAATTCTATTTCATATAATTGCGATTTGAGCATCTTCATTGCCGTAGCCCTGTTGTCATGCTGGCTTCTACTGTCTGAACATGAAATCTGAATTCCCGTTGGGTGGTGGGTTAGCTGTACTTTGGTTTCCACTTTGTTTACGTTTTGACCACCTGCACCACTGGATCTTGCGGTAGTAATCGTAATATCCGCTGGGTTGACATCCACCTCAATGCTATCATCTACCAAAGGGTATACATATACGGATACAAAAGAAGTATGCCGTTTTGCGTTACTATCAAAAGGGGAAATACGCACCAATCTATGTACACCGTTTTCTCCTTTAAGCCAACCAAAGCCGAATTCTCCATCTATCTCCAACGTTACGGTCTTTATACCGGCTACATCTCCTTCTTGATAATTGAGCTCCTTGATCTTAAATCCATTTTTTTCTGCCCACATCATATACATACGCATGAGCATTGCCGCCCAGTCACAACTTTCGGTACCACCGGCACCTGCGGTTATTTGTAGGACTGCAGGCAATTCATCACCTTCTTCAGATAACATATTCTTGAATTCCATTTTTTCAAGAACATTAAGGGCTTTTTCATATTGATCAGCTACCTCATCTTCAGAAACCTCGCCTTCTTGATGAAATTCTATCAATACCTCCAATTCTGCAATAATGGCTTCTGCTGCATTGTAATCATCTACCCATTGCTTTTTGGATTGGATATATTTCATATGTGCCTGGGCCTCCTGTGGATTGTTCCAGAAATCTGGGGCCAAGGTCTTTTCCTGTTCATTCTCTATTTCTATTAATTTGGCATCAATGTCAAAGATACCTCCTTAACGCACCAAGGCGATCTATAAGACCTTTGTAGTGGTCTGTAGTAATGTTCATAAATTTAAATTTTAGGTAAAAGTAAGACTCTTTTATATACTTTGGGAAGTAATTTTTACAATACCTATTGTTGACTTTGAACGGTTACCGTATGCGAAGTCTGGTTTCTTCCTTGTGAATATACTACACCTTTTAATGGGGCGCAATCATTATAATCCTTGCCGTGACAGACTTTAATATGATTAATGTTCGCCAAAATATTATTGGTAGGGTCAAAACCTTTCCAGCCAATTTCAGGAATATATGCTTCTGCCCAAGCATGCATCTGAGAATCGCCAAAAAAACCGCTTCCCTGGTTTAAGTAACCTGATACGTACCGGGTAGGAACCCCGTTTTTTCTGGCCAATGCACAGAACAAATGCGTAAAATCTTGACAAACACCTTGTTTTATTGACACAATTTCCGTCAGCAAAGTGTCAACATCTGTTACACCAGTTTTAAACTGTATAAATTTAAAGGTCCAGTCGTTAAGGGCTTGAAGATTGTCAAAAATAGATGTTTTGGGGTCAAAGATAAACATGGTTTCATGTGCTTTCTCCAATTGGGTAAATTGAGTGGCTTTCAAAAAACGTTCAAAACTTATTTTAAAATCAAGTTTTTCAAGCATTTTGTAACCTTTTAAAATATCCAGATCTAATGGAAAGTTAAATGGATTTTCTTCTTTCTTGAAAAATTCAAAATTGGCTTTGAAGGATATGTTGTCAAACTTCTTTTTAGGGTGTATTCTTATGGTTTTAAAACCATAGCCATTGGTAGAATACTCAATATTTGCGTAAAGTGAATTATAAAATTCTATTTCAACACCAAATTGACTTTGGTTTTCCATGGGTATAATAAGGAATTGCCAATATGCATCATATACCCAATGGTCATAATGATTTTCTGCGGTATAGGTAATTTCATATTTGTTCGGCATCATGGCAAAGGTACTTGTTTTGTGCTGTTTAATAATTAAAAAACTCTGCATCTACCTTATTACTGATCTTATCCAAACTGTTCAGAATATTTTCAATAAAGGATTTTATATCATTCTCAATTTCTTCGATATATTTAAACTCATATTCTGACCTGACCCTACCAATTAAAAATGCTGTAGAATCCTTGTTATATCGTTTTTCAGGGTTCAATACCTTTACATGTTCATTTACTTGATTAAGCGCGTTCATTACCGATCTAGGACAATTAGGATTTAAAATCAAAAATTCTAACGTTGAAATGCTTGTTGGTGCTTTTTTGTAATACCTACGCATCATATCATATGACTCTGCGCATTTTAATAAAGTGGTCCATTCAAAACTCTTGCTGAATTTATCGCCATAACTGCCTTGTGCCATTAGGGCATCGTTATATTTTGCATTTATCATACGAGTAATCTGGGTGGCTCTTTCAATATTCACCCCCATTAAAATAGTAGCATAGGTGGCATCATGTAATAAAGTTCCCCTTATTTTACCTCTTAGTACCGCAGTCATCTCCGTAATATTATTGGTGAAGTCATGCAGGCCATTTTTAACATAAACCTCTGCAGGGTAATTTATTACAAAATGGTAAAACTTATTTATGGCTTCGTAGAGTTCCGTTGATATTAAATCGCGAGCGCTATTTGCATTTTCCCTTGCGTATTTTACATTGTTCAGAATTGAAAAACTGTAATTGGGATCAAGACCTATTTTATACAAAATATCGGCTTCATTTAAAATTTGATCTTCATCGTTTACTGGGTTGCCAACCATAAACATCATGGAACGGAGTACAAATTGTCTATTTTGCGATTTTTGGTTGGGTGCATCCAAGGAAGAAAAATAGTTTACGTTTAAATACCGTGCTATGTGTTCCGATCGTTCTATATAACGACCCATCCAAAAAAGGTTATTGGCTACTCTTGCTAACATATAGTTTTTATTTTTTTAGAACCCATGTGTCCTTTGATCCTCCACCTTGAGAGGAGTTTACGATTAAATTCCCCCTTTTTAGCGCTACACGTGTTAACCCTCCTTTTAATACAAATTCCTTGTCCTTACCTAAAACCGTAAATGTTCTTAGGTCCACATGTCTTTGTTCAAAAGATTCTGTTTCATCTATATAGGTAGGGTGTACCGATAATGACATGATGGGCTGCGCCACGTATTTGCGAGGATTATCCTTAATGACCTTCCTTACTTCCGCTATTTCGTCCGTGGTCAGTCTATTTCCAATGGAAATGCCATAACCGCCCGCTTCGTCCACAGGTTTAATGACCAGTTCCTGTATGTTCTCTAGCACATATTTCAATTCATCTGGCCTACTACAATGGTAGGTATGTACATTATTTAAAATAGGTTCCTCGTTTAAATAATATTTTATAATCTGTGGCATGTAGGTGTAAACCGCTTTATCATCTGCTACCCCGGTACCCGGTGCATTAGCTAAGGTTACATTTCCTTTTTTGTATGCGGCGAACAAACCGGGTACCCCTAAGGAAGAATCCGGTTTAAATTCCAACGGGTCAATGAATTGATCATCAATTCTTCTATAGATTACATCTACCTTTTCCGGACCTTTAATGGTCTTCATATAGACAAAATCGTTCTCCACAAAAAGATCCCTACCTTCAACAAGTTCAACGCCCATAGTCTTGGCCAAATATGAATGTTCGTAAAAGGCAGAATTGTACATTCCCGGAGTTATTACTACACAATTGGGTACGTCAACACCATTTGGTTTTACAGTTTCCAAAAGCTCCAATAGATTTTCTGCATAATTGGTTACCGCATGGGTCTTATAATGGTTAAATACCCCAAACAAGGCTTTTTTAAGTGCTGTTCTATTACATATGACATAGCTTACACCAGATGGGCATCTAATATTATCTTCCAAAACATAATATTGACCGTCTTTATGTTTAATGATATCCGTTCCGGAAATATGGTTGTAAATACCACCGGGGGATCGATCCCGTTCATTTGATCCAGATAATTTGCGGATGAAGTAATCAGGTCCAAAGGAACAATTTTATCCTTTAAAATTTTTTTGTCGTGATAAATGTCCCATAAAAATAAATTTAAGGCTTTACTTCTTTGTATAGAGCCCTGTTCTATGATTTCCCATTCATTGGCATCTATAATGCGCGGAAACAAATCAAAAGGAAAAATTTTTTCCTGTACGGTCTTGTCATCGTACACTTGAAAGGTAATTCCTTGATTAAAGAAAGAGGATTTTGCCTTTGAGTTCAGATTTATATAATCGTTTATGGAATGTTCTCCATAAAGATTGAATAATTTTTGATATACCTCAGAAATTTTGCCTTCCCTATTATATAATTCATCATATAAATCGGGGTTTCTAAGGTATGATGCAAATATTTGACTCTCAATGTTTGCCATAGAAGTTGTTTTCCTAAAAGGTACATGATATTGTATGATTTATAGGTGTGATATTTGTATTAATTGGTATGTTGAAATTTATATTTAATAATAATTAGGCACATTATTTATCAAGCCTATTTTTTCATATTTTGATATAAGGTTGTCTTTAGTATTCCTTACTTTTTCTATACTTTTAGAAAAAACTATACGACCATGAAAAAAAATTACCTGCCACTATTCATATTGTTATTGGTAACAACCAATGTAATGTTGGGCCAGTTCAGCGATAAAAAAAATGACCTGAAAAAGTATGATGGCTTTTTTGATTTTTTCTATGAAGAAAAAACAGATAAAATATTTTTGGAGGTAAAGGAATTGAACAAGGAATTTTTGTATGTCTATTCCTTAAGTAGTGGTATAGGAAGTAATGATATAGGTTTGGATCGCGGCCAATTGGGCGACGAGCAGGTTGTTTATTTTAAAAAGGCAGGTGGTAAATTGCTTTTGGTGCAGCCAAATTTAAAATTCAGGGCCAATACGGAAAATGAATTGGAACGTATCTCGGTGGAACAGGCGTTTGCAAAATCTATTCTTTATGGTTTTCCTATAGTGGAAGATAAAAATGGCACCTATATCATAGATATTACCGATTTTCTAATGCAGGATGCACATGGCGTTGCCAATCGTTTAAAGCGAACTAAGCAGGGCGCTTATAGTTTGGACAAGTCAAAGAGCGCCATGGCTATGGAACGGACAAAAGCTTTTCCGCAAAACGTAGAATTTGATGTAACACTTACTTTTAAAGGTGAGCCTGCCGGAAGTTATATTAGAAGTGTGGCCCCCAATGCCAATTTGATAACCGTTGCCGAGCATCATTCTTTTATAGCCTTGCCGGATGATGGTTATGAACCACGGGAGTTTGATCCGCGTTCCGGAGCATCACCTTTTAGTTATTATGATTATGCTACACCGGTAGAATCGTCAATCTTAAAAAGATTCATTAGAAGACATAGGCTTGAAAAGAAAGATCCTACTGCCAAATTGAGCGAAGCCGTAGAACCAATAATATATTATTTGGACAACGGTACCCCAGAACCGGTACGTACGGCCCTTTTGGAAGGGGGTAGATGGTGGAATCAAGCATTTGAAGCCATTGGTTACAAAGATGCATTTCAGGTCAAGATCTTACCAGATGATGCAGATCCATTGGATGTACGCTACAACGTTATACAATGGGTGCATAGGTCAACCAGAGGTTGGAGCTATGGTAGCAGTATAACGGATCCACGTACAGGTGAAATAATGAAAGGCCACGTAAGCCTAGGTAGTTTGCGCATAAGGCAGGATTTTTTAATTGCACAGGCCTTAATGAAACAACCTTTTGCAGAACGGGACGATAATTATGAACCAATGTTACAAATGGCCATAGCACGTATTAGACAATTATCTGCCCATGAAATTGGCCACACCCTTGGTTTTGCGCATAATTATGCTGCCAGTACCACCAATAAAGCTTCGGTGATGGACTATCCCCACCCGCAATTTACATTACAAAATGGTGAAGTGGAATTTTCAAATGCCTATGAAAATGGTATTGGAGAATGGGACAAGGTTTCCGTTGCGTATTCATATGAAACCTTTCCTGAAGGTGTAAACGAAAAAGAAGAATTGGATAAAATTTTGGACCAAGCTACAGCTAACGGCCTACGCTTTATAACCGATCAAGATGCAAGGCCCCAAGGTAGCGCACATGTTCTTGCACACTTATGGGACAACGGTACCAATGTAAGTAAGGAACTGGATGAAATGCTAAAAATTAGGAAAACGGCAATTAATAATTTTTCGGAGAACAATATTAGAACTGGGGAGGCCTTTGCTGTATTAGAAGATGTTTTTGTGCCCCTTTATTTCTTTCATAGATACCAAACAGAGGCTGTAGCAAAGCTTATTGGAGGGTTGGAATATAATTATGCGGTTAAAGGAGATGGCCAGAACATTGTTGAAATTGCGGATAAAGACATGCAGAAAGATGCGCTGACCAGTATTCTAAATACCGTTAATGCGGAGGTTATCGCTATTCCGAAGGATAAGTTGAAATTGTTTCCACCTCGTGCCTTTGGACATCCTAGAACACGGGAATCTATTAACGGGAAGACAGGACTTACATTTGATGCCCTTTCCGCTGTGGAAACTGCTGCAGATATGACCTTGGGCTTTTTATTGCATCCGGAAAGAGCTTCAAGACTGATCCAGCAAAAATCCATCGACCAAAAAAATATTGGATTACAGGAGGTACTTGACGAATTGGTAGCGAATACATTAATGAAAAAGCATAAGGACACCTATTTGAACGAGGCGCAGGTAACTATTAATTTTAGGGTCCTAACACATATCATGAATTTGGCAAACCACCCCAATGTGGCTCCACAGGTAAATGCGATTACAAATGCGCAGTTAAGAAAGATATCACAGAATTTTGCACCTGAACAACATATGGACCCTATTAAAGGGGAGATGGTAAAAAGAATTAAAGATTTTTATGACCATCCAGAATTGTTCAAAGTAATTCCTTCACCTGCAATACCAGATGGTTCTCCAATTGGCATGGACTGTTTCCACTAAATTTAGCAACAAATATTTATGCAGATAAATCTTATTAGTGACACCGTAACGAAGCCCACGGCGGGCATGTTAGATGCCATGATGTCGGCAACGGTAGGTGATGACGTATTTAAGGAAGACCCTACCGTAAATGCCTTGGAAGAAAAAGTAGCACACCTTTTTGGAATGGAGGCTGCCCTCTTTTTTCCTAGTGGTACCATGACCAACCAAACCGCAATAAAATTGCACACACAACCTGCGGAGCAACTTATTTGCGACAAATATGCCCACATCTATAATTATGAAGGTGGAGGGGTAAGTTTTAATAGTGGTGTCTCGTGTAGGTTAATAGATGGCAATAGGGGAACCATGACGGCTGCCCAAGTAGTATCGGCCATTAATCCTCCAGATTTTTATCATAGTCCGTTAACCTCTTTGGTCTGCGTAGAAAATACCGCCAACAAGGGTGGTGGAACTTGTTGGGATTTCAATGAGCTTGAAAAAATTGGTGAAGTATGTAAGCAACATAAGTTGGGCTACCATCTTGACGGAGCACGATTATGGAATGCAATGGTGGAAAAGAAAGAGAACCCTTTGCAGTATGGTCAACTTTTTGATACGGTCAGCGTCTGTTTGAGCAAAGGTTTGGGTTGTCCGGTAGGCTCATTGTTATTGGGCACAAAGGAGCATATGGAGCAAGCAATACGAATACGAAAATTATTTGGGGGTGGTATGCGGCAATCCGGTTTTTTGGCCGCAGCAGCTATATATGCGTTAGACCATCATATAGATCGTCTTGCTGAGGATCACAAAAGAGCAAAGGAAATAGGGGAGGTTTTGGTTGCAAGACCATTTATAAAAAAAGTGGAGCCCATTGAAACCAATATAGTCATTTTTGAAATTGATGAATCGTACATGACAAGCATGGACTTTGTGGAAAAATTAAAAGAAAAGGATATTCTAATCATAGGAATGGGTCAGGGTAAGTTGCGTATGGTAACGCATTTGGATTATACCCAGGCTATGCATGAGCAATTGTTATCACAATTAGTTTCTTTTTAATATTTCAAATTTTTTAGTCCACCGTATTTAAACTATTCTTTATGTTTAATATGCCGTTTTCCATGCCTGCTTCAGAGGAATATAGACCGCTGGACCCAATGGTTTCGCCCAAAGAATTCTTTAACTGAACCAAAAATTTGCCATCAGTAGTGGTTTTGCGTTCAAACACTTTTGCTGTTAAATTACGCTTGGTCTTAATCTCCTGCAAAGTTTTATCCAAGTCGTCCTTACTGGAAAAAGGAACACTTTTTAATAGGGTGCGGCCATTGGTAGATTTAAGCTTAAAAATATAAACGCCCTCCTTTTTTTTATTGATCTTGATCATATCTTTTAAAGATAAATAATAATTTTTCAAAAAATTAGTGACCTATCAAATAATAGTGTGTCTTACTAAATGAACGAGGTTGAATTCTTCAATATGGATAAAATTTACAATCCTTTTTGAATCAAAAAAACCAATATCTATCTCATTCATAATAAATAACCATTATTAAATTTTAAACACTAATTACAATGAAAAAAGTATTATTATCAATTGCATTCTTGACCGCATCTTTTGCAATGGCACAAGATTTACCTGAAAATCCAGAACCGGGTAAATGTTATGTTCGTTGTACAACTCCAGATGTGTATGTAAACGAAACTGTAACGATCACTACGGCCCCTTCCTATAAAATATTAAAAACAATGCCCGCGACATTTAAGACAATTACTGAACGTGTGTTGGTAAAGGAAGAAGAAAAAGTATTAACGGTAGTACCTGCTAAATGGGGTACAGAGACTGTAACTTACGTATCTAAAGGTGGTGGAAATTCATTAAAAGTTATTCCTGCATCTTTTTCCCCTAGTTCAGAAACTTTAGAAATTAAACCTGCATATGCGCAATGGGAGCTAGGTGTTGCAGCGCCTGATTGTGAATCTGGTAATCCAGACGATTGTAGATACTGGTGTTATAAAGGGTATCCTGCGGAATTTGAAACGGTTTCAACCCAAGTTCTTGCCAATGCCGCATCTACAACTTCTACACCGTTAGGTTCTACAAATGGTTCTTACACTAAAAGAGTATTGATTTCTCCGGCTACAGTTGTTGAAAAAATCATTCCTGCAGAATATAAGGAGATTACTAAAACGGTTTTGGATAAGGATGCTTATACGGTAGAAGAGACCATACCTGCAAAAACTAGAACTATTACTAGAGAAGTATTAAGTAAAAAAGGTGGCCTTACAACTTGGAAAGAAGTTGAATGTGCTTTGGTTGAGTATCAAGCATTGCCTATTAACTGGGATTCTGGTAGCGCAACTTTGACTTCACAGGCAAAAAGTATTATCGATAACAGATTGTTACCTGTCTTGGCTCAAAATCCTGGTGTTAAGGTTGAATTGGCTTCACATACAGATTCACAAGGAGGAGCTGCTTCCAATCAAGATTTATCCGAAAGAAGAGCTAAGGCTGTTGCGGATTACTTAATTTCCAAAGGTATCAACTCTAGTCTTTTGGTAGCGAACGGTTATGGTGAAACAAAATTATTGAACAGATGTAAGGATGGTGTTTCTTGTACAGCTAGGGAACATGCCGTAAACAGAAGAACTCAATTTAGATTGATAAATAACTAATTGGTTGGTTTTAGTTGTTTAAATGAAAGGGCTTACTTGTTGGTGTAAGCCCTTTTTCTATTGTTAATATCTAAGAAAATTATTTGTTCCTTTCCAGTAAATTAAGATGGGAATCTACCACCCCGTTCATACTATATCCTGAAAGTTCATCCAGTTCCTTGCCCTTTGCATTTAATACCTTTAGTAGGGGAAAGACTTTTCGGGCGTTATATTTGCCCAATAATTCCTTGTTGTGTTCCAATTGTTTCTTTGATAGGATATCCTTGTTTCTTGGAATGTCTACATATAGTAATATATAGTTCTCAGAAAGCGTCTTGAAACCATCGGTTTCAAATAAATCCTGTTTTAACATCTTACAAGGCGGGCACCAATCACTTCCTGTAAAATACAGAAGTATATTCTTATCTTGTTTTTTTGCCTTGGACAAAGCTGTGTCGTAATCTGTGAGCCATTTTGAATTTTCCGTTATCGATAGGTCTGCCTGTGCAGAAATAATTAACGGGAATAACAGTATAACCAATAGATGTTTCATAATATAAATTTATATGTCCAGTGCAAAAAACTTGCCAGTATTACTTGAATAACGAATCCATACCAGGAATATTGGGCATACCTTCTTTTGCAACAGCCGCCAATTCTGTTTCGTTGACCTTTGTAGCCTGCTCAATAGCTTTGTTAATGGTGAGGATTAGATAATCTTCTAACTGCTCTATGTCCGCTAGTAAAGAATCGTCAATATCTATGTCCTTTATTTGTCTATTGGCTGTTATGGTAACATTTAGTAAACCGTCGCTTGATTTTTCATTTAACGTAACGGTATCCAGTCTTTTCTTCGTTGCCTCAACTTTTTGTTGGGTTTCTTTAAGTTTACCCATCATTCCCATCATATCTCCAAACATAATTTTTGTTTTATTGTTGTTTGCAAAAATAATAAAAAGGCAGTTCTTTTTTCCTTTTACAAATCTTAGGGCTTCTGTGAATTAGTCTTATTTTTGCGCACTTTATAGATAAATAGGTTATGGAGGGCAAAAAAGCACCGGTTGCAAGGAAAATTCCCAAAGAATTGATCAAGCACAATGATGTTCGTATAGATGAGTATTATTGGATGAACCAAAAAGAAGATCAAGAGGTAAATTCATATTTAAATGCGGAAAATGCCTATTACGAATCCCTTACCGCCCATACCAAGGAATTTCAGGAATCCTTGTTTTTAGAGATGAAAGGCCGTATTAAGGAAGATGATTCCTCCGTACCTTATAAACTAAATGGATATTGGTATAGCACCCGATATGAAATTGGTAGCGAATATGCTCTATACTCAAGGTATCAAGGAACATTGGAGGCAGCTGAAGAGGTTATGTTCAATGGCAACGATATGGCTAAAGGTCATGATTATTTTAGCCTTGGAGGTATAGCTATTAGTCCTAATAATAAATTAGCTGCATTTGGTGTAGATACTGTTTCTAGGAGACAGTACGTTATGCAAATTAAAAATTTGGAAACCGGTACCGTTTATGAAGATAGAATAGAGAATACCACAGGAGGCGGTGTTTGGGCCAATGATAATGAAACACTGTTTTATACCCGTAAAGACCCCGTAACACTACGTTCGGATAAAATTTATAAACACAAACTGGGTACGCCTACCTCAGAGGATGTACTGGTTTTTCATGAAGAGGATGAAACTTTCAGTACGTTTATTTACCGTACAAAATCAAAAAAATATTTGGTCATAGGGTCATTTAGCACGCTAACTTCCGAGTTTAGAATTTTACCTACGGACAATCCGGACGGCGAGTTTAAAATTTTCTCCCCTAGAACCCGTGGATTGGAGTATACCATTTTCCATTATGAAAATAACTTCTATATCCTGACCAATAAGGATAAGGCAGAGAACTTTAAAATAATGAAGGTTGATGAAGGTAATACCTCGTCAATTAATTGGCAGGAATTCATACCACATAGGGAAAATGTCCTGTTAGAGGATATTGATATATTTAAAGAGTATTACGTGCTGTCCGAAAGGGAGAACGGTCTTAATAAAATTAGGATCATTCGTTGGGACGGTACCGAGGATTATTATCTGCCTTTTCAATTGGAAACCTATACTGCATATGTGGGCAGCAACCCAGATTTTGATACTGAAATTTTAAGGTATTCCTATAATTCCTTATCCACACCAAGTTCGGTGATAGATTTTAACATGCGCACTAGGGAAAAGGAAATTAAAAAGGAGCAACAGGTTCTAGGGGGGCAATTTAAGAAAGAAAATTACACCGAACGTAGAATATGGGCAATTGCACGTGATGGGGTCAAGGTGCCCATGTCCATAGTATATAGGAATGATACTGAGCTAAACGAACAAACACCGGTGCTCCAATATGCATATGGTTCATACGGTTCAACCATAGACCCTTATTTTTCAACGGTCAGGTTAAGTTTACTGGATCGTGGTTTTGTCTATGCCATAGCACATGTAAGGGGAGGGGAATATTTAGGTAGGAAATGGTATGAAACCGGAAAATTACTGCATAAAAAAAATACATTCACCGACTTCATAGATTGTTCAAAGTTCTTGATCGAACAAAAGATGACAAGTGCGGAACATTTATACGCCATGGGCGGTTCTGCAGGAGGACTTTTGATGGGGGCAATCATAAACATGCAACCCGACCTTTACAACGGGGTCATTGCAGCAGTTCCATTTGTAGATGTCGTTACTACCATGTTAGACGACTCTATACCATTAACTACAGGTGAATATGACGAATGGGGCAATCCAAACGAAAAGGGGTTTTATGAGTATATGAAATCATATTCTCCCTATGATAATGTAAAGGCCCAAAATTACCCTAATATGTTAGTGACCACAGGTTTGCACGATTCTCAGGTGCAATACTTTGAACCGGCCAAATGGGTGGCAAAATTAAGGGAACTGAAAAAAAATGATTGTTTATTACTGTTCCATATTAACATGGAAGCTGGTCATGGCGGTGCATCCGGCAGGTTTGAATCGTTACGTGAAGTAGCCAAGGAATACGCTTTTATCCTAGATTTAGAAGGAAAAATCGCATAGTTGAAAAAAAATAGTAGCTTTGTAGCAATAATATTTACACATTTCGTTTGTGTAAAACTAAACATTGATCCCCCTTATGAAAAATGAGATCAGGGCTTACAATAATATCTTAGAACTAGTGGGCAATACACCATTGGTCAAATTAAATAAAATCGCCAAAAACCTTACAGGTAACTTTTACGCTAAAGTTGAAGCCTTTAATCCAGGCCATTCTTCTAAAGATCGTATAGCTATGCATATTATTGAACAGGCAGAAAAAGCAGGTCTGTTGACAGAAGGTAGTACTATAATAGAAACTACTTCCGGTAATACGGGCTTTAGTATAGCCATGGCTAGTATCATTAAAGGTTACGAGTGTATATTGGCGGTTAGTTCCAAATCCTCTATGGATAAAATAGATATGTTACGCTCAATGGGCGCAAAGGTATATGTTTGTCCGGCACATGTTAGTGCAGATGATCCAAGGTCATATTATGAGGTTGCCAAAAGATTGCATAAAGAGACCAAAGGCTCCATTTATATAAATCAGTATTTCAATACGTTGAATATGGATGCCCATTATAAGACGACCGGTCCTGAGATTTGGGAACAAACTGGTGGCCAAATAACACATTTGGTGGCTTGTAGTGGTACGGGAGGTACTATTTCGGGAACGGCTCGATATTTAAAGGAACAAAATCCAAATATTAAGGTAATTGGTGTTGATGCCTATGGTTCCGTTTTAAAAAAATACCATGAGACGGGCAAGTTGGACACTAATGAGATTTATCCTTATCGTATAGAGGGACTTGGTAAAAACTTAATTCCCGGGGCCACTGACTTTTCTGCAATAGATGAGTTCATTAAGGTCACGGATGCAGAAAGTGCCCATACTGCACGAGAAATATCAAAAACTGAAGGGATTTTCGTGGGTTATACCAGTGGTGCGGTTATGCAGGCCTTAAAACAATTGGATGAACTGAATACATTTGATAAGGATAGCAACGTAGTTGCTATATTTCCCGATCATGGTTCCCGTTATATGAGCAAAATATATAGTGATCAATGGATGGAAGACCAAGGTTTCTTAAATGCGGCAACCGTTGAAGAAACGCAGGAAATACAATTTATAAAATAATCAATCGTATTGAAATTATAGAAAAAAAGTGGGTTTCAAACCCACTTTTTTGCGTAGTAAATAATTTATGCTAGCTAATCAAAATTATTTACTTTTGCAGATAGAAGCGAATTAAGCAATGAAAGACTTATTTGATAGAATTTTAGAAAATAAAGGCCCTTTAGGTAAATGGGCTTCTCAAGCAGAAGGTTATTTTGTATTTCCTAAATTAGAAGGTCCTATTTCTAATAGAATGAAATTTCAAGGTAAGGATGTTATTACCTGGAGTATTAACGATTATCTAGGCTTGGCAAATTTACCCGAAATTAAAAAGGTAGATGGTGAGGCGGCTGCAGAATACGGTGCTGCCTACCCAATGGGTGCTAGAATGATGAGTGGCCACACCGAATTTCATGAACAGTTAGAGAGAGAGTGTGCTGCCTTTGTCGAAAAGGAAGCTGCATATTTATTGAATTTTGGATACCAAGGGTTTATGTCCGTAATAGACGCGTTGGTTACCAAGGATGATATTATAGTGTATGATGTAGATTGTCATGCTTGTATCATTGATGGTGTTCGTTTGCACATGGGTAAACGTTTTACATTCGTACACAATAATGTAGATAGTCTTGAAAAAAACCTAGAGCGTGCCAGTAAAATGGCAGAGCAGAACGGTGGCGGTATTTTGGTCATTTCAGAAGGTGTTTTTGGAATGCGTGGAGAACAAGGTATCTTGAAGGAAATCGTTGCATTAAAGAAAAAATATAATTTTAGATTATTGGTAGATGATGCCCACGGTTTTGGCACCTTGGGTAAGACCGGCGGTGGTGCAGGACAGGAGCAAGGAGTACAGGATGAAATAGATGTATATTTGGCAACTTTTGCCAAATCTATGGCCAGTATTGGTGCTTTTGTAGCGGCAGATCAAGGAATAATAGATTATCTTAAATATAATTTACGTTCGCAAATGTTCGCTAAATCATTACCTATGGTATATGTAAAAGGGGCATTAAAGCGTTTGGAGATGTTGCGTACCCAACCAGAGCTTAAGGAGAAACTTTGGGAAAATGTAAATGCATTGCAGAACGGATTAAAGGAAAATGGATTTGATATCGGTACAACGACCAGTTGTGTAACTCCTGTATATTTAAACGGTAGTATTCCAGAAGCAATGGCCTTGGTAAAGGATTTACGTGAAAATCACGGTATTTTCTGCTCGATCGTTGTGTATCCTGTAATACCTAAAGGATTGATATTATTACGCTTAATTCCTACGGCAACCCATACTTTACAAGATGTTGAGGAGACTTTAGCTGCTTTTTCAGCTATACGTGAACGTTTGCAAAACGGAACCTATAAAAGATTGTCTGCCGCTGTAGCCGCAGCAATGGGAGAATAAATTGGAAAATAATAAATAAAAAAGTCCGTGATGTAATTGATCACGGACTTTTTTATTTATAACGGTTTTTTATAGGTTCTTCTACGTTTGTAGATTACCGGGTCAAAATGCTTCCACATTTGTTTTATTGCTAGATTTTCCTCTAGTTCCGGTGTTCTATAGCACATATCAATATTCTTTTCGGTAAAGGTTTTGTAATATTCATTAAAAATTACTGCGGTAACTCCTTTATTTTGATATTCCGGATCTATTCCTATGAGATAGAAAATAACATCCTTGCTATTTTTCTTGGCTTTTAGAAGATGAAAAATACCAAAAGGAAATAATTTGCCATTTGCTTTTTGCAAAGCTTCTGAAAATGAGGGCATGACAATGGCAAAGGCAATCAATTTATCTTCTTTATCCTTTATGAACTTGATGTATTCAGGATTGATAAAGCTAATGTATTTCTTTTTAAAATATGCCTTTTGGATTTCCGTGATAGGTACAAATGAGCTGAGGTTGGCGTATGTTTTGTTAAATAGGTCGAACATTTCATCTGCCAATGGCATAACCTCCTTGGTTTTGGTAAAGTTCACTTCTTTTAAACCGTAGCGTCTTTTGACCAAATCGTTTAATTTGGAAAACAGTTTTGGGTCTGCATTTTTAGCAGGAAATTTGTTTTCCATATATTCCTTTTCCTTTACAAATCCCAATTGTTCATAATGGTCCTTATAATAGGCATGATTGTACCATGTGATCATGGTGCCAATATGATCAAACCCCTCTACTAAAACTCCAACCTTATCCAAATTGGAAAAACCTACAGGACCTTCCAAAAATTCTAGGCCATTATTTTTGCCTATTTCTGCTACCTGTTGCAAAAGTGCCTTGGATACTTCTATGTCATCGACGAAATCAAACCATCCAAATCTCATTTTTTTTACCTGCTGTTCGTTCACCTCTAGGTGATTAATGATGGCAGCTACACGACCAACAATTTTACTTCCTTCATAGGCAAGATAAAACCAAGCTTCGGCATCTTTGAAAACAGGGTTTTTGTTCTTATCAAAACTTTCCAGTTCATCATTGATGATAGGGGGTACCCAAAACTTATTGTTTTTATATAAGGAAAAAGGAAAGGTTACAAAGCGTTTTAAATCTTGCTTTGTTTTTGCTTCTTTTATACTGATCATGACACGTTTTTAGAAGTGTCAATATTAGGTATATTAATTATAACAAGAAAGTAGGAACTAAGTAAAATGTACCAAATTTAGAAGTCTATTTCGCTAGACTCCTTTTGTTTCTTCTTTTCTTTTTTCTTCAACTTTTTAAGCTGCTTTTTAGAAGGTCCTAGGTCTATATCCTCAGCACCGTTACCCTTCCGCTTTTTTCTTTTTTCCTTCTTCATTGCGTTTTTGTCAATTGCACCACCATTTTGATCGGCTTCTTGATCTTCTATGGGTTTAAGGCTGTCCTTGTGAAAATCCATACGGTATGATCCGCCAAAACCAAAAAAGATTCGGGTAGGCGTGTTTTTTAAACTTGCCCCCATATTAAAATCCAACTGAAGATTTTCCTTTAATAAATGTGCAATTCCACCTCTTAACAATAGATCTGCATAACGATGGCTTTGTATACCTTGGTGCTCTACAAAAACGCTCCATTTAGGATTTCTAAAGGCGTGGGATAATGAAATTAAATAGCTTAGTTCCGGATCGTCCGTTGTTATTCGGTCAAAGGCGGTATTGGTAATCAATACAAACCTTGGGGTAAGTCGGCTTTGTGTAGCGATCATACCGCGATAGGATATGGTAGGTTCCCCTACATAGAAGGGGTTGTCCCCAATTACAAAATTGGCCCCACCATATAGCGACACTGCAGGTAGAAGGTTTTTAAACTGAAATTTATGGTTGGCTCTCCAACTGTAAAGATTTGGTTTATTGGCCTCTGGATTTTTAAACGGGTCATAAACAAGGTATTTCAACCCTAATCTATTTCTTGAAAAATCCCTTCTCTTGGCCAAAAGATTAAAATTGGAATAGGTGAGGTCTTGATCTTGAAAAGTACCTTCGTAACTAAGCTCAAGTTGTTCAAAAAGCAAACCATATCTTAGGGCAATATCCGTACCCCAAATATCAGATTGTGTATTGAGCAAAGTATGATCTTTTTGTTCATAGAATAAACCCATTTCTGCCTGTATCACATTCTTTCCTACCGCATAGGCACTAACCGATAGTCCAGGTCTATTTGAATTTATTACATCGGTATATTGGGAAAGGCCAAATAGAGGTATAAGCAATAAAATGGCAAAAATGTAATAATTGGGTTTAGAGTAAGCCAATAGACTATTCATGAACACGATTTTATATATATTTTAATAGTATGATTCTACTAATACAACGTGATAATTGTATTTTTGATATACCTAAGTAATAATAAATGGCTTTTTTAAAAACGATATTAATTATTCTCTTGGTGTATTACCTGCTAAAATTTTTAGTTAAGTTGTTTGCACCTACAATTTTAAGTTACGCGGCTAAAAAAACAGAATCCCATTTTAAGCAAGCTTTTGATAACCAACAAGCTTCTACAGAGGAGAAAGTAGGGGATGTCATTATAAACAAAAAAACTTCCAGGAAAAAGAGAGATTCGGAAAAAGTAGGCGAATACATTGATTTTGAAGAGCTAGACTAGTTATCTTTGTCTAAACACTATGTATCTTTCAAATGAAGCAAGGCTTAAAATTCTTTTTCATCCATTTTTTTGTTATTGCCTTTTTTATAGTAGCGGCCCTATCCTATTTTAACCCCGTACTTCAGGGAAAGGTCATGTACCAACATGATATTGCCCAATATACCGGTATGGCCAAGGAGCAGAATGATTTTAGGAAAGCTAATGATCAAGAGCCTTATTGGACCAACAGTGCTTTTGGGGGCATGCCCACTTACCAACTTGGGGCAAATTACCCTCATAATTATATTAAGCAATTAGACCGGGTAATTCGGTTTTTGCCAAGGCCTGCAGATTATCTATTCTTATACATGCTTGGCTTTTATATTTTGTTATGCTGTTTAAAAGTCGACTATCGTTTGGCTGTAGTAGGTGCTCTGGCATTTGGTTTTTCTACATATTTGATAATAATTTTGGGTGCCGGACATAATGCCAAGGCCCATGCCATTGCCTACCTTCCTGTTCTTTTGGCGGGAATAGTTTTGGTCTTTAGAAAAAAATACCTGTGGGGCTTTGTACTTACAGCATTGGCAATGGCATTGGAGATTACTGCCAATCATTACCAAATGACCTATTATTTTATGCTATTGGTTCTTATTATGGGAGTGGTGTATTTGGTATATGCTATCAAGGAAAAGGAAATCAAGCATTTTGGAATATCAGTAGGAATTTTAGCAATGGCAGTAACGTTGGGTATTGCCGCAAATGCCACTGGACTAATGGCTACCAAGGAATATGCGGATTGGAGTACGCGTGGTAAAAGTGAATTGACCATTAATCCAGACGGTTCTCCAAAACAAAATACAGATGGCTTGAGTAAAAGCTATATCACCAATTGGAGTTATGGTATTACGGAGTCATTAAATTTATTTGTACCCCGATTATTTGGTGGTGCAAGTCAGGAAAATTTGGGAGAAGAATCAAAGTCTTTTAATTACTTGATAGATAAGGGACTACCAAGGTCCAGTGCCTTGGAATTTGTAAGCGGATTACCATTATACTGGGGAGAACAGCCTGGTACATCCGGGCCTGCCTATTTAGGTGCTGTAGTATTTTTTCTGTTTTTCCTAGGTCTATTTCTTGTAAAAGGAAAACATAAATGGTGGTTACTCTTCGGTTCGTTAATGTCGCTTATACTTTCTTGGGGAAAGAATTTTAGTGTCGTTACAGATTTTATGATCGATTATTTTCCTTTATACGATAAATTTAGGGCGGTTTCCTCTATTCAGATCATATTGGAGCTCTGTGTACCGATCCTTGCTATATTGGCCTTAAAGAAACTTGCTAAGGATAAAGTCCCTACTATGGATAAATTCAAGTCACTTAAACTGGCTACAGGGGTAATAGTGGGTATTGGGGCTATCCTTTTCTTATTTAAGGGAAGTTTTGATTTTGTGGGTGCGGCAGATGATAATTTACGGATGACCGGTTTAGAGGAACTGCCGGAAATGTTAAGGCTGGACCGCAAAGCAGTATATACCAACGATCTTTTACGCTCGTTAGGTTTTGCCTTGGTAACGGCATTGTTAATCTGGTTCTATTTAAAACAAAAAATAAAATTAAATTATTTGGTAATAGCCATAGGGCTTATGATCGTCGTTGATTTGGTAAATGTTGATTTACGCTATGTGAACAATGATAATTTTGTTTCTAAACGTAAAATGCTGGAACCTTTTCAAGCATCGGCGGCCAATAAAATCATTGCCAAGGACGAAGGGGTATATAGGGTTTTTGACCAAACCGATGGATTTGATTCTGCAAAAACGGCCTATTTTCATCAAACTATAACGGGGTATCATGCGGCAAAACCTGCAGGAATGCAAGATTTGTTCAACTTTCATATTTATAATGGAAATCTGTCCGTCATGAATATGCTCAATGTCAAGTATTTAATAAGACAAGATCAAGAAGGAAAAACTTTTCCTATTGAAAACCCAAATGCAAATGGAAATGCCTGGTTTGTACAGCAACTGGTTCCGGTACCCAATGCCAATGAAGAAATTAAGGCATTGGATAGTCTTGACACCAAAAATAGTGCTGTGTTCAATGAAAGCCAATTTGAAAAAATAGCACCATTGACTTACCCAATGGATTCCACTGCCACCATTTCATTGACGGCATACGAGCCCAATCATCTAGTATACAGATCTAATAATAATAATGAAGGTGTTGCCGTATTTTCGGAGATGTATTATAAGAATGGATGGAATGCTTACATTGATGGAGAGGTGGTTGATCATTTTAAGGTAAACTATGTATTGCGCGCTCTAAGTATTCCAGCTGGTGCGCATAAAATTGAATTTAAATTTGAACCTCAGGTTGTTGCTCAAGGAAGTAAAATTACATTGGCTAGCAATATATTACTGGTCTTGATAATTCTAGGCGGAATAGGTTTTACATTTTGGAATACTAAAAAAGAAGGGGAAGCTTAATGAAGAAGGTGCTGGTCATTACCTATTATTGGCCTCCCGCTGGCGGACCGGGTGTACAACGCTGGCTCAAATTCGTTAAGTATCTTAGGGATTTTAATGTTGAGCCCATAGTTTATATTCCAAAGAATCCAAATTATCCATTAGTGGATGAATCATTTTTAAAAGATATTCCAGAGGGAATTACTATCTATAGTCATGAAATTTTGGAACCCTACCGTTGGGCAAAATTACTTTCAAGAAAAAAAACAAAGCGGATAAGCGCAGGTATTATCAATACCAAAGATCAGTCATTTATAGAAAAGATTTTATTGTGGGTAAGGGGAAACCTTTTTGTACCGGACGCAAGAAAATTTTGGGTTGGGCCTTCGGTAAAATTTTTAAGCAATATTATCGATAAAGAACAAATATCCTCAATAATTACCACAGGTCCGCCGCACAGTGTACATTTAATTGGTTTACGGTTGAAGCAAATAATGCCCATTAATTGGATTGCGGATTTTAGAGATCCATGGACTACAATAGGGTATCATAAAAAATTGAAATTATCCTCATTTGCTGCACAGAAACATAAGCGTTTGGAATCCAAGGTTCTAAATAGTGCCGATAAAATCATTGTTACCAGTGCTACAACAAAGCAAGAGTTCACTACTTTAACGGAGCAACCAATAACTGTTATCACTAACGGATTTGACAGGGGAGTAGGTCAGAAAAAAACATTTGATGTCAAATTTACCATTTCCCATATCGGCTCTATGTTGTCCGGTCGAAATCCAACCAATCTTTGGAAGGTATTGTCTGAATTACTGAACCAGGACAAAGCGTTTAAAAAGGCGTTGCTTCTTCGTTTTATAGGGGTTGTAAGTGATGAAGTTTTATCTTCATTATCACATTATGGCTTACAGGATAATTTGGAGCTCTCAGGATATGTTTCACATCATGAGGCACTGGCTTTTCAAGATAAGTCTCAAATTTTACTTTTGGCCGAAATAGATACCATTGAGACCCAAGGTATAATTCCAGGAAAGCTTTTTGAGTATATGGCCGCAAAAAGACCAATACTTGCCATAGGTCCAAAAGGTTGGGAGGTCGGTGCAATAATTAACGAAACCAATGCTGGATGTATTTTTGAGTATACGGATGAAATTGAACTTAAAAATGTACTTTTAAGTTGGTTTGAACAGTATAAAAAAGGTGAACTTAAAATATCATCTTCAGGAATAGAAACCTATAGCAGAAGGGAACTGACCCGTAAATTATCAGAATTGATCTAATGGGCATTGTACTTAAACAATCATTGAACAATACTATTGTAACCTATATTGGTTTTGCCATTGGGGCAATCAACACCTTATTTTTGTATACCCGTTTTATGAAGCCTGAAAATTATGGGCTAATACAAGTAATTTTATCAGTTTCTGCTATACTTATGCCCATTTTGGCCTTTGGCGTCCCCAATACCGTAGTTAAATTTTATTCCAGTTTTAAAGATCATACCAAACAAGACAGCTTTTTGACCTTTATCTTGTTTTTGCCTTTAGTTTTAATCATACCCATTGCCTTCCTTAGTTTTTTTGCCAACGATTTTATAGGCAATATTTTGGCGAATAAAAACCCCATTGTGCGTAGTTATGTATGGCATATTTTCTTTGTGGGGATGGCCATGGCTTATTTTGAAATATTCTATGCTTGGGCCAGAATAAGAATGAAATCCATATTCGGTAATTTTATGAAGGAGATTTTTTGCAGAATCGTCCAAACCGTGTTATTGATTTTATTGTGGTTCAAAGTCATTGATGTATATTTCTTTATCAATGCCCTTGTAGCTTCATATCTACTGCGTGCGTTGATCATGAAAGTATATGCATTTTACCTGCGTAAGCCCAAGATTAATTTTACACTTCCCTATAATTGGATAAATATTGTAAAATACAGTGCCTTGATTATATTAGGTGGTTCTACAGCTATTGTGCTATTGGAAGTGGATAAGGTGATGCTGAACAGTTTTCTGGAAATTGATAATGTAGCCTATTATGCAGTTTCTGGTTTTATTGCTTCTACTATAGCGGTACCTTCAAGGGCCATGCATCAAATAACATACCCATTAACTGCAAGCTATATCAACAACAAGGAAAAACCTGCTTTAAAAACCCTTTACCAGAAAAGTTCGTTAACCTTGTTCATTGTGTCTGGGATATTGTTTTTGTTGATTTTTTTAAATCTTGATGAACTTTATAAATTACTTCCCAATAATTATGCAAATGGATTTATGATCGTATTTTGGATTGGCTTGGCCAAAGTATATGATGCCCTTTTAGGTAATAATAATTCTATTCTATATAATTCTGATTATTACCGTTCAATTTTATTTTTTGGGGTATTACTTACTTTTATGGCTATTCTTTTTAATCTTTGGTTAATACCAACATTTGGATTAAATGGTGCAGCAATTGCAAGTTTTAGTGCTTTCTTTGTTTACAATACTTTAAAGTTGATCTATGTAAGGTCCAAGTTTAAAATTATCCCTTTTACCCTAGAAACTGTAAAGGTTTTTATACTGTTGGTAGCTATAGGGTGTATATTTTGGTTTGTAGATTTTCCTTTTCACCCAATAGTGAACATAGCGTTAAAAAGCCTATTAATGTTGATGGTATATGTAGGTGTACTTTATAAATTTAGGATTTCTGACGATATATATCATTTTATAAATAAAACTTTAAGGCGTTAACTATAGTTTCTGTTTTGCTTTTTTACTTGAGGTCTGTATACCATATTCCTGTTTGTAAATTTTTACGATAACAAGAAAAAGGCTAATAATGAGCGGTCCAAAAATCAATCCTACAAATCCAAAAATAGGTATCCCGATCAATACTCCTATTAATGTAATTAATGGGTGGGTGCTATCAATTTGTTTTAAGACTACCAATCGAATTAAATTATCGGTCATTCCTACCACCAATATGCCATACAATAAGATGCCCCACGCCTGAAAATCATTGCCGCCGGCCATACTTAAAATAAATACCGGCAATATTCCTACAAAAGTGCCTATAAAGGGAATCATAGAACCTATAGTAACAATCACAAACCAAAACAATGGATTATCCACTCCAAAAATATAAAATCCTATTAAGGCAATAATTCCTTGTGCCAGTGCTACTAATGGTATGGCAATAGCATTGGAACGAACGACATTATCTATTTCTTTTCCCAATATGACCAAGGTTTTATTGCTTAAGGGAATATATTCCAATAAAGAATCCTTTAATTTCTTGGGACTTTGAAGCATGTAATAGAGAATAAAAAGTAAAATACCCAAAGAAATTAGAATGGTAAAGGTTCCGCTGGCAAACCCTTGTAAATTATCTGTTAACCAACCAGAAGCTTGTTTAGGGTCAATTGCCGATGATAGGTCATAACCGGCATATTTTTCCAATTTAAATATCTGTTCCTTGAACGCTTTTGTAACTTCTTCGGATTTATCAGCCAAATTTCCAATTTCGGCACCTAGCATAAAGGCTGCACCGGTCAATGGAATAAAAATTCCTAATAGTGAGGCAATAATCAATAATGTGGCCGCCCACGTTCTTTTCATGCCCTTGTTCAATAATTTAATCATCCATTTTCTTAAGATGACATAAAGGGTTAACGCACCCAGTACACCGGAAATGTAAGGTAACATATAGGTGATGATCAATCCCCCAAGAAAAAGTATAAGCGCAAGTATGATTATCTGCCTTATGAGCTTATGGTTAATTTTCTTCATGGAATTTTAATCTTTACTGTTGGATTGATTGTGGTAAAGGTGACTGATTATTTTAGTATAATTTAACTCTGTAACTTATTTTTCTAATTCAAAAATCTAACTTGTGACTTTATTGCCAACTATTCTTTTATCCTCATACCTATGCATATTAGAGAGACCCATTTTGTAGCAAAGAACATTCATAAAAGTAGATTACAAGAATACGGTGTAGGTATCTTTGAAGGCATTACTAGTAAATCCGCTTTAAAAAAAGCAATTAAAAAGAAACTTATTTGGGTCAATGGTAAAGAGGCTTTTACCGCAACATTTATTTCCGGAGGGGAGAAAATAGAATATCTCGTAGATACGCAAACTCCTTCCAAACGATTAAAATTACCATTGCAGGTTATATTCGAAGACGAGTATTTAGCTGTCATTAATAAACCCGCCGGAATTTTGGTGAGCGGCAATAAATTTTTGACCATAGCCAATGCCCTTCCTCAAAATTTAAAAATTAGTAGGGCCAAGGATGCTGTTGATCCGCAACCCGTTCATCGTTTGGATTATGAGACTACAGGCCTATTATTGGTAGGAAAAACCAATAGTGCAATAGTGGCCTTAAATCAAATGTTCAAAAATAGGGCAATAAAAAAAACTTATTTAGCTGTTACAATCGGTGAGATGAGAGAAAACGGTCATATTTCGTTACCCATTGATAACAAGGTAGCTTCTTCTTCTTTTTCTGTAATCCAATCAACCTTGTCAGATAGGTTTACCTATTTAAACTTGGTTGAGTTGCAACCACAGACTGGGCGTAGGCATCAACTCCGTAAACATCTATATGCTATTGGGAACCCTATATTGGGAGATAAACTTTACTTTAAGGACAATTTACAGCTTAGGGGCAAAGGGCTTTATCTACATGCGTATTCCTTACAATTTCAACACCCCATTTCTAATAATACCATGAACTTTAAGGCAATTTTGCCAAAAAAATTTTATAACATATTCCCTGAATTTGAACTGTAGTTCCATGTACAAAAAAGCACCGTAATGAACGTATTCATTACGGTGCTAAACAACTAACCAACCTAAAAACTATTCTTAATTTCTTCTGCTACTTCTTGTGGTCGTAGAAACCGATCTTGAACTTTTTGAAGGAGTCTTGCTTACCGATCTTGAGCTATAACTTCTTGAGGGAGTCTTTGCCGTTGACCTTGTACTTGTACTTTTACTTACAGCACTTCTACTTCTTGCAGGTGTATTTACGGAACGTTTAACCGTTGTACTTCGCTGAGTTCTAACATTTGGATTTACTTTTCTATGTGTTGTAGTAGTTCTTTTTACCGTGGTGCTCCTAGGCGTTCTAATTACCTCTCTTTTGGTAACCGTTCTCTTTTGACCATTTTGAGCCACTGCATTATTGTTACTACGTTTGCTATTTGTATTGTTTCCAATAGTTCTAGTAACCTCTCTTTTATTTACACTTCTATTATTAGCATTACTACGAACCGCACCATTGTTACGCTTTACGGTAGTTGTCCTATTAATTGTAGTGTTTCTATTTGTTCTAGATGTATTACTGGAAACAACCCTTTTATCGTTTCTAAGTCCATTGTCTCTCTTAGCTACTGTTCTGTTACTGCGTAAATTATTGTTCCTGACCGCTACACGCTTGTCATTTCTATATATTGTAGCTCTTTCATTTCTAACTTTATTATATCTATATGTCTTACCAACATTTACGTATGCTCTTCTAAAGTTATTTCTATAAGGTCTATAATATGAATACCTAATTGGTGTATAATATCTTCTATAGGGTCTGTTATATACTAGGCACAAGTTAATTGCCGGCCTTGAAAACCATCTATGGAAAGGTCTAAAAACATAATTTCTATTGTATATATTGATATAACCGGTATGATAGTCATAAAATCCTTGATTGTTATAATACACATACATACCACCTACGCTGCGTACACGGTTATTTCTGTAATTGATTTGGACATCACCAATTTGGTTTACCCTTCCATAATAATCGTAAAATATGGGTACGTTTTCAACTTGAATTACTGCTCCATAATCATCATATTGAGCAAAAGGGCTATAATCATATCCTGAGTTGAACGTAATGCCATTTCTGCTACCGCTTACTTGACTTTCAATATAAAAATCAAATTCGCCATCTGGATACACCGAAAATGTGATTCCGTTTTCAACAAATATGAAGGAGTTGTCAAATCTATAAGCATTGCTATTAGCAACCTTATCTTCATTAATACCGATAGCGAAAACACCTGTGGTGCTTAATATCATCGCCGTAAAAAGGAGTACTAAATTTTTCATGATATAAGGTTTTAAATCTGCCTTTCGACAGCGGTTCTAAATGCAATTATTCGCATTCCCTTACATCATTACAAACAGCGTGCCAAAAAATATAAATTATATTTATACTGTTGATAAACAGCTATTTACTAGATTCGGTTTCCATATAAATAAAACTAATTTATCTTTATAATTTATCTTTTAAGTAATTGGCCGTAAAAGATTTTTTACTTTTAGAGACTTCTTCAGGAGTTCCTTCGGCCAGCAAATGACCACCGTTTTCCCCGCCGCCTGGACCAAGGTCAATTAGATAATCGGCGCATTTGATTAAATCTATGTTATGTTCTATAACTACAATGGAATGCCCTTTCTTGATCAGCGCATTAAATGATTTCAAAAGCTTTTTAATATCATGAAAATGTAATCCGGTAGTTGGTTCGTCAAAAATGAAGAGCGCTTTGTCCTTGGTGCTACCCTTAATCAGAAAGGAGGCTAATTTAATACGTTGGGCTTCACCTCCAGATAGAGTAGAAGAAGATTGTCCTAAAGTTACATAACCTAAACCTACATCCTGTAAGGGTTTGAGCTTGGTAACGATTTTATTCTGTAAACCTTTTTCAAAAAACGTAATGGCATCATCTATGGTCATATTAAGGATATCATCAATATTGGCTTCATTGAACGTTACCTCTAATACCTCTTTCTTAAAACGTTTGCCTCCACAGGTTTCACATTCCAAATGCACATCTGCCATAAATTGCATTTCTACCGTAATTTCGCCTTCCCCCTTGCATTTTTCACACCTACCACCATCAACATTAAATGAGAAGTGTTTGGCCTGATAGTTTCTTATGGTACTAAGCTTTTGGCTTGCAAAAAGATTTCTAATATCATCATATGCCTTGATATAAGTAACCGGATTTGACCTGGAGGATCTACCAATTGGGTTTTGGTCTACAAATTCAACATGTTTTATATGTTTATATTTTCCTTCCACATCCGTAAACTGTCCGGCTTTTTCCCCATAGCCACCAGTTTCTTTTAATATTGTTGGATAGAGTAACTTTTTTACCAAAGTACTTTTACCACTACCTGAAACACCCGTAACTACAGTTAACATATCCAAAGGAAAGGTTACATCAATATTTTTCAGGTTATGTTCTCTTGCACCTTTAATAGTAATGTAATTTTTAGAGGTTCTTCGTTCTTTTGGAACCTTAATTTCCATACTACCATTGAGGTACTGTGCCGTTAGCGAGTCTGATTTTAATATTTCCTTTAATGTTCCCTGCGCCACAACATTACCACCATGGCTGCCTGCCTCAGGACCAATGTCAATGACCATATCCGCAGCCTTCATAATATCCTCATCATGTTCTACGACAATAACCGTATTGCCCAAATTTTTAAGTGATATTAAAACATCTATAAAATTTTCAGTGTCTTTTGGATGAAGGCCAATACTTGGTTCATCTAAAATATACATAGACCCCACTAAACTACTACCTAAAGAGGTTGCCAGGTTTATGCGTTGACTCTCACCACCAGAAAGGGTGTTGGATTTTCGGTTTATGGTCAGGTAGTTTAGACCAACTTTGCTTAAAAAACCAAGACGGGTCCTAATTTCTATCAATAGGCGTGAAGCTATTTTGGCGTCGTTGTCATTTAGCTCCAATGTATTGAAAAATTCACCTAACTTTTCTATTGAACGACCTACCAATGATGAGATGTTGGCACCGCCTACTTTGACATAATCGGTCTCCGTACGTAATCTTTTACCATTACAAACATTACATTTGGTTTTACCACGATATCTTGATAACATGACCCTATTTTGAATCTTGTAACTTTTTTCCTCAAGCATACCAAAGAACTTATGAAGTCCTATGAAATGATTATTGCCTTTCCAAACCAACTCCTTTTGTTCTTCTGTCAGTTCATACCAAGGTTTATGAATGGGGAAGTCAAATTTGTAGGCAGAATTGACCAATTGGTCCCTATAAAAGCCCATACTTTCTCCACGCCAAGGAAAAATTGCATTTTCATAGACTGAAAGTGCCGTATTGGGAATGACCAAATCTTCATCAATACCAATAACATCTCCATATCCCTCACATTTTGGACAGGCACCATATGGATTGTTGAAACTGAACAAATGTACATTTGGTTCTAGAAAGGTCATTCCGTCCAGTTCAAACTTATTACTGAAAAATGTCTGTTTTCCGGTAGCCAATTCCTCTATTACGCACTCTCCCTTACCTTCAAACAAAGCTGTATCAATGGCATTGGCCAATCTATTATAAAAATCCTCATCGTTTTTGGTAATGATGCGATCTATGACCAAATCAAATTTTTTGCCTATATCTTTTGGGGCTTGGTCAATTCTCAGGACTTTATTGTTATATTTAATACGTGCATATCCTTGTTTTGAAAAAAGTTCCAGAGATTTAATAGTATCCCTGTCTTCCCTAATTTGGATGGGTGCCAGTAATAATAGTTTTGTTTGCTCGTCAAAAGTTTTTACAAAGTTGACAATGTCGCTAACCGTATGTTTTTTTACCTCGTTACCGGATATGGGAGAAAAGGTTTTTCCTATTCTGGCAAACAATAATTTAATGTAATCATATATTTCCGTAGTGGTACCTACAGTAGATCTAGGATTGGTAGAGTTTACTTTTTGTTCTATTGCAATTGCGGGGGCAATACCTTTTATATAGTCAACCTTGGGCTTGTCCAATTTGCCCAAAAACTGTCTTGCGTAAGATGATAAACTTTCTACATACCTTCTTTGTCCTTCTGCATATAGGGTATCGAATGCTAGGCTAGACTTCCCGGATCCGGACAAACCCGTGATAACAACAAGTTTATTTCTAGGTATAACTACATCTATGTTCTTAAGGTTATGCAGTTTTGCTCCCTTAATGATTATGTTCTCTTTCGGATTTACTTCGGTAAGTATAGGCATATAAAAATCTAATTGTACAAAGATACGCTTTGCCTTTTTTCTATTCTATAAAATGGATGGCCAACTAAAATCTGAGAAGAAATTTTCACATAATTATAAGAGTATTATTTTTTTTCTATCTTTGGAGCCTAATAAAATTTAATCGGCCTATAAAGCAACTTTACATTTTTAAGTTAAAATTAATACTACTGGTATCCTAGTTCAAATGAAATAGGGACCATATTTTAACCCTTAAAGTAAAGTTTATGGTTGTACAGATTGAAGATTCCCAATTAGTCAAAAAATATATTCAAGGAGACGAAAAGGCCATAGAGGCTTTAATAAATCGTCATAATTCTCGTTTAACCGGTTTTATCTATTCAAAAGTAGGGGATAGGGAATTGACCGAGGATATTTTTCAAGATACCTTTATGAAAGTGATCCGTACCTTAAAAAAAGGTGCCTATAACGAAGAAGGAAAGTTTTTGCCCTGGGTCATGAGAATTGCACATAACCTGATTATTGATCATTTTAGAAAGCACAACAGAATGCCCATGTACAATAGTAAGGAGAGCTATAATATATTCGCTTTATTGGGTGATGAAAAACTTGATGCAGAAAGACAGTTGATCAAGGAGCAAATAGATACTGATTTGGTGAGGCTGATCAAAGAACTCCCTGAGGATCAGCAGGAAGTTTTGGAAATGCGTATCTACAAGGATATGAGTTTTAAGGAAATTTCGGATAATACGGGTGTTAGTATCAATACGGCTTTAGGAAGAATGCGCTACGCATTGATCAACCTAAGAAAGTTAGTTGAGGCCAATAGTATAGTTTTAACGAATTAATTGGTTATAGGTCGAGTGGATCTACTATCTTCCTCAATGTATCGTTCTTTAGTTGAACCTAAACAACAAATACTATGGAGAAAATTTACACCGATAAAATTGAAAAATGTACTTTAGTAAAAGCCAGACCAGAAACCATTGAATTTTTATTGGCCTATTCTAAGTCATTGGATATAACAGAAACAAAGGGATTACAATTTGAAAGTAATTTAAATTAATCATCCTTACCAAATAATATAAACCTCTTGGACGAAAGTTCAAGAGGTTTTCTTTTTTATATAATTATATGTTAGGTGTCCTTACCGTATACATGATTATAATGTTTCTTTCCAATCTTAAATATTTGTCCTGTAGTAAGGCCAAAACAATATTCTCCTATATAGTACCGTCCTTAAAAGCTATATCTAAATTTATCACGGAACTTTCCATATTCTAATTTATTGTATGGAAATATACTTTTTCGATGTTTCACATCATAAAAGTGCTGTTTGACAACATACTTTTTTGAACAGCACCCCTTTTCTATAGTTTTATATCAGAATTAAAAAGCAAACCAAAATAACCAATTAGATTTTCCCAATCTAAAACCTTAAAAGAAAGTAACTCGTATGAAACTACAAATTGAAGACTCAGAATTAGTAAGGGATTACATCAATGGTAACGAAAGTGCCCTTGAAATATTGATCAACAGACACAATCAGCGTATTACTAGTTTTATCTATTCTAAGGTATTGGATAGGGATATTACAGAAGATATATTCCAAGATACCTTTATAAAGGTGATCAAGACCTTAAAAAAAGGAAAATACAGCGAGGAAGGTAAATTTTTACCATGGGTAATGAGAATTTCCCATAACTTGATTATTGATCATTTCAGAAGAAATAAGAGAATGCCAATGTTTGAAGGTAGCGATGACTTCAATATTTTTTCTGTTATAGGTGATGATAAGTTAAATGCTGAAAAGCAACTCATCAAAAATCAAATAGATACAGATCTTAGACAATTGGTAGAAGAGTTGCCAGATGATCAAAAAGAAGTTCTTTTAATGCGTATCTACAAGGATATGAGCTTTAAGGAAATATCGGAAAATACAGGAGTAAGTATCAATACGGCCTTGGGAAGAATGCGTTATGCTTTAATAAATCTTAGAAAAATCATCGACAAAAACAATATTGTTCTTACGAATTAAGAGGGAAGAACATAGAGTAAACAATATTTCCAATTTTGCGGCGTTATTTTAGTGTAACAACGTAGGAAGTATGGAAAAAATTTACTCTAATTTTCAAGAACAGGCAGAATTTGTTAAAGTATGTCCAAAGACAATTAATTTTTTGTTGAGTTATTCTCAGGCGCTTTACGAATTTGAGCACAATGATTTAAGTTTTGAAACATTTTTAAACTAATAAAAGACCCGTTTTTAACGGGTCTTTTTCTTTTTATAATATTCGTTCAGTACGGATTTTCTACCTATTTTCTTGGTTATGATATCTTTCTCCAGGTCCCAACCTCTGGCAGGAGAATATTGTCTGCCGTACCAAATGATCTGCAAGTGTAAATCGTTCCAAATTTCCTTGGGGAACAAACGTTTGGCATCTTTTTCTGTTTGTACTACATTTTTACCATTGGTAAAACCCCACCTATATAGTAATCTATGAATATGTGTATCTACCGGAAAAGCTGGAATACCAAATGCTTGTGATACAACAACACTAGCCGTTTTATGGCCCACGGCGGGCAATGCTTCCAATGAAGGTAGATCTTGTGGTACTTTGCCATCATGTTTTTCGATCAATATCTTTGAAAGACCATATATACCTTTGGCTTTCATGGGGGACAGACCTACAGGTTTTATGATTTCCCTTATTTCATTTACGCTCAGCTTGACCATATCATAAGGATTGTCCGCTCTTGCAAATAGCAAGGGAGTAATTTTATTTACTCGTACATCTGTACTTTGGGCAGACATTAGAACAGCAATCAATAATGTATACGGGTCTTTATGGTCTAAGGGTACAGGAATTTCTGGATAAAGCTCTTGTAACGTAGAGATTGTAAACGCTATTTTTTCTGCTTTAGTCATTTTTTGTTTAATTTTGAATGAAATAATTTAAACATAAATTTAAACTACTATTATGGATACATTAAAAGTCGGGGATAAAGTGCCGTCATTTTCAGCAAAGGACCAAGATGGTAATTTGGTTAAACTTTCTGATTACAAAGGAAAAAAACTGATCGTCTTCTTTTATCCTAAGGCCAGTACCCCCGGTTGTACTGCCGAAGCGTGTAATTTAAGGGATAATTACCAAGAATTGCAAGCCAATGGCTATGAACTTTTAGGGGTAAGTGCAGATTCTGAAGCAAGACAAGCAAAATTTAAAAGTAAATATGAGTTTCCTTTTCCGCTATTGGCAGATGAAGTCCATACGGTCCTTAATATTTTTGGGGTCTGGGGACCTAAAAAATTTATGGGTAGGGAATATGATGGTATACATAGAAAAACCTTTGTTATAGATGGTAATGGTATGGTTATAAAGGTTATAGATAAGGTGAAGACCAAAGACCATGCAGCACAACTATTGGAATAATTTTAATGATTAAATTAAAAAACCGAGTGCCCAATTTATGGACGCTCGGTTTTTTTTTAAAGTAAGAAAATTTAAAGACTTTATGATTCTTGAAGTTCCTCTTCATTATCCTTTCTGCTGAAAAGATTCTTTTCTTTTATAATTTCCGCAATGCCCTCAGGAAGCATTTTTTCCCAACCTTCCTCATTGTTCATTAATTTTTTAAGTACATCTCTAGAGAAAATATGCATGATATCCGGCTCATAATCAATGATATCCATTACTTTGCCGTTGTATTTAAAGAATTTATACAATTCTTTCATACGTGGGTGTACCTTAACATTATTGCTCGTCATTATTTGTCCGGTATCCGGATTCTTCATTGGGTATAGATAAACTTGTAGATCTTTAAAGAAAAGTTTGCCGAACGCCTCTAAAATTCCACCACTTAAATGCCTGTAATATTTTTCATCAAATATGTCTACCAAATTATTGACGCCCATGGTAAGTCCAATTCTATTTTTGGTAAAGTTGTTGAAATATTCAACCAGCTTATAGTATTCCTGAAATTTTGATATCATAACGGAATGACCAAGTGAACACAACAGCTCTGCGCGGTCCATGAAGTCTTGCTCATCTATTTCACCGGATGCCTTTAAATTGGAAAGGGTAATTTCAAAAATTACTATGGTGTTGTTCTGGTCTACTTGAGAATCACGTATGAAAATATCATACGATTTTTCAAACATGTCTAGATTTACCTTGGTTACCGGTCTAAAACTACCGCGTAACGCCAAAATATTTTTTTTGTACAATACTGCGGCAGGCAAAAGGTTATTACCGTCCGGGCCAAACATAACGGCATCTGTCATATTGTTCTTAATAAGCTGCAAGCTCATTAAACGGTTGTCTACATCCTTAAAATTAGGGCCTGAAAAATTGACCATATCAATTTCCAATGTATCCTTGTCAATATGGTCATATAAATATTTCAACATTTTTTTTGGCTTATGATACTTATAGAAAGCACCATAAATTAAATTTACACCAAGTGTTCCAAGGGTCTCTTGCTGCAAACGAGCCTCATTTTGTTTAAATCGTATATGTAATATAATCTCATCCCATTCTTTTTGGTTGGGGTCCAATTGGTAACGTATACCAACCCATCCGTGTCCTTTGTACCGTTTTGAAAAATCTATGGTAGCTACGGTATTTGCATAGGAAAAGAACAATCTGTCCGGATGGTTTTCCCTACTTATACGCTCCTCCATTAACTGCATCTCATGGGTAAGCATAGTTTTAAGACGGGCTTGTGTAACATACCGGCCATCGGCTTCAATGCCATAAATAGCGTCGCTGAAATCCTTGTCATAGGCACTCATTGCTTTCGCTATCGTGCCAGATGCTCCACCCGATCTAAAGAAATGGCGCGCTGTTTCCTGTCCTGCGCCAATCTCTGCAAATGTTCCATAAATATCCGGGTTTAGATTTATACGTAACGTTTTTGCCTTGATCGAGGGAATGTTTTCAAAAACACTATCTCTTTTTAGTACGGATGCCATTTTTACCTGTTTATCTTTTTAACAAAGTTATAAAGAATGGACGTTACATTTGGCATATGCCCTAAAAAAATGGAATTACTTTCATTCTTTACTTTATTGCGCTTTAATTACCCTGATCTTCTAATTTTTCAACCTTTATTTTACTAAAAAGGAATTAAATTTGTAATACATGACAAATAATTTACGTGTTACTTTTTTAGGGACGGGAACATCGCAGGGCATTCCGATCATAGGTAGTACACATCCGGTATGTTTAAGTGAAAACCCAAAGGATAAAAGATTACGGGTATCCGTCTTAATATCGTGGAACAAATATCATTATGTAATTGATTGTGGCCCAGATTTTAGACAGCAAATGTTGACCCATAATATTCAACATTTGGATGGTATTCTGTATACACACGAGCATTCTGACCATACCGCAGGCCTTGATGATATAAGGCCCTTCTTTTTCAGGCAGGGCAGTATACCGATTTATGCTCATAAGCGTGTGTTGAAATCCTTGAAAAACCGATTTGACTATATTTTTAATGAAAAGGATAAGTATCCTGGTGCGCCTTCGGTGCAAATTAATAGGGTAAAGAAAAATTGTCCTTTTACATTGGGTAACAAAACAGTATTACCCATTAATGTACTGCACAATAAACTACAGGTTTTTGGTTATCGTATTGACGATTTTACGTATTTAACTGATGTAAAGTCTATCCATGACGATGAATTGGAAAAAATAAAACATTCTAAAGTATTGGTCGTAAACGCTCTTAGAATTCAACCCCATATTTCCCATTTTAATTTAGAGGAGGCCTTGGAGTTTATTAATAGGGTAAACCCGGAAACCGCATATTTAACCCATATTAGCCATTTGCTCGGTTTTCATGATGAGGTAGAAGCAATGCTTCCGCCTAACGTACATTTGGCTTTTGATAACTTAACCATTACTATTTAATTATGAAGAAAAATATCTTTTTATACCTCTTTTTATTTTCGGCCTTAATCTGCTTGTATCTTTTTGTCAGTAGTAATAAAATGGTGGAAATGAATACCGCCAAAATAACCAAGTTACAGTCAGAAATAGATGTTTTGAAGGATTCTGTACAACGGTCCAATGTCAAGGTTATGGATATGCAATATTTTTCTTTGGAAAATAATGATGATGCTTTGGCTTATTACGAGCATTTGGATCTACATAACCCAGCTGCATATATTACGGACAAACTGCTGGAAACCAATGAACAAAAAGGAGACAATCCTTTAATTCCTTATGAAGGAATGGAAAATGATTTTAAGATCAATAAGATTAAGATATTAAACCATAAATGGATCTTAGCTGATTTTTCCGATGGAAAGTATTGGGGCGAATTGCTTATTAAATATGAACTAAAAGATGATTTGGGGGTTGATTTTACTCTTGTGGACCACTTACTTTACACCCGCAGTAATTAAAGCTTTTCCTTGATCCACTTTTGTAAGGAATAAAAGTTTTGAGGTGCAACACCATGCCCAACAGGAAATTCTTCATATTGATGTTCAATACCTAATTTCTTTAAGATTTCCGGTGCTTTACGAGCCCATTCAACCGGAATTACCTGATCTACGTCTCCATGGCTACAATAGAAACTTATTTGGTCAAAATCGTTTGTACTATAATTTTCCTTTAAAATGGACTCATTGATATATCCGCTTAGGGCGATTATGTTTTTAACTTTCTCAGGATAAGATAAAGCTACGGCGTAACTGAGTATGGTACCCTGACTAAAACCTAATAAATTTACATGGTTCGTGTCCAAGCCATATGCATTGCAGGCCTCATCGATAAAGGTTACAATTTTATCCCGTGATCCAATAGCCTGTTCATCATCACTCCACTTTCCTTTTTCATTATCAAAATTTATCGCATACCAAGCATAGCCATATGGCTGAAGTATATATGGTGCCCTAACGGAAATAACACAAAGTTCTTTCGGAAGTTCTGGAGCAAAGGAAAAAAGGTCTTCTTCATTACTGCCATAACCATGAAATAAAAACAGAACGGGTGGTTTTTTATCAGTTAAGTTAGAAGGTCTTATAATATGTTCTAAAGATAGGGGAGCTGTAGTCATAATTTTATTGAATGAATGTGAACCATTTTTGAAAATAGGCTCCAAGGACCGGAATTTCTTGTTCTTTATTGCCCAATAGCCCTAAAAATGCATAAAACCAAAGTACTATATAAAAAATATATAACCCGTAAAAACCATATACATTTCCCCACTGACTGTTTAAAAGGGCAAAGCCTAAAAACACAATGTGAAGCCCAAATGCCTGTCTTGTATGGAATCTGGCAAATCTATGTCTTGGTTCCGAGTTCATGCTCATGGCTATCATTGCGCCAACAATTGTTAGATAAGCGACAATGGCCGTTGTTTTACCTGGTATGCTTGGGGACTTTTCCACGTGTTAATCGTTTATGACCAATTGGTTGTTCACTACCGTTCCTATGACTTTACCTTTCATCTGCCGACCTGTTGCCAAGGCATTTTTGGAAGTGCTGTGAATATGGTCTTGTGTAAAATTATAGGTTATTTCCGGATCGAACAAGGTTAAATTAGCAGGTTGGCCAATTTTTAATTTAGGTGGGTCCACATTAAAAATTTCCCTTCCTTTGGTTAATTGTGCAATTGTATCTTCGATATCCAGAATGTTGTTCAGCATTCCAAAAATACTTTCCAAGCCAATAGAACCAAAGTCGGCATTATCAAACTCAACATGTTTTAGTTCAACGTTCAACGGTGTGTGGTCAGAAGTGATTAAATCTATCGTACCATTTTTAACACCCTTGATAAGGGCTTTGGTGTCAGTGGACGTGCGCAGAGGAGGCATGACCTTATATTGTGTATTGAAGTCTTCCAGTGCCTCATCCGTAATGGTAAGGTTATGGGCCGCAACGCTACAATATACCTCCAAACCTTTCTTCTTGGCATCTGCAACAAGTTTTACGGCATTTGCCGTAGAAATGGTAGGGATAAACAATTTGCCACCGGTATATTCCAAAATAAAAAGGTCCCTGGCAATTTGCAGTTCTTCGGCCAATGCCGGTATACCTTTTAAGCCCAGCCTAGTACTGGTTACCCCTTCATTGACAATGCCTTTACCGGATATGTTCCTATCCAGAGGAAAGGAAAAAATCAATCCATCAAAGTTTTGTGCATATTGTAATGCGATCTTTAAGAGATTGGCATTGGATATGGGGTGTTTGTAATCGTAAAACCCTACGGCCCCGGAGTTTTTCATATCATAGAGTTCTGCTAGCGCTTCACTTTCTCCATTTGCAGTGAGATTGCCTAGTGGATGCAGCTTTGTAAGTAGGTTTTTTGATGCATTTTTAAGGAATACGATGTCCGATGCGGAATCTGGGGTGGGTGTACTGCTTGTATTTAGAATGACATCCGTAAATCCACTTTTAGCAGCGGTCATCAAACCATTCTCTATGGTTTCCCTTTCCTCATATCCTGGCTCGCCAAAACTTACTCCACTATCAAACCAACCTATGGAAACATGCATATTATCTTTTTCAATAATCTTTGTCTTTGCAGGTGGGTCTATTTTTGCAGCTATGGCCTCTATAGTGCCATTTTTAATAAGGATATCCTTCTTTTTTTTGTGAAGGTCCTTATTGTTCCCATTAACGATCGTAACTGATTTTAAGAGTATGTTCATAGGGCTTATGGGTGGTTCATTTATAGACTATTTAATAAATCTTTGAAGTAATGTTTCTATGATAATAAACGCGAATGCTAAAATAGCAAACCATTTCCAAAACTCATTTATGGCATTGTTTTTTTGACGCTCCGTAAAATATTTATTTATTGAGGTAATACCGTTATTTTCCGGTATCTGGCTATAAACCAATTCACTTTCTTTCCGGTTTTCATTAAAACTAATGTTCCTAAGCAGTTTTTGATCATGCATAATTTTATAAATGCCAGTTTTTTTAGGATTGTCCATAAATGTAAGTTGTACTTTTTTGGGCAAAGCTCGTTGTAGCGGAATAAATTCAATGGTTTCATTTACGACCTTAATATTTTCATCCTGCTGCAGGGTAATTGGTATTTCTACAGCTGCATTGTCCTCAATATTTGCATATAAGGAAGGTAATTTTAAACTGTTTATACCAATGTTATAAAAAGTAGGAACTATCAGTGGGGAATTTTGAAAGTTTGAATTTTCATTGGATAATGCGGTAGCAAAAAAATGGGCATTATCATTAGATATTAAAAAAGGTTCTTTATTTTGAAACTCAATGGCAACTTGGCCAATGGTCTGCATTCTATGATAGGTTTTTACACTAGGAAACTGAAAATTATCTACATTGTTTTCAAAAACATTATTGAAGAGGTCATGAGCCACCTTTATATGGGATATGGCCAAATTTTGCGTTATGGTACTGGAGTAAGACGTTGTATTAAAAAAATTCGCTAATTGATTATAAGAGTTTAAATCTCCTTTGGTACTAGGTATAACAACAAAACTGCCACCATCGTCATGAAATGACTTAACCGCGGTTGCTAAAGAACTTGGAAGTTCATCAATTTCATTTATAATTATTAAATGCTGATTTTCTATATCACTATAATTTAATTGGGACAGTGAAGTGGATGTCAACTCAAATTCCTCTTCGGAATATATTCGGTCTAGAAATTCATTGGCAGGTTTTCCTATAACAAGAACTTTTATTTTGGACTTTTCATCAATATTAAAATAGAACTGGTTATCATACTCCAGACCATTGTCCGTGATTGTTACTTTACCCAATATTTTTTCATTTGCATTTATGGAGAAGGTAACCTTTGCTTTTTTGTTCTTATTAAATTTGGCGGCAGTTTTTGCAATTAGGGTTTGGTCATTGTAAAGTGATACGGGAAGACTCTCCTCTGTGGTATTTGTTGTAAGGGTAGCTGCTATATCAATAGTTTCATTGGTCCTATTTTCTATATATACCGAGTCTATACTACTGTTGTTTATTGTATGGTTAAGTGGATTTAAGTAGAAAACATTGATTTCCATTATGGAATCTTGTGGTATAATACCACCCATGCGGCGTTGAAAATCCGATATTAAAACTAAATTTTTTTGAACGTCCTTTAACTTGCTAAAAAAAGTATTTCCTTTTAATAATATATCGTTTATGGTTAACTGATCTGCGGAGGGTGTTATTTCCAAAAGGTCATTTTGAATATCCTTAATGGTAATGTTCTTAAAGACGGTAGTATTGGTAAATAAAGTAAATAGTTGGTCCTGCGGAGTATTTTTAATAAATTCTTGTATAGCATTATATAGGATGCTACCGTTTTCATTTTTACCGTCCATACTATAAGAGTTGTCCAAATAGAATACCGTTTCCTTTTCTTTTAAGGCGGTTTCATTGGCAGAAAATGGTTGCGCAAAAGAAATGACCACAGCTGCAATTAAACCTAGCCGGCTAAGTAGCAATAACCATTTTTTTAAAGTGCTGCTTTTTCGTGATTCCGATACCACCAGTTGTAAAAACTTGACATTGGTAAAGGGGGTTTTTTTAAACCTTCGTAATTGAAAAAGATGAATGAATATAGGAATGAGTAGTAGTAAAAGGCCCCAAAGAATTTCTGGATATTTAAATTGCATTCCTAGATTTGATTACTTCAAAGATAATTATTTTGTTCGTAGAAGTCTGTTGAAGCACAACTATTATTTTAAGGTCTATTTGCACTATATTTTTATGTGCCCATCAGCAGAAGAAGAAATAGTCAACAGATGATGTTGTGCCTAGTTCTTCAATATATGTTTTAATAGAATATTGTTCATCTTCATTGGCAACCGTAATGATGCATTGCGATATTGATATCTTTTCTAACTGGGAATAATGTAACAGTTTTACACCATAAATTTCTTTTCCTATTTTCTTGGTATTATCGCAAACCCACGTAAATGGTATTTTTTTCTCTATTAATGAACGGGCAACTTCCTTCCCTTTTTTCCCTGCGCCCCAAACTACCAGGGTTTTGCCTGTATCATATTCCAGTTTTAAAAAATAATGAAGTTTTATGGCTATAAAATAATTTTGGGCATAATGTTCGCTTGTACGAGACGTACGCGTGGTATAATCCCGCCAAAAATGTAAAACTTGGCTTGTTGCTATACAGGATAATCCATGTTCGTAAAAACGAAAAGCCAAATCATAATCTTCCGGATACCTATTTGGTTTAAATGCACCACAAATTTCAAAATCTGATCTATAAACCATCCAACAAGGGGAGGGGATTACACACTCTTTATAAATTCCTTTAAAATTATGTCCCTTAACAGTTAATTTATTCAGCCATTTTTCATACCTGGCATAACCATCATTGACCCCGGTCTTGGAAAAATAACGTACCAATCCTAATGCAAGAGAACCCTCGCCATTATTAATCAAAGCACTTACCATGGTCTCAATTTTATGAACGGTCATATAATCATCGGCATCCATGCGGGTTATGAACGTTCCTTTACTTTGCTTGTAAGCTTTTCTCAAAGCGGTAATGATTCCTTTTTCCTCATTACAATATATTTTAAAGCGTGCATCTTTTGCGGAATATCTTTGGGCTATGGCCAAACTATCGTCATTAGAATGATCGTTTACGGCAATAACCTCATAATTTAAATACGTTTGTTGCTGTATGGAATCCAAGCACTCCTCTAAATATGGCGCTACATTTTTAAACGGTATTAAGATGCTTACTAGGGGCTTGTCCATGTCCGTAAGGTAGTATAAAACCTAATTTTAAACTTAGACTTTTACCAATTTTTACCTTGGTTTTTTTGCTTAAAAAATAAAATAAGAAAAGGCTTTAATACATAAGAAATCATTTATATATTTGCACCCGCATTCAGGGAATACCTGATGAGGCACTCAGGAGAAATGGCAGAGTGGTCGAATGCGGCAGTCTTGAAAACTGTTGAGGGTCACACCTCCGGGGGTTCGAATCCCTCTTTCTCCGCAAGAGCAAAACCCAATATCGAAAGGTATTGGGTTTTTGTTTTTAGAGCCTATGGCGTTTTTAAATTTACTTATGTACTACACGTACTGCGGTTACTAATTAAAAATTTAAATTCGTTGACCTTGCCAAAATTGATTATATTGATTTAAGAACTCTTATTTTGCATTACAAAATACAATATGAAAATTGCGCATCCCCATCCTAAATCAAAGGAAAGAATTGAAATTTTAACCGAATATTCCATATTAGATACCTTACCTGAAAAAGATTATGACAATTTAACCAAACTCGCTGCAGAAATTTGCCAGACCCCTATATCATTGATTACCCTGCTGGACGATAAACGGCAATGGTTTAAATCCAATCATGGGCTTAATGTTCAGGAAACGCCTATTGAACATGCATTTTGTGCGCATGCCATTACTTCTGATCAGACAATTTTTTCATTGTCCGATGCAAGATCTGATGAGCGTTTTCATGACAATCCGTTAGTTACGGGTGATCCCAACATTGTTTTTTACGCCGGTATTCCATTAAAAAATTCATTTGGAGTGCCATTGGGTACATTGTGTGTGATCGATAAAAAGCCACGGACACTAACAGATAGCCAACAAGAGGCTCTTTCCATTTTATCGGAACAGGTAATCCATTTGTTAGAGCTGCGAAAGAATAAAATGGATCTAGAGCGTGCCAATGAGCAACTGATCGCATTTTCGGAAAAACTTGAAAAAAAGGTGTTGCAGCGAACGGTAGAGTTAGAGAAAAAGACAAAAAAATTAGAATTGACCAATGTAGAACTGGCTTCTTTTAATTATATATGTAGTCACGACCTACAAGAACCTCTTCGTAAAATTCAAATGTTTATTTCCCAAATTAATACCGAAGAGGCAAATCAGCTTTCTGATGATGGTAGGTATAAATTAGATCGTATCGTAGCTTCTATTGATAGAATGCGAAACCTAATACAAGACCTTCTAATGTATGGTGCGGCAGATGGTGCTCATAATAATTTGGAATCAATTTCTTTGACTGAGTTAGTAGCGGAAACCATAGAAATGCTTCATGAAGATGTAATTGAAGTTCATACAAAGATCAGCTTAGGAAAAGACTGTACCGTACATGTCATACCCGTACAATTTAGGCAACTACTTTTGAACCTCTTTTCCAATGCCATCAAGTTTGCGAGAAAAGATGTGGAAGCCAAGGTTCAAGTCTGTGGGGAAGTAGTAAACAGTACTAATTTTGCGGACTATCCCCTCAAGGCCCATACCCAATATGCCCGTATATTAATATCCGATAATGGTATAGGATTTGACCAAAAATATGAAGAAAAGGTGTTTGAGATTTTTAAACGTTTACATGGCGATACGGAATACCCGGGCACCGGTATAGGATTGGCAATCGTGAAAAGAGTGGTTCGTAATCATAAAGGTTATGTGAAGGTAAAGAGTGCGGTAGGTCAAGGTACTGCATTTGAAGTGTTCATACCTATGCCCAAATAGAGTATTCTATTTGCTTTCCATTATGGATATAATAATAGTTTTTGAAAAATTGGGGTTAAGTTTATATTGTGGGGAAAATAATAACATTTGGGGAGGTATTAATGCGTATTTCAACACGTGGAAACAAGAAATTCATACAATCAAATATTGTTGAGTTTTATTTTGAGGGAACAGGTGATTTCCATTGCTAGTTTTGGAGGCAATGTAAAACATATCAGTGCCGTTTCTCAAGATTCTATTGGAGAAACCGCTCTTGCTTATATTCGTTAATTTGGTGTAAATACTTCATCCATATTTTTTTCAAAATAACCTTTAGGTGTATATTTCTTGGAAGTAGGTGCAGTTTTTAGACCAAATATGATTTCCTATGACCGGTCTCATTCCGCATTTTCCGATATTACACCAGAAAAAGTAGATTGGGAAAATGCGTTGGAGCAAGGAAAGTGGTTGCTTTGGACAGGGATTACACCGGCGTTGTCAAAAGGTGCTTTTGATACCTTGAATGCCGGACTAAAATTGGCCAAGGAAAAAGGTTTGGTCATTTCGGCCGATCCAACGTATAGAAGTGGTCTATGGACTTATGGCTAAGATCTAAATAAGGCACTGACAATACTGCTCAAGAATTCTACTGTTTTTATTGGGGGGGGTCAATGAAATTAATGAGGGCTAGGTACCGCATATAGTTTCTCAAACAAAGCTTTTATTGAAGCAAGTAAACAGTTGGTCGCTACTTTCCCGTCAATAGAAAAAGTTTTTGATAAAATTAGGACTTCCCTAAATTCCTCCTGGCATAAAATAAGGGCTAGAATGTGGAACGGTACCGAATTTAGGGAAACGGAGGATTTGGATATTACCCATGTAGTAGATCGTATAGGTACGGGTGATGCCTTTGCCGCAGGGCTCATTTATGGGGCTGCAACAATATGATGACTACAAGGCAATGGAATTTGCAAGTGCCGTCTGTGCATTAAATCATACCTATGAAGGTGACGTCAACTTTGCAACGGTATATGAGGTTACTAATATTTTAAGTGGCGATACATCAGGACGTTTAAAACGCTAGATACATTTACCCTATTGAATCTAAATTATTTAAATGGTTTACTATGCTACGCTCAAATCATTTCCTTCATATGCTTTCTTATGTCGGTATCGTTATAAATTTTAGCAATTTTTTCTTTGTACTGGTTTGCAAACCTTTCATTATCGGCAAGGTTTCCAAAAATAGACTTCTGTTTAATGAATGCCAATGGGTCGGTACTGGTTTGCTTTGCTGCTTCATGTAATTCTTTAGCCATGGCATCGATCACTTCAATAGGTTGTCCATCTTTATTTAATTGCTTGTCACTATAATAACACCATGAAGCAATGACCAATGTGGCAAACTCAATACTGTTATGGTTTTCCAAATTATCGCTGAGAGTGGCAATTAGGAATTTTGGTAATTTGGCAGAACTTTCAGAACATATGCGGCTTACGCTATCCTTTATGTTTGGATTTGCAAAACGGGCTTCCAGACTATCCTTGTAAGTGTCTAAATCTATACCTTCTAACTGATCCAGGGTAGGGGTGGCTTCAATATCCATAAAGGTTCTTAGGTATTTAACGAACGTAGCATCTTCCATACATGCGTTTATGGTTTGGTGCCCGTGCAAAGCTCCAAGAATCCCTAAAACCGAATGGCCTGCATTTAACAAACGTAGTTTCATTTTTTCATAGGGTTTTACATTGGGCACAAATTGTACGCCCACCTTTTCCAATTCTGGCCTTCCATTGCTAAAATCATCCTCAATAACCCATTGTATAAAAGGTTCACAGGTTACGGGCCATTCATCCTTTAGTCCATATTCCTTTTCGAGGTATTCAATATCAGCTTGGGTCGTTACCGGAGTTATACGGTCTACCATACTGTTTGGGAAACTGACATTATTTTCTATCCATTGCGCTAAGTCCGGATTTTGTTTTTTGGCAAATGACATTACCATTTTTTGGGTTACATCACCGTTGTGTTCTATATTGTCACAAGACATTATGGTAAATGCAGGCAATGCACTGTCCCAACGTTTCTTTAAAGCTGCGGTCAAATATCCAAAAACCGTTTTAGGGTCGTCAGGATTTTGTAATTCATGTTGAATATCCGTATTGTTAAAATTAAATTCCCCGGTGGAAGCGTCAAAGTTATACCCACCCTCAGTAATGGTGAGCGATACAATTTTGGTCTGTGGGTTTGCCATTCTTTGAACTACAGCTTTTGGATCGTCAACACTTAATAGGATATCCTTAATGGAACCAATTATACTTGTTTCAATATTTCCATCAGGATGTTTTATGATTAGTGAATATAGGCCATCCTGTTTTTTTAAAACATCATAAATTTTCCGATCCCCTTCACGTAGTCCTACGCCACAAATAGCCCACTCATTGGCATTTTTTGTTTCTTGAAGCTTGTTCGTATAAAATGCTTGGTGTGCTCTATGAAAACCTCCTACACCAACATGTACAATTCCTATTTCAAGATCATTTCTAGAATATGTTGGACTTGTAATATGGGTAGCTATTTCAGCTAGATTGTTTTGGGTAAGTGAAATTGCGTTTTTCATTGATTTTTAGATTTTTGTTTGCCACGCTGTAATGCCCAATACGCAACAACGAAATATACTATGGTACAAATGAAGGCATAATTATAAAATTGCTCCCTATTTTCCTGGTAGTTTATTTCATTTGTACTGCCAAATAATACAATAGATGCAAGTATTAATGTACATATAAGGGCCACTATACCTATAGTGGTCAATATTCTCGTTAATATAGACTTGTCCTTTGCTTTTACATCTGTCAATTTTGCTTTTTCGTCTTGGTATTCCTCTATCTGCCTGTTACGTATATACTCTTTTTGTGCTTCCTCTGGATATTCTTTTTTGGCACCAAAACGACCTGCCAAAAAGGTGTATACCAAAATTGTAAATATCCAAGTAGGTATAAATAGATAGAAAAATGAAATTACATTTAACGCATTTAAACCAAAACCAAAGAATAGGCCCAATGCCCAAGAGGCAACTGCAGGAGTGCTAAAAGTTAATTTCTGATAGAGCGACCAATATCGTGTGTATCCTACTCGGGGGAAAATCTGATGTTCTGCAAATACAATACCTCCTACGGGTACAACGATCAAGCCCGCATAAGTTAGTAACGGTAATATTTGTGAGAAAACAAATGGGAAACATGCTATTATTATGGTTACTATACCTACGGCAAGTGTGGTTTTTTTTCTGGAATGATTGTGGAAAATTGCCTGAGTTGCCAAACCTGCCCTATATAAGTTGGTTATGGCTGTGGTCCAACCGGCTACAATCACGATGACAAAACCAGACCAACCAAGCGCATAATAGGCAACATCGCCCGGATCAAGTTGCACTATTGATTTGCCTAATATTACGGCCGCACCTGCACCCATGATTCCCGCAGCAATCCAGGCCACATAATGCCCGAACATCATTCCCGTACTGGTTGCCAAGGCATAGGATTTCTTTTTTGCGAAACGAAGTAAGGCCATATCTATTAATCCAAAATGGGTGATTGTATTTGCAGCCCATGCAAAACCAATTACCTCTATTAAACCTATGCCAGGTTGGCCATTACTATCTATACCTGTCCAAATGGATTGATTGCCCAAGGCAATAAAATCATTCCAGCCATCTGGAATAGTTTTTCCTAAAACATCAAGGGACAAAGCAGGTAGGAGTACCATGGCACCACTTGTAAACATGACAAATAGCCATGGAGCACAAATACCTGAAAATTCAGATACCGCATTAAAACCATATATGGCAATGGTGACCACAAAGGCTCCCACACAAAAAACAATAAGTACAAACCACATATTGGTTGGGTACCAGTTCAACTGGGCGGGAATATCAAAGGCAAAACGCACCGCAGTGGATGATACGGTAATCATGGCGGCAGATATTACGGAGAATATAAGTACATTGGCCCAGTTGTAGAGCTTTGTCATGGAATCGCCCGCTATTTTATTCAGGTAAGTGTACAGACTTAACCGGGTTTCCACAGCTATTGGAGATGTTATTAATGTCCAGCTCAATACTGCCAAAATATTGCCAATGAGCAAGCCGAGTAAAATATCCTTGGTCTTTGCGCCAAGGGCTACAAAGGTGGCTCCAATTACAAATTCCGTGGCGGCAACATGTTCTGCGGCATATAGGCCAGCAAAATGGGTCCAGTCATGTAGCTTATGTTTAGAAATGGGCAACTGTTCCTCATCTAGGTCATCGAATTGTTGAAGGTTTTTAGCATTATCCATAATGTCAATTGGTTGTTAATTTTGTTGAAGTTATTAAGATAATAGAAAACATACAGCTTTGACCAAAATGTTTAAAAACATGATTTTGTATAGTTTGTTAACTTGTTTGGCAACTGAATGATATGCGTCTATATATACAAACTATGTTTCAATGGATGGGTTTAGGAGCTGCATAACGACTAGCAATCAGTTCAAGTAAAAAAGTTTCCCTTATTATGGACATGCCCATTTTATTACTGGTGATCATAGTTCTTTTATTATGTGCTATGGCTTTATCAATATCTATCCATAATGCTTTCATGCCATTTTTTATCTCATAGGCTTCCAGCTTTGTTGGGCCTAGTTCTTTGCTCACTTCACATGTATAACAATAGGATATCATATGTTGTATTTCATGGTCCGGTTTGTACCAAGGTCTAAATTCTTCATATATTCCAAAGGGTTGAATATTCTTAATATCCTTGGCTCCGGTTTCCTCGCTAAGCTCACGGATCATACCTTCTATGTTGTCTTCGCCAATGTCCAAACCACCTCCTGGAAGGCTATAATCTTCATACCTTGCGGTATACACTAATAGGATGGCATTACCGTGCATGGCAATGCTTCTGGTGGCCAGTCTCTTTAAAATGGACTTGTTTTTTAAAGAAGTGACTTCGGGATGGTAATGGCATTTTAAAAGTTGCATGAATATTTTTTTGTAATTGATATGGGTTGAAAAAAGAAGAATTTATCTATTGGTATGTTTAAAGAGATCACTAAAAGTCTTGCAGATTTTTTGTTTCGCCCCCTAGTTTAAAGCACATATTCCTTGAATATATATTCTAATTCCTTAATGGGGTCAACACTTAATCCGGAACGGGTTGTTGAACTTTGGATAATAGTACTTCTACATGCGGTAAGCCATCCAAAACGGTCTGTTAAATCTAACTTCCCTATTGCTCCACCGGATGCATTGCCGTCACAGATCAGTTTCCATCCTTCTAAATACGTGTTTATAAGAGAAGGTTCCAGTTCTGGCGAGAATACTTTTAATTTATTTGTATCAATATAATATTTAATATCAAGAAACTTTAAGCGTTTGCAATACAGAATAACACCTACATTAAAAAATTCCTCTCTTTCAACTTTAGGAACGATTCTTATAATGGCGTATTTAAAAAGGTATCTATCTTGCATCTTCAGCTTCTTTTACGAGTACATCCATCATGGCCAATTTAGTGGTAATAAATTGTCTATAGGCGGCTCTTTTTTCCGCTACATTTAACATATCGGATTCGTTGGTTAACCAGTCTTCTGGGATTTTAGAAATAATATCGCTGACCGTTTGTTCTTTCAGTAGTGCTTTTATTTCCTGTGCAGCTTCTGGCAATGCTGTAGCTTGAGCTAATAAAACATGATCCTTTATAAACGGAAAAGTTCTGGAAAGATGATTTTCCCAAGTATCCCAATTATGGTGAAAATAAAAACTTGCGCCGTTATCTATAACCCATACTTCATTGTGCCAATAGAGTAGGTTGGCATTCTTTGCGGTGCGGTCTATATTGCTTATAAGGCTATCCAATACAACTATTTTTGACGCGGTAAGGGCATCTGCCTTAGAGGCCAAAGGATCAAAAGTGATTGCGCCGGACAAAAAATGCAATCCTAGGTTTAAGCCTACACTAAATTTCAACAAATCTTGAATTTCTTCATCCGGTTCCGTTTGTCTGAACGAATCCTCCAAATTCATAAAAACCAATTCCGGTACCTTTAATCCTATGGCACGCGCCAGTTCACCACCAATGAACTCTGCAATTAGTGATTTTTTTCCTTGTCCGGAACCCCTAAATTTTAATACATATAAGAAATCATCATCGGCTTTTACGATTGCAGGCATTGAGCCCCCTTCCCGTAAGGGCTGTATATACTGAACAACGTCTACCGTTCTGATATCAATGGTTTTCATAAAGCTAAATTAGCAATTATAAAGTGAACGTTTTTGGTGGTGCCAAATTGCTCCATTGCTTTTTACGCATGACATTAAAATTGTAAGGTTAATGGTTTATACAGCGGTATTGCCGAAATATTTTTTACGCAGCCAAAAGGAAACCCTTACCAACAATATTAAGGCCGGCACCTCCACTAAAGGGCCAATGACCCCCGCAAATGCTTGACCGGAATTTAAGCCAAAAACCGCTATGGCGACTGCAATGGCCAATTCAAAATTATTGCCTGCAGCCGTAAATGCAACTGAAGCTGTTTTGTCATATGTTGCCCCAGATGCTTTTGTAAAGAAAAAACCTATTATGAACATTAGCGTAAAATATATAAGTAACGGTATGGCAATGATTAAAACATCCATGGGTATCTCAACGATCAACTCTCCTTTTAAAGAAAACATTATTACTATGGTAAACAGTAAAGCCAATAAGGTCATGGGGGCAATGATTGGGATAAATTTGTTTGTATACCACTCTTCTCCTTTTATTGGTACCAATAGTAATCTGCTCAAAATACCCATTAAAAAAGGTATGCCTAAATATATTGCCACACTTTCCGCAATTGTACTGATAGAAATGTCTACAATGGCACCTTCAAAACCAAAATAGGGTGGTAGTACGGTAATAAAGATCCATGCATAAAAACTGTAAGCAAATACTTGAAAAATACTGTTTAAGGCAACCAATCCGGCTCCATATTCACTACTGCCCTCTGCCAAATCATTCCACACCAATACCATGGCAATACAACGTGCTAATCCAATCAAGATAAGTCCCACCATATATTCCGGATAATCCCTTAAAAAGGTAATGGCAAGCACAAACATTAATATGGGTCCAATAATCCAATTTAAAATAAGGGAAATGGTAAGTATCTTAGTGTTTTTAAAGACTTTTGGCAATAATCTATAATTAACTTTTGCCAAAGGCGGATACATCATTAATATAAGACCGATCGCAATAGGGATATTGGTAGTACCTCTATTAAAAGAATTGATAAAGGTTGGAAATGTTGGGAAAAAATAGCCTATTGCTACTCCAAAGGCCATTGCGGCAAATATCCACAAAGTAAGGTTACGGTCTAAAAAACTCATTTTTTTTGATGCCATCTTATAAATTTATTTGTGAGAATACATACAAAAGTTCTGTAGCAATCTGTATGCTCCTTTCATGATATTTTTCTGCTTGTTGAGGGGTGTTGTCAAAAGCTTTGGGGTCATTGAACGTAATAGGAATTCGCTTTTCTGCACCCGCAATGAACGGGCAGCCACCATCTGCTTGGGAACAGGTCATAATAGCGGCAAATTCCGATTTTGGATTGAATTCTGCATCCAATTTTTTGGAAAAACCTATGATAGGATGTTCGTTATCCGCATATTTTATACTGTAGACAGGATTTTCGTTTTCCGTAATCTGTTCAATCTTAAAACCAGCATTTCTTAATGTTTCTGCTGCCATTGGGAAAAGTGCGGTAGCCTCCGTACCGCCAGAATAACAGTGCACATTCTTTATTTGAAAGTAATAGGCCATCGTCTGGGCCCATACTTGTGAAAGATGGCTCCTGCGAGAATTGTGCGTACAAATAAAATTGATCCTTATGGGTTGTTGATCATTAACCTTGTTTTGGATAAAATCAATTAACGGTTGTAAAATGATTTTCCGTTCATCAGTAATACTTTCAGGATTTAAAGTCTTGATAATCTTTTCTATATCAGTAAATAAATTAGTTTTTGTCGTTGTCATGTTTAATGGTTTTACAGTATGGTGAATAGTAATTATTGCTTTTAGCCGATCATGATCGATTTTCTATGCTTGTAGCGTAAAATTTAGTTTCTTAAGCATTTTATGCGTGAGTATGGATTTAATGAATTTGCATCGTTATAATAATATGTTTAATATATTAGTTCAACTTTATATTTGTTCATTGCAATTTTACGATGAATCTGCATAAATTTTTTAGCAACAATCCATATCTTGGGACACGTCTTGGTCTAAAAATTCCATCATAATAGTTTTCATGGCCGTCCAATTTTTCTTGTCTATGCAATAACAAACACTTGTACCTTCTACGTTACCCTTTATTAAACCTAAATTCTTTAATTCCTTTAAATGTTGTGAAATTGTGGGTTGGGCCAAACCTATTTCGTTGACTAGGTCACCACAGACGCAGGCATTCATTTTAAAAAGATGCTGTAATATGGCCACCCGTGCCGGATGTCCAAATACCTTTGCAAAAAGGGAAATCCTATTCTGACCCTCTGTAAACATTTCCGTTTTGGCTAAGCCCATATCCTTAATTGATTGTTACATTGCAATATTACGATTAATAATTTAATTATATACGTATTGCTTAATTATTTTTAGGTACTAACAAATTCTAATTTCTAGATTATTTCGATGAAGAACATGTGGCATTGATTATACTGCACTGATCAATGCTAAATATAAATTTGCAGCGTACCCGCAGTACACAACCATTTCTTCAAGATTTATACTTGAAACATAATTGCCGGTTTCGATATTATAGTCATAATTTAATTTGGACCAACTATTAACAGACTTCATGGTCAATTGATGTTTGTTGAATTCATCAAATAATTCAAACCTTAATTTAAAGACTGCCTTATTTTTTAAAACATAATTAATTTCCTTACCGGGGATATGCTCCATTCTAATGACCATATATCCTTTAAGGTTAAAGGTAATGTCCCCAATAACATGCCCGTTTTTACTGATGTCAACTTTACTGGTCCATATGTTTTTCGGCTTTATTTCTATGTGGTTCCCGTTTATAATTGTGCGCGCTTTTCCGGAAAACCAATTCGTATACTCCAATTCACAGATTTCTTGATTTTGGCTTACTAACTTAAAATTTCCTTTTCCCGAGCTTGATATTATTTTCATATTTATATAGGTGCTATAGTATTTTTGAACATTAATAGTTGTTCTTGGTAGGTAGTTTAAATATTGGGTAATCCCATTTCAAAATACAATTTTTTGTTCTGTTGTCCCCTTTTGTTTATGTATTTAAAAATTTAAACAGCAAAGCTCATCCATTACAGATGAGCTTTGCAACAAACAACTCAAAAAGCAAATTATTCCAATGAAGTATCTCCTTCATTAGGGTTGTACACATAGTTAAATGTATAATAAGGGGTTGCGTCTACAAATGCATCAGGTGCAGCTGGCGCGTTTTCGTAATAACTGATAATCTCCACTTTGGCAAAATTGCCTTCCGTAGTTCTAAAAACAAATATTTTACCTGGAATAGGGGTGATTAAATGAGATGGTGGACCAGCATAATTGTACCAACCATTATCGCTTCCGGTTGGTATTGCAAATGCCGTATCAGTATCTTGCACAAAGGTTAGTCCATCTGCAGTACTTACACTTGCCATAGTGCCAGTAACCATTGCTACACCTACATTACTGTTGCGCACAGGTTCATCTGCGGTTCCTGTTTCCGTACCTCCGTTAATAGCTATGGTGGTACCCCTAAAAGCAATATCCCAATCCGTTTCGCTCGTTGTTACGGCACCGGTTTCAAAATCGAATTTGGTAAATTCGCCCCCAACTGGCTCTCCTTGTCCACCTGTTTGTGGTGCATAAAGGTTGCTTATGGATTCAGTTTGTACTGGGTCTAACGGTGTGCTGTCATCGTCATCGTTGCAAGAGGCAAAAGCCATTGCTAAAAATGTTAGTGCTAAAATGTTCTTCGTCATAATCATGTAATTAATTCCTGTTTGTTTTCAGGGGGTTAAAATTGATAGTTTAGTTTAATGTATGCTTGAATGCCCGGCATACTCGGGATATTGCTATCTGTGTAATCCAATAGGTTATTTGCGCCTACCTGGAGATTCAATTTTTTGTAAAAAGTCTTAGCTGCCGCTGCATTTAAGGTTAAAAATCCGTTGATGAAACTATTGTCGTAAGTGTCTATCAATCCATTGCCGTTAGCATCATATTGAGCATATTTACTACGGTATAAGACCCTTAGGTTGAAATCAGTATTTGCAGGCGCTATTGTATAGAAAACTTTAAAATTAGCATTATGCCTTGATCGGTTAATAAGTCCGTAATAATCTGCTTTTTCCAGTACCATTGTTTGACCGTTGACTGGGTGCCGTACAAAAACATCCCTATTTGCCACACGATTTTGCTGCTGTTTGTCAAAAGCGAATAATAGTTGATAACCTGCACTTAACTTAAGTGAGCTAGTTGGGGAGTATTTAGAATTGAGCTCTAGTCCAGTAGTATATATTTCATCAAAATTGTCGTAGCTAAAGACATTTTGACCATTTGTTTTACGTGCAACTATACGGGTGTCAATTAAATTTTTAAAATCATTTCTAAAAAAATTTACAGTCGTTGTTAGCCTAGGTAGAGTATGGGTAAACCCTATGTTATAACCAATAGAACTTTCTGCCTCTAAGGGTCTTGAGAGTTCGTCTTCCGTAACTAAAATGTCCAGTAATTGATCTTGTCCATTTAACTCCCGCAGTTTTTCTATGGCCACATTATAACCAAGTACGGTATACCCAACTGCGGAGTTGGTAAAATCAAAGTATAATTGTCTAAAATCTGGAGCCTTAAAGCCATAACCTATAGAGCCTTTAATAGAAAATGTGCTATTTGCCTTGTAGCGTATTGCAAGTTTTGGGCTAAATTGATTGTTGTACTCCGAATGTTTATCAAACCGGAGTCCCGCTATAACATTTAATTTTTCCAAAGGCTCTACATCATATTGCAAATACATATAATTAGATATAAACCTAACGGACTCATCAAAGTATGTGCGCTCCAACGCATCATATTGTAAACCTGTTCCAGCAGTAAGGGTTCCTGTGCCCAAGCCGGTATCCTTTGCATTGTTGGGATTTTTAAACTGGTAACTTCCCCTTATTTCCGGTCTAAATAATTTTTGGTCAAAATAACTGTTGCTGGCAACGAAGGCGGTAATTGGGTCCTCTAAATATTCCTGTGCTGTATAGTTGGTGTAATATATTTCATAGGAGGTGTGCAAACGTGCATTTGGTTTATGGTCAAGTCTTACATGGGCGTTCCATTCCTGTTCTTCGGTATCACCTTGGAATGCTATACTATCTTGTATAAAACCTCCATCCTGAACCTGTTTGTAGAAACGGGCAGATGTAAACAGGGTTAATTTGTCATTAAAATCATAGTATAGGCGCCCATTAGCTGTATAGTTTTTAAATGGGTTTACGGTTTGTCCGGCAATATCCTTATTTAAATCGTAGCCATTACTTGAAAATCTATTTGCAAAAAAACCGTACCTAAACTTTTTAAATCCTTGTTTGATATCCGCATTAATGTCCTGTTGACTGTACGTGCCAATTCTATAGGAAAGATTACCATCAAAAATTTCTCCTTTAGGCTTTTCGGTAATAATATTGATGACGCCGCCCAACGCCTCAGAGCCATACAGACTACTAGAAGGACCCTTGACAACTTCTATTTGTTTGATATTACCTACAGTTAACCTGCTTAGGTCAAAATTGCCTGCATTTCTACCTACAAGTGGTACGCCGTCTATTAATATCAATATATAGTCCGAAGCTATGCCTTGAATTTGAATACCTTGAAAACCACTTTCATCGGTTACGGTAATAATTCCTGTTTGCTCGTTCAGTAATTCGTTCAAACGGACAGTACCCGTTCTGCGGATAGATTCTTTATCGATCAAGGTTACAGGAAGGGGCAGTGACGATAATTGCCTTTCTGTACGGGTAGCGGTTACAATAACTTCAGTAAGGTGTAGTGCTTCCACAGAATCTTTTGCGGTAACATTAGCCGTTTGGGCCATTACCTGATATATGGAAGCGGACGCTACTAGAAGATAAATATTTAAACGCATCAATATTATTTAGAATAATTCTTAATAGTGAGCAAATATATAAACAATTCTTATTTAGAATAAATAAAAATAGTTATTTTTGTCCATGAACTTTATATGAGAAAAATTCAACCAATGAAAACACCTTTATATTTCCTTATCGTCCTGTTCGTATCGGGACCAATAATAGCGCAAAAGCAGAAAAAGAAACAGGACATTAATGCAATCAAGAGTATGTGCGGCTGCTATGAGGTAACTTTTAATTTTGCGGAAACCTTTCATTATAGTAATGATTCCCTTTATAAACCATCAAAAACAAAAGTTGATAAAGGTTTGGAATGGGCACAATTAATTGTTGATGAGGATGATAAGATTTCAATTCAGCATTTGCTTCAGGTCGGCGACCCATCGGCCCCACACATAGTTAAGCATTGGAGACAAGATTGGCTTTACCAGAATACGGACCTCTACACATATAATGCAAACAATACGTGGTCCTATACTAATTTGCCTGCCGATAAGGTAAAGGGTCAATGGACCCAAAAAGTATATCAAGTTGATGATAGTCCACGATATGAGGGTTCGTCCTCTTGGGTACATGTTGACGGCAAAAGTTTTTGGGAGAATACTGCAGATGCGCCATTGCCAAGAAGGGAATATACCACTAGAAGTGATTATAATTTGACTGTTCGTGGTAATAGACAGGAAATTACGGAATACGGCTGGTTGCACGATCAGGACAATGCCAAGGTTATTCGTGAGCCAGGCAAGGAAGATATTGTTTTGGCTAAGGAAAAAGGGTATAACACCTATGTTAAGGTAGATGATGGGCAATGTGCCGCAGCGGCTAATTGGTGGAAGAAAAATGCAGATAAATGGGCTTTGGTACGTACAAAATGGGATCAAGTATACGGTAGGAACAAAGACTTGACCTTAGCGGAGAAAGTTGACCATAAAGTATTGTATAAATATCTTTTTGATGAAGGATATGAGGACCAAGCTAAAATTAACCAAGTAATAGAATCATTTGTAAAGAACTAAATATTTTAAAATGAAAGTAATTAAGAATTTATCCTTAGTCGCCTTATTTCTGGGTACCGTTGTTACGGCCCAACAAAAAAATGAATTGCATGACCGTGGGTTTTGGAAGAGCAACCCTTCCGTTGCAATCGTAAAACAAAAAATAGCGGAGGGTAACGATCCCGTAGCAAGTAATGATAATGCCTTTGATGCAACTACTTTTGCTTTAATGGGAAAGGCCAGTGTAGATGTCATAGCCTATCTGTTATCATTGGACGGTAATGCCGTGGATAAAAAAACACATGATAGTCGTATATATCTTCATTGGGCCGGTTATGCAGGTAATGAAGAGGTGGTCAACTATTTATTGGAGCAAGGTTCATCCGTAACGGCATTGGATAGTCATCAATTTACGCCATTGGCCTTTGCGGCAAATGCCGGATTGACCAACCCTGCAATTTATAATGCTTTTGAAGGTAAAGGAGTTGATCTTGCCAAAGAAAAAAATGATTACGGCGCCAACTTATTGTTAATGGCTGCACCTTCTATTAAAAATGAAGAAGAACTAAATTTCTTTTTGTCTAAAGGGCTAGCGCTTGAAAGTAAAGACGATGACGGTAACGGTATTTTTAACTATGCCGTTAAAAAGGGAAATATTGATTTTCTGAAATTATTGGTCTCAAAAGGTGTGGACTATAAAAGTTTGAACAAGGAAGGGGGCAATGCTTTCTTGTTCGCTACCCAGGGTGGAAGAGGCTATAGTAACCCGTTACCGGTGTATGAATATTTGAAAAGCTTAGGATTGGAACCCAATGTGGTGACCAAAACGGGAACTACGCCATTACATAGATTGGCAGCTGGTAATAAGGATGTAGATATCTTTAAATTTTTTCTAGCTGCTGGTGTCAATGTCAATCAAAAGGATGAAATGGGAAATACTCCGTTTTTAAATGCAGCTTCTCGTAACGATTTGGCTATTGTTGAACTTTTAGGTGAAAATGTCAAAAACTATAATTTGGCCAATAATGATGGTCAAACAGCATTAATGCTTGCAGTAGAAAATAATGATCCAAATGTAGTAGACTATTTACTGAAAAATGGTGCAGATGCATCGGTCAAAGATGCTGAGGGCAATTCATTGGCTTATTATTTGGCCGCTTCCCATAGCTCCAGAAAACCTCAAAATTTTGATGCTAAACTACAATCGTTAAAAGAAAAGGGTGTTGCTTTCAACACCGTACAGGCAGGAAATAATACCTTACTTCATATTGCAGCTAAAAACAATGACCTGGAATTGTTGAAAAAACTGGATAGTTTTAACATCGCTATTAACGCTAAAAATAACGAGGGATTGACCGCTTTGCATTTGGCGGCGATGAAGGCGGAAAATGATCGTATGCTCAAATATTTGGTGTCCAAGGGGGCGGATACCAAAATAACGACCGATTTTGAAGAAACGGTCTATGATTTGGCAAGTGAAAACGAAGTGTTGGCCAAAGGACAGACTTCATTAAATTTCTTAAAGTAATATTGCCTTTAAGGGTAATCGTAAATAGTATATAGGATTGATGATGGATAACACATCAATTAGTTAAATATAGAATAGAGTAATAGATGAAAAAATTAATCAAATTTATACCGTCAATACTATTGGTAGGGTCACTGTTAACGGCATTTACCACAGTAGACAAACAACCTGTTAAATGCTTAATTCAATTGACCAATTACAGTGGTGAAGGAGCGTATATAGTTGTTTCCATTGTTAATGATAAAGCCAATTATGAGGAGACTTTATATGTTATAGGTAAAGATAGTGAATGGTACAGCGAGATTACGGAATGGTGGAAATTCTACGGTAAGAGTAGGCCAAATATCGATGCTATTTCAGGGGAGACCATTAGTGGTGGTGAACGTACCTTGTCCGTACTACAGATTCCAAAGGATAAAATAGATAACGGGTATAGTATACGATTTGAAACTTCTGTGGAGGATAAAGGCTATTTTGCGGACGATATCCAATTTGAGCTGACTTCAGAAAACCTTAAGGCGAAAGTAGAAGGCAAAGGATTTATCCGCTATGTAAGAATGTTACCCCAATAGTGTTAGTGTTTATGTTGAATTAAATGTTCTGGGATGTCCGTAGACCGATATTCCGGAACATTTAGATTATACTACTTACTTACATTTAATCCATAATATAAGCCCTTCTTGAAGGTTTCCGTTTACGTTATTTTTATATTTCTATGACCATTTCCATTTGGCGCTATAGTCACCTAGTTCTTGCCCTTGTATCTTCTTTGTTCTTGCTGGTCGCTGCGGTTACCGGTGTTATTCTGGCTGTGGAGCCTATAACACATCAGACCAAGGGGTATGCCGTTCATGATTTGGAAGATGTGCCATTAGGAGTCGCCATAAATGCATTGAAACAAAACTATGATGAGGTGCTTGGCCTGGAGGTGGAATCTTCCGGTTTTGTTAAGGCACAGGTATTGACAATGGATTTGGAGACATTGGATATTTATATTGATCCAAAAACAGGAGGAAAGTTAGGGGAGGTAGAGGAGCGGCCCTATATCTATACATTTGCTACCAATTTGCACCGTTCCTTGTTTCTAAAAAGCGTTGGCCGATTTTTTGTAGGATTGATATCTTTATTATTGTTTATTATAGTGGTCACCGGCTTGGTTTTACTTGCCAAACGCCAAGGTGGGTTCAAAAAAATATTTAGCAAGGTTCAAAAGGATTATTTTGAACTTCGTTATCACGTAATCTTAAGTAGGTGGTTCCTAATACCCATTATTATTTTATCCATAACCGGGGTCTATCTATCCGCAGAAAAGTTTGATCTGCTTCCAGATAGTATAGAAGTACCCCAAGAAATGGATGTTGACCATAGTGCTGAGATCTTTGCTGATATACAGGACGTGCCATTTTTTAAGGAAACCACTTTAGACGATGTACGGCAAGTAGAATTTCCTTTTTCTGACGATCCAGAGGATTACTATAGAATAGCGTTGTCCGATAGGGAGATACAAGTAAATCAGCAGACGGGAGCTATTGTGACCAGTATCAATTATCCTTTTACCGTACTGGCTTCCAGATTGAGTCTGGTCTTGCATACCGGTGAGGGCAATGTACTGTGGTCCATTATTTTATTATTGGCAAGTGCTTCTATTCTGTTTTTTATGTATTCTGGTTTCGTAATGACTTTAAAACGAAGGAAAAAAGGAAAGGTCAGCATAAAAATGCCTAATAAAGATGAATGTGAATATATTATTCTGGTGGGTTCCGAAACCGGAACAACCTTTGATTTTGCCCAACGTTTCTATGATGGATTAAGTAAAACCGGAAAGAAAGTGTATCTGGCCGAATTAAATAAATATACCACTTACGCGCGTGCAACACATATGATTATCTGTACAGCTACTTATGGTGAGGGTGAGCCACCTACCAATGCCAGAAAGTTTTCGACCTTGTTTTCTAACATCAAGCAACCTAATACAATCTCATATGCGGTAATTGGTTTTGGATCCTTGGAATACCCGGATTATTGCAAGTTTGCAATCCAGATTGATGCATTGTTACAGGCAGATTCAAATTTTACTCCGGTTATGCCTTTGTGTAAAGTAGACAGTGCAAATCATGAAACCCTTGCCAATTGGGTAGATCAATGGGGTAATCGTCAAGGTTTAAAAATTTCTTTGGAACATACTTACATTAAGGAGATAGAACGTGTAAAAATCCCGTTCGAGCTAACTGAACGTACGGGCCTTAATGTGGATGACACCTTTTTGCTGAAATTTAGGCCAAAACAAAAAATAACCTTCACTTCTGGTGATCTGTTGGCCGTATTTCCCGATGAATCGGGTCTGGTACGTCAATATTCCATTGCCAAAATCAATGATGAAGTATTACTTAGTGTTAAAAAACACGAAATGGGTCGTGGATCCAATTATTTATATGCACTGGAAGTAGGGAACGTTATAGAAGCTGCAATAGATGTTAATGCGCATTTTCATTTTCCTGAAAAATCGGCCATGGCCATATTAATTGCCAATGGTACGGGCATAGCTCCCTTTTTAGGTATGCTACAACATACTAGACAGAAGCAAATTGCATTGTTCTGGGGAGGGAGAACGCGGAATTCTAGTTTGATCTACGAGAATTTCTTAAATGGGATTATTACAACGAACGAAAAAATTTCTTTCATGCCATGTTTTTCCCGGGAAGTTGAAAAACGGTACGTTCAAGATTTGGTCCGTGAACAACAAAATGTTGTGTTGCATACCTTAACTAATGGTGGCACGGTCATGATTTGCGGTTCTTTAGCCATGCAGCATGAGGTGCTCGATGTGTTGGAAACTATATTGATTGAAAATACTACCCTTACTACTGAGGAACTGCAAAAGAAAGGGCTTATAAAGACAGACTGTTATTAATATTAAGTTTTCCAAATACAATACCTGTACCTAGTGTTTCAATTATCAAAAATACTTTTGATAAATATGTATTAACGAATTTCTCGTAAAGCTAGTTAATCCCAATTCATCCTTTGAAGTCTTACGGCATTTAAAATTGCAAGTAAAGCCACGCCTACATCGGCAAAAACAGCTTCCCACATTGTTGCTAGACCACCGGCACCTAATGCCAATACAAGTACTTTTACACCAAATGCCAACACAATATTCTGCCAAACGATCGCTCGGGTAGAGTTTCCTATTTTAATGGCCCTTGCAATTTTTGAAGGTTGGTCTGTTTGTATGATTATATCTGCTGTTTCTATTGCAACATCACTACCTAGCCCACCCATGGCAATACCTACATCACTGATGGCCAGTACCGGAGCATCATTTATCCCATCTCCTACAAAAGCAACATTAACATGCGGGTCTTTTTGCAATTTCTCGACTTCGCGAAGCTTATCTTCCGGTAAGAGACCGCCCAATGCCCAATCCAGACCCAATTCAACGGCTATTTTTTGGGTGATTTGGTCTTTGTCCCCAGAAAGCATAATAATCTTTTTAACTCCGGCATCACGTATTTGTTTTATTGCTTGGTGGGCATCATCCTTAAGTTCGTCGGCAATGGTAATATAGCCGGCAAATTTTCCGTCAATCGCAACCATAATGATGGTTTCCACAATTTGATCGGTAGTTGTTGGTACTTTAATATCATGGGCCGTCATCAAAGCTTTGTTCCCTGCCAAAACTATTTTGCCATTTACATTGCCCCTAAGTCCTTTGCCCGGAATTTCTACGACACCAGTTGCGGTATATTTATTGGCTTCTGTATTGTACGCTATAATTGCCTTTGCTATGGGGTGGGTAGATTTACTTTCTATAGCGATCAAGTAGTTCATGAAATCGGCCTCTGTAATGATCTGATCTGTAGCAAGATCACGAACTTTAAATACCCCTTTGGTTACCGTACCTGTTTTATCCATGACTACAGTATTCACTTTGGTCATGCTATCTAAAAAGGAGGCGCCTTTAAAAAGAATTCCGTTACGGGAAGCTGCTCCCAAACCGCCAAAATACCCAAGGGGAATTGAAATGACCAACGCACAAGGGCATGAAATCACTAGAAAAATCAATGCCCTATATAGCCATGTGCTGAATACATAGTCCTGAACAAAAAAATAGGGTATAAAGGTTAGGCCTATTGCCAGAAAAACTACAATAGGTGTGTAAACGCGCGCAAATTTACGTATGAACAGTTCTGTTTTGGATTTGCGGGCAGTTGCATTTTGAACCATTTCTATAATACGGGCTATGGAGCTATCCTTGAAGGCTTTAGTGGTTTCAACCTCTATGACCCCGTCTAAATTGATGCTTCCTGCAAATACGCTTTCCCCTTTCTTTACCGAATCTGGTTTGCTTTCTCCTGTCAACGCAGATTTGTTCATAGAGCCTTTTGCGGAAAGCAGTATACCATCCAACGGTATTTGTTCTCCTGCGCGAACTTGAATTACCTCCCCGATGGATACGGATTCCGGAGCTACGCCAATATATTCATTATTACGGAGTACCGTAGCTAATTTTGGTCTTACCTCCAATAGTGCCCTAATATCGCCTTTTGCCTTTTTGACCGCTGCGCCTTGAAAAAGTTCCCCTACGGCATAAAATAGCATTACAGCTACAGCTTCTGGGTATTCACCAATTGCAAAGGCGCCAATGGTTGCAATGCCCATCAAAAAGAATTCAGTGAAAAAATCCCCTTTTTGAATACTTTCCCAACCGGCTTTTAATACTGGTAGACCAACGGGTATATATGCTATGATATACCATAATGGACGGATCCACCCATTCCAAAATAATATCTGGTTGTAATCCAAGATTATTCCCAGTACCAGCAAGGAAAAGCTAAATATGGCTGGTATATAGACTTTAAGTCTATTTGTATCATTGTCGTTTAGGTCATTTTTATGGTCATCATGACAATGCGCGCATGTACTGGGATTTATGGTATTCTTTTCTAACTCTTTGTTCTTTTGATGCTTCATAATTATCGCAAGTTCCATAAATTATGAATGCAACAGTAGTGCAATTAATGCGTGCTGCAATTTTCACAGACTCCCTTTATTACCAAGTTCACATCTTCTGCAATGTAACCTTTTGGTAAATTAATATGGGGTATTTTATGCTCGGTCAGGCAAATCGTTGTATCGCATTGGCTGCAGTGAAAATGTAAATGAAGATCTTGGTCAATTTCACAGTTGCAACCAGGTTCACAAAGTGCAAATTTAGAAACATGGGTGCCATCATCTATTTGATGTACTATACCGTTTTCCTCAAATGTTTTAAGGGTACGGTATAGGGTAGTACGTTCAGCTTTTTCAAAGGCATTTTCTATATCTGTCAATGCAAGGGCAGATTTTTTTTCTGCCATATATTTATAGATAAGAATGCGCATTGCCGTTGGACGCACATTTTTAAGTGTTAGGGTTTGTTCTATTTCATTCATGATAGGAATAGGTTTTTTATGTTCCCTAATACATGGGTAATCAGTCTTTTAGTGTATTTTAATTTTAGGGGATCTTTAAATCTAATTTATGAAAATGGATGATATGAAAATAGCCGGTATACGCGTTTTTTAGACGTTATTCCACATCATGGGCAATGTGCAATATGGCATCTCCTTGATTTACGATCGGAGATTGGTTGATGCATAGGATATAGCTATTTTCCGTTGCTTTTATCTTTCGTTCAAAATATCCAAAAGGCCCTGAAATACTTCCCAGTTCGGCACCTTTGGAAACTTTCTCTCCAACTTTTACGATTGGATGAAACATGCCGGAATGTTTTGCCCGTATCCATTTAGAGGCATTTACCAATTTTGGGGTTACCGGTTTTGTGGATAATTGCGAAATTTCATCATCAAAATTACGCATTCCTAAATGTTGCATTATGCGTAAAGCACCCACTATACCGGTGTTGGTGATTTCCTTATCAATATGGAGCGATTTTCCTCCTTCGTATAACAAAACTTTTTTCTTCAGTTTGTGTAAAGTTTCCCTAAACGATTTTTCCCTACCTGCGGATTTTACTATAAATTCTGCGCCAAATTCCTTTGCCAGGGCCAAACCGTCCTCATCATCCTTGTCTATCCGTATTTGTGGGGCATTGAAACGGCTATCGCCACCAGTATGGAAATCTATACAACAATCAATTAAAGGTGCTATGTCCTTCACCAAATGATAGGCGAACCTACTTGCCAGGGAGCCTCTTAAACTACCGGGAAAAACCCGGTTAAGATCTCTCCCATCAGGAAATTGTCTTGTCTGGTTCAAAAATCCAAAAATGTTCACTACCGGAATACAAATGACCATACCGTAGGTTGGCCGGTTATACTTTTTTGAAACAATCTGGCGAACAATTTCAACACCGTTTATCTCATTGCCATGAATTCCGCCCGTTATCAATAATGTAGGGCCATCCTTTTTTCCACGTTCTACAATTACGGGGACCTCGATCTTTGTCCTCGTATGTAATTTTGCGATATCCAAACTTAGTTGGGCTCCTTTTCCTTTTTCAATATGCTGTCCTAGGACCTTATGTTTTTTAATCGACATTCCTTTCTACGTACTTTATAATTTTACCTGCAATATTTTTTCCTGTGGCGGCCTCAATGCCTTCTAGACCTGGTGATGAATTTACCTCCAAAATTAAGGGACCTCGGTCAGATTGTAACATATCTACACCGGCAACGCCCAATCCTAGGCATTTTGCAGCTTTTATAGCTGCATTTTCCTCTTCGTCCGTCAGTTCAATAATTTGGGCTGAACCTCCACGATGAAGGTTTGATCTAAATTCACCTTCCTTGCCCTGTCGTTTCATTGAGCCTACTACGACACCATCTATTACAAAAGCACGAATATCTGCCCCTTTTGCTTCTTTTATAAATTCTTGTACAATGACCCTTGCCTGAAGACCGTTGAAAGCCTCGAGAATAGATTCTGCGGAATTGCGGTTATCCGCTAGCACCACACCTAGACCTTGGGTCCCCTCCAATAATTTTATGACTACCGGGGCACCACCGGCCTTGTCAATGATGGCACCTACATTTTTTGAATAATTACTAAATATGGTTTTAGGCAATCCTAGACCGGCTCTTGATAAAATTTGTAAACTTCTTAATTTATCCCTTGAACGAACCAATGCCTGGGATTCTACGGAACTGAAGACTTTCATCATTTCAAATTGGCGAACAACGGCCGTTCCATAAAAAGTTATGGAAGCTCCTATACGTGGTATGACCCCATCAAAACCCTCCAGTTCCTTTCCTTGGTATATAAGACCTGGTCTTTTTTTCTCTATGATCAAATCACATTTAGAATGGTCTATGATATGCATTTCATGGCCTTTGTTCATTCCTGCTTCGATTAAGCGTTTGGTGGAATATAGGTTGGGGTTTTGGGATAATACGGCAATCTTCATTAACATGTATGGTTTAGTACTATTTGTAATGTAATTTTTTAAAAAGGAAATGGGTTAATAATGGTATCTGGCCTATCAAAATACTATAATAAATTGACCTTGCAATTATAATGAAAAATAAATCAGGTGGTTAAGTGTATAGTAAACTTTGCCTATAGAATTCTAAGAATTCTATTCCGTAGTAAATGGTGAAGCTGGCAAGCCTTCCTTGTTATAAAGATTTGCGTTATCTGGGTTATCTGACCATGCATAGCGCACGTATTTTGGAGCACTTATGTCATTATGCCATACAATGACCTTATTGTCTTCAATTTTGGCATTGGCCCATACAAAATTTTTATCCTCCCCGGCAATGGCAAATTGGGCCGGCGCACCGCCATCTTCAGTAATTAATCCACTACCTGTATATGAAAAGGAAAGAAGGATCTTATTGTTTTCAATAGTATGGCCATTATATAGGGGTCCTGAAAAAACAACGTCTTCATTATAGGCCAATTTAAACGCGGCCAAGGCCATACGCTCCCCAACATCTTTTTTGTTTTCAGGATGTATATCGTTCCATTCCCCTAAATCTATATTAATGGTCATAGCTGTATTTGCTATTTGCAATGCGTTTGATTGCGCATGCCTGAACTCGGCCCATTTACTTTCTTCCGGTAGATAGTTAACATCCATAAAATTGGGTAGTTGCGCATATATAAAGGGTAAATTGGGTAGTTCAAACTGGTTTCTCCAATCTATGATTAATCCTTGTAATAATTGGGCATATTTTTCCGGTTCACCGGAATTGCTTTCCCCTTGATACCATAATACGCCCGTGAGTGCAAGTTGGGTGTATGGAGCCACCATTGCATTGTACAATGCGGTAGGCTCGTTTTGGGCATTGAATATTGTGCCGTTTGGCGTGTTCTTTGGTGCAAATACTTCACCTACTTTATACTCCCAATATCCTTTAATATCTACAGTGTCTTTTTCTGTAGAAATGAAATATGGTTTATCTGGCACAAAGCCTCCTTTACCGTTGTAATTGGTAACCTTTACGACCAATGTATTTTTACCAGTTATCAAAAGATTACTGGGAATGGAGTATTGACGTTGTGGATATTGGTAAGTAGTCTGTCCTATTTTGGTACCATTTAGATATACTTGGTCTGCATCTACAATTCTTCCTAAAAATAGCTTAGCCTCCGCTTCTGCCATAGATTGTGGTACCTTAATTTCCTTCCTATACCACACCGTGCCATTTAAATCTTTGATGCCTTGGTCTTCCCAATAACCGGGTATGTTGATTTTACGCCAGTTTAATGGCTTGTAACTAGGGTCATACCAATGAATAGGACCTGATATGCCTAGGTCCATAGTGGTTTCTACAGTCTGATCTTTAGCGGCTTTGTCCCTTTTTATTAAACTATTTATATAAACCGAGTCCTTGTTTCTTTCAATTGTGTTTAGAATGTCAGGGTTGTTGTGAAAACCATTTTCGCTCGTCCAAGCCTCTATGCGGGTGCCCCCAACACTGGCATTTATCAATCCTATGGGAATGCCATACTTGTCATAAACCTGCTTGGCAAAAAAATAGGCGACCGCAGAAAAGTTGGGTATTTCCTTTGTAACGGCTACTTCCCATTTACCCCCGTCCATATTGTTTTTAGGTCCGTTCAATTCCGTATTTCTTGGTACCTTAAAATGTCTGATTTCGGGAAAGTTGGCCTCTCTTATCTCTTTGGCATAGGTAACATCATGCCTGAACAATTGATGTTCCATATTGGATTGTCCGGCAACCAACCATACATCACCAATTAAAATATTATGTACCGTAAGGTTGTTAGTAGCTGATATTTGAAGGTTATATGGGCCGCCAGCCTTCATTTTGGGGAAAACCACTTCCCATTCACCGCTGGCCGAAGCTTTTGTTTTACGAGTGTGATTTTTTAGGGTTAGTGTAATTTCTTCATGATTGGAAGCCCAACCCCATATTTTTATAGGAGCATTTCGTTGCAATACCATACTATCCCTGAATATTTGGGGCAATCTTACTTGGGCTATAGTGTCCGGTGAGAACAATAGGCCAAATAAGAGACTTAGTATGATTTTTGCAGATTTCACGATTATTTTGATCTATATGTTTTTGTATGGGGAAATGGTTTTTATATGCCCATCTTCCATATGTTCAATTTCTACCATTTTTACGGATCTTAAATGCGTTACGCCCTTAGATAAGCTACTGTCATGGTAAAATAAGTAATACTTGTCTTCTACCTGACATATTGAATGATGGGAGGTCCATCCAACAACAGGCTGTAAAATTCTACCGCCATATGTAAATGGACCATAAGGATTATCCCCTATGGCGTAACAAATAAAATGCGTATCTCCAGTGGAATAGGAAAAGTAATATTTTCCTTTGTATTTATGCATCCATGCTGCTTCAAAAAAACGCCTGTTATTGTCTCCGGCCAATAATAGATTACCATCTTCATCTAAAATTTCTATTTCCTTTGGTTTTTCTGCAAATTCCAAAAGGTCATCGGTTAATTTAGCAACAAATGGGAGTAGAGCCGGTTCATTATCTTCCGGTAAATGTGCTGTTGGACTATCCGGATTTTGAGCATTATATTCGCCGGTGCGCCAACGTTGTAATTGACCTCCCCATAAGCCTCCAAAATACATATAATAATTTCCATCATTATCTTGTAGAACGGCCGGATCAATAGAAAAACTATTTTCAATTGCTTTAGGTTGGGGTGTAAAAGGCCCAATAGGACTATTGCTCACCGCTACACCGATCTTGAATATACCATCATATCCTTTTGCCGGAAAAAACAGATAATATTTGTCATCTTTTTTAGCTGCATCTGGTGCCCACATTTGCTGTTCCGCCCATGGTACATCATTTACATGTAATGCTACACCATTGTCTTTGGCCTCTGCATCTATTGAATCCATGGACAATACGTGATAATCTTCCATAGCAAAGTGGCTTCCCAAGTCATCAAAAGCTTCACCTGCGTCTATATCGTGAGATGGGTAAATATATATTTTCCCATCAAAATAGTGTGCAGATGGATCTGCGGTATAAATATGGGTGACCAAAGGTTTTGATATTGCTTTTTTATTTAATTCATCAAAGTCAATATGGTCAATACTTTCTTCTGGCATAGTTTACGCTTTTCTTCTGGTTATTAAATCTTGTTCAATCTGAACTTCCATCTTTTTATTTATTTCATATAGGAACAACAGGGCAATGGCCAGGAAAAATGCAATTGACGGATAAATGCTGACCAACATTTTAGTGCCTTGTATGGCTGTGTCGGGTTGGATTATGGTTTCTGAATTTCCAAATTTGTTGGGGATATAATCATAAAGACCAAGTATCCATGTAACTAATGAACTGCCAATGGTCAACCCCAATTTTAAACCGATCATCATTGCGGAAAATATAATGGCGGTAGCCCTGCGGTTGTTCTTCCATTCAGAATAATCTGCAACGTCGGCGATCATTGCCCATAAAAGGGGTATGGTAATGCCATAGAAGAAACCATGTAATATTTGAGATAAAAACATTAATTCTACTGAGGTAGGGGCAAAGAAATAGAAAATGGCAATGAACAAGGTAGATATAAAAAGTGCAGCGCCAAAGACATCACGTTTCCCAAACCTATCTGCCAACCCTTTGGACAAGGAAATACCTACTATCATAAAAATTATTCCACCGGCATTGAAAAGTCCAAATCCTGCCGATATGGGGTTGTCACCAAAAAAATCGACTCCAATATTGGTTAAACCATTGAGAAGCGGACCAATAAATGCCGCTAAGCTATTGGCATCGACATAATTTTCAAAATAATAAACGTAAGAGCCACCCTTTAAGGCCAAGGTAATAAACACTAATGTGGTCAATACCAACATTATGATCCATGGCCTATTTTTAATCAAATCACCCAAATCCTCTCGCAAGCTTGATTTTTGCTCCGGGGTAGGTATTACGCGCTCCTTTGTTGTAAAGAATGTGATCAATAACATAATGGTACCAATGATCGCCAAATAGGTCATGACCTTTTCAATACCTACGGCCTTATCACCGTTACCTGCATATTCAATTATGGGCAGCATAAATACCTGAACAAAAAACTGGGCGAACATTACAGCTACAAAGCGATAGGACGATATACTGTTGCGTTCTTTCATACTACCGGTTATTACCCCGCTCAATGCGGCATAGGGTAAATTATTGGCGGCATATAATAAAAGTAGTAGGGTATAGGTTACGGCCGCATAGGCTACTTTGCCCGTATAATCAAAATCTGGTGTGCTGAAAGCTAAAAGTGCCACTAAACCTAATGGAATGGAGGTAAACAAAATCCAAGGTCTAAACTTTCCCCATTTACTTCTGGTCCTGTCCGCCAATGCACCTACTATGGGATTAAAGGCAAATGCCGCAATCATACCTACCAAAAATATTATGTAAGAGGCATCTTGGGTTTCTAATCCATAGATGTCCGTATAAAAATAGGCTAGATAGGTAACTAAGGTCTGGAAAACCAGATTGGCGGATAAATCCCCTAAAGAATATCCAATCTTTTCTTTTAGGGATACTTTATGTTCGTTGTTCATTTAGGATGAGTTTGGTTGTAAGTATTATAGCGTACTGTCTTTTGCCACCTGAATGACACTATGGTATGCTGCTTTTGGTTTAAACTGCCTGTCAAACAAAAGTGGATAATTGGTTCTGTTCTCAATAGGCCAATTGTTCAACCATGTCTGTCCATCGTTAACGCCCCAAAATGTAACTCGGCTAATTTTATCTTGATGCTTTTTGAACAATGCAAAAATATCCCGGTAGCGTTTTGCCAATTGGTTGGATACCGAATCCGGTAGTTGTTCCGTATACGGATTCATAAATTCACTTCCTTCAAAGTTTTGGCTGACTTCAGCCCCTTCCAAGTCCCATGGGTTTGGTAATGCGGTTACATCCAATTCCGTAATCATGACTTTTACGCCCAATTCTGAATACGCAATAATACTTTCTTCAATTTCCTGTAGTGATGGCCCCTCTAAGCTCCAATGTGCCTGCATACCAATACCATCTACCCTGGCTCCTTGTTCCTTAAGGTTCTTTACCAATGTAATGGCGCCTTCCCGTTTTTTGGGCTTGGTCATGTTATAATCATTGTAATAAAGCTCTGCATTAGGGTCTGCTTCTTGTGCCCATTTAAATGCATTGGTCAAATATTCCGGTCCTAATTTTTCCAGAAATAATGAGTTGCGTAAAGTGCCATTCTCATTTAATGCTTCATTGACCACGTCCCAACCATGTATTTTGCCCTTATAACGAGATGCAATGGTCTGTACGTGGTTCTTTAGACTATTTGATAATTCCTCATTATCCTTAATCTCGTTGACCCACGGAGCCAATTGACTATGCCAAACTAGATTATGGCCAATGAACACCAAATTATTTTTTTTGCTAAAATCGATATAACGGTCTGCCATTTCAAAATTAAATTCACCTTGAGCCGGCTCCATATACATCCATTTCATTGAATTTTCTGGAGTAATGGTATTAAACTGTTCCTTGATCAATTGTACACCTAGATTATCCTTACCGCTAATTTGATTGTCATTTACTGCGCTACCTATCAAAAAGTAATTCTTGTACGCTTCTTTAAGAGTTGGTTCTACTTCAACTTTTTCTGGTTGATGATCTTGCTTGCAACTTAGCAATACTGTGCTTATGCAAAAAAATAAAACGTATTTGCATAAATTGGAGGGACTATAAAGTTGTTTCATATGATGTTGATTGGTTAAGCTTGAGTTTTCGTTTATTTAAGTGTTTAAAAGTACGTTCTGCATTTCTAAGTCATTGTAACAATTGAAGCAATGCATAATAAACTTGTTGCATCGACAGAAAACATATCTAAAAAAAATTGATTTGCTAAAAATAGCTCCTGTAAATTTCAAAAACGTAAAATATTGATATGTTTTAAGTTAGCGGGTTTTATTCGTTTATTGTTTTCAATTCTGTTGGGAGCATACCAAATTCATTTTTAAAACATTTGCTGAAATAGGAGGGAGAGGAAAAACCTACCTTGAAACCAACTTCACTAATAGATTCACTGCCGTTTTCTATCATTTGCTTTGCTCTTTCCAATCGTATTTTTCTAATAAGTTCATTGGCCGTCATGCCCGTAATCGCCTTAATTTTTCTATATAACTGACTTCGGCTCAATGACATATCGTCTGCCAAATGCTCTACATTTAAGTCCGTTTCCCCAATATTCTCGTTGACATAGTCCAACACCTTCTGCATAAAAGTTTTGTCTATTTTGGTGGTGTTCTGTAGCAAGGTAATCTTGTTCTTGTCGTTGATATTATGCTCAAGAAATTGTTGCCTGTTTTCAATTAATCGTTTTAAGTATGACCGTAATACTTTCATTTCAAAAGGCTTGGTCAAATACGCATCAGCCCCGGCATCTATACCTTTTACTTTTTCACTGCTCATTGCCTTGGCGGTGAGCATAAGTACGGGTATATGGCTGGTCTTTAAATCATCCTTTATTTTTTTACAAAATTCAAAACCGTCCATTTCAGGCATAATGATGTCGGTTATAATAATATCCGGTATGCCTTTTAGGGCCAATTGTAATCCAATATGGCCATTGTCCGCCTCTACAACTATATAATCTGCCCGTAATTTGTTCTTAAGGTAATTTCTTAACTCTATATTGTCCTCTACTATTAGTACCGTTTTTTTGTCTTTTTCAGTACCAAGTAAGACGGTATCATTAAAGGCTTCAAGATTAATATTAGGTTTGTTCGTAGAAATTATATCCGTATCCAATGCTACGTTAGGCGTATATTCCGATGCTTTTAAATGGTTTTTGCCCAAGGGAAAGAACAACTTAAATTTAGTTCCTTGACCTTCTTCACTCTCCACATCAACAATTCCTTTATGTAACTGAACAAAGCTTTGAACCAGTTCTAGTCCAATACCGGTTCCTGTTGCACCATAATATTGTTGGTTTTTATCGGAAGCTTGATAAAAGCGTTCAAAAATGTGGCCAATGTCCTCTTTGCTAATGCCTGTGCCAGTGTCCTCTATGCTGATCTCTAAGGCATTGATGGGTTCTACTTCATTGATCAGTGGAAATATAATTTCCTCTTTGCATTTATAGACACTAATGGTAATTACGCCATTTTCCGATGTGGCCTTAAACGCATTGCTGAGTAAGTTGAAGAGTATTTTTTCCAAAAGACCGGGATCTCCCCAGAAATCGGTGTCGCGATCATCTGTCTCAATGGACATCAAGATATTTTTTTCAAAAGCCTCTTCCTCAAAATGTTCTGAAATTTCCTTGACAAATTTATGGGCATTGATGTTAGATGCGTTCAGCGTCAACCTATTTAAATTCAACTTTCTAAAATCCATTAATTCATCAATGAGATTTTTTAGCCGTTGCGCATTCCTGTAGATTATTCTGTGTTTTTCCTTTAGTCCCTTATTCAGTTTATATTGACTGTTTTCTACAATATCCATAATTGGATTTATTATCAAAGTCAATGGCGTTCTAAATTCATGGGATATATTTGTGAAAAACTGAATCTTTTTTTCGTTCAACAATTCTTCTTGTTGGCGCTGTGCCCTTTCAAACTTTATCATGCGTCTTTCCTCAATTCTTTTGTGAAGAAACCAATTGAGCAATAATGCAAAACCAACGGTCAAGATTAAATATCCTAAAATTGCCCATCTTGTGGCCCACCAAGGCGCTAGTACGGTAATGGGTAATGATAGTGGACTTTCTGTCCAAACACCGTCATTATTTGAAGCTTTTACATGAAATACATAATCTCCTGGTGATAAATTGGTATAGGTGGCCGTTCTTGTATTGCCAACATAGTTCCAATTATCCTCAAACCCCTCCAAATAATAGGCATATTCATTATTATTTGCTCTTGTAAAGTTAATAGCGGCAAATTCTAGGGTAAATACAAATTGATTAGGTTTTAACGTCAACTGCTCAACCTCATTTATACTTTTGCTTATGGGTGAATTCTTAGCCGTTGGAGAGACAGATTTATTGAATAATTTTAAATCTGTAAAATAGACCTTGGGTATCGTCTCATTATGTAAAATATTGTCTGGATGAAAATAATCTATCCCTTCGTAATTGCCAAAATATAAAATACCGTTCCGGTCCTTGGTAACGGCGTTATAATTAAAATTATTGGCCAATAGTCCATCTTCCCTATTGTAATTGGAAAATTGATCGGAGCTAGTCTCCAACATTGCCAACCCCGTTTCACCACTAACCCAAATATTATGGTTGTTGTCTTCTATGATAGATGATATATTTTCCAGTAAAAGACCATCTTCCTTAGTATACCAAACCACTTCGTTGATTTGGGGGCTTATCTTGCATAGTCCCTTGCCGTAGGTACCTACCCATATATTTTTTGCTTCGTCCTCATATAGGGCCCTAACATTTATTGTGCCCGTTAAATTTTGATTTTCGGATAAAAAGGAATTCAATAATAGGGACTGTAGTTTACTGTCCTCATTAGATCCATTGGTACGAACTAGACCGTTTGGGCCACCGATCCAAATATTGTCATTGTGATCAACCATTAAGGTGCGTATGTGGCCCTCAATGCCCAAGGATGTGTTGAACGAGGTATTGGTATGGTTTTTTATCTCCTTGTTAATTGGGTCATAAGAATGTAATCCGCCAAAAAATGTAGCGATCCATACCGTACCCTCAGCGTCTTCCGCAAAACTTGTAATACTATTGGAGGTCAGTCCACCATTGGTGGTTTCTATATTGTAATTTATAAAGGTACGTTCTCCTTTGGGAAGGAAATAAATTCCGGAACTCCATGTGCCGGCCCATAGATTTTCCTTGGAATCCAGGTATAAGGTTTGTACATCTAACTTTTCAAATCCTTTGTAACCACTGCTTTTACTATCCGATAGGTGATAAAATTTATTATTGACATGGTCATATTTATCTATGCCGCCACCATCCATTGCAATGTATAAATGGTTATCACTGGTTTCCACAATGCCGGTTACAGAAGGTGATTGTAAGGAGTTTGAGCTATAAGGAAGACTTTGGATGTTCTCAAATTTGTCATACAACTTGTCATAAACCCCTATGCCTTTATTGTAATACCCAAGCCAAATACGTTCTTGGTTATCGACAAAAATAGACCAGATGGAATTTGAACGAATACTATTGTATTCAGATTTGTTGTAGGTATAATTTTGTATTGGATTGCCCAGCTCATCCAACAAAAATAAACCGTCATTTTCCGTGGCACATAGAATGGTATTATCCTTTAGTACTTTAATGTCGAAAATACGTTTATCCGTAAAACCAAACTTTTCTATCGTGAAGTACCCTGTAGTTTCTTGTTTCACCTTTACCAATCCGTTTTTAAACGTTCCTATCAAAATATCGCCGTTCTGTTCAATTAATAGGGATTGTATGGAGTGTGAAATGCTCTGGTTGCCTTTTTTGGTCAAGAACATTTTTTGTTTAAGCTCATTTTGCTTTTTGTCATAGGTGTATAATCCCAAATTAGAACCTATCAACATATCACCATTGGGTAAGGGTACTAAAGTGTTAATTACGGATTTTGACCCTTTGCCATTGGATTCTTCCTGTACCATATGTATGTCAAATGTACTAGGATCTACTTGGTAAAGGCCGTGTGTGGGCGTGCCAACGTAGATGGTTCCTGAAATATCCTCACCAATGGAGTAAACTTGGGATTTTTTCAGTTTTCCTTTGTGATTTATAATCTGAATTCTTGAAAAATTGTCGAAGGTGGGATTGTATATACTCAGACCTTCATCCGTACCTACCCAAATTTGATTGTTGGAATCTAGAAACAGGGTATTGACAATAGAGCTCTGGATGGTGGTACTGTCATTGACCTGATTCTTATACGCTTTTAAATCCGTGCCGTTATATTTATAAAGACCTTCGCCATAGGTGGCTATCCAAATTAGACCATTATGATCTTGTACAATCTTTGTAATTGCACTTTTTGGAATACCCTCGTCAATAGTGAAAAAGTTATAGGTATCTGTAATATTCTGACCTGTTGCCATAAACATAAAAAAGCAACCCAACAGGCTAAATATATACCTTATTTGTATTTTCATTTTACAACATCTTTGCTCTATTTATTCTGCTAATTCCACTGTGGACGAATACCGGGTGCAAAAGGAAATTTAAGGGACCTGTATTCCTCAAGACTTTTATTAGGTTGTTCTACTCCTTTTGGTAAAGGTCTTTTTGAAAAAGTCTGGAAATATAACAAACACGCATTGCGCCACCATTTTGCTTCCTTTAGTTGAATCTGTAAAAGCATTTTTACTTCTTCATATTCATGTACTGTCAAGAATGGTTTTGCATTTTCCCATGTAGCGATCATAGTACTAACTTGGTCAACACCTTTTTGATATTTTAAAGCTATGCCGTCCCATAAACTATTTCCACTCTTAAGTTTGTAGTCCCATGGCAGATGGTGAAACCACAATAAAAACATTTCCGGTGTTGTTGCTGGATCATTAAATTTCTTTTCCAAGAACGGTGCATATTGCTCGGTAGCATTACTACCCGTATCGGTACGGTCAAAACCAATACCATTTTCGTCCGCTTTGTGATAATATATGGGGTTCCAGTCCGGTCTACTCAAATTATCTACCCAAGGTCCAGGTCCGTAATGGTGACCGGTGTCAAAAATGTGATGCAGGCCAAGTGGATTCATATAGTTTACAACAGCTTCGCGCGAAGTGAGCATCATTTCCTTAATAGGTTCTATAAAGTTTTTGTCATTGCTGTAGGTAGTCCTTAACCATTCTTCCGCAATTTCATCGGCACTTAAATAAGGATTCCAGGCTAGGCGTCCAAATCCATACCAATTTGCTTGGGCAAATGGGTGTCCCGTCCAATTTAAGTCATTGCCAATATTGGACACTCCGGCCATGGCACTTATAGCGTTGTTATATAAGCTACCATCCACAACCTTGGCTACCGTAGAGCCTGGCCCTTTTTGGTAGGTATCCGCCTCCAAGACCTCTATGAATAATTTGGGTAGAAATACTAAATGTGTACTAAAGCCTAAATATTCTTGGGTAATTTGAAATTCCATGGCAATAGGGGTTTCCTTTAATGCACCGAACAAGGGGTGAAAAGGCTCCCTAGGTTGAAAGTCAATGGCCCCGTTCTTGACCTGTACCACAACGTTGTCCTTAAATTTGCCGTCATAGGGTAAAAATTCATCATATGCTTGTTTGGCCCTGTCCGTATCATCATGCTCAGAATATACAAATGCCCTCCATATAACATTTCCCCCAAAAGGTTTTAGTGCGGTGGCCATCATGTTTGCACCATCAACATGGTTACGTCCATATTTTTGCGGACCTGGTTGCCCTTCTGAATTTGCCTTGACAAGAAATCCGCCAAAATCTGGTATACGGGCATAAATCTCCTTTGCCTTATTGGACCACCATTTTTGAACTTCTTCATTTAAGGGGTCCGCGGTTTTTAAATTTCCAATTTCTATTGGTGCGGAAAATCTGGCGGTCAAATATACTTTTATGCCATATCCTCTAAAAACCTTGGCCAGGGCCTCAACTTTTTCCAAATACATAGGGGTCAATACCAATGCATTGGCATTTACATTGGTAAGCACTGTAGCGTTGATGCCAACAGAAGCATTTGCCCTTGCATAATCTATGTAGCGTTGGTCAATATATTCCGGTAGTTTTTGCCAGTTCCAAAGCGAAAATCCGGCATATCCACGTTCTATGCTACGATCTAAATTGTCCCAATGATTTAACATCCTTAAGTCAATTTTAGGACTATCCGCTAATGAAACTCCTGCTAGATCCTCATTCATTTGCATAAGGTTCAGCAACCTAAAAGTGCCATACAAAATTCCAATATTGGTTTTGGCGCTGACAAGGGATATGTTTTTATCGTTATAAGCAACGGTCTTTATTACATAGCCTTCATCATTTAGATTATCTACATCCTCTTTGATCAATTTTTGCAATGCATTGGGCAATTGGTCATACCGATCGATTATTAGCGTGCTTTCTGCCAAATTTTTTGAAAACGCCACCGGTTTGCCCAGCATATTGGGTAGGGCAGTGGACAATTCATTTTTTGCATTTTCTAAAACTTCATTATCTGCGGGAAAATAAACTTGCGATACTAAATCCGCGTATGATTGCAATACAGTTTTAGATTCAATCCTTCCATATTTTAACCACAGTTTGTAATCTTCTAAATGCTGACTTTTTACTGATGCGGTATACAGTGTAAACAAGAGGATTACAATTTTAAATTGTTTCATTTTGATGATTATTTATAATCGTGATACCTTTAAAAATAGCATATTTATAATTATTCGGATATATTTTATGATATCTTCAAAGATGATGGCTTAATTGTACCCACCCTACGGACAAATGTGATAATTACCTCTATTGAAAGCTATCATTACGCTTTTAAACTTTGATGACCGCCTTGAATAATTTTTAAAGTGGATACGATAACCTTTTCGTTAATTCCACTTTATAAATTGCAGATAATCGTTATTCTTAGCAGCCATAATATATGGCTCGTTGTTTTTTCTGCGTAAAGTGGCCATTGCCTTTACATCACCAGGAATGAACAGACCAGAACTACTTGCGGGATTTGCCTTGAAATTACCTTGGCCATCACCTGTTAAAAGTAGTCCATGAGAAGCATCGTTTCTTGGTGTTTCTACCTCAGAAACATATAGGTTTCCTGCCAAGACTATATCCAGATTCCCATCTTTGTCAAAATCATTTACCAAAAATTGATTAATACTGGATAGTTGGGCCTCTACAGGTAATTCATGCACAATAAACTTGCCTTGGTCATTTTCAAGATATACACTGGCAAATGATTTTACTTGATAGTGTACGGCTGCCTTTAAGGACTTTTCTGTATATACATCCTCTAAGGTTGCCTCTGCAAAACTTTCATAGTTTTGGAATTTTTGCTTTATAGCTGGTATTTGTTGGGAGGAACACTGTCTGCCCCTTAAAGGATACTGCTTGCCCTCATTATAATAACTTAATACAATATCATCCTTACTGTCCTTATCAAAATCGTTTACGAATATGTCAAAAGTTTCGTCTTCCGTGGCCTTGTATTTATAATTAAGTCCATTATTGCCTACTATATAATCCATATCGCCATCATTGTCAAAATCGCCTTGTTCAATACTCCACCACCATCCTGAAGTGTCTAAGTTTAGGCCCAATGTTTGGGAAACTTCCGTAAAGCCTTTTTCGGAATTTTTAAATACCCTAATAGGCATCCATTCGCCAACAATGATAATGTCTTCCCAACCATCATTGTTATAATCTGAAATCACGGCACTAGTTGCCATGCCCAATTCCTTAAATTCCTTGGGCATCATTTTTTCCGCTAATTGAAATTTAGGATTGCTTGCATTCCCCACGTTTTCCAAGATGTAACTATCTGTGGGTTTAGGATAATTTCCGGGTACCTGTCTTCCCAAAACCAATAGATCATTATCGCCATCTTTGTCAAAATCCGCTGCATAAACTTTAGAACCGCTCATTCTCATATCCGGCAGATTTTCATCTTCCAATTTTTGAAAATTACCCATACCGTCATTGATATAAAGTCTGTCCTTTAATAGTTCAGATTGCGGCGAGAACTCATAGCCGCCACTTACCACATAAAGGTCGTTGTCCCCATCCGCATCGGCATCAAAAAATAGCGCTCCTATATCTTCTTTTGCATTGTCTTCCTCTAAAAACGGACTTTCCAATTTTTTGAATCCATTTGCCCCCTGTATAAATATGCCCCCTGTTTGCTTTGCTGAGCCTCCAACGAAATAATCGTCCAGTTGGTCCCCATTAATATCGCCGATGGCCAATGCTGGGCCAAATGCCGACATTTGATGCGGTAATAAGACCTGGGTGGCAAAATCATCATAATAATTTTCTTTATGTCTATGCGATGGAAAAATAGAGGTCGTATCCGTTGTGAACAACTGTGTAAGCTCCAAAGATTTATCCTCTTGTGACTTGGCGTCTTTATAGGAAAGTACCAATTGTTGGTTGGTGTCTACATTGGATAATGTTTGCACGGTACCATCTGTCCAGACCGCTTTTAATTCCTTGATCTTTTTATGGTTGCCCAGTCCAAAGTGAAGTTCTGGTGCAACAGAGGATTGAAAGCCTCTGCTCAAAGTCAATTCTTGTACCTGGGTACCTTCATCCGTGGTTATATAAACCCTATTGCCCAAGCCGGAAGTGTTTCCTTTATTTCCTTGAAACTTTACGCTTAGGTATGTATTTGAATTGGTGCCCGTATTCTTAAACACGGATGCCTTGTCATCAATGTTGTTGGTAATGATTTCCAAATCTCCATCGTTGTCCAGATCAGCGTAGACAACACCATTGGAAAAACCTTTATAGTTTATTCCCCATTTATCGTTTGCCATCTCAAAATCCAAATCTCCATTGTTCTTGAAAATGAAATTCTCAATTTTTTCTGATGGTATGCTATGGCTCAATTGTAAAAGGGTGTCATTTTCAATCTTAATCTTATCTAGTTTGTTAAAATAATCATTGTTGTTGATTTCCTTTCTGGTACCATTAGATACGAATAGATCTTTATGGCCGTCATTATCAAAATCAGCAAAAAGAGGTCCCCAACTCCAGTCTGTAGACGAGGTGCCCGTTATTCGGGATACGTTGGAGAAATGTGGAACACCATCCGTATAGACCCCGGAATTCAATTGTAGGCAATTGTGCATATATTGATAATGAAAACCCGCATTGACCACATCCCAAAACAGGGAAGGGTTCATACTGGCCATATTTGCTTTTTTTCTTCTATTGCTCCTTGCATCCATGTCTACCTGAAAAATATCAAGATTACCGTCGTTGTTAATATCAGCAATATCCGTTCCCATGCCATAAAAGGCCGTGTGTGCAGTGGCTTCTTTTATAACTTCTTTAAATGTGCCGTTTCCATTGTTGAGATACATAAAATCCGGAGAATTGAAATCATTGGAAACATATAGGTCCGGCCATCCGTCATTATTGATGTCCCCAACAGTGGCACTGAGGGTAAGTCCAAAATTTTTTACTCCCGCGGTTTCAGTGACATCTGTAAAGGAACCTCCATCGTTTCTATACAAATGATCGGATTCCGTATCTTCCAGATTGTTCATCTTAAAGGTGTAATAGAAAGTGGGCGATTTAAAATTTGTAGGGGGGTAGTTGGCTACGTACATATCTATATCCCCATCCTTATCATAATCGAAAAAGGTGGCTTGTACGCTATTACCTATATCGGCAACACCGTATTCTGCAGCTTTTTCAGTAAATGTACCGTCTGTATTGTTAATAAATAGTTGATTCTCCTTTGGTCCGAATTTTCCGCCAACGGAGCAATAAATGTCCAAATAGCCATCGCCGTTGACATCTGCCATGGTAACGCCTGTATACCAACGATCGTCACCTGCAACGCCCGCTTTATCGGTAATATCCTCAAATTGTAGGTTTCCCTTGTTCAAATAGAGCCTATTGGGTACTTGATTACCGGTAAAGTATAAGTCTAAAAGTCCGTCGTTATTGATATCACCAGTAGATACACCCCCGCCCATATAAAGATAGGAGTAGGTAAAATAGTTTAAGGAATCGTTTTCAGTAAGGGTATTGCTAAAATCAATACCAGTTTGGGAAGTAGTAAGCATAGAAAAGATTTTACCTTCAACCGGAGCTGCCTTTTTTGTACAATTGACCATTGTCAATACCCCTAAAAAACAGATTAGTGGTCTAAGTATCATCATTAATTTCATAGTACTGTAATTTGCAATTAAAATAAGATAAACTATTCAATAATATTGAAAAAGCAGCACGTTTTCACGTGCTGCCCAAATCAAACTAAACTAACTCAAAAAAACTATTTTAATATCCAGGATTCTGATCTGCTGCCGTTACATTTTCATTAGATGAAATTTCCCTGTCCGGTATGGGCCAAAGCTCATTTTTACCAGCTTGGAAATTAGTTCCTGCTAATTCTGTAGCGGCTAGGTTCCACCTTAAGATATCATTAAAGCGAACTTGCTCACCTGCTAATTCAACCTTTCTTTCATGAACGATAGCATCAAAAACTTCAGCTTTAGATAAACTATATGGTAGATCATCTAACGATGCCCTTTCCCTAACTTCATTAATATAATCAATGGCATCATCTTGCGTACCTACTTCATTTTCACACTCTGCCATCATTAACAGTACATCAGCATAACGTAAATATTTAAAGTTGATACCGGATTCTTGATCTTCATTGGCATCCTTGTAATAGTTCTGATATTTTTTCCATCCGGCACGTCTTTCTTCACCCGCGGTCAACATTTCAGCAGTAACGGTACCACCCGCAAACGTATCGCCCACCGAGTAGAAATTATCCGCATATCTGGTATCTCCTAGCTCAAATTCATCCAATAGATTATCTGACGGAAAAACGTTGAACCAATCATTAAACCCGTATTCCTGACCTCTAAAAGTAGCTTCGTTAGGTCCGGCACCTGTAACAGATGAGTTCCATTTAGCGCTTGCTCCCAAGGCATCATCATACTCTATTTCAAAAATGGATTCTATACCATGCTCTGTCTCTTCCGTGAAATTGTCAAAATAGTTTGGTTCCAATGCATATCCTGAAAGCTTTTCAAACTCGGCCAATGCCAAGGCATGTTCACCTCTGAACAAATAGACTTTTCCCAATAATGCAATTGCCGCACCTTTGGTAGCCCTACCGTTATCCTCTTCGCTCTTAGGTAATAAACTTGCAGATGCCGCTTGTAAATCTGAAATGATTAAAGCATATACCTCACTAGCGGGAGATTTGCCAATACCTTCTGTGGTAGTAGGTATTTCAGTAATTAACGGCATATCACCAAATCTTGTTACCAATAGAAAGTTATAAAGTGCGCGCAAGAATTTTGCTTCGCCAATGAACTTCTGTTTTGTGGCACTGCTAACAATAGCATCATCTATGGCGTTGATGGCCTCTTCATTGCCAATGACGAAATTGGCCTTGTTGATACCTCTGTAGCAACTTTCCCAATAATCTGCGATGGGTCCATGGCTAGAATCAAATGAAAAATCCAGGTATTGTCTTTTATCCGCCTCCAATTGTGGGTTACCATCGTTCTCATGTGACATGTTGTCCTGTGAGAAAAACATATGCCTGGAATATAGGCCTCTTGTCTGTAAATTGGCATAAACCGCATTTACTGCAGATTGTACCTGTGCTTCGGTCTTAAAAAATGTTTCGGGAGATAATCCATTGGGGTTTACCAGCTCCAAATCATTTTCACTACACGCATTTATTACCACTAGTGCGGTAAAAAGCGTGAACATTGAAAAAATAATTTTTGTTGTTTTCATATTTCTTTTCTATTTAGCAATTAAAATGATACTTGTAAACCTATTAGGTAAGTTTTAGGTTGTGGATAGGCACCTCTGTCGATACCATACTCAAATAAATCCCCATTTCCTACTTCTGGGTCTAGACCAGAGTATTCTGTAATGGTAATCAAGTTTTGACCACTAACATACACCCTAAACTTTGAGAACAACTCTTTGCCAAATGCGTTGCTTGGTATAGTGTACCCTATAGTAAGGTTCTTAAGCCTTGAAAATGATCCATCCTCTACAAAACGATCGGATAATTGAAGGTTTTGTGGAGCTCCACCAGCTCTTGGAACCGTAGTAGAAGGATTGGTCGGCGTCCATCTATCCAAAACACCAACTCCTGCGTTAAACAATCTTGGCATACCTTCTAGGTCATAAATGTTGGTATTGTACAAATCCCTACCGTAAATTCCGGTCCAGAACATATTAAAATCCCAATTCTTGTAATCTGCGCTTAAGTTAAGACCGTAGGTCAGGTCCGGAAGCGGATCACCTATAATAGCCCTATCTTCTGAAGTAATGTCACCATCATTGTTCAAATCCTTGAATCTAATGTCACCTGGCTGTACGGTGGTTTGACCTGGGTTGGCAGTAAATACCGCATCAACTTCGGCCTGGTTTTGATAAATACCATCTGTTACCAATCCGTAAAAATGAAATAAGGATTCGCCTTCAACAACTCTTGTAATGTTCTGGCTTTCAAAGTTTCCGCCAATAAGTTCGTCTACTCCTCCTAAAGAAAGAGCTGTGTTGGAACTAGTGGACAAGTTAACGTTGGCAGACCATTTAAAATCTCCTTCAAAATCATTATATCCTAAACTAAGTTCAAAACCTGTAGTCTCTACTGACCCCACATTTCTTACTTGACTGCCTTCATTGATACCCAGAGAGGTAGATGTAGGAACCCGTATTAAAAGATCATCACTTTGGTTTTCATAGTATTCTAGAGCTGCAGTGAACTTATCGTTAGCAAAACCTAAATCGACACCAATGTTCATCTGTTTGGTCTCCTCCCATTTTAAATCTGGATTAGCCAAACCAAAAGCGGTGGTGCCTACTGCATTAGATCCTGCAATTGGGTAAAGGAAATCATTTACCAATGTGGCGCTATATAAATAATTGGCAATCCTATCATTACCGGAATACCCTAAACTACCTCTTAACTTCAACGTACTTACGTTGGTGTCTACCATGAAATTTTCTTTGGCAACGTTCCAACCCAAAGCATAAGAAGAGAACCATCCCCATCGGTTATTAGATCCAAATTTAGAAGAAGCATCACGTCTTAAGGATACCGCTGCAATATATTTGTCGTCATAGTTATAGTTCAACCTTCCCAAAAATCCTAATCTATTATACTCAAAAGAAGTACTCTGTAAGCTAGAATCTTCATTGGATAATTCGTCAATTTCATCTGAAACCGAATTACGGCTGTTGGCATTGATGCTTGTACCTTTACTTTCAAATTTTTCCGATAGTAAAAGGGCCTCAAAATTATGTGCCTCTCCAAAAGTTTTGTTATACGTTAGACTATTGGTGAAAATTAATGTTTGACCATCAGATGCATTTTTTGTGATTGATGCAAATGCCTGTTGGTGTGTTCCTCCTAAACTATCATCGTTGAAAGATGGGATAAACCTGTCACTGGTAGCCTTGTAATAATCCAAACCTACTTGTGATTTGAACTTTAGACCTTCAAAAATGTCATATTCAGCAAAAATATTCCCAACCAAACTGAATGTATTGTTGACTGCATTTCCATGTTTTAATACTCGAACAGGGTTTTCTGCATCTTGGCCATCACCAGCACTGTTTGGTCCCTGAAAGCCACCAAGGTTGTTTTCATTGTAAACCGGTAAATATGGTGCAGCTTTTATAGCGTGCTCCAAAAGAGAACGGCCACCTACACCAGTTGGGTCTGGGTTCTGTTTGTTAAAATTAACGGACATGTTTTGTCCAAGCTTTAATTTTCCGAAGGTGAAATCACTATTGGCCCTAAAGGAATATCTTTGGAAGCCAGTTTCTATAACGATACCTTCACGCTCAAAATATCCACCAGAAATTCTGAAGTTACTGGTTTCATTACCACCGGATGCAGCCATGTCATAACTTCTTATAATTCCAGAGGTATATATTTCGTCTTGCCAGTTTGTATTTAGACCAGATGAGGACAATGGTGTATTAGGTACAATACCAAAGGCATCATTGGCATATTGTAAATATTGCTCCGTATTCAACACATCATATCTCTGGGTATTTTGCTGAAAACCGGTATGGGCATTAAAAGATAATTGCGTTTTACCACTTTTACCTTTTTTAGTGGTAACGATGATTACACCGTTAGAACCTTGTGCACCGTAAACAGCTGTTGTTGATGCGTCTTTAAGTACGTTAATGGTTTCAATATCATTTTGGTTGATACCAGAAAGATTACCAACGATTACTCCGTCAACTACAAATAGGGGTGAGTTGTTTCCAAAAGTACCTAAACCTCTAATGGTAATAGAAGGTTCTGTTCCCGGTGCACCTGTGTTAACTACAGAAATACCTGCAGCACGTCCTTGTAATGCCTCTGTGGCATTTGCAACCGGAACAGCATTAAGGTCTTCAGATTTTACACTGGAAATGGCCCCTGTAACGGCAGCCCTGCTTTGGGCACCATAACCTACAACGACCACTTCATCTAAAGTCTGTGCATCTATTTCCATTGACACATTAAAGGAAGTTTGCCCATTTACAGGTATTTGCTGTGTTAAATAGCCAATGTAACTGATGGTAAGGGTAGCGTCAGTAGGAACGTTCGCCAATGAAAAATTTCCATCGAAATCTGTCTGGGTTCCATTTGTGGTGCCAGAAACCACTACAGATGCACCGGGAAGCGGTGTACCCGTTTCATCAGAAACAACACCGGTGAGGGTAGTTGTTTGTGAAAAGGCAAATTGCCCCAACATTGCAATAAAGGCAATGAATGTAATTTTGAGTTTACTCATAATTAATTAAGTTTAAGTTGTTATTCGTTCGAGTCACATTTATGCTAAATAGTAACGAAACAAATATAATTTGGAGGTTATGTGGAGAGTAAAAGAAATGAAGCGAACACTGGTAATTTTGATGCAGCGCTTCTGTTATTATTAGTAATACGGCATTTTTAGCTATATTTTTTTATGAGTCTCTTTAAATACAAGGGGTAGATTTTTCATATTGATAAATAATCTGCATATTATTGACTTTGTTCAATTTTGATGTATTAAAATATTTTGAAAAATAGCACATGGATAACTATATATTTGAACTAATATGTTACTTGGACCAAAGCGGGAATTACATATAAATTAAATTTATCTTTGAAGCTTTATATACCTTGTTCGTTATGAAAATGCGGTCTTATTTAATCATTACCTTATTATTTATTGGGTTTTTAAACTCTTGTAAAGAAAGTAATAAGGAACATTCCCAAGATCTTTCTTCCGGTCATGAAAATGGCAATTATGAGTTTACAAATGAACTAATCCATGAGACTAGCCCATATCTTTTACAACATGCCCATAATCCGGTAAATTGGAAACCTTGGTCACAAGAAGCATTTAAGGAAGCTGAAAATAAGGGAGTACTGGTGGTTTTAAGTGTAGGGTATTCTACCTGTCATTGGTGCCATGTAATGGAAGAAGAGTCTTTTGAGGATTTGGAGGTGGCAAATTTGATGAACGCCAAATTTGTAAGTATAAAGGTTGACCGTGAGGAAAGACCAGATTTGGATATGGTTTACCAAACGGCCCTGCAATTGGTCAATGGTACTGGTGGATGGCCTATGAACGCAATCATTTTGCCAGATGGTAGCCCTATATACCTAGGCACTTATAGCACAAAAGAGGAATGGAAAAATATTCTCACCAAGTTTAGTACCGAGTATGAGGCTAATCCAGAAAAAATGAAGGAATATGCTACCATGCTCGCCAATGGTGTACAGGAGGTTTATGAACAACCGGCAAAACAATTGGCCAATGAAATATCCAAAACAAAAATTATAAACGGTATATCTACCTGGTCCAACTCGTGGGATAGGGAATGGGGAGGAAATACCGAACAGCAAAAATTCATTATTCCGGCAAATTTAATTATGTTATTGGAGTATGCGGTTTTGGAGCAGGATAAAAATGCACAAGATTTTGTTTTTAAAACATTGGATAAAGTATCTCAAGGAGGCATATATGACCATATAGGGGGAGGTTTTTTTAGATATAGCACGGATCCTAAATGGAAAGTGCCGCATTTTGAAAAAATGCTCTATGACAATGCACAAATGTTAAGCGTATTGTCCAATGCATATAAATTAAATGCAAATAATACCTACGAATCTTTAATAGAGGATACTTTTCATTTCTTGACTTCTGAAATGAAAAATCCGGAAGGCGGGTATTTTAGTGCAATGGATGCAGATACCAACGGAGAGGAAGGTATCTATTATATTTGGTCAATTGAGGAATTGAAATCGGTACTTAATACTGATTATGAGCTTTTTGCCAAGTTTTTCAATATAAACGATGGTGAGGTTTGGGAGCATTCAAGTTTCGTACTTTATACTACTGAATCCATAGCGGAATTCTCTAAGAACAATTCAATATCACAATCTGAATTTTCTATTAAACTTAAAAAATGGAAAGAGGCTTTGTATGATGCTCGTCAATTACGGGATAAACCTTCAACGGATTATAAGATCATAACTTCTTGGAATGCACTTTTAATCGATGGATTGGTAGATGCCTATAAAACCTTTAAAGATGCTCGTTACCTTAATGAGGCAAAATTAATATTTAACTATCTAAAAGATCATAATTATAAAAATGGGGAATTGGTTCATTCCTATACTGCCAATAGCGATCAAAAAGAAGTTTTTTTGGAAGATTATGCGTTCTTGGCCAAGGCAGCAATTAGTCTGTATGAAGTGACCCTAAATATCGATTACCTTAAAGTGGCCAATAAATTAATTGGTAGTGCACTTATAACCTATAAGAGCAAGTCTGGTTTGTTTTATTATAATCTACCCAATGATTTGGTGCCAAGAATGATTAACACCACAGACGGAGTCATCCCCTCTGCCAATGCTATTATGGCTCAAAACTTATTTAAAATAGGACATTTGGAATATAATACGTCATATTTAAATGATGCCAAAAGCATGACCTCTTTGGTAGTGGAGGACTTTGAGAATTATGCTCTTAATTATGGTTCATGGGGAACACTACTTTTAAACCATGCTTACCCTTATTATGAAATAGCTGTGGTAGGGGAGCAGGCTAAAAATCTGGTACAGGATTTAGGAGGTTTTTACCTAGCCAATACTTTAGTGGTCGGTAGTGAACGCTCAAGTGACATCTCTCTATTCAAGGATCGTTATGATGCCGATGATACGTTTGTCTATGTTTGCCAAAACAACACGTGTAAATTGCCGGTGACGAGCACGATAGAGGCTATTGGGCAAATGAAATCATTTGGATACCAAGGATTGGAGACTATCCAAAAATTTAGTAAATAATAAAGGAACCGTTTAAAATCAAGCAGGTTACAATAGGTATTTTCTATTCATATTGACGAATGAATTTATTATCTTAAAGCTGGCCAGAAAACTTTGCTATTACCAATTATTTGAACAAGATTTGTACAACAATAAAATGTAATAAAATGCCAGGTTTTGAACTGTTTGGGGAAAAAGAAAAAAGTCAAGTACAACAGGTATTGGATACCGGAGTTCTAATGCGTTATGGATTTGACGGTATGCGTAACGGTCAGTGGAAAGCAGTTGAGCTAGAACAGGCATTGGCTAAAAAAATGATGGTGAAACACGCTCAATTGGTGAGTAGTGGAACTGCGGCGTTAACGGTAGCCCTTGCCAGTGCCGGTGTTGGTGCGGGAGATGAAGTCATTATGCCCACATTTACTTTTGTTGCTAGTTTTGAATCTATTTTGGCAATAGGAGCAGTGCCTATCTTGGTAGATGTTGATGATACTTTAACTTTAGATCCTGCTGCGGTAGAAGAGGCAATTACCAGTAATACAAAGGTTATAATGCCTGTTCATATGTGTGGTTCCATGGCAGACTTGGGTGCTTTAAAATCCATTTGTGAAAAACATGGTTTATTACTTTTGGAAGATGCATGCCAAGCAATTGGAGGTAGTTACGACGGTAAACCTTTAGGAAGTTATGGTGATTTAGGATGTTTTTCCTTTGATTATGTCAAAACCATTACTTGTGGAGAAGGTGGAGCGCTTATTACCAATAACGATGCTTTTAAACTGCATGCTGATCATTTCTCCGATCATGGCCATGATCATATTGGAACGAATAGGGGAGCGGAAAGCCATCCGATTTTAGGATATAACTATAGAATATCCGAATTAAACGCTGCCGTGGGCTGTGCTCAAATTAAGCGTTTAGATGAGTTTTTGACAATTCAGGAAAAACATTATACACTTATAAAAACTATATTAGCTCCCATTGAGGGAATTACTTTTAGAAGAGTACCCCATGGTGGAGTTGAAAATTATTCTTTCTTGAATTTTTACATGCCGACAACCGAGTTGGCCAAAAAAGCGCATCAGGCGTTAACCAACGCTGGTTTGGATGCATGTTTTTATTGGTATGACAATAATTGGCATTATTACAAGAAATGGGAGCACCTTGCACATACCAAGTCGTTGGGGAAATTGCCTCAAGATGTATTGAACCAATTACCGGATTATACCAAGGCCGACTTTTCAAAATCTGATGTTTGGGTAGGTAGAAATATATCTTGTCTCATTAAACTTAGCTGGACTGAAGAACAGGTAAAAGAACGAGCGGATAAAATGAAAGATGTATTAACCGGCCTGTTATCGTAAATTAGTAGGATACATATTCTACTATTTCCAATCCGTATCCTATTATACCCACCCTTTTTGACTGTAAACTATTGGTCATCAATTTCATTTTGTGAATACCAAGGTCATGTAGTATTTGGGCACCAATACCAAAATCCCTACTGTCCATCTCAATTTTTGGAGCCTTCATTATTCCCTGTTTTTGCAATTCCTTGAGTTCCTTTAATCGAGATAGTAAATTAAGCGATTCTACATCTTGATTAATGAATACAATGGCACCTTTACCTTCATCATTTACTTTTTTGAACATATCCTCCAATTTTTCATCGGGATTATGGGTCAAGGTTCCTAAAATATCATTGTTGATCAAGGTAGAATTAATTCTAGTTAGAATTTTCTCATCTGCAGACCAAGTTCCTTTGGTCAACGCGAGGTGAACATGGTTATTGGTTGTTTGCTTATAGGCTCTTAACCTGTATTCGCCAAACCTCGTATTAATATTAAAATCTGTTTCTTTTTCAATTAAACTATCATGCTCCATTCTATAGGCTACCAAGTCTTCTATGGAAACGATCTTTAGGTCAAATTTTTTGGCCACTTCAATTAACTGGGGTAAACGCGCCATACTGCCATCATCGTTCATTATCTCAACGATATAACCGGCAGGTTTAAGACCGGCCAATCTAGCAAAATCAATAGCTGCCTCTGTATGTCCAGTTCTGCGGAGAACACCGCCTTCTTTTGCAACCAATGGGAAAATATGTCCAGGTCTTACCAGATCATGAGGTTTGGTATTGGGGTCGGTAAGGGCAAAAACGGTTTTGGAACGGTCAGATGCCGATATGCCAGTAGTTACTCCATTGCCCCTTAAATCTACGGAAACCGTAAAAGCTGTCTCAAACGGATCGGTATTGGTATTTACCATTAATGAAAGTCCTAATTCCTTACATCTACCTTCGGTCAACGGTGCGCATATAAGTCCTTTGCCATGCGTTGCCATGAAATTTATGGTTTCTGGGGTTGCCAGCTCGGCTGCAGCCAAAAAATCCCCTTCGTTTTCCCTATTCTCATCATCGACCACTATAATGACGTTTCCCAAACGGATGTCCTCAATAGCTTCCTCAATAGTGTTTAATTGTATTTTAATTTGATCTGTCATGTTGTTAAGAATCAGCTTTTGTCTTTTTTCTTAAATAATTTTTTGAAGAAATCGGTTATAAAACCAAAATCGACCATTCCTTTATCTTCCGTTGCCCTTTTAGTTAAAAATATTCCTAACGGCAGCATAATCAATGTAGCTATCCAGGCACCTAACATAGGGTGAATATTTCCTTCTTTGGAATAATTTCCGGCAAAAACACCTATAAAATAGTAGATAAGAAACAGCACTATGGCAATAACCATGGGTAAACCTAGTCCGCCTTTTCTAATAATTGCACCTAAAGGGGCACCCACAAAAAATAATATAATACAGGAAAATGCCAAGGCATACTTACTATGAAGTGAAAGTATGTGCATGTTATATATTTTATACCGCTTTTGCATTTCCTCTTTTTTACCGGTTACAGAACCTAAAATACTACTAGTTGCATTTTTTGCACTACTTAGTATTTGCAACTGTTGCCATTCTGGGAAAAGTACAAGGAAATTTTCCTTTATAGAATCTTGCAGGGCGGTGTTTGCTCTGGCCAATTTTGCTTTTTCCGCGGTAATGGAATCTTTTTTGGAAACCATATCTGCTTTAACGGAATCTTTGTTTTTAATGACCAATGGAGCAAATAGGCCAATTCTACTCTCAATATTTTTTGAAAACGCACGAACTATCCTGTAATTGTCTCCCCTTAAGGAATCAATATCTTTGGACAACCTTGAAATGTTTTTCATTTTATCGGTACTGATGTCCCGTTCCTCTTCCAATTCATCATTGTTGATGTCGGGAATTTCAATATTCATGGTGTAGGTATCAAAATTGGCTTGTGCAAAGGGGAATTGCATTTTGCTGTCATTACTTTTAGTGACAATATCCTCATAGTAATGCCCATCATGTAATACCAATTGAATTAAATCAGAATCTTCACTACTAATCAATTCTCCCGTTTTGGATTTAATGACCGTAGTATTCAAATTGGTTTTGGACTTTATATGGATAATGACGTTTTTTAAGAAGCGATCGTTCTCCCCATATTTTTCATCCACTTTAATGTTCATCCCTTCAAAATCACTAAAAACACCTTCTGCTACAACAGCGGCAGGTTTTACCTTGGCAATATTTCTCCTAAGATTGTATATTTTTCGCTGGGATAAGGGAATGACATTATTGGCAAAAAAGAAGGTGACACCCCCTAGTAAGACCACAAATATTATCAAGCTCAACATTGAGCGCTGCAACGAAATACCTGAAGCCTTCATTGCTGCAAACTCATAATTTTCTGCAATGGACCCAAAAGTAAGTATAGAGGATAATAGTACCGTTAACGGTAAAACTTTTTCGGTGAGATCTGGTAGTAAATAAAAAAGAAACTTTCCTATAATGATGATATCTAGACCTTTACCTGCAATATCGTCAATAAATAACCAGATCGTTTGAAATATGAAGATAAACATCAATATTACAAACGAACTGACAAAATTAAAGACGAACCTTGATAGGATATAACGGTCTAGAATTCTCAATAGATCTAATTTCTTAGAATGAAATAGCCTTCATCCTTATATTTAGCTTCATCAAAAGTAAATAAGGTTTTGGACAAATCTTGGTCTGTTTTAAAAGAATTAACAGTGATCGTTGTCTTTGTGCCATTCTTTCCGGTTTCAATTAGTTTATAGATATGCTTTGTACCCATATCTATTCCCAATAATCTTGATTTTATTTCGGTATCAGAATCTATTGGGGTCAATTTTACATATTGAATTTTTCTACCCTGCACATTCTGTAAAATATCCCATGCATAATTATGGCCCTCCTTATAGAATGTCAACATTTTAGAAGGGGTCATGGCGTTTTCGTCATCAGACTGGTCTTCAATGGTCACTTCTTCATTTTCAGGTACAATGGTATACACTTTCTTACCGTCATAGAGTTGTTGGGACCCTAAATAATTGAATATATATTTTTCGTCGGAAAGTGTTACATCACCTCTGGTCTCTTGATTTATTCCCGCTTCCGCATTTTTAAGGTCAAATTTAAAATCTACATATATATTGTCGTAACTCTTTACTTTGGCATATACCTCATCCAATAATGATTTTGCCTTATCTGAACTTTGTGCGTTGGCCAAAGTTGTCATTAAAATAGCCGTAAATACAATAATAATTTTTTTCATCATGTTTTTAATATTATTCATTATCCAAAATTTGGTGAAGGGCGGCAATATCCGTTACATAAACCTGTCTTGCCTTACTGCCTTCAAATGGACCTACAATTCCTGCTGCCTCTAACTGATCAATAATTCTGCCAGCCCTGTTATATCCCAATTTCAACTTACGCTGAATCAATGAGGCGGAGCCTTGTTGGGCAATTACGATAACTTCTGCAGCTTCGCGAAATTTAGCGTCCCTTTCAGACACATTGTTATCAAGACTCGTGCCAGAATCTTCGCCAACATATTCAGGGAGCTCATGGGCATCTGGATATGCTCGTTGACTGCCTATGAACTCAACAATTTTAGCTACCTCTGGGGTATCTACAAAAGCACATTGAATACGGGTTACATCATTACCTTGGGTAAACAACATATCACCCCTACCAATTAATTGATCGGCACCTGCAGTATCCAATATAGTTCTTGAATCTATTTTGGAAGTTACCCTAAATGCGAGCCTTGCCGGGAAGTTAGCTTTAATGATACCTGTAATAACGTTCACGGATGGTCGTTGTGTTGCAATGATCAAATGGATACCAATGGCCCTTGCCAATTGCGCCAATCTTGCAACAGGGGTTTCTACTTCCTTTCCCGCGGTCATGATAAGATCTGCAAACTCATCGATCACCAAAACGATATAGGGCAAAAATTTATGTCCGTCATGCGGATTAAGTTTACGCGCTTTAAACTTAGTATTGTATTCTTTAAGGTTACGGACCATAGCCAATTTTAAGAGCTCATACCTATTATCCATTTCTATACAAAGGGAATTTAAGGTGTGGATTACCTTGGTATTGTCCGTAATTATCGCTTCTTCTGAATCGGGTAGTTTGGCCAAGAAATGGCGCTCAATTTTATTGTAAAGCGTTAATTCTACCTTCTTGGGGTCAACAAGAATAAATTTAACCTCAGCTGGATGCCTTTTGTATAATAACGAGGTTAATACCGCATTTAAACCAACGGATTTACCTTGACCTGTGGCACCTGCCATTAACAAGTGTGGCATTTTAGCCAAATCAACTACAAAAGTTTCGTTACTGATCGTTTTTCCAAATGCAATGGGAAGTTCCATTTCGGCCTTTTGAAATTTGCTTGACGCAATTACCGAACGCATGGAGACTATAGTTGCGTTTTTATTGGGTACCTCAATACCAATGGTGCCCTTACCCGGTATGGGTGCTATGATACGTATGCCCAGGGCCGCCAACGACAGGGCAATATCATCTTCAAGGTTTTTTATCTTGGAAATACGTATACCCGCTTCCGGTACTATTTCATATAAGGTAACGGTAGGCCCTATGGTTGCTTTAATCTGGGCAATCCCAATTTTGTAATTTTTAAGGGTTTCTACAATTTTGTTCTTGTTTTCCTCTAATTCTTCTTGGTTTATGGTAATACCACCGGTTACCCCATGTTGATCCAATAATTCTATGGTTGGGAACTTATAATTACCCAGTTCCAGCGTAGGGTCAAATTCACCAAAGTCGTCGACCAATTTGTTGGCCAATAAATCTAATTCCTCAGGTTCTTCAATAACCTGTTCCACCTCCATATCCAAGGTTTCCTCTTCCTCAGGGGCAACAACTTCAAAATCCTTGGATTCCGGTTCTGGTTCTAAGTGGGGGATTTCGGTTTTATGAGTGTAGGTATCAACTACAATAGGGGACTCTTCCTCTAAGGAAGAGGTTATCAGCTCTTCTTCCTCTGCAAGTGTTTTCTTTCGTTCCTTACTTGCCTTAAATTCTGATGAAATGGCCTCTTTTCTTGATTTAAAGAATGAGCCTATAGCTTCTGGCGTAAGCTCAAATAATCTGACCACAATGAAAATCAGTCCAAAGAGCAATAATAACAATACTCCTATTTTGCCGGCGTAGTCCTGCAGAAAGTCATTCATTTCATAGCCGATCAATCCACCTAGTAAAGGGGTTTCAATGGCAAAGAACCCTAACGCGATTGAAATCCATATTACAAATAAAAGCCCCCATATCCATTTTTTGATCAGGGCTTTTAAAGGCAATCCTAAAAATAGATAAATGCCGGTTATACAAATTAAGAACGGGAAAATTAACGAGGCCAGTCCAAAGCCTTTATACATGAAAAAATGACTGATGCTAGCACCAAATTTGTTCAATAAATTCTTGGCAAGTTCATTACGGTCCTTAAATTCCGTCAATAGGCTTTGGTCATCTTGCCAATTAAAATAAAAGGATATAAATGAAAAAAACAATGCAATACTAAAAAGCATGAGTAAACTGCCCAAAATAATTTTATTCTGTTTGGACAATTTAAACGATGTTCCTTTTTTAGTAGGTTTTGGCTTTGATTTAGTTGCCTTCTTTGCCATTAAATCTTTTATTCTGGTGCTAAATTACAAATTTACGTTGAGCAATTGGAAATGTTGGCGCTTACTGGAAAATCTTAGGAATATAAATGATGAGCCCAATAATTGCCGAAGCTATTGAAACCAGCATAACGGCACCGGCAGAAATATCCTTAATAAAGCCTATCTTAACATCAAACTCTGGCTGTACATAATCTGATATTTTTTCAACGGCCGTATTTAAGCCTTCTATACCTAAAACTAGGGCAATGGCAAAAATCTGCAGAATCCATTCCGTGCTTGAAATTTCAAAATAAAAACCGGCTATGGTAACCACCATGGCAATGACCACTTGAATTTTTATACTTGCTTCGGTGCGTACCAATAACCAGGCTCCTTTTAAGGCGAAACCAACACTTTTGATACGATTGACCAAAAAGGATTCTTTGGGCATGGATTTATTTTTAACTCATCAACGCCTCCAATGCCGCCTTGTAATTAGGTTCTTCGGTTATTTCCGCTACTTGTTCCGTATAGATGACATTTCCTTTTTCATCCAGTACTACGACAGCTCTGGAATGTAGTGGTGTCAAAGGTCCATCAGAGAAATCTACGTTATACGCTTTACCGAAATTGCCATCCTTAAAATCTGAAAGCATTTCTACGTTTTCAATACCTTCCGCACCGCAAAATCTTGCTTGGGCAAATGGTAAATCCTTGGAAACACATAATACAATGGTATTGTCCAGCTCTGCAGCTTCTTGGTTAAATTGTCTTACGGACTGTGCGCAGGTACCAGTATCCACACTTGGAAAAATATTTAAAACTACCCTAGAACCTTCATAATCCGAAAGTTTAACGGTAGATAGGTCGTTTTTGGTCAATTGAAATTCTGGAGCCTTATTACCATTAGTCGGTAATGATCCAATAGTATGTACGGTATTGCCTTTTAGTGTTACGGAAGCCATGTTTTAAGTTTAAGATTTAAAGTTGTGAAATTATAAAATATAAAGCTTAAACGTAAATTAAAGGATAAAAAAAAGGTTCTTTCATGCATGAAAGAACCTTAAATATTTATTTGGGTATTTTATTTATCAATGGAGCCAAGAACCCGTTGCATAAATTGGTTCATGGCATCTTTTTTTGGAATACCATCCTGTATGCTCTGCGCTACATCAAGAGCACCGTACATATTGGAAATCAATTCTCCTATAACATCAAGCTCTTCATCTTTTAACGAGGGTAATTCCGTAAGGGCTTCTAAGGTTTCAATGGTTTCCAGAACGTAATCACTGTCCTTTTCCTCAATAAATTCCGTCAGTAATTTAATTATAGGCAACCTCACTGATCAATTCTTTTAAAAGGTCATATTTATTGGTCTGGACCTGATTCTTTAATTTCCCTTTTTCGAAAGATGCAAACGTTGGCAAATTGTCAACATTGGCAAGTTTTCTTGAGGCAGGGAATTTTTCGGCATCGGCTATGACAAAGGTAATGTTCTCATTGGTTGAAGCCTCTTTTTTGAATTTAGGCTTCATGATTCTACAGTTACCACACCAAGTGGCCGAATACTGAACAACAACATTATCATTATTAGCTATAATTTCCTGTAGATTATCTTCTTCTAGTTCTAGTAACATAACTTCAATTGTTTAATGGATTAACAAGGGCATGAAATCATTCATGCCCTATGATAAAAATTGTTTAGTTAGCGTGTGCGGATAGATAGGATTTTACACCCTCCCTGTTGGCGGACATTGCTTCTTTGCCTTCTTCCCAGTTGGCAGGACATACTTCTCCTTTTTCCTGTACATGGGTGTAAGCGTCTATTAAACGAAGATATTCGTTTACATTTCTACCTAAAGGCATATGGTTGATACCCTCATGGAAAACGGTTCCTTCCTCATCTATTAAGTAAGTGGCGCGGTAAGTAACATTATCGCCTTCAACGGTAATGATATCATTGACCTCATCGTATTCTTTATTTGTTGTGTCAAGAATACCTAAAGTAGCCGCTAAATTTCTGTTGCTATCAGCTAAAATAGGGTAGGTAACACCTTCAATTCCTCCGTTGTCCTTATCTGTACTTAACCAAGCAAAATGAACTTCTGCGGTATCACATGACGCTCCAATTACCATTGTATTTCTTTTTTCGAACTCACCTAAAGCTGCTTGAAAAGCATGTAGTTCGGTAGGACAAACGAAAGTGAAATCCTTTGGGTACCAAAAAAGAACTACTTTTTTATTGTTTTTCTGAGCTTCTTCCAATACGTTGATCTTAAAAGTATCGCCCATTTCGTTCATTGCATTAACGCTTAGATTTGGGAATTTTTTTCCTACAAATGCCATAATATGTTTTCGTTTATTGATTTATTTGTAAGGCAAAATTAGTGCATGAAAACCTGTATTGCAGCATTCAAAATTAGAATTTTCAATGCAAGAATAACTATTTTGAATGGCGTAAGAATTTGTATGTTTTTCTTGTTGAAGTGTTAATTATAGGTGCCATAAATTATCAGATCGTTACTTTAACGACCGGGGTAGGAACTTATAAGCAAACTGTGCAAATGAGTTATTTGGTGAATATGCGTTTGATCTTAATATTGAGCGCGGCAAATATAAAAGTCATGATCGGGCTTAACCAATTAAAAATGGCATATACAAAGTATTCCGCTACACTAACACCTAATACACCGCTATGATATGCTCCACAGGTATTATAAGGAATAAGTACGGAAGTTACCGTTCCCGTATCTTCCAAGGTCCTGCTCAGGTTTTCAGGAGCTAGACCTTTATCCTTAAATGCTTTGGCGAACATTTTGCCCGGAACCACAATGGCCAAATACTGGTCAGATGCAGTACCGTTTAGCACAATACAGCTTATACCTGTACTAAAGAATAGACCAAATGTAGATTTAGCCAAACTTAATAAGGCCTTTGTAATACGGGACAATGCTCCAATACCATCCATAATTCCGCCAAAAACCATGGCACAAACAATAAGCCAAATAGTACCCATCATACCGGCCATTCCCTTTGCGGAAAACAAATCGCTCAACACCTCATTGTCCGTTGGAATTTCAGTACTAACAGTAATTGCCTGTAATATACCCTTGTATGCCGAATGAAAATCTAGCTGTTTACTGTCCGTTATTCCAGCAACGACCTCAGGTTGAAAAATGACGGCAAATAATGCACCCAGCAAGGTGCCAATGAGCAATGCGGCCAATGGAGGTGTTTTTTTTACTATCAATGCGACGACTACCACTGGAACCAAAAATAACCATCCGTTTATATTGAAGGTGGCGTCTATAGAGGATAAAATGGAGTCGATATCCGCAACACCGCTCGTATCTATGTTAAGTCCAATAATTATGAACACCAATAACGTAATTGAAATTGTTGGAACCGTTGTCCATAACATATATTTAATATGGGTAAATAATTCCCCACCGGCCATTGCCGGTGCTAAATTTGTAGTATCGCTTAAAGGAGATAATTTATCTCCAAAATATGCACCGGATAATACGGCCCCTGCCGTCATTCCCAAGGAAACACCTAAGGCTTCACCAATACCTATAAGGGCAATACCAACTGTTGCAGAGGTGGTCCAGCTACTGCCGGTGGCCACGGATATGATTGCACAGATGATAACGCAGGCGGCCAAAAATATAGTGGGATTTAAGATTTGAAGACCATAATAGATCATAGCCGGTATTACACCACTTACCAGCCAAGTACCGGCCAAGGCGCCAACCATTAATAAGATAAGTAATGCTCCGGTCGTAGCTTTTATATTTTCCGCAACTTCCGCAAACATTTGTTTATAGGAAACTTTATTAAAAAAACCTACAATTGCGGCTATGGCGCCTCCTAATAATAGTATGAATTGATTGGATCCGCTTAGCGCATCATCCCCAAAAACATATACATTATAAGCTAGCATTCCTACTAAGGCTATAACCGGAATGAGAGCTTCTAAAATACTCAGTTCCCTGTTCTGTACAATATGTTCATTTTCTCTATGCTCATTGGTATTATGGTCGGCCATTAAAGATGAGTTTGGATTCTACGTAATATTACGATTTATGGGATTGATGTGCAAACCGTTTATAAAATCGATTATTAGGCTTTTATGCCGGTGGAATCCAATATCTTAAGGTCCATAAGGCATTTTTTCATCATGGAATACGTGCGTTCTATATCGTCATCAAGACCTATGGAAAATCTAATTAGGCCGTTTCCAAGGCCCATTTCTTCCTGTTCCTCAATAGGAATTTCTGAAGAGGTAGAACTTCCAGGCGCACTGAACAAGGTTTTGTAGAACCCTAAACTGACCGCTAAATAGCCTAATTTTTGTTCTTGCATTAATTCCATTAAGGTATTGGCATTTTCCAATGTCCCTACATCTAAGGTCAATAATCCGCCATAGCCATATTCCGGATTCATTTGGTCTTCCATGATTAAATGACCTGGGTGAGATGATAGTCCAGGATATACGACCCTTAAACCGTCTTGTTCAAATTTTTTGGCCAAGTATAGTGCGTTTGCACTATGTTGTTTCATTCTAATGTGTAAGGTACGCATATTTTTAAGGATAGATGCTGCCCGCATACTGTCCAAAGTACTTCCTAATAACATTCCCGCTCCATTGTTCACATCCTTAAGGGCTAAACAAAATTCGGTTGAGCCGCAAACCACACCGGCAACGCAGTCACTGGTTCCGTTAATGAATTTGGTAAGACTGTGGATAACAATATCGGCACCAAGTCTTGCAGGAGATACGGTAAGCGGAGAAAACGTATTGTCAACCACTAATGGTAAGGTGTTCTGTTTGGCAATCCGCGAAAGCGCAGAAATATCGGCTACCTCCAATAGGGGATTGCTCACACTTTCACAATAGATCATTTTAGTATTTGGGGTTATGGCATTCTCCACCGCTTTTAAATCTGTGATATCCAAAAATGTGGTGGTTATCCCCAATTTAACCAAAAAGTTTTTCATGAACGCATAAGTACCTCCATAAATGGTCCTGCTACTAATAATGTGGTCACCGGTATTGCACAATTGTAGTATTACTGCGGTAATGGCACCCATGCCACTTGCCGTAACATTAGCGGTCTCCGTGCCTTCCAGTGCGGCCAAGGCTTCGCCCAGATATAGATTGGACGGTGAGGAATGCCTACTATATAGGTAACACCCTTCCGTATTACCTTCAAAGGTATCGAACATGGTTTTGGCCGAGATAAAGGTATAGGTAGATGAATCCGAAATAGATGGATTGACTCCACCATATTCTCCAAAATATTGAAGGTCCTGTAAGTTGTTACTATGCTTTGTGCTCATGAATAATATTTTAAGTAAATCTAGTCTATAGTAAAATAATTGTCAATGCATTTGTTTAATTGTAGATTTTAATTCTATAATATATATTTTTTTAGATTTTAAATTTATATTTACAGCTATTACATCTGTTATTTAGATAATTAATCAAAATGAAACTAGACGATAAGGATATTAAGCTATTGGCTCTTTTACAGGACAATAGCAAGAAAACCAATAAGGAATATGCACTGCAATTGGGTTTGTCAACCACCGCAATCTATGAACGTATAAAGCGTTTGGAACGTACCGGGGCCATTAGGAATTATGTAGCCTTAGTGGACAAGGCCAAGGTCAATAGAAATTTTACCGTTTTTTGCCATGTAAAACTAGTACAGCATGTCAAGGATAATATTGCTCAGTTTGAGGCTCAGGTATTACGATTACAAGAGGTAGTAGAGTGCCACCATTTAAGCGGTGACTATGATTATTTGTTGAAGATACATGTGCAGGATATGGATGCTTACCGTCATTTTATGGTCAATAAACTTACGGCTATGAGCCATATTGGTAGTACACAGAGTTCTTTTACCATAAAAGAGGTAAAGCATTCTACGGCTATACCCCTGTAAAACTAAAAATAGTATTAATTTTGTAGGACATTAGAAAACAAATATTTTATGGATCAATATGATGTAGCCATTATAGGCTCTGGACCTGGTGGATATGTAGCGGCAATACGTTGTGCACAGCTAGGAATGAAAACAGCAATAATTGAAAAATATTCCACCTTGGGCGGAACCTGTTTAAATGTTGGGTGTATACCCTCAAAAGCGTTGTTGGATTCTTCACATCATTATGAGGATGCCATTAAACATTTTGATGAGCACGGTATTGAAATACCGGGAGAAATAAAGGTCAATTTGGAAAAAATGATTGCCCGTAAACAAAGTGTCGTTGATCAGACTACTAAGGGTATTGAGTTTTTAATGGATAAAAACAAGATTACCGTTTATGAGGGTGTTGGGAGCTTTAAGGACGCAACACATGTCTCTATTAAAAAGAACGATGGTAAGTCAGAAGATATTGAAGCTAAACATATTATTATAGCAACAGGTTCCAAACCTTCTACCTTACCCTTTATAAAATTGGATAAAGAACGTATCATTACTTCTACAGAGGCATTAAAGTTGAAAGAGGTACCCAAACACATGATCGTAATTGGCGGTGGGGTTATTGGCCTTGAATTAGGTCAGGTGTATAAGCGTCTTGGTGCGGAAGTTACGGTAGTGGAATTTATGGACCGTATTATTCCGGGAATGGACGGTGCCCTTTCCAAAGAATTGACCAAAGTGTTGAAAAAGCAAAAGATAAAGTTTGCATTATCCCATAAAGTTAAATCCGTTGAACGAAAAGGGGATAAGGTAATAGTAAAGGCTGATGACAAAAAAGGCCAAGAGGTTGTTTTTGAAGGGGATTATTGTTTAGTGGCCGTTGGACGTAGACCATTTACAGACGGGTTGAACGTTGAGGCTGCAGGAGTTGCCTTGGATGATAGGGGCAAAGTAATCGTAGATGGGCATTTAAAGACCAATGTAGATAACATTTATGCTATAGGTGATGTTATAAAAGGTGCAATGTTGGCACATAAGGCAGAAGAGGAAGGTACTTTGGTTGCAGAACAATTGGCGGGCCAAAAACCCCATATTGATTATAATTTGATTCCGGGCGTTGTATATACATGGCCAGAGGTTGCCGCTGTTGGTAAGACCGAGGAAGAGTTGAAGGAAGCGGGCGTTGATTTTAAGGTTGGCCAGTTTCCAATGCGTGCACTGGGCCGTTCCAGGGCCAGTATGGACACGGATGGATTTGTAAAAATATTGGCCGATAAAAAGACCGATGAGGTTTTAGGGGTTCATATGATCGGGGCACGTTGTGCCGATTTAATTGCAGAGGCGGTTACAGCTATGGAATTTAGGGCTTCAGCAGAAGATATCTCGCGTATGAGCCACGCACACCCAACTTATGCGGAAGCCGTTAAAGAGGCAGCGTTGGCCGCAACTGACGATCGCGCACTGCATATATAAATATTGATTGCAATAATTACATAAAAAAGCAGTCCTTGAACAGGCTGCTTTTTTTTATGAACAAAAATTAATTTTTAATTAGGCCTAAAGTGCGTAATACCTTTTCCGTAACGCTTTTTAAGACTTCAAAGGCTATTAGTGCAAATTGTTCCAAATAAATCCTTGCTATGGATAAAAAGGAAGAAATACCGGCTTTAAATTCTATTTTATGGTCTTCATATTTCAGGGCCAAAAAAGAACAAATGAACATAAACATTATTGCCCCGGAATGGCTATCCACGGAGTTAGGGAGTGATGAAAAAACCTATATAGGCCTACTCCTGTAAAACTACCGTACAAAATGATAAAATGTATCACATAGATGGACAATGTACTCTGACCAATTTTTAACCACGTAGCGTTCATTAAGAAACTTCTAAGAAGAATAAATAGGGAAAAGACCAATAGCACATCACCAAGTCTAATAAATAGGTAATTGTTAGAATATATCGCTTCAAATAAAGCTATACCGGTTATCTCGTGTACCGTATGGAAAAAATCCGATGAAAGAAAAATCAAGGTCAATCCAACACCAATATATGCTGGTATAAGAACGGTGTACAACTTTTTGTGTTCCTGAAACTTGGTGAAAATAACGGAAAGAAATCCACCTACAGAGGCATAGCCCAGCCATGGTATAATCGTAAATACCGAACCATGTGCTTTTGTAAAGTAATTGGCGAGAAATTGAGGTAATATCTCAAAGCTCATTGATTTATAAATCGGTTCAAAAATGAACAAAACCAACGTTGTGCCTGCCAATACACCAGGGAAAATCCATTTTTGTTTGGTAAACGTCAGCAAATAGCACGCTATAATAAATAGTAATGAAAGGCCTATACAGTGTAAAACATCCACCAAATAAAATGAATCATAAATTTCCCCTTTGAACAGGCCAAAAAGATTCATTCTTAGTAAATATGCGATTGCCAATAGCTCCAATCCTCTTTTTAGACCTTTTTTTACACGGGGATTGTTCCAGCCCGTTTGGGGCGAACGAATCAATAAGAACGTAAAAATGAATCCGGATACGGTAAAGAATACTGGCGCGGTAATACCCCTAAAATATTTCCAAGTGCTGAACACTAAATTTGAGCTATCCCTAAAGGCATTGTCTAAAAGTCCATCTATAAAATGCCCTTGTAGCATCATCAAAATGGCCCAAGCGCGTATGGCATCCAAAAAAAACAATCTGGTTCTAACGTTGCTCATTACTTTTAATATATCCTATATACTTCTATAACAGTATGTTTGGATGTTCACTGGCGCAAAATTAGATAAAATAAGTTAAGGTATTCCGTATTTAAAATAAATTCCTAATCTTCTATAAATTAGGGCTTTTGGGTTTGCTTTTGATATTTGTGGGTATCAAATCTTCAAAATCTAACAATGATAGGTTGGTCAAGTTAACTCTGCAGTTGGCATAAATAAAGTTTAATGGTCGGTCATATGCCATATTTTAGGATTGTGCGATATGGAGTTGGAAGGGCATAATTGGCAATATTTATTGTGATAGCTTTAATACGGAAAATGTAGTTGAAAAGAATTAAAGCGCATAGGGGGACAATGTAGTCGTAGAAGTATAGTATATTTTAGTGAAAGTTGAGAAATCTAAAAAGTAATGATATGTCTTTTTAAATAAAGCTTCTTTTTGGGCATTAATTCTATACCATTAAAATAGTAAGCTTAAAAATACTGGTATATGTTTTTAATAATCTTATGTGACTTCTGTACCTTTATCCCGTGTTAAAAGCCTTTAGGGAACATATTGAATTAGACTTTCCGGAGTTAATGACCGATCACTTTTTAATTGCCTGTAGTGGTGGATTGGACAGTGTGGTTCTTTGCGTACTTTGTAAGGAATTAGGTTTGAAGTTTTCAATGGCACATTGCAATTTTGGCCTACGTGGTCATGCCAGTGATGGAGATGAAGATTTTGTAAGATCATTGGCAAAATCACTTAATAGTCAAATATTTGTAACCCGTTTTGATACCTTGGGCTATGTCAACCAACATAAGGTTTCCATGCAAATGGCCTGTAGGGAATTGCGTTATGCCTGGTTTCGTAAAATTTTAGGGGAACAAGGCATTTCTATATTGTTGACCGCACATCATGCCAACGATAATCTTGAAACATTTTTGATCAACCTATCAAGGGGAAGCGGTATTGAAGGCCTAATGGGAATACCGGCCAAAACAACATATTTAAGAAGGCCATTGTTACCTTTTACACGGGAGCAGTTGGCTTCCTATGCACAGGACAATGCTATACGTTGGAGGGAAGATAGTAGTAATGCAGATACCAAGTATCTTAGAAATAAAATTAGGATCGATCTTGTTCCAATTCTAAAGGAACTTCACCCAACCTTTTCGGAGAATTTTAAAAATACATTGCGGTATTTAGAACAAACCAACACGATAGCCAATGCATATCTAGAAGAATTAAAGAAAGAATTGTTCGTTCCACAGGGAAATGGATATCAAATCCCTATTATCAAATTAAAGAAGCTACATCCATTGTCTACTTACTTACATGGACTATTTTATGAATACGGATTTAGGGAACTGGATAATCTTGAATCTATCTTGGACGGATTAAGCGGTAAATTTATACGGTCCAATACACATATTTTGGTAAAGAATCGTGAGTTTTTATTGCTCTCTCCTGTACAAACTCATAATGATAAACATTCTTATGATATTAGGGAGGATGCAGTAGTTGTTAAACACCCGGTATCACTTAAATTTTCAGAGGTCTCCCAACGTTATGATAATTCAAGAGACATAATTTACGTACAGAAAAATACGTTAAAATATCCTTTGACGTTAAGGAAATGGAAAAAGGGCGACTACTTTTATCCAATAGGGTTAAATGGCAAAAAAAAATTGGCCAAATTTTTTAAGGATGAAAAATTGGATATCCTATCAAAAGAGAATATTTGGTTGTTATGCTCGCAAGATCAGATTGTTTGGGTGGTAGGAATGCGTGCGGACAATAGATTTAAGGTCGTGGATAATGCCCAAAAGATTTTAAAAATAGAAATAACATGATAAAAAATTTAGTGCTCATTCTTTTTTTGTGTGTATGGCCATTTGCCGTAAAAGCACAGACAGATGAAAATCCGGTAGCTTGGGAACAGCAGGTCAATAAAATTTCAGAGACGGAATATGATTTGGTTATGAAAGCCAATATTATGGATGGATGGCATGTGTATTCCCAGTTTACTTCAGAAAATGGTTCCTTGCCAAGTGAATTTACTTATAATGGCAATGGAACGGTCTATGAGTTGATAGGGGGCACTAATGAAAGCGAAACTATTGTAGAGTATAGTGATATTTTTGAAGTGGACGAGACTTATTTTAAGGACAATGCTATTTTTACACAGCGTATAAAATTAAAGGATACCGTTGTTAATGAAATTGTGGTAGACTTGTTCTTTCAGGTATGTAAGGAGGTCTGTATTCCTATGGACAAGCAATTTGTTTTTAGGTTGGATGGTTCCACGGCAGAAGCTAAGGAGGTAATGGTAGATGATAGAAGTTTGGCGTTGAGCAAGGAACTTCGGTTAGACTTAACGAACAAGGAACTTCTTGTTAAAGGTCAGGAGAATATTACGGCCGGCACCAATATCTGGGTAATTTTTGGACTGGGATTTCTTGGCGGATTAATTGCTTTATTGACACCTTGTGTATTTCCTATGATACCGCTTACCGTATCGTTCTTTACCAAACAGACCAAGAAAAAATCGAAGGGGATTATTAATGCACTTCTGTATGGCTTTTTTATTGTACTGATTTACTTTTTGTTAAGCTTACCTTTTCATTTATTTGATTCTGTAGATTCGCAGATATTAAACTCCATAGCCACCAATGTATGGTTGAACCTTTTGTTTTTTATCATCTTTATATTTTTTGCGTTTTCATTCTTCGGTTATTATGAATTAACACTGCCTAGCTCATGGGCCAATAAGATGGATGCTGCCTCATCAAAAGTTGGTGGGGTCTTGGGTATATTTTTTATGGCGGTCACCTTGGCCATTGTTTCCTTTTCATGTACTGGACCAATATTGGGCGGTCTATTAGGTGGTACAACCTTGGCAGAGGGTGAAATTGCTACCAACCTTACTGCTGGTATGACCGGATTTGGTATGGCATTGGCATTGCCTTTTGGACTTTTTGCATTGTTTCCGGCTTGGTTGAATTCCTTGCCCAAATCTGGTGGATGGATGACCACGGTAAAAGTGGTGCTTGGGTTTTTGGAAATAGGACTGGCTTTAAAGTTTCTTTCTAATGCAGATTTAGTAGGTCATTGGGGAATATTAAAGCGTGAAATTTTCCTAGGAATCTGGATTCTTCTTGGTGTTGCTATGACCTTATACTTGTTTGGGCTCTATAAATTTCCACATGATGCACCGGTAAAAAAACTATCGCTTGGACGTAAATTTACTGGGGTGGTCAGTTTAGTATTTACCATGTATCTCATATTGGGTATTGTTAAGGTTATTCCATTAAAATTATTGAGCGGTTTTCCGCCACCGGAATTTTATAGCATTTTTGAACAGGAAAGTGATTGTCCCTTAGGTATAGATTGTTTTAAGGATTTTGAGAGTGGTCTGGCATATGCCAAAGAGGTCAATAAGCCCATTTTATTGGATTTTACCGGCTGGGCTTGCGTGAATTGTAGAAAGATGGAGGAAAACGTATGGAGCGATGGTGAAATATATCCATTGCTTAAAAATGAATTTGTATTGATTTCATTATATACGGACGATAGAAAGGAATTACCGGAATCCGAAAAATTCAATTTCCAATTTGAAAGTGGTAGAGTTAAGAAAATCAATAATATTGCGCAAAAATGGGGTACGTTTCAGGAAGTAAATTTTAATTCAATTTCCCAACCTTATTATGTGCTGTTGTCCCCAGATTTGGAGGTTTTGAATACTGCTATACAGAATACCGATATTCCCACGTATAAAAATTGGCTTTTAGAAGGCCTAGGGAATGCAAAATAGACCTTTAATTTTGTAAGATGTTGACTACTTGTCAGTAAAAAGCAGAGTTGCGAGCCCTTTATGTTAAAAATAGTTATAACTTGGTGGAAATAACTTTCCCCGAAATAACTATGAAAACATTAAAAAAAATTGGCAAATTTTTGCTGGTCATCATTGTCTTGTTGCTTATAGCAGTAGGAATATTTACCTATACCCTTAAGCCTGATTATTCTGGCAATAAGGAACTTTCAGGTTTACAACAGGAGGTAAGTGTTTATTATGATGATTATGGTGTTCCCCATATTTACGGGTCCAACGAAAAAGATGCTTTCAGGGCATTGGGATACGTACATGCCCAGGACCGTTTATGGCAAATGGAGCTATTACGAAGAATAGCAAGTGGTGGACTTTCCGAAGTATTTGGTCCGGATTTGGTGGATACCGATAAATTTTTTCTGTCATTGGGTATTTCAGACGCTACTAAGCAAACGGTCGCCAATTTAGATGGACAAAATAAAGGAGTTGAATTGGCTTCGGCCTATTTATCGGGTATTAATCAATTTATCGCGGAAGGCCCAACCCCTATAGAGTTTTATTTGACCGGTATAGACAAGCGAGATTTTGTCCTGGAGGATATTTACAATACCATTGGTTATATGGCCTTTAGTTTTGCCATGGCACATAAAACAGATCCATTGTTAACCACTATTCATGCAAAATTAGGGCCGGAATATTTAATGGACCTTCAGGTGGGTTCCAATATAGATACGGAATGGATAAAAAATTATAACCCAACTTCTAATGATTCCGTTCAAAATCAATTAACTGCAATGGTTAATAATGCATTGGGCAATTTGGAAATTCCGTTGTTTGAAGGTAGTAATAGCTGGGTCATTGCTCCTGAAAAAACAAAAAACGGAAAGGTAATTTTTGCGAATGATCCACATATAGGTTTTGCGCAACCATCTGTCTGGTATGAAGCACATATAGAAACACCATCGTATACTAAATACGGATATCATATAGCTGGTATTCCTTTTCCGTTACTGGGTCACAATAGGGAAATTGCTTATGGGTTGACCATGTTTGAGAATGATGATGTAGACTTTTATTACGAACGGCCAAACCCTACGAATAAGGACCAATATTGGGCACAAGATGGGTTTGTCGATTATGAAATTGTAGAAAAGACCATTAAGGTCAAAGATGCACAAGCTGTAAATTTTAAGTATCGTAAAACGGTTCATGGGCCTGTCTTAAATGGAATTGCGGACCAAATAAACGGAGACAGGCCCATAGCCATGTCATGGGTTTATACGCAAACTGAAAACCAGGTTATAGATGCCTTGTTTAATTTAAGCTTTGCCACAAATATCACGCAGTTTAAATCTACCTTGCCTAAAATTCATGCGCCTGGTCTAAATGTTATGTATGGCGATGCAAAAGGTAATATTGCCTGGTTCGCTACGGCAAAACTTTATCACATTCCTGATTCGGTCCATACAAAATTTATTTATGAAGAAGGGCAGGGGCTTCCAGTAGAAAAGGAATGGTTGCCCTTTCATGAAAATCCACAGGCCATAAACCCGCCTTCCCATTATGTGTATTCTGCCAATAATCAGCCGGATTCCATAGTGGGTATGCTTTATCCTGGTTACTATCTACCAGAGAACAGGGCTAAAAGAATCGTAGAATTATTGGAGCCTAAAAATGACTGGGACTTGAATTCGGCCACTCAAATGATTACAGATGTTACCTCCTCGGTAGAACCTGAAATCGTCTATAATTTAACGAAGTATATTGATATTTCTACCTTGAAGGAAAAGGAATTAAAGGTCATTGATTTATTAAATCTGTGGGATGGCAACTATGAGCTTTCATCTATTGAAGGAACGGTATATAACCGCTGGGTATATTATCTGTTAAAGCAAACTTTTAAAGATGAACTAGGTGATGAGTTGTTCTCTCAGTTCTTAAGTACCCATCTAATGAAAAGGATAATTGCACCTTTGTCCAAAAATGATGCTTCTGTATGGTGGGATGATGTTGCGACCAATGACCGTGAGGAAACAATAAACGATATTGTCAATAGTTCATTTGAACAGGCTCTTGTTTCGTTAAGGGATGATTTTGGTACCAATATTAATGAATGGCAATGGAAAAAAGTACATACTTTGGAGCACACCCATCCTATAGGTCAGATTGCTGCATTACGCTCATTTTTTAACGTAGGTCCCTTTGAGGTTGAGGGGTCTAGGGAAGTCATCAGTAATATGGCGTTTCCTTATGATGATACGGGATTGTACAAAACCAGTTCTGGACCATCTACCAGAAGAATAATAGATTTTTCTGATGTGGAGAACAGTGTAAGCATATTGCCCACTGGCCAATCAGGAAATCCTTTTAGTAGGCATTATCAAGACCAGGCACAAATGTATGTGGATGGTAAGTTCAGGAAAATGATGATGAACAAGGAAGAAATTCAAAAAAGTAAAGAAATCCTTATTTTTAGACCAAAGGATTAAAAATGCTTACAAAAGTTTATGGGAGTGCAGTTTTTGGTGTAGAAGCCACAACGATAGTAGTTGAGGTAAATATTGATAAAGGAATTGGGTACCATTTGGTAGGTCTGCCGGACAATGCAATTAAGGAAAGTAATTACAGAATTGCCGCCGCACTACAGAATAACGGTTATAAAATACCGGGAAAAAAGATTACCATTAATATGGCGCCTGCAGATCTTAGAAAAGAAGGTTCTGCCTATGACCTTACTTTGGCTTTAGGAATTTTATCTGCATCGGGCCAAATAGAATGCAATGATATTGAGAAGTATGTCATTATGGGGGAACTTTCCCTTGATGGAAGCTTGCAACCTATAAAAGGAGCGTTGCCTATTGCCATTAAAGCACAGGAAGAAGGTTTTACGGGGTTCATATTACCTACCGTAAATGCTAAGGAGGCCGCTATTGTGGGCAATTTAAAGGTATATGGGGTAGATAATATTAAACAGGTTCTTGATTTTTTTGACAAGGGTACCCCGTTGGAACAAACCATAATCAATACAAGGGAAGAGTTTTTTAAAAAGCTGGATTTTCCAGAATTCGATTTTTCTGATGTAAAAGGGCAGGAGAGTATAAAGAGGTGTATGGAAATTGCTGCCGCGGGAGGACATAATGTTATTTTGATAGGTCCGCCAGGTGCCGGAAAAACTATGTTGGCAAAAAGGCTCCCGTCAATTTTGCCGCCCATGACGTTGCATGAAGCCTTGGAAACCACAAAGATTCATAGCGTAGTGGGTAAAATAAAGAATATGGGGTTAATGAGTCAACGGCCTTTTAGAAGCCCTCATCATACCATATCCGATGTAGCCTTGGTCGGTGGTGGTTCTTATCCGCAACCAGGTGAAATTTCTTTATCGCATAATGGTGTATTGTTCTTGGATGAATTGCCAGAATTTAAACGAGGAGTTTTAGAAGTGCTGCGGCAACCTTTGGAAGATAGGGAGGTTACGATATCACGGGCTAGATTTACGGTAACCTATCCCAGTAGCTTTATGTTGGTGGCAAGTATGAACCCTAGCCCCGGTGGCTATTTTAACGACCCTGATGCCCCCGTGACATCATCGCCCGCAGAAATGCAACGCTATCTAAGCAAGATTTCAGGTCCGTTACTTGATCGTATCGATATTCATATTGAGGTGACCCCCGTACCTTTTGAAAAACTATCCGAAGAAAGAAAAGGAGAGGGTAGCGTGGAAATCAGAAAGAGGGTTACTGCGGCCCGGGAGATACAAACGGCACGTTTTGCAAGTTTGGAGAACATCCATTACAACGCCCAAATGAATACAAAACAAATACGCTTGTTCTGTAAACTAGACGAAGATTCCAAAACGTTGTTGAAAAATGCCATGGAACGTTTAAATTTATCCGCAAGGGCATATGATAGAATTCTTAAGGTGGCAAGGACTATTGCTGATCTTAGCGGTTCGTCCTCAATCAATGGTACCCACATTTCTGAAGCCATCCAGTACAGAAGTTTAGATAGGGAAGGTTGGTTGGGCTAGCGCTTTATTAAAAATATAACCCTTCGTTATTGATGTCATCTTCCTTATGTGGTTTGGAAGATGTAAATATATCTTTTAGAATATAACTGGTAACAATGGTAAGGCCAACCGTTAATGTAGGTATACTATAATCCCAGCTTAATAAGTGCATAAGTCCGCCCAAGATAATGGTCAGAACACCTACTACCATTACAAAATTCCAAATGATTTCTGCAAGGCTGTTTTTGATGCTTCGGTTTTTGTCCATAAAGTAAGACGTGCCTTCCATAGCAAACCAGGCTATAAAGGTCAAGGCAGTGCCAATTTGAAATATTAGGGTATATGGAAATTTTAAAATTGTTAGGAGTCCATTGGTGGTCCAAAACAGGACCATAGCCATTTTTATCAGGTCTACTGGTTTTTTATCCTCCTTTTTGTAAAACCTTACCGCATACAGGATTAGAATAGCGGCAAAAGATGTAAAGATAATTCCTGCTGCATAGGGCCAATGCAATACCCGCATTAGAAAACCTATTAGTAAGGTTGCCAATGCTGCCCTTATCTGGTTTTTATATACTTTTTTGGAATTCTCCATGGTCGTTGTATTAGTTGATTACCTTGATATTGGCCTTTAGGCCTTCCATGATTCCTATAATATTGTTTACGGTTTCGTTTAAATAATATCTTACTACAATATGCGGAATCCTTATGGTCGTAAAACCATTTCTAAAAGAATGCATGGCCTCTTCTAAATTATTGATCGCTTCATGTTCCGTAAGCTTATCATATTTGGAATCTATTTCAATATTTAACTTTACACGTGATATGGCGATATCTATAGATTTTTTACCGTCCCACCATTCTAACATAGAATTTACTCCTGCCTCTTTTAAGGCGTAATACAATTGTACGGCCTCTAGTGGGGTATCATGTTGTTTGATTAATAGTTCTATACGCTTGTAGTGTTTTGAGCATAGTTCAACACCCACAGTATCCATTGCATTTTTATGATCTATATAACCAAGTTCTTTCTTACATTCTAAACAAGTCATTAATAGGTTAAGTTTTAAGTTTTGGGATAAGTATAACCGTGATATTTTAAGAATAGTATATTGTTTCGATGAATGACTCCCAACTTTTAGACGAACTGCAAATTTTTAGATTAACTGCATTTTAAAATGTTAAAATTGTGGTGAAATAGAAATTGAAAGAGGTGAGCGATTTCATATTTTTAAAATTATATTTACACAACCCATAATTATTCATATGTTTAAGAAATTAGGACCTGGTGTTCTTGTTGCGGCCGCTTTCATTGGTCCCGGTACCGTTACCGCATGTACCTTGGCGGGTGCAGACTTTGGATTTAGTTTGTTGTGGGCCATGGTGTTATCCATATTTGCAACTTATGTGTTACAGGAAATGTCGGCCAGGCTGGGTATTGTTACCCAAAAAGGTTTGGCAGATGTTATTAAGCAAGAACTGCATACGACTTGGGTTCGTAATAGTGTCATAGGTTTAATTCTATGCGCAATTATTATTGGCAATGCCTCATATGAAGCAGGAAATATCGGTGGTGCTACGTTAGGTATGCAAGCACTGTTTGGTATGTCATACAGTAATTGGTATCCTTATATTTTAGGTAGTCTCGCTTTTATTCTATTGTATTTTGGGAGTTATAAGACCTTGGAAAAGGTTTTTATCTTCTTGGTATTGATTATGAGTTTGTCTTTCTTGGCAACTGCGCTACTCACAGGTCCCAATATTGCACAATTATTAAAAGGTTTGTTTATACCTTCAATTCCTGAAAAGGGAATTCTCACTATCATAGCACTGGTAGGAACAACCGTAGTACCCTATAACCTTTTTTTACATGCTGCATTGGTAAGTGAAAAGTGGAAGTTGAAAAGCGATTTGAATCTTGCCAAGCGAGATACGCTGGTTTCTATTTTTCTTGGTGGATTGGTGTCCATTAGTATCATGATTTCTGCTGCTGCCATAACCACTACAGAAGTCAACAGTGTTATGGATATGGCCAAGGCCTTGGAACCGTTGTACGGTTCTGCGGCACTTTATTTTATGGGTATTGGTCTATTTGCGGCCGGAATTACATCTGCAATCACAGCGCCATTGGCGGCAGCATATGTTGCAAATAGTTGCTTTGGATGGAAGGCGAAATTAAACGACACCAGATTTAGATTGGTTTGGATGATCATCTTAATTCTTGGTGTATTCTTTTTGTCGTTTGGAATTAAACCCATACAGGTAATCAAGTTTGCCCAAATAACCAATGGATTGTTGTTGCCTATAATAGCAGTTTTCTTACTTTGGGTTGTCAATAGGGTTGGGGTAATGGGTAGTTATAAAAATAATCTGGTACAAAATTGTATTGGAATCTTTATCATCATATTGTCCGTAATTTTAGGGGTTAAAAGTATATTAAGCGTTATAGGTCTGTTGTAATACATGGGGAAAAGCATAGATATAAATTGTGATGTTGGAGAAGGGGTAGGCAATGAGGAAAAATTGTTTCCATTGATCAGTTCATGTAATATAGCATGTGGTGGTCACGCAGGTTCTGCGGAAAGTATAGCAATTTGTTTACAATTGGCAAAAATTCATGAGGTAGCTATTGGTGCCCATCCTTCATATCCGGATAGGGAAAATTTTGGCAGGGTATCCATGACGATATCACATACCACCTTAATACGCCAAATTAGGGAGCAATTAAAAGTATTTACGAACATCTGTAATAAGCTAGATATGCCATTGCATCATATTAAACCTCATGGTGCATTATATAATGATATTGCCAACAACAGGAATTTGGCATTGGTATTCTTGAACGCTGTTGAACCATATAGGGAGAATACGTATTTATATGTTCCTTATGGCAGTTTAATAGCGGAATTGGCCATTTCCGCTCATTGGGACATTAAACGGGAAGCCTTTGCGGATAGAAATTATCATACAGATTTAAGTTTGGTGTCAAGAAAGGAAGAGAATGCCTTAATTACCAATGCTAAGGATGTATGGGAACATTTACTATTAATGGTCAAAGAAAATCATGTAAAAACTATAGAAAACATGAATGTCCCCATTCATGCGGATACCTATTGTTTTCATGGAGATACACCTGCCGCGTCTGATATTTTAACGTATATTACATCTAAATTATCAGAATTTAATTTACAACTCAAACCGTGAATTCCCCTAAAATCAAAATTAAACCGTTTGGTGTACATGCTATTTTAATAGAATGGCCACATACCGTCAATGAACAAATCCTAGAAATTATATTACAATATCAGGCCATATTGCAATCTAATGGTTTTGCCGATCCTGATTGGGAAATGGTACCGTCCTATAATTCATTGATGTTGGTCAATAGAAAGCATGAAATTGATCATAACAAGTTGACCTTAGAATTGGAAAATTATTATACTCAATTGGGTCATAAGGACAAAACAAGCAAATTTCTTTGGCGTTTGCCGGTTTGCTATGATCAAGAATTTGGTTTGGACCTACAAGAAGTAGGTGCAAAATTGAATATCTCCATAGCGGAAATTATAGCAATGCATACCGGTGCCCAATATACCGTTTTTGGTATTGGGTTCTTACCCGGATTTATGTATTTAGGAGGACTAAATGAAAAGTTAGAGGTCAACAGAAAAGCGTCACCCAGGGCAAAAGTAGAAAAGGGTGCAGTGGGTATTGCAGGTAAGCAGGCAGGGATATATCCCCAGGAATCTCCAGGAGGATGGAATATTATAGGAAATTGTCCCGTCCCAATTTTTGATGCATCCAAAGAAAATCCGTGTTTTGTCAATGTAGGTGATAAAATAGAATTTTTTGAAATATCAAGAGCGGCCTATAAGCTTCATAAGATTGAGGCCGAAGTAGGAATTTATCAACCGGAAAAAATACAATTGAATGCTTAAAGTTTTAAAAGCGGGATTTTATACTACGGTCCAAGATGAAGGTAGGTTCTTTTATAGAAATAAAGGCGTGCCCGTTTCCGGAGTTATGGACGAAATGTCCGTTTTCAAAGTAAATTCCTTATTGGAAAACGAACGTTCTGCGGCAGTCTTGGAAATTACCATGACGGGTCCAACGTTGGTATTTGAGGAAGAAACGTATATAGTGCTGGGAGGAGCAAAAATGTTAGCGACATTGAACAACTTGCCCATACAGAATTATAAGGTCTATCAAATAGAAGCCGGTGATATTGTTTCATTTGGCAAATTGGTCAAAGGTTTTAGATGTTACCTAGGGGTCAAGGGTGGTTTTACGGCTAAGAAAATATTGGGAAGTCGATCTTACTATAAACCTATTACAGAAAGCAATAGATTTAAGGATGGCGATGTTGTTGCCTATGAATACCAACAATTGTTTCAACCTAAAATTTCCGAGCTTAAAGTAGCCTCCTTCCTGGACGATACCATCCTTCATGTTTGTAAAGGACCGGAATTTGACCTTTTAACGGATAGGCAATTAGAGGAACTTTTTTCAAAAACATTTACCGTTGCACAAGAAAACAACAGAATGGCCTATCAGGTACATGAAACAATAACTCCCCATAACCTATCCATGCTCACTTCCGCAACACTTCCTGGAACGGTACAATTAACTCCCGCAGGAAAGTTGATTATCTTGATGAAGGATGGACAAACCACTGGGGGCTATCCTAGGGTATTGCAATTAACGGATAAGGCAATCTGTATTTTAGCACAGAAAAGGGTGGGTAATCCCATAAATTTTAAACTGGTGTAATCAATCAAACTATTATTTGGTAGTAGTCTTTATATCTCCAATTGTTATTTAACGAGAATCCGGTATAGTGTTATAATACAAACCAATATTGATTTTTATCCTATCATAAAATTATGTAGTATTGTAGTATGCTATCAATTAATATCTTTCATAATGTGGTCCGTGTCATTCCTTAATTAGGAATGATATAGCTTTTCATTATTGGAAAAAACCTGTATCAGATAAATTTGATACAGGTTTTTTTATAGAATCCATAGGAATTGTTAGTTGATTTGAAGTATTGAATATGGTATAAATTACCTGTTTAATTAATTGATTTGCAATTAGTTAAGTGATAATTAAATGAAATGAATTTATATTGTCCAATATTGTTAAAATTATAAACTTTTATAAACTTTTATCTTTGGTATACTAGCTGAACCTAATAAGATAAGCATACGAGAATTACATTATGGAATTGAACAAGCACAGTAAGAATGTAACCCAAGATCCAACACAACCAGCGGCACAAGCAATGCTATACGCCATAGGTCTAACGGAAGATGATTTAAAAAAGCCGTTAATAGGTATAGGGAGTACTGGTTATGAAGGAAACCCCTGTAATATGCACCTAAATGATTTGGCGCAGGAAGTAAAGACCGGTGTTAACGATAGTGGATTGGTAGGTCTTGTTTTTAATACTATTGGTGTTAGTGACGGTATATCCATGGGTACTTACGGAATGCGTTATTCATTACCTTCTAGGGATATAATTGCTGATTCTATGGAAACGGTAGTGCAGGCCATGAACTATGATGGTTTGGTTACCGTGGTAGGTTGTGATAAAAATATGCCGGGAGCCTTAATGGCCATGATCCGTTTAAATAGACCATCTGTTTTGGTATATGGTGGTACTATAGCTTCAGGTTGTTTTAAGGATAAAAAGTTAGATGTCGTTTCCGCTTTTGAAGCTTGGGGAGAAAAAGTTGCTGGTACCATGAACGAAGAGGATTACAAGGGAGTTATCCAGAACGCATGTCCCGGAGCAGGTGCCTGTGGTGGTATGTATACGGCAAATACCATGGCATCCGCTATTGAGGCCTTAGGTATGGCCATGCCCTATAACTCTTCTAATCCGGCAATAGGAAAAGCAAAACAGAATGATGCCATACAATCAGGTAAGGCCTTGAGGACCTTGTTGGAAAAGGATATTAAACCAAGTGATATCATTACCCGAAAATCCCTTGAAAATGCAGTGCGTTTGTTAACGCTTTTAGGGGGGTCTACCAATGCCGTTCTCCACTTTTTGGCCATAGCCAAAGCCGCAGATGTAGAATTTACGCTTGATGATTTTCAGAAAATAAGTGACACCACCCCGTTTTTGGCAGATTTAAAGCCTAGCGGTAAATTTTTAATGGAAGATGTACACCGTGTGGGCGGGGTACCTGCGGTAATGAAATTTATGTTAGAAAACGGTATGCTGCATGGAGATTGCTTGACCGTTACCGGTAAGACCATTGCGGAGAATTTGGCAGAGCTACCTGGATTATTGGAGCATCAGCAAGTAATTAAACCGTTGAACAACCCTATTAAACCTACAGGACATTTGCGTATTCTTTACGGAAACCTCGCCACGGAAGGTGCCGTTGCCAAAATTACCGGAAAGGAAGGCCTGTACTTCTCTGGACCGGCAAAGGTATATAATGACGAGTTTTTGGCAAATGCAGGTATAGGTAGGGGCGAAGTCAAGAAAGGAGATGTTGTGGTTATCCGGTATGAAGGGCCAAAAGGTGGACCTGGAATGCCAGAAATGTTAAAACCAACGGCGGCTATAATGGGTGCCGGACTGGGTAAGGATGTAGCCTTGATTACAGATGGTCGTTTCTCTGGTGGTACCCATGGTTTTGTGGTTGGACACGTTGCGCCTGAAGCCCAAGATGGAGGAACAATTGGTCTTTTGGAAAATGGTGATATCATTACCATAGATGCGGAAAAGAATGAAATATCCGTGAACCTGACCGATGCGCAATTGGCAGAGAGAAGAAAGAATTGGAAACAACCGGAATTGAAAGTGAAAAGGGGTAGTTTATATAAATATGCCCGCATGGTATCATCGGCCTCGCAAGGTTGTGTTACAGATGAATTTTAAACAATTAAAAGTAGTATACTTTTAATTAAGTACTAGATGCAATATAATGTCGGGCAGGGTAATCAGTAATGCAATGCTTGAATTTGATCATTAATTATGGAAACAGTAAAAGAGAAGAAGAAAGGTACAGCTGCCAAGAAAACTATCAAGATTTCTGGGGCAGAAGCATTAATTCATTGTTTATTGGCCGAAGGTGTCGATACAATGTATGGTTACCCCGGTGGTGCAATTATGCCCGTTTATGATGAACTATATAAATTTCAGGATAAACTTACACACATTCTTACCAGACATGAACAGGGCGCTACACATGCGGCCCAAGGGTATGCACGTGTTTCGGGTAAAGTTGGTGTGGCTATTGCTACTTCTGGTCCTGGTGCAACTAATTTGGTCACGGGTCTTGCAGATGCGCAAATAGATTCTACTCCAATGGTCTGCATTACAGGTCAGGTTACCAGACACTTACTGGGAACAGATGCCTTTCAGGAAACGGATATTATCGGTATTTCTACACCGGTTACTAAATGGAACTATCAGATTACCGAGGCTTCTGAAATTCCTGAAGTTATGGCAAAGGCGTTCTATTTGGCAAAATCTGGTAGGCCAGGTCCGGTATTGGTAGATATTACTAAAAATGCACAAATAGATGAATTGGATTTCTCCTATGAAAAATGTACCGGTGTAAGAAGTTATAAACCGGTTCCAAAACCAAGTGCAAAGGCAATAGAGGCTGCTGCAGAATTGATCAATAGTGCCAAGAAACCTTTTATTGTTTGGGGACAGGGCATTATTTTGGGACAGGCGGAAGATGAATTGAAAAAATTGGTCGAAAAAACGGGTATTCCTGCTGCATGGACCATCATGGGGGCATCTGCGTTAGATACCGCACATCCTTTAAATGTGGGTATGGTTGGTATGCACGGCAATTATGGCCCTAATCTATTGACCAATGAATGTGATGTATTGATCGCCATAGGTATGCGTTTTGACGATCGTGTAACGGGTAGGCTAGAGGATTATGCAAAACAGGCCAAGGTCATACATTTTGAAATTGATCCCGCAGAAGTCAATAAAAATGTTCATGCAGATGTAGCGGTTTTAGGAAATTCAAAAGAAACCTTAGGGTTGCTTCTACCTTTGTTGAACGAAAACAAGCATGATGCTTGGCATAACGAGTTCAAGGAGAAATATAAAATAGAGTTCGATACTATTATTAAGAACGATATCCACCCAACGAAGGAAGGACTGACCATGGGAGAGGTAATCGAAGAAATAAACCTGGCTTCCAATAATAAGGCCGTCATAGTATCAGACGTTGGTCAGCACCAAATGATTGCATGCAGATATGCCAAATTTTCACAATCCAAAAGTAATATTACTTCTGGCGGATTGGGTACTATGGGCTTTGCATTGCCCGCAGCCATAGGGGCAAAAATGGGTGCAATGGACAGGGAAGTGGTCGCAATTATAGGTGATGGAGGTTACCAAATGACTATTCAAGAACTTGGGGTGATCTTTCAGCATAATTTACCGGTCAAGATCGTTGTTTTGAACAATGAGCATTTGGGCATGGTTCGTCAATGGCAAGAATTGTTTTTTGATCGAAGATATGCGTCTACCGTAATGGTAAATCCAGATTTTGTAAAAATAGCGGAAGGTTATAGTATTGAGGCCAAACGAATCTCTGAACGTAAGGATTTAAAATCGACCATTCAGGAAATGATAGCTTCTGACAAACCTTACTTTTTGGAAGTGAAGGTAGAACAAGAGGATAATGTTTTTCCAATGATACCTTCCGGTGCTTCGGTATCTGAGGTTAGGTTAAAATAATAGGTAATAAACCTAACCATGATTGATACCAACATACAGGATATTCCAAAATTGCAAGAAGAGATACAGCAAAAATCCAAGGAAATTGGTTTTACGATGCCGTCAGACCTTTTTGTGGGCAGTTTTCTTAAGACCTTGATATCTTCAAAACCTGGAGGTAGATTCTTGGAAATCGGTACAGGTATTGGTCTAAGTCTTTCATGGATGATAGACGGTATGGATGCTAATGCTACTTTATTGTCAATAGATAATGATCAAGAGTTGATTTCCATAGCCACCCAATATTTTGGGGAGGACAAAAGGGTACAGCTTTTATGTAAGAATGCCGCAATTTGGATAAAGGAACATCAAGAAGATCGGTTCGATTTGATTTTCGCTGATGCATGGCCGGGTAAATACAGTGAAATCAATGAGGTCCTACAAATGCTGAACGTTGGTGGTTTTTATATCATAGATGATATGATGGAACAACCTAATTGGCCAGAAGGTCATTCGGACAATGTAACAGCACTTATTGCATATCTAGAACAAAGAAAAGATATACATTTGACAAAAATGAATTGGTCTACAGGCTTGATTATGGCTGTAAAAAAATAATATATAATAATAACGATACCATAAAATCCTTTTTTAAAAGGAGTAGGTAATGAAAGCTTATGGAAAATAAATGGTTTACGATATCGGTATATTCAGAAAACAATGTTGGATTACTGAACAGGATATCAGGAATATTCTTAAAGAGACATATTAATATAGAAAGTTTGAACGTCTCCAAATCTGAGATAGATGATGTCTCCAAGTTTACGATCGTAGCGCATACTACAGAAAAATGGGTACATAACATCGTAGGGCAGATAGAGAAACAAATTGAGGTAATTAAGGCATATTATCATACAGATGATGAGACTATTTACCAAGAGTCCGCCTTGTTCAAAATTGCTTCTGGTCTTTTGTTCGATGAACGTCAAATACAGAATATAATTAAGGATAACAATGCCCAAATAGTAACGGTGTCAAGAGATTTTTTTGTTATCGCCAAAAGCGGAAGAAGAAATGAAATCGATGAAATGCACGATCAGCTAAAACCTTATGGAATAATGCAGTTTGTACGTTCAGGCAGAATATCCGTTACCAAGGATGAAATGAAAATTTCTACCATTCTAAAAGAATTTTAATTAATAGAATTTTATCAATAATCAAATAAAGTAAATACAAAATGGCCAATTATTTTAATACGCTATCATTAAGGGATAAATTAACGCAACTTGGAAAATGCCGCTTCATGGATTCGTCTGAGTTTGCAGATGGTGTAAATGCTTTAAAAGGCAAAAAAATTGTAATCGTAGGTTGCGGTGCTCAAGGATTGAACCAGGGCTTGAACATGAGAGACTCCGGACTTGATATTTCCTATACGCTTAGAGATGCTGCAATTAAGGAAAAAAGACAATCCTATGTCAATGCTACTGAAAACGGTTTTACCGTTGGGACCTATGAAGAATTGATTCCTAGTGCGGACGTAGTGATCAATCTTACTCCGGACAAGCAGCACACAGCTGTTGTTGGTGCGGTTATGCCATTGATGAAAAAAGGAGCCACATTATCATATTCTCACGGTTTTAATATCGTGGAGGAAGGAATGCAGATACGTGAGGACATTACAGTAATTATGGTGGCACCAAAATGTCCGGGTTCTGAGGTGCGCGAAGAATATAAAAGAGGTTTTGGGGTTCCTACATTAATTGCTGTTCATCCTGATAACGACCCTCAAGGAAAAGGTTTGGAGCAAGCCAAAGCATATGCAGTGGGTACGGGCGGTGATAGGGCTGGCGTATTAATGTCCTCTTTTGTTGCCGAGGTGAAATCAGATTTAATGGGAGAACAAACCATACTTTGTGGATTGTTACAGACCGGTTCAATTTTATGTTTTGATAAAATGATCGAAAAAGGTATAGACCCAGGTTATGCTTCTAAATTGATACAATACGGATGGGAGACTATCACGGAAGGTATGAAATATGGAGGTATCACCAATATGATGGACCGTCTTACCAACCCGGCCAAAATTAAGGCTTTTGAGTTGTCAGAGGAACTAAAGGATATAATGCGACCTTTATTTCAAAAACATATGGACGATATCATGACCGGTCATTTTTCCAAAACCATGATGGAGGATTGGGCCAATGATGATAAAAATTTATTGACTTGGAGAGCTGCCACTGGAGAAACAGCTTTTGAAAAAACACCTGCAGGTGATCAAGAAATTACCGAGCAGGAATTTTATGATAATGGTGTCCTTATGGTGGCCATGGTCAGGGCAGGTGTAGAGTTGGCTTTCGAGGCAATGACAGAATCCGGTATAATTGCCGAATCTGCCTACTACGAATCCTTGCATGAGACCCCATTGATCGCCAATACTATTGCACGTAAGAAATTGTTTGAAATGAACCGTGTAATTTCGGATACTGCAGAATATGGTTGTTATCTTTTTGATCATGCCTGTAAACCTTTATTGACCGATTTTATGAAAGGCATAGAAACCAACGTAATCGGTAAAAATTTCTCAGAGGGTATGGACAATGATGTGGATAATGCACAATTAATTGCAGTAAACAAGGCTTTACGTGAGCATCCTGTTGAAATTGTAGGTGCACGTTTACGTGAATCAATGACTGCCATGAAGCCTATTGTTTAGGGTTGGTATAGGAATACTAAAATTTAGATTGTCCGGTTAGGTACATTCCAAGAGTTACGATCTTAAGTAGTTTTGTTAACTTTAAGGAAGTGTTTCTGAGCGGACAATTTAGTTCGTGCCCACAGATAAATGTTCAAATAAATTATTTAATTGTTTTATGAAATCAGCGCAACCATCCTATCTGCCTAAATTGGACGATGTTAGGCATGCAGCCAAGGTAATCGCAGAGATAGCTGAAGAAACACCTTTAACCGAAAGTATTAGGCTGTCAAAGCAATATGGGTGTCAAATTAGGTTAAAACGTGAGGATCTACAACGGGTACGCTCTTATAAAATTAGGGGTGCGTTCAATAAAATAAGTGCATTATCAAATGAAGACAGAGCTAAAGGTGTCATTTGTGCAAGTGCCGGTAATCATGCACAAGGGGTGGCATTTGCCTGTTTTCATTTAAAGATACAGGGAACTATATATATGCCTTCTGTTACACCAAAACAGAAAGTTGAGCAAACTAAATTATTTGGTGGTGAGTGGGTGGAGATTGTTTTGGAAGGGGATACTTTTGATGATGCCTCGTTGGCAGCAAGTAAATATGGAGCACGAACGGGTAAAATATTCGTACATCCTTTTGATGACCCAAAAATTATTGAAGGTCAGGCTACGGTTGGTCTGGAACTGATCTCTCAATCCAAAGCACCAATAGATTATCTGTTTGTTTGTATTGGAGGAGGCGGGTTGGCTTCTGGGCTAATTAGTGTTTTTAGTGAACTTTCACCTAATACCAAAATTATTGGCGTAGAACCAAAAGGAGCTCCTTCCATGAAAGCATCAATTGAGGCAGGAGAAATAATTGCACTGGAAGATATAGATAAATTCATAGATGGTGCCGCGGTGAAAAAAGTGGGCCGGTTGACCTATCCTATTTGCAATTGGTATTTAAATGATATGATTACTGTTGATGAGGGTATGGTATGCCAGACCATTTTAGACCTATACAATAGAGATGCCATTGTGGTAGAGCCTGCCGGTGCTTTGTCTATTGCGGCATTGGATCAGTATAAGGACAAAATTAGGGGTAAGAACGTAGTTTGTATCATTGGCGGCAGTAACAACGATATCACCAGGACAGCTGAAATAAAGGAGCGGGCGTTGTTATATGGTAAACTAAAGCATTATTTTATCATACGATTTCCACAGCGACCGGGAGCGTTAAAGGAATTTGTTGTGGATATTTTAGGACCTACGGATGATATCACACATTTTGAATATTCAAAAAAATCAAGCAGGGAAAATGCACCAGCGGTCGTTGGGATAGAGCTAAAGGACCCCAAAGACCTAAAGCCCTTAATAGAACGCATGAAAACTAACAATTTTTATGGAGATTATATAAATGATAAACCAGATTTGTTTGAATATTTGGTTTAAACTACTTTTAATCTTCCATGTTCCTGTATCGTTATATAGGCATTAAAAAGAAAAGCATATCATCAATCATAGATAAATAAAAAGTAATGGGCGATATAAAGATTCCACAAGAATTTCAGATTACATCAACAATTGATCAACGACATTATTTGGTCAATGGAGAACTAAAGGAATGGAAAGGTGAAACAACGGAAGTCTACTCTACCATATCCTCAACTAAGGAATACAAACCCACTTTATTGGGTAGTATCCCAGATTTACAGGAGGCAGAAGCGTTAGAAGCATTAAATGGCGCTCTAGGTGCCTACGATAAGGGACAGGGGGTTTGGCCGACCATGCATGTAAAAGATCGTATAGAATGTATGGAGGTTTTCGTAGAAAAAATGAAGACCAAAAGAGATGAGATCGTGAAATTGTTAATGTGGGAAATTGGTAAATCATTACCGGATTCGCAAAAAGAATTTGATCGTACGGTAGAGTATATTGAGGATACTATTGAAGATTATAAACAACTTGATCGCGATGCGGCAAAGTTCACCAAGCATGACGGGGTTTATGCACATATAAAAAGGGGACCGTTGGGCGTAGTCCTTTGTCTTGGGCCTTACAACTATCCATTAAACGAAACCTTTGCTTTGCTTATTCCCGCAATTATCATGGGTAATACAACCATCTTTAAACCGGCAAAGCACGGCGTACTTTTAATCACCCCACTACTAGAAGCGTTCCAAACAAGTTTTCCCAAAGGTGTGGTCAATGTACTATTTGGCCGTGGTAGAACCGTTGCGGCTCCTATAATGCAAACCGGAAAGGTAGATGTGCTGGCTTTGATCGGTAATAGTAAATCTGCAAATGCTCTACAAGAGCAACACCCAAAAAGTAACAGGTTGAGACTGGTACTCGGGCTGGAAGCTAAAAACCCTGCCATAATATTGCCTGATGCAGATTTGGAACTGACCATAAATGAATGTTTGGCCGGTACGCTATCTTTTAACGGTCAACGTTGTACCGCATTAAAAGTGGTCTATGTGCATGAGGATATTCGTGAAAAGTTCAATGATAGCTTTGCCAAAAAAGTCGATGAGCTTAAATTTGGAAACCCTTGGGAGAATGGTGTAAAATTAACGCCGCTACCAGAACCCGGAAAACCAGATTATATACAGGAATTGATTGATGACGCGCTATCTAAAGGAGCCAAAATTCTAAACAAGAAAGGTGGTAAACGATATGATAACTATATATGGCCAGCCGTTTTATATCCGGTAACCAAAGATATGCGCGTATATAAGGAGGAGCAGTTTGGTCCTATTATTCCAATTGTACCTTTTTCGGATATTGAAGAACCTTTGGACGATATGGCAGCCAGCAATTACGGACAACAGGTAAGTCTTTTTGGAAAAGATGTGTATGCATTGTCTCCACTGATAGATACTTTGGTAAACCTTGTTTGTAGGGTAAACTTGAACAGTTCTTGTCAAAGAGGTCCGGATGTTTATCCGTTTACGGGCCGTAAAGATTCTGCCCAAGCTACCCTTAGTGTTCATGATGCCTTGCGTTCGTTCTCTATACGGACTTTCGTGGCCTTTAAGGATAATGAACTGAATACGGAAATCGTAGAACAATTATTGGAAGCAAAGCTTTCTAATTTTGTAAGTACGGACTATATCTTATAGCCATTTCAAAATTGAATATAAAAACCTCTCCTATTCGGGAGAGGTTTCTTTTTTACAATTGGCACTTATTTCCTTTGCTCTGTCCAAGCCAGAGTATGGATAATACTTAATGGTCTGCTCTTCTTCTTGAAACAACCCAATTGCCCGTTCAATATCCGCACAAAAGGGAGCAATTGATTTTCCGAAGAATCTTGCCGACCCCATATCCCATTCAGCTTTGCTTAAGACTACCCTTGGGTTATTTGGAGCTATCTTTTGTGCTTTTTCATAAATGGCGGCATTTTCTGCTGAAAGCGTCATTCCGTATTTTGCGCCATCAAATGCAATGTAAGCTGTATTTAAAAGAGCATAGGAAATGAGTATTTCAGGATTGTTTTCAGATATTTCAGAAGCAGCATCCAAAAAAGTTTTGGCCCTTGTAAGTTTTGTGGTCAGTAAAGCTTCGTCCTTTAATCCAAAACTACTGACTATCTCAATAAGGCCAGCATAGTAAGGGGGTAACCAATTGTCGCTTTCAGCGGCTGCAATTCGTTCAAAAAGTTGAACGGCTTCAGTATTCTTTTGATCCTGCCAAAGGGCAAAGGCATTGTTCATCCCTGTTTCATAAGGCGTTTGTGCCGTTAATTGAAGAGTAAGGACGAATGCGCTAATTACTAATAAAGTTCTCATAATATTTAATGTTTAATTATTGTTTTGTTATTCAAATATCCAGGTATTCAAAGCTGCTTAATAATAACGTTGACCCAGTTGTTGATTAAAAGTATTGAATTGTAATTATTACAGATTATCAAGTTGATTATCATTTTTATTTTTGCTAATGGTCCAGAAGAATCCTACGAAAAAGAAGCGGTCTGCTGCAGGCGTAATTGTCCTTCTGTCAAAAAAGCCGTTCGTATTTGGTTGATCGGTATATTGATATCCATTAATATTTTTGGTGCCCAATACATTACTTACGGATAGGAAAAGTATCTTCTGTTGGTCAATTAAATAGGCATAATTCACATTTAATGAATTAAAGCTTTTAGCCTTCTCCAATAAGAATCCTCCTTTATTGGGGTCGGTATATGTACGGCCCGATGCAAAATTATAACTGAACCCAATCTGACTTTTCCATTTTTCTACCCATCTTTTCACTACAAGAGATGCATTGTGTTTGCTGGCAAAATTTGGAGTTGCGGTATTGGCGTAGTTTTGGTAGTTCCTTTCTGTGTCCAAAAATGAGTAGGACATCCAATATTCTGTGTTTTTAATTGTTTTATTGTCCCTCCAAAAGAGATCTAGACCCTTGGCAAAGCCATTACCATTGTTATTAAAAATAGATGAAGGCAAGGCAAACTCCGTATTATATTTTACCAAATTGCCATAATCTTTATAATAGACTTCGGCCCTGAATATTTGTTTGTTTTTTACATATTGGTAGTTGGCAATATAATGAGACGTTTTTTCCGCAGTAAAATCAGCGTTGTATATGAGATACCCATTTTTTGGGTTCTGGAAAAATTCACCGTAGGCCAAAGAGAACTGTGCATTTTCTCCAGATTTATAAGCTAATGATACTCTAGGTGATAAATTAAATTCTTGTAATAATGATGAGTATTCAGCACGTAATCCAATTTTGGTCGCTAATCTTTTAGAGAAAAAAACATCCGTTTCCACAAAACTGGCCAAAAGGTTGTTGTTGAATGAATAGCTTGTATTTATGGTGTTGTCTCTATAATTTTCCTTGAAATCCGTTATAAAATATTCTGCTCCAAAATTTAATTTATACCTACTGGAAAAATATTTATACAATGCAATCTTTAAATGCGCGGAATTTTCTATATCCGTAATATTAGACGAGTTTAAGGTTATATCAGTTTGATCATTGGCAAAGCTTACCCCAGAAGAAAAGCTCCACTCTTTTTCCAGAAAGTCTTGATATGATGAATTAATGTAGAGGTTATTGTTTTTAAGACCAAATCTAACACCGTTAACCTCATTGATATCCGCTTGCGTCAATTCAAAATTTGAAGCACTGTAGGCTCCGTATACTTTTAATAGTCCCTCGTTTTGAAATCTATACCGGTAAACAGCTTCCCCGCCAAAAGATTCAACAGGTTTGTGCCATTCGTTATTGTCCGGATATAAATGTTGATATGGCGCTAGATTAATGTAGTTTGTATTTATGCTTAATGCACTTTTCTTCCATTTTTGCGTATTTCCAAGACCTACGCCTACTGTCATCAATGAAATTTCCGTTTTTTCCTCTTGCGGTTCATTGATACTATTTAAAAGTAATACACTGGACAAGGCTTGTCCGTATTCTGCAGAATAGCCCCCAGTGGAAAATGTAATCCCCTTAAAAAGAAAAGGGGAAAGTCTACCCCTTACAGGAATATTGTTTGCAGATGGGGAGTAGGGTGTAAATACACGCATACCGTCTACAAATATTTGGGTTTCTTCGGCATCGCCACCTCGTACAAAGAGTCTGCCGTCTTCGGCAACATTAGAGGTTCCAGGTAATGTTTGTAATGCCCCTACAAAATCCCCAAGGGCACCTGCCGTGGTTACTATATCCAATGGTTTTAACGCGGTAACCTTTGCATTGTCCCCAGCCTTGAACGTTCCGGCATTTACGGTAACGGCATCCAATGTGTTTACATCATCCCTTAATTTAATGGTGATGTTTGTAAATGTGGTTACATCCGCTGTTTTTGAAAAAGTCTCATAGGATATGGATGAAGCAATCAGTGTCTGCATACCTGTAGCATTGGTATTAAAGGAGAATATACCAGCTTCATTGGTGGCTGTACCATCATAGGTGCCACTTAGATAAATATTTACACCCATTATGGGCGTTTCGTTGTGGTCCAGCACTCTTCCGGATACCGTAGTCTGTGCAGTTAAGTTAATATGGACTAGTATTAGTACACATAATAATAGTGTTCTCATGTTGATTATTTTTTTTTGATTGATACCGCAAATATGTATCGCAATGGATATTTTCTGGAAAATGATTTTCCCAGTTGTAGAAATTTTGGACTGAATTGTAGTTAGGGGAGGTATGTAATACTTAGGTAAGGGTAATTATTTACATAAATGTGGTAATTAATATGATTTCTTGCCGACATATGCGTTCTAACTTTGTCCTTTTAATTATGAGCTTTAATTAGATTGTTGAAGTAAGAACTAAAATTAGAAGTATGGAAACAATAAAATCAAACAAGAAAGCATTGTTCGCTTTGGCCATCGGAGGTTTTGGAATAGGACTTACCGAATTTGTGATTATGGGAATTTTGACGGAGGTTTCCGGTTCTTTAGGTATTACTATACCGCAAGCCGGTCACTTTATTGCGGCCTATGCCTTAGGGGTAGTGGTAGGGGCGCCGTTGCTTACAGGTATGGGTGCCAAACTTAGCCCAAAGAAAATGCTGTTTTTATTAATGATTTGGTTTACGGTATTCAATACACTTTCTGGACTGGCTTCCGGTTATTCAAGTCTACTGTTTTTAAGATTTTTGTCCGGTATTCCCCATGGTGCTTTTTTTGGAATAGGAGCAGTAGTAGCTACAAAGCTTGCAAAAAAAGGAAAAGTGGCACAGGCCATATCCATAATGTTTTCAGGTTTAACGGTGGCCAATGTCATAGGTGTTCCCATAGGAACTTACTTAGGACAACAGTTTAGCTGGAGCGTTTCATTTTACCTTGTTGGTTTTGTGGGCTTGTTAGCTTTGGGCAGTATATACTTATGGATGCCCAAAATTGAGGTTGAGGAATCAAGTGAAAAGGTTACTGTGGCACAAGGATTGAAAAATACCGAGCTTTGGGCCTTAATAGCGCTTACCACTATTGGTACCGGAGGATTTTTTGCATGGTACAGCTATGTTGCTCCCCTTATCACCAATGTGGCCGGATTACCTGAACATTTTGTAGGGTACGCCATGATGTTGGCCGGTCTGGGAATGGTAGCAGGAAATTTTTTAGGTGCTAAAATGGCAGATCTGCTTTCCCCTTTGAGAGCGGTTATAATAAGCCTTTCTATGATGTGCGCCATTTTATTGGCCAATATGGTCATTGCGACCAATCCGTATTTGTTAATGGTAATGACCTTTGTAATAGGTGCAATTTCGTTTACCGTGGCAACCCCTATACAAATGGCGATCATTAATACTTCCAAAGGGTCGGAAATGTTGGGTTCTTCTATGAACCAGAGTGCTTTTAATATGGGAAATGCATCCGGTGCCTATTTAGCGGGGCTTCCAATGGCATTTGGTTACGGCATTTTATATAGTAGTTTGGTTGGGGCTTTGCTAGCCTTTTCCGGGGTGATGATTGCATTGGCAATTCTACTAGTAAGAAAAAGAAGGGCAATTAAATATAGAAAAATGGCTATTAGCTGTTGATATAAGATAATGCGAACAAGAAAAAGGAACTTAAAATATAAGTTCCTTTTTTTATGCTCGATCATTTATAAATTTCATGTATTTTCTTTGACATTACCTATCAGGATTTCAGAAATGGTATGGTATAGTTCATTAGGATTAAAGGGTTTGCAAATTAGACCGTTCATTCCATGACTAAGTAAATCCTTTTTAATACTTTCTCCTGTAGATGCAGATAGTGCATAAATTGGTATGGTCTGATTATGAATACTTTCCGAAGCCCTAATGGCCAAACTAGCATCATAACCATTCATTACGGGCATCTGAAGGTCCATAAGAATAAGGTCGTATTCCTTTTTGAACGCGTATTGTACCGCAACTTTACCATCTATTGCCACATCATAATCAACCCCCCATTTTTTGAGGAATTTTTCAATTAGAAAGATATTGATCTTATTATCCTCAACTACCAATATCTTATAGCCATGCAGTTTTTTAGAATCTTCCAAGTCATTTGTTCCTAAAGCGGAATTGTTTTCTTCTTGAAGAATAGAAGCAATAGGATTTCCTTTTCTAAAGTCCAATTCAAAACTAAAACATGAGCCCACATTTGGTGTGCTCTCTACCTTAATGGATGTGCCCATAAGTTGTAATAGGCGTTGGCAGATGGCCAGGCCCAGACCTGTACCTCCATATATTCTAGTTGTACTTACATGTGCCTGTGCAAAGGATTCAAAGATTTTATCAATTTTATCGCTTTCAATCCCAATACCTGTATCGTTTACAGAAAATAAAAGTTTTGTATTATTCTCCGTTTCGTTAAGTACTTCAACTTCCAAAGAAACGGTTCCATGTTCCGTAAACTTTATTGCATTGCTTACCAAATTGGTCAGTATTTGTGACAAACGGGTACTGTCACCGATCATGGTATCCTGCAATAGAGAATCTTTTTTAATGTGAAATGAAATTCCTTTTTTGGATGCCTTATTGGTAAAAATACTTTGAACCGTATTCAATACTTGTTTCAAGCTAAAATTCGCTTTTTCCAGTTCTAAGGAACCTGCGGCAATTTTATCGTAATCAAGGATATCGTTTACAACCCCTAATAGGTGTTCAGAAGAATATTTAAGGGTACTCAAATTTTCTATTTGTTCTTGTTTTGGATTTTCAATGAGCAATAAATGGGCAATACCTATAACCGCATTAAGAGGTGTCCTGATTTCATGGGACATAGTGGACAAAAATTCGCTTTTAGCCTTATTCGCCTTTACTTCTTTTTCCCTAGCCTTAATCAGTTCATATTCCGTTAACTTAAGATTGGTAATATTTACGATGGTGCCTATGTATCCTTCTACTTTTCCTGAGCCAGATTTAATTCCCTTTATAGTGAATTCCAACCAAATTCTATCACCATTTTTATCTAGGGATTCCAATGTTTTATTAAATGTATTTGCTTCTGGATTATGAAGGTCCAACAAATTGGAATATGGTTTACCGTCTACATTCTTTAAACATTCCTCGATGGATTTACCAATAGATTCCTTTACGCTTAAACCGGTCATCTCTTCCCAAGCGGAATTTAGATAGGACCATTGTCCGGAAAGATCAATCTCAAAGATGACATCCTTAATGTTGCTTGCCACCTTGGTCAACTGACTGGTAACTTCTTCAACATTATTTTTTAATTGTAAGTTTCTTAGATACAATTCTTTTGAACTTTCTTCAAGAATGGTTTCTGCATGCTGCATATCTGCATCCATTACTTTATAGCTGTTATCAACCATATGAAGTAATGGCGCTATTTTGTCAAGAACCTTTTGGTCAAGATTCACTTCACATAATTGTCTTTGTAGTCTTCTATGGTACTTCATAGTTCAGAAAATGTAGTGACACACATGGTCAAGTTATGTAAAGAGGTTTTTGGTTTTTCAAAAAAGGGTGATATCTCACCATAAGAATAAAATCCAATAGATTTTGTAGTGGAAGGAAATTGCTGAACAACGGCCTCCACTTCTTCTTTGGCCAATTTGCCCAAGACCTTTCTTCTACCGGCGCAACTTATAAGGATGGCCAGTTCATGCTCATGTTTATTTTGTTGCGCAATTATTTTCGCTGCATTTTCCGCACCTAAGATTAGCCGATCGACATTGGCTTTCATAATACGCACATAGGAGCCGGCAGGAATCTCCTCTGCCATTATCAAACTTTTATTGGATTCGTCAATATCCAATAGTACTCTGATTACGGGATGGGAATGATCTTCGTTCCTGACTTTTATAGGATGTTTAAAACCAAATTGTTTTACATCGGATAAAATATTAGGCTCTACCACAGATTTGTAAAATTCAAGGGCTGGTAGGCCGTCTATTTCCAGGATTTGGTTCTTTTCTGATTTAGTGACCAGACACTCAACTCCATAACTGTCCCAACCACCCTGTGCATTGTAATTTACCTGTAAACGGTCACCATACATGGCAAGGGCAATTACCCTATTTCTTTTTAATGAGCCCTGATCTATAATATAGTTGGAACCGATATAGGATTCCCTACCTGCTAATCCTCCGGTAACGCTTATGTGCGATTTTAATTTATGATTAATACCCTTTAATAGGTTAGAGGCATGTAAGGTCTGCACATCTGAAATGAGAAATATATGTTTTAAGCCTTCTTGGTCTATGTCCTGTACGAACTTATTGCCAACTTCAAAATACTGACTTACATCTGTTGGCAGGTCTTTGCTAAAAAGTTTTACCTTAGTTCCATTAAACTTCACTGCCGATAATACAATACTATCATCTATTACTTGCTGGTCTATTATTTCTCCTGCAGTAGTGCCACCAATGATTATGGCCTGAGTATATTTTTGCTGAATACTGGTTAGTGCCTTATCTATATCCTCAAATTGCAATGAGGCAAATAGGAAGATTACATCTGGAACAAATGTTAGGGAAAGCGCCTCTATTTGCGCTTGGGAAGTTATAAGTTGTTGAAATATTCTCATAATTTGTAAGAAAATGACTACAATTAATATAACGTAACATTTTTAAAAATAATATGTAATACTCTTCTTTTTTTATTTGTAACATATTGAATTAAGGATAGCTGTTTTGATTAAAATACATAGCATTGAACTATGTTTTGTGATTGTATCTAGAAATTTTTCTTATTAAAATTTTAATGTAATTGGAACACTTAATACTGTGTGTTTATGTATGTCTATGCAATTACCACCAATAAAATATAAGAAGTATGGTTACGGCAAAACCTGTTAAAATTTTCAATTAGCTAACTACAACGGTACTTAAAAGTAAATTTTTACGTTCTTAAAAAACCAAATCTTTACTATAGTGAAACAAACCAAACTGTTTTTAGGCGTTTTGACCTTCGTAATTATTTTAATGCTTTTGACCTCTTCATCGGTACAACCAAGCAATGTAGAAGTGATTGTTCCCATTGATAAATCTGTTAAAACCTTAGCGGAAAAGCGTGAAATAGAACTTTATACGTTTCAGAAAAATGCATTGAAGCAGGCTTTAAAAAATTATTTTGAAGAAGCTATCCAATCAGGGGATATTGTTGGGGTCGGCGTAAGTATTGTAAAAGGGGACTCCATTATCATTTCTGATGGTTATGGAAAACGAAAGGTAGATGATTCCAAAGAAGTGGATGGGGAAACCTTATTTAGGCTAGGTTCCATTTCCAAAGGTTTTACCGGCATTCTTGCAGCGAATTTGGATAATGAGGGTATATTGCAATTAGATGATAGGGTAACCACATACCTGCCTGACTTTAAGTTTGGAAATCAACAGAATACACAACGAATTAAAATTGCACATTTGCTTTCCCATACAACGGGTACACCATATCATAGTTACACAGATTTGGTCGAAGCGGGTCTGCCCATGTCATCAATTAGTAAAAAATTCAGTTCCATTAACCCTATTAGTGTACCTGGTACGCAGTATAGTTACCAGAATGCCATGTTCTCTGTAGCTCAAGAAGTGATGCTGAAAGCAACAGGTAATGATATACAAACGTTGTTGACCAATAAATTTTTTGAACCTCTTGGCATGGATGCCATATCCATGGATCATGAAACGTTGATCTATACCAATAATATTGCTTTTCCACATGTTAAAAGAGGACAAAAATGGAAAACCTTAACTCCCAGGGATAATTATTACAATGCTATAGCAGCTGGTGGAATCAATGCCAATTCCAAGGATATGGCAAAGTGGATGCGATTCTTGTTGGGACATAACCCTAATGTAATGACCAAAGAACAGATTAAAGCGGCATTTACCCCATTCATTGAGTTAAAAGGGCATCATAAATATTATCAGAAATGGCCTGGACATGTAAAATCTGCTTATGGATTTGGTTGGAGAATACATACCGTTAAAGAAAAGGATAATGCTCCCGAAGAAACTATTTGGCATCACGGTGGTAGCGTAAATAATTATAGAAATGAAATCGCACTTTTTCCTGATGCTGATTTGGGTATTTGTGTATTGATCAATGGACCGTCTAAACTGGTCAAAACAGTGGTGCCAGATTTACGGGCTATAGTTAAAGGTATTTACGAACAAAAAATAGAGAATGCTTCCAGTATTTAAGATATACATTACTATTAATAAAAAATCCCTTTGAAAATTTCAAAGGGATTTTTTTATTATGTGGGTATTTAATTTAAATGTTGCTTGCCAACCAATCACCCACTTCACTGGTCTTAAAGCTCTTGCCACCATCTGCAAGATCTTCTGTTACATAACCCTCGGCCAAAGATTTGTTGACTACGCGCCTGATTTCTTCTGCTTCGGTTACCAGTTCTAAATCTTCGAACAACATAGCGGCAGAAAGAACAGTTGCCAATGGGTTGGCAATATCCTTACCGGCTGCTTGTGGGTAAGAACCATGTATAGGCTCATATAAAGAAACTTTACTTCCTACGGAAGATGAGGGCATTAGACCCATGGAGCCGGCAATGACAGAAGCTTCATCCGTTAGGATATCGCCAAATAGATTTGCGGTAATGATTACATCATATCCTTTTGGCCATTGGATCAATCTCATGGCTACGGCATCAATAAATTCATAGGAAACTTCAACTTCTGGATATTCTTTTTCCAAACCTTGTACGGTTTCTCTCCAAAGTCTAGAGGATTCCAATACATTGGCCTTGTCTACACAACATAATTTTTTGGAACGTTTCATGGCCATATCAAAACCTTTTCTAGCCAAACGTTCTATTTCAAAACGTTGATAGGTCATGGTATCAAAGGCGGTATTTCCATCATCTTTTCGTCCACGTTCCCCAAAATAGATTCCACCGGTCAATTCCCTTAGGATAATTAAATCCGTTCCTTCAATACGATCTCTTTTTAAAGGCGATTTGTCTATTAACGAAGGAAATGTAAACGTAGGCCTAACATTGGCAAACAGACCTAATTTTTGCCTCATTTTCAACAATCCTTGTTCCGGACGCACTTTTGCCGATGGATCATTATCAAAACGTGGATGGCCAATTGCACCAAACAAAACCGCATCTGCACTGGCGCATATATCATGGGTCTCATCTGGGTAAGGTTCACCTACGGCATCAATAGCTGCAGCTCCTGTCAAAGCAGGTTTCCAGCTGATTTCATGGTCGTATTTTTTTGCAATGGCATCACATACCTTTACTGCTTGATCAATAACTTCTGGACCGATACCATCACCGGCCAATAAGGCAATATTTAATTTCATGGTCTAATTGCTTTTTGCTTTTCGCTATGCGCTACACGTTATACTGTCATCGTATTACGTTTAAGCTATTTATTATTAAATTATATTCAACATTTTTTCAGTGGCTTTAATTGCACTCACCGTTTGGTCGGAATCCAGTCCTCTAGAGGTGAATTCCTTCCCGTCCAGCTCCCAGGTGATCACTGTTTCGCATAATGCATCTGATGTACTTCCAGGTGGTATTCTTACTGCGTAATCCGTTAATTTTGGAAGAGGTATTTTTTTTGCAATGTATACTTTTTTAAGAGCATTCATAAAAGCATCATATTGTCCATCACCTTGGGCATGTGCCTCAATAAGTTTTCCGTCAATTTCAACGGAAAGGGTAGTGGAGGGCATAAGTCCTTTGGCGTGGGTAAGCACATAAGATTTTATAAATACTCTTTGCTTATAATCTGCTGTATCCAACACATCAGATATGATAAAAGGAAGATCATCTTTGGTAACACGCTCTTTTTTATCGCCCAATTCAATAATTCTAGCGGTAACCTTTTTTAATTCTTCATTGTTCAAGGTCAAACCTAATTCCTGTAGATTCTTTTGAATATTTGCCTTACCGGACATTTTCCCTAATGCATATTTACGCTTTCTTCCAAAACGCTCAGGCATCAGGTCGCTAAAGTATAAATTCTTTTTACTGTCTCCGTCTGCATGAATTCCGGCGGTTTGCGTAAATACATTATCGCCCACAATAGGCTTATTGGCAGGTATGGTAAAACCGGTGAAGGCAGATACCAATTTACTCACTTTATATAATGAGGTTTCATTTACATTGATGGTAACCTCTGGTAAAAAATCGTTGATTACGGCAATGGCACTTGCCATAGGGGCATTGCCTGCTCGTTCACCCATACCGTTTACGGTAAGGTGAAGCCCATGGCAGCCTGCTTTAACGGCCTCCATAATATTGGCTACTCCTAGGTCATAATCGTTATGTCCATGAAAATCAAAATGTAAATCTGGATATTTTTGTACAATTTCCGTTAAAAACGCATACGTTTCAGTATGTGTCAATATACCCAAAGTATCCGGTAAAAGAATTCTTTTTACGTTTTGTGTGGATAGAAAATCCAAAAACTGAAATACATATTTCTTTGAGTTGCGCATGCCGTTGCTCCAATCCTCTAGGTAGATATTGTTTATAATACCTCTTTCCGTAGCTTGATTGAAGATTTCCTCAATTTCGGCAAAATGTTCTTCAGGTGTTTTCTTTAATTGATACTTTAAATGGTTCATTGATCCTTTGGTCAACAAATTCTGGGATATTGCGCCAGATTTTTGCATCCAATCCAATGATATGCCACCATCAACAAAGGTTAGGACCTCAACACGCTCCAGATATCCACTAGTGGCAGCCCATTCCGTAATTTTCTGTACGGCTTCCAACTCACCATCAGATACACGTGCAGATGCAATTTCAATACGATCAACCTTTAATTCTTCCAATAGAAGTTTTGCCAAGGTCAATTTTTCCGATGCAGAAAAGGAAACGCCCGAGGTTTGCTCACCATCCCTTAGGGTGGTATCCATGATTTCCAATTTTCTTTTCATTAGTGTGTTCCGTTATGAAAATTGGATTATAGCGGGGTGTTTTCTGCAAAGGTCTCAATATCCTTTTTAATGTTTAAAAGGTAATCGATATCATCAAAACCATTTAACATATTGTTCTTCTTGTAGTCATTGATGTCAAAAGACTCGCTTTCCCCTGTTGGCAACAATGTTATTTTTTGTTCTGGCAAATTGATTTCTATTTGGGTAGAAGGGTCTGCCTCTATGGCGTCAAAGATTTTCTGTAAAAACTCTGCGCTTACCTGTACGGGTAAAACTCCAATATTTAAACAGTTGTTTCTGAAAATATCTGCAAAGAAACTAGAAACTACACATCTAAATCCGTAATCATAAACTGCCCATGCAGCGTGCTCACGAGAGGATCCAGAACCAAAGTTTTTTCCACCTACTAAAATTTTTCCGCTGAATTTATTTTGGTTTAAAACAAAATCTTCTTTCAGGGTATTGTCCTGATTGTATCTCCAGTCTCTAAAAAGATTATCACCGAAACCTACACGCTCTGTTGCTTTTAAGAATCTTGCCGGTATTATTTGATCGGTATCTACATTTTCAATTGGCAACGGTACTGCCGTTGATGTCAATATATTGAATTTATCGTATGCCATTTTCTTTAATTTTTCTTTGATAGTTATTTGTTGTTGGTGAGCTAGTTTAGTATTGTAAAAATCTACAATTGACCAACAACCGTTAACCTGCAACCATTTCTTCCATTAATTCCCTAGGGTCTGTTACTTTACCGGTTACGGCCGCTGCTGCTGCAACTAGAGGACTTGCCAATAATGTTCTTGATCCTGGGCCTTGTCTTCCTTCAAAATTTCTGTTGGATGTACTTACTGCCAATTTACCGGCAGGTACCTTATCATCATTCATAGCCAAACATGCTGAACAACCAGGCTCACGAAGCTCAAATCCGGCTTCTGTCAAAATATCCAATATACCCTCTTCCTTAATGGCGGTTTCTACTTTATGAGATCCGGGTACAAGCCAAGCGGTTACGTTGCTCGCTTTTTTTCTACCTTTTACAATAGAGGCAAAAGCCCTAAAATCCTCAATACGGCCATTGGTGCAACTTCCTAGGAACACAAAATCTATTGGTTTGCCCATCATGCTGTCTCCTTCATTGAAATCCATATATTTCAATGATTTTTGGTAGGTAGTAGCACCACCTTGTACAGCACTTGCCATTGGAATATCGTTAGAGATACCCATTCCCATACCTGGGTTGGTACCGTAGGTAATCATAGGTTCGATCAATGAGCCGTCAAAAGTCAATTCCTTATCAAAAATAGCATCCTCATCCGTATACAAAGTTTCCCAATAGGCCATTGCCTTGTCCCAATCCGCACCTTTTGGTGTAAACTCACGACCTTTTATATATTCAAACGTTTTTTCGTCAGGAGCGATCATACCGCCACGGGCACCCATTTCAATACTTAGGTTACAAACGGTCATACGACCTTCCATACTCATTTCCCTGAAAATTTCACCTGCATATTCTACAAAGTATCCTGTTGCACCAGAAGTAGTCAGTTGAGAGATAATGAATAGAGCAACATCTTTAGGTGTAACCCCTTTACTCATTTTCCCGTTGATATTGATACGCATTCTCTTTGGCTTGGGCTGCATAATACACTGTGTAGCCAATACCATTTCAACTTCAGATGTACCAATACCAAAAGCAATTGCTCCAAAAGCACCATGGGTAGAGGTGTGTGAATCTCCACAAACTATGGTAGCGCCCGGCTGGGTAATACCATATTCAGGTCCTACAACGTGTACAATACCATTTTTTGCATGCCCCAATCCCCAATAGGAAATACCATATTCATTGGCATTTTCCTCCAACATTTTTAATTGGTTTGCAGAAAGTGGATCTGCAACAGGTAGATGTTGGTTGATCGTAGGTGTATTATGGTCAGCCGTTGCAAACGTTTTCTCTGGGTGCATTACGGGAATGTTTCTGTTCTTAATGCCTAGAAAAGCAACCGGGCTGGTTACTTCATGTACCATATGTCTGTCAATGAACAGCACATCTGGACCATCTTGTATTTTATGTACTACGTGGGAATCCCACACTTTATCAAATAATGTTTTTGTTGCGCTCATATTCTATATAATCTAAGTGCACAAATCTATTAAAACCAAGGGTTTTTTGGAAATTAACACCATCCTAAATTACGATGTTCAACGGTAAAAGTGTTAAGAATAAAACTAACTGATATATGTCCAGATATTTTTATGCTTTACCAATTGGGCGTACATATGTCTGATAATTAGATTTTCAGGTTTACTTAGCGTAGGGTCTTCCTTTAATAATTGAAGCGCATAGTAACGTGCGGTTTTAAGGATGTCATTATCTTTTACGATATCCGCAATCTTTAGGTTTAGCAGTCCGCTTTGTTGGGTGCCCATAATATCACCCGGACCACGGAGTTTAAGATCTACTTCTGCAATTTCAAACCCATCATTGGTGGCCACCATTGTTTCCAATCGGGTTTTGGAATCATTGGATAACTTATGTCCGGTCATTAGGATACAATAACTTTGATCGGCACCTCGCCCTACACGACCACGTAATTGGTGTAACTGTGATAGACCAAAACGCTCTGCGCTCTCAATGATCATAACAGATGCATTAGGTACGTTGACCCCAACTTCTATAACGGTCGTTGCCACCATAATTTGTGTCTCACCTTTTACAAAACGTTCCATCTCATAATCCTTGTCCGCCGGTTTCATTTGCCCGTGTACAATGCTTATCTGATATTTTGGTTGTGGAAAATCGCGCACAATACTTTCATAGCCATCCATAAGATCTTTATAATCCATTGCTTCGGATTCTTGTATTAATGGATATACTACATAAACCTGACGTCCTTTGTCAATTTCATCCCGTATAAAGCGGAATACCTTTAACCTGTTGCCATCATAACGATGAACGGTTTTGATAGGTTTACGGCCAGGAGGCAGTTCGTCAATGACGGAAATATCCAAATCGCCGTATAAACTCATGGCCAATGTTCTTGGTATTGGTGTAGCTGTCATGACTAAAATGTGTGGCGGAAATTCATTTTTATGCCAGAGTTTGGAACGTTGGGCAACGCCAAAACGGTGTTGTTCGTCAATTATGGCCATACCCAGGTTTTTATACCTTACCTTATCTTCCAAGAGTGCATGGGTACCTATAAGAATGTTCAGTTCCCCATTTTCAAGTTGCTCATGAATAGGTTTTCTAGCGGACTTTTTAACCGATCCCGTAAGTAGGGAACATGTAATTTCGGTTCCTTTCAATAACTCTGAAATGCCTTGAAAATGTTGATTGGCCAAAATTTCGGTAGGTGCCATTAAACAGGCTTGAAATCCGTTATCAATGGCCAAAAGCATGGTCATTACCGCTACAATAGTCTTTCCTGAGCCCACATCGCCCTGTAATAATCTATTCATTTGGGCATTACTGCCAAGGTCTGCCCGAATTTCCTTGATTACCCGTTTCTGTGCTCCGGTTAGTTCAAAAGGTAATTTATTGGTGTAGAAATCATTAAAATATTCACCGACTTCATGAAAGGGAAATCCTTTAATTTTCTTTTTACGTGAAACATTTTTTCCGATCAACTGTAATTGGATATAGAAGAGTTCCTCAAATTTTAGCCTAAACTGTGCCTTGGCCAAAAGGTCTTGACTTTTAGGAAAATGGATATTGAACATTGCTTCTGGTTTGGGCAATAATTTAAGCTCATCTAACAGTTTGTTGGACAGGCTTTCGGAGAATCTACCACCAATTTCCATAAACAGTTGCTGCATGAGTTTACTGACAACCTTATTTGTAATACCCTTGTTGCTTAATTTTTCTGTGGAAGGATATACAGGCTGCATATACACTTTAGTACCTTGTTGATGTTCCTTTAAAGGCTCCATTTCCGGATGGGCCATAGAAAAAGTACCGTTATACCAATTACATTTCCCAAAGATGACATAGGGTATGTTCAACTTAAGATTTTCGCGAATCCATTTTTGTCCCCTAAACCAAACCAGTTCCATTTCACCGGTCTCATCTATAAAGCGCGCAACCAATCTAGAACCCTTTTTTTGCTCTACGGTTTTTATATGAACGATTTTGCCAATTATCTGCACATCTGCATTGCTACGTTGTAATTGACCAATTTTATAATATTGGGTCTTATCAATATATCTGTTGGGGAAAAGGTTTAAAAGGTCTTGGTATGTGGATACGCCAATTTCTGAAGCCAAAATTTCTGCCCTATTGGGGCCAACCCCCTTTAAATATACTATTGGCGTTTGCAGAAAACTGTTGTTCATAACACGAATTTAGATCTAAACACGTTTAAGTACAAGTAGCTATGCATTTTTGCTGAAAAGGTCTTTTGTATTACATTTTTTTATATAGCTAAAGCCAAATATATTTACATTATGAAACCTGTTGTTTTTCTTTTCTTGATTTTCACTTTTGCTTTGGGTAATGCCCAGAACAGGAATGTGGATTTTGTTAGGATTTCCGCAACCATTAGTCCAGATACGCTAGCTATGGAAATACAAGGAAAGGTCCGTTATACTTTTCTTCAACATTCGGAAACAGATTCTATATTTATTGATGGTGTAAACATCAATATCATTGAATTTAGGCTTAATGGTCGTAAGCGGCAAGTGTTCAATAATGGTAAAAAAATTGGATTTAGGGCCCCTAAAAAGAACGGGGAGCATCATGTAGAACTAGACTATGTAGCTCAGCCCGTACAAGCCTTATATTTTGTTGGATTCAATGATGCCATAAGTGGTAATGAACAAATATGGACACAGGGACAGGGAAAATATACCAGTCATTGGTTACCTTCTTTTGACGATATGAACGAGAAGGTAGAGGTTGACCTTAAAATAATATATTTTAAAAACAACGAAGTTATTGCGAATGGTTTATTGGTAGATAAGACTCCCATTGACGGTAAATTGGCATGGAGCTTTGATATGGAGAGACCAATGAGTAGCTACTTGATCGCTTTTGCAATTGGTAAGTACAAAAAACAAGTATTAAGGTCAGAGAGCGGTATTCCTATAGAGAATTATTATTACCCTCAAGAGGAATTAAAAGTAGAACCCACATATAGATATACTAAAAGGATATTTGATTTCTTGGAAAAAGAAATAGAATTTGACTACCCTTGGCAAAACTATAAACAGGTTCCCGTACATGATTTTCTATATGCAGGAATGGAAAATACGGGTGCAACATTATTTTCTGATAGTTATTTGATAGATAGTGTGGCCTTTAAAGATAGAAATTATGTAAATGTCAATGCCCATGAGCTTGCGCACCAGTGGTTCGGTAATTTGGTTACGGAAGAAAGTGGTAACCACCATTGGCTTCAGGAAGGTTTTGCTACCTACTACGCTTATTTGGCCGAACGGTCCATTTTTGGGGAGGATAAATTTTATTGGAAGTATTACGATACGGCTGCCACGTTAAAAAATCAGTCAGAAGATGGCAATGGGCAATCATTACTTGATCCTAATGCAGATAGTTTAACCTTTTATGAAAAGGGCGCTTGGGCATTGTTGATTTTAAGGGAACAGTTGGGAGACCAGGCTTTTAGGCAGGGTATAGCTTCCTATTTGAAAAAGTATAGTTTTAGTAACGCTACCGTTACGGATTTTTTAAAGGAAATGGAGGCTGTAAGTGGACAAAATTTAAATTCCTTCAAAGAGGAATGGCTGGTTAATACTGACTTTCCGTATGAAAAAGCCATGGCTTATTTATATGAAAACAGTGCCTCAATACAGAGATATCAAGCTATAGCGGATGCAATTGGTACAACAGAAACATATTATAAAGATTCCATAATGACTTCATTCTGGAACGATTCTACTTCAGTTCATTTAAAAAAACAGTTTATTTTAGATTTTCATTCCAAAATCAGTGATACTACTTTAAGTGAATTGTTGCAGGCAAAGGAAATAATGCCCAGACAATATTTGGCCATTTCACGAGACCCTATCTTTAAAACTTTAAAACCTTTGTTCGAATCTATGTTAACGGACGATAGTTATGTGACTAAAGAAACTGTCTTTTATAAATTATGGGTTGAGTTTCCTGAGGAAAGGAGTAAATATTTAAATATACTCAAAGATGAAATTGGTTTGCCAAGTAAAAATATACGTACGCTTTGGTTAGCTTTGGCAATGGTTACACCAAGTTATAATTTGGTTAAAAAATCCGGTTATTTAAAAGAGCTTAAAAGTTATACTTCTTCCCGTTACAATACAGAGGTAAGGCAAAATGCATTTATGTATCTGTCCAATTTAAAAGTTTTGGAAGGGGAAGCTTTGGAAAATTTAATAAAGGCCACCAATCATCATTCTTGGCAATTTAAGACATTTGCAAGAAGAATGCTTGATGAGGAATTACGGGATGAAGATCAACGACAAAGAATAGATTCTTTATCAATGAGGATGGATACAAAGGATTTGCAGTACCTTAAGAAAAAAATCAAATAGCATGAGGGCTTTAGTAATTTCTGGTGGTGGTAGTAAAGGGGCTTTTGCTGGTGGCGTGGCACAATACCTAATACAAGAAGGGGGTAAGACTTATGACCTATTTGTAGGTACTTCTACCGGTAGTCTTTTAATATCCCATCTAGCACTAGGAAAATTAGAAAAGATTAAGGATATATATTCCAATGTCAATCAACAAAGTATATTTAATAATTGCCCATTCTTAATAAAGAAAATACATGGCAATGAAGAAATTTCTATAAACCACTGGAAGGTTTTGGGAAATTTTTTAAAGGGGAAAAAAACGTTTGGCGAAAGTGAAAACTTACGAAAACTCATTAGAAAAAGTCTTACCGTAGAAGAATTTGATACCCTAAAAAATGGCCCTAAGGATGTGGTCATTACCGTATCTAACCTTTCTTTGAACCAAGTGGAATATAAGTCTATAAAGGATTGTACATACGATGAATATTGTGATTGGATATGGATTTCGGCCAATTACACACCCTTTATGAGCTTGGTGCGTAAAAATGGATGTGAATATGCAGATGGGGGGCTTGGTAGTATTGTCCCTATAGAGGAGGCAATTAAAAGAGGGGCCACAGAGGTAGATGTGGTGGTGTTGCATACAGAGGTAAATTATTTAAACCGCGTAGCCTCTAGAAATCCGTTTGAGTTGATAACGACGATGATGAGCTTTATCCTTGATCGTATAGAAAACCAAAATATCAGAATTGGAAAATTGGTGGCCAATCAAAAAAATGCCATTATTAACCTTTATTATACGCCTACAATTCTAACGACCAATTCCCTAATTTTCGACAAGCAAAAAATGACCTTATGGTGGAAAAGGGGATATTTGTACGCCAAGAACAAAAATGAGGAAACCAACCCCATTGAGCCAAATGTCAATGAGTAATTGGTTTAAGGAAAAATGAACAATTGCCGCTTTGGGCAATTACCATAAATCATTGATTTCCTTTTTAACGAATGAAAGTGCAGTTGCAGATGGAGAGGATTTTTCCATAGTTTCATTTAAAATATCCTCCCTTAATTTATGGGCAGAATCCGTTTCGCTCATTGCCGCTTTACGTATCATTTGAATAGTGGCACTTTTAGCGGCCTTTATAATGTTCCAACATTCATCTGTCATATAGATCTGCTGAGAAAGATTATGATCAAATTCCGTTTCTATACTTTTTATCAATAAACTTTCATAAGCGGCTTTATCCTTGGAATGTGGGGCAACACGAACTACTAGGTTAGGTATGGAAATGCGTTCTAAAAACAGGGCCATTCTTTCATATGCCTGCAGCCTAACAGGTAATGTATCTTTTTGTGAATCTTTATGAAGCAGAAAACGCCTTCTGCCTTCCTCGTTATTGGTATGCATCCTAAAGAAATAAAATGCAATGGCACCTGTTACTACTGAAGGCAATAGATAAGCAAAAAGTTGAAATATTTGGTCTGAGGTCATTTTTAGTGTTATTTAAATTTAATACCCCTATTAAACGGTGAATATGTTCAATTAGTATAAAGGCTAATCGATGAAATGCAAGTGATTAATTTTTTACATCTCCCTTTGCCATATCATAAAATGCCTTGTAATCCGGTTGAAATTTAATCTGTATGGCTTCCCGTAAATTACCATCCGCACCAACTGTGTTTATACGATCACCTTGAACACCATAATCCTTTATTAGAATACTTGCTACTGATGTTGCCTGTTGTAGGGCAAGGTCTAATTCTCCTGTAATATTCATGCTAGCAACGGTTATCATGCTCTTAGGATTGGCTTTAATGAGATTGGCAATATTTTCTAGCCAGGCACTTGCTTCCGTAGAGACTTTGTTTCCTAATCCGTCCACAAAGAAAAAATCCAATTTTTCTGAAATGATAACTGTTCCATTGGCAACATTTACATTGGCATTTTCGCCTAAGGTCTGTTTTGCATGGGTTAGTACCATGATTGCGGTAGAGTCATTACTTGCAATGCCGTCAACAATACCTTTAATCTGTTCCTCTTTTCTTTTTAAGGTGGCCAAGGTTTTAGTAATGTTTTCCGAGTTTTGACTGGAAAGGGTGGCAAAACTGTTCAGATTTTTCATAAGGGTGGCATTCGCATCCTGTAGTTCCTTTACTTGAACTTGCATTTCCTCTGCTCTTAACAATCCTAATTTTTCATTGCGCTGTGCAGTGTTCACAATTCTTTTTATGGAATCTAGCTGAAATTTTAGTTCTTGGTTTTGTGCTATTAGGTCACTTTTTTTTTGGGCTTGTAGGTTGCTTAGACCAACCAAAAAAAGTAGTGAACCTACATATAGTTTCATCATCTGTATTATGCTTTTATTGTTTTGTCTTCAAATTTGCCGCCAAGATACGAACAGTCTTTTAATTCCTGAACACTTGTAAAGGCTACTTTGGCTTTATTATATCCATAGGTAGATGCCAGACTTCTATTAAGATCGTTGTCATCAACGTTTACCTGTACATCGTCCATTGTAAATTGGCTAGGATGTTCATAGCCTGCCGCATGTGTTATTTCTAACAATTCTTTTCGAAACGTGTTGAAATATTGTGCCAATCGGTCAGATTTAAGGGGAACATCTATTCCTTTCTGCAACCATTTGCTTTGTGTGGCAATTCCTGTAGGGCATCTGTTGGTATGACATACCTGTGCTTGAATGCAGCCAATGCTCATCATTGCCTCTCGTGCCACATTAATGCAGTCAACTCCCATGGAAAATGCCATGGCCGCTTTGGCGGGAAAGCCTAGTTTACCTGATCCTATGAATACAATTCTATCGGTCAGGCTTCTATTCAAAAATACTTTATAAAGACTGGAGAAACCATATACCCATGGTAGGGAAACATGGTCTGCAAATGAAGGTGGTGCGGCACCCGTTCCACCTTCGCCACCATCTACGGTAATAAAGTCGGGTCCCTTACCGGTTTTTATCATTAAATCCGCAAGTTCTTCCCATTGATCCAATTTTCCTATGGCCCCTTTGATCCCTACGGGTAATCCTGTTTCGTTTGCAATGGCCTCTATTAATGCCAACAGTTCTTCAACGGTTGAAAAAGCTTTGTGGGTAGCAGGGGAGAGCACATCCTTACCTACTTCAACACCTCTTATTTCAGCAAGTTCAGGAGTAATTTTTGCACCGGGTAGCACACCGCCTTTTCCGGGCTTTGCCCCTTGGGACAGCTTAATTTCAATAGCTTTAATGCAAGGATTGTCCGTAACCAACTTTTTCATCTTCTCCATATAGAAATTACCATCTGGCGTCCTAACCCCAAAGTAACCGGTACCAAAATGGAAAACAATATCACCTCCATGTTTATGATAGGGAGACAAACCGCCTTCACCCGTATTGTGGTAAGCACCTGCTTTTTTGACCCCTTTGTTCATAGCCTCTACTGCCGCTGCGGATAGAGAGCCAAAACTCATGGCCGATACATTGACCACGCTTGCTGGCCTAAACGGTTTTTTACGTTTGTTGTATAGTCCCATTACCTTAGCGCAAGGAATAAAAGTTGGTTCTAATGCATTTGGGTGACCATTGGGCACTGAAAAGGCCATCATTCTATTTTTAATAAAAATATGTTGATGTGCATAAAGGTCGCGGTCAGAACCAAAACCTTCATAATTGTTCTCCTTTTTTGCAGAGGCATAGATCCAACCTCTTTCAATTCTGTTGAACGGTAGTTCTTCCCTGTTGTTCGCTACAAAATACTGGCGCATTTCCGGACCAATACTTTCTAACCAATACCTTAGATGGCCTACTATGGGAAAATTATGTTTTATGGTATGTCGCTTTTGAATAAAGATATCCCAAATAGCAACGATGAAAAGAAACAAAAAAATCCAAGTCCACCAGGGTAGACTTGGAATATAGTTTATCAAATTACGCATCAATATTATCCTTTTGGTTTTATGTCCAAACGCGGGGTTTTGTCACTATTTAAATAATCTAAACTCATTTCCGTCAGTGTACGTACGCCTAATAATAACCCACTATCATCTATCAAAAAATCTGGAGTATGGTGTGGGTAAGATTTCGTATTACCGGGAGTCAATCCTCCAAGAAAAAAGAAAAACCCTGGAGCCTCTCGCTGAAAATAGGAAAAATCTTCTGCACCGGTAACTGCCTTTTGTATGCTTACATTGGGTTCTCCCGCAACGCGTTTAATGGTAGGTAGCATTTGTTCTACCAATTCAGGGTTGTTATAAGTAATATCGGTAGCATCTTTTATTTCACAGGTAGCTTCACCACCATATGCTTTGGCTATTGTGCTAACCATTTCAACCATACGCTTGTTCAATTTATCTTTCATATCATAGTCCAAGGTTCTGATCGTACCTATCATTTCAGCTGATTCTGGTATGATATTAAAGCGTACACCACTTTTTATTTTGCCAACCGTAATAACGGCGGCTTCATTGGTAAGGTCGGTTTCTCTACTGATGATGGTCTGTAAGCCATCAATAATTTTGGCACTGATCAAAATAGGGTCAACACCTGACCATGGCTGGGAGCCGTGAGATTGCTTGCCCATAACCTTTATCGTAAAACTTTGTGCAGCGGCCATTGTTCCGCCAGACTTATATTTAATGGTATTTACGGGTGTTTGGGAGTTAATGTGCAAACCAAATATGGCATCTACTTTAGGATTGTCCATAACACCTACCTTTACCATTAATAGTGCACCACCTTCCTCACCTGGCGGCGGACCTTCCTCCGCAGGTTGGAAAATAAACTTTACGGTTCCTTTGATCTTATCCTTGTTCTTGGACATAACCTCCGCTACGCCCATTAAGATAGCCGTATGGGTATCATGGCCACAAGCGTGCATAACACCCACTTTTTCGCCCATGAATTCAGAGGTTACATTAGACTTATAAGGTAGGTCGTTCCTTTCCGTAACGGGCAAGGCATCTATATCTGCCCTTAAGGCAACTACCTTTCCTGGCAAATCTCCCTTTAAAATACCGACTACTCCGGTATGGGCAACACCAGTTTGTACTTCAATGCCCAGTGCCTTTAAATGCTTTGCAATTTTTTCTGCAGTTTTAAATTCCCGGTTGCCCAATTCTGGATTTTGATGGATTTCCCTTCTCCATTCTATAACCTTGTCCTCAATGGCTTTGTAGTCCTTGTCCAAATTTGGTCCTTGTGCATAGGCAGAATAACCAAATAGTATGAGGGCCAATAATCCTAGTTTTCTCATAATCAGTATTTAAATATTAATGATGGTTCCTTCATCATGTGGGGTGTCGACATCATTTTTACCGACCCTTAACCTGATAATAGGTAATAAAAGTTTAAATATATTCAAATTGAAAAGAAATACCATCCATTGTTTATAATTCTAAATGCGTTCACTTTTAGTATCCCCCAATAATGGCTAAATTCACGCTCTAAATACAAGTAGATTTGAGCTCATTTATAGATGAATTGAACGAGGCACAAAAAGCCCCTGTTTTACATAAGGACGGACCTTTAATGGTAATTGCGGGTGCAGGATCCGGAAAAACACGTGTTCTTACCTATAGAATTGCACACTTAATGGCGCAAGGTGTAGATTCCTTTAATATTTTGGCATTGACATTTACCAACAAGGCCGCTCGTGAAATGAAAGCGCGTATTGCAACAATAGTTGGTGCAAGTGAAGCAAAAAACCTTTGGATGGGTACATTTCATTCTGTTTTTGCAAAATTGTTACGTATAGATGGTAATAAGTTGGGGTACCCTGCAAATTTTACCATCTATGATACTCAGGATTCACAACGACTAATTTCTTCGATCATAAAGGAAATGGGGCTTGACAAGGACATTTATAAATACAAGCAGATTCAAAACAGGATATCGTCTTTCAAGAATAGTTTAATAACAGTAAAGGCCTATCGTAATAATCCGGAGTTGGTAGAGCAGGATGCCATGGCCAAAAAACCCAGGACAGGAGATATTTATGAAAATTATGTAGATCGCTGTTTTAAGGCAGGAGCTATGGATTTTGATGATTTGCTTTTACGGACCAATGAGCTGTTGACACGCTACCCAGATGTTCTTATGAAATATCAAGATCGGTTCAGGTATATTCTGGTAGATGAGTACCAAGATACCAACCACTCCCAGTATTTGATCGTAAAGGCTTTGGCAGACCGTTTTCAGAATATTTGCGTAGTGGGCGATGATGCCCAGAGTATTTATTCATTTAGAGGGGCCAATATCAGTAATATTTTAAATTTTCAAAAAGATTACGAGAATGTGGGCATGTACCGTTTGGAACAGAATTACCGTTCTACACGTAACATCGTAAATGCGGCAAACTCTATTATTGGCAAAAATCAAAATCAAATAGAAAAAGTAGTTTGGACGGATAACGATGACGGCGCTGCCATAAAAATACATAGAAGCCCAACGGATGCAGAAGAGGGGAGGTTTGTGGCCAATTCTATATGGGAGCATAGAATGCAAGAGCAAATGTCCAATGGTGAATTTGCCGTTTTATATAGAACCAATTCACAATCCAGGGCCATAGAGGATGCTTTGAGAAAACGCGATATTCCTTATCGTATTTATGGCGGATTGTCATTTTATCAAAGAAAGGAAATCAAGGATGTGTTGTCCTACCTAAGATTGGTCATTAATCAGAAAGATGAAGAGGCCTTAAAAAGGGTCATAAATTTTCCTGCTAGGGGTATTGGGGGTACAACGTTGGACAAACTTGTTGTCGCTGCAAACCATTACAATCGCTCAATTTTTGAGGTGATGGAGAATATTGATAAAATTGACCTTAAGATAAATGCGGGCACCAAACGTAAACTTACTGATTTTGTAACTATGGTCAAGAGTTTTCAAGTCATGAGCGAATCTGCAGATGCTTTTACCTTGGCCGAACATGTAGCTAAGAAAACCGGTATACTTTTGGAATTTAAAAAAGACGGTACACCAGAGGGGATCGGTAAAATGGAGAATATAGAAGAGTTGTTGAACGGTATCAAGGATTTTGTAGAAGGGCAAAAAGAGATAGATGAAGCTACTGGCAGTATTACTGAATTTCTTGAAGATGTTGCCTTGGCTACCGATTTGGACAATGATACTGGAGATGATGATAGGGTGGCCCTCATGACCATACACTTGGCAAAGGGACTGGAATTTCCTTACGTATATATCGTAGGTATGGAAGAAGATCTCTTTCCGTCCGGGATGAGCATGAGTACACGAAGCGAATTGGAAGAAGAAAGACGCCTGTTTTACGTAGCGCTTACCAGGGCAGAAAAACAGGCTTATCTTACCTATACCCAAAACAGATATCGTTGGGGTAAGTTGATAGATGCGGAACCTAGTAGATTTTTAGAGGAAATCGATGAAAAATATGTTGAGAATTTAACTCCTATAGATGGCGGGTACCGTTATAAGTCCCTTATCAATGCAGATATATTTGGTGACGTGGACAAGAGTAGGTTAAGGCAGGTGAAACCCACTAGGGGCACACCACCAAGTATTGGCCAGCCTAATACAAATCAACTAAAAAAACTGAGAAAAATAAAGCCGCAATTGGCCGTTCCAGTTGGGAATACCAATAATATAGATCCCAATTTGGCGGTAGGTTCCTTGGTAAACCATAGTAGATTTGGCCGTGGTAAAGTGGTAAAGTTAGAAGGAGTGGGCAATGATAGAAAAGCAGAAATATTATTTGACAAAGGTGATATTAAAAAATTGTTATTGCGCTTTGCCAAATTAGAAGTATTGGGATAGTTTGGTATATTTAATAGTACATAACTATCTATAATTTAAAAGGTAATGGCCGAGTTTATAAAAATTTACGAGGAAAATCCTAACCCTAAAGAGATTAAAAGGGTAGTGGAAGTATTACGCAAAGGGGGCTTGGTCATTTATCCTACCGATACCGTTTATGGCCTTGGATGTGATATTACCAATACCCGCGCTTTGGAAAAAATTGCTCGGATCAAAGGTATAAAATTAGCAAAGGCCAATTGGTCGTTTATCTGTACCGATTTAAGCAACCTGTCTGATTATGTACGTCAAATAGACACTGCAACCTTCAAAATACTAAAAAGGGCATTACCTGGGCCTTATACCTTTATTTTGCCGGGTAACAATAATTTGCCCAAAGAATTTAAGAAAAAGAAAACAGTAGGTATCCGTGTGCCCGATAATACCATTATAAAAACCTTGGTAGAGGCTTTGGGTAATCCTATAGTATCCACTTCTATTCGTGATGACGATGATGTATTGGAATATACTACCGATCCAGAATTGATTTTTGAAAAGTGGGATAATTTAGTGGATATCGTCATAGATGGTGGCTATGGTGGCAACATAGGTTCTACCATTATAGACCTGTCTACAGGAGAGCCGGAAATTATACGGGAAGGCAAGGGTAGCTTGGATATCCTTTAATTGAATTATTGAAGATTATGCGCATAAAAAAAGCGGTCCAATTGGACCGCTTTTCCTATATTCTAAAATTAGAATTATTTATTGATTGCAGGATCTTTCATTCCTTCCTCGATCATGCTGTAGAATTGATCAATTTTTGGAAGAACAACAATACGAGTTCTTCTGTTCTTAGATTTTTCCGTAGCTGAAACAGGAACATACTCTGACCTACCTGCTGCTGTCATACGCTTAGGATCAACGTTGAAATCATTTTGTAAGATACGCACAACTGCAGTAGCACGCTTAACACTTAAATCCCAGTTGTCCAATAAAGAACCGTTACCTCTGTAAGGAACATTATCTGTATGACCTTCAACCATAAATTCAAAATCAGGTTTGTTGTTTACCACTTTGGCAACTTTACCTAAAACTTCCTTAGCTCTGCTAGTTACATTATAACTACCACTGCTAAACAATAATTTATCTGATATAGATACGAATACAACACCTTTTTCAACGCTGATTTCAATATCATCGTCATCCATATTGCCCAATACACCTTTTAAGCTCTGTACCAAAGAAAGGTTTACAGAATCCCTACGGGTAATTGCATCGTTTAATTTACGAATGGTCAAATCTTTTTCCTGTAAACTTTCCAAAGATTTTTCCAAGTTCTCGGCACCCTTGGTAGTCAAGGTTGTCAAGTTCCCCATATTATTGATCAAATCTTGATTGTTCGCCTTTAAAAATGCATTTTGATCTTCTAATGTTTGAAGTCTTGAAGAAGCTGTAGCTTTTTCTTCCAAACAGTCATTTAATTTTACGGTTGCAGAATTCAATAAATCTTGAGTGTTCTTATGTTTTGCTTCAAGATCTGCATATTTCTTCTGTGAAACACATGAAGATAATAAAAGCGTTACTCCAAGACATCCTAAAAATATTTTCTTCATAATTTTAATCTATATTAATATTTAGTTATTTACTTAATTTTCGCATCCAAGCGAGTCCAAAATTATATAATTACCAACTCACTTATAAAGCTGCATAGTTAATCTTTTACTAAAATGTTAAAATTTCTAATGTTATGTACGAAATATGACCATACTATAGATGTCGTAAGGTAATATTTTCTTATAAATTTTGTTTTTTCACGCTTAGTATACATTTTTTTGAATTGCCTATAAAAGCTTAAATGCGCCCTAAAGATGGCCAGAAAATGTTTAAAACGAAATTGAAAGATAAAACGTAATGCTGCAATGCCATCTAAGAGCAATCTTAAAAAAATAATGATGAATGCTTTTCCTAAGGGTAGGTTTTTGGTAATGGAAAACAATGAATTTCTAAAATTTAAGTATGTTTTTTTAGGGTTCATATTGCTTAAGGTGGATCCACCCAAATGAAACACCTTAGAGGTACCTATGTAAAAAACTTTATACCCATGATTTTTGGCGCGCCAACAAAAATCAACTTCTTCTTGGTGGGCAAAATAATCTGGATCAAAACCATTTAGCTCATTAAATACTTTTTTTCTTACGAACATGCATGCGCCGGTGGCCCAAAATATTTCCTTAATATCATCATATTGACCATGATCACGTTCCAAGGTCTGAAATATACGTCCCCTGCAGAAAGGGTATCCCAACTGATCAATAAAACCGCCTGCGGCACCCGCATATTCAAAATAGTCCCTTTTTAGAAGATCAAGTATTTTGGGTTGAACAATCGCAATTTCCGGCCTTTCCAAAAAAGCTTTTTTTATAGGAGTGATCCAATGGGGCGTAACTTCTACATCAGAATTCAATAAACAAAAAATATCTGCATCCACTTGTGCCAGAGCATCATTATATCCTTTGGCGAACCCTCCGTTCTCTTTGTTTTGAATAATATGTACGGTAGGAAAATTTGCTTGTACATAGGCGACCGAATCGTCTGTAGATGCATTGTCCGCTACATAAATAACCGCATCCCCAGAATGTTCAACGACAGACGGCAAGTAACGCTCAAGAAGCACTTCCCCATTCCAGTTTAATATGACTATTGCAATTTTCAAAACGAAGGCAAATTAACGGCTAAAATCAGGAATCTCCCGCATAAATTCATATTTTTCCGCTTGGGCATCTGTTTGGCAGTAAAAATGGGATATGCCGTTCGTTACCATTAAGTAGCTGGCGTTTAATTGTATATTGTATTGTGCAATTTGGTCAAACGTATTTTGGGATATGCTCACTTCAGGAGCTTTGCACTCAACCAGTAAATGCAGTTCCCCGGTAGGGTTGAAAACAACGACGTCATATCTTTTGACCAAACCGTTCATCTTTATCTGTTTTTCTACGTTGATATGGCTTAACGGATAGTTTTTTTCCTGCAATAAAAATTGAACCACATGTTGCCTTACCCATTCTTCTGGTGTAAGCACCACAAATTTTTTACGTACATCGTCAAAGATCAAGGTTCTATTTTCGCTATTTTTGACCCTAAAGGTGTAGCTGGGAAAATTTAATGGCTGCATGGTACAAAGTTGATGAATTTTTCTGAATGGATGAAGCAATACAAATAGTCAATGCAATTAAGAAAGGGCAGATAAGTCCGATCTATTTTTTATTTGGGGAAGAGCCCTATTTTATAGATAAAATATCCGATTACATTGGTAATAAGATCTTGGCGGAAGAGGAAAGGGATTTTAACCAAACCATACTCTATGGTAGGGATGTTTCTATTGATGATATCATTGGCAATGCCAAGCGTTATCCTATGATGGCAGAAAGACAAGTAGTTATCGTGAAAGAGGCACAGCACCTTTCCAGGACCATAGAGCAATTATGTAGTTATGCGGAAAACCCACAGCAGACTACGGTATTGGTAATTTGCTATAAATATAAAAAGCTTGACAAGCGTAAAAAATTATATAAGATTGTAAAAAAGTCCGGTGTCATTTTTGAAAGTAAAAAACTTTATGAGAATAAAGTAGCAGATTGGATCAGAAAGAATTTGTTAAGCAATGGTTTCACTATTACCCATAAGGCGGCAGTTCTTTTGGTGGAATACTTAGGAACCGATTTAAGCAAAATAAGTAAGGAGTTGGATAAATTGAAATTGGCCCTACCGCCACAGACCGATATTTCTCCACAACATATAGAGGAGCATATTGGTATAAGTAAGGATTATAACAATTTTGAATTAAAAAAAGCCATTGGTGAGCGCGATATTGTAAAAGCTGCCAAGATCATCACTTATTTTGCCCATAACCCAAAGGATAACCCATTTGTGTTGACGGTAACGTTATTGAATTCATTTTTTACCCAACTTTTACAATATCACGGTCTCAGCGACCATTCTCCCAAAAATGTAGCGTCAACCTTAGGAATCAATCCTTACTTTGTAAGTGAGATACAGACTGCGGCCAGAAATTACCCTATGAAAAAGGTAAGTGCCATTATCTCCAATTTACGTGAAATGGATTTAAAGGGTAAAGGTGTGGGCACCACTAATATGAACGACGCAGACCTGTTAAAGGAATTGCTCTATAAAATAGTTTAATTTTATTTTTTGTCAATACTGTATTTTCCAGGGCCAACCAATACAAGGGTAATAAAGGCCACAAGGTATAACAAGGCCTTTTCTTTTGTACCAAAAGGATCTGCACCGTGAGCTATGAAAGCTGCAACGGCCATTGTAATAGCGGCAGGAATAGCGGATAAACGGGTTTTAAAACCAATAATAATAAGTAAAGGACAAATAAATTCTCCAATAACAGCCAAAAATAATGATGGGGCGGCACCTATGCCTATGGGGTCACCAAATTCAAAGTTTCCAGATATAAGTTTTTGAAATTTTGGTAGACCGTGAGTCAACATCATTGCAGAAACGGCTATTCTAAAAAAAGCCAGGCCTACATCTTTAAATAGGGGGTTTTTCATGCGTTTTAATTATATACCTTAAAAGTATCGATTTTTTTTTGATTTTCTAAAATAATACGTAATTCACTCAATAACAAATTTGTGTTTTCCTTAGTAAAATATAGGGGAGGCTTAATTTTCAATACATTGTCATACGGCCCGTCCGTACTTATAAGAATATGTTTTTCCCGTAGTTCATTTTTAATATTTTTTGCCAAAACCGTATTCGGTAGGTTTTTGTGGTCCAAAAGCTCTACACCTAAAAACAGCCCTTCCCCACGTATGTCCGCCAGTTCAGGAAATTCGACTTTTAATTTTTTTAGGCCATTTTTAAGATATTGCCCTACTTTATGGGCATTTTCCGGCAAATCTTCATTATCCAAGACATGTAATACCGCCTCGCCAATAGCACATGACACCGGATTACCGCCAAATGAACTGAAAAACTCCATACCATTATCAAAACTTTGGGCAATTTCAGTTGTGGTCACTACAGCTGCCATAGGATGGCCGTTGCCAATAGGTTTTCCTAATACAACAATGTCCGGTATTACGTCATACATTTGATATCCCCAAAAATACTTGCCCAACCTTCCAAAACCTACCTGTACTTCATCACTTATGCAAACCCCTCCTTGTTGTCTAATGCCTTTATATACTTCCATCAAGTAATTTTGGGGTAATGGTACCTGGCCTCCGCAACCTACAATTGGTTCAGCAATAAAAGCGGCAATTTGACCTTTATTTTCATTAATGATTTGTATGGCATCTGCTATATAATACGCTGCCGCTTTTTTATCATTTCCTAATTTGACATTAAAGAGTTTGGGAAGCATTGTTTGTAAAACATTTTCCTGTCTACCGTTTCCTCCCTTATGATGATACTTATAGTGACTGATTTCAATAGCATTCTGTGTATTTCCATGATACCCGTGCTCCAATACCAATGTTTTATGCTTTTTGGTATGTGTTTTTGCAAGGCGTATGGCAAGATCAGATGCGGCACTTCCTGAATTGACCAAAAATACTTTGTTCAATTCTGGTGGAAATTTGTTCAATAGCTTGTCCGTATAGGACAATAATTCGTCATAGATATAGCGCGTATTGGTATTTAGTTTTCCCATGGCCCGTTGTCCGGCCCTAACCACATCTGGGTGACAATGACCTACTTGAATGATATTGTTGTACGCATCCAGAAACGTATTGCCATCTGTATCATACATATACTGAAATGCAGCGCCATACATTTGAATTGGTTTTGTGTAGCTCAAAGAAAGAGCATCGCTTAAATTGTTCTTTCGCCTTTTTAATTGAGTTTGTAAAGGTTTTGTTTTGTTTTTTTCAAAACCACATGCATTCCTAAAAACATTTTTAGCCAATAAAGGGTTTATGGTAATCCATTTGTGCAGCAACTTCCATGCAGCTTTTTCACTTATGGTAATGTATGCAGAATCAGGTTTTTGTTTTTTTGTATGAGCGGAATTTAGAACGCTAGTGCATAATCTAGCCGCAATTAAATAATATATTATATCAATTTCTCTTTCCTCTAAGGGTAAAATTTTATGATATGCTTTTATTACCGTTGAGGCAACTTGCAATGGATGTTCTTTGTTCATTAATATATAGGTAAGACCTATGACCAGCTCATTGATCAGCCATGAATGGCACATGTCCCCAAAATCTATTATACCAGAGATATGGTCGTTATTTACCAATATATTCCAATCGTTTGCATCGTTATGTATGCAGCTTTGTCTTAACTCATATTGTAAAGGCATAACATGTTCCTTATACTGCACACAATAATAATGTACCAAACTTCTATGTCTGGCTATTGTAATTTCTTCTAAGTATTTCCAATTCTTTTGAAAATGCTTAAGGTCCCATTGCGTTACTTTCGCTTTTATTTGTGGATGTTCATAGGTTGCTAAGCAATTGTCAAGTTTGGCCAACATGGTGCCAAATGAATTATATAGTTCCTTAGTGTGGTGAGACTCGGCCAAGAAATTTCCGTCCAAATAAGTGAGTAGTCTATAAATCCATTTATCGGTCCAACAAAATAAACTGCCAGTTAGGGTGGGTACAGGTTTGGAACTCTTTATTCCTTGTTCATTCAATAACGATAAAACTTTATTTTCCACATTAATTGAATGTACGTTCTGAGATTGGTTTTCGTATACCTTTAATACATACACATGGCCACTGGCAATAATCTTAAAATTTATACTGTCATATCCTTCTAAAGGTATAATAGAAGGTTCTTTAATTTCATATTCATGTCGTAATACAGATGTTATCTCTTTAGTGTTCATTCAAAAGTAGATTAGGTTTTTTGAAGTATGCTCTTGATAATTAGAAATTTAATGAAAGATATTCATAGTCCTATCCAAACATAATCTATTATATTTACGATAATCAAAAAAACATTCATCATGAAAAAATTTATTTTATGTATTTCCCTTGTGGTTTTTATGGCAGGTAAGAACGTTGCACAGGATTTTCAGTTCACAACAGACCAAATAGACTTCAAATATGAACGCTTTGTTTTGCCCAATGGATTGACGCTTTTGGTGCATGAAGACCATAAGGCACCTATTGCTGCGGTTAATGTCTGGTATCATGTAGGGTCCAAAAATGAAAAACTGGGCAAGAGTGGCTTTGCTCATTTATTTGAACACCTCATGTTCAATGGTAGTGAAAATTTCAACGATGACTATTTTCAAGCATTGGAACGTATTGGTGGTACGGACTTGAACGGTACTACAAATTCTGATCGCACAAACTATTTTCAAAATGTACCTACATCGGCACTTGATCAAGTGCTGTTTTTGGAATCTGATCGTATGGGGCATTTGTTAGGGGCTATTGACCAAGCAAAACTGGACGAACAACGTGGGGTCGTCCAAAATGAAAAGCGGCAAGGAGAGAACCAGCCATATGGCAAACAGTGGGAATTGCTGACCAAAGCGCTATATCCTAAAGGTCATCCTTATTCGTGGACCGTTATTGGAGAAATGGAGGATTTGAACGCAGCTTCCTTAGAAGATGTACAGGAATGGTTTAAGGCTTATTATGGTGCCGCCAATGCGGTTATTGCAATTGCAGGGGATGTGGAGCCACAAGAGGTCTATAAGAAAGTGTTGAGTTATTTTGGGGATATACCCGCCGGACCAACGATTATGAGGCAAGAGGTCAATATTCCCGTAAAATCTACCGATTCGTATCAAGTCTATGAAGACAGGGTGCCAGAAGCACGTATATTACTTACTTGGAACACACCTGAATTTGGGAATAAAGAGGATATCCATTTTGATTTGATTTCGGCCATTTTGACCAGCGGTAAAAATTCCAGACTTTTTAAACGTTTGGTATATGACGAACAATTGGCAAGTTCTGTTGTGTCTTTTCAATCCTCTAGTGAAATTGCCAGTAATTTTGTAACCTGGGCCAATGTAAAACCTGGGGGCGATGAAAAGCGGGTTCAGGAAATCATGGAAGAGGTATTGTCCAGACTAATTGCTGAAGGTCCTACGGAAAAGGAATTGAAGAGGGTAAAAGCATCCTATTTCGCAAATTTTATCAAGGGGCTTGAGCGGATTGGTGGTTTTGGTGGCGTGTCAGATATTCTTGCCTCCAACCAGACCTACTTCGGTGACGCAGGATACTATAAAACGGTCTTGAAATATGTGGAAGAGGCCACAACGGCAGATGTACAGGCAACCGCTAAAAAATGGCTGACCAAAGGTAAACATGTATTATTGTGCAAGCCATTTCCAGAATATACGGTTACTGAAAGCACGGTGGATCGTAGTAAGTTGCCAGAGGTAGGCGAAGCAAAAAGTTCCGTTTTTCCAGAATTGCAAAGAGATAAATTGTCTAATGGATTAAACATTGTATTGGCAAAAAGGACCGGTGTTCCTACCGTAGTCATGAACCTTATGTTCGATGCCGGTTATAAGACCGATTATCTGTCCAGTCCGGGTACAGCGGAATTGGCCATGAATCTATTGGATGAGGGAACAAAGGAATTGAATTCATTGGAAATTAATGAACGCCTACAATTGTTGGGCGCAAGTTTATATAGTTATTCAAGTCAGGATAATTCCAATGTCTATTTAAATACGTTGAAACCAAGTCTTAACGCCAGTATAGATTTATTTGCGGATGTAATTTTGAACCCTGCCTTTCCGGAAAAGGAATTTGAGAGGCTTAAAGAGGAACAAATCAACACAATAAACCAAGAAAAATCGCAACCAATTTCCATGGCATTAAGGGTAATGAACAAATATTTATATGGTGAAGGTCATCCGTACAGTAATCCATATACGGGAACGGGTTATGTGGAAACGGTTAATAAGTTGACCAAGAGTGATATAGAGTCATTTTATACTACCTGGATCAGACCTAACAACGCAACATTGGTAGTTACGGGAGATGTGGAGATGAAAGATTTAAAATCTAAGTTGGAAAAAGCATTGGGTAAATGGAAAAAGGCAGATGTGCCTACCATAAACTTTGCTACACCAAAGGTAAATTCTAAGAACACCTTATATCTCATGGATAGACCAGAATCAGAACAGTCCGTAATCCTGGCCGGGCATTTGACCGAAAAATATGGGGATGTATCACAAATTGCACTGGAACAAATGGTGAGTATTCTTGGGGGCGATTTTACATCTAGAATAAACATGAACCTTAGGGAAGATAAACATTGGGCTTATGGAGCAAGTGGATTTGTAATGGGCGCTAAGGCAGAAAGACCGTTCATTATGTACGCACCCGTGCAAACGGACAAGTCTGCAGAATCGGTTACTGAACTTAGAAAGGAAATATCAGAATTTATTTCAACCAGGCCGGTAACCCAGGAGGAACTGGACAAAGTAAAGACCAATCAAATTTTAAGTTTACCAGGGCAATGGGAAACCAACAGTGCGGTAAACCAATCTATTGTCAATATTGTAAAGTATGATTTAGCGGACGATTATTATCAAACCTATGACAGTAATGTTCGTAACCTTTCCTTGGCAGAAGTAAGGGATGTTAGCAAAAAAGTTGTACACCCTGAAAAAGTAAATTGGTTCATGGTAGGGGATAGGGCAAAAATAGCCGAAAATTTAGATGCCCTTGGTTTTGATGCTATTATTGAAATTGATGCGGATGGTAACCCAAAAATGCCTGCGGTAAAAACGACCAAAACCGATATTAAAAATTGATTTTAGTAATTTTTAAAAAGAGCGCCCATCAAGTATTGATGGGCGCTCTTTTTATTTTAAAGGAATACTTATCTCAATTTAGGAAAACCCTTGGGATTTGCCTCGTGCATAATAGCATATACCTTTTCAAATATATCTTCCCTATTTGGTTTTGAAAAATAATCACCATCGGTACCGTATGCGGGTCTGTGGGCCTTGGCGCTCAGCGTTTGGGGTGCACTGTCCAAATAATTAAAAGCCCCTTGCTTTTCTATAATCTCATTCATTAGATACGCAGAACAGCCACCCGGTACATCTTCATCTACAACCAATATCCTGTTCGTTTTTTTGATACTTTTAAGTACATCTTTTTCAATATCAAAAGGTAGTAAGGACTGCGCGTCAATGATTTCCACATCAATACCAACTTCAAGAAGCTCTTTTGCCGCTTTTTCAACAATTCTTAAGGTTGATCCATAGGAGACAATAGTAACATCATTACCTTCCCTAATGGTCTCTACTTTACCAATAGGTGTACAGAATTCTCCAAGATTACTAGGTTTAGGTTCCTTTAGTCGATATCCGTTTAAACTTTCAATGACCAAAGCAGGTTCATCGCTTTTAAGTAGTGTATTGTAAAACCCTGCCGCTTGGGTCATATTCCTTGGTGCCAAAATATAAATTCCCCTCAGCAAGTGGATCAATCCTCCCATTTCGGAACCAGAATGCCAAATACCTTCAAGTCTATGCCCTCTGGTTCTAATGATCAACGGAGCTTTTTGCTTACCGGCGGTACGGTAAAGCAATGACGCCAAATCATCTGTTAACGTTGGGAGCGCGTAGAAGATATAGTCCAGATATTGAATTTCGGCAATGGGCCTTAGGCCTCTTAATGCCATACCTATACCTTGGCCAATTATAGTAGTTTCTCGTATTCCTGTATCCGCTACCCTAATTTTACCATATTTCTCCTGCATGCCTTCCAATCCTTGGTTGACATCACCAATGGCACCGGTATCTTCACCAAAAATTAAAGTATTTGGGTATTTTTCAAACAATTTATCAAAATTGTCCCTTAAAATGACACGGCCATCAACCTGTTCGTTTTCATTTTTATAGGTAGGCGGTATGGCTTTTATATTTGAAGCCTTGTTTTCATTTTCATTATAAAGATGTGCGCTGTAAACGTGTTGGGCATCATTTAGGAACTTTGTAGTCCATGTATTCAACGCATTTTTTTCAGCAGTTTGTTCGCCTAATAGATACCGTAATGATTTACGGGCGGCAATGGCCAAATCTTTTTTGATAGGTTCCTCTACGGCTATCAGGTCATTCTTAATTTTATTTAAAAAATTCTTGTTCGCACTTTTTGAGGCCGCTTGGTCAATTAAGTGAATCAAACTTTTTTTAGCATTGAGTAGACCTTGTAGATACTCGCTCCATGCTTCTTTTTTTGCTTCCCTGACCGTTCGTTTTATTCTTTTTTCTATAGTCTCCAGCTCCTCTACGGTTGCTATGCCAGACTCCAATATCCATTCCTTAAAACGTTTGTTACAGTCATTGTCCCGCTCCCATTCCAATCTGGCGTTATCCTTGTATCGTTCATGGGAACCAGAGGTGGAGTGACCTTGTGGTTGCGTAAGTTCCTTTACATGGATCAATACGGGTACATGTTCTTGACGTGCAATATCCGCAGCATTTTCATAGGCATGCATTAATGCGGTATAATCCCAACCATTGACCTTGAATATCTCAAATCCATTATCGGTATCTGTGCGTTGAAAACCTGAAAGTACTTTTGAAATATCCTCTTTGGTGGTGTGGTATTTGGCCGGCACGGATATACCATATTCGTCGTCCCATATGCTAATGACCATAGGTACTTGTAGCACCCCGGCCGCATTAATGGTTTCAAAGAACATACCTTCACTAGTACTGGCATTGCCAATAGTACCCCAAGCTATTTCATTTCCGTTGTTGGAAAATTTGGCACTATCCAACCCATCTAAATTTCTATATACCTTAGATGCCTGTGCCAATCCTAATAATCTGGGCATTTGTCCTGCCGTACACGATATGTCCGCACTACTATTCTTTTGTTTGGTAAGGTCTTTCCAGCTTCCATCTGCATTAAGACTATGGGTGAGATAATGTCCGCCCATTTGTCTACCGGCGCTCATTGGTTCTTTTTCTATATCCGTTGTAGCATAAAGCGCATGGAAAAAGTGCTTTGGGTTCAATAGGCCCAAAGCCATCATAAATGTTTGGTCCCTGTAGTATCCACTTCTGAAATCCCCATTTTTGAAGGATCTGGCCATGGCCAATTGGGGCAGTTCCTTACCATCACCGAAAATTCCGAATTTGGCTTTGCCGGTAAGCACTTCCTTTCTGCCCAAAAGACTACAGGTCCTACTTAAAAAAGCAATTTCATAATCACTTATGATCTGCTCCTTAAAGTCGTCAAAAGAAATATCATTGCTTGTTTTTGATGAAACGTCCATGTGTGTTACCGATTTTTACAAAACTACCAATTCATGTAGATTATAGCAACGTCGTTGCTAGTTAATTTATTCCATATTTGTCAACAAAAAAGGTGGAAATCTGTATAATTTTTAATTTAATAACAAAAAAGAAGGTTCTGAATTAAAATTTGATAGTTTAAAACCATTTTCTTGTAAATAACCCAGTTAGGGTTTTGGGACTAACGGTAATAATGAACCGTATCTTTTCTCCGTAATTGGGCTGGGATACTTCCCAACCGTTGTTGGAATATAAAGGAAGGTACAGTTCAAAATAATCCGTAACCAGGTTTAAACGTACACCGGAATCATACACAAACTTTTCACTAAACCCATTATTTTTTACCAAGCCTGCATCCCCATACAACTCAATCCATCTCCAAAGGTTAAAGCTTCCGTTCACCGTGGCCATCCAATTATTTGAAAACCGATATTCCTTATCCAAAAAGGATTTGAATCCGCCTTCGGCAATAATAATCTGTTGGCTATAAATACCTGAATCTTCAGACCTTCCCAAATAGCCGTAGTCAAACAAATAATCCGTAGGTCTATCCAGGGCAAAACTAAAAAAATCTGTCTGTGTCCTATTACTCAGAAATTTACCTGCAAAGAACCTAAGGTTGAGCTGTCTATTGTTCTCAAATAATTTACGATACTCGTATTCAAAGGAAAGTTTGCTAAAGTTTCCTGCCAATTGAAAATCCACGAACCAGGAATTATAATCCAAAATACCATTGTTCCTGTTTATATATCGTGCATTGAAGACACTATAATCCGGATTGTCCGGGTCATTGGCCAAATTTTGTAATGAAGGGTCAAAATCCCTTAAGATATTGACATACCTAAAAGATAAAAATTCCCTTTTATTACTGATTAAATCCGCAGGCCTAAAACCTAAACTAAAAGAGGGTGTTATGGAGGTATATCTGGAATTTACATTAAAATGCGATGTTGATGCGCCAATGGCGTAGTTGGCCACATAGAGACCACTCTTGCTCAAGTATTTTCTATAACTGAATTTACCGTACCCAACAAAGGCTTTTTCCTTAAACGAGTAGGAGGGGGAAAAATCATAGACAAATGGTCTTTCCAACAAGGTTTTGTTGTAAAGGCGCATGCCGGGTACCCAACCGTCATACACGTTGAAATTTAAGACCGGAACATAAAAAACCTGATTAAAATACGGGTTTTCAGCATCCTTAAAAAAAGTAAATTTCAACTTTTTGTTACTTGAAAGGAAACCTTTTAAGGATTTCCAGTTATCCCTCTGGTTAAATTCCGGTATTTTTTGATCATAGTTAAGAACCAATTTATCCTCTTGATTGTTGGCTATGGTAAACGTTTTTTCCAACGCAATATCACTGAACCAATATTCAGATATTACAGAATCGTTCTTTAAGCCAAATACAGATATAGGAACATTGGTACCTTCCTTATTTTTGATCGTCACCAAAAGGGAATCTTCAGTTTTTTTGACTTTCTTTATTTTGAAATCTATCTTCCTATCCGTAGATACATAATCCTTAAAAAACCAATTGATATCCTGTGTGGTGGAACGTTTTAAAATAGATTCAAAATCAAGGACCTTAACCGTATTTAATTTATAATACTTATAAAAGGTCTTAATGCTCTCATCTACCTTTTCCTTTCCTATATAGTCTGCCAGATAGGCCAATCCCAGTCCTGCCTTATATTTATTCGCAATTTTTTGGTTGAACTTGATCAAGGAGTCGTTTGGTGTCTGTAAAGCTTGATCTAAATTCTTGCGCGCAGTTAAGTTATATAAAAAGGCATATTGATCATTAAAATCCATTTTGGCCAACTCAAAACTTCTAAAACCCCAAATTCTGGATAATTTACCCAACAGTTTTTGATCAGGGTAATATTGCTCCACATAGGCAATCATTAGATAATTTGCTATGGCACTGTTCAACCATTGCTCCTTTCTTGGATTTAAGAACATGCTTTCCTTTAATATACTGTTCAGTGCAGTTTTAAGGAACTTCATCTCAAACTGAAATTGCTCTTCATAAGGTCTTATGAACGATGGCAGCTGGTTTAGACCATACAAAGGGTCCTTATTATAATCTAGCTCACTGACCAAAACCTTTTCGTGCGGATATTCCCCAAGGTTGTTGTAGATAAAATCCGCTACTTTATTGATGGACAAACCTTGACCAATTGGACTATATCTTGGTGCCTTAATATTGGTCAAAAATGTCATGTACGGCGTGGTATGGGTGATAAACTCATCATTGGTCTTCAATATAATTTCACCGCCTCTCTGCAAGTTTCCCCGTAGTTGGGCAAATTGTCCATTGGGAAATGATGAAGATGAGGTAACGTTAAAATTTGAAGCCAAATATAGACTATCGGGAAATTTAAAATCAATTACCGTATTGGTGACATTGGTATGGAGGTCCTCAAGATTTTTATTGGAGTATAAAGCCCATTTGCCATCATATACCGCAGGGGTCAAATACCAATCCTTTAAATAATATCCACCTTTAGGGTCATAACCATAAGGTGTAAATTTATTGGGAGGTAATTTAACTTTATAGGTAATAAAAATTTTGGTGGTTTCCTTTGGCGGTAACATTTTGTTCAGGGTAACTTTCAAGATATCCTTACCTTCGGTACGGCCCCATTGTAACCCATTATAGGCATCATCTACAACGCTGACTATTGTAGTAATTCCTCTTTCGTCAGCTTTGGCTAGATGTAGGGATTTTTTGAATTCCTGAGCAAATCTTTTAGCAAGCCCCGTATTTTTATCCGAATAGGCATTGGCCCAATCGTTAAAATAGAGTACTCCCAAATTATAATTGGAATTGTTATAATAGGTAAATTCTTGTTTGATTTCCAGTTCTTTGGTATACTCGTTCAAGTTTACCGTTAGACTTGTCTCATATTGTGCATGACCCTTTATGCCCATAATAAGCATAAGGACAACAACGATATAAAAAAAAGATTTGAATTTAGGGGCCAAGGCTAGGATTAAAAATTAGGACTCATAGAATGACCTTTATAGAAAGAATCGATAATTTCTACAACTTCATCTTCAGTATCAACAATTTTTATCAAGTTTAAATCCTCTGGACTAATATTACCTACCTTCAGCATGGTGTTCTTTACCCAATCCATTAAACCTGTCCAAAAATCGCTCCCTACCAAAATAATTGGAAATTTGCCAATCTTATGGGTCTGTATTAAGGTTATTGCCTCAAAGAGTTCATCTAACGTACCAAAGCCGCCTGGCATAACCACAAAACCTTGTGAATATTTCACGAACATAACTTTTCTAACGAAGAAATAATCAAAGTCAAGACTTTTATCGCCATCTATATACGGATTGTCATGCTGTTCAAATGGTAAATCTATATTTAGACCTACGGAGGTGCCACCCGCAAGGCTGGCGCCTTTATTACCAGCCTCCATAATTCCTGGGCCACCGCCTGTTATAACTCCATAACCTGCTTCTGCTATTGATTTTGCAATAGATACCGCCAATTCATAATATGGGTCTTCTTCCTTGGTTCTTGCCGATCCAAATATAGATACGCAAGGCCCAATTTTACTCATGCGTTCAAAACCGTTGACAAATTCGCCCATAATCTTAAAAATGGCCCAAGAGTCATTTGTCTTAATTTCATTCCAGCCTTTATGATGTTTCTCTGATCTCATATATATTTATGTATTCTTACCTTTTATTTAAATTGAACTTATGCCAATTCTCTTTTTAAGAACGTAGCTGTATAGCTTTTCTTATTCTTTGCCACTTCTTCTGGTGTTCCTTTTGCAACCAATTGCCCACCGGAACGCCCTCCTTCATACCCAATATCAATAATGTAATCTACCATTTTAATTACATCCATATTGTGTTCTATGACCAATACGGTATTTCCTTTATCGGCTAACTTGTTCAGTACATCCATTAATACACGTATGTCCTCAAAATGTAGGCCAGTGGTGGGCTCGTCCAAAATATAAAAGGTGTTTCCCGTATCTCGCTTAGATAGTTCGGTTGCCAATTTTATACGTTGGGCCTCACCTCCCGACAAGGTGGTAGACTGTTGTCCCAAAGATATGTAACCTAGGCCAACATCTTGTATGGTCTTCAACTTACGATATATTTTAGGAATAGGTTCAAAAAAATCTACCGCTTCATTGATCGTCATTTCCAGTACATCGCTTATAGATTTACCTTTGTACCTAATTTCCAAAGTTTCCCTATTAAAACGTTTGCCGTTACACGTTTCACACTCTACATATACATCAGGTAAAAAATTCATTTCTATTACCCGAAGTCCACCTCCTTGACAGGTTTCACAACGACCACCTTTAACATTAAAACTAAACCTGCCGGGTTTATATCCCCTTATGGAGGCTTCTGTGGTTTTTGCAAATAAGGACCTTATTTCACTAAAAACTCCCGTGTATGTTGCCGGGTTTGATCTTGGTGTCCTGCCGATCGGCGATTGGTTAATATCTATTACCTTGTCTATATGCTCCAGTCCGGTAATTTTCTTGTAAGGCATTGGTTTTTTTACGCCATTAAAATAATGGGCGTTCATTATCGGGTAAAGCGTCTCGTTGATCAATGTAGATTTACCACTTCCGGAAACACCGGTTACGCCTATCATTTTTCCCAATGGAAACTTGACCGTAATATTTTTTAAATTGTTGCCCGTGCAGCCGGACAGTACTATTTCATTGCCATTTCCTGGCCTTCTTTTTTTAGGGACCTTTATTTCCTTGACACCGGTCATATAGTCCGCAGTCAATGTATGTACATGTTTAAGCTCCTCTGGTGTACCTTGTGAAATAATCTCTCCACCATTTTTACCGGCCTTTGGACCAATGTCTATCACATGGTCCGCCCGTTCTATCATATCTCGGTCATGTTCCACCACGATTACTGAGTTTCCAATATCCCTTAGAGACTCCAAGGATTTGATCAAACGTTCATTGTCCCTTTGGTGCAGACCAATACTTGGTTCATCCAATATATAAAGCACACCTACTAATTGGGAACCAATCTGGGTAGCCAACCTAATGCGTTGTGCCTCACCACCGGAAAGCGATTTGGAACTACGGTTCAAGGATAAATAATCCAACCCTACATCCAATAAAAACTGTATTCGCGTATTGATTTCCTTAATAATTTCCTCTGCTATCTTCTGTTGGTTGCCCTCTAGTTTTTGGTTCAACCCTAAAAAGAATGCCGATAACTCCACTATATCCAAATTGGCCAACTCTGCTATGTTCTTACCTTCCAATTTAAAATAAAGCGACTCCTTTTTAAGTCTAAAACCATTGCAGGACGGACAGGTTATTTTATCCATATATTCCTTGGCCCAGCGTTTAATGGAAGTTGATGCCGCTTCCTCAAATTGATTTTTTATGAAGTTGGATATTCCTTCATAATCAATTTTGTATGTTCTTTTAACCCCCAAGGTTTTAGAATCTACCTCAAAACTTTCCTTGCCTCCGTTCAATAGGACATCAATTGCGTCTTTTGGTATGTCCGCAATTGCATCGGTCAGTTCAAAGTTGTACCGTTGGGCAATAGTTTCTATCTGTTTGAAGGCCCATGATTTTTTAAATTCTCCTAGTGGAGCAATTCCTCCCGCCTTTATGGATAATTTCTTGTTGGGAAAAATCTTCTTTTCATTGACCTCATATACATGTCCAAGACCACTGCAGTAGGGACATATGCCTTTTGGGGAATTGAAGGAAAAAGTATTTGGTTCAGGTGTAGGGTAGGAGATGCCGGTGGTTGGGCACATTAAGTCCCTGCTAAAATACCTTGGAACCTCTGTACCTTCTTCCAAGACCATTAATACATTGTTACCACTGTACATTGCGGTATTGATGGTTTCGGAAAGGCGTTTATGAAAGTCTTCACTTTCAACGACCTTTAAGCGGTCAATTACTATTTCAATATCATGTGTTTTGTAACGGTCAACCTTCATGCCTTTGACCAGGTCCTTGATTTCCCCGTCTACCCTTACTTTTACAAAGCCCTGTTTGGCAATTTGCTCAAATAGTTCTCTATAGTGTCCTTTTCTGGATTTAATTATAGGTGCCAAAATATTGATTTTCTTATCGGCATAGGATGCAATAATTAGATTCTTGATCTGCTCATCACTATAACTTACCATTTTTTCGCCCGTATTATAACTATGCGCATCTGCAGCACGTGCAAAAAGTAAGCGTAAGAAATCATAGACTTCCGTAATGGTACCTACGGTTGATCTTGGAGATTTGGAAGTGGTTTTTTGTTCAATGGCGATAACGGGCGATAAACCGTCTATCTTATCTACATCCGGTCGTTCAAGACCTCCTAAAAATTGTCTGGCATAAGCCGAGAACGTTTCTATGTACCGTCGTTGTCCTTCGGCATAAATGGTATCAAAAGCAAGGGAAGATTTTCCACTGCCAGATAGCCCCGTTATGACTACAAGCTTATTTCTGGGTATGGTAACATCTATATTTTTAAGGTTGTGCACACGTGCGCCCTTGACCTCTATATTTTCTTCGTATTCAATCATGTATTCATAGCAAAGTTGCAAAAGTACGATTTTGAGTGCGAATTAAATACCCCTATAAGACTCTTTGAATGACCTTATTGCAAATATAAAAGTGTTAAAAAACTTACATCTTTCCATTGTCTGGATTTTTTATGGAACAATGAAGTGATTTGATGTAAACCATTATGTATTTGTTGATCTTTTTTTATAATGCCTTCCATACCATAAGAATGCACCCGTTACGGGTAATGTTGCCGTTAACAGGCTTATCAAAAATGCGATTGTTTTTCCTGCAAGTCCGCCTATCGCCCCTATATGAATATCATAGTTCATTCTAAGTAATTTGTCCGCGGCCTTGGCGTTTTCATATTTTCCATACAGGCTTGGAGTTTCAATTTCTTCCAATGTGTGCTGGTCAAAAAATCTATAGTCGGCATTATAATACAAACCGTCACTATGAGAAATTTCAACATAAATACTTTCATTTTCCGTAGCAGGATAATGCAGTTCTATACTTTTGGCATTTGGGGATTCTTGCCTTAATTTGGTAACCAGTACATCCATTGGCAATATGTTGCCCAATTCCTGTCCGTTACTCTTATTTGCAGGAATAATGAACTCCACATCTTTTTGTCCGCCAATTGACTTATATACTGCATAATGAAGCCATGTATAGGACATTATGCATAGGAAGCTCTTGGGGCATAACTTTTTTGTAACCATCATAAAAACTTGCTATCTCTTTTCTAAATGACCAACAGCAACCGTTTATGGCCACAATAAAAACCACAACGCCCGTGACCAGACCCAAAATTTTGTGTAGTTGCAATATGAATTTTCTAATTGTCATTTCTTTTGGAAATTAAAGGGCAACTTTATATAAAAGTTACCCTTGGTTAAATTCATTTCGTTTAGAAAGTATAGGTAAGGTTGGCCAGTAAAGCTCTAGGTGTCTGTGGAGAATTAGTGGTCCATCCTTTATAATATTCCTTATTAAACGCATTGTTCAATTTTACTCCTAGCCTGTAGTTATTGGCTTGATAGAAGATGGATGCATTGGCAATGGTGTAGCTAGGCAAAATGAATTCACCGGTAGATGTATAATTAATTGCAAAACGCTCACTTGATCCATTTATACCAAAACCAAGGCCAAAATCATCAAATGGGCCTGATTGGGATTCATAATTGGCCCAAAGGTTGTATAAAGTTTCCGGGCCTGCCTCCAAGGGTCTTCTGTTTAAAATTTCAGTATTGTCAGAGACCGTGGTCTCACTATCGTTATTGCTATATCCGGCCCTTATGATCAATCCCTTTAGGGGATTTGCGTTCAATTCAATTTCTATACCTTTGCTCACCACTTCTCCGCCTTGAATTTTATTGAAAGGAGAAGCTGGGTCGGTTATTACGCGGTCCTTCACCGTTATATCATAATAACTTACCGTTGCATTTAAGCTGCCATTAAACATATTGGTCTTTACGCCCGAACTCCAATTGATTGGCCTGCTCCGGGTCAAAGTTCTTTAGTGTCTGCTGTCTAATTTTTTCTATTGTAATTAGGTGAATTTAGTTACATACACCTAATTTAAATACGTAATTTTATGGGGATTTTTCTTTCTATAGGCCATAACAATTTTAGCGGTATGGTACGTATGGCGCTTGGGCATCAATAATCCTTCTAAGTCTTGGATGGATGCAATTGCCATGGAAGGGTCCAAAAAACCAAAGCCTTGATACACTCCATGGAGTACAAGTACAAAACTACGTTCTGATCGCGCTCTACCTTTTTCAAAAATCGCATAATTTTCATTTTCCCTATTTAAAAAGTCCAAAGCCTGGGATACTCTGGCATTATATACGGAAGGTTCCTCCAGTCCTTTACAGATTCCTTTGCAAGCACTATAACTTATGGGCAAGCATTTACCCAATTTACTTGTTAAACCTGTTGCCGTAGGGCATAGGTTAAATTTTTCAGTAAGCTCAATTAATCGGTTAATGGCATCCCCACGTTTTAAAAAGATTTCCGTGGGTGTATGTTGATAAGGGCGCCGTTCTATCCTTAAACGTAAGACCCCCTTTTTGTCTTTTTGGGGTACAATATGATAGGTTATATATGCTTTCTTTTGAATGTAATTGAGCTCAGGATCCAATTTTTGAATTAAATCTGCCTCTCTTAACAAGGCCAGTAATTCACTGCCTGTAAGTTCAAAATCTATACTATGTGTGGACGTACATAATTGCAATTCTTTTTCCGAAGAATTATAAAAATGACTTTGCACACGTTTTTTTATATTTTTGGCTTTCCCTACATAAATTACTTCCCCATGTATATCTTGAAATTTATAAACACCAGGTAAAGGGGGTAAATGTTCTACATACTTATATGCGGTAGACTTGGGAACAAATACTTCTTTTTTATTTTTCTGAAATAAGAATGTATCGATATAATTATCGTCTTCATCTAACCGCAACAGCCTTTGGAACAACGTGGTTACCGCATCATTTTCTTCATGAATATCAAACCTGTCAAAAAAGGGAATATTAAGTACATTACAGAGGTAAGGCAACTCATAATTTACCATATGGGGCAGTAGTTTTTTTGAAAGTCGCTGCGTACAAATTTGTGGCATTTTAAAAAGATGACCCAAATATTTAAATTCTGATTGTAACGCAAAATGTAGAAAAGACACGTTATGTCCTACTAGGATACAATCTTCCAATTCTAAGAGAATGGTTTCCGATACTTCCCTAAAAGTAGGGGACTTTAACAATATTTCATCAGTGAGGCCGGTTCTTTGTTCTATATAAAAAGGGATTCTTTGCTCTGGGTTAATATAGGAGGAAAATGTTTTTGTACCATGATCGCCATTTACCTTTTGTATTTCTAGTTGTACTATTCGTAGCGGGTTAGGCTTTTTCCCAAAGACGGTCATGGAAATGACGGCAAAATTTTTATCTGGCATTGTTTACTAATTAAAATCCATTCCAGAGGAAAGATCTATTTGATTGGGTTCCGGTGCGTCCTTAACCTTATTGAAATCTTGGCCAATGGTTTGTTGTTCAACCAGTTTTTCCGGTAGTCCGGTAAGAAAATAGGTTTCGGCATCATCTGTAGCCTGTCCGGTATTGGACGGAATTGATTTACCGTGAATAGCGGCAATGGAAGCCGTATTTCTAGTGATGATCAATCTGTTTTTGGCTCTTGTAAGTGCTACATATAAGACTCGCCGGTCTTCTTCAATGGCATCCGTATCATCTAATGACCATGCTGACGGAAATGATTTTGGCGATACGTTCAATACAATGCATACATCTGCCTCAAGCCCTTTGGCAGAATGAATGGTTGATATTATTACATGGTCCTTATTCTCGGAAGTTGCCAATTGAGATTCGCTCAACACAGGTGCACCGTTCATTTTTTCGGCATTGTCCAGAAGGCCCTCGCCAATGAACTCACCAAGGCTTGCATAACTATCCGCCAATAATTTTAACACAGGAAAATCACCCTTTCGTTTTTCCACCCAATCTTTTCTATATCTAAAGGCTAGGCCCAATGACATGGCCTCATATGCAATATCCACCATTTTTCCCACCTTGCCCTTTTCTTTTTGTACGGCATGGTACAATTGGGATATTTTTTGTCCATCCTTACCGGGTATCGCACTTTCCAACAAAGTTGGTATTTCGGTCTTACCTTCATCTGCAATGATAACGGCCATAATCCTAGATGCCCTTACCTCGCCAATGCCTTCCCAAAAAGTTAAAAAGCGAACCCATGCAATCTCATCGTATGGATTATTGACAATACGTAGCAAGGAGACCAAATCTTTTATGTGGGCGGCCTGCAAAAACTTACGACCCCCATACGTGATGTAAGGTATTTTTCGTCTAATGAATACGGCCTGTAATGATTTGGTGTAAAATTGTGAACGGGACAAAATGAGGTGGTCAGAAAATTTTCTATCCTCATCCGTATAATTTTTTAAGACCTCATCGGCAACCCAATTGGCTTCTTGCCATTCATCACTTACATTTAATAAAATAGGCAGTTCACCGCTTCCTCTAATAGACTGTAATCTTTTATCATACGCAATTGGCGATTTATCCAATAACCAATTGGAAATATCCAATATCTCTTGGGTAGACCTGTAATTTTTCTCCAGTTTATAGACTTCAGATTCTTTTACACGTTCTTTAAATTGATGTACGTTCTTAAAGTCAGCTCCTCGAAAAGAATAGATGGACTGCGCATCGTCTCCCACACAGAACAAACTGCAGATTTCAATAAAAGGTGATAACAGTTCCCATTGCAGCGGATTGGTATCCTGCATTTCATCTACCAAAAGATAATCAAGGTCTTGGGAAAGTAGTTTTCTTGCCTCGGGATTCTTTTTTAGTTGTGTGGCCACAACCAACAACAGGTCGTCATAATCCAAATACCTTTGCTCCATTTTTTTCTTTTGATACGCTCGAAGCAACAGTTCTACATTGGGCTTCATTGCCGTAATCTCATATTCGGTATCCTTGTCCTGTTTACCCTTATAAATCAAAGTGCGTAATGATTCCGTCAGATTTTTTTTGGTATTCCGGGCATAGGAATAGACATCCAGTAATTGTTGAGGTTTTATGCGTAGTTTTCCGTAAACCTCATTATGATGACCGGCAACCATTTTCATGACTCCCAATTGATCGTCAGGATCTATTACGGTAAAACTGGCCGCCCCAAATAGATTGGGGTATTTAATGATCAATTGATTACACCAAGAATGAAAGGTAGCTCCGTTCAATGTGCGTCCACTGGATTGTGGCAGACCGGCCTTTACACGTTCAACAATTTCATTGGCCGCTTTCTTTGTAAATGTCAGAATTTGAATTTTTGACGGATCGGCCCCATTCTCAATTAGATAGGATGCCCTTGCAATTATGGTACGCGTTTTTCCTGTACCTGCACCGGCAAGTACAAGTAAATGTTTACCTGTATAGGTTACGGCCTTTAATTGGCCCTTGTTTAATTCTTCCTTTAAATGCATTTAAGTTTGTTCAGTACATAAATGACCGCAGAGCAATATGCCCGTACGTTAAAACAAATGCTATCATAAACAGTGAAAACGTGCTCTGTTTAAATAGAATTGGTGAATTTTTTGGTGAGGTTGATTTGTTTACAAAATTAATTAAAATATACATGACGGGGTAGTGGTTAATGGTTTGGCAAACTATGGACCTAATAATATAGTTTTAATTTGCTCATTATCTAAATTCTAATTCCGTCAATACCTTTGCCATATCAAATTCAGTATTGTTTATAAGATTAAATAAGTCTCCTTCTTGCTCCAGTCGTTTAGGGTAGGTCTTCATAACATAGCATTGGGGGTTTAATTTGTCGTTCAATTCTTCCCAATAAATAGGTACGGAAATAGGGGCATTGGCAATAGGCCTAACGGAATGTACAGAGGCGATCGTATGTCCCTTTCTATTTTGTAAATAGTCCAAATAAATTTTTCCTTCACGTTTTTTTATGGTACGCTCCATGGTAGTCAATGAGGGCAACCGTTCTTCAATGACATGGCACAATAGTTTTATGAAATTACGCACCTCTTCATAGGTGTATACAGCCTGCATGGGAATATAAATGTGAATGCCCCTTGATCCCGAAACTTTACAAAAACTTGGGGCGGCTATCCCGGTAAGTAGGTTTTTAAATTCCTTTGCCACCTTTACCACCTTCTTAAAATTCATTTCCTTAGGAGGGTCCAAATCAATTATTCCATAATCTGGATAATCCAAATGCTGTATTCTTGAACTCCAAGGATTAATTTCAATACAACCTAAATTGGCCATATATAGCAGTGTAGCCGTGTTCTGGCATAATAGATAATTGATATCCCTATTGGATGATTTGGAATATATAGGGATAGTTTCTATCCAATCTGGCAAATTTTCATTGTCCTTTTGATAAAAACTTTCTTGTTGTATGCCATTGGGATGCCTGTGTAGACTTTGGGGCCTATCTTTCAAATGTGGTAGAATGTAGGTTGCAATCTGCACATAGTAATCAATTAGATCATACTTTTTTAATCCGGAATTAGGCCAATATATTTTGTCCAAATTACTAATAGGTACTTTAAAGCCATCGACTACTATCGTCTCCTTTCCAACAGTTTTGGGGCCAGTTGAACTATGTACGGCTTTTGGCTCCTGGCCCATTGTTGGTATTGTGCTCTTTAGGCGCTTAAATACCGGATTTCTCAATAAACCATTTTTAGTACGTTCTGTAAATTTTACCTCGCATTCTACAAGCGGTAGCACAAAATGTGCCTTTCGTCCCTTTAAAGATATTTTTTTATCAAACGGATATTCAGAGGTTTTCAGTGGTAAAAGTGCATAATATAATTCATTACGCTGTGCAGTTGAAAACCCAGAACCACAATTACCGACATAGATTAACCTACCATCCTCTTCTGTTCCAAGAATAAGGGAGCCTACACGTTTCGCACTGTTAGATGATTCCGTATATCCGCAGATAAAGGCATCCAGGCTTTGAATTCCTTTTATCTTTAACCACTTGTCCGTTCTATAACCAAGGGTATATGTAGAATTAGCTTCCTTAGCTATTACTCCTTCCATACCTACTTCAATAGCCTTTTGGTACAATGCAGTTCCCATTCCTTCCACATGGTCACAATACTTGCTGATCTTTAAATCTTCAAGTACTTCGGGTATCAGGCTTTTTCGTTCACGTAACGTTAAGTCCAACATACTGTATCCGTTCAAATACAGCATATCAAATACATAATATCTTAATTCTCCTTTGGCATCAGGATAATTTTGAAGTTCCCCAAATTGCGACACACCGTTGTAATCAACCAAAACTACTTCACCATCTAAAATAACTTCATTGTCCAATAATTGAAGTTCATCATATAATTTGGAGAATTTGGTATTGTAGTTAATACCGTTTCTGGATTGTAAAAGGATACCACTTTCAGCTACATGTGCAATAACCCTATAGCCATCCCATTTAAGTTCATAGATGAAATTGGTATCATTGAAAATGGTTTTGGTACTTGTAGCCAACATGGGTTGTACAACGCGACCAGGATGCAGATTTTGTGGGTATTCTTTTATATTGCGCTCCGTTACCGGAACCAATGTTTCTGCATTATAGAAAGCATCAATTGCATACGCATCTTTTTTCTTTAATAACAACCAATGCTCACTGCTTCCCTTTGGGGTGGTACGTACCAAAGCAAAGCGACCTTTAATTTTTTTTCCATGGAAGAATAATTTAAGATTGCCTAACGCCAATTGTTCCAAAAGCGGTTTATCAGTTTCCAAGTGATCAATTTCAAATATGCCATCATCCCATATTTTCATTATACCTGCACCATAATTACCTTTTGGAATTGTGCCTTGAAATTTAAGATAGGGTATAGGGTGATCCTCCGTTCTTACCGCCAATCGTTTATCTGACGGATTCATGGATGGCCCTTTGGGAATTGCCCAGCTTTTTAATGTGCCATCAATTTCCAAACGTATGTCGTAGTGCAAATGGGAGGCTTGATGTCGTTGTATTACAAATCGTTGGGTGTGGGTACCACTTACTAGTTCCCCTTTGGGTTCGGGGGTAGCGGTAAAGTCTCTTTTATCATTATATATCTTTAGACTCAAAGGTTACGATGCTTGTTTTTCACGTTTTTTCAAACTTGCTTTTAATTGTGCCATTAAATCTTTTGCTGGCGTTGGTTTTGATTCGAATTTTTCTGCTTTACTTGTTTTACCGGTAGCTTTAGATTCAATGATTTTTAAAAGTTGCTCGTTGTATACATCCTTGAACTTTGCAAAATTGAACTCTTCCGTATATTGGTCTATTAATGAAATTGCCATGTCCAATTCCTTTTTGGCAATTTTGGTGTTGGGTAGCTCCAATTCTCCAGTATCCCTTATTTCATCCTCGAACCTAATTACATGTAGTACCAGCGCATTTTCATATACCCCAATTAGGGAAAGGTGTTCCTTTTGGCGCATTACAAAGGTTGCCACTCCTAATTTTTCTGTTTTTTTCAATGCATTTCGCAATAATGTATAGGACTTTTCACCTCCCTTTTGCGGTTTAATGAAATACGGCTTTTTAAAAAGCACATCGGACACTTCGTCTTCCATGATGAACTGTTCAATATCAATAGTCTTACTTTTTTTCATATTGGCGTTCTCAAAATCCTCCTTTTCCAAAACGATATAGGTATCATCCTTTTTATAGCCTTTGACAATATCTTTCCACTCAACTTCTTTTCCCGTATCCTCATTGACCCTTTTATATCGTATCCTTGCACCATCATGGCTGTCCAACATATCCAGATCCAATTTTCGGTCCTCAGACCCAGAAAATAATTTTATGGGGATAGATACCAGTCCAAAACTTATGGAACCATTCCAAATTGATCTCATATAGCATATATTTTATCTATTGAAAGCAATGTATTGCTAACTTTTTTTACAACTAACATCTATTATTTTAGTGTTTAGTGAGATAATTCCCAAGAACGTATTTCTTCCGCAATGACCTGTGGAGATTGTTTTCTTTTTTGTGCTATTCTTTGAATGAGCGCACCAATGTTCTCCGTTTTAAATTCCTGTTCCATTTCATTTAATTCCGGAAATTTGGCAAGGTATTCATCTCTTACCGCCAACCATTGTTTTTCTAGATGAACATCATCAGCATCAATATTTACTCCTCCATTATTTACAGGATTACCTACCTCTTTTTTATTTTTGCTGTCCACATCCTCAGTTGTTTTTAATCCTTGATTTTGTTGAACTTCATTGGTTAAGCCTAATTCGTCATTTTTATATTTAGAACCCATAACTTTATTATTTATGTTTTATAGGTGAAATTACTATTGTACCGTGCAGTACACTACCTCTAACTATTTAATAATTAACCGTATCCGTTTTGGGATTGTATAGTTCTACTTTAATTAAAATCAATTTTATTTTTTGGACTAGTTTCCGTTAACAGGATTAGTGAATAACTCTTTATAAAAATAATTAAATTATTTGGAATATATCCTTAATTTTGGAATAAATCCAAATGTTTAGATAGTATTTTAAATTTTGCAAATGAGTCAGGAGTTTTTAGGATGGACGAAGAATTACGGTTAGTTAAGAAAGCGGATAAAAACTATAGGGTGCAGCGGCCTTCCCAAACGGGATTTTCAAGTCCTGCAACACATTATAATGAACCCAGAATAGATTTGAACGAAACACTGGTAAGCAATTCGTCCGCCACCTTTTTTGTTCGGGTGGCAGACGATTCCTTTCAAACATTCGGTATTGCCAAGAACGATGTACTTATTGTAGATAAGTCCTTGGTCCCTAAACCGGAGCAGTTGATCTTGGCCAGTATGGATGATGCATTTCATATCATGCGTGTAGGTAAAGCAGGAGATCCATTAAACTTATGGGGCGTGATAACCTATATCATAAAATCGGTTATATGATCGCATTGGTAGATTGTAATAGTTTTTACGCTTCTTGCGAACAGGTATTTAGGCCTGACCTTAAAAATAAACCTGTAGTAGTGTTAAGTAATAATGACGGGTGTATTATTGCGGCCAATAAGGAGGCCAAGGCTTTGACGGAAATACCTATGTTTCAACCTATCTTTAAAATCAGGAAATTGTTAGATGCCCATCAGGTTACTTACTTCTCTTCCAATTACACGTTATATAGTGATATGTCAAAAAGGGTAATGCAGACCTTGCATCAATTTTCTCCTTTGGTAGAGGAGTACAGTATTGATGAAAGTTTTGTGGATTTGTCTCATTATGACCCAGCAGAGTTGACAGAATTGGCGCAAAGAATGAAGGATACCATTGTGAAAAACACCGGCATACCCGTAGGTGTAGGAATTGCAAAGACCAAATCCCTGTCCAAACTGGCAAACAAGTATGCCAAGAAAGTAGCATCCAACGATAATATCTACATTGTGGATTCTGAAGAAAAAAGAAAATTCCTTTTGCACAATCTTTTGGTAAAGGACATATGGGGTATAGGCAAAAAGCATGCTATTCGATTGCAGAACAACCATATACGCACTGCATTGGATTTTGCCAATATGCCCGTAGCTTGGGTAAGGAAAGAGATGACGGTAATTGGAGAGCGCCTGTGGCGGGAGCTGAACAATATGTCCTGTCTGGAACTCGTGTTGCAACCCAATGCCAAGAAAGGTATAGGAACCGCAAAATCTTTTGGCTATAAATTGACGGATTATACATTGATAGAGGAAGCATGTAGTTACTATGTTGCTGAGGTAGCTGATCTATTAAGGCAGCAACAAAGCGCTGCAGCACAAATTGAAGTATCCTTACAGACCAATCAGCATAGTGCGGTAGATAAGCAATACCGTAATAAAATCGTCATTACCTTGGATACCCCCACGGATAGTACCGCAAAATTAACCAAAGAAGCGCTTAAAGGTCTTCGCCAAATATTCCGGCAGGGATATCGCTATAAAAAAGTGGGCATCAACTTAACGCAGCTAGTACAAAAAAACGAAGTACAGACCAATTTATTCCATACCCCCCATAAAAGTGATAGTGAAGCAATTACCAATGTAATGGATAATCTGAACAATAGGTATGGAAAGAATAAGATTAAATTAGCCACTGTAGGTAACCGCGATAAGGAATGGGCACTTATCAAAGAGCACAGAAGTCCAAGATATACTACCCAATGGAATGAACTTTTAACCATTGGGAGTACCCTATAATATCTTCATTTTATTTGTGGCATACGGTTATTTTTCGGTGTCCCATAAATTCTAAAAGAATGCAAACCCACTTTCCTTAATGGGTCAATAAAACATTTTATAGGACAATGCAAAACCTAGGGTAAGGCTAATTTTATGCATCGTGCAAAACCATTGCTCAGCTTAGAATAAATAACATGTGTTGTGTATCTGATTATATCACAATCAATAAATTCTTCGTCCATGGTGGTTCTGTACTTTATTTAAAAAATAGACCATGGGATTTTTAAGCGAAAATGATATTGAACTGCACATTAATGGTAAAAAACATCAAGTTACCATACCCATCAGTACCACTCTTTTGGACGCTCTACGGGAAGTCCTGAATTTAACAGGCACAAAAAAAGGGTGTGACCATGGTCAATGTGGAGCATGTACCGTGCTAGTAGATGGTAAAGCCATAAATTCTTGTCTTTCATTGGCGGTTATGAACGATGATAAGGAAATCGTGACTATAGAAGGTCTGGCCAGCGATGATGGTTTACACCAAGTGCAGCAGGCTTTTATTGAAAACGATGCCTTTCAGTGCGGTTATTGCACTTCAGGACAAATATGTTCAATGGTTAGTATGCTCAAAATGGGCAAAGGAAAAACACCGGAGGAAATCAGGGATCTTATGAGCGGTAATTTGTGCCGGTGCGGCGCCTATGCCAATATTTTTAAGGTAGCGGAAGCAATGGTAGCAAAAAATAACTGATATGAATGATTTTAACTATAGTAGGTATGTGGATATAGGGCAAGCGGTAGATGACCTGACCAAAAAAAATTATGCAAAACCCATAGCTGGAGGCACCAATTTGTTGGACCTAATGAAATATAGGGTAGAGAATCCGCACTACCTGTTAGATGTCAATCGTTTGCCTTATCGAGAAATCGTAGAAGCTCCTAACGGTGGAATACGTTTGGGCGCAATGGTGACCAATGCGGATACAGCGTACCATTCGTTGGTAGAAAAAAACTATCCTTTATTGTCCAAAGCCATCCTATCCGGTGCTTCGGCGCAATTAAGAAATGCCGCAACCAATGGTGGAAATCTTATGCAGCGTACTCGTTGCTATTACTTTTATGATACTGCCACACCATGTAATAAAAGAGAACCTGGAAGCGGTTGTTCCGCAATTGGGGGTTTTAATAGAATTCACGCTATTTTAGGTACTAGCGAAACCTGTATTGCGACACATCCATCAGATATGTGCGTGGCCTTGGCGGCCTTGGATGCTGAGATTGTTGTGCAAGGTGGGGAAGGGGAGCGACGATTACCAATTTTGGAATTTCATAGACTACCTGGTGATACTCCGCAAAAGGATAACCATCTCAAGTCCAATGAAATAATCACCTTCATTGATTTACCTGCAGAAACATATAATCAAAATTTTGCCTATATCAAGGTCCGTGATAGACCTTCCTATGCATTTGCATTGGTTTCCGTAGCAGCGGCAATGAAACTTACGGATAATCGTATTGAGACCATAAGGGTAGCCTTGGGCGGTGTTTCCCATAAACCGTGGCGTTTGCCGCAGGTGGAAGAGAAATTTGTGGGTAAGGAGGCCAATAATGAAAATTTTGAACAACTAGCTGAAGAATTATTGGACGGGGCCCAAGGTTTTGGGGATAATGATTTTAAAATAAAGCTGGCGCATAAAACAATAATTAGGGCTTTGAACGAGGCCAGGAAACTATAACACAATTGCAAATGGATACGGCATATATAGGAAAATCTAGGAAACGGGTAGATGGAGTAAAGAAGGTTACCGGGTCGGCAACCTATGCGGGCGAATTTAAACCTGTAGGATTGGTTCATGGCTATGTGGTGAACAGTACCGTTGCCAATGGAAAAATTGTGGCTATACATACCGGTAAGGCAAAAATGATAAATGGCGTACTTGACATTTTCACCCACGAAAACCTACCGGATGATTTACGTCAAAATGTTGATTATACGGACCCGTTGTCCCCACCCGGTCATCCTTTTAGACCTTTGTATAACGACCAGATACTATACAACGGTCAGCCTATTGCATTGGTCGTAGCGGAAAGCTTTGAATTGGCACGTTATGCCGCCGGCTTGGTTGAGGTGGAGTATTTAACAGAAGAATGTACTACGGACATTAAAAAGAATAAGGGCAATGCAACCACGGAGGGTGTGGAGGATACCGCACCGGACAGAGGTAATGCAGAACTATCATATGCTAACGCCGCTGTACGTATAGATGTGGAATACAGTCAGCCTAGACATTACCATAATCCTATGGAACCTCATGTTTCTATAGCGGAATGGAACGCAAAAACTCAATCCTTTAAAATTTATGATAAAGTACAGGGTGTAAACAGTAGCCAGAAATATATATGCGGAATATTTAACTTGGATACGGAAAATGTTCAAATATTATCACCTTTCGTGGGCGGAGGTTTTGGTTCTGGACTTCGTCCTCAGTATCAGCTGTTCTTGGCGGCCATGGCAGCACGTGAACTTCAACGACCTGTAAAGGTTTCTTTGACAAGGCGACAAATGTTTTCCTTTGGTCATAGACCTGCCTGTATTCAACAACTACAAATGGGTGCTTCCAAGGAAGGTAAACTGAAATCCATTATTCATAAGGCATACGGGGAAACCTCAAAATTTGAAAAATATAATGAAACTATCGTAGATTGGTCCGGTCTGATGTATCAGTGCGATAATGTTAAACTGGAATATCGTCTAATACCCGTAAATGTCTATACACCAATGGATATGAGGGCACCTGGAGGAGCTACGGGTATGTTTGCCTTGGAATGTGCAATGGATGAGCTTGCCATAAAAGCAAATATAGACCCGTTGGAATTTAGGCTTATAAATTATGCTGATAAGGACCAAAATGAGGACAAACCCTTTTCAAGCAAAGAATTAAGGGAATGTTACCGGCAAGCGGCAGCGTATTTTGGCTGGTATAATAGACATGCAAATACTCAAATAAAAGATGATTCCATTTTGGTAGGTTACGGTATGGCAACAGGATGTTGGGAAGCTATGCAACAAAAATCATCTGCTAAGGCTGTACTTACTTCTTCCGGTAAATTAGTGGTCAGTTCAAGCACTGCGGATATTGGTACCGGAACTTATACGGTGATGTCACAGATTGCCGGGGATACCTTGGGTATTGCTATGGAAGAAATTACATTTCAATTAGGAGACACCTCATTGCCCAAAGCACCTATAGAAGGGGGTTCCTGGACGGTATCTTCAGTAGGCTCTGCGGTAAAGGCGGTCTGTAATCATTTAAAAAAACAATTGATAGATCTGGCAAAGGTAAACGTTGACGAAGATTTGGATCATGTTGATTATGATGAGGTATCCTGTACTGATGGAACATTGATTTTTCCAAACGGTACATTGGTCAATATGAGCACTTTATTGGTAACGGCCGGACTTGATTCTATTGAGGCTGAAAATGCATTAGAGCCTGAAGAACGCCAAGAACAATATTCTTCTTATGCGCATTCATGTGTTATGGTTGAGGTCCATGTTGATAAGGATTTAGGTATGATTACTGTACCAAGGGTTACCAGTGCAATTGCAGGTGGACGAATCATTAATCCTAAAACGGCAGAGAGCCAAATCTTGGGTGCTATTACATGGGGCATAGGTATGGCCTTGGAAGAAGAGGGTATGATAGACGACCGCAGTGGTAGAATCATGAATGCCAATCTTGCGGAGTACCATATGGCAGTCCACGCCGATGTTCAACAGCTAAATGTACTTTTCGTAGAAGAGCATGATGATATAGTAAATCCGTTAGGGGCAAAAGGACTTGGGGAAATAGGGATTGTTGGAGTTGCCTCTGCAATTGCCAATGCCGTTTTTGATGCTACTGGAAAACGGGTGCGCAACTTACCTATTACATTGGATAAGCTATTGGAATAAGTGTGGAAAACTTTGTTTAACGAAATGTATGGCATTATTATTTTAGAAATCAAGATGGCAATATTGTTATGGAGAAGACATATAATTTACTTGATGTATTTGAAATGTACTGTCTTTGCTATAAATCAATCTGTTTTTGTTGAAGAATTTCATTATCAATATATCCCAATCTTTACATAATAGGTTAATCCTTTGTTCTTAAACGCACAACTTGCTAAAATTTATCATTAATATGGGATTAGATTTTTTATCTTTTTTAATGTTGCCAATAACACGTTCATGCGCAGGCAGGTGTTAGAATACCTTAATTTTTAACGTTCAAAAATGCTAGCTAAGCTACATTTTAGGTTTTTAAATTTATTCAAAAGAATCTTGAAACTAAACTTTGACAGGCTATAAGCACCGTCCTTCGTTTATTTCTTCAGCCGTGCTGCGTATAGGTTTTGTGGGCATGAGTTTTTATTTCGTGAATTAACTATTTTCGTTTTTAACAGATTAATAATTTTATGAAGTCGGAATTATATTATTGGAAGTATTATAAGACCATTCCTTTTGGTTATTTTTAAAACCCATGGGTCTTTTTAGAATTTCTCTAAAGCAAAATAGTCTACAACTCAATTTTGCTAAAACTTATATTAATTTACTATTCAGGCTTCTGTATAAACCGTAGCATCAAAATTACACTTGATTTTCTGATAAATACATAACCAAGCTTTTATATTTTGATTATAACTTTTCTATTCTCAATCCAAACATATCAATTTAGCAGTCTTTGTACTAAACACTAAAGCTTTTATTTAAAAATTGCTAAGTATGTTTTATTTACGTTATTGAGCTTTCGTTATTTTTTTTCTTCCAGTTCAGATTCAACCAAAGTTAATATCTCACTTGAGTATTCTAACATTTTAATATACAATTTTAATCTATTATTTTCTACACCTGTTTTCATAGCTAGTGGGTGCAAAATATTTGGGTTATGATATAACTCTATTAATTTTTTATTCTGGAACTCGACATCTTTTTTAACCTTGTTTAAGCCAACAGTTTGTCTAATTCTATTATCTAAAAATAACGTTCCAATTGATTTAAATTCATAATGTAGTGTATTTAGTAAATTCATGGATAAAGTTTCATCTTCAAATCCTTGATTTATTTCAGAAGAGAAGAACGCTAATTTTGACTTAAGAGTTTCGCTTTCTAATATTTTTAAATCTCCACTTCCGATCAAAGCTTGATAACTTCCTAAGATAGGTTCTGCTCTATAATAATTAAAAGCTCCATAGTAGATTAAAGAAATAATAGAATCTCTCTTGTATTTTAAATCCTTTCTTTCCAAACATTCTATAAGTGATTTGCAATTATCAATTACAAACGTTTGATTATCAATTATCTTTGAATATATTTTTTCGTTTTCGATAAAGTCTTTTTGAAGAGATTTGAGTATTAGTATTTCTCTCTTTTCTTCTTTTTGGTTTTCATTCCAATTGTTAATATATAATGCAACTAGTATTCCAATTACGACAAGTACAACTTCACCAATGGCATATTTTAGATACTTTCCGGTTTTTCCTTCTGACAGTAAGTTTTGCCTAATTATTCTAAAGAATTTTAACATTGATTTAGTGGTTGGTCATATTGAAGCATAATAGTATTGAAAAAAAAAAAGGCGTCATTTTTTGAGCCTGATTTTTAAACCGTGAAAATATGATTTTGGTTGGGGGAGAGCTTAAAGATAATTAATTTTGACTTATTTTCATTACGTAATTAGCGGGCTCTCCAACCACAGATTTTCATTGTTATCTTTTACAGCAAATAATATATTATTGCTTAAGCGCTTTCTCTTAAAATTAAGTAAATGTATTTCTATTGAAATGAAACAAATCTGTATTGTTGGTCCCTTTCCAGATATTTCCTGCTTTATCCTCTACAATAGATCAATTATGATAATTGTATGGCTATATTTTTTAATCATTCAGATTTCAATATTTTAAAATCCTTAAAATAGCCTTCGGTTCCAATATCTACCCAAAGTGCGATACTCCCTGATTGGGTCTTTCCCTTCATTTCGTTCACAATGAATGATGCGTATTCTTGGTCGTTCAAGTAGAGTTTTGCCTCTTTTCCTTTGAATTCTACTCTCAATATAATCCATTCATCCAGTCCGATATTTGCATACGTTTCAAACTCGCCCTTTGATTCCGCCCTTAATCGGTCGAATTTATAGTCTGGATAGGCATAATATTGTACGGTATGATTTCTAGCAAATTGATTATCCGACCTACCCACATTAGGTCTTATGTATATCGATTCGTATGCTGAATTGTCTTCATTTGCCCTAAACGCTACGCCAATAAATCCCTGAGACCCTTTGAATGGGGATGGAGTTTGAATTCTACTTAACATTTTCACTTCAAAGACACCATTTTGGATATCCAGATTTTTTACTTTCACATATGTCGGCTCATCCACGGTATTCGATAAGTTCTCAATCAAAGGGCAAGGATGTTAAATCCCGTTCTACTTTTAGAACTTTTTCTCCTTCTAGTTCCACAATGGTTGCTTTTACGTCAGAAATTTCAAATTCCCTTTCTTCCCATTCTATGGTTTGTGCAGAGACATTTATAATAACTAGAAGAAACACTATTGTTGCAAATAATGAATATTTCATAACCAAATGATTTTAAGTTTGTTACGTTTTAATAATGCAAATTTAACTAGGCATTGATAATTTAGTCATTGACAAAAATCAAGAAATAGGAAAATTTATTTTTTTGCCCTTATCCTGCTAAGGGTTTCAGGTGTTATTCCCATATACGAAGCAATCATATACTGGGGTACTCTCTGTATGATGTCGGGATATGTTTCTACGAAAATTTCATAACGTTTATCTAGGGGTAAACTTATGATATTGGCCGTTCTCTTTTGAATTGCCATGTATGCATCGGTCATCAAGATGCGTATATAGCTTTCATATTTTGGCAATATGTCCAAAAGTCTAACGTGTGATTCCTTGCTAATCAAGACAAGCTCCGTATCTTCCAAAGCATCAATGTTGTACGTTGCAGGTTTTTTTTTGATAAAGCTGTTCAAATCTCCCATTGTCCAACCCTCAAGCCCAAAAAGGACTACATTTTCATCTCCTTTTGAATTTAGCACATATGCCCTCAATACACCTTTTTCTATGAAAGTTATGTGTTCGGTAATTTCTCCAGCGTAAAGAAAGTGCTCCCCTTTTTTTAATTTTTTTAGGGATAAATGGTTGAGTAGTATTTTCTCTTCTTCCAAATCTAGTGTCACTTTCTCTCTAAACTTTTTTATAAATAGTTGTGACATAAATTGGGAAGTTTATTTTTTCAGCTTGCCGCTAACGGTCTAGGCTCATATGTTTGTTTCTATAGTTGAAGATAAGATATTTAGAATAATCTATTTGTTTAAAGGAAAGTGTAATTACTCGTTTCGGCTAGATACTGAATATGGAAATCGTCGCTTAGGTTTATACATTTTCCAATCTAATGTTTTAAAACATTAGATTGGAAAATAAACAATAGGTTAAATAGAAGTGACAGAGAGGTCTCTACCTGGTACATTGAAAAGTGATATCGTTTCATAGAAATCCCGCCCTTCTATTATTTTCTTGGATTCTGGACAGTACCTAAATCCTTTGGATAGAATTCGAATCAAGTGCGAGCAAAGATGATAAAGGGAATTATGGCTTAAAACCCAAAGAAATGGAAAAGTGTTTTAAAAAGAGTCTTGGCATAGATGTTTCAAAATTGAACTTCTCATTGTCACTAGGTTCCCTAAAGGTTGGTAAAGAAATCCGTGTCCAGTCCGTTAATTAACTTTAGAGAACTGGCTTAGGGCTTTTCATAGAAGGTTCTTTTAGGCAACGTATTTATTCCGGTTTAGGTTTACCCGTATAAGGCTTAAATACAAAATTTGAGTTTGGATCAAGAAATCTCAAAATCTTCAACTTCACAAAGGTTAGGTCAAAGTAATTCTCGTCATAAATTTTCAATATTAAATCGGCAAATTATGAACGATTTAATTCTAGCCCTTACTGTATTATATCAGAAGTTTTTTGACCAAAAAGAAAATTTTTAGAACCAGCAACATTTAGGTATTTCTGACCCAACAATGCACTTTCAATAGATGGCATTATTTTGTTAAAACCTTAACATAAAACAACATATTACTAATGATTATCACCTTTTTCATATGTTGCATAACACTTGTTGGAAACCGTTTTTATTTTTTTAATTTATCTTTCCCGCATATATTTCCATAGTTCGCCATATGGAAATAAAAGAAACCAGCATATCTCGACTTGCACTTGCATCACAATTTGTTATTAGTATTCTTCCAATATTTGTTTCAGGATTAAATGATAAATAAACTGTTCCACCTAAAAGATTGCCACCATTATGCATTATTCCGCCATCTTTAGCCAATTGCCAAAAAACGCCAATATTTTGAAAATTTCTTCCAGTTTCTTTTGACAATGTAACATGTTCGGTTAATAATGGACTCATCATGGTTTTGAACGATTCAGCCGTAAGAAGTTCACTTTTACCATTATATCCTTTAATCATTTCAATAAGGTAAGTGCTTAATTCATTACAGTTTGTAAGCATTCCACCATCTGGATAAGTATTCTCACCGAAAATTGGTGTTGCTATATGCTCATCAGTTACATATGAAGTGGTTAGTGAATCAATGTTAATACTTTTTATATCAAAAGTGCTGTTCTGAAAATTTAACTTTTTGAATAAATTTTGTTCAACGAAACCATCAAAACACTTACCGCTTACTCTTTCAACAATGTATGCGGCTAATGTGGCTCCTAAATTTGAATATTGGTAATGACTTCCAGGAGGGTTTTTCAAGAATGTATTTTTGTTATACCATTTACCTTTTTCGGAAAAAACATTTTTACAATATTTCTTTAGAGATAGTCTTTTGTTCTTTTTATAATTTTTAACATAATCCAATGTTTCTTTATCCAGCTTACTATCGTTTAGATTGGTTTGTTTGATAAAGTATCTCCCACGTAAATCATAATTATTTTCTGTGTCAATAATTCCTGAAGTATGTGTTACAAGTTGTTTTATTGTAATGATAGAATCTTTAAAATGAGGATTGTAAATTTTATAGGGTAAGTAATCATTGATTGGAGAGTTTAAGTCTAGTTTTCCTTCTTCGACCAACTTCATCACCGCAAATGATATTGTAGTTTTTGTAGTTGAAGCAATCAGTTGAATAGTTTTCAATGTATATGGCTTCTTGGACTTAAGGTCAGCGTAACCATAAGATTCTTGAAATAGTACACCTTGGTCATTCACAATTGCAACAGCAAATCCTGGTAAATTCTTTTTATTATAGAATTTTTCAATTTTCGTTTGAAGCGTATCCTTGTAGTTTTGGCTAAAACCCAATAAGGGGAAAAGAAAAATTAATATAATTGTTACTATTCTTTTCATTCTTAGTTTTAAATGGTTGCTATCGCAGCGCTATGTGTAGTACGCGATATTTTATGGAAATATAGTAAAAATCTTTATTGGTTTTCGACGGTGAAGGGAGTAAAATATGGCGGTCCTTCCGAGCGTAGCGAACACATGAATTCGTTAATAAATAAACAGTTATGAATAAATTACATATAGTGACGTGATATGTTGGGTTGTTTTCTTTCCCTAAGAGTCGTCTTTAGAAAAAGTTCCCTTATCCTACAGTTTTAAGTAATCTTACATAGCGCTGTGAAGATATTGCATTTCCCTTTGTGCGAGAATCGAGGTACGAGATGTAGCACATAGGGTCGACGTAGGAGAATGCAACATCATCGGTCTCGGCTATGATTAGTACGGGACTAAAAGTGCGCTTTTGTTTCCGTTTAAGTGATTAGCCGAATCTTTTCGTTTGTTTTTATTTTTTCTGTTTAAAAAGCCAAATCCAAAAGATTTGGCGGACACTCTAAATATACCCAAAACTTAGTGTTGAGGACGAAAACCCGTATTAATTATAGCCATTGTTGTGCAACGTTTTTATTTTTCAACCCTAATAAATATGGGTATTCTAAATTCTCCTTTTCTGCTAGTTCCGTTTTCGTCCATAAGACACATATTCAGTTCGAGGTTTTTAAAAGCCCTGAGGACTTCAGCATTTAAAATATCATTTTCCGTATTTGCATTTGCATTAATTAATTCTCCGTTTGAGTCAAAATTAAAAGTGCATCTAATTCGATATTTATTCTCCGGTATTTTGTCAAGAACATCTTGATTCAAAACCTTTTGTATTTCTTTTGCCAATTCCCTTTTAGAACAGCTCTTTTTACTATTCCAATTCGAAACGCTTTTACAAGAATTTGTTATGACGGAATATTCTATAAAATTAGATTTGTCCGCAATACTGTCCTTTTGAGATTGTCCAAATATTTGACTTGATAAAAAGAGAGTGAATACTAAAAATTTTATTTTCATTTATAAATTGTATCTGAGTGAAAAGTCCATTTTTGGATTTCAAGTCCGACTAATATCTTTTAATTGGTCAATTTTAGTGCCACTTTTATTTGTTTGACAAATGTTAGTTAATATACATTGTTTACAAAAGTTATAGATTAGAGTTTAAGCTAAGATTAGTTGCGTGTTTTAAGCAACTAATTTAGCAAATACAAACCGAATAGAAAATCCGAGAGGATTTTCGTAAGTAGGCTCGCACCAGCAATTAATTTTATACGGTGTTATATTTAGTTTTGTTATTATATACTTGTCTATATGTAAATTATAGTTTACATTTGTTGCGGTATAATTTACAAAAATGATTTAATATGAAAACAAATAGTCAATTGTTACTCCCATGGTTCAGGGGTAGTTTTTATTTCGGTATTGCTTTTTCATTACTTGCCTTAGGCTCCCTAGTTTTTGAAATAGTCGTGAATGGAAACTGGTTTGTTGAAAGTTTAATTGGACATTTAGGAATAGGTTTACTGTTTCTGTATTTTTCTGGGAAGCCAATGGTAGATGAAAGAATCCGGTATTTGAAGTTTAAAGGACTGGCCATAGGATTTGTTATTACATCCATTTCAGGAACTATTTTAAACTATTTAATAACATATCCTGATAGTCATCAAGAGAACGGGATTTCATCTTATTGGTTTGCACTGTCCTGTCTTGTGATTGCTTTTGGAAGCTTCACTATTCTAAAATTCAGAGAATGAAAAATCTTATAAAAGTAGAACGGGCAAGAAGTGATTTGTCACAAGCTGCATTAGCTGAAAAAGTAAATGTTACACGTCAAACTATTCATGCCATTGAAAAAGGTCGTTTTGTTCCATCTACAGCACTAGCTTTTAAAATTGCATCAATTTTTAATATCAAAGTTGATGAATTGTTTGAATTGGAAGAATCTGATTGGGATTGATATGTTTTAAAAATTAAATATAACGGTTAGTATATGGCAAGTAGGGCAGTAGAAAGCGATGAACTTTCAAGTTTGCACTGAGCCAAAAAGTTGTATTTTGTTTTTAATTTATTCATTTTTAAAAGCCAAATCAACGATTTGGCGGTATTTGTAAATAGCACTGAACTTTCGTAAACCACTAAGCGCCCTATTTGCTATATACCGTGTTAGCTACTGGCTTTATTCTATTTTTAGTTTCATCATAATGTCGGTTTGTTCATCGTTTCCAAGTTTGAAAACGTGTTTGTCAAACGCTTTAAATCCATTTTTTTCATAAAATCGGATTGCTCTTGGGTTTTGTTCCCAAACTCCCAACCAAACATATTCCACATTTTTTTCTCTTGCCAATTCAATGGCTTTGTCATATAATATTTGTCCGACTTTTTTTCCGTGAAATTCTTTTAGCACGTAAATCCTTTCAATTTCGAGTGCGTTTTTGTCTTTAATTTCGGTTTGAGATTCTCCAACGTTTACTTTTAAATATCCGATTGTTTTTCCGTCAAGTTCCGCAAAGTAAAATTCAGCGTTTTGGTCCGTCAGTTCCGTAGTCAGTTTTTCCGTTGAAAATCCGTTTTCCAAATATTCTTTCATATTCTCCTCGCTGTTTTCCGAGGAAAAAGTTTCGGCAAAAGTCAGTTTTCCGATTTCTTTTAGTTTTTCAATATCTTGAATATTTACTTTTCTGATTTTCATTTTTTATCGTTCATTTTTTCAGCTTGCAGCTAACGCAGCGCTATGTGTAGTCCGCGATATTTTATGGAAATATAGTGAAAACCTTTTTTGGTTTTCGACGGTATTGGGAATAAAATATGGCGGTCCTTCCGAGCGTAGCGAACACATGAATTCGTTAATAAATAAACAGTTATGAATAAATTACATATAGTGACGTGATATGTTGGGTTGTTTTCTTCCGTTAAGCGTCGTACTTAGAAAAGTTACCCTTATCCTACGGTTTAATGTGATCTGACATAGCGCTGCGATGATGTTGCATTTCCCTTTGTGCGAGAATCGAGGTACGAGATGTAGCACATAGGGTCGACGTAGGAGAATGCAACATCATCGTCTGGGGTCTATGTTTTGTTGCGTGTGGCGGTCGATTGCCTTTTTCGGCAAGCGAGAGTAGCCACGTAAGCGACAAAAAAATAAAAAAGCACTCATTGCCTAAGCAATGAAATATAGTCCCTGTTGGGTGCTGTAACCTCCCGTACTATTATGCCGTAATCTATCACATTCGATTTTTAAAATAATTTATAATTGAATCCTTAAATAAAGCCCATATGGTATATGCGATTATTAATATAGCAACCCCTTTTATAATACCCCATAAAGATTTTGATATTGTTGAGTTGTTTATACTTTCAGCTATAGTTTTTATGCTTGGTCGTTTGTTTGAATCTTTTAAGAATCCAAAACTATGATTGATTAAATCTTTTCTGTTTATGTCGTTTAAGTTGTCACACCATTTTTTGATACCAACAATACTAGCTTCTTTACCGTCTCGTGTTAAAGAATATGAGTCTTTTGTTATTTGTTTGACTAAACCACAGGCAATTAATTTGTTTAACGACTCACGCTGTTTGTTGTGCCATGATTTTTCATGTTCAAAATTCGGTTTTGTAAATCTAAAATTAGCTAATGACATAGAATCAAACAGTTCTTTAATCTCCATTTATAAAATTTTAGTCCTGCTCGTATTTCAGAGTAGGCAGGTGCTTTTTTATTTTAATAGACCCCAGACGTTGAGCGCAATTAGATTTAAGGGTAGAACGAAGGCACGTAGTTCTTTAAATCGTATCCGATGCAATGGCTTGTCGAAACAGCGTAGCAATTTGAGACAAGCCGTTGCTGAGGTTATTGCGCTCAACGTTTGGTATATGAGCTGTGGCGTTTCTCGGCACGAACCTTTCCTGATAAATACCGGCTTTGGGAAATCCGCAGGATTTTCCAAGTGAGGACTGACCAAGCCATAGCTTATATACGCTGTTAGCAAGCGTTATTTTGTTTTCATCGTTTTATCAATTATTATTTTTTGGTCAGTTTTGAATTCGGTTTCTGATGCAAAGAATTCATTATTACTTTTTTGTCCATATCCAAAAGCCCACATAAATAATTCAACTCCTAAATTAGAGGGTTGAATTATAATACCTGATTCATTGGCGTCACTAAATTTTGTTTTTAGATAGTCGGCTGGTCCATATGAAAAGTTTTCTATTAATTCCTCCTTGTTTAAACCCCAAATGGAATGAGTCATTAATGTGTCAAAGTTCGCGAGTTCCTCGCTCGTAAAATCCATTCCCTTCAAATAAGTAGAATAAGGGATAAAAATTTCCATTTTTCTTCGGTCAGTACTTTCTCCTATATTCAAATTTTGTCCGTCAAAATGATTCTTAACTGCTGTATAAATAAGGTAGTGTGTTCTCAACTGATAAGTCGATAGACGTGTTACTAGAGAAACAAAATAAGCTCCTCTATCATCTCTAGAAATTCCACTTCTAGAAGAAGCAAGAACTCCACCGAAATATTCAACTTGTAATTCCTCTTCGCACCAAGAACCTTCTTGAAGAATTCCTTTCAGCACCTTTGGCGGAACTTTTCCTGGTTCGTTTATTTTAGCGCCTAATTTCTTCTCCGCATTTTGAAATATTTTGGAAGTATTATTTACTTTTTTTTCTGTCCATTCTTTAATTTGATTTCCGACATAGTCCGCTGTTGGTCCTAAAATCTTTTCGACAACTTTGGCTCCACCAATTGCACTTCCTAATATTGTTAATCCAGTTCCTGGGTCTATCATAAGTCGAATTTTGTTGTAATGCTTGCTAACGGTCTCGTATAACCGACAGTTACGGGTTAATATGCGTTAATTTTCGGTTAAGCACGGACGTTAGCAATTCCGAGTGGATTCGGACGTAGTCGAATCCGCCGTAATTGCGGTTATACATTGTTGTGCATAGTGTTTTTATTATTTTTTAGTTCCAATTTCATTTATTTCATCTAGTTTTTCAGTCCGATTTATGAACAAAAATGGCAGTCCAATTCCAATTCCGATTATGATTGTTGAGTATAAAAAGAACGGTTCACTTATCAAATATTGTGGTATTAAAGGATTGTCAGGTTTCCCAATATAGGTCAATATGTAAAGTCCGATTGCGATTGTAATAATTACGAAAAGAATTATTATTAAAACGTCTTTTATTAAGTCGGCTGTTTTAAATTCCATTCGTTTTGAATTTAATAACATTCCGAAAATTGGAATTGAAGAAATAGCAAAATAGTCCAAATTATTAAAATTAAGTCCAAAAAAATATCCAGTCATCTTTTGAAGAGAGTCATTAAGTCCAAATGGATTAATTATTCCAAAAAAGAAGAGGAAGAAAATCAAAGCCGAAATTCCGCCAATGAGTTATTTTATTTTATTCGGGATTTTATTCAATTCGATTGGTTTTTGCGGTTGGGTTACATTATGCACAACGTGTTTGTATAAGATTAGTTGCGTTGTTTAAGCACCTAATTCAGCAAGTACGCACCTAACTGAAAATCCGCGAGGATTTTCAGAAGTAGGCGAGAACAAGCAATTACTTATAGCCAATGTTAGGTGCAGTTTTTTATTTAACGTTCCATTCAAAACCTTTTGTAGAAAACGTAATGTTATCCATTCCAGAGTCAAAAAATTCTGCTTCAATCATTAATTTTTCGGAAGTTTTTAACTTGGAAATAATTTTTGAAACACTTCCAAGAAAAACTACATCCGAACTTCCAGATGATGAATGATTTGCTGATACTCTAATTGGTGCTTCATCATCAAATTTGATACGATAAGTTTTTTCTCCAGAAAAGCCAGAAATAAATTGACATTTAGAACAAGATAGATAGACATCGTTACTTCCTTTCCAATTTCTGACGCTCAATGTAAAGTCTGAATTACCATAAGGAAAATCAAATTTGATTGAGTTATCAGAATTTATATAAGCAACAGTTCTTTTAGTATTGTCCATTTCATCGATGTCTTCTGAATATCTCCAATTTGTTTTATTTTCCTCTTCAGAACCTTCAGAATTTTCATTTGTTGTTGACGTTGTGGAATTTGAAGATGATGATGTTTCTTCATCGTCCATACTGCCAAATGCAATAAATACAAATAGTGCCAAAGCAGAAGCTGAAATCAAGTGTCGTAAATTTTTTTTCATTGAAATTTAAATTTTAAGTTAATGGTTTTTGTGAAAAATATGAATGGTAAAGTCATTCCGAAAATGTAAAAAAGCAAGTCGGTCAAATCGAATGTTCCAACCACAAGTCCAAATAGTTGTCCAATTTCGCTACCGATTGCCAAAATTGGGATTATTAAAATCCACAAGGTATTTTTAAGTGAAACAGAATTTTGCCAAATTGCCAACATTAAGCAGACATACGAGAAAATCCAAAGTCCGTCAGGAAGTGAGAACAAAATCCATTCAGGAATTTGATTGGCAAATTTAAAAGTCAATTTTCGCATCACGTTTGTCAGTCCGCTTAAACCAATTGTTTCGTACCAACCGAACATTCTGAGTGTCGCAGTTCTAAACAGCACGTAAATCAGTCCACCGAAAAGCAAGGTCAAAAAACTCCCAAAAAATAATTGTCTTTTCATTTAGTTTCAAATCTGTAAAATGTGCAAAATAGAAAATTTGGTTTGTTGTTTTTTACGGTTTTTCTCATTTAGCCGAATTTTTGTCTCAAATTGCACCTAACGGTCTCGGCTATGATTTCGTTGTGGAATCATCCGCAGGATTATTCCGCCGAAATCCAGCCGTTTGATTTATAAATTTAACTTTGATTTAGCTCTCTGCCACAATGAATTATAGCCATTGTTAGCTACTGGCTTTTTTTCTATTTTTTTATAATTCAGCGATTTTTTCACATCAGCTATTAGTTGCACAATGTCAAAATCCAATTTATTTCGCTTTACTTTTAATTCTACAAGTCCAAGTTTTTCGACTATCGATTCCGCAAAGAATTGTTGTCGGTCAGTTTCAGATAATTTGAAGAAATTTTCGTTATCCAGAATTATAGGAATTCCGATAGATTTTTCCTTTGGTCTATAATTTTCTATTTCTCTCAAATTTTTCCTCAAATAAGGAATTGGTTTTACATAAACCTGAAATAAAATTATTTGGAGTCCTTGTCCGTAATTTTTCCACTTCAGATGAGCGAGTTTATTTTTCAGTCCGCTGTCACTCCACAAATAGTCTTTGACTAATTCTTGGTCAGTTTCATCAGCATTAAAACTGGCAAAAAATCCAATTATATTTTCGTCATTCTTTTCGGTCATCTTTTTTCAGCTTGTAGCTAACGGTTGAGATATGAACAGTACGGGAGCAAACTAGCGTTTGCTTTCCGCCATACGCATAGCGAAATCTTTTTGTTTTGTTTTTTCTTTTTTTGTGTTAAAGCGAAATCCCAAAGATTTCGCGACATTATAAAAATATGCAAACCTTAGCGTTTAAGACCTAAGCCCATATTGTTTATAGGTTGTGTTACCCAAAGTATTTTTTAGTTCTGATAGTTAAATTTCTTACCACCATCTTGAACTTCAATTTTAACAATACTATCCATTGGGATTTCCCTTTTTAGTCCCTGAGCAAATCTTGAGCGTCCGCCTTTTAGAATATTATTTTCCAGAATAACCGTATCGAAATATAGAATATACTTTTTTCCATTTTTGTGAGTAACACGCATTTCTATTGATGGCGAATTGCTCAGATACATTTCTTGTCCAGTTTTATCAAACACCACAAGTCGGTCAATGTCATTTGCTGAATATTTTATTTTTCCAAACGTTAATGGATTGTTTATTTCGACATCTTTTTTGTTTTCCGAATTTGTATTTTTCATTTGTTCACGAAAACTATCTACAGGAATAGTATAAGTCTTACAGGATACCCCTAAAGCAATCAACATAAGTCCGCAAAATTTAATTATTTCACTTTTAAATTTTAGTTTTTTCATATTTTGGGTAACGTTTAGTATATGGCAAGTAGGGCAGCAGAAAGCGATAAACTTTCGAGTTTGCACTTAGCCAAAGCGTTGTATTTTGTTTTTAATTTATTCATTCTTAAAAGCCAAATCAACGATTTGGCGGTATTTGTAAGTAGCACTGAACTTTCGTAAACCACGAACGCCCTATTTGCTATATACAGTGTTACCCATAGTTTTTTTACATTCTACCCTGGTCGTATATTTCAAATTCAAATAAGTCTTTTGAGTCAAACCCATATACCTTAGTCAAGATTTTTATTGCTATTTCTTCAGCTTTGTTTTTATCATTTCCTACGTTTAATGCATAGCAAGGGATTCCGTCCCATTCATAGTACTTAAAGTCTTTTGAAATTTTAAGAGCAGTGAATCTGTTCTGATTGTCCTTTTCGTTATCGAAGGTCACATTAAATGAGAAATTAAAGGTGTTTTCTTCAGTTCGCGCTTGTTCAATTAATCCACCGTGAACAATTTGAAGAATAACAACATTGTCTTTTATGATATTTATCAAGAATGCGTTATTTGATTTCTCAAATCTATTTGCTGTAATTGTCAAGGTATTTATTAGACCTGTTTGCAATTCTTCGGTTTGAGCTTTTCCTCCAACTGTGATTCCAAAGATTGCTAAAATCGATAATAGTATTTTCTTCATTTTCATTAATTATGGGTAACGGTTCGGCTATGATTTCGTTGTGGACATTTCCAACGGAAATTGTCCGTATGAAATCCAGCCGTTTAAAAGTAACAAATTTTCAGGTTAGGGCAGAGGGAGCAATGAATTATAGCCAGTGTTGTAGCAAGTTTTTTAATTCCAAAGTGACCAAAATCCAATTCCTATCGCTAGCCATAAAAAGAAAACAATTCCAAGAGTTTTGTGGTATTTGTTTTTTAGCTTTTTGTCAGTTGCTTTTCTTGCCTGAAAATCTGCCATCATTTTAAAGCTGGAATTGAACATTGGATATCTGTAACCAAGTTTTTCCATTTGTAATCGCATCCAGTATATAATTCCACCTCCGAAGAGTGCGGCTATCCAAACAAGTAAGATTACCAAGTCCGTCATTGGAGTTTAGTGTTTTTAGAACCAATAATTTCAGCTAAGATTTGACCACCTTCAACTTTTTGACCAATTCTTTTGAAGTAATTCAATTTTCCGCCCACAAAGGATTCAAACTCGAATCTTTGAGTTTTATCCTCCACAGCCCCGATCACATCTCCAGGTCGAACCATCTGTCCTTTTTTAAAGAACCATTCTTTAATTATCCAGTCATTTCCATTACCTAATTCCTTAGGGAAAATAATATTTTCAGATTCTCCGTATTCAAGAAAACGACCATTTAATTCCGCATCAGTTTTCAAATTTGAAGTATCTAGACCAAGTTTGTCCATCTGTTTTAAAAACCAATTTCTCATTCAGGCAAAATTTGCTACAACGTCTAGGCTATGGCAAGTAGGGCGGGCAAAGAAACTTTTCGTTTCCATCTAAACTGTGAGCCAGAGCTTTTTGTTTTGTAATTATTTTTTCTTTTTTAATTGCCAAATCCAAAAGATTTGGCGGACTTAGTAAACAAGCCCAAGCTATTAAATATAGCACTTTATGCCCTATTTGTTATAGCCATTGTTACCTGCTGGTTCTTCTTTTATATCCAATCAATATGTTTATTAGGAAAATTATCAATCCAATTAGAATAAAAAAAATATTTGCAAACAAGATTGAATCATCTGGATATGAGGTATTTGTATAATATACGTCATCTTTTGGTCCACCAATTATTATGTTATTAAAAAACGGAATAATAAATAAAATGAAATGAACAAGTATTAAAACCACGAAAAACTTAAATCCTATTTTTTCTAATAGGTAATATATCAATCCGATTAATGCAAATCCAATAGAAACAATAACGTATAAATAAAATTGGCTAATAACGAAATAAGTATCGTGAAAATTGATGTCAATTACTTTATTTTGATTCGAAAAACCAATCAATATCATTATTGGAACTGTCCAAAGAAAAATCCGATTTAAAATTGTTTTTCTAATGTTCATTGAACTTGCAGGTAACGGTTTGTGTATGATTAGTTGCGGACTTTTCCAACGGAAAACGTCCGCCTGGTTCTAAAGATAATTGATTGCAGGAATTTCCAACTGGAAATTCCGACCGCAATTAATTATACACTTTGTTAGGCGCAGTTTTTTTTCTTTTCCATATAATCACAGCTACTATTATTAGCAAAATTATCATGAGAAACATAAGTCCATATGCCGTTTCAGCATGGTTTTTCAGTCCATTTAGTTGTTCCCATTGTTTTCCATCTGCAGATAATGGCGGATAAATTGTAAATCCGTCTGTAGTTTTTTCAGAGGTAGGAAGGAAATATTTTTCAAGTCCATTCGCAACTTTGGCAATTCCATAAATTCCGATTACTGATATGAACAGAAATATTATGGTCAATTGATTTTTAAGTCCATTGTATTCTTTGGATAATAAAAATCTTATGAAATAAATAATTCCGCCGGCTATGCTAAATAGAGAAATAAAAATCCATAAAATCCAAAGCAATTCTGAGTATTCGAAGCCTAGCGTCCAATTGTAGTTTTGAAATTGGGACAAGACGATAAAAGTGAGCCCCAAAGCACAGACCCCAATTAGTAGAATCCATTTAATTTCCGATTTCCATTTCGTGCTCATTTGAAATTGCGCCTAACGTTGCAGCTATGAGTAGTGCGGAGGAAAGGAATCATTTTCGATTCCGTCTTCGCACGTAGCAAAAGCTTTTTGTTTTGTTTTAATTTTTTTCGTCATAGCAAAATCCTAAAGATTTTGCGGACATATTAAATATACGCAAACCATTGAATTAAATACAAAACTCTGCATTACTTCATAGGTATTGTTAGCCATAGTTTTTTATTTTTCAATCAATTCAGTTTTATATTCGAGCCAAATAGTCAAAATATTTTCGGCATTTTCAATTTCAACATATTTGTTGGTTTCAATTATACGCAGCGAGAGATTTTCAGTCAACTTATATTCCGCTTTTTTTGTTTTTTCCCATATTGGTTCGATTGACTGTTTTTGCAATTCATTTTCGTTTATGAAGCATTTTCCAATCAAGTAATATGGGATAACATATAAATGATAATCATCATAATCGTGTGGCATTAACTCGTCCATTCCTTGTCCAACTGCTTTTGTTAAATCAATTCCTAGTTGTTTTTCAAGTCCGTTTAGTTCAGATAGTACACCAGAAATTTTACTAACATAATTTAGGCAATCAGGACAGTCACATATAAATCCGTTTTGAGATTTATAGAACTTTTCCGTTGCGTTTCGGTCAATTTCTAATTTTATATTACCTAATTCTACGGTTGTCATTCAATTATGGCTAACGGTTTTGGCTATGGATTCGTTGCGGAATGGTTCGGCAGAACTATTCCGCCGAAAACCAAAGTTAGCAAACACGCAGGAATTTCCGAGAGGAAATTCCGCCGCAATGAGCTATAGCCGTTGTTACACCACGTTTTTAATTCCGATTTTATATTTATCCGCTGTTTCTCTATCGAAAACAACAGTCAAATGGTCTTGCATTCCGATTATTCTTCCGTCCCTAATTTCAAGAGCAGAAATCCACAATTCTTTTCCATTTTCAAATTCAATTCGAACATCTTGCGGATAGTAATTTTTTTTGTCATCGTTAATCAAATTCCAATAAGACCAACAGCTTTTAATTCCGCTGATTTTCACTCCGATTAATTCAGTCCATTTTTGATTACTATTCGCTTTATATTTTTTCGCTCCATTTTCGGTGCTAAATTCTGTCAATATATTCCCTTTCCGAAATTTGACATCGTATTGGGTGTATTCATTTCCCCACACAAAATAGAATTTCAATTTGTCAGATGTTACGAATTCAAGTCCGTAATCTAACGAGTGATATTCGGTTTCATTCCACGTTGGCTCTCCGTAATCTATTTCGTAATAGTTTACGTCCACAATCGACTTTCCAATTAATTGTCTAATCGGTTTCTCGTATTTATTAACTTCTATTTCGATTGTGTTTTTCAAATGTGGTGTAACGTTTAAGCTAAGATTAGTTGCGTTGTGAAATCCGGCAGGATTTCCCATCGCGAACTAAGATAGCAAAATAGCTCTAGATTTTCCATCGGAAAATCCGGAGCAATTAATTTTAGGTATTGTTAGCGGTATTAAGCAACCCGACTCAACCTCAATAAAGACAAGCGAAAAGAACAATACCCGTAGATTTTGCCGCTTTTTCCATCCAGCGACAAACCTTGTTGAGATAAACATAGTTTAGAAGGCTTATTTAACTTAAACAAATAGTGACAAGCCAAAAGTCCGACTGCGTAACGATTGCGCACAGATTGCGTACTGGCGGCAAAAGGGAAGACCCTGAAAGCTGCTCTTTTTTTAACACAAACCAAAAGATTTGGGCAGACTTAAAATACAAAACTGAAGATTTTTTGCTTTTCTGATAAACGTTACTACTTGCGAACTGTTTGTTTTTTTAGCACGTAAAAGGAAAAAAGGAGTGGAGTAGAAGTTGCTCTAATTTTTTAAGAGCTTATTACGGCTAACGTCTAAGCTATGATTAGTGCGGCGAAGAAACCCGACGGATTTCCAGCTACGCGCTAAGCTAAAGCTTTTGGTTTTGATTTGTTTTTTGTTTTATCCAAAGCTAAATCCAACAGATTTAGCGACTTTATAAATATACACAGACCTCACGAATAAGACACAAGTCCGCATTAATTATAGGTATTGTTACCACACGTATTTTCTTTACAACACCGTTTTAAATTCGCTTTTATTCCGTTAAGATTGGTCCTTATGCATTAACTAGCTAAACAGTCCATCTGCATAACGGTTGCGTTTGAGTCGAGTCCATTAATTATTAATATTTTCTAGGAATAGATTTTAATTTTATGCCTTCTTTCATATCAAATTTCTTTATATATGGAAATACACGAAACCTATATTTTGTATTCCTTATTATTGGTGCATCATGTATAAAGTCCTTTAATAGGTTAGACAAATAGTATCTATCACCATTTTTAAATTGTAAGTCCCAATATCCAAAATCTGAAAAAATTACTGAATGCCTACTTTTATTATCAACTGTATTTTTATAGTTATAAGCTAAATGATAATTGGATTTTTTTACTTCATTGAAATGATAGCTTTTTCTAATTCCATTTTGAGTAATGGTAATTAAATTGGAATCGGTATCTGATTCAAAATCAATGTTTTTGTTTTCTGAATAATAATTAAAAATTAAAATTATGGGTAGTATATTAATAAGCAATATCAAGCCGAATAGTATTCCAAAAAAATCGTTAAACATTTCTGTGTTTTGTGGATAACATAATGCCAGAATTATTAGATATAAACCAAATGTAATTGCCATGTACATCAGATTACGTCTAAGTAGGTTATGTAGTAATTGCTTTTTTTTCAAAATGTGTGGTAACGGTTCGGCTAAGCGTAGTGCGGAGGCAAGGAAACTTTTTGTTTCCGTCTGCGCACGAAGTTAAAGCTTATTGTTTTGCTTTTTCTTTTTTTGTCCAAAGCTAAATCCATAAGATTTAGCGACATAATAAATATACACAGACCTTTCGGTTAAGCCCTAAAGTCCGCATTACGTTTAGGTATTGTTATATGCTGGCTTTTTTTCGTTTGAATTTATAACGACCTGATTTTAGGTCATTATCCAATTCTTGAATTAGTTGTTCCACCTCCCTCAAGTCCGCATGTTGATAATTAAATTCCTCGGCTTGCTCGCTAACAAAATGGTTTATTTCTCTTTCCTGAATTTTAATGAAATTATACTTTGACAAGTCAGAGCTTTTAGGGTCAAAAATCATTATTATAATATCTTCTCGATTATGCTCAGGATATTTTTCAATTGTTATTCCGAAACAGAGCTTAAACTTGCTGTCAAAATAGGGAATCAATACTTTTCTAACCTCGTTAGGTTTCTTCTTTGCATATTTGACCTCCCCTCTTGAGAAAGGAAATTTTTTCACTCTTTTTTTGTTGTATTTGGCACTTTGAAGAAATAATGAATGAATAATTTTGGTGTCTTTGTAGACAAGTAATTTTACCCTTTCCTTCTTTTTTTTCTCAAAGAGATATTCTCCGATATATAGGTCAAATTTGTCCGAGTCCGGATGTGGATTGTCCACAATTAGATTTTCCGGTTTGTAAATTTCATCCGCTATCGTTAAAAAATGTATGGGACTGACATCTCCAGGAAATCTACTTTGATGTTGAAAGACGGTATCTCCGTTTTCTTTTTGTACAGTATAAAGTTTTGTTGACCAATAATTGTGTCTGTCAATGATATGTTGATTTCCTGTGTCTTTATTCCCTTTGATTAATAAAAGTGAATGGCGGTCGGAAACAGCAATTAAAGCAGTATGTGGGTGATGTTCTTTTGGAATTAATCGAGTACCATAGTACATTAATACGGGGTTTTTAAAATTTCCGTACAGAATTTCTTTAATGTCCTCTTTTGTTAGTAATTGCTCCAATAGATGTTCAATTTACCTTTTTTTAAGCTTGCATATAACGGTTTGTGTATGAGCAGTAGCGGATTGCATGCCGTTACTTTTCGGTTTACAATATACTTTAATTATATAAAATAGCGGTTTGAGTGCTAACTCAAACCGCTATTGCTTATACACCTTGTTAGCGACTGGCTTTTCTTAGTTAAATATCATCGATTTTTTCTTGTTTCTCTTGATTTTTCTTCAATGCCCTTTTTGTTATTTTCAAATCTCTGAAATAGCCAATTGTCCCTATGTCAACATATAAACCTATATATCCTTTCTGATTTTTTCCTAACATCTTATTCACAATGAAAGAAGAATATTTCATGTCATTTATAAACATTTCAGCAATTTCACCATTCACTTCAATTCGCATGGTAATCCATTCTTCCAGTGCCACTGGGGCGGAACCTTCATATGTACCTGTTGGGAAATTATCCCTTAAGGTTTGAAATTTAAAATCAGGGTATGAAAAATATTGAACAGTATGATTTCTGGCATATTGGTTATTTATTCTTCCTACTTTGGGGCGTACATAAATAGATTCCCATTCAGAATCGTCTTCAGCAATTCTAAAATATACTCCAATAAAGCCTGCAATACCCGGATAAGGCGCAGGATTCTGTAATTGGCTATACATTTTCACTTCTATAGTTCCATTTTCAAAATCATTTAAATCAATTAGGCGAGCATAATGACGATCGTCTACCGTGGATTCTAAATTGTTTTCATCGAAAGGAAGTGCCTCTAAATCTCGCTCAATTTTCAACACTTTTTTGCCTTTAAGTTTGATGACTTTTCCAGTTACATTATGTAATTCAAAAGTTTGTTTCTTAAACTCAAGTTGTTTGTATTCCTGACTATAACCAACGTGTAGACATAATACTAAAGTTAAAGTTAAAATGATTTTATATTTTTTCATGGTTCATTATTTTATTTTACAAAGGTAATATCGGCTTAAAGCTTCCACCCATAAGATAGGTTAAGAAATAATCTTAATGTAGATTAAGACTATCGCTGTTTTGTGGAGATTTCTTTTCTGATTTTGCTTAGGAATTCGGAGGTTACCCCTATGTAAGACGCAATTTGAACATTTGAAATTCGATTGATAAGTTGGGGGAATCGGTTTAAAAATTCTATATACCTTTCTTCAGCAGTGGAGCTTATATTCTGCAACACTCTTTTTTGACTGGATATTAAAGCATTTTCACATAAAACTCTAAAAATGTGGTTAAACTTTGGATATTCTGTAAATAATTTAAATTGGTCCTCTTTCTTGATTTGATAGACAATTGAATGTTCAATTGCTTCAATATTTAACCTACTCGGTTGTCCAAAATAAAAACTTTCCATGTCGAGAATCCACCCGTTTTCTATTGCAAATTGTAGGTTATGTTCTTTACCTTGATCATCTACCAAAAACATTCTAAAACAACCTTCAACTACAAATGTATTCAATTGGCAAACATCTCCTTGCTGAAGAATATATTGCTTTCTTCTAACCTTTTTTTCTGTGAAAACCGTTTCTAGAAATTCAACTTCCATTTCATCTAACAGAAGATGTTTCGAAAAATAGGTTTTAAGTGGTACAATATTCATTTTCTTTTTTCAGCTTGTCGCTAACGGTCTCGGCTATGATTAGTGTGGGGCGGTGATTTACAATTCCCATTGCGCCATAGCCCGAAGCCAAATCTTTTTGTTTTGTTTTAATTTTTCTTGTCTTAAGCAAAATCTCAAAGATTTTGCGACCTCTTAAATATACACAGATCTTGGCGTTAGAACTTAAAACCCACATTAATTATAGGCATTGTTGTAAAACGTTTTTACTTTTTCTTAATGTCGTTACGAATGTCTTTTAGATAACCTTTTAGGATTTTGTAATGTTCTTCGTAGATTTCTTTTTGCCGTTTGGCTTTTACTGTTATTTGTCCAATTTTGTTTTCTATAACCTCCAAAGAATCCTCTTTATTTACTTTTAAATCAAGGATTTCTTGATTAAGCTTAAAAGTCTCAGATACTAAATCGATAGATTTTTCGTCTATAATTTCATAAAAGATATTAATATGATGATGCTCGAAGTGAGGAAATTTTTTAAGTTTTTCAGAATAAAATTCAACCTGTTTGTTCAAATCATCAATCATTTGAGGATTAGGGCTATCAACATTAGTTAGAAAATTGAGTTGTTGAATTATTAAGTTGTAATAATTTAATTGCTCCAAATAGTATTCGCTTGCTTTCTTTGCGGCGTGTATCTTTTCTTTTAGTATAAATCCATTTAACTCCCTTTTGTGTCCGAGTCGGTCTTTATATAATTGAAAGATATTATTTAAAAATCCACCGGCAAAAGCACTTATTAATGCTATTAGAGAAGCGCCAATAGCTGGATAATCTTTTAATAAATTCAGTAGGTCCATTTAAATGTTTTACAACGTGCGGATATGTGTACAATTACATATATCCCATATTAGGGGTAATTTAATAAATCTGCAGCAAATACCTATTCTCTCTCGGTTGAACTGTATGATATACGACTAGCAGCGATTAAACATTTGACTTAATAACAATCGTTTATTTGAACTTTTGCATGTTTAGGAAATTTTCTAAGTCCATACTGACATTATTCTTTGGTCCAGGTGGACACTCTTTTTGATATTGTTCAACACAGAGTTTGCAAAGTATATTGTATGTCATTTCTAGTAATGGTAATAAGTCACTCAATAGAGGTCTTGGGATAAGATAATTATCAAAATCATCATGCGCCACTAATTTATCTCTGATGGTCTTAAATGTTTTAATGTTGTCTTTATTCTTCAACAAAGAACTTTCAATTTCGCTCAAAGAATTGGCAGAAATATTGATGTTTCCGACAAATTTTTTATTCTTAATCCTATTCACTAAGTTCCAGAAACTATAATGATTATTTTGCCCTTCAGTTATCAATTTAGAAATTTCTAATACACAGGTTCTGGCACATACTATTCTTATAAATTTTAATGACATTGAATTAGATACAATTCTCATTTCTTCACCTCTATCTTTATGAAATAAGTAGTCAGCGTGATGATAGGCCGTCAAAGCAAGTTCATAGATTCGCCATGTCAATTCCAACTCATGTTCCAAAACTCCATATATATTAAGAATTGATTTTTTTTGAATCCTATCCAACAAAATGTCGCCATTGTCATATTCTTCAGGCGCAAGTAAATGCAAAAGAGACCAAATTGGGCTTGTTATATGTGTAATACCATATGGTCTCAATGCAGATGGTCCTAGATTAAATAATTCTGGATTCAATTTGAATGCTTCAATTCCTACAATGATTTTTTTAAAGGGAATTGAAGTTTCTTGACCATTTTCGCGCTTCACATACACGTAATTACTGGTCTCACGTAAATACTCAAAACTATTGAACCCTTCTACTCTTGAGATTCCACTATCACAAAAGCGCTGCAAAATTTTACCTAGTAATATATTAGAGTTCATCCTTTATTTGAACTTTTACTATTATAAATGAAATCCATAAACATCTTAAATTCAAACCCCATACCCCTTTCCAAACATCATCATAAACCACAAGAAAAACAAACCCGTTAACAATCCTACTCCGATAATTGAATAGGCTAAGATGTCGAAAATTTTTCTATCACTTCTCTTAATACCAAAAGCAATCAATATGATTACTACAAAAGCCAATAAAACAAAAATTACACTAGTCATTCTTTAATTGAACTTTAGAGGATTTGGACTAGGGCTTTTCATAGGAGGTTTTGTTGTAAAATGTATTTTTTAGATATTGTGAATCCGTCCCTTTAGTTTTTTCCGATTGAAGGAACTAACTCTTACTTGGTCTTGTTTTTTTATAATTCCGTATGCGACTACTGGGACAAGTAAAAATCCTCCAACTATGAAAATTACATAATGATTCCGACTTCCTGTAAATATTGGGCTTACAAATAAGAACATAAGTGGTGTGCCAATTAAGAAAATAAGTCCGGCACCAAATTTCGCTAAATTCGATTCTTTTGCGTTAAGTTCGTCCACGTGAAAATCCGTAGTCCGTCCACAATTTTTACAAGTCAGTTTTTTATTCTCTCCGTCTTGCATCGCAAACTCCACTCGAGTATTCGCATTTGTTGAATATCCGAGTTCATTTTCACATTTAGGACATTTTACGTAAACTTTCATTTATTTGAAGTGGGTCTTTTAATATGTTTTACAACGGTTTTGTGTAAGCGTCAGTAACGGGAAAATGCGCGAGTATTTTCCGCTGACGCACCTAATTTAGCAAAAACGAGTTGAATTTCCGAGTGGTAAATTCAGCCGTTATTGCGCTTACACGTTGTTAGGCAACGTTATTATTTCAATATTTTACTTTTTCTCAAAACTTTTTTAGGTGACATTTCATAAATCTTTTTCCAAGAATCTTTTCCGTTTCTTTTGACAAATTCATCGACTATTCTAAATCCAATATAATAGCCAACTGCGCCTGGTAGTTTTTCTGAAAATTTGTAGCCTCGATTGGCAAAATTGTCGCTTAGCTTCTCGTTGTTAGATTTATAGTTTTTCTTTAAAAGTTTAGTAAGCTCTTTTTCGTTTTCCAAACAAGCCTTATATTCCGATTCCGTGAAGTCTAATTCTTCGGCTATTATAGTTTTGCCGTCATGAAATAAGTAGCTAACATAGCAAGCAAATCCTTCGTCCAAAATTCTATATAGAACCGCATTGTTTTCCTGTTCCATTGTGTCGGAATAAATTTGGTGATTTATTTCGTGAGGGAAGAAAATTTTAATGTCCTCAAGATTTTTATTCGACTCGTGCGCTAAATCAATGAGCATCGTTCCGTCATCAAATCCGCCTAAGTTTGTCCATTTAGGTCCGAAGAATATATACCATTTTCCTTTCGGTTTTTTACCAGTAAATTTTTCCATTTCTCGAACTGTCTCAAAAAAGTATTGATTAAGTTTTGAAAGGTCGATGCTATTGGCTTTTGTATTGTAGGATTCTAATTCTTTGTATGCAATATTGTTTACCCAATCTGTAAAATCCGATTCGCTACCTAAATATCCGTTCCACAAATAGCTGTTCGGTTTGTAAATTGAGTCAATTAATATTGCATTTCGTTTTTCAACAGGCTCATTTTGAAGCATATTCATTAATTCAATCTGCTTTTGAGAGATGTCAATAATTTCAATTCCAGACTTTTGCTTGTTTTGTGCAGAAACCTTAACCTGTAGAAAAAAACTTAAAAAAAGAAAGTAAATGATTTTTCTATCCATAATTCTCTGTTCTAATGTTGCCTAACGGCTCAGTGTATGAAATCGTAGCGTGTTAAAAGATACTATATTTTCGATTTAGCACTGAGCCAAATTTTTATATTTTGTTTTAATTTTCAGTTTTAAAGCCAAATTAAAAATTTGGTGGTTTAAGCAAATAAAACACAAACCTTTCAGTTTAGCCTTTATTAGCTATGTTTTATACACCGTGTTGTAAGCAGTTTTTGTTTCATTTACCCACGAAATGTTGGTCTTTCAAATCCGCTGGGTATTTAATAGATTTCAAATATTCCCAATCAACATTTTGTCGGATATTTATAAAATCGGTTTCTTTTACTTTTTTATAATTCATAACAAAAAATGTTTCGATATAATCTAACATCATCTCACAAAATCCAATAAATTCTCCTTTTGGATTGTCTTTTATTTTAGAAGCGAAAAATTGAACGGAATAACTTTTAATTGATTCTTTTGAAAATGTGTTTGGTGGAAGAATTACTAAATATTTTTCAATTCCGTCAAAACTTTTCAAGTGTTCTGGGATATTTTTATAATCGGCAGAGTCAAAGAATATTCCGAAACTATGAATCCATTTAGTATTGAGAATAATTTTAAATTCCGACAGTATATTTTCCGCCACAAATTTTTCAAAGTATTCAATTGTTTTATAGTGAATCGGAAGTCTCTCAACTTCGGTTTCATCAAATAATTCAATTTTAAACTTAGTGTTCATTGTTTTTCTTAAATTGCTTACAACGTCTCGGCTAAGCGTAGTGCGGGGGCAAGGAAACTTTTCGTTTCCGTCTGCGCACGAAGCTAAAGCTTATTGTTTAGTTTTTATTTTTCTTGTCCAAAGCTAAATCCATAAGATTTAGCGACCTTATAAATATACACAGACCTTTCGGTTTTACCCTAAAGTCCGCATTACGTTTAGGTTTTGTTGTAAAACGTTTTTTAACACGCAATTATTTAAATTTACAATTATGAACACAGAAATATTATACCAAGCAAAAAAAGAAACGCTTTTCCTCATTAAGGAAGAGGCAGAAAAAAGTTTGTATGGAATACAGAAAATTGAAGATGTAATAACTGACAAGTCCAATGGCTTAATGAGGATTTTGATTAGTTTTTTCATTATAATCTCTGGCTATTCAATAAAGTCTATTACCGAAAATAAACTTGATTTGCTTTTTTACATTGCCTTAGGTTTAGTGGTGTTAATAGGCTGGGTTATTTGGGTTCTATATATAAACATACTACCATTAAAAACAGGTGTTAACGGAACAAATCCATATCAACTACTACAATCAGATATTATTTCAGGAGATAGTAATTCCGACGAATTAAATTTGGTGAGAAACAGAGTTTACAGCTTAGAAAAAGCCATAGAAAAGTCACTAGAATCCCATAAAATCCGTCATTCCAGATTTATGAAAGCTAATAAGATTTTAGTTATAGGACTTTCTGTAATTACAATTCTAACTACTTTGTATCTTTTGGTCCAATTTTTTCCTCCTTGTCAATGTATATCGTAGTATCTCTTAAAGGTGGATTTTCTTGCTCGTTAGAGTCATTTTCTTCGTCTGGCATAATATTTATTTAAATGTTATAAAACGGTTGAACTGGTATGTTTGATTTCTAGTTTGAAGATACTATAAAATGAATAACAAAAGATATGATAAAGGAGAGAGATTCCTTTATCGAAATTCACTAGTATATGCATTTACAAATCTTAAAGTATCAGTCAGTTTTAGTGGTATTTTTATCAAGCTTATCTTGCAAAAATGTTCTTTTCTTTCTTTTTCTATTTTTATATAATGATAGAGAGATATATGAGAATGCTGCAAAAATCAGAGTAATAATTACACCTGCACCTCCTTCAGGAATTGTCATGAAATTACCCAATATGCTATTGAATAAAGTACCTAGAAAGATACTTATTAAAAGATTTTTCATTTTTTTAAATGTTTTACAACGGTTCGGCTAAGCGTAGTGCGGAAGTAAGGAAACTTTTCGTTTCCGTCTTAGCACGAAGCTAAACCTTATTGTTTTGATTTATTTTTTTGTTCCAAAGCTAAATCCATAAGATTTAGCGACATTATAAACATACACAGACCATTCGGTTTAGCCCTAAAGTCCGCATTACGTTTAGGTTTTGTTATCTTCTGTTGCGATACGTAACAGTAAGCAGCTTTCAATTCCGTTTCCATTTTTACGCGTCCTGAGTAAAGTCCATCAGCTTAGCACTTGCGTTTGAGTAGGAAATCCATAAGTTTATATAATCGACTTCATGGCGTTTAATATATCATCATAAGATTGAAATATCGTTCTAGGATTATCTTTCATAAGAGTTATAATTTTTTTGTTAAACACTTTAAATTTAGGATAACCTCTTCTTTCCATTAGCGTAATCCTCTTGTCGATAATTTCATTTGCCAGTTTCTCAGGGTAATGCTCTGTTATATAAACACAAAATACTGAGTGAGTCATATATTCATTGAATATGGCATATTCGCTACTATAATTTTTCTGCGCATCTTTGGTTGCCCAAAAATCTTTATTATGAAATATCGACTTTATTTGTTGAATATGTTGGTCGCTTGTTGGGTTCACATAATTATGGTCAATTTCGGTGAATACTATTCCAGACATTAGTCCTTCTTTTAGTTCCTCTGAATATTCAAGGTTGGAATCAATGCTTTCTGTAGAATTGATGAACATGACAGATTCCTGAAATTCAGGATCTTTGAAAAAACCCTTTTGGAATTTTTGAGTACTATGCGAGCCATCTATAAGTGGTGAAAAAATAATTTTGTAGGAATCCATTCTTTGTGGAAATTCTTTCTCAATCCAATCCCACATTTGATTGATGGGAAGTAGTTTTGATTCCCTTTCTTTTAGGCTGTTGTAAAAGTCAATATTTTGATTATAAAATTCCCTAAAGTTTGATTGTTGCGCGAAATCTTGAATTAGATAGAGCATATTCCTGAATTGACCACCCATAATTCCTGAATTGTCCCAATAAACATGTTTATACGGAGTATCGTAGGTTAAATTTTCTTCAACGAATTTAAAGGCTAAACTGTTTTCTCGAAAGCCATAATAGGTATTCCAAAAATCTGAATTAGAACATTTCTTGTTTAAGATTTGAATCAGTTTATGGTTTTTAAATGCCCCAAAATGATTTTCCAAATTTTTAATATATGTTGTATTTTCAGGATGATTATTCGTTTTTTTGGAACATTCACTCAAATAGAGAATTATGTTCGCGAGTTCATAGACCTCTGGTATTTCAAAACTTGCTTTTCCCTGGTTTTTTAAAACATAGTTATCGTCAAAATTGGAGGTGATGGATTGAAACCTTAAAATGCAAAGTGTTGTGTCCTTTGAAGAAACTAATGGAATCTTAATTAGTTGTTCAAATGGGTAATTTACATGAGGGATTTTAATAGTATCCAAATCGGTCCAAATCTCGAAATAAACTTCTTTGTAACCATATGTTCCCCAATTAATAGTATCTGCTTTTGATATGCCTAACCTCAATTCTTTGTCCCATTTTGGACTATTAATATATACAGAATCATTATTACTCCTTAAAGTATCTGGATACACCATCTCCGGTTCAAGATTTTGAGCCGTTAAGACAGTTGAGAAAATTATAACAACTGAAAAGAACTGAAATATCTCTTTCATATTCATTAAATTATTTTTGAGCAATTGAAGATAACGGTCTCGGCTATGAGTAGTTGCGTGGTTTAGCACATAACTTTGCAAGTACACACCAAACTGAAAATCCGCGAGGATTTTCAAAAGTAGGCGGGAACAAGCAATTACTTATAGCCATTGTTGCCACCAGTTATTTTATTCCGATAACTTTTTCAATCGGTTCGTTAATATAATCAAATTCAAGTTTTTTCATTTTGTGTATTGGGCTGTCAAATCCAACAATATTGTTTCCACTAAATGACCTTAAATCCAAAACTCGAAATTTCTTTTTGTATTTAGTCAGCGTTTGGTTTTTCAAGTCCAAAATTCCGATTTTTTGGAATGTTCCGCTAAATAATGACCTGTCCCAAATCGGTATTGCAACTTTTTGTCCGTTTCGAGTCCAGATTGCTGGTCCACCACAATTTTCGGGAATCAGAATTTCCTTATTGTCATTGAGTTTGATTTTACATTTTCCGCTCAATGGTGCACCCATTCCAACTTCATTAAGGTTCGAATATTCCAAAGTAGCTTTATTTTCATTTTCTTGTTCATTTGAGTTTTCATTCGGAAAATCCCAAGCATTAGGATATTTCAGAGAATCCATTGAGAATCCAACTATTCTTCCAATTGAGAGTTCGTCAAATTTTAATGCTTGAAGTATTGTTCGAGCTTTGTATTTGTCCGACTTTTTGGCTTTGTCAAATTCGTACATTAATCCACTCACATAAAGGCGTTCGTTTCCTGTCATTCCTTCAATTCCGACAACGCTATTTGCTTTTTTGTAGATTTCTTCTGTGGTCATTTCTCTAATTGGTGGCAACGGTTTAGCTATGAACAGTACGGGAGCAAACTAGCGTTTGCTTTCCGCCACGCACGTAGCGAAATCTTTTGGTTTTGTTTTTTCTTTTTTGATGTCAAAGCGAAATCCCAAAGATTTCGCGACTTCATAAAAATACGCAAACCTTAGCGTTTAAGACCTAAGCCCGTATTGTTTATAGGTTTTGTTGCCAGTAGTTTTTTAATAATCAGTTCCAATATATTGCAATTCGTTTTTAGTCTTTGATAATTGAAGATAAAAGTGAGTTGTACCATCTCCAATTGGTTTTTCAGTCCAATATTCTCTATTCAAGTGATTTTCGGTTTCGTAATTCAATTTTTCAAAAGTCTCATAGTTTGCTGATGGAAAATCCTTTTTGTAATCTTTAAACTCCAAAAATTCTTTTGATTCCCTAATTTGCTTTGCTATCCTTACTTTATCTGATTCCGAAATTTGGATTTTTAGAGTATGTGCGTAATCCATAAATCCACCACTTTCATTTTTCAATATTTTAAAGTCGTCTTTTAGCTCAATGTTATGTTCCGCTAATAATTTCCTTGCGTCATTTTTACTAAAAGTCCAGTCACTAATCCAAGGTGACATAAATAATAATATGAAACCAAAAGTCAGCAATAACGAAACATATTTTCCAGTTTTCGGTCTTTTAAATACTCTAAATATCCAGTAAGTCAGAAATACAATTTGAAAGGCCAAAATAAATGGCCAAATAAAAATCACAAGAAATTCTAGTTCCGCCAATATAGTCCAAGCAATTAATAAGCTCAAAATAGTTCCAGTTACAATTCCAGTTTTTTTATTTCTGTTCTTAAAAGGAAGCCAAAAACATAGGATTGATAATCCGAATAAAATTAGACTTGATATGATATTGAAGTGGTTCATTCAAATTACTGGCAACGGTTCGTGTATGATTAGTTGCGGACTTTTCCAACGGAAAATGTCCGCCTGACTTTAAAGATAATTGATTGCAGTGATTTCCCTTTGGGAAATCCGACCGCAATTAATTATACACCGTGTTGTAAAACGTTATTTATTATTCATTTCCTGAATCTTATTTTTTAGACCTTCAATCTGATTTACAATATTCGGGTCTATTTTAGAATTCAGAGGATTCTTGGTTTCAATCCTTTTAATTTCCTCTTGATAAAGTTCAATAGCACTTTTAAAATCTCCCTTCATTTCATAGACTAATGCTAAATCATAAATGTAATCTGTATTGTCCTTTATTGCTTTTTTGAATTCTGCTATAGCCTCATCATACCTTTCCATTTTGGCCAAAGCCCAGCCAGAATTTCCCAATGCCGTTGGATATTCGTAACCTGCCTTTTCCATTGCCTTTTTAAACTCTTGATGAGCGAGTTCAAAAGAATCCAGTTTGTAAAGACCTGTACCTTTATAGATATTTAGAAAGTCTTTTTTGGGATATTTTCGGATAATTTGATCAATGTAAATAATTGCTTGACTTGGATTTGTTTTTAGCAAACTATCTATTTTAGGTTCATGAAAATTAGTGTATTGTTCCTCAGCAACCCATTGCTCTTGGGGGATTTGATTTGCTTTTCTCCTTTTTTCTCTTTCATGCTGTTCGGACATGCTCGCAATTCCAAGTCCAAATATTCCAAGATAATTAAGTCCAATACCAATAAGAAATATGATTACGATATAATAGACGTATTTCTTTTTCATAATGTTTTACAACGGTCTCGGCTATGATTTCGTTGTGGAATCATCCGCTGGATGAGTCCGCTGGTAAGTCAGCCGTTGATTAATACCTAAATTTTGGTGTGGCACAAAACCACAATGAATTATAGCCATTGTTGTGCTTTCGTTATTTTTCAATTTCAGATTCTAAAACTTCAATAATATAGTCTATTCGCTTCATTAAAGTTTGGCCTTCGAGATTGTTAAAGGTGTTTAAATTCAAACTCCATGTTATTATTCCTTCGAGTTTTGGGTCGGACAGCAACTGTTCTTTGCTGATTTTACTGATTTTGGAATTTCCAGGAATTGGATTGCTAATTTCTTTAGTCTCCAATAAGCTTGATGAACTTGCTTTTTTCCAAAAATAATTTGCTAAATCGCGTTGAATACCTTTTTCGTTAATATAAGATGTAAAGGCCGTTTCGTAATACCTTAGATACATTTGCTCAATTTCCTTAAGTTGAATGACATCTGTACTCCAATTAATAAGCAACTGTTTTAACTCTTCGCTCCTTACAATTTCAATGCTACCAGATTTGACCAAATCATTCTGGATAGGATCAAATGTGGTGGGAACAACACTCCCCAAATACAATAGAATACTATCCAATCGGGCGTTTTCTGGTTCTGAATAAAAAGTCAGCAAACGATTACAATTTTGATTGATATCATTTCTGCTTTCAATCTTTTCGCGCAGTTGTTTTCGGTTAGATTTAAATTCTTTGACCAGCCTTTTGAGAATTGCGTGCTCTTTTAAATTTTCTTTTCGTTCCTCATTCCAGTTATTTATTTGCAGTGCAAGCAAAATTCCAATAACAACAAGTATAATTTCTCCAATGGCATATTTTAAGTATTTTCCAGTTTTTCCTTCTGAAAGCAAACTTTGTCTAATTTTTCTAAAGAATTTTATCATTGATTATTGGTTGGTCATAATGAAACACAACGGTTAGTATAAGAAAAGTAGGGCAGTTGGTAAGCGATGTTCTTTACATATAGCTACAAGCCAAATCTTTTGTATTTTGTTTTTATATTATTTCCCTAAAAGCCAAATCAAAAGATTTGGCGACTTCGCAAGTACGCCTAAGCCTTTTTTTAAGCACTTATTCGCCCTATTTTTTTTATACATTGTTACCCACCGTTTTTATTGCAGTATGTCAATAATCCATTCAATTAATCCTTTCGGTTCGGCGATTGACCAAGAGTGTGGCTGTCGCATTCCGTTAGCTCTAAATCCTTTACCTAAAGCAGTAATTAACTCGGCATTTTTGTTGCCCATAATCTGTAGTTGATTAATCATTGCTGATTGATTTAAAACACTAATGTCGTATAAATCCCTCTGTCTTTCTTTTAAATACCACTCAATATCTGGGTCGGCATAAATTCTAATTGGCGTTTCAATTAAAAATTTCGCATTTCCTCCGTTTTTTTCAGTCCTTGAATACATTGAATTTTTAATATATACACTTGGTACTTTTTCTGGCGAGCCTCCAAATTCTTTTTCAAGTTTTTCTAAATAAACCGTTGATTCATTTACGGCTGGTTCTGAAAAATTCAATTCTTTTGTTCTTAAAAATGAATTGTAAAGTCGAACCCAATCTAGCGGTGGGTCAATTCCATAAACTCCAACGGGCTGAATAGAAGTTAAATCAGGATTTTCTTTAGAGATTTCCACATATCTAATTGCATTCATAGCCCCTAAAGAAAATCCTCCTACTATTATTTTTTCTTTTGGGGCTTGATATTTGGATATAGCTTTTTCAAAAGTTGTATTTAAAAATGCCATTGTAGTTTTATCAAGATAGAGGTTGTAATTAATAGATGGAATTATTAGTAAAATGCCATTTTCATATGCAAGTTCAGCTAGTTTGGCATTATTATTCATTACATCTTCTGCACGTTCTGCTGTTGGCGGCAATAAAATAAGAGTTCCTTTAATTTTCTTTTTTGGTTTTAGAGCATAATAGAAAAGTTCGTTAGAATCTTCATCATTAACATACAGATAAGTATTGTCCACGATATCAATCGAAATTTTATCCAGATTTTTTAGAATAGTTTCGCTTAGATTAATTTCAGATGTTTGCCCGAAAACTGAAACGGATAATAATAATATCAGGATATTTGTTAGCGTTCTCATAATTATTTTTCAAATGGTGGGTAACGTTTGAGCTAAGCGTAGTGCGGATGCAAGGAAACTTTTCGTTTCCGTCTACGCACGAAGCTAAAGCTTATTGTTTTACTATTTCTTTTTTTGTCCAAAGCTAAATCCATAAGATTTAGCGACTTTATAAATATACACAGACCTTTGGTTTTAGCCCTAAAGTCCGCATTACGTTTAGGTTTTGTTGTAAGCTGGGTTTATTCAGTTACTCATTTTCATGTAAATGTATGTCGATATCGCAATTAAGCTTAATGAAATTATTAAAGAATAAATCAATATTTTCCAAATAGGTTTATTCCGATGTTCTAAATCCGCTGGATAAAATTTTCCAAATTTTAAAACCAACACAAATCCACCAATTAAAGCAACGATTTGTAAAATCAGTCGTACCATATTTACATCAGTCAGACTTATAAGAAATATTAACGACAATGCGTAAACAAGTCCAAATACTAAGACTGAATTTGATTTTCCTTTATTCCCTAATTTTCTAAAGTTATATGTCATCATAATTGCTCCGCAAATTGCAGTAAAAAATGCAGAAAAAATTACAATAGATTTTTGAGAATATAATTCAGGAAGACTTTGATGTCTTTCTAATTCCAGTTTTTCATTTCGTTGGTTCTCTTCATATTCCTTCAGAGCAGGAGCCGTTTCTTCAGAAAACCCTCTTTTATTCAGTTCGTTAATTGCAGAATTAAATGCTGTTTCTTGGTAACTTTCTTTATTATTTAATATGTCAAACAATTCTTTGTCAGATGAGTTTGACATTCTTTCGTTAAATTCACTCTCCATTTATAGATTCAATTTTTACCTTGCTTACAACGGTTCGTGTATGATTAGTTGCGGACTTTTTCAACGGAAAATGTCCGCCTGACTTTAAAGATAATTGATTGCAGTGATTTCCCTTTGGGAAATCCGACCGCAATTAATTATACACCGTGTTGTAAAACGTTTTTTCAATTTCCACGACCTAGAAACATGACTAGAGAACTAAATTCAGTAGGGAGTTTCACAAAGATTTTGAAATTATTTTACTGATTTTGCCCATATCGGAAGGCTTAACCCTATACTTGCTTTCTACGTTTAAATAAATCATTTCACCGTCCAGACTTTTGGCAATCGTGAGAATTTTAAATTTACTGAACTGATTTTCGTTCAAGTAAATGAAGTCCTCATTGTTCAGTATTTTATGATTGAGTTCTTCATAGGAAATCAATTTATAGGGATGCTCATATGCATTTAAAACTTTATCTAGTTGTTTTTGTATATTTTCACGGTTTTTATCTGGAATATCTGAACCAACTGCCCAGGGTATATGTAGTGTTTCTGTGGCCAAAGAAGCGAGTTTGTCCTCTTTGACAATTCCGTCATTCATTTTTAAGTTTTGGGAATTGGTTAATCGCCTGTTTAATTCTTGAAAATAGTTCTTTATTAAACCGAGTCTTAAACAATAAGTATCCTCTTGGTCTTCAGCGTATAACATATCCCTTGAAAGGTATATTTCGGCCATATCCATATGGTCGTAATCAAATTCACCTTTTTTTGTCGTGTGTACGTTTTTATATGCGAAGACGTAAAAAACAAATTTATTGAAGTAACCTACGGTTTCTATTCCCTTGGAAACGGTGTAATCCGTATTTATTATATAGATGTTAATTTGATCTGAGGAAATATATTTTTCTTTGTTGGATTTTAGTTCATCAAATGTGATAAAGGAAATCGGATTAAAGGTCCAAACAGATTCAATAATATCTTTAAGTTCATTTTTATTGCAAATATCCGGTAGAACAAAATTTGTTGACGTCGTTTTTAATTTTTCAAATGTTTTTTCACTGTGATTTCCAACCCATAAGTTGCCAGCTCCTCTTCCATTTCCAATATTTACTTGTCCGAAAGCAAATAAGGAAAAAAATAACAAATAGGTAAAGAAATAAATTTTATGCATTTCCGATTATTTTAAATGATTAGTGCTTAAAAAACGATTCTAATCAGTATAAATTGCGTAGAAATGTTTTATAACGTGTTTGTATAAGGAAAGTTGCGGGTTTGCGTGCGAGGATTTTCCGAAGGAAAATCAGACGTAGCAAACGTGCAACGACCTTTGTTTTAGTACAACACCAGCAATTTTTTATATACGGTGTTGTAAAACGTTTTTTAATTCAGTTTTGCTCTTAATTTGTCCCAAAAGGTAACTTTTTCATTTGATTCATTATCTTTTGTAAACTTTATTTTATTCCAATGTTTGTCTAAATCCTTAACCGTTTTTAATTTCAGACCTCTAATATTGATTTCAGCCATTCCAGTTTTTAAATCTTCCGACATATTTTTATATAGTGCAATATTGTCTTTTTTGACATTACTTATCTCTATATCTTTAATTTCAGAGCGAAATTCAGTCGAGAGTCTTTTCCATAATTCCGCGTCTTTATAGTCCGAATTATAACAGATTATTGGTTTTTCATTATCTTTTTGGTTAACGAACTGAATAATTTCCGCAAACATTTTGGTTTTCTGCTTTTCGTTTAAGCCTGTATTTGTCAAATCGTCAAACTGAATTCTAATTCCATTTATCCACGTAGAATTTAATTCATATTCTTTTCCATTCAGTTTGTATATAATTCCTTCTCCTCGAAATCCAAATTTAATATGAGAAAAGTCCTTTGTTTTATCTGCTGACATTGGTTTGGTCAAATGTTTTACAACGGTTTAGCTATGATTAGTTGCGTGTTCATAGCCCAAAATACAATAAATACACGCTTAATTAGAAAATCCGTTTAGGATTTTCGGACTGGCAAAGACTCAAGCAATTAATTATAGGTTTTGTTGGCAAATCGTTTTTATTTACAGTATTAATTAAATTTACAATATATGAGCAAATTCAAAATTGATAAGTCTAACTGGAAATCCATTCCCATTGAGTCGGTAAAATTTATTCTTAGTGAAGCAAAGGATTATTTGGACTATACTTTGGTCGAATCTAACAAAATTACAAGTCGGGCCTATTCCATCATATTACTTTTGTTTGCAGTACTATCGGCCGTTATTGGATACACTTTTAATAAAATGGTTTTAGGAGGTTTTGAAAAAATAATCTTATTAAATTTCTGCTTTGTCGCTGTTTTGGTTTTTATTTTAATCCAACTAGGTAGGTTAATTTTTCCTCGAAAAATTATGCAAAAAGGGAGAATCCCTAAAAAATTAGCTTTACCTCAATTTTTGAACAATCCAAAATTAAATGGCAATGAAAATTATCTTGCGTTCATAATACAGGACATTGAAGTCGTGCAAGAAAAAATAGATTACAACTTAATTAAAAACGAGAAACGACAAGGCAAACTAAAAAACAACATGATAGCTGTTGCAGTTTTATTTCCATTGTATTTAATTATAGCGTTTTTTACAACACTTTAAATATCTATATCAATTTCGGTCGTGTCTGGTGATGGGTTTTCAGTCGGAAGGTCTGGAAAATCAAAATCTTCATCATCTGGTCCGTGGAAATTATAATTCATGTTATTATCTTTTAAAATGTTTGCCAACGACTGGTGTATAAGTAGTGGCCCCTTTCCAGGCTAATATGTTTTTGGGCCATTACTTATAATACCTGTTGTAAGTGGTTTTATTTTAATTTTACTTTTCCCTAAAATTAGGAATAATAACCATTTATAGTTTGCCATAAGAGAATAATAAAGACTCTTTTTGTTGAGCCTCCCGTTTTACATTAATTTATATAGCTAATATGATTAGTGTAAAACGGAACTTAAATTCCTCTAAACGGGCAGAAAAACAATAAAATCCCGCTTAAAATTTGACTTTCTCAAAATTTTTACCGTCCTTTTACAAGTAGTTTTTAACGTGTCAACGTTTTGTGAGCGAGCTCCCAACGCTGAAAGCTAAACTACTTGGGAAATATCCGCCGAAAGAGTCGAATATTACCTTAATCCTTTTCTGCCCGTTTAGAGATTCCGACTTTTTATATCCACAATATAACTCAGGTAATCCTCAGCTAAAAGAACATTAGCGATGGCAAATTACTTACAACGTTGTTGTGTATGGTTAGTTGCGTGTTTCAGCAACTAATTTAGCAAACAAATACGAACCCGAGAAAATTCCGAAGGAATTTTCCAAATAATCAACGACCAAAGCAATTAATTATACACGGTGTTACCTGCTGGCTTTATTTATCAAAACCGAATTCAATAAATTTTGAGCCAATATCGTTAATTTTATAAATCAGTTTAGGTTGTACATCATCTCCATTTCCTCCAACTCTAATTTGAAATTGTTTTTGTCTTTTAACATCCGAAATTGATTGCTTTATAAGTCCTATTTGGTGTAAGTTTGATTTAATATCATCACTTATATATCCAAGATGATAATTATTTTCCAACAATTTTAAATCCTCTATGTAAGCATTGTCAATAATGTAAGTCAGTCTATTAAAATCTTTATACTCCAATTTTCCTATAATTGTTTTTTTAAACAGCTTTCCAATAATAGTCGCTTTCTCATCGTCGTTTAATCTATTCAGAGTTATGAGTAGTTTTTCTCCTGCTTTATTCGTTTCATTTTTTGATTCCAATTCATTAATGAAATTTTCACGGTCTGATAACGGAATCTCATTTAATTCAATCAGAAATTTGAGCAACTTTTTGGTGAAAAAAGACTCCGTTATTTTTTTGTATAGACTATAACCTTTAAATCCAATTCCAAATACAGGAATATCCTTTAATACGTCCGATTCAGTTATTAAATCAAGTCCAGATTCTAAAAGTTCAGGTGTTAGTTCAGTTAGAGCCTCTGACTTTACTGATTTAAAAATATCAATTTGATTTTTTTCTTTTTTGTCGCTCATTTTTCAGCTTGCAGGTAACGTCTAGGCTATGATTAGTGCGGTGCGGAAATCCGACGGATTTCGAGCTACGCGCCAAGCTAAAGCTTTTGGTTTTGATTTGTTTTTTGTTCTGTCCAAAGCTAAATCCAACAGATTTAGCGACATTATAAATATACACAGACCTTATGAATAAGACACAAGTCCGCATTAATTATAGGATTTGTTACCAACTGTTTTTTTACGTTTGAGTGTGCCATTTTATGTTACTATTATTTTATCGGCTCGAATATGAGGTCCGTCCGTAACAGTTGCGTTCGAGTAAAATCCATCTGCGTTCAGATTGCGTTTAAATAGTAATTCGACTTGTGAATAATGGACAGTCAATTTATCCAAAAAGGGGAAGTTCCAGTCAGACATATAATCACTATGTTAAGAATTGTGTAGGGTTTTAAAAGCTCTTTTCCAACAATTCCTATAAATAGAGTGAGGGCTAATAAAAAACCGCAGATAATAACTGTGGGGTAGAATGTATACATCCATAAAATACCAATTCCTATACCAGATTCTCCAGTGAAAAAGAAAATATTTATAAAGAGAATTATTAAACAAATAATAATAATTGTAAAATTAAATTTTCGCATTTCGAGCTTACTGCAATATTTTTTTAAATAGTTGGTAACGGTTGGTGTATGGTTAGTTGCGGGATGGTTCGCGAGAAACATTCCGCTGTGGCACTAAGTTAATTAATTCGAGTGAATTTCCGGCGAGGAAATTCCGCAGCAATTAATTATACACCGTGTTGTAAACAGTTATTTTTTCCGCAATATATTTTTCAATCAATTCTTTGTCTGCTTGGTTTTTTAAAATTAGCAACTCATTGTTTTTATAAGTCCGATAATTCATTAAAAATTTTGTTTTTCCACTACGATTTAATTCCGTGAATTCAAATCGGTTTGGGTCAAATTTGTCATCTATCAATTCCGTTTTTTGAGTTTGGTCAAATATTTTTTTTAGACGTGTTATTTTTCCGCTTTTCTCGTCAATTTTCACTTCCGAGTAGTAAATCCAAGATGCAAATCGATAAAGCGTGTATCCTATTAAAGTCAATGTCGCTATAAAAATTCCGACTAACCAGCCGAAAACAATAATCAAAAATATGAAAGATGCAGAAGTCCAGATTATTAACTCTTTCCATTTGAGAGGAATCCTATCGCTCAAAGTATGAACGTGTCCATTTTTAGAAATTCTAAAATAATTTTCGCTCTCGTTCATAATTGTTTACAACGTTTAAGCTAAGATTAGTTGCGTTGTGAAATCCGGCAGGATTTCCCATCGCGAACTAAGATAGCAAAATAGCTCTAGATTTTCCATCGGAAAATCCGGAGCAATTAATTTTAGGTATTGTTAGCGGTATTAAGCAACCCGACTCAACCTCAATAAAGACAAGCGAAAAGAACAATACCCGTAGATTTTGCCGCTTTTTCCATCCAGCGACAAACCTTGTTGAGATAAACATAGTTTAGAAGGCTTATTTAACTTAAACAAATAGTGACAAGCCAAAAGTCCGACTGCGTAACGATTGCGCACAGATTGCGTACTGGCGGCAAAAGGGAAGACCCTGAAAGCTGCTCTTTTTTTAACACAAACCAAAAGATTTGGGCAGACTTAAAATACAAAACTGAAGATTTTTTGCTTTTCTGATAAACGTTACTACTTGCGAACTGTTTGTTTTTTTAGCACGTAAAAGGAAAAAAGGAGTGGAGTAGAAGTTGCTCTAATTTTTTAAGAGCTTATTACGGCTAACGGTTTAGCTATGAACAGTACGGGAGCAAACTAGCGTTTGCTTTCCGCCACGCACGTAGCGAAATCTTTTGGTTTTGTTTTTTCTTTTTTGATGTCAAAGCGAAATCCCAAAGATTTCGCGACTTCATAAAAATACGCAAACCTTAGCGTTTAAGACCTAAGCCCGTATTGTTTATAGGTTTTGTTGCCAGTAGTTTTTTAATAATCAGTTCCAATATATTGCAATTCGTTTTTAGTCTTTGATAATTGAAGATAAAAGTGAGTTGTACCATCTCCAATTGGTTTTTCAGTCCAATATTCTCTATTCAAGTGATTTTCGGTTTCGTAATTCAATTTTTCAAAAGTCTCATAGTTTGCTGATGGAAAATCCTTTTTGTAATCTTTAAACTCCAAAAATTCTTTTGATTCCCTAATTTGCTTTGCTATCCTTACTTTATCTGATTCCGAAATTTGGATTTTTAGAGTATGTGCGTAATCCATAAATCCACCACTTTCATTTTTCAATATTTTAAAGTCGTCTTTTAGCTCAATGTTATGTTCCGCTAATAATTTCCTTGCGTCATTTTTACTAAAAGTCCAGTCACTAATCCAAGGTGACATAAATAATAATATGAAACCAAAAGTCAGCAATAACGAAACATATTTTCCAGTTTTCGGTCTTTTAAATACTCTAAATATCCAGTAAGTCAGAAATACAATTTGAAAGGCCAAAATAAATGGCCAAATAAAAATCACAAGAAATTCTAGTTCCGCCAATATAGTCCAAGCAATTAATAAGCTCAAAATAGTTCCAGTTACAATTCCAGTTTTTTTATTTCTGTTCTTAAAAGGAAGCCAAAAACATAGGATTGATAATCCGAATAAAATTAGACTTGATATGATATTGAAGTGGTTCATTCAAATTACTGGCAACGTAAGAATATAGATCATATGATCTATATATATTTCATATGCGGAACTAAGATAAGAGATCTTTTATACCATTAAAGGAGGTTTCCGCCACATGGGTGTAAATTTCCGTAGTTTTGGTAGAACTATGACCCAATAATAATTGTATATGCCGTATGTCAATGCCGTCTTCAATAAGGTGTGTGGCAAAACTGTGCCTGAGCATATGGGGAGTTACTTTTTTATAGATTCCCGCTCTTTTGGCGGCCATAGAAATAAGTTTAAGTACACTGGATGCCGTATAGGCCTTCTGTTTTGGTCCTTCAAAAAGAAAGACCTTGGGTCTGTATTGCTTGTAATAAGTACGAAGTTCCTTTAATAGGGTAGGGCTCAGTACGGTCATTCTATCCTTGTTTCCCTTTGCGTCCTTTACGAGGATAAGCATTCTCTTGCTATCGATATCTTCCAATTTAAGGTGTAGCAGCTCACTTCTACGTAGCCCCGCAGAATATAGAAGGGAGACGATACAACGATGCTTTAAATTATTGGTATGGTCTATTAAAAATAAAACTTCTTTTTTTGAAAGTACTTTAGGCAATTGTTTATGTTTAATGGGCCGTTCAATTTTATAGAATCGGTTGGGCATACCCATTACTACCTCAAAATAGAACTTAATGCTGTTGACCGCTTGGTTTAAATAGGAGGTTGAGCGTCCTTCTCTAGTAAGAACCTGCAGATAGTTCCTAATTTCGATTTCAGTTATGACTTCGGGCTTTATATGGGAATAATAGTTGATGAACGTTTCAAAATGGTGTACATAGGTTTTTACAGTGTTCTCGGCATATTTTCTAAGTTCCAGCTTATCCAGGTATTCTTCCGGACATCTCTTATGACCTTCTTTAAGGTTCCTGTTTCTATACCAGTCTATATTATTGGGTTTTTCCGGATTTAGGCCGCTATTATTTTCAAAAAAATAGTTTCCGTTAATCCAGACCTCTCCGCGAAACGTACTAAAAATAGTTCTAAGATTGGTTCTGTTGTTACGGATATGGTACATTCCATATTCCTCACTCCAGCAAATATTCGGTAGTTTCTCTACAAGAGCTTGGACCACTTTGTCAGATTTAAAAATGAGTCCAATATGTTTCACGTTATCGATCATTAAATGCTTTAGCGTAATACTTCTACCTTTAAACATGACATTTTTTTTACAAGTTCACTAAAGAAAATGATTTAATCGTATCTTAATCGAATAATGTTCGTATAAGTATTCACTTAAATTCATGGAAATGAGGTTACAACATGAATGTTTGTATTGTAAAAAACCACTTACCGGGAGGACGGATAAAAAATATTGCAATCTGCATTGCAAGAGTGCTTACCAATACCAAAAAGAAAAGGAACGACCTGAACGTTTCTATAATAAAGTGGACAATCAATTAAAACTGAACAGAAAGCTTCTAAAAAATTATAATAAAGGCGGTAAGGTCACTATCAGAAGCAATGTTTTATTGGAATTAGGCTTTGACCCAAATTTCTTTACCCACTATTGGAAAAACCAAAAGGGGGAGGTGTACCTATTTGTCTATGAATACGGATTTTTAAGAAAGACCGATAACGGAAAGGAAAAATATGTTTTGGTCATTTGGCAGGACTATATGAGGGATATTTAACCATACATTATAGATAGACTAGGTTTTCAGTCTTTGGTGCAGCACTATATTATCGGAATAAAGGTCGTAACCATGTTTTAGAAGCCTCAATAAGACTTTTCTGTAGGTCACCAGTACGTAAAGTCTTTCTTCTTTTGATTTATAGGTATTGGCATTCCCATAAAGTGTGTCTGCCGCTTTAGCTATCCATTTTTAGGGTCACAGAATGAGAAATAAACGTACCAACGTTTTGTCAAATCGCTATTGGTTGAGTATATTTTTGGGACGGAAAAATTACTTTTTACGGACAAATCGTTTGCACTTTTGTATTCATTCTCGTATTCAAAGGTAATCAACTCCTTAAAACTGGGCATAAAACAACGGTTTAGCGAAAACTAAACCGTTGTTTTTAAATACGTAATAATTAGTAGCGAGAGGGGGGCACGATCCCCCGACCTCCGGGTTATGAATCCGACGCTCTAACCAACTGAGCTACCTCGCCATATTATTTTTAAACGGCTGCAAATATAGTGGTAATTTATTTGTTCTTCAACTAAACCCACTTAAAAAATTTATAGCGGTCATTTATTTTTTTATCATTGAGAAATATATATATTGCTCTGAATAAAGTAGTAGATAAATGAGCGATAAAATAAAATTCGAAATAGAGTTTGTAATTCAGTCTTCACCCCAAATGTTATATCAATATTTGGCTACCCCATCTGGATTGTCAGAATGGTTTGCGGACAATGTAAATTCAAGAGGAGAGACATTTACCTTTATCTGGGATGGCGCAGAAGAAGAAGCTAAATTGTTGAAAAGGAAAACAGATGAGTTCGTGCGCTTTGCATGGGACGAAGCCGAGGACAATAGCTATTTTGAAATGAAAATTATTGTAGATGAAATTACGAAGGATGTTTCACTGTTCATAACGGATTTTGCGGATGAAGATGAAGTAGACGAATCTAAAATGCTATGGACCAACCAAGTTTCGGATTTAAAGCAAGTATTGGGTTCTTCCTAATAATATTCCTAATTACAGTATCTTTGAGCCTTAAAATTTTTAAGGCTTTTTTTATGGTCAATTTTAATGGTGAACTGGTAGAGGGCAATGGTCCTATACTTAATGCGGACAATAGGGGCTTACAGTTTGGAGATGCTCTTTTTGAAAGAGTAAGGGTCGTTAACGGTGATGTATTTTTCTTAGAGGAGCATTATTTGCGCTTAATGTCGTCCATGAGGATATTGAGGATGGTCATACCCATGAACTTTACCATGGAATTTATGGAAGCGGAAATTTTAAAATTGATAACAAAAATAAATGCGGATAAAGGGTATGAAATTAAATTTACAGTTTTCAGAAATAGTACAAAAAAGGATGCTGCAAACGTAAACTCCATTTCTTACGTCATTACAGCCAAAGAATTGGAGCATACCTTTTTTACAATGAACACCGGTGATTATGAGGTTGACCTGTATAAGGATTTTTATAAAAATTCAACAATGCTTTCCAATCTGGAAACCACCAATAAAATTTTATACACCGTTGCCGAAATTTATGCAAACGAAAACGATTACGATGATTGTTTATTGTTGAACGAACGTAAGCAGGTAGTGGAAACATTACACGGTAATATTTTTTTGGTAAAAGATAACTGTATTAAAACTCCGCCATTGACAGATGGTTGTTTAAATAGGATTTTAAGGAAAAAATTAATGGATATTATTGCCAAACTTGAGGATTACCAACTGTTAGAAGAGAGTATTTCACCATTTGAACTTCAAAAAGCGGACGAATTATTTTTAACCAATAGTATTGATGGTATCGTGTCCATTTCCAAATACAGAAAGAAAAATTTCAATGATGCCGCAGCTAAGGCATTGATAGGAAAACTAAATGCAGCGGCACGTTTATCCTTGGGTAAAACGGTCTAATTAAGACTCGGATTTTCTGGAGCATTTGACCACAGCAGATAATTACCGCCCAATTGTATCATATTTTCCTTCCAAAAAGCGTTGGCCGCTTTTTGGATAATTCTACTTTCGTGCTCATTCTCGATTACGATCCAAGATTTAGAGGTCAATTCCTCATCTAACTGCAGTGAAGACCAACCGGAGTATCCAAGAAAGAAACGGATATCATCTTCTGAAATTATCTCTTTATTGATAAGTTCTATGGTCGTTTCAAAATCACCACCCCAATAAATACCATCTGAAATTTCCACACTATTATCGATTAAATGTGGGACCTTGTGTATAAAATATAAATTATCCTGTTCTACAGGACCACCGTTATATACTTGAAAGGGTAACTCAATTTCAGTAACCAAGTCATTTATTTGATACTCCAAAGGCTTGTTTAATATAAAGCCAACAGAACCTTCAGTATTATGTTCCGCCAGCAGCACAACGGACCTATTAAAAGATACGTCACCCGTTAACGTTGGTTCTGCGATCAACAATTTACCCTTAGTTGGTTTTAAAGAGACCATGTATATTAACTTATTATAAACCTAATGTAAGATAAATCCTCCTAATTTCAAAAATCAATAAATAAAAAAGCGCCACTATGGGCGCTTTTCGTAATATATGTATGCAAATCTTAGTTTACAGCTTTACCTAAATCAGCTCCAGCTTTAAACTTAACTACATTTTTAGCAGCAATTTGGATAGTTTTTCCTGTTGATGGGTTTCTACCTTCTCTTGCATTTCTTTTAGATACGGACCAAGAACCGAAACCTACTAAAGAAACTCTATCTCCTTTTTTTAGAGAACTCTCAACATTTCCTAAGAAAGATTCTAATGACTTTTTTGCCGCAGCTTTTGTGATGCCAGCGTCAGCTGCCATTGCATCGATCAATTCTGTTTTGTTCATAATGTGATTAATTAATTGTGATTAATATAATTTTTATACCTGATAACAAATTTATATGGATTTATGACCAACACAAGTAAAATGGGCGGAAATCCCTTATTTTGTTGATAACTCAAGAGGTTTGTTAATAAAGTAGGTCTTTTTTTACATTTCGCCTAGCCCAATAACTACGGGGGTTTAACCCATTTTGGCATTTTCTTGGAGTTGAAGACCGTTTAAAACATCCTTAACATGCATTCTTTTTTTGCCTTGTAATTGCATTTCTTCCAAAAGTATATACCCATGTTGTACAGCAACCTTTAATTCTTTTTTGGAAAAGACTAAGGTTCCGTTTGCCAATTCATGTTCAGCTTTTTCTATGTTAGCCTTATAGATTTTGGTAATAGTTTGCTGGTCTGCGTTGTACAGGGTTGTCCAAGAAGCAGGGTAGGGGCTTAACCCTCTAATGAAATTATAAATATCCACCTGCGGCCTGTTCCAATCTATCTCGCACGTTTCCCTATGAATTTTATGTGCAAGTTTAAGGTCGTCATGGTTTTCTTGCTTTGAGGTATTGAAATTACCCTCTTGAATTCTCTGCAAAGTTTTTATAACGGTCGTTGCACCTAAATGCATAAGCCGGTCATGAAGATCCGCAACATTGTCAGTAAAATTAATGGTTGCTTCATCTTGTAAAATAATTTCGCCAGTATCTATTTTTTCATCGATAAAAAAAGTAGTGACTCCGGTTTTTGTTTCTCCGTTTATTATGGCCCAGTTTATTGGAGCGGCACCACGATATTGTGGTAATAATGAAGCGTGTAGGTTAAAAGTTCCATATTTGGGCATATTCCAAACCACCTTGGGTAGCATTCTAAAGGCGACCACAATTTGTATGTTGGCGTTCAGGTCCTTTAAAGCGGCCAAAAAATCCTCATTTTTTAAATTGGTGGGCTGTAAGATTTTTAAACCATGTTTTACCGCAAATTGTTTTACCGCAGACTCATTGAGTTTTCTACCTCTACCGGCGGGCCGATCCGGAGCGGTTATTACCCCGGCAATCGTATATTTTTTTTGTACGAGCTGTTCCAGAATTCCCACGGCAAAATCCGGGGTTCCCATAAATACAATTCTCAATGCTTCCATATTATCTGCGTTCATATTCGTTTGTTGCGTTTAACGATAGTTGTTTTTCTTCCAATAGTTCTTGTAGGGCAGTGATAAGGTTTTCCTGTTCCGCGCCCAATTTTTCCTGTAATGTTCTAGAAGAGGCGCTTTGTTCCTGTAATATTCCTAGAATAGCTTCTTTTAATTTCTGTATATCGGTATGCCCTATCTTATTTCTTTCACAAACATCGCAAATACCGCAGGCAATACGTTGCTTTTCACCAAAATAATCCAATAACTGAATGCTTCTACAGGTATCTACATTATCTATATAATCAAGAATAGTTGTTATTTTTTCAGTTTTAATTTGATTTTGTTCAACGATAGTCTTGGAAAATCTGTTGATAGTACGGTCATCGTCCCGTGGTACCAAAAATGTAATTTCCAGATCAGTAGGAGAACTATGGTAAATGATCATGTCATCTTTGGCTAATTTTTCAAGATTCAACTGAACCACAGATTCTGGTCTTTTGCTTTTCTTTGCCAATAAATAGGTATTTATTTGGTTGTCAAACTCAAAAAGTCCTCCATAGGTGCGTAAAACTATTTTGACAAATTCCTCTAATTGCGGATTCTGATGAAAATAACGATAAATGGCTGATTTGTCCGTTTTGAATTTGACAGTGGTTTTCTTTGAAAAATTCTCTGATAACGATATAACGGAATTCCTGTCCAGTAACTGAAGGGTGTTGTACGTTAAATAGGTATTCAGCTTATAGGTGCTGCAAAATTCGTTAAAATTAAATGGAAATTTTTCTTCTACATATTCGCCAAACCCTATTTGAAAATAATTGTTGAGTTTTTTGTAGACCAATTTTACATATGATGTATCTGGCAAAACATCCAAAAATTGTTTTTTAACCAGATTTTTGTCCGTTGTATTGGTCAATAATATAGCTTTGGCCCTATCTCCGTTTCTACCGGCCCTTCCTGCTTCTTGAAAATAGTTTTCAATACTATCCGGTATTTGATAATGTATGACCAATGCCACATCTGGCTTGTCAATGCCCATGCCAAATGCATTTGTGGCAACCATAACCTGTGCTTTATTAGTTAACCACGTACCTAACCTTTCCGTTTTTAGTTTTTGGTCCATACCACCATGATAAAAAGTAGCTTTGATGGCGTTTTGCTGTAAAAAGGAAGATAGCTCCTCTGCCTTTTTTCTGCTTCTAACGTAGACAATGGCACTAGTTTTTAACTGTTTGCAATATCTTTTTAAGTAACCGTTTTTGTCCTCGGTGGCTATAATTCCAAATCCAATATTTTTTCTAAAGAACGAATCTTTTACTACTAAGGGAGATTTAAGCTCAAGAGAATTGACCATATCTTCCGTTACTCTTTTTGTAGCCGTTGCAGTAAGGGTCAAAATTGGGGCTTGTGGATGAAATTCCCTTAGAATGGCGCAATTTAGGTATGCCGGCCTAAAATCATGTCCCCATTCAGAAATGCAATGTGCTTCATCTATCACGATTATAGATACGTTCATGGACTTTATACGCTCCTGCACAAGCTCTTGTTGCAACCTTTCTGGTGAGAGGTATAAAAATTTGTAATTGCCGTAGATACAATTATCCAATAATTTATCTACATCCTCAAGTTTAATTCCGCCCTTTAGGCCTAAGGCCTTAATGCCCAATTTTTGCAAATTGTCCACTTGGTTTTCAATCAGGGCAATCAAGGGAGATACGACTATACATATACCGTCTTTCATTAAAGCGGGTACTTGAAAACAAATAGATTTCCCGCCACCTGTGGGCAGTAGGCCTAAAACATCCTTACCGTTCAGGACGGCGTTGATAATACTTTTTTGCGAGCCCTTAAAGTTTTCAAAGCCCCAATATTTATTTAAGATGTCTTCTGGTGTAGTGTTCACCCTGTCTTCTCTATATGGTCTATAACAAATTGTAAACGTTCTTCAATTGTGCCAAAAGGAACCTCAATAGGTTGGTAACCCAATGCCGTATATGTTTGGTCCAAATGGGCGTGAATGCCACAGGCCTGTTCAAAATTTTCCATACGTTCATTATCCTGAACATAAATATCCTCCCATGGTGGTAAGATCAGTACTTCGTCGTATCTGTGCAGGGAACATAAATCGGAATAGTAAGGTTCTATAGGTTGTTTAAAATAATTCATATAGGCTATTACATCCGGTAATCCACGGTCGTAGAATAGATGTGGCCGTTGTATGATCTCACCTTCCTTAAAATGTTTTAAACGGGCATGTATAAGTTGATCGTTGAAACTTTTGGCATCATCCACAAAGTCAATAGGGTTTACCAGTTGATCAACAACTTCCTTGCCGTCAAGGGCATCTAACGTCATGGTCCTTATCACTTCATGAAAACAATGAAAACCATGTTCTTCCAAAGATGAGATCAGTACAGTTTTACCTGTTCCGGGCCCGCCTGTAACAACTATTCTTTTGTTTTTCAATTTCTTACAATTAGCTGACAAAAGTACATAAACCCAGAGTATAAAAAAACTGGTGGTTTACCCTTATCTTTGCTTAAAATTGAAGGTATGGATGAAAATAATCCTGAAGAATTTTATAAAAAATTAAGGGTTCAGTTAAAGGAAACATCAAAATGGCCCACTAATTATCTATATAAATTTATAGTAAAGAGCGATACGGATAAAGTAGGGCAAATTCACCGTATATTTGATAATATGGGCGCGGTAATCAATTCAAAAAAATCCAAAACAGGAAAATATACCAGTGTTTCCATTACCGTGAATTTGGATAGCCCGGACAGTGTTATCAAAAAATACAAGGAAGTAGGTAAAATAGAAGGGGTAATCTCGCTCTAAAATAGTATTTCAGCTATAATTTTATTAATTTGGCATCGTTATAAGAATACTTCTCAAACATTTTAAGCTAAAATTTTCAATTTGCAATTAGTAGAAAACCTAGAATATAATACGGAACGTTCACATTTAATTATACCTGAATATGGCCGTCATTTTCAAAAAATGGTAGATTATGCCGTATCTATAGAGGATCCGGTAGAACGTAATAAGATAGCCCAATCCATAATCAGTGTAATGGGTAACCTGCAGCCACATTTACGTGATGTGCCAGATTTTCAACATAAGCTATGGGACCAGCTGTTCATTATGTCAGATTTTAAATTGGATGTGGAATCACCGTTTCCTATTACGTCCAAGGAAATCCTTAGACAACGACCAGAACCTTTGGAATATCCACAGAATTTTCCAAAATACCGTTTTTACGGCAACAATATTAAACGAATGGTGGATGTAGCCGTGGAATGGGAAAAGGGGGACAAAAGATCGGGCTTGGAATATGCCATTGCAAACCATATGAAGAAATGTTACCTTAATTGGAACAAGGACGTGGTAGACGATAAAACTATTTTTAAACATTTGTACGAGTTGAGCGATGGTCAAATAGATTTGGCTTCTGAGGAAGTAAATCTTACCGACAGTGGCCAGTTCCTTAAAAATAGAGTTGCCAAAACGCCGAGGTCAAATAATTCTGGCAAGAAAAATCAAAGAAACAATAATAACCGCGGCAAGAAACGCTATTAAATTTCCACTTATTTAGATGGGAACATTCAAAATTGAAGGAGGGCACCAGTTATCCGGTGAAATAACACCTCAGGGCGCAAAAAACGAAGCACTTCAAATCCTTTGCGCAGTACTGTTAACAGACGAAAAAGTAACCATTAGCAATATTCCGGATATTGTTGATGTCAATAAGCTCATTTCCTTATTGGAGGATTTAGGCGTTAAGATTCAAAAGAAGGGAAAAGGTTCATACACGTTTAAGGCAGACGATGTAAATATGGATTATTTACAGTCCGATCAGTTTAAACAAGATGGTAGGGGACTACGTGGATCCATCATGTTGGTAGGACCATTATTGTCCCGTTTTGGTAAAGGGTATATACCCAAACCAGGAGGAGATAAAATTGGTAGAAGACGCTTGGACACCCATTTTGAAGGTTTTATAAAATTAGGCGCCAAGTTTCGATACAACCGTGAGGAATATTTTTACGGGGTAGAGGCCGAAAAATTAATCGGTACCTATATGCTTTTGGATGAAGCATCCGTAACCGGTACTGCAAATATTGTAATGGCAGCTGTTCTGGCAGAAGGCCAGACAACCATATACAATGCCGCCTGCGAACCTTATTTACAGCAGTTGTGTAAAATGCTCAATAGAATGGGCGCCAAAATATCGGGTGTAGGCTCTAATCTTTTGGTAATTGATGGGGTAGATAAATTAGGTGGTACGGAACATAGAATGTTACCGGATATGATCGAAATAGGTAGCTGGATCGGTCTGGCGGCAATGACCAAAAGTGAATTGACCATTAAGGATGTTAGTTGGAACGATTTGGGTCAAATACCTACCGTTTTTAGAAAATTGGGCATAACCGTTGAAAAGAAAGGTGATGATATTTATATTCCCATCCATAAAGATGGGTATGAAATCCAAAATTATATAGACGGTTCCATTTTGACCATTGCCGATGCTCCTTGGCCAGGATTAACTCCTGATATTTTAAGTATTATGTTGGTCGTAGCGACACAGGCTAGAGGAGAGGTGTTGATACATCAAAAAATGTTTGAAAGCCGTTTATTCTTCGTGGATAAATTGTTGGATATGGGAGCTAAGGTTATCTTATGTGATCCGCACAGGGCTACCGTAATAGGACATGATTTCAAATCTACCTTAAAGGCCACTACAATGACTTCCCCTGATATTAGGGCCGGTGTTTCATTATTAATTGCCGCATTATCGGCAAAAGGAACTTCCACTATTCACAATATTGAACAAATTGATCGTGGATATGAGCATATAGATGAACGTTTACGGGCAATAGGAGCCAAGATTACACGGGTTTAACCTTAATATAAATCGTAAGTATAAATAACAAACTCCATAAGATGGTCCGTAGCCAATTATGGAGTTTTAGTTTTATAAGGGTTTTGTCAATTTCAGTTTTGTTGGCTATCTGGTTGTGTAATGGTACAAATTTTAGGAATGTGGACAACCAAACGCTTAGCACAAGTACACTACTAATAAGTGTATACAAGTCTAATTCTTTGTAGACTTGAAGGGTAGTGGTTATTAATTGACCTGTCATCAACGGAACTACGATAATGGCTATACTTTTGGTGTATTTATTATGCCATTGATACAGATTTTTATGTGGGTAGTATGTAAAACTCGGATAAATTATAAGTTGTACCATCCAAATCAATACAAACAATCCTGTATCGCAAATAAGACGTATAAGGTCCAACATTATTTTTCAATTATGTTGCCATCAGGGTATTGGGCAAAACGTCCTCGTTCAACATCATGTACATGATCGGGATAGCGCCAAGGCCAACCTCCAAACTGAGTCAATCTAAATTCATCCATGGCTTGTTCCAATTCCTTTTGGGTATTCATAACAAACGGACCGTATTTTTCAACGGGCTCATTGATCGGTCTGCCTTGTAAAACCAATAGGTAAGCATCTTTTTCTATGGCCTTTATTGTCATTGGTTTGGATGCATCTGCTTCTATTCCATGATTGGGCATAACGGTTTCATCCATAATCCGTAACGTATTACCTTCATAGAAATATATGGTGCGCAACGTACCATGTTTCGCCATGGGCAATTTAACCGATTGATTGGCAAGGATATGGATGTTCCATATAGCGACATCATTATCCAAATCCGCGGCCCAAGAATCGGGCGCAGGTGGTAAGGCCTTATAATCGTCATAATTTCCTGCAATGACCTTAATTGTACCCCCTTGAAGTTTGGCTATAGGTATTTCCTCATGCCAAAGCATTTTAAAATGGGGTGGCACCAATTTATTTTTTTGAGGTAGATTCAACCAAATTTGAAAGAGTTCCAAGGTGTTTTCCCTATCCGTATGCAGTAAAGGAAACATTTCTGAATGTTGTACACCTCTGCCGGCAGTCATCCATTGTACGTCCCCTTCACCAAAACGGCCTGCAGCTCCTAAAGAATCGGAGTGGTCACAAAAACCTTTATTCGCTATGGTGATGGTTTCAAATCCACGATGGGGATGTGCTGGAAACCCGGGAATTGAAGTGCCATGGTACATTCGCCAGCCATCCTTGCCTATGAAGTCATTACCCAAAGGCCTGCCCTCCAATGAATCCGCAGGGCCCAATGCTCCATTTCCTTTGGGGTAATGGTCTAAATGATACACACAGAACAAAAATGGATCTTGTGTCTGCCAAGGAAATCTTAATTGAAAAATCTTCATGGTTTAGAAATTTACTTAATGTACCGCAGTGTTGATCTCTATCCAATATTCATCTGGGTCTTGAATATATATTTGACGAACTTTATCCTTTCTAGTGGTTACGGCGTTTTTCTTTCCGGGCCAATCCCAATAGGTTATCCCATTTTTTTCCAAGTGTGCTATTACGCCCTCTAAATCTTGGGTTGATAGGCATAAGTGCATGGATTTATTTTTTTCGAACGGTACAAATTCGCGCTCGATTAAATGAACATGTGAGTTTCCGTTTACAACGAACCAGCGAATATTTGAAGGATTGTCCGGATGTTCCGTTTCCTTTAATCCTAATATGTTACCATAAAATTCTGCACTGGCATTTACATCCGAAACTACAATGGATTGGTGATCGAATTGAAATTGAAATTTTTGGGCAACACAAAAAGTGGTACAAAATAAAAGTAATGCGACAATACAATTTTTCATGATGATATAGATATGTTCGGCTTTCAAGATACTTAAAAATGAAAGAAGCTACCGTTTATGATAGCTTCTTTTCCTATTTGTTTTATTTTCCTTTAAGTGGCGGTGGACCATCTATCATTGGCTCATAGACCTCGTCTCCTTTTCTTGTCTTAAATTCCTCTTTTACCTTTGTGACTAGTTTTGGGTCTTGAAAAAGATCCAACATCGTCATTGCCATTGCCTTAGAAGCATGAATCATTCCCTTATGACCAATGGACATACCACCACAGGCCACAACGGCCCATGAATGCCAGGGAGTACCTTTTGGTGCAACGGCTACACCTAAGTTAATATTGGGTACGTTCCAACTTACATCGCCTACATCCGTTGAACCACCACCGGGATTTTCTTCGGTTTCCTTTAAGGGATGCACGGCGCCATCCATACCTATTTCTGGTTTACCGGTTGCTTTTTGTATTGCTTTTCCAAAAACGGTTTCTTCCTCCGTGTATGTAATGGGGCCTAATAATTCTAAGTTGCCCTGCATAATTTCACCGCCGGCACGATTGACCAATGTTTCATAAATACCGGAAACCAATGAAATTTTATAGTCTACATTGGCCATGATGGCGGCACCTTCCGCCATTTTTTTTACACGTTCATAGGTGGGCAACATTTTTGACCTTTTGGGGTCACGTACCCTTACCCATAATTTTGCATAATCTGGCACTACGTTCACTACTTGTCCTCCGTCCTGAATATGGTAATGTATTCTAGAAGTGGGCAATATATGCTCCCTATAATAATTGATGCCCGTGGTGTATAGCTCTAAGGCATCAGAGGCACTACGGCCGTTCCAAGGGTCTGCCGAAGCATGGGCGGTCTGTCCGTAAAATTCTACGATAAAATCGATCAATGAAAGTCCACTCTGTACATCGGCCTCTATTTCAGCAGAAGGGTGCCAGCTAATATTTACATCTACATCATCCCAAAGCCCCGCTTTTACCATCCAAACCTTTGCAAAATACTTTTCTTCCGCAGGTGTGCCTAGAAATTTTACGGTGCCTTTTATTTTACCGGCATCCATTAATTCCTTTATGGCAATGGCAGAGCCCAGACTGGCGGTGCCAAACATATTATGACCACACCCATGACCGGCGGCACCTTCCTTAAAAGGTTCTTTTACCGGTGTCGTTTTTTGTGATATGCCGGGTAGGGCATCAAATTCTCCTAGGATACTTATTACCGGACTTCCGGAACCATAGGTGGCGGTAAAGGCAGTTGGGATATCCGCAACGCCCCTTGTTACGGTCAATCCATTTTTCTCTGCATAATCAGCTAGTATTCTGGATGATTCAGATTCATCAAAAGCAGTCTCTGCCAAGGCCCAAATAGAATCACTTATTTTAATAAGCTCCTCTTTATGTTTTTCAACAGATTCAATAAGCGATTTTTTGTCTTTACTCAATTTTTGAGAAAATACAGTTGTACCCATGCATAGGCATAAGGCGAGCAGTGTAATTTTTTTCATTTTCGTAAAAGTTGGTTTGTAGTCAGTTATTAATCGAACAATTGTCGATTGTTGTAGTAAATATAACGATATACTAGGTTTTAATGAAGTTCAATTTACATTATAAACCTGTACTATTATGCTATTTAAAAATAATGAACACACAATTAAACTATTGATAATACGGCAGCTAATATTTGATATAATGTATAATTTAAAGTCTCATTTTTCGTTAATACTCAAATCATTACGTTTAAAATTCATTCAGTTATGAAAAGTTTATACTTGTATATGCTCTGCCTTGCTGTTTCATTTTCATTTATAGCTTGTAGTTCTACAAATAGATTAACCATGGGTATTACCCAACCTGCTCAAGTTTCAATAGCATCTGATGTATTGCATATAGGAATCATCAACAGGAGTGAAGCTTCGGAAAAAAATAAAGTTGTAGATAATATTGAAAAGATACTTTCATTGGAAGGATTGAACATGGACAAAGAAGGGGCGCAAAAAGCCGTATCCGGACTACGGTATGAATTAGAGCGTGGTAATAGGTTTGAAACGATAAAAATAATTGAAGGTAATAAAGATTTTGAAAAGGGATTAGGTGTTTTCCCTGCAGCACTTTCATGGGATGTTGTAGACAAAATTTGTAAAGAAAATGGTGTGGATGTATTGTTCTCTCTAGAATTTTATGATACTGATACCGCAGCAGATTATGAGATGACCATGATGAAAATTCCTAACAACTTAGGTATTTTGGCAGAAGTACCTGGTCATAGAATTATTTTAAATACACTGATCAATAATGGATGGCGTGTCTATGATGCCGCCAATAGAATTATCGTTGATGAGTACATCACTAATAATCAGGTAAATTCTATGGGAGAAGGAATAAATCCTGTAAAGGCATTTGAAGCCGTGATCGGAAGAAAAGAAGCTGTGATGGATATCAGTACAAATTTAGGGGCTAATTATGCCCGTTTTACCCTGCCAGCAAAAGTTCGTATCGCTAGGGAATATTTTGTAAAAGGAAGTGACAGTTTCAAGATGGCAAAAAGAAGGGCATTGACCGGTAATTGGGACGGCGCGGCAGAACTTTGGGATGCGGAGTTAAACAATCCTAAATTAAAAGTTGCCGGTAGAGCCCATTATAACATGGCAATAAGTAATGAAATTAACGGCAATTTAAGCCGTGCTATAGAGTTTGCCTCTAAAGCATACACGGACTATGGTACTAAAGAAGCACTACGCTATGTCAATACACTAAAAAGAAGGGTCGTTGATCAACAAGAATTAAATCGTCAATTGGCAAAATAATATCAATTCAAGGCATTCTTATAGGTTTCCAAACACCGTTCCCTTGCCTTTTTATGGTCTACCATTTTTTCTGGATAATCATCCGTGCCATATTCTGGAATCCATTTTTTAATATATTCCTTTTTTTTATCGAATTTATCTACCTGTGTCATAGGATTGAAAATTCTAAAATATGGTGAAGCATCTACGCCGCTACCCGCTGCCCATTGCCAATTACCAACATTGGAACTCATTTCGTAATCCAACAACTTTTCTGCAAAATAAGTTTCGCCCCAACGCCAATCTATCAACAAATGTTTACATAAGAAACTTGCTACCAGCATTCTTACCCGGTTGTGCATATATCCCGTGTTGTAAAGTTCACGCATACCCGCATCTACAAGTAAGTAACCGGTATTTCCATTTTTCCACTTATCAAATTCATCTTCATTGTTTCTCCATTCAATACGGTCATATTTGGGTTTAAAAGCGTTATCTGTCGTATGTGGGAAATGCCAAAGAATGGTCATGAAAAATTCTCGCCAAATGAGCTCGCTCCAAAATACCTCGTTCTTTTCCGCTATGGCCTTTTTTATCATTTTCCTTACCGATACCGTCCCAAATCTTAAATGGGGACCCAAATGTGATGTACCATAATCCAAGGCAGGAAAATTTCTGGTACCCTCATAGTTTTCGATTAATGTGGGCGTAACATCATAATCCGGTACTTCTATTTCAGATTTTTCAAATCCAATATCACTTAGTGATAGGTTTGGTAATCTGGTATGGGCTATTAAATTATGTAGATGCTGACTGGTATAATGGATTTTTAGGTTCTTATCCGCATCAAAATTTTCTTTCCATTTATTTTTATAGGGTGTATAGACTACGTAAGGTTCGCCATCATCCTTTACAATTTCCGCTTTTTCAAAGATTACTTGGTCCTTAAAAGTTTTAAATGGTATATCATTATCGGCTAATAACTTTTCTATATGTACATCACGTTCTTTTGCATAAGGCTCATAATCCCGGTTCGTGAATACGCACTCTATTTCATATTCTTTTAATAGTTCAGCAAAGACAGATTTGGGTTTTCCATAATACATGGCCAAGGAACTGTTGTGGTTCTCTTGGAGCTCATTACGCATTTGCTGTAAAGTATCGTATATAAAATTCAGCCTTGCATCATCCTTGGGAAGTTTGGACAATATTTCGGTATCAAAAATGAAAATGGGTAGTACGGGAAAATCTCCCTTTAAAGCTTCCAAAAAGCCCACGTTATCATCTAATCTTAAATCTCTTCTAAACCAAAATATAGAAACTTTCTTATTGGACATTAATGTATGTTTAAAGTTGATAAACCACCATCCACACCAAGAACCTGACCCGTTACCCAAGCACTTTTCTCGCTTAACAAATAAATGGCACTTTGGGCAATATCGTTTGCAGTGCCAACACGCTTTAAAGGATGTCTGTCATCCATTGCCTCTCTTTTCTTTTCATTGTTCAATAGCCTACCTGCAAGGGGAGTATCCACTAAGGAAGGAGCAATTACGTTAACCCTAATTTTAGGGGCATATTCAGCGGCCATAGACTTTGCAAAACCTTCTATTGCTCCTTTGGCAGCAGAAACACTTGTGTGGAACGGCATTCCTGTACCTACGGCAATAGTACTAAAAAATACCATGCTTGAACCTTCGTTCATTTTACCGATGATATTCTTGACCACATTTACCATAGCAAAGAAATTAATTTCCATATCCTGTCTTATGGTATCCACACCCATCATTTTAAAAGGTTTTAAATTTATACTGCCCGGGCAATATACAAAACCATCTAACTTTTCTGGAAGTTGACCTAGGTCCAGTTCATCCTTGGTGGCATCAAATGGTATATGGGTTATATTTTTATGGACAATAGTATCTGCTGTTCTAGAGGCTATGAAAAGTTGATGGTTGTCCTTTAATTCATTCACTATTGCTAAGCCAATACCGTGAGAACCTCCAATTAGTAATATATTTTTCATTTAAAAAGAGTTTAGTGATAATTGATTGGGAATATGTTCTATTGCACCAAAAAGTTCCTTTAATTTTTGTTCCCTATATTTAAAAATGGTCAGTAATTGTTTCTTTACCAATAGGGGATGGGCAATTTGGCCTAAAATGCCTAGAGGAATCTTGTAATCAATAATATCTTCCATTTCAATACCATGTTCTATTTCTGTGATAAAGTGTTTATGGTGCCATAGGGCGTACGGTCCAAACCGTTGTTCGTCCACGAAATACTCACCAACCCTAACATGAGTAATTTCCGTTACCCATTTTGTTGTGTAACCAGGAAACGGGGATACGGTATATTGTATTATTTGACCAGGAAACATAGGTCTGTCCGCTCCGGACAAAATGTTGAAACCCATATGTTCAGGAGTAATTACCTTTAAGTTCTTAGGGTCCGATAGAAAATTCCACGCTTCACCTTTGGATATGGGTAAAGCCTGCTTAGAATGTAATTGATATAATTTCATGTGCGCTGTTTGTCCAAAGGTATGACCATTATTTGTTTAATTAAAATCTAAATAAGTTAAACAAAAATTAAATTAATAGATATTTGGCCCTTTAGACCGATGGTTTGACGATTAATTTAAATTTACATCGCTTATGCTGAAGGTTTTAACTTTATTGTAGTTTATTTTGCATCTATGAAAATTTCCGTTCACTATTTTTTATGTGTAATTATGATCGTAACGACCTTGCATAGTTATGCACAGCAAAACTTGCAAACCATTGGTGAACTCCCCAGCGAAGTACTGGAAAGCTCTGGATTGTTATTTTTTAATGGACATTTAATTACACATAATGATTCCGGTAACGAGCCTGTCTTATATGAACTGGATACCTTGAACCTATCCGTTGTAAGGACTGTAACGGTTACGAACGTCGAAAATACGGATTGGGAAGCTATTACGGAAGACGGGGAATATATTTATATAGGTGATTTTGGCAACAATGTCGGTACTCGAACGGATTTGGCAATCCATAGAATTGAAAAGTCAGACTTTTTGGCCTCTGATGAAGTTCAGGCAACTACCATATTTTTTTCCTATGCCGACCAAATTGATTTTTCGGATAGTGGAAATAGCGATTGGGATGCAGAAGCTTTTTTCGTTTTGAACGATATATTGATCATTCTTACCAAACAATGGCAAAGTATGGGAAGTGTAGCATATGCAATTCCTAAATTTCCAGGAAACCATGTGGCAGAAAGGGTGGGAGCAATAGAGAATATAGGTTTGGTTACGGATGCCACCTTTGATAGTACAAATAATACCTTGGTAATTTTAGGGTATTCTTCCATTTTAAGTCCATTTATAGGCACTGTTGACATTTTGGATTCCCAAGATGTCCTTAACGGACTTTCAATTAATTCCTTGGGATTGAATTTTGTTCAAGCTGAAGGTATTACGAATACTACATCAGGAAATTACTTTTTTACCTCGGAATATTTCTCCAGGCAAAGTCCTACCATTGAGTCAAGTTCAAGGTTGTTTTCATTTCAACTCATAGATGAAGAACCCGAAGAACCTGAAATTCCAGAGGAAACGGAAGAACCCGAAACGCCAGAAGAGCCGGAAGAACCTGAAGCACCTCAAGAGGAACTAGTGGACCAACTTATTATTTATAAAGATGATAACAGTAATATTTACCATTATTCTATAACCACTACCAAAGATATTTATGGGCAGATCATTTATAATGTTCTTGGACAACGGGTATGGGAAAATTTAAATGAGGTCGAGAAAGAAGGTGTTATTAATGTATCCTTGGAAACCTCAATATACTATATGACCATGTATTTAGAAGATGGAGTCATAGCACAACCTTTTGCTGTATATAAGTAATTCAACATCTCTCAGTATTTAAGATTTTGTTAACAATCTAACGGTATGTTTATCTCTAATTTCGTAGGTATAAACTAATCACTAAAGTCATGAACAAAGTAGTACTCTTTTTATTGGCAATCGTAGCGTCATTTACGGTTGAAGCACAAATTAATACTCCGGCACCAAGTCCGTCTTCAAAATTAATACAGACTGTGGGCCTAACCGAAGTAACCATTGATTATTCCAGACCTTCCATGAGAGGTCGTAAGGTTTATGGTAATTTGGTTCCTTTTGACAAGCTATGGCGAACAGGTTCCAATGCTTATACCAAAGTTACTTTTGATACTCAGGTTACCATTGCTGATAGTGCGGTGGAAGCTGGTACGTATTCAATTTTTACCAAACCTGGAGCTTCTTCTTGGGAAGTGTTTTTTTACACCGATATTGATGGTGGAGGAACCCCAAAGGTTTGGGAAGAAGAAAAGGTTGTAGCTCAATTGAACGTTCCAGTTTATAAAATGGATATGCCTGTTGAAACGTTTACGATTACTATAGATGATGTAACGAGTAATGGAGCAAACATTGGCATCATATGGGAGAACACCTATGTTGCCGTTCCATTTTCAGTACCAACGGATGCAATTGTAATGAAGAATATAGATAAAGCATTAAACGGTCCTACTGCAGGGGATTATTATGCAGCGGCAGTATACTATTCCAGTGAAGGCAAGGATATACAAAAAGCAAAGCAATGGATGGACAAAGCAATGTCAATGACCGATAAACCTGCATTTTGGCAATTAAGGCAGCAATCTTTGATATTGGCAAAGGCAGGGGACAAAAAAGGAGCAATAGAGGCAGCCAAAAAATCATTGGCAGGTGCTAAAGAAGCCGGTAACGATGATTATGTTAAAATGAATACAGATTCATTAAAAGAGTGGGGGGCCAAGTAAGCTTTCCTTTCCATAATAAAAAGTCCGTGCAATGAATGCACGGACTTTTTTTATAAGATTGTTTTATTGGTTTTATTAGGCAATTACCTTTACACCATCATCAATGGCCAGGTGATAATATTCTGCACTTATTCCGGTGCGCTCCCTGTAATTTTGTAGTAGTGCCGTAATGCAGGTATCCAATTTATTGGTTTCTACAAGGTTTATGGTGCACCCTCCAAAACCGCCACCCATCATTCTAGAACCCATTACACCGTCCAGTTCTTCACCAATCTTTACCAAGATATCTAGTTCTGGTGTTGTAATTTCATATTGTAATGACATGGCCCAATGCCCTTGCCTTAGAATTTTCCCAACTTGCTCCGCATTGCCTTCCGTTAAGGCCTGCATCATGTTAAGAACTCGTGAATTCTCCTCTATAATATATTTGGCGCGTTTTAAATCGGTTTCATTTGCTTTCTCGGATATATGATGTAAATCTTCTACTGTTACATCACGTAATGAAGTCACCCCATTTTTAATCTGCTGTACCAATTTCACAATATTTTCACATGATACCCTTCTCTTGTTGTATTCAGAATCCACGGCCAAATTGTGCTTAATATTAGAATTTACCAAAACCCAACTATAACCTTGAAGATTAATGGGGATGTAACTATGGCTCAAATCTTTACAGTCTAGAAAAAAAGCATTTCCTTTTTTTCCAAAAAGTACCGCATATTGATCCATTAGACCGCAATTAAGACCAATCTTATGTTCCGCTTTTTGAGCAATCAACGCTATGTCTTCCCTGGGAAGTTCTTTGCCTGAAACTTTGGTGATAGCGTAAATAAATCCACAGCAAAGTGCAGCGGAAGAAGAAAGTCCTGAACCAATGGGAATATCACCGCCAAAAACGCAGTTCATTCCTTTAAGCGGATAATTTTCGGCTACTAAAATATCAATGATCGCTTTAAAGTAGTTACCCCAAAAGCGTGCATACTTATCGTGATTTCCGTTTAATTGAAACGTTATCTTTTCCGGTTGGGTCAGAAAGGTTTCTATTTGTATGGTACCGGATTCATTAGGGGAAACCGCAAAATATATGGCTTTCTCAATGGAGGCCGGCAGTACTAAACCTTCATTATAATCTGTGTGCTCCCCTATAAGATTAATTCTTCCTGGTGCTTTAATCAATAAGGGTTGCGAGTGATTTTGTTCTGTAAAATAGGAGGAAATTTCTTTTTGGACCATAAATTGGGGCTGAACGTGATTTATTGGTGATTAATTTGTGGATAACGGCTTTTTCAACATTCTATCAAACGCTTCAAATACAAATGATATTATAATTACCAATGCCGCACCAAAAAAGTTTAACCATAAATATCCTAATTTTTCCTGACCGGATGGATAGATGTGGATAAGGTAGTAATAAATTATGCAAATAATGATCTGTGTTATTATTGCAGCAAAAAAGACCGCATTCCCTTTAATGAACTTAAAAAAGAACGCAATTAAAAATATACCCAAAACGTTGCCATAGAATATACTACCAATAATATTGACCAGTTGAATTAAATTATCAAATAAGTTGGCTACACACGCAATGAATATAGCTACAACTCCCCATAACAAGGTAAAATACTTAGAGGCCTTAACATAATGCTTTTCGGTAAATATTCCCGTACGGTTTCTTTTGTAAAGGTCCAAAGCAGTTATGGTTCCCAAGGCATTTAATTCAGAAGCGGTTGAGGACATTGCGGCAGAAAGGATAACCGCAAGCAATAGCCCCACTAAACCTGTAGGAAGATTGTTGAGAATGAAATGTATAAACACATAATCCTTATCATTGGTCTCCACTACACTATTAGCCTGACCAATTAAGGATTTGGCCGCTACGCGATTGGTGCTGTCTTTTTGATTAATGCGTATAATTTGCATTTTTGCTTCTTCCACGGCCGTAAATTCCTTAATCTCCAGAGCAGAGGAAAATTTATTTTGCGCAATTCTTTTTTCAGCTTCCAAGGCTATCTGTCCTTCTTGCAGTAACCGGTAATCGTCTGCCAATGGAGATTCCATAACGGCTTGCGTCGCCGATGGATTAAAATTTAATGGTGAAGGATTGTATTGATAAAAGACAAAAACCATAACCCCTACCAGTAATATAAAAAACTGCATAGGTATTTTAAAAATGGCATTGAATACGAGACCTAACTGGCTCTCACGAATAGATTTTCCAGATAAATATCGTTGTACCTGACTTTGGTCCGTACCAAAATATGCCAGAAAAAGGAAAAGTCCCCCAGTAATACCACTCCATATGGTATACCTGCTAGAGGTATCTAAATCAAAATTTAAAATATTTAGCTTATTACTGGCACCTGCAATCTTCATGGCCTTGCTAAAAGTGATGTCCGAAGGAAGGTAGCCCAATATAAAGAAAAAGGTAATGAACATACCGGTCATGATAATGAACATTTGCTGTTTTTGGGTTACGCTCACGGCCTTGGTTCCACCGGATACGGTGTAAATGATTACCAAAGTCCCTATAATAATATTCAGCGTTCTTAAATCCCAACCCAATACCGCCGACAAAATTATAGATGGTGCAAATATGGTTATACCAGCTGCAAGACCTCTTTGTATCAAGAAAAGAACTGCGGCCAAGGAGCGTGTTTTTAAATCAAAGCGCCCTTCTAAGAATTCATAGGCCGTATAGACTTTCATTCTATGGTATAAGGGAACAAATACCATACATATAATTATCATAGCAAATGGCAATCCAAAATAGAACTGTACAAAGCCCATACCGTCATGAAAAGCCTGCCCCGGGGTAGATAAAAATGTAATGGCACTGGCCTGGGTAGCCATTACGGATAAGCCAATAGTCCACCATTTAGAGTTGTTGCCACCTCTAACATAGTCATCTACGTTCTTACTGCCTTTGGTTTTCCATACCCCATAAATTACAATGAACAATAGGGTACCGGCCAATATGAACCAATCTAGTTCCTTCATATTAATTAAAAGAAGTCATTACGTAATAAAAAACAAGAACATAAATTAAGTTGAGGACCAATACTATAGTGTATTCTTTCTTCCATGTAGTATTTTCATCACGTTCTGTTTTCATCCTTTTATTTTTTCTTTGGATACAACCTTATCCTTACCTACGGATAATAGGTTGGAGAATAGTTTGTATGCGCCTGGCACACCTACGGGCAATTCCCTAAAAAAGCTTAGTCCGGTATAAATATAGTTTCCCTTTCCATATGGGGCAATTAATAAACTACCTTTTGTACTTTTCTCTCCTTGATCGCTCATTTCTAGTATTGGTGTAAATTCAGGACTCCACTCATTAGGGAAGTATAGACCACGCTCTTGAACCCATCCATTAAAATCATCTGTGGTAATTTTATTAGGGAAATTTACCAAGGAATGGTTTGTGGCTATGATTTTGACTTCACTGTTTTCATTGGTGACCCTATCCCTGGAAATAGTAAGTTCATAAGGTGCAATTTTCTCAAATTGATCACGCCACCTACTTGCCGTATTATACTGCACAATAACCGTACCGCCGTTCTTTACATATTCTAGAATAAATCTTTGCTTAAATTCCAGTTCGTCTACGACATTATATGCCCTAATACCCATAACAACGGCATCATATTTACTCAAAGATTCGGCAGTGATAGAAGCCGGATCAATAAGCTGTACATTATAACCTATTTGCGCTAAGCTTGTAGGTACTTCATCTCCGGCACCCATTATATACCCTATATTTTCACCTGCCTTTTCAATATTTAACCTAACTACCTTGGCCTCTGATGGCAATAGCACGGTTTGCGTAGGAATATGGTCATAGGCTATGGTTACCAATTCTTTTTTGATTTCCTGGCCGTTAAGTTTTAGTATAGGTGTTATAAAACTTTCATTTTCGGTTGCCGGGGGGGTTAAGGTGAAGTAAACCGTCTGTTCATCATCTTTTTTGGCTATGAAGAATTCCTGTTGGGATTTATCTATCTGCCATCCTGCTCCAAAGGTCAACGCTATACTGCCCTTTATACTGTCCTTATGTGCTTTTATGGTAACGGGAATACGCTTTGGGGCGGCATCGGCAAAAATTAAAACCTTATCCTTGAATTTTGCGGTAGCCTGGGGTAAAATCTCAAATGGTTGATATAATTCCCCTTTATCCGGTCTTGCATATTTATAACGTACTGGTCTTGAAATAGGGATAGTTTCTCCTGCCAGCTCTATAGTAAAATTGACGGTAAAAGCCCTTGGTGTTTCCGGTAGGCCAATTAATTCCTTGTCCTTAACCTTATATATACCTAAATCACCTTTTTCCAATAACCAATACGGACTGGTAAATGATGTTTTTGTCGGTATATTGAAGTTTACACCATTCTTATAGGCATTGTTATTATGAAGTGGTATCGGTGTCGTAGAGACTTTTTCTTCATTGATATTAACGGATTTTAATATTACTTTAAAAGCACTTCGGTTCAATGCTTCAAGGTCTATGGAAACTGTTTCTCCAGGAGTAGATGAAGGTGTTTTTGTGGTTGCCTCTAAATGAAGTCCCATAATTGCGGTCATAATAGCTACCAACTCTTGGGTTTTCCGGTTTTTCCAATGGGTGTCAGAGATTTTTTGAATCAAGCCATAGGCTTTTGCCAACTCGGGCAAATGAACCGTGGGGTCCTTGAAATTAAAGTCATTTTCTACTTTGTAAAGTATATCACCAACTTCCTTACCACCTTTTACCCTTGACCAACTCGTATCTATTCCGTCAAAAATATTTGATTTATCATTGGGTAAATCCCCTTTAAGCAATTCTATATATTCGTTTTCGGAACCTCTTGTAGTCAGTCTTCCAAATCCTTGGCATAAATGTTGACTACTTGCCAATGACGCTATTTCATTATTGGATTTGCCCAACATAGGATAGTATACCCCAACATCCATTTGTAATAAATTGGTCTTATCCGCTTTCTTGAAATTTTCTTCACTACCATAAAACCACCATGAGGTGTTAAAAAATAATCTTTTTGGTTGCCAAGGATTTGTGGCACTTAACTGTTCAGGATATGCATTGGTATCATTTGCCAAGTCAAACGCTTCTACACTCAACATTGCCGATGAAGTGTGGTGACCATGTGTACTTCCCGGTGTACGGTGGTCAAACCTATTAATAATAATGTCTGGCTTAAATTTCCTTATGGCCCTGACCACATCTCCCAAAATGGCTTCCTTGTTCCATATTTCAAGAGTTTCCTTAGGGTGTTTGGAATATCCAAAATCGTTAGCGCGTGTAAAAAGTTGTTCTCCTCCATCTACACGTCTTGCCGCCAATAACTCCTGAGTGCGCAAAACTCCTAAAAGTTCACGTAATTCCGTTCCAATAAGATTTTGCCCACCATCTCCACGGGTAAGGGATAAGTAACCGGTTCTGGCCTTGACATTATTAGATAAATAAGATATTAGCCTTGTATTTTCATCATCCGGGTGTGCCGCAATATATAAGGCGGTACCTAAAAAATTTAATTTTTCAATGGAATGGTAAATATCTGCTGGGGAAGATGTTTTTGGAGCTTGAGATAAAACGGTTGAACTAATTAAAAGGACACAGGATAACAATCCTAATAAATGGCGCATGTTAAGGTGGTTTTGGTCGTAAAATCAAATATAATAAGATTAGCTGCCAACCTTGCTTTTTTACGACTTCTTTAACAAAATCAGGCTTTTTCTTCCTCAGTAGTTAAAAACTCACCTTCACGGTAAGTAGATATTAAAACTACTCCCTTTTGTAGTACCAAATTGTTGGGATAGGTTAAAATTTCTCCATTGCTACGTCTTAAATGCAAATGAAAGGCCCTAATGTCCTCAATTACAAAAGTGTCTAAATTACCGGCTTCGGAATCGTTAAGTTCCTTATCCAATATCCGTATGGTATTTCCTATTTTAAAAGGAAAAGAAAAAAAGATAATTACACCGGCGGTAATATTGCTCAAAATAGACCATTGTGCAAATAATGCTACGCCTATTACTGCAAAAACGGAGGATAGCAAAACACCCAGCTCCTTATAATTAACGCTCCAAACCAGGGTAAGGGCTATAACGGCAATAATGGTAAGCGCAATATTTATAAATTTAATGATCAGGTTGGTTCTTACCGGATTAAAATCACTTAATTTACTGACTTTGCGGACTGCTGTAGTAAAAAGAAATTTTAATACAAGAATAATAATGAATACAACAAGACTGTAAATTAACTCGCTGTGATGATTGGCAATAAAGTTTCTCATAAATCTATAACCCTAAACTATCGCGCAAAGATAAATGCTTATTCGAATTTTGTTGCCAATAGGGTGTTGTAATCCTGTTAATTATTGTAGCGGTAGATGTCAAAATTTTGGCATTTTGCCCAAATCCACCTTTATAGGTATCCGTCCAACCTTCTATTGTATATGGAAAGGTAGATGAATAGGTTATTTGCAGGGTGCGCTCCAATGCAGGATATGAAATTTCATAGACCGTATAACCATCCATAGTACTGATGGTTGCTTTAGCATCGTAAGGTTTTAATTCTTTATGGGTAAGCCTAATATACTCCAATGAAGGTATCATTTGAAATGAACCTGTAGGTAACGCTGATGGGTCTATCCGTATCTTGTTCCATATTTCATTTTCTAAATGTGTTTTTGATAAATGAACATTCTGGTCTGCTTCATTACCAAAATAGGAATGGGACATGATTTCAAAATCATTTCTATTGTTTAATTGGGCATATACATGGCCACACCATTCTTGTGCGGAAAAAGAAAGTTTTAGGGCATGTTGATTATCGTGTACCGGATAAAAGCTACTGGTCATAATAGAATAAGGATAAATTCCTGTTAAATAATTTTTGGTCGCATTTAGTTTTAAAACAGGTATATTTTTCGGAGATTTTTGGTCCGCTTTTACTTGCAAATCGGGTAAAAAAGGCTCTGTTACATAAATCATTACCGCTTTGCCGTTTCGTAACTCCCCATACCTGGCTTGTTCCAGGGCATAAGAAGTAATCTCCGCGTTTCCTGAATACCAATATTCCTTAAAGTCCTTGGATAAGGTTTTTTTTGGTAAAGGTGCGTCAGTTTGTTGTGCTATCTGTTTTTGTTCTTCTTGGATTTCCGTACCCTGCTCTTTACAGGAAATTTGTATACTGGTTACCAAGATTACCAAAATGGAGCAGGTAAGGGCAAATTTAATTTTATTCATAACTTGATCTTTTGGGCTATTTAAGATAACCTACTTTACCATATTTAACAAGGTATTATAGGTTAATTGTGTTGGCAGACCTACTACATTGGTATAAGACCCCTTTATTTCTTCAATACCAATTAATCCTATCCATTCTTGTATGCCATAAGCTCCGGCTTTATCGTAAGGCTGGTACTCTTCAATATAATAGGTTATTTCCTCAGATGTCAATTTCTTGAATTTTACTTCTGTTATGGAATGGGCTATTTCTTGTTTTTTGGCAGTAGTAAAACAAACGGAAGTAATGACCTGATGCCAGTTGCCCGATAATTTCGTGAGCATTTCCTTGGCCTCAAGAAAATCCTTTGCCTTTGCCAATGATTCGTCATTATGCCAAACAACGGTATCTGAAGTAATTAAAATGTCGTTCGGTTTTAAATCGCTAACAAATGCCTTTGCTTTTAGTTGGGATAAAAAATCGGATATTTCTGCAGCCTTTAGGTGTTGCGGATATAGTTCTTCGACCGATTTTAATCGGACTTCAAAATCTAGTCCCATATCCGTAAAGAATTGTTGTCTTCTAGGGGAACCGGATGCTAAAATGATGTTGAAATTTCTAAACTGTTCCTTAATCATCCTTAATCGTTTGTTGCGCTATAGTGACTTGTCCAGTCGCCCCTAACTTTAAGTACTTGTTCAATTACATCGCGCACACAGCCATGTCCGCCGTTAATATGCGAAATATAGTTGCTTACACTCTTAACTTCGGCTACAGCGTTTTGGGGACATGTAGCAATACCTACTTCTTTCATTGGAGGTATATCCGGAATGTCATCACCCATGTAAAGAATATTTTCGGCATCTATATTATAAATGTCCATATATTCTTCCAAGGCATCAATCTTATGGTGGGCTCCCATATAGATATCTGTTACTCCAAGACCGCGTAACCTACTTCTTACACCCTCGTTGGTGCCTCCTGTGATTATGCAAACATTATAACCTTTACTAAGAGCTACTTTTAAAGCATAGCCGTCCTTAACGCTCATTTTTCGTAACATTTCACCATCTGTGGTAATGATGACACTGCCATCCGTGAAAACTCCATCTACATCAAAAACAAAGGTGGTAATGTTTTTAAGGTACTCTTTATAACTTTTCTCCATGTGTTCTTTTAATTGCATTGCTCAATAGCGTATATATTTCCCGTTGCTGTTTGTTTTTTATAAATTTTAAGTGGTTGTGTAAGGTATTTTGGTCACCTCTTTTTGCAGGTCCGGTTTGGGCTAAAAGAGGGGGCAAGTTGTCCAATTTAGCGGCAGTTTCCTTGATCAACGGTAACAATAGGCTAAAGTCCACTCCATTATCCATACAGATTTCCTCACCCATGGTATACATGTAATTGGTAAAATTGTTGACAAATACCGCAGCAATATGCAAGGCTCTGCGTTCTTCCGTATTTATGAATTGTACATTATTACTTAAACTTTTCCCTAAGGATTGCACTAATTGCCGGTCGTTGATATTGCTTACCTCCAAACAAATAGGAATATCCTGAAAAGAAATTGTTTTGCCTATTGTAAATGTCTGTAACGGATAGAAAACCCCATACCGATCACAATCTTTCAACTCTTGCATAGAAGTAGCACCGGAGGTATGTACTACCAAACCTTTCTTATTTTTGAACTTTTCCGCAACTGTGGCTATTGCATTGTCCGATACCGCCAATATATATACATCCGCATTAGGTATATTATCAAAATTTGTATTTAGAGGGGCCTTGTCTATGGCAAACGTAAGATGTTCTGGATTTCTACCTAGTACCTGTTCAACTTTAACGTGCGCCGTCTTATCAAGGGCTTGAAAGAGATTTTGGGCTACATTGCCCGTCCCGACTAAAACGACAGATATCATGGGGTAAAAATACGAAGATTATTTATGGGGCAATAGCATAAAATTAACAGTTTTGACTAACTTTTAAACGTATAATAGCTATACGTAAATGGTGAAAAGACCGTATTTTTGCAACTTGAAAATCAACTCCATTCCTTCATGACGGAAATGTTCAAGAAAATATTCTTCTCTACACGTTTAATGTCTATTTTATTTATTGTTTTTGCAGTGGCCATGGCATTTGGTACATTCATAGAAAGCTGGTATAGTACGGAGACTGCGCGTATATGGATTTATAATGCTTTTTGGTTTGAGGCAATAATGGTCTTCTTTGTAATTAATTTTATCGGTAATATTTCACGGTACCGTTTATTGCGATTGGAAAAATGGCCTGTATTAACATTACACCTATCATGGATATTGATCATCATTGGTGCATTTGTTACCAGATATATTAGTTTTGAAGGGATGATGCCCATTAGGGAGGGCAAGACTGAGCGAGTGTTTTATTCTGACAAAACATTTTTGACCGTCTATGTGGATGGTGAAATCAATGGAGAGCCTAGGCGAAAGGTATTAGAAGATGATTTGATCGTAACGTCGGAAGCCATAAAATCTAATCTACCCTGGAATTCTGATTTTAACGGCCAAGCTTTTGAAATTTCTTACGTAGATTTTATAGAAGGTGCAAAGGAAGGACTTATTCCTAATGACAATGGAAATGCTTATTTAAAGATTGTTGAAGCCGGTGACGGTCAACGTCACGAGCATTATTTGGAAGATGGCAAAGTAGCAAGTATACATAATGTACTGTTTGCATTGAACAAAGAAACTCAAGGTGCAATAAATATTAAGACTACAGATTCCATTTACCAAATATTTGCTCCTTTTGATGGTAATTTTATGAGAATGGCAGACCAGTTCCAAGGTACTTTGGTCAAGGATAGTTTACAGCCATTACAGTTAAGGTCTTTATATAACACCGCAGGTATGCAGTTCGTAATTCCGGATTCCCTAATAAAAGGTTCTTATGGCATTGTTGAGATTCCAAAGGCCGAGCAGACTAAAATGGACCAAGATGCCATGGTGCTTGATATAAGTGCCAATGGAGAGACTAGTCAAATTAAGGTCTTGGGTACAAAAGGCCCGTCAGATTTCAGTGAAAAGGTCAATATTGGTGGCCTGGACTTTTCCGTACGGTATGGCTCTAAAGTATATGAGCTGCCGTTTGGTATAAAATTGAATGATTTTATTGCGGAAAAATATCCAGGTACGGAAAAAGGATATTCATCATATATGAGTAAAGTTTCAATTGCGGATGAACGGCCTTTTGATTATGATATTTTCATGAACCATGTCCTAGATCATAAAGGATATCGGTTTTTTCAATCTAGCTTTGATCCAGATGAGAAAGGAACGGTACTATCTGTAAATCATGATTTTTGGGGCACTTGGATAACTTATATTGGATATTTTCTGCTTTATATCGGCTTAATGGGAATTATGTTCTTTGGAAAAACAAGGTTTAGGGATTTAGCGGATACATTGGATAAAATAAAAGATAAAAAGAAAAAAATGTTCGGTAGCGCTTTGTTAATGCTATTGTTGGTCAACACCTCATTCTCCCAAGAAAATCATACCGTTAGCCAAGGACATGTGACTACACCAACTACTGAACAGATAGACTCGTTGGTAAAGTCAAGTATGGTTGGTAAGAAACACGCCGATAAATTTGGAAGGTTGGTCATACAGGATGATGGTGGTCGTATGAAACCTATAAATACGTTTTCATCTGAATTGTTACGTAAACTCAGTTTAAAGGATACGTACCTAGGGTACAATTCTGACCAGATTCTGCTCTCCATGATGATGAACCCTGCCGTCTGGTACAATACCGAGTTCATTGCATTGGACAAAAAAGCGCAGAATGATAGTATTAGAAAAATTATAGGGGTACCAAGTGGACAAAAATATGTGAAGGCCACTGATTTTTTTGATGAAAAGGGGCAGTACAAATTAGAGCCTTATTTAAGGGAGGCTACCGCTACCACGAATCCCAATAAATTTCAGCAAGATTTTAAGGATGCCAATATTAGGTTAAGTTTATTGAACCAAGCCCTTGGTCAGGATATTGTCAAAATTTTTCCTCTTTTGGATGACGAAAATAACAAATGGATTTCCGCCATAGAATATAGAGGAGGACAATATGAAATAAGAGATTCGCTGTACGCAAATTTTGTTAAGAATGCCCTGCCGTATTATATAATGACTTTGGGAAAGGCTCAAAAAAGTGGAGATTATTCCCAAGCCGATAAATTATTGGAGGCGTTTGAGCAGAACCAAATAAACCACGGTAGCGAGGTTTTACCTTCTAAACAGAAGATAGAGACCGAGGTGATTTACAACCGACTGAATATATTCAATAAGCTATATCAATACTATGCACTTGTTGGACTATTGATGTTTCTTACACTTATATTACAAATTTTTAAAGATCGCTCTATTTGGCGTGTTGCCATTTACTTTTTTAAAGGAACCATTATCATCTTATTTTTATGGCATACTGCAGGTTTGATATTGCGATGGTATATTTCCGGTCATGCTCCTTGGAGTGATTCTTATGAAAGTATTTTATATGTTGCTTGGGCTACCATGGGAATTGGTTTGGCCTTAGGAAGAAAAAGTGATATGACCTTGGCCTCATCCGCATTCGTAACTTCTATGCTGTTGTGGATTGCCCACCAAAGTTGGATCGATCCGTCCATTGCCAATTTACAACCCGTTTTGGACAGTTATTGGTTAATGATCCATGTGGCCGTAATTGTGGGTAGCTATGGACCCTTGACAGTTGGAATGATATTGGGACTTGTAAGTCTTATTCTAATGATTTTGACCACTAAGAAGAATAAGGCAAGAATGGCAATAAACATAAAGGAATTAACGATCATCAATGAGCTGGCACTGACCACTGGTCTGGTAATGTTGACCATTGGTAACTTCTTAGGAGGGCAATGGGCCAATGAAAGTTGGGGACGCTACTGGGGGTGGGATCCAAAGGAAACTTGGGCTTTGATTTCAATTATGATATACGCTTTTGTAATCCATACCAGACTGGTTCCCGGATTAAGAGGCAAATGGACCTTTAACTTTATGAGTGTGGTGGCATTTGGAAGTATTATGATGACCTATTTTGGTGTCAACTTTTACTTGGTCGGCCTGCATAGTTATGCTAGTGGAGCACAGGTGATAACGCCCACTTTTATTTACTATTTGGTTGCGGGTGTTTTGGTCTTGGGTGCCTTAAGTTATTGGAGGTATAAGGTAAATTATTCTAAATAAATTATTGAAGTAAAAGCTTCATTAATTCTTCCGCCGCAATTTTACCTTTTAGTCTTAAAAAATCCCGTGGTGTATTGTCGCCCAATTCAAAGACTATGGCCGGCATGTCATGATTTACGTAAAAGTAATTTCTGGATACCATTGTGGGTTTTATATCCGTAGAGGGTTTTATATTGGTATGTTTTTGGGGAAGGCGATTGCTTATGTTTTCTATCCAATTAAAAATAATTTCGCCCTTTTTGCCAATAATGGTAGAATCAATAGGGTAATAGATATCGTCCCAAGTTGAATGAAAATCGGCTCCAAATACAAATTCATATCCTTCATCTTCCTTTTGTACCAGAAAATCACGTACGCTTCTTGTTTCTGGTTGATTAAAATTTTCCCAATCCCTGTTCAGATCAATACCGCCCATATTATGTCGCCAGTGACCATTGTCAACCCCATCAGGATTCATTAAGGGTACCACGAATAAATCATAATTGTTCCTAAAATCCTGTGCTTCTGGAGAATCGCCTGCTAACGTTTCAATGAAAGACTTCATTGCTAAAAATCCGGTTACCTCCGGAGGATGCTGTCTGGAAATGACCATTACGGCCTTTTTATGGCTTCCTTCCTTGATCTGCATTACATTCATGGACCTATTTTCTCTGCTTCTGCCGATCTCGTAAGTGGTGACATAAGGTTTTGTTGACATGGAATCTACCCATTGCTTTACCCTGGTAGAGCCATATAGTTCTTGTGCAGTTATGTAAAGTGGCTTTTCGCCTATATTCACCTTGATTTCAACGAACTCCGGTACCGCTTTTATACCAAATGTTCCCGTTCCTTCATTAATTGCATTGAAATTTACACTGTCCAATGGCGTAAAATGTATTCCATCAGTGCTAAGTTTTGGATAGTATCTACTGCGAGAATCCTGATAGGTCATTTTAATGGTTATCGTTTTGGGAGTTGTAGACCAAACTTTAAAGGCGTACCATGGGCTTACATTGACCGGTGTATTTTCTGCAGTAATCAGTGCGGTATAGTGATCATTGCCATCATAGGCGATGCCATTTAATCTTCCACTTTCAAAATCATTGCTAAAAAAGGTTGTTTCATCTTCAAAGGACCAAATTCCCTTCCATTGTTTTTGTACGGGTTTGGACAATGTAGATACAATGGCATTTTTGCCCTGACCTTGATAACCGGTTGTAACGGGTTTTTGATTGGTGCAGGAAAGTACTAAATAACATATGAAAATCGTAGATAGTAGTTTTTTTATCATGGCCTGTTGGTTATGGGTTGCACTAACTGTAAATCTGCAAATGGTAAACTTATAACTAATAAATCTAAAAACAAATATTCAACGTTGTATCATGTTCGGTTCAATCTACTTGTAGCTACCTTATCGAATCGATCAAAGATTTTTAGATTAGTATTCATTACCTTTATTCCCTTTAATTTAATATGCATGAATTCCAATAAAAAAGGGTTAAATACTATTTGTACACATGTAGGGGAGTTAGAGGATAAACAATATAGAGGGGCGGTATCTCCTCTTTATATGAGTAGCTCATATGCCTACGAAGATGTTGATGTTAAGCGCTATCCACGTTATTTTAATACACCCAATCAAGAAGGGCTTTGTAAAAAAGTAGCAGCTCTTGAGCATGCAGAGGCGGCTTTGATATTTGGTAGTGGCATGGCCGCGGTAAGCACTGCATTAATGGCGTTTTTAAAGGCCGGTGAACATGTAGTTTTACAACAAACCCTATATGGTGGCACCTATAACCTGGTTCATGAGGAATTTAGTAAATATGGTATTGAATATACCTTTACAAAGGGTTGGGCAGCTAAAGATTTCGAAGCGGAAATCAAGGATAATACTAAAGTAATCTACATAGAGACCCCTTCTAATCCATTATTGACAATAACTGATTTGGAGGCTGTTGCGGCACTTGCACAAAATAATGGACTCGTTTCTATGATAGATAATACATTTGCTAGTCCGGTGAATCAAAACCCTATTGATTTTGGAATAGATATTGTAATTCATAGTGCTACCAAATATATGGGAGGTCATTCAGATATCTGCGCAGGAGCGGTTGCCTCCAATACCCAGAATATTGATCGCATTTTTCAACTGGCCAAAAATTTTGGTGGTAGTTTAAGTGATTATACCGTATGGCTTTTAGAGCGTAGTATAAAAACAATGGGAATCCGTGTACGGGCACAAAACGAAAATGCGTTGGCCATGGCCCAATTTTTGGAAAAGAATGATGATATCGTAAAAGTGTACTATCCTGGTTTGCCCCACCATCAAGATCATGATATTGCAAAAAGACAAATGAAAGGTTTTGGCGGTATGGTCTCCTTTGAATTAAAGCCTGGTATAGATTCCTCAAAATTTCAGAAAGCCTTGCAATTAATTAAGCCATCCATGAGCTTGGCCGGGGTGGAAAGCACGTTACTTTCACCAGCAAAAACCTCACATGCACTAATGAGCGCAGAAGTGCGGGAAAGTCAAGGAATTGCGGACGGACTTATCCGTTTCTCCGTTGGTATTGAAGAGGTGGATGATTTGAAAGCTGATATTCTCCAAGCGATAAAAAAAGTTAAATTACACCCTTTATCTTAATAAAAGAAATAGCATGAAATTGGATATTTTAGTATTTGGGGCACACCCAGATGACGCGGAGTTAGGTGCAGGTGGTACCATTGCCAAAGAAATTGCCTTGGGCAAGAAAGTAGGTATTATAGATTTAACCCGTGGGGAATTAGGTACAAGGGGATCAGCGGAAATACGTGATGTAGAGGCGGCGGACGCTGCAAAGATATTAGGTGTTACAGTCCGAGAAAATCTAAAATTTAAGGACGGATTTTTTGTTAATGATGAAAACCACCAAATGGAGGTTATCAAGGCGATTAGAAAATATAGACCGGAAACCGTATTATGTAATGCTATAGATGATAGGCATATAGATCATGGTAAAGGAAGTAAACTTGTAAGTGACGCTTGTTTTTTGAGTGGGTTGAGACGTATTGAAACAAAATTAGGGGAGGTGCACCAACAGGAATGGAGACCAAAATTAGTATACCATTACATACAATGGAAGAACCTAAAACCGGATTTTGTTGTTGATATTAGTGATTATATTATTTCCAAGACCAATGCTATCAAAGCCTATACTTCACAATTTCACGATCCAAACAGCAGTGAACCAGAAACACCAATTAGTAGTAAAACCTTTATAGAAAGTGTACACTATAGAGCTAAAGATTTGGGAAGATTGGTCGGTGTAGATTATGGAGAAGGCTTTACGGTTGAAAGAATGGTTGCCGTAAAATCCTTGGATAGTTTAATTTAGGCAGATTTTTTATATTCTTCCCTAACACGGGGAATGGAAAAGTAGAAGGTGGAGCCTTTTCCAAGAGCGCTATGTACCCAGATTTTACCTTTGTTTTTCTCTACCATTTCCTTACATAAGGAAAGTCCAAGTCCTGTCCCTTTTTCATCATTGGTGCCATAGGTAGTATGGTTGGCATCTTTTTGAAAAATCTTACTCATAGTCTCTTCGCTCATGCCCATACCATTATCCTTCACATATATCTCACACGTTTTTAATTTTTGTATGGCACCAATAATGATCTGTCCGTTATTTGGTGTAAACTTAAGGGCATTGCTCAAAAGATTACGAATAATAATGTCTATCTGGTTGGGATCAGACCATATCTGGCAATTAGGTTCTATTCTATTTTGTAGGGTTATTGACTTAGATTGTGCAATTTCAGATAATAGTGCAATATTTTCATCAACAATAGTGACTAAATTGGTAACCGATGGCTTGGTGATAGAACCGTTCATTTGAGTTTGTCCCCAAGACAGTAAATTGTTGAGCGTAAAAGAAATAGTATCAATATCCACTTTTAATTTGGGGACGAAGTTCAAGAATTCGTCCTTGGTCATTTCACCTTCCTTAAATAATTTCAATAGTCCTTGAAATGCGCCTATTGGTCCCCTAAGGTCATGACCAATGATTGAGAACAATTTGTTCTTCGTTTGGTTCAGCTCGTTTAAATACGCCTGTTTTTCTTCTAAATCTTGCTTTTTAGATAAAAGCTCTGCATTTAGTTTTTTTTGTATTTGCTGATTTCGTTGAATTATAAAGGTAATGACGACAAAGATGATTAGAATTATAGCAATAAGATAAATAACAATATTTTGTTTGGCCAATGCCTTTTCGTTTTCTAATATCAATTGTTGCTTTTGCCTATTATATTCCGTTTTTGTCTTCAACATGTCCAAGGCAATTTCATTTCCTTTTTTAGTCAAGGATTCCGAAGTCACTTGAAATATCTCATGGTACCAAAGCGATTTTTTATATTCTTTTTTGTTCTTGTGTATTTTAAACAACTGATAGGCACAATCCTTAATTCCTGTTCTATAACCTATTTTTTTAGACAATTCAAAGGCTTCTAAAGAATACACCTGCGCTATACTGTCATTATCGGTATTCAAATAAGCTTCTGACATACCGTTGAGAAGAGCAATCTTTCCTCTATCGTCCTCAATTTCTTCATGAAGTAATTCACTTTGCTTATACCAATATAATGCCCAAGTATTCTTACCTTTTTTTAAATAGATCTTACCTTTAACCTCATAGGCATAAGCAAGCCATTCTAAAATTTTCTCTTGTTCAAATATGGTAATTGCGCTATTAATGTTGAACATTGCATATTCCAGTTCGTTCATGTCTGCATAGGCATCTGCCATACTGCTCATGGTTTCGGCAATATATATTACATTACCAATTTCCTCATTGATCGCTTTTACTTTTTTGAAGAATACCATGGCATGGTTGTAATCTTTCTGGGATAAATACAACTCTGCAATATTTTCATTGATAATGGAAAGGTAATTTTTATAATCTTGTTTCTCAGAAATTTCAATAGCCTCTAAATATCCTTTTAAAGCCAATGCATAATTGCCTTGAAAGCTATACTCCTTGGATAATACATTGAGCGATTTTACCTTTAACCTAAGTTCTTTATGATTTGAAGCCAGATCATGGGCTTTGTTGAAATAAGATATTGCATGATCTATATGGCCTTTGTCAGAGTAGAATCCACCTAAATTAATAAAAGAATAAATTTCACCGTTAATATATGATGATGACTGACTTAGCCTTAGACTTTCATCACTTAAACTATATAAACTGTCTAGATTGTGATAACGGTATTCACCAGCTAAGTCTATGATTTTATTTATATAAAGGGTATCCTGAGGTTTAAAGCTTGGGGAATTACGAATTGTTTCTAATTCTCTCAATAGTATTTTTCTTCTTAAATCCTGTCCAAAAGTATTGGAATTGACCAATATTATAAAAATGAATGCCGTAACACGACATGCTTTTTTATATCCGGTACATATTCTCAAAAACTTATAATTCATAAATAGAATCAAAAATTAAAATCTAAAATTAACTTACAAGTAGTGAGATAAATAAATTATGTTGTGAAATGCTAAATATTGTGTGTTTCAGCGATTTAAATGTGTAGTTCGTCGATGTTTTTACTGATTGACACAAAAATTTAATCAGTAAAATCTTACTTTATAGACATAATTTAAATGATTATTCTTACTTTATAAATAGTAGATAAATAGTATGTAAATATTTGATAATCATTGTAATAGAATGATTTTTTATAATTTTTCTACTATGTATATATCTTTTTCATAGGTAGTTCAACAGAAAATATACTGCCTTGGTCAAGTGTACTTTCTACTTGTATTTTGCCATTGTTTGCCAACACCATTTCCTTTACTAATCGCAGTCCCAGTCCAGTACCCTTTTCCCTGTTAGTACCATAGGTTGAAAAATGTTCATTGTCATTAAAGATATTTTGAATGGCTTCTTTACCCATACCAACACCATTGTCAATGACGTATATTTTGAGCGAATCATCAATCTGTTCGGTCAATATTTTAATTTCACCATTATTGGGGGTGAATTTAATGGCGTTACTAATTAAGTTTCTAAATATAATATTGAAATGGTCCCAGTCTACAAAAGCGGTATGAACTTCTTTGATGCCGGTAATAAGTTTAATGGATTTTTTTTGAAGTTCATTTTTATATAATTGTAAAATAATATCCAATTCCGGTTTTACCTGTACTGTTTCCGGATTTATTTGATTCCCGTTCATTTGCGCCTTGCCCCAATGTAAAAGATTATCCATTGTAAATTGAACTTGTTCTAGTTCTTCCTTTAATTGTGGAGCAAATTTTTCAAAATAAACTTTACCTTCAGGGTCTTCCAAATAAAACTTTAGCAATTCTTTCAGGGAAATGATAGGCCCCCTTAAATCATGGCCAATGATTGAAAAAAGCCGATCTTGATTTCTATTGATTGTTGTTAGTTCTTTTTGGTTTTCATTTAATGCCACTGCTTGACTTTCCAATTGTTTATTCAATAATTTTTCCCTTTTATTGATGCTCAATATGATTAAAACTATTATGAACAAGATAGCCAAAGCTATGAGGGCCCATCTAACGTATTTGCGTTGTTGCTCTAATTCAAGAGCACTTTTTGCCTTAAGGTCTTCTTTTTCCTTTTCAAGATTAAGTTTGGCGTTGACCATAGTTAAATTTCTACGATTCTTTTCTTTGGAAATATCGTTGGCCAGTTTCTCGGTCATTTCCAAATATTCCAAGGATTTACCAATATTACCTTGTTGCTTGTTAATCTCATATAATAATCTATAAACTTTTTCTAAGCCTGTGTTTAATTTAAATGATTTGTACAGGTCAAGACTTTTATATGCATAATCCTCAGAAGTGTCAATGTCATTCAATTTGTAGTTAGCCTTGGCAAGACCAAAATATACATCGGCCTTACCTTTAATATCATTGAGGGAGTTATGTGAATTAAGAGCTTTTGTATAATTGGACTTAGCCATCTGATAATTTCCGGTCTTTAAAAGTAATTGACCATAGGTGCCATAGGAAAATGCCAACCACAACTCATCATTGTGTTTTTTAAAATAGGTAATACTATTTTGTAATAATGATTTTGCTTCCTGAAATTTATCTTGTTGAATATAGAGATAGGCTAAATTACTAGAAATCATGGCTATCATACTGCCATCCTGTAATTTTTGAGCTGCTTCTTTTGCACTTGCATAATAGCCGTGAGCTTCATCAAAATCTTCCAGTAGGTTGAACATAGTCCCTAAGTTCATGTTCATTCTGAACACATAAAAATCATCTTTTTTTCTTTCACCTATAGCTAGCGCATGTAAAAAATGGGTGTAAGTCAACGGATAGTTTTGTTGACTAAAATATGCTTGCCCTAATTGGTTATGTACCTTCATTTCGGTTTGGGCATATTGAGATAGGTGTATGTCCGCTATGGCTTTGTTTCCAAAATCTATAGCTTTCTCCATCTCACCTTTAAATAAGTGAAACATTGAAAAATTGGATAATGCTTCTAGTTCTCCTTTTTTATAATCTATGGCCCCACTAATTTCAAGTGCTTTTTGAGCAAGTATGTTTATAGAATCTTTTGCTGTATACCTTAGTTGGTATGCTAAACCATTTAATAAATCTACATATTGGGTAGAGTTTTCGGTGAAATTTGGTTGTTGCTTAAAATCTTTTATCTGGTTTTTAAAAATTTGGATACTATCTACTTGCCCAAAAGCTTTAATGCAATTACTAAAGCAAAATATACCAAGAAGAAAAAATTTACATAGGTTTTTGAGAGTCATAGGGGTAACCTGTTATAGGTCATTAAATTAAAACTATTTTTCAATTTAGATAGAAATTAGGTAGGGAAGTGTAAAAATGAAATATTTATTCAAAAGTGATTTATTATTTGCGGGTAATATATAAAAAATTTACATTTGCACTCGCTTACAAATGGTGGTTGTAGCTCAGCTGGTTAGAGCATCGGTTTGTGGTACCGAGGGTCGCCGGTTCGAACCCGGTCTTCCACCCTAAAAGCAGATAGAAAGTCTTGAATATTTGTTCAAGACTTTTTTATTTGGGTCAATTTTAAAAATGGTATAAATGCATAAAAGCCTGATAGTTATGGTAACCATCAGGCTTTTTATTTTTCTTTATTAACTATTCCGTGGCCTTATCGACAACAAGTTTGTTGTTGCGGTTAGCAATTTCCCATGCAGTGTAAAAAATCAATCTTGAACGATTTTCCAATAGATCATAATTTATCTTATCCGGGGTGTCACTTGGTCTATGGTAATCATCATGGGTTCCATTAAAATAAAAAATAATGGGAATATTATTTTTTGCAAAGTTATAATGGTCACTTCTGTAGTAAAAACGGTTTGGGTCGTTTTCATCGTTGTAGGTGTAATCAAGTTCTAAATTTGCATATTCAGCATTGATTTCTTCAGATAACTCATGTAATTCCGTACTCAATTTATCCGATCCAATTAAATAAACATAATTACGGTCACCTTCTCTTTGTGGGTCAATTCTACCGATCATATCAATATTTAAGTTGGCTACGGTTTGTTCCAAAGGAAAGAGTGGCTCATAATCCGTATAATATTGAGAGCCAAGTAAACCTTTTTCCTCTCCGGTAACATGTAAGAAAACTATAGAACGTTTTGGCCCGTGACCGGCGTCCGCTGCCAATTTAAAAGCTTCTGCAATCTCCAATAACGAAACCGTACCAGAACCATCATCATCCGCACCATTATTGATTTCTCCGTTACTTGAAATTCCAATATGATCTAAATGCGACGAAATAACCAAATACTCCTCTGGCTTTTCAGTGCCCTTTATTATGGCGGCAACATTTTCTGAGGATATTTTATCATTAGAGCTTTCAAAATTAAGTTCTAACGTTGTTGTTAAAATTTTACCTGATTCGTCCGTATTGATTGATGGATAAATTTCTTCTGCCAAATTTTGGTCAATAAACAGACTATAGAATTCAGTGGCATTGGGATCTACAAGTTCCATTCTGCCACTATTATTGGTTTCCATGTACTGATACCTGCGTTTAAAACGATCAAAATTTTGGGCATCATAATACAATACACCTTTAGCTCCTTTTTCTACCGCTATCTGTATTCTCTTGGTCAATGATTCTGACATGTTGCTCCAAATGGATGGCTCCGTACTACCGGAAATCTTATAGGTACCGTCTTCATTTTTAGGTTCACCAGATTTTAATAGTACAATTTTATCCGTAACATCCAAGTCTCCATAATCTGTATAAGATTCATCTTCAATGCCATAGGCTATATATACAATATTGTCAAATGCATTCTGTGCAGCTCCAAAGGTTAATACGTGGTCACCAATACCAAAATCCTTGCCGTTGACGCTTAACTTGCCGGTGGGTAAGTTGCTTACCTCTAAAGGAACGTTCTGAAAATAATCTCCATTTGGTTTTGCGGCAGGTACACCTAATTCTTCATATTGAGCCTTGATGTATTCAATAGCTTTTTTCTGGCCCGGTTGTCCCGTTTCCCTTCCTTCAAATTCATCAGAGGCGTAAATGTATAGATGGTCCTTTAATTCATTTTCAGTGATTGAAGTAGCATACGTTGTAGGAGATACTTTTTCTGTGGTCTTTGCTTCTGCTTTTTCTGTCACCGTTTTTTGTGAAGAATTACAGGAAAAGACCAATGAGACCAATAAGATCAGTGCTTTTTTCATGTTCTTTTTTTTGATAAAAATTTATCAAAAATAATCAAAACCTTAGGATTAGAAGTTATTAGCAGGAAGAATCGGCAATGATTTTCCATTTACCATTAATTCTTTTAAAGATAATCATGAACGTGCCCTTAGCGTCACCTACCGTTCGCTTTAGCATATATTCGCCCATTACAAAATAGGAATCTTGGTTAATAGGATGAATCTTAGCGATAGTGAAGGTCAATTCTCCGATATGGGATGCATCCGGATAACTTTTTTTATAACTATTCAATGTGGTTGTCCACCCTGTCTTTAATTGGGCTCCACTATAAAAAAATAAGGAATCCGTTTGGTGGTAGGCTTCCATGAAACCTTTTAAATCATTGTTGTTCCAATCTTTTTGCTGCTGAGCTATTATGCGGGTAATCTCCTTTATATCATCTTGCGCATTATGCTCTTTATGACACGAGCATAACATGAGGAGGGTTATAAATAGTATATGTACAATTCTCATATTTGAAACACAAAGTGGCGCAAACTAATTTGTTAAAGCTTGTTCAATAGCCGCCTCGACCAAAGGTTCCATAATTTTGTAACCTTCTACGGTTGGGTGTACACCGTCTTCGGCATATTTTTTGGGCAAGCCATTTTTCTCATCGGCCATAGCAGAAAAATAATCCACATAAATATGGCCTTTATCATCACAATATTCTTTAATCAATTTATTAAGTGCAATAATTTTCTCAGCAGGTTCCAAACCTGGTTTCCATGGGTAATCATATGCGGGTAGGGTAGAGGTTAAAATTACTTTTATATCATTGGATGTGGCTATTTCTGCCATTCCCTTAATATTGTCCATAATCATTGCTATGGTAGACGGACCTGTATTTCCGGCTATATCATTAGTGCCAGCCAATAGTACTACAGCTTTAGGGTTTAAGTCTATCACATCTTGCCTGAACCTAATAAGCATTTGTGGGGTAGTTTGGCCGCTAATACCGCGATTAACATAAGGTTTGCCCTTGAAAAATTCCGGTCTTGAATTAAGCCAACCAATGGTAATGGAATTACCCATAAAAACAATCCTATTCTCATTATCGCTGATTTCAGGGAGATTGTTGTTGGCTTCTTTAAAACGATTGAGGTCTGCCCAATCCTGAGAATGCAATTTGGTAAGTCCTAGCAAGGATAACATAAGCACAATACTAAGTTGATATACAGATTTCATATTTATTAATTATGTTTTTTGAATTTCAGATTTTTCATTTGCGGTTAGCGGAACATTTTTAATGATGCTCTCCTTATTGGGCCGTTGAACAAATAAATAGGCCAATAGACAAATAACGATGACCAAGGGCAGCGCATTGCCCGTTTTATAATATGCATATAACCCTGCAAAGGCAGGTACTTCTATCAATGCATATTTTATATGTAACGCGGATTGATATTTTTTTAGTTTATCTGCCAATTGCTCATTTAACTGTATGTTCAAGGTCATTTTTTTAAAAACCCATTGACTGCCAAAATAACCTAAAAGAGCCAAAACAGGAACTATGAATAGAAAAATATCCTGGCCATTGGTACTTGTATTAAAGCTATTTATTTGTAACACTATCCAAACCGTAAATATGCCTAAACCTGCTACAAGGAATAAATGCATAATAGAGAGACTTTTGATAAAATTTTTTAGTTCCATAAGTTATTTAAAATGGTAAGATACTATAATTATAAACTCTAATGAATAGGTGCTGTTGCAAACTTAGGATTTTATGAAATTTAGGAAATTAGAATAATTATCTTTGTGGACTTATGGTAAAATATATTTTGGTCTTACTTGTCCTTTTAACCATGCATACGGCTAAAGGACAAATTGAAAGTGATAAGGCTTTGCATTTTTTGGGTGGAAACCTGTATGGTTTGGTTGGAGCCGGTATTGCAAATGAAATTTCTGATGGAGATAGAACCTGGACCTTTATTGGAGCAGTAGGCGGTAGTTTGTTAATTGGCGTGGCCAAGGAAAGTATTGATCAAAAGCAGTATGGAGGTTGGGACAATGCAGATTTGATTGCCACTGTACTGGGTGGTGCCACTATAGGTTTCACCATTGATATTTTCAAAAAAAGAAAGCAACGTAAACGCGATAAGATTTTCAAAGATGCAGTTGGTGAAAACTACAACTACGATAGAGAAACATTCCCAGTACAAGAGTTGAAAATTAATTCGTTGCACGTACTAGGTATGTCCAGTACCGTATTACATAGATAATTATTAGTATTTGGCACTTTTTCCGTTGGCCATTGTTCGCAATATAAACTCCCTTACATCATCATTAGCTGTTTTTAGGTCCTCTCTACGTAAATACATCATATGGCCGGAACGGTATCCCTTAAAACTAAAACGGTCTTTTAGCCTTCCACTTGGGTCAACTTGCCACATGGTATATTTTGCATTGAAATAGTTGGTTGCACCGTCATAGTATCCAGATTGAATCATTACGTTCAAATATGGATTTTGGGCCATGGCCTGTCTTAAATCATCTCGGGTTTTGTCGTTTTCATTGTTCCAAGGGTGCACGGGGCCAAACATGTTATATTTTACATCGGTCTTAAAATTAAGTTCCTCTTGTAAATAATAGTTTATGGCAGGGGTAAAGCTATGTAACCAGGAAGTTAGTTCAGAATTGTAATCAGGTCTCATTCCGGCCATTTGCCTATCTATGCCCAAATATCTTGAATCTAATCTGCCTACGGTGTATCCACCCTTATCCCTTAAAAGGTTTTTCCAAAAAAAGGATGTTGGTACGGATAGATTTTGATCAATAACATCTTGTTGATCTAACCCGGAATAGTAAGCAATCTTTTCAGCCACCTTCTTCTTTTCGGATGCATCTAAAAATCCACCTTTGGCCAATGCCGGTATTAACTGGTTAATGGTGTAATCTTCGGATTCCGGTAAAATATCAAGAAGGTCTTTTTCCTGTAATGCCTTTGGCAATGCTTTGTGGTGCCAAGCCGCCGCCGTGTAATAGGGCAGGTTTATTGCTTCCGCTACTGGGCCGCTATTACGGATGACTTTATAATCTGCGGGAGAAACCATGATTACCCCGTTTAAATACATCCATTGTTGATTTTGTAAAGCTAAGGAAAGGCCCATGACCCTTGTACCGCCATAACTCTCCCCAATGATATATTTAGGGGAACGCCATCTATTATTTCTGGTCACAAATGTGTTAAGCCACTCCGCTAAATATTTAATATCGGAATTAATTCCAAAGAACTTATCCCTGTCAACTTCTTTTCCGCTTTCCGGAATAGTTCTACTATATCCTGTATTTACTGGGTTTACATAGACTATATCGGCAACATCCAAAACGGAATATGGATTCTGATCTACACCATAGGGCTGTACAGGATAACCTTCATCATCTATTTTTAATATTTTAGGTCCTGTATAAGCCAAATGCATCCATACGGATCCGGAACCCGGACCACCGTTAAATGAGATCAATAAAGGTCTAGCGGCGCGATCTTTAATATTATTCCTGGTATAGTATGTATAATGTAAAGTTGCAACGGGTTTGGAATTACTGTCCCAAACGGGTTGGGTGCCGGTAGCTGCGGTATATGAAAAGGTACTACCGTTTATCGTTGCATTGTGCTGGGTGGTAATTACCGTATCTACAGGTATGGTACGCGATTGCGCAAATACTGCCGAAGTTAAAACTAAGAAGAAAAGGTGTACAATTTTTTTCATGTTCAATTGGTGTTGGTGAGTATACGAAAATAAGAATATTACAGGCATCATTTAATGGGTATTATTGAATACTTAAACTCATTTACACCTTGGATTCATTTCGATAATCTAACGATAAGGAAAGTTTTCAGATTTTTTAGTATTCTAATGTCCTATCTGTTAATTTTAATTAATTTAATACTAAAGCTAAATCACGAAGAACATGAAACACTATACAAGACGTAATTTTGGAAAGCTGGCTACAACAGGTTTTTCTGGCGCTGTCGTTTTTGGGTCCGTACCGTTGGCTATGGGTTTAAATAAGGGGAATGAAACTAAAAAACTTGGTGTTGCTTTGGTAGGACTGGGTAGTTATAGTACTTATCAATTGGCTCCGGCACTTGTCCAGACAGAACATTGCTATTTGGCGGGCATAGTAACGGGTACAAAAGAAAAGGAGGCCACATGGTCTAATAAGTATAATATTCCAAAAAGAAATATATATAACTATGAAAATTTTGACGCGATAGCCAATAATGATGATATCGATATAGTATATGTGGTGTTGCCCAATAGCATGCATGCAGATTTTAGTATAAGGGCCGCCAAAGCAGGAAAACATGTAATTTGTGAAAAACCTATGGCGGTCAGCGTGGAAGAATGTGATGCCATTATGGCCGCATGTAAAAAAGCGGATGTAAAATTATCTGTAGGGTATAGAATGCAAAGTGATCCCTATACACAGGAAGTAAAAAAATATGTAAGGGAAAAAACCTTTGGCGATGTTCATTTTGTATCCTCCGATGCCGCTTATATTTCTAGGGGAAATCCAGATCAATGGAGGTTGAACAAGAAATTGTCGGGCGGTGGGGCTCTACTTAATATGGGTGTTTATGCAATACAGACCAGTATTTATGGGGTAGGAGAAAATCCCACAAGTGTATCTGCGCAGGAGTTTAGTACACGACCAGAATATTTTAAGGATACGGATGAGACCATTACTGCCCAGTTTAGATTTAACAATGGTGCCGTAGCCCATATGATGACTTCCCATAATGCAAACGGGAACCGACTAAAAGTACATTGTAGCAATGGCTGGTTTGAGCTGGATCCTGCCCATAACTACGGACCAATCAATGGTAGAACATCCAAAGGAACTACTATTTCCTTTCCTCATCAAAGTCAGCAAGCATTACAGATGGATGATTTTGCAAGACACATTCTATTAGGTACCAAAAATGTTGCTCCTGGTGAAATGGGAAAGCGTGACATGATTATTGCCGAAGCAATTTATGCATCGATTGCAAATGGCGGCAAAACACAACCTTTAAATTTAGGTACCATGGGTATTGTAAGTTAAATTTATGATTTACAATGTATTATATTTTGTAATCGTAGCGGTTAACAATTAGTTCAATGTTACGTAATTCTATCATTACCTAAATTTTACATAGTAACACTAATTTAAGATAAGCATAAAGCAATGCTAATTTTAAGGGTACCTTAAAACAAAGATGTCAATATAGTTTTGTGGAGTAGATAACCTAAAACTAAATTGATAATGAAAATCACAAAAAACGTAGTAATAAAAACCTTGCTATCATGTATTGTTATGGTCGTAATGAGTTGCGACCCTGAGGATGGAATTGATGGAATAAATGGAAAAGATGGTGTTGACGGCGTAGACGGGGTAGATGGCCAAGATGGAAAAGATGGTGAGGATTTTACACCACCGGCAACCATGTTCGAAAACAAGTCCAACTTAGCTCCTTTAGTAGCCATGATGCCCCAGTTCAATTATGTGGAGGCATATTCATTAATAAGCTCCTCTGATACTTTAAGCAATGATTTTAAATTGGTAGGGGCACAGGACGGTGCAGGTTTTTTAAAAGACCCTGAAAGTGATGGTTATATCTATGTGGTAAATTCTGAAGATGCCTATGCAGTGAGCAGGATTAAATTAGACGCCAACCTTAATCCTATTAGTGGGGATTGGTTATTGAATTCTGGTGTGGCCGATTTTGCTAGACAATGCTCCGCTACCATGTGGGAAGCAGATATACATGGCGGTGGGTCAGATATATTTCTTTCTGCTTCTGAAAGTATTAATTACGATGTAAAGGGAATTGATCCCTATGTAGCAACACCTACACCGACCGCAGATTTTGGTTTGGATGCTCTTGGTGAATTTTCATGGGAGAATGCAGTGCCTTTACCAAAGAATGCCTATCCTGGTAAAACGGTTATTTTAGGCGGGGACGATGATTCCAGTGGCTCTGAAGGCCAAGTTTCATTATATTACTCGGAGGATGGTGATGCAGATCTTACCGGAGGAAAAATCTATGTACTTCGTTTTAAGCAAGTGTCCGATGGGTCGGGGGGTGTTATCGATGCTACTCCTGAAACCATATATAACGAATCTAACTTGGACTTTCAAACCACCTATGATGTAGAGTTTGTTGAAATTGTGGATGGTGCGGATATGACCAAGAACGAAATGGAAGACGCTTCCGTAGCGGTATATGCATCTGCATTTATGAGGGTAGAGGATGTTGATCATCAAAAAGGAACAGATGAAAAGGGAAGAAACGTATTTTTTGCTGTAACCGGCAGGGGACCTGGTGCTGGCACGTATAATGACTGGGGAACGGTATACAAACTGGAGCTGGATGAAGAATCGCCATTGACCGGAAAATTAACGCAGATCGTTAGTGGAAATACCGATAGTAACAACGCGGACGGGAACCTAAGCATGTTGCAAAGCCCGGATAATATCTGTGTTACGGAAAACTTTGTATACTTTCAGGAAGACCCTAATTCTTTTGACAGGGGCCATGCTGCATATATATATCAATCAGATTTAAATGGTAACAGTATACGTCCGGTTCTTGAATTAGTGCTTAGGTCCGATCTTACCGCTGATGGATCGCTAAATGTTGGTGATGGCGATGGTGGCGAATATGGTGCGCTTATAGATATTTCCGACAAAATAGGGGTTCCGGATACATTCATTTTAAACTTACAGCCACATTACTGGCAAGATGATTCATTTAAGGGGCGTGATGGACATGTAAACACGGATTATGAAGATAATCAAGGTGGACAAATCGTTATCCTTAAGGGGTTACCTAGATAATTTTTCTTTAATCAACTGAAAGGGCCTACCCAATTTTTTGGGAGGTCCTTTCTAATTTAAATACGTTTATGTTCAAGAATCTTTGTTATCTATTGGTGTTTGGGGTTGTGTTGGTTTCATGTAAGGATGTATCAATCACCACTACGGAAACCTTAGATAAGGTGCCGGATTTTACTAAAGCTCATGACTATTATTATTCAAACATGGTTTTGGCCGTTAACTATATGGATTCATTGATGATGGTCAAGGTAGATGATCCTTTGGCAAAGCAATATTTTAAAGAGGTCCGTACCTCTTTCAAAAAAGCGGAGCCATATGCGTCCTATCTTAAACCGGAAGTTGGTCATAGGGTAAACGGACCGGCTTTACCGGTTCTGACCGAAGATACCCAAAAAGTACTTGCACCCATTGGACTGCAAAAGATCGAGGAGAGTATTTATTCAGGAATAGATGATGAGAAAACTTATGAGCGCGAGTTGGAGTTGACCAAGGGGCTTATGGTAGTTTTACGCAATTATATCCCAAAACGTACTCTTACCTCCCAACGTTTTTTTATAAGTATCCATCAACAGCTTATGAGAATTGTGAGCTTGGGTATAACGGGTTTTGACACCCCTGTAAGTCAACTAGGAATTGAAGAAACCAAAACATCGCTCAACAGTTTATTTAATGTATATAGTATGTCGTTGGCACATATTGTAAAAGAGCGGTCACCAGAACTTAATGAGGATTTTGAGAAAACCGTTGCTTTGGCAATCAATTTTATTGGGGACAATCCCAATTTTGAGACTTTTGACCGGTATGTGTTCATTAGGGATTATTTTAATCCTATAACTAGAAATTGGCTGGCCATTAGAAAAGCATCTAGTAGTTGGGAGCCTGTAGATAACTTTCCATTTAATTTTGATGCTCCCACTTTTTTTGAATCCAATTCATTTAACCCAAACTTTTTTATATCGAACACCAATAAAAATCCGACCCAACAGCAAATAGACTTAGGAAAACAATTATTTTTCGATAAAAATCTATCCAAGAATAAGGATATGGCCTGTGTCACCTGTCACAATCCAAATAAGGGTTGGGCGGATAACGTGGTATTGAATAAGGATAATGAAGGAAAAGATTTAGACCGTAATACACCAACGTTGATCAATGCTACATTTCAGCAAAGTCAATTCTGGGACGGGCGTTCACCAGATTTAATAGCTCAAGTATCCGCTGTGTTTACTAATGAGAAAGAATTTGCATCTTCGGTTCATCAATTTTCCAACGAGATCATGATCAACGATAGTTATCGGCTCTTGTTTAAAGAGGCCAACGGAGATATATCCATAAAAAATATTGATATGGTTAAAGCGATATCTTCCTATATAGCCACCCTTAACGGATTTGACTCAAAGTTTGATAAAAATATTAGGGCAGAAGTAAATTCATATACAGAGGAGGAAAAATTAGGATTTAATCTGTTTACGGGAAAAGCCCTTTGTGCTACTTGCCACTTCATACCTTTGACCAATGGTACTGTACCACCATTTTTTGCGGAACATGAGAAAGAGATTATTGGTGTTCCTGCCAATGCCAATAACAAACAACTGGATGAAGATGTAGGGTTTTATGCAATATCCAAAATAGACCTACAAAAAGGAATGTTCAAAACCCCAACGGTACGTAATGTAGGTGTTACTGCTCCTTATATGCATAATGGTGTTTATAATACCCTAGAGGAAGTCGTTAATTTTTACAATCTTGGTGGAGGTATAGGTTTGGGCTTTGATCTACCGCACCAAACACTACCTTTTGATCATCTGGAGCTGACTAGTAATGAGGAAAATGCATTGGTAGCATTTATGAATACTTTGACAGACGTTCCCAAAATCACCAATTATTAAAATTTTTCAAAAACGCCGAGTCCAAATAAGGCAAAGTCATATTTTACGGGATCAACTGGATCTAGCTTCCTTAAATTGGCATCTAGTTCTACTAAAGCCTTGGCATCATTTTGTTTACGTTTTAGCAGACCTAGTTTACGTGCTACGTTACCGGAGTGTACATCCAAGGGACATGATAATATTGAGGAAGGTATATTTTCCCATAAACCAAAATCAACTTCAGTACTTGCATCCCTGACCATCCATCTTAGAAACATATTAATGCGTTTTGCCGCAGAACCTTTTAATGGGTCAGATACATGTTTGGTTGTTCTGGTTTCATGGGGCAGTTCAAAAAAAAGCTCTTTGAATTTAGATATCGTAGGTTGTAATGAATTTGATGTCTGGTATTTGGTAAAGATTCCTTCAAGCCCATTATGTACTTTATAGATATGCCTTAAACTTTTTATGAAATAGCTTAAGTCAATTCCATTAAAAGTTCTATGTACAAAATTGGCTAATTGGTCCAAATCATTTTCACTGTAATTACTTATGAAATCATAAGGACTTTGGCCCATTAACTCCATTAACTTATGTGAATTGTTAATGATACTTTTTCTGTTTCCCCAGGCAATTGTAGCTGTTAAGAAAGCACTGATTTCAATATCTTCCTTTATGGTGAACATATGTGGAATTTGGATAGGGTCTGTATCCAAAAACAGTTTATTGTTGTAAGCAATGACTTTTTCATCCATAAATACCTTTAAGTCCGCCTTGTTCATTTAATGTCAATTTTTAGTATGGTTACAATCAAAACAGGGGCTAACAAAATAAGGTTGTAAAGCCCATGCAGTATTATGGACCATAATAGACCAAACTTGATTCTTATAAATCCTAATATGAATCCTGCACAGATTTGTGGTGCTACCAATAGGGGCGCAAATAAAATTACTTGTGTAGACCATTCAAAATTACTGATGTGAACCAAACCGAACAATATTGTAAATGCATAAAAGATTTTTGGGAAAGAAGTCTTGTTTTTAAAATAAACCAATGGCGCTCTAAAAACTAACTCTTCTAGTATGGGCGCTACGATTACTGCCAAAAAAAATATGGTCATGGGTGAATATTGGGCAAATAAATCCTCAACGGCATGTTTGCCCATGTCCAAATCAAAAATTTGCTGTACAACTCCCGCAATGGTCAAGAGTAATACACTTAATGCCAATGAGATTAATAAAAGTTGAACTAATCTCACCCATCTATAAATAGATGATCTGTTTGCATCTATTTGATATTCAGGTCGCTTTGCAAATGCATAAAGTTCTTCTAGCATGTTATTTAATTATGCTATGATAATTTCTTTATCCACAATTTTGCCATCGACCATGGTAAGTTTACGGTCGGCCATTTCAGCTAATTCTTCATTATGGGTAACGATTACGAAAGTCTGTCCAAACTTTTCACGAAGCTCAAAAAATAACTTGTGTAGATTGTCCGCACTTTCAGAATCTAAATTTCCGCTTGGCTCATCCGCAAAGATTATTGATGGATTGTTGATCAGTGCCCGGGCAACTGCTACACGTTGTTGTTCTCCTCCCGACAATTCTGCCGGTTTATGATCAATTCTATGAGAAAGACCTAGGAAAGCCAATAGTTCCTTCGCCCTTTTCTCAGCTTCAGCTTTTGGTGTTTTTTTAATGAAAGCGGGTAAGCACACATTTTCCAATGCCGTGAATTCTGGTAACAGCTGGTGGAACTGAAAAATAAAACCAATATGTTCGTTTCTGAATTTTGCCAGCTCTTTGTCGTTTAAATTGGTGGTTTCAATATTATTGATCAATAAATTGCTGTCATTTCTATTGGATTGTACATCTAATGTTCCCAAGATTTGCAACAAGGTGGTTTTTCCTGCACCGGAAGCACCTACAATAGATACAATTTCTCCTTTTTTTATATGCAGGTCTACACCTTTTAAAACCTCTAATGTTCCGTAATATTTATGAATGTTAGAAGCTTTGATCATAGATGAGGTTATTTAGATATGTGTTCAAAATTAATGAAAATAGCGCTTGCGAAAAATACTATGTGCAATTATACTTTTACAAAAGCTTTCAAAGGTACAATGAATTTCAAAATGAGTAATTTTGTTGCTTTTATGAATAATAAGTAAGGTAATTGAAAAAAGATTACGTAATTTTGTTCAACGAAAATAAAATTTTATTAAACATAATTTATACTATATGTCCTCTTATAGAAATTTAGAAGAATATAATCTTGAAATAACCGATGAAGTAAGAAGCAGGTATTCTTCCATTATTGAAGAAATTGGTGAAAATGTAGAGCGGGAAGGGCTTATAAAAACTCCTGAGCGTGCTGCAAAAGCTATGCTTTTTTTAACTCAAGGATATAAACAGGATGCCGTTGAAATTCTCAAAGGGGCCATGTTCAAGGAGTCTTATGATGATATGGTCATTATAAAGGATATTGAATTGTATTCCTTATGCGAGCACCACATGCTACCTTTTTTTGGAAAGGCCCATATTGCTTATATACCCAACGGCCATATAGTAGGACTCAGTAAAATACCTAGAGTGGTAGATGTTTTTGCAAGAAGATTACAGGTACAGGAGCGCTTAACACATGACATTCTAGAATGTATCAATACTACCTTAAAGCCAAAAGGGGTTGCCGTAGTCATAGAAGCATCACATATGTGCATGATGATGAGGGGAGTGCAGAAACAAAATTCGGTCACTACAACTTCTGGATTTAGAGGGCAGTTTGAGAAAATAGAAACCCGGAACGAATTTCTGAAACTTATAAGCGCTAAACTTTCCTAGTCCTTTTTTTTGAATTAAAACCTATGAAAATTTGGCATCTTTGTTGTATACCACATAAAGATTAACTAAATTTTCATTATGTCTATTTTAAAAAATAAAAAATATAAACAACTCCTTATGGGGCTGTTGTTCGATGGTATTGGTATGCTGTCTTTTGCCATACCATTTGTAGGTGAGTTCTCCGACATTGTATGGGCGCCTTTGTCAGGATGGCTAATGACCAGAATGTATAAAGGTAAAGTTGGTCAGGCAGCGGGTATATTTACATTTGTAGAGGAGATTATACCAGGTTTTGACATTATTCCCTCCTTTACGTTAATGTGGTTATATACTTATGTCTTTAAGAGTGAAGAAAAAGGCAAGACTATTGAGGTCTAATTAACTTTCTAAAAATTTGTAAATGGCTTAACTTTAACTCAAATCGGAAATGTTTTGAAAAGAAGAAGTTTTGTCACCAAATCGAGTCTGGCAGGTCTGTCCAGTGTTCTCGGAATAGATATTGTTTACGGAGCGTTAATGCCATCTGGTTATACGCCATTGGCCTATCAAGATGTAAATCCTTTTACCTTATTTAAAAAGGACGAAGCCATGGTTGTTCTTAATGATAGACCTTGGAATATGGAAGCCCAGGCACATTTGTTAAATGATCCGGTTACGCCTAATAAGTATATGTTTATTCGTAACAACGGACTCATTCCTGAAACAATTGATGAAAAAACATGGATGCTTACAATTAACGGTGAATCTGTTAAAGCATCCAAGACCTATACGCTTCAAGATCTAAAAACTAAGTTTAAACATTATACCTATCAACTTACTTTGGAATGTGGTGGTAATGGCAGAAGTGAGTTTGATCCACCGGCAAAAGGAAATCAATGGACTATTGGTGCCGTTTCATGTGCCAATTGGACAGGAATAAGGTTAAAAGACCTTTTGACAGATGTTGGCCTAAAAGATGATGCCGTTTATATAGGCTATCATGCGGCAGACCAACATTTAAGTAAAAACCCGAATAAAGAACCTATTTCTAGGGGAGTGCCCATAGCCAAAGCCATGCAAGATGAAACTTTAATAGCTTTTGCAATGAACGGTGAGCCTATACCAAAAGTTCATGGTTTTCCAATACGATTGGTTTGTGGAGGCTGGCCAGCTTCAACGTCCGGAAAATGGTTGACCGGTATAAGTGTAAGAAATAAAGTTCATGACGGAGAGAAAATGGGTGGAAGCTCATACAGGGTGCCTTGCGAAACCGTGGCGCCGGGTGAAACGGTTACGGATGATCAAATGTGTATCATAGAGTCCATGCCAGTAAAATCCTTAATTACTTATCCTAGGTCTGGAGCAATGCTAACAGAAGGTAATATTTTGAAAATCAACGGTCATGCTTGGGCAGGGGAATTACAGGTTGCAAAAATGGAATATTCAATAGATTTTGGTTCATCTTGGAATACCACAACTTTAGAAAAACCTTCCAATAGGTTGGCCTGGCAAGCTTTTAACGCAAGTGTATCCTTTCCTAAAAAGGGATATTATGAAATTTGGGCCAGGGCCACGGATGAAAATGGTACTAAACAACCCATGGTATTACCTGGATGGAACCCTAAGGGATATTTGAACAATGCTTGTCATAGAATTGCCGTAAAAGTTGTATGATGCAAGAACATAAAGAAACCGAAAGAATTATTTTTAAGCCTGTTTTTAAAATTATCATTTTAATATTGATAAGTTTTGTGGTTTTGGGAGCTTTGGCAATCATGCTATATGGTCCAAAGGAAACTCAAGTAGCGTTGCAAGAAGGTAGTCCTGAAGGTATTGAAAATGGAATACATTTGCGTACAGGACTTATTGACGCACCAGGTTTGCAGGCCGTAATCACCAATTGCACCACCTGTCATTCCTCACAACTTATTATTCAGAATAGAATGGGAGAGGAGCAATGGAACGCAACCATTCGTTGGATGCAAAAAACACAGGGACTTTGGCCATTGGGCGATAATCAAAAAGTAATTGTAGACTATCTGGTGAAAAATTATCCACCTCTTAAAAAGGGTAGAAGACCTGCACTCACCAATATTGATTGGTATAACCTCGATGAATAATTCTCAAATATATAAAAGCCCCTAATGGATAAACTAATAGGGGCTTTTTCTTAAATCTATTCACGGTATGTGTCTAAAGCGGGATACTTACACCTAAATTAATGTTTCTTCCAATATTTCCAATGCCATCGGATTTAAGTCTTGATAAGTGAGAAATATATTCTTTATCTAAAATGTTATTTGCACTCAATTTTATTTCAATGGGTTGGTTAGAAATGGCAACAGTAGCACCAAAGCCTAGATTCAATAATGAGTAAGCACTTGTTGGCGTTTCAAACTCACTTACTCTAGTTTGGGCGAAATATGATTTTAAAGTAACAAAACCATAACCATTATATAGATTCTCATTGATCTTAGCCAATTCAAATCGTAAAGTATTTGTCCAGTTATTTGCAGGAATTAAAGGTAAATTGCCACCATTTTTCAAATCTCCATTTACTATGGAAAAATTGCTTTCCATGTGTAACCAATCTAATGGATGTGGGTGATAATGAAGCCCGGCTTCACTGCCATATAAATTTGCATCCTGTTGTTGGTATAGAAAAACAGCATCACCGTCAACAGTAGTTCCATTTGGCTCTAAATAAATATAGTCGGAGATAGAATTATAAAATCCGTTAATATAAAATTCAAAATGTTCGTTTTGAAATTCTAAAGATAAATCTGTTTGTACATTACGTTCATTGTCTAAATTTTCATTACCAATTTCATATCTATTTGTACCTTCATGAGAACCATTCGAAGTTAATTCTGCCAGATTGGGAGCCCTAAAACCAGAAGCCACATTAAGTCGACTTATAATATTCTTGCTCAAATCAATTTTATAACCTGCGGCTAAATTAAAACTGTTGTAACTTCTATCTAATGCTGCTATATATCCTTCATCTCCAATGATTCCGTTTTCTTCTCCATCTATAATACGTCTGTCAAAACGAATACCTAATTGTATATCACTTTTCTTGAAATGTATATGAGAAGTAGCTAATACACCAATGTCATTCGTACTTGCGTCAGGAATTAAAACTTCTTCACCATAGTTTTTATTTGTTTGGTTCATACCTTGAACACCTACAATAGTTTCAACGGCTCCGATTTTCGCTAAATTATATTGAATATTATAGCTTAAGGTTTGCAATTTCATGTCTAAAGCAGCTTCTTCACCTTCATGATGTTCTTCTTCTTCGTCATGATCTTCACCTTCTTTGTGTTCTTCACCTTCTTCCTCCTCGTGGTGGTGGTCTTCGAATTCTTGTCTATTATTGTTGGTAAGGCCTAAAATGACCTGTAGACTTGAATTATTAAAATAAATATTAGATTTTGAACTCAGTATATGGCTGGTAATATTTTGAAAAGGTTCTATGGCATTTCTGTCTGTAGATTGTTCACCTATTTCCTCTGGAATACCAAGTTCAGAATTGTTGTAATTATAGCGGACCTCTGTTTTAAAATGGCTCAATTGGTAGGCTAAACCTGTTTTTAAATCTTTTTCATTAAACCTAGAATTTGTCACACGTTCATCACCTCCAGTTTTGTAATCGACATGAGAGCTTCCGCCAAAGCGGGCTAAAAATTTAAGTTTGTCTGAAGATGCTTTTATACCTGCATTACCATTTATACCTTGAGTATTAGAGAAATAGTTAAGGTTTATATCTCCGTCAACTTCGTTTGTATTTGCGAATTTTTCAGGATTAAGATAAAGAACACCGCCCAAAGCATCCGAACCATATAATAAAGAAGCGGGACCTTTAATTACTTCAATACTTTCAATACCTGCATCACTAATTCCTAACCCATGCTCATCACCAAATTGTTGATTTTCTAAACGTATACCCTGGGTATAGGTCAATACTCTATTTGAACTTAAACCTCTAATTACTGGCTTGCCAATACCAACCCCCGTAGATACACTTTCTACACCAGGAATGTTCGTTAGGCCTTCGGCTAAATTAATTGCTCCGGCATTTTGCAACTCTCTTATGCTGCTTCTTTCAACTTTCATTACATTTTCTCGCTGTAATTTATGAAATGGTGTAGATACGATAACTTCTTCCATTTCAATGGCACTCGTATTTAATTCTAAAGAAAGCTTCGTAGATTTATTTAAAATTTCAAGAGTTTGCGAATAGGTTTGGTACCCTATATATGAGACTACTATTTTAAACTTTCCGGTAGGTAAATTATTGATTTCATAATAACCGTCAGCATTTGTAACCGTACCTTTTTCCAACTGTGGAAAATATATGGATACTTGTTCTAGAGGTTCTTGGTTTTCTTTGTCTTTAATAGTTCCGTTCAAACTATTTTGCGCGAATGCAAAGTGTGCTAACAATGCAAATAGCATTGTTATATGTATATTTTTCATATAAAATTGTATTAAGATATTAAGATTTAAACGTGTTGCTAGGATTTTTCTAACAAGTTGGGGGACCTCTTAATACAAAATGTAGTTGTTGATATTTACTTAAAAAGTAATAGTTATTAGCAATTACCTTGGTAATTGTAGAAGGAGCAATAAAGTTAGGGCAATCAAATTCTGGATTAAAAAATGTAGATAAATGATAATGTTCAAAATCACAGTTAAACTCTACGGCGTGAATATGTAATTCACCTTTCATAACACATTGAACATTTTCATGTTCATGCATTGCATGCGAAATTTTCACAAAATAAGGCCCTAGTAAACCGACCAATAAGATGATGGCCACTATAGAATTTACAATTTTGTGTTTTGTTAAACTCATGTTTGCAAATCTAACCCATGCATGTTGCAAAAAACTGTTAAAGAACTATTAAATTATGTAACTAAAAAACCTAGTCCAATTCTTTTTAGCATCTTTTTTTCAAAAGCCCAGAAAAATTTAAATTGTCCAAATAACCAGCCATAAATTACCAATAACACCTGATAAAAGGGAAAAATCAGAAGAATCCGCAAAATTATATATAATGTGTTTCCCCACCAAGTTTCAGAAAAATTTGCTTGATCCAGTCCTATAAAATCCAGAAAAGGCTTAGCGACGTATACAGATGAAGAGCCGGTAATGGCAAATACGAAGAATATGATAATCAATTGAAAATTGTTGGTAATGCCCCAACGTTCTTTTAACCTTTGCATTTTATTGTTTAAAGGCTGTAAAGATACTTCTTAAATACGTGGTAAAAAAGGACCTAAACGTTGATTGTACTTTCTTTGGAAATAAATAAAATAATTGTATAATTTGTAGTTGACCTCGTATCCATAATCAATATTTCGATTGTAATCTATTTGAAGTTCGTATAGATTGGGGTTATAGCGCATAGGTTGTAATACGCGCTGGTTCCATTCCACGACCATCAAATAATTTCTATTTTCCAAAAATTCCTGTGAATAATAACCTTCTGGTTTGGCAATAGAATTCAGCCAAGTGTTAAAACCGGGTTCTATTATAATGATTTCATATTCGGTCTTATCGCTTGCAATCGTTATTGTATCACCTTTAACTTGTTCAAATACCGTTTTCTCAGCACTGGAAATAGATACCGCTTCTTTGCTACTACCGCAACTGGATATAAAAAATACATAGATGCAGGAAAGTATTGAAAATGTTAGGTTATAAATTTGTTTCTTTTTCATAGGATTTAAAATACAAAAAGCCGCATGCAATTGCAAGCGGCTTTTTTATATAGGTAACCGTTAATTTATTTTCCGAACAATCCGCCTAAAAGGCCACCTAAGCCTCCTTGCTTTTTGTTACTGCCCATTACCATACCGGCAACATCGTCCAATATACTACCATCACCGTCTGCGTCCAATAAGGTAGTTATCAAACTTTGGTTTTCTTGGGGTTGACCACCAAGCATACTTCCAAGCAAGGCGTTCATTCCAGAGGAATCGCTAACATTACTTTGTGCGGTTTGCTTTCCTAGGTAACCCATTACAATAGGTGCAGCAATCTTTAATATTTGAGCAATAGAACCGGCATCCAATCCAGATTTTTGGCTCAGTGCATTTTCTACCTGTGGTTGTTTGTTACCAAAGACATGGCCAAGTATACCGGCACCATCCTGTATAACATTGTCATCTACGCCACCATCAAACAGGCCTCCTAAATTGTCTAATATTCCTCCGTTATGCTTGCCGGAAAGGGCACTCATTAATCCTTGTGCTCCTTCTGGAGAAGATACATTTTTCTTCATTGCACCTAATATTAAAGGCATTGCCATACTAAGCACATCTGCTGTTTTACTTTCGGGTTGGTTGGTTTGCCCTGCAACCCCACTTATTAATTGTTTGCCCATGGGGCTGTTCAATAGATCTAATAATCCTGCCATTGTTATAGTTAATTTAATGTTCGTGGCTTAAAATACAAAAAGAGTTAGAAAAAAACGCTATTGAGCACTTATTTTAATATGGAAATTATTTGTTCTGCCAGTTCAAGGCCTATTCTCTCTTGTGCTTCTAGCGTCGCTGCGCCAATATGTGGGGACAACGAAATACTTGAATGCATCAATAATCGCATTTCTGGATTTGGTTCTGATTCATAAACGTCCAAACCGGCAAATGCCACGGTGCCGTTCTCCAATGCTTCTACCAGTGCCACCTCATCCAATACGCCACCACGAGCGGCGTTAATGATTCCAACACCTTGTTTCATCTGGGAAAACTCCGTTTTACCCAATATATAATCCTGTTGATCCGGTACATGGAGAGAAATGTAATCAGATTGCTTCAAAAGCTCTTGCTTAGGTGTATTCTGCAAGGTAAACGCTACTTGTTGGCCATCATAAAAAGATAGATTGATCTGTGCACTTTCTACCTCTGGATCACAATAGACAACTTTCATGCCCACACCTAAGGCTATACGTGCTGTAGCTTGGCCAATATTGCCAAAACCAAAGATGCCCAACGTCTTACCGCGTAATTCTGTTCCTTTTGAATAAGACTTTTTAAGACCTTTAAAATTAGTGTCTCCTTCAAGGGGCATATTTCTATTGGCATCATATAAAAATCTAGCTCCACCATATAAATGTGCAAAAACCAATTCTGCCACAGATTCTGAAGAGGCAGCAGGAGTATTGATTACATGTATACCCTTTGCCCTTGCATAGTCTACATCAATATTATCCATACCAACTCCACCACGGCCAATTAATTTAAGGCTTGTGCACGTATCAATAACATCTTTTCTGACCTTGGTGGCACTTCTGACCAACAAGGCTTCTATATTATTGTCATTTATAAAGTTGATCAGTTGTTCTTGGGCAACCGTTGTGGTCAAAACTTCCATCCCGGCCTTTTCCAAAGCTTCTATCCCATTTTTGGATATACCGTCATTTGCTAAAATCTTCATTACTTTTCAATCATTTAATTATAGAGTCCATACATCCTTTATCGACATCTTCAACAACTTTTAGAGGACTATCCCTTACGCTCCATTTCACTCATTACGTCCACTAATACACCTACACTTTCTAAAGACAGGGCATTGTACATACTAGCCCTATAGCCACCAACGGAGCGATGGCCGTTGAGCCCATTAATACCCGCTTCTTTCAATAACGATTCAAAAGTGGATTTTAAACTTTCATTGGTCAGGTTAAAAGTAGCGTTCATTATGGAACGGTCCTCTGTATTTGCATATCCTTTAAATACCGGATTTAAATCTATTTCCGAATAAAGTAAGCGTGCTTTTTTCTCATTAATCTCTTCAATGGCCGCTATACCGCCAAGTTTTTTAAGCCATTCCAAAGTCAACATGGAGGTATAAACTGCAAATACAGAAGGTGTGTTGAACATACTGTCCTTGGAAATATGTACTTGGTAGTCTAGCATTGAAGGTATTGTTCTGGAGACCTTGCCCAGTATTTCCTCTTTCACAACTACCAATGTTGCACCTGCTGGGCCCATGTTCTTTTGGGCTCCGGCATATATCAAATCAAATTTTGAAAAATCCAATTGTCTTGAAAAAATATCGGAACTCATATCACATACCAAGGGGGCATCCGTTACCGGAAATTTTTTAAACTGCGTACCGTATATGGTATTGTTTGATGTTATATGTAGGTAATCCAATCCTTTAGGAACTGCATAGCCTTTTGGTATATACTTATAGTTTTCATCTTTTGATGAGCCAACTTCAACAACTTCACCATATAGTTTGGCTTCTTTAATGGCCTTGTCGCTCCAAGTACCGGTATTTAAATACCCGGCCTTGGTCTCCATTAAATTATTGGCTACCCTTAAAAATTCCAAACTGGCACCACCTTGTAGAAATAAGGCTTTGTATCCTTTATCCTTAAGGTCTAAAAGTTCCAATGCCAAGGAACGTGCATTTTCCATTACAGCAACAAAGTCTTTGCTCCTGTGAGATATTTCTATGAGAGACAATCCGGAACCATTGAAATCCATAACGGCTTCCGATGCCTTTATGATAACTTCTTTTGGTAAAATACAAGGACCTGCGCTAAAATTGTGCTTTTTCATTTTGGATGTAATTTAGGGAAGCAAAGGTCAGGATTTTTTCAATAATCAGCGATATTGAAATGTATTTAATTCGTTAGGTTGCCAACAGGAACTCAACAGTGTCCAAACCATCTGCATAATCCGTTAAGGAAGGTGTCTGCGTTGTACCAAATGCCACTTCAGCATCCAGAAAATTAGAGGATACTATGCATTGTATTTTTTCACTGTCTGCACTCAGCCTTTTTTGTAATTCAGCAGCATCTTCATAATACTCATAAAATAAGGAGGCTATAGGGGATGCATAACTTTCATCTTCTTTTAGGATAAGAAATCCGTTGTCCAATATCTTAAATTCGCTCATTAGGTACACGGCCTTATTGTAGTCATAATTGTTCGCGTACTTATTATGGTTGATAATCTCGTTGTAATTGAACATTGCCTTATAAAATTGATCTATCTCATATTTTTTAGGAAGGAAAATTTTTGAGACACTCCTGCAGCCTAGTCCAAAATACCTAAAAATATCTTCTCCTAGGGCGGTCAGTTCCTTGTGCGATTCCTTTCCTCTTAAAACGGCAACAGAATTTCTGTTCTTTCTTATTATATTGGGTTTTTTGCTAAAATAGTACTCAAAGTACCGTGCTGTATTATTGCTTCCGGTGGCTATAACCGCATCAAAATTTGTTAGGCGTTCTTTGGTAAAAACAACCTTGTCCTTGAAATAGGGCTCTATGGAGCTTAAATATCGTATAAGTAAAGGAATCAGTTTTTGGTCGCTACTAGACAGTTTCACCAATGCCTTGTTGCCTGTTACCAAAACGGACAATAGATCATGAAACCCCACCAAGGGTATGTTGCCTGCCATAATTAAGGCTACCGTCTTTTTTTGGTTTCGTTCAAGGTCATAAGTGCTTAACCAGTTCTCCAGATTTAGTTGTGTAAGCGTATTGCCCCAAGTGCTAAAGGCATGAATACAGTTATCCTTGGTAAACCATCCGTTATAATGATGGGCCATTTCAACCTCGGTCCTGAATATGGATAACCATTCATCGTCAGTTGTGTCCAATCTATTTCCGGATTCAATATATTCACAAAATGATCTTAAAAAATCACCAAGTTTAACAAAAGCTTTGATAGTAAGGTTGTGATCGCTCATTATATTTGTATACTAATCCACTAGGAATTACCTTTGTGCAAAAATAAGCATGCCCGTTCTTTTTTGGGCATTTTAATGTAGAAGAAATTATGGCGATTATAATAACCGATGAATGTATTAATTGTGGGGCTTGTGAACCAGAATGTCCAAATACTGCGATATATGAGGGTGCGGATGAATGGAGGTATAGTGACGGCACCTCATTAGAAGGGGAAGTTGTATTACCCAATGGAAAACAGGTTGATGCAAATGAAGTACAGGAACCTATTAGTGATGAAGTATATTACATTGCTCCGGACAAATGTACCGAGTGTATGGGCTTTCACGAAGAACCACAGTGTGCAGCTGTGTGTCCGGTTGACTGTTGCGTTCCGGACGATGACCATGTAGAATCTGAAGAGGTGCTATTGGCCAAACAAAAATTTATGCACCCGGAAGATTAATATATTTTTACCAATATTGGAAAAGGCTGCCTATAGGGGCAGCCTTTTTTGTACGTATTAATTTATATGTGCTATTTATAGCGATACGAACTACACCTACTATTAGTAATATTTTTTTATAAAAAACATGTGATTTCAGATTGATCAATATAACACAAAAAAAAGGCCACCTATGCACAGGTGGCCTTTTCAAAATAAACTAACTCAAACTAGAACTTATAGTTCAACGAAAGGTTGAACATGGTTCCTAATTGGCTAAAGTGGTATCCATCATATGTCATTTGAGAATACCGTTGGTTAAATGTTATTAAGTTAGACTGATTCTGTACTTGTGCAGGATCTGCCAAAATAGCGTCTCCGGCTGCGTTTTTGGATTTGAAGCTCCATTCTGGTAGGACATTCAAAATATTATTGATGTTCAATGCCAATGTCAACTTATCCGTAGCGCTGAAATTAACTCCTAAATCAGTAACAATTTTTGGTGTAAACTCGGTAAAGATATTATTGTCCATACCTTGTTGTTGAAAGGTAGTCTTGCCAAAATAGGTGTTGTTCAAAGAGATGCCGAATTTATTGATATCGTAGTTTGCACCTAAAATCCATTTTGTTTTTGGACGAGAAGTGAAGAACAAAGCTTCTTGAGTCTCGTTAACTACAGATTGTCCAGAATTGGCAACCAAAGGAACATCTTTTACAGGTCCGTCTCTTTCATTCTGTATGGTATAGTTTCCAGAAAGGTTTAGGTCAAGACTTCCAGCTCCTAAATCAATTCCTTTATATGCCAATACTACATCTATACCAGAAGTTTTGGTGTCAATAGCATTGGAAAAGAAGCTAACATCGCTTAAGTTGTTATCGGCCAAAAGGATATCCAACGGATTGTTAGCGTCACCACTTGGACCAATTTCAGAACCTAAAACAATTCTATCCTTAACGGCTATATTGTAATAATCCAAGGTATAGCTGAACTTGTTCGCTATTTTGCCTCCAAAACCTACTGTAAAGTTTGTGGATGTTTCAGCATCCAATTGTTGTATGCCTAAAAGTTTGGCCTGTGTAGATACGTTGTTGATCAACCCACCTACTTGAATACCTTGTCCAGGTACAAAACTGTACTGCGCTTTCTGGGTATAGATTTGGTGTAGGGTAGGAGCCCTGAAACCAGAAGAAATAGATCCCCTTAAGGTAAATGCGTCGTTTACCTTATATCTTGAACTGAACTTATAAACGAATGCATTACCAAAATCCGAATAATTTTCAGTTCTTATGGTACCGCTTAACAAAAACGCATCAGTCACATCATAATCCAAACTTAAGTATCCACCAATATTGTATCGGTTAAATTTACCTGAGTTTTGAGGAGAGGCTCCTGCAAATGAATCTGCACCACCACCGTCATAAGAGGCTAGTTCACCTTCAATAACTTCAAAGGTCTCTGTTCTAAACTCTGCACCAACACCAATACTCACTTTGTCAGAAAGTAACCTGGAAATATCAATGTTACCTACATTGTGCGTAAACTTGGTTCCTCCCGGATCAAAGGATTGTTGACTATTTTCCCTGTATAATTGAGAGCCTTCGGTAATTTCACCATCATCCACAGAACCGTTACCATTTGCATCTACCCAAGTAGATGGGGAATATACCACATTTCTGTTATGGGATTGGTTTACCTTATATGTCTGCAAGTTGCCACCAGTGGTAAAACTTGCATCTATATTCCAATCGTTTATGGTTGATTTAAAACCAACAGTACCATTATAATCGCTCAAAAGACCTTCAAAAGTTGGTACGTAACCATCATACCCATTTGGGGTATTAGGATTGTTTCCTGGAAAGAAATCAGCTAAATAAGGAAAATCCTCAACCGTTCTCCAATAAGGTGTTCTGTAGTTGGCAAAACTATTTACGGCCTTGTATACATAGGCTGCATTTGCGTATAATGAAGTATTCTCACTTAAATCATATCCAAAGTTTGCAGAAAATTTGGCTGCTGCTGTTTCCGGTGACCCGTTGATGTTACCGGCATCTGGTCTTCTGGAAAGGAATGACTGTACATCGGCAATATCAGCTCCAAAATCTGCCGCTTCACCAGCAGCATTGACCGTACCCGGCCTATTGGCCAAATTAACCTTTGAGAAATCTACCGTATAGTTTACGAATCCTTTGTCATCTGCAATGGACGAACCGTTATTAACCGCAACACCGAACATTTCACCATCTCCTTCAGAGGTAATTCCTGTTCTAACAGTTGCAGACCCTTCATTTGGGGAATCTTTTAAAATAATGTTCATTACACCTGCAATTGCATCAGAGCCATATTGGGCAGATGCACCATCTCTAAGAATTTCAACTCTTTTGATCGCATCTGTAGGTATTGCGGAAATGTCCGCTCCTGTCTCACCACGACCTGGTGAAGTTTGTGTGTACAATAACGCACTTAAGTTTTTACGTTTGCCATTAATCAATATCAACGTTCTACTTGGACCCATATTTCTAATTTCATAAGGGTCTAATAATGAAGTTGCATCGTTAACAGGTGTTTGCACGGTGTTAAATGAAGGTATTCTATATTGAAGTGCTTTATCAAAAGTGACCTGTCCGGTAGAATTTAATTCTTTTACACCAACAACGTCAACAGGTAAGGGAGTATCCGTGTTACTTCTTGGTGCTGTTCTTGATCCTACAACAATAAATTCATCCAATTGCATACCTTCTGTCAATTGCACGTTGATTGTGCTCTTGCCCGCAGTGGCTATTTCCTGTGTGGCAAATCCTATATAGCTAAAAACCAATTTGGTGTCATCTGTAATATTTATGGAATAATTACCGTCAAAATCTGATGTTGTTCCGTTGGTAGTACCTTTTTCTACAATATTTACTCCTGCAAGTGGCATACCTGAGGCATCTGTTACCTTACCTGTAATCGTATTTTGCACTTCTTCGTTAAGTGTTAGTGCGGAAAGGCCGTTCTTATATGAATCAACCTTCAATACTTTGGCACGTTCATTTTTTTTATGATAAACTACATAATATTTATTGCCCAGATATTCAAAATCAAAACTTGTTTTACGCTCCAATTTATTTATAATCTTGTCCAATATTGGAAATTTATATTCCTCAGGGTTTAAACTGGTACTGGCTACCAATGTAGGATTATAGGTAAAAAATACTTCGTACTTTTCACTGATTTCGTTTAAAAACTCGTCTAGAGTCACCTCTTTGTCGAGCTTATTAGCTGCTGTCATATTAATACTACTTGAAATAAGCAGTACTGCAAGCAGTGTTTTCATTAATTTGTTCGTTCTCATAAATAGTATAGTTTTAGTTATTAATAGGGTTTTCTGTTACTTGTAAAGTGTCGTTTTTATGAATAATTCTAATGCCGGTCGCTTTTTCGATCGCCGCTATACAAATTTTTAGGTTTTGGTTAGGAATACCTCCGGATATAGGAATATTCTTTAATGAGTCATTTGAATAGAGCACCTTAATGCCATACGTATTTTCTATGTTGAACATAACTTCCTTTAAAGGAATTTCATTAAAAGCGTACGTGCCACCCCTCCATAGTGCATAAGGTGTCTTAACGGAAACTTTTTTATGGATAAGATTTTCGCTTTCCTTGGAAAATGATACCAGCTCTCCCGGAATCATTTTGGTTACGGTACCGTTGTTGAACTCCAAATGTATAGACCCCTCGTCTAGGACTACATTGGTTTTTTTCTTTCTTGTGTTTACATGGAATTGTGTACCCAAGACCTCTACCTTAAGGTCTTCCGTTAATACCCAAAATTTGGCATTGGTGCTTGGAATGGATTTTACCTTGAAATAGGCTTCACCATCCAAAGTAATTAATCTAGGATTATTTTTATTATAGGATATCTGGGAATTACCGTTCAAAACTACAGAGGTACCATCTGGTAATTTCAAATCAATAATTTCCCCAAAATTTGTTTTATGTGTTGTAGTGTTGTAATTATTGAACAATGATAACCCGTTCCAGCTTAAAAGTATCAGGAAAATAGCTGCCGTTGTCAACAAAAAAATCTTTTGGGAAGAGCGTAAAGATTTTTTTGGCTTTACCGCGGGTTCTTCAATGGCTAACTTGGGCAAGATTTTGGCAAGCTCATGTTCAACCTTTATTTTATCTGGATATTGTTGGACAAAACTTACCCCTAGTATAATAGATTTAGCGCTTTCTACTGTCTCTATATGCTGTGGATTGTTCCTAATCCAAAGATTCCAGTATTCTATATCATTCTTGTTAAGCCCTCTGGCCCAATTTTCAAACGAGGCATCTTCTAGGAAGAAAGATAAATTAAGGTCGTTGTTTTTCATTTAATAGGGTGTTCATACTTAAGAGTGTGCAGTCTTAATTATATACCCTATTATTTTTAATTTTTTTTCAAAATTGTTTTAATCTGTTGATTTTCAGAAGATACGCGTAGTTTTTTCATTGCCTTTTGTAAGGTGTTCAGTACGCTTTGATAATTCATGTCCATAACTTCGGCAATGTCCGTTATGTTCATTTCACTATAATATTTTAAATAAATAACTTCTTTTTGTCGCGGAGATAATTGATTGATCAAGCTGTTTAGGGTACGGGTACATAAAAATTGTACCTCTTGACGAATGGAAATCTCTTCAGCAGAAAAAGTAAAGTTTGTCATGAATAATTGTGCTTCTGAAATAGGTACATTTTTTTGATTTCTCTGCAATTGCTTAATTAATCTTCTTTTAAAGGATACAAATAAATAGGCCTTTAAATTTTTAATGTTCCTTGGTTTATCCCGTTCCTCAAACAATTGTATAAAGAAATTTTGAAGACAATCTTCCGTTATTGCAGGGGAACTGCTAATCTTTGTTCCATACACATGTAACTGTGGATAGAATTTTTTAAAAAGTAACGAAAACGCATTGTGCTCGCCTTTTTTAAAAAAATACCATAGGGTTTCATCAGAATGTAATTCCATAATTTTCCATGTATTCTGGCCACAAAGTATAGATTTTTTTCTTAAAAAGTGTTAATTATGTGTATTTTGTTTGTTGTCCAGCTAAATAATTTGAGTATTATGTAAAAAATTAGTATAGATTTTATTGAAAAGTTTAGCAGTTGTTTAGACTTTAAAATGTTCAACTAAAAACTATATTTGCACCCTTGAAATATTCTTAATTATGAAAGCAGGTATTGTAGGATTGCCCAATGTTGGAAAATCGACTCTTTTTAATTGTTTGTCCAATGCAAAAGCACAAAGTGCAAACTTTCCATTTTGTACTATAGAGCCTAACATTGGTGTGGTCAACGTACCCGATTCTAGGTTGGAAAAATTAGAGTCGTTGGTTAATCCAGAAAGGGTATTGCCCGCTACGGTAGAAATTGTTGATATTGCAGGATTGGTAAAAGGAGCCAGTAAAGGAGAGGGATTAGGGAACCAATTTTTAGGGAACATTCGTGAAACGGATGCAATTCTCCACGTACTGCGTTGTTTTGATAATGATAATATTGTTCATGTGGATGGTAGCGTTGACCCAATAAGGGATAAGGAAACCATTGATATGGAGCTACAATTAAAAGACCTGGAAACCGTAGAAAAAAAGCTTGAAAAAGTTAAAAGGGCGGCAAGGACCGGTAATAAGGATGCCCAAAAGGAAGAGGCTGTGCTTCTTTCCGTTAAGAACGGTCTTGAGGCAGGAACATCAGTTAGGGCAATTAACATTGATGATGAGGCTAGGGCAGAATTTATTAAACCCCTACAATTCATTACCGACAAGCCTGTTATGTATGTTTGTAATGTAGATGAAGATGCGGCCGCTACCGGTAATGACTATGTAAATAAAGTAAAAGAAGCCGTTGCCGCAGAAAATGCAGAAGTTATTTTTCTAGCTGTTGGTACGGAAGCGGATATTACGGAGCTGGAAACTTATGATGAGCGCCAAATGTTTTTGGAGGACTTAGGGCTTGAGGAGCCAGGTTCTGCAAAATTGATCAGAGGGGCTTATAAATTATTGAACCTTGAAACCTATTTTACAGCCGGTGTCAAAGAGGTCCGTGCTTGGACTATTCCTGTTGGCGCTACAGCACCACAAGCGGCAGGAGTTATCCATACCGATTTTGAAAAAGGTTTTATTAGGGCAGAAGTTATTGCTTATGACGACTACGTTGCTTATGGAAGTGAAGCAAAAGTTAAAGAAGCAGGTAAAATGAGAGTTGAGGGCAAAGAATACATTGTTAAAGATGGTGATGTAATGCATTTCCGTTTTAATGTCTAGGTTTCATAGATCATAAGACGGTCCTGCAATAACTTAACTTCTTTTTCCAAAGAATTTATTTTTTGTAACATATTGTTTAAGGTCGCTATACCTTCCAGATTAATTCCTAGGTCATTACGTAGTCTATGAATACGTTCAATTTCTACAATTTGTTGGGGTTGAATATATTTCTTGTGCTCAATATGTTCTATCTCTATCATTTCAAATTCTAATAGGTCTTCTATAAATTCAAGTGGTGTCTGTGTGCGTTCGCAGTACACTTCTATTTGTATATATCTACTTGTGTCCATATTATTTTAATTCTGATAATTGCTTAAACAATTCTTTTTCTTTTTGAGATAGGTTGGTTGGCATAGTTATTTTATAGGTGATGTACAAATCTCCATGCAAACCTTTCTTCTTATAAACGGGCATTCCTTTTCCTTTTAATTTTACCTTGGTATCGTTTTGCGTTTCTGGTTTTACCTTTAATTTTACCTTGCCGGTCAAGGTATGTAGTTCAATAGTGCTACCTAAAATGGCATCATAAAGAGTAATTGATTCATTTTTATATAAATCATTGCCAACTCTTTTGAAATCGGTATTATTTATAATTTCAAAAGTTAAATATAAGTCGCCTTTTGGTCCACCGTTCACACCTTCGCCACCGTAACCTGTAATTTTTATTGTTTGGCCGTCTTCTACACCAGCAGGTATGTTGATCCTTATTTTCTTCTGCCCTAGGTCTAAGGTTTGCTTTTGATTCTCTAAGATATCCAGAAGGTTTAGCTTTAGCGTTGCGTTTAGGTCCTGGCCTTTGAATTGGGTTGTTCGTCTACCACCGCCACTAAAGCCACCGCCGCCAAACATTGATTCAAAAAAATCAGAAAAATCTTCAGTAGACCCTGTATTACCGGTATACGTTCTTCTATTACCTCCCGGGGAACTACGTTGTTGTCGTTTGGCCTGCTCAAAGGCTTCTGCATGTTCCCAATCTTTGCCATACTCATCATACTTCTTTCTTTTTTCAGGGTCGCTCAATACTTCATTGGCTTCATTGACCCTTTGAAATTTTTCTTGGGCACTTTTGTCATTTGGGTTTAAATCTGGATGTAACTTTCGGGCAAGCTTGCGGTAGGCTTTCTTTATTTCAGCCGGGGTGGCTTTCTTGTCTATTTCAAGAATTTTGTAATAGTCTATAAATTCCATAAATGTATAATATGTATTTAAAAATAAAAAATGGTTTATATTTTTACAATGACTTATATCAATAAAAACTGACTCATTTATTTTGATTTTTATCGCAATTATCGAAACTTAATTTGGTATTACGATAGTGGCTATCAACAATAAAGAAGTTTTTATTGTTAATTACTTTAACGGTTAGGGGTTTTATGTTTTGTCCAGTGGCATTATCTTTAACAACACTTTCATAAATTTTTTTTCATGTCCCAAGACACTACTAAATATACCGAAGACAATATACGCTCGCTAGATTGGAAAGAACATATCCGATTAAGGCCTGGTATGTATATAGGTAAACTGGGAGATGGCTCATCTGCCGATGATGGTATTTATATACTTTTAAAAGAGGTTATTGACAACTGTATTGATGAATTTGTCATGGGTGCCGGTAAAACCATTGAAATCGCTATTAAGGATAAAGTGGTTAAGGTAAGGGACTATGGTAGGGGCATACCTCTTGGTAAGGTGGTAGATGTGGTGTCCAAAATGAATACCGGTGGAAAATATGATAGCCGAGCCTTTAAAAAGTCAGTAGGTCTAAACGGTGTAGGTACAAAGGCGGTTAATGCTTTGTCTAGTTTTTTCGAGGTACAATCTTCTAGAGATAATCAGGTTAAAACAGCTCAGTTCAGTTCTGGTAATTTAGAGAACGAAATTGGTCCTGAAGAGTCTTCTAAAAGAAAAGGTACAAAAGTTACCTTTATTCCTGATGAGGCGATATTTAAAAACTATAAATATAGAAATGAGTATGTGGAACGCATGCTCAAGAACTATGTATATTTAAATCCAGGTTTGACCATTGTCTTTAATGGGGAGAAATTTCATTCTGAAAACGGATTGAAAGACCTTCTTGAGGACAATAATAATATGGAAGATTTGCTTTATCCTGTAATACATTTAAAAGGAGAGGATATTGAGGTAGCACTGACCCATAGTAAGACACAATACAGTGAGGAATATCATTCATTCGTTAATGGACAGCATACCACGCAAGGAGGTACGCACCAAGCTGCATTCAGGGAAGCTATCGTAAAGACCATTCGTGATTTTTATGGCAAAAATTATGATGCATCGGATATAAGAAAATCTATTATTTCCGCAATTTCCATAAAAGTTATGGAGCCGGTTTTTGAGAGCCAGACCAAAACTAAGCTAGGGTCAACGGATATGGGGGGCGATTTTCCTACCGTACGTACCTATATCAATGATTTTATTGGAAAATACCTAGATAACTACCTTCATAAAAATACGGAGACGGCAGAAAAGCTACAACGTAAAATTATGATGGCCGAGAAAGAGCGCAAGGAGCTTTCTGGAATACGAAAGTTGGCTAGGGATAGAGCCAAAAAAGCCAGTCTGCATAATAAAAAATTACGCGATTGCCGAGTGCATTTAAGTGATATGAAACATGACCGTAGATTGGAAAGTGCCTTGTTCATCACAGAGGGTGATTCCGCATCTGGATCAATTACAAAATCTAGAGACGTAAATACACAAGCGGTATTCAGTTTAAAGGGAAAGCCTTTGAACTCCTATGGCATGTCCAAGAAAATAGTATATGAAAATGAAGAGTTCAATCTGTTGCAAGCGGCATTGAACATAGAGGAATCCATTGAGGATTTACGTTATAACAATATTATTATCGCGACCGATGCCGATGTGGATGGTATGCACATACGGTTGTTATTGATTACTTTTTTCTTACAGTTCTTTCCGGAACTTATTAAGGAAAATCATTTGTACATTTTACAAACACCATTATTTAGGGTACGCAATAAAAAGGAGACCATTTATTGCTATAGTGATGAAGAACGTCAACATGCAATCAATAAATTATCTGGAAAACCGGAAATTACAAGATTTAAAGGATTGGGTGAGATTTCCCCAGATGAGTTCAGGCATTTTATAGGTGAAGATATAAGGTTGGAGCCCATTATGTTGGACAAGGCCATGTCCATAGAAGAATTGTTAAGTTTTTATATGGGTAAAAACACACCCGACAGACAAAAATTTATTATAAACAATCTTAAAGTTGAAGTTGACTTAATTGAAGATAAAGTAATATAAACTAAGAAAATACGATTACTTCTGAATGGAGGAAAATGATGATTTGAACGAAGAAATTAACGATAATCTTTCTGAGGATAATAGTATAAATACTGAAAATTCCGAAGCGTTGACCAGGGTATCTGGCATGTATAAGGATTGGTTTTTGGACTATGCATCCTATGTAATTTTAGAGCGGGCGGTTCCTGCAATTGAAGACGGATTTAAACCCGTGCAGCGCCGTATTATGCACTCGTTGAAGGAATTGGACGATGGCCGCTACAATAAAGTGGCCAATGTAGTTGGTCATACCATGCAATATCACCCCCATGGTGATGCAAGTATAGCAGATGCCATGGTACAGATCGGACAAAAGGACCTGTTGATAGATACTCAGGGAAACTGGGGTAATATTCTTACAGGTGACCGGGCCGCGGCATCTAGGTATATTGAAGCACGGTTGTCCAAGTTTGCACTGGAAGTGGTGTTCAGTCCCAAAATAACCGAATGGCAGGCATCATATGACGGTAGAAAAAAAGAGCCTGTAAATTTGCCGGTAAAATTTCCCTTGCTATTGGCGCAAGGAGCAGAGGGTATTGCGGTAGGTCTTTCTACTAAGGTATTGTCCCATAATTTCAACGAACTTATAGACGCTTCCATAAAGCATTTAAAAGGGCAACGATTTAAGTTGTTTCCAGATTTTCCAACGGCGGGTATAATAGATGTGACCAATTATAACGATGGTTTAAGAGGTGGAAAAATCAGGGTTCGCGCAAAAATATCACAGTTAGACAAGAATACGCTGGTAATCAATGAGATACCATACGGTACCAATACCGGTAGTTTAATAGATTCTATTCTAAAGGCCAATGAAAAAGGGAAGATAAAAATTAAGAAAATTGAGGATAATACCGCAGCGGAAGTTGAGATATTGATTCACTTACCTGCCGGAATATCTCCAGATAAAACCATAGACGCCCTTTATGCCTTTACGGCCTGTGAATCCTCCATTTCACCATTGGGTTGTATTATAGAGAATAACAAACCATTGTTCATAGGTGTTACTGAAATGCTTAAAAGGTCTACAGATTCTACCGTTGATCTGTTAAGGCAGGAACTTGAGATTCAATTGAACGAGCTTGAGGAACAATGGCATTTTGCATCATTGGAACGTATTTTTATTGAGAATAGGATTTATCGTGATATAGAGGAAGAAGAAACTTGGGAGGGAGTCATCAGTGCCATTGCCAAAGGACTGGAGCCATTTACCAAACATTTAAAGCGTCCTGTAACTGAAGAAGATATTACCAGGTTAACGGAAATACGAATTAAAAGAATTTCCAAGTTCGATTTGGATAAGGCGCAACAGCATTTAGAAAGCCTTCAGGAGCGCATTGCAGAGGTAAAACACAACTTGGCAAACTTAGTGGAGTTTGCTATAGATTATTTCAGAAATCTTAAGGAAACCTATGGTAAGGATAGGGGTAGAATGACGGAGATTAGAGTTTTTGATGATATTGAAGCCACCAAAGTAGTCATACGTAATACCAAACTTTATGTAAATAGGGAAGAAGGTTTTGTAGGTACATCCCTTAAAAAGGATGAATACGTGACCGATTGTAGCGATATTGACGATATTATTGTCATTACCAATGAAGGTAAAATGATGGTGTCCAAGGTAGATTCAAAATTATTTGTAGGTAAGGGTATTATACATGTGGCCGTATTCAAGAAAAAGGACAAGCGTACTACATATAATATGGTCTATAAGGACGGAAAAGGTGGACCTACATATATAAAACGATTTAATGTCACCAGTGTAACCAGGGATAGGATTTATGATTTAACAACGGGTAAAGCCGGGTCTCAGGTTTTATATTTTTCTGCCAACCCTAATGGTGAGGCGGAAATTGTTACCGTTTTATTGCGCCAGGTAGGTAGTATCAAAAAATTGAAATGGGACGTAGATTTTTCAGATGTACTTATAAAAGGTAGGGCTTCAAAAGGTAATATTGTCACTAAATATTCCGTAAAGCGTATAGAGCTTAAAGAGAAAGGGGTTTCCACGCTAAAACCAAGAAAAATTTGGTTTGATGACGTGGTACGAAGATTAAATGTTGATGGTAGAGGTGAGTTATTGGGTGAATTTAAAGGAGATGACCTGCTATTGGTCATCAACCAAAAAGGTATAGCTAAGACATTTTTGCCGGTCCTGACCTCACATTTTGACGATGATATGATCGTATTGGAAAAATGGATTCCCGAAAAGCCGATATCGGCCATTTATTGGGAAGGTGAAAAAGAACGTTTTTATGTCAAAAGATTTCTAATAGAAAACGAAAATAAGGAGGAGATGTTCATTTCAGAGCATCCAAAATCCTATTTGGAATTGGTGTCGACAGATTGGAGGCCAATGATAGAAATTGAGTTCCCTAAGCCAAGAGGTAAAGAAGCCAAGGAAAGTGAACAGGTTGATTTAGAAGATTTTATATCTGTTAAGGGAATAAAAGCTTTAGGTAACCAATTAATAACAGAAAAGGTGAAGAGTATCAATAGCCTTGATCCTTTGCCCTATGAGCCCGTTGAACCCCAAAAGCCAGAAAATATTGAAGTGGTAGATGAGGAAGCCGTAGGGTCCAATGACAATATCGTTAAACCAGCGGACGGAAAAGAACTTCCGCCAGAAGAACCCAAAACACTATTTGATTAATCGGAATTATGAAGAATTTTTTTCAAGAGTTTAAAAATTTTGCCGTTAAAGGCAATATGATAGACCTTGCTGTTGGTATCATTATTGGAACGGCATTCAATAAAGTGGTTAGTACCATTGTGTCTGCCATCATCATGCCCCCTTTATCTTTGTTGACGGATGATGTAAATCTATCCAACAAAAAGTGGGTGTTAAGAGCGGCTACGGATACTGTTGAGGAGGTTGCGGTAGGGTATGGGGAACTGATAGAATCCTTAATTGATTTTGGAATAATAGCCTTTACCATTTTTGTAATGGTAAAATTTATCAATAGATTCAAGGAAAAATCGGAAGATCCGGCCAACAAAGAGGTGGAGACACCAAAAAATATTGCGTTATTGTCAAGTATGGAGAGTCTGCTTAAGGAACAAAACGAACTTCTTAGAAAACAAAAATAGCACGTTTGTTCAATCATTAATTTTGCCTATTCATAAATAGGCACATAAGATTAGACAACTTATGGAATGGAAGCTTTTATAACTATCTTTACCTAAATTTTTTGATTAATGGATTTTACCAACCCTCTGGTATACGGTGCGCCCGCTTTTATAGCCTTTATTTTATTGGAACTTACTTATAGCAAAACCCATGGGGACGATGATCTCTATGATTGGAAGGATTTTGCGGCTAGCAGTGTAATGGGCATTGGTTCTGCAATTATTGGACCTTTGTTAAAAGTAGTTTTGTTAGTTGTACTTTTTGAGTATGCCTATGAATTTTTTAACCCTTTGGTAGATGATGGTGTTAGGACCAATATTATGGGTTATAAGTCTTTTGGTTATGCTTGGTACGTTTGGTTACTATGTCAATTGGCAGATGATTTTACCTATTATTGGTTTCATAGGGCCAATCATGAGATACGTATTCTTTGGGCTGCACACATAGTACATCATTCATCAGATAATTTTAATCTAGGTACGGCTATCCGAAACGGATGGTTCACTTTATTGTACAAGCCGTTCTTTTATGTTTGGATGCCAATTGTTGGCTTTCCGGTAGAAATGGTCGTAGTGTGTTTGGCAATTGAATCCTTTTGGCAATTTCAATTACATTCCCAATATGTTCCTAAAATGGGCTTTATCGAGAAAATATTCAATACGCATACCATGCATCAGGTTCACCACGCTCAGAATGTGGAATATTTGGACAAAAACCATGGAGGTTTTTTAAATATTTTTGATAAACTGTTTGGAACTTGGAAAGAATATGATGAAGAAATAGATGTTAAATTTGGAGTAATCCATGCGCCTAATTCCAACAATCCAATTGTAATCTTAACGCATGAGTTTAAGGATATTTGGGCGGATGTTAAAAAATCAAAAAAGCTAAGTCATAAATTAATGTATATTTTTGGGCCTCCTGGTTGGAGCCATGATGGCAGCACAATGACCGTTAAGCAACAGCAGCGGTTGTTCAAAGAGCAAAAGGAAACCAATCCTAAGGTGGCTTTCAATAGGCCAAATTAATACTGTTGGATACTTAAAACAAAGGAGGCAATTCGCCTCCTTTTTTAGTTGATAGTTTGTGGATTGTTATACTTCCCAGCCTTCTCTGTATTGCCTTCCAACAAATTGGTTGGCTTCTTCCATATTTGTAATTCTCATGTTTTCACCGTCCCATAATAATTTTTTACGTGCAAAAAATTCCTTTGCACCTTCTGAATTTTCTCTTTGTAGCATATAGCTTCTAATTGCCAAGTTGCCCATGAGTACAGTTTCTGTCATAGGACCGGCATAATCAAATGAAGATGTAAGCCCTAAATGTTCCTCACTTCCAAAACCAGCTTTACAGGCATCTACCCACTTGCGTTGATGTCCATATTCCGGTTCAAGGTTTTCTTCCGTTTCAGGTCCAAATTCAGTAGTACCGTCATTTAAATAAAGCTTGGGCATTAATGGCGAACTGTCATTGATATTTGTGGAAATAATACCTTTCTCTCCAATTATCAATACGCCATTGGCGCTGCCTTTACCGCCAATATCGTCATTTGCCGGTATAATATCTGGGTGTGATGGACGTATGCCGCCATCGCTCCAAGTCATTTCAATGGGTGATTTTGATTTTTCCGTGGCATCAAAATGTAAGGTTATAAAAGAGGAAGGAGGGCAGCCTTCCGGGTAATAATCCGGAGTCCACATTTCTGAAAAGACGGAAGCTACACTACACTCGGCATCTTTTGGATATTTTAAGTTCAGTGTCCTAAACGGTATATCAATTAAATGACATCCTACATCGCCCAGTGCCCCTGTACCAAAATCCCACCAGCCCCTCCAATTAAATGGGTGCAGATTTGGTATATATTCTCTTTCCGTTGCAGGGCCTAACCATAAATCCCAATTTAATGCGTCTGGTTTTAAACTGGCGTTAGGTAGTGGCATTTCAATACCCTGTGGCCAGACAGGTCTGTTTGTCCATACCTGAACTTTGGAAATTGCGCCAATTTTATCGTCATCTATCCATTTTTGCACCATGCCCAACAGTGGATTGGAGCCTCCTTGGTTCCCCATTTGGGAGACTATTTTATTGTCCCTGGCCATTTGCGTTAATGCCCGTGCTTCCTTAATGTTGTGGGTCATTGGTTTTTGAACATAAACGTGTATACCTCTTTCCATTGCCCATTTTGCGGCAGGCCCGTGTACATGGTCCGGAGTTGAAATTGTTACCGCATCTATATTTTTCTTTTTATCAAGCATTACCCTAAAATCGTCATATAGTTTTGCTTTAGGGAAATTTTCAACACTCTTTGCTGCGCTTCCTGAGAAATCAACATCACATAAGGCAACTACACGTTCCCTGCCATTTACGGAAGCATTTTTAATATCGCTGATGCCTTTACCTCCGGCGCCAATGGCCGCTATATTCAAACGGTCGCTTGGGGCAAGAAAACCGGGTCCGCCAAGGACATGTCTTGGTACTATGAAAATTGAGGAGGCCAAAGCGGATTTTTTTACAAAATCCCTACGGTTAAAACCTGCGGATTTTGGTTTGTTGTTGTTTTTCATGGTTGGATTTGTTTTGTTTTGAAATAAGTATATCCAATATACGCAAAAGACCCTTGTAAAACAATTGTGATAGTATTGATTACAAGGGTCTCAAATAAGTAAGTATGTCTTTAGTCCTCTATGGGAGCAGTAGGTTTTTTGTTCTTTTTCATTCTTAGGTCAAAAAACTCGACCATAAGTGAAAAGGCAATTGAAAAATAAAGGTAGCCTTTGGGAATGGTGCCAACTTCGTTGCCAAATACAATTAAATGACTTAAATGAGCAGATTCGGCAATAAGCATGAAACCGATCAAGATTAAAAATGAAAGGCCTAGTATTTGAATGGAAGGATGCCTGTTTACAAACTCTCCAACAGGATTGGCAAAAAGCATCATTATAATAACAGAGATGACCACAGCAACGACCATTAAGACCAGTGCATCATTAGGGTTGGGAGAAATACCGTTGGTCATACCTATTGCGGTTAAAATAGAATCAAATGAAAAAACGATATTAATAACGGTAATCTGCATAATAGCATTGGTCAAGGATGTGGACCTAGCCTTTTTTACTTCACGTTCGTCATGTCCTTTATCTTCTACTTTTTCGTGTATCTCCTTGGTGCTCTTGTACAATAGAAACAATCCTCCAAGAAATAAAATGATTCCTTGCCCACTTATGCCACCGGTTATCCATTCACTGTCAAAAACCCAAAAAGGCTTTTTCATTGAAGTTAACAGTGATATACCGAACAAAAGGACAATACGCATTACCATAGCCAATACCAATCCTAAATTGGTGGCTTTCTTACGCTGTGCGGGTTCAAGTTTACCTGCTGCAATGGAAATAAAAATAATGTTATCGATCCCTAATATAATTTCTAAAAATGTTAAGGTAAGCAATGCGATCCACGCATCTGGATTGGTGAAAATTTCGAACATGGTTAGTTGGTTTTATATGCGGTTCCTGTTTTTACGATCAACTCCTTATTAGGGTCCTTGATGGCACTTTTATACTGGAAAGTGTAGGTAGAGTCAGTAGTGCTAATTATTTTGTATTGAATGGCATTTTTACTGTTAATATCCTGAAGAACAAATTCACAGTCATTATACCATCTTACGGTAGCACTGTCTATTTGATCTTCATAATAGTCTACGCTATACTTATCATCCCTTATAAATTTCCCCTCCTTTTCAAGCCCGTTAATTTCATAGGTAAACGTAAACGTGCCTGTTTTATAAGCTTTACAATTTCGTTCAGGTTCATAGCAGGAAGTAAGGGTAGCGCAAATTCCTATAGCAATAAAAAAATTTTTAATCATGATGTAAAAATAGGGAAAATAGCGCGTTGGAATTAAAAAAAAATGTGCACTTACTTCTCGCTGTAGGTTTTAAATGTGCCGTCTTTATAAAAAATGATTATACGATCAATGAGACCTTCTTCGTTTGCTTGGGTTGAGGGGGCGAGTGTTTGTGCAGCAGTATGTGGTTCATTTTGTTCGTGTGATGAAGTGGGGAAAGTGCCTTTACCATATAAAAGCCATGGCAAGGCTACTTCTGGAAATGCCTCGTGAATTTTCATCACAAATTCTAGACTAGGTTTATTTCTACCGCTCAATAAATGTGATATGCTGCTACGCTGAACATGTATTGCATCTGCAAATGCTGCAGCGGACAAATTATAATACTCCAGTAGTGCTTTTGTTCTTTTAATAAATGAAGCGGAATCCAACATGTTTACAAAATTAAGTTTTATGTTATATTTTTAATGTTAAATATTATAAACTAGGCATTTTTTTAGAAAATATGTTTGAATTATTAATTTATATAATAAAATATATAATATTGATTTATAGTAACTTAAGTGTTAATTTTAATATTTTCAATTATTTTGTTGTCATTTGTGTATTTTGACCCTTATTTAGTAGGGTGAAATTGTTTACAATTGTAAACTTAAGCTGTAGTATTTTTGTGGTTTATTAATAATTTATGGCACTAGTAGATAAAGAGTACAATTTGTTTTATGTATCTGAAATTAAAGGAAGGTATGTTCATTATGACCTTATTAATTCTTTTCTAAATGAGTTACCCAATACTTTTAAAAATGAAGTGATCGGTAAATCCGTTCGTGGTGAGGAAGTAAGGAGTATTACTTTTGGTCAAGGGCCAAATAAAATTTTAATGTGGTCACAAATGCACGGCAATGAATCGACCACGACAAAAGCCGTTCTGGATTTACTTCGTTACTTGGAACACAATGATGAACTGAAGCGAACATGTACTTTAAGAATAATTCCTATACTTAATCCAGATGGAGCTAGGGATTATACCCGGGTAAATGCAAATGGCATAGATCTTAATAGAGATGCCCAAGACCTCTCACAACCGGAAAGTATTATTTTAAAGCAACAGTTCGATTCTTTTTTACCTAATTTTTGTTTTAACCTACATGACCAACGCACCATCTTCAATGTTGGTGATACCAACAAACCAGCTACAGTTTCTTTTCTAGCTCCAGCTTTTGACGAAGAACGTAACAATTCCCCTTCTAGGGCGCGCAGCATGCAGTTGATAGCTGCCATGAACGAAACGTTACATGGATTAATTCCCGGTCAAATAGGAAGATATGATGATGGCTTTAATGCTAATTGTGTAGGAGATGCATTTCAAATGAAAGGAATTCCGACCATTTTATTCGAAGCCGGTCACTTTCCCGATGATTACTCCAGAGAGTATACCCGTATGTATATTTTCAATGCCTTATTAAAAGCGATAACTACAATTGCCGACAATACTTTAGATCATTATAAGGTTGATGAATATTTGGCCATACCTGAAAATAGTAAACAATTTGTAGATATATTAATATACAATTACCCATCAGGTAAATTAAAAGGGCCCGGTATTGAAAATGGAATAGCCGTACAGTATAAGGAGGTTTTAGAAAACGCACAGCTTTTGTTTAAGCCAGAACTTCATGAGTTTGAAAAAATTCCTCTAGTAGTTTTTGGGCATAAAATGATTGATTTTTCTAATGATAAGGACCTAAATTGGCTGAAAGAGCATGGTATATTAAAACTACTTAATTGATATTCATTATCTTATTTCTTTGAAAAAGTAAAATTGTTTACATTTTCATTAAAAAAAATAGAGTTTTGATGCATTTAATGTGATAATTAATTATTTTTGGCAAAAAAAATATTACAATGGGCAAAGTCAAATTAGACGAAATAGACCACCAGATTCTGGATATGTTAATTGATAACACCAGAACTCCTTTTACTGATATTGCAAAAAAACTTTTGATTTCTGCGGGTACGGTACATGTTAGGGTTAAGAAAATGGAAGAGGCAGGAATCATTAAAGGTTCTTCCCTTACATTGGATTATGTAAAACTAGGATATGCATTTATTGCATATGTTGGTATTTTCTTGGAAAAAACGCATCAGACTAAATTTGTACTAGAACGATTGAACCAAATACCAAATGTGACCATAGCGCACATTACTACGGGCAAGTTCAATATATTTTGTAAAATAAGGGCTAAAGATACCACGCATGCCAAGAACATTATTTTTAAAATTGACGATATTGATGGTATAAGTAGAACGGAAACTATGATTTCATTAGAGGAAAGCTTTAATGATAAGAAACGTTTGATGCATACTATTTTTAACGAATTATAATTTGGTTAATACCAATTTGTAAAAGCTCAATTGTTCTATAATTGAGCTTTTTTATTTTATTGAGTGTTCAATTAAGTACCGGAATTATGAGAATTTCAGACCTTCAGGAAAACGAGTTTAATTATTTTTATGCCACTTATCTTAGAACGTTGGACGAGGAAGATGATCTATTAATGGCACTAATACAAGGTAGAGAATGGTTTCAGTCATTTGTGGAGCGGATTTCTACAGAACAACTGGCTTTCAAATATGCAGAAGGAAAATGGACCATAGCAGAAGTGCTTGTTCATTTGGTGGATACGGAACGTGTATTTCAATACCGTGCCTTTAGAATTTCCAGAAATGACAAGACTCCATTGCCTGGTTTTGAACAGGATGATTATGTCTTGGAAAGTGAAAGCGATCAACTGTCCAAAGAAGATATCTTAAATGATTTCCTTGCTGTACGTGATGCCTCTATTAATTTGTTCAAGAATATGAGCCGTAATAAGCTACAGCAAATTGGTACGGCAAGTGGAATGCCTTGGTCCGTTGCCGCTTTGGGACTAGCCATTAGTGGGCACCAAAAACATCATGAACATATTTTACGAGACCGCTATTTGGTCGTTTAATTTAGTTCAAGGTCCATTTCAGATTCGGAGCCTTTTTCAAAGTTTAAGTAAAGGGCTTTAGTCAAATCGTCTGATTGCATAACTTCTTCGGCCGTTTTGCTTTCCAGCTCTTTATCAATATTCTCTTCAAAATTGGCAATAAAGTTAGAAAGGCTTTTACTGATCTTTACCAAGTACAAAGTATCCTCTGTTTTTAATTCTACGGCTTCCACGTAATCCCCATTAATGTTCTTAAAGGTTATGATATCGTCATCACCATATCCATAAGGATATTTTTCTATAAGGAGTGTGGCTAATTTGTGGTCTAATTTCCTGTGGTCAATAAGTCGTCTGGTCATAACTGGTTTAGGTTTAGAAGGTTGTGGTTATCTTTATTCTAAACTAGTCATTAAAACGATTAACGGTCTTAAAGAGTTGTGAAAGTACGGTTTTTGGTATATGAAGTTTTTATTCCTTGTAGTAAGCAAATGCTTGTTTGAATAATTCTACGGGAATTTCAATATCAGCAACGGGTTCACCAATTTTTTTAAGAAGTACAAAATTTACTTTTCCATGAGAATTTTTCTTATCGTACTTCATGAGTTTCAATAGATTATCAATATCCTCGTTAGCAAATTCAATTTTTGTATAGCGCTCTAAAAAGGTGGTTTTTATATCATGCATTGATGATAGCTCAAGGCCAAGCAATTTGTGGGATAAAAAGGCTTCTAAAATCATACCTATGGCAATGGCCTCACCATGTAAAAGCATTTCTTTGGTACCATGGTTCAATAAATAAGATTCAATAGCATGGCCAAGTGTGTGCCCATAGTTAAGGATTTTACGAATATGCTGTTCCGTTGGGTCCTGTAGAACTACATTATTCTTTATTTCAATAGAAGTTAATATATGGTCTTTCATTTCTTTAAGACCGTTGACCGTTTTTAGCGTATCCCAATACAGAGGGTCTTGTATAAGCCCATGTTTTAACATTTCGGCAAATCCGCTTTGTACCTGTCTTTCTTCCAATGTATCAAGAAAATCAGGAATTATCAGTACCATGACCGGTTGATTGATGACCCCTATTTGGTTTTTAAGGTTGCCCAGGTCTATTCCTGTCTTTCCACCCACAGAAGCGTCTACCATGGATAATAGGGTAGTGGGTACATTAATGAAATCTATTCCTCTTTTAAATGTAGACGCAATGAATCCGCCCATGTCAGTGAGTACACCACCTCCCAAATTGATCATGACACTTTTGCGGTCGGCGCCCAGCTCTGATAAAGCTTCCCAAACGCCAATACAGGTATCGATATTCTTATTCGTTTCCCCAGATTCTATTTCAATAATCTCAAAATTATGCTCGCCGTTTATTTCTGCCATAAAACTTGGCAAGCAGAGTTCATGGGTGTTTTCATCCACCAGAATAAAAACAGTAGAATATTTTTTTTCTGATAAGTGGGCATTTAATGCCTTAAAGGCTCCCTCGTTAAAATGTACCGCGTAAGAATCTGAAATGATTGAATCCATCAATAAATATGGCTTAATTTATTAGCTATTTATACACAAAATAAAGGTAATTTTTAGTCTTAGGATTATAAAATCTGTGATTATCTTTGAAAGCTGTAGAAAACTTAATAAATGGACCAGATATTTGAAAATACTGCAACAGCATTTGCGTTAAAGTCAGATTCAGAATTAGAACGAGCCTATTTTCTTTTTAAGATGATTTCAAACGAACCTCTCGTAAAACTAGGTTCGGTAATTACCAATTTTGCATTTAAGGCAAACTTACCTGTAGAAAGTTTGATAAGGGCCACTGTATTTGACCATTTTTGTGGTGGGGTCAATGAGCGCGACTGCCTTCCGGTCGTTGATCGTATGTGGGAAAAAGGGGTATGCTCCGTATTGGATTATTCGGTCGAAGGCAAAGAGGAGGAAGACCCTTTTGATACGGCTACGGAAATTATTTTGACTATTTTGGATTTTGTCAAGGAAAAGGAAGCTATTCCGTTTGCGGTATTTAAGCCAACAGGATTTGGACGTTTTGCGCTGTATCAAAAAATAAGCGAAAAGAAAACATTGACTTCCGATGAAAAAGCAGAATGGCAGCGTGTAGTCAATAGATTTGACAAAGTCTGTAAAAAAGCACACGATTTGGAAGTTTCCTTGCTGATCGATGGTGAAGAAAGTTGGATGCAGGATGCTGCAGATAATTTGGCCGAGGATATGATGCGTAAATACAATAAAAAGAAAAGAATAGTATTCAACACGTTGCAAACCTATAGATGGGATCGTTTGCCGTATTTAAAAGAATTGAAGAAGAGAGCGGAAGAGGAAGGCTTTTTTGTAGGGATGAAAGTTGTTCGTGGTGCCTATATGGAAAAGGAAAACGAGCGAGCCAAGGAAAATGGTTATCCTTCGCCTATTTGTAAAAGTAAAGCAGAAACGGACGATAATTTCAATGATACCATTGCATATATGATCGATAATTTGGAGACTCTCTCCATTTTTGCAGGTACCCATAACGAGGAAAGTTGTTATAACTTGATGGAGTTAATGCAGCAAAAGGGAATTATTAAAAATTATGAGCATATATGGTTTGGTCAATTGTACGGAATGAGTGATCATATTTCTTACAATTTGGCAGCCAATGGATATAACGTTGCCAAATATTTACCTTTTGGCCCTGTTCGTGATGTTATGCCTTATTTGATAAGAAGGGCCGATGAAAATACATCTGTGGCCGGACAGACCAGTAGGGAACTGACATTATTGAAAAAAGAGCGTAAACGTCGTAAAATGTAATTTACTGGGCCGCTACATTTTGTATAGTGGCCCTTTCCCTACAGTTTTGAACGGTAAAAATATAGTTGCTCTGTTTGCGTTCAGCCTCAATAACATATGTCTTACAGGGAACGGACTCGGTGTCACTTTTACTGAAATCTACATCCCCTTCGGTCAAAATATAGGTAACGTCCGTTGAGTCTAATTGGTATTCCTTAAGTTTTTGCAAGGCTTCATCACTATAATACATTGATTTTGAACGTATATCCTTTAACGTCCTGCAGTTTGGTAAATAGCAAAAGTAAACGCCTGTCTCATCAGATTTCTTCTTTAAAAACATGGTTAGGAATACTATGCCAATGGACATACCCACCAAATAAAAACCCAATCGTTTTAAAAAATCCATGCTAGCTTATCATTATTTGATCTAATGACCGCGAAATTATGTCTTTTTAAAGGATAGGAAAAATAAAGTGTTGGTTAATCTAAAAAATAAGGAAGTTAATATCGCTGTATTGTAGATCAAACCATTCACCTACCGATTTATTGGTCAGGATACCGTGATACATATATAGGCCGTTGCGCAGTCCTTTGTCAAATCGTAACGAATTTTCAAGTCCGCCATCTTCACCTATTTTCAACAAATAAGGTGTAAATATATTACTTATACTTACAGATGCTGTTTTTGGATATCTAGATGGTATATTGGGTACGCCATAATGAATGACCCCAAATTTTTCCTTTGTGGGTTTGTTGTGCGTAGTAATCTCGCTTGTTTCAAAACAACCACCGGTATCTATGCTTACGTCAATGATTACAGCCCCTTTTTTCATGTGTTCCACCATGGTACTGGATACTACTACCGGTGACCTATCCTTGCCACGTGTTGCGCCAATGGCTACATCACACCTTTTTAAGGCCTTCAACAAATTTTTTGGCTGTATGGTAGAAGTGTAAACGGTTTGTTTAAGATTGGTCTGTATATTTCTAAGCTTGGTAATTGAATTGTCAAAAACCTTAACATTGGCACCGATTCCTATGGCGGATCGTGCCGCAAATTCGCCAACGGTACCAGCACCTACAATTACTACTTCAACAGGAGGTACACCACTTATATTGCCAAACATTAGACCGTTGCCTTTGTTATTTGCCGCCATTAATTCCGCTGCGATCAATACCGAAGAAATTCCTGCAATTTCACTAAGTGAACGTACGGCAGGGTATTTGCCTTCTTCATCACGAATATATTCAAATGCAATTGCCGTAATTCTCTTACGGGCAAGTTCTTCAAAATAGGCCTTGTACTGTGTTTTTATCTGTAGGGCAGAAATAATTACCGTCTGTGGATTTATATGGCTTATTTCAGATAAGGTAGGCGGTTCAACCTTTAATATTAAAGGACAGGCAAATACCTTTTTAGTGTCTCTAGTGATTTCGCCTCCCGCTTTGGTATAATCCAAATCAGAGTAATGCGCTCCTTCACCTGCTCCTGACTCTATTAAAACACGATGGCCGTTAGAAGTTATTGCATTAACGGCGTCCGGGGTTAGGCAAATACGTTTTTCATGATTTTGATTTTCCTTGGGAATACCAATAAACAATTCTCCTTTTTGTCTATATACTTCTAACGTTTCTTCTTGTGGAAGTAATTGTTGTTTACTAAATGGGGAAGCGGGTTGGTTCATAAGAAAAATGTACGTTGTTCAAATCTAAGACCTGAAACTCAAATGTACAATTTTTAAGATAATCTATATAAGGATTATAACACGTGAGATAACCTAAAATTTAAAATTCAACCATCCTTGTAAACGGTCCTGAATTCCTTTCAGGAAAGTTTCAATACTGTTCGTTGAAAGCTTGGTGTTTACTTTATCGGCCAATGACAAGGTGCTTTCATCCTCTTTCTCAACAGTATTATCAATACTAGTATTTTGGTCTTCAGCTTGGATTCCTTTCATTTTTAATTCTTCCAATTCTGCATCCATGGCCTCCAAGTCAATACCGTGCACATGCTTGTCATATAATTTAATCCTGATGAAATACACAAAGGGAATTGTGATCATACAAACCGGAATTAACCACCATATATTTTCGGTATCCACATAATTATCCGAATCATACATAACCTCAAATAACTGAAATGCATACATCGCAATTGGAATTATGATAATGTGATACCACCAATCACGCGAAGTAAGAAACCAAAATATCATTAAATAGAGAGGTATGATCTTAGAAGTTAAAAACCATAAATATGTTACAGTTTCTTCAAATCCATGGTCTCCTATTGTAAACCAAAGAAAATTTATTGTACCATCAGAATTTGCTGGTAAATATTCATAAACTTTATATAAAAAAGGTGATAGGGCAATAAAAAAAACTACAAAAGATTCAAAGAATATCTTTTTTTTCGCTTTTTTCTTTTTTGATTTAGGAATCATGTGTTATAAATCTTACGTGTCCATAACGAGATTACTAAAAAAATAGTATAAAAAAAGAGGTGATTTTATCACCTCTTTCCAATCACTGCAAAATGTGACTTAGATTCTTTTTTTAATGGTTCTCTTATCAACACTAATTTCTTGATTGTCAAGATTAATTACTGGTGCGGCCATTGCTAATAGAAATACGCCTAATGCCAAGGAGGCAAGAAAAGTCCTTTTGTTTTTCATTTTCAAGGGGTTTTTGGTTAAACAAGAATTAGTTCTCCTTACAAACGTAAGAAATAATGTACTACAATGAAGTATTTGAACGTTAAAATTATGCATTTTAACGGAAAAAATATACATTTTAACGAATTCCGTGCTGTTCATCGATTAAACACAATAATAATCGATGTAAAACGATGTAGGAATTTTTATTTGTTCACTTAAAACACACCATGTAAAGGGTTAAGTCTTTTCATTTTGATTACACCAACGTAAGTTTTCTAGTTTTTTGGTCTAAAATTTCTATTTTGAGGGAGTGCATATTTTCGGGTGTTAAATTGGGTATTTTTTCTGGCCACTCCATAAATATCCATGCGTTGGACTGTAAATAGTCATCCAGTCCCATATCGAGTGCTTCGGTTTCATCTTTTAAACGATAAAAGTCAAAATGATAAGCTAATAGTTCTCCATTATCTAATTGGTACTCGTTCACTAAACCAAAAGTAGGACTGCTCACATTGTCCGTACTGCCCAATTCTTTGATCAAAGCTTTGATCAATGTAGTTTTTCCAGCACCCATGGGGGCATAAAAGGCCAATATTTTAGTATCCACATATTCAAGTATGGTTCTAGCAATGGAAGGTAGGTCCTGCTCCGTATAAATAAGTTCCATGTATTCAAATCTATTTAGGTTCCAAAACTACAAAAGGAATTATCATTTCTTCCAACGAAACTCCACCATGTTGATATGTGTTTCTATAATAGCTAACATAATGGTTGTAGTTGTTAGGGTAAGCAAAGAAATAATCATTTTTGGCAAAAATATATGAACTACTCATATTAATGCTGGGCAGGAAAATGGATTTTGGGTCTTTGGCAGCTAAAACATCATTTTTTTCATACGTAAGGCTTCTGCCTGTCTTATACCTTAAATTGGCACTGGTATCACGGTCACCCACCACTTTGGAAGGTGATTTTACATTAATGGTGCCATGGTCCGTTGTAATGATCAGTTTTAAACCTAAGGTTTGGGCCTGTTGTATGATTTCAAGCATTGGGGAATTCTTGAACCAACTTTTGGTAAGCGATCGGTAAGATTTGTCGTTAGATGCCAATTCCTTGATCACTTCCATTTCTGTTTTGGCGTGGGAGAGCATATCCACGAAATTATATACAATGACCGTTAAGTCATTATCCTTTTGTGATTTAAAGTTTTGACTTAAATGCTTTCCTTGCTTAAGGCTACTGATCTTATGGTATTCCCACTTTAGATCTAGACCGTTTCGTTTTAACTGTTCCCCTAAAAACTTATCCTCAAATAAGTTTTTGCCGCCGTCATCAGTATCGTTTTTCCACCAATCCGGATATTTTTTTTCCATATCCAATGGGGTGAGTCCAGAAAATATAGCGTTTCTGGCATATTGCGTGGCCGTGGGCAAAATGCTATAGTATGAATCCTCTCTTTTCTTTTTATAGAAGGAATTGACCGTATCTTCAAATGCGTACCATTGGTCATAACGCAGATTATCAACTACGATTACCAAAGTTTTCTGATCTTTGATTTCGGGTATGATCCACTCCTTAAAAACAGTATGGGACATTACTGGGGCATCTGCATCGGTAAACCAGTCCGTATAGTTGCGGTCTACGAATTTTCCAAATTGTTGATTGGCCTCTATTTTTTGGGATTCCAAAATCTCAAACATGCCGCTATCTTCAATCTCTTCTAACTGTAATTCCCAATAAATTAGTTTCTTATATAAATCTGCCCATTCTTGGTATGAGTTCACCATAGAAAGGTCCATGGCAATCTTTCTAAATTCTTGTTGATAATTGCTAGTGGTTTTCTCGGAAATTAATCTAGAATGGTCTAAATTTTTTTTGAGGGAAAGTAATATTTGATTTGGGTTTACGGGCTTAATCAAGTAATCCGCTATTTTGGAACCAATAGCTTCTTCCATTATAAATTCTTCCTCACTTTTTGTAATCATTACTACGGGCAGGGCATTATCAATGACCTTGATTTCGGAAAGGGTCTCCAATCCAGAAATTCCTGGCATATTTTCATCTAAAAAAACTATATCTACCCTTGTTTCTGCCAATTCCTCTAACGCCTCCTGTCCACTTTGGCAGGTAAGTACTTCATAATTCTTGGCTTCTAAAAAAAGGATATGGGGTTTAAGTAGATCAATTTCATCATCTACCCACAATATTTTTATTTTGTTCATTCAATTATTATTTGACGATTATCAAATTCTATGCTGATGCTTTTGTATAACTTTGAACTGTTAATTTCAGAAAAGACATACCTATCTTGAAAACATCGAACAAACTGAAAATCTTTAATGATCCAATTTACGGATTTATTAGAATTCCAAATACACGCATATTTGACCTGATTGCTGAATCCTATTTTCAACGACTTCGCAGAATTTCACAAGTTGGCCTTTCGTATCTGGTTTATCCAGGGGCGCACCATACACGTTTTCATCATGCCTTGGGTTGTATGTATCTTATGCAAAAATCTATTCAAGTGCTTCGTTTTAAGGGAGTTGAAATAAATAATAAAGAGGAAAACGGTTTATTGGAGGCTATACTTTTACATGATATTGGGCATGGTCCTTTTTCCCATGCCATGGAACATAGTATTGTTGAAGGGGTAAGCCACGAGTTTATTTCGCTACAATTCATGAAAGAACTCAATGACCGATTTAACGGAAGTTTAACGGAAGCCATTTCTATATTTACCGGAAAACATCCTAAAAAGTTTTTAAATCAGTTGGTTTCCAGTCAGTTGGATATGGATCGGTTGGATTATCTAAAGCGGGACAGTTTTTATACCGGTGTGGCAGAGGGTAATACCAATGCAGAACGATTGATTACCATGCTTAACGTTGTGGACGGTAATTTGGTCGTTGAGGAAAAAGGTACCTATTCCGTAGAAAAATTTTTAATGGCCAGGCGTTTCATGTATTGGCAGGTTTATTTGCACAAAACAGGTGTTGCTGGAGAGCAGATCCTTATCAATATCTTAAAAAGGGCTCGTTTTCTTTTAAATAAAGGCCAAGAATTGCACTGTTCACAACCTTTACTTTATTTCCTGACGCATGCGATAAATAAGGATAATTTTAATACTAAGACCTTGAACACTTTTGCCAAATTGGATGATATCGATATTCTTTCTGCTTTAAAGGAGTGGCAGCATCATAAGGATTTTGTGCTTTCATCACTTTGTGAAATGATCATAGATAGAAAATTGTTGCATATAAAACTTAAGAAAGAACCTATAAGCAATCGTAAATTCAGTATAAAATTCAATAAAATAAAGGAGAAATATAAATTGACCGATGAGGAAACTTCCTATTTTGTTTTTAAGGGGGAATTAACTAATAAAGCTTACGATAGGGAGTATCAAAACATTAATATTCTTAGAAAAAATGGTAAAATTACCGATGTTGCCAAACTGTCCGATCATCTAAATCTCAACGCACTTTCCAAAACGGTCACCAAATATTATATCTGCTACCCCAAAGTGGCAGTTTAACTATTTTTGTTACTTTTACGCCCATGAAATTTACAGCCGGTCAAATTGCGGGTATTTTAGAAGGAGAAGTACATGGAAATCCAAATATTACCGTGTACAAACTTGCAAAAATTGAGGATGGGGAAGATGGATCCCTTACCTTTTTGGCTAATCCTAAATACACTTCTTTTATATATAAGACCAAGGCTTCAATTACTATTGTAAATAAGAATTTTGTTCCAGAACAGGATATTACTACCACTTTAATCAAGGTAGATGATGCTTATAAATCCTTTTCAAAATTATTGGAATACTACAATCAGGTCAAAAACAACAAGTTGGGTATAGAAGCCCCGATCTTTAAGTCAGATTCCGCAACATACGGACAGGATATTTATTTGGGTGCCTTTAGTTATTTGGGCAACAATGTTCGTTTGGGTGATAATGTAAAGGTTTATCCTAATGTATATATTGGCGATAATGTTACTGTTGGGAACAATGTAACCATTTTTGCTGGTGCCAAAATATATTCAGAAACAGTTATCGGAGACAATTGTGTTGTTCATAGCGGAGTAATCTTAGGAGCCGATGGTTTTGGATTTACCCCAAATGAATCTGGTGAATTTACCAAAGTACCGCAGACGGGGAACGTAATATTGGAAAGTAATGTAGACGTTGGTGCGGGTACTACCATTGATCGTGCCACTCTGGGTTCTACTATATTGAGGAAAGGGGTAAAGCTAGACAATCAAATACAGATCGCCCATAACGTAGAAATTGGTCAACATACCGTAATTGCGGCCCAAACGGGTATTGCGGGATCTACAAAAATTGGGAAACATTGTATGATCGGTGGCCAAGTAGGTATTGTAGGCCATATTGTCATTGGAGATTATGTTAAGATACAGGCTCAGTCCGGTATAGGAAGAAACGTTAAGGATCATGAGGTATTACAGGGTTCGCCAGCTTTAAATTATGGCGATTATAACAAATCCTATGTGCATTTTAAGAACTTACCAAAAATAATAAGTAGAATCGACACTTTAGAAAAGAAAGACTGACGATGAGTACAGCAAACAACAAACAGAGAACCATAGGAAAAAAAGTGAGTCTAACAGGAGTTGGCTTACATACGGGAAGCGATGTCACTATAAGTTTTTTGCCGGCAGAGGAAAATCACGGCTATAAGTTTAAAAGGGTAGACCTGGAGGGAGAGCCAATAATACCTGCAGATGCCAATCTTGTAGTGAATACACAACGAGGCACTAACCTAGAAAAGAACGGTGTTAAGATACAGACTTCTGAGCATGTATTGGCCGCTTTGGTGGGTCTGGAAATTGACAATGTGCTCATTGAATTGAATGCGGCCGAACCTCCTATAATGGACGGCTCCTCCAAATTTTTTGTAAAGGTCCTTGAAGATGCCGGGGTTGTGGAACAAGAAGCCGAACGGGAGGAATATATCGTAAAGGAGGTCATAAGCTTTAAGGATGAGGACACGGGAAGTGAGATTACCATTATCCCGTCCGATGAATACCAACTTATGACCATGGTAGATTTTGGGACCAAAGTACTGGGGACCCAAAATGCTACTTTAGACAATATATCCGATTTTAAGTCAGAAATAGCCAATGCCCGTACTTTCAGCTTTTTGCACGAGTTGGAAATGCTATTGGAAAACGGACTTATAAAGGGAGGAGATTTAAACAATGCCATTGTATACGTAGACAAAGAAATTTCCGAGGCAACGATGACGAAATTGGAAAAGGCATTCGATAAAAAGAAGTTATCCGTAAAGGCCAACGGTATCTTGGACAATTTGACCCTTCATCATCCAAATGAGGCCGCCAGACATAAATTACTGGATGTTATTGGTGATTTGGCATTGATAGGTACACGTATTCGTGGTAAGGTCATAGCCAATAAACCTGGGCATTATGTAAATAACCAGTTTGCTAAAAAATTGGCTCAGATCATAAAAATAGAAAGAAGAAACAAAGTTCCTAAATACGACTTGAATCTTCCGCCGTTAATGGATATCCATCAGATTATGGATATGTTACCACATAGGCCTCCTTTTTTGTTGATAGATCGTATTATAGAGCTTTCAGATGAGCATGTGGTTGGTATGAAGAACGTTACCATGAACGAACCTTTTTTTGTAGGTCATTTTCCGGGTGCACCGGTCATGCCGGGCGTTCTACAGGTAGAGGCAATGGCCCAAACCGGAGGAATCCTGGTCTTGAGTACGGTACCTGATCCGGAGAACTATTTAACCCTGTTCATGAAAATTGATAAAGTTAAATTTAAGCGCCAAGTACTACCTGGTGATACATTGATATTCCATTGTAGCTTAATTACTCCTATAAGAAGGGGTATCTGTCATATGCAAGCATACGCCTATGCCAACGACAAACTGGTCAGTGAGGCAGAGCTTATGGCACAAATAGTTAAAAGAACATAGTATGAACCAACCATTGGCCTATATACATCCGGGCGCAAAAATTGCTAAAAATGTTGTAGTAGAACCATTTACTACAATTCATAATAATGTCACTATTGGTGATGGTACCTGGATCGGCTCCAATGTAACGATAATGGAAGGGGCCCGTATTGGTAAAAATTGTAATATTTTTCCAGGGGCCGTCATATCCGCTTCACCACAGGACCTTAAATATGATAATGAGGATACTACCGTGGTCATTGGTGATAATACTACCATTAGGGAGTGTGCCACTATCCACAAGGGAACTGCGGACCGTATGAAAACGGTAATTGGTAAAAATTGCCTGATTATGGCATATTGCCACGTAGCCCATGACTGCCTGGTAGGCGATAACTGTATTTTTTCAAATAATTCTACCTTGGCAGGTCATGTAACCGTTGGTGATAACGTCATATTGGCCGGTTTGGTGGCCGTGCATCAATTTGTTTCCGTAGGTCAACATGCTTTTGTAACGGGTGGATCTTTGGTTAGAAAAGATGTCCCACCTTACGTAAAGGCAGCGCGTGAGCCCTTATCCTATGTTGGTATTAATTCCGTAGGGCTAAGAAGAAGGGGGTTTGAATCGGATAAAATCAGGGAAATACAGAATATCTATAGAATTCTATATCAAAAAAACTATAATAATACCCAAGCGGTTCAGATTATAGAAGCTGAAATGGAAGCAACCCCGGAGAGGGATGAAATTCTTCAGTTTATAAGAGATTCCCAACGTGGAATCATGAAAGGATATTTCAGCAACAATTAAATTATTATTTAAACTTTTAGTTAACTACAATAACAACAATTACACATGGCATCTACATCAGATATACGAAAAGGATTATGCATCAGATATAACAATGATATTTATAAGATCATTGAATTCCTACATGTAAAACCGGGTAAAGGTCCTGCTTTCGTACGTACTAAATTAAAAAGCGTTTCTACAGGTAAAGTATTGGATAATACATTTTCTGCTGGCCATAAAATAGAGGACGTTCGTGTAGAGACCCGTTCGTATCAATATTTATATCCAGAAGGTGAAACATATCACTTTATGAATACTGATGACTATAACCAGATCACTTTACAGGAAAGTTCACTTGATGCTCCCGGTCTATTAAAGGAAGGGGAAGTCGTTAAGATAATGTTCAATACCGAGGACAGCATGCCATTATCCGTTGATATGCCTGCAAGTGTTATATTGGAAGTAACTTATACCGAACCAGGGGTAAAGGGCAATACAGCCACGAACGCTACTAAACCGGCAAAGGTGGAAACAGGGGCAGAAGTAAACGTGCCATTGTTCATTAATGAAGGTGATAAAATTAAGATAGATACTGCTACAGGTTCTTACATGGAACGTGTTAAGGAGTAATAACGACCATATTGGTTCAATTAATAGACTTAAAACGGTCCTTTGAAATTTCCAACTTCTTTTACCTTAAAGCAAATAGCCGAAATCATATCCAGTGAATATGTTGGTGACGATAACTTTCCAGTGCTGGGCATGAACGAAATTCATGTCGTTGAACCCGGAGATATCGTTTTTGTGGATCATCCAAAATATTATGATAAGGCGCTGGCTTCCAAGGCCACAATCATTTTGATTAACAAAAATGTGGATTGCCCTGAAGGAAAGGCTTTGCTTATTTCTGAAGACCCCTTTAGGGATTTCAATAAGCTTACAGCCTTTTTTCAGCCTTTTGTACCCAGTAAGCAGCCAATTTCCATATCGGCCATTATAGGGGAAAACACGGTCATACAGCCCAATAGTTTTATTGGTAACAATGTTATTGTGGGAGACAATTGTACCATTCACAGTAATGTTACCATTTATGACAATTGTGTAATAGGTAATCATGTAACCATACATGCGGGAAGTGTATTGGGAGCAGATGCATTTTATTACAAAAAAAGACCGGAGGGGTATGATAAATTGCGGTCAGGTGGAAGGGTGGTTATTAAAGATCATGTGGATATAGGTGCTCTTTGTACCATAGATAGGGGTGTAACGGGAGATACTACCATTGGCTTTGGTTCCAAATTGGATAATCAGGTACATGTTGGCCATGATACGGTCATTGGTAAAAAATGTCTCATTGCATCGCAAACGGGAATTGCCGGATGTGTGATCATTGAGGATGAAGTGACACTTTGGGGGCAAGTAGGGACTAATAGCGGTATTACCATAGGAAAAAATGCCGTTATTATGGGACAAACTGGAGTAACCAAATCCGTTGCCGGTGGTAAGAGTTATTTTGGTACACCTATAGAAGAATCCAGGGAAAAATTGAAACAATTGGCATACATTAAGAAGATTCCGGAAATAATTAAAAAAATGAACGATAAATAAGCGTGTTAATGCTTTAAAATTCATTAACAAACCTATATTTTTGTTCTGTTAAAAATAAAAACTACAGTAGTATGAGCGTATTAGTAAATAAGGATTCCAAAATAATCGTACAAGGTTTCACTGGTAGTGAAGGTACTTTCCATGCCGAACAAATGATAGAGTATGGCACAAACATCGTTGGTGGTGTTACTCCGGGCAAGGGAGGTCAAGAGCATTTAGGAAAACCTGTTTTCAATACGGTTACCGAGGCTGTTGAGAAAGTGGGTGCAGATACTAGTATTATTTTTGTTCCGCCTGCATTTGCCGCAGATGCTATTATGGAAGCCGCTGAAGCGGGAATAAAGGTTATCATAACCATTACTGAAGGTATTCCTGTTGCGGATATGGTCAAAGTGGCCAATTATATTGACAAAAGAGATTGCAGGTTGATCGGTCCTAACTGTCCGGGAGTAATTACTCCGGGCGAAGCAAAAGTGGGTATTATGCCTGGTTTTGTTTTTAAGGAAGGTAATGTAGGAATCGTTTCCAAATCCGGTACATTGACGTATGAGGCTGCCGATCAAGTGGTTCGTCAAGGTTTAGGTATTACTACTGCTATAGGTATTGGCGGTGATCCAATCATTGGAACTACAACTAAAGAGGCCGTAGAGCTTTTGATCAACGATCCGGACACTGAATGTGTGGTGATGATAGGAGAGATAGGCGGACAATTGGAAGCTGATGCAGCACAGTGGTATAAGGCAAGTGGAAGTAAAAAACCAGTTGTTGGGTTTATCGCAGGTGAAACTGCTCCTGCCGGTAGAACAATGGGTCATGCTGGTGCTATTGTTGGTGGTAGCGACGATACTGCCCAAGCTAAAAAACGTATCATGAGGGAATGTGGTATACACGTTGTAGATTCTCCTGCCGAGATTGGTATGAAAGTGAAGGAAGTAATGGGCTAAAACTCCATAAAACATAGAAAGAATCCCGTTAGTAGCGGGATTTTTTTTAGCCTATAAATGAAACAAGAGGTATATTTGATAAACATCGGTTTTAAAAAACGGACTTATGAAATTATTAGAAGATAAAAATGTAATTATTACTGGAGCAAGTAGGGGAATAGGCAAGGGCATTGCACAAGTTTTTGCCGATCACGGTGCTAATGTTGCTTTTACCTATAGTTCAAGCGAAGCCCCTGCGTTGGAATTGGAGCAGGAATTAAAAGCTAAAGGGGTCAAGGCAAAAGCATATAAAAGTAATGCGGCTAGTTTTCAGGAAGCTGAAGAATTGGTTGCCCAGGTATTAGAGGATTTTGATGGAAGAATAGATGTGTTGATCAACAATGCGGGCATTACCAAAGACAATTTGCTCATGCGTATGTCAGAAGCTGATTTTGATACGGTAATCGATATCAATCTAAAATCTGTATTCAACATGACCAAAGCGGTACAGCGTACCCTTTTAAAGCAACGTAAAGGTTCTATTATCAATATGAGCAGTGTGGTTGGTGTAAAAGGTAATGCGGGACAAACAAATTATGCGGCTTCAAAGGCAGGTATGATCGGTTTTACAAAGTCCGTAGCATTGGAACTAGGCTCAAGAAACATTAGGTGCAATGCTATAGCACCAGGATTCATTGAAACGGAAATGACTGAAAAACTGGATGAAAAAACGGTGCAAGGTTGGAGGGACGGCATTCCATTAAAACGTGGAGGTACTACTGAGGACATTGCTAATGCGTGTTTGTATTTTGCATCGGATTTGTCCAATTATGTTACAGGGCAGGTACTGAACGTTGATGGTGGTATGTTAACATAAATACTGCGTTTAAAGGGGAAGGCATTGTCCGTAATGCTCTTTCTAAGAAATAATCTTAAGGATATAAATGGAAAGCAAAACGATATTGTTTAGTATTCTTGCTGCTATTGTAGCGCTGGGTATCGTTGTTTTTCAATACTTCTATAAGCAAAAGGCTAAAACCAAAATTCATTGGTATTTGGCCTTTTTACGTTTTATAGGAATTTTTGGTCTATTATTGCTTTTGATCAATCCAAAGTTCAGCCAAAAGAGCTATACCTTGGAACAACCCAATTTAGTGCTCTTGGTGGATAATTCCGTTTCCAATGCTAAGAACAAAGAGGAACTTCAAAATTTTATTGCCACAATAAAGGCTAATAATGATATCAAGGAAAGGTTTAACCTGTCTCAATACGGGTTTGGGACTGACCTTGAAATAACCGATAGTCTATTGTTCAACGATAAAGTCACGAATATCCATAAAGCACTTTCGTCATTAAAAGAGGTCTACGCCCGTGAGCAGACCGTTACATTGTTGTTGTCCGATGGTAACCAGACCGTTGGTCAAGATTATAGTTATTTTAAACCGGACCCCAGTACTACCATTTACAGTGTTGTTTTAGGGGATACTACCAAATATCAGGATATTTCCATAGGGCCTGTTTTAACCAATACGTATGCGTTTTTGAAAAATAGGTTTCCCTTGGAGACTTATGTGTCCTATCAAGGTAAAACAGCGGTTTCTACGGTAGTTTCCATTAAAATGGATGACCAGGTAATTCATAGGGAAAAGATTAACCTAAGCGATCAGAATAACCTAAAAACCATTACAGTACAAGTTGACGCGAATTCTGTAGGATTAAAAAATTTGGTCGTAGAGGCATCAACGCTTCCCCAAGAAAGAAATACGGCAAACAATAAAAGGAGTACACGTATTGAGGTAATTGATGAGAAAACAAAAATTGCCTTGGTCAGCAATATATTACATCCGGATATTGGAGCCTTGAAAAAGTCAATTGAAAGTAACGAACAACGGGAAGTTGTTATCATGGCATCTAATGTGCCTACTGAAGCTTTGGACGATATTGACTTATTTATCTACTATCAGCCAACGTCCAGTTTTAAAAGGATAACCGATTACATTCAGGATAAAGGTGCCAATAGTTTTTTTATTACGGGAACACATTCCGATTTTAATTTTTTGAATAGTTTAAAGATTGGTATTGAAGTAGAAAATGGCTATCCGCAACAAGAAGTGTTCGGTGTAATGAACAATGCCTTTTCCAAGTATGATATTTCTACTTTTGAAATGGAGGATTTTCCTCCTTTGTTAAGTGATGCCGGACCTGTATTGATTACATCTCCTTTTGAGACTTTATTAGGTACACAAATTAAGGGTGTTGATATGCAAGAACCTCTCTTAATGGTTGTAGAAAATGCAAATACCAAGAATGCGTATCTATTGGGTGAAAATTTGTGGAAGTGGAGAATGCAAACTTTTAGAAATACCGGCGATTTTGCCAATTTTGATGCATTTGTAGGTAATTTAATTCGGTATTTGACCAGTTCCAAGAATAAGGCGCGTTTAAATGTAGATTATGAAAAGGTTTATGAAGGTAGTAGCAATACCATCATTACTGCAACCTATTTTGATGAAGCCTTTATTTTTGACACCAACGCCAAAATGAATATTAAAGTTACGGATAAGGCTACACAAAAAAGCTTGACCAATCCTATGATCTTAAAAAATGGATATTTTGAAGCTGACCTATCCAATTTGGTAGCGGGGGAATATGATTTTTTGGTAACGGTCGAAAATGAATCCAGGTCAGCATCGGGGACATTTGTAATTTCTGAGTTTGATATGGAAAATCAGTTTGTATCCAGTAATTCAAGACACATGGAAAGAGTGGCTTTGAATGCCAACGGGCAAGCATATTATCCATCTCAGTTAAATGACCTTTTGCAGGAACTTATAAGTGGCGATAGGTATGTGCCAATCGAGAAAAGCAATGAAAATATCGTATCTTTGATAGATTTCAAAATATTGCTGGTCATTATTATAATGGCATTTGCGATAGAATGGTTTATCAGAAAATATAACGGATTAATTTAATTGAACACTCATGGATAAATTACCTAAAATTGCATTACCTGCAATATTTGCTTTAATAGTACTAGTAATAATTTTCTCTAAATCTACGGTCACCATAGGGTCTGGTCAGGCCGGAGTTTTATATAGAACATTCGGCGACGGTGTAGTAACCGATGAGCCCCCAATGGGTGAAGGTTTTCATATTGTGGCCCCTTGGAATAAGGTTTTTGTATATGAAGTTAGACAGCAAGAAGTTTTTGAGAAAATGAATGTGCTTTCTAGTAATGGTCTAGATATCAAATTAGATGCCTCAGCTTGGTTTCAACCTAAATTCAATGAGTTAGGAAAATTACATCAAGAAAAAGGCGAGGATTATGTGCAGCGCGTCTTATTACCAACAATAAGATCGGCAGCTCGTTCGGTAGTTGGTCGTTATACACCAGAACAATTATATTCAAGCAAAAGAGATGCAATACAAGCAGAGATTTTTGAGGAGACCAAAAAAATTGTGGAAGATGAGTACATTCAATTAAATGAAATATTGGTGCGTGATGTAACCTTGCCTCCGACGATTAAAGAGGCTATTGAAAGAAAGTTACGTCAAGAACAAGAATCATTGGAATATGAGTTTCGTTTGGTGACGGCTAAGAAAGAAGCAGAAAAAGTGACGATTGAGGCGCAAGGTAAAGCCGATGCCAACAGAATATTAAGTGCTTCCCTGACCGATAAGATATTGCAGGACAAAGGAATCGATGCAACGTTAAAGCTTTCTGAATCTCCCAATACCAAGGTGATAGTAGTTGGTGGTGGAGAATCTGGTCTTCCTTTAATTTTAGGTAATAACTAAAACACGCAGCGCATTATTTTTGTTTCATTTTAAACTTTTGTTTTGCGAAATGAAAAATACCTTTTACTTTTACAACAGAATGAAAAACAGAACTACACATCATCATATTCATACACACGCTCAGGCGAGGTAGGAATGTATTGTAGTAGAACAACATATTTAAAAACCCGTTTGAGCAATCAAACGGGTTTTGTATTTAAATCTCTTTTGGTTGCAAAGCATTAAATTAAAACAATGACTAAAATTAGAATTGCTATTCAGAAATCGGGAAGACTTAATGAGGAATCCCTTCAAATTTTAAAAGACTGCGGAATTTCAATTGATAACGGCAAAGATCAATTAAAAGCATCTTCAAGAAATTTTCCAATGGAGGTTTTTTATCTAAGAAATGGTGACATCCCGCAGTACTTAAGAGATGGTGTAGTAGATATTGCTATTATCGGAGAAAATGTATTGATTGAAAAAGGAGAAGATATTTCCATTGCAGAAAAATTAGGTTTTTCTAAATGCAAAGTTTCGTTGGCCGTACCAAAATCCGTTAAATATAATTCGGTTAAGGATTTTGAGGGTAAACGTATTGCTACGTCTTACCCAAATACAGTACTTAACTATTTGAAGGATAAAGGGGTTAAGGCAGACCTGCACATTATTAACGGTTCTGTTGAAATAGCGCCTAATATTGGACTTGCAGATGCTATTTGTGATATTGTATCTAGTGGTAGTACTTTATTCAAGAATAACTTAAAAGAAGTAGAAGTAATGCTTACCAGTGAGGCGGTGTTGGCGGTTTCTCCCAAAATATCTAACGAGCGAAGAGAATTGCTTGAGAAACTACAATTCAGAATTCAATCGGTTTTACGTGCAAGAGCTTCAAAGTATGTCTTGTTGAATGCACCTAATGAAAAATTGGAAGGTATTTTAAAATTATTACCGGGCATGAGGAGTCCTACAGTTTTACCTTTAGCTGATGCAGGATGGAGTTCTGTGCATACCGTAATCAATAAAGATACTTTTTGGGAAGTGATCGATGAATTAAAAAAAGCCGGTGCAGAAGGTATCTTGGTTTGCCCAATTGAAAAGATGGTATTGTAAAATAGTATTAAGTACTAAGTAGTATTATTTGGAATTGATATTAGATGGAAATGTTCATTGTTCTATTTACATTTCGTAAACCAAAAACGAACAACTATCAACGAACAACTATCAACGAACAACCATCAACGAACAACTAAATAAATAATGAACAAAATATATAATCCACAGAGAGTAGATTGGAACAACGTTTTAAAACGACCTACGCAAACCGTTGCTGATATAGAAGGTTTGGTGAATGGTATTTTTGAGGAGGTACGATCAAATGGTGACGATACCATTAAAAAGTATACAGAACAATTTGATAAGGTGGTCTTGGAAAATATGCTTGTGACAAAGGCGGAAATTGAAGAGGCACAAAAATTGGTTTCAGATGATTTGAAAGAAGCCATAAAGCTCGCAAAAACTAATATAGAAATATTTCATAAAGCCCAAAAAACCGAGCGTATTGAAGTAGAAACTGCTGCGGGAGTTTCTTGCTGGCAAGAGAAACGACCAATTCAGAAGGTAGGATTGTATATACCTGGAGGTACGGCACCTTTGTTTTCAACAATTTTAATGCTGGCCGTGCCTGCAGCTATAGCTGGTTGTAAAGAAATTGTATTGTGCTCTCCACCGGATAAGGAGGGTAAACTAAACCCGGCTATTCTTTATACGGCAAATTTATGCGGTGTCACCAAAATAGTAAAAGTAGGTGGTATACAGGCTATTGCAGGAATGACTTTTGGTACAGCCACTATTCCTCAGGTGTATAAAATATTTGGACCGGGTAACCAGTATGTAACCGTCGCCAAACAGATTGCCACCAAGTATGGTGTAGCCATAGATATGCCGGCAGGTCCTTCAGAATTATTGGTGGTTGCAGATGATTCTGCAAACGCCGCCTTTGTTGCTTCAGACTTACTGAGTCAGGCTGAACATGGGGTAGATAGTCAAGTGATTTTGGTATCGACTTCAAAAAGTATGATCGATGCTGTTGAGAAGGAAGTAGCCCTTCAAATAGAAGAATTGCCACGTAAGGAAATCGCAAAGCAAGCAATTTCAAATAGTAAATTAATATATGTTGATAATGATCAAGATGCTATTGATTTAATAAATGAATATGGACCGGAACATTACATTGTTTGTGTAGAAAATGAAAATTTCTACATTGACAACACCCAAAATGCAGGTTCAGTGTTCATAGGAAATTATACGCCTGAAAGTGCCGGGGATTATGCATCGGGTACCAATCATACCTTACCTACCAATGGTTATGCCAAGCAATATAGCGGTGTAAACTTAGATAGTTTTATGAAGAGTATGACCTTTCAAAAGATAAATGAAAATGGTATCCAAACCATAGGCAAAGCAATTGAGCTAATGGCTGAGGCTGAAGGCTTGCAGGCTCACAAAAATGCTGTTACCTTAAGATTAAACAGTTTAAAATAACGTCATTTTGGTTATGCTGAATGACCAATTCAATGTTGAACTAATGAATTTCAATTTAAAGAATATTACAAGGGAAAACGTTAAGGGTTTAAGTCCGTATTCTTCGGCACGTGACGAATATGTGTCCGATGGTTCTACCATGGTTTTTTTGGATGCTAATGAAAATCCGTTTGAAAACGGTGTCAATAGATATCCTGATCCACAACAACGTAGTTTAAAGACAATTTTAGCTGCACAGAAAGGTATTAAGGAAGAAAACATCCTTTTAGGCAATGGTAGTGATGAAGTATTGGATCTATTGTTCAGGGCTTTCTGTGAGCCTAAACAGGATAATATTATCACTTTGCCGCCTACATACGGTATGTACAAGGTACTTTCGGGTATCAATTTAGTCGAAAATAGAGAAGTATTACTGACTACTGCATTTCAGCCGAATATTGCAGAAATTACAAAGGCAATTGATGAGCATACAAAATTGTTGTTTATATGTTCTCCAAATAATCCTACAGGCAATAGTTTCTCTACTGCAATTATTGAAGAGCTTTTAAATTCTTTTAATGGGCTAGTAGTAATCGATGAAGCGTATATCGACTTTTCATCCGAAGAAAGCTGGACATCGAAATTAGCAGATTATCCTAATTTAATTGTTACTCAGACCTTGTCAAAAGCTTATGGTATGGCAGGTATTCGTTTGGGTATATGTTTGGCATCTCCGGAGATTATCGCGGTAATCAATAAAATTAAACCGCCATATAATGTCAATCAGCTTACCCAAGACAAGGCTATTGAAAGGGTATCTGACCAAAAAGCCGTGCAAACAGAAGTTGCTTCAATTCTTGAAGAGCGTGAAAAACTTATGGAAACATTGAAAACCATATCTTTTGTTTCTACCATTTATCCTACCGATGCTAATTTTATTTTGGCTAAAGTTGATGATGCTACACGTCGTTATAATCAGTTATTGGAAAAAGGTATAGTTGTACGTAACCGAACTACGCAACCCTTATGCGAGAATACGCTTAGATTTACCGTGGGTACATCAGAAGAAAATAATATTGTAATTACCGCTTTAAGAGCACTATCAAACTAATATGAAAAAAAGAGTACTATTTATAGACCGAGACGGTACAATTATAAATGAAACTGTAGATGAGCAGATCGATGCATTTGAGAAAATGATTTTCTATCCTAAGGCATTTACATATTTAGGTAAAATAGCGAAAGAATTGGATTATGAATTGGTCATGATTACCAACCAGGACGGATTGGGTACAGATGTATTTCCAGAGGATACCTTTTGGCCGGTTCATAATTTCATTCTTAAGTCTTTCGAGAATGAGGGCGTTGTTTTTGATAAGGTTTTTCTTGACCGTACTTTTCCCCATGAAAATGCAGATACTAGAAAACCTGGCACCGGATTATTGACCGAATATTTTTCCGAGGATTATGATCTGGAGAATTCCTTTGTGATCGGTGACCGATTAACGGATATGGAATTGGCTAAAAACCTTGGTTCTAAAGGGATTTTTATTAATGACAATACAAATCTTGGTACCGGTGAAATCACAGTAAAGCGTGATGAATTAGATAGCCATATTGCTATTGAAAGTAATGATTGGGAAAAGATATATGAGTTTTTAAAGCTGAATGATAGAACGGCTGAAATTCATAGAAAGACCAATGAAACCGATATTGCCATACAATTGAACTTAGACGGTACCGGTAAAAGTGATATTAATACCGGATTAGCATTTTTTGATCATATGCTAGACCAATTGGCTCGTCATGGGCAAATGGATTTAACCATTAAGGTTGATGGCGATTTAGAAGTTGATGAACACCATACTATTGAAGATACCGGTATTGCATTAGGTGAAGTTTTTTATAATGCCTTAGGGAATAAATTGGGCATAGAACGCTACGGATTCTGTTTACCAATGGATGATTGTTTGGCGCAATCCGCTATTGATTTTGGTGGTAGAAATTGGCTAGTATGGGATGCAGACTTTAAGCGTGAAATGGTAGGCGATATGCCAACGGAAATGTTTCACCATTTCTTTAAGTCGTTCACAGACGGAGCAAAAGCCAACTTGAACATTAAAGCCGAAGGTACCAACGAACATCATAAAATAGAAGCTATATTCAAAGCTTTTGCAAAAAGCATTAAAATGGCCGTAAAAAGAGATGTAGAAAAGATGGTGTTACCAAGTACTAAAGGAGTTCTATAATAGTACAAAGTATTAAGTATAAAGTATTAAATCGTTCTAAGATTTACTTTGTACTTCATACTGAGTACTTAATACTAGTTTTAATGAAAATTGTTATCATAAATTACGGCGCCGGAAATATACAGAGCATAAAATTTGCCATCAAAAGGTTAGGTTTTGATGCTGTTTTAAGTAGCGATGCCGAGGAAATAAAAAATGCCGATAAAGTAATTTTTCCGGGAGTAGGTGAGGCAAGTAGTGCCATGAAAATGCTGTTGAATAGTGGTCTGGATAGCATAATACCAACCTTAAAACAGCCTGTTTTAGGCATATGTTTAGGCATGCAATTAATGTGTAATTCATCCGAGGAGGGGAATACCAAAGGATTGGGCATTTTTGATGTTGATGTCATAAAATTTGATACTAGCGTAAAGGTTCCCCAAATTGGTTGGAATCAAATATCAAACCTAAAATCAAATTTGTTTAGCTCGATTGCCGAGGATGAGCATATTTACTTGGTTCATAGCTTTTATGCCCCATTGTGTAGCGAAACTATAGCTGAATGTTCATACGGACTCAACTATAGCGCAGCATTACAAAAAGGAAATTTTTACGGTACGCAGTTTCACCCAGAGAAATCTAGTGATGTTGGTGAGAAAATTTTAGAGAACTTTTTAAAAATGTAATGAAGCCTAATTACTTTATTTCCAAAGATAAAAGTCTATTAAACGTAGAAGCCATACAGGAGTTTATCGCAAATTCTTATTGGGGAAATAATAGGACTATTAAAGATGTAAAGACCACTATTGAACATTCGTACTGTTTTGGTATTTATACCACTGATAATGAACAAATTGGTTTTGCCAGGGTAGTAACCGACTATATCTATTTTGGTTATTTTATGGATGTCATTATCCTTGATAAATTCCAAGGTCAGGGTTACGGTAAAAAATTGGTAGCCTTTATGTTAGAAGACCCAATCATAAAAAACCTAAAAACACTTGCATTAAAGACCAAGGATGCCCATAAAATGTATGAGCGTTACGGATTTAATAAAATAGGAGATTCAGCATTGTGGATGTCTTTTGATAAACAAATTTTAGAATAGTTAGTGAATAGTACAGAGTATTAAGTATGAAGTAAAGAGTGCAAAATGCAAAGTACATAGTATTACGTGGATGAATAATTATAGAGAACTCCATATTTGGAAAAAAGGGATGCAGCTTGTTGAGGAAATTTATTTCTTATCAAAAAAATTACTGGATGATGAAAAATTTGGATTGACTTCTCAAATTAAAAGATGTAGTGTTTCTATACCATCAAACATTGCAGAGGGAGCAGGTAGAAATTCGAATAAAGAATTCGCCCATTTTCTTAGTATTGCAAATGGCTCAACCACAGAACTTGAAACACAATTAATACTAACTGTAAACTTGAAATTTTTACTAGAAACAGATATAAATAATGCTTTGGTGTTATGCCAAGAAATTAAGAACATGAATTATGCTTTACAAAAAAGCTTAAAATAATGATAGTTAACATAAGTAAGATGTATGTAGTTTAGTAATGACTTATTCCTAAGGACTAAATACTTTGTACTTTTTACTTAATACTAAAGACTTAATACAACTATTAAAATGAGAATAATACCAGCCATAGATATCATAGACGGTAAGTGTGTACGCCTTTCTAAAGGGGATTATGATACCAAGAAGATATACAATGAAAACCCGTTAGAAGTTGCCAAAGAGTTTGAAGCGCACGGAATAAAACATTTGCATTTAGTGGATTTAGATGGTGCAAAATCCAAACATATTGTGAACCATAAAGTGCTAGAGCAAATTGCAAGCAAGACTGGTCTACAGATTGATTTTGGCGGCGGATTAAAAACGGATGAAGATTTACGTATCGCTTTTGAAAGTGGTGCCAAGCAAATTACTGGGGGTAGTATTGCGGTCAAGGATGCTGAAACATTTATGGGTTGGATAGAAAAGCATGGTTCCGATAAAATAATATTAGGAGCCGATGCTATGGATGAAAAAGTAGCTGTTTCGGGCTGGTTAGAAGAATCTAAAGAAGAGTTGATTCCTTTTATACAATCGTACCAAGTAAAGGGAATTCAATACGTAATTTGTACGGATATTAGCAAGGATGGTATGTTAGAAGGTCCGTCTTTTAATTTATACTCAAAAATTATCAGTTCAACGGAATCTGGAATTAAATTGATTGCAAGCGGCGGAATATCTACTTTTGATGAGTTGCCTAAACTAGCCGAAATGGGTTGTGAAGGGACAATTATAGGTAAGGCTATTTACGAGAACCGTATTGGTTTAAAACAGTTGGAATCTTATATTTTAAGCAATGGATAAGGAATTTCAAATCATTGAAGAGCTAAAGCAAAATGCTTTGTATCGTATGGATGAAAGTACACGTATGATCAAGAAAAGCCTTGCTGATATTTCTGAAGAAGAAGTATGGCAAAAACCGAACGCTTCTTTAAATAGCATTGCAAATTTAATTCTTCATTTATGTGGTAATATATCGCAATACGCCATATCGTCTTTAGGAGAAAATGAAGACACAAGAAATCGTGATGTAGAATTTGCGGCTACCAATGGTTACACTAAAGAAGAGCTGCTAAAAAAGTTGGACGATGTGCTAGATTCGGCAAAAAGAATCATTTTTGATGCTTCAACAGCTCAATTGGTTCAAAAACGTTCGGTACAGGGATTTTCCTTTTCTGGAATAGGTATTATTCTCCACGTAGTAGAACACTACTCATATCATACTGGGCAAATAGCCTTTTGGGTAAAACAGCTGAAGAATAAGGACCTTGGCTTTTATGACGGTATAGATTTGAATATAAAAAATAAGTAACGAGATAAAAGTACAGAGTAATAAGTATCAAGTACAAAGTGCGTAGTACTTAGTTATACGTTTTGGATAGCTATAAAAAGTAACTTGATGTTAGAATAAAATATTTATTATAAAAAACTTAGTACTAATTACTTAGTACTTAATACTTTTAAAAAAAAATGCTTGCAAAAAGAATAATTCCCTGTTTGGATATAAAGGACGGTAGAACGGTTAAAGGCGTAAATTTTGTTGATTTGCGTGATGCCGGTGACCCTGTTGAACTTGCTGAAATTTATAGTAAAGAAGGGGCAGATGAATTGGTCTTTTTAGACATTTCTGCAACGGAACAAAAACGCAAAACATTGGCTGATTTGGTGTACAGAGTTGCAGAAAAAGTGAATATCCCATTTACCGTAGGTGGCGGAATTTCCTCTGTAGAAGATGTAGATGTTCTATTGCAAAATGGTGCAGATAAAGTGTCTATAAACTCATCGGCAGTAAAGAATCCGCAGTTGATTAATGATTTGGTGGCTAAATTTGGTTCACAATGCATTGTGGTGGCTATAGATGCCAAACAGATAGATGGAGAATGGATCGTGCATTTAGTGGGTGGAAAAGTACCTACAGAGCGTAAGTTGTTTGAATGGGCCAAGGAAGTTGAAGAGCGCGGTGCTGGTGAAATTCTATTTACATCAATGGATAATGATGGTACTAAAGATGGTTTTGCCAATGAGGCTTTGGCTAGATTATCCACAGAATTGAATATCCCGATTATCGCTTCTGGTGGTGCAGGTAATATGCAGCATTTTTCAGATACTTTTATAGAAGGAAAAGCAGATGCAGCTTTGGCGGCAAGTGTTTTTCATTTTAAGGAAATAGGGATTCAGGAACTGAAACTTGAATTACAGGAGAACGGAATTCCTGTGAGGGTTTAGTTTCAATAAGTAGTCGATCATTGGTTAGTAGGTAGTTACAGTTTTCGTTAGTCGGAATGTCTCCTGAATTTACCTGCAAAGACAGACGCTTTAGAAGGCTTTAGGACACGATTTTTCAAATCGCTTACACTGAGTGAATTGAATAAAAATAGGGGCAACAAGAAGAAGTTATACAATGAAAAAAATAGGATTAATAGGTGGTATTACTTGGCAGTCTACTCAGTTGTACTACCAATTGTTAAATACAATGATGGCAGAAGAACTGGGCGGACAAAGTTCTTGTCACTGCATTATTGAATCTGTGAACTTTGCTGAGTTTTCTAAAAAACAAGCTGCAGGAGATTGGGACGCTTTGCATAAAGAAATGACGAATATTGCATTAAGGCTACAAGATGCCGGAGCGGAAATTATCGTTATTTGCGCCAATACCATGCACCTAAGTGCTCCAATAATGAAGAAAAGTTTGACTGTTCCGGTGCTTCATATTGTTGAAGTAATCGGTAAGGCTATACAAGCCAAAGGTTGTAAAAAGGTTTTGTTATTGGGTACCAGGTATACCATGGAGATGGATTTTTTCAAGGATATTCTTAGAGATCAATTTGGTATTGAAGCTTTGGTTCCAAACAAAAATGATAGAGATACGGTGCATAACATCATTTATAATGAACTTGCAAAAGGTGTAATTAAAGATGAGTCTAGAAAAAAATATGTGGATATCATCAAAAAAGGGGAGAAGGAAGGTGCACAAGCCGTAATTTTGGGCTGTACGGAAATACCATTGTTAATTTCCCAAGCAGATTGTGACATACCTGCATTTGACACAACAAAGGAACATGCTAAAGCTGCCGTTGAATTTGCATTAGGGTAACAGCGGACAATTTTCAAAACTGCACGTCATTTTGAGTTTACCTTACGGTTAACAAGATTTAGAATAATATAAAGTAAAAATAGAAGATAGTATATATGGAGTTTAAAACACCAGATTGGAATAAAACAAATGACGGATTAATACCTGCAATCATACAAGATGCACGTACCAAAAACGTATTAATGTTGGGTTACATGAATGCTGAAGCGCTAAGTAAAACCACCGAAACGGGTAAGGTTACTTTCTTTAGTAGAACTAAAAACCGATTATGGACCAAAGGTGAGGAAAGTGGTAATTTTCTAAATTTGGTATCCATTAAAAATGATTGCGATCAAGATTCTTTACTAATAATGGTAAATCCTATAGGTCCTACATGCCATACAGGTACCGATACTTGTTGGAAAGAAAGCAATGATTCAAACTTCGGGTTCTTTTCTGAATTGGAAGCGACTATTGAACAAAGACGCACGAATGCCGATGGAGAAAAATCATATGTAGCTTCATTATTTGCAAAAGGTATCAATAAAGTAGCCCAAAAAGTGGGAGAGGAGGCCGTTGAAACTGTAATTGAGGCTATGGATAATAATGATGAGCTTTTCTTGTACGAAAGTGCCGATCTATTGTTTCATTATCTAATGCTCTTACAAGCAAAAGGTTTTACACTTAAAGATATTGAGGCTGAATTGATGAAACGTAAAAAATAATCTTTACAACCCATATTTTTTTACCGTATATGCGCTTAAAAATGTGTTTGCTTTTATTGTAGTATGGGTTGTATTCAACTTGGTTTCTAATTCTTGTTGTAGCTTTTCAAATAAATTTTCTGTTCCAAAAGTATTTGCCATTGTTGTGTAGTCGTTTTTAGAGGACAACAACACATGTGCTAAATCGGCTACTGTGATATCAAAGCGAATTGACTGTTTGTACTGGCTATTTAAATGTACGTTCGTGGTGTGTAGTCCAGAAAAGTTGATTTCATGATCATAGCCAGAAGTAGAATCTGTTTCTGTACCTACGCCAAGCAGTTTTAATATATCTGTCAAAAGAATTTCAAAATCATAAGCTATGATGAGGGAATTAGCTTTTGATACCCTTATGCATTCATCTAGTAGTTCTTGAGATTTTGCATAAAATAATGACCCTGCAAACGTAATGATATCAAACCTATCACTGTCAAAGTTCAGGGTTTTGGTTTCCATTAATTCATAGCTAATGCCAGTATGTTTAATGGACTTTTTGATCATCTCCTTACTTGGGTCAACTCCAATTACGGTATTACAAAATTTGGATAGGGCTATGGTAGATTGCCCAGTACCGCAACCAATGTCTAATCCATAATTACTTTTAAGGGTAGTGGGCAGATACGTTTTTAGAATATTTGCATGTAAAGAAGGTCTATAAGCTGCGTAATGCAAGGCTGTTATTTGGTCATACTCTTTACTCATATTCAAAAGTTCTTTCCATGATTACGAAATCAATTCCCCCTTTCACATAGGTTTTATTGGTTTTGTGCATTTGGAATTTGGTGTAAAAGGTGCTTTTGTTCTGTCTGGCATTACACCAAATCTTTGTCAATTTTTTTGTGTTCGCAATGTGCATTATTTCTTCTAATAACAAGCTTCCATAGCCTTTTCCTTGGTAGGCTTCTAACGTAGCAAATTTTCGAAATTGGCCTTCATCGCCATCAATAAATAAAGAAATAACCGATATAAGTTTGTGGTCTATAAATAGTCCGTAATGCAGACCTTCATGGTCTTTTGGAAGCTTTACATAGTCCAATGGTTGATTTGGCCACATAACCAAATGTCTTATAGGTAGTGTGTCTGCGGCAGAAATCTCAATTATTTTTGTGGTCATTGACATGGTATATGCATGACCTCAAATATAACTAGGTTCTAGATTATTCAAGTACTAAACAATCTTGAACTTTTTCAATTGACACCCAATTAAATGAAATAGGGTGCCATTCTGTTTTTAGGTTTTTTTTTAGCGAAGTAATTTTCTTTATGAATACCTGATTATTCTTCGTAAATACATGTTGTGTTTTAATTGCCTTTTTCAAACAAACCTTTTTAGAATTCTCTTTATCTATCATCACACTATATACTAATAACTGACCCAATGGGAGTGGTTGAACTTTATTGTATTAAGTATGCCTAATCTTTAAATTGTCACATTACTTTTTTATAAACCTAAATTTCTACATTTTGTTGTGCAAAAATCCCTCTAATTGCTTTTAAACTAGCTTATTAGAGGTGTCATTGGCGCCCCATGAGTCAAGACTAAGTAAAATAGTTTTAAGGGATTTTCCACGTTCGGTCAAACCATATTCTACTTTTGGTGGTACAACAGGATACACTCTACGTTCTACCAAGCCATCTTTTTCCAATTCGCGCACGGTTTGTGTAAACATTTTATTGGATATTCCCGGTACTTTTTTCTGTAATACACCAGATCGTAATGCGCCATCCAATAAATGAAAAAGTACAATAGGTTTCCATTTGGTACCAATTAGATTCATCGTATGGTCTAACGGGCAATATTTTTTAGTATTCATTTAAGATTTAATTATTTAAAAATCAATATTTTACTCTTTTTGGTAACTATAGCACTTTTAGGTAAGTTATTGTCCATAAGGCAAATATAGATTTATTTTGTAGTAAAAATAGAACTATGGATAAGAATAAAGAATACCCAAAATCATTTTCGCATATTGGCATTACAGTACCGGACTTAAAGAAAGCGGTAGAATTTTACTCAGAAGTAATGGGTTGGTATGTTATTATGAAACCATCAAAAATTAAAAATGAAAAAGAAACAGCGATCGGTTTAATGTGTATTGATGTTTTTGGTGATGACTGGGAAGAGTTTGAAATTGCACATATGTCCACTTCTGATGGTATAGGCGTAGAATTGTTCTCTTTTCCTCATGGAGTTAAAGTAGCACCGGAATTTAATCCGTTTAATACAGGATTATTTCATTTTTGCATTCAAGACCCAAATATAGAAGATTTGGTCGCTAAAATTGTGGCGCATGGAGGCAAACAGCGTATGCCTATACGTTCATACTACCCAAATGACAAACCCTATAAAATGTGTTATGTTGAAGATCCTTTCGGGATTGTTTTTGAAGTATATACGCACAGTTATGAACTAACCTATTCGTCTGGTGCGTATTCAGAATAATAATTCTTAAATGTTGATAAATGCGATTGCAATCTATTGATTGTCATCGCATTTTATATATACTTCTCTATTCCTCAGACTGTTTCATTTAAAAATAACTCAATACATGGAATAATCTGTTCAAATCTTTCGATTATTTCTTATTAGTATTATCTGGCTTTCATTTGTTTCCCGTTCTAAATCTTTTGATCACTATTTAAATCCTATGGTTTTGGCAGAATGGGAGTTTAAAACAGACGGACTCTATTTTGTCGAATTTTACGATTATATTTTTCGTAGTCATTTTGAGAATCTGGAAATGAAAAGGGACGATATGTTCTTTTTGGTCATTTTCGATAAATATTTACGTGCTTAAGGTGGACAATACGATTCTTATTTACTAGCAGATATAGATTAAGTTTTGAATCATGTCTGTAAGACGTAAGAGATTATAAAAAAGGTTGGGGAGATATAATTAGTAGGATTTCTGTCTAATATACTTGAATTGGTAGTGGTTTGTATTCCAAGCCGGAACTTTATACCGCCTATGCGGAAATTGATTAAATTTAATGGTCGGAGGCTTTTCTCATTACATTTGAAAACGGATTACCCAATTGCATTTAATTTTCTGACTTTCCGCAAAACCATTAAACACCCAATGGTGGTAAATTAGCCAATTATGAAGTGCGAAAGTACGCCAAATAATTATTTACAAATAAAATACATCTAAATTCAGTGCTTGGTTTTTCATTTAGTTTGGTGAATGCAGGCCCATTTTATTGCCTTCAGAGTCTAGGAATATAGCGTAATAACCGCTTTCGTCTGCATGAAGCGATTTTGGAACCATAATTTCGCCACCGTTGATTTCGACTTTGTCGAGTATGGATTGTAAGTTATCACCACCATTTAAATAAATGGTTATTCCGTTTGCAGAAGGGGTATAGCCTTCAGCTTTCATGATAACTCCAGTGACCATTTGATTTTCATAGGGGAATATACCCATTTGCATTTCCGGAAATTCCATTTTTTCAATTTCTATGTCCAAAATAGCTTGGTAAAAATTTACCGCCCTAGTAATATCCGTAGCCGGAATTTCAAAAATGGAAATAAAACTTTTCATATCGCTTTTGTTTTCAGTGGTATGCGTATTCATTGTTTTGTCTTGAGCATTACAGTCAATTACCCAAAAAGTAAATAATACCGCACCTAATAGTATTGCCTTTTTCATTTGTAGTGTTTACATGTAAAATACAAATATGGAATAGTATTCAACTAAAAAATTGTAAAAATGCGACACGCAGGCTATTTATAGAACAAGGTAGAGAGTGCCATTTGTTCATTGCTTAAGAATGCTGTGGGGCTAATGCCGGTAAATTCCTTAAAATCCTTATTGAAATGGGCTTGGTCAAAATAGTCGCTTTCGTAGGCAATTTTGGTAAGGCTGTCCGTTTCTTTGTTCAGTAGCATTTTTAATGCAGATTGCAATCGTATGACCTTGCCCAATTGTTTAGGACTAACGCCAATCTGCTTTTTAAAATTTCTCTCCAATTGTCTTCTTTTGGACAAATCTTCTTTGAGAATGGTGGTAATAGCCGCAGTACCGTTTGAGGTTAAAAGTGCATCTACGGTTTGCTTTACAATAGTATCAATGGTGGATTGTTCATTCAACCTTTCTAAAAGAAATTTTTCAATTATTATAATGCGTTGTTTTGTGCCTTCTGCATTAATGATGTTGCGTTCCAGTGTATTGACAATTGAAGCATCAAACAGTGAGGTTAACGGGGTTTCTTTATTTGCCAATTGTTCAATGGGTGTAGTAACAAAATTGGCAAAGCCATAAGGGTAAAAACGTATGGCAAAAGTGTTTACATATCCCGTGGGTTCAATAAAAAAGGGTGCTAGGGTTTGCCCAAGTACCATGGCACGAGGCTGTAGTATAAATTCATCTAGCGAAGTATAGCGTTTTATATCATCCCCAAGAATAAACGCCATTTCAATACAACCATCGGGTACTATGCGCTGTCTTTCTGCACTATATTCAGCAGGAATTTCCAAAGTCCAATAACAACTGACCAAAGCTTCCAGGTCTTGATGTGGTTGAAATGTTTGGTAGTTCATTGTTTTAGGATGTTGTTGGTTTGGAGTGTAGCTGTTGGGCTAAGCGTAGTGCGGTAATAAGGAAATCTTTCGTTTCCGTCTTAGCAGGAAGCTAGAGCTTATTGCCTGTCTACAAGCAGGCAGGCTTAGTTTAATTTTTCCTTGCACAAAGCTAACTCCATAATATTTAGCAACTTCATAAATATACACAGACCTTTCGAATTAGCCCATGAGTCCGCATTACGTTTAGGTTGTTTATAGCAAGTATTATTTATACGCAAATTAGAGCTTTTAAGAGTTAAACAGAATTATTTATCTATCCAATTTATCCACAATTTGATATACTAGCGCAATATGTAATATTAAAAGGCCAGCCAAAATCGGGTTAATTCCGAAGCTTCCAAATCCAACTTTGAAAGTTGAATAGTAAAAGTCAAGAAGCCCGAATATCCCAATCAGAAGAGTTAGTCCATAAAGTACGTAGTAAGTCATTCTATTTTTAATGTAGAAATAGATTGAAAGCACCACACATCCAATTCCTATATAGTGTTTTAAGCTTAGAGCATAATTGGAGGTAGCAATTACCACTAATGAAACTAGAATTAGAATTATGGAAATTCCTAATGGTATAAAATCGAAATCTAGTTTTTTCATATTTGCTACAATAATTGCATATGCACACAATTGCACATATCGGTTGGGCTATGAGTAGTTGCGTGGGTTAGCACGTAATTTTGTAAGTACTCGCCAAACTGAAGATCTGTGAGGATTTTCAGAAGTAGGCGAGGACGAGCAAATAATTATACACGTTATTTTACGCAGTTTTTATTCAGTATTTTATTTTTTCCAAGTTCATAATTTTGTCATATACGTAAAGAATTCTGTCAGCTTCATAGAACGGAATTTGGTATAAATTACAAACGTTTCTCAATTCTGTTAAATAGTCCAAATACTGAATTATATTATCGTTTAAGTTTGTTTTTAATTTCAGTTCGGCTCCGTAAATCATTCGATAAACTCTTTGGTCGATAATTTGATAAATTCTTGGATTCCGAAATCTCAAAATGGTCGAAGCCATTGGTAAGCGAATTCCTTTCGTTTCGAGTAAATGCATTAGGATTTCGCCAGTCAGGGCAGAATCGATAAATTCCGATTTTTGGTCAATTTTATTTATCAAATTCAGCGTTTTGTAATTCAATTCAGCGTAACGATTGGTTTTCCACAACACAATTTCGTTTATCAATTCCTGATTAAAGTCAGATTTAAATTTATCTAACTTTTCGGTCAATTCAGGTTGAAAGTTATACTCCAAATTCAGAAGTTCGTCTGTAGATGGATTATATTCTTGTATTTTCTTCATTTCGTTGGTTTGGTTAAATTGCGTAGAACTATTGTATATGCACACAATTGCACATATTTCATCTATAAAAGTAATCTAATTCCCACCCACATTAAAAAAGACCTATCAACAGTTATTAACAGGCATTTGTGTGTTTAAACTTAGAAGTTATGCTTACCACCATACCACAAAGAACTTCTCAAACGTGTTGTTTTTCTTCATCCAAACCATAGGTGCGCTGTTGTTTTCTAAGCGTTCTGTAATAGCTATAGCTATTTCTTTGTGTGAGCGCCATGCTACGGTGTCCATGGGGTGCAACACCCATTCGCTTTTGGTAGGGATATAAAATGTATGTGGTGTAAAGTCAGCCGTATAAAATGCTGCCAAGCGTAGCCAATAGCCTATAATACAATTTTTGTTTAACGGTGCAATGGATAATGCCTCACTAGAATAAGGTTGAAATAACTGGGCTTTATAGCAAACTTGCTGCGTCATGTTTTCGGGATCAATTCCTTTTTCCAACAATGCGGAGCGCCCAATAGGCGTGTGAATCAATGAAAATTGGTTGTTCTTTATCTTTTCTAGCTTGGCATAAAAGGCATCGCGCCGGTTGGGTCCTACCATTTGGTGTATGGGTTCTTTGATATCAGTGTCGATCAAATAGAATTTATAGGTCAATTCTATATGAATTAACTGCTTTGTAGCGGTTTCCTGAACAATAAAATCAATTTCACCAATAGTCCGTTTTTCTTCCCGTATGGGTAAATTATGCAAGAGTACATTATACGCATTACTAGCCTCTAATAACTGTTTGCACACAAATTCCATTTGATGCCCCAAACGTAATTTTTCCGGTATTTCACTTACTACAAAACTATCTACTGCCACCTCAGGAAACTGGAACTGAGATACACCAAACTGCACACCTTCCCAAAGCGGTGGAGTGCTCAAAAACCCTTGTATCTGTTTGATGGTTGCTAGTTGGTCGATGGTTTATCTTTTTAATTGTTGGTTCTCGGTTGTAGGTTTTTTGTAAATAGTGTTGCTGAATACCGGTAACTGAGCGTAGCCGAAGTTACTTTTTAAAACGCTACGCGCAAAACCTTGCATGTTATTCGTATTGTACTGGTATCTTTTCGCTATGATATGTAGATATATAGCTTATCTGCATAATAAATGAATCTTGAGTTCACGACACAAATAGCTTGTTTCTTCCCTAAAAAGCTTCTCGCAAATACGAATTTTTTATGCCAAGCGCTAATCGCTTTAAGCTATTCGCTTTGCCTCAGCAACTATCCTAAAGAAAAAAGCGCACAGCGTATTACGTTCGGTGACCAGCGAACAGCCGACAACCATCAACGATCAACCAACAACGAACAACCAACAACGAGCAACCGATAACGAATAACAAACAACCAACAACCAATCTTAAACAACAACGTTAACATTTCCCAAAAGCCGTGGGCATCCAAGGTAAAAGTGTTAATTTTATAGTATGGCTATGAACGTAAGAAAAGGGTATCGGTTTCAGAAATACGAAGCACCCGAACAATCAATTTTTGAGCGGCTTTTTGATGTTTTTCAAGAGCTGATCACACATACTTCTGGCGATTTTGACGAAGCCATAGACTGGTTACGTGAGCTGGACAAGGAATATGAACTGACTACCCAAGACTATACCATTGAAGATTTTATTGAAGATTTAAAGTCGAAAGGGTACATACGCGAAGAGTTTAAAGATGGTGGTGGCGACGGTGAAGATGGGGAAGAAGGTTCTGGCGGCGGAGATATTTCCATAACCGCAAAAATGGAACGTATTATTCGTCAGCGTGCATTGGACCAAATTTTCGGCAAGTTAAAACGTAGTGGTGCGGGTAACCATAAAACAGGCAAATCCGGACAAGGTGATGAGCACACGGGCGATTTTAGGGAGTACCGTTATGGCGATGGACTGGATAATATCTCGATGACCGAGAGCCTTAAAAATGCCCAGATCAATCACGGTATGGGCAGTTTTCAATTGAGTGAGGAAGATTTGGTGGTAGAAGATACGCAGTACAAAGCGCAGATGAGTACCGTACTCATGATCGATATTAGCCATAGTATGATTCTCTATGGCGAAGACCGCATTACGCCCGCAAAAAAGGTGGCAATGGCTTTGGCCGAGCTGATTACCACGCGTTACCCAAAAGATACACTTGATATTTTGGTGTTCGGTAACGATGCGTGGCCCATTCCAATTAAAGACTTACCGTATTTAAAAGTGGGTCCGTACCATACCAATACCGTGGCCGGTCTACAATTGGCGATGGATATGCTACGTAGAAAACGGAATACCAACAAACAGATTTTTATGATTACCGACGGAAAGCCTAGTTGCCTGCGCATGCCAGACGGTACCTATTATAAGAACAGTGTGGGCCTGGATGATTTTATTGTGGAAAAATGTTACAATAAAGCCAGGGAAGCGCGTAAATTACATATTCCCATTACCACTTTTATGATTGCGCAAGACCCGTATTTAATGCAGTTTATACGTCATTTTACGGAAGCGAACAAGGGAAAAGCGTTTTTCACGGGACTAAAAGGCTTGGGGGAAATGATTTTTGAAGATTATGAGGCAAACAGGAAGAAGCGACTTAAATAGTTGTTCGTTGTCGGCTCATAGTTGAATTATATAAAAGTATTGAACAGATAAGATTTAAAATAAAAGGAAAATAATATAACATTCAAAGGTTGAAACTGGTTCGGTGATACCGTCAACAACCAATTATCAACCATCAAGAAATATATGAAGCATACAGAAATAAAAACTTTGGGCCAATTGGTCAAGTCCGGATATCAATTCAAAAAAATAAAGGACGAATTACGTGATAATCTTCGCGAAAATATAAAAGCAGGAAAAGATAGCTTTGAGGGAGTTTGGGGATATGAGGATTCCGTTATACCGGAATTGGAGCGTGCCATTCTATCCGGCCATAACATTAACCTATTAGGATTACGGGGTCAGGCAAAAACACGTTTGGCCAGATTAATGGTCAACCTGTTGGATGAATGGATTCCCGTTGTAGAAGGTTCTGAAATTAATGATGACCCATTGCTACCCATGTCACGTTACGCGTTGGAACTCATTGCCGATAAGGGTGATGACACACCTATTTCATGGTTGCACAGGGAAGACCGCTTTTATGAAAAACTTGCTACTCCAGATGTTACCGTGGCCGATTTAATTGGTGATGTAGATCCCATTAAAGCTGCTAATTTAAAGTTGTCCTATGCGGATGATCGTGTTATTCATTTTGGAATGATTCCCCGTGCCAACCGTTGTATTTTCGTCATTAACGAATTGCCCGATTTACAGGCACGTATACAAGTATCCCTTTTTAATATTTTACAGGAAGGTGATATTCAGATTAGGGGATTTAAGTTGCGATTACCGTTAGACCTTCAATTTGTTTTTACGGCAAACCCGGAAGATTATACCAACAGAGGTAGTATTGTTACCCCATTGAAAGATAGAATTGGTTCCCAGATCTTGACCCATTATCCAGAGGATATAGAAACGGCTCGTAAAATTACCGAGCAAGAGGCAAAATTGGATGCGCGGCAGTCAGAAAGTATTTATGTGCCCAGCCTGGCCAAGGATTTATTGGAACAAGTAAGTTTTGAGGCTCGTGAGAGTGAATATGTAGATTCCAAAAGTGGGGTCAGTGCACGTACCAGTATAACGGCATTTGAAAATTTGCTCAGTACGGCCGAACGTAGAACCTTATTGAACGGAGCCGATACGACCATGGTACGGTTAAGTGATTTTACGGGAATTATTCCTGCAATTACAGGGAAGATAGAATTGGTATATGAAGGTGAACAGGAGGGTGCGGACGGTGTAGCCGAAATATTAATAGATGATGCCGTAAAATCCCTATTTCCACAGTATTTCCCAAAAATCAATAAACTGGAACGAAAGGATGAAGAAACCGTATATGACGAGTTGCTGCATTGGTTTTTTCAAGGAGAGGGGTTTGAACTGTTAGATGATTTTACCGATGAGGAATACAAACGCGCCTTGGACAGTATACCTGCATTAAACCAATTGATCAAGGACCATCAACCGGAATACCCAGAAAAAGATGTGTATTTTCTAAAGGAACTTTTGCTATGGGGTCTTGTGTCGCATAAAAAACTAAACAAGCAACGTTTTACGGACGGTTATGAGTTCAAGGACCTGTATAGTAGTTTTTTAAAGGGTATTTAATAACAAGATTTAAAAATCTATACGGCCCTTTCACGAATGAAAGGGTCATGTTATATATCGTACATTTGTTGGATTATAGTAGTTCTTAAGATTATCTATTTTAAATGGTATTGTTTCTAAACCCATATAATCCATTAGGTAAAACTTGTTTCCTTTAAAGGTTTGTACGGCCCCTTCGTTCAAAAATCTACTTTTTGTATATACATTTACACCTATGAGCAAGTACCGTTATCGTTATATTGTCCGGTTACAATACTTAGGGTTTAGATATAGTGGCTGGCAAATCCAGCCCAAGCACAAAACAATTTCAGGAATGCTTGAAAAAACCTTTGTGTTTCTTAATCCCGACCAAGATTTTAAAATATTGGGAGCAGGCCGTACGGATGCCAAGGTTTCTGCCTTAGATGCCGCTTTTGAGCTTTTTTTAATTAATGAATTACCAGATTTGGGGATATTTCTTGAAGACTTCAATAAGAATTTACCCTCGGATATCAGATTGGTTTCCATAGAACCTATAGGTGAGGATTTTAATATAATCAAGGACAGCAAAATCAAGGAATATCTCTATTTCTTTTCGTTCGGGACTAAAAATCATCCGTTCAGTGCTCCTTTTATTACCAATTATTTAGAACCATTAAACCTTGATCTAATGAAAGAGGGTGCTACCTTGTTTCAAGGAAAACATGATTTTTCGGTCTTTACAACGGCAGATAAGCCCAGGCATAATAAAATAAGGACTATAACTTCATGTAGTATTATTAAAAACACCCTTTTAGAGGCCAATTTTTTTCCGGATGATAGTTACATATTAAAAATTCATGGTGAAGGATTTATGCGTTACCAAATACGGCTGATCATGGGCGCATTGGTACAATTGGGCAGAAACGAACTGACTCTTGACCAAATTAAGTCGGCCTTAGAACCGGGTAGCGAGCATAAACTTACTAGTATTGCCCCTGGTTCTGGTTTGTTATTAAACCAAGTAAATTTTAAAGGGTAGATTTCAGTTTTAGTATATTTAAGAAAATTAAATTAGATGGCGCTTCGTAAAAAGTTAGCATTCCCAAAGAGAAAAAAGAAAAAATCCCGTGTACATAATAAAATGGGCAAGGCTCCCGGTACGGTGAGCTATATGGGTAATAAAGAGCGATCGGACAGTACTATTTTCAATATTTTATACAATCCATCGGGTTTTGAACAACAGGAATTCAACATTCTCGATGATTTTTTGGCTTCTAATCGTAGTGAAAAAATTTCATGGGTCAATATCGTAGGTATATCAGACGAGCCTTTCATAGAACAATTGGGCAAACACTTTAATTTAAACCCTTTGGTACTTGAAGATATAGTGAATACGGAACAAAGACCAAAAATAGATGAATACGAGGATTATATTTTTGGGGTATTCAAAATGTTATATATCTCAGAAGAGGAAAAAGTAGTGGGGGAACATATTGCCTTGGTACTGTTGGAAAATACGGTATTGGTATTCCAAGAAGTTAAGGAAGATGTATTCAACGGGCTTCGGGACCGTATTACGGGTAAATTGGGCCGTATTAGAAGTAGGGGGGCAGATTATCTTTTCTTTGCATTGTTGGATGCCATTGTGGACAATTATTTTCTTGTCATAGAAAATCTAAACCATAGGATAGAGCAATTAGAAGACGAGGTCTACAATAACCCGGAACCGGAGGTTGCCAAAAACATTCAATTGCTCAAAAAAGAAATACTTCAGGTAAGAAGGTGGATCTATCCGGTAAAGGAATTGATCAGTAGGCTTATCGACACGGAAAACAATCTGATAAAAAAAGATACAAAGCTGTTTTTACGCGATGTACAGGATCATACCATAGAGATTAACGAGAGTTTGCAAATTTATCGTGAAATGTCCATGAGTTTAATGGAAATGTATATGAGCAATATGAGTAATAAAATGAACGAAGTCATGAAGGTATTGACCATAATGGCTTCCATTTTTATACCACTCACCTTTATTGCAGGTATTTACGGTATGAATTTTGAACATATGCCCGAACTTCACTACAAATATGGCTACCATGCCGTTTGGGCAGTAATGATTGTTCTATTTATTGGTATGATGATATATTTCAAAAAAAAGAAATGGCTATAGGAACCAAAACTCTTTACAATTAAAGGTTTGTTCATTTGGGTCAGTGCTTACGCTCGTAACACCATATCTTGCACATAGGCTATGTTGCCATAGAAAATACATAATATGATTTTTCTGATTTTTTTATGCTATGTCATTGGCAAATAGTATTGGGTATACCATATTGGTATGCGTAGAACTAAAAAATGAATATTGCTATGAAAAAGATAATTCTTACACTTTGTATTACCGGGCTGTTCTTAACGAGTATACATGTAACGTCCCAAGAAGTTGACCCAGAGGTTCTTGATACGAAAATATCTAAATCGTATACGATTAATGATGGTAAAAAACTTATTAAAAACACCGTAGAAATCACCACAAAGCGACTAAATACTATAGAAAGGGACGAAAAGGACGAAGGCAAAATAGATCAGGCCAGGGTAGTGGACAGTATTGCCACAATTGTAAAAACGGTTAGAATAGACAATGATGAAGACGATGATTTTGATGAGAAAATTGTGTTCAGTTATGAATCTAAATCGCCAGAGGATTTCGTGTTGGTCTCTAAAAACGATGAACTGGTCGTTGCCATGGACGATGGTGAAAATTTAAAAATCGTAGAGAACCTAAATTTAAAATCCAAGAAAATGGATAATGATAGGGCTACTTATATTTTTACGAACGAGCAAGGTGAAAATATTGAATTTTTAGTGGAAGAATATAATAAATCTTATAGCCACACTTCCAGTAGATAAACAATTCTATTATCAAAATTTAAAAAGAGCCTATTATGGCTCTTTTTTTTTATTCAAATTATGGAGTTGTTATTAACCAAAAAGATCAGAGGAAAGATAACGGTCTCCACGGTCGCACACAATAGATACTATAGTTCCTTCTCTTAGTTCGTTTGCCAGTCGTAAGGCTACTGTAGCGGCGCCACCACTGCTCATACCTGAAAAAATACCCTCTTCCTTCGCTAAACGTTTCGCCATTTCCTTAGCTTCATCCTCACTTACTTCCATAACTCGGTCTACTTTGGAACTATCAAAAATTTTCGGCAGATATTCTTTTGGCCATTTTCGTATGCCCGGTATACTAGACTCATCCGTAGGCTGTACGCCTACTATTTGAATCTGATGGTTCATTTCCTTTAAATAGGTAGATGTTCCCATAATGGTACCGGTTGTACCCATAGCAGAAACAAAATGGGTAACATTACCTTGGGTATCGTTCCAAATTTCTGGACCGGTAGATTTATAGTGTGCCTGCCAATTGTCATTATTTCCAAATTGGTTCATCATTATGAATCCTTCGTTCCGTACCTTTTCCTCAGCATAATCACGCGCTCCTTCAATACCAATATTTGCTGGGGTAAGGGTAACTTTTGCTCCATAGGCGCGCATGGTCTGTACCCGTTCCTTGGTCGCATTCTCTGGCATGACCAATTCAATATCCAATCCGTATATACCTGCGATCATGGCCAATGCAATACCGGTATTTCCACTGGTTGCCTCGATCAATTTACTGTTTTCGTTAAAATCACCGCGCTCCAAGCCCATTTTAATCATATTATAGGCTGCCCTGTCCTTTACACTGCCTCCGGGATTATGACCTTCCATTTTAAAATATAGGCTTACATTGGGGTTAGTGTTAAGTACCCTTGACTTCACCAACGGTGTATTACCGATTAATGCTTCTATGGTATTAGACATTTGGTAAGGTTTTAATTTTTATTTCAGGCGTATGGAAAACAGTAGAATGGGGTGGAACGGAAGCGGTTATCCAAGCATTTCCTCCAATAACACTATTGGCGCCAATTATGGTATCACCTCCTAATATAGTGGCATTTGCATAAATAGTTACATTGTTTTCTATTGTTGGGTGCCGCTTGGTCTTTTGTAGGTTCTTGGCAACAAATAAGCCGCCAAGGGTTACCCCTTGATAAATTTTAACATCATTCTTAATAATAGCGGTTTCACCAATCACTACACCGGTACCATGATCTATGTGGAACGATTTGCCGATCTGTGCCCCAGGATTGATGTCTACGCCGGTTTGCCTATGGGCATACTCCGTCATTAGTCGGGGTACCAAAGGAAAGCCAGATTTGTAAAGTTCATGTGCCAATCTATATACGGATATGGCATAGAATCCGGGGTAGGCCATGTATACCTCTTCTATGGATAATGATGCAGGATCGCAATTTACGGTCGCTTCCGCATCCAAATTCAAGCTCTCCAAGATATTAGGCAACTGCTCTACATAATTCTCCCAAACTTTTTTACAGGGTTTGTCACTTTCCCAACAGGCCAATTCCACAAGGTCATCAAACTGGGATTGTAACTTACCCAAATTGTCGGCAACCGGGGTTTCTATATCAAAAAGCGTATAAAAAAGTAAATCCGTAAATTCCTCTACATTTCTTTTTAGACGAAACCTTAAATTAGGTTGCTTTTTGTGGGCGTTTATTTTTTCGATTATTGATCGATGGTCCATGGTTATGCATTAGTTCCCCAAAATTAACCAAATAAATAAAAGGACTTCCTGTCTATTGGTTAACTTTAGCTTAAAATCACAAGAGCTAGGTCGTATGTTAGAAACAAATATTACAAAGAGTACCTTTCAATTTTTAAAATCACTACAAAAGAATAATAATAGGGACTGGTTTGCTGAACATAAGAAACAATTTAATGCAGAAAATGAGGCTACTAAAAGTTTCTTTGGCCATCTTTTGGAACTGTTAAGCGCCCATGATGAAATAGAGCGTTTAAAAGTGTTCAGGATATATAGGGATGTTCGTTTTTCCAAGAATAAAACGCCTTATAAAAATAGCTTTTCAGCATCTTATGCTAGAGCGGGACTTCACCGCCGTGGGGGATATTATGTGCACTTAGAACCAGGAAACAGCTTTATTGCTACCGGATTCTGGAATCCGGAAAAGGACGATTTGTTGCGTATTAGAAAGGAATGGGAACTGGATATTTCTGAACTTGAGCAAATCATCAACGAACCTAAATTTAAAAAAGTGTGGGGCCCATTGATAGGCGATGAACTAAAAACCGCACCCAAAGGGTTTAACAAGGAAGACCCCAATATTGATTTAATTAGAAAAAAACAGTTTGTATTTACCAGAAAATTTACCGATGCCGAAGTACTTTCAAACAATTTTGCTCAAGAAATCAATACAAGTTTCAAAATCATTCGCCCTTATTTTGATTTAATGAGTTCAATTTTAACTACAAATCTTAATGGGGAATCCTTATTGGATTAATTGTAGTTTGTCAAAATATTGAATCTGGTCCTGTAAACGTTTTATGACCATATTCATCATACGCTTATTGTACGCAGATGAATTCAGGATATACGTTTCATACTCATCTTGGGTAAATTGACCAATGATCATTCCCTTTAACGCATTACGATATTTGATGTCCTTTTGAATGGCGTTTGCAATGTAGTTCATCTGCTTTTCCAGACCATATTCGTAAAATGTGTTCTTCATTTTTTTAATATAGTTTTGAAAGGATATGAGGAACAGATCGTTCTGTAATTTTAATATGGGCCGTAAGGTTTGGTTTTGAAATCGTTCTTCTTCACTCATGTTGGGAAGAATTTGGGCCGAGGGAATAGTGGGACGAATATTGAGTAATTTCTGGGTCCTTTCCATAGCATTATAGAATTTACTTAAAGGTACATATTAGTTTAGGCTATTGACGGGGACGTTGTAGAAGTTTTAAACCTGTTATGAACAACAATATATACTAGTATTTATATTGATCTTTTAGGTTTAATCCAATTTCTTCTTTGGCTAATTATCATAATCTAAAATTACCTTAGAGACCATTTTGGTATTGACAATTCTGATGTCCAGAATGAATTAAGTAGAAGTATTCTTATTTTTACGTATAACTTTGTACTCGTAAAAGTAAAACACTACGACATGAGATTTCATACTAGAAAATTGGTGAAGCCTGGCGATTTAAATTCTAACGGAACCCTATTTGGAGGAAGACTTTTGGCTTGGATAGATGAGGAAGCAGCACTTTATACCATTATACAATTGGAGAACGGTAAGATCGTTACCAAATATATGTCCGAAATCAACTTTATGAGCGCAGCAAAAAAAGGGGATGTTATTGAAATTGGTATAGAGGTCGTAAAGTTTGGCAAAACGTCCTTGACCCTAAATTGTGAAGTGCGTAATAAAATGAACCATGAAACCATTGTTACGGTAGACAATATCATCATGGTAAATTTAGGGGAAAACGGTAAGCCCAAGCCACATGGAAAAACTAAGATAGAGTTTGTAAAAGACCGCTTGGCCGCCCTTGGAGAAGAGGATTAAGCTTTGCTAAGTTCTTGGGACACTTCCTGTACTTCGTCCAGCACCCTTAAAAGGTTCTCTCCCCATAATTTGGCTATTTGTTCTTGGGTGTAGCCCCTTTCAACCAGTTCTAAGGTTACGTTCAAGGTTTCGGACGCATCGCTCCAACCTTCAATACCACCTCCGCCATCAAAATCTGAACTGATACCCACATGGTCTATTCCCATAAGTTTGACCATATAATCTATATGGTCCACAAGATCCTTTACATTGACGGCTTCTGGTGCATCGGGACGGTTTTTGGCCAATTCCTTTCCTATTTGCATCACTTTAGGATAATTTTCCATAAATGCTTCTTTCTGTTCGTCGCTAAGTGTAGAAAATTGTGAACGTTCATACCATTCAATCCCCAAGGAATCTGCTACAGTTACATAAATAGCCTTCATGTAATCCGCTCTTGCATTATGCTTTTCGGTATTTAGATACGAACTAAAAGCAACGGTCTGTACCACACCACCGTTCTCTTTTATTTTCATTAATAATTCGTCATCCAAATTTCTACTGTGATCACAAAGTGCTCTTGCAGAGGAATGTGATGCTATGATAGGTGCCTTTGAAAGTGCAAACATTTGCTTAATAGCTTCTTTGGAAGGATGAGAAATATCAATCATAATTCCCAATCTATTCATTTCATTAACAGCTCGTTTGCCCAATTCACTTAAACCATTATTTAACCATATACCATCTGCTTCTCCGGTATTGGAATCAGAGAATTGACTATGGCCGTTATGGGCTAATGAAATATATCTGGCGCCTAGATCATGGTATCTTTTAAATTCGCCCAAATCAGTGCCCATAGGATAGGCATTTTCTACTCCGATCATGGCTACCTTCTTTCCGGAACCTATTATTTTCCTGACATCGCTGGAATTTAATGCCAATGATATGTCGTTAGGTGCTATGGTTTCTGTCAGTTTATGAATGGCCTCAAATTTTTGCATAGCATTGGTTTTTGCATTTTGATAGCCTATTTCCGTTAAACTGTCCTGTCCCGTATAAACGATTAACCAAGATACATCCAGGCCTCCTTCTTTCATCTTTGGTAAATTTACCTGGGTTTCAAGACGTTGCGTGTAATTGACGCTGTCCGTGAAGTTCTTGATATTGATATCGTTATGGGTATCAATCGTAATTACTTCTTCATGTATTCGTTTTGCTTTTTCCAAAGTGTTTTCAATAGGTTTTTCAGCTTTTTCTTCACAGGAAAAAATCGTTAACAAGCAAATAAAATAGATGACCGGTCTCATTGATTATTTATTAGACCTACAATTTAAGAGTATTCACAACAAATAACCACCCCTAGGAAACATTTTATTGCTGAAAAAGGGATAAAGGCGCATTTTTAAATTAAATAACTAATTGAGCATAAATAATTAAAGAACCATTTGTCATGTCCATTTCAAAAACTAAGGATTTAATTGGTCAGCTATCTAATTTGGAGCGAGCGGTAAGTGAATTTTCATTTGAGGAATTGAGCGCCGAAGATGCCAAAGAACTACAGTTGTCATTTAATAGCTTTAGAAATAGCATAGAGCATCACATTTACACGCCTAAAACTTGCAAAAAAAATAATGGTAGTGAAATCAAGAACAAGGAGAAAGAGGAAATAGAGAGGAAATTATTGAATCAAAATCAATTTATTGCACATGTTAGCCATGAAATTCGGACACCTTTGAACAGTATTATTGGTTTTGCGAATTTATTGAAGGAAGAAAATCTTAATGAAAGTCAAGATAAAAAAGTACAGGCTATACAATTTGCATCCACTTCTTTGTTAAAAATCATTAATGAGGTTTTAGAGTATTCCAAAATATCATCGGGAAATATCAATTTTGAGACCATTGATTTTAATTTATCGTCCTTGATCAATGATGTAATGTTTCTCTGTCAGACCCTTATGTTAGACAATAACATAAAAATGATCGTAGATATAGATGATGACGTTCCAACTATAATTAAGGGTGATCCAACCAAATTGTCTCAAGTATTGTTGAACTTATTGGGCAACTCCATAAAATTTATCAATAAGGGATTTATAAAATTATCCGTTTCTGTAAAAAATGCGCACAAGGACCATAATGAATTGAAGTTTACTGTAACGGATACGGGTATTGGTATATCAAAGGAAAAACTTAAAAAAGTATTTAAGCGATATGCCCAAGCAGAAGACGATACGGCAATTAAATATGGTGGTACGGGACTTGGTTTGTCCATTACCAAAGAAATTGTAGAAAAGCAAAAAGGCTCAATAACGATTGAGAGTAAAGAGGGTAAGGGCACCATAATTAGCTTTACCATTCCCTATGCGGTTGGTAATGCAAAAAACATTCCCTTAAACCTTATAGAAAGTTCCAATATAGAAAATGGCAAAAAGTTACTTGCCGGAACAGAAATTCTTGTATTTGAGGATAATTTAATGAATCAGCATTTAATCAAGGAACAGTTGATGAAGTGGGATTGTAAGGTGCACACCCACATTAATTTGAATAAAGGACTGGCCGTGTTGGCGAACAAAAAAATTGATTTAGTACTGATGGATTTAAAAATGCCAAGCATAAATGGTTTTGAAATGTCCAAAACCATACGCCAACATAAGAACGCTCAAATAAACACAGTGCCCATTGTGGCATTCAGTGCAGATTTTACCGAACAGGATAGTAAGGACTGTAAGAATATTGGTATTAATGATTTTTTGTTAAAACCGTACACATTAAATGAATTGATGACCGTCATCCTCAACAACAAAAGAGAAAAGACGAAAAGAACAACTATAAAAAAAATGCTCGAGAAACAAATGATAGAACCTAAGGAAACCACAAAAGTAGATCTTGACAACCTGTTAAGCGATTGTTTTGGTGAATTGGATATGCTTAATGAACTTATTAAGCTATTTAAATTGAACGCCTTGGAATTTATTGGCAATGTTAAGATGCATCTAAAAACGGAAAATTTGCAAGAAATAGCATTGTCCGCCCATAAACTAAAGGCCGGTTTTGCTATGCTAAAGGCTAATGGCATGCGACAATTGATCGTTGATCTTGAAGCAAACTCTAAGGCCGGAAATCTGGAAAAGGTTAAGAATTTATACCAGATGTTTTTGTTGGATTATCCAAGATTGGAAGAGAATATAGATTACCACCTAAAAATGCTAAATAATAAAAATGATGGGTAAACACGTGCTGTTGGCAGATGACGACCAACTATTGGCCTCATTGTTGAATTTTAGGCTTAAAAAAGGAGGTTATGAGGTGCACCATTCCTCTAATGGTAAGGAGGTAAAGGAATACCTTATCAAACAAAGACCGGACATTATTGTCAGCGATATCATGATGCCCTATTTTTCTGGTATTGAGCTTATAGATTTTGTGAGGAATGAATTAAAACTAAGCACCCCGATCATCATCATATCCTCCGCAGGTAACGAACAGAACGTTCTTAGTGCTTTTGAACTAGGCGCAAATGATTTTATTACTAAACCGGTTAGTCCCACAGAATTATTGGTACGTGTAGCAAGAGAATTAAATAAATAAAGCTGAAATTTGTTAACTCCCCCTAAACAAATCATATATCCGCTGATCAAGGCCCCCGAATTCGATGCTGAATTTTTAGGGTGGCTGACCGTGGTATTTTTGGTTTTAGCGGTTTTGTATTTTTTGGGAACGTTTTTGATCCGTAACAAACTGGGCTCTCAGAGTGCGCTTACCAAAGACAAAAAAATGGAGTTTTCGCCCATGATCAGTGAATTTTTGTTCTACGAGGATTCCAACACCAAGGAGGAAAAGAAAACATACCTCAACTTAAAGGTCCAAATAAGGGAATCCATTAAGAATAATTTTGATAGAAACGTTTTGACAGAAGTCCTTTTAGATTTACGTAAAGATCTTTCAGGTCAATCCCAAGATGTGTTAATGGCATTGTATAAGGACTTAGGATTGCATATTACGGCATACGACAAACTTACTAGCAGAAGGTGGCAAATCATATCCAGTGGAATTTTGGAACTAACGGCCATGGAGGTACACGAGGGGTATACGCTAATCATTAAATTCATAAACCATAGGCAGAGTACTATCCGTAAACAGGCAGAAAGGGCGGTGGTAAGCCTTAAAGAAGAAGGAATTTGCTATTTCTTGGACAATACCAAGTATAGGATTTCTGAATGGCAACAGCTTAAATTATTGGATATTTTAAGACATAAGAGTGATTTTGTACCTCCCCAATTTAGTTTGTGGTTGACTTCAACCAATGTGGATGTAGTACTTTTTTCCTTGAGACTCATAAAATATTTTAAGCAGAATAATGCCGAAAAGTCTATCATCACCTTATTAAAGCATAAAAAGAAAGTAATACAATTAGAGGCCATTGATTGTATCAAGGAATTCTATTTTATAAATGCCATACCCACTTTAAAGTTGGTTTACCCAAAAGCAGGCAATGATGTAAAAATTGCCATTTTAGATGCTATAGGTGAAATCGGAACCAAGAGCGAGTTACCTTTCTTACAGCATTGGCATTCCAAGGAACGAAATTTTAATATTAAGAGTAAGGTCATTGGAACCATTAACAAGATCGATCCGGAAAGTATACTTCCAACAAGTAATATCAAGAAAACTACATTTTTCACATCAGATATTGAGGAGGATATTGAATCAACGATCATAGTTCAACAAGAAGAGGAAATAGAACAATTGGCCACCCAGTTAGATGAGACGGAACAGGTAAATAAACCTGTGGAATTGATTTCAGAGGAGAAGGAAACTTTTGAACATGAAGAAGTTACAGTCCCAGAAGTGAAGGCTATTGAGGAAATTACGCCAGAAACTCATGACATGGATGAGGAAATTTTGGTTTTGGATGACTTGATGCCGATGGAAACATTGGGGGATGAACTTACCGAAATGGATAATCAGTTGATCGATTTACCACAAGAAAACACTGAGGAACCTATAGAAGACTTAGAGGAAAATATTGAAACAGAACTGGTTTTGGATTTTCTGCCCTTGGTCATTGATAAACTACAAGAAGAACCGTTATTATTAATTGAAGGAATTGATGAACCGGATTTTGATTTTGCCCTTGAAGATAGTCCACTGCAACAAGAGGAGCTAACAGTACAACAGGTCCTGAACAAATCACTTTTGGACTTTAAGGAAATTGATTGGGTAGCATTAACCGAAGACGTCAGTGAATCACCTATGCAAGAAACTACTGATGCCATAATTTTTAATAATACATCAAGAACCAATGTACTCAGCTTAAGTGCAGACTTTCTTGATGATGAGGAGCTTGAAACAATGGTACTTCTTGAAAATATAGCCGATATGGGCGATAATAGGGAACTACCGGTCCTACAGAACATACTGGACAATAGTACTTCAACAATTATTGCTGATCGTGCCAATGAACTTATTCAGAAATTCAGCTATGAAATGCCTAGACCGGCAGAACTATTTGCCCCGGAAAACGCATTATCGGAAAGTGTGTTTGCTGAAATTTTCCACCTATCGGATATAGAAACCCAATTCATACTTCTAGATGAAATAAAAAAGATAGGTGATGAAAAAGAAATGGCACTCTTACAAAGCCTGATAAACGGAAACAATGAAGCTTTAGCCAAAAAAGCGGAAGAAGTTTTACAGGTCGTAACGGATAATTTGTCGAAAACCGAAAATCGTGACGGTGATGAAATGGAGAATAATTTGTTTCAATTGGATTTTGAATTGGAACTGGAATCGGCAACTAAAAGTAATAGCGCTAATTCGTTAATAGAAGGTGGTTCAACCTTGTTTGACCACCTATGTGCAATGACTAGTAGCTTTTATACTAAAAAGAATGGATAGTGAATTATTTGGCATAGTACTGGAATACATCAATTTTGTATTCTTTATGTTTACCATGATCTTGTTTATCATGTTCTCTGCCATGGCTTATTTTTCCACAAGAAATTCCATTCACTATAGAAACAAGAACAGTTTCACGGATGTTTCCAAAATTATGGCCTCTCCCTTGGCGCCGACCATTACCATTATTGCTCCGGCATATAATGAAGGATTGACCATTGTTGAGAATATACGTTCCTTGTTGTCCTTACAATATGTAAACTATGATGTAATGGTGGTCAATGACGGTAGCAAGGATGACACCTTACAAAAATTAAAGGATGCCTATGACCTTGTAAAGATCGATGTGGAAATGGATCCTGACTGGAAAAGTAAACCTGTAAAGGCAATTTATAGATCCAACAATAGGGCATTTTCCAAATTGACCGTAGTGGATAAAATGAACGGAGGAAAATCCGATGCGCTCAATACGGGCATTTCATTGTCCACAAGCAAATATGTAGGCTGTATAGATGTAGATTGTCTCTTACAACCGGATGCCTTGCTGCATGTGGTGAAATCTTTTTTTCAACGTTCCCAAAAAAGAGTGATCGCGGTTGGTGGTGTAATCAGGGTTGCCAATTCCTGTATTATAGACGGTGGGCAATTGGAAGAAATAAGATTACCTACAAATTGGTTGGCTAGATTTCAATTATTGGAATATACACGCTCTTTTATTCTAGGTAGAATGGCCTGGGGAAGAATAGATAGTTTATTGATCATTTCCGGTGCATTTGGTTTTTTTGAACGTGAGATCGCCCTGGCCGTAGACGGTTATGATACTAAGACCGTAGGGGAGGATATGGAAATTATCTTTAAGATGCGCCGTTATATGCACGAACGTAAGGAGCCCTACACCATTGAATATATACCGGATCCATTATGTTGGACAGAGGTACCGGAAGATTTAAAGATATTGGTCAACCAACGCGATCGTTGGGCACGTGGCAATTTGGAGACACTGTTCAAGCATAAGGACATGTTGTTCAATTCCAAGTTTGGTAGATTGGGACTCTTAAGCTATCCGTACTGGTTCTTTTACGAATGGCTATCCCCATTATTGGAATTCTTTGGATTTTTCACGGTGATTATGTTTGCCTATTTGGGCATATTGAATTGGAAATTTTTTATCTCCATATCCTTGGCCATATATCTTTTTTCCATAATGATCTCCTTTTATGCCATATTATGGGATGTATATTCCTATAACCAATACAAGAAAACAAAGGATATTTTGATCCTTATGGGCCTTGCCCTTTTGGAACCTTTTATATTCCACCCCATTGTGGTCTATGCAGCGGTTAGAGGTAATTATAAAAAATTGTTTAAAGTTAAATCCGGATGGGGCTCACAGGTTCGCAAAGGATTTGCAAAAGCTAGTTAAGCGAAAAAATGAATACAAGTCAGTTAGATAGATATACCTTAAAGCAATATACCAGGCTTATGATATCCTTTTTTGGATGCTTGCTCGTATTAACGCTTTTTCAATACGGCATACTCTATTTTAAGGGTGTTTTGGATACCATTTGGTCTACCAGCTTGTTGAAAGCGGTTATTCACCAAATAGGGTTTACTGCGCTAATGGGCATCATTATGGTATTTCCTTTTAATTTCTGGGAAAATTTAAGGCCTAGATATGGTTTTAACCTGGTCTTTGTGTTATTGGGCATTGTACTTATAATTGAAGCCATGCTGATAGGGTATTATTGTACCACATTGGTTCCATTGGGATCTGATCTTCTGGGGTATAGCTATTCCGACATTAAAATCACCATTGCCAATTCTGGCGGATTAATGCTTTCCATTTACCTATTTATTGGTATAGTTATCCTAATCGGTATATTTTTAGGATTGTATAGGGTTACTTCCAAATTTTATCACCGTATAAGCAGCATGTATCCTTTTACAATCATTCTGTTCAGTTTATTTTTAGGATCATTGTTTACAGATGGTAAACCCATTAACCAAAATAAAACACAGTATTTGGCAATAAACCTCTATAACAGTAGTACGGAGGACAATACCTACACTTCAAATGAAGAATATCCACTTATTAAAAATCCTACGGTAGAGAACGTACTTGGTGAATATTTTGAATTGAAAGAGGAAAAACCAAATATCGTTTTTATAATGGTAGAAGGTCTTGGGCGTGATTTTATGGGTGAAGGGGCAGAATATGGTGGCTTTACACCATTCTTGGATTCTTTGAGCACCCAGTCGCTCTATTGGGAGAACTTCTTGAGCAATACCGGTAGAACCTTTGGCGTATTGCCATCCTTATTGGGTTCCTTGCCTTTCGGTAAAAGTGGCTTTATGGAACTGGATGAATTTCCAAATAAATTGACCCTTTTTAGTGTACTTAAGAACAATGGATACCATACCTCGTTCTATCAAGGAACCAATAGTTCTTTTGATAAGGTAGACCGGTTTCTTAAGAGTGAAAACATAGACTTTGTGCTGGATAAATCTGGTTTTGGGGTCAATTACCAACAACAGGCAGAGGATGCCGCCGGCTCCTCATGGGGGTATCCTGATAAGGAATTGTTCAAGAAAAGCATCAGTTTGCCTAGAGCGGAAAAACAGCCAAGGCTAGAGGTCTATATGACCATTAGCACCCATGAGCCTTTTATTCCGCCAAACCAAGCCTATTATGAGCAGGAAGTATCCAAGTTATTGAAAAAAGGAAATTATGACTCCAGGGTAGAAAATGTTATTGAAAAGAACGATAATGTATTCGCAACCCTCTTATATACAGATGAGTCCATAAAATGGTTCATGGACGCCTATAAATCACAACCTAATTATGAGAATACCATTTTCGTAATCACAGGAGACCATAGGCTAATTCCTATTCCGCAACGAAATAACATAAGCCGTTTTCACGTACCGCTGATCATGTACAGCCCTATGTTAAAGCGTATGCGCAAGATGAGTTCGGTTTCTTCTCATTTTGATGTGACCCCAACTATTTTATCCATGCTCAAAAATCGGTATGAATTAAAAATGCCCAAAAAAGTAGCTTGGATGGGCGGTGCCATAGATATGGAAACCTCATTCAGATCAACCAAAAATATTCCCTTAATGCGTAATAAGAATGAGTTGAAGGAATATATAAGTGGCGATAATCTTTACACGGATGGCGATGTAGTGGAGCTGGAGGATAATATGAACGTAAGTTCTTCGTTCAGTAGTGGATCCAAGATAGAGTCGCAGCTAGAATCCTTCAAATCCATGAACCATTACGTTACGAGCGAAAATAAAATTATCCCCGACAGTTTGGCCATTTTTACGATACAAAAAGAAAAATTTACGGATAGCGAAACGGTATGGCTCAATAGTGTTTATGACGGAAAAGATTCTGATAAGGGTTATTTTAAGGCCAGGGATTTGGCATGGAACAAAAAATGGGACCAAGCACTTTTGTTATGTCGTTATAATCTCTCTGAAGCGCCTAGCCATATCGACACCAAAATCCTTATGGGAAGGGTCAATTCCTGGAAAGGCAACCATAAGGAAGCCATTAGGATCTTAAAGGAATGTATTGAAGTAAATCCCAATTATATAGACTCCTATGCAGCTCTATTTGATATTTATTACTGGTCAGACCATTATAAGGAAGGACTGGAATTAACGTACATCGTTGAGGAAAATAGTGCCAGCGCCCATGAAATCAAGGACAAGATCGATCGTGCAAGAGTATTGGCAAGAAAAGCGGGTATTAAGATTGCTTCTAAAACCAAATTAACGGCATCTAATTCCTTGGCAGCAACTAAATAATGAATAGCAGTAAGAAACATATCGTTCTTTGGTTTTTCATCCTATGCTTAGGAGGCATTTATGCGCAATCTCCAGAAAATTCAACCGGGTATTCCCTTACTTATGATAGTGCCTATGACTTGGCGTTTGCAGGCAAAACATCCAAGGCCAATTCCATATTGGGCAATTTGGCCAAGGAACAGCCGCAAAATACGAAAGTGACCGCTCTTTGGGCCAGTACGTTAAGCTGGAAGGGGAGTTACGACCAAGCTCGCAATGAGTTCAACAAAGTGCTAAGTGCGGACAAGAAAAATAGAGAAGCATGGATTTCCGCCATTAAAAATGAACTTTACGCCAAAAATTATGCTACGGCCTTAGGATTGGCCAACAAGGCATTGGTGAACATAAATGATGATACCGAACTTGTCCGACTCAAGGATTTAGCCTTTCAAAATGTCCAAGGAACTTCGTATCCAGAAAATGGGTGGTATAATGTGGATAGTAAAATCACCACTTTTGGGAAAGCTAAAAAGAAAATGGATAATGCTGGTAAACCAGAAAATGAGGTAGCCTCGCAAAACAAGGAAAATAGTATCAGAAAAACTCCTGTGACGGAAGAAGTAGAGAAAAATAGGGTAGCGGTAAATAGTTCGGTTACCGTATTTGACCAGCGTTTTGACCCCATTACTTCCTCAAGTATCTCCTTTAAACGGCAAACCGAATTTGGCAGTATAATTCCACGATTAAACTTTAGTAGCCGTCAAGGAAAGAACGGCCTTCAATATGATATTGATATGTACCCCAAAATTGCCAAAGGATTCTATGCCTATGTTAATTACGGGTATTCAAATTCAGAACTATTCCCCAATCACAAGGTAGGAGGAGATGTATATTACAACCATAAGAGTGGTATAGAATTTTCCGGTGGTGGGCGCTTTATCAACTTTGCCACCAGAAATGTAAAATCGATTACTAATTCACTAGGGTATTATAGGGGCAACTATTATTTTTCATTACGTTCCTTTATTACGCCCGGAGAGGAAGCTGAGCTGACCAAAGCCTCAGGAAATATATTGGTCCGTAAATATTTAAAGGATGCGGAAAATTATATGGGCCTCAATTTTGGTATTGGTTTTTCACCGGAATTAAGACAGTTCTCTTCAGGAGATCAGTTATTGGCAGAAACCTTGCTATATATTGAATCTCAACGGTTGAGCTTTGAATATCAATTTACGAGCAAGAACAATCTTAGCGCCTACCGTACCAACATAGGAGTGCTTAGACAAGAGCAATCATTTGCACCAGGCACCTATTTTTATTCCTTTTCTGCAGGATTGACCTATCAATTTAATTTTTAATAGGTTACCCTTTTATCAATCCTACTTTAAGTCGAACATCTTGTATGAAAAATAGCGCTATTTAGGGATTTTCATATCGGAAATCCACTTATCTGCATACATACCATAGACCAATCCCAATTCATTATCCTGAACATATTGCTCATCCTTGCCGGGATCAAAGTTTACGTTGTATACATAAACCTTTATACCGGCTTCCCTTAATTTCAATAACAGTTTGTTTTGACTGGCTATCATTCTTCTGGATAGGCCCACATATTTAACATTGTTTACTTTAAGAAAATTAATCTTGTCGCCCTTAATGGCAAGCAGCGGTTCTTGGGATATCATGGCTTGGATACCATGTTCAGAAGCTTTTTCAACGGACATAACGCTAAACAGCTCCATAATAAGACGGTCCTTGTCTATAAAGGCATCGGCAAAAGCAATAGGATCATTTACCTTATCCGTAACCAGAATTGCATCTGGATGTGATTTAAACCATGCGTTGATGCCATGCATATCCATGGTAGTATAGTCCCCATAAATTTTTTGTTGCATAAACTGTTCATGTGTAGGAGGCAGGCTACCTGTATAATCTGTAAATCTGGCCCACATGTTCCAATCGTGTGCAGCCACCAAATGCCCGTCCGAAGTGGTAATAATATCCAATTCAAATAAGCGGAACCCTCTTTTGTAGTTTTGATCTAGGGCATCTTTGGTGTTCGTGGATTTTACCCCATTTACCTCACCACCTGCATGGGCAATATATCGATTTATATTGGGTTCAAATTCATATTTGATCTTAGGGAAATATTCCTTTTGATTACCAATACTTGTAGGTATTTCCACTGTTTTAACAATGCTGGTATCATGAATTTCTTCTGTAATCGTTGCATTAAAATTATGCATGATATATGCTTGTCTACCCTTTAAATTACTTAGTTGTACAAACCCCAAGTCCTGTAAGGCCTTAGTAACATCCCCTAGACTGGCTGCAGCGGAATCATGTGCTAAAATGGCCATATTTGCTTCATCTGCAATCATAGTGCTCAAGACTGTAATAAATTCCTGCGCCTCGTCCTTACTTCCATAGGTGTCAAATGTTTTGTATTCAAGTTGGTCGGCATTTATAAAATGAATGATGGTAAGACCACGTTCCAAATGCTCTTGTTGGGATAAATAATTAAACGAGCTTCTTTTTTTGGCATTAAAACTATGACTGTTCAATTCTAGGGTTGCAAATGAAATACCTTCTTTTTGCGAAGGTTCAATTACATTGGCCCACCCTTGAAAAAAAGCGCATAACATTACAACTTGTAACACAAATGTAAATCGGATAAAATGGATAGGGGTAGGGGAAAATTTTTTCATTGCTATACGGAATTGTTTACTGCTATATTTTAGGTAAAATGATTATATGATTAACGGAAAATTGGGGTTCATATTGTTGTAATACAAGCCACTATATTATTCGTGCATTACGCACCTTTTACCTGCAAAAACTTAGGACAATAAATGGATTAAGTATATTATTTTTAATTATTTGGTGGTCCAATTACATATTTAATAATGAAATATATAGCCGCCAATGTGACGGAATATCGATAAAAAACCAATATCATAGATAAACGGCACCTCTCAAAACCCCTATTTTATAAGGGCTCAAGGTGATTTTAAAAACTCAAACATCACTTTTTTGTAGGTTTTACAACAAAATTAAAATAGTTCACCACAATTAATTGTCGCAGCATGGTCTTACAATTATATTTACTTCATTGAAATTAATGACCCAAATTAATATTAATTAAACCTACGCACATGCTTTATGACACCTACGGTGAAGAATACTTAGTGTTTCTTCAAGATTTAAATGAAATTTTAAGTTTAAACGAATTAGCCGAATTGGATTACATGTAGAATGTTTTCCAATTGAATCAACCAAAAAACAAACCTATGGCACATCAAAACCAAGATTTTTCATCCTATCAGAATTTTATTCAGGATTTAAATGACATTCTAGTAAATTTTAATATCAGTAAATTAACCTATTCATAGGTTTATATCCCTGTTAACTAAAAAAGCGTCCATTTTATAATGGACGCTTTTTTTATTTGTGGTAGTAGGCTGCTATTAGCCTAAATAGGTCTTCAGTAATTTGCTTCTTGAGGCATGACGCAATTTACGGATCGCCTTTTCACGAATCTGACGAACTCGTTCCCTGGTCAGATCAAACGTTTGCCCAATCTCTGCCAATGTCATGGACTGTTGGTCACCAATACCGTAATATAGTTTTACAACATCTGCCTCTCTTGGGGACAAGGTATCCAAAGCTCTATTAATTTCGGTATTTAGGGATTGCTGCAATAAGGAATTATCTGGCCTAGGAGATTCGCCTGAGCGCAAAACATCATAAAGGTTGGAATCTTCCCCTTCTCGTAACGGTGCGTCCATAGATACGTGCCTGCCAGAGTTCTTAAGACTTTGTTTCACCTCGGAAACGGTCATTTCAAGTTCTTTTGCAATTTCTTCTGGAGATGGCGGACGTTCATGCGCCTGTTCCAAATAAGAAAATGTCTTTTTGATCTTATTGATAGAACCTATCTTGTTCAATGGTAAACGTACAACTCTTGATTGCTCTGCCAAGGCCTGTAGAATAGATTGCCTGATCCACCATACCGCATAAGAGATAAATTTAAAACCTCTTGTTTCATCAAATCTTTTCGCCGCCTTTACTAATCCTAAATTTCCTTCGTTAATTAAATCGGGTAATTTTAAACCTTGATTTTGATATTGCTTTGCAACGGATACTACGAACCTTAAATTCGCTGTCGTTAGCTTTTCCAAAGCTGCTTGACTACCTTCCCTTATCTTTTGTGCTAACTCAACTTCTTCATTTGCGGTAATCAAATCTATTTTACTGATATCTTGCAAGTACTTGTCTAGTGATTTTGATTCACGGTTCGTTACCTGCTTAATAATCTTTAGTTGCCTCATATGTGTGTATGGAATTTAGAAGTTATACAAGTTTACAGTATACCACAATTTATTGTCTTTACCAAGGAAACTTCATTATAGTTCTACAGGATTTATTAGCTTTAACAAAGAATTAGGTATTTAGGTCTTTAACCGTGTATGGTGTATTTTTGATGTTTTACAGACGTGTTTTATGAGTAAAAGGGCCTTAAAGACATACCTCTCCAAAATGCCAAAAAAAGCGTTGGAAGAACAGATACTGGAATTGTATACAAAATTTCCTGCGGTAAAGACCTATTACGATTTTGCCTTTAATCCTAAAGAGGACAAATTGATACAGGAGGCCAAGGCCAAAATATCCAATGAATATTTTCCTGTTAGAAGAAAGCGCCCAAGGGCACGGCGTTCCGTAGCCCAAAAATTCATTAAACATTTTATAAAATTAGGGGTAGAACCCAATTTAATTGCAGATGTTATGTGCTATAACCTGGAGATCGCACAAACATTTTCCTTGGAAAGAAATGTAGCGGATTCCTTTTATAAAAGTATGCTCAATTCTTTTAATGAAGTAATACAGTTTACGGTCAACCAAGGTGTTTTCCCTGATTTTAAGACTAGAATAGTAAAGATTTATAAAGAAACCCAACAGCAGCGATGGCCGTTAGAGGAAGATTTCTCAAAGGCCTTGGATATAATAGAATAGTATATGGCAATAGTTATCATTCGTCAAGACCAAAAAATAGCACTTTGGAAGAATGCTCTCCTTAATGCGGACAGCTCGTTAAAAGTGTATAGTTATCTGGAAGAGCATCCTAAGGAGGAAATTACTATGGCGGTCATCTGGAAGCATCCTGCCGGTTCGCTCAAAGGTTATCCTAACTTAAAATGTATAGCCTCTGCCGGTGCAGGGGTAGATTATATATTTGAGGATCCAACACGTCCACGGCACATTCCAATTACCCGTATCGTTGACCCCTTATTGGCCAGTGATATGTCTGAACATGTGCTTGCGGTAATTTTGGCGCACATTAAAAATTTAAATCTTTACAAACAGCAACAAGTGGCCAATTTGTGGCAGCCCGTGGAGTATACACGGATAAAGGATACCACCGTAGGTATTTTAGGTCTTGGGGAGCTAGGGGCACTAACCGCAAAGGATTTGGCCAAAGTAGGATTTAAGGTCCAAGGTTGGAGCAGGGGCAGGAAAACTATTGACCATGTGACCACTTATGCCGGGAAAGACGAACTCAACGTTTTCCTCACTTCTACACAACTATTGGTATGCTTGTTACCATTGACTCCGGAAACGGAAGGTTTTTTAAACAAATCGCTCTTGGAACAACTTCCCAAAGGAGCCTATCTTATCAATGTGGCACGTGGCGGACATTTGGTTGATGGAGACCTATTAATACTATTGGATAACGGACATTTATCCGGTGCGTGCCTAGATGTTTACCATAAAGAACCCTTACCAACGGCGCATCCTTTCTGGGACCATAAAAAGGTTCATATGACCCCGCATTATGCAAGTGTGTCAGATACAGATTCCGTAGTCCCTCAACTGATAGAGAACTATTATCGATTGGAAAACGGGGAGGAGCTAAAAAACAAGATAGATATGGACAAGGGCTATTAATATTTCTTAATTCAGGATTTATATTTCTTTTACCCATAAAAATCACATAATTTTATAAGGTTTTTGCATTATTAACCTATTAACGCCTACAACCCTTTTGAAGCTACAAAAAGAAACTACGGAAAAAACCTTGTACGATTATCAAGAGGACGATCTAAACAGCATTTTTAAGTTTTTAGACGAGAACAAGGATAATTCCAACTTATTATATCAATTGCCCACGGGCGGAGGTAAGACCGTAGTGTTTTCGGAGATTGCCAAAAGATATATAGAGAAAACCAAAAAAAAGGTCATTGTCCTTACACACCGTATTGAACTGAGCCTACAGACCTCTAGAATGCTAAAAGGTTTTGGGGTCAAGAACAAAATTATTAACAGTGAAGTCAAGGAATGGCAGGACCAGAACGAATACATGTGTTTTGTGGCCATGGTAGAAACCTTGAACAATAGGCTGCAGGAAGAAAAAATTGAAATCAATAATATTGGACTGGTCATCATAGATGAGGCCCACTACAATTCGTTTAGAAAACTGTTCAAATATTTTGAGGAAAGTGTGATCATTGGGGTTACCGCCACACCGCTTAGCTCAAATATTAAATTGCCAATGAAGGACAACTATAAGAAGTTGATCGTTGGGGAGTCCATAGAATCCTTGATTCAGAAAAAGTTTCTGGCCAAGGCCAATATGTATAATTACGATGTAAGCCTCCAGACCCTTAAATTGGGTATTAGTGGTGACTATACCGTGAAATCATCAGATGAGCTTTATGGGAACCATAATATGCTGAACAAACTGGTATCGGCTTATAATGATATTGCAAAAGGTACAAAGACATTGATATTCAACAACGGTATCAATACCTCTAGATATGTTTGCGAAACGTTTAAAAAGGCTGGGTATAACATTAGGCATTTGGACAACAAGAACAGTGCCAGCGAACGTCGTGAAATTCTACAATGGTTCAAAGAAACACCGGACGCCATTTTAACCTCCGTGAGTATCCTGACCACTGGTTTTGACGAACCCAGTGTAGAAACCATCATACTGAACAGGGCCACAAGATCGTTGACACTGTATTTTCAGATGATCGGTCGTGGTTCGCGCTATTTGCCCAACAAAGAGGAGTTCAACGTTATAGATATGGGTAACAATGTGGCCCGTTTTGGATTGTGGAATGCGGGTATCGATTGGCAAGAAATATTTCATTTTCCGGATTTTTATTTGGAGAACATCAAGAACGATGAAGAAATTGAACGTGAGTTCGTATATGAAATGCCGGCGGATCTACGGGCGGAGTTTGCCAAATCCACAGATATAGATTTTGACATCAAGGCAGAATACAAAAAGAGTTTTGCCAACGGTGAAAAATCTAAATTGGTATTAGAGAAAAGTATTGAACAACACGCAAAAATTTGTGTAGAAAATTCTGAGGATGTTTTTGATGCCCGTATTCTTGCGAAAAAACTGAAAGAGGAAATCAAATACCGTGTTCGTCAGTATTCATACTGCATCATGAACAATACCAAGAATTATAAAGAGTGGCTAGAGGAAGATTATGAGCGTAAATTACGTTCAAAAATCTCCAAAAAGTTTGCCGCTAAAATGTAGTATTTGATTATCGTCATTGTTAACTGTAAATTACTATTTGATTATTGTTTCACGTATTTTGTATTTCTTAAAAAGCACGCATAATCAATTCGAAAAATCAGCTCCTTGAATCATTCTAAATCTTTACTCGTAATTGCCCTTGTATGGCCGGAACCTGCTTCTACGGCAGCGGGAGTGCGTATGATGCAATTATTAGATGTATTTAAACGGGACGGATATTCAATTACCATTGCTTCGGCCGCATCTACGTCTGAACATTCGGCAGATTTAGAGTCCTGCGGATATAAAACAAAGGCTATACAAATGAACGATAGTTCATTTGATGCTTTTGTGGCGGAATTGAATCCCGATGCGGTGTTGTTCGACAGATTTTTGACCGAAGAACAATTTGGATGGCGTGTGGCGGAACAGTGCCCTAATGCATTGCGAATTCTAGATACCGAAGACTTACATTCACTGCGTCATGTACGGGAAACCTGTTTTAAAAAGGGAGTTGAGTTTACGACCGATGCCTGGTTACAGGACGATAAAACGAAACGGGAAATTGCAAGTATATATCGGAGCGACCTTTCATTGATTATTTCTAGCTATGAGTTAGAATTGTTGACCGATGTTGTCAAAATAGATAAAAGTCTACTTTTGTTACTCCCTTTTATGTTACCTGAGATTCCGGAAGATAAAGAATGGAAAACCTTTGATCAGCGAACGGATTTCCTTTTTATTGGTGGCGGAAAACATGCTCCCAATATAGATGCCATAAAATATCTTAAACAAATTATTTGGCCCTTACTTCATGAACGATTACCAGAGGCAAAACTGCATATTTATGGCGCTTATTTACCCCAACAAGTCTTAGAAATGCATAACCCCAAAGAAAGGTTTTTGGTAAAGGGTAGGGCAGCCGATGTAAATAAGGTGATGGCTGCTGTAAAAGTTTGTTTGGCACCGCTACGATTTGGAGCTGGAATCAAAGGAAAATTAGTAGCCGCTATGGCAAATGGAACGCCAAGTGTAACGACTACCATTGGTGCCGAAGGCATGTACGGAATTTTGGAATGGAACGGTTATATAGAAAATGACCATACCGCATTTGTAGAAGCGGCAGTACGCTTATATACCATACCCACTGCTTGGAACAAAGCACAAGAACAGGGCAAGACCCTTATAAACACTTTATATTCAGAGACGAGCCTAGCACATCTACTACTACAGAAAGTAACGGAACTCCAAACAGGTTTACAACATCACCGAACACAAAATTTTATCGGTGGCCTTTTACAGCACCAGACCATGAGCGCAACAAAGTTTATGGGCAAATGGATAGAAGAGAAGAATAAGGGGTGATGGTTGGGATTGGTAATTATCAGGGGGTCTATGTTTTGTTTCTTGTGACGGTCGATTGCCTTTTTTTACAAGCGAGAGTAGCCACGTAAGCGACAAAAAGATAAAATAACACTCATTTCTCAAGCAATGAAATATAAACACTGTTTGGCCTGTAACCTCCGTAATACTTTATCAACTATGCACATAATTAAAAAAGTATTAAATAAATCATTCAGGCAAATATATTATTTCACCTAATGAGTTAAGGGTTAATTTAAATGATGTTGTATCGTTAATGATATTATTATACAACCAAGGTGTTTTGTATTTCAAGACTATTTTAACATGAGCATTCTCAATACTATTCACTTCATTACTTTTTATTAAAAGCGGTTGTACCGAACTTGATTTATAAGCGGGTATTTCAAAAATACGATATGAGTTTCCAATGTCATAATCTTTCATGTAAAGCATTTTGTTTAACATAATATCGCCTGTACCATAAACAAGTATGTCAATATTATCTATAGAATAACTGTTTGGGTTATGGATAATTATAGCATTTGAAGATACATATTCAGGATTAACTAATTTTTCACTAACAATTAAATTTTTAGGATAATATGAGAAGTAAACAACGACAAGAGAAAAAATTAAAGAAAATGAAATCCATTTCCTATAATTCCAGACTTTATTAAACAAAGTCAAATCCTTCTCGCTTTGATTTTGTTTTTTATTTGATAGAGCTTTTATTATTGCTCTTTGTCGTTTGGCAAGGGATGTATTGGATTGATTCTTTTTTCTTTTAGTTCTTTTTCTTTTAGCCATTTATTTTGAAAAATTTAGTCCTGCTCATATTTCAGAATAGGCAAGTTCTTTTATATTTTAATAGACCTCTGACATTGAGCGCTATTAGATTTAAGGGTGTAATGAAGTCACGTAGTTCTTTAATCATATCCTAAGTAATGGCTTATATAAGCCAAGCCGTTACTATGGATATTGCGCTCAACAAGTAACCAAAAAGGGTTTCAATACTCCAGCAAGCTCTGCAAAAAAATATTATAGGGGGATATATCAAAGTAAGCAGTTTTTTCAATTAATATCAAGTGCCTAGTTCGCTGTTTTGTAAGAAGTTATTAACTAATACTAATATAAAGCTGGTAAGTTATTGTGTAAAAACTAAGTATGCGAAACCACCTTAAGTCCAATGATGGAGCTTATTAATGTCACGATAAAAAAGATTTTCCAAAAGCTTGCCGGTTCTTTAAACACTAAAATGCCCAATAACACCGTGCCTACGGCACCAATACCTGTCCATACGGCATATGCAGTCCCTAACGGCAAGCTTTCCGTTGCTTTTATCAGTAAGGTCATACTTGCCAACAAACAAACCAAAAAACCGCCGTACCACATATACATTTCGTTTCCGGTGGCTAATTTTGCTTTTCCTAAACAAAAGGCGAATGCTACTTCAAATAGGCCGGCAATAATTAAGATAATCCAGTTCATTCATCAAATAATTATCCAACAAAGGTCGAAATTACAATGGATTAAAAAATTTAAAACGGTTAAAAAATGCTTTAATCTTTACGTAACAAATGAAGTACGTTATAATCACAGTAATATGCTCAATATAAGGAGTATAAGTAGCCACATGATAGTATTATTTTTAAATGAGATATTCGTATTAAAGTTCTTTTCTAGTTCCATCAGCCAAGGCTCTTGCGTAAGTGTCCTTATCAATATATAGGCCTTCAGAACTTTTAGTGGGCCAGTTTTTATTGTAATCTTTAGGGTGTTTTACATCTATGGCCAAAACTTTTCCTTCAAAATATTTTTTTGGTTTCCATTGAATCGTATGTCCTACTACAATGGCTTTTCCACCAAATTTTCGAATGCCTTTTTCAACTTCTTCCTGCGATATAGCATCTTTAAAATAACCGCGATACCAACATATTCCCGTCTTACTTGAAATTATTAATTGCGCAATATTTTCTTCGGGTTTTGGAAAGTAAGATTTCCGGTAGTACGCACGATTAATAGTATTTACCTGCTCGATAGTAATATCATGATTAGCGATTTCCGGATCAATACCACCATGTGCGAACAATACGCCATTAATATGTTCTAAGGTATTTTTACTTGCCATCCACCTACCTAAAAATGATTGTTCATTATACAAATCGTGGTGCTGCTTGCCTAATATAGAGGCAACTCCGTAATACTTATATGATGCCGATGTATACTTACCCTGTAAATTGTACAGCTCATGATTACCTAAAATAAAATGAACGTTGCCACCTTGTTTTTTAGCATCCTGTTCTAGCTTATAAATGAACCATAATACTTGAGTGGTAGAAAACCCACGGTCTACAAAATCACCAACTAAAACCAGATGCCCTTTGCCGAAAGTCCAATCCAGTTGGTTATTGATCACCTTGTTTTGAATTAGAAAATCACGAAAGGTCTTGTATCCGCTTTCTATATCTGAAATTGCCAAAATGGGTTCATCATCAGAATAGGTACTTTGTGGGATTTCAAATTCCGATTCTATAGTGAACCGAAACGTGGTTGAATCCAATGGGAAAAAACAACTTGCCTTTATTTCTTGGGTTGATGCGTACTGTTGCTCATCCAAATAAAAACCATCATTCTTGTTTCCTTTTATATAGTTGACGGCCATTGTACTGTCATTCTCATAGAATACATAAGGCCCTTCTTTATCTAGGTGTGTACTTTGTGGATTGGTGCCGTAACCAATACTACCGTGCATAGATATGACGACAATGATACCGATTACCAATACTATAAAAATGGTTGCGAAAATGTGTTTAAAATAGCGGAGAATTTGTTTTTTCATGTGGATTGATTTAATAACTGTTCGTTTTATGATGATGACAAAGATGAAGGGACAAACCTGTATACTTACATTTTTGTGATGAGTAGTCGCATTTGAGGGACACATAAAAGAATTGGTTCGAAAAGTTCATTAATAGCATGCTCAATGATGTATGTCCTTCAAAGAAGTACGTTCATCACAATTACTACTCGACCTTATAGATTCTATTACTTTTGTACTATGATTTCGATACTTAAAAAAAAGAATTGGCTTGCTGTAAAGATTATTGCACTTGTTTCTATCGCCATCCCATTAGGGATTATGGCCTATGAGTTTATTATTCTCGGTAATGAATCTGTAGTATTTTTAGAAGATTACCCAATTGCCATCGGTATTCTAATTATTATATATTACACCATTCTTTTAGTACTAGGCATACTTTGGATACTTTCTCAATTATCGTCTTTATTAACCTTACGTAATGAGACCAAGAAGAATGAAATCATGCATTTACAGCAACAGGTAAATCCGCATTTTTTCTTCAATATGCTCAACAATATATATGGAATGGTAGATAAAGATGCCGAAAAGACCAAGAAGTTAATTCTTAAGCTATCTGAACTTATGCGGTATAGTATCTATGAAGGGGAACGGACTACGGTTACGTTAGACGAAGAGGCCGCCTATATCCAAAATTTTATCGATTTACAAAAAATTAGATATCATAAGCCCATCGACATTCAATTTAAGACAGCTATTAAAGTAAATGCTAGTATTATGCCCTTGTTATTCATAATTCTGGTAGAAAACGCATTTAAGCATGGTGTTGAGAATTTAACTGAACATGGGTATGTTCATATTAACCTTACGGGTAATGCACAAAGAGTGGTTTTTGAAATTGAAAATAACTTTGATGCTAAAAATACATCAACAAAAGAGGGGATAGGTCTAAAGAATTTGAAACGAAGGTTATATTTGGTGTATCCTAAGAAGCATAATTTTTCAATTACTTCAACAAATGGTATCTATAAAGCTAAACTTGAATTACTCTTATAATGCGGTACTTAATTATAGACGATGAGCCCATTGCACATGATATTATTAAAGAATATTGTGACCTATTACCGCATATGGAACTCATGAAGAATTGTTATGATGCGTTAGAGGCCCTCGACTATTTACGTGAGCATACGGTAGACTTGCTTTTTTTAGATTTGAACATGCCCAAATTGAAAGGTTTTGAATTTTTAAAAACCTTGAGCGAGCCACCACATGTTATTGTTACGACCGCATATCAAGAACATGCCCTTGAAGGGTATGAATTAAACATTACCGATTATTTATTAAAACCGTTCAGTTTTGAGCGATTTTTAAAGGCGGTGAACAAAGTGGCATTGTCGTTCACGGCTAGCTCAACTACCAATTCACATCATACATCATTAAAAAATAGCATATTTCTGTATAGTGATAAGAAACATGTGCACGTTAAGCTTGCAGACCTTTTATATGTTGAGGCCGCGGGCAACTATGCGAAAGTAGTTTTAAAAGGGAGCACCATAGTAATTAGAGAAAAAATATCTGATGTTCTGGAACTGCTCCCTTCAAGCCAGTTTATACAAGTACATAAATCTTTTATAATATCTAAGAATCATTTACAAACGATTGAAGGAAACAGAATACGTATAAATGATATTATAATCCCCATTGGGAAACATTATAAAGATAATTTAAAGACTAGTCTAAAATTGTGACTATTGTTGAAAATACTCGGATTTTTTCTCTTGTTTAAGTAAGTATTACAACATGATTCCTCCAGAGGCCTCAATACGTTGTCCGTTGATCCAACAGCTATCTTCGGTGCATAGAAATGCTACAATACCACCTATATCCTCTGGTTCGCCAACGCGGCCCAATGCAGTATTTTGACTAATTAAGGCTCTTTTTTTATCGTTCTCTTTATTTTCGCCACCGCCAAAGTCTGTGGCCACAGCACCTGGAGCAACAACATTGGCCCTGATTTTTCTATTGCTTAATTCTTTTGCCAAGTATCTTGTAAATACATCGACCGCACCTTTCATACTGGCATATGCAGACGAGCCAGGCAGTGAAAAGCGTGCCAATCCTGAAGAAATATTTATGATTCCCCCGCCATCGGTCAACAACGGTACGGCATGCTGGGTAAGGAAATATACACCCTTTATATGAATGTTCATCATCTCATCAAAATCACTTTCGGTGGTATCCAAAAAGGGCTTATAGATACCCGTTCCCGCATTATTGATCAGGTAATCGAACGTATTTTGCTGGAACGTATCCTTTAGGTGCGTAGATATGTTCTTGAAGAAAGTGTCAAATTCCGCTACTTTGCGCGTATCCAATTGTAAGGCTATTGCTTTTTGCCCCATATCTTTAATAGAACGCACCGTATCCTTTGCGGCATCTTCATTGGAATGGAAGGTAAGTATGACATCCAAACCTTTTTCCGCAATGCGCAGTGCCATTTCTTTTCCCAACCCTCTACTACCTCCTGTTACCAATGCTATTTTTCGCTTTTCCATGTTTCAATAGTTTATGGTATCAAAGTTAAAAATAGTTATCAAATATGCCCTCTCCCGGATTATGGATTTCAGGTCTTTGGATCTCTTCTAAACAGCTCGATCAAATCGAAAACTAAAACACAAAAAATTACCCAAATGGCACCGGCTATAAAACCACCGGCAATATCAGATGGAAAATGGACACCTAAATAGATTCTACTGATGCCAATACTTAGAATTATAAGTGCCAAAAGAAACATAAGTAAAACCTTTGCCACTTTTTGTATGTTGAATTTATACATCAAAAACATTAGAAAACCATAAAATGCCATGGCACTCATGGCATGACCACTGGGGTAACTTAATGTTTCTACGGAGACCAAATGTTCAATTCCAGGGCGCGCACGGTCAATAAATCGTTTCAACATCATATTGGAAACTGTTGCCAAACCTAACACTAACGTAGCCTGTACTACGTATTTCCACCGCCTAAAAACCAAAAGTGACAGTAACAAAAAAATTGCCAGAACAATTAAATAACCGTGAAAATCCCCTACATCTGTCATGAATATAAAATATTTTGTCAATGCCGGTGTACGGTATGAAATTATATAATCGGTAATCTGAGTATCGTACATGGCCAAGGTCTCGGTCTTTAAGGTATCTGTAAGTTCAATAAACAGGTTTATTCCACCTACTACCAAAATTAAGGCAACGACAACCGTAATCACATACGGTAAGGTTGTATTGTACTGATGTAATTTTTTTTCTAAAAACTCCCGTAGTTTCTTTATAAACGTAAAAAGTGATTGCTTCATAATCAACAATAATAAGACCGTAAACTTAGCGGTATTTGCTTAAATCTAATAGTACAATGCATTGGATAAATGACTCTTTTACGTGTTATTTTGAAATTTTAATAGTTTGGCGATATAGGTATTTTTGGTTGGGTAAGCGCCTAAACCGTATCTTTATACCTTAAAAAACCTGTTATAGACTATGAATTCACCCAATTGGAAAACTGCTATTGAATTTGATGATATTACCTATAAAAAATGTAATGGTGTAGCCCGTATTGCTTTTAACCGACCCAATGTTCGTAATGCGTTTAGACCGCACACTACAAGCGAGCTGATCAAGGCCTTTTATGATGCGCAGGAAGATACGTCAATTGGTGTGGTACTCTTATCTGCGGAAGGACCTTCCATGAAAGACGGAATCTGGTCTTTTTGTAGTGGTGGTGATCAAAAGGCTAGGGGAGAAAAAGGATATGTGGGTGCTGATGGGCAACACCGTCTTAATATTTTAGAAGTACAGCGTATGATCCGTTTTATGCCAAAGGTGGTCATTGCCGTAGTCCCGGGTTGGGCCGTTGGTGGTGGACATAGCCTGCATGTTGTATGTGATATGACATTAGCCAGTAAGGAGCATGCCATATTTAAACAAACCGATGCCGATGTTACCAGTTTTGATGGTGGATATGGCTCTGCTTACCTCGCAAAGATGGTGGGACAAAAAAAGGCACGTGAAATTTTCTTTTTAGGAAGAAACTATTCTGCCCAAGATGCCTTTGAAATGGGTATGGTAAATGCCGTTATACCCCACGATGAATTGGAAGATACCGCTTTTCAGTGGGCCCAAGAAGTATTGGAAAAATCGCCTACCTCAATTAAAATGTTGAAATTCTCCATGAACCTCACAGATGATGGTATGGTAGGCCAGCAAGTATTTGCGGGTGAAGCAACCCGTTTGGCATATATGACGGAAGAAGCCAAAGAAGGTAGGAACGCATTTCTTGAAAAGCGTAAACCTGATTTTGGAAAAGACAATTGGCTACCGTAGGTTGGTTGATGGTTTTCCGTTGATGGTTGTCTGTTGATGGTTGTCCGTTGATGGTTGTCCGTTGATGGTTGTCCGTTGATGGTTGTCCGTTGATGGTTGTCCGTTGATGGTTGTCCGTTGATGGTCGCTAGTATAAAACGCTTCGCGTTTTTGTACACTTTAAGTGATACATAATACAGAGTACATCATTTATGTATTCAGAAACTGACTACTGCTACTGGAAACTGATAACTGGAAACTGCTAATGGAAACTGATAGCAGTAAACTGAATTACCCTAAACTAAAAAGAGTCTAACCATTTGAAGGTCAGACTCTTTTACGAGAACACTATATGAAAATGAAAAAATTTAATTCGTTTTTTATAACACTGTAAATGTAGAAATGATCCTTAGTTTTGAGAAACTATTGTTGCCACATTAGAGGATTCTGTTGTGAAAGGGCTCAAAAATGTGGTTTTGTAGGAAAAAAGCTAAACTTTTTGTTTTTTATTGAATAGCCAATAAAATTTCGGACAGTAAGGTATTGTATTGTTCATCGGTTTGTTCTTCCAAGCCGGTACGGACCACAACCATATCTTTTGAGGGAATGATAAAAACACGCTGACCTTGAAATCCGTTCGCAGAATATACATTGGTTGGTATATCCGGAAAAATTCCACCGGCATTCAACCAAAAATGTCCACCATATTTACCGTCGGAATTTTGTGTAGGTGTTTTGATATAGTCCACCCACTCCTTTGAAAACAGTTGGTCACCGTTCCAATTACCGTTATGTAAGTACAATAGTCCAAATTTGGCCCAATCTCGCGTAGTGGCCCAAGCGTAAGAAGAGCCAACATAGTTTCCCTCCAAGTCTGTTTCCAGTAACATGGAATGCATTCCAATTCTATCAATAAGTTCTTTGTATGGAAAATCTAAATACGTTTGATGGCTACCAAACTGATTGCGAAGAATACCCGATAAAAGATTACTGGTGCCTGAGGAGTAGTTCCAGATTTCACCGGGTGGGGCAATCATTTCGTTCTTGCGTTGTGCAAGGGTCATATCAGAATCTAAAAACAGCATTTTCGTAACATCCGATATTTTAAAATAATCCTCTTCCCATGCCAATCCGCTTTGCATACGTAGCAAATTGTTAATGGTAATGGCCTTTCTCCCGTCATTTTGCCATTCTTTAATGGGAGCTGGAGCAGTGACATCAATTTGTCCTTGGTATTGCAATATCCCGTATAATGTTGCCAGAACGCTTTTTGTCATAGACCACCCTAGAATTGGAGTATCCTCGGTAAATCCATTAATATACCGTTCACCAATAATCTGGTCTTTATAGACTACCAATAATGTTCTTGTTTTTTCCTCGGGATGTTGAAAGGCATTGTTTAGCGCCACCTCCACCTGATCATAATCAACATTGGGCAATAGGGTATCGGTCAGGCCATTGTTTCCATAGGGAAAAGGTAAGGTATCTTTTTTTGTTTTTCTGTGAGGAACCGTATTGAACGCATGTTGGCTATATTCTTTATTGGTCAATACCGCACCCAATCCCTCTTTATAAAATGCCGTTCTTTCCATTAATCCGTAGACTTTTGCACTGGCCGTATGTTCTTGATCTGAAACCGTTGCATTGGCTAATTTTATCAAGGGCATGTCATGATCATTAAATTGAACATCCTCAGTACTTCTACCGGCTACATACACGCTAGATGCCATATTTTTTGCCGCATAACCAGAAATAAGGTTCAGTTTGGGATAATTAAAATAAGCCAGTATTACGACCACTACAAGTATAATACCCAGAAGTAATTTTATTTTTCTCATGCGCAACTTTTCATTTTATGTAAATTTATCAAAAGCAAGCGTATGTCTAACATCGGATTAATAATTGAGGAAAGAAGTAGGGATATTGGTGACTTTCTTGTGGGTAGATTGTTACCATTTAGAAAGAAGAGAATGATAGGCCCTTTTATCTTTATAGACCATATGGACCCTACGCAATTAGGTCCGCACCACTATATGGATGTAGACCAGCATCCACATTATGGCCTATCTACCCTTACTTTTATGCTTGAGGGTGAAATTCTTCATAAAGACAGTTTGGGTACGGAACAGGTTATAAGTCCCGGTGCAGTAAATTGGATGGTGGCCGGTAGAGGGGCAACGCATACGGAACGTACACCGGAAAGCCTACGAAAGGGCAATGAATTTATTGCCCACGGTTACCAGATTTGGGTAGCATTGCCTAAGGATAAGGAGCAAATAGCACCTGAGTTCCATCATTTTACAGCGCAGGAGTTGCCACAATGGACAGACCATAACGCTTCATTTAAATTGATTGCGGGCTCAGGTTATGGGCGTACATCACCCGTACCGGTACATTCCCCTTTGTTCATGATAGAAATAAAGACCGATGAGCCGTATGAATTGGACACCATGAACAACCTTAGCGGTGAAATTGGTATTTGTATTGTAGATGGAAGTATTGAAGCCTGTGGGGAAGAAATAGGAAAAGGTAACATTCTTGTAGCAAAAGTATCGGACACCTGCAAAACGCGTATTCGTGCAGGTAGCCATATTCTTTTATTTGGTGGGGAACCTTTACCGGAAGAGCGCCATATATTTTGGAACTTTGTTTCCTATGATAAGGCCAACCTAGAGAAAATTAAGAAACAATGGGCACAAAGATCGTTCCCTATGATGAAAGGTGAGCAAAGTTATATTCCATTGCCCGGTCTATAGTTTCTCCCAAATCTTATCGGCCGTAAGCCTAAAGTTGCCCAAATGGTCAAAATTACACTCGTGCGGTTGAATTAATGATAAAAATGTACTCTCATCCTTAGATTTATATAGGTGGTAGGTTTTTCCCACTATAGGTTCAAAATTGAACTTTGCACTATAGACCAAATTATTGTATTCATACTTTTCCATTAATACCCTATAGGCTTTTTCCAGCTCTTCATATTGTGCCTTAATTTGGTTATTGGCACTGATAATGTGGCTGTTTTTCCACGAAGTTACGTCTGGCGGGGTTATTTTTGGTGCGGAAACACTAGATGCAAATGGCAGTAATTTTCCATGATATTCCTGTGTTTTCTCATTGTAGACTACATAGTCCGGTTTTTTATCTTTTTTCATAGCAGTACAAATTTAAGAAAAGCCTGCATTTATCCCTTGTTAGATTATTAGGGTATAGGTATCTTCCATTATTAATTGAACCTTTAGGTAACATATTCCTTTCTAATGATCCTTAAAAAAATACTTTTCTTTCTATTTTTTGCTGCCCTGTTTTCATGCAACACAGAAAACAAACCTAAGGAAGTGGTATTATATGAAAGCTATTGTGCCAGCTGTCATATGGCGCCAGATATTCAAGATTTACCAAAACATATTTGGGAGGATAACGTACTACCCGCTATGGCTGCGCGTATGGGTATAATTACCCAAGAAAACCACCCTTATTATAAACTGCCGTTCAATGAACAATCTGCCATTATTAAAACAGGTATTTATCCTTATCAACCTATAATCGATTTAAAGGACTGGGAACTTTTAAAAAATTATATTATTGAGCTTGCTCCGGAAAATTTGCCTTCAAGATCAGATACTATCCATAGTGTACCCCTTACGCAGTTCAATGAACAACCGGTTACTCTGGATAGCGTAAAGGGCAGCTATTTAACATTTTTGGAAGTAGATACATTACGACAACAGATTGTTACGGGATCTAGGTTTGGTGAGTTAATGACGTATGATCTAAGCACCCATACAGCCCAAAATGTCGGATATTTTGATAAGGCTATTACTACGGCCAGATTTGTGGGGGATAGTATTTATGTAACCAATATGGGCGTTATGGATCCTAATGAAATACCTAGGGGACGCACGGTATTAAGACATGGGCAAGCCACGGCTATCTTACAGGATTCCTTACACAGACCGGTGCAGACCATTTATGCAGATTTAGATGATAACGGTACGGAAGAAATTCTACTTTGCGAATTTGGAGACCTTACCGGTAATCTTTCAGTTTTGGTAAAGGACAAATACGGTTTTTATTCCAAGAACATTCTATTGAACCTCCCCGGTGCCTTGCGTGTTGTTGTAAGGGATATGAATAAGGATGGTAAGGATGATTTAGTTGTATTGATGGCACAAGGTGATGAAGCAATGTATATATTTTATCAGCAGGAAGCCTTACAATTTAAAGCGGAAAAGATAATTAGGTTTAGTCCCGTATATGGCTCCAGTTGGTTTGAGCTGGTCGATTTTAACGGGGATGGTTTTGATGACATTATTACCGTTAACGGGGATAATGCGGATAAGTCATTTGTTAGCAAACCGTATCACGGCATGCGCATTCATATCAATGATGGCAAAAATAATTTTAAGGAACACTATTTTCATCCTTTAAACGGCGCCACCCGGGTAATTGCAAAAGATTTTGATGAAGACGGGGATATAGATATGGCTCTACTGGCAACATTTCCGGATTATGAAAACTATCCGGATTATAATTTTGTTTATTTGGAAAATATGAACGGTAATAGCATAGCATTTAAGCAGCAACATTTGGCCAATATAGCCTTGGGTAGATGGTTCTTGATGGATGCCGCGGACACAGATGACGATGGTGATATTGATATTGTACTGAGTGCTATGTCGTTTGGGTTTACTCCGGCAACAGAAACCTTGAACAAGGTTTGGAAAGAAAGCTATACCGATCTGCTAATTCTGGAAAATAAATTACATTAGAGCTTGTGAAGTACAAGGTATTCGTTATATCCATTTTTTTACTCGCTTTGGGATGTAGTCCAAAAGTGGTAGAAAAATATGAATGGATACCTTTAGAGGTCACGGCTACGGCCTATAATTCCTTACCAAACCAGACCTCATACGAGCATCCGGCAATAACTGCGTGGGGAGATTCCATAAAACCAGGTGTAAAATGGATTGCCGTATCTAGGGATTTATTGAAAAAAGGCCTAGCGTATAATACCATGGTTAAAATAGATACTTTGGAAGGTATTTACCTTGTAAAGGATAAAATGCATTCCCGTTGGCGAAACCGCATAGATATCTATATGGACGAAGATGTAAAAAAAGCCAAGGAATGGGGAAAACGAAAAATTACCATTACCTATGCCGTATTAAAGGACACTATTAACAATACCAATCCATGAAACGTGTTTTTATCCTATTAGCCCTATTTCTACTATTTGCATCCTGCTCAACGAGCAAAACCATTTTGGAGCATCCCATTACTTTCAAGGAACAGCGTGAACAACTGACGTTAAATTATTTAAAAGATAGGTATGGCCTCGTGCAAGAAACTCCTAAAATAATACCAAGCATGATTGTTTTGCATTGGACGGTAATTCCCACTTTTAAGGAATCATTTGAAGCTTTTGACCCGGAAACATTGCCTAATTGGCGTCCGGATATTAAGGATATAAGTGGGTTGAACGTGTCTTCACAATTTATGGTAGATAGGGACGGTACCATTTATCAACTATTACCGGAAACTACCATGGCACGTCATGTCATTGGCCTTAACCATTGTGCGATAGGTATTGAAAATGTAGGCGGAACAAATGAATTGCCGTTGACCAAGGCCCAACTAAAAGCCAATATATGGCTGGTAGGTTATCTGAAGAAGAAATATGATATTGATTATTTAATAGGCCATTATGAATATACCCGTTTTGAAAATCATCCGTTGTGGCTAGAAAAAGATGAGGGGTACAGGACTATAAAAACCGATCCGGGTGAAGACTTTATGAAAAAAGTGCGCAGAGCGGTCAGGGATTTAGATTTTAAACCTTTGCCGGCACAGTAAAGCAAATCGTATTTTTATCCTATTAATCAATAAGAACAAATAATAAAACATATGAAACAAATAGCACTGGCACTTTTATGCGCATTACCCATGCTAGGTCTTGGTCAATCATCCGCATTGACCACCCAGTTATATGATACCTACGAAAATTATAAAGAGGGTTCAATTGGGAAGAGAAGGATCAAAAGAGCCGATATACAGCCACTAATAGCTACGTATAGTAGCAACCCCAAATTCAAGGTTTCTACCGTGGGCCGATCAATAGGAGGTAAGGAGTTAAGCTTAATTAGTTTGGGTACGGGAGACGTCAATGTTTTTCTTTGGTCACAAATGCATGGTGATGAGCCTACCGCTACACAGGCTATATTCGATATTCTGAATTTTTTTGACAGTAAGGATTTTAAAGAAGAAAAAGAGGCCATTTTATCCAATCTCAGCATCCATTTTTTACCAATGCTAAATCCTGATGGAGCTGAACTTTTTCAACGACGTAATTTGTTGGGCATAGATATAAACCGTGATGCGCTTAGGTTACAATCGCCCGAATCAAAAACCTTAAAAAGGGTTCGGGATAGTCTAGCGGCGGATTTTGGCTTTAACCTTCATGACCAAAGTACCTACTACAATGCCGAAAGGACCGACAAACCGGCAACGATATCCTATTTGGCACCAGCTTACAACTATGAAAAGGATATCAACGAAGTACGTGGCAATGCCATGAAAATAATAGTTTTCATGAATTCCATCCTTCAAAAATATGCTCCGGGACAAGTTGGTCGCTACAATGATGATTTTGAACCACGTGCCTTTGGTGACAATATTCAAAAATGGGGTACAAGTACTATTTTAATAGAATCTGGAGGCTATCCTAACGATACCGAAAAACAGGAAATAAGAAAACTTAACTATGTGTCCATTCTTTCCGCAATATATACCATTGCCAAACAGAACTATAAAGAAATAGCTATAGGTGAATATGAAAAAATTCCGGAAAACGACCGTAAACTCTTCGATTTAAAAATAACCAATGCCAGTTATAACTTGATGGGGAATTCATATAAAATTGATGTAGGCATCCATCAGGTTGAAGTGGATTATGCAGACCATAATTCTTTCTGGTACAGTAGCCGAATTCTTGATCAGGGAGATCTTTCTACCTATTATGGTTATGAAACCTTAGATGCTACCGGTTACACCTTAAAACAAGCTACAGCGTATCCAAAAACCCTAAATACCCTCAACGAGGTACAAAGTTTGGACTTTGGTCAATTATTGAAAGATGGCCACGCTTATGTTCGTATGTCCACGATACCGGCCAAACAACTTAACTCGCCTTTTCCGGTTCATTTAATTGGTGCCAATTATAAAATACCGGAACTTAAACTACAACCAGGTATAAACCCAACCTTTTTTCTGGAAAAAGATGGCCGTTTGGAGTATGCGGTCATTAATGGCTTTTTGGTCAATCTATCACAATCAAATATTGAGGTGCCCAATGGCATGATCTATAAATGATTGCTCAAAAAATATTGAATATAAAAAAAGGGATGGTTTAACCATCCCTTTTAAATTTATAACCTAATTAGAAGATTACTCAGCATCTAACAATGCAAAGAACTTATCCAAATTAGGAAGAATAATGATTTTGGTTCTTCTGTTTTTTGCCATGTTTTCCTTAGAATTGTTTTCTACCAATGGCAAATAACTACTTCTACCTGATGCAATTAATTGAGATGGGTCAACACCATATTCCTTCTGTAATTTACGTACGATAGAGGTGGCACGTTTTACACTTAAATCCCAGTTATCCGTAACCATTGGGGTATTGATAGTTCTAGAATCCGTATGGCCTTCAACCATTACTTCCATACTTGGCTCTGATTTAATGACATCTGCCAATTTCTTTAAAATAGAATTTGCCTTACTGCTTACATTGTAACTGGCCGTATTGAACAAAAGTTCATCAGAAATATTGATCATCACTACCGTTTTATCAATACTTACGTTTACATCTTCATCCTCATCTGATATGGATTGTTTTAGCTTATAGGACACCGCCAAGTTCATAGAATCCTGTAGTGTTTTTGCGCCTGCCAATTTTGCCGGGTCTACATTCTTCAACGTATTTCTCATTTTGGCTTTGGTGTTGTTACTCATTACGGTAACATCGTCAACGCTGGTAAATTGGCTATCGTTCATTTCTTTCAATGAATTGATCTTAGCGTTGTACTCTTCTACACGGGCTTCTATTTTTGACATTTGAGCCTCTAATTCTTCTTTTTCAACCTGTGTTTTTTGAAGCGTGCTCTGTGTCTGTGAAAGGTTGTCTTCTAAGGCAACATATTTCTTCTTAGAAACACATGAAGTAAGCAATGCTACCGAAAATATAGTAACCAAGGATAATCTTTTCATTTTATATATTTTAAATTAATAATTGTGTAATCGGTTTTATATACGGGGCAAATCGGTAAACGGACGTTTTGTGTCCATGCACCTACTTTAAAATTAAGTGTGATTTTAACGCCAACAAAATGAGTATCAACATGTTGTTGGTGCTGGAATAAAACAAAAAAAAAGAAGCGTATTTACGCTTCTTTCCTTGTGATTTCATATTAAACTTATTCGCAACCTCCGGTAAATCCGTTGGCACTGAACTTGGTCTGTACCGCACCTTTTCTGGCTCCGGTATTAAGTTCTATGGCCAAATTATTATCACCGCTACCATCTCGTTTAGGGCTACAGTATTCAAATAAATAATAGCTATTGGCCCTTTCGGATACTTTTTCGGAAATATCCCTGAACGTACGCTCCAGTTCATCTTTGTTCTGTGCAAATACACTGGCGGTCTTACCTATATCGGTCAAGACCTCTGTATCGATCTCACCACCTAATCCTATACTGAAGAAAGAAATGTTGGCATTTGCTTCGTTCACTTTCTTAAGGGCGGCGTTTTCGGTATAACGAGATGCTTGATCCGTACCATCCGTAAACAAAACAACGGAGGCAGCTCCAATTTTACCACCTGCGGTAGAAGTTTTTACCAAATCCGATGCTATATCGGTAGATTTAATTACCGCACCATATAAATCTGTAGATGGATCGTTACTGATATCATCGGTTATACCATCTATAGATGCGATTAGTTCATCTTTAGAAGGGGTCAAAGCATTCAATAGGTGAAGTTCATCTTCACCATCAAACCAATAGATAGCCATTTTTACGGACTCTTGGGTGGTAGATGGCATTACGGCGTCAATAAAACTGGTGGAGGCCAATTTTAATTCCTGCAAGCTACTGCTCAACACGCTATTACTTAAATCTAACACCAATAAGGTATTGTTAGAGAATATTTGGGAATTTGGAGAAATCCTTGCAGAAGACTCAGAGGTGGAAATGGTTTTGAAACAATCATCATTACGTCCTTGCTCATAAATGGTAAATTGATTTGCCGTTAAGCCTGGAACGGGATTTCCGCTTGTATCGGATACTCTAAAGAAAACGGACACTTTTCCAGGCAATGTGGTATACTGTTCCTGAATGGAAAGCACCAACTCACCTTCTTCCAATCCTAAGCAATCATCTACCGGCTCTCCTTTCCCTAGACCGTCCCCAAGATTCAGGTCCAAACTTACATCATCATCTGCATTACCACACGAAACCAGTAAAGACAGTACAAAAAACACACTGAAGGTCTTTAAAAAATTTTTCATATTCAATATTTATATGTTCAACTAGCAGAACGGACAAAGTGTATTTAAATTATAGAAGATTTTAAAATTAATGTTAAAGATTGTTAAAGATGAATTACCTGTTTATATTGAAAAATTAAAAGCCCATAATTTTAGTAGCTTTATAGCAAATCTAATAAAGTCCTAAGCTATATAAAATGTTACTTATAAACATAATACAATAAATGACCCACGAACTTAAGACTATTTTTAATGCGTACGAATTGGCAAAAAAAGAAAATGTTAGTTGTGTTCTGGCAACCGTAGTTTTTCTTGAAGGTTCCTCGTATAGAAAACCAGGTGTCCGTATGCTGATCCGTGAAGATGATACAATGATCGGAGCTGTCAGTGGTGGTTGTGTGGAAAAAGAAGTACTTTTTCAGTCACAGTCCGTCTTTAAGGACCATTCTGCCAAATTAATGACCTATGACGGTCGCTTTCGTTTAGGGTGCGAAGGTATTTTGTACATCATGTTGGAATTTTTCTCTCCAAACGAATCCGTTGTACATGCCTTTAAAAAGGTAATAGAGAATAGAATGGACTTTACATTATCAACAACATATGAGAAAGAATTTGGGCAATTAAATGGTTATGGTACCTTTATAACACTAGGTGCAAAAACATATCCTTTAAATCCTTACACCAAGCAACAGTCTAACGCGCACTCCTTTGAGCAAACAATGCCTCCTTGCAAACGGTTATTGCTTATAGGTGGTGAACATGACGCGGTTCAGCTAGCTCACTTTGGAGTTAGTATGGGTTGGGAAGTAAGGGTGGCCGTAACTCCACAAGAGAATAAGTCCATACTGGATTTTAAGAATATAGATGAATTATTGAATTATGAACCCGAACTATTCCCCGTAGAACAAATAGATGAAGAAACGGCTGTGGTACTTATGACGCATAGCTTTGCCAAGGATTTAAAATATCTAATGGCCTTAAAAAATGTAAAGCCTATGTACTTAGGTGTTTTAGGACCTATTAAAAGGAGGGAAAAATTACTGGACCATCTATTGGAACAGGATATGGACATTTCTGTAGATTTCCTTGAATCTATTCATGGTCCTGCCGGATTAAATATTGGTGCAGAAACGCCTCAGGAAATTGCAATTTCAATTTTAGCGGAAATACTAACGGTTATTAGGAAAACCGAACCCATGATGCTAAAAAACAGGGCACAAAAACCGGTTTAATGATTTCTGGAAAAGACATAACTGTTTTAATAATGGCCGCAGGGGAATCTAAACGCATGCAGGATATTAAACAACTTTTACCGTGGAAAGATTCCAATTTCTTATTAGAGATCATAAAAACAGCCAAAAATAGTAGGGTAGGCTCGGTACACCTTGTTTTGGGCGCTCATGCAGCGCGTATTGTGGATAAATGTTCCCTCAACGACCTCCATGTTGATTATATGATAAACCCCAATTGGCAAATGGGTTTGGGAAATAGTATAGCATATGGTATAAACCATTTACTTTCATTGGCATCCAGACCGCAAGGTATTTTAATTTGTCTTGCGGACCAACCATTAATGACATCCGATTATTTAAATTTAATGGTGGAAAATTTTATACAAAATCCAAATAGAATAATTGCGACCAATTATACCCAAAAAACGGGTGTACCGGCTTTGTTTCCTATTACCTTTTATGAAAAACTTTCCCAGCTTAAAGATGATTATGGGGCCAAAGAAATATTGAAACGTTATAGAAAAGAGACCATTGGCCTAAATGCAGGAAAAGGAATTATTGATATAGACACTAAAGCGGCATACGAACAACTAATTACAGATACCCAATAACCAACATGATAATTAATATGATGTACCACCTTAAAGCAATACTAATCTCCAGTGTTTTCCTTATTCTAGTTAATTTTGCATATTCCCAAGAATTGGGATTTGAAGAGTATAACCCTATTTCTACATTGGTTATACCGGGCAAAGAAATTAAAACGGCCAAATTTCCATTTATTGATGTGCATAGCCACCAAAGGGATATGTCAGTAGAAGCACTTACGGCATTGGTAAAAGATATGGACGCCATGAACGAAGCCATAATGGTGAACTTAAGTGGACGTTCAGGTGAAAGTCTTAAAGAGAAAGTTGACAATATCAACAAAAGTTATCCCAATAGGTTTGTTGTTTTTGCCAATGTGGATTTTGAGGGAGCAAAGGATTTACAGTGGGGCAAAAAGGCTGCCGCCCAGTTGGAACTGGATATCAAGAACGGGGCTAAAGGCTTAAAGATTTTTAAGAGTCTAGGTTTGCGTAATAAAGATGCCGATGGAAATCGTTTGGCAATTGACGATTACAGATTAGATCCTATTTGGGAAAAATGTGCGGAAATGGGCGTCCCAGTATTGATTCATGCAGCTGACCCCAAATCATTTTGGGACGAAATGAATGCGGAAAACGAGCGTTGGTTAGAATTAAAAACACATCCTAGAAGAAAAAGGTCTGCCACGGATCCGGCACCTTTTGAACAAATTATACAGGAACAGCATAACGTTTTTAAAAAACATCCAAAGACCAAGTTCATTAATGCTCATATGGGATGGCATGCCAATAATTTGGAAAAGCTAGGCGAGTTACTTGATGCAATGCCCAATATGAATGTAGGTATATCTGCCGTAATTGCGGAGTTGGGTAGACAACCACAGCATGCAAGGGCATTTTTTATTAAATATCAAGACCGTATCCTGTTTGGTAAGGATAGTTGGAAACCAGAGGAATTTCCGACATATTTTAGGGTGTTGGAGAGCAATGATGAATACTTTCCGTATTACAAGAAATATCATGCCTTTTGGGCAATGTACGGGCTTGATCTACCAGACGATGTGTTGAAGAAAGTATATTATAAAAATGCGCTAAATCTCATTCCAGGACTGGATAAATCCTTGTTTCAGGAATAAGATTACACTTTTTTCAATACTACTACATCCTCTGCTTTGACAGGGATATCCTTAGTATCTTGAAAAATACCACATGATATTTGCTTCTTGGCTAGTGCAGCGGTTTTTTTACGTTTTGTCAAAGCCTCAATTTCCTTGTTTAAAAATTGCATAACCTAATAATTTTTAAATAAAACGAACATTTGTGCCCTATGTTGCATAGACAGTTTTAAATATATGCTAAACAGCTGGTTATCGTTATCCTAACCATAATGGGATAGACGTTATGTACGAACCAAACGATAGCAAAAAACAAAAAAATTATAATTATCTGTGACAAAAAGGTTTGTTCATATACCAATAGGGAAAATAACGGTTGTACATGTCCAAAGAAGTTGAATTTACCAATTTGATAAGAGATCATCAAGGTTTGTTGTTTAAGGTTACCTCTATATATACCGATACCAAACAAGACCAGGAAGACCTTTTTCAAGATGTGGTATTTCAGTTATGGAAGTACTTTGATTCGTTCAGGAATGAGTCTAAAATTACCACTTGGATGTATAAAGTTGCCATGAATACGGCCATTACTTTTTTAAAAAAAGATAAAAGAAGACCGGATTCCGTTTCTATGGCAGATACAGTTTCACAAATTATGGAACCTGGCAATGATGACGTATATGAAGAGCGATTACGGTTGTTATATGCACATTTAAAGCATTTAAATCATTTGGACAAAACCTTGATTTTTCTTCTACTAGAGGCAAAAAGCTATAAGGAAATAGCAGAAATAACTGGGTTACAGGCCAGTAATGTGGGAACGCGAATCTCAAGAATCAAACAAAAATTAAAATCTAACATGATAAAATCATAATCTATGGAACTGGAGGAATTACAATCTGCCTGGGTGCAAATGGGCAACGAACTGGAACGGCAGAAAAAATTGACGAATACAATTATCTTGAACATGACCAAAGAGAAATATCAAAATAAATTTAAAAGCGCACTAACCTTAGAAACAATAGGTGCTGTAGTATGTTTTGCACTGGCTTTACTTTTCTTATATAAATTCAATGTTTTGGATACTTGGTACTTACGTTTATGTGGAATTTTGACCATAGGCTATATGGTTATTTTTCCCATTCTGGTATTGGATGCCTTGCGTAGGATTAAAAATTTAGACCTTTTAAACGGTAGCTATAAAGCCAATCTTTCCCATTATTTAAAATCTAAAAATCGCCTATTGCGCATACAGCAGATAGCTATGGGTATTGGAATGGCCGGTATGGTATTTATTTTACCTACTTTTTCAAAAATTAGTTCAGGCAAGGATATCTTTATGGAAGGTTTACGATCTACACAATGGATATTCCTAACCATAACTTTAATGATTACCCTTATTTTTTGCTTATGGGGTTATAGAGGATATATGCGATTGACCAAATCTGCACAAGAAATTTTGAAAGAACTGGATTAATTATTCGGTCAATTTTTTCTGGATGTAGTTTAAGATAAGCATCCAGTTCATTTTTAATAGCAGTGATGCCGTAGGAACGTTATTATCGGCAATGGCGGCTATTATGGATTCATGTTGGTTATCGGATTTGTTATAGAAGGAGTCATCATTGGTAAAGGCCCTTTCATAAAAGAAAATACGGGTTTTAAGGTCGTTTAGTATCTGTAAGGCCAAATCGTTCTCATAACCCTTGGTAAGCAGCCTATGAAATTCCAAGTCCGCTTGTATCCGGGAAATGGCATCTTTGGCATTTTCAAATACTTCTTGCTGCATTTTTAGTTGTTCAATATCGTCTTGGGTAAACTCCGTGTTTTCAATGGCCATTACTTCTAGATTGGCAACTAGGCCATAAAGGTCCTCGGCTTCTTTAACATCCAGTTCGGCAATGATGAACCCTCTGTTAGGTACGGCCTTGATGATATGTGCCTGCTGCAATTGTGCCAACGCTTCCCTAATTGGGGTTACACTAACATCTAAATCGCGCGAAAGGGCCGCCAAATTAATGGTCTTGCCCGTTTTTAGATTTCCGGTAATCATCTGAGAAAGAAGGTAATCCCTTACTTGGTCCCTTAAGTTTACTTTTACCAACATGAGTCAAAAATAGTATATCGTATATGATTATAAGCGAATATTTTAATGTTTTCGTATACTTTGTGGATTTTATATTCTAAGAACATGGCATAAAATTAACGGTCTTTATAATTAATGGTGTTTTTGTACGTTTTTATAGCACAACCCTACAAGCAAACAATATGAAAAAAGTAACATTAATTTTAAGAAAATTATCTGCCGTACTTCCGGTATTATTCATTGCCTATAGCTGTAGTGATGATAATGCTATGGATGAACAAGCAGTTATTACAGAAACAGAATTGCAAGCAGTTTTAACCACCGATGATTATTTGGACGGTGTGGACCTTGCACTTTACAATATGTCATCTGCCCAAGGTACTTCGGGAAAATCATCGAATGAAGAATGCTATACCGCAGAATATACGGATACCGGCTACACAGCGGTATTCAACAATTGTGTATTGAACGGAACGGATCAAGTAAACGGTACGTTGACCGTAACCTATGACCTTCAGGGAGAAGAAGGTTCCTTTACCGCAAGCTATGTGGATTTTTATATTGGGGAAATCAAAGTCAACGGTTCCAGATCTTATGTGTTCAGTAGCAATGATAACGAAAGTGCCATAACATTTGAGGTTACAAGCGATATAACTGTAGAAATGGAAGATGGCTCAATAATATCCGATAACGGAACAAAAAGTACGACCATAACTTTTGATGAAACGGCTTCATATAGTGTAACAGGAGAGTGGACTGTGGTATATGAAGGAAACACGTATAAAATTGAGGTAAATTCCCCCTTAAAAAGCGACTTAGGCTGTACCTATATTGCTGCAGGTGATTTGGATATCTCCAAAAATGGACTTACCGTTAATGTAGCATTTGGCGATGGTACTTGTGATGATAGTGCCACTATGACCTATCCTAACGGCGTTCAAGAGAATATTACCCTAAAGGATTAGGGTATATATCATATTAATAATTTAAAAGAGGGGTTTAAACGACAGTAGTTTAAACTCCTCTTTTCATTTTCAGGACTATTATTTCCTGTATTATGACATCTTATAATCCATATTTCTTGGCTATCTATTAAATAATGGTAAACTCTTTTAAAAGTTTATTAGTTTGATGCCCCGTAATGCTAAATAATTGAAATACAAATCATATCTTTGTTGGACTTTAAAGGGGTGCAGATGATTCTTGCAATGGCCTTACAACAAATGGCAGCATAGTTTACTCAAAAAACTTACCATTGGTTCTATACGTCACCACGTATTTCAATTCCTTTACAGTAAAATTCAAGTATTATCATTAAAATTTCGAATGGCAAAATCACAACAGACATTTAATAAAACTGAAAAAGAAAAAAAACGCTTAAAAAAGCGAGAAGAGAAAAAGAAAAAAATGCTTGCGCGCAAGGCAGCGGCGAAGGAAAGTGGTACTTCTGGCATACCATTGGCCTATGTGGACTTCAATGGTAATTTGGTAGATACACCGCCAGATCCTGCCATGAAGGTAGAAATAGAAGCTGAGGATATTGTTTTGGGTATTCCTAAAAAAGAGGAAGGTGATGTTGAGGAATTTGATCCGGTAAGAAACGGTAAGGTTTCATTTTTTGATACTTCTAAAGGTTTTGGTTTTATCATAGACGCTGAAAACAATGAAAAATATTTTGTTCATGTGAGCGGTCTTATCGATGAAATCATGGAAAATGACAAGGTTTCGTACGAGCTTGAAAAAGGAATGAAGGGTATGAATGCCGTTCGTGTCAAAAAAATATAGCCAACACATTTCCCTATGGCAAAACTGCAACGCAATACCGTTCTGGTAGTATTGTCTTTCTTTGCCATTTACTTCATCTGGGGATCTACTTATTTATGGAACAAAATTGCGGTAACGGAATTACCTGCCTTTATGCTGGCAGGTATTCGTTTTTTAACGGCCGGCAGTTTAATTTTCATCATATCCAAAATTTTGGGTCTATCCTTAGGCATTACCAAAACACAATTTAAGAATACGTTTATTGCAGGGTTTCTTTTTTTAACATTTGGAAATGGGGTAGTGGTGTGGGCCTTGAAATTCGTAGATAGCGGTTTTGCGGCCTTGGAGGTTTCCGCACAGCCCTTGGTAGTTTTATTGATGATGCGTGTGTTGCAAGGTAAAAAAATTCAACCCATGTCCGTAATAGGTGTAATATTGGGTATTACCGGTATTTTTTTATTAGTTGGGCAAAAGCAAATAATAACCCAAGAAGGCGCAGTATTGGGAATGTTCCTCATCTTTATCTGTATGTTGAGTTGGTCTTATGGAAGTTTATTTGTCGGTAAGGCAGATTTACCACAAAACTTTTTTGTCAATACCGGCTATCAAATGTTGACCAGTGGTTTTTCCCTTATTATTATTAGCTTTTTACTTGGAGAGAATTGGTCTTGGCCATCACAATGGAGTATACCGGTACTTTGGTCCATGTTATTACTTATTATTTTTGGCAGTATTGTAACCTTTACGGCCTTTAATTATCTGTTACGGTTTGTTTCTCCAGAAAAGGTGGCCACTTCTTCGTACGTTAACCCGATCATTGCTATGGTATTAGGCTGGTATTTCTTAAATGAACAGATTACATTACAATCCATAGTTGCCTCAATATTGCTTTTGACAGGGGTCTATTTTATCAATTCTAAAAAAAGCTTAACGATTTTCTCTAGGTTTTCAGGTAAAAAAATTCCTAAATAATATCCGTATTTAAGGTTATTGGCTCCACTTGTCCGGGTTGCATGTGTCCCAAATAGATATTCCCTATACGTACACGTACTAGTCGTATGGTAGGATAACCGACCGCAGCCGTCATTTTGCGTATTTGCCTAAATTTACCTTCGGTAAGTATAATTCGTATCCATGAAGTTGGTCTATGCCTTCCAATACGGAGCTTAGCACTGGGTTCGGGTAATGTGGGGTTAGTCAATAATTGCTCTACCGTACAGGGTTTTGTACCATAGGTAGTGCCAAAAAGTCCAATATTTACCCCGCTACTTAGTTCTATAATGGCTTGTGTACTAATTAGCCCATCTAACTGTGCCAGATACTCTTTTTCAACTCCTTTACGATTTATGATATCGCTTAATTTACCATCAGTTGTCATGAGTAAAAGACCTTCTGACTTCTCGTCCAATCTACCAATAGGCATAATTTCAGAATTGAACGAATAAAGTTCACTTAAAAACTTTTTCTTGCGCAACTGCCGTTCTTCGTTGGAAGTCAATTGACTCAACATTCCAAATGGTTTATACACTTTAAAATGGTAATGTTTCATTATTTTGTATGGTCTGTAAAAAATTGCTTACCAATGGTCGCAAAAGATACCCTTTTTAACCCATGAATTAGTAATCTACTATTGATAATGTTACCTTTGCAACTTCCAGAAAAGATTTTATGCAAGAGACAGTTTTTGAACTACAGGATAAGAAAACCGATAAGGAACTATATAGCTACCAACAGGGTGCTATTCAACAAATTTTTAACAAGTTCGATTCTGAACGTGAAGATTACCATCTTTTATATCAATTGCCAACCGGTGGTGGTAAAACTGTTATTTTCTCTGAAATAGTAAGACAGTACCTTAAAAACCATAGCAAAAAAGTTTTGGTGATGACCCACCGTATAGAACTTTGTAATCAAACTTCTGAAATGCTCACCAATTTTGGCGTCGTTAACAAAGTGGTTAACAGTAAGGCAAATTTGGATGACCAAGAGCGTTACAGTTGTTATGTGGCCATGGTAGAAACCTTGAACAATCGTCTAAACGACGACCAGCTGGATATTTCAGATGTTGGCCTGGTCATCATTGATGAGGCGCATTACAATTCATTTACCAAACTGTTCAAATTTTTTGAAAATTCATTTGTTCTTGGTGTAACGGCCACTCCTTTAAGTTCCAATAAGGACTTGCCCATGAACAAGAATTATGATGAACTTATACCCGGGAAAGTATTGAAAACCTTATAGAGAACGATTTCTTGGCTAGGGCAGAGGTGTTTCATTATGATATGGGGCTAACTTCATTGGAAGTAGGCTCTAATGGTGATTATACCGTAAAATCATCTGCCGATCTATATACTAGCCCGGCTATGCTGAACAAGCTATTAGAAGCTTATTCAAAACACTCCAAAGGTAAAAAAACATTAATTTTCAACAATGGTATAGAAACGTCCATACAAGTATACCATACATTCAAAGCCGTAGGATTGCCCATTATGCATTTGGATAATACGGCGACCAAAAAACAACGTAAACAAATATTAAGGTGGTTTAGGGAAACGCCAGATGCAATCTTAACATCCGTAAGTATCTTAACAACCGGTTTTGATGAACCGACCATTGACACCATTATCCTTAATAGGGCAACAAAATCTCTTACGCTTTACTATCAAATGATCGGTAGGGGATCTAGGGTCTTGAACAATAAATCCAAATTCACCGTAATTGACCTAGGGAACAACCTTTATCGTTTTGGTCCTTGGGGTGCGGACCTAGATTGGGGCGCTATTTTCAAATCCCCTAATTTCTACATGGACCGTATTAGGGATGATGAGGATATTGAAAGTGATTTTAAACTGGATTTGTCCGAAGAGGTCAAAGCAGAATTCAAAAACTCAAAGGAGACCTATTTTGATATCAAGGAAACGTATGAAACCGCTACGTTTGCAGGAGAATCATCTAAAGTGGTTCTGGAGCGTTCCATAGCACAGCATGCCCATATGTGTATTGAAAACAGTGAAGATGTTTATGATGCCATAGCATTGGCAAAGCTATTAAAAGAAGATATTGATAATAGAATTCACGTTTACGGAAAATGTATTAGCAAAAGCACCTATAACTTTTTAAGTTGGTTAAAGGACGACTACCAAAAGAAATTGAACGCATACCTAAGAGAAAATTTCGATACTGTTTTTGAAGACATTCATGGACATCCGCCAGAGGATTAACTTTCGACTAACCTATACGTTCATTTTTTTTATTACTTGTAGATACTTGCAAAATTCCTAAAACCTTACCGACACTTTGCCTCTAAGATAGAATGGTGTTCCGGGAGTAAAGTGAATTTCCTCAACAGATGCGGTTTCATTAAACAATCTGCTTTCTGTAGCAAATTGGGTCTCGTTCCACTCCGTATCAAATAAATTCTCAATTATCAGACCCAATGTCCAATTTTTAATATGATAATTCAAGTTTAAATCGGTTACAAAATAACCTTCCGCTACTATACTATTATCTTCGTTTGCGGCCCTATCACCTAAATAACGATAATTCAATGACCCGGAAAAGTTACCTAAATCACTTATGGATAAGCCACCAACCGAGGTAAGGTCCGGCGCAAGTGGAATATAATCCTCTTCTTCTAACTCCTCCGTACTTCTGGCGTAGGTATAATTAATATCATTATATGCATATAACCAGTCCAATAATTGATAACGGGCTCCTAGTTCTATTCCTAACCTTCGTGTCTTTCCACTAGGTTCAACAATACCGGCATCACCTACGTACACAAATTCCTGATCTAATAAAAGTCCCCATAACGTAGCGTTCAATACAAGTTTATCCACAGGTTTTACTATAGTACCCAAATCTAATCCATACGCTGTTGGCAATATATCCCTACCTTCATTCGCGGTTACAACACGTGTATCGTTAGAATGAAATCCTAAACCTGTTTTTAAGAACATTTGCCAATTGCGGTTTACCGTATATAACGTATTAAGTTTTGGACTAACTTTTGCTTTGTTTTCACTTCTGCTATCGTAAGCTTCGCTTAATTTATTTTCATAATCGAACTTAAAATAATCTAAACGTACAGAGGGATTAAAAGTCCAATTTCCGGTTTTATAAGTGCCATCCAAAAATCCGTATATATTGGTTTCATCGACATCCCCAAATGCATACTGCTCTAAAGTGGTCTTCCTGTTTAAGGTATGTGATAGCGACACATCATCTACATTATCATTTCTAAAACCTATTCCTGCTTTGTACCCAACCATATCATTTTCACCAACCGTAATATTGATTTGCTCAAAAGCTGTTTCAGCACCCATAACCGTCCTATCCTCAAATTGACGAATTTGATCTCCGTTTACCGGATCTTCCAAAAAGAATGTAAAGTTTGAGAATAATTCAAAATCATATTTGCTTACAAATGCCCTCGTCTTTAAAAACTGGTCATCGCCCAAAAATCTGGTATGGTTCAACATTAAATTTGTTCTACTGGTCTGTCCTCCTTCGGTATCATCTATGGCGCCAAACCTGCCAATAAGGTTTTGATCAACCGCCCTTTGAGGAATTTGTCCCGAGGCATCCCATTTGCTTTGAAAATGAGAGGCGGTCAATGTAAGCTCTTCCTTACCAAGGTCCTTATAATTGTAACGTCCTAAAATATTTATCCTATTGAAATTTTGTGGGGAATCAAACGGTCCGTCGGTAAGATAAATTTCCGAAGCCAAATAGGCATCACTTTTATTTCCTTCCAATAATTTAAATAGTCCCACAAATCTATTGGTATTGAACTGTCCGGTTTCATAGGATACCATACTTTTGTCAATACTTTTTTTCAAGCCAAGGTCAACGTACCCAGCGGTGTTAAAATTTCCCTTATCGGCATAATACAATCCTTTTCCAAAATTTATATGTTCTATTGTTTCCGGTATCACAAAGTGTAGATCTGCATAGCCCTGGCCATGCGCATGAGATACCATATTCACCGGCATACCATCTACACTAATGGCTACATCCGTACCATGGTCAATATCAAAACCTCTTAAAAAAATCTGTTCTGCCTTACCGCCGCCTGCATGTTGGCCAATTAAAAGCCCCGGCACTTTTCGTAAAATTTCCTGGGAAGATTTTACCGGATCATTCTGTACATCTATATTCACAATTTTACTCATTGCATCTACTTTGGACACCACAACAACTTGATCTAAGTTTATGCTGGACTCCTCCAAGGTAATCTGTACCTGCTCATTAAAATGTTTAGGTTCTATGACTAGAACAAAAGTTTTATAGCCCAAATTGGAAAAGTATACGGAATCGTTTATATGTGTAGCAGGAAGTGAAAATGCCCCCGATAAGTTGGTATGGCTATGTTGGCCTGAAGTCTGGTTGAAAATACCGACATTTTCCAAGGCCGTACCTTTATAATCGGTAACCTTACCTTTAATGTTCTGTGCTTTTACTGAAGTGGATATTAATATTATGGTTAATACTTGTAACAGCCTAAGTGCCCACTTGTAGCTATAGTTCATTTTTATATTTTTTAGGTTAAAGAATGTCTTTAACGTACCTACGACAAAAAAATAATATGGTTTTGTAAATCTGCAAATTTATGGTAGAACCCTAAATTTAATATCCTCAGCAATTATTTTTTCCACATTTATTTAGCATTCAACAGCACTCATTTATGGTAAAACCTAGTAAAGATTTGCAGTGTCCATTTTTCATATATGATAAGTTTTTATTGAGACGAGTTAATAATCATGCCGATAATGTTAGACTTTTATGAACTGTTAGAAAACAAAAGATAGCTATGAATACAGAAATATTATTAACACCATATCGTAAAAACATACAACTTAAAAATAGGGTCGTTATGGCTCCCATGACCAGGAGTAGGGCGGCTAATGACGAGAATGCCCCTACGGAGGATTTACACGTACCTTATTATACGCAAAGGGCTTCTGTGGGACTTATCATTACTGAAGGTTCCCAAGTTTCCAAAGCTGCAGTAGGTTATGTAAACACTGCTGGAATACATTCCAAGGCCCAGGTGGAAGGGTGGAAAAAAGTTACCGAATCGGTACATGATGCAGGCGGTACCATTTTTATACAGCTTTGGCATGTTGGCAGAATGTCTCATCCAGATTTTCATAATGGTGATCTACCTATGGCACCATCAGCCATCAACCCTAATTCAAAATCGTTTACCTCAGAGGGTTTCAAGGATACCGTTACTCCTAAGTCAATGAGCAAGGAAGAAATCAAGGCAACCGTAACAGATTTTGTCAATGCGGCAAAAAATGCGGTAGAAGCCGGATTTGACGGCGTAGAAATCCATTCCTCAAATGGGTACCTGTTTCATCAATTTTTTAACGCTACGTCAAATACAAGGACAGATGAGTACGGTGGTTCTATTGAAAACAGAGCGCGTTTTTTCTTTGAAGTGCTTGATGCCGTTAAAGAGGTAATACCACAAGAAAAGATAGGCGCGCGCTTTAATCCTTCTCTAAATGGTTTATTTGGTATGACTATGGATGAGGAGACCATTCCCACTTTTGAATATATCATTAAAAAATTGAACGACTACAATTTGGCCTATATTCATTTGTCAGAACCATTCACCGATGTTTCCGATATACCTTATGCTGTGCAGCATATTGCAAAACACTTTAGACCATTGTATAATGGTACTCTAATGATAAATGCAGGATTTGACCAAGAAAGCGGCAATAAGGTAATTGAAGAGGGCAATGCAGATTTGGTGGCCTATGGTAAACTATATATTTCAAATCCGGATTTGGTGGAACGTTTTAAAAACGGCAATGAATTATCTAAATGGAACGAGGATACCTTTTACACACCTGGAAAAGAAGGGTACTTGGATTATCCCACATATCAAGAAAAAGCGCAAATTGTCTAATACATAGTGTTGGGAAATAGCACTTAAATCAAATAAACTACATTATTAATTAAAATATAAGAAAATGAATTTTACAAGAAATGCAAAGGCACAATGGAAAGGTAGCGGCAAAGAGGGCAAAGGAACGTTATCTACCGAAAGTACCGTTTTAGACAATACCCCTTATGCCTTTAATACAAGATTTGAAGATGAAAAGGGTACAAACCCCGAAGAACTTATTGGAGCGGCCCATGCAGGTTGCTTCTCCATGCAATTGAGTTTTTTATTGGGTGAAGAAGGCTTTACGCCAACCACACTGGACGTAGCGGCAAAAGTAGCGTTCAAGGATGGCGAGATCGTGAAAGTAACTTTGGACCTAGTAGGTGACGTACCGGAAATTAAGGAAGAAGAATTCAAGAAAATTGCCCATAAAGCTAAAGAAGTATGCCCTGTTTCCAAATTACTAAAGGCCGAAGTAGTTCTTAATGCCAGTTTATCTTAAATTTTAAAATAGATTTTATAAGGCGGCCATAGCCGCCTTTTTTATGCACTATAGTCCCCTTATGATTCAGGTCAATTAAATAGGTATTTGCATTGATCAATACCAATGACAATCATGAACTTGCGTAAAAAATAACAGGAAAATGGAAAATGTATTAGTTGCCGGTGCCAATGGTACAACGGGAAAAAAAATTGTAAACCTTTTAAAAGTTTCACAATATTTTGTTCCAGTGGCCATGGTTAGAAAAGAAGAACAGCAAGACCAATTTAAAAAAGAAAATATTAAGACCGTAATAGGTGATTTGGAAAAAGATATTTCACATGCGGTCAAGGATATTGATAAGGTCATATTCGCTGCTGGGTCAGGTGGAAAAAAAGTAGTTGAAGTAGATCAAGAAGGCGCAAAGAGATTGATCGATGAAGCCAAAAAAGCAAATATCAAAAAATTTGTAATGCTCAGCTCAATGGGGGCAGACAATCCAGAAGAAACGGAAGATTTACAGGAGTATTTAAAAGCTAAACATAATGCGGACGAATATTTAAAATCTACAGAACTTGTACATGCCATAGTAAGACCAGGATCCTTAACAAATGATAAGGGTACAGGAAAAATCAAATTACAGTCCAAGCTTGGGGAAAAAGGTTCAATTACCAGAGATGATGTTGCCCAAACTTTGGTGCGCTCTTTACATGATGATTCTGCCATGAACGAAACATTTGAAATTATCAATGGTGAAACCCTGATCGGTAAGGCATTGGATGCTGTTTCCGCTCAATAAACCTATTTATTGATTAGTTTACAATTAAGGCTAATTTCTTGACGGATCTCAGCTTTTTTTTTGTTCGTTTATCTTTTTCTCAAAACAGCTTTTAATTGACTAGAGTGCCTTGTTTTAAAACAACTTATGGTTATGTATCTTCGTATAAACAAAAACGAACCCTTATGACAACTAAAATTTATAACATTATATCGCTGGCCATTTTGGTCATAGCGTTTTCCTCCTGCAAGGACAAAAAACAGAAAGAGGCTACAGAGGTAGCCAATGAAGTAGTAATGGACAGTACAGACTTAGCTTTGCTAGAGTTAAACCTACCAGAAGGATTTAATATAGAAGTGTATGCTAGAGGAATAGATGGTGCGCGCTCAATGGCTATGGGTGATAACGGTACCCTTTTTGTTGGCACTAGGAATGAAAACACGGTGTATGCCATACAGGATAATGATGGCGACTTTAAAGCGGACAATGTTATTATACTGGATACCATGGAAGTTCCTAACGGTATAGCCATTAGAAATGGGGATCTGTATGTTGCGCAGGTAGGTAGTCTTTGGAAATATCCCAGTATTGAAGACCAATTGGGCAAATCTGTGGAAAAAGAATTGGTATATGATGATTTCCCAACTGAATTTCATCATGGTTGGAAATATATTGCTTTTGGACCGGATGATAAATTATATGTGCCGGTAGGTGCACCTTGTAACATTTGCAACCGTACCAATGAAGATGAACGTTTTGCGACCATTTCCAGAATGGACCCTGATGGTAGCAATCGTGAAATTTATGCCCGTGGCGTTAGAAACTCCGTTGGTTTTACTTGGCACCCAGAAACCAAGGAAATGTGGTTTACGGATAATGGCAGGGATATGCTCGGTGATGACATACCTCCTTGTGAACTGAACAAGGTGACCGAAGCTGGTCAGCATTTTGGGTATCCGTTTTGTCATGGTGGTATTGTCAAAGATCCGGAATTTGGTGACGAACATCCGTGTTCGGATTTTGTTTCGCCGGCACTTCAACTTGGAGCTCATGTGGCTCCCTTAGGTATCAAATTTTATACCGGCACCATGTTTCCCCAAGAATATAAGGGCAGGGCATTTATTGCAGAGCACGGTTCTTGGAACAGAAGCAAAAAAGTAGGATATAGGATAATGATGGTAGATATAGAAGAAGGGGAGGTCATAGGCAACGAAGTATTTATAGATGGCTGGTTAGATGAAGTAGAGCAAAAAGCATCTGGAAGACCAGTGGATATGTTGATGTTAAAGGATGGCTCCATGTTGATTTCTGATGATTTTGGAGATGCCATTTACCGAGTCACCTATAGCGAAACTGCGCTAGCACAAAAGTAAACCTAATGTTGAAGTAAATAAAAAAAGCGATCAATATGGTCGCTTTTTTATGCGTATCATATTAATTTTAATGACTATGATTTATATTTATTAATCACAAGTACAGTTTTAAATCTATACGTATGAATAATCCCAATTCACGCAGGACCTTTTTGAAAAAAACAGGTGTATTGTCCGTTAGTTCCATGTTACCGTTATCGGTATTGCCATTGGATTATAAATATAAAATGGGATTGCAATTATTTACTATTCGTGATGCTATGGCAAACGATCCTATTGGTAGCATAGCTTATGCAAGAGGGCTGGGATATGAGGATGGGGAAATATATGGTTATGATGGGGAAAATGATAGCTATTATGGTATACCTTCCAAAGAATTTAAGAGACAATTAGATGACCTGGATTTTACGATATCTAGCGGCCACTATAACTTTTCTAATCTATTCAATGAACCGGAAAATGTACTTATGCGTTATGTGGACCAATGCATAAAAGGTGCAAAAACCTTACAAAGTACATATATAACCTGGCCATGGTTGGCACCTGAATACCGAACCATAGAACATTTTAAAATATTGACCGATAAATTAAATAAAATAGGGGAGCAGGTCAACAATGCCGGACTACAGTTTGCCTACCATAATCATGATTTTGAATTTACCGATCATAACGGCGAACAAGGGTATGCTATAATCTTAGCGGAAACCGACCCCAATTTGGTGAAATTACAAATGGATATGTATTGGGTTGAGCATTCTTCCACCAAAAGCATTCATGATTTAATACGGGAAAATCCGAAACGATATGTTATGTGCATATTAAGGATATGGATAGGAATACGCGGGATTATTCTGAAATGGGAAATGGTTCAATTGACTATAAACAAATCTTGGCCAATATCAATAAAGAGGATTTACAGTATTATTATTTAGAACAAGGCGGTAATTTTGCAAAGAATTCCATGCAAAGCATAACGGATAGTGCCCAGTATTTTAAAAAACATCTTCAACGTTATTTATAACCTATGTCGTACCCTGAAAAAGTATATCTAAACGGTAGACGATAAGGACGAGGACAAAAAGGACCAGGACGAAAACAAGGACCAGGACAAAAAAGACGAAGGGGAAAACGAGGACAAAAAAGACCAAGGAGATGAAGGGGACAAAGGTGAGGAAGGCGATAAAAATGAAGAGCAAAAAGACGAGAACAAAGATGGTGAAGGCGATAAAAAAAATCAAAAGAAACAACCTGAACAAGGGGATAAGGAGCAACAGCAGCAACCTAGGCCAAATCAACTTTCCAAACAGCAAGTTGAAAATTTATTAAGGGCAATGCAAAACGCCGAGAAAAAAGTTCAAGATAAAATTGACGCCAAAAAAGTTAAAGGTGTTAAGATTAAAAACGAAAAAGATTGGTAAAGATTAAGGGCATTTTAAAATACTCATTGGCACTATTGTTTTTGCTATCGTCCTCTTGGTGATGGCACAGGACTAGAGTGGAGTAACGTTTGAAATGAAATTAAGCAAACCCAAATTAGGCTTAAATGAACGTTTGCGGGTAGATTTGTCATGAACCGTGACGGCGATAATTTTTATCCCCCGATTTTGAAGGATTTAGGGTCATCATGGGTCCGTCACAATCCATAAGTTCTTCATGGATAAATGGGGTAAGGAGTTACTCCAAATCCTATTCCTATAACATTGGCCCCTACAGCAAAGGGAAAATTTACCATTAAGCAGGCATCCATATCAATTGGGGGGAGAAACCTACAAATCCTTGGCAAGGAAGTTGAAGTGACCGCTGCGGTAGATAAACCAAGTGATCAAATGACGGCAGATGACATTGCCGATGAAAACTTACATTTAGTTGCTGAGATTTTCCAAAACCAACCCCTATTTGAACGAGGCTATTACAGTGGTCTACAAATTATATGTAAGTCCAAATATTAGTGTATCCAATTATCAACCCTTGGACAATCCTACCTATAATAATTTCTGGAGCCAAGATATTAAGGTATCCGCGTTAAGTGCCCAAAATGGAACTTATAAGGGCAAACCTTACAGATACGTAACTTTAAAACGTGTAGTGCTGTATCCCAAAAATCCGGTAAGCTAGACATTGAACCCTTATCCTTGGATGTAACCGTGGACGTTCCCACAGGAAGACGCGATTTTTTTGGTAGCCGTATGTACGCCCAAACCAATAAAACGGTTTCCGCAGGCAGTAGGACCATAAATGTAAAGCCGTTACCGGTTGAAAACCAACCGGCTAATTTTAACGGTGCCGTAGGGGAATTCAATTTTAACGTGTCTACCAGAAAAACAAGTTTAAACGCTACGGAGTCATTACAGGCTACCGTAGAGGTCAGCGGTAAGGGAAACCTTAAACTTTTTAAACTTCCAGAACCTGAATTACCTAGTGCTTTAGAAGTATACGAACCTGAATTTACGGAAGGGGTAAGAACTACGTTGAGCGGCATGCAGGGAAAAATCAGTAACCAATATACCATTGTACCGGCCTTTAGGGGAAAATACCCAATTGCCCCAATGAGTTTTAGCTATTTAACCCTTCAACAGAAAAGTACACTACCTTAACCTCTGATGAAATTATCATCAATGTCATAGAAGGTCCTTTAAATGGATTGAATACCCCATCTCCAAATGTAGCGAATAGCAAACAGGCCGTGATCGCCAGTGGTACAAAGTTCAATTTTATAAAACTGACCCCTAACCTATCCGATAAAACAGTTTCATACTTTTTTAGGTCCACCAAATTTTATCTTTGGCTGCTACTACCTTTGTTATTAATACCCTTGGCAATCATTTTTAGGAAAAAGAGAGACGCCATAGCAGGAGACGTTGCCGGAAACAAGGTCAGAAAGGCCAATAAATTGGCTCGTAAATATTTGTCGGCGGCTAAAAAGGAATTGGGTAACAAAGATTCCTTTTATGTGGCATTGGAAAGGGCATTGCATAATTATTTAAAAGGCCAAGCTTAAAATTGAGACCTCAGAATTCAGTAAAGATAAAATTGCCGTGTTATTGGACAAAAAAGGCATTGAAGAAAGCACCATTACCAATTTCATATCCTTATTGCAAAGTTGCGAAGCCGCAAGATATAGTCCATTTTCCGATGTTCAAATGCAGGCAGATTATGAAAAGGCCAGTGAGGTAATTTCATTAATGGATAAACAATTATAATCATGTTTAAAAAGATAGCATTCATCATTGGTCTTTTTACGGTTATTTGCTGTAGCGCCCAGAACAATAAATTGTTCGATCAAGCTACCACAGCCTATAATGCCGGTGAATATGATAGTGCCATAGAGTATTATACCCAAATATTGGATAACGGCAAGCATTCTGCCGCGGTTTATTTAATATGGGCAACGCCTATTATAAACTTAATAAAATTGCCGAAAGCATATATTACTACGAAAAAGCTTTGTTGCTGGCGCCAAATGACCAAGAAATAAAGACCAATCTCAGTTATGCCCAAAATATGACCTGGACGCTATAGATACCCTGCCAGAAACCGGACTATCCAAATTATATAAGAATATAAACCGGCAAGCTAACCTTTGATCAATGGGCATACTAGCAATTGCCGCTATGTTGGCATTTGTAATTCTGTACATCCTATTTTATTTTTCAAATTATTCCACACGAAAAAGGTGGACCTTTATTGGTAGCCTTTTAGCATTGTTCGTTAGTTTGGTGGCCATTGTATTCGCCTATATTCAACAGAGCGATTTCAACGCTTGGCAACCGGCCATTATTTTTGCTGAAGAAAGCGTCATAAAGTCCGAACCCAATACTGCCGGCCAACAATTATTTATTCTCCATTCGGGAACCAAAGTGAATGTGTTGGATGAATTGGAGCAATGGAACAAAATACAATTGACCGATGGTAAGACAGGGTGGGCCAATAAGGAAGATTTAAGGCTGTTGAAAGATTTTTAGATATAATTTAACAGATATTTAAAGACTCGGGCTTATCTTTGTCATCGATTCAAAAAAATGAAACATATAGCGCGCATTACTTTGTTATTATTATGGCTTTTTGCAATTACTGCACCTAGCATAATAACCTGTGCGATACCGAAAACCCTATTGTGGTTACCAATCTTAATGAAGAGGAACAACAAGAGACCGGTAAAAAGTCAATGGGCGAAGAAAAATATGTAAAGGAAAATGCTATTGATTTTTCCTTAATTGCGCTTACCCAAAACACCAACAGCCGTAAGCATTATTTACTAGGCTGTTTTGATTTTGCTTTAGAAGTTATCTCTCCCCACCGAAATACCTAGGTTAGTTTACCATTTTAATTTTTTTTAAGTAACTAATCAATCCTAAGCAGAGCGCTAGGATATAATTTCATTATTTTATGTTTAAGCACATTAAGAGCGATATTCCATCAAGTATCGTAGTATTTTTCGTAGCACTACCTTTATGTTTAGGTATTGCGTTGGCCAGTGGGGCCCCATTGTTTTCAGGATTAATTGCCGGTATTATTGGCGGTATAGTAGTAGGAGGTTTAAGTGGCTCTAAAATTGGGTCAGTGGACCAGCAGCAGGTTTGGCGGCAATTGTATTAACAGCAATTGGAGCCTTGGGCGGTTACCAGAATTTTTTGGTTGCCGTTGTTTTAGGTGGCATGATCCAAATTATTTTTGGTGTTTTAAAGGCCGGTGTCATTGGATATTATTTTCCTTCTTCCGTTATTAAAGGAATGCTTACCGGTATTGGTATTATCATTATTTTGAAACAAATACCTCATTTTTTTGGTTATGACCCTGATCCGGAAGGAGATTGGGCCTTTTTCCAGGTTGATGGTGAAAACACTTTTTTCAGAAATAATCAATACCGTTAACAATATAAGTCCAGGAGCTACACTAATTGCAATTATAGGGTTCTCAATTTTGTTATTATGGGACAAGGTTTTATCTAAAAAAGGCAAAGTATTTCAACTGATTCAAGGACCATTGGTGGCCGTGGCCGTAGGTATTTTGTTTTATGTGCTGACCAAGGACAGTGATGTACTTGCAATATCCTCTGACCATTTGGTAAGTGTACCTGTACCAGAAGATGCCGCATCGTTTTTGGGACAATTAGCTTTCCTAATTTCAGCGCCATAACTAACCCACAAGTTTGGGTTACTGCATTTACTATAGCTTTGGTGGCCAGTCTTGAAACCTTGCTTTGTGTTGAGGCAACGGATAAATTGGATCCCCACAAAAATGTTACCCCAACCAATAGGGAACTTTTGGCGCAAGGTACAGGCAATATTATATCTGGTTTAATCGGTGGATTGCCAATTACACAGGTAATCGTTAGGAGTTCTGCCAATATACAATCTGGGGGTAGAACTAAATTATCTGCTATAATACATGGTTTCCTTTTATTGATCTCGGTGATTCTTATTCCAAGATTGTTGAACATGATTCCATTATCGGTCTTGGCAGCAATTCTGTTCATAGTAGGGTACAAATTGGCAAAACCTGCCCTTTTCAAAAAATGTATAAACTAGGGTGGAAACAATCCGTGCCATTTTTCGTAACCGTACTTGGTATTGTATTTACCGATCTTCTAATAGGTATAAGTCTAGGATTAGCGGTTGGTATTGTAGTTATTCTTTTAAAGAGTTACCAAAACTCGCATTTTTTACATATTGAGGACAATAGTAATGGTAAACACAAGATTAAGATGACCTTGGCAGAAGAAGTGACCTTTTTTAACAAAGGTGCTATTTTGAACGAGTTGGATAGTTTACCACGAGATACCTATTTAGAAATAGATATTATGAAAACGAGATATTTAGATCATGATATCGTTGAAATTCTAGAGGACTTTAGCCTTAAGGCCAAAGAAAGAAACATAGATATAAAATTGGTTTCTAAACGTGGGTGGTAGAAAATCCTCCAAGCTACATTGGATTCTTTGAAGAAAGGCCCAAGTCAAAATTGAGCCTCAGTTAATTAACATGACCAAATCTTACGGTCTATAAACTTGTAATTATGAAAACTAAAAAATATAAAATTGTCATTTTTACAGAATTAAAGGATTCCTTGGAAAATACCCTTAAAAGCACATTAACTTGGCAAAGGTATTTAAAGGTGAAATTGCCTTGTTCCATGTAAAAAAAGCAACCGATGTTGTAAAAAAAGAAAGTCAATTATCTGCCATGCGCAATCTAAATGCAGGGTATATGGAAATGGAAAAGCAAATAAATGCCATAGTAAACACCTATTCTAAAAAATTTGGTGTTCCATTATCCTATTCCTGTGCCATAGGTAACGTAAAACATGAAATTGAACATTATATAGATAATGAGAAACCGGATTTTATAGTCATGGGCAAAAGAAAGCCTAAACTATTTAATTTATTAGGTGACCATATCATACCTTTCGTCCTAAAAAACATCATGGACCGGTATTTTTTACCGATCAAAAAAATGTTCTGGAATTAAATGGAGACCTTTCTTTGGGTATGTTAAGCGATTCTGAGGAAAATTCATTGACAGAATTGGTTACACGGTTGGTAACACATACTCAAAAACCATTGAAATCGTTTAAAATTTCCAAAAACAGTATACCAAAAAGTAGTGAAAAAGAGGAAATTGGCACTAATAAATATTGAATTTGTATTTGATAAAAACGACAATACTCAAAAACCATTTCCAACTATATAACCTTCAACAAGGTAAATCTACTATGTGTGGATAGAGGTGAATTAAGCACGGATAAAAAGGGAAAATCTTTTTCAACGACCACCAATATTACCGATATTTTAGATAACCTTAATATTCCTTTATTATTAACAGGACAAATAACTAAAAATTAAAAACATATGAAAGCACATACTAAGGAAACACAAAGCCACAATGACACCGCAAAAGTCATTGGACTTTCTTAAGGAAGGAAATTTAGATTTCAAAATAACCTTAAGGCCAATAGAAATCTTTTAGAACAAGTAAATGATACTAGTGAAGGACAATTTCCTTTTGCTACGATATTGAGCTGTATAGACTCTAGGGTCTCTGCAGAGTTGGTGTTTGATCAAGGCTTGGGAGATATTTTCAGTGTAAGGATTGCAGGTAATTTTGTGAACGAGGATATCTTGGGCAGTATGGAATTTGGCTGTAAACTTGCAGGCACAAAACTTATAGTAGTTTTGGGACACACAAGTTGTGGTGCAATAAAAGGGGCGTGTGATCACGCAAGGTTGGGTAACCTAACTGCATTGATCAACAAGATAGAACCTGCAGTAGATGCCGTTACAGAACCAAAGGACGAAAGCCTTAGAAATTCTAAGAATCTTGATTTCGTTGATAAAGTTGCCGCTAAAAATGTAGAAATGACCATTGCCAATATAAAAAAGGACAGTCCGGTATTGGCAGAAATGGAGAAAAACGGAGAAGTTTTGATCGTGGGCGCCATGTATGATATATCTACAGGTGCGTGGAATTTTTCGAACAATAATTATCCTTGGTTTAATCGATTATGAGAAACCGATGAATACTTCATCGGTTTTTTTAAACCATTATGTTAAAGCCAATACACCACTGTTTACTACTGAATTTTTTAATTTAACTTTCACTAAGAAGCAAGAATCACTTCTAACAAATTTGATACTATTTCATTAAATTATAATTAAATATATGAAAGAATCTGTTTTCAAATTTTAAGGGAGATTTATTTGGCGGTATCACCGCTGGAATCGTAGCATTGCCATTGGCATTGGCATTTGGTGTAAGTTCTGGAATGGGTCCAGTGCCGGTCTGTACGGAGCAATTTTCATTAGCTTTTTTGCTGCACTATTTGGAGGTACCAATACCCAAATTTCAGGACCTACCGCTCCCATGACAGCAGTTAGTATGGTCGTCATTGCCGGTATCGTTGCCATTAACGATGGTAGCTTAGAAAAAGCCCTGCCCGCCATATTAATTGTTTTTCTACTTGCCGGACTTATGCAAATAGGTCTCGGACTATTGGGAATTGGTAAATATATACGTTACATACCATATCCTGTAGTTTCCGGCTTTATGACGGCAATTGGTGTCATAATCTTGGTTACCCAAATTTTACCTGCCATAGGGTACTACCCTAAGGAAGATTCCGAATTTTGTAGCACAATACAAACCCATGGCCGAAGAAATCATCCTTGACAATATTTTTAAAGGAAGAAGCGGGCGAAGGTATTTTGGTTCTTGAAAATTTTAAGGAAACCATAGCACGCACGTGCCGAGCATATTACCGATGAGGACATGCTCAAAGAAGCCCAAACTTTGGCAAAATCCGAAGCTTCTGGAGTTATCGGTGCAATTAAAGTAATGCCAAGGGCCTTGAAAAAATAAATTGGTTAGAATTGATCTTGGCACTTTCTACCATTATCATCATTTATGGATTTAAACGCATTTCCACCACTATACCAAGTGCCCTTGTGCTTTGGTAGTAGTTTCTGGGGTGGCCTATGGTTTGGACCTGGACTATAGGCCCATTGAGCAGATACCCGGTGGTTTCCCAATTCCTAACCTTGGTATATTTACCCAATTTGAACTTTCATCTGTTACGCCATACATATTTACGGCATTGACCCTAGCACTTTTAGGTGCCATAGATTCCCTTTTAACTTCTATAGTTGCGGATAATATGACAAAGACAAAGCACCAGCCCAACAAAGAACTTGTGGGTCAAGGTATAGGGAACAGTATTGCCGCAGTTTTTGGTGGTATACCAGGTGCCGGTGCAACCATTAGAACCGTAGTCAATATCAATGCAGGCGGAAAAACCAAATTATCA